>CANLDW010000001.1 GCA_947489525.1 uncultured Psychrobacter sp.
ACCTGTTGCCGAACCTGTTGCCGAACCTGTTGCCGAACCTGTTGCCGAACCTGTTGCCGAACCTGTTGCCGAACCTGTTGCCGAACCTGAGCGAAATGATTCTCAGTTAGCCGTGCAAGACGACGATCCTCGCACTTTGCTACGTTGCGCTGTGCAGGAACTGACAGGGGAGTGGACACCTGATAAATGGGATTTCTGGTTACAATCAGCACGTGAAAACGACAGTCTGGCTTCCGATGAGTTGGCATTGGCTCGTCAAGGCGTCATGACAGGCTTATGTAACGGACCATCGGTTTTTGTCACTGGTATCGATAGTAAACATCTGCAAAAGACCTTTGAGCAGTTAGCGACCACACTTAAAGAGCAGTTCACAGCCGCCGAAATCAGCTTACAGATTGATAGTAGCATCATGCAAGCCGATGACAAAATACCGCAAAAGCGCCAAGAGCAGCGCATCGTACAAGCAACAGAGGTAGCCACTGCCAAGCTTAAAAATACGCCAGTGATACAGTATCTGATTGAACGATGTGAAGGAAAAATGGGAAAAGTTCAGCTGTACTGAACAAAGTATAATAGTATCCATCTGTCAAGCCGTCTTATGTTTTATACGAAAACTTAACAGTTTTTTAAGTTAGACCTATTTGTTTGATATATTTAGCTTTAATAAATGATAATAGAAGTTATTTTATAAAGTAGAAACGTTAAAATACTACTAAATCATTTAAAAACCGTTATAATGGTTAAGTAATACTTCAAAATAAGAAATGGTCTAGGTGAGATTATGTTGGATAATTTACGTGGTATGGCCGTGTTCGCCAGTGTGGTCGGACACGGCTCTTTTAGTGGTTCAGCGCGCGAGCTTGGCATTACTACTAGTGCAGTAAGTCAGCAAATACGTTCCCTTGAAAACGAGTTAGGTGTGGTACTACTACATCGCTCCACGCGTAAGCTGAGCTTAACAGAAGCTGGTGAAAGCTTTTATGAGGCGGCAAAGGATGTTGTTAGCGCTGCTGAGCAAGGTCGGATAAAGGTGAATCAGCTGCGAGATGAGTTGGCTGGTAGCCTGCGTATTGCGACAACCCCTGAGCTGGGTGTGCATCATATACTACCTGCCTTGTCGACTTGGATGGCCGCTCATGATGATCTAAGTATTACTTATTTAGCCGATAATCACTACGTCGATATGATCGATGAGCGTATTGATATTGCTATTCGAATGAGCCCTAACATTAACGATACGACCCTGTGCAACCACCCCTTATCTGATGTCCGTCAAATGTTAGTGGCCTCTCCGCAATACTTACGTCAACACAAAAAAATCGAGACGCCAAAGGATTTAGCGGATCACAAAATGATCGTCATTGACATTATGCAGGATCCTAATCAAGTTGAGTTAACGCATACGGAAACTGGCAAAAAGACCAAGATGAAAATGAATTCACGTATTCATACTAATAACGTCTTTATGGCGATGACTCTCGCCAAAGAAGGTCATGGTTTGATCAGAATTATGGAGATGGATATTAAGCGCGAGCTTGAGAATGGCACGCTAGTTGAAGTGCTTACAGGCTATCAGTTGCCAAGCTTTGTATTGTATGCGGTCACTTTAAACCATGAGCAGCAGCCAGCTAAGATTACTCGCAGTCTTGAAGTACTCAAAAAATACTTCAATGCGAACTAACTTTAAAGCTATTAAAAGGTTTTAATGCTTATTGTTTCAACGTTCATTGTTTCAACCTTTATTGCTATGACATTTAGAAAAGCCCTTTAGAGAACTTCTCTAAAGGGCTTTTATGGTAAATGACTGATTAAAGCGTTTAACGATGCAGACCCTGTAAAGCAGGTGTGAGCAGTTTAACCAAGCGCTCAACTACCTGTTCGCTTTCATTACGGCTTATGTTTAATGGTGGCAATAGACGAATGATGTGACCACCAGTAACATTGATAATAAGCTGCGCTTCATCGCGTGCAAGATCAACCAGCTGGCTACAATCCATCGTTTCAGGGAGTACAATACCCATCATAGTCCCCGCCCCGCGGCTACTAATGCCATATTGCTGCAATTCACTAGTTATACTATCGCGTATAAATTGTCCCTCGCGTACAGAGTTCTCCATAATATCACTGTTAGAGAGTACCTCATATACGCTATGTACCACTCGGCTAGCAAGCGGAGTACCGCCATAGGTAGAGCCATGACTACCTGCACCAAACAAGTCTTTAGCATGTCCACGAACCATGCACGCCCCAACAGGGAAGCCATTACCCAGACCTTTTGCTGTCGTCAATACGTCAGGGCGGGCGTTACTCTGCTGATAAGCGAAATATTTACCCGTACGACCGTTACCTGTTTGTACTTCATCGAGCATAAACAGCCAACCATGAGTATCACATTCTGCCTGTAGTTCTTCTAGATAAGTAAAACCATTATAAGCAGTATTAAGCCCGCCTTCGCCTTGGATCGGCTCTACAAATATCGCGCAGATATCCTTATGGTTTTGAGCAGCTGTTTTAACCGCCTCTATATCCCCGAAGGGAACACGAATGAAATCTTCATCAAGGGTGAAAAAGCCTTCGCGAGCTTTTGGATTGGCGGTAGCTGATACTGTGAGTAAGGTACGACCATGGAAGGATTGTTCCATGACAATAACTTTGGGTCTTTTAAGACCTTTGTTATGCGCATATAACCGGGCTAATTTTAGCGCCGCTTCGTTTGCTTCTGCACCGCTGTTGGCGAAGAATACACTGTCCATTTGTGCCGCAGTGCACAAGGCTTCGCCAGCACGCTCTTGCCAGTCAATACCAAATAAGTTACTCGTATGAACCAGTGTGGCTGCTTGCTGCTGAATCGCTTCAGTGACTTTGGGATGACAATGTCCCAAACCACATACGGCAATACCAGTTAGTGCATCCAAATAAGGCGTATCGTTAGCCGTATATAGCCAGCTACCTGCGCCGCGAGTAAAGCTAATAGGTTGGCGATTGTAAGTAGGCATTAAGTAAGTCGCTGACATACAAGTATCCTTGCAACAAAAATTAGGGAAGTGGGTTATAACTCATCAGAAAAAGGGGTGGACTCGGCGGGCAAACTATATTCTTCGCTTGCCCAAGCACCAAGATCAATGAGTTTGCAGCGCTCACTACAAAAAGGCTTAAACTTGTTGTCTTGCCATTTAGTTTGAGTGCCGCAGCGCGGACAAGGATAGGTTTTGGGACTAGAGCTTTGAGGAGATGTTGATTGAGTCATAATAATTTTGGATACAACTAATAAATGAGAGCCGTTATAATAGCACGCTGTCTAAAAATGACAAATAAGCAGGCTAGTGCTACTGGTGCAATTAAAAATAGCCTAAGCAAAAATTATTTATATCAAATAACTGACAACGAAATCAAAACTGCAAAAGTAGTAAAAATATGAAAACTTTAAACCAAGTAAACCTAGAACAAAATGAGTGGTCACACTGGCACGATAGAGCGTTTCAAGCAAAAAAACTGTTACAGCCTCGTAATTTTACAATACCACCCATACTCAAGAATAATACAGCCAAAACCCCTGTAGTATTAGAGATTGGAGCAGGGAAGGGCAAGCATGCACTCAGTTATGCTAAGGCGCACTTAAACGAGCACATAATCGCTATTGAGCGTACGCGCAATAAATTCGACGCTTTTTTAAAGCTAGCCCAAGAGCAAAACTTGCTTAATCTAACGCCTGTCCACGCTGATGCTATTCCCTGGATTGTACACGCTACTGCGGCTAGTAGCATCACTGCTATTTATATTTTGTATCCGAATCCAGAGCCCCATAATCCAAATCAGCAGTGGCTTAACATGCCATTTTTCGAATTTTTATTATCGCGTCTTATTGAAGGCGGAAAGATTATAATAGCGAGTAATATAGAAACCTATATGGATAATGCTGAGCGCCAAGCTCGAGAGATATGGCAGTTACCAACTGAAAGAACCCAAGTCGCCGCTAACAGTCAACGTACCCATTTTGAAGCTAAATATCTAGCACGAAAACAAACTTGCTGGCAACTTACCATGCAAAAACCTAAAGGCTATATAACAAGATTTGATAATTGGTCGCATCAAACAGTATAAAGTACTAACTGAAGCGCTGCCCCAAGTTATATAGATATATAAAATAGCCTAAGCAATTAAAAAACAAAAACAAAACTGTCCCTAAAGGAACAGCAAAAATTTTAATCTCAGTAGTATGCAAAAAACTATTGAGAGCAAAAATCTTCACAAAAAAGGCTTAACCAATTTATTCGAATCCGTTCGAGCATCTATTACCGTACAAAAAGTATAGGCACCTATAAACTTTCTGCTAATGAACATAAACTCTTTAGGAGGTAGGTTAAATTCAAAGGACTGAATAGCCTTAGTAGCGGCAGCAGATATCCGCGAATGTAATTTGCTATTTGCCCAGATATAGCGCTGCTTATCATCTAAGCATTCGGCCGGTATATCAGGGTTACTACTAGGATCACTAAAAGGTTCAGTGGCAAGCAAAAATAGGGAAGCTGCATCTGAGCGCACTTTGTCACTCATCGTATCAAAAAACTCATAACCCGTCATAGCTGCCACCATCTGCGCATGGTTATGATGATAGCCTGCGCGCAAAAGGTTATGTGCGATAGTAAGCAAATGGTTATCAAACTGGCGGATAGCACCAAAGTCCAGTAGGACAAGTTTGTCTATACCCTTTGGATCCTCGTTCACTCGAACCAAATAGTTGCCAAAGTTGGGATCTGTTTGCATCTCGCCCCAAACAAATATCTCTTGCATCATGATCTCTATCGCGGCTTGACCGATAGCGTTACGGCGTTCTTGCGACAATAGTTTTAACGCATCAGATATCACAGGAATACCTGCCTCGTACGACATGCACAGCAGACGATTGCTAGAGTAGTTGCGATTGATCTTTGGTACGACATAGCGCGGATCGTCTTTTAAGCGGCCGTAGAAACGCTCCGTTGTCGCGGCCTCTACGGCATAGTCGACTTCGTTGTGCAGCAGGCTACGTATCTCTTCAAACCAGGTATCAAGTGCTCGGGTTTGCGGAACGATGTTGCTCACTTTTAATAAACGCTTAAACAGGGCTAAGTCAGAATCAATGGCATCCGCTACACCGGGATACTGGATCTTTAGTACAACCTCTTCACCAGTTGCTATCACTGTAGCTCTGTGGACTTGCGCCAAAGAGGCGGTACCAATAGGGTTAGGGTTCACTTTAAGCTCTTTGAGCTTATCACCTAAAGTACGCTGCAGCGTCTGTTCAATTTTTGGCCACGTGAGAGTAGCGGTATCGTCATTAAGTGTTTGCAGTGCACGGGTAATCTCAGGTGGTAGTATGTGCTCGCCATACATCGCTAGCATCTGACCGATCTTGACCACAGAGCCTTTTAATTTACCTAGCTCCTCGGCGACATAGTTTGCCTGTGCCTCCATAAAAGCTTGGTTGCGTGCAGTACGGGCCTCTTTATTTAAAAACATACCTGAGACACTATTGCCAGCCCAGCGCCGACCGATATTCAACGAAGTTTTTGCAATCGACATCCGACGCTCAAATCCTGAGGTTTTGAGCGTATCGATGGACTGCTTATTATAAGAAGGTTTAGACGTATCATTTGCCATAATATAATTATTCATCCCGTGGGTACTGACGTGCAAGCGTTGCGCCTACATCACAAGAAAGATGTGGGTTATAGATACAAAATTGTATCATACAAAGCGCTTTCGGTTTATAGGCCTTGAGTGGCTGGCAAGAGTTACTTTGTAAGCTAAAATATGGATGAGGGGTTTTGATAAAAAGGCCTAGATAATCACTAGGCCTAATTAGAATGGCGTGCTCTTAGATTTTAGGCTTTTAAATATCACTGCGGTCAATAGCGTGATGACCAATATCGCGGCGATACTGCGCCCCCTCAAAACTGATCGCTCCAGTGACTGCAAGCGCCGCTTGTTGCGCCTCCAAAATGCTATCTGCTAGAGCAGTTACACATAGAACCCGCCCGCCATTGGTAACAATCTCTTTTTCATCCTTGTGGGTATTAGAGTGATCTGTTTTGTCATTGGCAAAATTGGCAAACGCCGTGCCTGCATGAAAGACTTTTATAGTATTATCACTGCTGTCTAATTCAGGCAATCCTGAGATGACATCACCTTTAGAAGAGGATTCAGGATAACCTTTTGAAGCAACGACGATACCCAGCGCAGGACGGCTATCCCACTGAGCTTCACTTGGTAGTGCGCCTTGGAGACCTTTAGCAACCAAATCAACCATGGAGGACTGCAAACGCATTAAGATCGGCTGCGTTTCAGGATCACCAAAACGGCAATTAAACTCAATAACAAAAGGCTCACCGGACTCATCTATCATGAGGCCAGCGTACAGATACCCTGTGTAAGGGTGACCGGCTGCTTTCATACCATCAACGACAGGCTGGATCACTTGCGCGATAACCTTATCATGAATCGCTTGTGTGACTACGGGAGCTGGGGAGTAAGCCCCCATACCACCTGTATTGGGTCCAGTATCACTTTCATAGGCACGTTTGTGATCTTGACTGGTTGCCATGGGTAAAATATTGTCCCCATCAATCATACAGATGAAGCTGGCTTCTTCGCCTGCTAAGAACTGCTCAATAACCACGCGATTGCCAGCTTCTCCAAACTTATTACCCGCTAGCATATCATCGATAGCAGCATGTGCCTGCTCAAGAGTTTCAGCCACAATGACACCTTTACCCGCAGCGAGACCATCGGCTTTTATGACGATAGGTGCCCCTTGTTCATCAACGTAGGCTTTTGCTTTGGTAACATCGCTAAAGCCTTGATAGGCTGCTGTTGGGATATTATTGTCCGCCATAAATTCTTTGGCAAAGGTCTTTGAGCCCTCAAGTTGTGCACAGTAAGCAGTGGGCCCCCATGCTGCAACACCGGCAGCACGGCAGGCATCAATAATACCAGCGACTAGCGGTGCTTCGGGACCGACAATGACCATATCAATAGCATTATTTTGGCAAAATTCGATGACAGCGCTATGATTAGGGCTGTCTCTTAAAGTGATATTTTGACATTTAGATTCAAGAGCTGTGCCAGCATTACCAGGGGCAACGTAGACGTTTTTCACATTATTGTCTTTAGCGCACTGCCACGCCAGCGCATGTTCGCGACCACCTGAACCAAGAATCAAAACATTCATCATAAACCATACCCTGTTATCAGATTATTGAGTCGTTAAAATCATAGCTTGGACTGAGCGGCAGATCTTAACAAAGCTGTATTCTAACAAAAAACGTCTCGCTATGATGATTTTATAACGATGAATACATACCTTTTAACCATACCACCCAGCTCTTATTTCAGCTTGTATTGAATACGCAAATCTTTGTCCCATTAGTAAAGGTTATCGGCGTCGCCTCGATTCATGAAATGATGTTGTAAGCTTTAGCTAGGCGTGGAGGTGGGTTACACTTCAAGGGCGCGCCTATATGAATTAAGGCGGCTTGACTCGGACAGCTAAAGCAAAAAAACAGGGACTAGGGTGTAAGAATGAATAGCTACGGATAAGCCTTTAATGGCCAATAAATAACATAAAATATTATATATAAAAACAGGAATAATTATTATGCCAAGCTCATTGAACATTACCAAAGATCGTATCGATAACATTAGTGATATTGCAATTAACTATGTACAAAAGGACAAATCTTTATTCGATCATTTTATTCATAGTTACTACCAACCTTTGCACCGTGAAGTGGCTGAATCCATTAATGATCACGATCTTGCTGGCATGGCGCTACATCACTTTACATTATTAAAAGCTTATGACGGTAGCAAACCGCAGCTCGCAATTTTGAATCCACTGCCAGAGGAGCAGCATTTTCATAGCTCACACACGGTGATCCAAATTGTGGCATACGATCGACCGTTTTTGGTAGATACTATATTGATGAGTCTTGAAGCACAGGGTATCGATGTACATCGTACTTATAATATTATTGTCAGCACCCAGCGCGATAACGACGGTAATATTCAGCACATCGAAGGCGCTCATGAAAGCGCGACCAACCACCTATCCTTAATCCACTGTGAGATTGATTATCAAGACGCAAGTGAGCTGACTGCATTACAACAGATGTTGTTAGAAAAAATAGACACGCTAGACATTATCGTTGGCGATTGGAAACAGATGCGTGAACAGCTCGCCGACATAAAAAACGAGCTGGCAACGAAGCCCTTACCTGAGGTGTTTTATTCACAGCAGGAGATCGACGCGTTTTTAGAATGGATATTAGATGAACACTTTATCTTTTTGGGCTACCGCGAGTATCGCGTGGAGGGCAGTCAAGCCATCGATGTCAATAGCGAAGCGCACGTCGATCTGGACTTGTTTGCTGTGGGCAATAGCGGACTGGGTCTGCTGCGCGGGGCCAGCGAAGATACGCTGTCAGAGAGCTTTAGTAAGCTGCCGCAAGTTCTCAAGCAGCTCTTAGCAGAACCTCGTGTGCTTATGCTCTCAAAATCAAGCCGTGTCTCTCCTGTACATCGACCTGTATACATGGACTTTTTAGGCATTCACAAATTCGATGATAATGGCAATCTAATTGGCGAACATCGCTTTATTGGTCTGCTGACATCACAAGCCTATCAGCTTACTGTGCAGCAAATACCCTTGTTGCGTGAAAAAGCCAATAAGATTATGGCGATGGCTGAGCTGCCAAAGGATGGGCACGCGTATCACAAGATGATGCACGTGATTAACACGCTGCCGCGCGATGATTTGTTTCAAGCCAGCGTAGAGGAGCTGTATCCGATCGTCTCAGGTATCACCCAGTTGCAGGATAAAAAAAGTCTGCGCCTATTTACCCGTATCGATCACTATCAGCGCTTTGTATCCTGTCTCGTCTATATTCCGCGTGATAAGTTCAACACCGAGCTGCGCATCAAAGTACAAAATGTATTAAAAGAAGCGTATGGTGGCACCTCATCAGGCTTCACCACTGAATTTAATGAATCTGCCCATGCCCGTGTCCACGTCCACGTGCGTACCGTGCCCGGTCAAATCAATGAGGTAGAGGATTCGGTACTGGAGGCGAAGCTAAGCGCTCTTATGCAGTCGTGGAGCGATCACTATCAAAAGACGCTATTGGACAATGTCGGTGAACAACAAGCCAACCATTTGACGCGGCAATTTTTAAATTATATTCCAGCCGCTTATCAAGAACGCTTTGATGCGCGCACTGCAGTTGAAGATACCAAACGCCTTGAAAGCTTAGATGATAAGCAGCCTATGATTTGGCATTTATACCAATCAACAGGTGACGCGAGCAATCAGCTGCATCTAAAGCTCTATGGTCGAGACCATCCGGTTATCTTATCCAAAGTGCTACCTGTACTTGAGAACTTTGGGGTATCAGTGATATCTGCGCAAACCTATGAGTTTGATCTGCCGGAGCGGTCGATATGGATGCAAGAGTATGAACTTACCCTTGAGCGCGTCAATGCGGTCGATATCTCACTAGTGCGTGGGCAGTTTGAGGAGAGTTTAAAGCAGATATGGGCAGGTCTGGTTGAGAGTGATCCTTTAAACGAGCTAGTACTGACTACCAAACTCGATACTTACGGTGTTGTCGTGCTGCGTGCTTTATCACGCTATATGCTACAAGCCCGCGCACCGTTTTCTAGTAGCTATATCCAGCAAACAGTCGTCAAAAACAGCGATATCAGTGTGGCGTTATGTGATCTATTCGACGCGCGCTTTAACCCGAATAATAAGTCAAAAGCTACTGCCAAAGAAAACGAGGAGACGCGCGAGGATACAATAACCAAGATTGAAGAGCAAATTACTGCAGCACTTGCAAAGGTTGACAGTCTGGATGAAGATCGCATTCTGCGCTGGTACTTGGATCTGATCAATGCCATGGTGCGTACTAACTTCTATCAAACAGATAGTGAGGGCGAGCGTAAGGATAGACTGTCCTTTAAATTCTTGGCCGCAGACATTCCTAACTTGCCTAAGCCTAAGCCGATGTTTGAGATCTTTGTGTACTCACCGAGAGTAGAGGCAGTGCATTTGCGCGGCGGTAAAGTTGCTCGCGGCGGTTTGCGTTGGTCGGATCGTATGGAAGACTTTCGTACCGAAGTGCTGGGACTGGTCAAAGCACAAATGGTCAAAAACGCCGTCATCGTACCGGTCGGCTCCAAAGGTGGGTTTATCGTCAAGACCAAAACCATGGCGGATGGTCGTGATGCGTTTCAAGCCGAAGGTATCGCCTGCTACCAGACCTTTTTGCGCGGTATGCTTGATATCACCGACAATATTGTCGATGGAGAGATCGTCGCGCCCGCCAATACCGTGCGTCACGATGACAATGACCCTTATCTAGTGGTTGCCGCCGATAAAGGTACGGCAAGCTTCTCTGATATTGCAAATAGCTTAGCAAGCGAGTACAACTTTTGGCTCGATGATGCTTTTGCCTCTGGTGGTTCGGTAGGTTATGACCACAAAGCTATGGGTATTACTGCACGCGGCGGCTGGGAATCGGTCAAGCGTCACTTTCGTATGCGCGGCATGGACATCCAAAACCGTGATGATTTCACAGTCGTGGGTATCGGTGATATGAGCGGCGATGTGTTTGGTAACGGTATGCTGCAATCTAAGCACATTAAGTTGGTTGCTGCTTTTAACCATTTACATATTTTTATCGATCCAAACCCTGATCCAAAAACCTCATACGCAGAGCGTGAGCGCTTATTTAATATGCCACGCTCAACTTGGGATGATTATGACAAAGACTTAATCAGTCAGGGCGGCGGCGTGTTTGCACGTACGGATAAAACCATTGCCATTAGTGAGGAGATGAAAGCGCTGTTTGATATCAGAGAAGATAGCTTGGCACCCAATGAGCTGATCAGCGCATTACTAAAGTCACCTGTCGATCTCATCTGGAACGGCGGTATCGGTACGTATGTTAAGAGCGAAAATGAGAGTCATGCTGACGTTGGCGACCGCGCCAATGATGCTGTTCGGGTCAATGGTGGTGATTTGCGTGCAGCTGTCGTCGGTGAGGGCGGCAATTTAGGCTTTACCCAACAAGGGCGTATTGAGTACGCACAGACGGGCGGGCGCATCTATACCGATGCGATCGACAACTCAGGCGGGGTCAACTGCTCGGATCATGAAGTGAATATCAAAATCTTGCTCGGCAAAGTTGTCGAGCAGGGCGATATGACGCTTAAGCAGCGTAACGAGCTACTTGAGAGTATGACGGATACTGTCGCTCAGTTGGTACTGCGTCAGAACTATCTACAGCCGCAAGCGATTGAGCTCAGTCATATCCGTGCCAGCAGTAATCTAAGTGATCATCAGCGTTTTATTGAATTACTTGAGTCTGAGGGCCGTCTGGATCGCGCAATTGAGTACTTGCCTGCCAATGAGGAGATCAATCGCCGTCAAAAGTCAGATGAAGGATTGACTAATCCTGAGCTGGCAGTCATGCTCGCTTATGGCAAAATGTGGGTCTATGATAACTTGCTATTATCTGATCTGCCCGATGATGCCTACTTTATGGATGAGCTGCGCAAATACTTCCCAGATGAGCTAGCGGATCGCTTCTTTAATGAGATGACTGAGCACCGTCTCCATCGCGAGATCATTAGTACTTATTTGACTAATAGCGTGGTCAACCGCTTAGGTATCGAAGCGCTGTTTAGATTGTATGAAGAAACAGGGCAGCCTTTGGCAACGATTATCCGTGCTTATGCTATCGTGCGCGATGTTTTTCGAGTCACTATCGCATGGCAACTGCTCGAATCCTTGGATAATGAGGTAGACGCTGAGCTATTATTAAAGCTTGAGCTGCGTCTGCGTGATGCGTTGGAGCGCGGGGTCATCTGGTTTATCAATGCCTTTGGGCAAGAGTTGCCCGTTGCAGATATGGTGAGCCGTTTCGATCAAAGCGTTGAGAAACTGACTAAAGCTGGCGGATTTATCGAACATCAGTTCAGTGATGATTTAGCAAAAGATACCACCAAGCTTATCGATAAGGGGCTAGACGATAAAGCTGCAACACAGTTTGCTATGCTGCCATATCACGTTGATGCACTCGATGCGGCGCTATTAGCCGAACAGTACGAGCGCTCCGTTGATGAGATAGCAACTCTGTACTTTGAGGCTTATCGAGTGTTGCAGCTCGATTGGATGATGGATCATATTGCAAACTTACCGCAGCAGGACTACTGGGATCGTCGTGCCCGCCATGCACTTGTCAGCGAGCTACTGCGCAGCTTAAGAGCCTTGATGGATACGGTACTCAGCCAAGATAATCCAAAGCAAGCCTTTAATGCGTGGCAAGCTCGTCATGAACAGCAGCTCGATGCCATTACAGCAGAGATGCAAAAACTCACTAACGATGATGATAGTACTATTAGCCTCTCTACGTTATCAGTATTGATGAGTGAGTTAAGTGGCATTGTGACCAAATAATTCACTATAAGTGACTCATAAAAAATTTTATTTTAAAGAAACAAGAAGCCACCCCTCATCAATTAGCGGTGGCTTTTTTATTCCGTCTTTATTAATTGAGTCTTTATTCAAGGATTAGAGGACTTTTCAATAAACTATGTTAGCTCGCAATCTTATAACAGCCTTGACCTGTAATTTCACTAAAACCGCCTGAGAGCTTTTTGACTTGAATTTGCGTCAAAATACGCTCTTTTAGCGCTTGCACATGCGAGATGACGCCAATGAGTTTGCCTTCTTGTTGCAGACTCGTTAGCGTATCAAGCGCAATATCTAACGACTCCTCGTCAAGCGTCCCAAAGCCTTCATCCAAAAATAGTGAATCGACGCGAATATTTTGGCTGGCCATTTGCGAGAGTCCGAGTGCTAAGGCCAGACTGATAATAAAGCCTTCGCCACCCGATAAGTTTTTGGTGCTACGAATCTCGCCGCCTTGGTAGTTGTCTATAACGTTAAGCTCCAGCGCATTATTATCATCACGAATAAGCAGATAGCGATCACTCATTTTATGCAATTGGGTATTGGCATGGCTGACCATAATGTCAAAGGTGAGACCTTGCGCGAAGGTGCGATACTTTTTGCCACTACTTGAGCCTATGAGGTCATTAAGCTGCTGCCACACTTGCAGTTTGTCTTTTTGAGCATTGATAGCGTCAAGCTGCGCCAGCTGGTTTTGTTTTTTATGCTCATTATCTTTGAGCTGTTGACTGATTGCGCCGATAGTTTCGATTAGGCTATTAAGCTCATTTTGCGCTTGCTGTTGGCGGGTAACAAGCGTTTCTTTATCATCAGGAGTTAAGGGCTTGGCTTGCTTATTATCAAGCGCTTGCTTGGTTTGCGTGAGTAGCGACTGTGCTTGCTTTAATGCGTACTCTATATTTTGCTGGTGCTGATTGAGAGCGTTACGCTCATCAATAGATAACCGCGCAGCGACAAAATCTACCTCATCGGTAAAGTTGGATGCGGCAAGTACTGATTTAAATGTACTTTCTTGCTCGTCAAGGGTAGTCGCTGCGGTTATCAGCTGGTCATAAAGCTTTTGCTGTTTTTCCGTTAATTGTGTCAACGTGTGCTCAGCATTGTCCAATTGCCTTTGCGCTACTATTTGCTTGGCTTTAGCTTGTTCAGCAAGGTTACGCAATCTCGATTCTTCATCATCAGGATTATTATCTGCAAAAATAGCTTGCCTGTCTGCTTTTAATTGCGCAAGAATTTTGGTTTTATCAGCGATCCATTGAACAAGATTATTAAGCTCGACTTCTTCTTGATCTAGCTGTGCTTGCTTGGTGTCGATTTGCGTGTTTAGGCTACTAAGTGTCGTTAGTAGATGTTGCTGCTGCTCTTTATTAGCAATAAAGCGTTTTTTGAGCTGCAACAATGCGCCGCGCTGCTGTCGCAGAACTTCAATGTAAGTCTCAAAATCAGCTTCAGCAAGCAGGTTTTGCTCACCAATGCTATCTATTAGAGGCTGCAGTAACCGTACAGCGCTTGGGTCTACTGTTGACTCAAGCTTGTCGTTCAAATACTTATTTAACAAAGACAATAGGGTGTCACTAAGGGCTTTTAACTCCAAAAAGTGCGCACTAATCTTTTTATCAATACCCTCTATTTGTAGTGTATTAAGCTTAATATCATTCTCAACCTCACTCATACTACTTGTCAGCGTGTACTGCTGCTGTTCAAAGGTTTCGATGGTTTTACTTATTGTAGCTAGCTCATCGCTCAACGTTTCGTAGCGTGTTACGGTGTTTTTGATGTCTGCTTTATGTTTGGCAAGCTTATCTTTGACGCTACTGAGCGCTAGTAGCGCGTCTTTTATAACGTCAAAGTCAGCATTATCTGTATCCATTAGCTGGTTTAAATGATTGAGGTCGCTCGCTATCTTGGCTATTGGATCGATGATTGCAGCTATCAGTGTAGAAGCGGTAGAATCGGTTGTATCCAAAAGAGGTTTCATTATGTCGTTTATAGTAGTCGTTAATGCTTTTGCCTGACTCTGTAGTGATTGTAATTGGTGTTGCTGCTGCTCAAGATTATTTCGTTTGGTCGCCTGCTGGATACGCAGCTGCGCTAATCTTGACTCTACATCCTCAATAGTCGTATCCAGCTCAGCTATTTGTCGCTGAATGTGCGCCACTTCGGTGTCTGACTCTAAATGCGGATGCTTGTTGTCATTGTTGCTATTATTAGCATAAGGGTGCTCAAGTGCGCCGCAAAGCGGGCAGGGCTGACCGTCTTTTAACTCATTGATGTAGTCTTTTAATGTAGCGACTTTACGTAGTAGATTTAGCTGCGTTTGCTTGTCTTGGCGTTTATCTTTTTTCTCTGTCAGCACCGATTCATTATCAGTAATGGCAGTAGCAAGCGTGATAAGCTCGGTATTGATAAGGGGTAGCTTGTCTTTTACAGTACTGATTTGATCGCTTAACGCTGCAAGCTGCTTTATCTCAAAGCTCGCGTGTTCAACTTGGCTATTGATATTGTCGATCTGCTCTTGCTCTTCACGCATCTTTGTCACAGACTGCATTTGTTGTAACGCCGCTTGCTGCTGCTGTAGCTCAGAGAGTTGTTCGCGCGTGCTTGTAATAGCCACTTCATCTACTGCCTGCTGCTTACGCAATTGCTTGAGGTGTGCGTGCTGCTGCTTCATTTGAGTTTGATGAGTCAGTTTGTCATTTTTTAAGATAGCATTGTCTTGCAATAGCGTTTTTAAGCGGCTACCACTAGTATCAAAATTAGCAATATCGGTATCAATATCGCTCAGCCCGCGCGCATTATCTAGATAGTCTGCGATACCCGTCAGCTGGTCTTGATGCTCTGCGGCGCGTTGCCTATGACCCTCTATTTCTTGGTTCAAGCGCTGAATATGGGCTGATAGAGTGTTTCTCCTTTGCCTGCTATCCTCTAAAACGTGTGTTTGCTGATTGATATCACTATCGAGCTTGCGGGCTTGAGCGATTTTGGGCAGGGCAGTTTGCAGCTCCTCATTAGCATCTTGCGCACGCTCATTTGCTGCTTTTAAATGGGTATTCGCTTGTTCTAGGCGTTTTTGCTGCTCAGGTAATTGCTGGCCTGTCGCTTGGCTCTCATTTTGCAAACGCTTAACGGTGTCACGATTATAGCGAAGCTGGCTATATTGGCTGTCTATCTCCAGCGCTTTATTGGCAGCGACGAGACGTTTGGCATCAGGGATAAAGTCTTGCTGCGCTTGCTTGGCGTTCTCCAGCTCATGCTCATAAGTGCTAAGCTTATCCTTTAACTCTGTAACGCTATCGAGCCATTTAATTTGCTCGCTTAAACTATGGATAAGTTGCTGTTGCTCATTTTGGTCGCTTTGATGCGCTTTTAAAGTCGCTTTAAGCTCATCTTCTTTATCGCTATCCAATAACGTCAAGCCATCTAAGCCATATTGTAATTTACTCAGAACCTCTTCTTCGGTGCGTTTTTTATCAAAAACCTGTGCTGAGATAGTGGCGTAAATGTCGGTGCCTGTTATTTTTTCCAAAATATCCGCGCGCGCGTCAGCTTTGGCCTTTAAAAAAGCGGAGAAACTACCTTGCGCGAGTAAAATAGAGCGGGTGAACTGCTGAAAATCCATATGGGTGAGTTCAACGATTTTATCTTTAGTGCGTGATAGTTTGCTTTCTAAGATCTCATCTTCTTTTGAGGCGTCCGTAAGGTTTATCTTAGCGATTTCGTGGGTAGCATCTTGCAAGTTGCCATCGGACTTACCATAAGCACGGCGCTGACCCCAGCGGCAGCGATAGTGAACACCGTTTAAATCAACGACCACTTCAGCAAAACATTCTGCCGTTTGCCGTGTCATCACTTCATTGCTGGTTTTGCTGATGCTATTAATTCTAGGGGTTTCGCCATATAAGGCTAAGCATACGGCATCCAAAATCGTGGTCTTGCCAGCGCCCGTTTGACCCGTAATGGCAAAAATACCCTCGTTAATAAAGGCGGGGTCGGCAAAGTCGATATGCCATTCGCCTTTTAAAGAGTTGAGGTTTTTAAGTCGGAGTTCTATTAGGCGCATGGTTTGGTCTTTATGATTTTAGATTTAAAAAGGAGGTTATGTTTTCTGTTGTATTTTCTAACGATAAAGTCAGTGTGCCTGCAATAATTTTTACTTGCGTGCTGTGCCTACGCAGACAGAGGCTGCGCAAACTTATTGCAGGCACACTTATCAAAGATGTGTTAGTTATTTTTCAATAATAAAGTAAGGTTTTCCAAAACTATTCCGCCAATTTATCATCATGATGCAAATCATAAAGTATTTGTTGATAGGCATCACGCAGCGCCTCTTTTTGGGTGTCCGCGACTTCATGCACCTCTAGACAGCGCTCAAATACATCCATCTCATTTAAATCTTGTAGGGTCTCATCGCTTTGCTGTTGATTCAGCACTTTATTATAAGTGCGGGTGTTTTTAATTTTTAAGACTTCACAGGGCAGGTTTTCAATCATGACAGCGACTTCTTCACGCAGTTCACTGACAATCTCATCGCCGTTATAAATCACCTCTAACCATACTGATTCATGGCTTTCAAGCGCTTTAAGCGTGGCTGATATGGTCTCCTTAATAGTTGTAAGGTCGCCTGAAATCTGAGCTAATTTTTGAAAGCAAGGTATGGTTAAAGAAGTGACTTGCATTTGATTGATTTTATTGTAATGAAGCGCCTTGGCGTTAGAGTCAGTATGCTGGTTGACATTTATGTTATTCTCTAAAGTTTGATTAACTTGATTTTCTTCAAATTTTACTTCAGTGTCTTTGTCTTCCGCTGCTGTCTCTTCAAAACCAAACAAATCATCCATAAAATCCGTGCTTTGACTGATCGCTTTTTTAACGGTTTTCTCTACCGATTGAGGTACTATCGCCTGTGTCATTGGTAAGTCCAAGGCTTTATCAACTACCTTCGATGTTAAAGCCGTGTCATTCGTTTGGTCTAAAGAATCACCAAACTTGACCAACAATACTTGTTTTTGCTGGCGCGCCTCGCCAAAGCCCATGGCAATAGGTGAGCCTGAATAGCGAATATGCTCTTGCCCGCCCACGCGCTGCGGCACATGCAGATGACCCAGTGCCACGTAATCAAAGCACGTATCAAACATCTCAGCTGACACTTTACCCAATGAGCCAACATAAAGATCACGCACGCCGTCATCGTCAGTGGTTTTGCCGCCTGCTGCGAATAGATGCCCTGTAGCGATAATAGGAATATAGCGCTGATGCATTTGCATAAGTTCAATTTGATAGTCTTTGGCAATCGTGGCAACTTCATCATAATGAGCGCGGATGCCTTTAATGACATTGGCGTCTTTACTGTCCATAGGCTCGCCCGCGCTGCTACTGCGCACATCGCGGTCACGCAAATAGGGCACGGCGGCAATGATGCAATTTGGATTGCCGTCGGTATCGTCTAATACTAAGACTTCCTCATTTAGGTCATCACAAGCAGTACCGATGACATGGACGTTTAAAAATTTAAGCACCTGACTGGGCGCATCAAGAAAAGTAGGGGAGTCATGATTGCCCGCGACGATGACGATATGCTCGCAGCAAGAGCGTGAGACGCGCCCCAAAAACTCATAATATAAGGCTTGTGCTCGATTGCTCGGGGTCATGGTATCAAAGATATCACCTGCTACGATAAGCACATCCACTTTTTGCGCGCTAATGGTCGTCTCAAGCCAGCTTAAAAACGCCTCAAACTCTTCATAACGCATACGCCCATACAGTCTGCGCCCCAAATGCCAGTCAGAGGTATGTAGGATGATCAAAGCTTTGTCAGATGTTGGTTTGTTAGCGATGGGTGTGGACATAGTTAGGCTTAGTAGCGATCAATAGAAAGCGTTTATTCTAGCAAGAATCGGTAGGGTTTGCTGCGTTTGCATATGTAGATGTAGCAAAATGTCGCTAAAGGAGCGCCATTAAAAAACCTATCATCTAAAATGATAGGTTTTTGGCGTTTATTATAAATGGCTTACGATTATTGCTGTGATTGCTCTGCGCTTAGGCTTGCGACCATCGATAGCGCGTGCGCTTGCTGCTGAGATGGTTGTTCGGTATGGTCTTTTGGCGTTGACGCCGTGCCGCCGCGTAGCCAATTGTCGGCAGTGCTACTGACGGTCGGATTATGCTGCTGACTCTGTAGATTGTACCACGCCAGATCGTCATGCAGACCGACCACATCACCCATGATTAGCAGCGCAGGGGTTGGTAGCTGGGCTTTTTCTTGCTTGGCGGCAATGTCTGCGAGCGTGCCCGTCAATACTTGCTGGTTGGGCATACTGGCGTTAGATATAATAGCGATGGGAGTTTCGGGTGCGCGGCCTGCATCCATCAAACCTTGGGTTAAGCGCGTCAGTGAGTATAACCCCATATAAAACACGACGGTTTCATCGGTATCAAGCAGATTTTCAAACTTCTCATTAGGCGCGCCCGCCTTTAAAAACCCAGTCACAAAACGCACCGACTGCGAATGATCGCGATGGGTGAGTGGAATACCCGTATAGCTAGCAGCGGCATTGGCAGCGGTAATGCCGGGCACCACTTGATAGGGAATATGGTGCGCGCGAAGACTTTCAATCTCTTCGCCGCCGCGCCCAAAGATGAAGGGATCGCCGCCTTTTAGACGTACGACGCGGCGGCCTTTTTTGGCTTCATTAATTAATAGCTCATTGATCCCCAACTGTGCCACCGCATGATTACTGCGTTTTTTACCGACGTAGACTCTATCGGCGTCACGGCGGCACAGATCGAGTACTTGCGGCGAGACCAGCGCGTCATAAAAGACGATATCGGCTTGCTGCATCAGACGCAATGCTTTAAAGGTTAAGAGCTCAGGATCACCCGGACCTGCGCCCACGATATAGACCTCGCCAATTGGCGTACCGCTATGATTATGATCAACTTCTACGATACTAGGCGCTACTGGGGTTGAGGCATCATCAGTATTTTGTTTGTCCGTACTATTTTTATTCGCAATCTGCGTAGCCGTGTCATCCAAATCCTTTTGCAACTGTTTGGCAGCTTCTATCTCATTGCCTGCAAACATCAGCTCGCTAACCTGACCCTCAAAGGCGCGCTCCCAAAATTGCCGCCGTCCTGTCAGTGTTGGGATTTTACTTTTCACCTGCGCGCGAAAGTCGCCTGCCAGTTTTGCCAGTTTGCCATAACCTTGTGGTATCAGAGTCTCTAAACGCGCACGCAGGAGCCGCGCCAGCACCGGTGCTTTGCCGTTGGAGGAGATGCCGATGACAATCGGGTTACGATCCACGATCGCCGGAAAAATAAAATCACACAGCGGCGGCGTATCGACCACGTTGACCGGAATGTTAAGCTCGGTGGCATCAAAATGCACTTGGTGATTAAGTGCTTCATCATCGGTGCCGGCGATAATAATGCGCGCACCAGTCATATGGGATTTATCATAATTTGCAAAAATCAGCTTATGTGGGCTAGGTTTGTCAGCATCTTTATCATGAGTCAGTAGCGCTTGTAACTCATCGCAAATATCTGGCGCAACGACAGTGATACTTGCGCCAGCGCGGCGCAGCAAATCGGCTTTACGCAGTGCGACATCGCCGCCACCAACGATCAGTACTTTGCGATTTTCTAATTTAAAAAATAGCGGAAAGGTATTCATAACATGACCAGTATTTATATAGGGTGATATATGCCGTCATTATGCGGTAATGTGTAGCGCATCTCACCTAGCAGATTGGCATTAGTATAGTTGTATTTGTCATAAGAGAAGTAGTTTTTGTTTGAAATAGGAATAGATAGAACATATTATATTGATAAAATATAACTCCAGAGTTATAATAATAAGAAAAAAGTTGCAAGAGTATATTATGAAAAGTCGTGAACTGATGAGCAAGATACAGGCTGATGGTTGGTACTTAGTCAGAATAACGGGTAGTCATCATCATTTTCGACACGACAGTAAATCAGGTCTTGTAACCATACCACACCCAAAGAAAGATTTACCTAAAGGAACCGTTAAAAGCATATTAAAACAAGCTGGATTAACATAGCCAGTCTTGCAAACTTACAATCAAGTTTTAACAAAAGAGGTAATAATATGTTATATCCTATTGCAATTGAACGCGGCGATAAAGATACGGCACACGGTATTGTAGTGCCTGATATTACAGGATGCTATTCAGCCGCTGATAACTATAATGATATTTTTGAGAATGCGGCTGAAGCCATTACTGGTCATTTAGAATGCCTTGCAGAAGCTGGGGAAGATATCCCTTTACCTAGTAATATTGAGAATTATATAGATGAGCCAGAATTTAAAGGCATGACGTGGGCGGTAGTCGCCGTTGATGTCAGCCGTTATCTTGGCAAAACTGAAAAAGTTAATGTCACCCTGCCCAGCCGATTGATTCACTTGATTGATGCAAAAGTAGCTAGTAATAAAGAGCGCTATAAAAGTCGGAGCGCTTATCTATCCACCTTAGCAGAGAAAGATTTAATACTAGATTAACCATATATCACTAATTTGGCTTTAACTATTAAGCGATGACTATTCAATGTCATCGCTTTTTTATTCTACTAACTATACCGCGGTAACACACAGCATAGCGAACCTAACACAGACTAACATGACGCTATTAGCAACCATGCTAGTATATTCAAGGTTTACATAATACTGATCAATAAGAAAATTAAAAAGGATAAAAAATGAAATTACAAGAAGGAAAATT
Organism: uncultured Psychrobacter sp.; assembly: GCA_947489525.1. Classification (GTDB taxonomy): domain Bacteria; phylum Pseudomonadota; class Gammaproteobacteria; order Pseudomonadales; family Moraxellaceae; genus Psychrobacter. The sequence continues at coordinate 21,256 of CANLDW010000001.1, forward strand.
ACAAGACAGAGTCGCTATTATATTTGGCGGCACCTCAGGTTTAGGGGAGGCGACAGCAAAAGCCTATGCAAACGAGGGCGCAAAAGTAGTGGTCACGGGCCGCGATGATAGCGACGGCGATCGCATTGTCAATGATATTAAAAACAAGAATCAAGAGGCTATCTTTGTAAAAGCTGACGTGTCCAAAGGCTCTGAGATTCAGGCAGTGATTGATAAAGCGTTAGAGACTTATGGTCAAATCGATATTTTATACAATGGCGCGGGTATTCATGACGGCTATGACAATGCGGTTGAACTAGAAGAAGACTTTTACGACAAACTCATGGCGATTAATGTTAAAGCGCCATATCTAGCCTCAAAAGCAGTGATTCCGTATTTTCTTAAGCAGGGCCATGGCACTATTATCAATGTTGGCTCACAAGCGACACAAATGGCAGGTCCGGGTGGTTCAGCTTATGTGACCTCAAAACACGCCATGCTCGGATTCACCAAGCAACTGGCGTTTGATTTTGGCAGTAAAGGCATCAAAGTCAATATGATATCGCCCGGTTTTATCGAGACGCCGATGACAGAAGGCATTGATGATGAGCGCCTAAACCGTATTCCGGCCCAGCGCGCCGGCAAGCCTGAAGAAATTGCCGCACTGGCAGTATTTTTGGCTTCTGATGATTCCAATTATATGCACGGCGCGAACGTCTTTATGGATGGCGGCTGGGTGCTCGGTCGTAAGTAGTTATCTTAAATTACGTATGATTGCTTACGATATAATGTGTTAGAGTTTGAAATAATTAATTTTTACAAGAAATGCGCTTACAATCCAATTTTAACACATTGAACCGTACCGACTATATCGAGGCGGTTCACATTTTAATTCTATTATTATTAATAATAGGCTTTTTCAAAGGTAATATATGAATGTCAGCAAGACCAACTAACGAAAATGATGGTTATATATATATTCTTAAAAATTATTATATTCCCAATGTGTACAAGGTTGGATATACAACAAGGGATGCTACTGAGAGAGCCAAAGAAATAAGCCGAGCTACAGGCGTTCCTGGTATTTGGGAGGTAGCACGCGAATGGCCAGTGATGGACGCCTATAACACTGAACAGTATATAACTTATGTCAGAGATAGTATAGATAAAATAAGTAGAGAGTCCAGACTTTTAGGAATAAATGATTTTAAGAAGAGAAACAAGAAACTAGTGATTTATATTCTAACTATAGTAGTGTTAGTAGTTTACTTAGAACTAAAATCAGATATAGGCTCATTTTTATTCTATGGTTTTTTTGCAATAATATTATTTTTTATGGTTATAACGATAATAGATAATAATGATGGAATTAAGTTTCTTAATAGACAGTTATCTAAACACTCTCTAGAGAATTTACCAAAAAGCCTAACAGAATTAAGACCTATTATGAAAAATTTAGGTATAAGTCATATAGTAAGTATAAATAACATAGAAATAAGCATGAAAACAGAGGGAAAGAATATAATTTTAGAGACTGTTCGTAAAGGAGTAATCATTAGTCAAAAATACTCCTGTAGTGAAAAGGAAGCTTTAATTAGATTTATTCTATATCTTAAATCTTAATTAAAATTATATAAAGAATTAAAAACCTATTTCTAATAGTTTATCAAATCTCTTATGACTACAATTAAATTGTATATTGCTAATGTGATTGTATGAAATGTTTATAATACTAGCTTAATCAGATATTCAATTACAATCCGAAATAGAATAATTTTTTATAACATTTTTGGAAGGTTGTTTAGATAAAATTTTAATAGAAAAAGCCCTTTCACTATGAAAGGGCTTTTCCGTTTTATGCTATAGCTTAAAATTAAAGCTGCGTATGCAGGCCACACTCACGGTTCTCTTCAACCTTAGTCGGATCAAAGTAGTCATGCTCGTTAGGCAAATTGTGCTCCTCTAAATACTCATCTAAATCGGCATCTGTTTTCTCAAACAACGGCGCAACTTTTAGTACGCCATCTTTTGATAGGCTAAGCACATCAAGCCCTTGACGGAATTCGGTTTGGTCTTTGCGAATAGCATTGAACCAGACGTCAGGCTTGAGCTCATCTAGCGCGCGGCGAAATGGCTCAAGTTTGACTTGCTCGGTAAACTCGCCATGCTGCGGGTTATTGACACCAGGAATACCATTCATTGTTGCATCGCGGTGAGCTGCCGTTTGCTTAGGGATATAAGTGACGACGTTTAGGTTTAAATCTTTGATCAATTTATTAGCAAAGCGGTACGTGGCATCAGTATTGTAGCCAGAGTCTACCCATAATACGGTGATATCAGGTTTTTGCGTGGCGACTAAATGTAGAATAGCCGACTCATAGGGGCGAAAGTTAGTAGTGATAATCGGATTTTTGGCTTGCTTTAGCGCCCAAGCAACGATCTCTTCCGGTGATTTACCTTTTAGCTCTTTATTGGCTTGATCGATATCTAGATTGGGGTGTAATTGGCTCATAACATACCTTTTTTGGTTAAATGAATAAAGAAAAAGAATTTGGATTAATATTATTTCTCAAGTTGTCCTAGACTAAACACTAAGACCCAGCAAACATCGGCAGTGCCGAGGCGTTCCTGCCATCATAACTACTGGCAAGCGCGGTAAAGGCCTGCTGAATATCAAATTTGGCGTCTGGATGGACGTCGTGTTCGCTAAGCACAAAGCTGTCGACGCCAACGCGCAGCAGATAGGCAATTTGGTCGCGGCCAAACGCACCAGCGGCGCGGATCTCATCTTTGTAGCCCAGCTGGCGCAAGGTTTGGGCAAAGCTAAAGCCGCGTCCATCAGCAAATTTTGGGAAATGAATAACGATCAAGGATTGCGCTAATAACAACTCTTTTACCGCTGTGAGCACCTCTGTATCGGTATCAGCGGTAATCCAAACGCCAAGATGACTACTGTGCTGTTTGATCAGCTCATAAACTTCTTTTGTGAGACCACCTGCCAGCACTCCTTCACCATCAAGCAAGTCAGCGAGCGGGACTATCACTTCAGGTTTCTCTTGTTTATGTAGCAGCTCAAGCAGGGTAATCTCTGTCAAGGCGATGCTGTCTGGTAGGTTGTCGGTACACAGCGCGTGCCAAGTGTCTTTGGCACTGACATCAGCGCCTTTGCTATCTAAAATGTGATGATTAGCCATAGACTCTCTCCTTGAACGGATCTATGCCCACACGCTCCACCAATTCGCCAAAGCTCTCAACGTCATTGTCGGTGGTGGCCCGTAGCTCGACATAGACATCGACGATCTGTTGAATGGTATCCGCGACCGCTTCGGTAGGCACAGAGCGGCCGAGGATTTTACCAAGTTTGGCATCGTTACTAGAGTTGCCGCCAAGGCTGATCTGATACCAGTTCTCGCCCTTTTTATCGACACCTAAAATACCAATATCACCGGTATGATGATGCGCGCAAGCATTGATACAGCCTGACATATTGAGGCGAATATCCCCTAAATCGTAGAGATAATCAAGATCGCTAAACTGCTTCTCAATTTGCTCGGCGATGTTGTGGGTGGTGGCATTGGCAAGCGAGCAATAATCCCAACCGGGGCAAACGATCATATCGGTTAGGGTATTAATATTAGGACGTGCTAGATGCAGATCTGATAGCTTTTGCCATAGCTCATAGAGTTTATTGACCTCGACATCAGCGAAGACAAGGTTTTGCTGATAAGTAGAACGCAGCTCACCGAAGCTGTACTCATCGACAAGATCAGCAAGCGCGTCCATTTGCGAGTCAGTGACATCGCCTGACGGCACATATTTACCATCGACAAGCCCTGCTTTTAAAGAGATCACTACCGCCCGGTAACCGGCGACTTTGTGCGCGACGGTGTTTTGCTGATACCAATTAGCAAAGTCTTTATTATCTGCCAATTGTTGTTGTAAATCTGACTGTACTGCTAGCGCGTCAAACGTTTGGTAGTCTGGCTCAGTAAAGTAGCTGATAGCGGTCGCAAAGTTTTCATCAGTTAAGGTGAGCGGACCGTCTTTGCTGTGTGCTTCCCACTCAGCGTCTACGAGCTTGGCAAACTCGCGTGCGCCCAAGGTATCAACCAAGATCTTGATGCGTGACTTATATTTACTACCTTTGTCACGGCGACCATGCAGGTTATAGACGCGCAAGATAGCATCTAAATAGCTCAGCAAATGCTGGCGCGGTAAAAACTCGTTAATGACTTTGCCTATGACCGGGATACGACCAAGGCCACCACCAACTAAAACTTCAAAACCAATCTCGCCGTCATCATTTTTCTTAACATGAAGGCCAACATCGTGTACTTGCGTGGCTGCGCGATCGGTCTCTGTACCGATAACCGCAATCTTAAACTTACGCGGCAAAAATGCAAATTCAGGATGAAAGGTTGACCACTGACGAATAATCTCACAGTAAGGACGCGGGTCGGCGATCTCAGCTTGATGAATACCAGCATAAGGGTCAGTTGTGGTATTACGAATACAGTTGCCAGAGGTTTGGATGGCGTGCATCTGCACCGAAGCCAGCTCCGCTAGGATATCAGGCACATCTTCTAATTTTGGCCAGTTGAGCTGAATGTTGGTACGCGTCGTGAAGTGCCCGTAGCCCTTGTCATATTTACGGGTAATCTCGGCAAGCTTACGCAATTGGTAGCTGGCAAGCAGGCCATAAGGGATAGCGATACGTAGCATCGGGGCAAAGCGCTGAATATACAGACCATTTTGCAAGCGCAGCGGCAAAAACTGCTCTTCTGGTAATTCGCCTGCCAAAAAACGCTCTGTTTGATCACGAAACTGGGCGACGCGCTCGTCGACAAGTTGTTGATCGGCGTAGTTATATTTATACATGACGTAATCTCAATAATGATAAACGTATATGATAGCTCAAAAACTGCTCAATAACAGTTAGCTTAGCGACACATCATATAAGCTATAAGATAAAATGATAAATTCCTATAGGTCATATCCATATCCAAAGTCAGCATAAATTTTCATAACGAAAATTCGGTAGCCTATGCGTATTCAATTTTTAAGTCCATTTATCAAGGCTCTAAAACAATATGACATCATCTATACCCAATCAAGAATCTTCAAAACTCGTTCCACCACACGGTAGTGATACGCTTAAACCTTTATTGTTAAAAGGAGAAGCGCGCGAAGAGGCGCTAAAACTTGCCAGCACCTTACCAACGATTACGATCAGCTCACGTGAGCGTGGTGATTTAATCATGCTAGGCATCGGTGGTTTTACTCCGTTAAATGGCTTTATGAATAAGGCCGATTGGCAAGGGGTAGTCGATGAGATGCGTCTTAAGTCTGGTGATAATGCTGGCTTGTTTTGGCCGATTCCGATCACCTTATCCGCGCCTCGAGCGCTCACCGATACGCTAAATCAAGGCGATAAAGTAGCACTAGTAAGTGAGGACGGTGAGGTCATGGGCATTATCACGGTCGAAGAAACCTACGATATCGACAAAAACCACGAGTGTCAGCAAGTTTTTACCACCACCGACCCTGAGCATCCGGGCGTACAACAAGTTTTAAACCAAGGCGAAGTCAATGTCGCAGGTAGCGTAGAAGTATTAAGCGAAGGCGAGTTCCCTGAGCTGTATCCTGAGATTTACAAAACCCCAAGTGAGACCCGTGAGCTTCTTAATAGTAAAGGTTGGAAAACGGTTGCTGCCTTTCAAACCCGTAATCCCATGCACCGCTCGCATGAATATCTAGCCAAAATCGCTATTGAGATCTGCGATGGGGTGTTAATTCACTCCCTGCTTGGGGCATTGAAACCGGGCGATATCCCAGCTGAGGTACGTCAAGACGCTATCAAAACGCTAATCGATAACTATTTTAAAGCCGATACCGTCATTCAGGCCGGCTATCCGCTTGATATGCGTTACGCCGGACCGCGCGAGGCATTATTACATGCGCTGTTCCGTCAAAACTACGGTTGTAGCCACCTGATCGTCGGACGCGACCATGCCGGCGTAGGCGATTACTACGGCGCGTTTGACGCGCAGGCCATCTTTGACAAAATCGATAAAGACGATCTAATCACTGAGCCGTTAAAGATTGGCTGGACGTTTTGGTGTAATGCGTGTCAAGCGATGGCGTCTGATAAAACCTGCCCACACGATGCTAAAGAGCACGTTAAAGTCTCAGGCACTAAGCTGCGCAAAGCGCTATCAGAAGATGAGCCTGTACCCGAGAACTTTAGCCGTCCTGAGGTGCTTGAGATCCTGCGTGCCTACTACGCTGGTATCGCAAAAGAGGAACGCGCTGAGGTCAAGCTAACAGGTGCGTCGGCGGTATAGTGCTATCAGCATCATATAAATATCCTAGCCCTTCTTAACATTCAATAGAGCCAGTCAGTATAGACTGGCTTTTTTTGTGTTTCTTAAAGACAAAGCTGATATTTTCAGCGTCGTTAGGTACAAGGAAATTCAGTTTATATTTACAGTTACTTATGCCAACTTTAGCAGTTGATAAGCGAATTTGTCACTAAGCCTAGTAAGCACAAACTGCTAGCATAGCGCTCATAAGCCCATCGACCTGTTGTATCGCTACTGATTTCGCTACTGTGGTACGAAAGATAGCGCTACATCTTAACCAATGAGAACGCCATGTCAGCTACCAGCACATCTATCAGTAACTCTATATCGTCTCATCAACGCCTATGGCTTTTGGGAGGCGCATTAACTATGACGCTGCTCACTACAGGATGTAGTCCTAAGCAGGCTGACGGCCAAGGCCAAGCGTCTACGCCCGTACAAAGCGAGCCGCACGATATTGATATCCTTAATGTCTCTTATGACGTGTCGCGCGATTTTTATAAAGAATATAATAAATCATTTAAAGCCACTTATCAGAAGCAATATCCTAATAGTAAGGTAAGTATCAATCAGTCGCATGGTGGATCAAGCAAGCAAGCCTTGTCGGTTGCTAATGGTTTGCAAGCGGATGTGGTCACTTTAAACCAAGAAAGCGATATGAATTTGTTGGTTGAAAAAGGCTTGGTCGATCCTAACTGGCAGCTAGCCCTGCCCAATAACGCTGTCCCTTATACCAGTACCATGGTGCTGCTCGTACGCAGTGGCAATCCCAAAAATATTCGTGACTGGCAGGATTTAGCACGTACGAATATCAAAGTAGTGATGCCCAATCCAAAGACTAGCGGCACGGCGCGCTATGCGTTTTTGGGCGCTTATGGCTATGGCTTATATCAATTCAACGAAACGGCTGATGCGCCAGTACAAACCAATGCTTTTATGCAAAAGCTACTCGGTAATGTGGTTACGTTTGATAACGGCGCGCGCGCCGCAACGACAAGCTTTACTCAGCGCGGGCTAGGGGACGTGCTGATCACTACTGAAAATGAGGCGCACCTAGTCGCTGAAAAACACGCCAAAGGTAGCGTCGAGCTGGTTTACCCAAGCTATTCTATAACTGTTAAGAACCCAGTTGCGGTGGTCAAAACCGTTACGGATAAGAAAGGCTCGACTGAAGCGGCAACAACTTATCTAAAAGGTTTATGGAGCGTATCTGCCCAAGAGCTTATCGCAACGATGTATTTACGTCCTAGTGATCAAAGTATTTTAGCCGCGCATCAAAAGACGCTACCTGTTATTGCGACCTTTGAGCCGACGGAGGTTTTTGGTTCATGGGATAAGATTATGACTGATTTTTTTGTGGATGGTGGACGCTTTGATGATCTGGCAAAAACCCAGCAGCGACAATAGCAGTACTACTTACATACTTTATTATTCCATTTTGGCAAAAACATACGCATATTCATCATTAAAGATAATAAGCTTGCGCTGTTAGCATACTGACATACTTTAATGAACCTATTTGAGAAACTTATGACATTTACAACACCCAATAGCACCTATAAAAATAAAACGCTTAGCGTATTGAGCGTTGCTGGTATTGCTTTGAGTCTAGGTTTGGCAGGCTGCAGCAGCAATGAGTCAGCTGACACCGTGACGAACGCTGATGGCACGACGAGCGCAGGCGAAAACATTGAGCTACTCAACGTCTCCTATGACGTCGCGCGCGACTTTTATAAAGACTATAACCCTATGTTCGTCGAGCACTACCAAAGTGAGAATCCTGGCAGCAACATTAGTATCCAGCAGTCGCACGGTGGTTCAAGCAAACAAGCACTATCCGTTGCTAATGGTTTGCAGGCGGATGTGGCGACAATGAATCAAGGCTCTGATATTGAGCTACTCGAAAAAAGAGAATTAGTGGAAGCCAACTGGGAAGAGCAGTTCCCTGATAATGCGGTACCTTTTACCAGTACTATTGTATTTTTGGTACGTAAAGACAATCCAAAGAATATCAATGACTGGGAAGATCTCACTAGAGATGGTGTTGAGATTGTTATGGCAAATCCAAAAGTCACGGGTAATGGTCGCTATGCTTTCTTAGGGGCTTATGGTTACGGTCTACACGCGTTTGACAATAACGAAGATGCGGCCAAAAATTACGTGCGTGATATGCTCAAAAACGTCAAAGTTTACGAGAACGGCGGACGCGCAGCAACAACGACCTTTGTCCAGCGCGGCCTAGGAGATGTACTAATCACTTTTGAGAATGAAGCGAACCTTGCTGCCAATCAGTTTGGTCAAGGACAAGTGGATATCGTTTATCCTGACTACTCAATTAAGTCTGAGAGTCCTGTTGCTATCGTAAAAACAGTGACGGATAAAAAAGGCACGACAGCAGCAGCTAAAGCTTATCTTGATTATTTATGGAGCGAGCCTGCACAGCAGTTAGCGGCTGACTTGTATTTGCGTCCAAGCGTACAGAGCGTACTGGATAAAAATGGTGATAAATTGCCACCCGTTGAAACTTTCCGTCCTAACGATGCCTTTGGCTCATGGGATGACATCATGGGAACGTTCTTTAGTGATGGTGGTACCTTTGATCAACTCGCGGTCAATGCTCCGCAGTAAGCGCCGCTTTTATATGCCGCGCTAAGATAAGGACATGGTCACCACGCTGTGTCCTTTCTTTTAACCCAGATCACCTCTATCACACGCTAGTATTGCCAAGACCAGTCATAGTCAAACGACTGGCAGGCAACCAATAGGACATCACTATGAGTGTAACAACGCCTCCTGCCCGCAAGCCAATTAAAAAGAGTTGGCTAGTTCGCTTGCGTCAGCGTAATGTGCTGCCAGGGTTTGGGCTAAGCATGGGTATTACTGTGTTTAGCTTATCGCTACTGGTCGTACTGCCGTTTGCGATGATGGCGTATACCACAACGCAAATGGGTTGGGCAGGCTTTTGGGAAACTATATCTCAACCACAAGTCACCGCTGCTATTAAACTGACGCTGTGGATGTCGTTTTTAGCGATGCTGACTAATATGGTGTTCGGAACGCTTGTCGCTTGGGTGTTGGTGCGCTACGAGTTTTGGGGTAAATCACTGATTAATGCTTTAGTAGATTTGCCTTTTGCCTTGCCAACAGCGGTTACCGGTATCTCGCTTGCAACCCTTTACGCGCCTAATGGCTTGATAGGGCAGTGGTTTGCCAAGATGGGTATTCAAGTGGCGTTTACGCCGATTGGTATCTGGCTCGCTTTAGTCGTCGTCAGTTTTCCGTTTATTGTCAGAGCAGTACAACCGGTACTCGCTGAGCTGTCGGTCGAGTTTGAAGAAGCTGCTGCTGTACTAGGCGCTAAGCGCTTAACCACCTTTCGTAAGGTTATCTTGCCAGAGCTATTGCCAGCACTGCTTATGGGTGCAGGCATGATGTTTGCGCGGGCTACGGGCGAGTACGGCTCTGTTATCTTTATCGCTGGCAATATTCCAATGCAGTCTGAGATTCTACCGCTTATTATCATCAGTAAACTTGAGCAGTTCGATATCCAAGGTGCCTCAGCGGTAGCACTGTTTATGCTGCTGATATCCTTTGTTATTTTACTGAGTATCAATATCGTACAGTGGAAACTGTCGCGCCGCGTAGGAGCTCGCTGATATGCAAATTGCTAATAGCTACGACTACCAAAGCAACCCGGCGACCAAAGACTCGCCGTGGATTAGACGGCTGTTTATTATCATCGCCGTCGTATTTATGGTCATTATGCTCGTCATTCCGCTACTGGCCGTATTTTATGAGGCGCTAAAAAACGGCTGGGATCTATATGTTGCCTCCTTGGTTGAGCCTGAGGCCGTGCAAGCAATAAAGCTGACCTTGTTAACGGCTGCTATTGTACTGCCTATTAATATGATCATGGGGGTAGCTATTGCGTGGCTAGTCACGCGTTATCAATTCCGTGGTAAACAGCTGGTCACGACATTACTTGATTTGCCGTTTTCGGTATCGCCTGTAGTCGCAGGTTTGATGTTTATCCTGCTCTTTGGTCTCAACTCGCCGGTTGGTGGCTGGCTTGAGGGCCTAGGTTTTCAGATTATCTTTGCCGTGCCTGGTATTGTCCTAGCGACACTTTTTGTCACCTTTCCGTTCATCGCACGCGAGCTGATACCAGTGATGCAGACGCAAGGCGATAGTGAAGAGCAAGCAGCGCTCACCTTAGGTGCAAGCGGTTGGCAAACGTTTTGGCACATCACACTGCCTAACATCAAATGGGCACTGCTTTACGGTCTTATTTTAACCAATGCACGTGCGATGGGAGAGTTTGGGGCAGTGAGTGTGGTCTCAGGTCACATACGCGGCGAGACCAATACGATGCCGCTATTGGTTGAGATCGCTTACAATGAGTACAACTTTACCGCCGCTTTTGCGTTATCAAGCCTTCTTGCCGCGCTAGCACTGCTTACTTTACTTGTACAACAAGTGATGACAAAGTTGCAGGAGCGCAAATTTGCTAAATCAGAGCGCCTGCAAGCTGCGCCTGATTTGCCTGTGAGCGCTAATCCTACGGATGAGGACGGCTTGATCACTGATGGTCAGACTATCGATAAAAGCCGTACTGTTGATCGCCGTCCTAACAGTGATGATTAATGATAATTTGCCGTGCTAACGTCAGTCATATTGGCGATAACAGACGATAACAAGAGACATACTATGAGTATTGAGATCAGAGACATTAATAAGACATTTGGCAGCTTTACTGCTCTTGATGATATTAATATTACTGTACCAACAGGCAAGCTGACCACCTTGCTTGGTCCCTCAGGATGCGGCAAGACGACGTTACTGCGTATCATTGCAGGTCTTGAATACGCGGATTCTGGGCAGATATTTTTTGATGAGGTTGAAGTCACCAATACACCAGTGCAAAAGCGCCATATTGGCTTTATGTTTCAGCACTATGCTTTGTTTCGGCACAAAAATATCGCTGATAATATCGCTTTTGGTCTGACCTTGCTGCCCAAAAATGAGCGCCCAAGTAAAGCTGATATTAATGAGCGCGTGGCGGAACTTTTGGAGCTAGTGCAATTGCCACAGCTTGCAAACGCCTATCCGCATCAGCTCTCAGGTGGTCAGCGCCAGCGTATCGCCCTAGCGCGTGCCTTGGCGGTTAAGCCCAAACTTCTGCTACTAGACGAGCCTTTTGGCGCGCTGGATGCTAAAGTGCGTAAGGAGCTGCGTACTTGGCTTAAAAACATTCATCATGAGCTTGGTATTACTAGCATCATGGTGACGCATGATCAAGAGGAGGCGCAAGCAGTGTCTGATGAGATCGTGGTTATGAATCGAGGACGCGTGGAACAAGTCGGTACACCTGAGATGCTTATAAACCAACCTGCTAATGCGTTTGTCAGTGACTTTTTGGACTTAGCCTAGATCTATCTTAGCGCAGATTTATCTTAGTGGAAACCTATATAGTCTGCTTAAATCTCTGACTACATCATAATTTTGCAAAAGACCCAATCATTAAGATACGGGTCTTTTTTTAGCACTCTAATTTTTTAGCACTCTAATATAGGTAGCTGACTGTCGTTTTGTTATGTCGGCACAGTGTCAGTGTCAGTGTCACGCCATTTCATTATCGCTTGGCTGGTGTGCTAGGGTTTGATACGTGGTCTCAAGGATATCTTCGCACCAAGAGGGCAGATCATCTGCAACCTGATACCACATCCATGTACCATCGCGAACACAGTTTAGTATACCTAGTTTTTTAAGGTGGTTTAAATGGCGTGATATCGTCGGCTGCGGCTGATCAAGCATTTCTACAAGTTCACCGACGCAGCGCGACTCTTTTTTGAATAAAATTTGAAAAATCTTTAGACGAGTAGGGTCAGACAATACTTTGAACAACTCAATGGGTTGGAGTATAACCTTGTTATCAGACATAGAATTTTCCAGTAAATCTTATAAAAGTATGAACAATATAACAGTAGTCGATTAAAAAATCGATAAAAAACTTAATTAATTTGCAGTTCGTCGCCAATTTAATACCTTTTATCTCAGTTTTCTTAATGATTTACCGTATCAAGGTCGGCAAAGGCTTAAATTTTTTGCATGGTTTAGGCAATAAAATTTGATAATAAAGGTTGTAAATAGGAATAATTATCGTTATTATAATGACTCTCAACAGTAAGACATTAGGTATAAGACCTATCAACATATAATCGGAGCAACTTATGTATGTCTGCCTCTGTAACGACGTTAAAGACAAACAAATAAAAGCCGCTATTGCTTCTGGTATAGACACGCTCGAAGGTCTCAAGGCGACACTTGATGTGGCAACGTGCTGCGGTTGTTGTGAGCCTATGGTTAATGACTTCTTAGAAGAGCATCATGCCAAAATCGAAGTACTAGGATACGCTGTTTAAATACTGAGTCGATTAAATACTGATTTATTTAAATACTGTGCTGTTTAAACATCTAGTTAGAACTCAAGCCAATCCTTTCGATATATAAAACATTGCCAATAATATATCAAATACATTCATGTTCTCAGTATTTGCTTTTATATAATATTGGCATTGATATTTTTTATTACCACTCTGTAGAATAGCACTTACTACATAAGTAATGCTGCTGTAGATTATTAATTTTGTGCTACTTTTCTTACGCCTTTGCACACGGACTGACAACCAATCATCTCTTCGTACCACGCTTATTACTCCTACCACTCTTGTTATTCTCATTATATAATGTTTGTCGTATAACAAATAGACTCATTCCTATATCGAGTTAGTTATAATTCTCAATTAGCATCTTATTCCTAGTTACTAACGTTACGTAGCTAATCAGTCCTCTGTGGTACACTAAACTCATAATTTTGTATATTATTCATTTTATGAAAAAGTTTTAGGGAGCAGACACTATGATTGGCAGCCAAAAAGTTATTGATTATTTAAACTTCTTATTGGGCGGTGAGCTTGCTGCTCGTGACCAATACTTTATTCACTCCGAGATGTACGCAGAGTGGCACTACGGTAAGCTCTACGATCGCATTCATCATGAAATGGAAGATGAGACCTTACACGCGCAGTCCATTATCCGCCGTATTTTGATGCTAAGTGGTACGCCAAAGATGACGGTTGATGAGATCCATATCGGTAGTACGGTACCTGAGATGCTACAATTCGATCTGGATCTTGAATACCAAGTACAGCAGCATCTAAAAGAGGGCATTGCGTTATGTGAAGCTGAGCATGATTATGTCACGCGTGAAATGCTAGTGTATCAGCTCAAAGACACCGAAGAGGATCACGCGCATTGGCTTGAGCAGCAGCTGCGTCTTATCGATATGGTCGGTCTGCCCAATTATCTGCAAAGTCAAATCGCTGAAGTCGCGCCTGATATCGTTGATGGTGCAAACTAATACTGCTATAGCATTGATGTTATAAAGAGATGGGGAGAGAGGATATGAGAGGCGATAAAGAAGTGATTCGCGCGTTAAATAAAGTGCTTGGACAGTCGCTCATTGCGATTAATCAATATTTTTTGCATGCGCGCATTGCACGGCACTGGGGACTTGAGGTGCTAAACGAGAAGCAGTATAAGCAGTCGATTTATGAGATGCGATGGTCGGATGATCTCATTGCACGTATTTTACTCTTGGGTGGTCTGCCAAATTTGCAAGATTACGGCAAGATGTTTATTGGTGAAGATGTCCCTGAGATGATCGACTGTAACCTACGTTTAGAACGGCAAAAGTTCGATATCTTAACCGACGCCATCACCTTATGCGAGCAGCACAAAGATTACGTCTCACGCAAGCTTTTAGTCGAGCTCAAAGACGGTAATGAAGAGTATGATGATTGGTTAGAGACGCAGCAAGATCTGATTCGTGATGTTGGCGTACACAACTATATTCAGTCACAAATGTATGATGATGATACGCCCTAGAATGTATTAAAAATAGAGTGGTACTATTTAGCTATAAGTAGGCTATAAGTTGGGTATGAGCTAGTTAAAAGCTGGTATGAACGTATAACGCTCATGCCAGCTTTTAACTTTTTAGTTGTAGCAACGAAGATTATCGCCTTTCAATAAAGACCTTGACCATCCTCTTTTTTGAGACGTAAAAATTGTAAGCCGGAGAGGATGGTCAAAATACCTAGTATCCAGTACGTCGTCTGAAAGGCCATCAGCATATCAAGATCCATACGCTCACGCAGCACGTTCAATACCGCCGCGCCCAAAGCAATACCAAAACCAATCGCTAGCTGCTGATTGACTGCCATTAGGCTGTTACCGCTACTGGTCTGTACGCCCTCTAGATCCCCAATGGTTAGCGTGTTCATCGCACTAAACTGCATGGAGTTGCAAGCGCCCATAATGATCAAGACAGGGATGTACCACACCCAATAGGAGGGATCGTTGAACTGCGCGAGCAGGATAATCAGTATACCCATGAATAAGGTATTGTAGACCAAAACCGTACGGTAGCTGTAACGCTGAATGATTTTGCTGACCCAAGGTTTAATACCGATGGCGCCAATAGCAATGGGCGCAAGCAGCCAGCCGGCTTGTGACGGTGAGTATTCGAACACGACTTGGAGCAATAAGGGCAGTAAAAAGGGTACAGCACTGATACCTAAACGCGTGAGCAAATTGCCAACGATACCGATGCGAAAGGTACGCACGTCAAATAAGCTTAATGGAAACAAAGGTGCCGCGCGGCGCTTAGCGTGCCAAACATAGATGGCAATGAGTATTGAAGCCACAACAGCGAGTAATAAGCCATAGAAACTGCGACCCGATTGTGACCCAAACTCAACGGCTAAAGTGAAGCCACAAGCCGCAGCAGCAAACAAAACAAACCCTGACCAATCAAGCTTTTGAGTATCTTCGAATAGATCGGGTACAAGCTTCTTACCCATTACAAAACCGAGCAGACCCATAGGAATATTGATCAAAAATATCCAGTGCCAACTAAAATACTGCACGATATAACCACCCAAAACCGGACCTACTAAAGGTGCAATAAGCGCGGGTATTACCGCAAAGTTCATGACCGTAAGCAACTTATTACGCGGGTAGGACTTAACCAGTATCAACCGCGCAACTGGGGTCATCATTGCTCCGCCAATCCCCTGTACGACACGCGAGCCTATTAAGATATCGAGGTTTGGGGAAGCGGCGCACATAAGAGAACCTACCGAAAACACGATAATGGCGGATAAAAACACCTTGCGCGTGCCATACTTATCGGCCAAAAAACCACTGATCGGAATAAATATCGCTAGAGTCAGCGCGTAGCTGATGACCGCCCACTGCATCTTCAGCGGCGACTCACCCAATGCTGTGGCCATTTGCGGTAGCGAGGTATTCAAAATCGTAGCGTCTAATATCTGCATAAAGAGTGCGACTGCGAGCACATAGGGCAGAAATTTTTCTTGAGTAGGAGTGAGGGTTACCATACGAGCATCATTATGTCTCAGTGTATTATTATAACTATAGAGGTATAGAGGCAGGCGTAGTATAAGAACATTACACTTGTATTTAAAGATGTGCAAAGTAACCAGATGCCCATGTCTTGATCACTAAAGCCGTCTAAAGCAAAAAGCTTATGAAACGCCTCAGCATTAATATCAGCGGTATAAAATCATTAGCATATAATCCTTACGCGGGGTAACTACGTTTATATAACAAACCTGTTATAGGACGTTTGCTACTCATTATATAGAGTGGTAGTGTTTAAGAACCACTACCCCCTAATAACGAATAATAAAGGATCTATGATGAGTAACTCTGACGATAGCAAACTAGACAGCACCTATACGCCGCCCAAAGTTTGGACAAACGATACCGAAAATGGGGGCAAGTTTGCTAGCATTAACCGTCCACATTCGGGCGCCCGCCATGAGCTTGAGCTGCCAGTAGGAGATGCGCCTTTGCAGCTGTACTCCCTTAACACACCAAATGGTATCAAAGTCAATATGATGCTAGAGGAACTGGCTGAGCGTGGCATTAAAGGAGCGAGCTACAACGCTTATAAGATCGATATTGGTAATGGCGATCAGTTTGGTTCTGGATTTGTCGCTATCAACCCTAATTCAAAAATTCCAGCGCTCGTTGATCATAGCGCTGATACAGCTGATGGCATGCCTATAGCAATTTTTGAGTCTGGAGCTATCTTAATGTATTTAGCCGAAAAGTTTGACGCGTTTATGCCAACCGAAGGGCGCAGACGTTACGAGTGCTTGTCATGGATCATGTGGCAGATGGGTAGTGCACCATACTTAGGCGGCGGTTTTGGTCACTTTTATGCGTATGCCCCTTACCCTATGGAATACCCAATCAACCGCTTTACGATGGAGACCAAACGTCAGCTGGATGTATTAGATAAGCATCTTGCA
Source organism: uncultured Psychrobacter sp. (assembly GCA_947489525.1). Taxonomy (GTDB): domain Bacteria; phylum Pseudomonadota; class Gammaproteobacteria; order Pseudomonadales; family Moraxellaceae; genus Psychrobacter. The sequence continues at coordinate 38,000 of CANLDW010000001.1, forward strand.
AAGCAAAGGTATATAAGCGGCGATACAGATAGTGACTACAATATTGCTGATATGTTGATATGGGCCTGGTATGGGCAACTCGTATTAGGCGATCTATACGAGGACTCAGCGACGTTTTTACAGGTTGATGATTATCAGCATTTGCAGCGGTGGGCACAAGACATCGCTGTGCGACCCGCAGTCAAACGCGCCGTCAACCTTGAGCTGATACCAATGAGCTGATACCAATGAGCTGATACCAATGAGCTGATACCAATGAGCTGATACCAATGCGCTAATACTAACCCAAAATACTAACCCAAATAATATCTATTTAGCGTTAAATTTACTATTAGGATTACCATCAAAAGGTCAATAGAGGACAAGTCTATTGACCTTTTGTATGAGTTAAAGCAAGTTCAGCATTAAAATTCAACATCAAAATTATATTCATTTACAAAAATATTATGACTTTTAATTACTTTTACACTTTCATAATGTTACATTGGAATAACATAAGGTAACAATACTAAGCTAAAATAATGTTCGATAAGATAGCTAATCAATTCAATAGCTATGTGTTCTTAAAACGAGTGGTAATTATGAAGAATGTTAAGGCTGATACAAGTACCAAGGTAGAGGCGAGCCTGTTGCTAGATGAGCCTTATCATAACTTAATTGGTAACAGACTAACGCTTAAGAGTATCGCGCCTATTGGTCTATTGGTAGGACTGCTAATGGTACATACTAATGCGATAGGGGCGACTGAGTTTACTTCGAAAGATTGGCAAGTTGTCTGCGATAATACTCGTACCTGTAGGCTGGCAGGCTATCAAGCAGAGAACAACAGCGACTTTCCTGTCTCTATTCTACTGACCCGCCGCGCAGGCGCTGAGGCGCCAGTTGAAGGCAAAGTTAAGATTGGCGGCGCAAAAGAAAGCTCCGCTAAAGCGCTTATGCAACTCGGCAATCGCCATCGTATTTCTATGTATATTGATGATAAAAGTTTAGGAGAGACACAGCCTTTTTCGATTGCCGCAGGCGATGCTGAGCTTACCGCAAATCAAGTATCTGCGCTGCTTGATGCGTTAACAAAATCCAGCAAAATTGAGCTAGTACTGCGCAGCTCTCGTTGGCAATTGTCTGATAGAGGGGCAAGCGCCGTCATGTTAAAAGCGGATGAAGTACAAGGCCGAAGTGGCACGCCAAGTGCGCTCATTAACAAAGGTAGCGCAAGTACCAATAGTAGAGTATTACCTCCAAAGCCAGCCCCTACATTACGTTGGGTGGCGCCAAGCTCTAAAGTGACCGCAGATAGCAATGAAAACTTTACCATACGGCCCTCGCAGCTGGCCGCGATGGTGAAACGTACCATGCCAGATGCCAGGGGTGTCTGTCCAAACCTATCAGATGATACGTCATGGCGTCTCATCCGTGTCAGTGGCACGCAGCTTCTCGCCCAGCATAATTGCTGGACAGGTGCTTATAATACGGGTATGGGCGCGTGGCTCATCAACGACAACAAGCCCTACAAACCCACGCTCATTACCACGGATGCCACCAGTTATGATAAAGGTAAGATAAGCGCGGTACAAAAAGGGCGCGGTTTAGGCGACTGTCTCACCAAAACCGACTGGATATGGACCGGTTCGAACTTTGAAAAGAGTCATGAGAGTACGACTGGTCTATGCCGCATGATCGAACCTGGCGGAGCGTGGCAACTACCGACCTATGTAACTGAGGTCAAAATGGGGAAATGAATAAAATAATATTAAAAGGGTAGGGATGGTGCCTAAGCTGTGCTATACTACGTCGCCACGCAAGCTTCGGCTTACGTGTATTATGAGATTGATAACATCGCCTGCGATTTTGGGCCCGGGATGGCCATGTGTAATTGTTGCCGATGATTTTGTGTACTTAAATAGCTTTTATTCTATAAATAAAATAGCGCTATTTTTGACTCATATCTTATCTACTAGCCCCTTAGCTAGATTGGTTGCTACTTGTGTTTATAGACTTTGGATTAAGTATTATAAATAGATGGGAGTAAGCAAGGATAAGACACTCGGCACTACCACCAAAATACGTCAGACGTTACACCATGCCTTTAGGTGCTCAGTTTTATGAGCAAAGCCTTGTAATCGATTATTTTCGATAGCGGCGGCTGTGTGATGAACGGTTATCAGTGGTAGGCATCAAGTTTGCTGAATTTACAGCAGCTTTACTACCAAGGATACTCATGACTGACATCTTATCTACAATCGCCGCCCAAAACGGCATCATCGAAAGCACCGATACCCCGAACACTACTGCAAATACAGATACGCAAGCAGCTAGTACTGACGCTGAAGAAAACAAAATCACCTTTGCTGATCTGAACATTGCTAAGCCTATTCTTACAGCGCTTGATCGCAGTGGTTACACCAATCCAACCCCTATTCAAGAACAAGCGATTCCCTTTGCGCTACAAGGTCGCGACCTTTTATTATCTGCGCAAACGGGTAGTGGCAAAACAGCAGCCTTTGTGATCCCTGTATTGGATCGCCTCAGCCGAGCTACCAGCTTTGATAAACTCACCAAAGCCCTTATTCTAACGCCGACGCGCGAGCTTGCGCAGCAAGTCCATGACAGTGTACGCACCTACTCAAAAGATATGCGCGGTCTGTTCTGCGTGCCTTTAGTTGGCGGCGCCCCTTATAACGGTCAGATCACTGCGCTTAGAAAAGGCGTGCAAGTGATTGTGGCAACCCCTGGTCGTCTGCTTGATCATATTAATGCTGGCCGCGTTGACTTATCAAGTCTTGAAGTCTTAGTACTTGATGAAGCGGATCGTATGCTGGATATGGGTTTTGCTGATGATATCAACGACATCCTAAAAGCGGCACCAACCGATCGCCAAACTATTATGTGTTCAGCGACTTGGGATGGTCCTGTCGGCAAAATTGCAGCGAGCTTTACCAAAAATCCTGAGCGTGTGTCTATCAAAGTTGAGTCCGCTCACATCGAAGAAAAAGTCTACTACTGTGATGACTTCAATCACAAAAACAAAATATTAGATAAAATCGTTTGTGATCCTGAGATGGAGCAAATCATCATCTTTGCAGCGACTAAGCGCAGCACTGAGAAGCTTGCTAAACAGCTACAAGAAGACGGTCACAAAGCCAGCTTCTTGCACGGTGATCTGCCGCAAAGCAAGCGTAACCGTATTGTACAAGACCTACGTAATGGTAAGTGCAAGATCTTAGTGGCGACCGACGTTGCTGCACGTGGTCTTGACGTGCCTGCGATCTCGCATGTTATCAATTACGACTTACCGCGTCAGACCGAAGATTACGTGCATCGTATTGGCCGCTGTGGCCGTGCTGGTCGTACTGGTATCGCTATTAGCTTATGTAGCATGGATGATCGTCCACAGCTCGCCGCTATTAATCGCTACCTCGATCGCAAAATGGACGTAGAAGCTATCGAAGGTATGGAGCCTAAGAAAACTTACGTGCCAAGCGAGAACAAACCCAAAGGGCGCGGACGTGGTCGCGGTCGCTCAAACGGCGGTGGTAGTGGCCGTGGTCGTTCAGGTAATGGCGGCGGCTATGCTGGTAAATCTAGTGGTGGTGGTCAAGGTCGTGGCCGCGCAAATGATAGCAACACCTCGCAGCGCGCCAGCAATGACAGCGGTTATCAAGGACAAGGTGCTGGCAAGACGCGCGACTCATCGGGCAAGCCAAGTGAACGTTCAGGTGGTAAGCCTTACCAAGGCAAGCGCAGTGGTCCTAGTCGCGGTGATGGTACTAGTGCCCCGCGCGGTGATCGCGCAGCAAGTGGTCGCGGTCGTCCAAGCGGTAGCCAAGGCCGTCCAGCCAATCGTTCAGGTGGCAACGGTCGTCCAAGTGGTAATCGCGGCAACCGCGGTGGTAATGCTTAACTAGCTCGCCCTCATAGTTCGACATAGTTCAATAGCGGTTTAATAGATACCGCTATTGAACCTACTAAGTCAGATAAAAAGTCAGATACTGAGCCAAGCGCTCGTATCTGGCTTTTTTATGGGCGCAAAAGGTGCATAGAGTTAGTGCTGTCTTGCGCGCTAAGTTCGCCTTGTCTACACTGACACGGCTTGGATCAACCTATGTCCTCACTTGGAGCTATTAGATGCTCGCTACTGCTTACCCAACTGCTTACCCGACAATAGATAGTTTGCCATTAGCGTTTGGTATGATTATGGCGGTTATCGGGTTGGTGTTCTATACCCAAGGACTACCGGGCAAATTTTGGCGACGTTTTTACGCGGTGCTGCCCGGTATCGTTTTATGCTGCTTTATACCTGCGACACTTAACAGCTTAGGTATCTTTGCCGATGACATTGGCGCGAAAATTTACGGCTTTACTGCTACTTATCTATTGCCAGCCAGTTTGCTGCTAATGACCTTGTCTATGGATGTACCTAAGATACTAGGCTTAGGTTGGAAGGCTATCGCGATGTTTTTTGCAGCCAGTATCGCTATTATGATAAGTGGTCCTATCAGTTTGGGGCTGGCAAAGTGGGTCGCGCCTGAGATGTTCGCTGATGACATGCTGTGGCGGGGGTTTTCGGCGGTAGCGGGCAGCTGGATTGGCGGCGCGGCCAATCAGGCTGCCATGAAGGAGCTGTTCGACGTCAGTGACGATCTGTTTGGCATGATGATCTTGGTCGATACTACTAATGCCTCATTATGGTTACTTGCGATACTGATCATGGCTAAGCATAGCGATAAGATCGACAGACTATTAAAGGCAGATAGTAGCAGTATCGACAAGGTAGTCAAAGCCGTAGAGAGTTATGAGCGCGATCATGCGCGACCAGCTACCCTAAATGATCTGATGGTGATGTTTGGACTGTGCTTTGCGATGGTAGGGGTGGCGCATTTTGTCGGTGGTCAAATTGCCGACGCTTTTGCGCCGTATGCTTGGGCAGTACAATATAGCTTTGCCAGTGCGTTTTTTTGGATGGTCGTCATTATTACTTTGATAGGCGTGATATTCTCCTTTACCAAGATTCGCCGTCTGGATCATGTAGGCGCCTCTAAAATTGGTACGGTATTTATCTTTGTCCTTATCGCCGCTATCGGGATGCAGATTAACCTAGCCGGTATCGTCTCGCAGTGGCGCTTATTGTTAATTGGCCTAGTTTGGATGAGCCTTCACGTTGTCATCATCTTTACTGTCGCCAGGCTCATTCGCGCGCCGTTTTTCTTTTTGGCGGTCGGCTCTAATGCCAATACAGGCGGCGCATCGTCCGCACCTATTGTCGCGACCGCTTTTCACCCCTCCTTAGCACCGGTAGGGGTGTTTTTAGGAATCCTTGGTTATGCAGTAGGCACGTTTGGTGGTTATATCAGTACGCAATTGATGCGACTGGTAGTGGGATGAGGGGATGACGCGATATGCATAAGGATAAGGCGTGCTTTATATTATCTATAAGTTTTTACGATATTGCACCATATCAGTTTGAGTTGCTAAGGTGTCATAAATGGCACGAGCTGGCGTATTATTTTCTTGAGTGACCCAATAAACACGGTTGCAGCTTTTCTTATTAGCAAAGTTATAAACATACTCAATAAGCTGACGTCCTACGCCTTGACCCCGAATGGCATCGTCAACGTACAAGTCTTCTAAGTAACAACACTGCGTCGTATTCCAAGTATTAGGGTGTAATACCACATGCGTGATGCCTATTAACTTATTATCATTCCATGCACCAAACCCATAAATAGCTACATTATCATCGAGTATATTTTGCCATGTCTGCTGAGTGGTACTTAGGGGCAGAGTAGTTTCATAAAACCTTAGGTAGTTTTGCCATAGCACCAACCACGCATCGTAATCAGAAGTCGATAAATCATTTATTTGAAGGACTGTGTTGTTTTGCATATTTGTCTCAAAGATCAGTTTATTGGGCAAAAAACTTATGCTTTCTTGGTTTCATAGGTCAGTAGCATTGCGGAGAAATACAGCATGACTACCCCTGCTAAACCATTAAGCCATCTGCCAACAGAACTCTCCTTAAAATAAGGCATGAGCTTCAAGCTAACGGTTGCCAACAGTATAAACCAGCTGCCTACAATGCTGGCATGCGTTAAGGTCAATAGCAGAGTATCAGTCGTAGCCGTAGCTGAGGTAAAATCAACGAAGTTTGGAATAACGGCTAAATAAAGCGCGGATACTTTAGGGTTTAGAATTTGAGTGATAAAGCCAGTTTTCCAGAAGTTTATAATTCGCTTCTTATGATTGTTTACTTGTAAAACAGATTTTAAGTCTGGACTATTTTTAGTTCGATTTGACTTTAAAAACTGTCTAATAGATTTAACGCCTAGATAACACAGGTACAGAGCACCTAGTATCTTGATAGCCATAAAGGCTTGCGGTACATAGATTAACAAGGCTGATAAACCGAATAAAACAAATAACCCATGCATAAATGTCGCACAGAATAGACCAAAAATGGTCGCTAACGTCGGCTTATAACCATACTGTCCTAGTGTCTTTAACACAATGACGCCATTAGGTCCTGGTGACATCACTATCAGAGTGGCCATAACGGTGAACCCAAGCCAAGTCGTGTAATCCATCTACTATCTACCTTATTGAATAGAACAATAATCGAGATTATAGTACATACCTATACGCCTGAATATATTTTTATAAAATAACTTATAAAAATGAAGTGTTTTAAATAATGGTGTAAATACTTATTTAAGACTTGCTGCAAAATCTCTAAGCAAAAACTCTCAAAGTCTTAACATCCAAGTCTAAAGACTCCTGACCCGTCTGTGCGGCAACAATAACACCTTCGCCAAATACAAATAAAGTATCGGACTGCTGCTTAGCATTCTTAGCACCTGCTTGTTCAAACTTATCAAATAACCATTGCCTAACCTCAGCCTTGTGTTGCTTAGCTATTTGATGCGGCGAAGACTGCGCATCTGAATACTCAGCGCAAGCATTGATAAACATGCATCCATAGAAGTCTACTGACGACGTCCAGTCTTTAAGAAAATCTAAATAGCATCTAGCAACATCTTTTGTTTCCTTAATCTCAAACTTATCAAAGGCATTCTTTAATTGTGTCATAAACATCCGATGACGATAGTTAAGCACGGCCTCAATCAAGCCTTCTTTATTACCAAAATGGGCATACAACGTTCGCTTAGTCGTGCCTGCCTGCTTTGCTAATAGCTCAACTCCGCTATCATGAAAGCCATGCTTATAAAACTGCTCATAGCTATTTTGTAGGATGGTATCTCGTAATTGCATTGGCTTCGCTCCTGTCCCTTTCATTCCTATTATTTTTCTGAAAACCTATAACTTATATATACCGTTCGGTATACTTATAGTATATACTGATCAGTATATCAACATTTACAGTCTCAATTATTTATTTCTTATAGGAACCTATATGCATTCGTCTTTCAATTGGTATAAGTTAAAGGGTCAAGTCAGCCCATGCCCAAAAAGATTACCTCTATCAATGATAGTAGTCGCTTGGCTAGGTGGCACTATCGCTACTGGAACGCTTGCTATTTTTGGAAGTTCAATAGAACTCGTTATGATTTTAGGCTCATTTGGAGCCAGCTGCTTACTGATATTTGCGTATCCCGCCAGCCCTTTTGCCCAGCCAAGAAATGTCATAGGCGGACATTTCATTGCCACCTTTACCGGACTGGCATTTATGACCCTATTTGGTATTCACTGGTGGAGTATGGCAAGCGCTGTAGGCACCGCCATTGCGCTCATGCTATTGTTTAGAATGCCGCACCCGCCTGCAGGCTCTAATCCTTTAATCGTTATGCTTGGTGGGGTAAATTGGAGTTTTTTAATAACGCCTACCCTGCTTGGCTCTATCGTTTTAGTCATGGTAGCTCTGGTTTATAACAATCTTGGTCAAGATAGACAGTATCCGACTTATTGGTGGTGATGACATACATTTAATACAAAGCAAGTGTTAATAATTAATTATTTACGACCTATTGTCCTAAGTATCTTTCTAACCACACCAAAAACTCATCGCTCGTCGTCGATACGTTAAGGCGCAGATGCGTTGATGCACGAGCGTCTGGATAAAACAATTGCCCGGGAGCGACTAACCAGCCATCCTTGTACGCATCTAGGGCCAGCTGGCTGGTATCTTGTCCCGTATCGACCCAAACAAAGAGTCCTGCCTGCGTATGCTCAGGATAAACGAGTCCAATCTTTGGCAGCGCGTCACGCAGTCTTTGGTGCGCCGCATATAGCTGCTGCTGCACTTTTTTTATTTGCCGGCGGGATTCGCCGTGCGTCCATAAGCGGTGAATAACGCGCTCACCAAACTCAGGGGTATTTAGAGTACTCAAGGTTTTGATCCGCAGCACATCATCGATAAATTTATCAGGGTAGACCAGCATACCCACGCGCCAGCCGGACGCCATGAATTTTGAAAACCCTGTGGCATAGAGCACGCGCTCAAATTGATCGAGACTGGCATAGCGCAGCACTTGTCCACCCGGTACAAAAGTGGCATACAAATCATCCTCAAAGATATAAGCATCGTACTCATGAATCAGATTAATGACTTGATGCGCGCGGGCAGGGTGCAGGTTATAAGAGGTCGGGTTATGCAGTACGCTATTGGTGAGATATAGCTTTGGACGATGCGCGGCAAATAGCTTTTGCATGTGCTTAATATCTGGGCCTTGATGATCGCGCTCTACAGCGACGACATTTAGTCCTTGTTGTTGCAAACAGCTTGATAGCCAGTACCAACCCGGTCCATCAACGATTACCGTATCACCCGCTTGAGTAAGTAATTGCGCGACCATCGTTACCGCTTGTGATACACCCGCTGTCGTAATGACATTATCGACGTGGGTATGCATGCCTTGCGTATTGAGCTGCTGCACGAGCTGCTGGCGTAGTGGCAGGTAGCCTTGAATGTCGCCGTAATTATAAACAAAACTCTCCGCCTGCTGCGTTACCTGCCGAATCGCCCATTCCATCTTTTCATTACGTACCCACTCACTAGGCAAAGTCCCAACGCCCGGCGAGCGGTGGTGCGGAATATCACTAAATACTTGTTGCACCAGCCATCGCGTATCGATAGCAGGGTACTTAACTGTCTGCTTTTTGGCATTATTTGACTGAGCTAATTTTACCTGCGCATTGACATAGTAGCCTGAGCTAGGCTTTGCGATTAACACATTAGTCGCCACCAGTTGCTCATAGGCTTGTACTACCGTAAAGCTCGATATATTCAAAAGCTTGGCTAGTTTGCGTACCGATGGCACGCGTTGATTAGGCAGGTAAATTTGCCAATCAATACGCTGCTGTAGCCATTCAACAACGGCGGCGGTCTTAGTCAAATTGGGATTTAATTTATAAGTCTCTACCATAGGACGCCTATCTTCTTATTAGGTTCGATTTAGTGTGCTGATCTCAATGCAATAAGAACGGTCAAATTGTCACTTTGCTATCAACTATACACTTTGTTCACCATTAGTGAAACTGTATCGGGTTTGTTATGGGTATTTGACTTATAGTCGAGATCAACCATTTAGTTCTAATAGATCCTATATGCAAACAGGTCATAAAATACCGAGTTATGTCTATCTATTATTGATCGGTCAAAGTATCAATTTGACGACGGCAGTGCTATCCGTCACAGTAGCTGCCCTTGTTGGATTAACTCTTGCGCCTAATATTAGTTACGCAACTATTCCTTATGGGTTGCAGTTTTTGGCGATCTTGATAAGTACGGTTATCTTTTCAAGACTGATGGAGATATTAGGTCGATACCGTATTTTTAATATCGGCATTCTATGTCTATTTTTATCAGGAGTTATTGGATTTTTATCATTAACGCAAGACAAGTTTTTATATTTATGCGTAAGTCATTTTCTATTGGGGCTTTTTATATCCACTGCTAACTTTTATAAGTTTGCAGCGACAGATACGCTCCATAGTGAGCTCATTCCTAAAGCAACCTCAATGGTGATATCAGGTGGCGTATTTGCCGCTATTGTCGCACCATTACTGGCAATAAATTTAGCCAAAGCACCAAACCTGCCTGATTATTCATTGATTTATCTAGCATTATCGGTTTTAGCAGTTATTTTACTAGTCGTTATTTACTTATGGAACCGGTTGAATACTACGAGCGTAAGCCGTACTCAAACACTCAAAGTAGGGATTGTCAATTCAGTAGCTATCAAAAAACCTCTTATCATTGTAGGTATATTGGGCGGTGCATTAGGCTACTACATTATGAACCTAATGATGATCGCCTCCTCTATATATCTAAAGCAAAGCCATTCTTTTGATTATGCCTCGTACGCCATTCAGATGCATGTACTCGCAATGTTTTTGCCTTCCTTTTTTGTGGCGCGTCTCATTCGCCATATTGGCAGCATAGGTACTATTGTGGTTGGATTTCTACTCATATCGCTCTCGTGCTTATTGCCTGTTTTATTCAAAGAGACCATTTTTATTAATATTGCTTTGATTGTTCTAGGCATTGGCTGGAATTTTACGTATTCAGGGGGTGCGACGTTATTAAGTAACATACAAGGCTCACAAAGGATAAAACTACAAGGTATCAACGAGACATTCATTGCGCTATTTGCAACCTTAGGCGCTTTTTTGCCAGCCCCTATACTAAATTATTTTGGGTGGACTACCACAAACTTAGCGTTTTTTGTTTTTTCAATCTCGATATCTGTGTCTTTTATCTTATTTATAGCCCTATCCAAAAATAAGACTACTAAAAAGAATAAGTACCACGCTTAATACAGTTGCTACAAATAAAAAACTAACCCCAAAGGGATCCACCTATGACCCCAATCCACATTACTTTAGCCGTATTGGTTGCCTTTATCTGGGGCGTAAACTTTACCTTTATTGCATGGGCACTTGAAAGTTTTCCGCCCCTGATGCTGACCGCCATGCGATTTTTCTTTACTGCCGTGCCGCTAGTATTGTTTCTTAAGCCGCCTACATTTAACCGTACGCTATTTATTTACGCCATCGGTACTTTTGTTTTGCAGTATGCTTTTGTATTTACAGCCATGCACTTGGGCGCGTCGGCAGGATTGACAGCGCTACTATTGCAAATGCAAATTTTTATTACCGTATTGCTGGCTTATGTTCTATTGGGCGAGGCGGTTACTCGCAAGCAGATCATTGGTATGGTGGTGGGCGTGCTAGGACTGGGGGTAACTGCGCTAAACCTTGGCGGTGATATGCCTTTGCTTGGCTTTATTTGTATTTTAATTGCGGCGATAGGCTGGAGCTTTGGTAACATTGCCTCAAAGCAGGCTTCAAAGCAAAGTGCTATACAAACTACGCCCCAAAGCGTTGGTATGTCTTCTGTTTCGCTTGCTAATAGCAACAATGCATCAAACCAAACAACAAATAGGACAGCAGCACTATCGGCGCTAGCACTAGTAGTATGGGGCGGGCTAATCGCTTGTATAATTTTGACGCTTTCTTCTTTGCTATTTGAAACTGCTGCTTGGAATCTGACAACATTTACGCAGGCGTCCTCCAAATCTTGGTTGTCGCTTGGGTTTATCGTCTATATCTCAACATTGATTGGCTTTGGACTCTGGGCGCATCTGCTGGCACAAAATACCGCTTCTAAGGTGATGCCCTTTGCTCTGCTGGTACCGATATTTGGTATGGCGACCTCAGTGCTGCTTACAGGGGAGTCGCTGACGTGGTGGAAGCTGCTGGCGATGGTGCTTATCTTATCAGGACTGATACTAGCCAATGTAAAGATAGGATTTGGAAGAAAGGTTGTTCGTACTTAGTGTAAGAAGAAGCAAAGCACAAGTTATAACTTAGTCAATATCAAACTCCATACGCCGTGCTGTTACTTGCATGGTTTGGCGATCTATCAACTTCTCTACACAGTATAGGCTGGCATGGATACCCGCGCTTATTCCTGCTGAGGTGACCATCTTGCTGGTCTCGTCGCTGGCATCGACATAGCGCGTATTGGCGATGACATCTATATCAGGATAGGACGCTAAAGTATCTAAATCCATCCAATGTGTGGTTGCAGACTTACCAGCGAGTAATCCAGCTTTGGCGAGTAGCAACGCACCCGTACATACCGAAAGCGTTAGCTTTGCCGTCTTGGCTTGACTGACAATCCAATCAATAATCACTGGATTGTTAATCTCTATTTTCTCCGCCCCATAACCACCCGGAATAACCAGTACGTCAATATCAGGATGATCAGTAAAACTGTAATCAGGAATAACCGTCAAGCCATTTCTAGCGGATATCGGCGATTTATACTCCGCAATGGTAATGACATTAAAGTACTTATCACCGCTCGTATTTTCAGCTAGTGAGAACACTTCAAAAGGGCCTGCAAAGTCCAGTACTTCGACCTCGTTAAAGAGTAGTATGGCAACGGTTCGCGCTAGGGTCATGGTATGTCCTAAAAGTTAAAAGCGTGCAAGTTATTCTTTTGTCTCTCTATACTACTAATACGTAAGTCTAGACTGAACTTGGCTGAGTAGCTGTTAGAATACTGGCAAAATAACACATATAGCAATAGGATAGACCATGACTGCTGAAAATAACAATAATAAAACCAAGTCTCACTCTTTAAATAACCCTTCTCTAAACGATGCTAATAATCAAATTCAAGTCAGAGGCGCGCGCGTTCATAACTTAAAGAACGTCGACGTTGATCTGCCTCGTAATACGCTAGTCGTCTTTACAGGAATATCAGGATCAGGGAAGTCATCGCTGGCCTTTGGTACTTTATTTGCTGAATCGCAGCGCCGTTATTTGGATTCGGTCTCGCCTTATGCCAGACGTCTGATAGACCAAGTGGATGAACCTGATGTCGATGCGATAGAAGGCTTGCCGCCAGCGGTTGCTTTGCAACAGCAGCGCGGGACACCCTCGGTACGCTCATCGGTGGCAAGCGTCACGACAATCTCAAATGGTTTGCGCATGCTTTATTCAAGGGCAGGGGAGTATCCTGCGGGACAAGAGATGCTCTACGCTGATGCATTCTCGCCCAATACCCCAGAGGGCGCGTGTCCGAAGTGCTCAGGGATTGGACGGGTATTTGAAGTTACCGAAGAGCTGATGGTACCTGATGCAACTAAAACTATACGCGAGCGTGCGATTGCTTCATGGCCGACCGCGTGGCAAGGTCAAAACCTAAGTCGTATATTGACCACGCTTGGCTATGATATTGATACCCCTTGGCATAAATTGCCTAAACAGGCTCGCGATTGGATTCTATGTACCGATGAGACCCCAACGGTGCCTGTTTATCCTGAGTACAATGTGGAACAAGTGCAAGCAGCGATCGACAAAGGGGAAAAGCCCAATTACATGGGGACTTATATCAGCGCAAAAAACTTTATTCTGCAGACCTTTACCACGACTCAAAGCGCGCGGGTCAAAAAACGCGTCTCACAGTTTATGCAGATATCTGAATGTCCAGAATGCCATGGCAAAAAACTCAAAAGAGAATCGCTATCGGTAAAATTTGCAGGGCTGGATATTGGTGAATTATCGCAATTAACCCTGACAGAGCTAGCAACTACGCTACAAGATACCGCGCAAGCGAGTCTAGAAATATCTAAGTCTAAACAAAACTATGAGCATAATCCTGAAAAAGCTATTGTCGCTCAGCGTATTACGAGTGACATTCTTGCGCGCGCCGCCGCATTGACGAGACTAGGATTAGGTTATTTATCGCTTGAGCGCACGACGCCTACTTTGTCTCCTGGTGAGCTACAGCGTTTGCGTTTGGCGACTCAGATTCGCTCGCAGTTGTTTGGCGTGGTTTATGTTTTGGATGAGCCGTCTGCGGGACTACATCCTGCCGATACGCAAGCGCTATTAGGAGCGCTGGATGAGCTGATTGCCGCTGGTAATTCAGTATTTGTGGTTGAGCATGATGTTAGCGTTATTCGTCACGCTGATTGGGTAGTCGATGTCGGGCCAAAGGCGGGCACGCATGGTGGCGAGATTGTCTATAGTGGACCTGTAGAGGGTTTGCGTGATGTAAGCGAATCTTCAACGGCTAAGTATTTGTTTGATAACAATTTTGAAGACCGTTTTGAAGACCATGAAGCTAACAATAAACCGACTTTGCGAGCGCCTAAGGCGTGGCTAAAACTTGCTGATGTGGAGCGTAACAATATTCATGGTCTAGACGCTGAGTTTCCATTAGGCGTGTTGACGAGTGTTACAGGGGTCTCAGGCTCAGGTAAGTCAAGCCTCGTGAGCCAAGCCTTGGTTGAGCTGGTCAATGAATCGCTGGGGAACAAAACTGTTATAGAATCGCCGACGGATGAGGCCGATCTGCTAGAGCAAGAGTTTGATACTGAAACAGGGGGTCATATTGTCTCTGGTATGGATAACGTACGTCGCCTTATTAACATCGATCAAAAAGCCATAGGTCGCACCCCGCGCTCTAATTTGGCAACGTACACCGGACTCTTTGATAGCGTGCGTAAGCTATTTGCCGCCACCGAAATGGCAAAAGCGCGTGGTTATGATGCGGGTCGTTTTTCCTTTAATACCCCAAAAGGGCGCTGTCCTAATTGTGAAGGTCTAGGCTTTGTCAGCGTTGAGCTGTTATTTTTACCGAGTGTCTACGCGCCGTGCCAAGTCTGTCATGGCAAGCGCTACAACGATGAGACGCTGGAGATCACTTATCGAGATAAGAACATCGCTGAAGTACTGGGTATGACGGTTGAAAAGGCGCATGCATTCTTTACAGATGAAACACCTATTTTGCGAGCGCTTGAAGCACTGCTGCAAGTGGGACTGGGGTATTTGCGTTTGGGTCAGCCCGCAACCGAGCTATCAGGCGGCGAGGCGCAGCGCATTAAGTTAGCTACTGAGCTGCAGCGTATTCAGCGCAGCGATACGCTTTATATCCTTGATGAGCCGACCACTGGCCTGCATCCTGCTGACGTCTCTATGCTGATGGCGCAGTTAAATAGACTTGTTGACGCAGGCAATACGGTGATTATGGTAGAGCACGACATGCAAGTGGCGAGCAATAGCGATTGGATTATTGATATGGGGCCAGGCGCTGGCGATGAGGGCGGCTCTATCGTTGCTCAAGGCACGCCTAGTGAGGTCGCGCAGTCGAAAACCAGTCGCACTGCGCCTTTTTTAGCAATCTAGTGTATAGAAGGTTGCTTAGACAAAATTAATGCTATTGACTCTGATAGTTTTTAGTTCTTAACTTTTAGCTCCAATAGTCATCAGGGCAGGCAGGCAACTCAATTAATGTATTGCGCAGCGCCTCTGACCACTGGCGACTAATATCGTTAAAGTAAGCATCGTCCGTCTTGATACGGCGACCTTTAGGCAGGGTTAAGCTATCGTTTTGGTAGATCATAAAGTCAATAGGCATCCCAACGGACAGATTCGAGTGAATAGTAGAATCAAATGACAGCATCAGCGCTTGGGCAGCGTGATTGACATCAGTGTCGTATTCAACGGAGCGATCGAGAATAGGCTTGCCGTATTTACTTTCACCTAATTGAAAAAACGGCGTGTCACGCGTGGATCTAATGCAATTGCCCTCAGGATAGATCATGTACAGCTCAGGTGCTTGGCCTTTTATTTGACCACCCAATAAAAACGAGCTGGTAAAAGTGCTGCTATTACTGTCGTTCGCGACCATTTGCGCGTGTGACATGACGCTGCGCATACACTCACCAACCATCTGCGCGCCATCAAACAGTGTCGCAACGGTGTTTAGATTACTCTCGGCGCGCTGATTGATATCGTTTTGCAGTTTATTAAATACCGCTTGTGAGGTGGCAAGGCTGCCTGCGGTTTGCAAGACCATAAAGCGCTCGCCTTCAACGCCGTACTGATAGAGCTTACGAAAAGTTGAGATGTGGTCAACGCCAGCATTGGTTCGGGTATCGCTGGCGAAGATCATGCCTTTTTTGAGGCGGATAGCAGCACAATAAGTCATAATAGGTTCTCAAGAAGGGTAAAGTTAAGCTATGATAACCGCGTGACTAGGACTTGACTGTAAAGATTCTCGTAGCCGCCGCCCATACGCACGCCGCGAACAGGTGCGGTATCCGAGTAGTCGCGGCCAATGGCAACGTAGACGTGCGCGCTGGGCTGAAACAGCTGGTTGGAGATATCAAAGGTATACCAGTAGCCATCGAGCCAGACCTCAGCCCACGCATGACTTGCCATGTGGTTTTCGGTATCATCGTATAGATAGCCTGAGACGTAACGCGCTGGAATCTGCTGATCGCGGCATATGCCGACGAATACATGCGTATGATCTTGGCAGACGCCAGAACCTAGATCAAAGGCTTCAGAGGCGGTCGTGCCTACATGAGTAGTATCTTTGATAAAGGGCATTCTCATAATAAGCGTGCCTGCCAGCTCTTTTAAACTGTCGTGAGTGGGCTGCTTAAGATAAGGCGCGGCAAAGTCGCGCATGGCATCCGAGCACTTCGTTAAGGGACTTTGCACCGTAAATAGCAAATAGGGTACGGTATCACTGTCCTCTAAGCGCTCGGTGTCGGTGTTAATCTCAACGATACCTGAGGCTTGCATTTGCAAGTTGTCATGTGATTCATTGCGGCTCAAGGTTAGCCAGTCGTTACCAAAGCCATCCTTTTGACTCACAGCCACCTTGGGCAACATCACATTCCACTCATGAATAATTTGGTGCGGTAGCTGCATCGGCGTCATGCGGATATACTGCACACTGCGCTGGGCAAGCTCGCCATAATAATAATTGGTCTGATGGCTGATTTGGAGTTTCATAATGTCTTCCCTTTCAAAAATTGAGTACAAGCAAATATAGCAAACGGCTTTAAACGTTTAGTTCTAAATATCTTTAGTTCTAAACGCCTTGCTGTAAGATGATATTAAACTCGCGGCTGATAAGCTTAAAGTCGCTAAACTGCTTGGACTTAATCATCTGATTAGTCAGGCGCGTCAGCTCACGCCAGCGCGTGTTCTCAGGCAGCTGATTGATCCAGTATTTAAACTGTAGACTGATCTCGCTGGTATCTTCGCCTAATAATACCGCGCGCTCCAACTGCTCAAAGTAGCGCCCCAATTGCCAAAAGCATGTCACCGTCGGATGTTCTTGCTTCATCGCCGCATTACAGGCGTACAGCTGCAATGTCGCGGCTCGATAAGTCCCTGCACTCGATAGCCGCTTAATAAGGTTGTACAGCTCAGCGGTATCCTTACCGATGACGCCTTTTGCCTCTTGCACATTAGTCTCAATTGAGCTTACGACACTTGGGATTTTGTCTTGTTCTAAGTCGTTGAGTATTTGCGCCTTCATAGTTTTAAGCGAATCGCTTGCATCAGCACCGAATCCCAAACGGTTAATCAAGTGCTGTACTTGCGACTTTTTTATATCGCCTTTGATCAGCTGCTTGATGATACTGTCGTAGTAGTAGAGGCGCTCGCTATAGCGGCCCAGCCAGATCAGATGGCTGCCCGTGGACAGTAGCAATATCATCGGTGCATCATCGAGGTCTTCATAGCCTGCCTCTGTAGGCTGCACGCGATTATAGTAGCTAGCATGATCGGAGATACTACCTGCCGTGCTATTGTCGCTATCGATCTTATGACTCGGTGCAAATTCTGTGCTGTCTTGACTGAGCTTACTGTCATCGATGACCCAAGTGTCTTTGATACCGCCGCCCTGTGACGAGTTCACGACTAGCGAGCCTTCAACCATAGCGACTCGTGTCAAGCCGCCCGGTACAATATCAACCGAGCCATCACCGTGACTGAGAATAAAGGGGCGCAGGTCAATATGACGCGGGGCGATCCCGTCGCTGACGGCGGTTGGGTTAGTGGACAAGGATATCGTCGGCTGGGCGATAAAGCCTGCTGGATTATCTAGTAGACGCTTGCGGTAGTCGCTAATCTCTTGCTTAGTCGACGTCGGACCAATCAGCATGCCATAGCCGCCTGAGCCTTGGGTTTCTTTGACGACCAGCTTATCTAAGTTATCAAGGACGTAGGAGAGCTCATCGGGTTTACGGCACTGAAAGGTCTCGATATTCGGCAGGATGGGTTCTTCATTTAAGTAGAACTCAATCATATCAGGGACGAAGGGGTATAAGCTTTTGTCATCAGCGACGCCAGTACCGGGCGCATTAACGATAACCACGTTGCCTGCACGGTACGCGCTCATAAGCCCTGAGACGCCAAGGATGGAATTGGCTTGAAAGGCTAGGGGATCAATAAAGGGATCATCAATACGGCGATAAATGATATCGACTTGCACCTTACCGCGAATGCCTTGCATGTAGACTTTGCCATCTTCAACGACTAAATCGTAGCCGTGGACTAATGGCACATTCATCTCATGCGCCAAAAACGCATGCTCATAATAAGCGCTATTAAAACGTCCCGGCGTTAAGATAACAATCTGTGGATCATATTTACTGGTTGAGCTGGCAAGACACTTCTTTAAGCGCTTAGGATAGTCGCTAACACCGAGCACTGGCGTCTGCGCGAATAAATCTGACAATAAAGTTTCAGAGATACTACGACTCTCAAGCATATAAGAGACGCCAGACGGGGTACGTAGATTGTCCTCTAATACACAAAACTGACCGCGCTCATCACGAATCAGATCGATACCACTGATGTGCGAATAGATCGGTTTATCAAGCTCAATCCCCATCATCCATGGCTCATAACAGCCGCTGGCATAGACGTAGCTATCAGGGACAACCCCTGCTTTCATAATCGCCTGCTCATGATAGATATCATGCAAAAACGCATTCAACGCCGTAATACGCTGCTTACAGCCTGCCTCAATCTGCTGCCATTCACTCGCTGCAATGATACGCGGTACGATATCAAAGGGGATCATGCGCTCGATGTTTTTGGCATCACTATAGACGGTAAAAGTGACGCCTTTACGGTAAAAGATGTTTTCTGCTTGCTCGTTGAGATGGTTAAGCCCATCAATGCTGATATCCTCCAGCCAGTCGCCCACGCGCCTAGCTACTGGACGATAGTTGCCATTGGCATCTTGTAATTCATCGAAGCATGGCTTTTTCTTGGCGTTATTAATCGCGTTTTTTTTATTCGTAGGCGATTTATCAGACTGTTGGTCGCTCGTGGTCTGCGCCTGATTTTGCGTTTGGCTCTGGCTCTGATTTTGCGACTGATTCTGGTCTGTTTTTGTAGTCATAAATACCTCATGTGTCCGTGGTAAAGTCATCAATTATGATGAATAGACCAGTGTTAGTAGATGCTCACTGTAGCCAGCCTATTTGTGGTACGCCTTGTACCTTATATGGACTATACCGCGTCTAGTAGCCGCTGCACAACATAAGTTTAAGGTTAAATTTCTGTTTTTAGGGAAGATTTAAAAAATAGTATAGTCAATACGAAATAAAATCGATACGTTGATATTGTCGTGCTACTGGTATAAATTTTGCGCAGCCTCTGGAGTGCGAAGCGCACAGCAAGCAAGGAAAATTTGTACCAGTAGCACGGTATTGTTTTTAAGGTGAATCAAACATAGTAAGGATAAAGCTAATAATCGCCCTCTTAATTGCACTATGGTTTGCATTATGCAAAATATGCATATCTTAAAACTTACGACTATAGCGCTAAAGAGTTGATCGTTTATTCTTGAAATATAAAGCGTTTAAGATGCTAAGATTAAGCTAATTTTAAGCACAAAGGTTTAATAATGACAGTTAATAACCGTAGTGTTTCCACGGACAATGCAGAATCTAAAATAGAGCTATATCAGCTTGCTAATGGGCAAGCTGATATTCGAGTTTACATCGAAAACGATAGCGTCTGGCTTAATCGCCAACAACTCGCGGAGCTGTTTGAACGCGACGTTAAGACAGTCGGTAAGCATATTAATAATGTGTTTAAAGAAGGTGAATTAGATAAAAAAGCAGTTGTCGCAAATTTTGCGACAACTGCGGCAGACGGTAAAACCTATCAAGTAGATCACTATAATCTTGATGTCATCATCTCGGTGGGTTATCGCGTAAAATCAAAGCAGGGTACGCAGTTTCGTATTTGGGCAACCCAGCGCCTGCGTGAATACTTAGTGCAAGGTTATAGCTTAGATCAGCAGCGTTTTGAGAAAAACTCACATGAGCTTGAGCAAGCGCTGAATCTAATCAAAAAAACCGCGCAAAGCCCTGAGCTTAATACCGATGAAGGGCGCGGGCTGGTTGAGATTATCAGCCGCTATACTCAAACCTTTTTATGGTTGCAGCGCTATGATGAAGGTTTGCTTGATGATCCAGCAGGGCAAGACGGCGGGGTATTACCTAGTACTGTGGAAGCGATGGCGGCGTTAAATACCTTAAAAGCGCAGCTTATAGCAAGAGGCGAGGCAACCGAGCTGTTTGCCAAACCGCGCGGTGATGGTCTGGACAGTGTCTTAGGCAATCTAGAGCAAACGGTATTTGGCGAGCCCGCTTATCCGACCATTGAGAGTAAAGCGGCGCACTTGTTGTATTTTATGGTCAAAAACCATCCCTTTACCGATGGCAATAAACGCAGCGGCGCCTTTTTATTCGTGGACTTTTTGCATCGTAATCAGCGCTTGCTAAACGGGCAAGGTGATATGGTCATTAACAATACTGGCCTTGCAGCGCTAACTTTATTGGTCGCTGAGTCCGATCCCAATCAAAAAGAGACGCTGATTAAACTCATTATGAATATGCTGTCATTAGAGGGGTAGTTAATGGTTTTGAGTATGAATAAAAGTATAAACAAACTCGCTTGGTCAGCTTTTAAACCAGTCGCTGTTCTTATAACCCTACTAACAGGCATTAGTGTAACCGCCTGTAGCGATGAGCCGTCAGGTCAGTACTTGCCAGCGGACAGCACTGTAATTGCGCTCGGTGATTCGCTCACTTATGGCTACGGCGCGAGTCCTGAAACCAGTTATCCTGCGGTACTCGCTACGATGACAGGTTGGCAGGTTATTAATGCAGGCGTCAATGGTAATACTTCAGCGGATGTGCTGGCGCGCACTAATGAGATTGTCGCGCAAGATCCTGACTTAGTACTGCTTGGTATCGGCGGCAATGATGTATTACAGCGCACGCAACCTGCCACAACGACCGAAAATATTACTGCCACTATTAGCAAACTTAAAGCTGCTGATATTCCCGTTATCCTTATCGCTGAGCCTTATTTTAGTAGTAGCGCCTTATTTGGCAAGGCGAGTGATAATCCGATATACAAAGATATCGCTGCAAGCGAAAATGTTCCTTTATATAGCAAGGGTTGGTCGAGCGTATTGTCCGATGACAGTCTCAAATCGGATCAAATTCATGCTAATGCAGCAGGATATCGGCACTTTGCAGAGGGCTTATATGCGTATTTGCAAGAAGAGGAGTGGGCGCGTTAAAGGTTTAAATAACAGTAGGATGCTTATATTTTTTAACGTAATAGCAAATAATTATTAGGAAAAACCATGTTTGAGATGATAAAAGACTGGCGTGAGCAGCGCATACTGGATAACAGCGACTTTACGACGGCCGACTGGCAACAAGCGGCGAAGCGTATCGTGATACTTGATAGGTTAAACGGCGAAGAGTTAGGCCGTTTGTTTGATCTAGCAACGTTATTCTTACATGACAAATCTATTACAGGGGCGCAAGGTTTTGAGATTACCGATAGAGTCAGGCTATCTATCGCCTTGCAAGCGTGTCTGCCGATTCTAAATCTAGGACTTGAGTGGTACAAAGGCTGGACGTCGATCATCATCTACCCAGGCTCGTATAAAAGCAATAGTACGACGACTGATGAGTTTGGCATTGTGCATGAAGGTCAGCAGCATCGAAGCGGGGAGGCGTGGCAGCGCGGGCCTGTCGTACTATCATGGAAGGATGCTAAGCATTCAGGCGAACGCGATGGTCATAACGTTGTGATTCACGAGTTTGTGCATAAGCTGGATATGCTAAATGGGCGTGCTAATGGTTTTCCGCCCATGCAACCGGATATGGATCCTAAGCGTTGGACCAAGATTATGAGCCGCGACTTTGAGGATTTTCAAAAACATCGCAAATCTGGGCTTGATCGTTATGGTGCTACCAATCCGGCAGAGTTCTTTGCGGTGTTAAGCGAAGTGTTTTTTGAGACGCCGCAAAAGCTGATTGATGCGTATCCTGATATTTACGATATTATGGTGAAGTTTTTTCGCCAGACACCGCTTTAGAATCAATTGAGTATGAGATAGTTAAGGAGCTTTAAAGTGCTACTGTCACAATATATAATTAAAAATGAATATACGGATGTAGGTGATATAGTAGCTATATATTCTAAAGAATGATAATTACGGGTAAAAGGTAAATAACCTCCATTGTTAGTTAAAGATCAACACTTTAGATCGTCCATTGATCGTTAACAATAGCCACAAGATAAGGCTTACCTTGATAATCGTCGAACACGAGGCGCAAGCTGTACCAGTCCATACCGCCATATTCATCCGTTCCAGGGTAATAGAACTCTACAAAGTTATGATCGGGATATACGTCCTGTAAGTTGTTTAAACTATTACCAAAGCCTTGAAACTGATTGATAGACAGGTAAGCGCCGTTTGAGTGGCGATTAGACTGTTTTGGCTCTTTGGCATTTACCCAATTATCAGCATTGACCCAAGTATCCAGATATTCAGGCAGCGGCAGGATAAGCATCTCGCCAGTGCATGCTGAATGAACTGTGCATGTAGCAGCGTTCGGTTAGTCGTATTTAAGGTTATAGATTCGCTATCAAAGTGATCAGTAATGCCCACGTTATTAGCAGCGTGTACAGCAGATAGCGTTGTCAAAGATAAAAGAACTGATACAGCTGTTAAAAATAAAACAGCCGTCAATAATTTTGCTGGTAGTTGAAACCTAAGTTGATGAACAAATCGTTGAGTCATGAGCGTCCTTGTTCAGTTTAGTTTGCCATATGATCAATTGGAAACTTAGCGATGAAGTCAGTCTTGTTTATAATTATTCTAGTACGCAGTAGAAACATCTTATGAGTCTAGATATTTTGATGTAAATAGCAGTAATTCAAACGAGTATCGGTGAAAGCTAGTTATAAATCCATCATATCGTTTTCTCTAAAAGCCGTTGGTTTGTTTTCGCATAATGTATATTATGTTAAATAGACACTGTTTGGTAATAGCTTAAGGTGTTTAATTATCTAAGCCGAACGCTTTTATCAATTAATCCGTCTCACGGTATAACGTATTGTGCGCCTCTGCCCTAAAGTCTTCAAAAGAAATCGTATCATCAGTCAGCGTTTTATCCGTATTGATAACCTCATCTGTTTTTCCTACCGCAGTAGATTTAGCTATCACACTATTATGAGCAGTATTCAATTCTGAATCGTCTAACGCTGCTGAGTCTGCTGTTTGAGCTGGTACTGTCTCTTGTGATGCGAGCTTTGAAGCGACAGACGAAGCTTCTAGCGGCACAGGTTCAGTACTCTTTTCTTTACTGTCTGTATTCATGGGCGTGTTATTAATGGATGCGTTTTGAGCGATGATACTTTGGTCTTGAGACCCTATGGGTATTATATCTGTTGCGACTAAAACGACAGCGATAACCGCACTAGAAGCCAGTCCAATAAGCGCCCCTATGATTAGCAGTTTACTATTACGGACAGGCTTATATACTTCGTTAGTCGCTATATCGTCAGTCGCTTTAGGCAAAGTGGTTTTTAAAGTATTCATGGGCTCTACAGGAGTGCTTGTCGACGCTTCAATATTGAGTTGTTCATTATGGAGCGAATCATCTGACGCTATACCCTGTTCGTCATTATCGATTATCTGAGATTCTAAGGCATCAACTTTTATAGCGTCAGGCGCAATATTGTTGGTATTCGCATTCAGCTTTTTGTTATTTGCACGCACATAAGGCTCGTAGCTTTTAAGCTGCTCTAAATATTTAGAATTCTTATCGTTTTGGTCATTACCTTCAATACTATTAATTCGACTCAAAAAGCGCTCATAAATGCCATGACGGTTGCTGACGTCAGTATCACTTGTGAGGTCTGTATTGTCTGTATTAATGACGCTATTCGCTTCATTCTCGGTGCTGTTACTATGTGGAAGGGTCATAAAAGGATGCTAAGCCAATGAAAAAGGTAGACATTAGATACGGATTTTTTGCAAGATAGCCTCTTACCTTACTATATTACAATCAATTGAGCGCTCTACAAGCTTAAATATTATCGATAGCGGCATTTATTTTTGTAGAAATTCCTAGTTATTGTGCTACTTATTTTTAGCAAAAATATTCAAACAAACAAAAGTAAATAATATTGTATAGTTTAGTGACGGCTTATAGATAAATACGCTTGAGTTAGTAGCATAGGCAAGTGACTTGCTGTCGTCTGTAAACAGAACGCACCTGTCTTTTGCTGCAAACCTTGGGCAAGCTGTAGACGGTCGCGCTGATAGTCCATAAGAGCATGATATAGTAGCGCATCGTCCATACTAGTTGGCATAATATCGCCGTATAGACGCTCAAATATTGCCCGTTCCATAAGATTGGCAAATATGACTTTATGGCGTCTACAAAGTAAGTTGACCGCTTGTGTCAGCTCATCAGTGGCCTCAGCTCGAGTATTAGTAATCAGCACGATGACACTTCGTTTTTTTAGATTTTTAAGCAAGTTTTGCGCAGCAACGACATAATCGCTCGTTTGTATGGTTGGCTTGATATCGGCGGTTTCGTTAAGCATATCGCGGATGAGGCGACTACCCTTTTTAGGTGGCAAAAATACATCCACACCGCCAAAAGTCATCAGTCCTACGCGATCGCTTTGCTTATTAGCAATGTAGGACAATAACAAGACGGCATTTAGTACATTGTCGAAGTACTTACCTCGGCTCGCTTGATCCAACTGCGCAGCCCCGCCCTGCCAGTCTAGCGGCGCGGTATTGATAGCCTCATCGATATCGCTATCGTTGCGGTAGACGTCTTGGTGGCGCATCTGCTCGCCACAATCGAGTAAAAACACCACGTCTTGACCGTTATCATCTTCATAGGACTTACTCATAAGCTTACGTAGACGTGAGCTGGCCTTCCAGTCAATTTGACGAATCGCGTCACCGGCGCTGTACTCACGCAGATCCAAAAAGTCATTACCTTGACCTTTTTTCATCAAGGCTTGCACGCCTGCTTGTACGCTTTTTTCAAAGATAACGGATAGCTCGTTACTCAACAAACCTGAGAAGTCCGCTAATACGCGCAGATAGTGAGCCGTCTCAGTCTGAGCGGCGTTGGTAATCACTGTGCGCTTAAACAAATGCAGCGGCGACCATATGCGCAAATGAGCCGAACCAAAATAACCTGTACCACGCTCAACAGGCATCACCGGATACTCAATAGTGACCGAGTTTGTCTGCTGGTCTGTTGGGGACTCATGACGACCTTGAGGTTTTATATCCGCAAGGGGCAAAGCAAGCGTTAAGGGCATCTTGTCCATCACAAGCAGTTGGTCTGGATAATCATCATAAATATCAAGACGGATACGTTTAACCAGACCTAAGCGATAACAGGCGCTTAACAATGAGGTTAAGAAACTACTCGGCGCTTTTGCATTATCGCTATTACTAAGATTTGAATACGGCGAAAAACTTAGATTAACCGCAATATCTGTCGCGTGATAAATAGGCAGATTGCTGGGAAAACGGCGTTTAATCTGATAGCTGGACGCTTGGCTTATCGCTATCAGCATAAGGATATCAAGCACACAGGCGCTAACAATGAGCGCTAATAACAGCGCTAATAACAGCGCACATAGATAATATAAAGGCTGCACAGTAGCACTTAGTATTTGCGCCCCAAAGCCTGAGGTCAGATCAAACGCGGTTGCCACGACCAGTAGCAGCCACCATGCCAAAAACAGCTGGATAAGACGGCGACTGGGTTGGAACTGACGCAGACGCTGCCATAAGCTAAGCTTTGTAAGCTTATTGGGCAACGTTCGAGGGTTTGGGGCTAGCGCTTGGTTCATGACTGTCTCTAATAAGATTTTCTCTGACAAGATTTTTGATAAAGTGCTCGCTGATCAAGTAGCAGTAGGCGCAATTACTGCCTAGGCGCGGCAACTGAAGACACCACCTGCTGAATGACTTGCTCGGCTCGCACGCCCTCGATTAGGTAATCGGCACTGAGCGTAATACGGTGGCGCAGTACCGCGCCTGCAACGCTCATTACATCATCAGGCATCACGTAATGTCGTCCGCTAATCAGCGCTTTTGCACGTGCGGCGCGTAGCAAAGCTATACCGCCACGTGGCCCAGCGCCTGCGCTAATGCCTTGATGCTGGCGCGTCATACGGATAATATCTAGTGCATAACTGACCACTCTGTCATCCAAACTCACTTGTGCCGCCAGCTTTTGTAATTTAATCAGGTGCGCAGGGCTCATCACTTGCGGCACGGCAGATAAATCAAGCGTAGCACCGATATTACCGTCTAGTACAGTTTTAAGCATCAAGGCCTCATTATCCTTAGTAGGATAATCGATTAAGATATTGAATAAAAAACGGTCAAGCTGTGCCTCAGGTAAGGGATAAGTGCCTTCATGATCCAGTGGGTTTTGCGTGGCAATCGTGATAAACGGATCGTCGACATCATAAGTGGAACCCTCGATGGTAACCTGCTGCTCTTGCATCACCTCAAGCAGCGCCGCTTGAGTTTTGGCAGAGGCACGGTTGATCTCATCAGCGAGTAATAAGTTACAAAACACAGGCCCTCTGCGTACCTTCCACTCGCCTGTTTGCATATCGTATAAAGTGTGCCCTGTGATATCTGCAGGCATCAGATCAGGGGTGAACTGGACGCGGTGATAGCTGCCGCCAATAGCTTTGGCATAAGCCTTTACCATCAAGGTCTTACCCAGACCCGGCAGACCTTCGATAAGCGCGTGCCCGCCGGCAATAATGCAGGTACACAGCTGCTCAATGATATCGCGCTGGCCAATTACACTCCGTCCGACAGCGTCCATAAGCTCCTCAGCTTGCTTAGTTGCTTGTTGCCACGTCTCCACGCTAATTGTAGTGCTTGTCTGCTCTAGGCTTATATCATCAGCGTCAGACTGTTTTAGTGTTGTTGGCATTGGCTCTGTTGGCGTTGATTCTGTTGGCATTGACTCTAGCGCTACTTCAGACTCATCAAGAGTAAAACTATCTGTTTGCGTGCTCATATCATTATCCTAAACTTGTGTATTTTTAAGTGCTATATTTATATAGACTACTTGTTTGCGTTTATCTGCTACCCAGATTCAGTGCTATTTAAGCAGCCACTGCACCGCCCATAAGGTCTGCGTCATCTCTGTAAATTCAAGCGCTTGCGTACTGCTTCCTTCAAGGGCAGCACGCAGTCTGTTTGGCGTAATGGTGTCACGGATAAAGTCTTCGTTATGCACTAATAGATCCGCCTCGTTTAGCTTAGTGTCTGTTAATTCAGAATCTATCACCTTAAAGTCTAGGCGCTCCTTCTTGTCCTGTAAGCGCGCGACTAAAGCTTGATGAAGCTCAGCGATAGGTATAGGGGCTATCGTATTTGGCAAGCTAGGGTTTTGTTGATACTCAGTACCTTGTAAGCGCTCATTTACCAGTGTTCGCACTTTGTCTCTAGTTGCTGCAGTGAGTTTTTGCGCGTTATCTTGGTGCCAACCAAAGCGCCCCACTTGCTGAAAATAGCGCATAATATCGCGGCTTTGGCGAGTCGGTAGCGTCGTCATTTTGCCAAAGCGATTGTACAGTGACCACAGCCACAATACGGCCAATAATCCTAGTCCTAAGAGTGCTGGTCGCGCGTGTTTCCAAAGCATAAGCGGTAGTGGGTCAACATCGGTATTCGGTAGTATCCATACCGTATCGCTATCCTCGGTTAACGCCAGTAGCCAAGCTGTGTTATCCGCACTTAACAGCGATAACGTATAGCCTGTATCTAATAGCTCATGCAGTGCGGTCACGGGTAGAGTGCTGACGTTATCCGTCCCCATACCTGGCGTATCTAACATCTCGATATTGGGGTTTGGGTTACTAAAGGCTGCACTGTCGCTAACAACACTCAAGCGCCCTTGCCCAAGGGTCGTATCCAGATAGATGGCATCGGCAGGATAAAACAAATCGACCAGCTGCTCGTCCTCTAAAGCTAGCATAGCGCTTAAAAGCTCAGGAAGCTTATTAAGCACATCGTCATCTTCAATACTCTCAGCGGAGCTACTGTTTTTTTGACTGTCTTTAGCGGACAGCGGCGTAACAGTATCATGCAAGTTTTGCCTAGCGTGTTTTTGAGAGGCAATATTAGTGCCATTGATATACGCGCGTATCATGGCAGCTTGGCTTTTAATGTCCCTTTGCTGTACCTCAAGCCGTTCGCTATTGGGATATAGCGCGGCAAACAGCTGCGAGTTTAGTTGGTCGTGATTAGAATAATAGTCATGATCCACTTCTACCATCAGCATGTGGTTATTCAACGTCAGTAGTGATAATGGCTGAGTCTTAAGTAGCGCTTCAATTTTGTTAGGCACGTAATCTTCGTTTAGCTTTTCTTGCTGTTGTTGCTGCGCTTCTGCTTCTTCAAGTATCTGCTCTACTTGCGCCTCTAGATCGTCTGAGAGAGCGCCTAAGTCCAAGTCATCCTCTAAGCCGCTCTCGCTACGAACCAAATAGATACCCAACTGATTTAATAACGTATTACCACTGTCCAAGCCTAATCTTAGCTCATTGAGCGCTTCATCATTAGCCACTGTCTCAGGATTAACAACTGTATCCACCTTTTGCAGTGCCGATAAGCGCTCAAGCGCCGCTTGCATCTCGTCATGGTCTATACGTTCTGAGGTAAAGGTAATCAAGTGACCGCCCTGCTCTATCCAAGACTTTAGCGCCGCAAAGCGTTCCTCTGTCAGCCTAGTACCAATACTATTAATGATTAAGGTCGGCCTATAATCACTTGTAGGATCGATAGCCGGCAACTCATCAATGAGCATCTTTAGATCACTATCTAATAGCGTCGTTGCTATGTCTGTAGTTCCTATGCCTGTAGTTGCTATGCTCGCATTGGAATCGATGTCACTAGCGTCCATATCGCCACTGTTATCATTGTCAGTGCCAGTATCAGTATCAATGCCAGTGTACTGATCATTGATAAGCAGCTGAGCGGCGTAGTATGGATTGTACTGTGTCTGGGTCTTAAGCGCATAATCAACGCGGCTGACGCGCTCAAAACTATGCAAAAACCACCATGTAAACCAGATAATGATCGCGCCTATAACGACAAGAATGACGAGCAACAACGGGTTTATTGAGTGTCCTGTTGCTTTTAGACGTTGCAGGGTCTTATTTGCCATTTAACTCACCTCCCGTCTGTAACTTAAAGGACTCTGAGGATAACTCCGTCGGAAAGTTTGGCGGCAACTGCTGTAACCAGTGCTCAGCTTGTTCTGCTAACTGCTGCTTAAGCGAGTTGGTACCGCGCCTGCGCGCACTGCTATCATAAGCACTTTGTACCCACAAATTAATGATACTACTCACGTAGTGGTGCGACGGTGTACCTACAAGCGTGTCCAATTGCTGAATCTGGGCTAGGCATTGCTTTTCAGTATTAGCAGGTGCAATGGAGATTCGCTGCGTATTGACCAGCCAGCGCAAGCTACCGCGGTAGAGTATGGAGGCGGCCTCAGTTATTTGATCCTTTGCTAGATAAGCGTTGACGGTAGCAGGAATGCGGTCATGCTCAGGTAGCTCGTCCCAATTTTGCGCTACATTATCAGAGCGTGAGCTAACACGACTACGGCGGCGTCGACCCTTGTTAAGTGGATTGACCCAACCTGATAGATACCCTGCACGGCGCATGACCCAAATGATAAACCCAATCAGCGCTGCTACCAAAAGGACTTTTAGTAAAAAGGAGAAAATAGTAATAATAGTATCGGCATCAAAGCTACTATCCCCATCGAACCATGACTCAAGTAGCTCTCGCAGCCATGAATCACCTTCTAGATCGTCGCTTGGCTCTTCGATCGGCTCCCACGTCTCTATCGTCTCCTCGGTAGCATAGGCATCGCTGGTAATTATGCGACTTAATGCTTGGCGGGCGGCGCGGCTATCATCTATTGAAGCACTGACTGCGTTGACATTGTTAGAAGTACTGTTTGAAGCACTGGACGCCGTATCAGGCGTAATCTCAGTAGAGTCAGTAACAGTGTCGGCACGCTCAATAGTCGTCCTTTCATTGACAACAAGAGTATCCAAGCTCTCAGCCAAACTGGGACTACTGATGACTACCGTGCTGGCCACAAAGGTAATTAGTAGCAGCGCTCGCCCTGCGCCCTTTGCACAAAACGTCGCTGTGACTATACCGTAGAATTTATTCGGCATACAGTTAGGTATAAAGGTCACCGCTCCCCCTTATAGCCATCATTTGGATCAGAATTTATACTAGCACTTATATGAGTACTTATATTGGTACTGGGATCAGAGCTCAAAGTAGAGCTTAGATCAGCGCCGTGCACGGGTTGATTGAGCGGATTGGACTGTGCTGCTAGATAACGCTGGCGCAACTGTTTGAAAACCAGCTCCACATCCCAGCCCTCAAGTAAGCAGCGTTTTGTTAAGTACACTGCAAATCCGCCCGCCACAAAAAACGGTGCAATCAGGCTCGCTGCTACAAAATATAGCGCGCTCCATGCCAGCTCAAGCCACAGGCCCTGATACTCCAAAATAGTAAAGAGCGTCTCCATCTTTACCAGTCCCGTTGGCAGTAGTTGCCATAGTAATATGACGGCGGCTAGACTTATGATCCATTCTATATGCAACATAATAATGGTATGCCAGCTCAGTGCGCCGCCTTGACCACGTAGCAGGATTTGCGCGCGATCTTTGAGTGCTTGTTTGTCAGGTTTCTCAAGCATTACGATCGGTAAGATCAGCTGTCTGTGCAGTGATAAGCGCCGTTTTATCAGCATCGTAAACCCATAAGGCTTGGCACTACGCCAGCCTGCTTTGAGCGTCTGCTTAATAGGAGGTGGCTTGGTAAAGAGCGCTTGTCCAAGCCACGAAACCATCGGCATCTCATAAAGCGGTTTTAGCCACCAAAATATAACGCCGCCAAAAGCGCCAATACCGATACCAAAATTGATATTGAGCAGCATACCGCCTAGGTAAAAGACAATGTAGATAGGTAGCGCCATACCAAGCCAAATTCTCCAGAGTGGTACGAACCAATGCCGCGCCATTGCCATACCAAGATCCAAGGCTTGCGGCGTACTCAGTGGCCGGATAGACACCTTCATGTTATCGATATTCATAAGGGCGCCTTGGTCTTGCGGGTAGCTATACGCCAGTCATCTGTCCTATCATTATCGTCTAGAGTATTGTCTAAAGTACTACTAGCTACACGGTACTCTTGCCGACCTGCCAGACACAAATAACCGATCACCGCTGCCCACAGTATAGCGGCGACCACGTATTTGACCACATCTGGAATCACGGATGATGATGACCAAAAGGCTTCGATAAAGGCGGCGATAAAGGTCATTGTTGCTGCGCCAATCAGCAGCTCAATGCTTTGTTTGCCGGCAATCTTAAAGGCATCAATACGCCGATAGTTGCCCGGCATAAACAGCGACTGCGCCAGTCTAAGCCCCGCCGCGCCGCTGATAACCGCAGCGGTCAGCTCAAATGAGCCGTGCCCTGCGACAAAGGGCCAAAAGGTCTCGCCATACCCTATACCGGATAAATGACCAGCCACCCCGCCGATAACTAAGCCGTTATATAGCAAGCTCAACAGCGTACCGATACCAGCAAATATCCCCATGCCATAGATACGAAAATCGATGCCGACGTTGTTCATAATATAGTAGCCAAACATGGCAATATCCGTATCAGAGCGCCGTTCGCTATCTCGTCCTACCATGTCATTTGCAGGATTGTACATCTCCTCCATTTGACCGACTTGCTCTGCTGGCATGACGCTATAGAGCATGTCTGCTTGCTCAAAGCTTGCCCAGCCCATTAAGATGGCAGGCAACAAAAAAAAGGCTAAGCTTAGCCAAAAAAGGGCAGCATGGCGGCGCAGGCGCACAGGAAAGGTATAACTAAAAAACCGATAAATACGGGTTAATAAATGGCTATCGCGTTGATACAGCTGCTGGTGACCATCTACGACTAACTCATGCAAATACTGCACGAGATTAGGACTGTAGTGACGCTGTTTGGCGAGGGCGTAATGCTGACAGATAAGGCGATACAAACGGACAAACTCATAGCCTGAGCCGCTATAGCGATCGCTCTTAGTGTCTGCCGGAGCGACTGTTTTGTCACGGCGATGCTTGTGCTTGGTACTGTTTTTAGAGCTGTTTTGCTCGGCGAGTACGACGCTAAACTGAGTCCATGTGTCTCGGTGCTGCGATTCAAACTGTTGCTGCTTCATCGCGTCTCTCCGTGCTCGTTCGTATTATCAGCGATGGTAGCGCCAGTTGAGTTTGGATTATCATAATCAATCAAGGATTGCCCTTGAATCATCTTGGCCTTTTGTAGGACAGCTTGATGTACTGCCGCTTTTTTGGCGTCAGGCGTCTGTAGATTGGTCTTGATAAGCGGCATAAGTGCGCTGGCAATCTCTTGCTGGCGCGCCTCTGAGAGTAAGCTGGCTCGTTCACTGTACGCGACGAGTGCTTGTTGTTCGCTCAGCTGTAGAGGATAAAAGAATAGTGGTGAGGCAGAATAAAAGCCAAAGTTTGAGTGTATATTTGAGCCCGCTTGCACACTATTGGTAGCTTCTGGGGTCTCAACTAAGCCATAAACGCTCTTGTACAGCGCTTTTATATCATCTGTTTGCGCGTAGACGACGACAGTCCCTGCAACGATATCACCGATGCGCTGTGAGCGCTGGGTAAACATAACTGTTAAAATGCCAGCGGCAAACCCAAACGGCAAAAAGTCAGCCACTCGTAGTAAGTTACGCGTCATCGATGAAGCCAGCGAGATGGGAGTGCCATCATCGTGACAGACGTAGATGCCTTGCTTTTTTTTACCGGGCGTCATTCCGCGGCGATATACCTCAAAATACACGGGATATAACCAAGTAATTAAAAAGTAAGCGATCGCAATAATACCCGTGCCCGCCGTACCTAAAAAGGCACTGAGGATACTGATCACAACAATGGCAATGGCGCGAATAAGAAAATCAATAAACCATGCCGACAGTCTTGGCATCAACCCTGCGGGCATCAAAGTGAGCAGCAAACCTTCAGGTGTTGGATGCTCGGCAATATTATCGATAAGCGCGGGTATCTCCTTGCCAGTGGTTGGATGAGCTTGGGCTGGCAAGGAAGATGAGTAAGAGGAGGCTTGAATCACAAAAGGCTTCTTAAATAACGTGAACTAAATTGCTAATTGCTAAAACTGAGTTTAACAGATGATGAAGGCTCTACTCCATCATCATTTGTTCCATCTCCGCGATTTGCTCAAGCTGAGCTTGTTGTGAGCGCTCTACATATCCATCATAAGCCGGAAGTGCAAGCGCAGCCAGTATACCAATAATAAATAAAGCGACGATTGTTCCTATCGCGCCAATATAGTGCACTTTACGATTAGGTCTTGGCGGCGCGCCGTATTCATTGATCCCCTCATCACCACGTCCAAATAGGAGATACAACATAAAAATAAGATTAACGAGCGGCATAAAGGATAAAACGGCCCACCAACCACTTTGCCCCATATCATGTAGACGACGTTTAGGATAGATAATTGAATTAAAAATTATCAAAGGTATCATGAATAACACTAATACAACTACAGATAAGCTGGACATGGCATCACTCGTACCACCAGTTAGAGCACTAATGACGGCTATGGCTACAAACGCT
The DNA here is from genome assembly GCA_947489525.1 of uncultured Psychrobacter sp. Lineage (GTDB taxonomy): Bacteria > Pseudomonadota > Gammaproteobacteria > Pseudomonadales > Moraxellaceae > Psychrobacter. Next base: position 71,860 of record CANLDW010000001.1, read on the forward strand.
GCTATATATAAGATAAAACTCATTAGCAGCTGATAAGCGACATAGCGCAAGCGCCCAATACGTCCTGAAAGCTGATACCACTTGCTATTATTCGTCGCTTGCTGCATCGCTTGCAAGCGATTGTCCATGTTGGATCTTGGCGTCTGATAGGGATTAATTTGAGTATTATCAATTGATAGGTTGGTATTGACAGGTTTAGTAATATCGTTCATGGACAGATCCATCGTGTTGGTTATTAGTTAAATAGTCATGCAATAAGCGTAATTCTTACTCGCTAATAGTGCTATCAGAGAATACCTCTGCCTCTGATACTTCAATAAATTCCTCATAACTGAGGGTGTCAGAGCTTGGAACAGTCTCGCTGGCAGCGCTTGCTGGCGTTGCATCAATAGCATCTGCAACCTCTGTATCCAACATACTCTCAAAACTCATCTCACTGTTTTCGCCATCACCAAGCTCACCATTCAATACGTAATCAGGAGCACTAAGAAATGCAATCGCAGCAAACGCAGGGAGTACAAGCGCTAAAACAAAATCTGTGATGCTATTGGGGCGTGCCGGTAGACCAAAGCGGTTAGCCCCCTCATCGCCTGGCATAAATATCAAATAAAGGAAAAACAGTAGATTGGCAATAGGGACAAAGGTGAGCAAGACCCACCAGCCCGATCTGTCTAAATCATGCAAGCGTCTGCGCGGCAATAGAATGCTCGAGCAGATATAAATAGGAGCTAACACGATAAAGAACAACACCATGGAGAAGCCGCTTAGACCATTACTTGATGTAGCGACAAGAAGTCCGAATATGAATACAAAACCCACTAAGCCCCACATGGTATTAAATGCTAAATACTTGATACGCCCTACTCGTCCCTCAAGAGAGTACCAGCGACTGTCATTGTAGGCATCATAATGGGTTGTCGTCGGCTTAGTGGTCGCGTTAGGTGCAGAGTAATAGTCTGAGGTTGCAGGTGGGTTCAGATTAGGAGCAGAACGTCCGTCAAACGACTGTCCATGGCTATCGATATTATCTGTTTTATATAGGTCTGTCATAAAGTCGCCAAGCATTAAAATGCTATATGTTTCTGAATATAACTAAATATTACTATAATGTATCAAATTAAGCTTAAATGTACCAACTTTATTTTAGCATTTTTTATTTAGGAATTGATTAAGGCTCCTCTCGGTACAAGGTTGTCTTTGCTTCTTCTTTAAATTCTTCCACTGTAATTTTGTCTTGAGACGAACCTTTATTTATAGCACTATCTGACAAACCAGAGCGATCATAATCTGACGAGGATTTTGCTACCTGTACTTGTGAAGTTTGCTGTAGAGCAGTTTGGTTATTGGATGCTACGCGGTTATTTATACTGTCTTGCCTAACGTCTTGTACTTTAGGTTGTTTATCTAAGTTCGATACTGATCCTAATGTATTGTCGTTTGACTGTTGATCTAAGGGGGCGTTTTGGACAGCGACGGCCGTCGTATCCATTTGAGACTCCTTATCAGTAACAGTACTATTTGTACTCAGTAAATGACTCATTGCTGGCAGTTTACCCATGATGGTAAGCGTGATAACCCCAAGTGTACTGAGTAAAAGGGCGCAAATAATACTTATCATCAAGATGCTGACCCCTTCACGTCGTCCGCGCCACTGTTTACGCGTTTTATTTGTCTGCGCGTGTGCATCTATTTTGGTATTGGAGTTGGCTTCTGAATCGATAAGTCTGATAGGTTCGGCAGGAATACTATTTGACTCTGCTTCTAATTTTGGTGTTGAGTCTACATTAATATCCGCTTGATTGCCTGTTTCAAGCGCAGAGAAAAACGATAACTCTTCATCGCTCCATGTTTCACTGAGCGTCTCAGTCGTAGTTTTAGTCATTTCAATACCACTTTCAAAGTTTGCACTATCCTTGTCGCTTGAGCCGCTCATATACTTACGTCCTGAATAAAGCAAAGTTATTGTTACGCGCTATGAATGATAAAAAAACCTGTTTTAGTAGTAATGTCTCTATCTTTGATGGACCAAAAACACCTAGAGACAAACCTAAAGACAAAAGGTATTTTCAATTACTAGCATATAATAGGTAACAAGCAAAATATGTGCCAGACGCTTGGTCGCTATAGGCCGATAGGCGTCGATATTAGGCCCTTTTTTGCTTTTTTTAATAATAACCAACTCAAGTATTGAGAAAAATAAGTATTAGGATTTCAACTAAACCTACCCTGTTATTAACCGCTACAAACACAAAAAACCCAGCGACAAGGCTGAGTTCTTGCATTAAATTACCAGTAGACATCCAAATCGTTAAGCTAGATTACGATTCTTAGGTTCACGTTCCCAAAGGCGCGTTTTTGCATTGTCGATGAAAGTACTGACATCATCAAGCGGGGTCACAAAGGCATCTTTTTCAATGGGTAGTTTACTTAAGATAAATTCATCCGTAGCACCGCAGTAGGCAATCGCCTTACAGTTCACAAACGCATCCATGAACCAATCAAGTGTGTAACTGTCATTGGCTAGCATTTTTGCCTGTTCAGGAGTAATCACGCTGACGACCGCATCGAATAATACCGATGGCGCGCCTGCAATGCGCTCAGCGGACTCAATACGCGTACCCTCATCAAGCACAACCTCGCGGCCAGGGGCGACGATTTTTACTCTAGCACCTTCAGCTTCGATAGCTTTTTCATACTTTTCGATCTCATTTATTGGCGTTCCTTTAGCGACTAGGATACCTACCATACGTCCCTTGAGACTCTTTGGTGTGATACCAATAGTTTGCACCGCTTCTGATGTCGCCATGTCTTGGATCGGCGCTTGCGGCGTTGGTGCGTCAGGTAGCTCCATGCCTAGCGTATCGGCAACACGTTTGGCAAGGCTATCATCGATATTAATTAGATGTCCAAGCATCCGCGTGCGTACGTAAGCGGTATCCACTTTACCCAGCTCAAAAGCAAAGGCTGAGGCTATGTGCGCTTGCTCAATCGGCGTTTGACTGCGATAGAACATGCGAGCCTGACTGTAGTGATCGGCAAATCTCTCAGGACGTACGCGACCTTTTATGCCATCATCAATCTTTTCGGGAAATGATTTGAAGCCATTTTTTGGATCTTCGCGCGGACTATCTGGATCTAAGCTCTGCGGATCATAAAGCGTACGACTCTTGGGAACCTGCATTTGCATATGCCCATCTTGCTGGTTATTAGCAAATGGACATTTTGGCGCATTAATAGGAATCTGTGCAAAGTTCGGCGAACCTAGGCGCTTAAGCTGCGTATCTAAATAGCTAAACAGGCGTCCATGCAGTAAGGGATCGTTACTAAAATCCATACCCGGCAAGACGTGTGAAGCACAAAACGCTACCTGCTCAGTTTCAGCAAAGAAGTTATCAGGATTACGGTTCAATACCATTTTACCCACTATTCTAACGGGCACGGTCTCTTCGGGGATGAGCTTAGTAGCATCTAAGTGATCGAATGGGAACTGCTCAGCTTCTTCTTCGGTAAAGAGCTGCACACCAAACTGCCATTCTGGGTAATCACCATTCATAATAGATTCGAACAGATCGCGGCGATGGTAGTCAGGGTCTGCGCCCGATATCTTAATCGCCTCATCCCAAGTGGTGGACTGTACGCCAAGCACTGGCTTCCAATGAAAGCGTACAAAGGTACTTTTACCCTCTTTGTTAATCAGGCGGAAGCTATGAATGCCAAAGCCTTCCATCATACGATAGCTACGCGGTAGCGCGCGGTCACTCATATCCCAGATTAGATTATGCATAGTTTCAGGGTTTAGCGATACATAATCCCAAAACGTATCATGAGCGGAGGCTGCTTGCGGGAAGCCGCGATCAGGCTCAGGTTTTAGCGCATGAATGAGATCAGGGAATTTAATGGCGTCTTGAATAAAGAAGATCGGCATGTTATTGCCGACGATATCCCAGTTGCCCTCTTCGGTATAAAACTTAACCGCAAAGCCGCGCACATCACGTGGAGTGTCCTTTGCGCCTTTATTACCAGCGACCTCTGAGAAACGCGTAAAGACTGGCGTTTGCTTGCCCGTTTCTGTCAAAATCTTGGCGGTAGTGTACTCTTCAAGCGACTCTGTCAATTCGAAATAGCCGTGAGCCGCGCTACCACGAGCATGGACAACTCGTTCAGGGATACGTTCATGGTCAAAATGCGTGATTTTTTCACGCAATACAAAGTCCTCTAACAAGGTCGGACCGAGCGACTCAGGTGGGCCTGCTTTTAGCGAGTTTTGATTGTCAGCGATCACCACGCCTTGCTGAGTGGTTAGCAATTTTGAATCGTCGTCTGCTGGCTGGTGGGTTTCGCCGCCATTACCCGTGGTAGTATTCATATTTTTGGCTGGATCACTATAATTGATTTCCTTTTTCATAATCTATCCTTAGTCGTAGTTTATAGTACATAATAAAAGTAGATATTTAATTTCAATTATTGAGCGCTCATAGGGTTACAAAATCAGAGCTAAGCTCTAAACAACTGAAGCTTAAATAAGTACATCTACACTTATTAATGCTAAGTAAAACCTTTTCTTATATTGTTGATGTTTAGTCATTTTTCAGTTATTAAATTGATAACTTTACCAAAAATGTACTCTTACTATTTTCGGGTATAAATATGGATTTAAAACAGCTCAGCGCTTTTGTTGCCATCGCTGAATCAAAGAGCTTTAGCGCAGCAGTGGTTACGACAGGACTTTCTCAGCCTAGTTTGAGCCGATTACTAAAACAGTTGGAGATTGATCTCGGTGTTGAGCTGATCGATCGCTATCACCGTCCGCTGCAGCTGACCGATGCTGGACAGTTTTTTTATGACAAGATAAGTAGTCTACTGACAGAGCTTGATACTGTGATCAGTATGACTCAGCGCTTATCTTCGCCTAGTATGGCTTTAAATATCGGATTTGTACCCTCAGTGCTGTACGGCCTACTGCCTGAGATTATCGCTGAGTTAAAACGAGGTCGCCCTGATATTGAGGTTAATCTAAAAGACATCAGCTCCTATCAGCAAATCGAAGCGCTAAAATCAGGCGAGATTGACATTGGCTTTGGCCGTTTTGCCCATCTTGATCCATGGATTCAGCAGATATTACTGCGTCATGAGCGTTACGTCGTGGCCTTGCCAAAGGATCATCTACTGGCGCACGGTGGTGAGCTGCGCTTGCTTGATTTGGCCAATAACCGTCTCATTTTGTATCATCAAACGCGCCTGAGCCTGCCGTCCCCGGCTATCACAACAGAGCCGTTACTGCACCTGTTTGCCCAGCACGGTATCTCGCCTGTGATGACGACGACGGTCAGTGATTTACAAGTGGCGCTCGGTCTTGTCGCTGCTGGTGAAGGCATTACCTTAGTGCCTGCAAGTCTAAAAACCGTCCGTACCGAGCAGATCAGCTACCAGCGCCTCGTACACGAAAACGCGACCTCACCTATCTACTTGCATACCTTAAAGGATATCGTCCATCCTAAAATTGCAGATTTGCTTCAGGCGACTTATGCAGTTTATGAGCGCCGCGGTATCACCTATCGCCGTCAAAGTTTTTTGTAAAGGTAAATGTTTGCAGGATTAAAGTTAGCATCCACGACTTAATAACTATTATCGCGTACAGCAATAGGTATGCTAAAGTCATCGCTAATTTATTTTTAGTTCACTATAGGCATACGTAGACAAAGGCTGGCGTTACACTGTTATCTTCTACGTTTCTGCATTCTAAGCTTTTATAGTTTGAGGTATTCATGACCACACAATCACTTAATCAAGATACGCCAAAAACAGGCTTTAGTTGGCGCATCTTTGGTCCCGGTATTTTGATGGCGACAGCGGCTATTGGCGGCTCGCATCTGGTCTCATCGACGCAGGCAGGCGCGATATATGGCTGGCAACTGGCAATTATGATTATCCTTGCCAATGTCTTTAAGTATCCGTTTTTTCGCTTTGGTACTGACTATGTCTATGATACGGGTGAGAGCTTGATTGCAGGCTATGCAAAACGCTCAAAGGCATATCTTTGGATCTACTTTATTTTATCTATTTTATCAGCGGTGATTAGCACAGGCGCGGTGACGCTGCTTGCTGCGGTGATTTTAGGCTTTATGTTACCCGCCGCTTCCATAGGACTATCGAGTATCACATTGGCTACCATTATTGTCGCGGTATGCTGGTTCTTTTTGATTGCCGGTCACTATAAATTGCTCGATGGCGTGACTAAGTGGATTATGATTGCTTTGACAGCGGCCACGGTGATTTCGGTGTTTATCGCAGCAGGCAAGCCTACAGTTATGAGTGCCGATTTTGTTGCCGCCTCCCCTTGGAATCTTGCAACGTTAGGTTTTATTGTCGCGCTTATGGGCTGGATGCCAGCACCGCTTGAGTTTGCGGCGATCACCTCGATGTGGACCTCCGCCAAGCGCAAAACAGATAACACGACACACAAACAAGGACTGCTTGATTTTAACGTTGGCTTTTTGGTGTCGGCTATCTTGGCGCTGTTTTTTTTAGCCTTAGGCGTGTTTGTTCAGTACGGCTCAGGGCAAGAGATTCAGATCGCAGGCGCAGCTTACGTCGACCAGCTGATCAGTATGTATACCAATACAATTGGTGAGTGGTCGCGACTGCTGGTCGCGTTCGTCGCCTTTATGTGCATGTTTGGCACGACGATTACCTGCGCGGATGGTTATGGCCGCGCTAACGCTGAGTGTTGGCGACTGCTCAAAGGCGAGAGCGAGATCAGTAGTAAGCAAGTGGCCTTTTGGACGACGTATGCTATTGGTGGCGGGCTGATGATTATTACCTTTTTTACTGGGCAGCTGGGCGCTATGCTTAAGTTCGCTATGATATCGGCTTTTGTCTCTGCCCCTATCTTTGGCTGGCTTAACTACTCGCTAGTCAAGAATCATAAAAAATTATCGTTTGGAATGAACGCGTACTCGATAGCAGGTCTGTTGTTCTTAGGTGGTTTTACCTTACTTTTTTTAGCCAATCTTGCAGGGTTATTTGATTAATCCTACGTGTTTGAGCATTATTTTTAATCTTAATACTTACGGGATTAATTTTTAATATCAATAAGCCCACTTGACAATGTTATGAGGGCTTATTGATATGGAGCACACTTAAAGCCACTATCTATTACAAATGTAATTAAATGTAAATAAAACCCTTTATCTAATATAGTATTTTACTGTCTATAAATAATATAATGGTTAAAATATAGAAAAACAGATAATACTATTTGTTAATCAAATAATTATAAAATTTCTAAATGCACAATAAACAAAAACTAATCAAATAGGAAGAATACTGGCTTGGTATGGCTGCATAATTAGGTATAATCGAAACTGATAGCGATAAGATTACCCCGCCACGTAAGGATTACGATATGACCTCATCCGCAGGTTTGCGCTTTAGACAAACACTTCAACAGCAAAAAGATAATAATCAACCTCTACAAATCGTCGGTACGATCAATGCTTATACGGCAATGATGGCAACCCAAGTCGGTCATAAGGCGATCTATCTATCAGGTGCAGGCGTGGCAAACGCGTCTTTTGGCTTGCCGGATTTAGGTATGACTAGCCTAGACAATGTGTTAGAAGACGCGCGCCGTATTACCGATGCCGTTGACACGCCATTACTCGTTGATATTGATACAGGTTTTGGCGGTGCTTTTAATATTGCGCAAACGATCAAGAAGATGGAAAAAGCGAATGTCGCTGCGGTACATATTGAAGACCAAATCGCGCAAAAGCGCTGCGGTCACCGACCTAACAAAGAAATTGTTAGTATCTCTGAGATGACCGATCGTCTAAAAGCGGCGCTTGATGCCAGAATCGATCCTGACTTCGTCATTATGGCGCGCACCGATGCCTTATCGGTTGAAGGACTTGACGCCGCTGTTGAGCGCGCGGTGGCATTCTCTGAGGCAGGCGCGGACATGATCTTTGCCGAAGCTTTGACCGATATCGAGATGTATCGCAAATTCACCGATGTCTTAGACATCCCAGTGCTGGCTAATATGACAGAATTTGGGCAGACGGATCTGTACACCACCGAGCAGCTGCATAATGTCGGTGTCGATATGGTGCTCTATCCTTTATCCGCTTTTCGCGCGATGAACCAAGCCGCGCTCAATGTCTATGAACATATCTTAGCTGATGGCAGTCAAAAGCAAGTCGTAGATACCATGCAGACGCGCATGGCGCTTTATGATTTTTTAAACTATCACGAGTTTGAGCAAACTTTGGACAAACTATTTGCAGATAATAAATAGGATCCTGTCCACTAGACTGTTTTTAACCTACTAAACAGATTCTTTGACTCTACTACTCATTACGAGATTCTTATGACTAGCCTTACTTTAAAACGCTCTTTATTCGGTGTTGTTTTAGCTTCCAGCTTATTGGCAACGGGCTGCGATAATACTGCAAACACAACTGATGATTCGCTTAGCGATACTGAGGTGCAGATTGAGGAGACCCAAACAGATAATACTGCGATCACCCCTACAGCAGTGACACCTACTACAAGTGTTGAAGAGCCTTTTGTCATGACGACTATAGGTATGAACTCCATCAACAGTATGATCTTCACCCCTCTCATTAATAGTGGCGAGTTGACCGGTGAGCAGGCCACTTGTCTTGCTGCGCGTGACAACAACTTAGGCCAAACTGAATTACAAGACTTTTATAAGCGCCAATTTTCAGACGCTGAATTACAAGAGTTAGATGATTTTTATAACTCAGATGTCGGACAAAAAATGCTGCAATTTGGCGAGCAAGAGATGGTGATCATGAATGGCGGAGAGGTTGCTACGCCTATGGCAGATCCCACGCCCGATGAGATAGCAGAGATTCAAGCCTTTATGCAGTCGCCCACAGGCGTCAAATATGTACAGACGAATAATGCACTTGGCGAAGGCAGTGCAATCTTGAGTCTTGAGGAGCCGATTAACGCTGAATTTCAGCGTTGTAATATTGATCTTACACTTGCGCAGTTAATGCAACCAGCACCTGCTCAATAGAAGGGTCATTTTTAACTTATTTTATGAAACTTACTTTTATCACAAGCCACTAAAGGGACTCACTCATGGCAGCAAAAAAAGAACTTTCAGGCGCAGGTCTTCGCGGTCAAGTCGCAGGCAAGACCTCATTATCCACAGTTGGTAAATCAGGTTCAGGCTTGACGTATCGCGGTTATGACGTTTCAGAATTGGCGGACAAATGCATCTTTGAAGAAGTGGCCTATCTGCTGCTTTATGGCAATCTGCCAACGCAAAGCGAGCTGGACGCTTACCAAGTCAAACTCAAAAAACTGCGTGGTCTGCCGCAAGCGCTCAAAGATTTACTTGAGCGTATTCCAGCGAACGCCCATCCCATGGATGTGCTACGTACCGGCTGCTCCATGCTTGGTAATCTTGAGATGGAAACCGACTTTGAACAGCAGCGTGACAAAACCGATCGTATGCTAGCTGCCTTTCCTTCAATTATTAATTACTGGTATCGCTTTAGTCACGATGATGTCCGAGTTGAAACTGATACTGATGATGACACTATTGGCGGTCATTTTTTACATCTACTCAAAGGCGAAAAGCCAAACGAGCTCCATGAGAGAGTGATGAACGTCTCACTCATCCTCTATGCAGAGCATGAGTTTAATGCTTCTACCTTTACCGCTCGCGTCTGCGCCTCTACCCTATCTGATATCCACTCTTGTATCACAGGCGCTATCGGCACTTTACGTGGCCCATTACATGGCGGTGCCAATGAGGCGGCGATGGATATGATTGAAAAGTTCAGCTCGCCTGACGAAGCGGAAAAAGAGATGATGGCGATGCTTGAGCGCAAAGATAAGATCATGGGCTTTGGTCATGCCATCTATAGCGAATCTGACCCACGTAATGTCGTGATCAAAGGTTGGGCTGAAAAATTAGCCGCTGACGTAGGGGATGAGGTGCTCTATCCGGTATCTGTACGTGCAGAGGAAGTGATGTGGCGCGAGAAAAAGCTGTTTTGTAACGCCGACTTTTTCCATGCTTCAGCCTATCACTTCATGGGCATTCCGACTAAATTGTTTACGCCGATCTTTGTTTGTTCACGTCTAACGGGTTGGGCGGCGCACGTGTTTGAGCAGCGCGCAAATAACCGTATCATCCGTCCAAGCGCGGAATATACCGGTGAAGAATTGCGTCCTGTACCAGAGATAAGTGCGCGTTAAGATTTAGTTTTTTGCTTAAAAGAGTTGTAGGGTGGGTTGGTTTTATAAAGCTTTTTAAAAAGTACTAATAAAACGTAACCCAATCGATTACTTGATTAGAGCGGTGGGTTATGCTCCTAACCCACCCTACTAGCTAGCGTTTTTAAGCATCTTTTATACTCAATTCACATGCTGAAGTTTATTTAGCAAAGCCTATTATCAATAATAAATTTTGCTGAATAAAATATCTTTTCGTATCTCAAACCCTATATACCAACTAACTTATAAACCTATAAAGGAAAGCCCGCCATGAGCGATGATAGCAAGCAGCCTTTAACGCAAGTTAATCCGCAAACTATGAACGAGCAGTATAAAAAGCCGCTGCCAGCTTTTGATAATAGCAGTACTGATCTCTATTATTTCGATGTAGAGCAAGCAGTGAATGATATTGAGCCGGGTGCTTATGCCAAATTGCCTTTTAGCTCAAAAGTACTCTGTGAGAACCTCGTGCGCCGTTGTCCGCCAGAGGATCTAACCGACGCCCTCAAGCAGCATATTTACCGCAAGCAGGATCTTGATTTTCCTTGGTATCCTGCACGCGTGGTCTGTCATGACATTTTAGGTCAGACGGCTTTTGTTGATTTGGCAGGATTGCGTGACGCTATTGCCGCTGAGGGCGGTGACCCCTCTAAAGTTAATCCCATCGTACCAACACAATTGATTGTGGATCACTCTCTAGCCGTCGAACACGCAGGCTTTGAAGAAGATGCCTTTGAGAAGAACCGCGCCATTGAGGAGCGCCGTAACGAAGATCGATTTCACTTTATCAATTGGTGTGAGTACGCCTTTGATAACGTCAACGTCGTGCCGCCCGGTAACGGTATCATGCACCAAATTAACTTAGAGAAAATGTCGCCGGTCGTGCAAGTGGTCGCTGATCAAGACGGCGATGCGGTTGCCTTCCCTGATACTTTAGTCGGTACCGATAGCCATACGCCGATGGTCGACGCGCTAGGGGTGATCTCCATTGGTGTCGGCGGTCTAGAGGCTGAAAGCGTGATGCTGGGTAATCCCTCCTATATGCGTTTGCCCAACATCGTCGGCGTTGAGCTAACTGGCAAATTGCAAGAAGGCATCACTGGCACGGATCTAGTGCTGGCAATGACTGAATTCTTACGTGAGGAAGGCGTGGTATCGGCTTATCTTGAATTCTTTGGTGACGGTGCGCGCCATTTAACCGTTGGTGACCGCGCCTCTATCTCTAACATGACGCCTGAATACGGCGCTACGGCGGCGATGTTCTCCATCGATGAACAAACGATTGATTATTTGCGCCTCACTGGTCGCAGCGAGCAGCAAATTGCCACCGTGGAAGCTTACGCTAAGCAAACGGGGCTTTGGGCAGACGGGTTAGTCGATGCTGAATACGACCGCGTACTACGTTTCGATCTGTCTACGGTCGTGCGTAATATCGCCGGGCCCTCACGTCCGCATGCGCGTGTATCCACTACTGATTTAGTAAAAGAAGGTATCGCTCACGGTGAAGGTGACAAACTGCCTGAACCACAAGACGGTCAAATGCCAGATGGCGCGGTTATCATCGCTGCTATCACTAGCTGTACCAATACCTCAAACCCGCGCAACATGGTTGCTGCCGGTATCGTCGCGCGTAATGCGGTGGAAAAAGGTCTTGTACGTAAGCCTTGGGTTAAGTCCTCCCTTGCGCCTGGCTCAAAAGCGGTAAAGCTCTATCTAGAGGAAGCTAACCTACTACCTGAACTGCAAAAACTCGGCTTCGATGTTGTCGCCTTTGCCTGTACCACTTGCAATGGTATGAGCGGCGCGCTCGATCCTGATATCCAACAAGAAATCATCGACCGTGACCTATTTAGCACCGCCGTATTATCGGGTAACCGTAACTTCGATGGGCGTATCCATCCCTATGCCAAGCAAGCGTTTTTGGCCTCACCGCCGCTGGTGGTTGCCTATGCTATCGCCGGTAACATCCGTTTTGATATTGAAAAAGACTCACTGGGCAAAGACCAAAACGGCAACGATGTTTATCTAAAAGACATCTGGTTCGATGATGCTGAGGTTGACGCTATCGTCGCCGAGTCCGTTAAGCCTGAGCAATATAACCAAGTGTATATCCCGATGTTTGATGAGGCCAAAGCGCAGGCGGGACGTCACGATGCAGTTGCTATTGATCCGCAGTATAACTGGCGTGAGCTGAGCACCTATATTCGCCGTCCGCCGTATTGGGAAGGCAAAATGGCGGCGATGAACCAGCTAAAAGGTATGCGCCCATTAGCGGTACTCGGTGATAATATCACCACCGATCATATGTCGCCGTCCAATGCTATCCTGCCCGACTCTGCGGCTGGCGAGTATCTTGATACGATGGGGTTACCCGCTGAGGACTATAACTCGTATGCCACGCATCGCGGTGACCATTTGACCGCGCAGCGCGCTACTTTTGCTAATCCAAAGCTGCTTAACGAGATGGTCCGTGACGAAAAAGGCGACGTTATCCAAGGCTCGCTGGCTCGTGTGGAGCCTGAAGGTCAAGTGATGCGCATGTGGGAGGCGATTGAGACGTATATGAATCGCGATCAGCCGCTAATCATTATCGCAGGCGACGGCTATGGTCAAGGCTCCAGCCGCGATTGGGCCGCCAAAGGCGTGCGTTTGGCTGGTGTGGAAGTGGTCGTTGCCGAAGACTTTGAGCGCATTCACCGCCAAAACCTAGTCGGTATGGGCGCCCTCCCCGTACAATTTAAACAAGGTACCGACCGTAAAACCCTAAATATCGATGGTACTGAGGTATTTGATCTTGAAGGTGAGGTCTCCGCTGGTGGTGAGATGACATTAGTTATTCATCGCACTGATGGCAGCGTTGATAAAACGCCGATTATCTGCCGCTTAGACACCGCTGATGAGGTGAAGATGTATAACTCTGGCGGTATGCTGCAGCGCTTTGCTAAAGAATTTATTGAAGGTACGATTGATATCGCGTAAGTGCCAAAAGTTATGAGGTAAAAAAGTAAATAGCCGATGTTATATAGAGATATGGCATCGGTTTTTTGATCCTTATTGATATACTTATATAAATAGCGTAACATGTACTATTAATTGTACAAGTATCGGAGTATATGATGAGAGTCATTAGTTTTTCAGAAGCGAGAAAGCATTTAAAATCGGTTTTAGACGCGGTAAATGACGATGCCAATGCTACTATTGTAACCCGCCGTGATGCTGACGATGCTGTAGTGATGTCGCTTGATTACTACAATAGTCTTATGGAAACCGTTTATTTGTTGAAATCCCCTGCCAATGCGGCTCATTTAGCAGAGTCTATTGCGCAGTATCAAGCAGGCAAAACGGCAGTGCATGACTTAATAAATGACGAAGATATAGATGACGCTGATAACTATTTAAGCAGTGAAACTGATACTGAAGATGCTTAATATTATGGTAAGTACAAAGCTATGAGTAATAAGCTATGAATGAACAGTTAGCGTGGACGGATGCTGCTTGGAAAGACTATCTATATTGGCAGACGCAAGATAAAAAAACACTCAAACGTATTAATAAGTTGATCACTGACTGTAAACGAAATCCATTTGAGGGCATTGGCAAGCCTGAACCTTTAAAAGAAAACCTATCAGGATTTTGGTCTAGGCGTATTGATGATGCTAATCGTTTGGTCTATGTCGTTGATGATAACTACCTGACTATTATTTCTTGTCGCTACCACTATCAGTCTTAATTTCTAAATTAAATACCAAGTTTTGTGTGAATAGTTTTTTGATTTGTTTGGACTAAGCACAAAATTAAAAATGTAGAAGATAGTCAACATTTATAAGCAATTTAGGCATAATAGCGATTTGTCTTTTATTATTTAGGGGCTGTTATGGGCTGGTTTAAACTGTTTGCCGTGCTTTATCTTGGTCAAAGTTACTATCTTTTATCCTCCAAAAATGTCGAGCAGTTCTTAGCCAATCACAATACCTTAGCCATGAACGATCCAGTTGCTGCTTGTGACAATTATAGCGATGGCGTTGAGGTGTTTATCAATCACGATACAGGCAATGGCACTAGGGAAGTAGAAGGCGGCAAAAACGAAATATGCGGTTATATGAAACAATCTCAGGCCGCTCTTACCGTCTTACAAGCCAATACGTCAGGGCATTTTGAAAATATGAATGTGACGATAGGCTTTCCTTGGCGCACCGCGCGCGCAAGCTATGATGAAATTAACAACGTACAAATGGGATCGATAGGTTCCATAACCAGTCAAACACGTGACGATATTGAGATCAAACGTACGCTTACCGGCTTACAGATAGTCTCGGTTAATTCTATTGGTGGCGTATAACCCTCAAGTAGACTTTGATTATCATCTCCAAACATAATATAGAATAATTATACAAAGGATCTTCTACAATGACCCAACCCAAATTCGCCCCGCAAATCTCCATCCCCGCCACCTATATGCGCGGCGGTACGTCAAAAGGCGTGTTCTTTAAACTATCCGACTTACCTGAGCGTTGCCAAGTCGCAGGTTCAGCACGTGATAACTTTCTACTGCGCGTCATCGGTAGCCCTGACCCTTATGGCAAACAAATCGATGGTTTGGGTAATGGCAGCTCGAGTACCTCAAAGACGGTGATTTTGTCTAAAGCGAAGCAAGCAGACCACGATGTCAATTATCTATTTGGGCAAGTCAATATCGCTAAACCCATGATTGATTGGGCAGGGAATTGCGGTAATCTAACCGCTGCGGTGGGTGCTTGTGCGATTAATATGGGCTTAGTTGCTGCGGACAAAGTCGCGAGTAGTATCGATGACAATGCTGACCGCGGTATTTGCGAAGTGCGCATTTGGCAAGAGAACATTGGCAAGACCATTATCGCCCATGTACCGTTGTATAAAGACGAGCAAGGCATGGTTCAGGTACAAGAGACCGGCGACTTTGAATTAGACGGTGTCACCTTCCCCGCCGCTGAAGTTAAAATTGAGTTTATTGACCCAGTAGATTCCTCAAGCGCTATGTTCCCAACCAATAACTTAGTCGATGATTTTGATGTCTCCGGTTGTGGTCTAGCGTCTGATAGCGTTAAGGCGACTTTTATCAGTGCCGGTATTCCGACTATTTTTATGAAAGCCGAAGATTTAGGCTTTAACGGTACGGAACTGCAAGGCGATATTAATAGTAATGAAGAGTTATTAACCAAATTAGAGAAGATTCGCGCGCGTGGCGGCGTGGCTATGGGATTGTTCAAAGAGGAGAGCGAGGCGCAGACCAGTCAACACATTCCCAAAATCGCTTGGGTCGCTCCCGCGCAAAGCTATACGGCGTCGAGTGGTAAAGCCGTTGATAAGGATGACATTGATTTAGTCGTTCGCGCGATGAGTATGGGGCAATTGCACCATGCGATGATGGGTACAGCAGCGGTGGCAATTGCCGCAGCAGCAACCACACAAGGGACACTAGTTAACGAAGCGGCTGGCGGTGGCGAGCTGACCGAGGTATGTTTTGGTCATCCATCAGGTACCCTTTTGGTCGGCGGCAAAACCGAACAAGTCGACGGCCGCTGGCAAGCCAAAAAAGTTTCCATGAGCCGTTCCGCACGGCGTATTATGGTTGGTGAAGTATTTGTACCAGTGGATGCTTTTTAGTTATAATTCAGCATTTTCAAAAGAGTCTAACTTAGTTGAACAACGCCTAAACGAAGTTCAAAGCGTTGAATTAAAAAACATTTAACATAAGCGTTAAACTATGGCCAATCCTCCACGCCGTGTTCCTCTAAACATCAAGCCCCCCACCAAAAAGACGGAACGGGGGGCTTTACTCATCTCTATTTTAAAAAGACTTGGCGAGTTTGCAAGGCCCTATCGCGGGCTGTTTATTTTAACGCTGATACTTACCGTGCTGGGCTCGTTCACCGCGCAGGTCAACGCCTTTGTATTACAGTACACCGTTGATAGCTTGACGGGTATTATCGATATGCCTGACCCTTGGGAGGAAGGTCTTAGACTGTTAACCATTATTAGTACGATTTTACTAGCCAAAGAGATCTTAAACGTCGGTATTACCTTTGGTCAGCGCTATTTTGGTGAGCGTATTCGTATCAACTTATCACGCGATTTATCACAAAAAGTCGTCGAGCGTATTTTATCTTATAAAATGGCGTTTTATACCAGTGATGAGAATGCCAGCGGTAAATTGCAAACCCGTATTGACCTAGGGGTTAGTAGTCTCACGCAGTTGGTACAAAACTTTTTTATTGACATGTTGCCGCTGTTTGCCAGTGCGATTGTGTCCTTAATCATCATGTTCAACGCCAACTTTTGGGTGGGTATGGTTGGCCTTATTATTGTGCCCATTTACTTCTTTGTCAGTCAAAAGCAGGCCAATCGTTTGCAAGGCTTTCGTAAGCAAATGCGCCAGTACCGCGAGACCAAAAGCGGCCTTGTGATCTCTATCATCGAATCCATCACTGTTATTAAATCCTTTGTCCGTGAGCCGATTGAATCCGATAAGCACTGGGAGATTCAAAAGGACATGACCACCAATCAGCTACGTATTCGCAGTATTGCCTTTATGTATAACGCGGGCAAAAGTTTTATTGAGCAGATCGGTGTGGTGGTGATTATCGTTCTGACCTCTTATTTTGTTTTGAATGGACAGATGACCATCGGCGCGATTATGTTTCATATCTTGCTATTTCAGAACGTCGCCGCTCCAATTCGCGAGTTGCACCGTATCTATGATCAGATCAACAACGCCCTGACCTACGCCGAAGGCTTTTTTGATATCTTAGATGACGATGGCGCGATTGAGAGCGAAGGTGAGGTCGAATGTACCGACCTAAAAGGTCATATTGAGCTAAAACACGTGAATTTTTCTTATCCTAACGGCAAACAAGCGCTTAAGGACGTCAGCTTTAATATTTATCCCAATCGTATCACCGCTTTGGTCGGTCTATCCGGTGCGGGTAAAAGCACCATTATTAATCTACTGGTTAAGTTCTATGATCCAAGTAGCGGTAGCATCTGCTTAGACGGCCGCGATTTAGAGGAATACAGCACCCAAAGCCTACGTGAGCAAATCGGCCTTGTGCTGCAAAAAAACCATATTTTCTCAGGCACCATCGCTGATAATATTCGTTACGGCAATATGCATGCAAGCGATGAAGAGATCATCAACGCTGCCAAACAAGCCTCTATCCATGAGCAGATCGTTGGTATGCCGGAAGGGTACGATAGCGAGGCCAAAATGCTCTCGGGCGGTCAGCAGCAGCGGATTGCGCTGGCGCGAATGTTCTTAAAAAACCCGCCTATTGTGTTCTTAGATGAGCCTACTGCAAGCCTTGATGCGATCGCCACCCAGCAAATTAAGCAAAGCTTAGACTTAATTAAAAAAGATCGTACCGTAATTATTGTCTCGCACAATATCTCCCAAATTATCGATGCCGATGACTTAGTGGTGATTGAAAACGGCGAGGTAATGGAAACCGGCACGCACGAAGAGCTATATGCTAATCATGGTAAATACTATGAGATATTTAATGCCATGTCAGATAGCTTAAACTTAGATAAAATCAGTCAGACTATTAATGGTTAAAACCAGTCGTTAAGAGCAGTTTTTAGAGCAATGGTTAATAGGATTTGAGACGCGATGAGTACGGAATTTACCATAAAGACTTTCGATGAGTTAACCTCAGTAGATGTGTATCATATTTTAAAAGCGCGTTCGCAAGTGTTCGTCGTTGAGCAAAACTGTCCTTATCAAGATATGGATGAGGTGGACTTCGACTGCTTGCATCTGGTGGCGCATCAGAATGAAGCCTTGATCGGTTATTGCCGTATTGTGCCGCCTGAATTTAATACCTTACGATCTAATCTATCAGTCGCTGATCCTACTATAAAGGCCTCTGCTATGCCGGCGATTGGTCGCGTGCTGGTACTGCCAACACATCGTGGTCGCGGTGTGGCACGGCAAATCATGCTCCAAGCCATCGCCTTTTGCCGTAAAAAATATGGCAAAAAAACCTCTATCATCCTCTCAGCGCAGACTTATCTTCTCAGCTTTTATCAGTCTTTGGGCTTTGTGCCAGAAGGTGAGCACTATCTAATAGACGGTCTGGAACATGTAAAAATGGTATTGTCTGTACCCAAAAAAGTGAAAGTGAAAAAAGAGCGCACAAGTGATACTTCTACAATCACCAAAGTATTAAGTGTTTTGCTGTTTATACTGGCAGCTTTGTTTATTTTAGGGCTGCTATATTTAATGATTTAACTATTGGACTTTAAGTATTTCATTTCCTAAATGCCTCACCTGCTTATTTCTTAACACAATTAAGTTTGGTTGTTCTCTACAGGCTATGCTACTTTTAAGTTGGATGAGCAAAAATCTAACCCAAAGAACCGACTCAGGGAAGAGGAGTAGATCATGTCTAATGTTCAAAATGACACCGTAGAGAGCAATGTTCGTCCAGACTACGATGATGAGATTCAAAAAATCGCCGATTATGTGCTCAATTATTCTATAGATGACGATTCGGCCAACAGCGATGACGCGTGGAATACGGCGCGCTATTGTTTGATGGATACTTTGGGCTGCGGTCTGTTGGCGCTACGCTTCCCTGAATGTACCAAGCATCTAGGCCCAGACTGCGCCGATCAAATCACCCCAAATGGCGCGCGTGTCCCCGGTACCGCTTACCGACTCGATCCGATCAAAGCCGCCTTTGATATTGGTTGTATTGTGCGCTGGCTCGATTACAACGACACGTGGCTGGCGGCAGAATGGGGACACCCTTCAGATAATCTTGGAGGTATTTTGGCGGTCGCTGACTACATTAGTCAGCAAAATATCAGCAAAGCTTGCGCGCCATTAACTATGCGAGATGTGCTCGAGGCCATGATTATGGCACACGAGATCCAAGGCGTTATGGCGCTTGATAACTCTTTTAACCGCGTGGGTCTGGATCATGTGTTTTTAGTCAAACTGGCCTCAACCGCAGTCGTTGCCAAACTCTATAACCTACCACGCGCACGTATTATGGCAGCGATATCGCAAGCTTTAGTGGATGGTCAGGCGCTTAGAACCTATCGCCATGCGCCCAATGCCGGCAGTCGCAAATCGTGGGCAGCAGGTGATGCGACCAGTCGCGCAGTACGTTTGGTCGATATCACTCGCCGCGGTGAGATGGGCATTCCAGGGGCGTTGTCCGCGCCGCAGTGGGGATTTTACGATGTGCTGTTCAGTCATACCAATAAGGATTTGGCAACCAAACCTATCGATGAGCGCCGCTTTAAATTCCAGCGCGACTTTGGCAGTTATGTGATGGAAAATATCTTATTTAAGATAAGCTTTCCCGCTGAATTTCATGCGCAAACGGCGTGTGAGGCCGCGGTTATTTTGCATCCGCGTATTGATGATCGCCTTGATGATATTGATAAAATTGTCCTGACCACTCATGACTCAGCCATTCGTATCATCTCTAAAGAAGGCGAGCTTAATAACCCCGCCGACCGCGATCACTGTTTGCAATATATGGTGGCAGTACCGTTACTCACAGGTGATCTCATGGCAGAGAACTATGAAGATGACTATCATGAGCAGCATCACATTTTGATTGATGGGCTGCGCCGTAAGATGGTGGTTGAAGAAGATCCACAGTACTCAAAAGATTATCATGATCCTAATAAACGCTCAATTGCTAATGCTATTCAGATATTTTTTAAAGACGGTAGTAGCACTGACAAAGTCGCCATTGAATATCCTATTGGTCATAAACGCCGCCGCGATGAGGGTATTCCCGTGCTTGAGGCAAAATTTAGAGCGAGTCTTGCTACCCGTTTTATAGACAGTCGTTGTCAAGAAATCATTGAGCTGTGTGATGATCAAGCGCGCTTGGAGCAAACGCCGGTGAATGAGTTTATGGATTTGTTTATGACTTATTGATTTTTGGGCATACATAATCAAAGGGCGTGTCGTTGTATTAAAGTATTAGAGATACGCCCTTTTCATGTTTCTTATGCTTCATCGTTTGGATCATGCTTAAACGCTACCACCGTATCGACTCCCCCGCCCAATCGACAAAACTTCCGGTTTGCTCAGCGCCCATTTTTGATAAGACCTCAAGTAATGACTCGGCGCTAAAGGCCGGCGAGAATAAATGACCGTCCGCGACATTACTTTGAAACGGGGCTGAAAGCTGAGTATTAACTGTGCCCGGCTGCATTACGACGACGCAAACGTCTTTGAGCGCGCGTCCCCATTCGATACTTAGATTTTTCATACCCATATTCAGCGCCGCCTTACTCATCCGATAGCTATACCAGCCGCCAAGCTCATTATCGCTAATGCTACCAACGCGCGCGGATATGGTCGCAAAAATAGCGGGGTTATCTTGACTGCGCTCTGCTTTTTTGAGCAGCGGTTTGATATGTTTGGCAATGAGCATGCTGGCCAAAGCATTGATCTGCATGTTTTTTAAAAAAAATTCCGTCTCCATCTGCCGCAGTGCCTTTTCTGGCTGTGCCTGCTCGTTGTGCAAAAGTCCGACGCAGTTAATCACCCAGTCGATGTGATCCGTGTGCTGCTGAATGTTCTCAAGTGCTTGCTTAATACTACTCTCGTCGCTAACGTCCATCTTTAGCCAATACAGATTATCTGCTTCGATATTGGGTACGCTGTTGTGATAAGTGGCAAACACTCGAATCTTCGCTTGATCGTCGTTTTTTTCCTTAGCAGTAGCCGCCACTAATTGTTTGGTCATGGCCTGACCGATACCGCCCGTACCGCCGATAATGAGATAGGTTTTATTATTCATGATAGAGTCCTTTTCTTATCGACACGCTCTAATATTTAAATTTTATAATATAGTTAATAATAACAGTTATCACAATTTGATATACACTACAATAATTGCCATTCTGATTTAAGATCACTCTTAAAACCAAGGCTTTTATTCGGATATTATCTATGCTGTCACCCCAAGATCAATTAACTGAGCTGGTACGTACCCTTGAGAGTAAGCAACATATCTTTGCTACCGATCCGTTGTTGATCACCGAAAAGCTGCAAAATGAGGATGGTACGCCACTACAAAAGTTGCATCGACGCGCCGCACGTATCGATAGCAATGGGGCACTAGCAAGCGTATTAGCCAAGATTGATGGGCGTATCAAAGGCATCATGATGGCGATGAGCATCATTTGGTGCGTGTCAGGATTTTTAGGGTTATTCACTTTACTACAAGCGAACGTGGTTAACTTCTTTTATGTGCTGGTCTGCTTATTGGGTTTTCATACGATTATGCTAGTAGGCTGGCTGGTGCTGACAGTGATCAATCAAGGTAAGTCCTCCTCCAATTGGTTTGCCAGTTTTGTGAGTCCTAGTTATTTGATACGCGGTAAAGACGATGTCACCCAAGCGGCTGTTAGACTGTATGAAGAGCAGCTCCAGCATAGCGGCATGCGCTGGTATTTAGGCCGTTTTAGTCATCAGTTGTGGCTTGCGACCTTAACCGGTATGCTCTTTGCGATCATGTTTTTGCTTATTGTGCGCCAGTACAGCTTTAGCTGGGAGTCCACGCTATTATCAGACAATGCTCTGATTAACTTGACGCAAGTGCTGGGCTGGCTGCCAAGTTTGGTGGGCTTTGATGTGCCTGACAAGGCCGCTATTATCGAAAGCCGTTTGGTCACTGACGCCCTACCCTTATCGATTGCAAGACAATGGGCAAGTTTGCTCATTGGCAGCCTGCTTATGTATGGCATCGTACCGCGCGCTATAGCTTGGGCATTTTGCGCGCTGATGTTCCGCCGCAAAAAAATGCGCGTTGATATCAATCTGCTTTATTATCAAAAGATCATTAACTTTTGGCAGCGTCAAGTCGTTGATGCTGATGATTTCAAAGAGGCCCCTGCCCCTATTGCCCCAAAAGCCAAAGTCAGTACGGGTAATAAGCTGGTGGCGTTACTAGAGTATCCCTCTAATCAAGACAACTGGTGGCTGGCGGGTCTTAGCGATTTTACTCATCAAAATGAGATTGAGAACTTCGGTATCGTTGATGACCGAGATGATTTAGCACGTTTGATTGACTATTTGGAGACGCATCCCGTTCAAGTCTTGTTAGGTATTCATAGCACAGCATTACCTGATCGCGGTACCCTACGTAAGCTTGATCAAATTGCTACTCATGCCAAGCAAGGTCTAATCGTGCAATTGCTCGATGATACCTCTAGCAATGAAGACAGTAGGATACAGCGCTATCAGCAGTGGCAAACGGCGCTGGCCGCTCGAAAAATCGGTTTGGTAAATGATGAGTCAGTGCTATAGCATTTAAAATATAAAACCTTTAGAAGTACGATTCATTAACCTTAAACTTATCAGTTAAAGTCAAATAGATACTCACTCTACTAAATGATATGAATTATGAATGATAACAATAATACCGTAACGCCTAATGCTGAAGAAGCTGCTTTTTCAAGCCAACCCTCTTCAAGTCAATCGTCTTATAAAAAGACAATTGCCAGTGGCGAGCCATTAAAGCTGGCTGTCGTTGGTCATACTAATACGGGTAAGACCTCAATCCTGCGTACTCTTTTGCGTGATGTGTATTTTGGGGAGGTCAAAAACGAAGCAGCAACCACGCGTCATGTGGAGCGCGCGCAATTAACTGATAGCCAGACTGGTGAGGCGCTCGTCACTTTATATGATACGCCTGGGCTTGAGGACGCTTCAGGTCTTATGGATTGGCTGGAGGATAATACCGCCAGTCGACGTGATGGTATTGAGCGCTTGCAGCAGTTTTTGGCGGCGGACATCGCTATGGGCGCAGCTGCTGGTTTTGATGACAGTTTTGAGGATTATAGCCAAGAAGCCAAAGTCGTTCGGCAACTATTAGCCAGTGATATGGCGATCTATGTGGTGGATGCGCGTGAACCTGTCCTCGGTAAATACAAAGATGAATTGGCGATTTTATCTTGGGCGGCCATTCCAGTGATGCCTGTGTTTAACTTTACTGATTCTCAAGATGCCAATATCGATGCGTGGCAGACCATGCTGGCACGGCGTAATCTGCATATCTCAACTCGCTTTGACTCGGTAGCTTTTGAGTTTGAAGATGAGATGCGGCTGTGGCAAAACCTAGCTACCATGCTGACGCACTCTGAGATGCTAGATCAGCTGATGCAGCGTCGTCGCGAGGACTGGGCACAGCTATATGATGAGGCTAATATCGTTATCGCTGATTTTTTGATTAACGTTGCTGCTTTTGTGCGTGAGATCAATGACGATGATGATCCACTGCCTGTGCTCACTCAAATGCAAGAGGCGGTTAGGCAAACTGAGCGCGCCATGCAGCATAAGTTATTAAACCTTTATAAGTTTTACGACAATGCGGTAGCGGCAACTCCGCTTGAATTGCAGGCGTATCAGCAAGATCCTTTTGACCCTGAGCTACTCAAAAGCTATGGTATCCGTACCACTTCTGGTGCAGCAGCGGGCGCGCTTATCGGTTTGGGGATTGATGCAGCCGCGCTAGGTACGACGTTAGGCTTGGGTGCGGCTTTAGGTGCTATTGGCGGTGGTCTATTATCAAACACCAGCAGCATCGCTGATAAAATCACAGGGGTTAAACGATTATATATTGATCCTGCTACCTTAACGCTATTGGCCACTCGGGCGCTCGACTTATTGAGCGCACTACGTCACCGTGGTCATGCGGCTACAGATACCACTCAGCTTCTTTATCAAGGGGAGACTGAACAGCTTAGTAATGATAGCGAAAACGATAACCCTGTGATAACGCCGTGGGCATCACACAAATTACCCGGTGAGCTTAAAAAAGCGCGCGGCAAACCTCAGTGGTCATCGCTGAGCAATCAAAAGTCTGAGCAGGCACAAAGTCTGCGCGTAGAGGCGGCGTGGTCGCTTGCGCATAAATTACAGGCATATAAGGTTGAGCGCGAGTAGCTGGTTTTATGATGACTTTTTAAACTATGAAGGTGCGCGCGGCGCATCCTATCACTGAATTAGCGTACGAAATCTCTTTTTTAACCTAATATAAATCATCGCAAGTTACTAAATTGGCGTAGGCTGGGTATTCAACCCAGCATTTTAGTTCTACAAATTTTATGTCAATTCGATTTAAACCATTCTTCTTACTTCTTACAAATCCATGTTTAACTCAACAACCCACTCAAAGCATCAGTCCCGCGTACATCGGTTTGTTGCAGGTAAATCGGATACAAAGGATAATTTTTAAAAGTCTGGGTAATCTCACTCATCAAACTTTGCTGTCTATCCGCGCGCTGCTGCCAAAAACTATCGGTTTGCGTCGGCGTGATCAGTTGATTAACCACAATGGCTGCTGGCGTGAGTGCGCTGTCCTCCAATTGCTGAATGGCGCGCTTAGTTTCAGCTATTGGGAGGACGTCAGCGGTCATAACGAGTATGATAGCGGTCTGTACGCGATCATGCAGTAGAGCGCCTGCCTGACGAAACAGCTGCTTGCGCTTCTCCAACACCGCTACCGCTTGCTCCCAGCGATCCGGTTTATGCTTGGCAAATGGGTTAGCGACGTTGTTTTGATCACGGTTATCTTTGTGACTGTCGTTACGATCTAAACGCGTTGTCACTGAACGCAGTTTAGCTTGCCGCCGCTGCTGAGCGAGTAGCCCATCTGTCCATGCGCCCATCATCTCAGGTAGTACTAGCAAACGCAGCGTATGTCCGGTCGGCGCGGTGTCAAAGATAATATGCTCATAGCCTGCACTTGCTGCCGAGACCAAATGCTGACACATGGATTCGAGCATAGCCGCTTCCTGTGCGCCTGGTGCAGACTTTGACAGTTGTAGATGCTCACGAATCTTGGGCAGCATATCAGGGTTGGCGTAGGCAGATATCGTACGCTCAACGTGCGCGAAATGGCTATCGACGATGACGTCTGGATTTAATTCGATAGCATCAAGGAATGGGGTAATCACCGTTTTTTTATTACTCAGCGCTACATTTAAGACATCACCCAAGCTATGGGCCGGATCTGTTGAGATAATTAAGGTTTTCTTTTGCGCGCTGGCGAAACGGCTGGCGAGCGCTGCTGCGGTTGTGGTCTTCCCTACCCCGCCTTTACCGCCAACAAATATAATTGGCTGGTTGGATAGTTGCTTCACTAATGTACTTAAAGGTTGTAGCGACATTTTAGTATTTATCCAAAGACTAATTTGCTAGCTAATACAACTCACTAGCAACAACCTACATGACCAAAGGGACATCTTTCCATGCCCATTCGGGTATGCCACTCATGAAAGTTCTCTAAAAATAATGGTTGTAGCTCTAAGGTATAGAAACTGGCAGGATTATCAATACCTAAACTCTCAGCGAACATCATCAGCATAAAAAAATCCTCCTCATCGCGAGCGGCGCGCGCCATGGTCTGCCGATATGGCGCGTGATAAAACTCGTTTAGTCCAGTTAAAAACCGCTGCCATAGCGATGGATTATTTTTGGTATCGTTCATGATATGATCTTCTTACTTATTATTAGTAATGAAATCGGCATTGCACAATAATGATAGCTGTTTCTTGAACTTCATAAACCAGCCTGTGTTCTTGATCGATGCGACGCGACCAGTACCCAGCAAGATCATGTTTTAAAGGTTCAGGTTTACCAATACCTTCGAACGGTTCACGTTGAATAGCTTTGATAAGCTTATTGATCTGTTTGACTTTTTCCTTGCTGGTCTTTTGCCAGTATAAATAGTCGCTCCACCCATCTTCAGTCCAAGACAATATCAAAAGTTTACCTCTTCATCAGCAGGCGTATCTAGATGATCTGTGTCTACATCAATGATGTCATGTTCAATAATTTTGCCTGATTTTGCCTCACTAATGGAGCGTCTTAATCGTTTTGCATTGTTGGGACTACTTAAAAGGTGAAGGGTTTCTTCATACGAATTAAATTCTTCTAAGCTCATAAGTACAGTAGGTTTAGAATTTTGTCGTGTAATGATGATAGGACCTTTATCAGAATGCACTTTGTCTATAAATTTTGCTAATTCTTTTCTAAAATCAGTATAGTTAATGACATTCATTATAGTTACTCCTGTTCTAATTTTTAGTGCTTGCACTAATACATAGTGTATCACCACTAGAACTATATTTGTACATGTATCAGTACATCAATAGTTTCTTATAGGATTCAGCTTGCGCCATAAAATAAAAAACGCCAGCAGTAGCCAGCGTCTTATATTGCTATCCTATTTAGTTTTTAGATCCATTTCTAGTTTTATTGACCGTTAAAGTCCGTTTTTACCTTTGTGTTTTGACCACTCACGGCGCAGGACAGAGAAGCTCTCAAAGGTTACCAGAATAGTGGCAATCAAAATGATGATATCCATAATAATGAGCAGCCAATTGCCATCATTAAAGAAAGTTACCAACTGGATTAGGAGGGCAAAGACAGTCATTACGAGCAGGAATGACAGCGGTGCTAAGGTGTACCAAACAGCTCTGCCTTTACGCAGTAAAATAACCGTCACGATCATAAGCGTTAGTGCGGCCATCAACTGATTGGTCGTGCCAAATAATGGCCAGATTATCATACCGCCTTCACCGCCGATGCCGCCGGCTCCAAAGGCGAGTAGCAGACATGTACCTACAGCAAGCAGGGTCGCCACGACACTTTTTTTGAGCGCAGGCAAGTTATAAAACTCACCGAACTCTTGAAAAATATAGCGCTGTAGACGCACGCCTGTATCCATAGTCGTACCTGCAAATAGCGCCGCCATAACGGTAAGAATCGTTTGCGAGAGCACAAAATCAATGCCAACGCCGTTACTTAATATCGTCGCGCCGCCATCAATAAAGGCACCGATAGAACCATCACCGAACTTTTGATAGACCGCTTGCCAATCGCCTAAGGTTGCGAATCCTGCGGTAGCCGCAAGGACAGCGCCAAGTGCCAACATGCCCTCACCCAGTGCACCAAAGTAACCAACAAAGCGTACGTCCTCCTCTTTATCAATTTGTTTGGATGTCGTTCCTGTGGCAACTAACCCATGAAAGCCTGAAATCGCCCCACAGGCGATGGTCACAAACAGTAGCGGCAAAATAGAAGGCGTTCCAATAGGCAGATCCATATTGACTGCTGGCGCGACAATGTTAGGCGTTGAGATAAATATAGCAGCGTATAACAGGATTAAACCGACGAACAGCTGCAAGCCGTTAATGTAATCGCGCGGCTGCAATAGCATCCATACAGGCAGCAGAGAAGCAATCGCCGCGTATGTAAATAAAATGATAATCCAAACAGCATTATCAGGCAGACCAAAGAGCGTCTCTGGCAGCGCAATAGGGAACATAGGACCTAGATATATCAATCCGTAGAGCGCAGTTACACCGATGATGGAGACCCAAACTAAATTCATATTGTAGCGATAGATACACTGCCCAATGATAAAGGCGACAACCAACGCGCCCCAGACTGGTAGTACCGCTGACGGTGTCTTGATCAGCATATTGGCAATGGCAACTCCAAAGACGGCATTAACCATAAGGAGCAATAAAAAGATGACGATCATCATCAAACTACGCACCCGCGTCCCCATCACATTGCCTGCGATTGAGCCAATAGATTGTCCACGGTTACGAACGCTTGCCCAAATGGCTGACATATCGTGGACGCCTGCCATAAATATCGTACCAAAGACAACCCATAAAATAGCAGGTACCCAGCCCCAGATAACGGCAATAGCAGGACCGATAATAGGCGCAGCGCCTGCAACAGAGGTAAAATGATGTCCCCATAATACGTATTTGTTAGTGGGGACATAATCTATACCATCTTTCATGGTATGGGCGGGCGTGGGTCGACTGTTATCTAAAGCTAGAATTTTTGATGCAATAAATTTTGAATAAAAGACGTAACCCAATAGCATGGCAGCAACACCAAGTAGCAGTACAATAGCACTGTTCATCTCATCTCTCCCTAGATAAGTCGCTATAACTCATATTAGTATAGGTTTCTTATACCGATATGTTTTAAATACAAATAGCTATAGATAATGGCTTAAACGTTGTTATAAGAACCAAGTATTTATTGATACCAAGTATCTACTTCCCTGAAATACACTGACGTCTTGGTTCTGCTCACATATTCTAAAACGCTTTGTCATTATTTAAATACTAATGCCTATTTAAATTGTAGCTGATTTGACATAAGATGTAACGCTATTAAAGATTTATAAACAACGACTCAATACCATGGATGCAGGTGAAATATGACATATTATTTTGGATTTGTTCCTTCAGATAAGCTAAAAGCTATGATAGAAGAAGCTGAGCAAATTATCGAATCTAACGCCGAGGTCGAGTACTATCCGTATCGCGATGCCCTCACACAGCAAACCGCGCGCGATCTAATCGACACCTTACTGGTTGGTCTTATTGACGTAATTCCTAACCCAGAACGTCAAGCTTCCATGCGTAAAATCGTTGGGACGGTTGAACGAGCGACAGAAACATTACTCAATATTCTGCTTAATAAAGAGAACAACGAAGATATTATGCCAAGTTTTAACTTCCTAAAAGATCAAGCCATGTTTGTTGATAATGACGGAGTTGAACGTGTGGGTTTTAAACTTCCTGATGAGAGTGCCCAAAAGATCGTTTCAGGGTTTGCAAGTGTAACTCCTGAGCACGTAGACAAGGTTAAATTCAGAAAGGCCTTGGAGACGGTAAACGATGAGACTCTAACGCATTTTGTCACCCGCTTTGCAGATACACTAAAGCTTGGTATGTTCAAACGTAAGTCTGTACCGGTGGCAAAAGCAGCTATCGATAAAGGTATGAATATGGCGCTTAATCGACTGCTACCTGATTTGCAGGATGACGCACTGAATCGTTTAGCAAACTACTACCGTCCCTTTATCGTTGAAAAATAGATTAAAAATTATTTTGATTTTATTAATGCTCGCTTTTTGAAGTATGTATTAGAATAATTCTCTGAGCTTTGCTAGAATAAGCAGCACTTTTATCCAAGGCGCACTTTATGACTCAAATCAGTAATCAAGAAATTGAACAAACGCTGCGCAATTCAGAGTGCCTCATCAGTAGTATTGAGGTCGCCGCCGCTTATGAACGCTTAGCGGCGCAGCTTAATCTGCATTATGCTGGTCTAAATCCTATTGTAATGGTCGTCATGAATGGTGGTTTGATCCCGGCAGGACAGCTACTCACTCATTTGACCTTTTATCATCGTATGCATTATATCCATGCGACTCGCTATCGTGATAACGAAGGTACTAGTGAGCTGGATTGGAAGTTTAAACCTGATGTCAGCCTTGAGGGCGAGCACGTACTGCTGATTGATGATATATTTGATGAAGGCATTACCCTAAAAGCGATCGTAGAAGAATTAGGCAAAGAAAACCCCGCCTCTATTGATTGTTGTGTGCTACTAAATAAAGAGCACGATCGCAAGATTAATGACTTTGAAGTGGACTTTGTCGGTATCAATGTTGCTGATCGTTACGTCTATGGCTGTGGTATGGATTTTCACGGCTACTTGCGTCACCTGCCGGGTATTTATGCGATTAAAGAAGATAAAGTATAACGTTTATCGTAAGCACAAAAAGCATCCAATAACGGATGCTTTTTTATTGCCGTATTAAATAACGATCACATAAGAGTGTAAATTCAGCCTTGCTGATAACTATACTATTCAAAACTATAATATTCAAAACTGCAGTGCCAAACCAGTGTGACGTTCAGTAGGTGTTTGCACTGCTGTTTCTAGTGCGGATTGAGTACTAAATATTGTGACTTGTTTCTTTGCTCGCGTCACCGCAGTATAGATGAGCTCTTTACTCAGTAGTCTTGCATGGCTGTTATCAAAAGTAATAACGACATGATCAAACTCAGAACCTTGTGATTTATGAATAGTCATTGCATAAGCTGTTGCAATGACCTCCTCATTGAGTAGATTAACCGCGATGCCTTGTGTCTTATTTTCAAAAAAAACTTCAAGCTCTCCATTTGCGGTTTGTAGACAAAAACCTATATCGCCATTAAATAAGCCAAGTTCATAATTATTTTGTAAAACCATGATTGGACGACCATGAAACCAAGTGTTTTGTCCCAAAGGTAGCTTCAGCTCAGCAAGATGCCACTGCGTCAAATAGTTATTAATGAAGTGATCGCCCCACTCGCCATGATGACCTGCGGTCAACACTCTAAATTGATTAAAAATTTGAATCAACGTGCTGATGTTTTGTTCAATTGATGTATATGGTATGGATTTTGCTCTTTCATTTTCTGTTAAATTCTTAATATATGATATGTAAACTAAATATTGTTCTTGAATTTTTTTTAAAGTTTTTTTATTGCTTAGGCTATTTTTTATTTGATTAGTATTTAGATTAGCGACAGTTACACTATGAACGGGCACAAAATTTAAAGCTGTATCCTGTTTTAACAACTGCCAAATCGCTTGCGTATCTGTGTCGGGTTTATTAATCTCATAAGCAAGCTTGCCTATCCCTGAGTCCTTGCCAAAGCGCTGACTTTGCGTAAGCTGTGCGTGTATCGCTTGCAGTGATGGAATACGGCACAGATCAGCAAGCACTGCTCCTGCCTCTACCGCTGCTAACTGATTTGCGTCTCCTAAGAGTATCAATCTTGCGCCAGGTTTTACTGCGCTGACAAGATAATTAGCTAGCTCAACGCCTAGCATAGAAGCTTCATCGACGATGATGATTTCTTCGCCAAGTGGATTATTCGCATCATAGCGCGGTCTACCCGTGCGGCCGATACCTAGCAAGCGGTGAATAGTTTTTGCTTCTTGTAATTGCAGCTCAACCTTCGCAGCGTCCAAGGCTTTTTGTAGCGACTCTTGCATACGCTGAGCGGCCTTACCTGTTGGTGCGGCTAATGCCAAACTTGCGCTATCTGTACTAAATGTTATATCTGTAGTCCTCCCTTCCCTACTCTCAGCTGCTTGCTGTAGGGCAATCACCAATTGAGCGACGGTATAGGTTTTACCCGTTCCTGGACCACCCGTGATGATACTAAAAGCGTTATTATTGGCAATATCAACTGCTGTCTTTTGCTGCTCATTAAGGTTCTTGGGTATAGAGATCGGAAGCGGGGTTATGGTTTTATCTAAAATGACCTTGATATTATGAGCTAAATTAAATTCTGCTTGCCAAGCGCGGTGTAACCAAAATGTAAGTGAAATGGTTTTATCTTTCCTACCTACACTTTCAGCACTTTCAGCTATTTTATAAATTATAGGTTTGTTATTTTTGCTTAGGCTATTTTTATTGATACTATTAATGCTACTCTGCGCATCAAACCGAGCAAATAAGGTATGACTATCAATGAAGGCCATAAAAGAAGTTATCTCGTTACCTTTTAGCAAATCATATAAACCCTCAACTGTGTTGAAACGCTTGATAAGCAGCTCTCTTTCGTGACCTGTTAGTGTGAGCGGTGCCCATAACTGCGCGCGTTTGGTGAATAAAGTGTCTAGTAGTGTAAATAGTGACAACTTAGCTGTTGCACTATCGGATGGTGCTTCTATTTGCGTCTCAACCAGAGCTAAAATTGGCGTCACCAAAATCTCTAACAGTTGCTGCTGCCAAGGGTATAAGGTCACAAGCATACCGTTTATACTACCTTGCAATGGCTGTTCATGTTGCTTAGTCTCTATGGTGAGTACGGTATGCCCCTCTTCTAGATAAGTGGCGAGCACAGAAAACATAGCAGTAAATAAACAGCTGGCGCTCAAATCATCGATATCTTTACTATCAGCATTCGCTGCCCTATAGGCAGTGTGCGTCTGTTGCCGCCTGAGCAAAATATAATCACTGATGCTGCTCGCCCAGCTTTCTTGCGCGCTTATCACTGCGCGGCTTTTGGTTTGCTTATTCATAGTTCTTGGTCTCTGCGTATCGACTGCATCGTTTGAGTTATAGTCGTTGGTTATAGTTATTACCCATGCAATAGCGCTACTCTGGAATACCCAACAGCGCATCTAAACCTTTGATAAAATCAATTGGAATATCCCAAGTCACCAGCCCATAGCGCTTTTTGGGATTGGATAACGAGTCGCCAAGCTCGGACTCGCCCGCAACTCCTGTATCCTTTGTAAAGGATGTTGGAGCATAAACACCGCGTAAAAACACATACTCAACTGCACCGAGATACTTATCTTCATTACCACGGTAGTCGCTAATTCGCAGCGCTAAAAATCGATGTAGCGCAACTTGATAAATAGCGGCTTGTAGCCAATACCCTGCTTTTGACATCGCTTGCTTTAGAGTATCTTCATTATAATTGCTTAGGCTATTTCCTAAAAAATTGCTTTTATAGTCGACGACATAGTACTTACCACTTTGCTCATATACCAAGTCGATCTCACCGCGCAGGTATCGATATAAATGCGTTTTGTTTTGCGCGATCAAGGCGACGTGTTTGTCCGGCTCATTTGGGAGATAATCCTCAAAGAGTTTGGTGATGTCTTGCGCTTTAAACGATTTTGAGAGTCCCATATTAAATTCGAGCTCAGCGAAGCGCTGATTGGCATTAATATCTTGTAGTGCTCGATTTGATGCTAATAGCGGTGTCTGTAGCACCTCTTCGATCCAGTCAATCAAAGCGTCATGCTGGCTGGCATCTATTAGCACCTCATCACTGCTAGCACTATTTTTGTCTTTAGTGTTGTCTTTAGCCTGTAAAAAACGGGTTTGCTGAGCGGCGCTACTGTAGATAAGCGGGAGCTGATAACTACTGACTGCTCTATCGATAATATGCGACCACTGCGATTTTTGTTTAAAGTCAATTTTTTCAAATACTTCATGTAAAAAAGTACCCGCGTTGGCGCCTTTGACAAAGGTAAAACGTATATCGTCTTCAGCTTTTAGGTTTGTGTCGTCGCTAATCTCAATAGATGATTTTTTATTAACAAAAATATCTGGTTTTGCCATATCGATGTCTATCGCGTCGTCTATACGCTCATCAACGATAGCTATCGCTTGCATGGATTCGTCCAGCTGGCGCGCTAAGGCGGTAAAACTGGTCTTGGCCCAGCCGTAGAAGTAGTTGGTACTTATGACCTCCAAGAACGGAGCGTACTCGATAGGCTGGGTTGTCGGTTTGGTAGTAGCAAGCTTGGCATTATTATTTAAACCTTTTGTTTTAGCATAGTTGTCATCATAAAAGGCATTAATCTTATGCGCTCTTAGCATACCTATAGTGCTGGTGAGCCTATCCGGTAATTCAAACTTTACCTCTTTAGAGTCGAACCAATAGCATATTGGTCTTAAGTCGTAATTTGTGTTTCTAGACGAAGCTTTTAAAACTATGTAAAGCTGTTCACTAGCGCGAGTAAAGGCAACGTAGCCAAGTCGTCGTAGCTCATCAAAGCCCTCTTGAGTTTCAATATCCGTAAAATAACTCTCAGCGGTAGCGGAGCCTTGCACAGGTGAAAAACGGCGCCGGTTACCTGTCGCTTGGTTTGCCAGTGCATTGGAAGCTTGATTGGCATTATATAAGTACAGTCCATACGTCTCGCTCTTGCCCGACTTTCTACTGGCATTGCCCATACCCAGTACATAAACAATGGGAAACTCCAGCCCTTTTGACTTGTGAATAGTCATCAGCTGCACGCCTGACTCTGTAGGTAGCGGATACTGCTTAGCCCAATCACTACTCGGCGCACTGTCTATATGTTGTCTAAACCATGCTAACAGCTCGTGCTCGCCCATACCCGTACCCTGTTGTGCCAAGACATCCAGCACATGACGCAGATCCATAATATAGCGATCGCCCACTTGCTGCGCGGCCAACGCTTGCCAAACGCCTTGGGGCTGCACGGGACTTTTATCTAATAGATAATGTAGCGCAGATAAGACACCAAAGTGTTGCCAGCGCCGCGCCCCTTCTTTTATATAGCTAATAAAATCCTGATAGCTTTTTTTGTGTTCATTTTGAGACGTGCCTTTTGTATTTTTTGCATCAGTCATTGTATCAGCCATATTCGCCATCATGGCTTTGACCTCTTTGATGCTTAGACCGTATAGATGACTGGTCAGCACCCGATTGATCATATCGTGACGATAAGGATAGAGCATCGCGCTAAGTAGCGCTGCTATATCTTCTGCCATGATGGTCTCAAAGATACTGACATCACTGGTCGTCAGAGTCGGAACATTAAGCTTGACCAACTCGTCCTCAACTTGTTTGAGATCCTTTTTAGCGCGTGCTAGGACGCCAATGTCGCTGGGCTCAATAGGTTTGCCATTGAGCGTCTGATTACTATTAAGTAAAGTGGCAATATGCCGCGCGGTAATCTCAAACTCATCGTATTCAAGCGTATCCTCTTTGCCATCAGGCAGATGCAATACGCTCACGGGCTGATTGGATAGCACCTCAGTCACTAGCTGATTCTGAGAATCTAGCGCATTAAACCAAGACAGCTGATTATCTGGCTTTGACGCTTTGATATGCTGGTAGTAAATGCCGCTACCTAGCTGGGCTAACTTATTCTCAGTAGTGGTTGCCGCTGGCATACCAAACCAGCAATTTAGCGCGTGAATCACGCCAGCGTTTGAGCGGCGATTGATGTCCAGCGTCCAAAGACGGCTTTTATCAAACTGGGCTTTCATGTCGTTATAGTTTGATACATCACCACCCCGAAAGCCGTAGATGGCCTGTTTTGGGTCACCTACTAATAACAAAAACTCATTGCTAGGTTTTTTGGAAGATAAGCTATTCGTAGACGTGCTCTTTTTGTTTGATAGATTTGATGGGTTTGATAGATAAATGCTTTTTATCATAAAGGCTTGTTCGCCGTTGATATCTTGCGATTCATCGATCAAGGCTACGGGGTAGTGATGACGGATATAACGCGCCAGCTTTTGGCCTTGCGTGCCAGATAGCGCTTGGTTTAGACGTACCATTTGTAAACTAAAAGTCGTCTCCCCACGCTCCTCTAGTATGATAGGAAGCCTATGACGTACAGTGAGTACGATATGACGGTTTAGGTTGGCTAAGATAGCGGTTATATGCTGCTCTAATTCTGCGACCCTATCTAATATCGTCACTAAACTAGTTATAGTCTCTAGTGCAAAAAAACGTTGATGTTGCGACTCTTTATTCTTATTGAAATTCTTAATTTTACCGTTTTCATCTGGATATCTGGCATCCTGTAGTGACGTAAGAATTTTGTTTTCGCGCTCATTTAAATAGCTAGTAAATACTAACTGATACTTTGTTATTTTTTGATGCACATCAATAATGGCATCGAACTGCTTAAATAAATTCGATGCTGCATTAAACCCTTGCGACTTTCTATAATCAGCATCTAAATACGGCTGAATATCTACTAAATCCAACTCAGCAAACGCACTGAGCAGCGCTTCATAATCTTCAAAAGAAAACTCACTTACCGTAACCTCATCAATAGGTGCAGAGATAAAATTAAGCGAACGCGTCACAAACTTCTTATGGTCGCTTACTGCCGTAAGCTTGCCTTGCTGATCTAGTAGCGCATACAATTTTGGCTGCTCATAGTACAGCCGACTTTGAAACTGGCGCAGCTCATCATGGATAATACTGTCCGTCACTTGCTGGGTAGCACTATCCTCGATAATGCTCATGCCTTTTTGATGACCCGTCTCGCTACTGTACTCAGACAGCCACTTTTGCGCCAAGCTATCGAGCGTACCGACGAAGAGTTTATCAAGTGTCGTTAACACTAAGGCGGTGCGCCTAATAGCTTCCGCCAGCGGATAACTATAAACGTGATCCAGTAAGTAGCCGATGAGGTGCAAGTTCACCGGATCCTGTACAAGTCCTTCTAAACGTACGTACTGAGCTTGCTCTATTAACCACTGCTCACGTTGTTTTTTTGCTTGTTCCTTTATTTGAGCGTACTTTTGAGCCGCAGCTCTTTTATCATGATCAATATCTTGGTTAAAGGCGGTAGCGTCGGTCTCATGAGTTGAGTGACTACCTGCTTGGTCTTGCTTTTCTTTACCCTCATCAGGTTTTACCTGTAAGACATTAGGATATAAATTGTCCTTATTATCAGAATTAGCGCTTAGGCTATTTATCCATTGCAGTATCTGATAAAACGCTACCAAGCGGTCATGGATGCGCTGACGCATCTCAGCGGCTGCCGCGCGCGTAAAGGTAGTTGCTATGATTTGCTCAGGCGCGCGCCGAGCTTCAATAAGTAGACGCAGTACAATACCTGTTAATGTCCACGTTTTGCCCGTACCTGCTGAAGCCTCAATCAAGTGCCGCCCTGTTAGCGCCACCTCTACCGCTGGTACAACGTCCGCTTTATCACTGTTGCCCGACGCATTCGTAGTCGAGGCATGGTCAGTGTCAGTTGAGCCATACACATACTCATAGTCTTGATCTAAGTGCTGAGAGGATGAATGAGGGGTATCAGTGGCATTGGTCATAGCAAGGTATACTTTTTATAAATAGGGTTGAATCAGTTACTAAATAAATGGCTAATGATAGTGTTAATAAAGATAGTGCACATAAGGATAATGCAAATACAGATATCGCGTTAGTTGTCTAAGCCTGTCAACGCGGTAAACATGGACGCATATAGCGATGGCGCAAGCGTCGTTAATCCCGCCGACAAGGCGTTGAATGCATCGTGGTCGCGTAGTACGTATTGCCAAATGGCATGCTGTGAACAGGTATCGTATACCGTGTCTGCTTGATAGTTAGGAGTATAGCCAGGTCTTAACCACTCTGAGAAGTCCGCGCGTTTTGGCCAGTAGCTGCCATTTGCATCTTCTTTAGCTTTAAGAGACTTCTCAACATAACAAAGTGCATACTCTGGCAATAGCGTAACAGGCACCTGTCCTGATAGCTTGGCAAATACTGCCCATTTTACCAGCTCAATGACCGCGTGTTCATAAGCAATGGGACTTAAGCTAAAAGCAATGCGACTGTCAAACTTTTTGATCCCTGATCTGGCTTTGCTAAAGCGCCATACACTCATGCCGTCAGCAGCTTCTACTTGCTCGGCTGTGGTACGCCGCGCCACTTGCCAATACAAATGCGCTAACCAAAACTTGAGTAAGTGTTTGGGACTGGCTGAGTTTGGTAAGATGTTAAGCCACTGGCTAGCAGACTGCGCGCTGTAAGTTAGATCTGCTGCTATGCGATCGTGGCTGTGTAGCGTATTGATAGGGACAAGCCCTTTTATCTTAACGGTTGTTGGTAGGAGCTTGAGTAGAAGTGCCGTATCTTGCGTGCTGGCAGACTCGTTGTCATTGCACATGCGCTCCATCACCTCTGCCAGCTCTATTTGTACAGGGTGCTCAGTCGTGGGCGTCAGTAGCGATACATTCTTTGATTGCTGATGTTTTTGTTCTGCTTCGCTCACCGCTTTATGCATATCAAAGCCGTTGTTGATCAGCTGCTCTTTAAACTCTTGGCACTGCTGTTGCAGCTTTTGTTGCTGATTGTGCAGGGTCGTGTGACGCGCCACGCCTGCTGGCATGATCTTTTGATACCTAAGTATTGAGTTGTCTTGTTCGATACTGTGTTGTTCAATACTATGGTCTGTCTGCTCATCAGTAGCATTGACAGTCAATGTGCGAATGAGATGCTCATTTATCTGATACGTCGTCAAGCTATCTAAAAACAGCGGCTCCTGCTGCGCAAGCGCTTGCTCGCCTTGCACCACATGCACCTCTTGCGCGCGCAAAAAAGCCTTGGCAGGATGACGCACTTGATAAGCTAGCACGCCCTCAACATCGATCTCTGCAATATCAAATAGCGTTTGTTTTAGTGCTTCGATGTCAGCGCTAATACCGCCCATACTACTAGTATCTAGAGCTAACATCTCTTTGAGCACTTGCAGCGTTTGCGGATTGATACCTCCTAACTGACCTAACTTTTTGCCTAGCACTTGAGCGATTGACTCGTACTGTGATGGCGTTGGCAAATCAACCAGCTGTACCCGGCTGCTCGCTGTACGCTGCTTTAGAGTATGAAACACTGCCTGCCAAAGCGGTGCAGGCGGAAATTGTTTTTTTTGCGCTAATTTGGTCTTGCGCATGGCCTTATCCAAAAGTGCATCTATCTCATTGCTACGAGCGCTATCATTATTATCTCCAGTAATGTCTTTATCACTGTTAGCAGTCTTCGATTGAATGACCTGTGTTTCGGTTATGTCCGTTGTTTCAAGGTCTTCGATTTTTGCTTCAAATAGGCTCTCATGAAATGGCAGCGCTGGATGCTCAGTTACCAGCCACTGTTTAATCAGCTTGGGAAGATAGCGCTTTAGGTGTTGAGTCGTGTCATCGATGCCCTCAGGTAGTCCTTTGAATGAATCAAGGCTACTGATTTGCCACTGCACCTCACCTTGCAAAAACTGTAATAGCTCGCTGACGGGGTTAGCTGGCAAGTGCTCATGCGTGTCGGTGAGACTTTGACCGTTATAAAATATCCAGCAAGCACTACGCGCGCACAACAGCGCATCCAAAAACGCGCCGTTGTCATCGTCTTCACTGACTCTATCGCCGCGGCGAGAGATAGTCGCTTTCATTAGATCGTAGCGATTGTTGCGATCACGATCAGGGAACTCCGAGAGGTTCATGTTAAGCATCACTACCAGCTCAAAGGGAACGTTTCTTAAAGCACCAAAGCGACCAAAGGTAATCACCCCCGTTGGCTCAGCACTAACTTGCTGACTCTCAAGCTCAGCTTCGATACTATCTAACATAAAGCTCAGCTTAAGCGGCAGTTGCTCAACGCCTGCCAGCTTTTGTTCCACTTCTTGATTGTTACTCTTAGCATTAGCGTATTGCCGATAGTGACGATTGGCACGCAAACTGGATTTAAAGCCGTTCATTGCGTTATAAATGGCACGCATGGTACGGGTTTGATCCACATCACCAAAATAGCGGTGAATGACTTGTGTCTCGATTTGGCTCAACCACTCCTCTGCACGCCGCTTTTGAGTATGATCATCACGGCGCGCGCTCAGACCGGTATAGATACGGCAAAGCGCTTCTATAATCAGCGCGTCATTGAGACTCACTTGAGGTAGCGGTAAGCTCATCTCAGGCATTGCCGTACTCGGCCAAGCGTGCTCATCAATAGGATACAAGCAGTCGCTCATATCCGCTTCAGGCATCACCAGTCCTAAAGTCAATCGATCTAGAGCTTGTGCGAAGCTAAAACGATAATCAAAATCGCTGACATCTAACGTTTGCTTAAGATGAGACTCATCAAAGCCGCGAATAAAACCTGCTTCTATAAGCAAATCACAACCACGGCTCATTTGCTCATGCGTCAGACCAAAGCTTTTAAACAGTGGCGGCAGCATAAGCCAATCTAAGACCTCAAACGCTTCAAAGCGCGCGTTATGACTACCTAAGAGCTTATAAAAGCCAGTTATGGCATCCCATAACTGACGAATATCTGTATCAACAACACCCGTCACCTTAGCGGGCAAGGTCAAACCGTCCTGACCTTTACCATTAACAAAAATAGAGCTAATCAGAGCGTGGTGCTGCTCAACATCAGGCATCAAAACGACAATCTCAGAGATGTGACGCTGTTTCTCGCCTGGTGCAATCGGCTCATTTAACCAGCGCCCAATCATAATACGTAAGATCTCAAGCTGGCGTTGCAGGCTATGGCAAGAATGAATGCTTAGGCTATTATCTTGCGCTGATAACGCCCAAAACCGCTCTTTTTCAAAGCGCTTATTCTGTAGCGCCTCATCATCGTACCACGCTGTATTTTGCTCCTCAGTGGCAAAGCTCAGCTCGATCTGATCACCGACCGCTGCTGAAACCTTTG
Source organism: uncultured Psychrobacter sp. (assembly GCA_947489525.1). Lineage (GTDB taxonomy): Bacteria > Pseudomonadota > Gammaproteobacteria > Pseudomonadales > Moraxellaceae > Psychrobacter. The sequence goes on from CANLDW010000001.1 coordinate 111,943, forward strand.
CAGCAGTTGCTTGCCGAGTGGACTGCTCATCAAGCATCAACACATCGTTTTGCAAACGTCGCAATAAGCTTAGGCTCTTGTGCTGCTCGTGAGCTTCAGTAGTAATATCATTATCGTGTTCAGCGCCATCTTCATCAAAATTATCACGCCATTCAATCAGCGTCTCATCAAAGTGCTCATTACCTGAGAGATTAGCGAGCATAGCAAAGGTATCGCGCGATTGCTTGCCTAAACGCGATAGCAAACTGTGTCCATAGTCGCGCAAAAACACACTCTCAGGATTAATAATTTGCTGACGCTGTAGCCATGACTTATCGACAATATCTGCCCAGAACAGCTTGGATGGATTGTAATGTAGTAAAGTGACGTCCATGTACTCCGATAGGCGCTGCAAAAAGTCAAGCTCAGTCTGTGGCAGCTGCTGAATAGTAAAGATGCGTAGCACATTGGGCAATACCGCGCGCTCGCCTGCCTTATTATGTTTGAGTGCTGACCAAAATACGTCCTCTAAAGCCACTCGGTGCAGATACACATCGGCGAATAGCTGCGACCATAAAAAGCGCTGAGCGCTCTCCAGCTCAACATAGTGCTCAACCAACCATTCAGGGGTGGCGCGCGCATACTGATCAAAGCGCAAGGATAGTGCATCCTTGTCAGCTATCAGCTCCTCTACGTCTAGCGGCAGGTTATGTGACCACAGGGCTAACCAATCCTCGCGATGGGTTAAGTAGCGGTTAAACACCCGCGCCAAATCGCTCGCCAACTGCCAGATGCGCGCATCTTGCTGCGCCCTACCCTGTGCATCACCTTGTATATCTAAAGTGCTGTCTTGCTCAGTAGCTTGTTGCGGCTCATCGATTAAAGAGGCTAACAGAGAATGGACAGGATGCTGTTCATCCTTAACGATCACATCTTGATAGTAGGTCAAATAGCCAAACAGTCGCCACTGCATAACGGTTGGCGAGAGTACGGCTACCTCTGGTACATTTAAAGTGACCGCATCAGGATTGCGCTCATATAAATAGGTATTGTGGCACGTTAATACCTCTTGCATCAGCGTCCACTGGTACTGACCCCAAAAGGTTGTGGTCACTAGAGTACTAATACCCGCTTGACTGGCAATCGTTTTATCCAGCCAATCGCCGAGCACCATTGAAGGTACGATGACAATAAACTCAGCAAAAACCGGTTGATCTTTTGACTGATAGGCACTCAGTAATTCGGCTACCAAGCGCTCGGTACGGTGCGACTGTATGATCGTAAACATAGATGTGGTTCTAACTTTGGTAAAAGAGTAAAGAATGATAAGTGTATAGTTGATTCTCTTTAAAACCGATGCAGTGCTACTGGAATACTTGTTTTGAATAACAGTTGCGTAGCATCGAAAAGTGCGAAGCGCACAGCAAGCAAGAAAAATTTGTACCAGTAGCACGGTATTATTAACGTATCGATTTTACTTCGTATTGACTATATATCGCTCAGCAAATGAATAGCGGCAACTTAGTAAACCAGTAGAGTGAAGTAGTGCTAGTGCTTCAATTTGACTGAGTTTTGAATAACATAGCTTTTAATAACATGGTTTTAAATAACATAGTAATAAATATTAGCCCAGTACGGTAAACCTGTTAAATCACACTAATAACAGCTTAGGCGTATAATTTCTGTTAAAATCAGCAGCACCTATTGTGCCTGTGCATTGGACTGCTCAGATAGCGTTTTTGAGCGTTTGTACCTGTGTGCTATAGTCAATCAATATTAAAAGTGGTACAAGGCAGACGAGCGCAAGTACTACAGTAGTAGGCTAAGCGAGTCTAACGTCGTAACACTTTAATAGTGGTTCGACTATAATAGCTTATATTAAAGCGCTAAGCTGTAGTGTGCCACCGATTGACCGCTTATACTAGAGCCACTCAAGGTATGAGTGAGATGGGCGACAATTGATGTCGCAAAGCGGCATGAATATTGCTAGTATTGATGAGTTAGACTCATAACAGAATAGTCAGTGCTCATTATTATTTTATTCAAGTCCCTATAGCTAAGAGAATATTTTATACTATGCCTTTGCGTCCCATTGATGCCTTGTTTGTTGATTTCGACCGTCGTCAATACGTCGTTTATTATCGCGGTGAGCTGTGGCAACTGCCGCGCATGAAGATTAATGATGCCTCATGGCAACGTCGCCAGCCCTATGATGGCGTTCAAAGCAAACTGTACTTAAGCCGCCTGCAAGCCATTGAAGATCCAGTGCTGGCACAAAAACTACGAACGCTCAACTTACCTGAAGCGGTACGGGGCAGTACACTGCCACGCTTTGAGGCGTGGTGGGACGCACATGGGTTTGACTGGCTCAAAACCATGCTGATAGCGAAACAATCGCCGCTAGCAAGCCAAACCGAAGGCGATAATGACACCGATAACAGCTTGACTCAAGCTACTGCTAACTCCAGCGCTTCAAATAGTGCCGCCACTATAAACAATAAAGTGAATGCGCAAACAGAAAAATCTTTTGATCACAAAAACACATTAAGCACCAATACTAATCCTAGCCCTAAAACTGCTGATAAACGTGTCACGGCTGCTGAAAAAGCTGACATATTTGCAGCTATGTTAGCAGAGCTTGCCGATGAGGTGCTCAATCAGACGCGCTAAATAAGAGCCGCATTTGAAGATCAAACTATTATATTTTTTGCTTTTACTCCAATGATTAAGAGATACCCACGCCTATGAAAAGTTATAAGCTGCTATTGATCGCTCTTATCGTATTGCTGCTGATCATTTTCATCGGTATCTTGATTTGGCTTGCCAGCCAAAATAGCAAACCCATCGATCCATTGCCGATTACGGCGAATAAGGACGATATATCAGTTAATGATGGTAAGGAAGATTCAAGCAGCGATGACAAAACTGTGTTGCACATCCGAGCTGATACCAGTATGCAAGTGCCACTCGACGACATCGTAGTCAACTTTGAGGCGCGCTATCCGCACACTCAGATCCTAGTAGATTACGTACCAACAAAGAGTCTGCTAAACGTCACAAAAGACAGGGTTGCTTTATCACCTACTGTAACCGATATACTCATTGCTGAAGAAGCTTTGAGCACTGAGCGTTTGCTACCGTTACAGTCGCGGTTGAATTCAGTAGACAGTAATCAAGTCAGCGCTAGTGATAGTGCCGTAGAAAACGGAACAACTGACATCTCAGGTGACGCTGTAGATAGCATGGAGTCGCGTAGCTTAGTCTCCTTTAACTACGCCCTAAAAGGCGAGCAGCCTATTGACGGTGTTATCTTAACGAATAACCCTGCCGCTGTCAGCTTTCGTAACTTTATGCTCTCAAGCGATGGTCAGGACATACTGGAACAGTATGAGTATCGTAATATTGATGGCTATCAAAACGCTGTTGACGACTTATTTAAACCGACTTCAAGCTCAGATAGCAGTGGCGATAATTTAGAGTTCTCCGAGGTGCTCAGTAATTAGCATGAGTAACGAGCATAAGTAACGAGCATAAGTAATAGTGGCTTATAACCATGTGAATCATCATTTGCGGTGCATATAATTTAAGGGTGGGATAAAGAATAGCTTAAGTAGATTGCTTTTTAGAGATTTGTTTTTTACAATGACGCTTCCTTATGCGCCTATAGCTCAACAGGATAGAGCAGTTGCCTCCTAAGCGACCGATCCGAGTTCGAGTCTTGGTGGGCGCACCATATAAATATAATATATTACCCCGTAACGCCTGACTGATAAGGCTTGCGGGGTTTTTTGTGACTAGTCTCACATCTGAGGCGCATGAATGGATCCACGCTTAAATTGGCCTACCCAAGCAAACTTACTTATTCGTACGATATCTCAGATTATCTATATAAAATTTACCTTATAAAATCTACTGCATCCAACATGAAGTAACAGACAGGCGCTCATTACCACCAGCTATAATACGTCCACTGCGTTTAGCATAGAAGGGAATATCGTCGATTAGGCCAACCCATTGACCTGCGGTGATAACCCCATCATCTACCTCTCCTAAATTGAGCGCCACTTGACCACGCGCACTGATGCCCGCCCGCATCACTCCCCTATTGATGATGGGATAATGAGCGATCATAGGGATTAAATGTCATGTATTTATATAATACGGTAACTATTTTTACCCTAATATATAACGGTCGTAATAACTATCAATACTAGATATTCGGCTAAAAAAATATAAAATAATCTTATATTCTTAATACAACCTATTATAATGGTAATTTAAATTATCCTAACCTTTTAATTATTAATGATTAGTATTAAAGATTGAGAAGACACACTATTAAGGAGATACTAAACGTGAAAACAACTCGCTCAAAAAAGCAAGGTAGTGGTAAACCTAGTCGCGATAAAAAAAGCGCCAAAAACAAAAGTGACAAAAATAAAAGTCAATTTTCCAAATCATCTTCTCGAACGGCTAAATCAGATACCCAAACTGACTCTGTAGCCTTAGCACCATTATCCGATATGCGCCCTGCCACTTTAGACAAAATAGAAAAAGCGGTGCGCCAGCTTTTTGCTGGTAGTGATGTAAGCGACATCACCATGATACAGATTGCTAAGGCTGCTAATGTATCGCTACAAACGCTATATAAGTATTTTGGTGATAAGCAAACGGTACTTTATACCATTATGGATTTAGTGCTGGGCAGATTAGCAGTCAGAATGATGGATCACTTGCAGGGTATTGATAGCGTAGAGGATCGTCTGCGTAAGACGCTATGGGTGTGCCTAGATTTTGTCGATACCCAGCCTGACGCGGTGATGGTATTATCCAAGGTATCGATAGCACGCTCTCATAACATCGCTATTTACAATAATAAAGAGCTTCTTGACGCTTTTTTGAGTGTGTTAGAAGACGGTCAAAAGCGCGGCGTACTCGTCGATACCGTCCCTTTGCACATCTTATTTGACGTGTTTATGGGCTTTATCAGCCGCCTTGGCATCATGCACACGATTCGTCAAACGAACGTACCACTCAATGCCAACTTTGATGCGTTGTTTAGTATATTGTGGCGCTCAATGTCCAAACCCGAGTTAGCAGCTTCTTAGAAGCTAAAATAAGAACCCTATAGGCAATAAGAAGCTGAGTTAGTTAAGCTCAGCTTCTTATTGCCCTTTAAGCGAAAATATTTTTATCACTTGTTGGCAGATTTTCTAAGCTCATGGCGCAGTATTTTACCTACGGTAGATTTGGGCAGCTCATTGGTTAACTCCACATGACGGGGACATTTATAACCTGATAAGTTCTTTTTACAAAACAATGTTTATAAAATTCTCTAATTCTAACCTTCATGCAACCTTTAATTACTCAAGCTGTTGCCACCCTAGTGTCGTATGATGCTCGTCTTGATGAGCAAATAACGGATGATTTTTTGCCTCCTCTAAACTAAGTACAGGCGTCACACAAACATCCGCTGACTCAAAGACTTGCTGCCAATGACTTAAAGGCTGACTGGCGAATGTATCAGCGACCGCTTTTGCTGCCTTTTGACTTTCAGGCGTATTTGGCATAACGCCGCGCTGCCAATGCGTGTCTTTATATTCAGGAAACTCTAAAACCTTACACAACCCTTGCCAAAACTTTAACTCTAGTGAGCCCACGGCCATGTAACGCTCATCTAAGGTTTTATACAAGCGATAGCAAGGTAGCAACCCACCTAAGAAATCATGTTGCGGCTTTGGATTTTTGCCAGAAAAACTTGCAACTAGCTCGCCTGTAGCTTTGGGCATGACCATATGGTTATATAAGCTATGGGTCATACTAACTGCAACGTGGCGTCCTTTGCCGGTTTGCTTGGCGGCAAAAACTGCCGCTAGCAGGGCGATGACAGCGGTATCACTACCGCCAGCCAAATCTGCAAACTGGATGTTGGGCATAGCTTGCTTGCCGGTTGCTGTCTTGAGCTGGTCAAGTACCCCGCTCATCGCCATAAAATTGATATCATGACCGGCTTTATCCGCCCAGTCATGCTGAACTTGAGATTTAGCAGGAGCGTCAGTAGTGGCAGTATCGCTATCAGCTATGCCGTAGCCAGTAATTGATACGATAACCAGCTTTGGATTGATAGCATGCAAGGTTTGAGCGTCCAGCCCCATACCCTCAAGAACACCGGGGCGAAAGCTATCGAGCATCACGTCGCTTTCCATGAGATGCGTCTTGATAGCTTCTATACCTTTGGGGTCACGAAAGTCTACTTTTAGGGTAGTTTTACCGTGGTTTAAAGCATCGAATAGTCCCCCTAAAGCACGCGCAGGATCGCCGCCTTTGGGCTCTATTTTTATGATCTCGGCGCCCAAATCAGCAAGCAGACGCGTGGCAAAAGGCCCGGGTAGATTGCGCGTCAAATCGACAACGCGCAGTCCTTGTAAGCAGTCACTCATAGCATGCGCTTGATTAACCATCTACAAACTCCTTATCCTTTTCAGCCATCTCCACCAATATTTGCGCAGGTTCAAAACGGGCGCCATACTTCTGCGCCAGCTCACGGCTACGCGCGACAAAGGTATCGATGCCTACAGCATTGATGAACTGCAAGGTGCCGCCTTGGTTTGGCGCAAAACCCCAGCCGAAGATAGAACCGATGTTGGCATCAGCCACCGTACGTACGACGTTTTCCTCGAAACATTTCGCGGTCTCATTGGCTTGCACGTACAGTAGGCGGTCTACCAACTCTTGCTGGGGCGGCTGCTCATCTGTCGTTGGATATAATTCAGTGAGCTTGGGCCATAAATGCTTGTCACCGTTCTCTGGATACTCATAAAAGCCTTTAGACACTTTTTTACCTTCACGGCCAAGCTCATTAACCATTTTTTCAATGACGGTCATAGCGGGGTGCGGCGTAAAAGTTTTACCTTCTGCCTCCATGGCCTTTTTAGTCTGCTCCATTACGTGTAGTGACAGGCTTAATGAGACTTCATCTTGCAGTGCTAGCGGCGGCATTGGCATACCAGACTTCATACCAGCCACTTCGATGCTGCGTGGATGCACACCCTCAGCTAACATCGCGATACCTTCTGAAACATAAGTCCCAAACACACGTGAGGTGTAAAAGCCGCGGCTGTCATTGACCACAATTGGCGTCTTACCGATTTGACCGACATAGTCAAAGCCTTTTGCTAGGGTGGCATCGTCAGTTTCTGCGCCAACGATAATCTCAACCAGTGGCATTTTATCGACCGGTGAGAAGAAATGCAGACCGATAAACTGATTGGGACGCTTACTGGCGCGGGCAAGCTCAGTGATAGGCAAGGTTGAGGTGTTGGACGCATATACAGCGGTTTCTGGAATAACAGCTTCAGATTTGCGCGTACATTCTGCTTTAATATCAATGTCTTCAAAGACGGCTTCAATGATTAAATCGCAGCCTTCTAAATCATCATAAGATACTGTGGTTTTGATCTTATCTAGTAAAGCTTGCTTTTTCTCCTCCGTTGAGCGCCCACGGCTAATCGCCTTGTCTAACAGCTTAGTAGAATAGCTTTTACCTTTCTCAGCGCCTTCAATAGTCGTATCGAGCAATACCACTTCCATACCCGCCTTGGCGGTAACGTAAGCGATGCCTGCGCCCATCATGCCAGCACCCAAGATGCCGACCTTTTTGGTTTTATAGCGCTCAAACCCTTCAGGACGTGATTGACCTTTTTTAATGCGGTTAAGCTGCGTCCATAACGTGCCTATCATATTTCTGGATTCGCTTGATAACACACAAGCGGCAAAATAGCGCGATTCAAGCTCAAGTCCGGTGTCAATATCGACAATGCAGCCTTCAAAGACAGACGACATGATATGGGTAATTGCCGGATAGTTGCCGTGTGATTTTTGATTGGCCATAGCAGGTGCGATGGAGAACATTTGCACCACTTTAGGATGGTTACTGTTACCGCCCGGGATCTTAAAGCCTTTTTTATCCCATGGCTGCTGGGCATTAGGATTGGCTTTTATCCACGCTTTTGCTTGCGCTACCATATCTTCATTGTCACTCGCCGTTGCATCGATAAGACCGATATCTAAGGCCGCTTTTGCTCGTAGCTCGGACCCTTGGGTCATCAGCTCAAGCGCGGTTTGGATACCCACCAGCCTTGGCAGGCGCTGAGTACCGCCGCCGCCGGGTAGCAGGCCTAGCTTGACTTCCGGTAGACCAAGCTTAGTCTTCGGTGAGTCAATGGCGATACGATAATGGCAAGCTAGTGCCAGCTCCAAGCCGCCGCCGAGTGCGGTGCCTGTCATAGCCGCGACCACCGGCTTACCTGATGTTTCAAGTTTGCGCAGACTGGCCTTTAGCTCTTCCACCAAATCAAAGGCTTGCTGCGCGGTTTCGATATTGGATAATTGATCAATATCAGCGCCGACAACAAAGGTGTCTTTGCCAGAGGTTAAGATTAAGCCTTTAGCCGACTCATCATTGATAAAGCTATCGGTCATGGTGGCAAAAGCGTCGTTAAAATTATCGCCGATAACGTTCATCTTACGATCGCTTTGATCGATAGTTACGGTGACGATACCGTCATCATCACGTTTGGCTGAAAAGTTTGCTAGATTGTTTATCGCTTCAATGCTATCTATGCTGTCTGTATTTGTAGTCATTTTTTATCCTTTAAATGATCTCAAAGTTATCATTTTTTATTCAATGAATAAGGGTTTATACGCGTTCGATAATAGTGGCAATACCCATACCGCCGCCGACGCACAACGTGATCATCGCCGTTTTAAGGTCACGGCGTTCTAACTCATCAAGCACTGTAGTCATCAGCATCGCGCCTGTTGCTCCGAGCGGATGTCCCATGGCGATAGACCCACCATTAACGTTGACGATATCAAGTGAGACGCCCAAGTCATCCGCCGTATTCATCGGTACGGCCGCAAAAGCTTCGTTAATCTCCCAAAGATCAATATCTGAGACTTGCATGCCCGCTTTGTCGAGCGCTTTTTGGCATGCAGGCGTGGGGCCTGTGAGCATAATAGAGGGCTCCGAGCCAATAACCGCTGCCATAGTGATTTTGGCACGCGGTTTGAGTCCGGCTTTTTTACCGGCTGCAGCGCTACCGACTAAGCAAAGCGCTGCCCCATCGACGATACCCGATGAGTTGCCCGCGTGATGCACGTGATTGACGTTTTCAATAGTGGTGTATCGATCTAAGATGACGCTATCAAAGCCCATTTTGCCGGGCATTGCAAAGGAGGGATTGAGACCTGCTAAGGTTTCAACATCGGTATTCGGTCGAATGGTTTCGTCTTTACCTAAGAGTAGCATGCCGTTGAGGTCGGTGACGGGAACGACTGATTTATCAAAATAGCCTTGCTCCCAGGCATTAGCAGCGCGGCGGTGTGATTCGGCCGCGAACGCGTCAACATCTTTGCGACTAAAGCCTTTTAGGGTCGCTATGGTATCTGCGCCCACCCCTTGGGGTACAAAACCCGTCGCGTCGTTGATACGCGGATCCATATACCATGAACCGCCATCCGAGCCCATTGGTACGCGGCTCATGGACTCAACGCCGCCTGCAACGATCATCTCCTCCATACCGGACATGACTTTGGCGGCAGCTAGATTAATAGATTCAAGTCCTGAGGCACAAAAACGCGATAAGGTTAATCCTGCCACGCTCTCAGCCCAGCCAGCATCCATTACAGCCGTACGCGCAATATCAGAGCCTTGCTCGCCGACCGGTGTGACGCAGCCCAGCACCACATCATCAACTAGGCTGGTATCCAAGCGATGACGCTGCTCCATCTCCTTTAATAACCCACGAACCAGCCAAGTAGGCGACGCTTGGTACAAAGCGCCGTCTTTTTTACCTTTGCCGCGCGGGGTACGAATACTGTCATAGATATAAGCGGTCTCAGTCATAAAAATTCCTTTTTCGTTTTAGATTAATAATTGATATATGTTTGAATTTGTTGTGAATTTCTCAGTAATCACTCAATAATTACATAAAGCGCGCCGCAAGCTCTTTCATAATCTCGTTGGTACCGCCGTAGATCTTTTGTACACGAGCATCGGCATACATACGCGCGATGGGATATTCTGACATATACCCATAACCACCAAATAGTTGCAGACATTCATCCATCGTTTTGCACTGTTTTTCAGTGACCCAGTACTTAATGAGCGAGGCTTGCGCGGCGTCAAGCCTGCCCTCTATTTGCGCCTCCACTGCTGAATCGCACAAGGTTTTTACCGCTAAATAATCCGCTTGCACCTCAGCAAGCTTAAAGCGCGTGTTTTGGAAATTCCAAATCGGCTTACCAAAGGCTTCACGCTGTTTGACATAATCGAGGGTTAGCTCTAAAGCCAGTTTCATAGCGCCGCAGCCACTTAGAGCAATAATCAAGCGCTCTTGGGGCAACTCTTGCATCATGTGCATAAAGCCTAGACCTTCCATACCGCCTAGCACGTTTTTTTGGGGTACACGCACATTGTCAAAAAATAGCTCTGAGGTATCTTGTCCGGCAAGGCCGGTCTTTTTAAGGTTACGGCCCCGCGTAAAACCCTCTAGACCGTCCGTCTCAACAAGAATAAGAGAAACCCCTTGCGCGCCTTTATCGCGGTCTGTTTTACAGGCTAATAGCACAATATTGGCGTGCTGACCGTTGGTAATAAAGGTTTTTGAACCATTAATGATATAGTCGTCACCGTCCTTTGTCGCATAAGTCTTAATGGCTTGCAAATCAGAACCCGTGCCAGGTTCCGTCATCGCAATCGCGCCGATATACTCGCCCGTTGCCATCTTCGGCAAGATGGATTTTTTCTGCTCTTCGGTGCCAAGCTTATAGATATAAGGCGCCACAATACCTGAATGCACCATACCGCCATAACCAGCTTGGTTCGCTTGCGACTGCGCCAAAATAATAGCGGCTTCATGACCAAAGTCGCCGCCGCCGCCGCCGTATTCCTCTGGAATTGAGGCACATAAAAAGCCCATCGTGCCCGCCTCTTCCCAAGCATCGCGATCGATCATACCCTTATCGCGCCATCCCTCGTCTCTATCCTCCCAGCTTTGAAACATCTTTAAGGCACTGTCGTATACCATCTCGTGCTCTTCGGTCATCCAATTGGCTGAAAATGTTCTGATACTCATAATGTCCTTCCTTTGACGATGTTATCTGGTGATAATGAATGGATCTAGAATTACACAGTAAACGTGATGACCAACCTATAGTTAACGGTAATTATTATTACCATTAATAAATGTCAATTATCCAACGTTAACACTAAAATCTATAAGATATACTAAGATAGCAGATATACTGTTGCAACTAGTATTTTTATAATGGTAAATTATATTACCAATTATATTTTAGCTAAGGATAAAGCTGAGCAAATAACAAACTATTTTAGATTATCGCTTCAAAATTAGTGCTAGGTTAATAGATGGATATTTGGCACACTCATCAGACTAGCTAAATGAATATTGCACAAAGCAGATAAGGCAGTCGCAAACGTATTCCATGTTTTTTTAAAGTTTTGCAATAAAAATGCTAAAAACTAACAACCTCGAAGGAGTGACATATGAATGATTCTTGGCAGCGTATTTTTTTGGTGCGACATGGGCATGTGGCGTATTTTGATACAGAAAATAAACCTGTAAATCCTAAATATGCATCATTGTCACCGCAAGGCGTTGAGCAAATCAGACTGCTGGTAGAGAGTATAAAAGATATCCCCTTTGCACGTATTTATTCATCTACTATGCCGCGCTCTATCCAAACAGCAGAGATATTAACCCAATATCAACCATCTAAAGAGATCATAGCAGTCGATGCGATTAGAGAGATTAAATCGGGACGACTCAGAGAAGTGCCAGCTGACAAAGCGCAGGTGGAATTAAAAGAAGCGTACCTGCTACAAACGAACCAACTCAAGCATTTTGTCCAAGGCGAAAGCTGGGAGACTTTTAATCGCCGGGTAATTGAGTGGTTTGAGCAGGTTGTTTTGTCAAACCCTAGTCATCAAAATATTTTGATCTCATCTCACGATGTGGTTAACCGAATTTTGATTAATTGGATGTTTGATCAACACCTAGCAGATATTTATGCTCAAGAACAAGATTACGGCTGTTTAAACATTTTAGATATCCAAGTCAAAGATAACCGCATTTTTCGTAAACGCATCAAACTTCAAAATTTTACTATCTATGATCCGCTTAAAACAAAGTCGTTCAATAGTGCCATGGACGACGTTTATGACGTTTATGTTAACAATAATGGGTTTCAAGGCTAATAAGCCCTTTAGGAGCAACGATAGTCAACCGGCCTTAGGAGTGGTTTGACTATAAGAGTGGTTCGACTATACCAGTCCTTATCTTAGTTCATAAGCAGGTATTTTTTATAAATTATTGATATCAACACCTATCATACTGAGCATTATAATTGCATAATCGTTGTTGCCAAACATCTTAACCAAGGATAGAAAAGATGATTAACGGAATGATGATGCATTGCAATTTAAATATTACCTCTATCATGCAACACGCTTTGATGCTCTACCCTGAGCAACAGATCGTGACTCTAAAATCAGATGGCGTAACCCTTCATAAGTATACTTATAAAGAGGCCTTTAACCGAGTTGCTCAGTTTGCCAATAGTTTAGACCGACTCAATGTTAGCAAGAACGCTAAAATCGCTACTCTTGCATGGAATACCTACCAGCACTTTGAGCTGCACTACGCGATTCCCTGCTCAGAACGCATCTATCACACGATCAATCCCAAGCTATCACATGAGCAATTATTACAAATTATCACCTCTGCACAAGATGAGGTCATTATCGTTGAGCCAGATTGCCTACCTATTATCGAAGCCCTCTATGAACACATCAAACCCTTTGTAAAGTACTTGATTGTTCTAGGCGATGTGGATAAAACCTTATCCTCACCTCTTAGGTTTATATTTTATGAAGAATTAATCGCTACAGAATCTACGGATTACGATTGGCCAGATATTGCCGAACAAAGAGCAAGCGGGCTTTGCTATACCTCAGGCACGACAGGCAAACCCAAGGGTGTCCTGTATTCACACCGTAGCACCGTCCTACATGCATTATCCTTAAGTATGGCTAATGTGATAGGGCTAGATGAAAACAGCTGCATTTTGCCAATAGTCCCTTTGTATCATATTAGTGCGTGGGGTATGCCGTTTAACGCGGTGCTATGCGGTGCAAAAATAGTATGGCCTAACTCCTTTGCCGGTCATATTGATAAAATTTATGACTTGATTCACTCTCAAGCAGTAGATATCTCTCTAGCTGTCCCTACCATTTGGACGGCGCTCAACAACCATCTAGAAGAACACAATATTACTGACATCCCTTTGAAACGAGCTATCTCAGGGGGTTCTTCAGCCTCTTACTCTCTGATTGAAAGCCTTAGCCGTCACGGCATTAGCGTCGAAAACGCCTGGGGAATGACCGAAACCAGTTCTGTCAGTACTTGCAACCGAACCACTGAGCTCAATGACTCATCAAAAACACAGCGCCTAAAATGTGGTAGACCTATATTTGGTATGCAAATGCGATTAAAGGGCAAAGATAGTGAATTACTGCCTCATGATGGCGCGTCAGCGGGCACTTTAGAAATCAGAGGACACAACGTTGCAAGGAGCTATAGCAACAATAGGGATAATAGCGATCAACCCATTAATAATTCAAACAATACTGATACGACTGACGTTTGGTTTGACACTGGTGATATCGCCACCCTTGATCCACAAGGCTATATGAACATTACTGATCGTGCAAAAGATATGATTAAGACGGGCGGCGAATGGGTCAGTAGTGTCGAGATTGAAAATGCCGCGCTCGATCATGAGTATGTTGTAGAAGCCGCGGTCATTGCTGCTAACCATCCTAAATGGGGAGAAAGGCCGCTGCTGATTCTGGTGGTTAAGCCTGACACGCATATTGAACCTACAGAAATGAAAACATATTTGGCAAACAAACTACATAAATGGTCTATTCCCTCTGCGATGATCTTAATCAATGAAATGCCTTATACAGGAACGGGAAAAATCAGCAAAAAAACCCTAAGGGAAAAATATTGCAATTACCTGATAGAAAATCTGTAAAAACAGTGATATCGCCAATCAAACCACTCAAACATTCAGTCTACTGCTTTGTCCTATAATAATTTAAAGATTTATGATAAGTCAGATACTGCAAGTGTCTGGCTTTTTCTTGGCGTGCTGTTTTTCGAATATTAGTCTTATTGTTTAAATTTCTCTAAATATCGTCAAAAGGGATGAGGGAATCAAGAAAAGAACAAGGTATGCTTGGTGTTGGAATAACTGCCTTAAAGCTAGTGAGGTGTAGTCAAAGTCCACATTTATTTGTCTATCAGTTGTTCAACAAGGAAAACTGACTCAAGGAAGAGCAATTATGTCCGATTTACTTATGGCTGAACCCAAAAGTGTCAAAAATAGAGAGAAATTTTTAGAATTATTTACCGAGCAAGAGTTGCAACTTATGCTCACAATGGCAAGCGAGGGCGATCCTTTGGCTGACCAAGTCGTCAAAGAACAAATGCAGGCTGACCGATCCAAAAAGGGCGATGTTGCCAAAGGCATCAAAGAAGGTTTGGCTTCATTGACCGACCCTCTACCTGCTTTGCAACAACTGTTAGCAGAGTCAGAATCCATACCCGACTGGGTAGATCAAAATAGTGTTACTAAAGGCTCTGAGAACTATCTACTTATCAGTCCGCTATGGCAGTCGGTGGCTTTGGGTCCTGGCGCGCTTACTCATACCTACTGCTCACCCACTATTGCCAACATTCTCATGAAGACAGGGAATTTGGCAAATACCGCCCTGCGCCGCATCGCTGAGACGACTATCTGGAAACAGTACGTGTTAATGCCGGATGGCATGAGAGTTGGTAATGACGGCTATATTCACACTCTAGAAGTCCGTTTGCTCCATGCTAGAGTACGTTTAGAGATGATAAAAAAAGGCTGGGATCATGAGGAGAGCGGCGCGCCCATCAACCAGCTAGACATGCTACGGACGTGGCTTGATTTTACATATATTCCATTTGCCGCCCTGCAAAAGCTAGGCATTACCTATAGCGAAGAGGAGTTTCACGATTTATACCACTTATGGCAACTTATCGCTAAGCAATTAGGTATCCCCGAAAAGTATTTCCGCCTTGTCTACGATCAAGAGTCCGCTGCTAAGATGACCCAAATGATCGATTTAGTCTTTGGTGAGCCCAATGAAGGCTCAAAGATTTTGACCGATCAGATGCTCACTGCCGTTGGCCACTTCTTAACGTCGTTCTTAGGACTGCCCCCAGATACTTCTGTTGATCTTATGCATTCGTTCCTCACGCTCATTCATGGCGAGGAGATGGCAGCCAAACTCGGTATCGAGCCGAATCCGACAGCGGCGCTCATTCCTGTTTACGCTGCTGCCAACGCTTATGAGAAGCAGCTGATTAATTCTGACCCAAGCTATCGCGAAAAAACCATTCAAGAGACCTTAGCAGTCTTTACTGAGCTTGCCAAAATGGTGGAAGGAAAAACGACCTATCAGCGTAACGTTGAGGAGATCGGCAATGTTGATATCCTGATAACGCCTGAGTCTTTAAGTGCTTAACTGCACAATAATAAAGTGCGTTAATACAATTACTGCTTTAGAAAAAGGTAAGAATTATTTTCTTTCATAGTTTCAATATATAAGGTGTATCACTCTATAGGAACACTCGACTTATCACTTAGATAAGTTTCGCCCTTTATAACTCAAAGTATCAAAGTCGCTATCAATACTACAAGGATGTTTGCTATGTTAGCTGTGATAACCAATGCCAGTGTAAAACTGGTCAATCGCTACCTGCCCTCGTCGTTCGTTTTTTCTATCATTCTTACGCTTATTGCTTTTGCAGCCGGCCTTATTTTAACCGGTCAAGATATCCTAGCTATGTCAGGTCATTGGGGCAATGGCCTATGGTCATTGCACGGTTTTGCCATGCAAATGGCGCTCATACTCATAACAGGGTACGCTCTTGCTAATGCACCCTTTATGCAGCGTTTTTTGGACGCTATGGCGAGCAAAGTACATTCGCCAAAAGCGGCCATTATCATAGTAACGCTAGTCGCCATGGCGGGCGCTTTGATCAACTGGGGTTTTGGTTTGGTGATCAGTGCGGTGTTTGCTCGATCGCTCGCCAAAAAAGTAGCAGAAGTCGATTATCCGCTATTGGTTGCTGCGGCTTATTCTGGATTTTTGGTTTGGCATTCAGGTCTATCGGGTTCGATACCCTTAGCACTCAGTAGTGGCGGCGATACGCTGGAACAACTTTCAGGAAGCGTACTGTCATAATCGATTCCTCTATCACAAACTATATTTGCTCCTTATAACTTAATTATTTTAGTCAGCCTAATCGTTGTTGTACCTCTTCTCAATAGTTTTATGCATCCCAAAAATCCAAAGCTGGTCGATCCTAGCATTTTCAAAAGTGAGGTGGATCGCAATCCTCAGCACGACACACCCGCTCAAAAACTCGATGACAGTCGTCTTATTGCCTTTGTCTTACTAGCGCTGGCAGTTATGTATTATGTGAATGAGTTTACGAGTAATGGCTTTAGCTTAGGGTTTAACATCGTTATCGGTCTATTCTTGTTTATCGGTCTACTAGCGCACGGCACCCTTGAGCGCTATTATCGTGCCGTAAACTCAGGCATTAGTAGTATTACTGGCATTGTACTACTCTACCCCTTCTACGGTGGCATTATGGGCATTATGACTGGGGCAAACCTTAACGGTATCTCTATCAGCACCGAGGTTACTGAGTTCTTTATTAATAATGCTTCAGCAGACAGCTTTCCTATATTTGCATTTTTAAGCGCTGGTATTGTTAATATTTTTGTGCCCTCAGGGGGTGGACAGTTCGCGGTTCAAGGGCCTGTCATGATACCCGCTGGTACAGCACTTGGAGTAAATCCAAGCGTGACAGCTATGGCCATTGCGTGGGGCGATGCTTGGACCAATATGATACAGCCGTTTTGGGCGCTGCCATTATTAGGTATTGCAGGGCTTGATGCCCGCGCTATTATGGGCTACTGCCTAATTGTGCTAGCGGTATCGGGATTGATTATTATGGGCGGGCTTTGGTTTTTGGTCTAATTAACCCCTTAATTAAGTTAAAACAATAAATACAAAAAGGCACTGCAATGGATGTAGTGCCTTTTTGTATCTAATACTTTTTTTATTTAATACTTTATCAGCTTAAACAATATGCAAAACAAGGTTCTAAGCAAGATTTGATTAAACATCTAAAGTCAACCAGCCACCACAGTCGATTAAAAGGACGGCTACTGAATGTTCAATATAGTCCTTTTGGACGACGATATATTGATTTATTTGTCGTAGATTAAGGATAGATGTTAAAAAACCTTTAATGCTCTATAGCTAGGATATAACTATGTTCCCTCGCACCCATTTTGATACCGATCATGAGCAATTTCGTGATTCTGCTAGACGTTTTTATCAAGGCGAGATAGGTCCGCATGCCGATCGCTGGCGTGAAGAGGGCTGTGTGGATAGAGAGGCTTTTACCAAAGCCGGAGAGCAAGGCTACTTACTCATGTGGGCGTAAGAAGAGTATAGCGGTCTTGGGCTACGAGACCTGCGCTACGAGCAAATCCTCGTTGAGGAAAACGTTCGTCATGGTGACATTAGTTTTTTTCAGGGCACTCACTCCATATTGGTCGGCTCCTATTTCGATAAGTTTGCGACTGTTGAACAAAAACAAAAGTATTTGCCAAAAGCGATCAGCGGCGAGACTATTCTCGCCATAGCCATGACCGAGCCTGATGCTGGTAGTGATTTGGCTGCCATACGCACCAAAGCTGAAGATAAAGGCGATCACTGGCTGCTTAATGGCGCAAAAACTTATATCTCAAACGGGATTCAAGCCGACGTCATTATCGTCGCGGCTCGTACTTCGTTCGATGATGCGCGTAGTATAGGACTAATGATCGTCGAAGCAGACATGGAAGGCTTTAAGCGCGGCAAAAAACTCAGAAAAATGGGGCTTCATGGTCAAGATACCGCAGAGTTATTCTTTGATAATGTACGTATTCCGAAAGACAATGTCTTAAGCGATCCGAGCAAAGGCTTTTACTATATGACCCAGTGCCTAGCCGTTGAGCGCCTCATGACCGCGATGACCTCTATTGCTCATGCGCAAGTGGCGTTTGATTTGACCTTGGAATTCGTCAAAGAGAGGCGGATTTTTGGTAAACCACTTGGCGCGATGCAAAATACCCGTTTTACCTTAGCGCAATTGCGCGCCGAAATTAATGCTCAACAAGCTTATGTCGATCAGTCAGTGCTATTGGCTAATGCCGGTACGCTAAGTGCCGAGCAAGCATCTGCCGCTAAGCTTTTGACCTCGGAGCTTGAAGGCAAAGTCATGGATA
Organism: uncultured Psychrobacter sp.; assembly: GCA_947489525.1. GTDB lineage: Bacteria > Pseudomonadota > Gammaproteobacteria > Pseudomonadales > Moraxellaceae > Psychrobacter. The sequence continues at coordinate 130,393 of CANLDW010000001.1, forward strand.
GCTGTTTGCAGTTGCATGGCGGCGCAGGCTACATGGACGAATATCGTATCAGCCGTATGTACACTGATGCCCGCATATCACGCATTTATGCTGGCGCAAGTGAGGTAATGAAAGAGATCATTGGCCGCGGTGTCGGGCTTGATGCGCGCAAGCTTAAATAAATGCCCCTGACTAAAGCTTAAAATACATGGAGTGACCCAATGAGTAGCCAGCGCACGATCTTTGAGCCCGAGCACGAACAGTTCCGCGATAGCGTGCGCCGCTTTATGCAAAACGAGATTGCGCCTTTCGCTGATGAATGGCGTGAGCAAGGGTATGTCGACCCTGAGGCGTATCAGAAAACAGGTAAGCTTGGTTATCTGCTCACTTGGGCTGACGAAGCTTACGGCGGTTCAGGTATCAAGGATTTACGCTACGAGCAGATCATCCATGAAGAAAATATCTATCATGGTGACCCTTCTTTTTATCAAAACTTACATGCCATGGTCGTTGCGCCTTACTTTGATAAATTTGGCTCAGAGGCGCAAAAACAAAAGTACCTACCCAAAGCCGTTAGTGGTGAAAGTATTTTTGCTATTGCGATGACAGAACCTAACGCTGGCAGTGATTTGGCTGCCATACGCACCAAAGCTGAAGATAAAGGCGATCACTGGCTATTAAATGGCGCAAAAACCTATATCTCAAACGGGATTCAAGCCGACGTCATTATCGTCGCGGCTCGTACCTCAACAGATGATGCGCGTAGTATAGGACTAATGATCGTCGAAGCAGACATGGAAGGCTTTAAGCGCGGCAAAAAGCTCAAAAAAATGGGACTTCATGGTCAAGATACCGCAGAGTTGTTCTTTGATAATGTACGTATTCCCAAAGACAATGTCTTAGGTGATGCCAGTAAAGGCTTTTATTATATGACCCAGTGCCTCGCTATAGAACGCTTGCAAGTCGCCATTGGCTCTATTACTGCCGCGCAGTTGGCGTTTGATATGACTTTAGACTATATCAAAGAGCGCCGTGCTTTTGGTAAACCTTTGGGCGCACTACAGCATATTCGCTTTACTATGGCGGATATGCGCGCTCAAATTGATGCGGTACAGTGCTTTATTGATCAATGCGTGATGCTAGGTAATGAGGACAAACTAACTGCTGATCTTGCTTCACAAGCCAAGCTACTCGCCACTCAAACCGAAGGTGAAGTCGTTGATAAATGTCTACAGTTCTATGGCGGCGCAGGTTATATGGATGAATACCGCATCAGTCGTCTCTACACCGACGCGCGCGTATCTAGAATCTTTGCTGGTGCCAATGAGATTATGCTTGAGATTATCGGACGCGGTCTTGGTCTTGATGAGAGAAAGCTGACCTAGTTTATCCTTTTAACTATCACAACGTTAGACTTAGCTTAAGTTAAATACTTAGCATCCATTACAAGATTGATGAATTGATATCGTATTAAAACTTAGCCAAATTATTATCAACTTATATTAATAAATACTAGAAAGGATTCATTATGAAAACCAGAATTACCGAACTGCTCAATATTAAATACCCTATTATTCAAGGGGGCATGATGTGGGTAGGCACCGCCGAGATGGCATCCGCGGTATCAAACGCTGGCGGCTTAGGTATCATCACCGCCCTCACCCAGCCGACGCCTGAAGCATTAATTAAAGAGATCGAGCGTTACCGTACGATGACGGATAAACCCTTTGGTGTCAATTTAACCATTTTGCCTTCCATCAATCCACCGCCTTACGATGAATATATGGATGCCATTATCGATAGCGGGGTCAAGATTTTAGAAACTGCTGGCAGCAATCCAAAAACGTTCATTGCAAAAGCCAAAGCCGCCAATCTTATTACCATTCATAAATGCGTCACCGTGCGTCATGCACTATCGGCCGAGCGTCAAGGCATCGATGTGGTATCCATTGATGGCTTTGAATGTGCCGGTCACCCAGGGGAGGAGGACATCGGCGGTCTAATATTGATTCCAGCCGCCGTCAAGCAGCTCTCAATCCCTGTCGTCGCTTCTGGCGGTATTGGCGATGGTCGCGGACTGGCTGCTGCCTTAGTCTTAGGTGCTGAGGGTATCAATATGGGCACGCGTTTTTGCGCCACTGTCGAGGCGCCCATGCACGATGATATCAAGCAAGCGCTAGTCAATGCCACAGAGCGCGATACGCGTCTGATCTTTAGAACGCTAAATAATACCGCGCGAGTGCTTAAAAATGCCATTTCAGAAGAAGTCGTCGCTATGGAGCGTCGCGAGGGCGGCGCCCAGTTTGCTGAGATACGTCCGCTCGTTGCGGGTGCTCGTGGTCAAGCCGCGCTGAACTCAGGTGAAGTGGATAACGGGGTTATCACCGCAGGACAAATTGTCGGTCTCATCGACGACATCCCTACTTGTGCTGAGCTTATTGAACGCATCGTAGCTGATTGTAAAGAGCGCTTATCTATCGCCTCAAGCTGGATGAAGTAATTTCTAAGTGAATACCTGTTAATGGTTTGATAGTGAGAGGCCCTAACACGACTTATTACGCAAACCTTCTATTGACCTAATTGAGAGCGATTTGACTATGTCTAATGGTACTGATTCTATTAATAAAATGTTTGAAGGTGAAAGCCTTTGCCTAAATACACTTGAAAATGGCATTGTCGAATTGCGCTTTGACAATCAAGCCAGCAAATTTAACACCCTAGATGCCGCTACCCTTGGTGAATTAGAGCAAGCGCTTGAGCTAATCACGGATAGCGTCTCAAACATCTACACTATGGATGCCAGCGATGCTATTACGGGTGTTATCGTTACCAGCGGCAAATCTGACTTTATCGTTGGTGCCAATATTTATGAGTTTCCTAAATTATTTGCAGGCGACCCTGAGGTATTAGGTGCGCACAATCGCGAAAAAAGCAGTATTCTAAACAGACTTGAGGACTTGCCCGTACCGACGGTGTCTTTACTGCAAGGGCTGGTACTCGGCGGCGGTTTTGAGCTGGCAATGGCGACGGATTACCGTATTGCCACTGAGCATACTCAAGCGGCCTTGCCAGAAGTCGGTTTAGGTATCCTGCCGGGATTTGGTGGTACGGTACGTCTGCCTCGGCTCATAGGTGCAACAAAAGCGATCGATTGGATCATCTCAGGTAAACAGATTAAGAGTCCTACGCTCGTTGAAGCTGGCGCGGTAGATATTATTGCTGAATCTGATAATTTGATAGCTGAGGCCGTACAACTCTTGCAAAAAGTAATAGAAGACAATTCTTGGCAAGAAAAACGCCAGCAAAAGCTCGGCGCCGTCACTATCGACAGTGATGATAGCAGTATTGATGATCTAAAAGTTAAAGCCGGCGCGCGCGGTCCCCATTATCCAGCGGCATTAGCCGTTGCCGAGCTAATAGAGCACAGTCAATCTATGTCTCGTGACAAAGCGCTACTGGCAGAAAACAGCACTTTTATAAAACTAGCGACTAGCTCCACTGCGCAAGCGATGGTGCAACTATTCATCAATGATCAAGCCCTCAAAAAGCAAACCCAGCAATACACTAAAAACCTGACCCAAGCGGATAAGATGGCGGTATTAGGCGCAGGAATCATGGGCGGCGGTATTTCATACACAGCTGCGGTGCGTGGTGTCTCTGTCGTCATGAAAGACATCGTGCAAACCGCTTTAGATACAGGTATGAGTGAGGCCAAAGGTTTACTAGATAAACAAGTTAAAAAGGGGCGTATGGTTGAGGACAAAGCTAAGGCCGCGCTGAGTAATATTACCCCTACCCTAGATTTTGACGCCTTTGACGATGTGGCTTTTGTCGTGGAAGCGGTCGTTGAAAATTTAAAGATTAAAAAGTCAGTCCTAGCTGAGGTCGAAAACAAAGTCAGTGACGATACCGTTATTGCGACCAATACCTCATCCCTATCGATTGCGGACTTAGCTACAAACTTAGCTCGTCCTGAAAACTTCGTTGGCATGCACTTCTTTAACCCTGTGCCTATCATGCCACTCGTGGAGATTATCCGCGGCCCTAAAAGCAGTGACGAGGCCATCGCCACCGCGGTCAATTATGCCGCGACGATGCGCAAAACCCCTGTCGTCGTCAAAGACTGCGCAGGCTTTTTGGTCAATCGTATTTTGACCGCGCAATCCTTTGGCTTTATCAAATTAATCCGTGATGGCGCCGACTTTGAGCAAATTGATAAGGCGATGCAAGCCTTTGGCTGGCCTATGGGTCCTGCCTACTTACAAGATGTCATCGGCATGGATGTCAGCAGCCATGTCATCGACATCATTACCGCAAGCTATCCTGAGCGTATGCCGATAGAGGATAAGCACGTGATCACCCTAATGGCTGAAAACGGTCGCTATGGTCAAAAGAAGGGTATTGGCTTTTATCGTTTTGAGAAAGACGATAAAGGTCGTTTGCAAAAGCTACCTAGTGAAGATACCAAAGCCTTGATTGCCCAGATTCAACACACTGATCAACACAATAATAAAAACAAGGGTCAGCAGTCCTTTACCGATCAGCAGATCATCGATCGTCTTATGCTACCTATGGTTAATGAAGCGGCCTTATGTTTTGAGGACAAAGTCGCGGACTCTGCCGCTGAGATTGATATGAGTCTCATCTTGGGCGCAGGATTCCCGCGTCATTGGGGCGGTCCGCTTAAGTATGCTGACATCATCGGACTGGGTGAGATCATAAAACGCTGTGAGCCTTATAAAGACTTAGGCGGCTGCTACCGACCGACCCAGTCAATGCAAGCAATGGCAAATAACAACGAGCGCTTTCATCGGCTAACTTAGCCTAACTCAACTTAATAAAGTTTTTAAATAAAGCACAAAGATTCTCGCTATAGCTTAGGTAACTTAAATATCATCAAAATGGACGATAGAAACTTAAGTTAATTTAAGCGATGATTAATTACTGTATTAAACATACTGATTGACCGTTTTGATGGCAATGATCGCTACTGTTTATAAAGTAGCAACTGCCGTATCAAACCGCGCAAACTATTTAATCCACAAACTGTTGAACAAGGATAGTTCCATGGCCGAAGCCTATATCGTAGCTGCGACTCGAACCGCAGGGGGACGCCGTAATGGTCGCTTGTCAGGTTGGCATCCGGCCGACCTTGCTGCTCAAATTCTAAATGCCTTGGTGGATCGCATCGATTTTGACCCTGCCATGATTGACGACGTCATTTTAGGCTGCGTCAGTCAAGCCGGTGAACAATCTAGTAATATCGCTCGAGGCGCTGTACTCGCCTCCAAGCTCCCAGAAAGCGTACCCGGCACCACAGTCGATCGGCAGTGCGGCTCCTCACAACAAGCGCTACATTTTGCAGTACAAGCGGTACTGTCTGGTACGCAAGACATTGTCATCGCAGGCGGCGTTGAGAGTATGAGCCGTGTACCGATGGGTATGCCTCATCATTTACCGCTCAAAAACGACTTAGGTCATTACGTCAGCTCAGGCATTGAGGCCAATTACCCTGATGTTGTCTTTAGCCAGTTTGACGGTGCCGAAAAAATAGCAGTCAAATACGGACTATCTAAAGACATGCTGGACGAATTTGCTTTATCCAGTCACAAAAAAGCCATTCACGCGACAGAATCTGGCTACTTTGCCAAAGAGATTCTCCCCATCGAAATTACAACCGCTGACGGTCAAACTGAACAACATATCATCGATGAAGGTATCCGCTTTGATGCCTCTTTAGATTCTATTCGTAACGTAAAACTCATAACACAAGGCGGTCGAATCTCAGCGGCGGCGGCCAGTCAAATCTGTGATGGGGCATCGGGCATGCTCATCGTTAATGAGCGCGGGCTAAAAGCCTTGGGTGTTCAGCCATTGGCACGTATTCATCATATCAGTGTCCTCGGACACGATCCTGTCATTATGTTAGAGGCGCCTATTCCAGCCACTCAAAACGCGCTAGCCAAAGCAGGTCTAAACATTGATGACATTGATTTATATGAAGTTAATGAAGCCTTTGCGCCCATTCCATTAGCGTGGTTGCAAGCCATATCAGCCGATCCCGATAAGCTCAATATTAACGGCGGTGCTATCGCTTTGGGACATCCTTTAGGGGCAACGGGCACGAAACTGATGACCACCTTACTACATTCGCTACATCGCACTCAGGGACGATACGGTCTACAAACCTTATGCGAAGGCGGCGGTCTTGCCAATGTGACCATTATTGAGCGCTTGTAAGGGCTAAGCGTTAGTAAGACGACACTTATGTAGTTAAAGACAGATAGTTAAAGATAAATAGTTAAACACCATAAAGGTAAAGGCTTAAACAATATCTTTATTTTATAGATTAAGGCCTATACAACGAAGCTGCTAATTGGTTTGCTATAAAAAATTAACGTTCTATTTATTTCCAAATTTACTCAAAAAACAGATTTGTAGACTTTATGCTATCAATCGCCTCTCTCATCAAAAAAGGATTTTTCGATGAAATATTTAGTACTGTTAAGTGTTTTAGGTGCCGCTGCGGTCAGTCATAGCGCCAGCGCTGCCAATATAGCTGATTACTTTGCCAATCAGCCCGCCCCTGACAAGCGTTATTCTGTATCAGTTGGCTGGTTGCACGCTAATCCGACAGGAGACGCAAACGCACTACAAAACTCTACCGTTATTAACGATGGGAGCAGCTCTGGGGTTTTGACAGACATCACAGGATTACAAAATTGGCAAAGCCCTAATACAGGGCTTGAAGCTGACAACGTAGATACAGCAGGTATACTTTTTAAGTATTCTGCCACTGACAATATTAAGTTTGAAATCAAAGGCGGCGTACCTCCAAAAGTAGATATTCTTGGCAAAGGGACTGTCTTCGCACCAATTAGTGCCTCACTAGGTGACGATGTACTAGCTAATGGCCTGCAAATTAGTGATTTAACACAAGGGAGCGGTGTTGCTGCGTCAGCTAGAGCGTGGCTGCCCGTTGTCGAAGCTCAATATCAATTTGGCAAATCAGGGGTTGATAAGTTGCGGCCTTATGTTGGCGTTGGTTTCATGTATGCTTACTTCAATGACATTGAATTAAACGACGGCATACGCAACGACTTGGAGATAGCCGGTCAACGCGTGCAGCAGCTACAAGCCGACAACCCATTTGTCGCTATAGGAGAGCTTGCCGCTGATGGTTCAATGGATGTAGACGTGGATAGCAGCTCTGATTTTGCCCCTATCATAACGGTGGGCGCCACTTACGATTTAAATGACAAGTGGTTTGCGGTCGGATCATTATCTTATGCAAAACTCGATAGTGATACCACGATCAAAGTTATTGACAAGCAAACTAACGAGACGTTAATCAAGGCAAAAACCAAGACTGATATCGATCCATTTATAACCTACTTAGGCGTTGGTTATCGTTTTTAAGCCTCTTTATTAACCATAAACCAATAGCAAACTAATGACCTAACTACTAACGAAAGGAAATCGTTATGACAACCTTACTTACAGCAAACCCAAAATCCGTCAAAAAGCGCGAAGCTTTCTTAACCCTGTATAGTGAAGATGAACTACAGCTTATGCTCGATATGGCCAACGATGCCGATCCGATCTCCGACAGCGTTATCAGCGAACAAATGAGTAGCGATAAAGGCAGTAGAAGTGATATCCGTACTGGTGTTAAAGAAGGTTTGGCGTCACTCGATGATCCAGCGCCTGCTCTTAAAGCCTTTTTAGAAGACTCCGAACAGCTTCCTGATTGGGTCGATCAGAGCATTTTAGTTAAAGGGGCACAGAACTACTTAACCGTAAATGCTCTATGGCAGTCGGTCTCTTTGGGGCCTGGGTCTTTGACGCATACTTATTGCTCACCCACTATCGCCAAAGTCCTAACCCAGACCACCAATATCACCGATATGGCAGTGAGACGTATTCTTGAGACCGCGCTTTGGAAACAGTACGTGCTCGTACCTAATGGTTTAATGCCGGGTAATCAAGGCTATATTCATACCTTAGAAGTGCGCTTGCTGCACTCTCGCGTGCGCATAGGTCTGCTCAAAAAAGGCTGGGATACCCAGACCCTAGGACAGCCGATTAATCAGCTCGATATGATGCGTACGTGGCTTGACTTTACCTATATTCCCTTTATGGCGTTAGAAAAATTCGGCATTACTTATAGTAATGAAGAGCTTAACGATATCTACCATCTCTGGCAACTTATCGCCAAATTGCTTGGTATTCCTAAAAAGTACTATCGCTTGGTACAAGATAAAGCCTCAGCAGAAAAGATGCTTGCGATGCTGGATTTGGTATCCAATGAGCCTAATGAAAACTCAAAACTCTTAACCGAAAAAATGCTTTTGGCGCTTGGTCACATACTATCGCCATTCATTGGTTTGCCGCCCGACGTCACTATCGATCTGATGCATAGCTTCTGCCGTGTCATCCATGGCGATGAGCTTGCCGATCAGTTAGGCGTCACCCAAAACCCAACGATGGCTATGGTTCCGGTGTTTACTGCTGCTAATAGCTACGAGAAGCAAATCTTAGACAATAGTCCTGAGTACCGTCAGCAAAAGATTCAAGAAACCTTGGCAACTTTTGACATGATAGCCGATGACATCGAAGCAGGTGGACAAACGACTTATCAGCAAAGCGCTGACGTGATGGGTGAAGCTGGTATTCCGCAAACCACTTAGTCCGCTGATTTAGAATTGCATACTATACGAGAATGGAGATCTCAGATGCATCTTACCCAAGTTATTCATAAGGCCGCGCGCGAAAAACCCACAGGGATAGCCACAGTATTTAAACAGCGCCGAACGACTCATGCCCAAACTCTACGGCGCGTCGCTAGGCTTGCCGCTGGTTTAGCTGGTCTTGGTGTCAATATTGGAGACCGAGTTGGCATCTTATCTGCCAATTCAGATTACTACATAGAGTCCCTGTATGCCGTATTGTGGGTAGGCGGTGTAATCAATCCCATTAATACGCGCTGGAGCAGTCAAGAAATTGCTTTTTCACTGATTGACTGCGATACCCGTGTGCTTTTTATTGATGACAACTTTATTCCTATTCTTGATGGTTTAAAGGAGTTGTGTCCTTGTCTTGAGACCGTCATCTATTGCGGCGAGCATAGCGCACCAGACGACATGCACGACTTTGAACGCTTAATAGCGACCAATGAGCCTATAGCCGATCATCACCGCTGTGATAATGACTTGGCCGCTATTCTTTACACCGGCGGCACCACTGGTCAGCCCAAAGGCGTTATGCTCTCGCATCAAGCCATCTTAATGAATGCCTTAACTACGCTTGCAGCGGCGCGGCGACCAGAGATCAACGTCGAGATGCACGTCGCTCCTTTATTTCACGTAGGAGGAATTGCAACGTTATGTCAGTCAGCACTGCGTCAAATTACGCAAGTCATTTTGCCGCACTTCGATCCTAAGCTTGTCATACAAACCATTGAACAAGAGCAAGTTAACGAGACTTTTTTAGTGCCAACGATGTTGCAAATGGTATTGGATTGTCCTGATTTTGCTCAACATGATCTCAGTAGCTTAAAAAATGTGGTTTACGGCGCAGCTTCTATTGATGAGACACTACTAAAACAGGCGATTCACGCCATGCCTCATACCCAATTTATGCAAGTCTACGGCATGACTGAGGTGGCACCCGTGGTCACGGTACTGCCCGCCTTTTGTCACACCCTAGCTGGGCAAAAATTAAAAAAGCTAAAGTCAGCAGGACGCCCCACACCTACCAGTGAGGTAAAAATTGTCCATCCTAACACTGGCGAGGAATGTAAGTTTGGCGAGTTCGGTGAAATTACGGTGCGCACACCTTCTGTCATGCTTGGGTATTGGAACAAACCCGATCAAACCAAACATGCCTTACAAGATGGGTGGTTGCATACTGGTGATGGCGGTTATTTGGATGAAGATGGCTATTTATTCGTCACAGATAGGCTCAAAGATATGATCGTCAGTGGCGGGGAGAATATTTATTCCTCAGAAGTTGAGAATGCGCTGTTATCGCATCCCTCTATACAAATGTGCGCAGTCATTGGTGTTCCTCACGCTAAATGGGGTGAAGCCGTCCATGCAATCATTGTCCTACGTGACAATCATACTTTGAGTAGTGAGGAAGCCATTAAACACTGTCGCAGTCTCATTGCTGGTTATAAATCCCCTCGCAGTGTTGAGTTTCGCGCTGAGTTTCCACTATCTGCTGCGGGTAAAATATTGAAGAGCGAGCTACGAGCGTCTTACCGCAACGATGCTATTAACCACTAGCCATTAGGGATTAAAAATTATGAAAACGATTACCGTAGAAATACGCGACACTATCGCTATTGTAAAAATAAATCGTCCTACCGCTTTTAATAGTATGAATGAGCAAATGGCCATTGATGCTCGGCAAGCGCTGGCTGATATTCCCCAAAACAATACTATTCGCGCCATGATATTAACAGCTGAAGGCCGCAGTTTTTGTGCCGGTGCCGAGCTTAACGATGAATTATCGAATGGCGATGAGCAACATTCGGCAGGCGCATTACTCAATTCGACCATGCGCGATCATACCAATCCTTGGATTCATGATTTGCACACCATGCCTATGCCTGTGGTCGTCGCCATCAATGGCGTGGCGGCGGGCGCCGGTGTCGGACTAGCACTGGCAGGCGATATCAGTATTGCAGCCCATTCAGCTTCTTTTGTCTTAACTTTTAGCGCAAAGTTAGGTTTAATTCCTGATGTCGGACTCACTTGGCAGTTATCTCGCCGTATCGGTATGGCTCGTGCCACAGCAGCAGCGTTATTAGGCGACAAAATCAGTGCCCAGCAAGCGGTAGACTGGGGTCTGATTTGGCAGTGCGTAGATGACGACAAACTCATGGAGGTGGCAATAAGTACGGCTAACCAGTTGGCTAAGATGCCAAGGCACGCCGCTTTAGAGCTACGTCAAGCACTACATCATGCGCAAACCATGCCTTTAGAAGCTCAACTTGATTATGAAAGACAACGCCAGTGCGTGCTTATTGAAAAGCCTGAATTTAAAGAAGGTGTGGCAGCCTTTAAAGAAAAACGTACGCCTAATTTTAATTAAATCACCTTGCATTGACATGTGCGCCCTTAGGATACCCTTATGAACGACGCTTTTATTTATGATCACATTAGAACCCCGCGCGGCAAAGGTCGCGCTAGTGGCGCTTTGCATGAGGTTACGCCTATTAAACTTGCCAGCCAAGTGCTACGCCAGCTGCACAAGCGCAATGAGTTTGATGCCAGTGCTATAGACGATGTGGGCTTTGGTATTGTTATGCCTATAGGCGAGCAAGGCGCGGATCTTACCCGTTCAGCGCTATTAGACGCCGGCTACGGTAGCAGTGTACCGGGCTATCAGCTCAATCGCTTTTGCACCTCCTCTCTTGATACGCTAAACCAAGGCGTCGCTAGTATTATGGCCGGTATCAATTCAGGCGTTATCGCAGGCGGCGTCGAGTCGATGTCGCGGGTCACTATTGGCTCAGATGGCGGCGCGTGTTATAGCGACCCACAGGTTTTACAAGATTTCCCTTACATGCCAAATGGTGTGGCGGCTGACTTGATGGCGACCTTAAATGGTTTTACACGCTGCGATGTCGACACTTATGCCGCCCAAAGCCAACAGCGTGCCGCTCATGCACAAATGCAAGGACGCTTTGATAAATCACTGATTGACGTGCTCGATGCTAACGGTCAGGTACTATTAGCCAAAGATGAAGCGCTACGTCCAGAGACCACTATAGAGAGTCTAGCCAAACTAAACCCTGTGTTTGGCGCATTGGGTGAGCTTGGTTATGACTCCATTGCCAAGCAGCGCTATCCGCAGCTAGAGACGATTGAGCATATCCATACCAGCGGTAATTCTAGTGGTATCGTCGATGGTGCTAGCGCGGTGCTCATAGGCTCGGCTGATTATGGAATTATGAATGATCTAAAACCGCGTGCGCGCATTCGTCATTTTACCCAAGTCGCCAGCGAGCCACTGCTTAGCCTTAGTGGACCGATACCTGCGACGGAGAAGCTCCTCAAACAAGCAAAAATGAGTATTGCAGACATTAATTTGTTTGAGATAAATGAAGCCTTTGCAGTCGTGCCCTTGAGCTATATGCAGCATTTTAACCTTGATGACAGCATAGTCAATGTCAACGGCGGTGCTATTGCCCTCGGACATCCGCTCGGGGCAACAGGAGCAATGTTAGTGGGTACAGTGCTCGATGAGCTAGAGCGCCAAGGACTTGCCACAGCTATTGTTACCTTATGCGCAGCCTCTGGTCAGGCAACGGCTACCTTGATTGAGCGTCTATAACTGTTGAGCGCCTATAAATTGATTATTTAAAAATACGGGAGTACTACCCCTTTGACTTCTTTATCCGCTTCGTCTTTTACGACTTTAAATCTCACTATCGCAGATGATATTGCTCAGATCGATATTGATCTGCCCGAGCGTTCGGTCAATATATTTACTCCAGTTTTAGTTGCTGATCTTGAAGATGCCATAAATACAATTATCGCTGACGATAGTATAAAAGGAGCCATTATCAGCTCGAACAAGTCCAGCTTTATCGTCGGCGCAGACCTGAAAGACTTGCTGCAACAATATAAAGAGGGTCGACAAGCGTTTGAGGCGGCACGTCTCTTTGATAAAGAAAACCAATTATTCAGGCGTATGGAGACCTCTGGTAAGCCTTTTGTAGCCGCACTAAACGGCTCAGCATTAGGCGGCGGGTTGGAGTTGGCATTGGCCTGTCATTATCGACTCTTAAGCGATAATCCAAAAGCAGTTGTTGGTTTGCCAGAGGTCACCGTCGGTCTGTTGCCAGCGGGCGGCGGCACCCAGCGCTTACCAAGACTCATCGGTATCGAGCATGCTCTACCTGTGTTACTAGAAGGCAAGCCGCTTAAGCCTACGCAAGCGCTTGCCTTAGGGGTGGTTGACGAGTTGGCAGCGCCAGATACCCTGATCTCAAAGGCAAGCGATTGGATCAACGCTAACCCCTCACCTGCCCAGCCTTGGGATGTAAAAGGCTTTAGTGTTCCAAATAGTGCGGGCGCCATGGCAGAGCACGCGGGTCGTAGTTTTAATGCCAACGTGATTAATCTACGTAAACAGACCCAAGATAACTACCCAGCACCTGTAGCGATTTTAAGTGCGGTGTACGAAGGTACGCTATTACCGTTTGATTTGGCATTAGATATCGAAGCAAAATATTTTGGTCAGTTATTCGCTGATCCGGTTGCACGTAACCTAATTCGCACCCAATTTGTCAATAAAGGCCAAGCCGATAAGCTGATGAATCGCCCCGCCAATATTGATAAATTTACGATCAAAAAAATAGGGGTGATTGGTGCTGGCATGATGGGCGCAGGTATTGCTCAAGTTGCCGCTGTGGCAGACATATCAGTAGTATTGATTGATAGTAATCAAGAAACTACGCAGCGAGCTAAAGCCCTTATCCAAACCAAACTAAAAAAAGGGCTTGCAAAAAAACACCCTATCCAAAGTACGGCTAAGGACAAAGCTGATAAGGATATGCAAGCGACGTTGGCCCGTATTCAGCCTAGCGCTGATTATCAAGCGCTTAGCGATTGTGACTTAGTCATCGAAGCGGTATTTGAAGATAGAGACATCAAGGCGGAGGTGTTTGCTCAGATTGAAGAGCATCTGAAACCTGATGCGGTGCTGGCTTCAAACACCTCAACGCTACCGATTGCTAGCCTTGCTACGACAAGCAAGCAGCCAAATCAGATCATTGGGCTGCATTTTTTCTCGCCGGTTGAGCGTATGCCTTTAGTTGAAGTCATTGTGGCACCTAAAACCTCAAAGGTTACTTTAGCCTGTGCGCTTGATTTTGTACAACAGCTACGTAAAACGCCTATTGTGGTTAACGATAGTCCAAGCTTTTTTACCAGTCGCATCTTTTGTAGTTATATCGATGAAGGTATGGCCATGCTGGCTGAAGGCATTTCCCCTGCACTCATCGAAAACGCGGCTATTCAAACCAGCTTTGCCATTGGGCCTTTAGCGGTAACCGATGAGGTCTCCTTGGATCTACAACAGCGCGTGGTCGAGCAAGCCATTGCAGACGATCTTGCTTCTGAGCGCCTACGCTTGCACGCTCAGCCTATTATCAAGCTGATGAATAAGAGGGGTAGATTGGGCCGCAAGAGCGGTGCAGGATTTTATGACTATCCTGCTGACGGTTCTACTAAGCAACCAAAACGTTTAGCGCCTGAACTTGCTTCACTTTACCCTGTTGCCAGTAACCAACCCGATGTCCAAGATGTCGCCGACCGCTTGTTATATATCCAAGCGTTAGAGAGTGCGCGCTGCGTGGAAGCGGACATTATTAGTCCTAGCGATGCCGATTTGGGGGCTGTTTTGGGACTAGGCTTTCCTACTTGGACGGGCGGCCCTCTATCCTTTATTGATACTATCGGTATTGAAGATTTTGTGGCACGCTGTCAGCAGCTCACCCAATATGGTCAGCGCTTTGCGCCTTCTAAATGGTTAATAGAGCGTGCACAAAGTCAGCAACACTTTTACTAGGTTTGAAAATGTAATTTTTAACCTAATGACCTTAAAACCCTGTAATCTTAATAATAGCTTTAAAAATAGTAGTTTAATAACAGTAACTTTAATAACCACAACAAGGATTCATATGCCAAACTTTATGTTAGATGACAAGCAAAAAGCCCTTCAGGAAAAAACGCGCGCGTTTATTGCCGAAAAGATTATTCCTTATGAAAAAGACCCGCGTTGTACCCCGCATGGTCCTACTGAGGAGCTGCGAGACGAGCTCATTGCTTTAGCACACGCGGCCGGCCTGATTTCAAGTCATATGAGCACCGACTTTGGTGGTCTTGGTCTTAACCATATGAATAAAGCCATCTTGTTTGAAGAAGCGGGCTACTCACCCTTAGGCCCTGTAGCTTTAAATATCGCCGCTCCTGATGAAGGTAATATGCACCTGCTGCATGAAGTGGCAACCGATGAGCAAAAAGAGCGCTGGCTACGTCCTCTAGCCGCTGGCAAGACTCGTTCATGCTTTTGTATGACTGAACCGTCCCCTGGAGCTGGCTCCGATCCCACCATGATGCAAACTACCGCTGTCTTAGATGGTGATGATTATGTCATTAATGGTAGAAAGTGGTTTATCACGGGTGCTGAGGGCGCGGCGTTTACCATCATTATGGCAAAAGGCGAAGATGGACGCGCGACCATGTTCTTAGCCGATATGGATAGCGAGGGTATCCGTATTGAGCGCATGATGGATGCGCTCGACAGCTGTTTCCCGGGCGGACACTGCGTGGTGGTGTTTGAAAATCTACGCGTCCCTGCGACTCAAGTGCTAGGCGAGGTTGGCGAAGGCTTTAAATACGCCCAAGTACGACTTTCACCAGCACGCCTTACCCACTGCATGCGCTGGCTTGGTGCCGCTCGCCGCTGCCATGATGTGGCCACTGAATACGCGCGTACTCGTGAAGTCTTTGGCAAGCGTTTGGGCGATCATGAAGGCACAGGATTTAAGATCGCTGACAATGAGATGGACTTGCATGTCGCAAGACTAGCGATTTGGCACTGCGCCAACGTTTTAGACACAGGTGCGCTAGGTAAGCACGACTCAAGCGCGACCAAAGTGATCGCCTCGGAAGCCAGCTGGCGTGTTGTTGATCGCTGTGTACAGGTGCTAGGCGGTCAAGGGGTCACTCATGAGACCATCGTCGCTCGTATTTTTGCTGATATGCGCGGTTTTCTTATTTATGATGGCCCCTCAGAGGTACACCGCTGGAGTATGGCAAAAAACATTATGAAGGGCCGCACGCCAACCCAACTCTATGCAGGAGATAACCAATGAGCCCTTCTATAGACAATGACAAACTGTTTTCTTTGCACGGTAAAAAGGCTCTCATAACGGGATCCTCAAGTGGTCTGGGTCGGCATTTTGCTCACACTCTTGGTAGAGCTGGCGCTGAGGTGTTTGTAGCGGCGCGCAGTATAGACAAACTATCAAAGCTGGTGGACGAATTACATCAGCAAAACATTCAAGCCACTGCCATTAGCTTAGATGTTACTGATAGCGCCAGTATCAAACGCGCTTTTGATGTTATCGAAGAGATGGGCGATCCTGCCCGTATCATCGTTAATAACGCAGGTATCAGTACTGCTAAGCCTTTTTTTGAGCAGTCCGAAGAAGATTGGGATAATGTCATGAATACCAATCTCAAAGGCGGCTGGTTAGTCGCGCAAGAGGGCGCCTCACGTTTGGTCGCTGCCCAGCGCACGGGTAGTATCATTAATATCGCTTCTATATTGGGCGAGCGCGTGGCGGGCAGTGTTGCCCCTTATAGCGTATCAAAGGCGGGGTTAATTCAAGCGACCAAATCCATGGCGCTTGAACTGGCACGCTATGGTATTTGCGTGAATGCCTTGCTGCCAGGTTATGTCAAAACTGACCTTAACGCCGAGTTTTTAGAAAGCGAGGCCGGTGAGCGTTTACGTAAACGTATACCGAGTCGCCGTTTTGGTCTGCCTGAATATTTAGATGGCCCTTTGCTACTGCTCGCAAGCGACGCTGGACGCCACATGACTGGCGCCACTCTAGCAGTCGACGGTGGTCATTTAGTCAGCTCCTTGTAACCTCCGCAAAGACTAAGCACACAATGTCTAAGTGCATAAAGACTAAGCACCTAAAGACTAAGTAGACCAACCCCTAAGATGACAACACTATGACAAAGCAACCCATTGAGATTACCGCGCCAGCGATTGCTGATTTCATTCAACAAAAAACAGGGGCAACCCTTGTCACTGTTGAGCATTTAAAACGGCTGTCAGGCGGCGCCATTCAGCAAAACTGGGCTTTTGATGCCATGATAGAAGGCGGAGACATGCCCGGCGAACTACAAGGCGTACTGAGAGCGGACGCGCCAAGCGGGGTGGCGATAAGCCACGGACGTGATGACGAATTTGCGTTATTTAAGCTCATGTATGATGCTGGCGTTCGTGTCCCTGAGCCCCTATGGATGGGGGATGAATCACTATTTAATGTGGCTTTTTTTATCATGCGCCGCGTCGAGGGTACTGCTGCTGCACATCGCTTGGCAAAGGATGACAGTCTAGGGGGTGACAAGCGCAAGCTTGCGCAAACCTTGGGACGTGAGCTTGCCAAAATTCATGCTATTCGTCCCCCTGAGCCTCGATTGCCTTTTTTAGACGTCCCCGATAAGCCTGCTGCTGCAATATTGATTGAGCGGGCGCGGGCGTTTTTAGATCAGCACCCTACTCCCTACCCTGCTCTTGAGTGGGTGCTATGCTGGCTTGAGGACACTATGCCAGAGCAAACACAGCTGAGCTTATGCCATAGAGATTTTCGTACCGGCAACTATATGGTGGATAAGCAAGGATTGACGGGTATTTTAGATTGGGAGTTTGCCAATTGGAGTGACCCACTAGAGGATATTGGCTGGTTTTGCGCTAAGTGTTGGCGGTTTGGTAATGATGCCGCAGAGGCAGGCGGCATAGGGTCTAGAGCAGACTTTTACCAAGGTTATGAGAGTATCAGCGGTCAGCCTATTGCCAAAGACTTGGTACATTACTGGGAAGTCATGGCGCATCTAAACTGGGCAATTATTGCTATCCAACAAGCCGAGCGTCACAACTCTGGTGAAGAGTTGTCGCTTGAGCTGGCTCTGACAGGTCATATAGTACCTAAACTAGAAGCCGAGATGCTCAAAATGACTCTGCATATAAACCCAAATACAAAACAGGAGGTTAGCAATGCGTGAACTACCGCAAGGGAATGAGCTACTACAATATGCGCGTGAGATACTGCGTAAAGAGATTCTACCTGACCTGCCTGCCAAGCATCGTCTGACTGGGTTGATGATTGCCAATGCGATGGGCATTGCAGCACGGCAACTCCATAACGGTGATGAGCAGGACTATCATGAGCTAGTCGCATTACAGACATTGCTACGCACATTAGGACATGAACCTATGAGCGCTTATCCAAGCTTTGACTCACAATCTGAAGGATTGCAATCAAGTCATATTTTAAGTCATACTGCTCTACAACAAGAGCTGACGGTTCTAAACCGGCAACTTGCCGAGCTGATTCGTAACCGTGAGCTCAAAGATCAGCAGGATTTAGTTTTTAGTCATTTAGAGCATATCACTGCCATTCGAGCTGCTGAAAGTGGCGGTTAAATATTCAGACCATTGTTTTTGCAACTGTTTATAAACATACTGGTATAACTGCTTATATAATTGGAGGTCGCTCTATTCTAACTGTGAAGGAGGCATGATGGAAGCGGAGGTGTATCACCCTAAGTTAGCTTTAGCCAAACTGCAACCTGCTCCCTTACAAAGTAGGTGCATTTATCGTGACAGACTGCTCAGCGCCCTAATCAATAAAGAGTCCAGTGTTAAAGTTATTTTAGTACAAGCGCCAGCGGGTTACGGCAAGTCAATACTGCTAACTCAGTACTGGCAGTATTGCCTACAAGAGCAATTGCAAACCCTATGGCTCACTCTAGACAAGGGTGATAATGATATTGAAAGACTGGTGCGACATCTATATGCCAGCTGGGACACCTCAGCTTCTCTCCAATCGGACAGCCACAATATCAATTATCAAGGTTTTCTTGAAAGGCTAGCCTCTTGTACTCAGCCTTTAAGAATTTTCTTTGATAATTTTGAAACCATCCACAGCCCCATTGTATTGCAATACATTCAACAAATTATTGAGTACCGGCCTTTAGATAGCGAAGTCATCATTGGTTCTCGGCACCTCTCTAATTTAGAGCTTGGACGTATGCGCTCCTATGGTCATCTTCTTGAAATCAATCAAAAAGATTTATTATTTTCATTTACTGAAACCACTCACTTACTAGAAAAAATATCTGGTTTAGTATTTAGAGAGCAAACCATTCAAGTGTTATTGGATCGAACGGAAGGTTGGATAACGGCCATTCAATTAGCAGTATTAGCTTTGAGTAAACATCAAGATGCAGAACTGTTTTTCTCTACTTTTTCAGGGTCTCACACTGAGATCGCCCAGTATCTTGCCGAGGATATCTTAAGTAAACTTAGCGCGGCGCACAGAGATTTTCTGTTAAAAACCAGCATTCTAAGTGAACTCAATGCCTCTTTATGCAACTATGTCACTCAAGATGAAGATAGTGAAGCTCAATTAGAGCTCTTGGCGCAAAAGAATCTATTTTTATCGCCCACAGATAATAGCCATAGTCAATATCGCTACCATAATCTATTTTCTAGCTACTTACTCAATCGCCTCAAAGCGATTGAGCCAAAACTATACTTGGTGTTAAATCATCGAGCAGCAAGCTGGTATCTTGAGCAAAATCGTCCTGTCATGGCCATTGAACATCTGCTAGAAGACCCTAATCAGCAGCCTGCCATCTCCTTACTTAACAAATACGCAATGGGGCTGCTTATAGAAGGACGGTTTAGACGCTTGCTACGCTGGTTTGACAAGTTATCACCGAGCTCGTTTCAGCAACATCCGTCGTTGCAGCTGATTTATGGTTGGGTGCTGGTACTCAATCGCCGCCATAGTGAAGCGCAAAAAGTTATTGATAATTTTTTAAATAAATCCGCGCAATCTACCACAGATGATAGGTATGTAGAGATACAAGCCCTACAGTGCTTGCAGTTATCAATGACTGATCAAATCGCGGTATGTTATGAGCAAACTAAAACCTTGCTATCCACTATCAGTATCAATCAACAACCGAGCCAATCTTTAATTTATGGCGTCCTAATTAGTATTATGGCGTATTGCCTCATTGTCGAAGGTAAATATGATAGTGCTCGGCAAATCATGAATAACGCCCTACATCAAAATCTAAAGCTACAAAATACTTTTATACGCTCTTTATGTGATGCTCTAGAAGGATGGATAGACCTCATTCAAGGACAAATGCAGCAAGCCGCGCTTCGTTTGCAGCGCAGCTATAAGCAGGTCTGGATTAAAGGGGAGAAATCAATACCCGGCGGCAAAGCGGTCATTGGTGTACCCTATGCCGAACTGTTGTATGAAAAAAACGAGTTATCTCAAGCGCAATATATATTGGGAGAGTGTCTGCCTTATGTTCGAGAAAACGGCACCGTTGATTCTTTGATTTTAGCCTATCTGCTACTGTCAAAAATCTCTAGATACAAGGTTAATAACCGTGTTGATAAGCTTGTTAATAATCGTGTGGATAATCATGCTGACAACAATATTAATAATATTGATAACCATGTTCATGAGGAGACAAAAAGAGCCCATCTATATTTGCAAGAGCTAGAAGACATCGGTAATGAAACGGGATTAAAACGTGTCATTATGAGTGTAAAGCTTGAGCAGTCGCGTATTCATTGGTTGAGTGATCATTTAGGGGCAGCCAAACTTGCCTTAGCTCAAGTTGAGGAGATGCACATTCCAAACAATGTGACACACGTCGCTTGGCCTGCTCATGATATCGAGTCACAGGATGTCATGCATTGGCGATTATTGATTAGCGGCGGGCAAGTCAAACAAGCAGAGATTGAACTCAAACGCGCGCTCAAAACGGCGCAAGCAGCGGGACGTCTAAGGCGCGCCCTAAAAATTCAAATTTTACTGAGTAATGCCTTATTTACTCTAAATAAAATTAACCCTGCCATGCGTATACTGACTGATGCACTGATTTTTGCCAGCCAGCAAGGCTTTGTCAGGATATTTTTGGATGAAGGACACAGCATTGACGCCCTAATCACGTTATGGCTGCAAAAAAACAGCGATAAAATAGATGAGCTGTCCATTTGTAGAGATTTTTTGAGTCAACTTAGCGACTTTGAATTTACTCCCGATACTAAAAATGTGACGCAACCTATCAAAGCGCTGACCAAAAGAGAATTACAAACCTTAGAGCTCCTCGCTAAAGGTATGCGCAATAGAGAGATTGCTGAGACTTTATTTATCTCTGAAACCACGACCAAGACGCATCTGCGTAGTATCTACGCAAAATTAGAGGCCAATAGTAGAACAGAGACCGTAGCGATCGCGCGAAAATTAGGTTTGCTATGATTGTCTAGGGGGTATGCGGCATACTTTATTGCCAATAAAACTTATGCTGTTAAAACCACTAAAGCTATTAAAAATTCCAAGCAACCTAATATAATCACAGTTACTTATAAAACAAACACACTAATTAATTCTAAAAAGGTCAAGGATAATGATAGATAATAATATATTACGTGAGCGTACCAGCTTATTGGGTTCATTTTTAGGAGCTGCGATTGCACGTCAGTCTGGTGAGCAAACCGTTCATACTATTGAAACACTGCGTAAAGGTTTTATCCAACAACGCCGTGCGCCTGACAAGGCACAAAAACAGGAACTTATTGATTTTATTGCTTCTTTAGATAATAAAACCTTAAAAAACGTCATACGTGGTTTTTCTATCTACTTTTTCTTAGCAAATTTAACAGAAGAAAATTACTTACGTGAGCAGCGTCAAGCCCTGCGTCTGCAGTCTGATCAAAGCTGGGAGGGATCGTTTCGCCGTACTCTACTCGAGTGCCGTGAGCGCAACATTGAACCCGCTCAAATGCAAGAGCTGATTGATCAACTCAAATTTATTCCTGTATTTACCGCCCATCCAACCGAAGCTCGCCGCCGTACCACCATGAATATATTGCAAAGTCTCTATACGCATAGCGAGGCGTTAAACAATCTTGATAAAGACAGTTTTGCGTATGAGCAAGCAAAAGAGAAAACCGCGCAAACGATTGATTTGTTGTGGTCATCTGATGAAGTGCGTACGCGCAAACCTCTGGTTTATGACGAGATAAATAATGGGCTGCACTATTTTAACGCCAGTTTGTTTAATGCTATTCCCAAAGTGTATCGTAATATCAAAAAAGCCATTATTGATATCTACCCAGAGCTAACAGACTATCCGCTGCCAGCCTTTATGAGCTTTGGTTCTTGGATTGGCGGTGACCGAGATGGTAATCCATTCGTGACCTTTGAGACCACAGAGCTTGCTGTGTTAATGCATGCTGATACCGTGCTGCGTCACTATCAAGTCCTGCTCAAAAAACTACGGCGCCAGCTTATTCATAGCGATACGATTGTGACAGTGTCGGCTGAGGTTTATGCCAAAATTAGAAGTTATCATGAGCTTGACAGGCGTGTATTTGATTATAATCTCGACGATTATGGCAATGAACCTTATCGCCGATTACTCTCCTTAATCCTGACTAAAGTTAATGCCACCAATCGCCTTATTCAAAGTAAAGGCGGTGATAGTGACGCCAAAAAAGATGCTTACGCCGGCCCCCAAGAGCTGCTAGAAGACCTGCGTATCATTCGTCAAAGTGTAAATAGTCATGATACTGCCCATAGCGATGATTTGTTACTCGATACGATTCGTCTGGTAAAAACCTGCGGCTTTCATTTAGCGGCGCTCGATATCCGTCAAGAGTCGTCTTATCACGGTGAAGTGATTGCCGATATTTTTGCCAATGCCTCGAATTTACCCGATTATCAGAGTCTTAATGAAGATGAGCGCCAAGAGTGGCTAACCCGCTTGCTGGCAAAGCCTGGTACCCCGCTCCTCTATACTGATAACTTAAGTGATAAAACACGTGAGCAGTTGGCACTGATGAACTCTGTGGCGACATTACGTAAACTGGTTGGACATGAGACTTTTGGCAGTTATGTTATTTCGATGACCAACAATGCCAGTCAACTATTAGAAGTCTTGCTACTCATGCGATTCGCTGGTTTGTGCAGCGTCGATGCGGACGGACAGTTATCTGCTGACTTACCCGTTGCCCCCTTGTTTGAGACCATCGAAGACCTTAAAAATATCGACAAGATCCTACCTGCCGTATTGGATAATCCACTGTATCGAGGACTGCTTCAGCACTCAGATAACACCCAAGAAATCATGCTAGGGTATTCAGATTCATCAAAAGATGGCGGCATTATTACCTCTGCATGGCAGCTTTATAGTGCGCAGCAAACCATCAATCGTATTGCTGAACAATACGGCATCAAAACGCGCTTGTTCCACGGCCGTGGCGGTTCAGTGAGTCGTGGTGGCGGATCGACACATAACGCCATCGCCGCACAACCGGCAGGTACACTCCACGGTGAGATTAAAGTCACTGAACAAGGCGAAGTACTCTATGCCAAATATGCCAACACCGATACAGCAGTATTTGAGCTGACCATGGGTATCACTGGTACCTTAAAAGCGTGCTCGACAAGGTTTGCAGTGCAACCTGATGAGCTGGCAGATTATGAAGCCCTCTTTGCGCGTTTGGCAGATGCTGGGGAGGAGCGCTATCGCAAACTTACCGATCACACCGAAGGGTTTTATCAGTTCTACTCGCAAGTCACCCCTGTACAAGAAATCTCTTTATTAAATATTGGCTCACGTCCCGCGCATCGCAAAAAAGGCTTGCCAAGTAAAACGACGTTACGCGCCATTCCTTGGGTATTTGGCTGGTCATTAGCGCGGTTCACCCTACCCGCTTGGTATGGCGTCGGTAGTGCGCTACACAGCGTGACAGCAAACGAAGACTTGATGCGTGAGATGAATAAGCGCTGGCCATTTTTTAGCGTCTTTATTAGCAATATCGAGATGGCTTTTACCAAGTCTGAGATGGATATTGCTCGGGCTTATAGCCAGTTATGTGAAGATGAGACGTTGCGGGAACAAATTATGAAAGCAGTCATTGACGAGCATAATCTGACCTATTCTGGTCTGAACTCTTTGCTTAATCAAACGTCTTTGCTATCTAATCAGCAGAGTCTTGCCGCTTCTCTTCAGTGGCGAGATGCTTATTTAGATCCGATTAACTATATACAAATTGAGCTATTAAAACGTGCGAGACAAAAAGACGCTGTAGATAGTAATGATCGTAGTGAGCTTGACGTTGAAGATCCATTAATTCGTAGCATCAATGCTTTGGCCGCCGGTCTACGTAATACAGGTTAATGGCTTAAGCAAACAGGCTTGAACGCTCCTATATGCACCCTTATACTTATGCTTATAGTGCCAACAAATTTATAATCTATAAGGCTTTTTTGTAAATAAAAGTAATCGGCGCTTATTCATTAATTTGATATTATTACGTATTGAGTAATATAGTTTTTTAAATTACGTTTTTTATTTTGGGGTATGAATTTGTCAAGTCTGTCTGCTGTATTTAATTACCCTTACATCGCTGTCCATAGGTCACAGTATGTATTTTATAAGTGTTACCCATTACATAATTTAGAATAAAATTAAGGCTCTATCTGAGAGTTTTATGCCTTGTAATACCTGAATTTGGCAACTTCACAACGAGTCAACAACGTCCTATACTGAAATTCAATCATCACGCTTATACAAGAAAGTTAAAGCGTCATTAGGTTTAATGCACCCAATCAGTATGTGGAGTAAATCATGGAAAGACTCGCTACTTTAGAAGATCTCCCCAAAGAATACGTTGAGGCGCTGACGGCAAAGAACGTAGTCCCTTTATGGCCAAGTCTACGAGATGTCCTCCCGCCTTATACCCCAAAACCAAAAACTCAGACCATTGCTTGGAAGTATCAAGAGATTCGGCCGCTATTGATGCAGGCAGGTGAGCTGACCCCTATCGAAAAGGCCGAGCGCCGCGTGCTCGTATTGGCTAATCCTGGACACAAACTTGAGAATATGTGTGCCACCTCTGTCATGTATTTAGGATTGCAGCTGTTATTACCCGGCGAATGGGCGCCCAGTCACCGCCACACTCCCAATGCTGTACGCTTGATCGTTGAAGGTAACGGTGCGTATACTAGCGTTGATGGCGAAAAGTGTGAAATGGAAAGAGGTGATCTGATCTTAACCCCTTCTGGCATGTGGCATGAGCACTCGCATGATGGTGATTCCGAGGTGGTCTGGCTTGACGTGCTTGATCTGCCTTTGGTCTATTATGCAGAAGCCAGCTATGTTGAAGAAGGCGAAAAGGTAAAAGGTGAACACAGTACCATACCTGTTATCTACGGTCCCGGTATTGTCCCCACTGAGAACTTTCAGCGCAATAATGCCCAGTACCCTATTTTGCGCTATCCTTGGGCAAATACCAAAAAATCGCTTGAGTCCATCGCATCAAATGAAGATGTCGATATGGTACAAGTGACGTATATCAACCCAGAAACGGGTAAAGATGCACAAAACGTCATTGGTTTTAGCGCGATTATGCTACGCCCTAACGAAGTGCTTCGTTTGCCAAGGCGTTCGTGCGCGGTTATCTTCCATATTATAGAAGGCAAGGTCGTCGTCGATGTCGATGAGGTCAGACATGAACTTATCAATTCTGACACCAGCTGCGCGCCTTGTTTTGCTCATATTACTTTAACCAATCAAAACGATACGCCAGCTTTTATCTTTGTCGCTGATGAATCACCGTTTCAAAAGAAACTAGGACTCTACTCTGAGCGTCAAAGAACTGATGTGTAATCGGCACATTGAGAACCGGTAACTGCCTACCCGCTCGTAAAATAACGAGGTAGTGACAATGCTGAGCCAGTTACCATAATTTGTAGTACTTTATTTATCATTTAAAGGGATTATTATGATGAAACTTTATGGCTACTTTCGTAGCGGTACCTCGCACCGTGTACGTATCGCGCTTAATTTAAAAGGCCTAGACTACGAAACCGTTGTCGTTAACTTATCACAAGATGAGCAGCTCGAGGCTGAGTTTAAAGCGATTAATCCGCAAGGTCTCGTACCTGTCCTGCAAACAGACGATCTGCAATTGTTTCAAAGCCCCGCTATCTTGGAGTGGCTAGAAGAGACTTACCCTGATACGCCATTACTTCCCAATGATAGCGCGGGTCGCATGTGCGTCAGAGCGCTGAGTGCCATGATCGGTTGTGATATCCATCCAATCAATAACCGCCGTATCCTACAATACCTACGTAATGAGCTGTCGGTCGACGAAGAGGAAGTCAAAAAATGGTGTCAGCGCTGGATTAATGATGGTTTTACTGCCTTAGAAAAACGTCTAGCAGCAGACAAGCAGCGCGGTAATTTCTGTTATGGCGACAGTCCTACTTTAGCGGATTGCTACTTGATACCACAGATATACTCAGCACATCGCTTCAAAGTAGACATGAGTGCTTATCCAAATATTGAAGCGATTGATAAACACTGTCATACGCTACAAGCTTTTATCGATGCCGATCCGAGTAACCAAAAAGATGCTTTTTGATATCACTAATTTAGATTTAAATAAACAACAATAAAGGAGTATGTTATGTCGTATGTGATTGAACCTTTTGAGCCTGTAGGATTACATGTTAAAGGTACAGAAGATAAGTTCCCAGTTCGCCGCGTGTACTGCGTTGGCCGTAACTACGCCGCTCATGCGCGCGAGATGGGCTTTGATCCAGATCGTAATCCGCCATTTTTCTTTTGTAAGCCTAATGACCCTGAGTCTGTCGTACCAGTAGCAAACGATGGAACAGTCGATATACCCTACCCGCCAATGACTGAAAACTATCATTATGAAGTCGAGATGGTCGTCGCTATTGGTAAAGACGCCAAGGATATCTCAGTTGAAGACGCCAAAAATGTCATCTTTGGCTATGCCGTAGGGCTAGATATGACGCGCCGTGATCTACAGATGACAATGCGTGAACAAGGTCGTCCTTGGGAAGTCGGTAAAGCCTTTGATTACTCTGCACCTATTGGTGAGCTGACACCTATCGATGGCGACAACGAATTAACCGCCGGTAATATCGAGCTGACGGTCAATGGTGAAACCAAGCAACAAAGCAATATTACCCATTTAATTTGGAAGACCGCTGAGGTGATCTCGCGCTTGTCTGAGCTGTTTGAGCTTAAAGCGGGCGATCTCATTATGACGGGTACGCCAGAAGGCGTAGGTCCTGTGGTCAAAGGCGATACTATGGTGGCGCAAGTTGAAGGCCTTGGTAGCATCACTGTCAATGTCACCTAACTCAACTAATAATAGACATTGAACAATGAGATATTAAATTAAATATTTATCGAGTCTGTGCAGGCAGGCTCGATATTTTTATATTGGTTACTTTGTCCTTATTCTTATTTCTTATTCTTATGCTTGCTTTGATTGTCCTAAACTCACTATCTCTAAACCGTTATAGACTTTAAACAACTATAGCATTTTATAGCGTTTAGATATTGCGAGCATATTATTGATAATTTTTTGTTTTTTGCTAAAAGGCAGTTGTTCTGCGGTGCCAATCACCGTAATCGAATGCCCTAATCTTTGATTCATAGCCACCACGATAGAGTCTTTATCGTTGCGTGAGGGCTGCATATCAATAGGTATGCTAAACGCGTTAATCCCTCGCATCATGTCACCAGTCGCATACGAGTACCCTTGTTCTCTAATCTCAGCCAAGGCGTCTGCAAACTGCCGCCACTGCGTTGCTACCTCTGCTTTGTCCTTTTTCAACTCCTCATCATCAAACAGTGCGGACGCCATAGGCGGCTGGGTTGTCTGTAGCTCTGCTAATACTAAAGGTTTGACAATATCAATAGGCTGATAGCTGGCGAGTAGTTTGCCCGTTGCCGAGGTCACAAGCGGCATACGTGAGCCAACACGGGTGATAATACTGATCGCAGTATTTGGCTCGACGGATTTGATAACGATAGGCCCTTCACTAAACCACTTAGCGATCTGTACACCGCAGTTTAGACTGTTTTTGATATCGGTGGCTATTTTGGTGAGCTGCTCCATGACATTATTTTGATCAAGTCCCGCTTGCCTTAACGCGTCCACTCGATTACCTAGCGTATAGCTGCCATCATCGAGCTGTTCTGCATAACCTTTTATGATCAAACTTACCAAATATCGATGTATTTTAGCCGGGTGCATTTGCATGGCTGCAGCGATGTCTTTGAGTTTCATAGGCTCTTTTTGATCTATCAGTACATCTAATATTGACAGCCCGATCTCCATGGATTTGACGCCGTGACGAGTCTTATTGGTTAGTGGCATAAGCGACCTAGTTATACGTTAAATTTTGTTAATCACAAGCGTAATTGCCTGACGCTCTTACTTGAAGTTATTACATATTGCGTAAACCATTGAATACTAAATTTTAATTCGAAACGAGCTTAAATGTATAAAAGAGTTTGAGCAATTATTAAAACAGCATGTATGGCGAAATTTAATTATTTTATTAATTCTATAATACGTAAATTAAGCTAAAAAGGATACAATGTTAGCTCTTATATCGCTCATTTCACAAGGCGCAAGCTTCGTTATATACTAAAATTTATAAACCAAAATTCATTATACAAAAAGCAATTTATTAGGGCGTGTTTATTTTATTTTTATTCAAGTTCGTGGTTTAGCTGTTTATGTTTAACGATTCGTTCATATTTCATTATCAATAGTTAACACCCAATCAAGCCATCAAAAAAGGATTTTATGATGAATAAAAAATTATCTGCTGTTGTAGCCCTGATGGGTTTACTGGCGCTATCGAGTTGTTCTAACCAAGAAACAACAAGTACGGGCGATGACGTCGTAACCTTAAGGTTTTCGCACTTTATGACGCTCAATGACCCTATGAATAAGGAAGTCTTTGAACCGTGGGCAAGACAAGTAGAAGAAGACTCGAACGGTCGTATCAAGGTTGAGATTTATCCGTCAGCTACTCTGAGCAAACCTGATGTAACTTATGATGCCGCTGCAAAAGGCACGGTCGATATTGGTGTGCAGCCGCAAGGGTACACGAGTGGACGTTTCCCTGTGAGCCAGATTGCTGAGCTGCCTGGGGTTTCAGAAACAGGCGAGCAGCTGAGCTGTGTGCTCCACACCCTCTATGACGATGGCGTTATCTCAGATGAATACGAGGATACGCACCTACTCTACATGATGGGTTCAGGACCTCATGGCCTACATACGATCGATACGCCCATTCGCACGCCAGCAGACTTAAATGGGATGCGCATTCGGCGCACATCATCAGTAGCGGCTGATATGCTCGAGTCAGTGGGCGCAACGACTATCGGCATGCCAGCGAGCGACACCTATACCTCCTTGCAGCGCGGCGTTATCGATGGGGTGAGCTTGCCGTGGCAACCCATTGAAGCGTTTCGTTTAGACGAGTTGGTGAATAGCCATACCTATGTCCCATTTTACAATGCTGCTTTTATCGTCACGATGAACAAAGATAAATATGAGAGCTTACCTGATGATCTAAAAAAGGTAATCGATGATAATTCAGGGGCTCAGATGGGCGCTAAAGGGTCACAGGTATTCGATCGGGTGAATGCTAGGGTCAGACAAGCAGCGATCGATAACGGTGATACTATGGTTGAGATTCCTGATCCACTTAATAATCCAGCATGGCAAGCCCCCCTTGAAGCTGGCGTGCAAAAATATTTAAATAGCGTGGACGGAGTTGATGCCCAAGACGTCTATCAAAAAGCGAAAGCGGCAGGTGCTGCTTGTCGAACTTAAGCGTGCCGCTTCTACTAGGCGTAGCCCAAGCAAGTTATTCGGAATAAAACGACCCTCTTTACTCAAGCAGCGACAGGTATCATACTTGTCGCTTTTTTTTATTTCACTCATGTTGTAACGAGTAGCTTTCGTTGTTTTTTATCCACACTCAAGAGTACGCTGTATTCATTTGCTTATTTTTGACATTGAATATAATGTATGAAATTACACTATAAGTAATTGATATACCTTATAATTAATATCTTTGTTAATTGATATCTTCGTTAATCGATATCGTTAGTCCAAAGTAAAAAGCCACGAACGCTTAAGCGTGCTATTCGAATGAACACAGCGGAGCTTTTAGCGTTTTGAGATCGCCCAACAAGCGAGGAGATTTATACCAGTAGCCGGGCATTCTTTTTAAATCGGATCAACTATATCACTACTTTTAAAGGTCAGTATGACATCATCAAAAGTTATAACAAGTAAAAATCAAAACGGTGTCCAGTCCTTAGAGATTGGGCTATCGATATTAGACGTTCTTATTGATAATCGTGACCCTATGATGCTAAAAGATGTTGCTAAAGCTATGGATATGCATCCATCAAAAGCCCATCGCTACTTAGTAAGTCTTATCCGTAAAAACTACGCCTGTCAGCTTACTGATGGCCGCTATAAGATAGGAGCACGTGTCAATGCGCTAGCATACACAGGTCTTAACCAAAGCAATATCTTTGAGCGTTTGACGCATATTGCTAATGAAATTAGAGACGTATTGAATTGCGGGGTACAGATCTCTAAATGGTTTAGCGAGGGTCCTGTTATTATTCAGTTCATTGAACCCGATAGTCCCATTAATATCATGACCCGTATAGGATCACGTATGCCCTTATCAACGTCAGCGACGGGACAATTATTTGCAAGTTATCAATCTCAGGACATTATCAAACCGCTTTTATTTACAGAATGGCAACACAATACCCATAACGCTAAGTCCTCTTTTCTTCGACACGCTGAATCGTCCAACGAGGAAGTAGACCTCTCAGAGGTCTCTGAGAAGTGGGTACGGTTTACCAAGCTACAAGACACTATTCGTCAGCAAGGGTATAACACCGTAGCGGGTACTTTAGTCAAAGGCATTAACGCTATCAGCATCCCCATATTTATGTCGCAGAGCACAGCCGAGCATTTTAGTGCGGAGGATGGCGTACTGGAGTACGCGATTACTATCATAGGTACGTCAGAACAGCTGCCTATCACTGAACAACATCAGGTAGCAGATGAGATACTCAAAATTATTGAGCAGCATCAGATTTTTTAATCTTGCGAGACGGATACCTTCTAATCTTAACCCTGTTTTTTAACAAAGGGTTTATCTTTAGGTGCGATAAGCGTACTTTTGTTAAGTACGCTTTATTTAATACAAAAATACCTATCAAAGATGGTATCTTGTGATAGGTATTATTTATAGCCAAGCGTATAGGATTACTTGCTCGATGGGGACACTTCAACCACCCCAACGTCACGCGCATAACTATTGTAATCGGCTATTAGCCCATCCAATATTTTAGGATACTGTTTGGCTAAATCTGTGGTCTCGCCTGGGTCTTGCACCAAATTAAACAATTGCCATTTTTGCGTTGGTATTACATTATCATCAAGTCCTGCAAATCTGTGCGTATTAGCAAGCGCTTTGTAGTGTCCGAGGCGAACAGTTTTGGCACCGTTCATCTCTAACACTTGTGGGGTATTAGGTAGCTGCAAACGGCTGCTAGGCTCTGTGAGCTCTGGCATCAAGCTCTTACCATCTATATCCGCTTTACTCGCTGGCGTGGTTTTAGGTGCGCCGACGATATCTAAGATAGTAGGCGCAATGTCCATAAGATTGGTGTATTTACCTGAGACTTTAGCTTCTGGGATATTAGGACCTGTAACAATCAAGGGCGAGCGTATACCCCCTTCAGACGTATAGCCTTTAAAAAGCGAAAACGGCATGTTTGACGCTTGTGCCCAGCCTAATCCTTGTGAGACATAACTGTCATAGTTACCCATGTTATCCAAAGAATTATCATGAGCATTATTCACCCAGTCTTTCCAGCGCCCTGCCGTTTCGCGATATTTGCCAGCCGCGCCATTATCCGAGAAGAAAAACACATAAGTGTTATCAAGCTCACCTTTTTGTTTGAGACTATCTAGGACTCTACCAATATTGGCATCCATATTATCGACCATAGCAGCATAGATCTGCATGCGTTTAATCTCTTTTTGTCTGTTTTCTTCACTAAAACTGTCCCATTCAGGATAGCCCACCATGGTAGGTTGTTTGGCAGTTTCAGGGATAAATCCTAGTCTCTTCGCATTTTCAAAACGCTGCTCGGCAAGCGCGCGTGGGCCTTCTTGATACTGACCGCTATACTTTTCTATATCCTCACGCGGGGCTTGTAGCGGCGAGTGCGGGGCAGTAAATTGTAGATACGCAAAGAAAGGCTTGTCGTCTGGACGATTATTTAAAGAGTCCATCAAATAATCAGCATAAGTTGTCGAAGAATAGAAGTCCTTGGGTATATCGGTGAGTTCACCATCCAACCGATACAACTGTGCTCCATCTGGACCTTCTGGATAATTAGGACGGTCAAAATGATTGGCCTCGCCTATCAATAAACCAAAATAATTATCAAAACCCCAATTGGTAGGCGCGTCTTCGGCACGTTTTCCCAAATGCCATTTACCGGACATGACTGTATAATAACCTGCCTGCTGCAAACGCTGCGCGACCGTTAGCGCTTTGTCGTTCAAGTGACCGACGTAATCAGGATCCTGTTTTTGTTCAGGCGTACTTAACTCAATCAAATTACCCAATCCCACTTCGTGCGGATCAGAACCCGTCAAAAACGTAGCTCTTGATGGTGCAGAATATGGCGTTACTGAAAAATCCGTAAAACTTACCCCATTCTCTGCTAACATTTGTAGATTAGGCGTTTGAATCTCTCCGCCATAAGGAGAGATATCTGAAAATCCTAAATCATCTGCCATAATGACCAAAACATTGGGCGGCTTCTGATTCTCTATAGCTGAAGCTGTATTATTAACATCCGTATCAGCGAGGGTTGCAGCCTGTCCTACTGATATGCCCGTTAGCATCATCCCTGAACCAATTACCAGCTTACGATTAAAACCAGTCATTAAATATATCCTTATATTTTATAAGTTAGTTTAGTTACCTTTTGGTTTAGTTACCTTATCCAAGGTCTTTGTACCATAGTGAGTGCTGACAAGTAGATCTCTAGTTCACTATTTGTGAACCTAATAACAAATATCCATTTATCCTAAAAGCACCAGTGATATCGCTGGGAACGCCAGTAAGATAGCGAGCCTGATAAAGTCGGAGAGGATAAAGGGAGCGACACCTTTAAACATATCGGACAGTTTAATGTGCGGCGCTACCGCCTTAATGACAAAGATGTTCATACCCATAGGCGGAGTAATAAGACCCAACTCTACGGTCAATACCGCCACAATGCCAAACCAAACCGGATCAAACCCTAAGGCTACAATAATAGGAAAGACAACTGGAATAGTGATCACTAGCATGGCTAAGGCGTCCATAAAGAGACCCAGCAAAAAGTACATCAGCAAGATAGCGAGCAGCACAAACATTGGACTGATCGATAGACCGCCGATCCATGAAGCGAGGGTATAAGATAGACGCGACACTGAGATAAAATAGCCCAAAGCCTCAGCGCCTAGAAGCATAAAGAACACGACCGCCGACAGGGCCAGCGTCTCAACCAAAGACTGCTTTAAGCCTTTCATACGCATGCCCTTGAAGGCAGCATAAGCCCAAGAAGCAAAAGCGCCTACTGCCGCGCCCTCAGTGGGGGTAAATAAGCCAAAAAAGATACCTGCGATAATGATGACAAAGATAAAACCAAAGGGGATAAGCCCCGTCAACGATAGCAGCTTAGCTTTCCACGACGTCCGCTCGCCGCGCTGAGCTAAGTGCGGCTTCCAGCGTACCATAAGCATGACGGTGATAGAGTACATGACCATACCCAAGATACCGGGCAAGAAGCCGGCGATAAACATATCACCTACTGACTGCTCCGTTAAGATGGCATAGACGAGCAGCGCGATACTAGGAGGTATCATAATCCCTAGCGTACCGCCTGCGGCTAAAATACCACAAGCAAAACCGGGCTGATAACCGTACTTTTCCATGGGTGGCAAAGCGACTCTCGTCATGGTAGAAGCAGTGGCTAGAGAGGACCCTGAGATGGAAGCAAAAATACCTGAAGACCCGATACCTGCAATTCCCAAACTCCCTCGTACGCCGCCAAAGATAATGCGAGTCGCCTCAAAAAGCTTCCCAGCCATTCCTGAATGCGCAGCAAACACACCCATCAGTATAAATAAAGGTATGGCACTAAAGTCGTATTTAGCAAGGACGTCGACAGGGATGTCTTTGAGCATTTGTAAAGCGCTTTGAGGCGTAGTGACTGCCGCAAAACCGCCGACACCTACGATAAGCATAGCAAGGGCAACGGGTATTCTCACCACTACCATCAAGATCATACACAATAGGCCGATGGCCCCAATACTTTCAGGACTCATGAGTTCGTCTCCTCGGCGTCATAGAACTCGCCCGTCTTAAAGATGATAATGGACTCAATCAAAGCGCGAATGGCGAGCAGTAAGCTCAGCACTGCACTGGCAAGGTAGATGGGCATCATCGACACCCTCAGATCCTGTGTGACTTTACCAAATTCCATAGCATCGATAGCACTCTCATAAAGCCCCCACGTAAACACTAAGCCCAATAAGAAAAACCCGAGCATGAATACCGCCATCATATAACCCTTGATGGCTTTGGGCATCTTTTGAGTAAAGACATCAACGATAATCTGGGAGCGCTCGACGTAAGCTGCAAAAGCCGCTAACAAAGCAAAGAGCATAAAGTAGGAGACGATCTCAACGCCGCCCTTAACCGTAAAGCCCATCTCCCCGCCTGTGAGTTTAAAGATATAACGCGTGCTTACGTCGACAATAGTGACAAGGACAATGATAACGAGGCTCATGCCACCGATGAACTGACAGACGCGGGAGATGAGGTTACTGAGTCTAACCATAGCATTCATGGCTGATTCCCTTCATAAGTTAAATTTTGCAAGCGGCGCTTGCGGCTTTGACTTGCTCATAGACCGCTTCGCCATCCAGTCCTTTTTGTGCCACTTCATCGAGATATCTTTGCGTGCCCTCAAGTAACGGTCCTCTCCAATTCGGATCATTGAGAGGATCGGGGATGTCGATCATCGTGTCCCCATTCGCACGGGCAGCAGCCATAGCGGCGTCATTACTTTCGTCAAATATCTTTGCGATACGCTCTGACAAGACTATACCTGAGTTATCATCGATGACCTTTTTTAGATCGTCAGGTAAGCTCTCGTATTTATCCTTATTCATGGATATCACAAGGGTGGAGTTATAAAAAGGTATATTCGTATGCGTGCTAAGTAACTCGTCTAAACGAAATGCCTGAATAGGCTGCCACGTTGCCGCCATACCATCCATGACACCGCGCTGTAATGAAGTATAAACCTCACCGATCGGCATACCGATGGGCGCTGCGCCAAGCGCCTCAATTACGTGGCTAGCAACAGCTGAAGGCTGACGAATACGCATACCTTTCATATCACTTGGCGTACGTATAGGCGTCTCAACGGTATGCAACGCCCCCTGCCCTGTACCCATTAGAGACAACAAGTGAGTATCCGAATACTCATCGGCAATCACGCCATCATCATAGAGCTTATACAAGATACAGGTCTGCTGCTGCGCTGTGTTCGATATGCCCGGTAGCTCCACAACCTGAGTCAACGGAAAACGTCCCGCCGTATAGCCTTGTACTTGCATACCAATATCTACAGTTCCTTTAGCAGAAGCGTCATACGTCGCGCCCGCTTCGCTCAGACTTGATGAGGGGTATATCTCAACTTTTAAGCGACCGTTTGATTCCTCTTCGATTTTTTTGGCTCAAGGCTCAAAGCCTTCGGTATTGATATTATCGTTGGCAGTCATAAAATGCGAAAATCTAAGCGTAGTCACTTCATTTGAGCTACCATCAGCTGTTGCTGTTTGTTCACCATTTGAGCATGCGGAAAGCGTCAGTCCTGATACAGTCATCGCCATTGCAAGCGCTATTGAAGTAGATAGTTTGGTCTTCATCAGAGAGTCCTTTCTTGATGGTTTATTTTCGTGAGTTAGGTTCTAATATTTACTGAGTGATCACAATAAATAGTGATGTTGTATAAGGCTACTTTATAGGAGTAGCTGTGCCAAAGAATAGTTATTCGCCTAACGGTACTTGTTGTTTGGCCTCTTGAAGCTCCTCAGCATGCAAAAATTGCGTGTGGGCAGGCGCGCGTTTCGTCCGTGACCATTCGTCCAGCATCTCTTGCTTCATCGCTTCGGTAATCATAGAGATTTTGCCTTCTGCT
This sequence comes from uncultured Psychrobacter sp., assembly GCA_947489525.1. Taxonomy (GTDB): domain Bacteria; phylum Pseudomonadota; class Gammaproteobacteria; order Pseudomonadales; family Moraxellaceae; genus Psychrobacter. The sequence continues at coordinate 166,377 of CANLDW010000001.1, forward strand.
GCATTATCGTCGTAAGTCAACTCCAAGCGATGGCCGTTAGGATCAAAGAAGTAAATAGAGTGAAAGATACCGTGATTAGTCACCCCAACGATATCAATACCAGCAGACTCTAGTTGTTCTTTTGCCGCCATGAGCGCGTCGCGATCTTTGACCTTGAGTGCTAAGTGCTGCACCCAGTCTGGCGTGTTCGGATCAAATCCCATCTCAGGCTGATTGGGTACTTCAAAAAACGCTAAGACGTTGCCATTACCAGAGTCCAAAAAAATATGCATATAAGGATCAAAAGCTTTAGTCGAGGGCACGTGATCCTCTGCAAAAGCTAAGATAAAATCCATATTTAAATGTTTTTTGTACCATTCCACGGTTTCTTTGGCATCTTTGCAGCGATAAGCAACGTGATGAATCTTCTCTATTTTAAAACTCATATCATTATCCTTATGATAGGGCGTAAAATTTAAGACGGTGGTCGTACGCTGTGCGTTTGCATACCTTTAGCAATATGTCATACAGACTATCCACCATCCATACGCCTGAGGTTAGACACTGATACCCGTTCTCAATGTGTATAGAACAGTTATGTACAAACAGTTATGTATCGTGCATCAGGTATCGAAGCTAAATTCTAGCGCAGGCTGCACTTTACCGCGTACTTCACCAAAGCCCACTCTGATACCGTCTTTTTCGCTATAGCCTTTCATAATGACCGTATCACCATCTTCGATAAAGGTGCGCGTACTGCCATCCTTGAGTGTTACAGGTTTAGTTGCATTCCACGCGATCTCAAGCATTGAACCGTAGGCGTCAGGTGTGGGGCCTGAGATCGTCCCTGACCCCATCATATCGCCGACCTCAACTTTACAGCCTGTAATAGTATGATGCGTTAACTGCTGCGCCATTGACCAGTACATGTATTTAAAGTTGGTTTGACAAACGAGAGTGGCGCTATCGGCATTTTTGGGAAGTATCGCTACGGATAAGTTAATATCAAAGCTACTGCTAGGATTTTGTTCACGTAGATACGCTAGAGGCTGCGGGTCTTGGGTTGGCAGCTCAGTTTTGAAAGGGGCAAGCGCATCCATGGTGACAATCCAAGGCGATATCTCAGAGGCAAAAGTTTTGGCATTAAAAGGGCCTAAAGGCACGTATTCCCACTTTTGAATATCGCGAGCGGACCAATCGTTAAATAGCACCATACCAAAGATGTGCTCCCACGCATTTTCAATCGCAATAGGTTCACCAATTTTATTTGGTTTACCAACGATAAAAGCGGTTTCAAGCTCAAAATCCAGACGCTTGCACGCGGAAAAAACAGGACGCTCGCTATCATTGGGTTTGAGCTGACCGGATGGGCGTACAATATCGGTTGAACCCGTCACAAAGACAGTGCTGGCGCGACCATTATAACCAACGGGCATCTCAGTCCAGTTAGGCAATAGCGCGTTATCGGGATCACGGAACATCGTACCTACGTTAGTGGCATGCTCCTTTGAAGAATAAAAATCTGTATAGCCTGGCACATCGACGGGCAGATGCAGGGTCACCTCTGCTTGCTGGTACAGCGCTTTGTCTTGTAGGTTTTGGTTATTTTTTAAGGTGTCGTTGCTGCTTGAGAGCACGCTTTGAATGGTTTTACGTGCCAGCGTCCAGTTATCGCGTCCAGAGTCAATAAACGCATTTAGCGTAGGCTGATCAAAGTAGCGCCCGCCGTCTAACGTAAGCACCCCCTCTTCTTCGAGTAGCGCTAGATCTAAGACGTAGTCACCAATAGCCACGCCAGCACGGCGTTTGTCGTTGGTAGTATCACTAAAGATGCCATAAGGCAGATTGTGAATAGAAAAATCAGAATCGCTGGCGATATCGAGAAAGGATGAGAGATTATTGTCAATCATTGACATGGGGTGCTCCTTGCTAGTTCAATTGATAAATATATCCAATTCACCAATTTACGTATAAAATAATCCATTTCTTATAATGTAATTCAGTATTATCTTAATTGCAAGTATTTTCTCGCGTAGGCTGATTTAAATATATGACGCAAAAATTATCATTACTAATCAAATAACCCCGTAACGGCGTGTTACGGGGTTATGAGTTAGTTAGTCACTGACTGGCGTGCCTTGATACATCAAAAACTTCAATCGTCCCTGCTCCTTTTTCCAAAGGGATAAAGCGCGATTTTGTAAGCTGCGCGGCTGATCATCAATAGTTAGCTCTATATGCAACTCTCCTGTCACTAGTATATAACTTTGCATATCGATAACGTTATCGACGGTATATGTCATCTCTTGATAGTTATAAAAACCTGATTGTAGTTTTTGTAAATATGAGGATAAATCATCAATATCGCCATTGCTATGCACGTAGCGTAGATCTGGATCACAAAGCGCTGCAAACTTATTGTACTCTTTATTAATCAAGTAGCTTGCGCGTTGGTTTTCCATATCTTGCATGTCACTGTTTGTCATTGTCTTCTCCATACTAAAAGCGTTACCAGCCAAGCTTAGTCTTAACCCGAGCTTTATCCATGGTGACTTGAGCATAATAGGTTTTGAGACCAGCACATAAATAGCTTAGCCCCAGCTCGCCATCAGGGGTCTTGATAAAGCGGTGCTTGGGACAGTCGCCCCAGCATAGCTCTAAATAGTCGCACTGCTTACAGTACTCAGGTAGCGTGCTTTGTTTGAGATAGCCAAACTGCTGCTGTTTTTTACTAAAAGCCAGATCGCCTTGATGAGTGTTATGGATATTACCGAGCTTGTACTCAGGATAAACGAAGTGATCGCAGCAGTACAGATCGCCGCTATGCTCCAGCGCTAATGCCTTGCCACAAACAGCAGCTGTGGTACATTTTTGTGGTCCCTTACCAAAGACTTGTGAGATAGTATTTTCAAAGTGATCAACAAATACTTGACCGATATCCTTCTCCAGCCACTCTTGCCAAACCGTACTCAAGAACTCACCCCAAGCCTCAGGACTCACCGACCACGCGGTAACGATACTGTGGTTAGCACTAGTATCAGCATTGTCATTCGTATTACTAATAGCGTCATTGGAATGAGTATCATCCTCAAGCTGCAGCTCATCTATCCTTTGTAGCTCATCTGGTTGCCAGTATAACGGCGCGACTTGTTTAAAGTCAGTGGGCTCAACCCCCTGCTAAAAACTGAATCATACGCGGCGCGACCTCATCACGTAAAAACCGATAAACGACCAAAGGCTCCTTGGCGTTGGCGTCATTGACGACGCACAAGGCATTAAACGGAATACCATACGACTTGAGACGCTTAACGGCGGTCATGACGAGATCAAAGGTTGGCTTATCATTGTTAGTACGGCGATAGCGATCATGCAAGTGTTTGGGCCCATCGATCGACAGCCCAACCAAAAAGTTATTGGCCGCTAAAAACGTGCACCACTTATCGTCAAGCAGCAGTCCATTGGTCTGGATATCGTTATATATCGTCATATCTTTGGCAGCATAACGCTGTTGTAGCTCAATCACTCGGGCAAAAAAATCCAAACCCATCAAGGTAGGCTCGCCGCCCTGCCACGTAAAGACAACCTCGCTTGCGCCAGCTTGCCCTTCGATATATTGTCTAATGTGCTGCTCTAAGGTGACATCACTCATCCTTGGATGACGAGGCTGATTGAGCAAGTCTTGCTTATGCAAATAAAAGCAGTAATCGCAGTTGATATTGCAAGCCGCGCCGCTGGGCTTGAGCATAGTGTGAAAGCGATAAGCGGCCTGATCGGACTCAGCGCGCTTGAGTTTGGGATAGATACTAGGAACGTGTAAGCCGACAGGAACAGTTGGAATACGATTCATAAGGTAGCTGCAGTATATGTAATGTGAGTAAACTATAAAATGAATAAATGAGAGAGTAAATAGCAAGATACTCACTAAATATAGTGAGTATCAAGGACAACGAAAAACAATGGATCAATAAAACAGTAGACTGAGCGCAACTCTCACTGTTTATACTTTACTTGTCATGCTTTACTTGCTCGTCGGTGAGACTTCAATCACATCTACATCTTGTGCATAATCGTTATAAAAACCAATCATACGATCGCGTATTCGCGGATATCTACTCGACAGATCCGTAGTTTCACCTGGATCTTGCTTTAGATTAAACAGCTGCCACTGCTGCGCTTCGATTAGGTTTGAGTCCAAACCCGATGGACGACTGGTTATTGCCAGTAACTTGTAATCACCGTAGCGCACTGTTTTACCACCATTCATCTCTAATACCACAGGCTCAGATGGTCCTTGCCACGTCGGATTAGGATTTTTAAGCGCTGGGATCAAAGTGGTGCCGTCTATAGGTGCTTTGCCAGTAGGCGTTGCTTTAGTCACGCCCGTCATATCCAAAATAGTCGGGACAATATCAGTTACGTTAGTATATTTACCCGATATCTTATTTTTGGCAACGCCTGGACCACTTATAATCAAAGGCGAATGTACGCCGCCTTCGGTTGTAAATCCTTTAAAAAGCGAGAACGGCATGTTAGACGCCTGCGCCCAGCCCGTGCCTAAGGAGACGTAACTGTCATAATTACCCATGTTAGCTAGCGAGTTATCGTGTGCACCTGTAACCCAATCGCCCCACTCTGGTAAGTCCTTCCAGTACTTGCCATCAGAGCCGTTATCTGAGAAGAAAAACACATAAGTGTTATCCAGCTCACCTTTGGCCGCAAGATTTGACAATATCTTACCGATATGGCGATCCATATTATCGATCATGCCTGCATAAATCTGCATGCGCTTGATCTCTTTTTGTCGCTGGAGCTCAGTATAACTATCCCATGCAGGTACACCAATAAGTTCAGGCTGGCGGGCGGATTCAGGTATCAGATTTAAGCGTTTGGCACTTTCAAAGCGCTCTTTTGCAAGCGTGCGTGGTCCGGCATTATAGCGGCCGTCGTACTTGGCAATATCGGCATCTGGCGCTTGTAAAGGTGCATGTGGCGCAGTAAATTGGATGTAAGCAAAGAAGGGCTTATCAGCTGGACGCTTATTTAGAGTATCGATTAAATAATTAGCATAATTTTTGGAGGAGTAAAAATCATCAGGTATCTCAGTAAGCTTACCGTTACGGCGATATAAGTCCGCGCCATCGGGACCTTCAGGATAGTTCTCGCGTTTGAAGTGATTGGCTTGACCTTTTAGCATGGTAAAGGTCTCATCAAATCCCCAGCGATACGGCGCCGCGTCAGCCTCTGTACCCAAATGCCACTTACCTGACATCACCGTAAAATAGCCTGCTTGCTGCATGCGTTGAGCGATAGTTAAGGCTCTATCATTGAGGTGATCTAAATACAGTGGACTCTCTTGCTGCTCATCTGTGGCAATCTCAGATAGATTACCCAGACCCACTTTATGCGGATCGGACCCGGTCAAAAAGGCGGCTCTTGAAGGCGCTGAATACGGCGTGACCTGAAAATCACTAAAGCGTACGCCTTGTTCTGCCAGTCTATTGAGATTGGGCGTATCGATCTCGCCGCCATAAGGCGCTATGTCCGAGAAGCCTAAATCATCCGCCATAATCACTAGGACGTTAGGTGGTTTTTTTGTATCTGTTTTCGTAGTTGTCGCAATATCTGGTGCGGACGTTGTCGTACAGCCAGCCGCCGCGCCTGTCAGAATCATCCCTGACCCTATGATAAGCTTAGTGTTCAAAAGGGGCATTATCGTATCCTCAATCTATTATTATTTTTAAATCCGTTAGTGGATATCATTTTACGTGCTATACATTAAACCATAAAAAAACAAGGCGCTAGTGGCCCTGTTTTTATGTGGTTAACGATTAGATTTAGTCAAAATGGAAGCCTGCACCGACTGCGCCGCCAAAGTTACCTTCGGTATCTGCAGTGCCGTTGACTTTGATGACCCAGCGACCATCACTTGATAGCTGCGAGACACCAACTGCAACCGCAGCCTCGCCATTATAAGTACCGATACCGCCGCCGACCATAGACTTACCTATGATGTAAGCTTGTGGTAGTGAAGACATTGCCATAGCAGCTGAGATACCCGCGTTGGCTTCATCTTCCACTTCATCGATCTTATAGCCCAGATCGCTCATGTTATTGCTAAGACGACTATTAAGGGCGTTGAGCTGTCCGTAGTTGACGGCGTCTGTTGCTTCAACTGCATTAGCAACTCCTGTCACGCGCTGGTTCCCTGCATTGAAGCCTTGCGCTGTCATGCTTGGGCCACCTTGCATCGTGATGCCAGTACTATTAATAGTGGTGGTACCTGTCGTCACACTATCAACGTTGATGTTACCACTGAGATCAAAGGTAATCGTACTGCCCTCAGCGCTGGTGTTAATGTTATTACCACCTTCAAAGCTTAGTACGCTGCCATCGCCGATTGGCTTGTTGATAACCGCGCCATTATCCGCTCCAAAGTTGAGTCCCGCATCCAGCTTATCCTTATTGGCTGTAATATGCGTGGTATTGGCGCTGATATTGGTTGTGTTCGTTACAATATCAGTAGTGTTGGTCGCAATGTTCGTGGTATTAGTCGCGATATTACTGCGATTGACCTCGATATTGTTGTTGATGACCGTCTCGCCTTGTTTGATAGAAGCGATTGCGCCGTCTATGCTGGCTTGACCTGTACCACCAATATTACTATTGGTGAAGCTGCCATCCTCAGCATTATATATTGTATTACCACCAATAATACTGCTGATACCGTTGGCTTGGTCATAGAGTTGACTGCCATTAATCGCATCTTGACTATCCGCTGATACGATACCGTTTTGTACGTTAGTAATCTTGTTGTCGGCAGCGTCAATACCAGCGCGCGTCATACTAGGACCACCGATGATACTAAAGCCATTGTCGCTCACTGAGCTTTGACCAGTAGTGACACTATCCACGCTTAGATCTGAGTTGAGATCAAAGCTCAAATCGTTGCCGCCTACTGCTCTAAACGGAGACCTAACTGCACGCGTCACACTGATATTGCCATCAGCATTACTCATATCGACGTTACCGTTACCAACTGACGTTGGTGTATCGCTTTGCGCGCTCAAGGTCCACTGAGGACTCACCGTAGATGTGGCTTCTTGTAGTTGACCTACGTTGACAGCATCAGTCAGCTCTACGCCGCGATCGACGTTGCGAATCACATTGCCACCGTTATCAAGACCACGATTGCTCAATCTCACGGTACGATTGTTCTCACTATTAACGAAAGTGAAGCCATCATTATCTATAAGACTATTACCAATCTGCATACGACCATCCATGCCCAAGTTTAGCTGGTTATTGAGCTGGACTTGGACACCCGTTGCCGAAGCCGTGGTGGTGATATTGCTATCGCCTGTGACGTTAATCGTATCGCCTAGGGCGAACTGCTGATCGTTGTCACTATCGCCATCACCAATCTTGATACCTTTATCGATGTCAGTCGCGTTGGTATTGATATTCGTGGTATTGGTCGTGATATCGGTCGTATTTGTCTCAATATCAGTGGTGTTTTGGGTAATGTTCGTAGTGTTGGTTGTCACGCTATCATTGGTCGCTGATAGCTGAGCAAAGTTCACGCCATCATCAGGGACGGTACCGGGTGCGACATTGGTAATCTTGTTATTACCGTTGTTAAGACCATTGGCTGAGATACTAACACCACCACCAAACTCAGCACTGTTTAGACCTCTTAAGTCTTTAGCCAGTTGTAGGTTGAGTGAGTTATCACTATCATCAGTGACAACGCCGATGTTATTGCCTGTGGCTAGTCTATCCGTATCCGACTGTCCACCTTTGATCATGAGGGTCTCACCCATTTTTCTATTAATGGTACTGCCATTATCCCCATCGAAGTTTAGGCCTTGATCCATAATAGTGCTAGTGGCTCTAAGCTGGCCTAGATTGACCGCGTCAGTGTCAGCCGTACCGTCATCGACGTTAGTGATACGATTACCACCGTTATTTAGACCGTTATTGCTAAGGGTCACGCTATCATTGTCGCCGCCACTCAAGGTAATACCATTATCATTCATCAGGGTATTGCCCGTTGTGACACTCGTCAAGATTAAGTCATCAGCGGTTGCAATTTTTATAGCGCCGTCATCTTCAGATAGGACGATGTTGTTGCCAGTGACAAAGTTGGCACTGTTATTATCTCTATCTAGCGTTTTGACATCTTGACCATCAATCTGCGTAACAATAGTTTGTAGCGCCGTATCTGCACTTGCCAAACTGGACTTACTCTCATCACTCAAGTCAATACTGTAATCAGTAATATTAGTGGTAGAATCTTGAGCACCTGCCTCTACACGAACTGCCGAGGAGCCTGCGCTAGCGCTTGCACCATTAGCATTGACCGTATAGATATCTTGTCCGGTATCACTATCAACGCTTCTATCAACGCTTGCTACGTTGGTTCCTTTGACCACTTGCGTTCTCGCGCGAGTCGCTGCCGTTTGAATATCACCAATGTTTGCCGCGTTAGTAGCAACATTACCGCCGCTGGCTAGATTGGTAATCTGAGTGCTGTTGGCATCAATACCACTTGATGAGATATTTACGCCATCAAAGTCTGCACTATTTAGGCCAGTTAGATCTGGTGCTAGACCTAATAGCATGCCATCGCCTGTTGGTAGCGCAGTGGTTGTTAAGTTGCTATCAGTATTGAGTTTAATCTCTTCACCGAGGGCAAAGGTCTTTTGCAGATCATCGTTGACATTGATTTTAATACCTTTATTAATATTGGTCGCGTTCATACCGATATTAGTAGTATTGGTTGAGATGTTCGTGGTGTTGGTTTCAATGTCAGTAGTGTTGTTACTGATGTTGGTCGTATTGGTTGTGACGTTCTCATTCGTCTCAAACAATTGACTACCATTAATAGCATCTAAGCTAGTAGCATCAATCGTACCGTCCAGAACGTTGGTAATCTTGTTACCACCGTTATCTAGACCTGAACTTGATAGCACTACTGATTGACCATTGCTACCATTGTTAGAGCTATTCGCGATGCTAATACCGTCATTGTTGACTACCGTATTACCAATAGTGACACTGCCATCGTCCATCAAGTCAATGTTTTTGTTTAGCTCAACTTGGACGCCTGTAGCAGAAGCCGTGGTACTAATATTGCTATCGCCTGTGACGTTGATCGTATCGCCTAGAGCGAACTGCTGATCGTTGTCACTATCGCCATCACCAATATTAATGCCTTTCGCAATATCTGTGGCATTATTACTGATGTTAGTAGTGTTAGTACTGATATTGGTTGTATTGGTCTCAATGTTTGTCGTATTGGTAGTGATGTTCGTGGTGTTATCAGTCACGTCATCATTGACCTCTGATAGTTGCGCAAAGTTCACCCCGTCATCAGGGACGGTACCGGGTGCGACATTGGTAATCTTGTTATTACCGTTGTTAAGACCATTGGCTGAGATACTAACACCGCCACCAAACTCAGCACTGTTTAGACCCCTTAAATCTTTAGCCAGTTGTAGATTAAGTGAGTTGTCACTGTCGTTGGCAATGACGCCGATGTTATCGCCAGTAGCGAGTCTATCCGTATCGTCTTCTCCGCCTCTGACTGTCAGCTTTTGCCCGAGTCTACGATTGACAGTGACACTAGTATTGTCCCCTGTAAAGTCGAGACCTTGATTCACCGTGTCGTTCACACTGTTATTGACTTCTAGGAGCTGCTCTTGCGTTGCTGCCTGTCCGCCGGTGTAAGTCTGAGTGGCGTCAAAACTAGTATTAGTCAGACCTGAGATTGTCCCCGCAGTGCCATCGATTTGGACAGGGTTGTCCATACCAATGTTGACGACGTTTGCTAATCCCAGCTCGATACCATTGCCGCTAGAGAGTGCTGTAGTAGTGAGATTATTGTCCGTGTTGAGTTTGATCTCTTCACCGAGGGCAAAGGTCTTTTGCAGGTCATCGTTGACATTAAACTTAATACCTTTATTAATATTGGTCGCGTTCGTACCGATATTAGTGGTATTGGTTGAGATGTCCGTGGTATTGGTTTCAATATCAGTGGTGTTATTACTGATGTTGGTCGTATTGGTCGTGACGTTCTCATTGGTCTCGAACAATTGACTACCATTAATAGCATCTAAGCTATTAACATCAATCGTACCGTCCAGAACGTTGGTAACCTTGTTACCACCGTTATCTAGACCTGAACTTGATAGCACTACTGATTGACCATTGCTACCATTGTTAGAGCTGCTCGCTATGCTAATACCATCATTGTTGACTACCGTATTACCCGTAGTGACGCTACCGTCTTCAGTCAGATCGATATCTTGCGCAAGCTTTATACTCAGCGAGTTATCATTATCGTCAGCGACAACGCCGATGTTATTGTCAGTAAGACTAGTAGCACCGCCTTTTACTGTCAGCTTTTGACCAAGCTGACGATTGACGGTAACGCTGGTATTGTCGCCTGTGAAGTCGAGACCTTGACCGAGCGTCGTACTATTAGTTTCGATCGCAGAGTTGGTCGCTGCCAGTTGACTGCCATTTATCGCATCGGTACTGGTCGCACTAACTTCGCCGCCTGCGACGTTTTTTATTTGACGCTCAAACCCTTCTGAGCCAACCGATAGCTGTGCGCCTATTTTGACGTTTTGATCGTCATCTAGCACATTCCCTGCAACGCTATAAACCTCTCCGTTGATGGTCATAGTGGTCTCAGAGGTCGCCTCACTGTCTGTGAGAGAGCCTGCACCAAGCGCTACTGAGCCATCTTTTGAGGCGGATGCTGCGACACCAAAAGCAGATGCAGCTGTTCCTTCTGTGGTGGATTGAATACCTACAGCTGTAGATAAAGCACCTGTAGAGCGTGACTTGGCACCGATAGCGATTGAGGCTGCGCCTACAGAGGCTGTATTATCTGCAAATCTATCGTTTGGATCGAGCAGATCGCGCTTAGCGTAGTATCTAAATACCGTATTGACGCTACCGCTGTTTAGATCGGTACCAGGCGTGCTACCATCAATATTGGCTCTAGAAGCCGCGTCTAAATCATCGCCACCAATGGCAATCGATGAATCGCCTGCTGATACTACATTAGCACCGATCGCAATGGATTGCTGACCACTGGCAATAGTGTCTTGACCACTTGAGCTACTACCGATAGCAATGGTTTGCCCGCCTTGCGCTTTGGCGTTTCTGCCTAGCGCGAGCGCATTAGTACCAGTTGCGCCGTCGTTGAACTCATTGTCACCGCCAGTTGAATTGGCACTGTAGTATCGAGTGGTATTCGCACTGACCGTTTGGAACAACTGACTGCCGTTGATGGCATCAGTACTGGTACTGGAGATATCGCCGTCAGCGACCCCTGTGATCACGTTGTTGCCATTATTTAGACCTGTACTCGTCAGACTGACATTGTTGGCAGAATTATTCGATGTAATCTGCACGCCAGAGTTATCTAGTACAGCGGCGCCTGTTGTCACACTCGTCACATCGATATCGTCTGCAAGGTCATAGTTGATTGTATTATCAAGGGTGTTCGTCACAGCCAAATTGCCGTCAGTATTGGTGAAGTTGACAGTTTCGCTAAGTTTTACATTATCCTTTGCACCGCCATTGGCGCTGATGTCGAAGCCTGAACCGATAGCCGTATTGATATTGTCATTGAGCGAGGTGAGCTGCTCTTGGGTCGCTGCTACGCCGCCGGTATAAGTCTGGGTAGCATCGAAGCTTGTGTTGGTCAGACCTGAGATTGTCCCAGCAGTGCCGTTGATCTGGACAGGATTGTCCGATCCAATATTGACCACATCAGCTAAAGCTAGCCTAATGCCATCAGCCGTTGAAAGCGCGGTGGTTGTCAAATTGTTATCAGTATTGAGTTTAATCTCCTCACCGAGGGCAAAGGTCTTTTGCAAGGAGCCATTTACATTAACCTTAATGCCTTTAGCAATATTAGTCATGTTGGTGGTAATACCAGTCGTATTCGTTTGAATATTGGTCGCGTTCGTACCGATATTAGTGGTATTGGTTGAGATGTCCGTAGTGTTGGTAGCAATATCGGTGCTGTTGTCACTGATGTTGGTCGTATTGGTTGTGACGTTTTCATTCGTCTCAAACAACTGACTGCCATTGATAGCATCGGTACTAGTGCTACTAAGCGTACCGTCACTTAGATTGGTGATTCTATCACCGCCAACATCCAGACCGTTTGTGGTACTCGTTAAGATGGTTTGATTGCTCATGTCTCCTAAGGTGACTTGATTAAATTCAACCTCATCTTCGGTCTTGACGTTATACGTCTGTCCACCAGAGCTGTTCAGGCTACTGGTCACGGTAATATTACGACCTTCGGTAACGACAGTTTCTTGCGCGGCAACACTGTTGACTTGTGACAGCTGCTCTTGGGTTGCAGCTACGCCGCCTGTGTAAGTCTGGGTAGAGTCAAAGCTAGTATTGGTTAAACCTGAGACCGTACCTGTACTACCGTTGATTTGGACAGGATTGTCCGTACCGATATTGACTACGTTCGCTAATCCCAGCTCGATACCATTGCCGCTAGAGAGTGCTGTCGTGGTGAGATTATTATCAGTATTGAGTTTAATCTCTTCACCGAGGGCAAAGGTCTTTTGTAGACTATCATTAACGTTAATATTAATGCCTTTGGCAATATCTGTGGCATAGTTACTGATGTTGGTGGTATTGGTTTGAATGTTCGTGCTGTTGTTACTAATATTGGTGGTATTGGTTGTAACATTCGTATTAGTCGCATCGAGCTGGCTAAAGTTCACCGCATCGTTAGGATTGCTACCCTCTTGTAAATTAGTGATTTTTTGACTATCCATATCAAGCCCAGACTGGGAGATTCTAACACCGCCAAAAGTGGCACTATTTAGACCCGATAAGTTTCTAGCGAGCTTGATACTGAGCGTATCGCTACCATCGGCTACAACGCCGATGTTATTGGCATTAGTCAATCTTGTGGTATCAGTCTCGCCGCCTGTAACATTCAACGTCTCGTTAAGCTGACGGTTAACAGTATTACCACTATCGCCATCGAAATTCAGACCTCTAGCAACAATATTTGATACCCCTTTGAGCTGTGCGACGTTTACAGCATCGCTGTTATTCGTACCAGCTGCAACATTGACTATCTGACGATTACCATCTGCAGCGCCTGTACCTACTGAGACTGCCCCTAGGGTAGTACTGTTAGTCGCAGTGATCGCTGCTTGATCGCTGTTAGATGCATTTGATTGCGCGTAACCTGCCGCACCACCTGCAACGTTAGCTACAGAATTAGCACCGAGTGCAGTACCCGATGCAACTGCTGCGCGCGCACCACTACCAAAGGCTACGCTTTCGGTCGCCGTTGCTTGTGCACTACCGCCGAACGCGATACTATCTGTCGCTGTCGCTCTAGTTTGCTCTGCTGCAAAGTAGCCTACGCCCGTCTGACCTGCAAACTCGCTGGCACTATTGATGTCCGTTGAGCCAATAGCAATGGCTCGGTAGTCGGTTGCCACTGCTGAGTGACCGATGGCAAGCGAGCCTTTACCCGTTGCTGCTGATACGTTACCAATAGCTTGTGCTGAGTCAGCAAGCGCGGCTGACTGACGTCCGATCGCCAGTGATGTATTCGCCTTTGAGACCGCAGCAACCCCGATGGCAACTGAGGATAAGCCTGAGGCTTTGGCTTGCGTACCAATGCCAGTGGCGACGTTGCCTGCTTGTGCGCCGCTACCAATAGCCGTGCTACCTGAGGCCCCTGTCGTGCCAGCAGTCGTATCCCAAATGATATTGTTATTATCAAAACCCGATGCGCTACTACTGTTATACGGATTGCCTCTATCTACGATATCGAAGTTCTCGACTGTGCTTGTATTACAGCCAATAGCGATTGCATTATCCCCTACCGCTTGGGCGGGACTGTCCTCGCCTGATCCGCTCTCACATCGTGAGATCGCCGTACCGCTACCTGTGCCGCCGCTGATGTTTACAGCTGCGCTAACCTTTGGTGACATCGTTAAGCCAGCTGCTACTAGCGCTGCACATAATGTACTTAGCCGCAGCAGTCGTCCGCCTTTAATCAATGAGGCGTCCGCTGCTGTTGACGCGCGTGCGTTTGAGGTAACAGCTCCGCTAGAGGATTTACCACGACTCTTTGCATATTCAGCAACCGCAGTAAAACAATGTAGCGCTTCATTCCAGATAACTTTATAGTTGCGATTCATGACGTGTACTCCTTTACATAGTGATGAGGTATAACTTTCAATTTGTGTTTAGAGAGTAATCTGCGTTCATAATCCGTAAGTGACGTTCGTTAAAGGTGTATCTGCTATAACGAGATGTATCTTTTACTTAGCGAGTCACAACAGTAATGTTTCTTTTTACAAATGCGTTGTTACTACTCATATATAACAATAAATGAATATATATATCTAATCAACAGAATTTAAGAGCATTTACTACCGTTCATCGGATATATGTAAAGAAATGAATATAATGAGTTGAATAACGATGTTGATAGTTATATTAATGATAGGTTTAATAAGCTTTTAGTTATAATTATCAGTTATAACTGAGGTTGGTTAAGTGCATTATCGAGCAGACACAAAAAAGCGTACTCTAATAAGTACGTTTAATTGGTATAGCATTCCTAATGATCCTATTTGGACATAGCCAGTTTATTAGAAATACGCTCAGAATATCTTTATTAATTATTTACTGCTAGTCTTAGAAGGGTTAGCTTGATCTTATCTTTTATTATAAAAAGGACGTCGTGATGTCATATCCCTTCTCTCATTTGCATGACCAATCTATACCTTCTAAGCCTCAACTTAATGGGCAAAAACCCACATCGGTAAAATGTAAAACCTTATTAAAATCAGCGATAACGATTGTTAGTAGCTCATTATTATTATCGGTATCTGCTCATGCGTTAACGCCTGATAACGCGACTATCAATAACACCTCCATAAACACCAGCGCCATAAACCTAGCGATCATGACCGATAATCCAACAGTCGTTACTGAGACCCAGCGTGTCAGATTCGCCAATCCTAATAGGGTCATAAATCCTAGTACCAGCAGCGCGCAAACTGATCAAGCTATCTACTCAGATGATGCCATTCACCATCCCGTTTGGGCAAAAAATGGTATGGTCGCCTCGCAAGAAGCGCTGGCTTCCAACATTGGTTTGCAGATATTAAAGGACGGCGGTAACGCAGTTGATGCTGGCGTCGCAGTTGGCTTTGCTTTAGCGGTGACGCTACCTCGCGCCGGCAATATCGGTGGCGGCGGTTTTATGATGATTTATGATGCCGAGCAAGGCAAAACAGTCGCCCTTGATTACCGCGAAAAAGCGCCGAGCAGTGTCACCCGTGATATGTATTTAGATAGTGCGGGCAATGCAGTTAGTGATTTGTCGCGTTATCATGGCTTAGCCGTTGGCGTGCCCGGAACGGTGGCCGGACTGCTTAAAGCTTTGGAGGATCATGGCACCATGAGCCGCGAGCAAGTTATGGCACCGGCGATTGCTTTGGCTGAAAACGGCATTGAAGTGACGGCGGGCTTGTCCGAGTCATTAGAAGCGTTAAGCGCGCGTTTGCAAAAGTGGCCAAGCACTAAAAAAATATTTTATAAACCTGATGGTAGTGCTTACCAGCCCGGCGAGCGATTACGCCAGCCGGAACTCGCTCGCTCGCTAAGACTAATCGCCGCTGAGGGCGCTGATGGGTTTTATAAGGGGGAGACCGCGCGTAAACTCGTTGCAGCGGTCAATGAGGCCGGCGGCAATATGAGCTTAGCCGACTTAGCCAATTATGAAGCGATAGCCCGCGAGCCGGTCAAAGGCGATTACCGCGGTTATGAGATTGTGTCCATGCCGCCGCCTTCCTCTGGCGGTATTCATATCGTGCAGATTTTAAACATCTTAGAAGGTTATCCGCTGGGTGACTACGGTCATAATAGCGCGCAGACCATTCATTTAATGAGTGAGGCCATGCAGCTGGCTTATGCCGATCGCGCGGAGTATTTAGGCGATTCGGACTTTATCGATGTACCGACTAGTGGTTTAACCTCGCAAGCTTATGCCGACGAGCTACGAGAGCGTATTAATCTAAATCAAGCCACGCCAGCTGCTACCATCAAGGCTAGCAATCCGCTACCTTATGAGAGCGATCAAACCACCCATTTCTCTATCGTTGATAAAGATGGTAATGCCATAGCCAATACTTATACGCTAAACTTCTCTTATGGCACCGGTCTTGTCGCTGACGGTACAGGGATACTGCTTAACAATGAGATGGATGACTTCTCCGCTAAACCCGGCACGCCTAACGCCTATGGGCTACTTGGCGGAGAAGCCAACGCCATTGCAGCTAATAAGCGTCCGCTGTCCTCTATGAGTCCCACTTTGGTGTTTAAAGACAGCAAACCTTATATTGTAACCGGTAGTCCGGGTGGTAGCCGTATCATTACCACGGTTACGCAAATTATCTCCAACGTCATCGATCATGATATGAATATCGCTGAAGCTACGCACGCGCCGCGCATCCACGATCAATGGTTGCCCGATGAGATTCGTATCGAAAAGGCGCTTAATGTCGATACCGTTAAAAAACTTGAAGATATGGGTCATACGGTAACGCCTAAAGCCACCATGGGTTCTACCCAGTCGATTATGCTGACCCCAAACGGCGTTTATGGCTCCTCGGATCCGCGTAGTGTCGATGCGGCGGTGGTAGGGTATTAATTAAGTAAATCCATTCAAGCGTTAGCTACTAATTTATAGATTAAAGAGTCCCTTTTTAATAAAGGGCTTTTTTGATTACGTATAGAGTCATAGGGCCTATGGATTAACAGCTGAACTTATTTAAATAGCACTGAATCGGTGGCTGTTACTTGCAAACAATGCTATTATTATTCGCTATAACGAGGATAAATAAATGGAAATAATATCTACTTTAATGCATTTAAGGTATTGATATTATTACTTAATTATCTTTTCGTTTGCTTCTTTTATCGCACCAGTAAGAGCTCCTTATGGCATTTGTACACCTTGGCATTCATAGCGAATTTTCGATCACTGATTCTATCGTACGTATCAAGCCACTCATCAACGCAGCAGCGGCTGATAATCAGACAGCCCTTGCCTTGACGGATTTATCCAATCTATATGCGACTGTCAAATTTTATCGTGCTTGTTTAGGCGC
The DNA here is from genome assembly GCA_947489525.1 of uncultured Psychrobacter sp. GTDB lineage: Bacteria > Pseudomonadota > Gammaproteobacteria > Pseudomonadales > Moraxellaceae > Psychrobacter. The sequence goes on from CANLDW010000001.1 coordinate 183,548, forward strand.
TGGCATCAAGCCCATTATCGGTAGTGAAGTTATTGTCGATGATGAGGACACGCGTCTCGTACTGTTAGCGATGAATAACGAGGGCTATCAAAATATTACCCGTATCGTCTCGCTTGGCTTTACCGAAGGCCGCGCTGATCCTGCCAATCACGGCACGCCTATCGTTCAGCGTCAGCATATCTTTGAGCATAGTGAGGGCGTGATCGTCCTGTTTACTGAGCGCTCCGATGTCGGCCAAGCGCTCGTTGGCTCCATGCCAGAGCGAGCTGATGAGCTGATTTTGGACTGGCAGACAAGGTTTGCTGATCGTCTATATTTTGCGATTAAGCGCACCAATCGCTCAGGCGAAGACGCTTTTATTGAAGCGGCGATCCATGCTGGCGCGCGGCATAACATTCCTATCGTAGCGCACAATGACGTGCGATTTTTAACGCAGGACGATTTTGATGCGCACGAGGCCCGCGTCTGTATCGCAGGCTCGTATGTATTGGCTGATCAAAACCGTCCCAAGCTATACTCTGATGCGCAGTACCTTAAGACGCAAGAGGAGATGCAGGCGTTATTTGCAGATATTCCGCAAGTTATTGACAATACCGTGCGCTTGGCAACGCGCTGCAATGTCACCTTGACTCTTGGCATCAACGTGCTCCCCGACTTTCCTGTGCCAGAGGGCGAAACCATTGAATCTTTCTTTCGCTCAGAGTCCAAGCGCGGGCTTGATAACCGCTTGGATAAGCTGTTCCCACCAGACACGCGCGGCGATAACTGGAGTGAGATACGTCAAGAGTACGATGAGCGCTTAGAGTACGAGCTGAACATCATCTTATCGATGGGCTTCCCCGGTTACTTCTTAATCGTTATGGACTTTATTCGCTGGGCAAAAGCCAATGGCGTCCCTGTTGGGCCCGGTCGCGGCTCAGGCGCAGGCTCGCTTGTCGCCTATGCTCTCAACATCACTGACCTTGATCCCATTCATTACGACCTGCTATTTGAGCGCTTTTTGAATCCTGAGCGGGTGTCCATGCCCGATTTTGATATCGACTTTTGCATTGATGGTCGTGACCGCGTCATTGATTATGTCGCGCAAACGTATGGACGCGAAGCCGTCTCGCAAATCATTACCTTTGGTACCATGGCAGCAAAAGCGGTAGTGCGCGATGTGGCGCGCGTCCAAAGTAAGTCTTATTTCCTTGCTAATAAGATGTCAAAGCTTATTCCCAAGACGCCCGGCATCACACTTGAGCAGGCGTTAGAACAAGAGCCGCAGCTCAAGGATTTAATCTCCAATCCTGATAATATGGACTATGAGGACGCTGTTGAGATTTGGGAGATGGCGATTAAGCTTGAAGGGGTCTGCCGTAACGTCGGTAAACACGCAGGCGGTGTGTTGATTGCGCCTGATAAAATTACTGATTTTAGCGCTATCTATTGCGACGATGATGGTCACCGCGTCAGCCAGTTTGATAAAGACGATGTTGAGGCCGTAGGACTGGTCAAGTTTGACTTCTTAGGTCTACGTAACTTAACCGTTATTGACGCGGCGGTTAAAAACATCAACTTGCGCCGAGCTCGCGAAGGTCTCGATGCGCTGGTGTTAGAGGATCTGCCTTTAGATGACAGCAAAGCCTATAAGCTCTTACAAGATGCTAAGACCACAGCGGTATTTCAGCTTGAGAGCATGGGTATGAAAAAATACCTCGCCAAGCTACAGCCTACCAACATCGAAGACGTTATCGCTATGTGCGCGCTGTATCGCCCAGGACCACTTGATGCGGGTATGGTTGAGATGTATATTGACCGCAAACACGGCCGCGAAGAGGTCATCTACGATCATCCCAATCTTGAACCCATCCTTGAGAACACCAACGGCGTTATCGTCTACCAAGAGCAGGTTATGCAGATCTCGCAAGTTATGGCGGGCTACAGCTTGGGCGGTGCGGATATGCTACGCCGCGCTATGGGTAAGAAAAAACCTGAAGAGATGGCAAAGCAGCGCGATATCTTTGTCACCGGTGCGACCGCACAAGGGATTGATGAGGTCACCTCAGGCGGGGTATTTGATCTGATGGAGAAGTTCGCAGGCTACGGCTTTAACCGCTCGCACTCTGCCGCTTATGGAGTTTTGGCTTATCAAACTGCCTATCTAAAACAGTACTATCCTGCTGAATTTATGGCAGCTGTTCTGACCTCAGATATGAACAACACTGATAACGTCGTCTTTTTTATTAATGATTGCCGCGAGAACTTTAACTTGACGGTGGTGAATCCATCGGTCAATCGTAGCGAGTGGCATTTCGTTGCTGATACGCCAACCAACATCATTTATGGTCTTGGCGCAATCAAAGGCGTTGGTGAAGGTGCGGTTGAGTCCATCGTCGAGGCGCGCCGTCAGGACGGACCTTTTATTGATCTGTACGACTTTTGCCGCCGTGTTGATATTAAAAAGGTCAACAAGCGCACCCTTGAGGCCTTGGTGAGCGCAGGCTGTTTTGATGACTTTGCCGCAACCTTGCGTCCTGACCTGCCAGCGGATACCGCTTACGAGATTCGCGGCGCACTGATGAGCCAGCTGCCAAGCGCGGTACAAGCGGCTGAGCAAGATCGGCAAAACAAAGAGATCGGCATGATGGATCTGTTTGGTGAGATGGACGGCGTTGTTGCTGCGCCGCCCCTAAAGATGACTGCCGACTTAATATGGGGTGATAAACACCGTCTAAAGGCAGAAAAGAATACCTTAGGGTTATACCTCACTGGACATCCTATCGATGAGTACCGCGATGAGCTCAAACGCTATACTTCAGGGACGCAGCTTAGTAAGCTGACTGATACCGGTTATAACGGTAGCTGCTACTTTGCTGGTCTCATCATCGATATAGCGAACTTTGGTAATCGTAATGTTATTACCTTAGACGATGGTACCTCAAGATTAGAGGTCAGCTGCTATGCGGAGCGCTTTAATCGAGTCAAAGAACAGCTCAAAGTCGACGAAGTTGTGATTATAAAGGGCAGTATCCGTGAGCGTGATGGCAGATTGTTTGCTCGTCTTGATAATGCTATGAGTATGGTGGAGGCGCGTCTGCGCTGGCTCAAAAAGATCAGTATCAAAGTGCACGGTCACGACATCAACTTACTCAATAAGCTGCAGCCCTTGCTAAAGTCAGCGCAGGCAGATCTAATCCCAGCGCCGAAGCTACCTTATCACAGCGAAGACGAAGACGTTAATAGCTATTATGATAGCGGAGCAAGCTTGTACGATGAAGCAGGTAACGATCTATTGGCATCTAGTCCCGTGATTGAGGACAGTAGCGGTCACTCAAATCCTGACAGCTATGCCAACGGTGCCCTCAGTAATACTGATACTTCCCTTAACGACAATTGCATTCCCTTTGGTTTAAGCGTGTTTGAAGCGTACGGTATCGTCAACGTTGGTCTATCTGAGCACTGGCGTGTGTATCCAAGCGATGACAACTTGCAGGCGTTAAAGGATATGATAAGTGAGGATCATCTACACTTTCACTACAGCTAAAAGTACTAAGATTGCCGACTTGCTTAATTTTGACTCATTTATTGGACGCTTAAAACGTCCATTTTATTGGATACTGTTATGAATAAGACTTGCCATGTCAGCGAACATGAAATTATTAATGATGAGCAATTTAATGATATGCGCGACTTGTTAGAAGACGATTTCGCTGATCTCATTCAGACGTATATTACGGATAGTCAAGCGCGCGTTGAGAAACTACGCCATGCTCACATCAATAATGACAACACCAGTGGCTTTGAGATTGCCCATACGCTAAAGGGCGCGAGTGCTAGTTTAGGGGCAACTTTGCTTATGAAGCTCAGCGGACAATTTCAAGAAGCCTGCCGCGAGCACAATATTAAGGATCAGGCGCCGTTAATTGAGCGCCTCTCGCTTGCAGTACAAGACGTGGAACGTGAAATAAACCAACGTTTAGGACAATAATGAGCGCCTCTTTTTCGAACCGATCAATACTTTCGGTTAGCGATTATCTATCCTGCTTACAGGTGGTGATGGTCAACACTACTTTGCCTGCCAATATCGGGTCGGCAGCGCGTGCTATGCACACGATGGGTTTGAACAACTTAATCGTCGTTGATCCCAAACATCCCATTGATGAGACCAGTATTGCTCACGCTGCAGGCGGCGATAAGATACTAGCATCGGCGAACATAGCGCCAACGCTTGAGCATGCAATTAGCGAATCAAAGCTTGTCTTTGCTGCCAGCAGTCGTAGTCGTCATCTGCCGCGCCCTGTCGTCACGCCCACCCAAGCGGCGCAAGTTATGTTTGACTTTATAGATAATCAAATGACGCTTAGCAACGATGAACAAGATCAAAATACTAAAGCTGGTTTGCCACACATCGCTATCTTATTTGGGCGCGAGGATCGCGGTCTGACTAATGAGGAGCTGGCGCGCGCCGATTATCATATCCAAATCGACGCCAACCCCGCCTACCCTGTGCTTAACGTTGCCTCAGCGGTGCAAGTTATTGCCAGCTTTATCTTTGCTTACGCGCAAACGCATGTTAGTAAGAACAGCGAAACAGCAGATAAAGCTTATGATAGTGATCATACCAATAGTACTGACTTACACCTGTATCTACGTCAGCAGTGGGATGAGCCGGCGATTACTCAGCAGCAATTACAGCAGTTGAACCAGCGTGTTACTGAGCTTATGGTACAGCGTAATCTAGCCAACAATGATGATCTGCGAGCACTACCCTCTAGACTATCGAGATTGGGCTCTCGTCTCCAGTTAGATCAAAAAGAGTATCAACTGCTATCTGCACTCATAGCCAAGCTATTAAAAGAATAAACTCTTTGCATTTAAATCGTTTTAAGATATACATAGACCCTATGCAAGATTAAAGCTCAAGTCGTTATGCTTTTTAGGATTTAAAACTGCAGGACAAATTTAATATATTTGAACAAGACCACTATTAATATTTTATAATTAAATTTTTAAGATCTAAACTTCCAACCTTACAACTTTGATTGTTTGTGGTTTTTATGCCAAAGACACTACATAAAAGAATATATATGAAAGAATAGGACGTGTTATGCCATCGCCAGCTGCTTTACTTAAAACCTTAACGCGCATAAAAAAAGATCTCAAAGAAGATATTGACGCGGTATTCACTCGTGATCCTGCGGCGCGCAATAGTCTTGAGGTGATACTTACCTATCCTGGTATTCATGCGCTGGTACTACATCGCGGCGCGCATTATCTATGGCAGCATGAGCATAAGCTTGCTGCCCGCACCATCTCTTATGGTTCACGCATTATTACTGGTATTGAGATACATCCTGCCGCGAAGATTGGCAAACGCTTTTTTATCGATCACGGCGTGGGCGTTGTCATCGGTGAGACTGCTGAGATTGGTAATGATGTCACTTTATATCACGGCGTGACGCTTGGCGGCGTATCACAAAATGGCGGTAAGCGTCATCCTACCTTAGAGGACGGCGTTACCGTTGGCGCAGGCGCTAAAGTACTCGGGCCCTTTACCGTTGGTAAAAATGCCAAAATCGGCTCCAATGCCGTCGTGGTCAAACCTGTCCCCGCCAATGCCACTATGGTCGGCAGTGCGGCTCGTATGATCTCAGAGTTTCATGATGAAAAAGGCAATCCAATCGTTACGCAAGTTCGCGATGCCAAGCAACAAGAAGAGGCCGCTAACGGCGAGACGGTAAGTTATGACAAGGATAGCTCTGCATCCAGTACCGCGAGAGTCACCACCTTTCAGGCTTATGGTATAGACCCCGCCTCCCAAGACCCTGTCGCTGAAGCCTTTGCAAAAATGCTTGAGCACATTCGTCAGTCTGAGAGTCGCCTTGACCAACTACAACAGGCAATGTGCAAAATCGATCCGCAATTTTGCGAAAAAGAATACGATAAGCTATGCCTGCGCGACTTAGACGTCGTTGGCGATGCCATTATCCATGACGATAATATTGAGGATAACAACGTAGATTAAGCTCGTTGCACCCAGCTATTATCTTTATTCAAGTTAAAACAGTAAATGTGGATATCAAAATGCTATGAAGACAATATTGAACCTCGCTTTGTTATTGTCTTCTATCCTCTTTATTCAAGCGGCTAACGCTGAATCAAATTTCAAATCAAACTCCTATTTATATCCGCAAAAAACTGCTGCAACTCAACCTATTGACGCCATCTTTGATACCTATAGTTTAGTAGAGTGCCGTTTTAAAACCCCGCTATTTTTAGATCTTTATATGTCCGATATTGAAGATACAAACGTCACGTTATCTAACAATATCCTGAGTATAGATAATCAACAAAGAATGGATTTAGATCCTAAGATTACCACAGGTAATGACACTTTAAGGTTTACAGGCGTCAAGGCGATGAAAACCTTTGAGCGTAAAACAGATAAGAAAAAAGAATCCGTCTGGAGCATCGATATCGATGTATTCAAACACGATATGCATATTTTACGCTTTGCCAAGTTTGGTATTGACGACTATGAGGAAGGGATCGATTACGCTGGCTTTTATTATATTGTCAAAGGTCCGCCTAGTGTCACTATACCTAAACTTAAGAAGCTCGCTCCTAATAATGACTTAGGCTCGGTAGCAATAGAGAAAACAGCGGGCAATAATACGCGCGTACGCTGTATTTTTTAGGTAGGAATTGGCTTAGATGGGTATCATGACAGCGCAGTCGTTGATTAAAATAAAACGCAAAATCTCTATGTTTCTATTAAACATTCAATTTTAGCGTAGGGTCGATTAGTTTTATCAAACTGTTCAAGAGAGTGCTAATGAAACGTAACCCACCATTTAAAACTAAATTATCGGTCTTATTCAATACTACCCCGTCTTAAATCACTCATCGAAAAAAAGCAAAAAGATAAAAAAATTAGCCTCGAGATTGAAGCTCTTTAAAAGGGAGGAATTATGCGTATCAAAGCTCGGGGTTCTTTAATACTTCGCTCGCGCCTCGTCCCTCGGCAAAAGCTTTCGTTTTGCGTTTGATTAAAACGCACCACTATCATGATATAACTTTCTTATCGGTTCTACTGCAAACCACTTTTAACCAATTCCTCTATCCCTATAATCTCATGCGTCTTAAACGGGTAGCGTTCTGCTATTATAGTCCAATTATTTCCTAAATTTCTGCTTAGGCTATTTTGTTTGGGATCTAATTTAACCGCTAAGATATCAATATCCATAGTCACCTTTTTGATAGCTGATTGTTTAACTGACGGCTTAGATTCTTTTACGCAATCTCTTCCGCAATCCTTTTCTAACTGTTTAAAGATACTCTGTAGTTTAATCAAAGTCATACTCTTTTTTAGAGTCAGATATACGCACTGATTGATATAGTCAGGTTTGGGCTGGTCTAAAGTGGCGGTAAAGTCAGGATTTTGAAAGGCAGTTGATAGTTGTATGTCGCCAAGCTCTGCTAAATATTGACGTACGTGAGCAAGATGATGCTCAGCTCGATAATTACTACCCAGTGCCAGTAGTACAGCGGACACTACTTTATTGTGAAGACAATCGAATGATAGTCTGTGTAAATCTTCCATATTTAAATGAGCTAGCGCTTTACCCCTCATCAGTACTGCTTGCCATATTGTTAGCATAGCGGGTAATCTGCACACCGACACTATCTGCCGCTCTAATGGCGGTCGGCTTGGCAGCGCTGAGTGTCACTTTTTGACACCGATACTTAGCCAATAGCTTATCGGTAAGCTGCCCTGCCAAATGCTCAAGCAGCTGCGCTTTAATATCTTTGCACCACTCGTCCACATCATCGCAGACCGCTTTATAATTGAGCGCATCAGCGACATTATCAGACTTAGCCGCTTGGCTAATATCCGTCTCAAGCATTATATCGATCAGTATAGGCTGGGTAATGGCGCGCTCCCATGCGTACACGCCGATGACGGCTTCAACTTTTAAGCCTTTGACAAACACCACATCGGACTGAGTATTAAACATGCTTTTATCCTCGTTAGAGTGCTTATATTCTTTATATGCTCTACTGCTATTTTTAATGAGAGTTTACCAGTTTTAGCATTTTACTGGGTCGATGCCGCCATAAGTCAATGCTAAATAGTAGCAAGCCAAACCAAATCAGTCCAAACACTGCGAGACGATGTAAATCAAAGGGTTCGTGATAATAGAACACCGCTAAAAAGAAGATAAAGGTCGGCGTCAAATAATTCATAAAACTTAGAATACTGTAAGCAACCAGCTTAGTGGATTTGTTAAACAATAATAATGGAATTAGAGTAATAGGACCTGCCAGCATGAGTAGCCAAATGTTGGAGGTGAACCAAAAGCTTAGTTGGCTACTGACAACACCCGCTTGCCAAAACCACCACACGCATATCGGTACGAGCATAGCAGTTTCGACAAATAACGCATCCACAGTCGTTAGCGGCGTTTGGCGTTGGATAGTGCCGTAGGTGCTAAAGCTTATGGCTAGTACGAGCGATATCCACGGCAGGCTACCAATCATTACCACTTGAATAGCGACGGACAATAAGGCAAAACCAATAGCAACCCATTGCAGGGTACGCAGGCGCTCTTTGAATAAGATCATCGATAGCGCCACGCCTACTAAAGGCCCGATAAAGTAACCAAGACTGGCCTCCAAAATACGATCACTGTTAACCGCCCACACATAGGTAAGCCAATTAGTCGCGATAATAAGACCGGATAAAAAGGAGTACAGTATCCATTTAGGGTTTTGTTTTAGCGTCTTTATCCATTGCCAACGTTTGGTAACTATCAGTATTATAAGCAAGAATATAAAGGTCCAAATAATACGATGACCAATGATTTCAAACGGGTCATAAGCCGCCAATTGCTTAAAATATAAAGGAAACGCGCCCCATATAAAAAAGGCCGTCAAGGCAGTTAGAATACCGCGCCGCGTCGTCTTGACAGTAGATATGGGTTGCTTAGCAGTGTTTTTGGTAGTCATAGGACAAGACAACTTTTTAGTTCATACCGCTTAGTGCGTACAGTAAAAATAGAAAAGCAACAGGCTCACATCAAAGATGAAACCTATTGCTAAAAACTGGTATTAAGCTCGAACTATTTAATTAATATTTAGTATAAATTTAATCAGCTTTCATTATCAATAGTATGAGCTGATGTTATTTAATACCTTTACAGCTCGCTATTAACTTCGATAGTCATACCAATCTGATTAGCCAGCTCAGCAAAACCGGGGAAGCTGGTATTCACGGTCTCAACGCCTGCAATAGTGATTTGCTCGGCGGCTCGTAGGCTGGCAACGGCAAAACTCATGGCGATACGGTGATCGTGATGCGAGGTAATATGCCCACCGCCAAAAACGGGCTGGTTGTTATTGGTCTCAGTACTGCCTTTACCTTTAACACCCTTTCCTTCAATGCCTTTACCCTCAACAATCATACCATCCTCAGTGACCGTGCAATCTACTCCAAGCGTTTGTAGACCCTCAGCCATGACTGCGATGCGATCAGACTCTTTAACGCGTAGCTCTTTAGCCCCTGTCAATACCGTACGTCCTTGTGCGCAGCTCGCCGCTATAAACAGGACTGGAAACTCATCAATCGCTAGCGGCACAAGGTGCTCTGGTATCTCAATGCCTTTGAGGTTTGAAGAGCGAATGGTGATGTCAGCAACGGGCTCACCGCCCACATGCGTCTCATTGGCAAGCCGAATATCAGCATTCATCAATTTTAGGATATCAATAATACCCGTACGTGTCGGGTTGATACCGACTTGCCGTAAGGTCAGCTCGCTATCTTGACTGATCGCAGCGGCTACCATAAAAAAGGCTGCCGAAGAGATATCAGCGGGCACTGCGATATCACCGCCTATGAGTTTGCCGCCGCCCTCAACACTGATACGGTTACCCTCTACAGTGACCTTATAACCAAAGGCGGAGAGCATACGCTCGGTATGGTCACGGCTGATCTCAGGCTGAGTAACCGTGGTTGTGCCCTCAGCCCACAACCCTGCTAATAGTAAGCAAGACTTAACTTGCGCGGATGCCACGGGCATATCGTAATTGATACCTTGCAGTGGCTGACCCACTTTGTCACGTCCAGTTATGCTAAGCGGCGCGGTACCGCTATGACCGGTACTTTGAATAACGGCGCCCATCTCACGCAAAGGGGCAGCTACGCGCTCCATAGGTCGTTTATTGAGACTCGTATCGCCCGTTAGCACACTATCAAAGTCTTGTGCGGCGAGAATACCTGCCAGCAGACGCATGCTCGTCCCTGAATTACCCATGTAGATAGGGGTCTTGCTGGGTTTGAGACCTTGCATCCCTACCCCGTGAATGATCAACTTGCCTTTATCAGGTCCTTCGATACTCACGCCCATATCACGAAAGGCTTGCAACGTTGCTAACGCATCCTCTCCTTCCAAAAAGCCTGTCACTTGCGTGGTACCTTCAGCCAGACTACCAAACATAATACTGCGATGAGAGATGGACTTGTCACCTGGGATATCAATAGTGCCGGTGACGGTGTTGCTGGGTGCAATAATATATGACGCTGACATAGCAGAAGTTTCCGTATAAGGGGTGCTGGTTAACATATGACCAAAGTGTCGCCGCGCTGCTTGTGCGCGGCCCAAAAGTCCCATCAGGGCGGTTGAATCTTTATCGAGAATAAGCTGACGCATCGTCTGCAAATAAACACTGTACTCATCTAACGCGGTGATGATCGCGTGTTGATTGGCGAAAAATATGTCACGCCACATCTTAGGATCGCTGGCAGCAATACGGGTAAAATCCCGAAAACCACCTGCGGCATAGCGAAACATATCTAAATTATCATCGTGGCTTGCCAACTGCTCAACAAGGTTAAAGGCGAGCAGATGCGGTAGATGACTGGTATGCGCCAGTATGGCATCATGGCGATCGGCTGTCATGGGCATCACTGTTGCCCCAACCGCTTCCCACAATAAACGTAACTTAGTAATCGCCATAGCAGTAGTGGTTGGCAGCTCACAAATGATGACACTATGATTAACAAATAAGTGCGCGCGGCGCGCATGATAGCCTGAATCTTCGGCGCCAGCAATCGGATGCGCGGGGACAAGGCTAATCGGCAGCTCTGTAAATACCCTTTGCGCCGCTTCGATGATGTTGACTTTGGTACTACAGACATCGCTTAGCATACAATCAGGAGCAATTTCACCCTTATCCATAGCGGCTTTGATATCCATAAAGACCGCCTCTACCGCTTGCACAGGGACGGCGATAACGATGAGATCACTACCTGCTACCACTTCGCGTAGGTTATTGCTCCCCGCATCAAGTAAACCCTGCTGTATAGCGGTATCAATACTTGGCTGGTCTCTATCAACGGCAACTAAGCGCGTACTTAGACCTTTATCCTTGATCGCTTGCGCAAGGCTTGCGCCAATTAGCCCCAAACCAATAACGCACACTTGCTCAAACAAAGGAATTGAAGACTTGTTAGAGGGGTTGGACGTTTGGCTCATAGCACTATTTTGTTGGCTGATAACTTTTTTCATTAAACCAATAAACCCCAAAAGATTGTTTTATATTTAAAAATAGTAAATGAGATCAACAGGTATAAAGTCATATCAGACTATTTATCATTTAAAACTACGGCTCATCATTCAAAATAGATTGCAGCGTATCGATCAGCCGTAGATTATCTTCAGCTAAACCGACCGTGATACGTAGCCAATTCTCAAGTCCATAGCCCTTTAAGGGACGCACGATAACGCCTTGTTCCAGTAGCGCCTGATTAATACTCGCAGCGGTAGTGTCTTCCATATCTACGGTCATATCGACCATTATAAAGTTAGCGTGTGACTTGATAAAACCTAACCCTAGTGCATCGAACTGCTTTTCTAGCCAGCGCATTTGTTCTTGATTGGTTTGACGTACCGTTTCGATAAAATCGCTATCAGCCAGTGCGGCTTGTGCGGCGGCAAGCCCAATACGGCTCACATTGAAAGGCTGACGAATACGGTTAAGCAGATCGGCAACCGCAGGCGAGCTGAGCGCGTAGCCGACGCGTAGTCCAGCAAGGCCATAGGCTTTAGAAAAGGTGCGTACGATGACCACATTATCATACTCATCTAACAAAGCGCGGTTGTTACTCTCAGGGCTATATTCGATATAGGCTTCATCCAATACCACTAGTACCGAGGCTGGCATACTTGCTACAAACTCGCGTAGCTCGCTATGAGCAAGCTGCGTGCCTGTTGGATTATTAGGATTGGCGATAAAGACAATCTTAGTATTAGGGTTGTCTGCCACTGCCTGACGCATCGCCTTTAGATCGTGACCGAAATGATGAGCGGGCACTTCAATACCGGTAGCCCCTTGCATCTTGGCTAGCATGGAATACACCACAAACGCATACTGACTATAGACAATAGCGTCATCGCTGCTAACGAAACTGCGCGCGAGGATGTCTAACAAATCGTTGGAGCCGTTACCTAGAGTGATACAGTCCATATCAACGTCATTAAAATCGGCAAGGTCGCGCTTGAGATAATAGCCATTACCATCAGGATAACGCGCCAGTTGTCCAAGCTGATCGGTGATAGCCAGCGTCACGTGCGGAGAGCAGCCCATAGGGTTCTCATTACTGGCCAGCTTTACCACATCGGATACGCCGTATTCACGCGTCAGTTCTTCAACTGGCTTGCCCGTTTGATACGGTGCCAACTCTAAGATACCATCATAAGCGGGGCTTAGCGGTGCAAGATCTGATGTATTCGCTTCTTTTGAGGTCATGATATATCCTTAAAGATAAGACTCAGCTGTTATGTCTTACTAAAATGTCATAATAGATATTGATACAGGACTTTAGAGTACGGCTTTTGGGTAAGAGCCCAAGACGCGTAAGTCTTTTACTAAAGGACGAATATCTTTGATCGCCGCGCTTACATTTGAGTCATCAATGTGACCATCCATATCAATAAAGAACACATACGCCCACTTATTAGGACGCTCAGGACGAGTCTCGATACTGGTCATAGAGACGCCGTGGTACGATAACGGCTTTAAAATCTCAATCAGCGCGCCTGCTTTGTCGTGAGCTGAGACCACGATTGAAGTTTTGTCCTGACCCGAAGGCGCGATCGCTTCGTGACCGATGATAAGAAAACGCGTAGTATTGCTAGGATTATCTTCAATGTTTTTGTAGAGCTTATGCAGATCGTACTCGGCTGCTGCCACATCCCCTGCAATAGCGGCGGAGTGCCATTCGTTCTTTAATCGGCGCGCCGCCTCGCCATTACTCGATACTGCCACGCGTTCTACATTGGGAAAGTTAACATCGAGCCAATGACGGCACTGCGCCAGCGACTGTTGATGCGAGTAGATACGGCTTAGGTTTTCAACCTTAGTGTGTTCAGCGACTAAGAAGTTTTGGTGAATGGGCAGCTCAACCTCACCGATGATCTTGAGTGAAGAAGACAAAAACCCATCAAGCGTATGATTGACTACGCCCTCAGAGGAGTTCTCCACAGGGACAACGCCATACATCGCTGTGCCCGCCTCCACTTCACGGAACACATCAGTAATGGTATTAAGAGGAACGGTATCAGCGGCTTTGCCAAAGTGCTTGAGAGCGGCGGCATGAGTAAAGGTGCCGACAGGCCCCAAAAACCCAATGCGCTGCGGCGCTTCTAAGTCCAAGCACACCGACATGATCTCGCGAAACAGACGCGCCATTTTCTCATCAGAAATAGGCCCTTCATTACGCGCCATGACTGCTTTTAGGACTTGCGCTTCACGCTCTGGACGATAAAAGATAGGGTTACGCGCGGCGGCGTCTTTACTATTAGCCACGTGGTCTTTTTTAACGGTAGCAACTTGCTGTGCTAGCCGAGCACGATTATTAATGAGCTCTTGAATCTTAGTGTCTACGTTATCGATACTTTGACGCAGATGATCCAAAAACTCTTTGCTCGTCGCGTTATCGCTAGCGCCCGCTACCGTTTGATGCTTATTATCCATCTCTTTATTTGTTGGCTGCTCGCTCATTACCCACTATCCTATGTTGTCGCTACTGATTGTACTGGTCAGTTGTCATTATAAAATCGGATGGTACTATACACACCACACCACACACACCGCACTTAACACTTAGTTGTTGCTCTAAATGCTAAAGCAACACCGGTTAAAATTTTGTGATATAAATCGAAGCCCTTACTATAGCAAAAACTGAACACAGTGCCTATTTGTAAATACGTTTATACTGCACTCATAGATGAAACTCGTGCTGCACCGCTTACACTGTTTTGCAGTCAATAAAGCAATATCTTTATTTAGGCGCGCCTATCACTAAGAACCCTGTACAAAACTGTGTTAAAGTTTAAGCTTACCAATGACATTTACTTTTAGGACAAAGGATATTTATGAGCGCCTTACAACAGCTTCGTACCATGACTACTATTGTCGCTGACACCGGCGATCTTGCCGCTATTGCGCGCTTAAAACCTATTGATGCCACCACCAATCCGAGTCTCATCACCAAGGCACTTATTCATCCTGACAATCAGTCTATGCTCGCTGAGACTATGAGCCGCTATAAAGGTAACGTCGATGCGGTGATTGATGCGTTAACGATCAAAATTGGCTGCAATATCTTAGATTTAATCGAAGGTCGCGTCTCCACCGAAGTCGATGCGCGCTTATCTTATGATACACAGGCCACTATTGACAAGGCACTAGAGTTTATCGACGCATATCAAAAAGCAGGCATTGATTCAGAGCGCGTACTGATCAAAATGGCAGCGACGTGGCAAGGGATAGAAGCCGCGCGCTATTTAGAGACACAAAATATTCACTGCAATCTCACTTTGCTATTTGGTCAACATCAAGCCATCGCTTGCGCTGATGCTGGCGTCACGCTGATCTCACCATTCGTTGGTCGTATCCTCGACTGGCAAAAGCGTCAGCAAAACCGTCAAAACGTTCCCGTCGCTGACGATATGGGCGTGCAGTCCGTCAAGCTTATTTATCAGTACTACAAACAGCACGGTTATGACACCCAAGTTATGGGCGCAAGCTTTCGTTCAGTCGAGCAGATACTGGCACTAGCTGGCTGTGATCTATTGACTATTGCACCGGATCTGATTGATGAACTTGCAGCAATGGATATCGAAGTGACGCGCCAACTCTCACCCGATATGTCACTGGATGTAGAGGCGATGGCTAAGGTTAGCTTGACGCATGAAGCGTTCAGCGCCGCGTATCAAGAAGATAAAGTCACCCAAAACTTACTACCCAAAGGCATTGACGGTTTTATCGCCGCGCGTGACGAGTTGGCAAAGGCCTTGGCAGCGATGCGCTAATATCGATAAGTGAATGCTCAGTGTAAAAAAGCGCTTTGATGTTTATGTATCAAAGCGCTTTTTTATAGTAGGAACATTTGACAATAGGAACATTTGGCTTTTTATGCCTTAAGCACTGTATAAACAGGCACAGAGAACTTGCCATGTAAGTCAACTAAATCAAGCAGTACTAGGGCGCCGACTACCGTATGATTGGCAGATTTGCACAGCTCATAAGCGGTGGTCAGCGTACCCCCTGTCGCTAAGATATCATCGACTAATAAAACGCGCTCAGGCGCCAAGTTATTTTGCATCTCAAGGGTGTCTTTACCGTATTCAAGCGCGTAGGCTTTATTCGCAACAGGCGGCGGCAGTTTGCCCGCTTTACGCAGCAATATCATACCCTTACCCAATCGACCTGCCAGCAGGCTTGCAAATACAAAACCGCGCGCTTCGACAGCGCCAAAACAATCCACTTCATCCATCAGCCCATCTGGCAGTGCCGCCAGCATCTCGTCGATGACATCGTTGACATGACTACGTAGCAGTGGCGTAATATCATAAAAATCAATCCCCGCTTTCGGAAAATTAGGTACAGTACGAATGATTTGCCAAAACTTATGATCCGTGCTTATAACGTTATGAGGTTTGTCTGTGGTATCGGTGGCGCTCATATTAACCCTTGTAATCAGTGATTTTTTATTCAATGACTTTTTATTCAATGACCTTCGCTAAATTGTTTGTTGCTTAATGACGGTGATATAAAAAATGTAGTTACGTAGGATAGCCCATCTTTCGAGTGAACACCGCATTTAAAGCTTCCTATAATATCACAATAAGGTCATGGTTTAACGAAGCGGATGAAGCAAAGCAATTGCTTTTAGTTTAGCCACGACACTTGTAAATAAATGACGCTTGGTTTCAATACACAAGTGTAAACTTAGTTATACCGATAAAAGTTATGTGCTACACTATGGACGTTTTTGAGCGCTGCTATGTTCTAAAGCGCCAGATTATCAATACCAATAAGCTGAGCATAAGTTTTAAACCCAATCGATAGGACTGTCTATGAAGCGTTATGAATGTATTGTTTGCGGCTGGATTTATGATGAAGAGCTAGGTTGTCCTGAGGAAGGTATTGCGCCTGGTACCAAATGGGATGATATCCCTGATGACTGGATATGTCCTGAATGCGGAGTGGGTAAGCTTGATTTTGAGATGATGGAGATCTAAACCCTTCTTGTGTAAAAAGGACATCCCATGACCCATCCAGATTCACAATCTCAGGCGCTACAATCTGCATCTAAAGACCAAGATGCATCACAGCGGTATCCCACAGATGAATGGCAGCGACTTGGCTCCCATCAATGGCATAAGTCTGATCTTAGCGAACACCTTCATCAGTCGATGATAGATATTGGTGACGGTATTGAGCTTTGCGTTGAAGCCGGTGGCAACCCAGAACATCCGCCACTGCTAATGATTATGGGTTTAGGCTCGCAGATGATATTTTGGCCAGACCCTTTTATTAAACGTCTGATTGATGCAGGCTTCTTTGTTATTCGTTTTGATAATCGTGATATTGGTCTCTCCTCCAAAATTCAAATCGACGGTCTACCGCGTATCAGTCAGTTTAAGATGATGATGCGCTTGCAAACGGGACTGTCTAATAAGAGCCAACAGGTCGCTTATAAGCTGACTGATATGGCAGAGGATACCGTACGTTTAATCAAGACCCTGAACTTAGGTCAAACGCATCTGCTAGGCGCTTCAATGGGCGGTATGATCGCGCAGATTGTAGCAGCGCGCTACCCGAGCCTTGTGGGGCGAATGGCGCTTATGTTCACGACCAATAATCGCGCGTTTTTGCGTCCGCCAAAGCCCAAGCAGTTGTACACGCTTATCAACCGTCCAGAGAGCCATTCTGAGCGTGATATCGTACGCCATAGCGTCTGGTTTATGAAGACGGTTGGCACGCCCGGTCACGTTAATGTCCGTACTGTGCGCGAAATTGCTAAACTGCGCTACCAGCGCAGCTTTCATCCACTCGGCACCGTCCAGCAGCTCAATGCTATTCTAGCTTCGGGTTCGATAAGCCGCTTTAGTAAACAAGTTAAAGCGCCGACTATCGTCATCCATGGTAGCGTTGATGGACTCATACCGCCATCGCAGGGACGCGTGGTTGCTAAGACTATCCCCAATGCAAGCTTTCATCTGATTGAAGGTATGGCGCACGATATTCCGACCTATTATCAGCCGTACTTGGTTGAACTCATTAGTAACCACTTACAAGACAAGTAAACTAGCAACCATCTGATGCGCAGATACAGCGTTTTTAAGTAAACAAAAAAGAGTATTAAGTAAATAAAAAAAGAGTATAAAGCACGATAGCTTTATACTCTTTTTTATACCGCGTCTTCATAAACGAATGTTATAGTCTTAGTGGTGTAGGCAGTATAGTATAGACAGCCTAGGCTAGGTTCAAACTCACTACTCAACCGCAGCTCACTGTCTCTCCTGTCAAGCTTACACAGGTCTTACCGCCATCTCTTAAATTACCTACCCAAGCTTTACCTTCTTTGAATACAAAGGCAGACGCATCATCGATATCACTTAGATTGTCTGGATAACGAAAAGGGATGACCAGCTCCCCGCCTAAATTAACAAAGCCCCATTTATCCTCCATACGCACGCCTGCCATACCCTCAGAGAAGGGTTTCACCTCATCGAATGAGTAGGTAATCATCGTTACTTCATTATCATCAACAAAGCCCCAACGACCATCTTGCTGATGCGGCTTTAGAGTAGTAAAGACGCTGGCACTAGTAGCAACGGCTGCGCTCATCATACTGTTAGTAGACGGTAGTTTTTTGCTTGCATCGCGCTCGTTATTAGCGTTTGGAGTAGCGATCGCTCTGCCGTCTTTATCAATCCAACTGGTTGTTTTATTTTTTTGTACACGGGCGCGGTCATTTTTAAAGTTATCAATACTACTGATGGATGAGGAAAACGGCACAACCACTCGATTTGTCGTGCTAATAACACCATACTCGCCATCTTTTTTTACCACGATACGGTCTTGTGCTACTGCTCTCGCCCAGTCACTACCCCCGCTTAATCGATCGTACATCACTGGCACGACTTCTTGTCCTTGCAAGTTCACGTAACCGACACGGTCATAGCGCTGTACAGGGAGCAAACCGCCTGCGAGCTTATCGGCAGCAACTGTCTGATAACGGGTGAGATCGAGCACCTTTTTGCCATTGCTGTTGAGCAAAGCGACAGGCGCTCCTAAGTCTTTTTCTGCCAAAAAATAACGGCTATCGCTGGTACAAGAGACGTTTTTATAATAGCTTTTGGGTAGTTTGCAACTGGCAGCCTCAGCTTTTGGCATGAGCAGTAAGGTACTGAGCAGTAAACCAGATATAACACCGAGAGAAGCTACTGGCAATCGGGGTACGGCTGTATGTGCAAAAATACGTGACGCCATAGACAAACCTAAAGAGATGAATACTAAACTTATGGAGTATACACAAAATACCTTAAGCAAGTTTGACGAAAAACAGGAATACAGTTACGGCTAAACGCTTGTTTTAAGGTAGATTGTTACGCATGATAGATGCTCTGAGTGCTTACAGAACCAAACCCTTTTTCTTTTAGCGCCCTTTAACATCAAATAGGTTGAGTTTCATACTTTAGATTGGAATGATTTATGACAGTTAACGCTTCACGCCGCGCCTCAACAAGCCTTGTTATCGGCTGTATTATCTTTGGTTTAGGCAGCTTGATTGTCGCGCACGTTGATGTCGGCGGCTGGGCGATGTCATTTTGGCGCTTGTTAATTTCAGGAGTCGTATTTGTCATACTGGCACGACTCAATAATCAGCGCCTACCTCTCTCAAAGCGCGCAGTCGTATACGGCCTGCTATCAGGGGCTTTTTTAGGACTGGATTTGGCGCTTTGGCATGAGAGCATTTACGCGGTCGGTCCTGGTATCTCAACGCTACTTAATAGCTTACAGATTTTCTTTTTAGCGGCTATTGGTTTTTTATATTTTAGTGAGCGCCAGTCGCTTGTGCAGCTTATTAGCTTGTGTCTTGCCGTCATAGGGGTTGCGATGATAGGTAGTCCTGAGTTTGCCCATAACACAGCGGCGACTTGGGGGTTTGTCACAGGTATTGTCTCAGGCGCGATGCTAGCAGCGTCCATGACTTTTATCCGCTTGACGCACGATACCGAACCTACGCCTATATTTGTACTTATGGGATTGGTGAGTGTGGGCGGCGTACTCGCTATGCTGATGCCTATGTTTATCTTTGATGCTGGTCACATTCTGCCTAACACATGGACTGAGATCGGCTGGATACTTATATATGGTACAGTGATGCAGTGCCTGGCATGGGGGCTTATCGCCTACTCTATCCCTAAGCTATCTCTTGCGCTAACAGGGCTTTTGCTACTTAGCGAGCCTATTGCTGCTCTAGTCATTGACTATAGCTGGCTGGATAAACCCATTAATACCTTGCAGTGGAGCGGCGCGCTACTGACTATGTTTGCTATCTACTTAGGTTCTATCAAACCAAAACCTCAGGCGCTACGTCGTTATGGTTTTTTTGCACGCTTTTATAACCGTCAGCTCCCTAAAAAATGAAGCGCAGCGATATATAAATAGCAAACGCTTACTATCAGTCTCTTTGCCAGTTAAACAAGGCATTGAGCACGATAGCCGTTAGTGTCGCTGTCCCAATGCCGCCCAAATCAAAACTGCCAATATATAAACTAAAGTTACCAGTACCCATGATGACCGTCACTGCTGCAATGATTAAGTTACTGTTTTTAGTAAAATCAACGTGGCTATCGAACCAGATTTTTGCGCCCGCAATAGCAATTAAGCCGAACACCACTATGGACGCCCCGCCGAGCAATGCAGGAGGAATAGTCTGGATAATAGCGCCAAATTTAGGTGATAAGCCAAGCAGGATTGCAACCAGACCCGCAACAACGAAGATAGTGGTGCTATAGACTTTCGTTACCGCCATGACCCCTATATTTTCAGCATACGTGGTCACGCCCGTACCACCAAAACCTGCTGAAAACGTTGTTGCGACCCCATCAGCAAAGAAAGCTCGACCCATATAAGGCGTCACGCGCGCTTTGGTCATGCCCTCCACGGCTTTGAAGTGACCTAAATTTTCAGCGACTAAGATAAAGGCAACAGGTGCAATTAAGATGACTGCGCCAATATCAAAGCGCGGCGTATGAATGCTTGGTAGACCCAGCCAAGCTGCGGTCTGTACCGTGCTAAAGTCGATGGGCGTACCATAACCCATGATATTAGTGATTAAAAAATAAACTAAATAGGAGACAATAAGACCAACAAGCAATAACAAGCGTCTGAACATACCGCGAGTAAATACTGCCACACTACTGATTAGGAGTACCGTTAACGCTGCCATCCACGCATCGAACTGATTGGCCGATACGCCTTGAATGGTGACAGGTGCTAAGTTAAGACCGATAATCATTACAATGGCGCCAGTGACAATTGGTGGCATCAAGCGCTCAATCCAGCCTGTGCCTGTCTTCATTACCAGCAGTCCAACCAGCGCGTAGATAATACCGCAAGCCATGATACCGCCAAGCGCCACATCTAGATTGTTGTTAAAGCCAACGCCTGCATAAGCAGTAACGGCAATAACAGGACCGATAAAAGCAAAGCTTGAGCCAAGATAGCTTGGCATACGCCCACCAGTAATGACGAAGAACATCACCGTACAGATGCCTGACATCAAAATTGCAAGGTTGGGATCGAACCCCATAAGTAGCGGTGCGAGTACGGTTGCCCCAAACATGGCAAAAGTGTGCTGGATACCCAGTAGTAAGCTCTTAGTAGGCGGTAAATACTCATTGATACCGACAGGATCACGATCCAGATTACCTTTATAGGCGCGCCACGTTGGAAACCATCGACCGTTATCGAAGTCTGGATCTCGTACTGAGGTATCAATACCTGCGGCTTCTAATGCATTTTTAGGGGTGGTATTAGTATGAGGGTTTGATGGCGAAGGCTCATGCATGGGCGTGTCCTAGAAGCTTATTGACAAGTAAAAAGAGCTAAGATGCTCTTTTAAGTTATGGGAGATAAATCAGGTATTACATACAGATGACATTTTTACTGTAAATTCAGCCACAGGTACGAATCAAACTGAGCTATTACAGAATGTTACATCGTTATTGCTGTGCATGATAGCGAAGTTTGTATTTGATTGAAAGTTGTTATTCAAAGCCAAAGTTATGCGGATATTTTTATTCCACAGTGAGTATATATATCTAATAAAGAGTATAATTACCTTTTAAACCACACTACTTATAGAAGACGATATAACGCGTAGTCGTCCGTTTTGGTACTAAATATGATAAGTGTTTTTGATTTATTTAAAATTGGTATTGGCCCCTCAAGCTCGCATACCGTAGGACCTATGGTTGCAGCTAATCTTTTTTTGGCGTCGCTAGCCGAGCAAGCTGCATTCACTGATATCGAGCGTGTTGAGATTGAGCTATACGGATCGCTTGCGGCTACTGGTAAAGGGCATGCAACCGATACCGCTGTACTGCTCGGTCTGCTTGGACACACGCCAAACACAATCGACACCCAGCTGACTCATGAGTATCTGTCGCCGATTTTCTCCGAGCAGCTTCTTAATATAGCGGGTAGTCATATCATAGATTTTGATACCCAGCGTGACATTCACTGGTTTGACGACACCGTACTGCCTTATCATCCTAATGCGTTAACGCTACGAGCACAGTTAAAAAACGGTACGCGTTATCAGCAAACGTACTATTCTATCGGTGGCGGCTTTGTCATCAATGAAGAGGACGCGCGCGATCCGCACAAAGACCATGCCAGCCCTACTATTGACGTGGTTCCCTACCCCTTTAACAGTGCCAGTGAGCTGCTTGAGCTATGCCGCGTACATAAGCTTAGTATTAGCGATTTGGTGCTGGCTAACGAGTGTCAATACCGTGACAAGGCTGAGGTCTACGCCTACCTAGATAGTATTTGGACAGTCATGCAGGACTGCGTCGCCGCAGGCTGCGATAATAGTGGTATCTTACCTGGCGGCTTGGATGTCAAACGCCGCGCACAGGCGCTCCACGTCCAACTACTCGCTGAACAAGATGCTCCTATCGCAAAGAATGATAAGCTTGCCGCTATGGATTGGGTTGATCTATATGCCCTAGCCGTCAATGAAGAAAACGCTAATGGCGGCAAAGTAGTAACCGCACCTACCAACGGAGCGGCAGGTATTATTCCAGCAGTACTGCACTATTACCGTGATTTTCTAACGGACTATAGTATTGATGGTGTGCGCCGGTTCCTACTCAATGCTAGTGCTATTGGCAGCCTTATCAAGCAAAATGCTTCAATCTCAGGCGCTGAGGTAGGCTGTCAAGGTGAGGTAGGCTCAGCCTGTGCGATGGCAGCCTCTGCTCTAGCAGAGATTATGGGCGGCGATCCTGCCAAGTGTTTGAACGCCGCCGAGATCGGGATTGAGCACAACTTGGGCTTAACATGTGATCCCATCGGCGGTCTTGTTCAAGTGCCCTGTATCGAGCGCAACGCCATGGGCGCGGTTAAAGCGATTAATGCTGCGCGTCTTGCTTGTCGTGGCAATGGTCAACATTTCGTCTCATTAGATAAAGCGCTGTTGACCATGAAACAGACGGGAGCGGATATGTCTGATAAATACAAGGAAACTGCACGCGGTGGTTTAGCGGTATACGCTGACAATAGGATACCGACCGTCATGCGCGGCGTCAGTGTCAACTATAGTCAGTGTTAAACGGAAATTTCATGACGACAATAGTTTGCATACTTACGCGTTATACTAAACAGCTATATAATGTATGAAGAGCAAGTTATAGAAAGCAAAAAGCCTCTGAGTCATCAGAGGCTTTTTATATGGAACGTTAGTCGTTTAAACCGTATCGAAATTTTATATAACATTAAAGTTTAAAAGCCATCAAATACTTTATTCAGGAGTCTTTGAAATAACTTCGTTCAACAACCATACTGGCTTAACTAAACCAGAAGCGGTATCAGCAACTGCCTCTTGGCGTACGTCTAGCACATAACGGTAGCCTGGCTCGTAAGTGAAACCTTGGATATCGCCACTAAGCGTTGTGAAGTTCTTTTGGTAGGACTGACGATACTGCAAGCAAGTAGACTCAACTCTAGTACCATCAGCAGCCACTAAATCACATACAGCTTTGCGCGGTGCAATCTCAACTTCAAAGCTTGAAATATTAACAACTTTGACATCCATTGGCTGACCTTCAACGACCATAGTGCGTCGATCATCAAGATCCATAGTCGAACAACCAGTTAGAGCGAAAGTCGTCATTAATGCAGCAATTGCTAACTTTTTCATAAAATCATTCCTCAGTTAATTACAGTTCTTTATAGGTTATCGATCGCAGCACTTGTTGAGCCATAATACTTTGTGAGTCATAGTGCTTTATGAATCATAGTGCTTAGATCTTTATTTTACCCGACTAATTATAGGCGTTGAACCAGCGAACCTTATATAACCACTTTGTAATTTAACGTCATTGTTTGCAACTGAACTCATCACAATAGCTAAAGTCTAACTACGATAATCAGCGTTAATTTTGACGTAGTCATAAGATAAATCACAAGTATAGACCGTATCACTAGCGTCGCCGCGCGCTAAATCTATATGAATGGTTATCTCAGAACGGCTCATGACTTCTTTACCAGCTGACTCAGTATAGTCGGGAGCGACGCCGCCATTTTGACAGATAAGCACCTCATCAAGATAAACACTGATCTGTTCCGTATCTAAGTCCTCTACCCCAGCATAACCAACAGCGGCCAGTATTCGGCCCCAGTTAGCATCGCTAGCAAAAAAAGCGGTTTTGACCAATGGCGAGTGCGCAACCGCATAGGCTACATCGCAGCACTCTTGACTGATTTTGCCGCCTGTAACTTTTACGGTCATAAACTTAGTCGCGCCTTCACCATCACGAACGATCAGCTGTGCTAAGCGTATAAATACAGATTTTAGCGCTTCAAATAAAGGCTGATAGTGTGGATGCTTAGCGCTATCTATTGTCTCATGACTGGCCTTACCTGTAGCAATCAGTACGCAGCAATCATTGGTCGAGGTATCACCATCGACCGTGATACGATTAAATGATTGCTCGTTGATAGCGCTCAACATCTCTTGTAGCAATTCAGGTGCGATATTGGCATCAGTCGCGACGTAACCGAGCATTGTCGCCATATTAGGACGTATCATTCCAGAGCCTTTCGAGATACCTGTAATATGATAGTCAATATCTGCTATTTTTATCTGCTGGCTTGCAAGCTTCGGCACCGTATCGGTAGTGCGAATGCCATTCGCTGCGCTGAGCCAATTATCAGAGCTTAAGTTCATAAGCGCCGTATCTAAGCCTGCAATCACAGCGTCGCTATTGAGTGGCTCACCGATAACGCCTGTTGAAAATGGCAGTACTGTATCAGTATTGACTCCAGCGTTGGACGCTAGCGCCGCGCAAATCGCTTGCGCGCGCTGTTTACCATCAGCGCCCGTGCCTGCATTAGCATTACCAGTATTGATCACTAAGTAGCGCGGACTCGCCTGCCCAAAATGCTCGCGCAGTACAATAACGGGGGCAGCACAAAAAGCATTTTTGGTGGTCACAACTGCCACTTCGCTACCCTCATCAATCTCAATGACAACCAAATCATCACGATCTTTGTAGCGTACCCCAGCAGCGGTTGCGCTTAGTTTTATGCCATCAATGGTATAGATCGTTTGAGGGATAGCTACGTTTCCGACAGCCATAATTGGCTCCTTATCTAAGGTATACAAAATATAAATGTATAAAAAAATATAAATGTATAAAAAAGTAGATTTTTACGACAGTGTAGAGTTGATATGTGCCCGATTTTTAATGCAAGTCAAACGCCGACCATATGGGCGCATGATCTGAGGGTTTTTCCATTGCCCGTAGTTCGTAGCTGATACCAGCGCCTGAGCACTTTGAGACAAGATCAGGCGAGCATAAAATATGATCAATGCGCATACCGCGTTTTGGGTCGTCGTCGAAGCCGCGACTCCGGTAGTCAAACCAGCTAAATATCGTATCCTCATCTGGATAATGCAAACGGTAAGTATCCGTTAGCTTCTGTGCCATCAGGCGCGTATACCATTCGCGCTCTTCAGGTAAAAAAGAGGTCTTACCTTGTTTAAGCCAGCGTTTGATACTGGCCTCACCGATACCTATGTCACTATCCTCTGGCGCGATATTCATATCGCCCATCACGATAAGAGTGCGCCCCTCAGCCCTCAATGTCTCAATATACGCGGTCAAATCAGCGTAATAAGCCCGCTTCATAGGGTATTTAGTAGG
The DNA here is from genome assembly GCA_947489525.1 of uncultured Psychrobacter sp. GTDB lineage: Bacteria > Pseudomonadota > Gammaproteobacteria > Pseudomonadales > Moraxellaceae > Psychrobacter. Next base: position 209,326 of record CANLDW010000001.1, read on the forward strand.
ATGATCTTGGTTCTCGCCTTGTGGAAAATAGCCATTGAGTACGTCAATCTCACGACCTTGTAGTACGTAGCGCGCGTGTATAAAACGCTTTTGTGCGTCCTCTGCCTCCTCTGGAAAGCCTTTTTGCACGAAAATAGGTGCAACCTTTGATAGTAATGCAACACCGTAGTGCGCCTTTTGCCCAAAGTATTCCACATGATAGCCTAGGCTCTCAACTTTTTTGAGTGGAAATTGTTCATCATGAACCTTTGTTTCTTGTAGACCCATCACATCAGGATCAATGATATCTCGTACCGCTTCCAACTGGTGCTGACGAGCACGGATACCATTGATATTAAAACTAACAAAACGGGTCATAACTTATCCTATGATTATTAAAAAAACTTAGCAAAATGTGAAACGTTGCTGAAAGATCTAGCGCAAAAGACGATATTCATGTATCGATTTTATTTCGCATTGACTATAGAGACGTACAATACTCAGATGAGCTCACAAACCTAGTCATTGCTTAGCCTGGTATCTTAAGCTACAGTAGAGATCTAACCAAAAGTATTTTAGCTAGCTTTATACATTATTTATTATCTTATTATCAAAACCCTTTTTTATTACTAAGACCTTTTATAGCCAAGTCTTGTACTGAGTTTCATATGACCTTTTCTACTACTCAAAAAAACACTGCATTGAACGCTGATGCTGATACCGCGCCTCTCTACGCCACGGACTATCATGTATATATTAATCATACGGATGCAGGCGGCATAGTCTACCATGCTAATCACTTAGTGTTCTTTGAAAATGCTCGGCGTGATTGGTTTACCACTTTAGGTTTAAATGGTTATTTTTTGCAAGCGGACGATGGTGAGGTACAGCACTTTGTAGTCAGTCAAGTAGCGTTAAACTATCATAAGGCTATTTTTTTGGATGATACCATTACCGTAACTATCGATAAAGTCGAGCTCAAACCTGCCAGCATCATATTTTATCAAAGTATTTATCGTAAGACACCTACAGTAAATGGACAAACGCAGGTAGCATCTGCATCTGCATCTAAGCGTACGCCACTCAGTAGTACGCGGATTGTGATTGCGTGCGTAAAGAATCAAATCCGACCTGATATGGACAAGGACATCACTCCCTCTGTAGATGCGATTGCACCTTCTGAGCCTATACCAACGGCGCGGCCTCTTCGACCCATTCGCGTACCTCAAAAGCTACGCGCTATTATTGCAGATGCTATCGCTAGTCAAAATCATTAGGATTAACTATAGCTAGTCCAAAATAAAAAAGGGTAAGAACATTTTAATGTGCTACTGGAATGTAAATAACAGTTACGAAGCCTCTGGAGTGACTAAGTTGCACAGCAAGCGAGGAAAATTTATACCAGTAGCACGGTATCCTTTTTAAATTGGATCACCTGCATATTAGATATGCAAACAAAATTAGATATGCAAGCGAATATACATTTTTTCGAGTCATATGCTACTTATGAGTATATCTATACATTTAGATAAATAAGTTGACCGCTGAGCTCTTCACTTTTTACCTCGTTACTGTGTCATTCATCTGCTCACTTCGCCATTCACCTGCAATTTTTTAATTCACAAATAATTCTATTAAGCAAAAATAAACATAGACGCTTAAGTTCTCTTCTACAGATACTTATTTTAGTTGTCTTTGTGTTAATGTATTGCCAAAATATGTCTCAGTATACAAATAATCACTGATATTTACTTGTTTTAATCATACAAATACTAGTTTTTATTTGAGCTTAAATTTCCCTATTACCAGTTTTTAATACCTACATTGACCATATAGTGAATCGTTTACACTGTATGATTGATACTACCTCAACCCCGCAAAAAGGCCCCATATGTAAGCGGTCAGCTAAAAATTAGGATAGCACTCAACAGGTTACTGGCTGCTAGTAACCCATAAATGTTGTTGACACGGACGTGACTACTTTCTTATAGAACCTTATCTTCACATTAAGGACTTAAAGATGACAGCGAATAAACCTTGGCTTGATCAGTATCCATCAAGTGTGCCAAAGACTATCGACCCTGACCAGTACGACAACTTAATCGCCCTTTATGAAGAGTGCTTTAACCGTTATCGCATGCATCCGCTTAGTATTTGTATGGGTGTCACTCACACTTATGATGATGTTGATAAGGCATCTCGTGCTATCGCTGCTTGGTTACAAGCGCAAGGTATACCCAAAGGCAGTGTCGTTGCTATCATGATGCCTAACGTCCCGCAGTACTTGCCCACGATGATTGGTATCTTGCGTGCAGGCTACATTTGCACTCCCATTAACCCGCTATATACCGGTCGTGAGCTGCGCCATCAGCTCAATGATTCAGGCGCTCAAGTTATCTTTGTGGTGGACAACTTCGCTCAAGCTCTTGAGCAGGTCGTTGACGAGACCAATATTCGACGTATTGTACTTTCCAAGATGGGCGATATGATGGGGCTCAAAGGCGTGCTGGTAAACACTATCGTCCGTCAAGTCAAACGCTTAGTGCCCAAATATAAGCTCAACGATCCCAAGCACGAAGTCACTAAATTCCCTGACGTGTTAAAACAAGGTAAAAACCTACCTTTTCAAAAAGTTCCCACTGCAATGGATCAAAAAGCTATCCTGCAGTATACGGGTGGTACGACAGGTCTGTCTAAAGGTGCTGTATTGTCGCAGCGTAATGTTGTCGCCGCCGCTTTGCAATCAGAGGCTTGGTATCGTCCGATCACCTCTCAGATTGACGAAGCTTATATCAATATGGTGATGGCACTGCCGCTTTATCATATTTTCGCCTTTATGCTCAGCCTACTCGGTATGCGCTCAGGTTATACCTTTGTTCTCATCCCTAATCCGCGCGATATGCCAGGATTTGTCAAGACCTTATCCAAACAACCGTTTCATATTATTCCAGCGGTGAATACCTTGTTCAAAGGCTTACTAGATGAGCCCAGCTTTAAAAATCTAGACTTTAGCTCATTACGTATCGCGCAGGCAGGTGGTATGGCAGCAACCGAACAAACCGCAGCGCGCTGGCTTGAGGTCACAGGCTGTCCTATGGTTGAAGGCTGGGGCATGACAGAATGCGTCGCGGCAGGAACGGCAAATGTCATTACAGATCGTAAATTTAATGGCACTATCGGCGTTCCGGTTTCCAGCATTGATATCATTGTGATCGATGAAAATGGTGAGCGCGTCGGCGTAAATCAAGCGGGCGAGATGTGTATCAAAGGACCAAACGTTACCTCTGGTTATTATAACCGTGACAGCAGTGAAGACTTTACTAAAGACGGTTACTTTCGTACAGGTGATATCATCAGCATGGATGAGCGCGGCTACTTCACCCTACTTGATCGCAAAAAAGACATGATCTTAGTCTCTGGATTTAATGTCTTTCCTAACGAGATTGAGTCAGTCATGCTTGACTGTGAAGGCATCGTTGATTGTGCGGTTATCGGTATTCCTGATGAGCGTCAGGGCGAGGCGGTGAAGATGTACGTCGTACCTAATGATAATAATGTTACTAAAGAGGCCATCAAAGAATTTGCTTTAGATAACTTGACGGGTTACAAGTGCCCGCGTCATATTGAGTTTGTCAGCGAGCTACCTAAGAGTAACGTGGGTAAAGTACTACGCCAAAAGCTGCGTGAACAGCATCTAAGAGACCATCCACAACCCCTATAGTGCAGATCTAAGCTCACGTTTCATTCAGGCTGCGTTTGTACAAACGCAGCCTTTTTATGTACTTATTTTACTGTTACTGAATCATTGTTTGTTAAAAAATAATAAACTTTTATAAGGCTCAGTATAAAAAAACAGTACGAGCTATGCTGTTACTAGCTTGACAACTATTGGTCTTCATTTATTTAGATTAAGGACACACCCTAACTATAGTTGATTCAATTTAAAACCGATACAGTGCTACTGGAATAAATTTTGCGTAGCCTCTGGAGTGCGAAGCGCACAGCAAGCAAGGAAAATTTGTACCAGTAGCACGGTATTATTAACGTATCGATTTTATTTGGTATTGACTATATATAGAATAGTTTTTGCAGATCTACACAACTTTTCGATGCAGTTTAGATTTGTTTGATGTATATTAATAACTCGTTATATTCAAAGCGCTTAAATATGTAGCGCTTTACACTACAGACCCACTTCTATTAATTATCACTATTCAAGGACGATAAAATGATAATGGAAAAACCTTGGCTTGCTCAATACCCTAAAAGTGTGCCAAAGACAATTGATCCTAGTAAGTACAATAGTATTGTAGAGCTATATGAAGAGTGCTTTGATCGCTTTCGTTTTCATCCCATGACTATCTGTATGGGCGTTACTCATACTTATGATGATGTAGATAAAGCCTCACTGGCCGTAGCCGCGTGGTTACAAGCGCAAAACTTACCGCTAGGCAGTGTGGTGGCTTTGATGATGCCTAATGTCCCGCAGTATCTACCAACGATGATTGGTATCTTGCGCGCAGGCTATGTCTGCACACCGATCAATCCACTTTATACGGGTCGTGAACTACGCCATCAGCTCAATGATTCTGGCGCAAAGGTTATCTTTATCGTCGATAATTTTGCGCAAGCCCTTGAGCAAGTGGTTGATGAGACACCTATCAAACGTATTGTGCTCTCTAAAATGGGCGATATGATGGGTCTAAAAGGCATGCTCGTTAATACGATTATCCGCCGTGTTAAGCGCTTAGTACCTAAGTATAGACTTGATGATCCCAAACACGAGGTCACTAAGCTACCCGATGTGTTCAAAAAAGGCAAAAACCTGCCCTTTCGTGCGCCTACAATGAATCTAGAACAAAAAGCATTTTTGCAGTACACCGGTGGTACGACAGGTTTGTCAAAAGGTGCTATCTTATCACAGCGTAATATTGTAGCTGCTGCTATGCAAACTGAAGCTTGGTCACGACCGGTGACTCTAGAAATTGAAGAAGTTTACATCAATATGGTGATGGCACTGCCGCTGTATCATATCTTTGCCTTTATGCTTAGCCTTTTAGGAATGCGCTCAGGTTACACCTTTATACTCGTCCCTAATCCGCGCGACATACCTGGTTTTATTAAAACTTTATCTAAGCAACCTTTTCATGTTTTACCTGCAGTTAACACCTTATTTAAAGGGCTTTTGGATCATCCAGATTTCTCCAAATTGGATTTTAGTACCTTGCGTCTGTCTCAAGCGGGCGGTATGGCAGCGACTGAACAAACTGCTACGCGTTGGCTTGAGACTACCGATTGTCCTATGACTGAAGGCTGGGGTATGACCGAAGGCGTTGCCGCTGGCACTTGTAATCTAGCTACTGATACTGAATTTAATGGAACAATCGGCCTGCCACTTCCTAGTATCGATGTCATTATTATTGATGATAACGATCAGCGTGTCGGTTTCAATCAGGCAGGCGAGATGTGTATGAAAGGTCCTAATGTGACACCTGGGTATTACAATAGAGATAATAGTGACAGCTTCACAGATGATGGCTACTTTCGCACGGGCGACATCGTTAGCATGGATGAGCGAGGCTATATCACTTTACTTGATCGCAAAAAAGATATGATCCTTGTCTCAGGTTTTAATGTCTATCCCAACGAGATAGAGTCAGTGATGCTCGACTGCGAGGGCATACTTGATTGTGCGGTTATCGGCATCCCAGATGAGCGTCAAGGTGAAGCAGTGAAGATCTACGTTATACCAGAGGACAACAACGTTACTAAAGACGATATTAGAGACTATGCGTTAGATCACTTAACAGGCTATAAGTGCCCACGTTATATTGAGTTCGTCAGTGAACTACCTAAAAGTAACGTAGGTAAAGTACTACGTCAAAAACTTCGTGAACAACATGCTATTGATAATCCTCAGCCGTTGTAAATACAGCATTTTAGTTAAAGCGCTGTAGTCAAAGTGCTATAGTTAACTTAGTTGAGCTAATATCATCGCTCCCAAACTTCGTCTACCACGTTGTTTTATGCTGTTTATAAGATCTCGATGAGCCCTTATTTTCTTGAAATAAGGGCTTTTTTACACCGCACATTTATACGCAATGTATCTTTGAACCCCATTAAGGAACCAACCACTATTTAAATTAAATATTGACACTTTTAGACCTTTAATCGATCTACCTTTTATATTTGTAATGTCTAGAACTATATTCGTACGCTTCAGTCTTATACGGTCATTGTAAAAAAGCGTTACAACTATGTTACTATTTAATGACAGTCCTGCATTGAGTATGTAGTGAATCTAAGTATTTAGCTTCAGACTTTATACCTTTACTCATACCAATCGTCTGTAGAAGAGCGCCGCATCTCTTATTTACTTATCGTTATATATTTTGTGTAATTGATATCAGTGATGCGCCAATCCCACTCTTTACCTCTTATATTTCAAGGATGATAAACATGACCGTGAACAAGCCTTGGCTTGCCCAATATCCAGCAAGCGTCCCTAAATCTGTCAATCCCGATACTTATAGTAATATTATTGAGCTTTACGAAGAGTGTTTTGATCGCTTTCGTATGCACCCTATGAGCATCTGTATGGGGGTGACGCATACCTATGATGACGTAGATAATGCTTCACTTGCTGTAGCAGCTTGGCTGCAAGCACAGAATCTACCCCAAGGTAGTGTAGTTGCTCTCATGATGCCAAACGTTCCTCAATACCTACCTATTATGATAGGTATATTACGGGCAGGTTACGTCTGTACTCCAGTCAATCCTCTATATACGGGGCGTGAGCTACGTCATCAACTCAACGATTCAGGCGCGCAGGCTATTTTTATTGTAGATAATTTCGCCCAAGCGCTTGAGCAGGTAGTCGATGAGACACATATCAAACATATCGTCTTATCTAAGATGGGCGACATGATGGGTCTCAAAGGCATGCTTGTGAACACAATCATTCGCCGGGTCAAACGTCTAGTACCCAAATACAAACTAAATGACCCTAAACATGCAGTCACCAAGTTTCCTGATGTACTTAAACAAGGCAAAAATTTACCGCTACAAAAAGTCAATATGCGCTTGGAACAAAAGGCATTTTTGCAGTATACCGGTGGCACCACAGGTCTATCTAAAGGCGCGATTTTATCGCAGCGCAACGTTGTTGCAGCAGCGCTTCAATCAGAAGCATGGACGCGCCCCATTACCTCAGAGTTTAGAGACGTTTATATCAATATGGTTATGGCATTACCGCTGTATCATATCTTTGCCTTTATGCTGAGCCTGATCGGTATGCGCTCAGGCTACACTTTTATCCTCGTACCAAATCCGCGCGATATGCCAGGATTTGTCAAAACCTTATCCAAACAGCCCTTTCATATTTTACCAGGTGTTAACACCTTGTATAACGGCTTGCTTGCACAGCCAAATTTTAAAGATCTAGATTTTAGCTCGCTACGTATCTCGCTTGCTGGTGGTATGGCAGCGACTGAACAGACAGCGAATGAGTGGCTACGAGTCACAGGCTGCGCGATGATTGAAGGCTGGGGTATGACAGAGAGCGTCGCAGTCGGGATCTCTAATGTGATCACTGATCGTCAATTCAACGGTACTATCGGTGTGCCAGGCGTTAGCATGGACATTATTGTTATTGACGAGGACGGCAGGCCTGTAGAGGCTGGTCAAGCAGGCGAGATGTGTATCAAAGGCCCCAATGTCACCTCAGGGTACTACAACAAAGACAGTACAGATGACTTCACTCAAGATGGGTACTTTCGTACAGGCGATATCGTCAGTATGGATGATAAGGGCTACTTTACCCTACTCGATCGCAAAAAAGATATGATCTTAGTCTCTGGGTTCAATGTCTTTCCTAACGAGATTGAATCAGTGATGCTTGACTGCGAAGGCATCCTTGACTGCGCCGTTATCGGTGTACCAGATGAACGTCAAGGCGAGGCGGTAAAGATGTATGTTATTCCTACAGACAACAACGTTACTAAAACTGCTGTAAAAGAGTTTGCTTTAGATAATCTCACCGGCTATAAGTGTCCGCGTCACATTGAGTTTGTCAGCGAGCTACCTAAGAGCAACGTCGGTAAAGTGCTGCGTCAAAAATTACGTGAACAGCATTTAAGAGACCATCCACAACCTATGTAGCACCTAGAGTTTGTGCTCAACATAACGCATGAGTAAATAAGTTTGAATTGTAAAGAGTCCTCTATATTGAATATAGAGGACTCTTTAATTTGGACTATAAATAGCAAAAAACAATTATAAGAGCAAGCAAACTGTTTTAAATAAGTACTAAATATAACCAGTTACAGTCACTCGGCTTGTCTAACTTATTTTACTAACGACTTGTAGCGGTAGGTGTTTCATCGCTTGACCAACAATTGACCATGGCAAGCTAGGAACACATGCTTCTTCGACTCTTGACTCGATGGCGGCTACGATAGCCTGACTACCTGTTTTGGCATCAACCTCAAAAGGTAGAGGTTTAGCCCCTTCGTTGATCTCAGTGCGAATGTAACCGGGGTAGATAGTCGTCACATCTATGGGCAGTTTACTCACTAACATATCTGCGCGAATGCCTTCAGCTAAGTGGGCTACTGCCGCTTTACTAGCGCTATAGGTCGTTATGTAGCCAGGTAGTCCGCGCATTGCTGACATGCTGGAGATGACGACTAGATGGCCTTGATTTTGTGCCCGAAAGATAGCTACTGCCGCTTCGCACTGCGCCAGTGCTGATACAAAGTTGATCTCAGCGGTACGCCGATTAATCTCAAAGCTACCTTTGCCTATGCGGCGACTCTCACCAACACCTGCATTAATGATGGCCCGATCAATATGACCAAAGTCAGTTTTAAAGGCATTGAATACATCGAACACAGCATCGTAGTCGGTCACATCTAGGGTGCGATACTCTATACGAATATCAGGGTAGCGACCTAAAAGCTCTTGTTTTAAATCTTCTAAGCGCTCACGCCTACGCGCGCAAATAGCCAAATTATAACCCAACTTGGCGAACACTCTTGCCATGCCAGCGCCAAGTCCAGAGCTTGCTCCTGTGATCAGTATGGTCTTGCCAACACCGACTTGTTTTTGGTTTAAACTCTGTAAGTAACGCGCAGGTTGAACCGCACTGATCGCGTGTTCCCCGCCCTGTTTAGCAGTTTTTTTGAGTAAATCTAATAGTTTGTTTTGCATAACAGTCCTTTGTAAAGCACTATGAAAATAATAAAATAAAGCGAAGCATTATAGTGATAGGTAGTATAATTTATAACAGTTTTAATTCGAACTGACTTTAGTTAAGTGATACCTACTGCCACGTTACAAAGCGCTCGCCCTCAGCATATAAATGACTATATTCATTAAGCGCCAATAAGCGTGATGAGGATTCATGCAATGTAACCGACGTCACCCCCGTATTGATAAGTCCTCTATTAATAGTATAAGCAGTCTGGCTACCCTGCCCTAAAAGATGTGCCGCTATCGCTGCTATCACACCACCTGACGTAAAAACCAACACCGTACTATTATGATCTAAATGCTCAGCCTGCGCGACGACCGTCTTAACATGTGCAAGAGCACGCTGAGCACGTTCGCTGAACTTAGGCCAACTTTCAATATAGTCCTCATCATGATGCCCACCATGCCATCGCTGCATGGCTTGATCGAACAGCTCTGATAAACGTGCTTTTGGCATCTCTGCTTTAGCAACCTCTGCTGATATGGCGGCTTGGCTTGTAAAAGCAGGGTTTGATTTCATAAACACGTCTTGATGATTAAATTCATCAAACTCGCTCACAATATGATTGTTATTGTGACTGTCATTTTGCGCGCTATCATAAATTCTAGCGCTATCAGCAGTAGATATAGACGACTGATACGCCTGCCAAAAATGACGCGCGGAGTCTTGTTGGCGTACTAAACGCCCACTAAATACGGCATCGATACGACGCTGGGTGTTTGCGTAATGTCGACCGAGCATTTTCGCTTGCTTGACACCTAAATCTGAGAGCTTATCATAATTATTCTGCCCAAAAGAGGCTTGTCCATGACGCGCCAAAAGAATAGTAATCATAACCTTGTTACCTATTTAGTATATTTTGAAAGTAAAAAGGCTAACTATTACTGAGTAAAGTCAGACTTTTGCTCAGAGGTGGTTTGCTCAAAGTAACTCTTTGGTATAATGCTTTTTACGAGCTGCTGTATAGGATTAGGCAACTGCTCAATTGCAGCTGCATCTAAGCCATTGTCTTGCAAATGCGGCTGCAAATGTTCCGTAAACAAGGCTTCACCTTCGTACTGAGCAATCAGTTTTAGGCATTTTGCATGTAATACGTGGTTAATGAGCCAGAAGTTTTTGAAGGCAGGATTGGTAGTTTGTTTATGATAATAACGGTAGTATATCTGCTGAATAATACCCGCCAGACGAAACAAACCAAAAACTTCATAAAAAGTCCAGTTATCTACCGTGAGTCCTGATTTATCTACATAGTAGGCAACCACTTCATCACGGGTCATCATACCCTCAAGATGAGTGGGCTGGCGACGCGACTGCTGCATAACTATATTATCATCCGCCTCAATCCAATAGGCTAGCGCACTACCCAAGTCCATGAGCGGATCGCCAAGGGTTGCCATCTCCCAATCAAGAACGCCAATGACCTTAGTGGGATCATTAACGTCTAAAATAACATTATCAAAGCGCCAGTCGTTGTGGATGACGCAGGTTTTGCTATCAGCTGGCGTGTGCTTAGCGAGCCACTTACGAACAATAGCGTAGCTTGGTACATTAGGCGTTTTGGCTTTAACGTAGCGCTCACTCCAACCACTGACTTGACGCTCGCAGTATCCCTCACCGCGTCCTAGATCGAGCAAATTGGGGTGCTGAGTATAGTCTACCTGATGCAGCTCTACCAAAGCATCAATCACATTAGTACACAGCTGACGCGTCTGTTCTGGGTCTAGATCGATCTCTTTTGGTAGGTTTGCGCGTGGGATGATACCCTCCATACGTTCCATGACATAAAAGTCAGCACCGATGACCGACTCATCTGTACATAAGGCGATCATCTTAGGGACGTAGGGATAAGCCTCTTTTAGCGCCTCTTGTACTTTGTACTCACGTACCATGTCATGAGCAGATTTGGCTTTTGTACCCTTTGGCGGGCGGCGTAAAATAAGATCTTGATTATCGTATTGCAAGCGGTACGTCCAGTTCGATGCGCCCCCTGAGAACTGTGTAATAACAGGCTCGCCTTCAAGTAAAACCCCTTGTTCACGTAACCAAGCGCTTACTGCTTCTACGTCTAGCTCTTCACCCTCACGAACAGCGCCGCCTTTATCTAATACGCTATCAGTCGACATGTGCTACTCCCTATCTTTGTATTATTAGTTAGCTCTTAGTATTTATAAAAGGTATTTATAAAAGGTATCTATAAAAACTTAATATTACTCATACGTGCTTTAAATAGTTATTAAAAATTCACTATTACCTAAATAATAGTGAATCAGTGATAACTATAATATTACCGATTATTAGGATTTCTAGTCTGATTTTGCAGGACGACGAAAGCCTTGACGTTTGAGCTCAAGCTTCGCAATCATCGTTTTATGCACCTCATCAGGACCATCCGCCAAACGTAGAGCGCGCGCCTGAGCATAAAAGGCCGGTAGCATTGTGTCTTGGCAGACCCCCATACCACCGTGGATCTGTATCGCCATATCCACCACTTCTTGTAATACTGTCGGCGCGACTACTTTGATTGCTGATATCTCAGTGAGCGCCGCTTTTGTACCTTGAGCGTCCATTTTTTGCGCCGCGTACAATGTAAGCAGGCGAGCTTGATCGATCTTGATACGGGCTTCAGAGATGCGCTCCATATTTCCGCCAAGTTGTAGTAAAGGCTTACCAAAGGCTTTGCGCTGCATGCCACGTTTCACGGCCAGCTCAAGTGATTTTTCAGCGGCGCCAATACAGCGCATGCAGTGATGAATACGTCCTGGCCCTAAGCGACCCTGCGCAATCTCAAAGCCCATACCAGGACCCCCGATAAAGCTATCGACTGGTACGCGCACGTTGTCAAAGCTGACTTCACCATGTCCATGCGGCGCGTCATAATCGCCAAATACTTTGAGCATACGCTCAATCTTAACGCCTTGAGCATCAGCAGGCACGAGTACCATAGAGTGCTGCTGGTGACGATCTTTGTTCTCATCAGGTGTATAAGCCATAACGATGAGTAAGTTCACTGCTGGATCACCCAGACCAGATGACCACCATTTACTACCATTAATGACGATCTCATCACCTTCAACTACTGCTGTCGCTTGCATGTTGGTCGCATCGCTTGAGGCAACATCAGGCTCCGTCATACAAAATACTGAGCGCGTGTCCCCATTCAGTAGCGGCATGAGCCATCTGTCTTGCTGCTCGGCACTACCGTAACGCCATAATAGTTCCATATTGCCACTATCAGGAGCATTACAATTAAAGATATGCGGCGCTAAAATACTGCGTCCAGTCAGCTCTGCAATCGGTGCATAATCAGTGACGGATAGGCCAGCGCCAAGCTCATCATCAGGCAAAAATAAATTCCAAAGACCAACATCGCGCGCCTTTTGACGTAGGGTCTCATAAGCTTCTGGCCACTGCCAGTTTTGCCAGTTGCCATCAGGATTGAGTTTATGACATTCGTGCCAAAATTCATCTTCGATAGGCTCTATATGCGTGGCAATAAAATCTTTGACCTTATTATGCATGTTTTGACCGTGTTCAGTTGCACTAAACATAAGCGTGTTTGCAGACGTCTGAGTAGACATAGTTATTTTCTCATCCTTGTTTATTGATTAGAGCGTTGCTGTTTTTTACGGTAATCTAGCAACGGTTTTATAGCGGGTAGTCAAATCGTACTCGAAAATCTGAGACTTGAATAACAATATATTGCGTCCTCATCTCATGTATATCTTAGATGTTTGACACTGTAGTGTACGGACGTTTACTGCCTTTTAGTATCTACATTTATAACACAGCTACCAGTATTAAACAGCAAAAAAGGCGCGACCTCTGGAGTCACGCCTTTAGTCTATCTACATAACGATAAGAACGCTATTAATAGCTTTTAATAGTCGGCTTCTAGCTTGATCGATTATTTAAGAATGTTAAATCGGCTATTAAAGTCAAAGCGCATGAGCGCATCTGGTAGCTTATCAATAGCACTGCTAAAGCCTGCCTGCGCCGCTTGCGCTAAGCCTAGCTTTTCGGCGAGCGTAGGCTTTTGACGTGAATGCAAAGCATAAACTTCATGGTTCTCCATAAGGTCTAACAAGTAACTGTCTGAGGTTTGGAGACTATCAACCAGATGCAAATGTAGCGCGTCCTCGCCGTACCAATGCTCACCTGTGGCCACTTTTTCAAGATCAAGCTCTGGGCGGTACGTATTGACAAAATGCTTGAACAACGCATGTGTTTGCTCAAGCTCTTGTTGGTACTTAGCGCGGTCCTCATCATCGTTCTCGCCAAACACCGTCACCGTGCGCTTGTAATCGCCTGCGGTAAACATCTCGTAGTCAACGTCGTTCTTTTTTAGTAGTTTATTAAAGTTTGGTAGCTGAGAGACAACGCCGATGGAGCCGATAATTGCAAAAGGCGCTGCAATAATATTATCTGCTACGCAAGCCATCATATAACCACCACTTGCAGCTACTTTGTCCACACATACCGTCAGCTTTAGTCCAGCCTCCTTGATGCGCACCAGTTGCGCGGCTGCTAAACCGTAGCTATGTACCAATCCGCCGCCTGACTCTAAACGCACGACAACCTCATCACCTTTGCTTGCGGTGCTTATTAAGGTGCTAATCTCTTCACGCAAGTGCTTTACAGCAGTCGCTTTGATATCCCCATCGAAATCTAGAACAAAAACTTGCTTGTCTTTATTTTCATCCTTGTTTTTGGCTTTCGCTTTTAGGGTTTGTTTGGCTTTTTTTGCCATTTGTTTTTTGAGCTGTTTAAGCGCTGTTTTACCTTGCGTTGCTTCCATCAGGTCTTCACGACGCTGTTTTTGCGTCTTGTTAAGATGTATGACTTTGAGTTCAACGGGATTTTTGGGAGGATGAAATAACATATGGAGTTTTCCTTAAACTAAATAGTGAGAGATAATCTTTAAGATACGTGAGGTTGTTTTTAGATATTCTTGCGGTCTAACCGATATGTGCGCGTAGCCTTTAGTTTTCAAGCGCGAGTATTGTATTTAATATGGTTTATCCTAGCTCGTTTAAGCGCTGATTCTACCAGTACAGTTGTATAACAAAAGCACTTTAGGCATAATATGCGTTTACTTATATCTTGTACTGCCAGCGTAATGATGGTCTGTTCTGTTCGCAATTTTTTTTGCGAGCCGTTTGGCTATTGTGCTTATATAAATACGCTTACTGGTATTGTGACTGTATTAACGCAAGCTACCTTCTTTTTATTTTGAATCGAATAGACAACTGGATAACGAATACTATGACAGACAGCAACATAGAACCAACCCTGACTACGCAAAGTGAGATGATAGTAAAAAGCGGTTATCGCGATGAGTATTGCGGCGCTGTCAATGAAGATCTGCTGGAGCAAACTATCACTATAGTAGGCTGGGTGCATCGCAGACGCGATCACGGTGGGGTTATATTCTTAGATATGCGTGATCGTGCGGGCATTTTGCAAGTTGTTGTCGATCCTGATACTCCAGAAGCTTTTGCTACTGCTGATGCAGTTCGTCCCGAATACGTACTTAAGATTACAGGTCGCGTACGCCGTCGCTATGCAGGCACTGAAAACCCTAACATGACTAGTGGCCAAGTTGAGTTATTAGGTAAAGAGATTGAGGTATTAGCCAAATCTGATACGCCGCCATTTCCGCTAAACGATGAAAATACGACCGTATCAGAAGACTTGCGTTTAAAGTATCGCTACCTAGATATGCGTCGTCCGCAGATGCAAGAGCGCATGGTGTTTCGTGCCAAAGCCACTTCGACTATTCGTCGCTATCTTGATGATCACGGCTTTTTAGACGTTGAGACGCCTATCTTAACTCGGGCAACGCCAGAGGGTGCACGTGACTATCTCGTACCATCCCGTACCCGTCCAGGTAACTTCTTCGCTCTACCGCAGTCGCCGCAGCTATTTAAACAGCTGCTCATGGTGTCAGGATTTGATCGCTATTATCAAATCGCTAAGTGTTTCCGTGACGAGGATCTACGCGCTGATCGTCAGCCAGAATTTACCCAAGTTGATATCGAGACTTCATTCTTAGATGAAGAGGAGATCATGAATATCAACGAAGGTCTGATCAAAAACCTGTTTAAGACGATGCTCAATGTTGAGCTGGATGATTTTCCGCGTATGACATACGCTGAGGCAATGCGCGATTACGCCTCAGACAAGCCTGATCTTCGTATACCCTTAAAACTGGTCGACGTAGCTGATCTGATGCAAGATGTTGACTTTAAAGTCTTCTCCGGCCCCGCCAACGATCCAAAAGGCCGCGTCGCTGCCCTACGCATTCCGAATGGTGCATCTTTGAGCCGTAAACAAATTGATGAGTATACTAAATTCGTCGGTATTTATGGTGCACGTGGTTTGGCTTACATCAAAGTCAATGACGTTAGCAATATAAATAACGGTGTGGACAAAGAATCAGGTCTGCAGTCACCTATTATTAAAAATATGACGGATGACGTACTAAGCAGTCTTGTGGCGCGTACAAGTGCAAAAGACGGTGATCTTATCTTCTTTGGCGCGGATAAAGCCAGTATCGTCAACGATGCGATGGGCGCACTGCGTCAAAAGATAGGTTTAGATATGGAGATGCAAACCTGCGACTGGGCACCGCTATGGGTCACCGACTTCCCAATGTTTGAGGAAACTGATGATGGCCGCTGGACCTCTATGCATCATCCTTTCACCAAACCTAAAGGCTCTGTTGAGGAATTAAAAACTAATCCTGAGTCTGCACTGTCTATCGCTTATGACATGGTATTAAATGGTACTGAGATTGGCGGTGGCAGCTTACGTATCAATACGGTCGATATGCAGCAAGCGGTGTTTGAAGCCTTAGGTATCGATGAAGCTGAGGCTGAGGAGAAGTTTAGCTTCTTACTTGATGCTCTTAAATTTGGAGCGCCGCCGCATGGCGGTCTGGCATTTGGTTTAGATCGCTTGATTATGCTTATGGTAGGTGCAAGCTCTATTCGTGATGTTATTGCCTTTCCTAAAACTAAAACCGCAGAAGATCCATTGACGCAGGCGCCTGCACCAGTTGATAGTAAGCAGTTACGTGAACTTGGTATCCGCGTTCGTGAAAAAGTGCAACCTGATAATAGTAAACCTGAGCAGTAAATGGTCTGCTAATAGATGAATTACTTCAATCTTTGCACTTGCTTGTTACCTGACTTCTCGCTTTGAGAGCGATTATGAATCCCTATCATCTCTTTAAATATGTGCCATTATCTGTATTACAGGTAGTGGCGCGTTTTGCTGCCTGGATCATCTTACTCTTTCCTAATCTGAGTATCACACGTACGATAAATATCAATCTAGATCTAATTTTCCCAGCCTTGTCTGAGCAGCAGCGTAAATCCTTAGTTAAGCGTATCGTACGTCACCAGTGTTTGACCAGTATCGAATCCATTAAAAGTTGGGCCATGCCGCCACAGTGGAGTATCGATCAAATCGTTGAGGTTCATAACAAAGAAGTTTTGTTAGAGGGACTGGCAAATCCTAAGGGTATGCTCGCACTTGTACCACACCTAGGCACGTGGGAGATGATGAACGCTTGGCTGAATCAGTTTGGCGCGCCTACTATTATGTATAAACCCGTTGACAACAAGCTGACGAATGATTTTATATTAGAAGGTCGCGCGCGCCTTAATGCGACGCTAGTCCCAACGGACAGTAGCGGTGTCAAAGCTATCTTTACCACACTTAAGCAAGGCGGTTTTAGCATTGTGCTTCCTGACCATGTCCCAGATCCCTCAGGCGGCGTCGTGGTTCCTTTTTATGGTATAAAAACCTTGACTAGCACCCTCGCCTCCAAGCTTGCTAGTAAGACCAAATGCGCACTGGTCGGACTGTCGTGTATTCGCCGATCTGACGGACGTGGTTTTGATATTTACTGCTATAAGTTCGACGACCCTAACCTATACAGTCGCGACATTGATACCGCTACGCACGTCTTAAACCAAGCAATAGAGAAGATGATCGAGCCACATTTTAGCCACTATACTTGGAACTATCGCCGGTTTAAACGCGTACCTGGACTAAGCAATCCTTACAAAGCTAGCAAGGATGATCTTGCAGCCTTTATACGTAACAGATCCGTTTTTGATAGGGATAAAAAGAGCGATTTGTAATAGGTATATATACACATATATACCTAGTATCAACATATATAAGTAGTCCTAAACTGCTAAATACGAGTACATTATGACCATTGATTCTGTCCAAACACGAGCTTACGCTGAACAGCGCTACATTATCTGTATGAAATGGGGCGATAAATATGGCGCTGAATACGTTAATCGTCTCTACAGTATGGTCAGTCGCCACTTAACCTTAGATTTTGTGATGGTCTGTCTTACTGATGATAGTACAGGTATAGACCCAGCGGTACACTGTTACCCTATTCCTGAGATGGACTTACCGGCAGGGCCTGAGCGCGGCTGGAAAAAACTGACGACCTTTAAACCTGAATTGTACGACTTAAAGGGCACAGCGCTATTTTTAGATATTGATATTGTTATTGTTGACAATATTGATAACTTTTTTACTTATGAGGCGCAGTATGACGACAGCGTGCTCATCATCCGCGACTGGAAAAAACCGTGGCGCATGATCGGCAACAGCTCAGTTTATCGCTTTAAGATTGGGCAGAACACCTACCCTGATCTGCTTGCTAACTTTGAGCGTCACTTTGATAGTATTCGTACACAAGTGCGGCACGAACAAGCATATTTATCAAATTATCTGCGCGAGCACCACCACCTAGAATATTGGCCAAAGGACTGGTGCGTGAGTTTCAAATATCAATGCATTGCGCCTACGCCTCTCAACTTAGTCCGTGCCCCTACGCTACCTACTGGTGCTAAGATCGTCATTTTTCATGGCGAGATTAACCCGCCTGATGCTATCAAGGGCGGCGGCGGTAAATGGTACCGTCACGTGAAGCCAAGCCCTTGGCTAAAAGCGCACTGGCAATAAGGAGACGGACGTGCAACAAGGCGATAATAAACAGATCGATATTGTCATTGCTTGGGTAGATGGCTCTGATCCTATGCTCAAACAAAAAAGAGCGCACTATAAAAACGATCAGCCTGTGGCTTCAGATGCCATCGCGTCAACACGTTTCGCTAGTGACAATGAGATATATTATAATATTGCCTCTATTATTAAATACGTACCCTTTTGTCGTCATATATATATTGTCACGGACAATCAGCAGCCAGAATTTATTCATGAGTTTGCTGCGCAAAACATAGCGGTGCAAGACAAAATACGAATAGTCGATCACAAAGAGATCTTTAAAGGTTTTGAGCAATTTTTACCCACTTTTAATACGCGCTCTATCGAAACTATGCTATGGAATATCCCAACGTTATCTGATTACTTCATTTATATGAATGATGATTTCTTTTTTAATCAGCCCGCCTCTATTACTGACTTTTTAGAAGACGATCGCATCATTATTCATGGACATTGGTACAAAAAC
The DNA here is from genome assembly GCA_947489525.1 of uncultured Psychrobacter sp. Taxonomy (GTDB): domain Bacteria; phylum Pseudomonadota; class Gammaproteobacteria; order Pseudomonadales; family Moraxellaceae; genus Psychrobacter. Next base: position 228,063 of record CANLDW010000001.1, read on the forward strand.
ACTGTCGTACAGGCGAAGCTTAACTATCGTAAATCTTTACAAAAGCTGTTTGATAAGCCCATACAACCAAAGCATACCGTTGCTCAGATGTTGAGTGCTAAAGTATTAGGAATGACTGAATTTTTTAAAATTCACCATTATCCGCATATCGTCGATAAAAATATTCTCAAAAACTATTGGTTGAACGACCCCGCATTACTACGCGAACAAATAAAATATAAGTTCAGAGATGTTGCGCAAATCAACCCTATCACTCTTATGAATCATTTAAAAGTACAAAAACACGAGGCTAAGCTGCAACCAGATGTCCCAATCAACTATCTTAAAAATGAAAACAGTGTTACGAGCTTTATAAAAGATTTACAGAACATATCAATCAAATATGGTTGTATACAGAGCTTGGATTTGTTGGAATCCAGTAGTTATCATAACGTTACTACAGCTATGATAAACAAATTCTCAGACTATCTACCTGCTTCTATTTTATTAGACAGCAGTAGATAAGTTACCTAAAACCCTTTTTAACCACTCTTTGGATGATTATGAAAATTGCAGTTGTAGGTACAGGCTATGTTGGTCTATCAAATGCGGTATTATTGGCGCAGCACAATGACGTTGTTGCCGTTGATATCGTACCAGAAAAAATTGAGCTCCTTAATAATAAGCGCTCTCCCATTGAAGATAAAGACATAGAAGACTTCTTAGCGCAGAAGGCGCTTAAATTTAGTGCTACCCTTGATGCGAGCTCCGCTTATAATGATGCTGATTTTATTATCGTTGCTACCCCTACTGACTACGATACCAAAACAAATTACTTCAATACCACAAGCGTAGAGAGTGTTATTGAAGACATACTCGCAGTGAATAAACAGGCACTCATCGTTATTAAGTCTACAGTACCTGTTGGCTATACAGTCAGCGTGAGAGCGCGCTATTCCACAGATAATATAATATTTGCGCCTGAATTCTTACGTGAAGGTCAGGCACTATACGATAACCTTTATCCCTCTAGAATAATTATAGGTGACGAGTCTGAGCGCGCGCGGCAATTTGCAGATTTGTTACTTGAAGGCGCGATAAAAAAAGAAGTCCCGCTACTGTTTACCAAACCAACAGAAGCTGAAGCTATTAAGCTGTTTTCAAACACTTATTTGGCTATGCGTGTGGCCTTTTTCAACGAGCTTGATACGTACGCGCAGTCCTTTGACTTATCCACCCAACAAATCATTGAAGGGGTTGGCTTAGATCCCCGTATTGGTAATCACTATAACAATCCCTCCTTTGGTTACGGCGGTTATTGTTTGCCTAAAGATACTAAACAGTTACTAGCAAACTATGATGAGGTGCCAAGCAATCTCATTAAAGCTATCGTTGACTCCAATAGAACGCGAAAAGATTTTATCGCTGATGAGATCATCAAAAGACAGCCTAAAATCGTGGGGATACATCGGCTCGTCATGAAAAGCGGTTCCGATAACTTTAGAGCTTCTGCTATCCAAGGTATCATGAAGCGTATTAAGGCAAAGGGTATAGAGGTTGTCGTTTATGAGCCTGTATTAGAAGCAGATGAGTTCTTTAACTCACGGGTTATAAAAGACTTAGAAGTGTTTAAGTCGATCAGCGACGTTATCGTTGCCAACAGATTATCTGCTGAAATCGAGGATGTGCGTGATAAAGTCTTCACTAGAGACTTGTTTGGGAGCGACTAATGAAAACTTCAATTATAGATCGTAATATAAAAACTCTAACCTACTTAATTAATCTAGAAGGTAGTGATCAGCGTTTAAAGAGTGCGACAAAACAGCTCAACGCCGCCAACTGGTCATTCGAACGATTCCCAGCCTATGATGGTCGCGGCAAAGCTTTGACGGAGTTTGAAGATTATGACGATCAAAAAGCGCGAGAGCATCTAGGGCGTAGCCTGCTCAGCTCAGAGATTGGGTGTTATCTTAGTCACTATAACTGCGCTCAGCAGTTCTTGAAGACAGATGCGGACTATTTGATCGTTTTAGAAGACGATATGAGCTTATCTCCTCATTTTGCAACAGTCATGCCACACATACTACATTGTCTAGCGCGCGCTGATAGTGATCAGGCTAAGACTCACAGTACAAATGCTTTAGACTGGTATTTAGTCAATTTAGCTGCCAAAAAGAAGAAGCTGGCAAAGGACATCGAAACCTTTCACCAGCACAGCTTATGGCATGCCTATTATTTTCCGATTCGCGGACTGGGTTTGATATGGTCAAGAGCAGGCGCTAAAGCTTTTTTAGCGCAAGGAAAACCCATCACTATGCCCGTCGATATATTCTTTCAGCGCTGGTTAAGTGGTAATGGTAAAGGGTTGGGAGTTTGGCCTGCTCTGGTGAGTCCAAGGGGCCTTGATAGCGATATTTTAGGCACAACCTCTAGCCAAAAAATAAAACGCAAGGATAAAGAAGGTAGAGATTTCACTTATAACGCCAAAAAACACAAAAGAATGCTGCAAAATAAGGCGGCTGCCATTAAACACCTTTATTTTAACAATTAATTAAAAATAATGAGTTAAAACAATGAATTAAATAGGCTATTTTTTATGAAAAACCTTGTCATTAGCTTAGCCTCTGCTACAGATCGAAGAGCGCACATAACAAACGAGTTCGGTAAACATAATGTCGACTTTGAATTTTTTGATGCTCTAACCCCGGATGCGGCTAAAGCGTACGCTCAGCGTTTAGATATTGATTTACATTCTAAGTTAACCCCAACCGAGCTGGCTTGTATGATGAGCCATGTAGCAACGTGGCAAAAAATGCTGGATGAAAATATCCCCTATATGACCATTTTTGAAGACGATGTTTACTTAGGCGAGGACGCGAGTCAACTTCTCAACCGTACTGACTGGATACAGCCTGATTGGAACATTATAAAAATTGAGGCATTTTCAAAAAGTGCTTATCTCTCATCAAAAAGTTATGACGTACTCGCAGATAAACGTAAAATCGCTGTTTTAGAAGGCAAGCATTTGGGAACGGCCGGTTATATCTTATCTACACATGGGGCTAAGCTTTTATTAGACTTTATTTTAAATCATCCTCCGCAGCCCTTGGACAAGCTCATTTTTAATGAGTTCGTGTTTAAGCATAGTGAACCCGTTTATCAGATGCTGCCTGCGCTTTGTGAACAAGAAAAGATTATGATACATGATAAAAAAGCGCATACCTTACCCAGCTCATTGACTACGGAGCGGCAAGTGCGTAGACGGTCTGAAAAAAAGCAAGGTTTGGCAAAATTACAACTTGAGGCTAGTAGACTGGTAACACAAATCAAAAAAGCACTTTTTGCAAAAAAAATTACTTTTAAATAATAGATAGCATTTATGAGTCATCTTATACTACCTATCCGTATTTTTATAATGGGAAGCGTTATAATAGGATCCGTTTCTCTCACCCCCCTATATTTACAATCCTATATTTGAACACACAAAGTATTTCAACACTCAAAGGACAAACAAGTGACAATAATTAAAACCGAAGATCTTAACTTACTTGGAAAAGGTGGACAAAAACTGGTATACGATCATCCTAAAGATGATGACAAAGTCATAAAAATCATTATGTCAAAACATGCTACGGTAACTGGCGGAAGAGCCACTCAGAATCACATACGTTCAAATCGTCACCAAGGGGTATATAGACCCTTTAGACGTGAAATGATTCAGTATCTACAATTGTGTAAAACACACTATCAAGAAAATAGATATACCTTCCCTATCGAAACGGTTTATGGTTTCATGGGTACCGATCAAGGGTTAGCCTTAGTCACAGAAAAGATTGTGAGTCCTTTAGGAGTGCCTCTTGCAGTCGGCAGTATGGGAACTAACGGTATGATAAAAGAAAAAAAAGTAAGGGACGCTTTGGATCGCTTTTTTGATGACTGCTGTGATCTACATATCGTCTTTGGAGAAGTTAATATCGGTGGCATCATGTATACTGAAACGCGTCAAGGTAGACCTGAGTTTGTATTAGTTGATGGTATTGGTGAGAAGCTGATTATCCCCTTTAGAGCGATGAGCAAAACCGTCAATACTCGTAATATTAGAAAAGTTGAGCAAAAGATCAAAGGTTTAGTGGGTTACTAAACCGCAAACTAGCTAGAGCAATAGTCGTTATCTAGCTAGTTTTAGTCATGACTGATTGAATCGTTTAGCTTTTAGTTTTTGACTTACATTTTTTAGAGGTTGCTCAATTATTATCATATTGGCAGCTCTTAATGGTCTTTTCTTGAATAATCTCCAAAACATTTTAGTCTTCTGCGCTTCGCTATTTTTATATGCGGCACGCGCATTCAGCCACTCTACTCTTCTTATCGCCTTAGTATAGTACTTGGAGTGCTTAAAACAGTTCAACACCTCTATTCTACCTTGCCACATTTTTTCTGAGTTTTTCGAAAAATTATGATCGTGTTGTCTATACACAGCGAAAACTTGAGGAAGGTAGTGAATGTGACCAATCTCACTCAATTTTAACCACATATACCAGTCTTCTAAAACGATAGAGGGATTAAACCCTCCCACCTGCCTGACCGCTTCTGATCTTATCATCTGAGTTGCCGCTGGCAGATAAAATTTATGCATAATGATACTTTCGAAATCGTAGGTTCTTTCAGGTTTCTCTTTAACAGGTAGCGGCTCTTTATTTTTGTCTATCAGTATTGCGGCACCGCAAACAGCCAGTATATCTGTATTGGCTTCTAAAAACGCTACCTGTGTACTGGTCTTGTCCTGCAAAATCATATCATCGGAGGCAAGTGGGGCAAAATACTCGCCTGTACACCATGCCAAGGCTTCATTCAGTGTACTGCTCAGACCCTTATTTTCTCTATATCTAAACTCAAACCTAACAAACCTTTGCTTGCAAGCTGCGCTCATAGCTTTTATTTTTGCAACTGAATCGTCTTTAGAGCCATCATCTATGATAATAAGTTCAATATTATCATAAGTTTGATCGATGACACTTTGAATAGATTCTTGCACAAATTCATCATGGTTGTAACATGGGATAAAAACTGACACTAAAGGTAAACGGGTTTTCATACTAGTCAATCCATACTGCTGTTATTTTATTCATATGCGAATATACCCTTGTATAATTCGCACAATCCAATCCTAAAAGAGGTATTAAGCGCTACTACCTAGAATCTAATCAATAAAAGTGAGCCAATCCATATACTGCTCATTTCGACCATGAACCACATCGAAGTATAGGGTTTGCAGCTTTTCAGTAAGCTCACCGCGCCCACCATTGCCAATAGTGCGATCATCGTATTCACGGATAGGCGTGACCTCAGCTGCCGTACCTGTCATAAAGATCTCATCAGCCAAATAAAACTCGTCACGGGTGATGCGGCGTTCAGTGACTTTAATCCCCAAGTCAGCGGCAAATTGAATAATGGTACGGCGCGTGATTCCGTCCAATGCACCGCCGGCTAGATCTGGTGTATGGAGCTCGCCGTTTTTGACTAAGAATAAGTTCTCGCCCGAACCTTGACAGACGTAACCTTGTGAGTCCATCAATATCGCTTCGTCATAACCGTTACGTGTGACTTCTCGGTTAGCCATGATAGAGACGGGATAGTTACTGGCGGCTTTTGCTTTACACATCGTGACATTGGGCAGATGATGAGTATAAGACGAGGTCTTTACGCGGATACCGTTTTGGATGCCCTCTTCGCCGAGATAAGCGCCCCAATGCCAAGCAGCGACCATGGCATTGACACTATTATTATGCGCAGATAGACCTAGTTTTTCTGCACCTACCCAGATTAGTGGGCGAATATAGGCTTCTGCTAAATTATTTTGTTTGACTACGTCTTTATGAGCCTGTTCAAGGGTTGCAGCATCAAAAGGGACGTCAAGTTGGAATATCTTTGCCGAACCTAGCAGGCGCTCGGTGTGTTCTTTTAACCGAAACACGGCAGTACGGTTATCCGCTGTTTGATAGGCTCTTACGCCTTCGAATACTGCGATGCCGTAATGCATACTATGCGTGAGTACATGAACCTTTGCATCAGGCTGATCGATTATCTCGCCATTCATCCAAAGTTTGCCCTTTTGTGTTGCCATACTCATATCGTTATCCTTAGGTTGACGCTAGAGCGTATGTTAAATTAAAGTGATGGGATTATATCATTGGCTTATCAGCCAATTGAAGCTTTTAATACCCTATATGTTCGGTAATACCTTATATGTTCGGCACTCGTTACTTATAAGTCACGACTGGACACCCCCATTAACTGCTGCCACTGGTCGTGTACAAAAGCGCGCGTCTCTTGCCATAGCGATTCATCAACTAATAATGATTGCTCGGATAATGCCAGCTGATGCGTGGCGGCACGTATGCGCAGATAAGCGTCAGTTAAATCTTGGCAGACTTGCTTGTCCCAGATGTTCAGCGCCGCCACCTCTGCAAAGATGCGCACATTATCACTCCATTTAGTCAAGCTTGGATATTCATGCGAGTACGCCAATACAGCAAACTGTGCCAAAAACTCAATATCAACGATACCGCCTGCATCTTGTTTGAGATGAAACTTACCTTCGCGCTGCTCGATACTGCTTGTCCCTAAATGTTGCTGCATCTTTAGGCGCATGCGCGTCACTTCAACGCGAACCTCCTCAAGGGTACGCGGCAGTGACAATACCTCTCGGCGGATATCACAAAATCTTGCGGTTACGCGTTTATCACCACAAATAGCGCGCGCACGCACTAATGCCTGATGCTCCCAAGGCCAGGCTTTTTCTAGCTGATACGTCTCAAAAGCATGGCAGGAGACAACCATCATGCCAGCATTACCAGAGGGGCGCAGGCGCATATCAATCTCATAAGCGCGCCCATCACGAGTTTGGGTGTTGAGATAATTCATTAGCTTTTGCACGAGGCGGGCGGCAAACTTCATGCCACTGACTGAGCGATCTCCTGTGGTCATGCCCTGCTCTTTTATCTTGTGTAAAAATACTAAATCCAAATCAGAGGCATAGGACAACTCAAGTCCGCCAAGCTTACCGTAGCCGACAATAGCAAAACCACAATCCGCTTCTGTAACCGGATCACCATCTTGACCAATAGGATAGCCATAACGTTTAACAATTTCAGCAAATGCGCGCTCAAGCGCTGCTTCTAGTACAACCGCGGCTATATAGGTAAGTGAGTCCGATACCTTCATAATCGGTCGCTCTGCTAGCACGTCGCTTGCGGCTACCGCGAGTACTTGGTTTTTTTTGAATAAGCGCAGCACACTCAATAGCTCTTCTTCGTCGTCAGGTTCAACGCGTAGCAAGCGTTGACGCAAGATATCACGTAGCTCTATTTTATCTGGCAAGTGCCGATAACGCTGCTGCAAGAAGCTATCAAGCAGCACTGGATAACGTGCCAGCTCGTTGGCAATCCAAGGGCTGGCTGATAGCATCGGAATCAGCTCAACTGTCGCATTGGGGTTTTCAGCGATCATCACCAGATAGATGGAGCGCCGGCAAATGGCTTCAAGTAAAGTAATCAGGCGCGGCAATGCTGTATTAGCCAGTTGCTGCTGTTCTTGATGCGCCAGCAGTGCATGGACGATAACCGGATAAGCATCGTGCAAACGCTCACGCGCCTCATCGCTTAAGTTCGCTACCATTTTGGACTGCCAAAAGCTTTGTAACCGTTCACGATTCTTCGCAGTGAGTACATCATTGAGCTGCTTTACTTGTTCATCTAAGTTAGCCGTTATAGGCTTTGCGTCATCTTGATCAGGGACTTGGCGCTCAGTGACCATACGCTCAAAAGGCACATTGATGTTTTCACGATGTTCATTAAGCGTAGCCAACAGCTCAGACCAATGAGTAAATCCCAAAGTAACTGCTAAGTTATGTTGCCACTCAGGATCGTGCGGTAAGCGCTGCGTTTGCTGATCGTTGATGGCTTGTATCGCATGCTCTAGCCGGCGCAAGAACCGATACGCCGCTTCTAGTTGTTGATAAGTCGCAAGCTCTAGATAGTCAAGGTCATATAACGCTTGCATCGCTTGCAAACAAGCTTTGACTTGGAGCTGTGGATGCCGACCGCCGTATATCAGCTGAAACGCTTGGACAATAAACTCAATATCGCGTATACCGCCAGCACCAAGCTTAATATTATCTAAGTCTTCACGCTGCGCTACTTGGTTTTTAATCAAAGACTTCATCTCGCGCAGTGCCGAAAACGCGCTGTAATCAACGTAATAGCGAAAGACAAATGGCTTAATTAGGGTTTGTAGCGCTTCATAAAAAGTGTCATCTATTTGACCCACCACGCGCGCCTTGAGCCAAGCAAAGCGCTCCCAAGCCCTGCCATGCAGTGCAAAATACTTTTGCAAAGCGGACAAGTGAATCGCCAGATCACTGCCCTCACCCCATGGGCGCAGGCGCATATCGACACGAAATACAAAACCATCAGCGGTGTTGTTATCAAGCAGTCTTATAATGCCTTGACCTAGACGCGTCATAAAGCGCTTATTATCAATACTGCGTGTACCTTTAGCTTTATCACCATCCGTCACACCACGCGCTTGGTGCACAAATATCAAATCGATATCACTTGATAGATTAAGCTCATGAGCGCCAAGCTTACCCATTGCCATAATTGCCATATCATCGATTTGAGTGTTGCCCGACTCATCGATGAACGTTGGTTGACCGTACTTCTCAATCAGGTGCTGATAGGTATAGTCTTTAGCAAAAGATAAGCAGCCATCCGCAAATTCAGACAGCTCATCTGTCAGCTGTTCAAGTACAATTGTTCCAAGCGCGTCCTGCCATATCCAGCGCATCATGAGCAGCGTACGCAGGTTGCGCAGGCCACTCATGACCTTACTCTCTTCAGCAGTTTCATAGTTATCATCTAAGGTATAGTCTTGGATAAGATCATCAATCTGCTGGCGAGTCAAGGTATGACTCAGAGGATAACTACGTAAAAATGTCTGGCACGAAACCGTACGACTCTCCCAGACCTGATAAGCGTATTCACTGGCAGTTTGTAATACCTGTAACTGCTCAGTGTCAGGTTGAAATCCTAAAGCAGTGGAGCCCGATGAGCTGTCTGTCGGCATAGTGACCATAGGTGATCATAATCCTTACTATAAGTTAAAAAGAAACACACACGAATAGAAGCTAAATAAGCACTCAGGCTTACTAATTGTCATCGTCTCATTAAGACTACTCCATACTACCGAATATAAACATAGCTTTTAAGCCAAGTTGTTTGCAAGTTGTTTAGATGTCACTAGAATTTAGAGTCAATAAATACGCACTGATCTATGGTAGCACGAAAAACAATTGAGTTAAGAAAGCACTGTAACTGCTGATTCAGTATAAAAATGTAATGCAATTAAGATGCGTTCTATACCGTCTAGTCAAATCGCTCTAAAACCGAGACAGTGCTGTTGGAATAGATTTTGCGAAGCATCGAAAAATGCGAAGCACATAGCAAGCGAGTAAATTTATACCAGCAGCGCATCATCGATGTATCGATTCTATTTAGTACTGCCTATATACATGTATTACATCTTATAGATATAACACATAAATCAGTGCGCGTATTTGTCGTTTATAACTTTTAAATAGGTTTGACGATTGCAAAAAATAGCTGACAAAATGGTACAATGCTGGACAATCGCACTGCTTAATCATGTTACCAAAAAAATCTGATTGAGAGTTTTGAGAATACCCCTTTGACTTTTATTGGACTGTTTAGTATTTGACTGTTTAATAGTGATAACATTAATAGTGATAGCATCGGTAAACAAATGTGACAAGTTGCAGAGCTTAGATAACAGCAACACTCTATTATTACACCTATTCTCAATTGACTATTTTGATAATGACTACCTCCTATGACTACAAATTATGGCGCGGACGCGACCCTTTTACTTATTACCGCTGACCCTGCCCATCCACTGGCACACTTAGCTCTACGTTATGCGCGTACCTATCTAGCTCATTCCCATCTAGCTCGTTCCCATCTAGACAGTGTAGCTACTCAAGATACAAGCATAGCGAGCATGCGGTTAAAGCTATTTTTTTATGCTGATGGCGCACACATCGCTAATCGCTTACGTTGGCAATCAGCAGATCAGCTCAATCTTACGAAGGAGTGGCAAGCATTAGCTGAGCGTTATCAGCTGCGACTCCCTGTGTGTGTCAGTACGGCGCTGAGCCGCGGTATTACTGACAGCGAGAATAGCGCGCGCCACAATCTCGATGGTAACAACCTAGCATCAGGGTTTGAGCTTGTCGGTCTCAGCGAACTTGCCATGATGATGAATGGTGATTGTCGCTTGATCCAGTTCTAATCTGACAAAATGAGACCCGACTATGAAACTCTTGATTCAGTTACGTACGCCTACTGAAATAGCAAGTTATGAGGGCTGCGCGTTGGCTTTGACGCTCGCTACCTTTGGTCACGAGGTGCAGCTTTACATAGACGCACCTGTATTCGGTCAGCTTATACAACCCGCTTCACGCCTACATGGTATGGTGCAATCCCTTGCACTATACGATATGCCAGCGGCTTGGCTACCTGAGGATGTGTTTAGTGGCTGGCTGACAGGTCTTCTACCAGAGGATCTGGCGACGCAGCTGACAGTAGTGCCTGAAACTATCCTCGAGCAGGACTTTGAGCAAATATTAACCTTTTAAACCTTTAGACTGGCTTTGGATCCATGTATGGCGACTTTATATCAATTGCACAGCACTATAGATAACTTACATCCTAGCTGTGATAAGCTGGCACTGACGTGGCGCCGTGGTGATCGTATTATTTTGCTGGGAGCAGCAGCAGCCTACCTTGATTGGTTGCAGGCGTACCTTGACGATAGCGATGTTACAGAAGTGGCAGGGATTTATGCCTTGGCGTCAGACATTACAAAGCTGGCAGTTTCAAGTACTGATAAGCTCAAACTAGACACTAAACTTACCGCGATTTTGACAGATGAGCAGTGGGTCAATATGACCCAAGATAAGCAATTCGATAAGGTTGTCACAATCGCTTGATAGCTAACCTCAAGCCCTTTTGGTTTGAGCTACGTCTGTTATAAGGATAGCGGAATCTATAGTACGGATTATTTACTGAATTTATTTGGATTTATCTATGACTTCAACGCTTGCACTCGATCAAGATGGACACCTATGCGATCATACGCTGTGGACCTCCGATGTTGCGCAGCAGCTGGCTGATACTTTAGATATTCGCTTAAGCGCTGAACATTTACAAATTTTAGAACAAGTAAGAGCTTTTTTTGATAGGTTTAACCATCCCCCTGCGACGCGTCCGCTTATTAAGTGGTTACAGCAGACCCTACCTGAACACGACATCAGCAATCAAAAATTACAGCAGCTCTTTAATACAGGCTTAGTAGCTCGTCACGTCAACCGTATAGCAGGTCTACCAAAACCTCCGAATTGTTTGTAGAGCTTTTAGTGATATAGAATTGCACAATTCAAGTCGCTTTTGCCGTTGAGCTTTTATCGTTTATACCTTTTTAGCGTCATAGACACTCAGATTGTCATAACCAATACTACGACCTTCATCGCCTACAAACCCTTGCTGTCGCCATACTTCGTATAGGCATATTGCCACACTATTTGACAAATTCAAGCTGCGCGAATCGGCCAGCATAGGCAAGCGTAGCCAATGCGCGGCTCCAATATCGTGCCGTATGTCATCAGCCAGTCCTGCAGTCTCAGAACCAAACACTAGTGCCACGTTAGGTATCTTCAGCTTTTTATCCGCATTAAAATCATACTCATAAAATGGCTGGCTAAGTTTAGTCGTTAGCGCGGTAATGATATGGCAGTCAGCTGCCTGCAACGCTCGCTTAGCGTCTAGCCAATCCTTGTGTACCTGTAGGTGCGCGTACTCGTGATAATCAAGACCAGCGCGGCGTAGTTTTTTATCATCGAGCTCAAATCCTAACGGTTCAACCAGATGTAAACGCGCGCCGGTATTAGCGCATAAACGTATAATGTTACCAGTATTACTAGGCATTTTGGGGGTTACTAGTACAATGTGGATAGTCATAAAGTTTCCATAAAAATAAATACTACTACTTATAGTTAATGTTACTCAAGGTTATCTATCACCTATTTGATAGATTCAACTAAGAACTTGGTAATTAAAAGTTACAGTTTATCGATAATAATTACATTTTGATACTGGGCACTGATTTTAACTTTCTCTATCATAGCCGTAACGGATATCGAGGCAATTTAGTCGTATTAGAAGAATATTTAAACAAGTGTTCGTCTGATACTACTATTTTGCAGGTTTATCTTAATTATCGACAAACAATACTTATATGGATTGTCCGGTAGGATTGTCTCTATTTATCTCATTCATTTTCTGGAGGAATTATTATGAAAAAAGTAATTATCGCATCTTTGACCGCTATGTTTGTACTATCAGGCTGCAATACTTTTGCAGGTTTTGGTCAAGACGTAGAAAGTGCTGGTGAAGGCATTACTGACGGCGCTCAAAACGTACAAGAAAAAATTTAAGATCTATACATTTGTTTTATGAGGAGTTTATTATGAAAAAAGTAATTATCGCATCTTTAACCGCTATGTTTGTATTGACAGGCTGCAATACTTTTGCAGGCTTCGGTCAAGACGTAGAAAATGCTGGTGAAGCAGTAACTGATGGTGCACAAGACGTACAACGTAAAATCTAAGTTTTGATATCTAGATTTAAGAGGCTTACCTTTTGGTAAGTCTTTTTTTATGTCTAAAAATGCAACGTGATACCTTTAGTTGCTCATAGGGTCTGCACATAAAGTTTGTACATAGAATCGACTTCTATAAGAAGGCTTGAAGGATCTGATTGAGATATCGTTGACCCAATGTGGTTGGTTGTAACTTATACGTACTGTCTTCAAGTAATCCTTGCTCTATAAGCATTCGTACTTGTTTAGCAATGTGATTTCTACTTAGCCCCGTTCTTTCTTCAAACAACTGCCAACTTATACCGTCATGCAAACGTAAGGCATTGAGCATAAACTCGCTTACTAGTTCGTCATCAGCAACCCTTTGCCAGTTGATCATTCTTGGGGCGTCTATATTCTCAGAGTTAGGTTGAGCACTTTTGTTAACGACCCTGTAGTCTTTAGGCAAGCGTGATTTACTAAAGCGATATATGCCGTCACTCCTCTTCATGTTGTCATCACCTAGCTTTTCTACATCGTGGCAACTAAGCTTTTCGGTAAGGGTTATCTTGCCATGAGCGCCAGCGCCGATTGCCAAATAGTCGCCAAACTGCCAATAGTTCATATTATGGCGACAAGGGGTATCCGCCGCGCCCGCCCAAGCTGATACTTCATAGTTACGATAGCCAAGCTCTTTTAACAAGGCTTGCCCTGCATGCTCTATATCAGCTAAATTATCCTCATCAGGTAGTATAGGCTGACTGCGATAAAACACGGTGTTCGGTTCGATGGTTAGCTGATACCAAGAAATATGTGTCGCCCCTGCATTGTGCGCCGTCTGGATGTCATACACTGCCTCCTCTAAGCTTTGCTGCGGTAAGCCATGCATTAAGTCTACATTGACGCGTTTAAAGCCTGCCGCGCGCGCTGCCTGAATGGCTGATAACGCTTGATCGGGATTATGAATACGTCCAAGAGCGGTGAGCTTATCCGCGGCAAAGCTTTGAACCCCAATCGATAAGCGGTTAATGCCTACTGCTAGGTACTCAGCAAACGGTGCATGCTCAAGCGTTCCTGGATTGGCTTCCATCGTAATCTCAATATCATCAGCGAAAACAAAGCGCTCGCGTAGTCCAGCGAATAGCTGCTGGTACTGAGCGATAGGTAATAGCGACGGCGTACCGCCGCCGATAAATATTGAGCTGATTGTCCGTCCTTGTGCGAGTACCTGTTGCGAGCTGGCATCAAGGAGTAACGTCTGGACATAGTCAGCAAATAGTGCCGATTTGCTTAGGCTATTTTTATCATGAATCACTTCAGTTGGTACTGAATCAAACGCACTAGCGCTTAAACCATCAGCTTCTTGAGCTACTAAAGGAAGCTCGTGCGAATTAAAATCACAATAAGGGCACTTTTTTACGCACCACGGAATATGAATATAGAGCGCTAAGGGTACAGTTGCTTCGTCTATGAGTGCAGGACGACCCGCAGTGCGAGTATCAGATCGTTGTTTAGAGGTTGCGTTATGAGTAAATACGGACATAAAGGGGCTTATTAATAGCGGAAATTTAGGTGAACAAAATAAATAACAAATGCTAATGTTAAGGTGACGTACTTGTTGGCATTATACGACTGATATTGATGAGACCGACACTATTAACAATCATTAATAGGATACATTATGGCCTACTGGCTAATGAAGTCTAACCCTAAGTTCTTTAGTATTCATGATTTAGCAAGCGCTGGTACAGAACGCTGGGACGGCGTACGCAACTATCGCGCTCGTAACTTTATGCGTGATGATATGCGCGTGGGTGATCAGGTCATCTTTTACCATTCAAGTGCTAACCCATCAGGCGCTGCTGGTACTATGACTATTAGCCGCTCAAGCTATCCTGATCCCAGCCAATATCACCCTGAACATCGTCACTATGATCCACGTGCTACTGAGGACGCGCCGCGCTGGTATATGGTGGATGTCACTATTAAGCAAGTATTTGCAGCTGTACTGCCTTTATCTGAGCTAAAGTTTTTACCTGAGCTTGAGGACTCTTTACTGCTCAAAAAAGGCTGTGAGCAGCTCACTGTCATACCGCTTGAACCCAAACATTGGCAAGCAATTATGAACCTGGCAACCCATCTAGATCTACTTCCTGCCATAGATTAGGACAATGAGTTGGTAGCTCATAGTAGATAACAATAAACTTTAGATTGAGTTTAACTGACTGCTCTTAGCTAGATGCACCCACTAAGCTAAGGGTTATAGCTGATCTACTAAGACGTTGACATCTACGCGTGGCTTCTTTACCATCGTGCTTGCTTATGACCTGTTGATTCAATACCTGAATCGATGGGTTATTTTAATTATGACACTAATGTTTAAAACAATAGTGTTTAAGGCGCTGTTGTTGATAGCGCTATTCATTATGAGGCTGTATATGGCGGCTTATTAGAAGAACTATATTTAAACCCTATTTTACGCGCTCTATGTCTATTTTACTACGATTTCATAGCAGCAATTACCTGTATGCCTACGCCTCATGACTCATTAATTGACTAACAAGTTGTATACTATGGCTTTGCCTATATCCCTGACCGATTTTAAAAGCTATAGCTTACGCCTAAGTGTATTAGCGCTGCCTATTCTTATTACTCAGTTTTGCCAAGCGGCGTTGGGCGTCGTTGATGCTATTATGGCAGGCGCCGTCTCAGCGCTCGATTTAGCAGCAGTAGCTGTAGGCTCTGGCATATGGTTGCCACTGTTTTTACTAGCCACAGGTATTTTGATCGCAACAACGCCTCTCATTGGTGAAGCTGTGGGACAGAATCGGCAAAAACATATTCCATACATCACCCAGCAGTCGTTATGGACTGCCAGTGTCATTGGTCTCATTGGCTTTGTCATTGTCAACCTTGCACCCAGTGTGCTTGATATTATGGGTGTGCCTGCAGACATTCAACCTATCGCCACTCAGTATTTACAGGGTGTATCTTTTGGCTTTCCGGCGCTAGCGGTATACGCTGTTTTACGTAGTTATTGTGAAGCCCTTGGTCGACCTGAGCCTGTGACTATCATCAGCATCATTGGTCTGCTTGCTGATATTCCACTGAACTACATTTTTATCCATGGGCTATTTGGTATGCCTAGGCTTGGCGGTGCAGGCTGCGGGGTTGCCACTGCCCTTGTGCTTTGGATTAACGTGCTGTTATTAGCAGGCTACACTGCATTTACTAAACGTCAGCAGTTTGTCAGTACGCGTTTCTTTTATGGCTTTAGTCGTCCAAGTCGTGCGCAAATTAGCAAGCTACTCAAGCTGGGTATCCCTATTGGGGTTGCGATATTCTTTGAAGCCAGTTTATTTAGTTTAGGCGCACTCGTTATTAGCCCGTTGGGCGAGATTGCTACTGCGTCGCATCAAGTAGCACTTGCGGTAACCTCGCAGCTGTTTATGATACCAATATCGGTCGCGATGGCACTCACCATTATGATATCTAACCGCTTCGGTGAAAAAAACCTACTGGCGCTGCGTCATGTTCAAGCGACAGGACTGATTTGGACAGTGATAATCGCTATTTTTTGTATGCTTGGCGTTTGGCTGTTTCGACCACAGTTGGCTGCAGCGTTTACGGACAATCCAGCGGTGCGCGCGCAAGCCATGCACCTACTCATATTTGCACTGGCCTATCAGTTATTTGATGGCTGGCAAGTTAATGTGGCTGGCATATTACGAGGTATGCAAGATACAGCAGTACCGATGTGGGTAACCCTATTTTGTTACTGGCTAGTGGCACTCCCCCTTGGTATTTATTTAGTACGTTTTACCGATGTAGGTGCGCAAGGCTTTTGGATGGCTTTGATCACAGGTCTGTTCTTAGCGTCTGTTCTACTTACCTTACGTCTAAATCATCAACAAAAACGCCTGCGGGCGCGGTGGCGTTAGTTGGTAGGGTATTAAGTGAAAAGATTTTTGGCTTTAAAACCTTACAAGTTTCTCAAGCCTAAACACTATTAGAATCGACGAATGATAAGTCGAGCATAAGCAAATGAAACCCTTACGTCAAAATATGTAAAAATCCTCAGTTCACAAGTGTACATCGATTGCTCATTTTATCTAATGTAGGTATTATTAGCACTCTATCTTACAATATTTTGTTACACTATTTAGCACACTTAGCACAAGGGCTTATAAAAATTATGGATATTGAAAAAATACGCACTTTGATTGCGCTTATGGAAGAGAGCGATTTATTGAATCTGGAAGTTAGCTCAGAGGATGAACATATAAGCTTGACTCGTCACTACGATACACCGGCTCCTACGCTTATGACAGCGCCAAACGCTAGTGCTGTCCCTATGGCTGCTGAGACTAAGACTAATGTAAAAGCAGGTAGTGTCGAGACCTCTCCTATGGTGGGTGTTTTTTATTCAGCGCCAAGTCCTAGTGAACCACCCTTTGCCAAAGTTGGTCAAAAGGTACAAGCGGGTGATACTTTAGGTATCATTGAAGCGATGAAGATTATGAACCCACTTGAAGCCACGCAAAGCGGCATTATCGATGAGATTTTGGTAGATAACTCTGAGGTCGTACAATTTGGTCAACCCGTCATCCGCTACAAGGCATAGATACGACAAAGCTTAAAGCGCTAAGCATCAATTATGACGGCGCTTATCGCTTTGTTATGACGACAGCTGATTTCTTTAAACCCTCAAGACTGCTTTGACAAGGATGATTCATGATAAAAAAACTGCTCATCGCCAACCGAGGTGAGATTGCCCTACGTATCGTACGTGCCTGTAAGGCTTTAGGTATCGAAACAGTAGGCGTATATTCTACTGCGGATGCCAACCTTATGCATTTGCGCTTCGTCGATGAGGCGATCTGCATCGGCAAACCTAATGCTAGCGACAGCTACCTCAATATCAATACGATATTAACTGCCGCTGAAATCTCAGGCGCTGATGCTATTCATCCCGGCTATGGCTTTTTATCAGAAAACGCTGAGTTTGCAGAGCGAGTCGAAGAAGCGGGATTGACTTTTGTAGGTCCACATGCAGACCATATCCGTCTGATGGGTAACAAAGTCTCTGCTATCAATGCGATGAAAAAAGCAGGTGTACCGACCGTACCTGGTTCTGTTGGTGCCGTCACCCTGCATAATGCCGAAGAACAAGCTCGCAATATTGGGTTTCCGCTTCTAATAAAAGCAGCTTCTGGCGGTGGTGGACGTGGTATGCGTGTTGTAGAGCGCTTTGATGAGCTGGTTACTCAAGTGCAAGCGGCAAAACAGGAAGCTGAGCTCTGGTTTGGTGATGATACGATCTATATGGAGCGCTATCTACAAAATCCGCGTCACGTAGAGGTGCAAGTATTAGGCGACGGTAATGGTAATGCTATTCACTTGTACGATCGCGACTGTTCACTGCAACGTCGGCATCAAAAAGTGCTTGAAGAAGCGCCTGCCCCTGATATCCCTGATGATGTACGTGAGCCTATCTTGCAAGCTTGCGTGAATGCCTGTCAGCAAGTCAAATATCGCGGCGCCGGTACCTTTGAGTTTTTGTTTGAGAACAACGAGTTTTTCTTTATTGAGATGAATACGCGCGTACAGGTTGAGCACCCGGTCACTGAGATGATCACTGGTATCGATGTCGTCGTTGAACAGCTCAAAATTGCGGCAGGCTATGGCTTATCTTATCGTCAAAACGAGATCGAAATCCAAGGCCACGCTATTGAGTGCCGGATCAATGCTGAGGATGCCGCAACCTTTGTGCCATGCCCGGGCACGATAAGTCAGCTTTATGCCCCAAGCGGTGCAGGCGTGCGTTTTGACTCGCACCTTTATCCAGGCTATGAGATACCTACCTATTACGACTCGTTGATCGGCAAACTAATATGTCACGGACAAACGCGTCAGCAGGCTATTGCAAAGACGCTGCAAGCTTTAGATGAACTCATTATCGAAGGTATAAAAACGAATATTCCCCTGCACCGTGATGTTATTTTATCCGATCCAAGTTTTGTTTATGAGGCACAAAATATTCACTATTTAGAGCGCAAGCTGTTGACTAATAAAAAACACGTGGCGTCTTAAGTTATATATCAAGCGTTTAAAAGGATTGAGCTATTTCAGGTTGATACACTAATCTAGATGTAAAAATTTAGATACAATAACCTAAATACAATACAGAAGAACCGCTATCCATTGTGATAGCGGTTCTTCTGTATTCTTTAGGACATGACATATAGTCAATCAATATTAAAAGTGGTACAAGGCAGACGAGTGCAAGTACTACAGTAGTAGGCTAAACGAGTCTAACGCTGTAACACTTTAATAGGGGTTCGACTATAGTTAAACAATAAAGGTATAAACCTTAAGATCAAGGCAAGACTCTTGTAAAGTTCATAAAGCATTCCGTACCGTCTGGATCAGCGCACCACTGCATCTCATTGTTATCGTAACTTAAAAACGCGATAAGCGCTGAATCCGTTTGATCGACCTGATTACCTGAGCAATCGACCGCGTTATTATCGTATATAGTTTTTATAGCGATAATAGGTAAGCCCTCTTCGCGGTGCGTCACTAAGTAGCGTCCATACGTCCATTCATCGCCACTAACAGCCCACATCTCATTATCAGCGCCAAAGTTATAAACCTCGCGGCATTGATTGATATCCATAGCGGATACAGCGCCCTTAAATACCGGTGGCTTGCGAACTACGATACGTTGTTCGTTCTGTTCTAATACACTGACATTACCATCAGTACCATTGCGCACCGCCGGCTCATTACTCACTATCGCTGCAGGACTTAGCTGACGCGCAGCAGCCTCTTTGGTCATCGTGATGCCACTATCAAGATCAATCTCCCACTGCCCTGCAATTGCAGGACTGATATGAGTGGTCAAAGTTGGCTTAGTGACAGCGCCACCATTTGCTGGTAGCGATGCCAAAACAGCAGCTAAGGTAAAGGATATCGGTTCCATAATTAACCTTTTATTGATACTAACGGTAATATGTACCGTAGCGTAAGTCTTAGACACATAAAACACAAGTAACATTATGCTATTAAGGTATAAATACGTCACTCAGTGGCGTGCCATCAGCCAGCTTCTGTACTCTTACACTTAAACAGAATTTAACGTAGTCAAGTCTTGTCACTACCTAGCGCTATAACAATGCCGCAGCACTTGCCTACGATATGCCAACGCGATACCACGGCGGTTATGCTGATTAATGTAAACACCTAAATGCGCCACCTTACACGGCTGATCTCAATATGGTTTTAGTCGCTATTAGTTAAGCAGCAATTTTAGCAGTGGTTTGTGCAAACGCTGATAATGCTCCTTTTAACATCGCAGAGACAGTACTACTACAAGTACCGATGCCTGAGTATATCTCGCCATCGACATTGAGCTGGATATAAGCGGCAGCATTGGCATCGGTTTTATTATCGCTACTAGCATCATCACTTAGGCCAGTCACGTTTTGACTGTGCAGTGGGTTGATTGCATGCTCTGCATAATTAATGATATGCAGTGATTTACCTGTATGCTGCGCAAGCCCATCGATAAAAGAGGATAAAGGTCCGTTGCCCTTGCCCTCGATCGTAACGGTATCACTATCCATCGCAACCTGACCTGTAAAGTTAGCCGCCCCACCTTTATTACTGACGCTGTAATCTAAAAGCTCGAAGCGGCTTTGTTGTAGATAGGCGTCTTCAAAAGCTTGCAAAATCTCGTCGTTTTGTAGCTCGCGCGCGACTTTTTCAGCTTGATTTTGTACCACGCGGCTAAAATCAATTTGCATCCAGCGCGGCAGGTTAAAGCCATAATTGCGCTGCAAAATGTAAGCCACGCCGCCTTTACCCGACTGACTGTTAATGCGCACGACGTCTTGATAGCTGCGCCCAATATGTGCAGGATCAATCGGTAAATACGCCACGTCCCAGACATTTTCGGTTTGATCTTTGTGTTTTTCGTTGTAATCAAGCGACTTTTTAATCGCGTCTTGGTGTGAGCCGCTAAAGGCGGTAAACACCAACTCGCCAACGTATGGATGGCGCGGATGCACAGGCAAATTGTTGGATTCGCTAACGACTTGTACGATCTCACTCATGTTACTAAAATCGAGATTAGGGTCGATACCTTGACTGAACAGGTTCATCGCCATGACAACAATATCCATGTTGCCTGTGCGCTCGCCATTACCAAGCAAAGTCCCTTCGATACGATCCGCGCCTGCTAGTACGCCAAGCTCAGCGGCAGCTATGGCGCAGCCGCGATCGTTATGGGTATGCAAACTGACGGTGATGTGTTTGCGCGCTTTTAGATGACGACAGAAGTACTCCACCTGATCGGCAAAGATATTCGGCATCGACGCCTCAACAGTGGCGGGCAAGTTAATAATAACTTCACGTCCTTGCTCAGGCTGCCACACTGCACATACCGCGTCGCAGACCTCTACTGCATACTCCGTCTCCGTTTGACTAAAGCTCTCAGGCGAGTATTGAAAGACCCATTCTGTCTCAGGGTATTTAGCGGCATACTCATTTAATAACTTGGCTCCAGCAACAGCAATCTCTTTGATCTCAGCCTTGTCCTTGCCGTATACCTTTTCACGCTGCACGCGGCTTGTCGAATTATAGACGTGAACGATAGCGCGTCTAGCGCCTTTTAGCGACTCAAAGGTACGAGCGATAAGATGCTCACGCGCTTGCACTAAGACTTGTAGTGTCACATCATCGGGCACGTGGTTCTCTTCGATAAGCTTACGGGTGAAATCAAATTCAACTTGCGCCGCCGATGGAAAACCGATCTCAATCTCTTTAAAACCCACATCAACCAAGGTTTTAAAAAAGCGCATTTTTTGCTCGATGGTCATAGGATCAATCAGCGCCTGATTGCCATCACGTAGATCGACGCTCGCCCATATCGGTGCTTTTTCAATCGTTTTGCTCGGCCACGTGCGATCAGATAGCATGGGCGCAAACGCAAATGGGCGATACTTTTTGTAATCAAAAGCGGCATTTTTTGGCGTTACTTTTGTGGCATTCGTTGTACTGGTATGCTGAGACATAGAGTATCCTTGGACAATACGTGGATAGGGTAATGATATAATTTGATGCCATTATAATAACAAAGTTTTAAAAGTGAAAATCGGCTTTATTATAGACATTTGACAGATATACTAGTGAAAAAAGCCATGATTACTGCTAATATTAATATTATTCACTAATATTCATAAATTTTATGTCAAACTTTGAAACTAGCGCTGCTATTGATGAGACGGATCAACATCTATTACGCCTTTTACAAACTGATGCGCGCATGAGTATTACTGAACTTGCTGAGCGGGTTAATCTCTCAGCGACGCCTTGCGCGCGGCGCGTCAAGCGCTTAGAAGACAATGGTATTATTACTGGTTACCACGCGCAAACGGACGCGCAAAAGCTAGGCTATCCACTCGCCGTGTTTATCGCTGTCAGTATGGATCGTCATACCGCAGAACGCTTCGAGCAGTTTGAGCAAAAGGTGCAAAGCTTTGATGAAGTGGTTAGTTGCAGCATCGTCACTGGACGTACTGAGGACTATCTGATAAAGGTACGCGTGCGCGACATGGCGCACTACGAAGAGTTTTTATTACATAGACTCAATCGTATCGAAGGCGTAGCGCAAGTGCATACCAGCTTTGAGCTACGAGAAGTCTTTAGTCGTAGTATAGTGTCAACATAAAATTGAGACGCTTACATTACCTTGGTACAGTACGACAAGCGTCTCTATTCGTTTTTAAAGCTTATAGATTTTAGCTCACTTATAAAATCTACTAGGCACTTAAGACACCTAAACCCATTATGAGATCAGCGGCGTCTATGTCTGGCTTTGGGTCTGGCTTTGGGTCTGGTTATGAGCCTCGGTTTGACCCAGTAGGCTGACGCGCGCATCGTTAAACATATCCATATCCGGCGCTAGTGTACGCATAAAGCGATCGAAGTATAAGAGCTGTTTGGTCAGTAGTGCAAAGTCGCGCGGGAAGCGAATGCCATGGCGCTTACCAACGTCAACGATCTCTAGCATCATCTGATTCAGCTCATCGGCATGCGCTTTGGTATTAAAAGGCACGCCGCTAGTAAAGGCCTTATCCTCAGCCATAATCGTCGTCATCATACGCTCTAAATCATCTGCCAAGCGCTCAACGTTGACCTGCTCGCTAGCGTGCGTCATCTCCATATCGATCATGTAGCGCGCCATCGCTCTGTAGTCGCTGTTTTGTAGCGCTTGCATCATGCCCATACAGGCCCGCCAGCTCTCAGCTTTGAGCTTACCGACGATACCAAAATCTAAAAAGCCAATGCGTCCATCGGTCAAGAGCATAAGATTGCCCGCGTGCAAGTCAGCGTGGAAGCTGTTGCACAGCATCAGGCTTGCAAACCACGTATTGAGCGTATCTGTCATCACCTGCGCTGGATCAGCACAGTACTGGCGCATTGCTGTCTCATCGATCATAGACACGCCGTGCAGACGGCTCATGGTTAAGACGCGTTTAGTCGTTAGCTCATCGACAACTTTTGGCGCAACGACGCGCGTGTTACCTGAGACTGATAAAAACTGCTGAAAATCACGGATGTTTTGTGCCTCGGCAATAAAATCAGTCTCAGCAAGCATACGCATACGAATTTCATCAATAATAGGCGCTATACTGGCAAACTTCATGGAGGGCATAAATAGCTCCATGGACTTTGTCACCATATGTAGCACGCCAAGATCCGTTTGCATAATGGTCTTAACATCGGGCTTTTGCACCTTTAATACCACCTCATCACCATTGTGCAGGCGCGCTGCATGGACCTGAGCGATAGAGGCTGACGCTAAAGGTATGGGATCAATATGCGCAAAGTTGTCAGACAAGCGCGTACCATAATCTTCAAGCTCTGCTTTGAGTACTTGCTCTATGTAACTGTAAGGCAGCGGCGAAGTCTGATCCAAAAAGCCTTGAAACACCTCAACGTACTCACGCGGGAACAGCGACGGCGTACTAGCAATAAACTGACCGATCTTAATATACGTCGTACCTAAGCGTTCAAAGGTTTCTTTTAGTAACATAGCGTCAGGGCGCTCGCCTTTAGCAACGCGTAGCGCCGATAGTCCAGCAATACTGGCCGTCTGCCGGACACGGTTAACAACATTAAAAGTATGTTTGAATAAGTTTGGGCGATGAGTTCTCATAAAAAACAACTGTATTAATCATTAAGGGTAAACATAAAATTTAATGCAGCGCACATACGGGACAGTTTGGGTCTTGCCGATAGCCCATTAGGCGCTGCTGCATCCGGCTACCATCCCACAACAGCAGTTTATTTGTCAGTGGGTTTTTGGTGAGTCCTAAGTACTGCAGCGCTGCATTGGCTTGCAAATTACCCATAATAGCGGTGGTACTGGCGAGTACGCCAGAGGTAGCACAGGTGCGCTCATCAGTATCCGCGTTCTGAGTGACACTGCCAAACACACAGTAGTAGCAGCCGCTATGGCGCTGCGGCTCAAATAGTGCCAACTGTCCTTGCATAGCAATCGCTGAGGCGGACAATAGCGGAATCTGATAGCGAACGCTGAGACGATTAATCATATCGCGAGTGGCAAAGTTATCAGTACAATCAAGCAGTAAATCAGGCTTTTTCGAGGCGATATCCAACAGCGCATAAGCATTGTCTTCATTTAATCGTACTTGCGTCCCTGTTATCTTAACGAGCGGATTGATACGCTCCAGCATCGCCGCTGCTGTTATCGCCTTTGACTGACCAATATCCTTTGGCAAAAACAGCGTTTGCCGCTGTAGGTTGCTCATCTCAATCACATCGTCGTCAATCAGCTGCACCGAACCTATGCCAGCCCGCACAAGGGTCTCGGACGCTGGACAGCCCAGACCACCAGCACCTATCATAACGATACGTGAGGACTTAAGACGTAGCTGCGCCTCAATATCCCAGCCCTCAAGAAGCACTTGACGCGCGTAACGTAGCAGCTCATCATCGCTTAAGGTTGTATTGTCTTGGTTACTCATAACTGTCTCTGCCCAAGCGTCACGCGCTCGTTGCCGCCGTAGTCTTTAATAGTATGCACCGCCTCAAAGCCGCTATTTATAAACAGTGCTCGTACTGCCGCGCCTTGGTCATAGCCATGTTCTATCGCTAGCAGTCCAGCGCGATGCAGATGCTTTGGCGCTTCTTTGATGATATGTTCTATATCTGCCATGCCCTGTTTAGGCGCACTTAGCGCACTGATAGGTTCGGCTTGTAGATGAATGAGATGCGCATCTTGTTCGTCGATATAGGGCGGATTGGAGACGATAACATCAAATTTGTCCTCGCCCAATGCCGCGTACCAGCTGCTGGCAATAAACGTCACATTAGTATGGTTCATCTGTGCATTGTACTGCGCAACCTTTAGCGCTTCATTTGAAATATCAACGGCGATAACCTCCCAATCAGCTAGCCGCTGATTAAGCTCGTAAGCTAAGCTTATCGCGATACAACCAGAGCCTGTTCCTAAATCTAGCAAACGTTTTGATAATTTATTATCAGTTTGTGTGTCTATCCACGCCAGCACCTGCTCAATTAAAACCTCCGTATCAGGTCGTGGTATTAAGGTATGTGCATTTACCTTAAATTCAAGTGACCAAAACGCTTGCTGACCGGTTAAATACGCCAAGGGTATGCCCTGTTTCATCTTCTCTACCCCAGCGCTAAAGCGCTCGTACTCCTCAAGGCTCAGCTCGTAATGATCATCAGTCATTAAAAACAAAGCCGGCTTATCAAGCACGTATAGTAGCCAATCCGTTATCCAAAACGTAGGTAACGCCTTACTGCTACCATCATCCTCTTTACTAGCGAGCGTATGCTTTAACTGTTTGATTTGCCGTACGCTTAGGGTGGTTTTACTCATATTTTACTCTTAGAGCTCAATCTTTTATCGCTATTTATATCTATTTATGTAGTCCGTTGCACCTATAATTAATCCATTGCATTGTCAATCTGTTGCACGGGGCGGCTCTTTTGTATCGGTCAGGTTTGGATTGACTTTAGCTAAGGTAGATGCGCCCTTACCACTGTCGTCATTATCATCACTATTGTCATCGTCATAAATGTCATCATTGTCCCCGATGACGATGTGTTTATCGACTAAATATATGAGCAGCAAAATAGGAATACCAATAGCAAAAGTAAAAATAAAGAAAAAGGAGTAACTGGTGCTATCAACAATAGTACCAGAGTAACCACCCAATACTTTTGGCGCGAGTGTCATCAAGGACGAAAAAATAGCATATTGGACTGCGGTGAAGCGAATAGACGTCAGCGCTGATAAAAACGCAATAAATACGGCACTAGCAAGACCCGCTGCCAGATTATCAAAGATCACCGCGACGTACATGTAGGGCAAGCTGCCTGGATGGTAGGTCAATAAGACAAACAATAAGTTTGTTGCACAGGCCAGTATTGCACCGACCATCATTGCCTGCATCATGCGGAGCTTTTGCGCCAGTAGTCCCCCCAAAAATCCACCTGCAATCACCATAATAACGCCAACGAGCTTGACGGCATTGGCAATCTCAACCTTGGTAAAGCCCATATCTTGATAAAACACATTGGAGATCACGCCTGCGACAATATCTGAGACGCGGTATAGACCAATAAGCGCTAGAAGTAATAGAGCTTTCATGCCATAACGACGAAAAAAGTCTGCAATGGGTTCAATCCAAGTGGTTTGTGCCATCTCCTGCTTGACCACGCCAATTTTTACTAAAGCGTAACCAATGACGAGCGCTATTATTAAGCTTGCTACCATACGTAGCAGCTCCATCGAAAACCCCGTTAGTACGGCTTCTGTTTCAGGCAATAGCGAACCGAGCGTGGCAAACGTCCATACAAAACCGGCGACAGATAGCGCGAATACGAGTACCAAGCGCGCGTAGTCTGAGGTTTTGCGCTCAGCGCGTATCTGGGTGCTAACTGGTTCATGAATAATCAGTGTGGTCAACACCCCAATGCTCATGACCCCTGCCATGACCCAATAGGTGTTGCGCCATGCCTCGTAGCTGTAAAAGCTCTCGGTAGAACCAAAATAGTCCGCTAAATACAGCGCTCCTGCGCCTGCAACGATCATTCCCAAACGATAGCCTGCGGTATACATCGCTGATAGCACAGACTGCAAGCTTGGCGGCGCAAGCTCAATACGATACGCATCAATAACAATATCTTGAGTGGCTGAAGAAAAGCCTAACAGGACAGCACCAATGGCCATAAATCTAAGCGTACTCTCATCGATTGGATTAACGCTTGCCATAAGACATATGGACAAAATAATCATCAATTGCGAGACCAGTATCCATGCGCGTCTACGACCCAGTAGTCTGGTAAGTACTGGTAGCGGTACTGCATCAATTAGGGGCGCCCAAATAAACTTAAACGAGTACCCTAAAGCCGCCCAGCTAAACATCGTAACCACGCTACGATCAATACCGGCCTCACGCAGCCAAAGCGATAAGCTTGAAAAGATAAGTAGTATTGGAATACCAGCGACAAAGCCTAAGAACAGCATGATGATAGCGCGCCGATCAAGATAAGCTTTTATCGCCTCGCCCCATGATTTTTTGGTATGGGTTGGATTAGGCGGTACAGATTGAGCAGTGGACATAATAACTCACCAAAACTTGGGACAAAAAGGCAGCGACGCTTAGCGTTATTAAAAGCGATCTAATATTAGATAAAAACGAGCGCTGTAAAAGAGGTGGATATAGAGCAAAACTGAATTATGGTACTTCAGAACCCTAGCCTTGACCACTTGTTTTTGCAATAACTCTTTTATTCTTTTTATTAAAAGCCGCCCTACCCTTAAGAACCTCCCTGCTAGCGATAGTAAATCTATTTGCCAGTTGGTTTATCTCCAGATGAGTGCTAGTGTTATTATAATTATCAAAACGATAATTATTTTATGTACAGTATTTTAAAACATATTATTCTTATATACGCATTATATAAGCGCGCCATATTTGTGTACTCTATGAGTATAAAGCAACTATAGCTAATACAGTTACTAGTTAAGACGTCACGAACAAGGAGCTATTCGATGAGTAATTCAAATAACAACCCAGCAAACGACAAGGCAACAGACAGTGCACGTTGTCCTGTTGATCACAACAACTCCGATGTCAGTACTCAAAACGAGAGCAATGCCCCGAGTAATACCACTTACGATAAAGGCGATGGGCACGGTCCTACTATTCATAGTGAAAATGCTGATGACGCGCATGCCCCGCAGCGTCCCAGCACAAACATGGGTATGGGCGGCTGTCCCGTCATGCACCAATCGCATACCACCCAAGCGTCGGCTGCAACGGATTGGTGGCCTAATGCCTTAAACCTCGATATCCTGCATCAACACGATCACAAAACCGATCCTATGGGTGCAGATTTTGATTATGCAGCTGCATTTAAACAGCTTGATTTGGAAGCGGTTAAGCAAGATCTAAAGGATTTGATGACCGACTCTCAAGAGTGGTGGCCTGCTGACTGGGGACATTACGGTGGTTTGATGATTCGTATGGCGTGGCACTCAGCAGGTACCTATCGCCGCGCTGATGGACGCGGTGGCTCCAACACAGGTAATCAGCGTTTTGCGCCGCTCAACAGCTGGCCGGATAACGTCAACCTAGATAAAGCGCGCCGTCTATTGTGGCCAATCAAGAAAAAGTACGGTAATAAACTCTCCTGGGCGGATCTGATGATTCTAGCTGGTAACATGGCTTACGAGTCCATGGGATTTAAGACCTTGGGCTTTGCCGGGGGTCGCGCGGATATTTGGCATCCAGAAAAAGACATCTACTGGGGCTCTGAGCGTGAGTGGCTCGCGGCTACCAAAAACCGCTATGAAGATGATGAGTCGCGTGAGTCGCTTGAGAACCCATTAGCAGCGGTACAAATGGGGCTTATATACGTCAACCCTGAAGGCGTCGATGGTAATCCTGACCCGCTCAAAACAGCGCAAGATCTACGCACCACCTTTGGGCGTATGTCGATGAATGACGAAGAAACGGTCGCGCTGACTGCAGGCGGTCACACTGTTGGTAAAACGCATGGTAACGGTGATTCATCCTTAATAGAAGATGAACCTGAGGGCGCTGCGATCCAAGAGCAAGGCATGGGTTGGCACAATCCCAAAGGTACAGGCAAAGGCGCGGATACAGTATCAAGTGGACTTGAGGGTGCATGGACGACGCATCCTACTCGCTGGGACCACGAGTACTTTGATTTGCTCTTTAATCATGAGTGGGCACTAACCAAAAGTCCAGCTGGCGCATGGCAGTGGGAGCCTATCGATATTAAAGAAGAAGACATGCCTGTGGACGCTCATGATCCAAACGTACGCCGTAAGCCCATGATGACAGACGCTGATATGGCGATGATTAAAGACCCTGAGTACCGTAAGATATCAGAGCGCTTTTATAACGATCCTGAGTATTTTGATGAGATGTTTGCCAAAGCGTGGTTTAAACTCACTCACCGTGACCTAGGACCTAAATCGCGTTACCTTGGTGCAGACGTACCGAGCGAAAATTTTGCGTGGCAAGATCCAATTCCAGAGGGCAACGCTGATCTAAGTGCTGACGATATTGTAAGTTTAAAGGAGCATATCTTAGATAGTGGTATCGATCAGCGCGAGCTTATCATTACTGCATGGGATAGTGCCCGTACCTATCGTGGTTCAGACTATCGCGGCGGCGCTAACGGTGCGCGTATCCGCTTAGCACCACAAAAAGACTGGACGGGTAATGAGCCTGAGCAGCTAGCACGTGTCCTAGACGCCTTGACACAAATTCAGTCTAACTTTGATAAAGAAGTGAGCCTCGCCGATCTGATCGTTCTCGCTGGTAATACCGCAATTGAAGAAGCCGCTAAAAAAGCAGGTGTTGGTGTTAGCGTCCCCTTCCATCCGGGGCGCGGTGATGCTACAGATGAGATGACGGAAGCGGAGAGCTTTTCTGATTTAGAACCCTTACATGATGGCTATCGCAATTGGATTAAGGGCAGCTATGCCGTATCGCCTGAGGAGATGCTGCTTGACCGTACGCAGCTTATGGGTCTAACCGCTCCTGAGATGGTAGTACTTATTGGTGGTATGCGCGTACTCGATACCAACTATGGTCATAGCCAAAATGGGGTGTTTACAGAGCGTGCAGGAACACTGAGCAATGATTTCTTTGTCAATCTAACGGACATGAGCTACACTTGGCATCCTGTTAAAACTGATAGTAATGACGAGCCGTCGCTATATGAAGTACGCGAGCGTGCTAATGGTAATGTTAAGTGGCAAGCTAGCCGCGTGGACTTAGTGTTTGGTTCAAACTCAATACTGCGTTCTTATGCTGAGCTGTATGCACAAGATGATAATTTAGAGAAGTTTGTTAACGATTTTGTCAAAGCGTGGAGCAAGGTTATGACCGCAGATCGTTTTGATCTCGCTACTTCATCTGTTTCAATGTCATAGGTTTATTTAAAATATACTAATATACTAAGTAATTCAGACAGCTGCCTTTATGAGGTGGCTGTTTTATTATTTACAGCTTTTTACAGCTATTTACAACGGATATTCCATATTAATATAAATCGATAACTATCTATTATATACAAGCATAATAGCATTCGATTACACTAAGCGCTTGTTTGGCGCTTGTTCGGCGCTCACTGCACACAGATAAGTTTTTTATATAAGATAAGTTTACTATTACCTGCTAGGACTCAATTATGGCAATCGATGTGGTCGTCAATCAGCGGCATCTGCAAATCCAGCTCAAACAGCTGGAGACCGTATGGCACACTGTTGTGAATGGCTATAATCTCAGTCAGGCAGCAACCGTGCTGCACACCAGTCAATCCAGTTTATCAAAGCATATCGCTGCTCTCGAAAACCAGCTTAAGACCGAAGTTTTCGTGCGCCAAGGTAAACGTCTGACTGGCCTAACCCCTATGGGAACAGCGTTATTGCCGCATATCGAAACTATCTTTGCTGAGATACGTACGATTGAGAACCTAAGCCTTGACTTTAATAATCCGAATACAGGCACGCTTACTATTGCTACCACGCATACACAGGCGCGTTATGTGCTACCTAAAGTGGTTAAGAAGTTTAAAGAGCGCTTTCCAAAAGTCAATCTTATCTTACAACAAGCGGATCCTGAGACGATTGCCCAAATGGTTATTCGTGGTCAAGCAGACATCGGTATCGCAACTGAATCCTTGTTGCATAATAGCTACTTGCGCTGTCATCGTTACTACGACTGGACGCACAAGATTATTGTACCTAAAGATCATGAGCTTGCAGGCTTGGATAGTGTTGATTTGCCAACGCTTGCCAGTTATCCGATTGTCACCTATCACGGCGGTTTTACGGGACGTGGTACCATCGATAAAGCTTTTCATGATGCAGGTCTCGAGCCTGATATCGTGTTAGCCGCTCTCGATGCGGATGTCATCAGTACTTACGTCGGTTTGGGCTTGGGCATCGGCATCATCGCTGAAATGGCCTTTGAGCCCAGTCATTATCACAACCTCGTTGCGATACCTGTGGATCATTTTGGCCGCTTTACCAGCTGGATGGCGGTGCGTGATGATGCTGAGATTCGTCAGTACGGTCGCGCTTTTATCGAGCTTTGCCAGCAGCAGTTTAGTACGTAGTATCTACTGATGTAGTGTTTTACGCCTTATCGATCATAAAACTTTTTTATAAACACAAGGTCTCGCTATTTATAATAGCGAGACCCTTTTTTAACTGCTTTCATATCTAAATATTTACTGCAATTTCAAGAACAGTACCCTTATTGATACCCTTTTAGATAAGGCTTTAACTATTAAGATTTGTTATTCGTAGCGTTCTTGACCTTTATATTCCTTCGCAGTCCCCCATAATATTAATTATTAAGCACATCGCATTTTTTGTAATCTTTTTTTAATACATTATATTGGCGCTGTCACTAAAACTATAATTATACTAGCTCCGATATGACAACCAATAATAGGTGAACTATGAGTCATGCAATTCCTTTGTCCTTTTTAGATTTAGCCCCTGTTCCTATGGGCAAATCCATCGCTGATGGTATCTCTCAAACCGTCGCTATTGCCCAAAAGGCAGAAGCGATCGGTCTCAACCGTTACTGGATGGCCGAGCATCACAATATGCCCGGCATTGCTAGTGCAGCAACCTCTGTACTATTATCACATATTGGTAGTCAAACTGAGCGCATTCGTATTGGAGCAGGCGGGATTATGCTTCCCAATCATGCGCCATTGGTGGTTGCAGAGCAGTTTGGTACGTTAAATGCCCTGTATGGCGACCGCGTTGATTTGGGTCTGGGCCGTGCGCCCGGTACGGATAGTGCGACTTTTCAAGCGCTGCGTCGTCAGATGAGTGATGCTGAGCGCTTCCCGCAAGATGTACAAGAGCTGCTGTACTTATTAGGCAAGGGTACGGATAATAGTCCTGTGCAAGCATTCCCCGGTGCTAGCTCCAACGTGCCAATTTGGATATTAGGTTCGTCACTATTTGGGGCGACATTAGCAGCACACTTAGGTCTGCCTTACGTTTTTGCTTCGCACTTTGCGCCGCAGATGATGCAGCAAGCGATCAGTACTTATCGTGAGCAGTTTAAGCCCTCATCTTATTTAGATAAGCCCTACGTCATGCTGGCGGCAAATCTGTTGTTAGCAGATGATGATGAAAGTGCTAATTATCACTTTAGCTCAGCGCAGCAAAGCTTTGTACGCCTGCGCCGCGGCGAGCGCGGTCAGATGCCAAAGCCGACTCATGACATGGATAGTATTTGGAGCCAAGCAGAAAAAGCTATGGTGGATAATGCATTATCCGTATCTTTTATAGGCACCACCGCTAGCGTAAAACCTAAGCTTGCTCGCTTTATTAAACAGCACCAGCCTGATGAACTTATCGTAACCGCTAATGTGTACGATCAGACCGCTCGTCTTCGCTCACTTGAATTAATTCCCCAGTTGGATTTGTTCGCTTTACAATCTGATGCTGCCATTGCATAATAATTGTAAGTATTGAAATGGATATCTAGTATGAACGTTACTCCTGTAGTTGGTGCATCAGTGTTTATTGGTACTTCGATATTTTTGTATATAGTCGCTTTTGTCGTGGTGCTCATAGCGTTCGGCTATCTAACTTATCGCGTGAGTCCCAAAGGTAAAGCACGCCGCGAAGAGCGCCGCAATCGTAATAATCAGCGCTAAAGGTGTATAACTAGTTTGAACACTAGCGGCTTTACTGTTGCGAGTACATAACTTTGATGAATACATATAAACTAAAACCTCCTATCTTAACGAGTAGGAGGTTTTTTTGTGTCTTATGTCTTACTCGCAGCATTTTATTTATGATCAGGCTTTTTTACCCAATTGCCTTTATCGTTTTTTTCATAGACGTTTTCTACTGCCGACCACGCGGTCGCAAACCAGCGCGATTCATCATCGTACTGCTCGCTTGCGCTATTAAACGCCGCTAGAAAGATCTCTTGCGCGTGTTTGGGTAAGTTGTCTTTGACGCTATCGGGTAGGTCTGATAATTTGTCATAGGGCATAAGGTCATCCTTGAGAAATCATTAATTTACTGGGAATCGCTGCACATAGCAAAATGTTATAGCTATCTGCAATGTTTTAACGCTTACCTCAAAGTATACTAACGTGCCCAGATGACAGGCTGTGTTAAAAGTGTTAACGGCAGTGCTATCAGAAGGCAGTATAAGAAAGCTATATCAGCCCCAATCCACGTAGTATCGCTGCCCCAATCGCCATCCCAAACATTCCTACCACCGTAGTGAATGCCAAAATATTTGCCGCTAATATATCGTTACCGCCCATCGCTTTTGCCATGACATAGCTGGCAGCAGCAGTTGGCGAGGCTACCATCAAAAATAGCACTCCCATATGCACTCCTGACAATCCAAAGCTAAGTCCTACCGCAATGGCAACTATGGGGGCAATAACGATACGACCAATACTCGCCTGCATCGAGAGTCCAGAGAGACTAAGCATTGACCTTAAATCAATACTAGCACCGGCGCAAATAAGTGCCAGCGGCAACGCTACAGCGGCTAATAAATCGCCGGTCGTATGAATTACCCCAGTGATTGGTGGCAGTGGTAGCGCTTTATAGATAAAAGCAGCTACAAGCGCTAAAATCAGCGGATTGGTAAAGAGTTTTTTGCTAACCATCATACTGCGATGACGCCAAGTGTCATAAGCGCTTTTCGAGACGCGGCTAAGCGTTATCACTGCAAGGACATTAAATAGTATAGTCACTACGCCCATATAAACGGCACCAATACTCAACCCTTGCGATCCATACGCGTTATCCACGGTTGCTAAGCCAATAATTGCCATATTACTTCGAAATATCCCTTGGACAAAGACGCCTTGATCAGTAGGACGACGAACAAATCGTTTGGCATAAATCTCAGCGCCAATAAATAAAATAAAAGTGACAATAACGCCTGCTACGATTAGGGTAACTTGCTTAGCATAGTCGACATCACTATCGACCACACTAAAAAACAGTAGCGCAGGTAAACAATAATTAAAGACAAAATAGGAGGCTTGATCGATAAAGGGCTGAGTGATTTGGTCACGTCTTTTCATAAAAAAGCCCAAACCCATTAAGAATAGGTTGGGCAAAACGATCGTAATAGCAAAGACGACAGCAGCGCTCATAAATCAGCTCAATGAGATATATTACAGGTATAAAGAACTTAGAATAAAAAAAGAAGTGTGTCGCTAAAGAAAGCTCATAACGATAGACAGTTATGAGCTTATTTATAGCCAACTTATGGGCTTAATGCTGCTTTGGCTTTTTTCTGTTTTTTGACAGTCATGGCTAGGAGCTGGATAGCCGCAGGAGTAACACCGCTGATACGTCCCGCTTGCGCTAGTGTCGCTGGACGCACTTGGCTGAGTTTTTGTACAATCTCGTTAGATAGTCCTGATACGATACTGTAATCAAAATCTTGCGGCAGCGCAGTGTTCTCAAGACGTTTCATCTGTTCAATGTCATCAGACTGACGATCGATATAGCCGGCATACTTAACGGCAATCTCGATCTGTTCACCCACTTGCGCCGCAACCTTTGAATCGGTAATAGCAGCAATATCAGCAAATTGTATTTGCGGACGCTTGAGCAAATCATACGCCGTTGATTCTTTTGACAATACTTCGCCTGTTTGCGTGGCAACACTTTGACCAAGGTTATTGGTAGGCGTTGCCCATAAGTTTTTTAGACGTGCCGACTCCGCGGTGATCGCTTCCATTTTTTGCTCATAAGCTTGCCAGCGTGTATCGTCTACCAAACCGAGTTTACGCCCGATCTCGGTCAGGCGCTGATCAGCATTATCTTCACGTAACAACAAGCGATACTCAGCGCGGCTAGTAAACATCCGATACGGCTCTGTAGTCCCATGAGTAATAAGATCATCAACGAGGACACCTAGATAGGCTTGATCGCGGCGCGGCGTCCACGTATCAAAATCCTTATTATTCGTCGTCACCAGCGCTGCATTCGTACCTGCGAGTAGCCCTTGCACCCCTGCTTCCTCGTAGCCCGTTGTACCATTGATTTGACCTGCAAAATACAAGCGCTCAATAGACTTGGTTTCAAGGGTTGGCTTGAGATTTTGCGGATCAAAGTAGTCGTATTCAATCGCATAGCCTGGACGGGTGATATGCGCATTCTCCAGCCCTTTCATACTATGGATAAACTCTAGCTGCACATCAAAGGGCAGACTCGTTGATATGCCGTTAGGATACAGCTCATGAGTCGTCAGACCTTCAGGTTCAATAAAGATCTGATGGCTGTCTTTATCAGCAAAACGGTGAATTTTATCCTCAATAGAGGGGCAATAACGCGGCCCGACGCCTTCAATTTTGCCTGAAAACAGAGGCGAGCGATCGAGACTATCACGAATAATATCATGAGTGCGGGCGTTGGTATGCGTGATATAGCAGTTGACCTGATGAGGATGCATAGACACGTCACCCATAAAGCTCATGACAGGTAATGGCGTATCACCCGGCTGAACGGTCATTACGCTAAAGTCAACACTGCGGGCATCGATACGCGCCGGTGTACCTGTCTTTAAGCGACCAACCGGCAACTTTAGCTCACGCAAGCGATCAGCGAGTTTGATCGAAGGTTGATCTCCCGCGCGTCCGCCCTTCGAATTCTCAAGCCCGATGTGAATCACCCCACCCAAAAACGTACCTGAGGTTAAGATGACCGTTTCAGTTTTGAAAATTATACCTGTTGAGGTCACTACCGCTGTCGCACGACCATTCTCTACTAAGATATCATCTGCGCCTTGTTGAAATAGATCAAGATTAGACTGGTTTTCTAGCGTTTCGCGAATAGCCGCTTTGTACAAAATACGATCCGCTTGCGCACGCGTAGCACGCACAGCAGCGCCTTTACGGCTATTTAACACTCGGAACTGGATACCTGCTTTGTCCGTTGCCAGCGCCATTGCCCCGCCTAGAGCATCAATCTCACGCACGAGATGCGATTTGCCAATACCACCGATCGCAGGGTTACAGCTCATCTGCCCTAACGTCTCAATATTATGCGTGAGTAGTAAAGTTTGCGCGCCCATACGCGCGGCTGCTAGCGCCGCTTCGGTACCTGCATGACCGCCGCCGATCACGACCACATCGTAAGTTTTTGGGTATTGCATCTTAGCCTCACTATATTGAGAGCGGTATCAGGCGCACTGCCAATTAAAATCGTCATAGTTGAGCTGACGATATACTGGACAACGCGCCCTAAAACCAAAAGGTAAATTATAGCAATTTTTAGTTGTTATTCATATTGCTAGCC
The DNA here is from genome assembly GCA_947489525.1 of uncultured Psychrobacter sp. Taxonomy (GTDB): domain Bacteria; phylum Pseudomonadota; class Gammaproteobacteria; order Pseudomonadales; family Moraxellaceae; genus Psychrobacter. Next base: position 264,673 of record CANLDW010000001.1, read on the forward strand.
GGGCTTAGGGGCACAATTCGATCCGCTTGACCACTTGCGAGCATGTGCTGACTGCCATAACCCTCAGGGTTGATTTGCAGATACGCGTTCATCTCACCAATCGCCTCACCGTCGTTGCTCGCTAATATATGCTCTTTGATGACATCGACTGGCGGTAGTGGCAAGTTTTTAAGCAGTAACAGGCGCTGTCTATTGTCGCCTTTGTTGACTACCAGCTCAATCAGCTGACGCGCATCTATCGGTAGATCCGGTGTATTCTGTGCCAGTAGCGCTAAATGATACGCTCCTGCCGCGTCTTGATCAGCAACAACGCGCTGCTCAATAGCAATATAAGTCGGCTCAGTCGCACCGCCTGCGACGCTCAATTGATGAATACACTTAAGTGCTGAGTTTGACTCATTATTAGCCATATCCATAATGCGCGTCGACTCACTTTTTAAATACTCACGGCGGCGCTCAAGCGCTTGCTGCTCTTCATTTAATTGCTCATCTTGCTGATTTGAATGATCAAGACCTACGTCTACGACATTGTTTGGGTAAGTAGTCATATACTTTCCTTTTATTATTATGTAGAGACATTCACTAGGCGTAAATATCTTTGAATGACCTTAAATGCTTAAGAACATATGCCACTTGTATGGGGGTAAAGGCTGTAAAAACAATGCTTTATACCACAAACAAAAAGTCCAAGCCATTCATAATTTATGGCTTGGACACCTGTAGCAAGAATAAAAGGGCTTAAGCAGTGACGTTTAAATAATCCAACTACGCCGCTGGACTATTCGCCTCGACGAGTGGCTTAAGCTCGCCTGATTGATACATTTGCAAAATAATATCTGAACCACCCATCAGCTCACCATCGATCCACAATTGCGGAAAGGTTGGCCAGTTGGCAACTTTTGGCAGGGTTGCACGAATCTCAGGATTTTCTAGGATGTTAACAAAAGCAAAAGGACGACCAATCTGCGTCAATACTTCAATAGAACGCGCTGAAAAGCCGCACTGCGGAAACTGCGGCGTGCCTTTCATGTACAAAATAACTTTGTTATCACGAATCTGATCACGGATCAGTTGTTCGACATCATTTGCGCCAGTTTCTGAGTTTTGATTTGGGGTTTGCTCGCTCATAAAAGCTCCTAATAGTGGGTGGAGGGAATAAAATAAATAAGGTGGCTATTAGATGGGGCAATGATTATAAGATTACAAGCCGTAATAAAGCTATTCATCTGTTGCTACCTACTGCTTTATTTATTCCTATTCATCTGTTAACGCTATTTTTAAATACTAATTATCTATTGGTACTAATTATCTATAGGCACTATTTGTCTATTGGTACTAAAAGCACAACGGCACTTGCCATGATACCTTCTTGCCGACCTGTAAAACCCAGCTTTTCGGTCGTCGTTGCTTTGACGCTGATATTATTGATATCCGTTTGTAAGTCGCTTGCAATATTCTCACGCATCGCTTGACTGTGCGGCGCAAGTTTTGGGCGCTCGCACATCACCGTGATATCAGCATTACCGAGCTGATAGCCTGCTTTTATGACTTTATTATACACTTCGCGTACTAGTATGCGCGAATCAAGTCCAGCGTGGGCAGCATCGGTATCTGGGAAATGTTGCCCAATATCACCAAGTGCTAGAGCGCCAAGGAGTGCATCTGCTAAAGCATGCAGTACCACATCACCATCGGAGTGCGCAAGCAGGCTATGACTGTGTTCAATAGGCACACCTGCCAGCACCACATATTGCTGCTGCTGACCATTATTGTGAAAAGCGTGTACGTCAATGCCCTGACCAATTTTTATCATAGAGTATCCAAGATAGGTATTGTGCGAATGTTTATACTGCAAATCTTTAAATTCAAAGGTAGCGACATCAATACTATAAATCCATAAATGCACGAACGCATAAACGCTGTGTCAGCCTGATTAGCAGTAATGAATATCCTGCTAAGTATCGCCACTATATTTTATAAACTGGTATAATATAACGCCTATTTTATCACAAGTCGTTGAGTCTTATAATGTCAGATATGTCAGCTACGCCTACCCTAACATCACCTTCTCAGGCATCCTCTTTGGACACTTTGCCTGTACTCAATCTTGCCGATATCGACAGTCCCAGTACCAAGCGCGTCATCGTCGGTATGTCAGGCGGTGTGGACTCCTCTGTATCTGCGGTACTCTTACAGCAGGCAGGGTTTGAGGTTGAAGGCTTGTTTATGAAGAACTGGGAGGAGGACGACGGTACTGAATACTGTACGGCCATGGACGATTTAGCTGACGCCCAAGCCGTGTGCGATAAAATCGGTATCAAGCTACACACGGCTAACTTTGCCATGGAGTACTGGGACCGAGTTTTTGAGCACTTCTTAGCTGAGTACCAAGCTGGGCGCACGCCTAATCCCGACATCTTGTGTAATAAGGAGATTAAGTTCAAAGCGTTTTTAGATTACGCGATAACCCTAGGGGCTGATTATATTGCCACAGGGCACTACACGCGCCGCAGCATCGATTACCAAAATAGTGATGGTAAGGTGGTCGCCCAGCTACTGCGCGGTCTTGATAATAATAAAGACCAAAGTTACTTTTTGCATGCAGTCGGCGGGGACAAGCTGGCTAAAACGCTGTTTCCTGTTGGCGAGCTTGATAAGCCGGTTGTACGTCAAATCGCTGAGGAGCATGATCTAATTACGGCGAATAAGAAAGACTCAACGGGTATTTGCTTCATCGGTGAGCGCCGCTTTAAGGATTTTTTGCAGCAGTATCTGCCGGCACAACGGGGCGATATCATCACTGACGATGGTGTCGTCATTGGTCAACACGACGGTCTGATGTACTACACTTTAGGTCAGCGCGGCGGTATCGGTATTGGTGGGGTCAAAGATCGCCCAGAGGAGCCATGGTTTGTGTTGGCTAAAGACTTGGACAATAATCGCTTGCTCGTAGGTCAAGGTCATGAGCATCCGATGCTTATGAGCACTGAGCTATACGCGTATAAACTCGATTGGGTTAATGGACTGGCGCCTACTGCTATCTTTAGTACAGAGGGTCTAGCGTGTCTGGCAAAAACGCGTTATCGGCAGCCGGATCAAGCATGTCGAGTGTTTGCTACTAGTGAGGACGGTAGTAAAGTTCGCGTCGTATTTAACGAACCTCAACGTGCAGTAACACCGGGTCAATCGGCAGTGTTTTATAGTGGCGATGTATGTCTTGGCGGCGGCGTTATTGAGTCTATTAATGCGCCGCTTACAAGGTAGAAGTCAATATAACCCAAGAATCTTACCAATCAAGATTTTATTAAAATATTACCGTTTGCCCCAACAATACAGCCCTTTAAGAAAAAATTTTCGTAAGATTATGTTATAAATAAGTATAAAGGTGTATACTTTTGTAAGTCTTTTTACTACTGCTTTGCATAATTTTAGGGTATCTTATGAGCCATCGCTTTTTATCTCCAGTTAACTTTATAAAAGCTTCATCTTTTAGATATCCTATCGCTTTTGTTGTAGTCATAGTATCCTGTCAAACCTACGCGACACCAGCAAACTTTGGAACTTTTACTCGCGATTCAAGCTCGCAAGCTGGCAGTATCGCCTCTGGTAGTTATACTACGCCAACTGGCGCTACTGGTACCTATACTATCACCGCAGGCACTATTAATGGCTACAGTGGAAGGAGCTTTAGCGTTGGAAATAATGGCATTGAGATTACCAATGTTGCTAGTACGAATACTGCTAATGATAGATTCACCTATACCTTTACGATCACCCCTAACGACAATACCGCTATTCATACCATAAAGATCGGTCAAGCCAGCTATGCCAATGGTGGTAATTCAGAGGTTGCGCGTCATACTCTAGAGTTTACTCGAAGCACTTTGAATACTCGGCCTGTAGCCGCTACTGTTAAAGACAACCCAAACGTACCTTTTTATTATGAGGCTATGGGCGATTACTTTATGGGTAGAAGAATCGATAATACTAATGATTTTTTTATAACAATGCGCTAAGTGAGCCGCAGCTGCGCTCCAATAGTGGTACTAATTTATATTTTTACCGCTTAGACTTCCTTAATGGCACTAACTTAGGGGGCAATAGATTTAGACCCAGTACTAACAGTAATGAGGTTAGCGTTCGCAACGGCGCTAGTGGTTTTTTGCCGCCTACGCCCACTCTAACCAACATTTTAAAATCGACCTCAACCACTCCCAATAATCAAGGTACCTATACGCCCTTAACTACGGGGGCTAGTATCAACAGTGGCAGTCAATACGTCAGTTATGGTATCGAGAATACTGCCAGTAACTATGTTATAGCGGTAAGAAACGCCAGTTCTGTCACCTTGACTTATGAGGCCATTATGAATGGCAGTAATGCTTTTCAAGGGGAAAAGATCGGTGAGACCTTTAACGAATGGATCAGTTTCGGGGTTGAAAGTGAGCCCTTGAATTATATCTTTTCAGGTACGGTTTTTAATGATAATGGCGGTATTGATGATAATAGCGCGGATGCCAATACTATAGGCGGCATCTACAATAATAATGATTACTTTAATAGCGTTTTGAACAGTACTGAAGCGGGTATCGCGGGAAGTAGAGTGAGACTGGTAGATAATTGTAGTAATCCTACTCAGACTTTTGCGACCCAAACTTTAACGTCATCTAACGCCGGACGCTATCAATTTAATATACCCGTCACCCAAATCGGTAATAGAAGCTCTGTGTGTATTATAGAAGATAACAATACAGGCTACCCTATCCGTACGACTATAGATAAAAGACAAGTATCTTTTACTGCTAATAACTATACTTATGTAGATAATAATTTTGATAGAGTCATCACTAAAAATGCAGCGCTTGTACTCGAAAAAGAACAAGCCGTAAACCCTTGTACGATAACCTCGCTTACCGCCCTTACCTATACTAAAAACTCAATCTCGGATATACCGCCTGGACAATGTATTGCTTATAAAATAACAGCCACCAATCGCGCTAACATGGCAGTGAATAATTTTGTTATGCAAGATACACTACAAAAAAAGGACATCAATGGTGCGCTGGTCACGTCAACTCTAAATACTCCGCGTTATAATGAAAGTGATTATGCGCCAAACAGTGTGGCACTCAATGACAACGGAGTCGTTGTAACAAACTCAATAAGTTTAGCAGCTAGGGGAAATAAAACTTTTTACTTTAATACTAAGTATGGCACTACGCAGTCTCCTTCCTCATAAGCGCCTATTATTTTGTTAGTCTCTCATGGTCGCACTAGCTATTATTGAGCGATGATCTACCTTATTACTCATATCTGATTGAGCACTGATAATATTGTTAGCTCATACTAGTCTTGCGCTTTTGGTTTATTCATTTTTTTTCTGAACGTTCAACACGCCCTATAGTGAGTTCAGTATAAAAACGATACAGCGGGACTGGGATGCTTTTTTTAAAACATAGGTTGCGCAGCCTCTGTCGGCGTAGGCACAGCACGTCAGTAAAATTTATACCAGTTCCGCGTTTAAATATACTGTATCTGTTTTATTTAAAATCGACTATAGTCACTCTGTTTTTTCTCATAAAACAGTCGCAATAAGGTTATAATTAATCGCTCAAAATCTTTTGATTTAATCATTGTTTTACTTCTACTTTTATAGGCAATACTATGACTGCACTTACCGCTCTCTCTCCCATTGATGGTCGCTACGCTGCTAAAGCCGATAGCCTGCGTCCTTACCTTTCTGAATTTGGTCTGATCAAAGCCCGCGTTACTGTTGAAATTCGCTGGTTACAATCACTTGCGGATAATAACGCGATTAGCGAATTACCTGCGTTCGATAATGAGACGACCGCTTTTCTGGATGCTATTGTCGATGATTTTAGTGAAGATGACGCGCAAGCGATTAAAGACATTGAGGCAACGACCAATCATGATGTTAAGGCGGTTGAGTATTTTATTAAGGACCGCTTTCGTGAAAAGCAGCGCGGTGATCAGCAGTTAGAGGACAGCTTGGAGTTTATTCATTTTGCTTGTACCAGCGAAGATATCAATAACTTATCGTACGCCCTTATGCTCAAAGACAGTCGTAAGATTACTGTAGCTAAGATGCAGCAAGTTACTGACAGCATTGTGAACTTAGCGATAACTCATGCCGATCAGCCAATGTTGTCACGCACTCATGGTCAAACGGCAAGCCCAACGACTTTAGGTAAAGAGATGGCAAACGTCGCTTATCGTCTGGCACGCCAAATCAAACAAATAGAGCACGTTGAGTTATTAGGAAAGATCAATGGCGCAGTGGGGAACTACAATGCCCACTTTGCCGCCTACCCTAATGTCGATTGGCAGGCACATGCGGAGCAGTTTATCACCGAGCGTCTTGGACTGTCTTTTAATCCTTACACCACTCAGATTGAGCCGCACGATTATATTGCTGAGCTATTTGACGCCGTTAAACGCTTTAACACGATACTGATCGATTTTAACCGTGACATTTGGCAGTATATTAGCTTAGGCTATTTTAAGCAGCGCCTAAAAGAAGGTGAAGTTGGTTCATCGACGATGCCGCACAAGGTTAACCCGATTGACTTTGAGAACTCTGAAGGCAACTTAGGGGTGGCTAATGCTATGCTTGCGCACTTAGGTGAGAAGCTGCCCATCTCACGTATGCAGCGTGATCTATCGGACTCAACCGTACTGCGGAACATCGGTGTGGGTCTAGCACAAAGTATGATCGCTTATGATGCGTGTCTCAAAGGCGTTGGCAAATTAGAGGTCAATCCTGAGCGTTTAGACAGCGATCTTGAGCAGGCGCAAGAGGTGCTCGCTGAACCCATTCAAACCGTGATGCGTCGCTACCGCGTTGAAAACCCGTATGAGAAGCTAAAAGCACTCACTCGTGGTAACGCGATGACCCGAGAGGCGATGCTGACTTTCGTGGATAGCGATGAGCTTGCTGATGTCAGCGAAGATGACAAACAGCGTTTGCGTGAGCTCACCCCTGCTACTTATACGGGTAACGCCGCTGAGCAAGCGCGTGCGATTAAGGACTGGATCGCAAAACTCTAGTCGCTTTAATCACTTCAAAGACGACCATCGTAAGGTTGGCAATCAAGATGAAAACTTCTCCAGTAGTCGTAAGTAGCCTTGTTGTCATCCTAGTAATGGGTCTGGCTAGTATTAATCCTCTACAGTGGGGCAGTTATTTACTGCATCAAGCTGGGACATTGATGGCTTTGGCTGCGATGGGACTTGCTTATCGCTACTGGCATATTCGCGCAAGCTCTTTTGTGCTGGCAGCCGTATTCTTATTGATTCATATCGTTGGTGCACGCTATTTGTACTCTTATGTGCCTTATGATGATTGGATACAGGCTTTGTTTGGTATACGTTTGCATGATATCTTTGATTGGCCACGTAACATGTATGACAGGCTCGTTCATTTTAGTTATGGACTACTGCTATTTGGCTTTATGTCCGATGGTTTTAACACGACCTTTAAGTATAGCAGGCGCTGTCAGCTTTTATTTTTAGTGTTACTCTTTAATCTTGCCAGCAGTGCGCTTTATGAGCTGTTTGAATGGGGTCTGGCTCTATTTATGTCACCTGAGGCGAGTGAAGCCTACAATGGACAACAAGGTGATATTTGGGACGCGCACAAAGATGTCGCGCTTGCACTTTTAGGCGGGCTTGTTGCCGCAGGTTTATCACTGTTGCAAACCGCTAAGACAGACAAGCAAATAAATTAAGATTAGTCATCATCATCGCTATCACCTGGAATAATCGCTCTGCCAACTGCAGCAGTGCCTTTTACGACACCTTTTGTGGTTTTGTAAGCGACTTTGGCAGGAACAGTAACAACTTTATGTACGCAGGCTTGTAAGACAAAGACGCTAGCGATGAGTATAATAAAATGCAGATTTTTCATAGTATTCCTCTTTATAGTTAGCATAAACAACTAACCTTATCTATTATTTAACAGGTGCCAATCATAAACTATTCGTCCCCTTTTCTAAAGCAGCGCTAGCCACTACTTTAGTTAATAAACGTTGCGCTCAAACAGCTTTAGTCAAGGATCTTCACTGTATAACTCCACCTCCAAATTCCTAATACCGTCCGGATGTACCCATGAATGCTATACCGCTTTGTCTACCTAATGATATGACTCCTGAACAGTTTTTGAGCGAATACTGGCAGCAAAAGCCACTGCTTATTAGACAAGGACTGCCGCAGCTAATCGGCATGTTCGAGCCTGAGGATATGCTGGATCTAGCAATGGACGATGACGTCTCAGCACGTCTACTGATTCAAGCACCTACTAAACAAAAAAATAAAGCGCAGTGGCAGCTTAAAAAAAGCCCATTGACTGAAGCTGACTTTGACAATCTACCTGCACAGTGGACCGTACTCGTACAAAATCTAGAGCAGTGGTCGCCCGAGCTTGGGCAATTATGGCAAGCGTTTGATTACGTGCCGCAGTGGCAACGCGACGATATCATGGTGTCTTACGCACCAAAAGGCGGCTCCGTAGGCAAACACTATGATGACTACGATGTGTTTTTAGCGCAGGGCTATGGACAGCGCCGCTGGCAGCTTGGTAAGTTCTGCGACGCCCAAACTGAGTTTGTCAAAGATGAGCCTATCCGAGTGTTTGATGATATGGGTGAGATTATCTTTGATGAGGTGCTAGAAGCTGGTGACGTCTTATACGTGCCGCCTAAACTGTCACATTTTGGCGTGGCGCAGGATGATTGCTTAACGTTTTCGTTCGGCTGTCGTCGTCCTAACCTAATGCAGATTATTGATAGTCTGGCGGATGTCGCAACCAACCATAGCGAGCTGTTTGTGCCGATGCGCTTGCCGCAAACCCTGCAACCCTCAGGTGAGTTGCAAGCAGTAAGTATTCACGCTATCAAAGAGCAGTTATTACAAGTAATGCAATCGTCCCAAGGGGAGGATATGATTCGCCAAGCGGTATCTGAGGTAGTCAGCAAACGTCAATACGACGCGCTGGTGCCAGAGGAGACGCTGACCACTGATGAGCTGATGCAAGCTTTAGAAGAAGGCGCAACATTACAAGCGGACTACAGCAATCGTTTGCTCTACCGCCATGACGATTCTGGTACTAGTATTTATGCCAATGGTCAACGTTTGGATGGTTTAGATGAGCAATCCATAGCATTATTAGTGCGTTTAGCTGATGGTGCCGCGCTAACCTACGGTGATGTTAAAGACATAGATCCTGATGATATTGCAGAATGGCTGGAGAATGGTTGGGTGTGGTTAAACGAGGTAGAATAACCACTCAAATCATTCCTACGATAAAAAACCGCTGCTAAGACAGACTTAGCAGCGGTTTTGTTATGTAGATCAGTAAAATCTACTAAGTTCCCAGCTCAAGCAAGCTGGCATTACCTCCAATAGCTGTCGTATTGATAGTCCTTACGCGTTCGGTAACAAAACGATGCAGATAATCTGGTGTCAGCATCTCAGATAATCCCTCCATATCGGTCACAGCGATGACTTGAGTTAAAATGCCATCAGTATTAGCGAGACCTTGGCTGATTGTTTGAATATCACTTGGACTGCCTGCAATCGCTACTTGTGCCAAACGGTCTATATATAGCAAGGTTATGGTTTGTGAGTCATTAGCAATACTGATGACATCGTCACTGATACCTGTCTCATAGAGCGCGTTTGCCGCTGCAACGCACATCTCATCTTGGCTGGGCCAGTGCAATATGACCTCGTTACCCGTTAGCAAAGCTGCTACCAGTTGTCCCAGTACTGCCATTGTGCGCGCCGAGTCGCCGCCTATGACCATAGTTTTACCACGCGCGGTCAAGTACAAGTCATTGGACTCACCTGTTGCACCAACCATGCGCTCAGTAGCATCAAGCATGGGTGCTTGATTCAGCAGATGTGTAAACAAGCGTCGTGCCTTATTGGCATCGCCTGTCAGCAGCGCAAGCTTTGGAATCGCTGCCTCGATATACGGCGCACGGTTAACAGCGCCAAGGAGTCGCCAAGCTTCGCAGACTTCGGCATGGTTCTTTTTGAATTCAGTTGTCACAGTGGACTCCTTATACCAATTCTGTTTGCGTGGATGAATGCGTCGTCTCGCTATCAGTACGGCCTTGGTCTTGCCTGTAATACTCATTATTTACTGATTCGTTTTTGAGCTGCATGAGACGAGCAACGTAGTGCGGCCCGCCCGCTTTTGGACCTGTCCCTGATAGACCGCAGCCGCCAAAGGGTTGAACGTTGACTACTGCGCCAATCTGGTTACGGTTGACATAAGTATTACCAACGAAAGCGCGGCGCTCAATATGCTCAGCGATACTCTCAATACGGCTATGAATACCCAAGGTCAGACCAAAGCCTGTATTATTGATGGCATCAATGAGCTGATTGAGATTGCGTGCGTTGTAACGCAAAACGTGCAGTATCGGACCGAAGTGCTCACCGCCGATAACATCGATACTTTGCACCTCGATTGCCGTTGGCAACACAAAAGTTGCTTGCTCTTGACTGACCACTGAGCTTGAGCTCATTGGTGTCTGCGCTAAGATTTGCGCCGTCGGCTCTGCTTGCATACGTTTAATGTGTGTCTCTAAACCTTCTTTAGCGTCCTTGTCAATAACGGGACCAACATCAGTAGCCGCGTACAGCGGATTACCGACGACGAGCTCTGCCATATTGCCTTGCAGCAGCTCAATAAGCTCATCTGCAACCTCATCTTGTACGCAAAGAATGCGACAAGCCGAGCAGCGCTGTCCTGCTGAGCCAAACGCTGATAGTACCGCATCTTTGACGACTTGCTCTGGCAGCGCGGTTGAATCAACGATCATTGCATTTTGACCACCAGTCTCGGCAATCAGTACCGGCAGCTCGCCATTGGTCTGTGCATGGCTATTTAGACTTTGATTAATGCGCTGAGCGGTTTGCGTTGAGCCAGTGAAGATAACGCCTGCGATATTGTCCGCTTTGGTTAATGCACCGCCAACCTCGCCTGCCCCTGTCACAAACTGTAGCGCCTCATGAGGTACGCCCGCTTGGTACATAAGCTGTACACCGAAGTGAGCGATCAAACTAGTCTGTTCAGCGGGCTTAGCGACCACAGTATTACCGGCTGCGAGTGCGGCGACAATTTGACCAGTATAAATAGCCAGTGGAAAGTTCCAAGGACTAATACAGACAAACGTACCGCGCGCTTGATATATTTGTTTTGCAGGTTTGCCAGCTAAGTCAGTAAACTCGTAAACATGCGCAGCCAAGCGCTCTGCTTCATCAGCATAAAAGCGACAAAAATCAACCGCTTCTCTGATCTCATCGATACTGTCTTGCGTCGTTTTACCCGCTTCTACATGGCACAGTGCCATAAGCTCCGCGTAGTTCTCCTCATACAGATCAGCGATACGGCGTAGTATCTCAGCGCGTCTACTTGCAGGAACCGCCTGCCACATCTCTTGCCCTGCAACAGCAGCTTTTATAGCGCGGCGAGCGGTACTAGCGTTTCCATATTGGACATAACCTGCCAGAACCTCTTGATTCCAAGGCGCACAAACGTCGTAGCGAGCAAGCTCCTGCTTACCTTGCTCGCTATGCTCATCACTAGCAGTGGTCGTAATCGCTTGACCGTTGATAATAGGCGTCGCCTGCCATGTCTTTTGTAGATGACTATCGATCGCGGCTTTTAGCGGCTGCCATTGCGACTCAACAAAGATGTTGGGGCCAAAGCTCGCTTGACGTGAGCCATATATTTCCAGTGGTAGCGGAATGTCAGGATTGTACAGCTCACTATTTTCAAGCAGTTTATCGTACGGATGTACGGTGAGCTTATCAATAGGATAAGACTTATCTAAGAGCTGATGAACGAACGAGCTGTTCGCGCCATTCTCAAGCAAGCGGCGTACTAAATACGGCAATAGATCTTTGTGTGCCCCCACTGGAGCGTAGATACGCACAGGTATCTGGTAGACCTGCAAGATATGATCGTAGAGTGCATCACCCATACCATGCAGACGCTGAAACTCGAAGTCTCGGTGTGCGCTCATAGTCATGATTGAGGCCAGCGTATGCGCGTTATGAGTAGCAAACTGGGGCCAGATAAGCCCGCGCAAATGCTCTGATAATAAGAAGCGCGCGCAGGCCAGATAAGCGGTATCCGTCCCCTCTTTGCGCGTCCACACTGGATAACCTGACAGCCCTTTTTGCTGAGCAAGCTTAATCTCCGTATCCCAGTACGCGCCTTTGACCAAACGCACCGGTATACGATCACCAACCTCGCTCGACAGCTGTGCCAACCATGCCAGAATAGCAATAGCACGTTTCGAGTATGCTTGTACGACTATACCCAAACCATCCCAGCCTTGGGTTAGCTTATCGCGGTACAGCGATTCAAACAGTTTTAAGGAAATCTCTAAACGATCGGCTTCTTCAGCATCGATACTGATATCGACATTGACTTCGCGCGCTGCTTCAATAAGCAATAAACAGCGCTGACGCAGTAGCCCCATCACTTGCGACTCTTGTGTCGCCTCGTAGCGCGGGTGCAGTGCAGACAGCTTGATGGAGACCGACGGCTTCGGCATGCCCTCCTGAACTTTAATATGAGCTGTTGACTTCACCGCATGCAGATAATCATTAAAGTACTTTTCAGCATCCTTGTGTGTAATGGCCGCCTCGCCTAGCATGTCAAACGAGTAGGTATAGCCTTTATTACGATAAGGCTGGCTATTCTTATTAGCGTCCTCTATGGTCTCACCCAAGACGAACTGGTGCCCCATAATGCGCATAGCTTTTTGCATAGCACCGCGAATCATAGGCTCGCCCATCTTTTTGGTCATACGATCCAAAAATCCCGACGCCGTCGTACTGCTATCAATACTGACGACGCGCCCGGTCATCATCATCCCCCACGTCGAGGCATTGACCATAAAGCCGTTGTCATCTTTTAAGTGTCTTTTCCAGTCCGCGACACTCATCTTATCGCGAATGAGCGCGTCTGCCGTATAATTGTCCGGCACGCGGATTAAAGCCTCGGCTAAGCTCATAAGCAGTATACCTTCTTGGGTATCCAAGCTGTATTCAAGCAATAGCGAGTCCACCATCTTGACCGACTTACTATCGCGGCGCACGTACTCAACCAGCTGGCGGGTCTGTGCGCTGGCATCGGCGCGCTCCTTATCGCTAGGTTTGGCAAGCGGCAATAGCTCCATCAGCCAGCGTGCTTCATCAACACTATACAATGGCGATATACGCTCATATAGTGTTGCACTCGATTGGGTTAGATACTTGGGTGCCAAGAGGTCTTTTGGGTCGAACAAGATTGGCTCTTTGGGGGTAAACTGGTCTACAGGATTCATACCAACTCCATTACTAACGTTTAAAAACCATATTAAATGGCAGGCTAAACCCTTATAAATAGTCATTTATAAAAAAAGGCTAAACCGCACCATTACTAAACGAGCAATTTCAGCAAGCGCTGAAAAGGGTTAGGTAGGTCGTTTGCATATTAAACGGGCTACGTAACAATACAAAGGCAACAACAGTACGTTAAGCGGCATTAGTGCCTTCTTCTTGTTGGTAGTGAACGAAGTATGATGACAAGTTAATGGTGATGCTACAGTGACAATAATACGGTCTTGGTCTAAAGCCATAGCGGCAGGCATTGTAGCCGGAACGCTAAAACCATCTCTTTCATCTTGTATGACGCAAAGTCATTGAATAATTCACAGTAAGAAAAACCTCTACGGCGTTGATTGAGGTGATGCGCTTAACCCCTTCATGTTAGCATGAAAAATAGGCGTAAACTAACAATATCATGCATGTTTACTAAACCATAACCGTTTTAAAAACATACAGATAGTAGGCTTTTGATAGCTAAACTGCCGAACTATTAACTTTTAGTTTCCTATAGCCAAACACAATTGTATTTTCGTAGATTGAACGCTTTTATGCTTCAGATGATGAATAGCATTGGAATAAAAACACTGGTAAAAAAACCCTCTTTATCTTATGAAAAAGAGGGTCTTTAGTAATTATAGGAGCAAAACTATAACGCTTGATAGGCTACGGCCTTTCTTTACATACTACTCTATTTATAAAAAAACAATTTTAGCGAGCAAGACGGCGGTCAGTACCCAGACCGGTATTGTAATCTCAGAGAAATTACCCGTCATAAACTTCACGGCAGTATAAGTAATAAAGCCAAGCGCAATACCATCAGCGATAGAATAAGTCAGCGGCGTCAACAATAGGACGACGGCAACAGGGGCAGCTTCGGTTAAATCTTCCCAGTTGATGTCTTTTAGGGTAAATAACATCAGCACCGACACATAAAATATAGCGCCAGCAGTGGCATAAGCAGGAATCATACCCGCCAGCGGCGCAAAAAATATACTCAGTAAAAACAGCACGCCAACGGTCACTGCCATCAAACCTGTACGCCCGCCTGAAGCCACCCCAGAAGCGCTCTCAATATAACTGGTAGTTGATGAGGTGCCAAGCATGGCGCCTGCTACTGTTGCCGTTGAATCTGCCAACAGCGCTTTGTCCATGTTAGGAATGTTACCGTTTTTGTCAATCAAGCCTGCTTTGCTAGTAATACCGACTAAGCTACCCGTAGTATCGAATAGATCCACGAACAAGAATGCAAAAATAATACTGATCATCCCGATATCAAAAGCGCCTGCAATATCGAGCTGCATCAAAGTAGGAGTAACGGATGGCGGCGCAGACATAATACCAGCAAACTGGGTGTGTCCTGTGATCAGACTAATAAGAGTAATCAGCAAAATACCAATAGTTACCGCGCCTGGGACTTTTTTGTATACCAGACCAATAATCACAAAGAACCCCAACGCCGCCATCATGGGAGAAAAGGTTCTCATATCCCCAAGCTTTACCAAAGTTGCCTCTTGTCCTATGATAATACCTGAGCTTTGCAAAGCAATAAATGCCAAAAATGCCCCGATACCCGCAACAATACCTTGTTTGAGACTGTTCGGAATAGCGTTTATAATCCATTCACGAATCTTGAATAAGCTGAGTAGGACAAAGATACAGCCCGATAAAAAGACTGCACCAAGCGCCGTTTGCCAAGCGTAGCCCATCCCAAGAACCACACCGTAGGTAAAAAAGGCGTTAAGTCCCATACCAGGTGCGAGCGCTACGGGCAGACGTGCATAAATACCCATGATAAAACAACCTAGGGCGGCGGCAAGACAAGTGGCTACAAACACCGCGCCTTTATCCATGCCTGCTTCGGCGAGCACATTGGGATTGACGAAGATAATATAGGCCATCGTCAAAAAGGTGGTTATACCGGCGAGGATTTCTGTTTTGATGGTCGTATTGTGACCCTTGATACCAAAGTAGCGTTCGATTGCATTCATAAGTGCGGCGCTCAACTCAACGGTGACTGGGAAGAAGACAGAGGTGTCAGTAATGATAAGATAGGTGTTGTTATAGGTTTTGATTCTTAAGATAAAGACGCTGTACGCCAGATAACTTATTGAAGTTAATCCAAAAAACCACAGACCTATTTTATACTCTATTACAAAGCGCAACATTTTAGATAAATTAGTATAAACATTCAATCTTTAGAGATGTCTTGCTCGTGCAATTGGCTTAAGTAGCAGCAGTGTTGATCATGCTTTTTTCAAGATTATATATTCGTCAAACTATCGCGCACTTACCTATTTTATAACACTAAATATAGACTTCTTTAGTATGCGGCTATTTACACCCTTTACTGATTTTATTAATGACCTTTTTATCATTTAGCAGTACACTAGCGAGTTGATTGTATGCCAGCGACTATCTGTACTACTGACACTTTTGCTATTAATTATCACTTATGAGTCTACATCATGCCTGAATCGTTAAATACACTTGATCTCATTACCGATGCAAGCTTACTGGTGCAGCTGGTCATGCTCCTGCTGCTGCTTGCGTCTTTGATGAGCTGGGTGATTATCTTTCGCATGAGTGCACGCCTTGGTACTGCCAACAAATTCGATGAGCAGTTTGAGACGTGGTTTTGGTCGGGTGAGGATCTTGCAAAGCTCTACCAAGGGGTACAAGGCTCACCTAATCGCCAAGGTCTTGAACAGATATTCTATGTGGGGTTCTCTGAGTACTTGAGAATGCACAAAAAGCGCCAACCCAAAGACGATATTATCGATGGCGTTGAGCGCAAACTGCGCGTAGGACTTGGACGCCAGCAGCAGCTATTGGAGTCAGGCTTGACAACCCTTGCCAGTATTGGCTCAGTTGCGCCTTACGTCGGATTGTTCGGTACGGTGTGGGGTATCATGAACGCCTTTTTAGGTCTATCACAAACGGAACAAGCAACGCTTGCTGCTGTCGCTCCCGGTATCGCTGAGGCGCTGATTGCAACCGCTATGGGTCTGTTTGCGGCTATTCCTGCGGTGCTCGCTTTTAACCATTTTACGGCAAAATCAAGCCGTCTTTATGATTCGCGCGCGCTGTTTTGTGATGAGATGACCGGTATGCTGCAGCGCGAGACCAGTAGCCAAAACATGCTCAATACCGAAAGCAAGCTCACCGAAAACCGAACGACGGCGATCACTGCCAATCAGGTGACAGGGTCATGAAGCCAAACCCTTATCAGCGGCAAAAAAAGACTTTAAATAGTGATATGAACGTTGTACCTTACATCGACGTCATGCTCGTACTCCTTGTAATATTTATGGTGACCGCACCTATGCTCATTACTGGCGTCGATGTGGATCTGCCAAAGGAGCAAACCAATACGTTGAGTCAAAATCAGCTGCCCGTGATTGTCTCCCTAACTGCAAACGGTGAGCTTTTTATGAGTTATGAAGATAATATCGACACACCGATTAGTGAATCGCAGCTTATTGACACTTTAGCAAATCTACAATCGCAAAGCAGTGGCGCTGATGATACCGTGCAAGTGATGATCAACGCGGATCAGAACAATCAGTACGGCGCAATTATGTCTCTTATGGCAAACCTACAGCAAGCCGGTATTCAAAGGGTTGGGCTGCTAACGGGCGCACCCTTGCCTATGCCAACACCGCCCTAATTCAAATTCATGCCTGCCCTTGCTATGCATCTCTAAGCTTACTAATATAAGCCATTGTGCTTGATAAATCTTGCTTGTGAGTCGTCTCATGACGTTGTTAAATAAAGCGCCTGTTGTCTATGTGCCTACCGAGCCTGAGGGCAACGGTCTGACTTTGCCTACCTTATTGAGCGTATTGGCTCATGGTTTGGTGATAGGCTTGCTGATTTATAGCTATTATCTCGATACCGATACGCCAGAGCGTATAGAGACGGTCATGGTCT
Organism: uncultured Psychrobacter sp.; assembly: GCA_947489525.1. Taxonomy (GTDB): domain Bacteria; phylum Pseudomonadota; class Gammaproteobacteria; order Pseudomonadales; family Moraxellaceae; genus Psychrobacter. The sequence goes on from CANLDW010000001.1 coordinate 282,013, forward strand.
CCCCTGAGCAATTGGCAGCGATGCAAGAGCAAGTACTCGCCAACCGCGCCGCTATGGCAAGTACTGAAAACGTCTCTACAGCCAGTGATCAACCAGCGAATACTAGTACGCCTGAGACGACACAAAACGCTATCGAGTCAGATAATTCGCAGTCCGTATTTACGCGCTCAAATGAGCCTGCTAGTGGCCCTTTGCTGATGAGTGAAGCACATCAGGAGCGACTCGCTGCCCAAAACCGTGAGTACGAGCGTAATATAGCTGACATCGCAGAACAGCTTGATCAAGAGATACTGGCAGAGCGTAGTCAGCTAAATCAAAGCCAAAGAGAGGATGCAGCTGCTGAACGTCAAAGACTCCAAGAGCTGCGCGATAAACGCAGTAATCCGCCGAGGATTGTGCCGCCTAAACGAGGTGAGGGTAATATAAAAATAACATCGGATAATAGCCCTAAAAATTTGAGCTTAGGAGACGGCGAACCTACTGCTTCAAGCAATAACTCCAGTAGATCCAGTCGTTCTGTAGGCGAATTTAGAAACGCGATCGCTGAAAAAATCCTTAGATATCTGCAAGCCCCTGATAATACACAAGGGACGACTGCTAGAGTATTACTTAATCTAGATACAAGAGGTAACGTTATCTCTGCTACAGCCACTGGCTCCAATCCGAAAGTGAACTCAGCAGCAGAAGCCGCCGCCTTTGCCGCCAGTCCACTACCTATCGATTCTAGTAACCCGAGTGCCTTTAAAGAGATAGCGATCAATATTACAGTTGAATAAACCGTATAAAATCTTATCAAGACTACACAAACCTCTAAATCTGCTATAGTCAATTCATTTTAAGCATTCAATTCAATTCAATTCCTTATTTATCAATATGTATTTACGCTAGGATATTTTATGAAGCTAACTTCTGTTTTTTATATGACGCCGCTAACTTTTTTATTACCGTCATTAATTGTACTCCCTACCATCACGGCTACTGCCGCGCCCTTGGAGATTGACGTCACTGTAGTCGCGCCGCGTCAACAAAACCAAGTCGCTGTCGTTCCTTTTGCGGGCGACTCGGTACTCTCTCCTATTATCCTCAATGACTTAAGCAGAACCGAGCTCAAAGCTACCAGCCAAAACCTACCGCAGCAGCCACGCAGCAGTAGTGAGCTGGCAGGTACGTTGCCCGTTTGGCAAAATCTTGGTATTCCTTACTTAGTTGTTGGTAGTACGCGTACGGATCGCGGACGCGTGATTACGGATTATGAAGTCATCAATGTGCAAACAGGACAGGTACTTGGCGGTAAACAAAGCTTAAGCGCGGACAATAATAAAGAAAGCATGCGCTACGCCGCTCACGTCATCGCTGACAAGATCTATGAGCTAATCACTGGCACGCCAGGCGATTTTTCTGGTCGTATCGCTTATATCGAAGAGATGGGCGTCGGCAAAAACAAAGTATCCTATCTCAAAGTGATAGATGCTGATGGTGAAAACCCTCGAACTATTACCGAGGTGAATGGCTCTATCTTTTCGCCAGCATGGTCACCCGACGGCAATCGTATCGCTTACTCTGTCCAGCGCGAACGATCATATCCCGTCATATACGTACAAAATGTTAATGGCGGCGGCGCGCGCGTGATTACCCCGTATAAAGGAAGTAACCTCAGTCCTTCGTTCTCTCCTGATGGTAGTAAGATACTGTTTTCAAGTAGTTTTGAAGGCAGCGCACATATTTATCAGATGAGTGCTGGTGGCGGCGCGCCAACGCGACTGACCAATTGGCCGAGTAGTGAAGTGCAGCCCAGCTATGCGCCCGATGGTAGATCCTTTGTCTTTGTCTCGGATAAAGCAGGCTTTAATAAGCCGCAAGTCTATCGTTACGAGTTTGGTTCAGGGCGTATATCCAAGGTGTCAAACAACAGCTATGCCACAAGTCCGCAGTATAGTAGTGATGGCACGCAAATCGCCTTTTTAAATGGACGTACGGCGGCTATCATGAATAGTAATGGCACAGTCACGACTACTCTTGGTAATACGGGTATTGATGAAGCACCAAGCTTTTCGCCGAACGGTAAACGCGTTGTCTTTGCCTCCACTCAAGGCGGTAAAGGCATCTTAACCATCAAATCTTTAAATGGTGGTGAAGCCTTTGGTAAATCTGGACAAGGCGTTATCCGCTCTCCTGTGTGGTCAGCAAGTCCTAAATAATTTGTTTATTGATAAAGCTATCATATCAATATTCATCTAACTTCTGTCCCTCTTAATAAAGAAGCGTCCAATACTCTTATTGGACGCTTTTTTATTTACATATTCTAATCATCAAGTCCAGCTATTACTACTCAGTAGGATCAGCCGCACCTGCTGGTGGGTTTTCATGGCGAAGCTTTTCGACATCTTCAGCAGTCACTGTATCTGTATAAGGATTAAGCTCACTGTGCACGTACTGCGTGACCGCTGCAATTTGCTCGTTATCCATCATAGCGTGAAAAGCTGGCATGCCGCGAAAGCCATTTATCAAAATGTCGATAATGTAATACTTAGATTCCATCTTGCTATTATTAGCAAGCGGTGGATAGTATCCCGCACCGTATGCGCCTTCCCCTTCATGCATATGACAGCCTGCACAAGAACGATGGTAAAGCTCAGCTCCATTGTTACTATGATAAGCGTTACTCTCCCCAAATACCTGCTGCCACCTTTGCAATTCAGGATCTTGCGCCATAGGCGGTATACCAACGAAGTTGACCACATCAATCTCTGGACCTGCAAGCTCTTCGCGGGTCATATAAACTGCACCCCAAGAACCGTTGTTACGGCTAGCTTCATAGTTTGTAGGTTCAGCTTCAATACGCTCTTGCTCACTGGCTAGAGTTTCAGTATCTGCTCTATTCTGGCTACAGCCCGCCAAAGCGATAACACCACCAAATAGTAGGGTTGCTAATGCTTTAGTCTTTATGTTTTCCATGGTTATAGTGTCCATGATCGCCTCTAAATTTTTGTTATTAAATTTGATTGAGTCCATTAAGCTTAGCCCAGCATTTTGGCTTTTTTGTGCAGACGATTGGCTGCATCTAAACCTGAGAGAATAGCGCCTTCTTGCCACGCCGGAATGTGCGAACAATGCTCACCTGCTAATACAATACGGTTATCGATCTGACACAACGTATCGTAGTATTGCTCGCGTCTGGACTCATTCCAAATACCATAACAACCAAGCGTCCAAGGTATACGATGCCATACTACTGAGGTACCCGTTACAAACTCTTCAGGATACTGGGGATGGATGTGTTTGCCATAGGCCAGCGCAACATTAATGCGCTCCTGCGGTGTCAACGCATTAAACTTATAGGAGGTCGCACCAAATCCGTAAGCGCCTAACAACACGCCTGAACCATCGCTAAACATATTTTGTGAAGGGTAAGCGATCTGGGTTATTGGCAAATCAGTATAGGTAATACCACCATAGATCCACTCATCCTCTTCCCAAAAACGACGTTTAAACTCAAGACCTACTTTATACGAGGTATCATAAGGTACCGAGGCCATAGCTTGCTTAAGCGGTTTTGAGACATTGATGTCGATCTGCGTCAGCACTGACAAGGGTATATTACAGACGCACCAATCTGCACGTGCCGTTCTAACCGCCCCATCTGGACTATTACTATCAACGTATTCAACCGTAACCCCTGTCTCGTCTTGATTAATCTTGGTCACTTTAGCATTGAACTCAATCATGTCTCGGCATTCACGAGTAAACGCATCGCCGATCTTACCCATACCGCCTACCGGCTGAAACATGGTCGGATGATGCTCATACAAAGTATAGTTGGCATAAATATCTGACCATACTCCTGATTGTAGTATATCGCTCAAGGGTAAAGGTTTAGAGGGCTGCGAGTTTGGCATCAAACCGCCGCCTGGCAGGACACTATAACCACGGCGCGAACTCGTCGCTGCAGAAGCGCGATAACGGTAGTCGTTATCAAGAACCCCCCAGCCCTTCAAACTCTCAAGTAGCTTTTCCTTATCTTCGTTGTTGACTGAACGATCAAGTCCACCCACATTTACGGATTTAGACAGCAGCTCTGAGACGTGTCCGCGCACATCACTTCTAATATCGCCCAGACGCTGCGGTATACCATTAAAGTGATTAGCACGATGTAGATAAGCATGATTGTTCGTTTGAATGAAAGGCTCTAAAGCCACACCGAACTGCTTACAATAGTGAAATACTGAATAGTGATGGCTTGGGAGACGCCATGGCCCACCGTTAAGATAGTTACCTTCTTCAAAATCGCAAGTTACAACCTCGCCGCCAAGCTCTGTATAACTATCACCACTATTAAGTGTCCAGCTACGGCCGCCGCCGCGATTTTGATACTCAAGCACTTTGACATTGTAGCCCGCTTTACGCAGCTCATAAGCAGCTGTCAAACCACCAAGACCAGCGCCTAAAACAATAATACTTGCGCCAGGTGGCGCGCCCTTTAAATCCATAGCTTCTTTAAATGTAGATTCTGAAGCAAAACCTAAAGTCGTCATCGCCTGATACATGGCAGTCGCGCCAGCAGTCTTACCAATCATAGTGAACAGTTGACGCCGCGTAGGTGATTGAAGCTTGTCTTTCATAATAATGTCCTTTTGGTGTGACAGTTTTGATAATCGATAAGCGTTAAACGCTTTACTTTAAGCGACCTAGTACCAAGCCGACGTACTTACCGAACTGTCCCCAACCTAAAATGTGTTAAAAATATAAGTTACTTTTATACTTGTTAGATGTATCTGACCTGGATAAGGGCGTATAGCTTAAGTGCTAAGCCCTATTATTTTTAGTGATGACGACGTCTTTTGCGCATCGTATTCCAGATAATAAAACCAATAAGTGCAAGTACGGCAATGATACCGAGAACAGCTAGTACCCCTGCGTACTTAATCAAAAAAGGGCGTGTGTCTACTCCTTCTAGAGTAGTCTCAACATAGTCAGCACTAACATCACTACTTGCTAGACCACCAAAGTTGATGCGGACGTAATTAGTGATATCAGCAATTTGTTGACTACTAAGCTCATCAGCAAAACCTGGCATGTTAGGCCGAGTATTAGAAGCTCCCTTAGCCCCATGTAGGATGATATTCACTAAGTTATCTGGCGTGTCCTTACGTAGACTTGTTAACCCTACGATCGGTGCATATCCCGCATCAGGCTGACCATAGCCATTGACACCATGACAGCTACCACAGACTGCGAGATATAATCCTGCAGGTGAGTTAGCAGCAACGTTTGCTTTGGCTTGTGTCAAGTAATCATCTTGGGCAAGCAGGTCATGAGTGATGGATTCATTGATAGGGCTTGGCAGACGCGTGGCGTCAATAGGCTGAATCTTGTTTTCTGTCTGAATTGCTGGTACAACTTTTAGATATGCCGCGATTGCCCCTAAGTCCTCATCTGTTAAATAACGAGTACTATGAGAGACCACCTCGCCCATAGGTCCTCCTGCATAAGCGCGTTGATCCAGCTCACCAGTACGCAGATACGTAACAATGTCTTGCTCACTCCAGCTGCCAATTCCGCTTGACTCATCAGGAGTGATATTGGGTGCATACCAGTTGCCAAGCTGTGCGCCTGCTAGATACTGGCTATTGTCAGCACCCATTGTGCTGTCACGAGGGGTATGACAAGTGCCGCAGTGTTCAAGATTATTGGTTAAATACTCACCGCGCTGTTGTTCAGCTGTCAGATTATCTCGGTTCTCATAAGCAGGTACGTTTAGAATGTTCCAAAAAAACATCAAACTACGAATGTTAAAGGGAAACGGTAGATCCGTCTCGTTTTCTGGTGCTTGGTCGACCGCAGGGACGGTTTGAAGATAAGCGAACAAGGCACTAATATCCTCATCCTTCATACCATGATAGGACGGATACGGCATAGCTGGATAGATCATATGATCAGGTGCACGGCCTTTTTGTAGCGCGTCCCTAAGATCAGCTTCGGTATAGTTACCAATACCATAGCGCTTGGAGGGTGTGATGTTGGTAGCGTAGATATCTCCCATTGGGGTCTCAATAGCGACGCCGCCTGCATAATCTTCTCTGTGACAGGCTACGCAGTCCGCCGCACGTGCAATGTACGCCCCCTTGTTCACAAGTTCGCTATTAGCGGGGCTAACATTTGGCAGGCTTGAACCTGCAGCTGTGGCAACGCTGGAGGTGATGCCAATGACAAGCAGTGATAACATCCTAGGAAATGGCTTCATAATATCCTCTTAGTAGCTACTATCCAATTTTTCAAATATTTAAGGTATACATATTCTGTTATAGTAGCGTAGTACCAGCGTAGTGCCCGAGTAGGATTACAAAACTTAAAATTATAAATATTTGTAAGGTATTATTGACAGCCCCTATTTTTTCTTATGAATGACGACAACCCTTAAATGTTTAATGTCTTTAGAATCAATAATTAAAGTCTAGAATTGTTTGTATTCATACAAGGTTAATCTTATTTAGGATTTGAATGAACAGTTTGGTGTTCTATTTTTACCAATATTTGTCGTACATAAAATATACACATACCAATATAAATCCATCCTTTATCTATGGGTATCGTTTTTAAGTAGGATCAACTATGAAATTATTTTTTTACACATTTATGTGTACGGCTCTTATGACAGGGTGTCAATCCATTCAGTTTGCCGAAAGCCCTATCCCTGTGACAGCTGGTTTTACCTCCACGATTAGCGATAGATAGTTGTCTCAGGTGGTATTTGTAGTGAAACTCCTGTTATTGTGAGCAAAAAAATAGAGCCTAACACTCAGTGAATAGGCTCTATTTTATGATGGCTAAAGTGTTTGGCAATTAAAGCTTGGGGTCGGGATCACTAGGTTTGTGCTTAATAATCGTCTCTGCTAAATGGTTACCAAACCAAATCGCAGTATCGATATCGCCTTTACCGGGTGTTTCTTCAGGTGGGCCGTTTAGCGACTGCGTCATCAGTCCCAAAAAGCTTGATAGACGGTTTAAGTCTGTCTCTTCGTGTCCTGTAGGCATTAAGGGCAGGCCAATCCAGTTCATGCCGTGCTGCATCGCGTATAGACATATCTGCTGTAACACAGCAAGCTTATCACCGCTAAGACCTCCCGAATTAGCAAAAGCTGCGGCCCACTTACCTTCCCATTTGCGGTGATACCAGCGTTTAGAGGTCTCATCCATAAAGGTCTTAAATTCAGCGGTTACGCTGCCCATATAGACGGCGCTACCGAATACGAGAAGGTCGGCGGCATCTAAAAAGTCCCAATCAACGTCATAAACATCGACCGCTTTTACTTGTGAATCAGGTAACTGCTGACGCGCTCCTACAACCACAGCTTCGGCGACGCGTCTCGTGTGACCGTAATTGCTATGAAAAATAACAGCAATGGTCAGGTTGTCCGTACTGGGTCGCGCAGTTGTATTCATACAAACTCTATTAGTGGTCAAGTAAAAGGAAAAAAGATAAATCAATAAAGACTATTAGATATAAACACTTAAGTGGTTTATGTGCTCAGCCTTCTATCTTTATAAGCTCTATAAACGATTTAAAAGTTAGACGATGAACAGCTGCGTACAATAACCAATGCCATACGACCGGTTGCTGGCTCGTGCAGATGGGTCTGACGCCGATAAGAATAATAACACGGGGAGTCATAACTGCACGCCATAGGCTGAGTATTGGCAAGGGTAATATTAAGTGCCAACAGTTGGTCTGCTGCTATCTTTGGTAAATCAAGCTTAACTTTATCAGTGTTTACTGTAGCGCAATTTGACAAATTATCAACTGCATTATGTGAAGCAGCAGCAAGGGTATAGCGCTTTGAGAAGTCACTGAGATGGTGACTACTTAGTAGTTGTAGCTGCTTGCACCCTGCTTGGAGCTTTTCACAAACCTCATATCCCACCTCGTAGTGGCTTTGACTGATACAGACTCCTATCCACGCTTTTATCTCAGCGCTATTATCAAAGCGCGTACTGGTTGCTTGAATAACGCCGCAGGCCAGTCCCTGCCAGCCTGCATGTATCGCTGCCATCTGACCTGTTGCTGGCTGGTATAAAACGATAGGTACGCAATCTGCAGTCATGATAGCTAAACCCAGATTTTGCTTTGAGCTGACCATAGCATCAGCAGCCATAGGTTTCATATTTAGTGGACTGATATCAATATCGTAAATATGAGTACCGTGAACTTGATTAACCCAGTGCAAGCTAGTGATTGCCTCATGTGACCCTAGTAGCAACTGCTGATTAATAGCGTTCAATAGGCGCATACGATTACCCAATACTTTGGGGGCACTGTCATTGACATGTAAGCCTAAGTTTAGCTGGCCATAGCGTGCTTGTTCCGATTGAGTCGCCAGCGGGCTTTTTGCGTCCTCTAACGTATTAAAAGCTGCGGTTTGAAACACAAACACATCATCATATTGTGCCAGTAAAGTTAGCGGAAGCGAAGTTGCAAGTTCAGTCATCATAATCTATTCGTCATCATAGCTGTCACTTAATAACGCTATTAGCTGTTGCATATCTTCAGGAATCGGGGTAGTTACTGCAATATCTTCTCCTGTCGTTGGATGCACAAACCCTAGCTCATAAGCGTGCAGCGCTTGACGTGGAAAATTGCTAATAGCTTGACGCTGAGCCTCGCTCAGACCTGCGCGCAGTTGACGCCGACCGCCGTATACTCGATCGCCAACGATAGGATGACCGATGTGGCTTAAGTGGACACGGATTTGATGCGTGCGCCCTGTCTCAAGACCGACGTCAAGCAAACAGTAATTGTCGTTGAGCGCCGTAACATTCAATAGATGGGTGACGGCCTCACGTCCTGCTGTCATCACCGTCATTTTAGTGCGCTGGTTACGATGGCGACCAATAGGCGCATCGATACGGCGGTGACGCAACAAGCTTGCCGCGTCTCCTGCAACTATACACTGATAGTGGCGGTAGACGGACTTATCTTTGAGCTGCGCCATGAGTGCCAGCTGAGCAGGTTTGGTTTTGCCTATCAGTAGCAGACCTGAGGTATCTTTATCGATACGGTGCACCAATCCTGCGCGCGGCAAGTGGTGCTGCTGCGGATAGTGATACAGAAGTGCATTGACCAACGTACCTGTCTGGTTGCCCGCGCCTGGATGCACGACCATGCCTACAGGCTTATCTATGACAAGTACGTCATCGTCTTCGTAGACGACGTCGATGGCGATATCCTCTGGTCTATCTTCGCTGTGTTGCTCCAAAGTTGTTGCTAGGTGCAAGACATCACCTGCCTTGACCCGCGTTTTGGGTTTTTGTACGCTATCGTTATAGCGCAAACTACCATCTGTGATCCAGCCTTGCAGCTGGGCACGCGAAAAGTCGGTGAACACTTTGGATGCCAGCTTATCGATGCGCAGCCCTGCCTCGTCTTCTGTCGCGACATGGGTACTATCGATTACAACAGGTACTGGCTGTCCTGCCTCCCCTACAGGCTTCGATGATAAAGGGCGGTCATCAAAGTCATCATCAAGGATGTCCTCATCGGCGGCGTCAATCAGTCGTTCAGGCGTGGTCATAGCGTGGTCATTCATAAAGGAGTCATATATGTTGGCTCAGGCGAGTAAACCCTAATAAGCCATTTTAAAAAGGAAATTTGGCAGTCGTGCCTTGCCAAAAAAGGTCAGTAGCATCAATGCCAACAAGGTCATAGTGTACCACGCCAGTCGTTGATTCTTAACTCTCTACAATATAACATTGCGTTAATTTACTGTATATTTGTGCGCGCAGAGGGCATTCTTAGATATTAAAAGTTGTATCCCATGCTAAACTACGCAAAAACTAGCAGCCCAGATCATTATGTTGCTGTCATATTTAGACCCATATTTACGTTCAATTGACAGGTATTTAAACGCAAAACGTCAGACCTTGAGCGTTAAAATAATCCATAAAAAGATGGACGAATAACAGGTTATTTTATAAAGTAAGTGGCGTTTTACTGTATGCTAGGGCACTTATTTTTATTTTAAATTTACGTTTGTTCTAAGTTTACGTTTTTTGAGTTGTTGATTACCCTTAACTTATTATGAGTGTGATAGCATCCACGCTATTATGCGTCCGTGTCGGAGAAGAAGTATGCACGCTACCCGCAATATGTTTATCAAACTGTCCTCTATAAGCTTACTAGCACTCAGTGTCAATCTAGCGGGCTGTCAAACCTTTCAAAACTTGACAGGTAATGGTGAAGAAGCGGTTGCTACTGCAGAAAAGTCAGAGCAGGCTTATTATAACGACGCTATCGAAAATATTAATAGGGGTCGCTATACTCAGGCCGTTGAGAACTTAGAGAGTCTACGTACTTTTTATCCTACAGGACAGTTCGCCGAGCAAGCACTCCTCGATATGATGTACGCGCAGTACGAGAGCGGTGAATACGAGACGGCGGCATCTAGTGCTGAGCGCTTTATTCGTCTTTATCCTTCAAACCCGCAAGTCAGCTATGCCTACTACGTGCGCGGCGTGGCGAATATGCAGGGCGCCTCAGATGGTCTAAATATTTTTAAAATAAATCAAGCAGAGCGTGATACCTCTTATCTACGCGTCGCTTTTGCCAACTTCCAAGAGCTTATTAATAAGTATCCAAATAGCCCGTACGCTCCAGATGCAGCGCAGCGCATGATATTTATCTATAATCAGTTCGCGCAAAGTGAACTAACAGCAGCCAACTGGTATATTGAGCGCGAAGCCTACGTTGCTGCGGTCAACCGCGCTAAATGGGCGTTTCAATATTACCCACTCAGTGAGTCCACGCCTGAAGCCATCGCTATGCTGGCCTATAGTCACGAGCAGCTGGGTCTAAATGAGCTGGCACGCGAGTACAAAACCCTACTCCAAATCAACTATCCTAATTGGTTAACCAGTGATGGTCGAATCCGTCTCGATACCAAGCGCGATCGCACTTGGCTTAATAAACTCACCTTTGGCAAGCTTGGGCGCTCAGGTATTGCTGACACCTCCATTACCAATGAGCCGTACACTGGCCCTACTAAGACACAAGTTATTCGTACTGCTGCTCAGTTAAGACTACCTAACGACAACTCAGTCGTGCCCAATAATACAACGCCGCCTTTAAGTGATGTCTCACTTGATCGCAATACCGGTGGTCTTAACATAGGTCTAGATCTACCTGAAAGCGCGACGGAGCAAGTCTCAAGTCAAGGCAGTGCTAGCGCAGCAGCTATCGAAGCGACTGTTGATCCACAAAACGTCAATCCTGTGCGCCGTACTACCCTACCAGATGATAATACCCGTAATCGTATTCAAATAGCACCGCTCGATACCGATCCTGTAGATATCGAGGACGTAGACGCTGAGTAACTATTTGTACTATAAATTCTTGTACTATAAATTCATTCGTTTATACATTAATTCGTTTATACATTAATAACATTATTAACGGGTTACGGTATAAAGCAGCTACTGTATGAATTGACGCTTTATTTCTAAAAAGCGATTATTCTTACTGCTATTATCAACAAGGTCAACCTAAAAGTTGGCCTTGTTTTTGTCTTTATTGCTTGTCTTCCTATGGTAAACTGTTTGTCGTATGAGTATTCCAAACCATGTCCTCGAGCAACTCAATAACCAAGCTGACCTGATCAGCATTATTGGTCGCCACACTACGCTTAAACGCGCTGGTAACGAGTTTAAGGGATGCTGTCCTTTTCATGGCGAAAAGTCGCCCTCCTTTTATGTTAATCCACAAAAAAACATCTATCACTGCTTTGGTTGTGGTGTTGGCGGTAATGCCATCAGCTTTTTGCGTGATTATGAGAACTTAACTTTTATAGAAGCGGTCAATGAGCTCTCTAAGCAGACGGGCATAGAAGTGCCCAAGGACGAGCAAAAAAACGTCAGCTATCAGCGCCGCTCGTCTACATCAAACATTAGCCGTTCAGATACAGTGCCAAATGCTGATCAAAGCGCGACGCCAAAAAGCGATGCGCTGCAGAACGATAGCATGCCTGCTCATATTCCTTACAGTGATACTGATCACAGTAGCGATTACAATCCTGTATTTGAAACAGATTACGCGCCTTCTTGGCCTGTGCAATACGATGACGATTATGCTACTGATTATAGTCCCAGTAGTTCAACAAGTCGCATATCGCAGCAAAATCGTACGCCTGATAATGAGCCTGAGGGCAATTTATATGAGCTTTTAGAGCGCATCCAAACCTTTTATCAGCGCAACCTGACAACGCATCCTCACGCGCTGCACTATTTTGCGGCGCGCGGGCTTAGCAAAGATACCCTAAACACCTTTGGTCTAGGCTATGCGCCATTTGGCTGGCAGCATCTTGAGCACGAGTTTCCGCAAGATATTGAAGGACTCAAGGCGCTTGGGTTAGTCCGTCAGTCCGAGTCAGGGCGCGATTACGATCTCCTACGCGATCGGGTGATCTTTCCTATTCGCGACTCCCAAGGTCGCACTATTGGTTTTGGCGGTCGCGCACTCGACGATGAGGTCAAGCCCAAGTACATCAACTCGTCAGACTCTCCTGTCTTTCACAAGCAGCACGTCCTCTACGGCTATTACGAGTCGCGCCAGCAGCGCGCTAATGATTGGCTGGTCGTTGAGGGTTATATGGATGTGATTGCCCTTTACCAAGCCGGTATCTACGGCGCCGTCGCTTCGATGGGTACAGCAATTAATGAAAGCCAAGTTTCACGACTCCTCACCCTTAACCCAACGCTGACCCTAAGCTTCGATGGCGATAGCGCAGGACAAAAAGCGGCGTGGCGCACGCTTGAGGTGGCACTACCTGTGCTCAGCGACGACAAAGAGCTACGCTTTTTGATGTTACCTAATAACCATGATCCTGATACCTTTATTAAGAGTCAGGGTACAGACGCTATGCGCGAGCAGATCGCCGCTGCTATGCCGCTTTCGCAGTACATCTTTGCCTACCTTAGTGAGCGTCACGATCTGACGCTGGTCGAAGGTAAAGCTAAACTCATGTCGCAAGTGCGTACTTTGAGCAGTCTGCTTCCTAAAGGCAGCAGCTTTCGCTATCTACTCAATAACGATATCTACCAAAAGCTTGGCGGTAAACGCAGTCAAAATACAGAGGCCAAAGACGCTCTACTCGATTTTGATGGTGATATGACCATCAGTCAGCAATTACAGCTGTGCTTTTTGTTTCAGCCCTTAGCACTGCTTGATGATCCTATTGAGAGTATTTGGCAAAAAGCGGGCATCGATAGCTTAAGCTTGCCTGCGCACATCAAACAAAAAGCCTCTCCAGATAGCCTGCGCGCGCTGGCTTGGGAGGACTTACAAGATGCGTCGCTATTGGATGTCGTCAGTACCATCAAGCGCTGTATCACGTACTTGCCACCTGACGCTAACGCCGCCGCTCATTTTATTTTATCGAACGTCAATCCTGCTACCCAAAGCGGGCTGAGTCGTAGCTGGAGCAGTTTTTATAAGACGCTTACTACGCGTCATATCTTGAGTATTGATGAGCTGATAGAAAACTTAATCATGCAGCTACTCAAGTTGCATTTGCAAAAAAAGATGCAAGATCTGATTAACAATCCTGACCACATCAAGCTGGCTATCGTCCGTAAACAAAGCCAGCGCTTAAATGATTGGCTACGCGCGCAGCAAGCTGAGCAGTCCGCGCAGATGATTAGTGTATAGATCTATGCTCAACACTAACATCTTACCCTTTAAAAGTATCACTGCTGTCCCCATCATTGATGACTATAAGGCGTTATACCAAAGCTTTAAGGTAATGTTTCGAGACCATCGAGGTGTTGTGCCTTATCGCAAACTACAAGGGGCAGACTCAATGTGTGATGATGCAGGATTGTGCTAAACTACGCCATTAATTGGCTGTGTACGCTTTGGCTAAGTTTATGCCCTAGTGTCCATGCACTACTATAAATCGCTGCTAGCCTATACGCCGCACCCGTTTTATTTTAGAGATTGTATTTGTAGTATTTAAATTTTATTTATATCAACTCATCTTCATCGCAGAGGCCTGTTTGGTCGATCAGTCTAGATAGACTCTTCACTAAACTGGCGGACTGCATTAAAGATGCCCGATGCAAGCGAGTATTTATGAACGATAAGCCCGTATCTAAGTCCACCTCTCAGCTGGCAACCTTGATTCAAATGGGTAAAGAACAAGGCTACTTGACCTATGCCGAGGTCAATGACCAACTACCCGACTCTATTACTGAAAGCGATCAGATAGAAGACATTGTCCAGATGCTAACGGATGTCGGTATCAAGATATTTGAGTCCGCGCCCGATGCTGACGATATCTTGATGAACGATGATTCAAGCGATGACGATATGGCAGCCGATGAAGCGGCAGCAGTACTTGCCTCTGTCGAAACTGAGCCTGGTCGTACGACTGATCCTGTACGTATGTATATGCGTGAGATGGGTACCGTTGATCTACTCACGCGCGAGGGCGAGATTGCTATCGCTAAGCGTATTGAAGAAGGTATCCGCGACGTACAGCATGCAATGGCGTATTGGCCTGGTACGGTACAGTTCGTACTCGATGAGTATCAAAAAGTACAAGAGGGCGACAAAAAGCTCTCCGATGTTATTACAGGATTTTTGGATCCAGAAACCGAAGAAGACAAAGCTGCAGCATTAGAAGAAAAAGAACGCGCTAAAGAAGAGCGCGAAAAGGCGAAAGAAGAAAAAGAAAATCCGCCTGTGATTAAGACCAAAGCTGTTAGCGATGACGATGATGATGAGGACGACGACGATATTGATGATAGTGACGATGACGCTGAAGAAGAAGAAACCGGCGGCATCGATCCTGAAGAAGTGCGTCTGCGCCTTGAGGAGATCGAAAGCTTATTCATCACAGCAAAACAAGCTTTAAACGATTACGGACGAGGTAGCGAGCAAGCTAAAGAAGCTTATGAGCAGCTTGCCGTGCGTTTTATGATGCTCAAGCTTAATAATCGTTTATCGGATCAAGTTATGGCGATTATGCACGATGTCTATGACGATGTGCGCAAACAAGAGCGTCAGATTATGCGTCTGGTTATTCGCCGTGGACGCATGCCGCGTGAAGAGTTTCGCAAAACCTTCCCAAGTAACGAAACCAACGTTGATTGGCTCATTGAGCGCCTAAAGGGTCAACCTAACTTTGCACCCACCCTCGAAAAGGTCGTTGATGATGTGATCTTATTACAGCGTAGAATTCGTGATTACGAGCAGCAGCTCGATATGCAAATCTCAGATATGAAAGATGTGGCACGCCGTATGGCGGTTGGTGAAGCCAAGGCTCGCCGCGCCAAAAAAGAGATGGTCGAGGCTAACTTGCGTCTGGTCATCTCTATCGCCAAAAAATATACCAATCGTGGTCTACAGTTCTTGGATCTGATTCAAGAAGGTAATATTGGTCTGATGAAAGCAGTCGATAAGTTTGAGTATCGCCGAGGTTATAAGTTCTCAACGTATGCCACGTGGTGGATTCGTCAGGCTATCACCCGCTCTATTGCAGATCAGGCACGTACGATTCGTATCCCTGTGCATATGATTGAAACCATCAACAAGATTAACCGCGTCTCACGCCAGCTCTTGCAAGAGATGGGTCGTGAGCCGACGCCTGAGGAATTAGGCGAACGCTTAGAGATGGACGAGGTCAAGGTTCGTAAAGTGCTTAAAATAGCCAAAGAGCCGATCTCTATGGAGACGCCTATCGGTGATGATGAAGACTCGCATTTAGGCGATTTCATTGAGGACTCAACGATCTCAAGTCCTGTTGACGATGCAACGTCTGCCGGTCTACGTGAAGCAACGCGTGATGTCTTAGGTAACCTAACCGAGCGTGAAGCACGCGTGCTCAAGATGCGCTTCGGTATCGATATGCCAACCGATCATACGTTAGAAGAAGTTGGTAAGCAGTTCGATGTGACCCGTGAACGTATCCGTCAGATAGAGGCCAAAGCACTACGTAAACTGCGTCATCCGTCGCGATCTGAGCACTTGCGCTCGTTCTTAGAAAATGACTAATCGCTGACTGGAGTCAGGTCTTGAAATAAGCGCTGTTGACCTTATAAAGGCTACAAGACGCTAACAACCAGATTTGTACAAAAAGCTGAGCATGTTTATGTCTCAGCTTTTTATATTTCAACGATAAAAATTAATAAAGTGAGGTAAATATCATGAGCGACGATCCCAAAGACACTAATCTCGAAAACAGTATTTCTAAAGACAACAATCCCGAACGCAACACTAGCCCAGACTCTAAAAGAGAAGTCAAGGTAACTGAACTGGTTGCGAATGACGGTATCTTAAAAGGTAAAAAGACCGATATCCAAAATCCTGAGCTATGGGAGTTCCCGATGAGCTACCCGCTGAGCATCATCGGTCACGAAGGTGAACACGATAGCTTACTTAATGAAGTCAAGCTTATCTTAGGCAGTCAGTTCCCTGATTTTGATCTGGCTTCTATCGAAGTCAAACCCTCCAAGACAGGCCGTTTTCACTCTGCACGAGTCAATCTATACTTAACTGCGGCAGAACAAGTCAACGCCCTCTATGCGGCGCTTGATGATGCTAAAACGGTACGCTTAGTGGTCTAGTTTAAGCCAGTTGTAAATTTTGGAAAATAATAAATTTCATCAAACATCGTCACTCTTAGGGTGGCGATTTTTTATGACTCTTTTTTGAGAATTAGAGCAATATCAGGTTCGCCTATAAAGTCACTTTTCTCTATATTTTATTACAGAGATGATAATTGCATTTTTACAAAAAACTTTACTAAAGTAGTCAAATTCTTCTACCCCTTATTCCATCGTCCTTTGCGTCAAAATTGAGCCTTGTTCCTGCTCTTACAACATAAATAAAATCTAAAATCAATCTAGTATTTCAAAAATATTCCCGCTATATTGTGCCTACCTACTAACAAACACGCTATATGTAGTGCTCAGTGTCTTCGCTTGCCACTAGAGCCGTGGCTATTGTTTGGCTTAAAAAAAGTGCAATTTTTATGCATAAAAACAGTAGGTTAGATTTAGGACAATCACATATATTAGACGAGGGTAACATGACACATATCGATAAGATCCAAGTGACAAAACGTGACGGACGCCTAGAGCCTATTGATTTGGATAAAATCCATAAGGTTATCGAATGGGCAGCCGCGGATTTGGATAACGTGTCAGTCTCGCAAGTCGAGCTCAAATCGCACATTCAGTTCTATGAAGGCATCAAAACCCGTGATATCCACGAGACGATTATCAAATCTGCTGCCGATCTGATCTCAGAGGACACCCCTGATTACCAGTATCTCGCCGCGCGCCTTGCGATCTTCCATCTACGTAAGATTGCTTATAACCAGTTCGAGCCGCCGCACCTATTCGATCATGTCACGACTCTAACTGAATCAGGCAAGTACGACGAGCATATCCTAGCCGACTACAGCCGTAGCGAGTTTGATGAGCTAGACGATTACCTCGATCACTGGCGCGATATGAATCTGGCTTATGCCGCCGTTGAGCAAATGGCAGGTAAGTATTTGGTGCAAGATCGCGTCACCAAAACCGTCTATGAGAGCCCGCAGTTCCTCTATATGCTGGTCGGTATGTGTCTGTTTGCAGGCTACGATAAGTCCAATCGTTTGGATTTCGTCAAGCGCTTCTATGATGCGACCTCAGAGTTTAAAATCTCCTTGCCGACGCCAATCATGTCAGGCGTACGTACCCCCTCGCGTCAATTTAGCTCGTGCGTACTCATCGAATGCGGTGATAGCCTCGACTCCATTAACGCCACCACCAGCGCCATTGTACGCTACGTCTCACAGCGCGCTGGTATCGGTATCAACGCTGGCCGTATCCGCGCCCTTGGTAGCCCAATTCGCGGCGGTGAAGCCCAGCATACCGGCTGTATTCCTTTTTATAAGCTGTTTCAAACGGCAGTCAAATGCTGCTCACAAGGCGGCGTACGCGGCGGTGCGGCGACCCTTTTCTATCCGCTATGGCATCTAGAAGTGGAGTCGCTGCTGGTACTCAAAAACAATCGCGGCGTAGAGGACAACCGCGTACGGCACATGGATTATGGCGTACAGATTAACAAGACTTTGTATACCCGTCTGATCAAAGGTCAGGACATCACCCTATTCTCACCTGATGATATCCCAGGTCTCTACGATGCATTCTTTGAAGATCAAGACAAATTTGAAGCGCTGTACACCAAATATGAAGGCGATCCATCCGTGCGTCAGCGCCAAATCCCCGCAGCCGATCTATTTAGCCTGATGATGCAAGAGCGCGCCAGCACGGGCCGTATCTATATCCAAAACGTCGATCATTGCAACACCCACAGCCCGTTTGACGCCACCGTTGCACCGATTCGTCAGTCCAATCTGTGTATGGAGATTGCGCTACCGACTAAGCCACTAGATAACATCAATGATGATGAAGGCGAGATCGCGCTGTGTACCTTATCTGCGGTTAATCTAGGCAAAGTTGACAACGTCAGCGATATCGAAGAGCCAGCCGAACTAATCGTCCGTGCGCTTGATGCCCTACTCGACTATCAAGACTATCCGGTCAAAGCCGCTGAAAACGGCAGTATGCGCCGCCGTACCCTTGGCGTTGGCGTGATTAACTACGCGTATTACCTCGCCAAAAACGGCGTACGCTACTCCGACGATAGCGCCTTAGGTCTGACCCATCAAACCTTTGAAGCGCTGCAATATTATCTTTTGAAAGCGTCAAATAAACTGGCACAAGAGCAAGGCGCGTGCCCTGCCTTTAATGAGACCACCTACTCGCAAGGTATCTTACCGATTGATACGTACAAAACCGACTTAGATAAGATTTGCCAAGAGCCATTGCACCTCGATTGGGAAACGCTACGTAGTGAGATTACCAAGCACGGTCTACGTAACTCTACCTTGACTGCCCTTATGCCCTCTGAAACCTCTAGTCAGATTGCCAACGCCACCAATGGTATCGAGCCGCCACGCGGTCTGGTGTCTATCAAAGCGTCTAAAGATGGCATATTGAAGCAAGTCGTGCCGGAGATTAATAAGCTACGCGGTCAATACGAGCTATTGTGGCAAATGCCAAATAATGACGGCTACCTAAAGCTCGTCGCTATTATGCAAAAGTTCGTCGATCAAAGCATCTCAGCCAATACCAACTATGACCCCGTTCGCTATGAAGGCGGCCGCGTGCCGATGAAGATATTGCTTAAGGATCTACTCAACGCCTATAAGCTTGGCGTAAAGACTTTGTACTATCACAACACCCGCGATGGTGCGAACGACGCGCAAGCAGATATGGAAGATGATTGTGCTGGTGGGGCTTGTAAGATTTAGGTGAGAATCGCTCTTATCATCCATTAGTGTATTTATAGATAAGAGCGAACTTTAACTATCAAGGAAATGGATTTATGAGCTTCCAGGAAAAAAACTCAAAACAAAAACTCGATTCCGATAAACCTTACGATGTAATGCACGGTTTAAATATAGAATTTAGAGGATTATTGACCTTAGAAATTACTAGTAATCATGAAAACAGTAGACAGTCCATTAACGACTATCTAAGCAAAGCTACTAATAATATTAGATGCCAAAAAGCAGATCACGTAGGAGCTTCCTATGAAGTACTTTGTATAAATAATAATAAACAAGATGCTATAGACTCTATAAAAGATTTTTTGTCAATTATATTGAAACAAGAGAAAATTAAACATATCAATATAGGTATCAGTATCAGTTTATCTTTTATGAACCATAAAAGCTCAGATCGTCCTATGATAGACCCGATTGATTATAGTCTTTTGGAGGGTTCACAATCTAAAGTTCTTAATATTTTTCCAAAGTTAATTGAACCTGTCGAACCTCAGTTTGCAACATGGAATGGTGAAAAGTGGTCTGTTAGACTTTATTAAGTTTAGATTGAAACATCCGATGATTGAAGTGATGTATGGTGCGTTCCACATACTGTCGCAGTTGTCACTAAATATAGGACTTTTTTATGTTAGTCAAATACTTAGGTACTGTAAATAATGAACAAAAAGACAATATACCGCGATCTGAATTTCTAGAAAACGGTTTGTTCAGAATGACACAACCTAAATTTTTAAATGACAAAGGTAGCGAAGCAAAATTCTTTCCATACTTTAATGAGTTTTCCCCTGCTGATATGGCCTACGCTAAAAGGCGGTTTTATAAGTTCAATGCTGATCCCAACCCTAAAATACCTTCAGATGAAAAACTGATTAACTTTTACTTAAAACCTACTGGTAGAAGATATACCCCTGAAAACTTTCGACCACTTTTAGCCTTTACAGATTATGATTCAGTAGAAGCTTATAACGAAGCTCAACGACAAAACTTAGAAAACACTGTACAAGCGTTTAATGATTTTATACTAGAGGCTTTAAGCTGCCACTTAGGTATTTTCTCATTATCAGAAAGCGCTGACAATGAATTGATGTGGACACATTATACTAATGAAGGTAAGGGTATAGCTGTTACTTTCAAAGAAGAACACCCATTTTTCAAAAAGCTTGGACTCCATAATGTAAGTTATAAAAAAGAGGACAGAGCTTCTATTACTTACTACAATGGTACTATTAGAATAAATGGTGAATATTCAAATGATTTTCAATTAGAAGAAGATATGGATTTATCTTCTCTCTATAAATTAATTTCTAAAGAGAAAATTAGATACGAAGAACTTATAAAAAGACTATTGTATTCAAAATCTGAAAAGTGGGCGTATGAACAAGAAAGAAGGATAATATGTCCTTTAGCTTCTTGTGAAAAAGTATCCAATGAAAAAGTCAAACCGAGTTTCGATTTAGAAATACCTGAAAACTTACTAATAAGCTTTCCTAGCTATCCTGAAGTCTGCCTCAAAAAAATTCCTTTTGATGCTTTTGATTCTGTAATTTTCGGTTATTCGGTTAGTGAAAAACATAAGCAAGATATTATCGATAAAGCTCAACTAAATCCTAATTTGCAACATTTGAAATTCAGCCAAGCTAAATTTGATATTTTCGGTGATATTAAAATTTCTGACTATAATGAGCAAGTGTAGGGTTGATTAACCAAAGCATAACCCATCATAGATATTTAAAAACGATACAAACGGTGGGTTACGTTTTATCTTCATTCTCTACGAGAGTTTGATAAAGCTAACCTACCCTACATCCAAGTAATTATAGTGGTATAAGCCGTAGGGTGCGCCCCGCGCACCATGATAAGAAGACAAGGTTTGAAAGTATGCGTAGATACCATCTTGCCAAACCAAGCTTAAATAGTACGTAGGTTAGGTTGAAGAAAACCTAACAACCTTAATTATATAAAAATATCATGTTGGGTCTCGTTCTTCGACACCAACCTACTTGTAAATCGTAGTGACGTAGATACCATCTTGCCAAACCAGAATCAAGCAGCAAGCGTAGGTTGGGTGGAGCTTGCGACACCCAACGATTTTAGATAGACAATTTGTTGGGTCTCGTTCCTCGACACCAACCTACTTTAAACATTAGTTTGAGCCGTAGGGTGGGTTAGCGAAAGCGTAACCCACCATGGATATTTAAAAATGACACAAACGGTGGGTTACGTTTTATTCTCATTCTCTACGAGAACTTGATAAAACTAACTCACCCTACGCTCAAATATCAATAGTGATGAGGATTGTAGGGTGCGTTCCACGCACCAATAGTTTGAAAGTGAAGTTTAACGGTTCTTAAAAAGCACCCTACAAAAGAACATAAATAGCAATATCGACAAGAAAGGCAAACACCGCCCAAACAAGGCTTCTTAGCCCTGACTATAGCGGTATCCTGCCAACGACGATGGCGATGCAGTCTGTGGCTGGAAGTGGTGTCGAGGCAACAGCAACGCTACCAGACATTATAGACTGCACGCCAGCAGCTAGGCAGATACAAGCGGTAGGCGGGATGGGCTCCTTAAAATACTTAAATTTAAAACAGTAACAAATAAGACTTAATTTTCGTGCTAAAATTAGCCCTATATTTAGAGCTTAATAGTATTGGAGAATAAATTATGCAACCAATATTTGCGACACAAACCGCCAGTATTTCAGAATTAAAGACTAACCCTTCGGCACTAATTAAACAGTCAGATGGAGAGTCCATAGCGATTTTGAATCATAACAAACCTGTGGCTTATTTAGTTTCAACAGATATGTATGAGCGCATGATGGAAGCGATGGACGATATGGCGTTAAGCCAGACAGTGAGCGCGCGACTAAGCGATGGGCAAACGCCAATAAAGATCACTTTGGATGACTTATAGTCTTGAGTTTCATCCTTTAGCGCTAAAAGAATGGAAAAAGATAGCGCCCAATATTCAGCAACAGTTTAAGAAAAAATTGCAGCAGCGGCTAGCAAACCCGCATGTCCCTGTGTCAAGACTTTCGGGACATACGGATACTTATAAGATTAAGTTAAAAACCATAGGTTACCGCCTAGTATATACCGTCAAAGACGATGTGCTGGTAGTTTATGTATTAGCCGTAGGCAAAAGAGAAAATAACAAAGTATATGAAAGCCTTGGGTCGCGCCAACCATAACTGAAACACAAAAAAAATAAAAATAAACGGAGGTCATAAACATGCAATATACCGCGATTATCAAAGACGGTGGGTTGTTTATCCCGAACGTATTTGCAGACCTAAACGATGGTAGCTCGCATATCGTACAAGTAGAGATGGATATGGAAGAGGTGCGTAAGCAGTTGCCTCAAGAAGCGCTGCAAGAGACAGTACCAAAAGCCGTACCAAAGACAGCGATAGCAAAGACAGAGAAACTAAAAGTAACAACGCCAAAAGCAGTAGCAGCGCCCAAGCCTAAGAGTGCCTTTGAAGAGCTAGAGGCGCTGGATGATGGCGAGCTGAGCGAGATATTCAAAGCGTATGTCAACGATGGGCAAATCCCTTTGGGTGATTTGTAGCCTGTGCTAACGCGGTAACGACCATCCTGTGATTACAATGTTGTATTAACCCCTAAATCTGACTTATTACGATCTAAAAGGCAGTCCTATGACTTATTCAATCTTTAACCAAACGCCGAATAATGCCCTTACCGAACCCATGTTTTTTGGTCAACCCGTCAACGTCGCGCGTTATGACCAACAAAAGCATCCGATCTTTGAGCAACTGATCGAAAAGCAGTTGTCGTTCTTTTGGCGTCCAGAAGAGGTTGACGTGTCACGCGACCGCATTGACTATGGTAATTTGTCCTCGCATGAGCAGCATATTTTTATCAGTAATCTTAAGTACCAGACCCTACTCGACTCGATCCAAGGGCGTAGTCCGAATATCGTCCTGCTGCCACTAGTCTCGATCCCCGAGCTTGAGACGTGGATTGAAACCTGGTCGTTTAGCGAGACCATTCACTCGCGCAGCTACACCCATATCATTCGTAATATTGTCAACGACCCTAGCATCGTCTTTGATGATATTATGCAAAATGAGCACATCTTGGAGCGCGCCTCTGATATTGCTCAATATTACGACGAGCTGTATCGCAACTCGCAGCTCTATAGTCTATACGGCGCGGGCACGCATAACGTTAGTGGTGAAGAGATTACTGTCGATCTGCGCTCATTAAAGAAGCAGCTGTATCTGTGTATCATGGCGGTCAATGTACTCGAAGCGATTCGCTTTTATGTATCATTCGCCTGCTCGTTCGCTTTTGCAGAGCGTAAACTGATGGAAGGCAATGCCAAGATTATTAAACTGATTGCTCGTGACGAAGCACTGCATCTCACTGGTACGCAGCATATGCTCAACCTGATGCGTAACGGCAAAGACGATCCTGAGATGGTTGAGATTGCTGCTGAGTGCCATGAGCAAGGGATTGAGATCTTCCGCAAAGCCGCTGAGCAAGAAAAGGAATGGGCGGGATATCTCTTTAAAGACGGCTCGATGATTGGACTTAACAAGGACATTCTTTGCCAGTACATAGAATACATTACTAATTTGCGTATGGAAGCGGTTGGCTTGCCCTCAGCATTCCCGAACTCTAAGTCCAACCCTATTCCCTGGATCAATACGTGGCTATCATCTGATAACGTGCAAGTCGCGCCGCAAGAGACCGAGATTAGCTCGTATCTCGTCGGTCAGATCGACTCTGATTTGTCAGAGAGCGATTTTGATGATTTTGAATTGTAGCAAGGCTGGGCTTAATACCCTATAGGCTTTGCACTACATAGAGCGAGCAGTACAGTACATAGGATGAGTTATGACGTGGGTGACGACCAGTAAGATGCGTTTTTATTTGCACGCTGATGAGAGTCTGCTTGATGGTCTACTGCGCACAGGTCATGAAGTGAACTTTCAGTGCCGTGAGGGCTATTGCGGCAGTTGCCGGGTGCAGATACTCTCAAGCTCGCACAAAGTGGACTATCCGTTTGTACCACTGGCTATGCTAGAGGACAATGAGATCCTGTCCTGCTGCTGCCGCGTGCAAGGGGTAATTCATATTAATCATGAGCCGATTAAAAGCTAAAAGCTAGGATAACAACTAGTAACTCTATACCACGTTCAGCCTAGATAAATTAAGTGCTAAGCTAAGTACGGGCGCTAAAGTAAAAAGTTAGCAACCAAGCTGAGCAAAACAAGCATAAAAAAACGCGCGACTTTAGAAGTGGCGCGTTTTCGTTTTTGGTTATAGCTTTATGGCGCTATGCTGTCTTGCTCAAATAATTTGAGTAGCTCTTCACGCATGCGGTCGCGTTCCGCCTCCGACATCATCGGTCTACTGGACTCGCCGTTATAGTTGGACTGCCCATCCATACGTTCGTTCATAATCGTTGGCGCTTCCACGACTTCTTGTACTGGACGCTCCTCTAATACAATCTCCACTTGCGCGTTTTGGCCTTGGCGTAGGATTTGTGCGTTGAGCGCCGTATTAGGCGGCTTACGTGCCACGTACTGAATTAAAGTATTAGCGTCCGTCATCTCAACCCCATCAATTGTTAAGATAATATCGCCCACTTGCAGGCCGCTCTTCGCCGCAGGACCGCCGGGTACGACGTTGAGCACTTCAACCCCAGTTGAGGTCTCAAGCTGGGTGGGGTCACGTAGCTGGGACTGAATCTCAATCCCTAGCCAGCCGCGGCTGACTCGGCCATCTTTGATAAGCGCGTTCATCACTTGTTCAACCAGCGCGGTTGGGATAGCAAAACCAATACCCATAGAGCCGCCTGAACGCGAAAAGATCACAGTGTTAATACCGACCAGCTCGCCATTGGCATCAACCAACGCCCCGCCTGAGTTACCTGGATTAATCGCAGCGTCCGTTTGAATAAAGTCCTCAAACTTATTGACCCCGAGTCCCGTACGCCCTGTCGCTGAAATAATACCTTGGGTTACGGTTTGCCCAACGCCAAAGGGGTTGCCAATAGCCAGCGCGACATCACCAACGCGAATAGGCGCTTTACGAAACGCGAGCGGCGCAAGTCCTGTCGCATCCACTTTAATGACGGCCAGATCACTATCGGGATCGCTTCCGACTACTGTGGCGCGGCTTTTACTACCATCACTAAAAGCAACGGTGATCTCATCGGCCTTTTCAACCACGTGCGCGTTGGTAACGATATAGCCATCCGCTGAGACAATAACCCCTGAGCCTAGATTGGTTGAGCCTTGCGATTGCGGATCGCCGTGGTACTCAAAAAAACGGCGCAGCACTGGATCATTCATGTAAGGATGCTCTGCCATCGCTTGCGTGGTATAAATGTTGACAACGGACTGTGAAGCGCGAGCTACGGCATCGTGATAGGATGAGATTGGCTCTGGCGTATCGGCATTTGTCAAGGTGTTTTGCTGCTCTACCGGTGGGTTTCTAGGGGGCTCCCAAGCCTTTTGTGCAGGTGTGGTCACCGTCATAAACAGCCACACAAAAACGGCGATGACGACCAACAGTAAGATCCAAGGTAGCCATTTGAGCATTGTGGACGACTTACGGGTGTTACGGGGTTCTGACATATAAAACCTCTATTCTATGTATTAAATTATGGACAAAACGATGGCTGGCTTTGAACATATATAAATACATAAATTATAGCGGTCGTATTCATGCAAAGGTGACTCATCGTGTACTTGTTGAGTTATTGTGTTCGCCGCGCCTATTTGCAACGCTGTGTTAAAATAAATAACACATAAGTTTCATACCAAAAATAAAGGATAAACGATGACGACTTACGACAATACTGAGCAAGATTCAAGCGTAACCACACAAGCACTAACTATCTTTTGTGATGACTATCTACAAGCTTCTGCCTTTAAGGATTATAGCCCTAACGGCTTACAAGTCGATGCTGGCAAACCAATAAAACGCATTGTCACTGGGGTGACCGCTTGCGAGGCGCTCATAGACGCGGCTATCCAAGACAATGCTGATGCAATCATAGTGCATCATGGCTACTTTTGGCGCGGTGAGTCCGATACCATTACAGGCATGAAAGGCCGCCGTATTCGTAAGCTGATGCAGCATGGTATCTCCTTAATCGCCTATCACTTACCACTGGACGCCCACCCTGTTGTCGGTAATAACGCCAAGCTGGCAGAGGCGCTTGGTCTGACGATTATAGAGCCACTCTACCCTCACGAGTCGCATCCTGTCGGTAACATCGCCACTTGCACCCCGCAGCGAGCACCAGAGCTTATTGATACTATTACTCATGCGCTTAATCGCGTCCCGCTACACATCGCCTCTCATTACGCTTTGGATGATGGCAGAAGCACCGATAAGCTTATTGAGCGCGTGGGAATTTGTACAGGCGGCGCGCAAGATATGATTGAGCAAGCCGCGCTTATGGGCTGTGATGCATATATATCTGGTGAGATATCAGAACGTACCACTCATAGTGCGCGCGAGCTTGGCATTGATTACTTTGCTTGTGGTCACCATGCCACGGAGCGCGGCGGCATTGCAGCATTAGGTACCCTAATAGCCAAACAGTTCGATCTATCGGTCACTTTTATTGATATTGATAATCCTGCTTAGTCGATTTTGAGTATCACGAGGTAGATAAAAGGACAGAAATATAGTCTTAATTACCGATTTATGTTCATTAATTAAACTCATAAGCGTGCTCTAGTAGAAGGATTAAAGAAGCAAAATTTTATGAATCAATAAGGGCAGCTGTACAAAAATAACTAGATATTTACCGTTCATAGTCCCAATGTTAAGTTTTATCACTCTTTTCTTAAGTTATCTTGAATAAAAGGTATTATTACCACATATAACCACCTGTAAAAGAAAGAACGTTTTGTCATGAAACTTTTCATTTATATAGCGTCCGGTTATTTTGCTACTCTCTTATGAGTAAGAGATGTTAGCACTACGATGATACTTAGGCTTATGTCTTGATGTCCTTTATTTGTGACAACTTAGTTTTAGAACTTATCTGTTATAACTAACGACCCCAAGATATAGCTATTTATATCGTAAAGAGAAGCGCACCAATGGCAGTATTATATGTTTCACTGCATTTACAAGGGATTAAATATTACCACTGTTATCGTTTGTTTAAATGTCTGAAACAATATTTGGAACGATGAGTTACAGATTACTACTTTTATGAAGAATGACTCATTCGCTGCTCTTAATAACTTATTCATGACCTTACCTGTGTTTGATATAGCCAATCAATTATTACGTCATACAATTTGTTGAAAGGATTAGCTGATTATTATCCTTACAGCTATTGCGCACCGTCGCTTTGTCAATGAGAATTTGCAGTTGACGGTTATTCGCAAAAATAATTTGTTTATTGGCGTCAGCTATATTTAAACGAGATGTACGCACTATTTTTGGCTGTTTATATTAGGCTAATTAGTAGGGCTACATCGGATATTTGATTCATGTTCTGTATACATAACAGGCGCAAATTGAATACTCTAAAGGTGAGCAGGATGGCTAAATTCAGGAGACATCCATGCAGCGTATTACTTATCGTGTCAAAGTATCCGCACAAGGGGCCAAACGCCGTATATCGCATTTGCTACGTCCCAAGAAGCGCGCACTGCACACCAGAAGTAACCTCGTTCCCTGCGTCCCAACCGATCGTTTTACCTCGCCCGCCCGTTTTACTCAGTCAAAACGGTTCGTACAAGCTTCTGGCATAGCGCTTTTATCGCTACCAGCCCAAAGTTTTACGACAACCAATACCAATGTGCCTGCCTATGATCAGGTCATGCTAGAGAACATACTGACTATTGCCGCCACACCCGGCGATAGCACTTACTTTGCCACCGATAGCTTCCAGCACGGTTTTGGCTACGATTTAGCGCGTAATTATGCCGACACCTTAGGAGTCAGCGTTGAGCTTAAACCCTATGCAAACGAAGAGGCGGCGCTCGCTGCCGTTCGCTCAGGCAAAGCGGATATGGCGTTAACCACAGCGAGCATGCAGCTCAAAAGCGAGCTTAACCTTGCCTCAGTAAATCTAAGCTGCGGCTATGACACTAGTTTAACTAAAAATGGTCTGCATCCTAGAGTCAGTTGGTCTTTTAAGCAGGCAGATGATCCACTCGCACAAAAGGCCAGTGCTTTTTTGTGCAACAATATTAAGCTTGATGAGACCCAGAAGCTTGCCGCTTTCTATAATCAGGACTTATTAAAAGACGCTTATAGCCAAAAGCATTTTAAAGACACCTTAACCAACGAGCTACCGAATTATCAGTCCTCGTTTGAAGAGCAAGCCCAAAACTACAATCATGATTGGGAACTACTCGTCGCGATGGGCTATCAAGAGTCGCATTTAGATGCCAATGCGGTGTCGCCAACTGGCGTACGCGGACTGATGATGCTGACTAATAGTACGGCAAAAGCAATGGGGGTATCTGACCGCGTAGATCCTTACCAAAGTATTGGCGGCGGCGCGCGTTATCTTGAGCAGATGAAGTCGGACTTTGCTGATGTGCCTAAAAAAGATCGCATCTGGTTTGCGCTAGCAGGCTACAACATGGGGCCAAACGCCGTAAAAAGCATCCAGCGTAAACTACGCGAGCAAGGTATCGATGACAAAAGCTGGGCGAACGTCTATGCTTATTTGTCAGAGAATAAAGCGTCAAATAGTCGTTACGGTCAGTGCATGCACTACGTCAGTAATATCAGAAGCTATCTTGAGACCATTAGGACGCAGATGGTTTAATGCACTTGAGCAGTTTGATGTAAAAACACTTAAAAAAACCTGCTATCAAATAGCAGGTTTTTTAATTTTAGCTCGTAAATTTAGGCTGTTAAGACTACTCTTTTTGTGCCTAAGCATGTTAACGATTAGGCACAGTCAACCGTTGACCACGCTGTAGCAGCGTATCAGGAGCGATATCATTCATATTGGCAAGCTCTTGGGTCGAGATGTTATATCTGCGTGCCAATCCAATGAGACTATCGCCCGATGCTACGGTATAACTCACCGTAACTTTAGGGACTTTAAGCGTTTGACCACGCTGCAATTGCGCGTTGGTCGCTAGGTTGTTAGTCGCCGCTAGATCAGCTACAGAGACACCAAACTGACGCGCGAGAGCGATAAGGCCATCGCCTGCTTGAACTTTATAGTTTTCAGTATTACTAAGCTTAGTACCGCTACTAGATTGAGCACCACTACTAGCTGCTTGGTTACTGGAGCTTGAGGCGCTACTGCTACTAGTAGGCGCACTGCCGCTGGCAGGAATCGTAATTGTGCGTCCGCGTATTAAGTTGGACGTCGTTGTCAAATTGTTTGCAGCTGCCAGATCGCTTAGACCTATGTTGTAGCGCTGGGCGACTCCTGTCAGGGTATCACCCGATTGCACTTTATAACTAACGGGCTTATCGTTAAGCTGACGCTCAACCACGTCTTTTGATACCGGAACCTTTATGGTTTGACCGCGCTGTAGACGGGCTTTAGCATCAAAGCTACTGTTCACTGCTGCAATCTGTGCAGCACTGACACCAACACTATTAGCAATACCGATAAGGGTATCGCCTGACTTAACTTTATAGTCCGTCGTCGCTACATTCGCTGAAACTGTGCTGCTAGAGGTATTGCGACTAGGCGCACTCGTGTCAGCATCGGCAGGTACTTTAATCGTTTGACCAACGTATAAAGAGTCGTTTGTGTTTAGGCCGTTTAAATTTGCTAGCGTCTGCGTGGGTATATTAAATTGACGTGCCAGCGCTATAAGGCCATCACCGCGTCTTACTTTGTAAGCCTTAGTTGTTGCAGACGCGGCTGGGGTACTCTTAGGCGCCGCAACTTTATCCGGTACCAGCCATAGCTTTTGACCTGTCAGTAGATCAGCGCGGCTGCTTAAATTGTTATAACTGGCTAGCTGAGTCACAGATAGCCCAAAGCGATTAGCAGTACCGATCAAGGTATCCCCTGCTTTGACCGTATAGCTCTCAGGTTGACTAGCAGCTGCGGAACTGGCACCACTTAACGCCTCTATAGGCTTGGCGTTATATAGATACAGTGTACTACCTGATAACAGGTTAGCATTGGGATCTATCTGATTCCACTCAGCGATCTCGCGCCAGTTTACCCCAGCTCTACTTGCAATATTAGATAAGGTATCGCCACGCTTGACCACGTAGGTACTACGCGTGCCTTGTGGCTTTGGTTTACTGGCTTGATTATTGAAGGTTAGTTTTTTCTCTTTACCACTAGCCTCTAGTATAGACTGCTGCGTTTGTATCGCTGATAGCTTAATATTGCCATCGACGTCACTGACGACATTAGTCTCAGGCGTTTGGCTGCGAATCTGATTAGCAATAAAGTCGCGCTCTGCTTGGCTCAGTGGCGGCTCTTGTACAACGGTGTTGTTTCGGGTAATTTGCGCGGACGTGGTGGGTAGATTGTTACTACTTTTTAGCTCAGCATTAATTTTACTCACCTCAGCGCTTGTAAGCGGTGGTTCACTGCTTCTAATGCTGCTTTGATTATAAGCAGGGCTACTCATTGGCGTCGCTACGGGCGAGATGTAACTGGTGGTCTGCTGCGGCACGCTAGCATTAGCCGCGTATTGAGCCAATGCGCTGCCCGTTGAAGGTAGTGAGCCGCCACTATAAGGCTGGTTGTTATAGCTTGGCGTATTAGCCGTTGGGTAGCCTGAAGGCACTGTAGTCGTGGAAGCGATCACATTGCTCGTGCCATTACCTCTCAGCGCTGTCAATCTGGCATCGACATTGGCATCAACATCATTTGGTATGATCACCCGCTGCGGCCCTGATGAATCAACGCGCGCTGAGATCAGTGCTGTATTGAGACGTTCAAGCTCATCATAGCTCACCCCAGTAATTTGTGCTACCTCAGCTAAGCTCACTCCATAATTTACTGGTACGCTTCTAAAGTGTTGACGGTTGGCAATAGCAGGCAAGTAAACCCCGTATTGCTCAGGGTTCGCCACGATTTCAGCCACTGCTAAGAAGCGCGGTACATAATTCATCGTCTCAGTCGGTAGACTAAGCGACCAGTAGTCTGTTGGCAGACCTTGCGCAGCGTTACGGTCGATGGCTTTTTGAATGCGTCCAGGACCGGCATTATAAGAAGCTAATGCCAGCTCCCAGCTACCGAACTGATTATAAAGTGCAGTCAAAAAGTCATAGGCAGCACGTGTCGACTCGATAACATCGCGGCGACCATCATACGTGCTGCTTTGGTTTAGACCGTAGATGCGACCCGTACTAGGAATAAATTGCCATAAACCTGCAGCAGCCGCGCTACTGGTCGCTCCCGGATCGTATGAGCTCTCAATAATTGGTAGGAGCGCAAGCTCAGTTGGAATATTGCGGCGCTCCGCTTCGCGTACGGTATGATACAAATAGCGACTGGAGCGCGCTGTCAAGCGGTTTAAATAGTCTTGACGACTGGTAAACCAACCTTTTTGAGCTTCAATACGCTGATTGTAGACAGGTTGACTATTCATGCGATAGCCTGCACGCAGGCGATTCCACAAATCACCGTATTGCTGAATAGCCAGTTTATTGCCCTCAACCATTGACATATCACTGGCTTCTAGTAGATCTGCCAGCTCATCTAAGCTCTCTGCATCCAGATAAGCAGTCGAATAATCCGTGGTTGCCGTCGCAGCAGTCGTAGTAGAAGGCCGAACTGCTGAACGCTGTGTGACGACAGGCGAGGCGCTGACAGCGCTCGGGTTTTTAATGACAGAGGCGTTGTTACTACAAGCGCTAAGCAGCAGCGCTGATACAGCAAGTGTCAAAGGTAGAGCGGCGTATGAGCGAGGGTTTGAGTACACAGTAGACATGATGGCAAAGGCTTCCTAACACAAAATAATATGAATAAGCGGTATAAATGTAGAGTAAATCGTCACGCTAATCAATCGTTACTTGCGACACGGCGCGCAGCAATACCGCGTTGCCTGTCGTTGACGTCAAAGTCACTCGAGAGTTTGTAATAAAAGAGACGTTGTTACCGTCCTTGATCCAGCTCTCATTAGTGGTAACGTTGGCTTTGGCCTGCGCGCCTGTGGTTACGATGTTATCGATAGTGATGTCATAACGGTAGTTTGAAGTATCATTCCAGCTTCTTTGTAACAGTTGCAGATAAGCGGCTTTATCAAGGCTTGTCGTCTTGCCCTTTCTAGACAATGAAATAAGCGCATCATCCGATACTAGCTGCGCCACTTTATTAATGTTTTTACTATTGGCAGCGGACTTCATGGCACTGGCATAACTTTGTACCAGTGCTTCTGTCATCGGTGCTGCCTGCGCGCTAATAGTCCATGCACTGCCAACGGCTACAATGCTAGCAAGACTGACGCCCCTAAGCATAAGTGCAAACATTCCATTTTTGCTTAACTGTTTCA
Organism: uncultured Psychrobacter sp.; assembly: GCA_947489525.1. Classification (GTDB taxonomy): domain Bacteria; phylum Pseudomonadota; class Gammaproteobacteria; order Pseudomonadales; family Moraxellaceae; genus Psychrobacter. The sequence continues at coordinate 314,848 of CANLDW010000001.1, forward strand.
TAATCATCCTTACGGTTATCATTATTATCTTGTCTGGTCTTATAGACGTGAAACTTAGTTTGCAGCCTAGCATTCAATTCTCACGCTCGTGTGACATCCTGTGTAATTCTTGCGATTGATTAGGGGTTCCTATCCCAGCACCTACCTGTTTTGGTACAACCCCTCATAACAGATACAGCTCCAGTACAGTTTTAAGCTATTAACGATATTATTACCTCAGTTTGAGCAATAGGTTAGATTCGCGTCTCACCCTCACTCTCACTCTCAGCATATTGCTCGTCGTCATTGAGCTTCATGCCTAAACGCTCAACACGGCGATCCATCATTTGCCGTGCAAGCGCTTGCATATCCTCAACGCGATCAATTTCATCAACAATCTCTAAACCTAGCAGCGTCTCGAACACATCTTCTAAAGTAACCAGACCTTTTACCTCACCGTATTCGCCCACTGTAATCGCAATGTGGATGCGGTTTTTTAGCATCAGCTCAAGCAAATCAAAAAGCTTCATTTTGGAGAACACAAAGGTAATATCGCGTTGAAACTGTGTGAGCGGTTTATGCATAGCGTGATTAACTTTTGCCAGTAGCATATCTGTTTTTAGGACAAAACCTGTGATGTTGTCCAAATCGCCATCGTACACCGGCAAGCGTGAGAATGTCAGCTTAGGTCTATCCACTAAAACCTCAGCGACTGTTTTGTTTTGTTCAAAAGTAAGCATCACTGAGCGCGGCGTCATAATATCTTCGACCTTAATTGCGCCAAACGCTAATAGATTACGAATAATGCGCGACTCAAGCGGGTCAATCTGACCGGACTCTTCACCTATGCTGGCGAGCGCCGCAAACTCGCGGCGGCTAAAGGTTTGCGGCTCTTTACCGCGCACGAGTAGCTTAGTTAAGCGCTCTGACACCCAAATCAGTGGATACAGCAGCATAATAATACCGCGCACAAAATAGGCAACCATACCGCTTAGTTGACGCCAGTACATCGTGCCCAGCGTCTTTGGAATAATCTCTGATAAGAATAAAATAGCCAAAGTCATAATCGCTGAGAATAGTCCAAACCAAGCGCTACCAAAAACGATTGTCGCTTGGGCACCTGCACCAATAGAGCCTAGCGTGTGCGCAACCGTGTTTAAAGTTAAAATGGCAGCAAGCGATTGATCGATGTTGTCCACTTTTAAGCGCTTTAGCATCAGCGCTTTTTTGGGATTGCTCTCTTGTACGTCAGCAATAAAAGAAGGCGTCATACTAAGTAGTGAAGACTCAGCCAGCGAACAGACAAATGAGGCACCAATAGCAATAACCACAAATAGTACGAGCAGTCCTATGTTGGTCGCAGACGGCTCAGCCTGCGTCACCCCTGTGTCAGCCATGGCTGCCGCCATAGCAGGAAGCGGCAACCAAGCGAACAGTAGCGCGATCATTGACAACAAGCTTGAACGGTTTTTCGCTATTGCGCTCACTACAGACGGTGCGGCAACTAAAACGGCGCGATAGCTCGCCAAAGCATTTGGGGTAGAGGTCTCTTTTTGATGAGCCCGTAAATAATACAGATGAGATAAAAACATAGAAGTGGTGAACAAGTTAGGTAACCTAAACAAAAAGAGGAAAAAAAGCGCTTAATAGCTCATAAATCATGTTGTCGATTATGAGCTATTATCGTCATCTGATAGTAGCATTGATGATAATATTTAACAATAAGCGCCTATCTATCATCAAGGGATTTATGATCCTATCGACTGTATATTGATTGCGCCACTTATATTCTATAGGTGTACGATGCTTCTAACCTATCGCTTTTTAGCATAAATCTATTGAGAAAGTCATCTCATACCATGATTAACAGTTACCAAGCCCGATGTTTTTTGTTACTATGCGTCTAATTTTATTATTATCTGTTACTTACTGAGAGCCATTATGAGTCTGTTTATCACCTCAGCGCATGCCGCTGAAACCGCTGGAAGTGCCGCAGCTGGCGGTGCTTCACTTTTTGGTCAACTACTGTTACCAATAGCATTTTTTGCTATTTTTTACTTTTTGGTTATTCGTCCACAGTCTAAGCGTACCAAAGAGCACCGCGCTATGGTTAATGCGTTGACAGTTGGTAGTGAGATTATCTTTGCCGGTGGGCTTATGGGACGTATTAAAGCGCTTGAGGGCGACTATGCTGTGGTCAGTTTAAACAGTAATACTGATGTTAAGGTACAACGTGCCTCGGTAATCTCGGTTTTGCCAGCAGGAACTATTGAGAGCGTATAGTCGCTTGTCTATAGACTTTAGCGTTTATTTTTAGAGTCTTTAGCATCCCTGTTAATAGTAATAAGTGTTTATAAAGGTGATCGAACATCTTAGGCGATCATCTTTTATTGGTTGTTAAGGCGTTCGTCTTTTATCGCTTTTGTCTCCTCTGCTAACTTGTGCTCGGCATCGCCCGTACTTTATCAACTTAAAGAAGTGATTATGCAATATCCTGCTTGGAAATATCTAATTATCGTCGTGGTACTGATCATCGCAGGTCTATATGCCGCGCCTAACCTTTATCCTGATGAGCCTGCAGTACAGATCACCAGTGCTGCAGCTGGCACTCAGTTGTCTGAGGGTATTTTAACCGAAGCGCAAGAGGTGCTCTCAAGCGCTGGCATCGATTATCACGGCGGCACCTTTGAAGGCAACAGCGCGCTTTTGCGTCTTGATAACCCAACTGCGCAGCTCAAAGCGCAAGAGGTACTCAAACAGAACCTGAGCGACGACTACGTAGTTGCACTTAACCTTGCGCAAACCACGCCGCAGTGGCTACGTGATATTGGTGCAAAGCCTATGAAACTAGGGCTTGATTTGCGTGGCGGCGTTCGTTTTGTGCTCGAAGTCGATATGGACAAAGCGCTTGAGCAGCGCCTTGACAGCGCCAGCCGCGATGTCCGTCGTGATCTGCGTGCTGAGCGCATTGCCGTGACTGGGATTAAGACTGAACCCCAAGGTATTGTACTGCACTTCGCTGACACGGATGCCCGCAACCGCGCACAAAACGTCTTACAAGCGTCAATGGGCACGACTTTTAACTTACAGTCCACTATCGACGAGCAAGGTCCTGCTCTAGTAATGGCATATAATGACGCTACGATCGATGAGATCAACAGCTATGCGGTCAATCAAAACCTGACTACTCTTCGTAACCGGATCAGCGAGCTTGGTGTAACCGAGGCCTTGGTACAATCACAAGGTGCCAGCCGTATCGTTGTTGAGCTACCAGGGGTACAAGATACTGCAGAGGCTAAGCGCGTCCTTGGTCGTACAGCGAATCTTGAGTTTCGTATGGTCGCTGAGGGCAGTGAGAACTTTACAGGTGGTATCCCGCCCGCTGGTACTGAAGCGTATCCCTTCCAGACTCTCGATGGTCCGCCAGTGCTGCTTGAGCGTCAAGCAATCGTGACAGGCGACAAAGTGACCAACGCCCAAACGGGTCTGGATGAGAGCGGTATGCCTGAGGTGAGCATCACTCTCGACAGCGCAGGCGGCAAGCTGATGCAAAACGCTACGCGTACTGCCGTTGGCAAACAGATGGCCGTGCTGTTTATTGAGAATAAACAACGCATCGCTTATGAAGAAGACCCTGCTACTGGCGAGACCGTTGAAGTGCGTACGCCTTATGCTGAGATTAAAGTGATCAACCGCGCCAATATTCAGGCGGTACTCGGCTCCTCGTTCCGTATCACAGGTCTTGATAGTAGTGCAGAGGCAGCAGAGCTTGCCCTACTCTTACGTTCAGGTGCACTTGCCGCCCCTATGTATTTTGTGGAAGAACGTACAATCGGTCCATCGCTTGGACAAGACAATATTGAAAAAGGTCTATTTTCAACGCAAGTGGGCTACCTGCTCGTCTTCGCCTTTATGATTATCTTTTATCGTTTATTTGGTGTGATTGCAAACGTCGCTTTGGCAGTCAACGTTATTATTATCATCGCTATTATGTCGATACTTGGCTCTTCGCTGACCTTACCTGGTATCGCTGGTATTGTCTTGACGATTGGTATGGCGGTCGATGCCAACGTGCTGATCTTTGAGCGTATACGAGAGGAGCTGGCAAATGGCGTACGGCCAAAATCAGCTATCATTGCAGGTTTTGATCGCGCTTTTAGTAGTATCTTTGATGCCAATATCACCACTCTATTGGTCGCCTTTATCTTATTCGCAATTGGTACCGGTCCCATCAAAGGCTTTGCTATTACCTTAGCAATTGGTATTGTCAGCTCGCTATTTACGGCTATTTTAGTGACGCGCGCGCTGGTACAAATCGCTTATGGCAAGCGCAAATCTATCAAACGTTTGAGCATCGGTTAGGAGAATACTATGGCGATAGAGCAAAATAACCCCAATAAAGACAACGCGCCTGATCGAAATAGCTCAGGCACGGATAGTAATACCAAGCAAAGACGTCGCCGCAATAAGCCACGTCGTGATGGCAAGGGTAACAATGGCGGTAGCGGAAGTTTGGTAAAATCTAGTAAGCCTAAGGCTCGCCGCACCGCGGTTGAGACCGCTCAAGCCCCTATAGCAGCTGACCGTGATCCTAATCAAGCCTTTATTGATACTGCTGCTGATGAAGCGGCGATAAAAGAGGGTGGCATCAAAGCCATCGGCGATCAGCGTATCATTCCATTTATGAAGATAGAGAAGCCTATGGCGATCCTCTCTATCCTCTTGATTATCGGTAGTATTTTGGCAATTGCCATTAACGGGCTAAATCTCGGGCTTGATTTTACCGGTGGGGTGTCAGCTGATGTCACTTATGCGCAGCCGGTTGAACAAGTTGAAGTCGTACAAACCTTGGCAGACAACGGTTTTGACGATGCTGTCGTGCAGTATTTAGGCACGCGTGAAGAGCTATTGGTACGTCTGCCGCCGCAGTCTGATGATGTCAGTGGCTTGAGCACTCGTATGCAAGATGCGCTAACGCTATCTGGTAACGCGGCTACGATCAGCAATGTTAATATTATTGGTAGTCAGGTCGGTAATGAGGTGTACCTTAATTCGGTTATGGCTGTCGCACTTGCGCTTGCGTGTATGCTTGGCTACGTTGCCTTACGCTTTCAGTTTAAACTGGCTATTGGCGCTGTTGCTGCTTTGTTCCACGATGCGATCGTAACAATTGGCGTCTTTGCCTTATTTGGCTTTCCGTTTGATCTAACCGTACTGGCTGCGGTACTGGCTCTTATTGGTTACTCGCTCAACGATACTATTGTCGTCTATGACCGCATTCGTGAGAACTTCCGCCGTGTGCGTGGTATTAGTCCGCGTCAAACTGTCGACTTATCACTGACCGAAACCTTGCGTCGTACCATTATGACGATCTCCACTGTGTTGCTAGTCGTCCTTGCGATGCTGTTCCTAGGCGGCGATGGCCTGTTCTGGTTCTCAGTAGCCTTGTTTATTGGTCTACTGGCGGGTACTTACTCTTCGGTCTATATCTCAAGCTCACTTCCACTAGCTATGGGCTTATCACGTGATGATTTTGTGGTAAAAGTCAAACCTGAGTTTGAAGAAGAGATCGTCAGCTTTAATGACCCTAAGATGTTTGAACAAGATAACGTCTAGTTAACGGTCAGCTAGTCGTTAACGACACGGTACTTTGACGCCGTACTTGTAGATAAAAGCACCTAACTCGAGCTGTTGAGTCTTAGGTGCTTTTATTTTTGCTCTAGAGGTTGTCCATGTCAGCTACTACGTCCCCTATCGACACGCGCTACGCTCATATTATCGCTATTGCTTTGCCTGTGCTGCTGGCTAATCTTGCTATGCCGCTGCAAAGCGTCATTGATACTGCCATCGTCGGGAATATGAACGATACAGCAAAGCTTGCAGGTATGGGATTGGCAATTCAGCTGTTATCACTGCTGCTAGTTAGCTTTAACTTTTTGCAGTACGCTTCATCGGGCTTAGCGGCTCAAGCTTTGGGTCAGCTTGCTAGTGTGACTACGCTTGAGAACAACGATAAGCTAGAAGCAAACACAGCAGCAGTTGCCCATCTGCAACCCACACCGCTGCTATCCATACTTCAGCGTGCTCTTCTACTCGCTATTGTCATAGGTGCTGTGCTACTCATTGCCAAACCTTGGTTGATTGAGTTTGGACTACAAGCGCTAGCGGCTAATCCTGAGAGTGGGGCTGCAGCGACAACCTACCTCGGCGTTCGTTTTTGGGGCGTTATTGCTGAGCTGATGAACTTTGCGTTTATTGGCTGGTTTGCCGGTCAAGGTCGGACGCGCTATATGCTGTATCAGCAAAGCTTTATCGCTGTGGTTAATATTGTCCTAACACTGTTCTTCGTCTACGGTATGAATCTGGGATTGGTCGGTGTGGCACTGGGCACGACTATAGCTTTTTGGTTAGGGGTGGTATTAGCACTGTGGCTTAGCAGACGGCATCTTAAACTGTCTTGGCGCGCACTATGGCACACTGATCCTGAATACTTTACTCGGCAAAAAATGCTTAGGCTATTTTCACTGAATAAAGATATCTTTATTCGTACGCTTATTTTAACATTGAGCTTTGCTTGGATTACGCGATTGTCCGCGCAAAGCGGTGATGTGATATTGGCGGCTAACGCCATATTGCTACAAGTGCTGAGTATCTCTGCCTTTGCACTCGATGGCGTAGCTGTATCTGCTGAGACGTTGAGCGGTCAAGCCGCAGGTCGGCGCGATTGGTTACGCTTTCGGATTATCATCAAGCGTACAGGGGTAGTGAGCTATGGACTTGCTATGGTACTGAGCACTATATGGTGGCTTGCTATGCCTACTTATTTGACCGCCATGACGAATATTGAGCCTGTTTTTGCCCTCGCGGTTGACTATCAATACTACGCCGTACTACTGCCGTTAGTCGGCGTAGGTGCATATTGGTTAGATGGTATCTTCTTTGGTTTAACCGCAGGACATATCATTCGTAACGCTGCTTTGTTATTAGCCGGCATATTTTTTCCGCTAAGCTGGCTGTTGTATCAGCAGTGGGATATGACAGGTATCTGGCTTAGCGTTTGGTGTTTATTGCTGCTGCGACTGCTCATCCTAGGTGGGTTTTTGCTACGTGCCCAGCAAACTGGTAGCTATGAGCAGCTACAGCCAGACTAAATTAAAGTTTTGAAAATAAAATAATATAAACAAATAGTAAGGCATTTTATTAAGGGTATGCACTATGCGTTTAGAACAAGCCGCACCCTCCTATCTTTGGACCGAAGGCTTTAAAAAAAGTATTCCTGTTGCTATGGGTTACTTGCCAGCGGGTATCGCCTTTGGCGTCCTTGCACAAGTTGCAGGCGTACCACTGTGGGCAACGCTGATGCTCAGTATTTTCTTGTACGCTGGTGCCGCGCAGTATGCTTGCTTGCCGATGTTGAGCGCTGGTATGCCCGTCGGCAATATCGCCACCAATATTGCTGCTATTAACTTACGCCATATCTTTTATGGCATGCCATTGCTACAGTACCTTCCGTCCCACCCATTAGCGAAGACGTATTGCTTGTTCGCGCTAACTGATGAGACTTTTTCGGTGCTGACCAGCTTACCGCTAGCATCAAGGCGAGCACTTATGCTACCTATTAGCCTGTTTAATCAAAGCTGGTGGATTATCGCGAGTGCCATTGGCTTTATGATAGGCGGCGCGCTTGGCAATGTAGTACCGCATTTAGACTTTGCCTTAGTCTGTTTGTTCGCTATTTTGGCTTATGAGCAGTATCAAAGTATTAAGCGCTACTTTCCAATTATCATTGCAGTTATCAGCTTAATTATTGCTACGTTCTTTACCACGGACTGGTTACTGCTAGTTGCCATTAGTTTATGTATGCTTATGATTTTAGCGCGCGGCGTTGTCACAATAGCTTTTAAGCGTACAGACGGAGAGCATGATGAACAGTAGATATCTCATTATGGCCACATTAGCTATGGCAGCGGTTACTTTTATCACCCGCGCTATTCCGGCACTGATACCCAAAAGACTACTTGATACCCCTTGGCTACATCGACTTAACGAGAGCTTGCCACTCTCCGTGATGGTGCTATTAATTCTAACCAGTCTTTCGTACTCAGGTTTATCTGGTCGTCTTGTTATAAACAGTCCCGCTGCGCATCTGCTGTTGGCTCAGATCGGCGCGCTTTTGTTCGTACTACTAGTCTATCATCTTAGCCGTCAACTGCTGGTGAGTATGGTCGTCGGTATTGCCGCATTGAATGGGCTGCTATGGTTATTGACTTATTTATAAGGAGTGGTCGCGCGTCAGTTCAACTCCCCCCTCCTCCTAAGCTACACACAAAAAAGGCTGAGTCATAAAACTCAGCCCTTTTTATGTAATCAATTGTAGCTCATAGCAGATCTTTGGCGCAGGCGTTATAGCTCTTCAACACCCATCATATCGACTGGCGTATCTGCCACAATCTGCACGCCTTTTTTACCTATCTTTGCTATGTCACTGCGTAGCTCTTGCAGATGATCGAGGTATGCTTCATTGATCTGACCTGTAATATAGCAGCCGTTAAATACCGCGCAATCAAAGCCTTCAACTTTGCTGTATTTCGTATCTTTTACGGCATCAATGAGATCATCTAAGTCTTGGAAGATTAGGCGATCGGCTCCAATGATCTTACGTACTTCCTCAACGCTATGACCTGAGGCGATAAGCTCGCTACGCACTGGCATATCGATGCCATAGACGTTTGGATACTTAACAGGGGGCGCGGCACTAGCAAAGAATACTTTGCGCGCGCCAGCATCGCGTGCCATCTGGATAATCTCATGACAGGTAGTACCGCGCACGATAGAATCATCGACCAATAAAACGTTTTTGTCTTTGAATTCAAGCGGTACGGCGCTAAGTTTCTGTCGGACGGACTTTTTGCGCTGCTGCTGACCCGGCATGATAAAGGTGCGACCAATATAGCGATTTTTCATAAAGCCTTCGCGGTATTTGACGTTCATCTTCATCGCCAGTTCCATCGCTGAGGTACGCGAGGTATCTGGAATCGGAATAACCACATCAATGTCATGATCCTCGCCCCACTCTGCTAATATCTTATCAGCGAGCTTCTCACCCATGCGCAGACGTGATTTGTAGACAGAAATGTTATCCATGATCGAATCAGGACGCGCAAAGTAGACGTATTCAAAGATACAAGGCGTGTACTCTTGTTGCGGTACGCACTGATGCGTATGCAGCTTATGATCCAAATCAACAAAGATGGCCTCGCCAGGCTTGACATCACGAATAATAGTAAAGCCTGAGCCTGTCAGCGCTACTGATTCTGAGGCTACCATATACTCTGTACCGCCATTCGCCGCTAAGCGCTCGCCAAAGACCAGCGGACGTATTCCATTAGGATCGCGAAAGGCAAGCAAACCGTGACCAGTAATCAGAGCAACTACGCCATAAGCCCCTTCACAGCGAGTATAAACCGCTTTAACCGCTTCAAAAATATCATCGGCAGTGGGATGTGTTTTACCTAGGTTTTGCATCTCATGCGCAAGTACATTAAGCAGTACCTCAGAATCAGAATCCGTATTTAGATGACGACGGTCATCAATATACAAGGATTTGGCTAAACTCTCAGCGTTGGTCAAATTGCCATTGTGAGCAAGAGTAATACCATAGGGCGAGTTGACATAGAATGGCTGCGCCTCAGCGCTACTTGATGTACCCGCAGTCGGATAACGCACGTGACCGATACCAAATTCGCCGACCAGCTTTATCATATGGCGATTCATAAATACATCGCGCACCATGCCGTTTTCTTTACGCAAGTACAAACGACCATCTTGTAAAGTGACAATACCAGCGGCATCTTGCCCGCGATGTTGTAGCATAGTCAATCCATCATAAAGAATTTGATTGACTGGCTCATGAGCTGCAACCCCAACGACTCCACACATAACAGTATCCTATTTTAAACACACAGTAGCCATACAGCGGCAGTGATGTAATAACGAATTGTACCTTATCAGTACGAGACAGCGTCAAATGATTCTTTATACGCTATGTTAGTTAATATGCATAATGGTGACTTAATTATAAACTTAAAGTAACCAATAACATTTAAAAACTATTTATGACGGCTGATTGATTTGACTCCAAGCCACACCTAGCATATCAGAGGCCAGCTCCTTACCAATAGGTGCATATGGCATAAGGCTTGGCGCCAGAACTGAGGTTTGCCACAGTGGTAATTGCACCAATAAAGGTGCGCTGATGCTCAGTATGACAAGCACCATCAAGATGTTCTTAGCTGCGCCCAACGCGCCGCCTGCAACTTTATCGACTAGACCCAAGCGTAGACCCTTAAGTGTGCTAGCAAACACAAAAGCAAGCGTATGCATCACTGCTAAGATGACGATGACTACGACTATAAAAGCCAAAGCAGTTTGCAAAACGGGATTTTGAACAATCGACGACATCTGCGGCGCCACAGCACCAGCTAGACGTGTAGCGGCAATCAGCGCAATCAACCAGCCTACCAGACCGACAGCAGTCTTAATAAGACCGACCTGAAAGCCGCGCCACAGTCCAATCAATACTACAACAGCAATCACTAGATCTAGACTACTCATATCGATCGCCTTATGGGTTATTAGCTGTCCATAGCGTCATAGTAGCCGCCTATGGCTTGAATACAAGACTGAACGAGCCCTGGCCCTCGGTAAATCAAACCGGTATACAGCTGCACCATATCAGCGCCCGCTTGAATTTTTTTGACTGCTTTTTCGCCACTATCAATACCGCCTACGCCAATCAGGGCTACTTTATCTTCGAGTTGGTCTGCGAACTGCTGGAGTATTTGGGTACTGATATAGCTGACAGGTCGGCCTGATAGACCACCCATTTGGTCGCCATCTTTTAAGTCCTCGACCCCTATTCGGCTAAGCGTCGTATTGGTTGCGATAAGCCCGTCAATCTCAAAGTCTAATAGCTGTTTTGCAATATAATCCACTTGAGCCGGTTCCAGATCGGGCGCCACTTTTAGCACTAACGGTACATAAAATCCGTACTCAGTGGCTAACTGGTTATGGCGGTTTTTTATAGTATCTAAGAGCTGGGTTAACGCATCACCGCTTTGTAGATCGCGTAAATTTTTGGTATTAGGAGAGGAGATGTTCACCGTGATATAAGAGGCATGAGGATACACGCGCTCTAAGCAGTAGACGTAATCGTCAGCCGCCTGCTCCACAGGTGTGAGCGCGTTTTTGCCGATGTTAATACCGATGTTGCCTTTGTATTTACAGCGCTTAACATTATCCAGCAGATAATCAACACCTTGGTTATTAAAACCCATCCGGTTGATAATAGCGTCGGCTTGCTTGATACGAAACAGCCTTGGTTTCTCGTTACCGAGCTGTGGTTTTGGCGTCACTGTCCCTACTTCAATAAACCCAAACCCTAGTTCAGCAAGCGCGTCGATGTAATCACCGTTTTTATCCAGTCCAGCAGCGAGACCAACAGGGTTAGAGAATTGTAAACCCATACAGGTTGTCGGCTGCACGGATTGCCCATACACCAAACCTAAAGCACGTGCCCGATGCGCTTTATGTAATAAGGACAACGTCATATCGTGGGCTTGCTCAGGATCCATCTTAAATAAAAGAGGACGAAGTAAGGTATAGGACATAGTGGCGATAAACCTTGCTTAAAATAAGATAACAAACATATAAGGCGCTGCGATTATATCAGCTTAACAGAAATAACACTAAAGTTTTGCTCGCTACCCTTATATCAACCCTACAGCAAACCTTGTTGTATTGAAGCAAAATTTAAGCTAAGGAACAGGACGTCCATCTGTCAGCGCAATCCAGCCTCGCGCAATACGGTAAAAGTGCCAAATCACTGTAAAAATTATAATCAAACCGCCAAACGCTGCAAATAGTACGGAGCCGACAGCGATATGGTTACCCTCTGCCATAAAGCTACTAACACCTAGCCCGCCTAAAGCAAATACGATGATCACTAGACCTACGACAAACCATATAATACTGTACCAAAACGTCTTAATCTGCCAATCAAAGTGAGTAGCAAGCCATGTGCCATCAGCATCATGACGCTTGGCGTAGTTCATGACAATAGGCACAATCCACAACAGGCCGGCAGTCAAATAACTCACAATATATAGCAAATAAGTCAGATGATTATAACCAACTAATGAGCGGGGCGCAGTTGTACTCATAGAGGCGTGTGATGTTTGACGTGCAACACTATATTGGGACTGCTCGCCTACAATAGCACTATTGTCTGTGACGCGCTCATTATGCGCTGTACGCTTGTTGTCTTGAGGATTAAAAGAAGAGCTCATTAAGATATCCATGCTGAGGCTTATGAGCATTTTATTGTGGCAAATTAGGTAGGTTTCAACATTAAAATGTTATCGTATAGTCATATCGAAGTAAAACTGTTATAAATTTAAACGCGCTGCTGGGAGGATTTTTGAACAGCCTAAATGAGCTAAGGATTTAGTGTTGCTTGAACTTGGAGCGCTTTTGTCGCTGGATCTTGCTGCATTGACAGCTGGGTAAACTGCCAACCCTGCTGCACAAGCTGGGCAAGCGCGCTGCTGACAACCGCTTGGCTTGGATGCGTAAAGCTAAGCTGTACCGCCTCCCCTGCGGCAGCGACTTGCGCGTCTGCTACGCCTGTATTATTGAGTAGTGTACTGACTCTATTAGCAGGCGGCTGAGCGGCGTCGCCTGAGGTCTGTACATCACTGGCAATGTTATCCGCTTGCGCCCGTAGCCAAAAATAATCAGCAACGTGTTCTTGGTACTCGTTTTTGCTGTCTTTTGCGGCTATATGCATGGTATAACCGCCATAACCGCCGATAAACAAAAACAAAAATACTGACAATACGATCAGTGCCAACTTATCGCGTGCAGGTAACGCCTGCCAACGTGCTGAGGCATCACTAGTCAAACGATCTAAGCGCTGTGATAATGCACTCGTAGAGGTTTGAGAGTTACGGCGCTGTAAAATGTTCATACTCCAGCCTTTAGATCTTTAGATAAGCGATAAACCATGCGTTGTTAGTCAATTCTCGTACAGATGGGTGTGATTGCACACTAGGATCTACTGTCACTTTGATCGATACTATCACAAATCACTGGCAGAGGTTGCCGTATCCTCATTGACACTCACAATGACCTGCCCGCTAAACTGCCCCTGTTCATTGCCGTTTACGCGCTCCAAGTTGGCGCTGAGACCTTGAGCACTTAGCGTACTGGTAAAATCATCTAAACTACTTCGATCAGGGGCGATTAAAGTAAAGCTCAGTGCCGAGGGCTGCATCACTAAAGCTTGCGCATTTAAGGATGACTGCTTAATAAGCGGCGCGATGCGGGCAAGTACCGCTAGATGCGCTGAGGAGGCTTGGGTATCACGTAGCTTAGGCGCGACTTGAACTTGCATCTTGGTGCGAGGGCTAAGTGTTTCGTTTGGGAACCACGACTGATACTGCGCGGCGATCGCTGACTCAGTAGCCTCGCTTGCTGTTTGGTACTGATACCACTGCACGCTATCAGTGGCTATTTGTAGTACTAAAGCACATAGCGCCACGAGTATAGCAACGCGCAAATAAGGTGAGAGCTGGGAGTTCGATGATTTAGTAAAGAAGTTTAGGTTATGACGCTCAGGCATATCGACAGGATGCGGTAGCGCATTGAGCGGTGTTAGTAGTAACTGATGCGCAGCCAGAGTTGCTGCTGTTTGCGCTGCTAGATTATTAGGCGACGGCGCTTGTTTATCCAAGTTCATACTAGACTCAGACAACACAGCGCTATGGCTATCTAATGTATCAACTCTATCAACCTTATCGAGATCAGCACTGTCTAGCGTGTCACTGCTAATAGGCTGTAAGAGGCAAACTTCGCTTAAATGCGTTAAGCGCTCAAAAATAAGCGGCAAATAGCTGACAGCCATGCCTTGACGAAGCGATTGACGCAACAAGGTAGTGTGCACATCTTGATACAAAGTAATCTGCTGTCCTGCACCCTCCTCAGGCGTCGGTAGCAATAAAAAATCAGGCAACAAAGCGGTGATCGTCAAGTCTGCAAGCGCCGCACTTTGTTGCCACATCTCAATATCGCTTTGTGCAATAGCATATAGATAGTGACTGCTCGCTTGACTGTTTGCTTGATTGACTTGTCTGATGACAAGCTGCTCAACAGGCGTCAAAGAGGTCTCTTCAAACAGATACTGCTTACCACTAGTGCCTAATTGTTTGAGCTGAGCGCTACTAAGCTCAGTATCGACTTGTAGCATATTGCTCGACGGAAAGTACAAGCATATCGTTTGCGCACTACTGCCTTTTAAACTCGCATAAGCCTCTTGTAGCTGCTGCCAGTTGGCATACGTTTGCCACTGTTTATGCTCATCTTGCCAGATAGCAAGGGGACTATGCTGTGCTCTTAACCAGACGTGTAACACAAGCGTGTCCTTAATTGTTCATCTTGAGCTGCGCGGTAGCATGCAGCAGTAGGGTAAATACAAACATAAAGTGTAAACGACTTTTGACCGAGTTGCCAGCTACTAATCTGAGTAAAGCTCAATGTCATTGCTAGCGACTGCTACGGCTGGTTCGGTACGAAGCGCTCGAGCTCTTTTGCCATACCCATCATCATAAACTCTGTCTCAAACACCCGTGCTTCTGCCAAGGCAAATGCTTCGGGACTATCATCGGTTAACAGGCTAGCAAGCTTAGCGACAATAGGCATGTGGCAGACGATAAGGATACACTCGGCATCGATTTTAGCAATATCAGCAAACGCAGTACGCGCATCGCTAGAGGGGGTAATGTTGTCCTGTACAGTAGTTGGCAGGTGAGGCGCGCGCGATTGTAGCTGTGCAAGCGTCTGCTGCGCCCGATCAAAAGGACTGACTATGAAGTGATCTGGCTGATAGTGCGCCACGATATAGTCAGCCGTTTGAATAGCCTGCTGCTGTCCATAATCCGTCAATTGCCGGGCGCTATCAGAGCTTGCATGATTTTCGGCTTGCCCGTGACGCATCAATATAATTTTCATAAGCTTCCCTTTATAAATCGCTGCCGTTACCGGTTATAAGTCGTTGCCGCTACCTTTTACGAATCGTTGCCGTTATCGTCTTTATTTTTGGCGTTGTTAGCTGCTCGCATTTGTGCGGTGAGTGTTGCATTACTATGATCATGCGCCATAACGAACTCGACATCACTACGAAAGCCAGCTTCCATCAGATGCAGTGCCACCCCAAGCGCGGCTTTATCTTCGTAGATTACCGCGTAGAGCGCATGAGTAATTGGCATGTAGATACCGTCCTTGGTCGCTTTTTCATGTACCTGCTGAATGGTATTCACGCCCTCAGCGGTCTGACCTAACTTTTTGACCGCTGCATCAATACCCATACCGCGTCCAAGCATATTACCGATGCGATAATTACGACTCAGCTCCGAGTTACACGTAGCGTACAAGTCCCCGACGCCCGAGAGCCCCAAAAAGGTCAGCGGATTAGCACCCGCCTCTACGCCAAAACGGCTCATCTCAGCGAGTGCACGCGTGAGTATCATGGCTTTGGTATTTTCGCCGACTTCATAGGCAGCTGCCATCCCCATAGCAATGGCGTAAATATTTTTTAGCGCGCCGCCAAGCTCAACGCCGCGTATATCATCACTAGCAAAGACTCTAAAAAAAGCACTGTGCAGCGCCGCTTGTACGGCGTGACGTAGCGGTTCAGACTCGCTAGCGATAACGGTCGCTGATGGCATGTTTTTCATGATCTCAACGGCAAGGTTCGGCCCTGACATGACACCAAAATTTACCTCAGGTAACTCGTCTTTGATGATATCGCTCATCATGGCAAAGGTGTCTTTTTCCATACCTTTGGTTAAAGAAACCAGTGATTGACCGCTAATAAAAGGCTTAATGCTTTTAAGCGTTTCACGAAAAGCGATACCGGGCACGGCGAGGAAGATAATGTCCTTGTCTTTCACTGACGCTTCAAGATCATAGCTGTACTTTAAGCGATCATCGAGCTTGTAGCCTGGCAAGTACTTTTTATTCATCTGCGTCTTTGCCATCGACTTGACCGTACGCTTATTACGTACCCATAACGTGGTATCGCAGCCATTGCGCGCAGCAAGGTTTGCCATAGCCGTACCAAAACTACCACCACCTAAAAACGCCAAACGCAGCTTCGTCGGATTACTATGGATCTGTGCCATGTTTTTGGCAACCTCAGATTCGACGTCGCTCGGATTTACTTTTTTGCGACCAAAACCTGACTTAATAGCGCGCTCAATAATACTGGTTAAAAAGCCGTTTTGTTTGCTCTCATTGTCAGTATTGTCAGTATCACTGTCACTATTCCTGTCACTGTCACTATCACTATCACTGTCAGTACTGTTATTGGGGCTGTTGTTAATACTAGCATTATTCTCATTACGAACGTTATCGTCACTATCTTTATTGTCAATATTCGTTTTATTATTAGTATCTTGGTTATCTTTAGCGCTTGTCATAATCATATATCCATATTGCCGCGAGTAGTGTGGTGCTTTTTTAGGCTAGGCGACTATCTAGTTTTATTAGGGCGTGTTGAACATTTTCACCATTAGTCTAAGACTCAAAGCGCGTGAGCGGATCAATATCGATAGGCTTACGCAGAGGTTTTTGTTTAGGACTCGTGCCAGTATAAACAAAAGCCGTGACATAATCATCCGCCGATACACCGAAGTATTGTTTCACCGCAGGCTCATTACACAGCAGACCAGTGCGCCAAACGGTACTAAACCCTTGTGCCTTTAGCGCTAAAATTAGATTTTGTACCGCTGCGCCAGCGCTCAGCATCTGCTCAAAAGGTGGTACTTTTTTGTGTACTTTCATGTTAGTGACTACGGTAATAATGACCGGTGCTCGTAGTGGTAGGTTTTGGGTTTTGGTCAAGGTTTTGTCTGATAGTGTTTCACCTTCACGAGCCGCTTTTTGCTTAGCTGCCGTCAGTAGCGCTTGACCAAACTCATGCCTTGCTTCACCTTCGGTGACAATAAAGCGCCAGGGTTGCAGTTTTTTATGATCAGGGGCGGTGGCTGCGCATTCGATAGCGGTCTCAATCTGAGCACGCGTGGGGGCTGGTGTGTCCAAGTTACCCATACTGCGTCTAGAATTGATCCATCCAATAAGCTGCGCGCCAGTCATTGGCGTCTTATCTTTTGTAGAGCTAGGCTTTGTCGATGATATTTCACTATTATCCGTTGTTTTATTATCAGGTGTATTCACAAAGTATCCTTGTTTTGGCGTAGTCGCCATATTTAACTTATTTACTATCTTGTATTTATTACGCTAAATAAAGCTTTTTTATCTCAATCGAAGACTTTGTAAGCCAACTCAAAGAGGCATAAGCTTAAAGGGATATATATTTAAAGATACATAAGCTTAAAGGTGAATGAGTTTAAAATTAAGCCGCATCCGCATCATCAAGGCTGTGTTTCATTTTTAGATAGTCCTCTGATTGCATCTCAAGCAGACGTGAGCGCGTGCGTTCGATCTCAAACGCCAGCTTCTCGCCTTGGTACAACTCAAGAATGGACTGCTCAGCGCGAATGAGTAATTTAACGCGGCGATCATAGAACTCATCAACCATATAGATGAAGCGGCGCGTTGGATCCCGCAGATTATCATTAAGCGCGGGTACAGCATTGACCAGCACCGTGCTGTAGCGATTGGCAATCTCAATAAAATCAGCAGCAGAGCGCGGCTGCATACATAAATGACGAAAATCGCAAAACAGTATCGTCGCAGTACGGGCGTTGACTTGGATCTCGCGGCCATTGACTTCAATGGGTGCTTCACTAATCTTCATATTGTTTGCTAAGCTTGCAAAACGGTTAGCCAACCAGTGATGGTTTTCGCGGGTTAGCGGATACTTATACAGCTCAGCTTGCTGCAGTACGCGCAAGCGATAATCAATACCTGAGTCGATATTCATAACTTGGGTATGACGCTCAACCTCTTTGATCGCCGGCAAAAAGCGATCACGATGCAGACCGTCTTTATACAGTCCTGAGGGTTCAATATTGGAGGTGGCGACTAGCGTGACTCCGCGATTAAATAGCATGGTAAATAGATCGCCTAGGATCATAGCGTCCGAGACATTGGAGACAAAAAACTCATCAAAGCAGATAATGACCGCCTCGGCGTAGATGATATCGGCGACTTTTTCGAGTGGATTACTCTCGCCTTGTATCGCGTTAAGCTCACGGTGGACGCGCTGCATAAAGTGGTGAAAGTGCTGACGCATTTTGCGCTCAATGGTCAGCGACTCGTAGAACATATCCATCATCCACGTCTTACCGCGCCCCACTCCGCCCCACATGTACAAACCCTTTGGCGCTTCAGGCTTAGACTTTAAAAAGCTAAAAAAGCCTTTTTTTTGTTCAGCCGATGCGTTTAGCTCATGATATAAGTTATCCAAATAACTCATGGCCTGATATTGTTGCTCGTCGCGGGTAAAGTCGCCAGAACTGATGGCTTGCTCGTAGCGCTGTAGTGGCGATAATCTCATAACATAACTCATTTAATAAAAATTAGAAACCAATACGCAGCACATTTACTGCTCAAAGGTGTGCTGCTCTAGTAGTTGTTTTAGCTCAGTGAGACGTCCATGAAAGAAGTGACCGGCGCCATCGACTACACTCACTGATAGCCCGAAGCGCTCAGCAAATGCTTGCATGTTTGTAGGCTCAATCACAGTATCCTCATTGCCATAGATCTCAAAGGTTCTATCAACAGGCAAACTGAGATCACTGGTGTCATTATTTTCTACGGATGGTGCAATAAGGGCAAGACGGGTAATCTCAAAGTCGCTAAGCCCCCATACGTGAGGGAATACTTGTACCTGTTCGGCAACGCGAGCGATCACGTAGCCACCAAAAGAAAAACCGCCAAGCCACAGCTTACGCGCGCTTGTTTGCTCTGCTATCCATTGTAACACGGTCATCGCATCTATCACTTCACCGTCTGCGTAGTCGTGCTCGCCTGTTGACTGCCCAACACCGCGAAAATTAAAACGCACCACATGCATACCCTGATCGCGGGCAAAGCGGTACATTGTGGTCACCACTTTGTTATTCATCGTCCCATCGTATAACGGATTAGGGTGGCATAGCAGCGCAACCGTATCCGTGCTGCTATCGTTAGGATCATCTTGTTGCCACAGCGCATCGACTTCTAACACGCCGGCAGGAGCTGGAATTAATGGCATAAAAATCAGCTTTTGATTAAAAAGGTGCTCCAATTATCCTAGAAATAGTTTATATTTCAAGTCCTTTGCTGTGTCCTTTATCCAAACGGCGAATTGAAATCTCAACTATAGTCAATTTGTAATCAAATCGATACGTCAATATTACCAGTGTTGCTGGGATAAACTTTGCGCAGCCTCTGTAAGCGTAGACACAGCACGCAAGTAAAATTTATCCCAGTAGCAGTGTATCGGTTTTATAGTGATTCAACTATATACGGAATAAACCCAAGCATTAAATCAAGGTTTCAAGGTTTCAAGGTTTCAAGGTTTCAATATGCGCTTAGAATAACCATGGACAATCAGGACACAAATAAGGTAACTTTGTGGCATAGTCTGATCGCACCAGCAACTAACAACGTGTGCGACGCTTAGGAGTATATATGAGCTGTTTTAATACGAGTATTAAAGAGGCAATGTGGCCTGTCGCTACGCTTGCAGCACTGCTGACTTTAAGCGCCTGTCAAACTACACCGCTAACCCCTGTGTTTCAGCGCGAAAACGCCCTTTATGAGACCACAGGAATAGCGGAAACCAAAAGCCAAGCGCAGCAAAATGCTTTGAGGGCTGCTGATAAAACCTGCCGGCGCAAGCAAGCCATTATTGTCGAAGATAAGTTTATCTATAATGGGGTGCTCAGCCCTTTTACAGGACGTATGATTACGAAAGTAGGTACGGTGGTCAGCTCCTTTATGGGTACTGAGGCGCCAAAGCTGGCACGTGATGATGATTACGAATACAATATTCAGTTTCGCTGTCAGTAGCTGCATTTACCCTTATCCATTTTTATCACAGTGCTCTTTCTCACAGTGATTAGCCATTAATCGGTCCGATACTATGTATAATTCTAAAAAAGGGCGCAAACCTAACCTATCCGCTGCTCAATCGGATAAAGTCATCGTTCCTGCCAAAGACTTAGCGACCCTTGAGGCTGAGCTGGCAGAAGCGGACGACGCGCTTGAGAATACAGTACTGCGTCTTAGCGACTACCTATCAGCGGTGGAGATGGTCGTCAAACAAACCTTTGATCACCGCGTCTGGGTCAAAGCTGAGATTCGCAATCTATCTAGCAAAGGTGGTCACTACTACTTTGAGCTGGCCGAAAAGGACGATGCAGGTAAAGTGGTTGCAAGCTGCCGTGGCAATCTGTGGCGCTTTAAAGCGGCGCGCGTGTTAGATAAGTTTGAGCGCGCAACGGGCATGGTACTTGAGCGCGATATTACCGTACTGCTCAAGGTTTCAGCCAGCTTTCATACGCTGTACGGCTTTGCCTTAACCATTGAAGACATTGATCCAAGCTACACCCTAGGCGATCTGGCACGCCAATACGCTGCTATGGTTGATCGCTTGACTGGCGAGGGCTTGATGACGCTTAATAAAGCGCTGCCTATGCCGTTTGATATTGAGCACGTCCTCGTCATTGCTCCTGAAAAAGCAGCTGGTCTTGGCGATTTTCAAGCGGATGCTGATCGCTTAGCGGCCACAGGCGCGTGTCAGTTTCACTATCATAACGCTACCTTTCAGGGCAATCATGCCCCCGCTGAGATTCGTGCAGCGATCACGCGCGCGCAGCAAGCGTTTATGGCAACTTATGAGCGCTTGCCTGATCTGCTAGTGATCATTCGCGGCGGCGGCGCAGTTGGCGACTTAGCTTACTTAAATGACTACGAGCTGGCAGCGTTAGTCGCAGAACAGCCTATCCCCGTTTGGGTCGGTATTGGTCACGAGCGCGACAAAGTTATCTTAGATGAAGTGGCGCACACAAGCTTTGATACCCCGTCCAAAGTTATCGCAGCCATTGGAGCGCATCTGGCCCAGCTGATCGCACAAACGCTGCGCTATCAAGCGCAAATCAAACAAGCCGCGCAGCGTCAGCTCAAGATCGCTGAACAGCAAGCGACTCGGCAATTGGGTCAGGTGCAGTCGCAAACCATAGGTCAGCTGACGGCGCTAAAAAAGGACAGTAATTATGCGTGGCAAAGCATCCAGCAAAGTGCGCGGCGGCACGTCAAACAGGCACAAAGAGTGAGCGATGATCTGAGCATGCGTATCAAAGATGGCGCTTACAAGCACTTAGATAGCGCGCGCAAGCATACCGATACTTATCAGTACGTCATTAACCAAAGCGCGCACCAACAATTGCTACAAGTCAAACAAAGCAGCGCCCACCTACGCGATATTATCTTATTGCACAGACCTGAGCGCGTCCTAAATCAGGGCTATAGCATGCTTATGGACGACAAGGGCAAGCAGATCTTGACCAGTAGCGCACAACTCTACCCTGAACAAACGATCAGTATTCAGCTCAAGGACGGGCAAGCACATGCCCGCATTCTAACGGTCGAAAGCACTAAAACCTAAATGAGTTTGCTTTTTTTTATTGTACGCAACATTTTTAGATTAAAGCATCATAAACTTTTTATTGATAAAAAAAATAGGACAGCACATGAGTACACGCAAACGCAAAAAAGCCGCCCCAAAAACCTTTAAGGCGGCCTACGATATCCTAAAAACCAATGCCGCTGAATTGCAGCAGCAAGAGGAGCCAGATATCGACAATCTTATGACGACCGTTGAGGAGTCGATTGCTGCTTACCGCGTATGTGAGACGCGTATCAATGCCGTACAACAAGCGCTTGATGCTGCCTTTGCTGCAGAAGATACTATTGATGAAAATAGCGAATGAACAACCACTTACTTATTACTACTTAGGGCTTATCAACGTCGAATACTTGGCGCAGATAGGCCAGATAAGTGTCGTTATTAATCATCGTTTTGCCCGGACTGTCCGATATCTTGGCAACGGGCTGACCATTGCATTCGACCAATTTGAGTACGATGTTAAGCGGCGTGATACCCATATCATTGGTTAAGCTGGTGCCAATACCAAAGCTGGTGCGAATGCGATCTTTAAAATACTGATGCAGACGCCATGCTTTATCGATATCGAGACCATCACTAAAGGTGAGAATCTTGGTTTTTGGATCTATCTTGAGCTTTTGATAATGGCTAATTGCTTTGTCACCCCACACGTATGGATCACCGCTATCATGGCGCAGACCATCAAAGAGCTTGGCAAAGTACAGATCAAAATCACGTAAAAACGCATCCATACCGACAACGTCCGTCAAAGCGATGCCTAAATCGCCGCGGTACTCGTGTACCCAAGCTTCAAGCGCGGCCTTTTGGGAGTCGCGCAGGCGCACATCCAGCGCTTGAAACGCCTGCATAAATTCGTGCGCCATCGTCCCTATCGGCGTGATGCCTAGCTCCTTTGCAAGATAGACATTCGAGGTGCCGCTTACAATCTTGGGCTCAGCACTATGTAGTGTCTCAACCACATGCGCTTGCCACGCTTTACTAAAACGCCGACGCGTGCCAAAGTCAGCGATAATAAAAGGTGGCTTATCCGTCTCCTGCTGGTTAGCTAAATGACGTAAGCGCGCAACCTTATCATCCAAACGCCGCTGTCCTTCTGCAACCACATCCTCTGTCGTGAGCGCACTAAAGTACAGCTCATTCACAATAGCCAGTACGAACACCTCAAAGAACATGGCTTGAATCATCGGACCTTCGATATCGATATGCAGGCGTCCTTTGTCATCACTACTGACGGTAATAAAGCGCCTTTTAAGCTGAAACAGCTCTAAATAATCGACGAAGTCTGAGCGCATAAAGCGTAGACCACGTAGATAATCGAGCTCATCACTACAAAAGCGAAGCTCACATAACAGATCTAACTGCCGCTCTAAATCTTTTTTGATATCTGCTAGCGGGTACAGGGCATCGTTATTATTGCGGCAACGAAAGCGGTACACCCCATGCGTCTGCGGAAACTGGTGTAGCATGGCTTGGAGCATCGTAAACTTATAAAGATCATTGTCCAGCAATGAGGTAATGATGGAAGGAGTCGCTGTCATGTGCTGCCCTAAAAGGTAGTGAAAAGTAGTGAAAAAGAGAATATAAAATTCAAACTTACGACTGAATCAATGCATATCAGCTATTATTTATCAGTCTATCAGTCAATAAAATAGCGGCTCAGCATTGATGACATCAACGTAGAATACTTTAAGCTTTAGCGCTCATAAACTGCGCAACGTAACTGTCAGCAGGATGATCGCGCAGCTCTTTTGGCGTACCTGTTTGCACTAGACGACCACCGTTTAAGATACTGATGCGCTGACCGACTTTGACCGCTTCATCGATATCGTGGGTAATAAACACAATGGTCTTATTAAGACGTGCTTGTAGCTCTAGCAGCTGATCTTGTAACTGCGCGCGTATCAAGGGATCAAGCGCGGAGAAGGCTTCATCCATCAACAAGATAGGATTATCGGTTGCCAATGCTCGTGCCAAGCCAACTCGCTGCTGCATGCCGCCTGATAGCTCATCGGGGTAGCTGTGCTCAAGATTTGGCAGACCAACCTCATTGAGCCAGTGACGCGCGATCTCGTGGCGCTCGCTTTTATTCATATCACGTACGCGTAGACCGTAAGCGACATTTTGCATAACCGTCATGTGCGGTACGAGCCCGAAGTGCTGAAATACCATGCTCACCGTCTGCTGACGATACTGACGTAGACCTTTGTCATCGAGATCTAAGATATTAATTGCTGTGTCAACGTTTATGTGTGCATCTAGGCAATGTGCTGCTTGGGTCGCGCTTTTATGCCGTTCTGGTGGTACATTACCTGTCTTTGCTTTATCTGATTTGGCGTTAATAGCCGTATCCACCCATATCTTGCCGCTGGTAGGGTCTATGAGCCGATTCAGATGGCGGATAAGTGTGGATTTACCAGAACCTGACAGTCCCATAATGCAGTGCAGCTCGCCTGCTTCTATCGCAAGATTAATGTCATACAGACCAACTGAATAGCCGGTTTGTGCCTTGACCTCAACACTATCCATGCCCTGCTCTAACAGATCCAATGCGCGCTGAGCTTGCGTACTATTAGCCTTGTATATCTTACTGATATGTTCTAGATAAATATGATTCATAACGACTCTCAATCTTTTATGTGCACTTAACCCATGTGGCGTTTGTTTGCAGCAATGGTCTTTTGACGCGCGCGGCGACCTTGACCGAACGCTTGACTAATACGGTCAATGATAATGGCGACAATAACGATCGCTGCACCTGCTTGTAAGCCTTGACCAATATTTAAGGTTTGGATAGATTGCAGTACATCTTCGCCAAGACCCGGCGCGCCGATCATCGAAGCGAGTACCACCATCGCAAGCGACATCATAACCGCTTGGTTAATGCCTGCCATAATACTAGGCAATGCTTGCGGCAGCTTTATCCAAATCAGTAACTGCCAGTGCGTACTACCAAATGAGCGCCCCGCTTCGATCATCTCATGATTAACTTGGGTGACGCCCAGCATGGTTAAGCGAATCAAAGGCGGCAGTGCGTAGATGATAGTTGCGAACAGCGCTGGCACTTTACCAATACCAAAGAGCATCAGGACGGGTATCAAGTAAACAAAGCTTGGCATCGTCTGCATGACATCAAGTATAGGAGTAATCATCTTGCGCAGCAGCGTACTACTGGACATCGCAATACCGATAGGTATGCCAATAACGACAGTCACTAGTACTGAGACGATGAGTAGCGCTAAAGTATCAATCAGCGCACCCCACAGACCAAACGCGCCTATCAAAAACAGTCCGACGCCGCAAGCGAGGGCAAACCAGATCTTGCGTACGCCAAACCAAGCGAGCACTGATACTAGGGCAATAATAAGCCAAGGCGGAATAAAGCTGAGTACCCGCTCAATAGGCAGTAGCAAGTATGTCAGCGTCACGTGGCTAATACCGCGAAACACCTCACCGTAGTTGCGTACTAGACCTGCCAGCGCGTTATTGAGCGGCGTCTCAAGTGACCACGACGGAAAGCTTGATGACCACGCTAGCCACGTATTGGACGCTGAATTATTTAGCGGGTCATCTAGGTTAGCATTGGTATAAGTGTCACCACTACTACCTGATACTTGTTCAATACCTAGTGCCGATGAGAGATTATCCGCGGCTTCAGCCGAGACCCACGGCTGCCATACCTCAGGATGGGCGCGCAAAAATACCAGCGCTTGCTCATCACCGCTGCGCTTAGTTTCGCTCATCTCCAAAATCGCACCATTGAGCTGATCAGGGGTGAATTTGACCTGCTCAAACGCTTTGGTCAGCTCAGGGTTGTTAGCAATAAAAGGCGTTGAGGCAGCAATCTTGAGCGGCGAGACTGGAAAGCCTGAAACACAGTCCGAGGTGCCATCTGCGAGCAGCAAGTCCTGCCAGCACGCATCGACGTGCGCAGGAAATTCAAGCGGCGCAAAGTCGTATTTTGCCATAAGACCCGTAGGCTGCCAGTAATAAAACAGTAGCGGTTTACGCTGCTCAAAAGCGGAGGCAATCTCAGCGTCCAGCGCCGCACCTGTACCCGGATGCGCATTATTAAACGTACGATCTAGACCAGTGTTCTCAAGCAGACGGGTATTAAATATCTCACATGCCCAGCCTGAGGGACAGTTCATAAAACGAGCTTTAGTTGGATCCTCAGGGTCTTGAAACAGCTCAGCGTACTGAGGTAGATCCTGATAACGACGTAGACCGGGATTATCCTCAAGGACGTAGCTTGGCACGTACCAGCCTTGGGTCGCACCGCCCTCAAGCGTATCACCGATGACCGCGACTTTGTTGTTACTGATCGCTTGCTCCATAATGGGCGAGCGTCCCACCCACTGCTCTGCAATAATCTGAATGTCGTTTTGTGCTAGTGCCGTCTCAAGCGCAGGTCCGGCGCCTGGCACTTCTTCAACTTGACAGCCATAACCCTGTTCAGTGATGTACTTAAGCACACCTGTGGTGAACTGACCGCTCTCCCACGTCAGCGCGCCAAATTTAATGGGCGCATCACAAGTTGACGGTGCGGCCGCTTGTACAGCTGTTAGAGGATAGAATAATGAGGTAAGTAACAGCAAACTTAACGCAGTCCAATGGCGCACGGCACATCCTTTTTGTAGTTATATTCCAATTACAAAGTGTAGCGACTTATATAAAGGATAACAAATGCTTATTTATGATTTACGACATAAAAAAGCACCTACTATAAGTAGGTGCTCTAGCGGTCATATATCAAACGTTTATTTCAAAACACCTATTTTAAAAACATGCCAATGCCTTTTTTGAACAGCGCACCATAAGGCGGGAGCAATAAATTCATACCATTGATCTTAGACTGCACAAAAACAGGCTTCATGTGGCTTAAACGCTCAAAACCTGCCTTGCCATGATATGCGCCTGTGCCTGAGTGCCCGACTCCGCCAAAGGGAAGCTCGTGCTGGGTGACATGCATGAGCACCTCATTAATACAGACGCCGCCCGATACCGTTTGCGTACGTACTTTATCGATATCTTTATTGTTGTCACCGAACACGTATAGCGCAAGCGGGCGCGGACGTTCATTAACGAAGCTGATAGCATCATCGAGGGTATCGTAGTGCATAAGCGGTAGCACAGGTGCAAACAGCTCGTTTTGCATCACTTCACTCTCAGGTGCAGGTTCGCTAACAATAACAGGGGGCATCAATCGCGTATCACTATCAGCCTTAACATCAGTGAGATTTCGAACTTCATCGCTTGGCAGATCGTCTAGATAGCCTTGGACACGCTTGAACTGCGAACCATTAATAATACGCGAATAGTCTTTATTATCCGTAATATTGGGATAGTGATTTTGCATCCATTCCTTCGCTAGGGCAATAAAGCGCTCATGATCTTTACGCTGGATAAGCACGTAATCAGGCGCGATACAAGTTTGGCCAGCGTTTAGTGTCTTACCCATCATGACACGGTTGACCGCAGCTTCTAAATTGGCACCATCGAGGACAATAACAGGCGATTTACCACCCAGCTCAAGCGTCACTGGAGTTAAGTTGGGCGCGGCGGCGGCCATAACTTTTTTACCGACCTCAGTAGAGCCTGTATAGAGTAGATGATCAAAGGGTAGCTTACTAAATGCTTCGGCGATGTCGACTTCACCTAAGACCACACACATTATATCTGGAGAGAAGTAATGGGCAACGGCATCAGCAAAAGCTTGAGCAAACTGCGGCGCCGCCTCACTCATTTTTACCATGATGCGATTACCCGCGGTCAGCGCATCGATAATAGGACCTACTGCCAAATAAAGCGGATAGTTCCATGGCACCATGATACCAACGACGCCTAAAGGCTGCGGCTGGATCTCATTATGGGCGGGTCTATACAGAGCTGAGATCGGCGCACGGCGGGTTTTCATCCATTTTTTACCGTGCTTTTTGGCATGACTGATACCCGTAAAACTAGGAAATAGCTCAGCGAACTGGGTCTCAGACTTACTACGATGACCAAAATCGGCGTTGATCGCTTCTTCAAAGTTACTTTGATGATCGCTCAGCATGGCCTCGAGATTATCCAGCTGCGTCTCGCGCGTGTTCCAATCATTGATCGGCTGACTACGGCTTAGCGCGCGTAACCTTGCGAACTGAGCTTTTAGATCGTCTATGGTATCGACCGTACTCAGCGCTTCTGTAGCCATGCCGGCTGTCGTATCCATGGCATATTCATGATGGTTTGGCATATGTCTTCCTTGTGACAAAACTTAAAATAGTTATAAATCAATGTAGTATTCGCTAATGACCCTGATTTTAGCCGAGCGAGTAGTGAGAACGATGTTATATAACACCGACTAACTATAAACACTCAAACCGCGTTATACTGCTATTTAATGTAGCGTATTGATGACACAATGAACAGTAGCAACACGCGCTTTATTTGACTCTTGGGTTTGTTGCCGTTGCAATCTCTACCTTATTGATTCATATCTTATTACTAGTTTAACTCCACCATTGAGCTTACTCGTTTTTTAAAGCTACCACCTTATAACCATACGACTATATCAAACAACTATATTGACCGATTATGCCAAATCCAACGTTTAATAACTCACAGAAGCTAAGCGCTGCCTTGCTCACACGCGCCCTTAGCAGTGCTGACTACCGCGAGACTTATGAGCAGATGCTCGCACGCACCCTTGAGCGTATCGCGTTAAAAAAGGACGGCGTGCGCACACCGGATGAGCTATGGCTCGTTGATCACAACGACGTCTATACCCTAGGGCAAGCAGGCAAAGAAGAGCACATCTTGCAGCGCAATAATACCCCAATTATCAAGACTGATCGCGGCGGTCAAGTGACATGGCACGGTACAGGTCAACTGGTCGTTTACTGGTTGTTTGATCTAGGCAGTTTGGGCTGGAGTGTCCGTAATCTGGTGTCACATGCCGAGCAAGCCTTAGAAGACGTCATCAATGATTGCTTAATTCATCACCCTACATTTGACTCTACAACTAAGATTGATGCCCGCGCGCGACGCGATGCGCCTGGGGTTTATTTATATAGCGACATAGCGCCAAGCTCTGTAACAACAGACTCTATCATGCTCGGCAAAGTAGCCTCGCTAGGCTTTAAGATTAAGCACAATTTTAGCTACCACGGCTTAGCGCTGAACATCGACTGCGATCTATCGGCGTTTAATGCGATCAATCCTTGCGGCTATGCGGGCATGCAGATGCTACGCTTAGCCGATGTCATTGCTATGAATGACACCGCTATAAATACTGCTAAGAACAGCGCAATAAACTACGCACAGATTACCCAAAAGCTAGTGAACAATATCGCGCGCCGTCATGCTGGGCTGATCGATCTGCGTCCTATCTCTTCTAAATAATCCCAAATCTAATACCTATGCTTTAGCCGATAGCTTCTTGTGTCTTTTCTCTTGAGTCAAATTCAGCATAATATCGTGCCTGCTTAGACTTAAGCGAGACGAGAAAATCTAAGCCAAACTTGTTATACTCGCACACGGTTTATCTTAGACATCTTTGAGTAGTATTGGTCATAGTGACAACTACCCCTTTTAGTTCATAAAAACATAGGAGTATATGATGGCAGATTTTAATAAGATTTTGGACGCAGGCGACGTTGATGGCGGCGAGATCAACGTAGTGGTTGAGATTCCAGCAGGCAGCAGCCATAAAATTGAATGGAATCGTGAGCTTGCTGTTTTTGAGCTAGATCGTATCGATCCGCAAATCTTTGCTAAGCCTTGTAATTATGGCTTTATCCCGCAAACCCTTGATGAAGATGGCGATGAGCTTGACGCCCTAATCATCACTGAACAGCCACTACCTACAGGTATCTTTTTAAAAGCCAAAGTTATCGGCGTCATGAAGTTCGTTGATGATGGTGAAGTCGATGACAAAATTGTCGTAGTACCAGCCGATGATCGCGACACGGGTAACGCTTATAGCAGCTTGGATGACTTGCCAAAGCAGTTAATTAACCAGTTAAACTTCCATTTTAGTCACTATAAAGATCTCAAAAAAGCCGGCACGACTGTGGTTGAGTCTTGGGGTGATGTTAGTGAAGCTAAAGAGGTCATTAAAGAGTCTATCCAGCGCTGGAAAGATAAATAGTTTATATCGTTTTTGATTAGGCTTTAGTTTCAGAGCACTTAACAGTCTTTAAGTACTACCGATATAAATAAAATACCGCAATCGTCTGATCGCGGTATTTTTTATACGGGTTCAGTTTAACCAATTCATATAGAGATATGAGTTAAAGTTGTTATACTAATTTTGGTATCTAATTGGTATCTAACAAAGAATAAATACAACTGATATAGGATAATTTATGTTTAATTCAGACCAACGTGTGGCAGCGGATAGTGCTGATAAACAAAAAAAATTACCCAAAGCGATACAGATGATGGTCGATAAAGGCAACATCGTGATGGCGATCAAAACGCTAGCCGCTGATGAGCACATCAGTATGGACGCCGCCAAAGCGCGTATTGACGCGTATGAAGCTAATCTTAAAACCGAACAGCAGCAAACCCTGAACAAGATTGCTAGCAAACAAGGCATTCCGACTCAAGCGTTAAGCTCTGATAGGACATCTGAATTGGCTGAACCACTGGTAAAAGATAAAGTAAAAACTACGCAGTCCGCACGCGGCTTTCAAACTCTGCAACGCGGCGTTGAGAGTCAATTGGGTGAAATTAGCTATAAAAAACCGCTTATCCCCTACTGGCTCAAACGCTTGATGGTCATTACTATTATTGTCGTCGGTCTATCTTGGATACTGTGGCGCGTTTTTACTTGACTTACTACACTTATTGATACCTTACAAATACTAAGAGGAGAGTCCGTTTTGATAGAGGTCTTAGCTGAATATATTGATCTGATTGCCAAGATCGTCGAAGTGCTTGGCGTACTCATCATGTTCTTTGGGCTGTTCTATGCGTTTTTTCGTGCTTTTCGCATGGCGGGTGGACTCAGTCACGACAGCTATGTTGAAATCAGACAAACGGTTGGTAAATCTATCCTATTAGGACTTGAAGTGCTCATCGCCGCTGACATTATGGCGACTGTTGTGACCGAACCGACGCTACAAGGCGTCATGGTACTCGGTATTATTGTCCTGATCCGTACCTTCTTAAGTCTATCCTTACAAGTGGAGCTTGAAGGTCGCTTCCCTTGGCAAAAAGAGAACAGCGCTGTTCCCAAACAAAAAACGCACTCTAATAACGTCGAGCAACCCTAAAAACATAACTCTCAAAGTCTTGTTTAATGAGCGCTCAAAAAAGTCTCAACGGCTCTAAATTGACCCGCCGTACTCTCTTCGCTATACATAGCTTGACGAAAGGCATTCGAGTTTGGAATGCCTGTGGTGTACCAAGCGATGTGTTTGCGAGCGATACGGCACCCTGAATACTCACCATAAAAGGCATACAATTCTTCGAGATGCGCTAAGACAATAGCTTTAATCTCGCTAATATCAGGGGCAGCAAGCACTTCACCTGTACGCAGATAATGCTCAATATCCCGAAACAGCCACGGCTGCCCTTGCGCTGCGCGCCCTATCATGACCGCATCGCAATTTGTGAGCTCATAGACCTCTTGCGCCTTTTGCGCGCTATCGATATCGCCATTAGCGATGACTGGAATATTGATGCTGTCCTTGACCTCGCGGATAAGCTCATAACGTGCACGACCGCTATACATATCCTCGCGGGTACGCCCATGGATAGCAATCGCCGCTATGCCTGCTTGCTCTGCTCGCTTGGCAACGCGCAGTATATTCTCGCGTCCATTCTCAAAGCCAAGTCTAGTCTTTAAAGTCACCGGAGCATCCACAGCGCTAACAGCGGCATCCAGCAGACGCGCGACTAAATCTTCATCTTGTAGCAGCGCTGAGCCTGCCAGCTTACGGCAGACCTTTTTAGCGGGGCAGCCCATATTAATATCGATAATTTGCGCGCCATTATCGATCTGATAGCGCGCCGCCTCCGCTAACTTATCAGGCTCCGCGCCCGCGATTTGCGCAGATATTGGCGCAATCTCATTATCGAAGTTGGCTCGGTACAAAGACTTTTTGCGGGCATACAGTGCGGTGTCAGCGATGATCATCTCGCTGACTGCGTGACCTGCCCCAAAGGATTTACATAGTCTGCGAAACGGGTTGTCCGTTACCCCTGCCATAGGCGCAACCATCAAACGATTATCAACGCTCAAGCCGCCAATAGATAGTGGCTGCAACAAGGGATGGTCATTGACAGTAGGGGTTTGCTTATGAGTATAAGACGGAGTATTTATAGACATAAAAAACGACTTGAGTCTTTTGCGAAACAAGTCGTTATTCTAAGGGTTAGTCGCTATATTGCAAGTCGTTTACCTGCATATATGCTATTTATCAAACACACTCCCTTGCTCAAGCGTAATAGCTTCATCATGCTCCTGCATACGCCAAGGTAAGCTATCAGGCGATACATTGATGAAGTATAGATATTTTTCGAAGTGGTCAATAATATCGTTAATAACGGACTCTGACTGATATCCATACAAATCGTACGTTTGACCGCCGCGGCGCAGATAAACCTCAGCACGATAATAGTGGTCTTGCGGCGTAGTATTGACCCTACCCTCGCTATAGTAATCAGGCGCATCGTGTTCTGCTAAACGTACCTCATACCAAAACTCGATACTATCACCGCGTTGTAGCTCTAACACCGCACGATTATTGATCGTATCGAAATTAACCGCAGGTGTCCAGCCTGTCTCTTTAAACTTTTCAGCGACCTCAGTCATCGATGCCATGACGGTAGTTTCGATGTAGCTCAAAACCTCCTCACGCGTAGGCTGAGCAGTAATATAGTCAATGCGGTCGCGCCAAGCATCAAGCTTTAGTAAGTGCGGCGGTAGATGATTATCGGTTGCTAGACTCTCATTGCGATGCCCTTCAATACGCAGCGCGCGCCACATCCCATACATCGCTATCAAAATAATAATAGTAAAAGGTAACGCGCTAACAATAGCGGCCGTTTGTAATGCTTGTAGACCCCCTGCAAATAAAAGTACCGCAGCGACAATGCCTAGTGTCACCACCCAAAAGGTACGCTGCCATGCAGGCGTATCACTACGTCCCCCTGCGGCTAGTGAATCAATCACCAGTGAGCCTGAGTCCGACGAGGTGATAAAAAAGGTCACAATAAGCACCACAGCTAGCGCTGATACCACTTGGGTTAAGGGTAGATTTTCCAGCAATTTGAACAAAGCAATAGCTTGATTGTCTTGCACCTCAGTGATCAGCGACTCATAGCCTTGTACCATGATCATGTGGAGCGCCGTATCACCAAACACCGAAAACCAGAAAAACGTAAAGATAGTGGGTACGAGCATGACACCTAAGATAAACTCGCGAATGGTACGTCCTCGGCTGATCTTAGCGATAAAAATACCGACAAAGGGTGACCATGAAATCGTCCATGCAAAGATAAACAGTGTCCAACTGGTGATCCAGTCGCCCTGCTGATAAGCTTGCAAGCTAAAGGTACGCTCAACAATATTGCCTAAATAACTACCTGTATTTTCCATAAAGGCATTGAGAATAAATACCGAAGGACCGACGACAAATACGAACATCATTAGCGCCGTGGCTATAATCATATTGAGAATAGAGAGGCGTTTTACCCCTTTGTCCATTCCTGCTAGTACGGATATCAGCGCAAGACCTGTGATGATAGCAATAGCAATGACTTGCACCGTCGTATTAACGGGAATACTAGGAACTAGATAATTTAAACCGGTATTAATCTGTGAGACTGAAATCCCAAGGCTCGTTGCCAGCCCAAACAACGTACTCAAGATAGCAAACACATCAACGCCGTGTCCGATAGGACCATGTATCTTTTCGCCGATGAACGGATAAAGCGTTGAGCGCATTGATAATGGCAGACCTTGACGATAAGCAAAATAGGCCAAGGTCAATGCGACAACGCCATTGATCGCCCAAATGTGAAAACCCCAGTGAAAGTAAGCAATTTGCATCGCTTCTTTTGCCGCTGCAATGGTTTGCGGTTCTGATAGCGGCGGCGTAGCAAAATGTAACACGGGTTCAGCGACCCCATAAAATAGCAGGGCAATGCCGTATCCTGCTGAGAACAGCATCGCAAACCATTCAATAAAGGTATACTGAGCCACGCCGTGATCTGGGCCTAGCTTGATACTGCCATAAGGCGAAAACGCAAGTATTACAATAAATATAAGAAACAACGCCGTCGCCAGCATATAAAACCAACCAAAAGTCTCTGTCGTGAAGCTTAACACCTCGGCAAACACCTCACTTGCCAGTTGCGGATTGACCGAGGTGCCGATCACCAGCAGTATCATGACAATCGCTGTCGGTACAAATACGGGCATCAAAATAGTAGAGCGCGGCAGGGCTTTTTTCATAGAACGATCCATAGATCTTTACTCATCAAGGGTTTGTAAAGATGCGGTAAAGTAAGTTTAGGGCGTGTTTGATTATTCGATCATGGCACTGACAGAGACTATTTTTTAGGCGATGCACAGATAAAAAGAGTAAGTTTAGTCATTCTAAGCGTCTATTTTTATCACAGCAGCGGCAAAAAATAGTCCTGTCCCCAGCAACTTAATACTTAATAAGAGGGGCTGATGCTAAAATTGCTCCCCAGCTCTATATAAGCAGTGTGTTGCAAGTCTCGCTAAGGTATTAACATTATCATCGACTTGCGCCTTGTCTGGAACACAGCTTTGATAAACGAGCAGCGATCAGCAGTGCTCATTTATGAATGTTCAACACGCCCTAATAAAGAACATACCAGCAGTTGGCAGGATTTATATCACAACTGTCTGGCTAATATCAAAATTAAATTGCAAAACTTTTGTAAATATTAATGGTCGTTTTGTTGGTATAAACGGTATTTAGGTGAGGTTTAAGATAAGCTTTAAAGGATGTTAAAGCGCTTCTGCTTAGCTACTTTAACCATAAAAAAAGAACAGCCATTAAAAACCATAAAAAAAAGAACAGCCATTAAACTGTTCTTTTTAAAAATTGTTTTTTTTAAAACTAGAATTCTCTTGTAGAGCATGTTATAGGTTTTTACAAGGTTAAGCGTATATGGCAGCAGCTAACTGCTCGGCCTGCACCGCTAGCTCAGCATTGTCTGCTTGCGTAACTGCATGACGACCGAGTTCATGAATACTACTGGGAACTAGGTGGACATGGTAATGAAACACCGTTTGACCGGCCTGCGCACCGTTTAATTGCATCTGAATCACGCCCTCACGTTCGAACACTTGCCGCTGGGCTGCCATCACTTTTTTAGATGTCATGAGAACCGCTGCCGCGTATTCAGGTTCCAAGTCGGCAAGATCTACCGCTTTTTGTTTAGGGATGACGAGGACATGACCTTTAGCCTGCGGCATAATATCCATAAAGGCGAGGGTTTTATCGTCTTCATAAACCTTATGATAAGGGATATCGCCCTTTAGCATTTTGGCAAAAATATTATTGTCGTCGTATTGGGTTTGATTGTTTTGACTCATTATTTTACTTCCTTTTCATGGTTTTAAAATTAACGTGTTATATATAGTGGACGAAATGGACATTTAGTACAAGCTGCTAATATGACACTAGAACGGCTCACTCACTCGTATACTCATAGTTATATTAGACTTACTGCGAAAGCACTATTTTATTAACCTCTATTGACAGAGTATCAAGGGTTAGCAACGACTTATGCAAGATATCTGTTATTTAGGGGCTGTAAAAACGTTTTTCCAAAAAACGAACCAGCCATAAAAAAATCGGATACCAAAAACGATAAATAGGTATAAACCGTTGATGTACAAATTCTCGAACCACGCTTCTTGGTCTATCAAACCTAACGTAAACCAAGTAGTTTTAGTTACAAAACCCCACGTACCAATCGCTATAAAAAAGGCAAAAATAAGCGACCATGCACAACTGCGTAAGAAAGACATGACACTGTGAATATTCCTGGGATCAATTTGCTGCATACCTAGCCACTTTAATGGCTTCCACAATACGATCGACAATGCCGCTAAGATAGGAACAAACATTACCACTCGAATAAAGTGGTAAAACATTGCCGCATCACCAAATGTAGAAGCCAAAAATGCCCACTCATCACCAAAGAGCTCCTGTAATACCGTGTCACTATGACCGCCATTGAACCATAAATTAAAAACCTGTCTATCTTCGCTAATTGGAGGCATCGATAGATTATTATGTACCCAACCAATGCACGCATTGACCCAGTCAGGCTGCCACACCAAGCTCAAATCACTTATCCAGCTACGGATATACAATATATCGAAAAGTATGAATGCAAATAAAAATGCCAGTGATAGCGTTTCTAATCGGTTAGGTGGTAGTTTGCCATTGCTAGCAATCTGCTTATACACCTGCTCCCTTTGCTGAATATCTTCTATACTGCTCAGCGTTTTATCTACCTTTGCAGTGGCTTGAAACAGGTACGCATTTTTGCCTTTTATCAGCCGATACCAAAACTTAGGAATACTTAAGGCCACACATAAGAGCAAGAACCATACAGAGTTGAGGATTAGGTTTTGAATATCGTTAAATACTGGTATGTATATACCAATAGAAAATAAGCCAACGAAAAACCAAAATAGGCAAATAAGTAGATAGAAGAAGAGATATTCTTCATAAAGACGGTCTGACGTCATCCATTGTTGAATGGATTGATTATCAACAGAATCTTTCATTATCTGCCTTGTTTTGGTTTATTCATCGATATTATATAGAAATCAAATGGACAAAATACGGCTAATTTATCTTTATACTTAGAGGCTGTATAGAATTTAAGTAAGATTGACACTTTATAAGAATACTAAACTAACCAACTAATTTATTAGCGAGACCTAGGCTATAAATGTTATATTAGCCCTCTATTTTATTCGTACCAACATTATGGATTTGACTGCCTTGCCTACTCAAATAACTAATCATAGTGATACTTATATAGAGCTCTACCCTGAGGCTACCCTTAGTAGCAAGGTGGTAGACGCCTCTGCTGCCACTGACGCCACTGACATTGATACGCCTATCGATCCAAACGCTATTATATTAGCAGAAGCGCTAACGGATACTACTATTAGCTGGCGTATTCATAATTGTAAAGTTAGCGAAAAGATGGTCACTCAAGATAAGCCGCTTCCTTTCTTATATCATTATGATAGCTTAGAGGATAGTGTCAAGCAGACACATCCTTTGACGCCAAACTTGCTTGCGCAGTTTAATACGCCAATGACAGCAAGCGCTGCAGCCAAGCTTATTGGCGTTAGCGAAGACTTAATTGTTAGTCCTTGGCATGTCAAAGTGGTTGGCTCTTTGGTGGTTTTTAGCGAAGCGCTGCAATTAGCTGTGCGTTTGCATTGGACCAATACGGGTAAAGCGACCCAGCAAATTTATACCCAAAAGTCAGAAGATGCTATTATTGCTGCCTTTAAAGACTGGCAGTTTTTTGGCCGCATTGATGTGCTGTACAAAAATGGCAAGCAGACTTTGGTTAGTATCGATGAGCAAAACACAGATAGTGAGACAATATTGAAGATTGATGATAGCGCAGACTATCAGTTATTGCCGGCTACCCATGCTCTCACCCTTATTGCTAAATTAGAAGCAGATAAAGATAAGCTACCCTGGTTTGAAGCCGCTATTTTAGAACGTATTGAATAATGATTCTGTTCCTGTCTTATCTAAAGACATACTCTATTGAATTAATACCAAATAACTATTAAACCATCAATCACACCAATTTGTAAGGATTCTCACATGGATTATCGCTCAAAAACTTCTACCGGTGGTCGTAATATGGCAGGTGCACGCGCCCTATGGCGCGCCACTGGCATGACCGATGGCGACTTTGGCAAGCCGATTATTGCCATCGCCAACTCCTTTACCCAGTTTGTTCCCGGTCACGTGCATCTAAAAGACCTAGGGCAACTGGTAGCGCGTGAGATCGAACAAGCGGGCGGCGTGGCTAAGGAGTTCAACACTATTGCGGTCGATGACGGTATTGCTATGGGTCATAGTGGCATGCTGTACTCCCTGCCCAGTCGCGATCTGATTGCGGATTCAGTCGAATACATGGTCAATGCGCACTGCGCTGATGCCCTCGTGTGTATCTCCAATTGCGATAAAATCACCCCAGGTATGCTGATGGCTGCCATGCGCCTGAATATCCCTGTTGTTTTTGTATCAGGCGGGCCGATGGAAGCGGGTAAAGTGATTGCCAGTACCGTTGCGCACAGTCATAACAATGATGGTCAAAGCGACGCGCAAGCGGTTGATAGTAAAGGCAACGCCATTCGTAAACTCGATCTAGTCGACGCCATGATGGACGCCGCTGACGATACCATTAGTGATGAAGACGTCCTTGCTATTGAAGTCTCGGCTTGTCCAACGTGCGGTTCGTGCTCAGGGATGTTTACTGCCAACTCCATGAACTGTTTGACCGAAGCCTTGGGGTTATCACTGCCGGGTAACGGCTCACTACTTGCCACCCATGCGCTGCGCCGCGAGCTTTTCTTAGAAGCGGGTCGCACGATCGTTGATCTAGCGAAGCGTCGTTATGAGCAAGATGATGATTCGGTACTGCCGCGCTCTATTGCCAGCAAGGCGGCGTTTGAAAATGCTATGAGTCTAGATATCGCCATGGGCGGCTCAACTAATACTATTTTGCATTTACTGGCTGCTGCTAATGAAGCTGAGGTCGATTTTAAGATGGCTGATATCGATCGCCTCAGTCGCCGTGTGCCTTGCCTCTCAAAAGTTGCACCAGCTACCCAAAAGTACCACATGGAAGACGTGCATCGCGCAGGCGGCGTCATGGCACTACTCGCCGAGCTTGACCGTGCTGGTCTATTACAAACCGATGTACCAACGATCCATAGTCCATCTATGCGCGCGGCTATCGATAAGTGGGACATTATGAACTCTGATAATACTGAGGCGCGCGCACGCTATATCGCAGCGCCAGGCGGCGTCCGTACCACCGAAGCCTTTTCACAAGCAAAAGAGTGGCCAAATCTCGATGTTAACCGCGAGTCGGGCTGTATCCGTAGCGCTAAGCACGCCTACTCAAAAGATGGCGGCCTTGCCGTACTCTATGGCAATATCGCAGAACGCGGCTGCGTGGTCAAAACCGCAGGGGTTGATGAAAGCAATCTCACCTTTACCGGACGCGCGCGCATTTTTGAATCCCAAGATGCTGCAGTTGAGGCGGTACTTGGTGATAAAATCATCGCAGGCGATGTGGTTATCATTCGCTATGAAGGTCCAAAAGGCGGCCCTGGTATGCAAGAGATGCTGTATCCGACCACTTATCTTAAGTCAAAAGGCTTAGGTAAACAGTGCGCCCTACTCACTGATGGTCGCTTCTCAGGTGGCACCTCAGGACTATCGATTGGACACGCCAGCCCAGAGGCGGCAGAAGGCGGCGCTATTGGTCTGGTTGAAGAAGGCGATACTATCCTCATTGATATCCCTAATCGCAGTATCAATATGGATGTTAGTGACGCCGATCTAGCTGCACGCCGCGATGCTATGGAAGCGCGCGGACGCCATGCGTGGAAGCCTGTGAGCCGTGAGCGTCACGTCTCGCCTGCTCTACGTGCTTATGCGGCGATGACGACTAGCGCGGATACAGGCGCAGTCCGTGATGTCAGTCAAGTTGAGCGCTAATCGATCGCTTGACTTGGTCTAACACCATAAAATTTTAAATAACACCAAAGCCAGCAATAATGCTGGTTTTTTTATGGAGAATACTAAGCAACAGCCGATACACTATCTAGCCAATAGACAATCTAGTTACTCCACTCTTAAGAATAATTATTTACTATTGTTAGCTTAATACTAAAAGACAACGCAAAATAAATTCTGATAACGTTTTTTTTCGTACTCTTTTACACCCTTACGTCATGATAGTGAACGCCGTTGACAGATTAGATTTGCCCGCAATGACCTGCTTACTAACATTATCTAAATGGCAATAACTGAGCTATAGATGAATCTATTTTGACAACGAACCACCCTATGCCTTAACTTTCAGTCTTTAGCGTCTATTAAATAAAAATATAAGTAACTGCAGATACCTTATGATTGAGAACTATAACTTATTACTCTTGGTTGGCGCCGTAGCTTTTTTGCTAGGGGCATTTTTCCCGCGCCTATTTAAAAACGCACCGATCTCACTGCCCATGCTACAAGTGAGCTTCGGTATACTGCTTGGCTACTGGTGGACAGATTTAGTTTTTTTGCATCCGATAGATGATGGTCTAATCATTGAAAAGATTACTGAGATTGTGGTCTTAGTCTCTTTAGTTGGGGCCGGTATAAAAATCGATACGCCGCTATCGTGGCGACTTTGGCGACCGACGGCTCGGCTATTACTGATTACGATGCCGATTGGTATCTTTGCTATGGGCGTTCTAGGCTACTATGCTTTTGGGCTGGGCTTAGGTGCGGCTATCTTACTTGGCGCTGTACTCGCGCCTACTGATCCGGTGCTAGCCGCTAGTATCCAAGTAGGACCACCTAATACGGGCAGCGAGGATACGCCTAGATT
The DNA here is from genome assembly GCA_947489525.1 of uncultured Psychrobacter sp. Lineage (GTDB taxonomy): Bacteria > Pseudomonadota > Gammaproteobacteria > Pseudomonadales > Moraxellaceae > Psychrobacter. Next base: position 355,154 of record CANLDW010000001.1, read on the forward strand.
TACTTTGACCTCAGAGGCAGGTCTCAATGACGGCTTAGCTTTTCCGTTTGTCTATCTGGCGATCAAAGTTGCCGAGGCTTTTAACGAAGGTAAAGCTATAGATGGCGCGCTATTGTGGTCATGGTTTACTCACGACGTCTTATGGCAGATTGGTGTCGGTGTGCTCGTCGGTGTTATCGTCGGTAAAATACTCGGAAAAGTCGTATTTGCTTATAATGATGAAAATACGACGATGTCACAAGGCTACTTGGTTATCGCTTTGACGCTGAGCGCTTATGGTCTCGCTGAGCTTGTCGAGAGCTACGGTTTTATTGCCGTGTTCGTCGCCGCCTTTGCCTTTCGCCGCTCAGAGCATGAGCACAGCTATCATCAAGATCTGCATGATTTTGCGGATCAATCAGAGGGGCTACTCATGTCTGTAGTATTGGTCGCCTTTGGTATTTTTATTGGTCAGGGATTAGCCTCAGGCGTGGAGCTGACTTGGCGCGTCTATTTGGTAAGTTTGGCTTTTTTACTGCTTATACGCCCTATTGGCGGAGTGGTAGCGCTGACAGGGCTTAATATGCATCACACCGAGAAATACGTCATCTCAGCACTTGGTATCCGCGGTATTGGTACGCTATATTATTTATCCTACGCGCTTAATCAAGGTTATTTTTCTGAGGAAGACGCCATTAAACTCTGGGTAGTTTGTTCCATTGTCATTTTGGTTTCTATCTTTATTCACGGTATGAGTGCCCCGTGGTTACTTAAGATGACTCCAGATAAAAAGTAGTGTTTTAGTAGATAGGACTTTGATAAGTAGTGCTTTGATAGATAACCCTGTAAGTCCACGCTATAGCTCATTAAGCTAGCTGGTCTATCAGTGCCAATAGCGACTCAGTCAATGCAAACTGACGCACATCATTTAGCATCGTAATATCGAAGTTATGAATAAAAGCAAAAGAGAGCTGACGCGCGGGGTCGCACCAAGCTACTGAGCCGTTATAGCCCATATGTCCAAAACCCGTACCCGCATCGGTACAAACGCTTAATAGTTTATGATAGCCCAAACGCCATTGCATATCCGCTGGCATCACCGCATCTTGCCCTGTCACTTGAACAGTTGATAGCTGCTCAAAGGTTGCCGCATCAATCAATGTTTTACCCTGCCAAACGCCGCCGTTAGCTAGCATCGCATAAATAGTCGCCAGCGCTTGTGCTGAGGCCACACCGTTAGCTGCTGGGATAACCGCTTGGAGGGTTTGTTCATTATAGTAGTCAATGGGCTGCTCATTATTAGGTATCAGAGCGGCTTTATAGTTTCTAAGGTTAAGCTGGCTACTATCGAAGTACAGGCGATTAATTTGAGCTGTATCTAACAAAGTCTGTGAATCGTTATGAACGGACGCCTCTGTTTGCTCACTGTTAGCGCAGTTATGATCAGTATGCTGCATCCAGCACTGATATGTGGGCAGATGAGCATAAGTCTCAAGCGTTTGCTGTGAGTCTACCTTTAGCACAGGCTTACGGCGTCTACGACTAGGCTGAGCTACACTTGATGTCGGTGCAAAGTTTTTAGCTAAGCGAGCCACATCAGCGACTTTAGCGCTCGGCACACCAAAATAGCAACTATCTGCAATACTTAATGGCTCAGTCAGATATTGACGTAGCGCCTGAGCCAAAGACATCTTAGTGACCGCTTCTATCACACCGCCCAGCACCCAGCCATATACCAGGGCGCTATACGCACTATCGTAAGAGTGCGCATCTTCAGGCGGCGTTATCGGCATAACGGCAACCTTTTGTAGCATCAGCTGCCAGTCGCGTAGCGCGTCGCTGCCAGCTGTGTTGTGAGTGTCGATACTATTTATCGAGAACAAATCCGCTCGATGCGACATGACCATACGCAACGTAATATCTGCTTTACCCTTTGCACCAAAATCTGGCCAGTAAGTAGCGATTGCTGCATCATAATCCAGTAGTTGCTGCGACACCAAAACATGTACTAGCGTCGCCAGCACCCCTTTACCAGTCGAAAAATTTAGTGCCAAGGTATCAGGTTGCCACGCCAGATCAGCTTGCGCCATACCGGCAGCCGCTTGTGCAATGCATACACCTGCTTGGTACACCACAAGTGCGCCGCCTGCTGGCGTGTCATCCAATTGTAGTTCTGTTAGCAGCTGCTGCATCCGCTCTTGGATATCGCTATTGATACTCGTATGCGAGGTTGCAGATTCACGGGTATTTGCAGTCATAATTATTCCATCGACATTAGGGCGTGCCGCTCATCAGCGTGGTACTAACAAGCGATTATAAACCTCTTGTTCAAACATCTCGTTAAGACCGTGACTGCGACCACGCGCCATAGCGGTATCCATCTTACGGCCACGTAGCCAACCTGTGCGTAGTGCCATCGCAGCGCCGACCCGACCTGCTGACTTACAGTGCATAGCTGTTTTTTTGCCGTGATACTGACGTAAAATTTTATCAAACGCTAAGATGTTGAGCTGCTTTAGATCCTGAGCGCCGCTAATAGGTAAGTGCTCATAAGCCATACCTGCCTGCGTCACAGCCTCCTTTTCATCGAAGCTAAGCTCATCATCAGGTTGCAAACTGATCACCAGCTCAACACCAGCGTCAGCTAATGCCTGTACTTTATCCTTATCCAGTGCGCCGCAAACGATGGTTTGCTCATCTGGGCGAAAATAAGGACTAAGCTGCGCTGCTAGATCTATACCGTTATCCTTGGCCAGATTAGCAAGGTCACCTGCGCCATCCTCAATAGTTTGAACATCGTCACGGTCTTGGGCGTTTGCAGCGTCACTATGATCCGTTTCAGCGTCGCTATTGCTATTGGCTCTATTATCAGGCAAATCAGTGCCTGTTACACTTTGTTGTAAAGTCATAAGCGTATAAGTATTCGTAGATATTATTCATTGGATAGTACTGACTAAATGTAAGCAGTCCTGCTATTAGCGTAGAACTGCTTATCTTTAGAACGCGTCTATTTATCGTCGTCAGCTAATTTGATAATACCAGCTAGATGCGGCTTATCATTTTTTGCGTTGTATAGTCCAAACGTGCAGTGATCTTCAGTATCTCTGAGCGCATCAGCAGGCTCTGCAATCAGCTCCACCTCAGCAGGCAGAAATATCGGTAATTTAAAGGATACCTCAACCGTACAGGCATCAGGTAAGTCCCCTATTAGCGCAAGACATTTAGCTTTTGACCACATACCGTGGGCGATCGCTTTTGGAAAACCAAAAGCACGCGCGGATAGCGGATGCAGGTGAATAAGATTGAAGTCGCCTGACACAAAAGCATAGCGGCGACCGATATCTTCTGGTACTTCAAAGATACTGTGCGTACCTGCTTCATCCACCAAAGGCTTAACGGTAGCAGGACGCGGAGCGCTTTTGTCCTTTTTATTGCCTTTTGGCTTTTTGCTACGCGCAAGATAAGTGGACGTCCCTTCCCATATCACCTCATCGTTTGATTCAACCTTAGTTACAAAGTCGAACTGTTGACCTTGAGCGTGATCGCGCAGGTTGTCAAAGCTGACGGACATAGCTACTGTTTCGCGTTCGCCAATAGGACGATACTGCGTTACGCTGTTGTCAATATGTACCAGTCCTAGCATAGCAAAAGGAAAGGGTTCTTTGACCATCATGTTCATCTGCAAGGTCTGCGAGAGCACTGAGAAGTATGTGATAGGTACTTTGCCATTATCACCAAAACCGCAAATCTTACGATAGTCATCAAGGTTACTTTGATCAATGTGTAACTCGTCCACGTAATAGGTCGCTTGCGGTAGCGCATCGCGATCCACTTTATGGTTGTCACCAATAGGTAATAGGCTTTTGATAATGTTGGCGTAGGTGGTATGCGCTTTTGGCAGCACATCAAAATGTTTATCTGACATAAATAAATCCTTAAACCGAGTCTGTGAATGCATCCATGCTATTACGGATACAGCATTGTCAATGTTATAAAATATAACTAAGCGCTTGTACTACTCATTGTTACGAGGTTACTTAGGCTTGTCATCAATGTGCATCTGGCATGGTAAGTTACCATAATAAGTCTGTGTTTTTATCATAAAAAAGCCGCCCTAAGGCAGCTTTGTTACCCTTCACCAGCAATTATTTCGTAAGCAGATGTGAGCTTGTCAAAATAATATACCAGCTTTGTAGCTCACTCTTTATATAAATAAGTCTATTAAAATAGATTATAAAAAAAATGTAACTATAATCGTTTAAGCGCCAAGCAAGCTTTGACCACAGACGCGTACCGTGTTGCCATTTAGACCACCTGATGCTGGTGAAGCAAGCCAAGCGATAGTCTCAGCAACATCAACAGGCAGACCACCTTGACTCATAGAGTTCATACGGCGACCCGCTTCACGAATGGCAAAAGGAATGGCTTCTGTCATTTGCGTCTCAATAAAGCCGGGTGCAACCGCGTTAATCGTCATGCCATTATCATTACGTGCCAACTGTTTGGCAGTGGCGTTAACCAGACCTATGACGCCTGCTTTTGAGGTTGCATAGTTGGTTTGTCCTAAGTTACCAGCGATACCTGAGATTGAAGAGACGCAGACGATACGCGCGTTTTCTTTAAACACATCGTTATCTAATAAGTAGCGATTGAGGCGAGCGATACTGGCAAGGTTGATATCGATCACCATATCCCATTTTTTTTCATCCATCTTGGCAAGTGTTTTATCGCGTGTGACCCCAGCGTTATGAACAATAGCATCCAGACCGCCGCGTTTTTGCGCCGCCTCAGCGATCTCTTTACCCGCCTCATCACTGGTGATATCTACCGCAAGCGTTGAACCACTGATCTCGCTGGCAACTTTTTGTAGATCTGCTTGCTGCTGCGGCACATCTAGACAAATCACATGCGCGCCTTCACGAGCTAATACACGGGCGATGGCTTCGCCAATACCGCGACTAGCGCCAGTGACCAGCATGGTTTTGCCGCCCAAAGGCTGTGTCCAGTCCACATCGATAGCGTCGCCTTTGCCGACACGCACAACCTGTCCTGAAACGTAAGCTGAGCGCGCAGAGGTAAAGAAGCGTAGTGTTGAGTCAAGGTTTTGCTCAGCGCCTTCTTCAACATAAATGAGCTGGGCGGTAATACCGCGTTTAAACTCTTTACCTACCGATTTAACAAAACCCTCAAGCGAGCGCTGAGCCAAGGCACCTTCTATATCAGTGATGTTCTCAGGCGGGCGACCAACGATAATCACACGACCAGATTTTTCAACGCGGCGCGCTGCTGCATGAAAGAACTCATAAACGGCTTTGAGCTCATCAGCGTTACTGATATTGCTGGCATCAAACAATAAGATTTTAAACTTATCTTCGCTCCCTGTATTGGCTTTTGCTTCTACATCCGCCTCAGCTAACGCGTCTTTCACGCTATCACTGCTGTTCACAAATACCTCAGCATGCAGCTCAGACAAAATACGGGCAATCGATGCACTGACGCGGTTGTCATCGCCTGTGGCAGCACCGACCAGCACACTGCCGCGCACCAAGCGCTGACCACTCTCGAAACGGTCAAGAGCAACCGGCATAGGCAAGCCTAAATTTTTAGCAACTTTTTTACCAACTGAGGATTGAACAAATTCACCGTAACGGTCTGACATAATGTATTCCTTTTATAGTCAATTAATATAAATGATAAGTTGAGATAAGCATGTGGACTTACTATATAGACGCTGATTTTATAGACACCGGTTTTATAGATGCTGAGCACAATCACAGTGCCGCGTACTATAAAAACTGGCCTAACTATACACGTCCAGAGTATACAAGTCCAAGTGTTGCTGTCATATGTCACTATCACAATATGACTGGTAAGATGACGTTAATTAACACCGAACCTAGTGTAGTGCTGCTAGCATAAACTGCGGCAAAGATAAACGACTAGACAACAACGCGTTACCGATCAACCATTTAAAGTACTACCGCTTATGCTAAAATCAGCAGCACTTAAGAGGTTTTGATTAAATGCTACTTGCCATGCCGTAGTGAGTACTTACCTGCGTATGGCTTGTTTATCTCTTTGACTGGTAAGTTATTTTACTTAGCTTTTTTAATCAAATCTTACTTTAAATAATTTGCAACAAGATATTAATACACGATTAAACAAGGATCTACATACCACAAGCCTAGCGTATCTAACCAACCTAGGACTGCATAGCGTTATGGATATAGACTACTCTTAGCTTATGCAAAAGCCTATAATACTTAGTCAAATCTAACTATAATGCGACACTGTCGTGACGTTATGATACGTATTTACGTTTTATGATAAGTAATAATACCTTATGATAGGTATTAACCTCTATGCTAAATATTGATAGCTTATCTTGTTTATTGTAAATTTTTAGCATGCTTTTTATACCTTACCTACAATCATATGCTTTAAGGATAATTTTATGAGTAACAATAAGAATAGCCCCGTCGTCGAGAGTACCGTCGTAAAATCTGGTGGTAAAGAAGTGAGTAACACTGCTCGCCCAACCGATAATAAAGATAACAAGGATCAAAGTAGCAGTGCCAGTCAAGATAACGAAGCGCACTACGACTCTATCGCTGAGCTAAAAAAAGCCACAGATATCGTTGATGCAGATGGTAATTCTGTCGACGATACCCAAAGCAATAACCAAAGTCAGAAAAAAGCAAAGATTAAAGAGGATTTGCGTCAAGAAGCTGAGAATGCTGATAACCTCAATACTTTTGATACCACAGCCAACTCTGCAACCTCTGAAACTAAAGCTAACCAACAACAAGAGCCAAGTATGAATAACACGAGTAATCAAAAAGATAGCGCCAACAACGCGCAAAAAACAACTCAAGATAGCAGCGATAAGTCTAACACTGCCTCTAAAACCTCAGGTGCTACTCAAACCTCAAAAGCGGCCAAGCGCAGTAACACTAAGCTGAGCCCGAATCAGCAGCGCGTTGCAGTCATTGGCGGTAATCGTATTCCGTTCGCCCGTTCAAACGGCGCGTACGCGGATGCTAGCAACACAGATATGCTAACAGCTGCCCTAAATGGTTTGATTGAGCGTTACAACTTGCAGGACGAAGTATTAGGTGAAGTGGTCGCAGGCGCAGTCATGAAGCTAAGCCGTGACATCAACTTAACGCGTGAGTCCGTACTCAACACCGCCCTTAATCCGCATACCCCATCGTACGACATCTCTCAAGCTTGTGGTACTGGTCTACAAGCCACGTTTGCCTCAGCGAACAAAATCGCCTTAGGTCTTATTGACTCAGCGATTATAGGCGGTGTGGATACCACTTCAGACGCTCCTATTGCCCTAGGTGATGGTCTGCGCAAGGTAATGATTAAACTTGGCGCTGCTAAAGACAACAAACAACGTCTAAAAGCATTAATGGGTATTAATCCAAAAGACCTGCTCGATACGCCGCAAAATGGTGAGCCGCGTACGGGTTTATCGATGGGCGAGCATCAAGCGATTACAACGCTTGAGTGGAACATTGGTCGCAAAGAGCAAGACGAATTGACTTTCAATAGTCATCAAAACTTAGCGCGCGCTTATGAAGAAGGCTTCTTTGATGATCTTATCACTCCATACAAGGGTCTGACTCGTGACAACAACCTGCGTCCTGATACAACGGTTGAAAAACTGGGCAAACTAAAGCCTGTATTTGGTAAAAAGAGTCCTCATCCCACCATGACCGCTGGTAACTCAACGCCGCTCACCGATGGCGCCTCATGTGTGCTGTTAGCTACAGATGAGTGGGCAAAAGAGCACGATCTAAAAGCGCTCGCTTATATCGTGCATCAAGAAACAGCCGCTGTTGACTTCATAGGCAAGACGGGTAGAACCGAAGGTCTGCTCATGGCGCCAACGTACGCTGTCCCGCGTATGCTTGAACGTGCTGGTCTAAGCTTGCAGGACTTCGACTTTTATGAGATCCACGAAGCCTTTGCCGCGCAAGTGCTCTCAACGCTTGCCGCTTGGGAAGATGAGACCTTCTGCAAAGAGCGCTTAGGTTTGGATGCGCCGCTTGGCTCTATCGACCGCAGCAAGCTTAACGTCAACGGCTCATCACTTGCAGCCGGACACCCTTTTGCAGCAACGGGTGGCCGCATATTAGCCACTGCTGCTAAGCTGCTAGACCAAAAAGGTTCAGGTCGCGCGCTAATCTCTATCTGCGCCGCTGGCGGTCAAGGCGTAACTTGTATCTTAGAAAAATAAGTCGCTTTTACAGTCCTATATTTATAGTCTAACTATTTATCAGTACCCTCCATAATTGGAGGGTATTTTTTTAATATGATTTGCTACAAAAACGTAGCGTATTGCTACGTACTATAATAAGCACTATAAAAGGTGTGTTACTCTTATAACATAACCTCTAAAGCGTTTAATTAAGAGTGCACTATGGCGAAGATACCTAAAGCAATCGATCCAAAATCCCTGACTTTGCAAGAGCGTAATGAGTTAAGCCCTGCTGAGCAAGACAACTTTGTCGCGCGTATGGATAAAGAGATCTATAATGATGAGCTGCGTTACAAGATGCATCAGGATCTTATTGATACTTATGATGAAGAGCTTGAGAACGAGATCGACGATTACGTCCGTGATTATCGCTTTGATGGACGCAAGATGAGCGAACAAGAGCGCCTAGATCGTCGTACCTATTTTCGCGAGCTGGTGCGTTTGCAGCGCGAGCTTATTAAACTACAAGACTGGGTTGTGGAGCACGGCGAGCGTATTGTCGTTATATTTGAAGGCCGCGACTCAGCCGGCAAAGGCGGCGCAATTAAGCGCATTACTCAACGCCTAAATCCACGGGTTTGTAGGGTGGCAGCGCTCCCTGCACCCACTGAGCGCGAGCAGTCGCAGTGGTACTTTCAGCGCTACGTTGCGCATCTACCAGCAGCAGGCGAGATCGTTTTATTCGATCGCAGTTGGTACAACCGCGTGGGTGTCGAGCGGGTCATGGGCTTTTGTACTGACGCTCAGTACGAAGAGTTTTTTCAGTCCGTACCCGCGTTTGAGCGCATGCTCGTACGCTCTGGTATCCGTCTAGTCAAGTACTGGTTCTCAATCACCGATGACGAGCAACACTCGCGTTTTATGAGCCGTATTCATGACCCGCTTAAACAGTGGAAGCTCTCCCCTATGGATCTTGAATCAAGACGGCGCTGGGAGGACTATACTAAGGCTAAAGAGACGATGTTTGAGCGCACTCATATCCCAGAGGCACCGTGGTGGGTGGTTGAGGGCAATAATAAAAAGCGCGCCCGCCTCAACTGCATAGCGCACTTGCTTGAACAGATTCCATATAAAGAAGTACCGCGAGACGATGTAGCACTGCCTGAGCGTAAACGCGACGATGAGTACTACCGCGAGCCTATACCGAACGATATGTTTGTGCCGCCGCGCTATTAAGCAATCAAAGCTACTTTAATATAGCTAGCAAAGCTGCTTTAATAAAAAACAGACATACCGCTTTACTCAACCTATATGAGGTATTATTTACATAGTATAAGTGGCTTGTAGACTGTCGATCTTACCTGCCAACAAACGCTCAATCTCATTTTTAATCTTTTGTCCTGCGATATCAGTTCCGATCTGTACGGCGAATCCAGCTGGTCGGCTGCTTTGCTCCTTTGAATTAATCCAGACGATTTTGCCATTCATAGGCAAACGCTCGCTAGAGTTTGGCAAAGTTACCGCAATAAAAACCTCATCGCCTAACTGCTGTACTCGGTTAGAGGGTACAAACAGTGCTCCGTTACTGATAAAAGATAAGTAGCTGGCATATAGCGTAGCGACATCTTCAATATGACAGGATAAAATCCCGCCGCGTCCTGGCATTGCCATCATGAGCTCCTAAAATAGTCTAAGTTGATCGTATTAATAAACGTTCACTGTGTTGCAGACACAGCTATAGTAACGCAAGTTTGTGCATCAGCTTATCATAAGCATATTTATCTTGCACATTTTGTCCGAGGGCAACTTTGATCTCGTTTAAACTATCTACCAATGCTTCTATTGCGTTATCGGACGGTGGGTTACTAGCTATTGCGGCAGACATTTTGACATCGGGTTGACGCGTATCCAATCCTAGGCAGATTCGGCGCATATCAACTAGCATAAGCTCAGTTAAGGTGATAAACGCGCTGATATCGAGCTGATCTTGCCAGTAGTCACTAGCGGCAACACTGCTACGCGCACCGCTACGTAGCGCTTGCCATGTGGTTAGCCACAAGGACCGTTTGCTGTACCATGGAGTCGTAGCAAGTGCTGTCGCAGCAAGCGGCGCACCGTTTGCTAAGCGCAGCAGCTGCTCAATGTCGTCCTTGCTTATGACGTCGTTTAACGTCGCATTCAATGTATCGGTCACATAGGTTTGAGCTAACATATGCTCAATGGTCTGTAGCGGTAATTGCTGCACGCGGCTCTTTATAGTTGGTAGCAGCAGCGCTGGTACGTCGCTTAGCAAAAATAGATGTACCTGAGCTTGAGGCTCTTCTAGGGTTTTTAGCAGCGCGTTTGCCGCTGCAATAGTCATCTGTTCGGCATAATCCAAGACGCAAATACGCATGCCCTGCCCGCCTTGATAAATAAAAGGCTGTAATGCGCGTATATCATCAATTTTTATCTTACGCGTGGTATTGGTTTTGCTTTTCTTACTACTCTCAGGTATTCGATTGGCTTCACTAATTGGCATACTATCGATGGGTAGCACTTGTAAACTTGGATGCGTGCCAGAGCGCAGCCACTGACAGCTCTCGCAGCTACCGCACGCACCTGTCGGCTGCTGATCGCGCAGACGACACAACAGCCAAGCCACTAGACGCCAAATAAAAGCGCGCTTACCTATCCCTGTCATACCTGCTGCAAGTAGAGCATGCGGCAATGTCTGAGTTTGTTGTACCCGCTGCGTCAACCGAGTCCATAACGGCTCTTGCCACGGTAGCAAAGGTGCAAAGTAAACATCATCAGTCAAATACGTCGCGTCTATCATTTTTTACTCATAGGGTTATACCTACTGGTTAAATACTTAATCTACTCTAGTGGATCGACTACTTTTAAGGCGTATGCTCGGATATTTACTCAAAATAGACTTTAAATTGCTTAGGCTATTTCGCTTGCAGCGCTACTATTTTGGCGCACTACCCTGAAACGCCTCAAGGCTCAGAGCATTTAAGCGATCTAAATCCTCCTGCGTATCCACGCCCGCAGGCAGGTGACACGCTGCTGTAGCAATAGCGATAGCGCCGCCGTTTTCTAGGACGCGTAGCTGCTCTAAACTCTCTAACTGCTCAAGAGGGGTCTGCGGCCAGTGTACGAACTGCTGCAATAAGCTAACGCGATAAGCGTACAAGCCTAAATGTCGATACGCATTCTTGGGTGCAGACTCTGTGTTGTCTTGACTGTTTTGGCTATCTTGATTGTCTGATGAATGAGTAGCGCTCGGTATGAGGTTGTGCTCGCTGAGTGCTTTATCACGGTCACAAGGAATAGGCGCCCGGCTAAAGTATAGAGCGCGCTGCTGGGTGCCATGTGTTCGGCTGACTACTTTGACAACTGAAGGACGCTCAAAGGTATGATAATCGTCGATAGGCTCACATAAAGTTGCCATGACACTCACACTATCTTGCACGAGCAGATTCTTTACTTGTTCAAGTAGTAGCGGCGGTACTAAAGGCTCATCGCCTTGCATGTTAATGACGATATCATGAGTAGCCCAGCCTTTAATAGCGGCCACCTCAGCCAAACGATCCGTACCAGAAACGTGGCTGCTTTGGGTCATAACCACTTCAAAACCGGCATCCATACAGATGCGCGCAATCTGCTCGTTATCGGTCGCGATACACATATCATCAGCAAAATGAGCGGATCTCGCCTTTTCGGCCACCCACAAGATCATTGGTCTACCATGAATGTGTAGTAATGGCTTGCCGGGTAAACGCGTACTGTTAAAGCGCGCTGGAATCACAATATGGGTTTTAGCAGGTATTGGCATTATTTATTCCTATACTAAACATCTTCGGCGTTGGGCATGCAGCCTTGTATATCATAGCGCTGTAGTTGCTGTTGTAATCGCTCATAACAGGTATCAGACAGTACTGCTGTGACCGGTAATACCCAGACTCTACTGACAAGCTCTTGATACGGTTCACTCAGCGTACTTGCAGCAAGAGCCTGATTTACCAATGCTCGAATCTTTACGGCATCTTTGGTCGTCATGATAATAGGATATTCAGTGTAATCCAATAATTCACTAAGGCTAAAGTTGTAATGATCAGGATAAGGGTGAACAATGAGAGTATAGCCAAGCATCTCAAGTGTCGTAAAAAAGCGCTTTGGATACCCAATGCCGCTTAGTGCGTGTACGGTAGTGCCTATAGAGGGCGCTGAGCGACACGCAAACTCTTGCCATAACGGTACCAGCTTATCAGGCTGTAACTGCATTACTAACTGTGTATCACTGTGCTGATTACTTTTGTCATTTGTAGCGCGCGGCTCAAGAGATAGAGGCGTCTGTGGCGCTTCGTGATAGATGACATCGACATCCTGCAGACGCGATAAGGGTTCACGCAAGAACCCTGTTGGCAGGAGTTGCTGATTGCCAAATCCGCGCGCGCTATCAACTACAACCCATTCGATATCACGTTGCAATGCATAATGCTGTAAGCCATCATCTGCGACAATGATCTGTATGCTTGGATACGCTTCAAGCAACGTTATAATCGCCTGTTTGCGATCAGGGCAAACTGCCATGGGCACCCTTGTCGTTGCCACAATAAGACAAGGCTCATCACCAACTACACTTGGCAAACTATCCTTACGCACTAGCGCTGGCATCATACGTTCATCACCGCCATATCCACGGCTGATCACCCCAACGCTTATACCTTGGCGCATAAGATACTGAACTAAAGTGATAATTAGAGGGGTTTTACCACTACCGCCTATTGTGATATTACCTATGATCATGACAGGAACGGGGGCACGATAGCTGGTTTTTATGCCCGTTTTATAAGCATAACGGCGTAGGGCGCTAATCAGTCCGTACAGCCAGCTTATCGGTAGTAATAACCACAACCAAACCGCTTTACGTTGCCATGCTTGAGTAATAGCCGTCTCAAGGCTCATGGCGCTACCTCGTTGCGTTCACTAGATGTCATACTGGGCCCTTACATCACTCAAAGTCGCGCTCATACATTTGCGCGTAGTGGCCTTGATTTTGCATCAATTCGTCATGCGTACCTATCTCTACGATCTGACCCCGATCCATCACGGCGATCCGATCTGCAGACTCGATAGTCGTCAATCTATGAGCGATAACTAGCGTGGTACGATCTTTCATAACATTATCAAGTGCTTGTTGTATGTAGTATTCAGATTCGTTGTCCAGTGCACTTGTGGCCTCATCGAGTATCAAAATAGGCGCATTCTTTAACAAAGCGCGAGCAATAGATAGACGCTGACGCTGACCACCAGATAACTGCAAGCCCTCAGCACCTATCTCACTCTCGTACCCGTTTGGCAAATTCATAATAAAATCGTGGGCAAAGGCATCTTTTGCCGCTTGCTCAACATCAGCTTGTGACTTATCTGCAAGGCTACCGTAGGCTATATTGTTAAACACAGTCGTATTAAACAGCACGACTTGCTGATCGACCATAGCAATTTGCCCGCGTAAGCTCTCAAGCTTGATATCTGCAATCGGTAAGCCATCAATCGTGATTTGACCTGAGGATGGAATGAGCGTACGCGTCAATAGATTCACTAAGGATGATTTGCCAGCACCACTACGCCCCACTAGTGCAATAGTTTCACCGGCGCGTATATCTAGACTAAAACCTTGTAGCGCTACTGTCGAATCCGGATACACGAGCCCGACATTATCAAGTTTAATATTGCCTGACAACTCTGGAGCCACACTACCTGTGTCTTCTTCCTCTTGCTCATCGAGTAACGCAAATATAGACTCACCTGCCGCAATACCTTTTTGTAGTTTTTGATTAACATCGGTCAGTGAGCGCACCGGTTTACTCAGTAGACCTGCTGCAGCAATATAAGAGATAAACTCACCTGCTGAGATATCATCAATAACAGCAGGTCGTAGTGCCAGCCAAACCACGGTTGCCATCGCTATTGCCATCAATAACTGCACAGCAGGGGTATTAATGCTATTAGTAACCACAATCTTCATACCCTGACGCAAGTTCTTCTTAGACGTTTTATCAAAACGTTTGGACTCGTAGGCTTGGCCGCCATAGTTTTTGACCACTTGGTAGCCAGTGATGACTTCATTAGTGATGTGACTAACATCTCCCATCGTCTGCTGGATACCTTTTGAGAGCTTAAGGTAGCGTCTTGAGGCAATGCGAATTAACCAGAGTATCGGTGGTAGTACCAAAAACAGTATGAAAGTCAGACGCCAATTACTGTAAAACAAGAATCCAAGTAAGGCGACAACAGTCAACCCATCACGTAGCACCGTCTTTAATGAATCGGTACTGGCGGCTGTGACCTGCTCGACATCGAAGATAAGCTTTGATGAGATGGTGCCTGCAGGGTGAACTAAATAAAAGGAGCTTGGCAAACGTAGCAGTTTATTAAATACAGCAACTCGTAGTTCATATACTAAGTTACGTGAAACCAAAGCAGTATAATAATTACCCAAAAAGCTACCGACACCGCGCACAAAAAACAATAAAACGATAATAAAGGGGAATAAATTTTGTTTGGCTTGATCATTATTATTTATGGCATTGGTGATGTATTGCAGCAGTTTTGCGATCCAAATCTCCGTACCTGCATTGATTGCAAAACCTAAAACCGTCAGCAGTAGCGCCCACCAATAGGGTTTTAGGTAGCCCAATAAGCGCAGCAGCGTCTTGTACTTGGGCACAGGATAAGGCTGGTTTTGCGGGGTCTTTTTTAAAGTGCGCTGTTTGGGAGCGCCTAATTTTTTATTAACAGGTGCCTTTAAAGAAGACTTTGTAGAGTCATACCCTTGGCTCATAAAAGCCTCAATTTAAATAATTGCGTGAATTTGTAGTACGGCTACTGAGGTTATAATACGGTAGTGAAGAGAGCACTTATCCTCAGTATAGACTTATCTGTTATTGACTGGGTAAAGACTGACCTAAAGGCACAACGGTGCTAATGTTAAGGTTTAAAAAACCCAGTTTACCCGCCACATCCATTACCCGTACCACTGCTTGATGCGTCGCGTTCGCATCAGCGGCAATAACAAATAACATCTCGCGATTGCCGCCTGCTTCTTGCTGTAACATATTAATTAGCTCAGCCTCGCTATTGCTCGCTAAACTAATACCATTGACTAAGTAGCTACCGTCCTCTTGCACAGCGACTTCAATTGTCGAGCTTTGCTCAGCAAGCGCAACGCCCTCGGCCTCAGGCAAAATAATATTGATACGGCTAAAGTGATTAAATGAAGTGGCGAGTAGCAAAAAAACGATCAAAAACAATAAGCAATCAATCATAGGTGTTAGATTGATCTCAAGCGGTTCCACGGTTGGTTTTCTAAAGCGCATAACGGTCTCTTTTACTATTAAGGTTATGACTGACCCAACTAGGTTGTCGCCGCATTGGTATTTAATCCTAGCGTCTTACCTATTGCATTTGATGCAAGATCCTGATCCAGCATACTATCATGAGTATTGGTTACCGTCATGGCGGGTAGATCGTCCAGTAAATTATAGTCGTATAGCTCTTGAACCATAAGACCCGCTTGCGTCTCAAACTGAGCGTTGATATCGATTATTCGGCGCTGAAAATAACGATAAGCGACCAGCGCTGGTATAGCAACAATCATCCCAGCAGCAGTAGTAATCAGTGCTTGTGATACGCCAGCTGCTAGAAGCGTAGGGTCTTGCATTGCACCATCAGTAATCGCCAAAAATGATGAGATGATACCAAGGACTGTGCCAAGCAGACCAAGGAGCGGAGCAATAGCGCCTATCGTCCCTAACATATTAATGTTTTTTTCTAACTGATGTATCTGTACGCTAGCGCGATTTTGCATGTGCATCGTCATCGATTCTAGACCGTACTGACGATAGAGCAAACCTGTTGCGAGTATATCGCCAAGCGCGGTTTTTTCTTTGACATTCATGAGCTGCGTACGACCAATATCACCGTTTTCGCGCAATCTACTGATCAGCTGTTCACGTAACCGATTAGGTACGATTTTGCTAAATTGCAAGGTGTGACTGCGCTCAATAATAATAACCAGCGCAAGGATTGAACACAATACAATAGGCGTCATTAACCAACCGCCCGCTTTTACCAACTCCCACATGTTTACTCTCTTATAGTTGTCATGAAAATAAGACCATTAACGCTGATTATTAGGATCTTTTGCATCGTTCACTCAAGAACTGATAGCAATAAGCCTTATAATTTGCGTCTACTCCTCAATCACTGACAGCATTAGCTATCATAAGCAGCGCTTAATGCTAAACGCCACTTGCTACATGACTTCAATAAAATATAACATCAACAACGTAAATCTTAGCTTTGGGCATCCAAGAACTTGACTAGCGCAGCAAACTCGTCTTGGTTATGGAAGAATATCTCTACACTACCTTTGCCATCTTTTTTTTGTTTAAGTTTAACCTCGGCACCTAGGGCATCGGTTAAACGCTGCTTTAAACGCTCAGCCTCATGATACTGGCTCTGCTGCGCTTTATCTGCTTTCGTTACAGGCTGCAAGATAGATTTTACTAACTTTTCGGTATCACGAACCGTTAAATTACCATCGATAATTTTTTGGGCGATGATCGGCTGCTGCTCAGAGGATAACGCTAACAAGGTACGCGCATGTCCCATATCTAGAGCACTGCTTGAGAGGTGATCTTTTACGGTGTCATGCAGCTGATTGAGTCTGAGTAAGTTTGAGACTGTAGTACGTGCTTTGCCAACGATGTCAGCAATCATAGCATGGCTCATCCCAAACTCAGTATGAAAGCGCTGTAGAGCGGCGGCTTGCTCAATCACGGATAGATCTTCGCGCTGAATATTCTCAATTAGTGCCAGTGCAATCGCCAGCTCATCAGATAAGGCGCGCTCGATAGCGGGTATCAGCGTCTTACCTGCCATTTTTGCCGCACGCCAGCGCCGTTCACCTGCAATAATCTCATGAGTGACACCATCAGCACTTTTATCTTCGTTTGCCAGTAGAGGACGGATGACGATAGGCTGCATAACGCCGTGCTGCTCAATAGATGACGCCAACTCAGTCAAAGCCGTCTCGCTCATATCGCGCCTTGGCTGATACTTCCCTGCTTGTAGTCGTATCACTTCTATCTGTACTAAGCTGATTTGATCCTCTGCGCTACTACTATCAGTACTGCTACGCGCTTTAGGCGTTGTACGTCCAGCTCGCGGCGCACGTTTACCACTAGCGTCTTGATCCTTAAAATTGGAATTGGAATTGGAATTGGTATCGGCATTCTGCTGCTTATTGTTTACCTCTTTACTAAACGCGGTTGTCACGTCTGTATCTTGAGCGGCAGATTTGGCCTTAGAGTTAACGTGAGTATCTGAGGTAGATGGCTTGGCTGTCGCTATGTCGCTAAAGGATGCACTACGGCTCACCGCGCTATCGTCTTGGAGGGCTGAGGCGGTAATTTCCTTCTCTTTTTTGATTGATCCCAACAGAGCGTCTAACCCTCGGTTGGCAGCCAATCCTCGCTTTTTCGCCATGATTACCTATCCTCTAACTCTAAAATAACTGTCATATGGTTATCAATAAATACGCGCTTATATCAGCTGCATTTAGTGAGTGCCAAGATTAACACATGCGCCATCTAATAATGGATTAATTGATAACTTGTTTGACCTACCTTTATACAGACATACTTATTGACTTTGTTTTATAACCTCAGCCGCCAGCTTCTTATAAGCACGCGCGCCCTTAGACCACCGCTCATACGCTAGTACAGGCATACCGTGCGCTGGTGCCTCAGCCAACCGGATATTTCTAGGAATGTGGGTGCGATACATAAGCGTTCCAAAGTGAGCGTCCAACTCTGCTGACACGTCGTTAGCTAGCGTATTGCGCGCATCAAAAAGCGTTCTAACCACACCGCGAATGTGCAGCTTAGGGTTCAATTCTGTCAAGCGCTCAATAGTTTGTGACAGATCAGCAAGTCCCTCGAGCGCGTAGTATTCGCATTGCATCGGAATGATAACCCCGTCGGTAGCTACTAAAGCATTAATGGTCAACAAGTTTAAACTCGGCGCACAGTCCATGATGATATAATCATACGGGTTTTGTTGTCCAGCGACCAGATCACTTACAGCCGTCTTTAACAGCTCGTGACTGTTAGTTTGACTCATCAGAGTAATATCCATGCCAGCAAGTTCACGGTTCGCTGCTACTACATCAAAGCCTGCTGGACTCTGTACGATCGCTTCTTGCAAGGATACGCCATCCAAAAAAACATCTGCAATCGTAATATCCAAACTGTTTTTATCAAGACCTGTGCCCGTGGTCGCGTTGCCTTGTGGATCTAGGTCAATCAGCAATACGCGTTTGCGCTTAGCGGCCAAACTCGCGGTCAAGTTTACCGCTGTCGTCGTTTTACCGACCCCGCCTTTTTGATTCGCAATTGCTATGATTTCCATACACTCACTCAATTTGTTTGATGTAACGCAGCCTTCGTTTATAGGTATAGGCTCATCTTTTATACAACCGTATCTTTAAAACGCAATGCTTTTATACAATATACAATAATATTTTCGTTTGCTGCACCGAGTAATCAGTACCAAGTAAGCTGTTTTACCATTTATTGTAGTAACTCATCTTAGGTTGCTATAGCTTAGACATTTTTGCGCGACAATTCAATTAAATGTCGAGTGTCCTCTAAGTTTGGGACATTAAGCTTAACTGTATTGATATACCACCTTGCATCTAATTGCTCAAGCTCAGGATCAGTTGGCGCTTTACCTTTCATAGCACATAGATAACCCTGCGGCGTAAGGCACGACGCGCCTACTTGCACAAAGTCAGTCAGGCTAGCAAACGCTCTTGACGTGACTACATCGTAGTGACCCTCATGCGCCTCAATGCGAGCAGCAATCGGTTGGACGTTAGTCAGACCAAGCTCGCTACTCACTTGCTTGATAAAACGGATCTTTTTTTGATTACTATCGAGCGCGGTACAGCGACGCTCTGGTTGACAAATGGCGATAATCACCGCAGGTAATCCTGCTCCAGTACCGATATCAAGCAGTGTACCTGCTGGCAAATACGTTATAATAGCTAAACAATCAATGATATGCTTAGTCAATGCCTCTACAGGATCAGTGATCGCGGTGAGATTATACGCTTTATTCCACACCAAAAGCTTATCTAAATACAGTAGTAGCATACGCTGCTGCTGAGCATCTAGGGTGAGCTCAAGAGTTTGTACTGCCTGCGCAAGCGTACTGGCAAGCATAGGTAGCTGAGCACCTAGCTTTACAAAGCCTGTAGCATCTATAGTAGAAGAGAGGGTGGCAGCTGCTGACATAGAACTAATTATCCCGTTTTGGCACATAAGCCGTCTATTTTATCATGAGGGTGATATATTGAATAGCGACAGATTGACTTGAGTTATACTCTACTTGTCCCCTTTTATATCCATGAATTATCCTAAGCTACTTAAGCACACAGATACGCCTATGACCCAAGCTTTAAAACACGTCAACAAGACATTAGACGCGTTAGAATTATCTAACGCATCAGCCACCTCAGCTCAATCTTTAACGGATGAGATAATCGTATCTCCTGTATTTACAGCGGTCAGTGAGCGCTGTCGCCTTAGCGCCGCCCAGCTTAAACGCTACAGTCGCCCAGAGCTACTGCCTGATGATACTCGTACCGCGCCGAAGCTTGATATTGGCTTTGGTCAGCAGCGTGCGCTCAAAGCCTTGCACACTGCTCTAGATATTCAAGCTAGTGGTTATCACATCTTTGCAGCTGGTGAGAACGGTCTTGGTAAGCGTACGATTATCACTCGCGTGCTCAAAGAAATTGCAGCGCGCGCGGTGACGCCAAGCGACTGGGTCTATGTGTATAATTTTGATAATGCTCGAGCGCCTACTGCTTTACATCTGCCAGCAGGTTTAGGAGCGTTACTACAACAGCAGGTGCAGCACTTATGGCAGCAGGCAAAAAAACGTCTGGATCAGCGCTTTCGTAGCGAGCATTATCAGAGCAGAATCGAAGCGATTAAAAACAGTGCTCATCAGCAAGAAAGCCTAGCATACGACGCCCTAAATGCAGAAGGCAAACAGTACGACTTAGCGCTTACGTTTAGACCTTCAGACAATAAAGCTGTGTTCGTGCATCCTAAACACTTGACTAAGCGCAACGATAATTCAGATGCTGACACTAGTGCTGACGAGGAGACGACACCATTTGCAAATGCTACTGATAACGCAAATAGCAGTGAAGTGCCTTTAGTGAGGAGAGGTAATCAGCAGTATGACGAAACCGAAGACCCATTAAGCTATCAAGATCTTGAGCTTAACAACTTTGTGCAAAAAAACCACATGTACAAACGGCTCAATCAACTCACCATTACCTTAGAGCAGCTAGAAGACGATGCTAATGATGCGATTGATGCACTGCATCGACGTATGGCGCAGCGTACTTTGCAACCCTTGTTCGCCCCTATTTACAAGCAGTTTGCCGCCCAGCGTGCAGTGGTTGCATACCTAAAAACCGTATTCAATGATATGGTGACGCACGCAGCCACTATCGTCAATGGCGATGATGAGGATTTTGTTGCGGCGATTTTAGAGGACACGCCCAGTCGTTATGCGGTCAATGTGATGATCAGTCACACCCCTAATAGCGGTGCGCCTGTCGTCTTTGAGGATTTACCAACTCATCTTAACCTCTTAGGTCATGTCGAGCAGATCACCCAGCTCGGTACAGTCACCACCGATGTTAGTATGATACGTGCAGGGGCTTTGCACCGTGCGAATGGGGGCTACTTACTGCTCGAAGCCAGTCATTTACTAGAGCACCCGTACGCTTGGCAAGGGCTCAAACGCGCGCTGCAATCGCGCAAGATTAAGCTCTCAAGCCTAGAACAAATGCTCACTTTGACGGGTAGTCTATCCCTCTCCCCTGCCCCTATTGATCTCGATGTCAAAGTCATACTGCTAGGTGAAGCCGACTTATACTATGAGCTGTTGGCATTGGAGCCTGAGTTTGATGCGGTATTTAAAGTACGCGCCGACTTCCATGACGACGTGACGCGTAACCCTGAGCATGAACTGGCATTGGTGGCTAAGATGGCAGATATCATAGATGACGCCGGTCTCTACCCCTTTGACAGTCGCGCGCAAGCAGCGCTGCTTGAGCATCTAAGTTTGCAAGCTGAAGATCAAAACCGCTTGAGTCTACACAGTGATCGCTTGATTAAACTGCTGCACGAATCCAATCGCCACGCTCGCCTTGAGCAGCAAGTTACACCGCAATCTGATCACCCGCCTATCGTCAGCGCCCATCACGTTACGCGCGCTATTCTGGATATGGATGAGCGCTCAGGCTACCTGCGCGATCTGTATTGGAATGAGCTTAAAAATGGTCAACAGCTGATCAATACCCAAGGCTACGCTACCGGTCAAGTCAATGCGCTTACCGTTGTCAGCTACGCCGATAGTGAGTTTGGGATGCCTGCGCGTTTGACCGCTGTCATACAGCCAAACGTAGGTGCAGGTGATATCCTCGATATTGAGCGCGATGTCGATCTAGGCGGCAGCTTGCACGCTAAGGGCATGCTCATCATGACCAGCTACTTACGTGCCCTTTTTAGCCAACATCATGCCCTTAACTTTAGTGCTTCATTAGCCTTTGAACAAAGCTACGCTCATATCGATGGCGATAGCGCTACCGTTAGCGAAGCTTGTGCGCTATTGTCAGCGCTAGCGGATGTGCCTATTAATCAAGCGCTTGCAATCACAGGCTCTATGAATCAGCTTGGCGAGATTCAGGCGGTTGGCGGTATCAATGCCAAGATAGCAGGGTTCTTTGATGCTTGCCGCGAGCAGCAACTCACAGGAACACAAGGCGTCATTATTCCTATGGCGAACGTCAGTCAATTAATGCTGCGTGATGATATTGTTGAGGCAGTAGCCGCAGGACAATTTCACGTATATGGCGTAAAAACACTTAGCGAAGCTTTAACGCTCATGACCGGTTTACCGATAGATGATCTCAATAAAAAGGGTCGTTATCACAAGGACACTTTGTTTGGTAAAGTACTGCGTAGGCTTATCGCTTGGGATGAGGAGCACAACGCTTCAGATAGTGCGTTGGACAGTGCTATAAATAGTGCCGAGACTGATAAAGAGTCCAAACAAAAAGCCAAAAAGAAACGTAAAGCAAAGCGTCTTAAAAAGCAGCAAAGAGAAGACACTCTTATTGACGACAATGAAGACAGTGTTAAGAATAAAGAGAATGAAGAGAATGAAGAGAATAAAAATAACAACAATGACACCGCATCTGAGCACTATTAACCACTACCTTTTGACTTATCTTCCCCAAGGTCTTGTCGATTGTTAATGACCCTATAAACGTATCTAGACGCTTTGACTATTTTCTGCGATGATAAATTTCTGCGATGATAAAAATGACATAGCTATTTGTAGCTATAGCGACCTAACAAAGTCCTTTAACCCTAAGATTGACGCTATAAAGGTTATCTTTAATGACTGTACACCCCCCAGAACCTAAAAATACACGCTCTTTATCGTCAGTAGCATCCAACTCTGCTGCTGACGATGGCGCCACTAACGCTGGCAAGATGACTAAAGAGGATAAAGACAATCGTCATGGTGCAGCGACTACCGCGCGTCAGTGGCAAGTGCTCTCGCAGCTACAACGCAATCGCTGGGTCGGTACTACTCACATCTATGAACAGCTTATTCTAGCTGGTTTTGATATCAGTCTGCGTACGGTACAAAGAGACTTGAATGCCCTTGCCAAACGCTTTCCTATCGAAAAAAACAACGCCAATCCGCAGGGCTGGCGCTGGAAAGAAGATGCACCGCTCCAAAGCTTACCGCATATGAATCTATCGCAGGCCGTTGCTTTTAATATGGTTGAGGCAAACCTGACTCAGCTGCTACCTCCTGTCATCCTAGATGAGCTATTCCCTTGGTTTGATCTGGCTCGCCGTCAACTCAAAAACAGTAAAGTCACGCACTCATGGATTGATCGCGTGCGTATCGAGCCTGCTACTCAGCCGCTCATCGCTCCGGATATAGATCTTGCGAGTAAAGATAGTATTTATCACGCGCTATTTTACCAGCAGCAAATCAGAGCCTGTTACACACGTAGTAATCGATCAGAAGCCAGCGAGTATATCTTAAATCCCATCGCTATCATCCAGCGCGGCGTTATTATCTACTTACTAGCAACGCGTACTGATGATCCAGAAGCCATTATCCGCACCTTTGCTTTGCATCGTTTTGATAGCGTCGAGATTTTAGAGACAGCGGCACAAACGCCTGCTGACTTCGAGTTAGATGACTATTTGGATGCGGGCGGTATGGGCTTTACCCATCCGCTGCTAAACCAGCTGCCTAATCATGGCAAAAACACCGCAATTGAGCTACACTTTACCAAACGAGCTGGCAAAAGTCTCACTGAGAGCAAGCTGAGTGATGATCAAACGGTAACGGTCAATGCCGATGACACCCTTACCGTGACAGCGACCGTCAATCTCACCTCACAACTGGTTTGGTGGCTGCGAGGTTTTGGTAAAGGCTTATTGGATGCCAAACCAGAGCTACTGCATCAAGTAGTCATGAATAACGCACCAGACCATTCGCTATAAGACGATAGACCTATACTCACTCATTTAAGATATGAATAACAAGGAATACTATGTCACCTTCTGCCTCCCAACCGCTACTCTCAGACAGCTTGCAAGGCTTAGGCTTAGTTGCAGATACCCTTTATTTTGCTTTGAACTTCGACTTTACACCGCCTAAACCCAAAAAAAGTAAGTTCAGTCGCTTTAAGCAAAATCAGGGAGCACTAGATATTGACATCGCCTGCGTACTGTATGATACCACTTGTACCGTACAAGATATGGTATGGTTCAAGCAGCTACGCGATAAGTCTGAGTCGGTATGTCATCAAGGCGATAGCTTAAACGGTAAGGATCGCGGCGATCAGGCGCTGTACCACGCGCCGCTTGATCAAGAGCAAATCCGTCTTTATCTGAGTAGAGTGCCGGCACATATCACGCACATCGCCATGATTGCTAGCTCCTATTATGGTCAGCCCTTTCGTAAAGTACATGCAGGTGAGATTCATCTAGGCGATGACGAAGGCAACCGGGCTTTTGAGATTAATTTAAGACAGCTACCCGAGGATTGCAGTAAGTTATGGGTAGCTCACCTACGCCGTGAAGTTGACGATTGGTATCTTATTCAGCAAAATCTACCTTTAACAGCCGAAGATCTGTCAAAGGCGGCGCGAGAAGTCGCCCATGAGTTGCGACGCGCAATGCCCGTAGTCCCAAGCGTTATCAGCTAGGTCTGTTAGCTGACGTTACTTAATGAATAGTCGGCGTTAGGTCTCAAGCATTAAAAAAGGATGCGCTATTTAACTAGCCCATCCTTTTTTGTTTGAATGTATATCTTTTTAACGTTATCTCCGACTGTCCTAATCTAGCGGCTCACCACAGTTAGGACAAAAGTTCTTTTTGCGCACCTCTTTTTCGCGCCGTTCAAGCTCTTGCTCGCGCAGTACTTGTAAGACAATATCTTGTGCCTGCTCTTTATCCAGCCCAAGCTCACGACGTATCCTATCAATCATCATCTGATTTTGTACCAGATCAAAGTCACCCTCTACCAATTGCTCTCTAAAGTGCTGTTCAAGCTCATCACGGCGCTGCTCAAGCTCGTTAGCAAGACCGGTCGCCAAAATACCAGCAGGTAGCGCCGCTAAACCCACACCCAAAATGGTAATCACCGCCCCTAGTACCTTGCCAGCCGTAGTTACCGGAATAACATCGCCGTAGCCCACGGTAGTCAGTGTAACCACCGCCCACCACATTGCCTTAGGTATCGACTCAAACTCCTCAGGCTGGGCATGATTTTCGACGAGATAAATACCACTCGACGCGGTAACAATCATGATAATTAAGATAAATAAGACCGCTTGGAACGAGCCTTTTTCTTTACTGATAACGACAAGTAAGATGCGCAGTGAAGCGAAGTAGCGCGTAAGTTTAAGTATCCGAAACAGACGCAGTATACGCAAAAAGCGCAGGTCTATACTGACAAAGAAATTTAGAAAGGCAGGTGCAATAGCAATCAAATCAATGAGCGCCGAAGGGCTTCTGATCCAGTCCCAGCGCTGACGCCACGTTGTATGTTCCGGCTCAGCTTCAGCGATGCTCCACAGACGCAGTAAGTATTCAATCGAAAACACCACAATAGAGAAATTCTCAAACCACGTAAAATAGTCTTGATACGGGTAATACCACTGATCAACGGACTCAGCAATGACAGCAGCGACGTTGGTCATGATCAATAGGATTAAAAAATAATCAACATAGCGGCTAAATAGCGTGTCGTGCTCGTCGTTTTGCAGCACATTGTAAACAAGTAAACGCAAGCGCCGTATAGGTTGGAACATCAGATCGTCCCTTAGCCGCATCACCTACAATAGGCTCATACCGCTCTGATAGTCTATAAAAGACCCAATTATACAAAATTTTAGTAATAGATGTAGACTAAAAGCAGCAAGATGATACTGAGTACTAAAAAGATAATCTGCAAAACTTTGATATCTATGCGCAGTTGGCGTCCTAAATTCTGCACAGGTATTAAAGCCAAGCCACAATCTGGACAGCAAGCATCAATTCGATCAAGCACTTCTAATGAGTACGCATGATGACAACGTTTGGGAGAGTTACTACAGTAACCGAGCATAAAAGCCATTCACTTCTTCTAGATAGAATAAAAATTGAAAATCCTATTTTTGTTAAAACAATAAATTTTAGATGTTAAAACCCTATTAATTGTAGGGATTTAGTATTATTATAGGTATAAGGTGTTACACAGTACGAATGCAGCGACTTTCACCTTTAATAATGACTTTTACGATAGCCAGTGTTGGTTGCCCTCGTTTAGCTTTAATGATGATAAGCAAAGACGCCAATTAAACACATGACCGATTTATAACCGATGTAAGGTCGATAATTCGGTTCAGATGATTAGGTTAAGTAACAGCACTGTATTATAATAGTGGTAAGTCGTTACATTATTACCCTAAATGTTAACACTTTGTATTACAAAGTTAATAATGTAATCCCCGTTATAAACTTTTTTATTAATACTTCACTTTTATAGGAAATCTAATGAAACTACAATCCCTAGTTTTAGCCCTTGCTACCACACTTACAATGACCACTGCTTTTGCTGTTCCGGCAGGAACTTGGTCAGTTGCCGCTGGTGTGCACGGTGTTGTACCCAAAAGCGATAACGGTACTGTCACTGCTGGCGGCACTCTCGATACGCCTGGAATAGATTATTCAGTTGAGGTTGATGATGATATTCGCCCAACGGTAAGTGGTGAGTATTTTATCGCTAATAATGTTGGTATTGAATTACTAGCTGCCATTCCTTTTCATCACGACTTTACGTTGACAGATGACAATGGTGATGAAGTCGGTGGTAAAACACAACATCTGCCACCTACGCTTTCTCTACAGTATCACTTCGACGACTACAACATACCAATGGACATCAAGCCGTTCGTTGGTGTTGGGGTAAATTATACCACTTTCTTTAAAGAAAGAATCGATATCAGCGGTGCTGATTTAGACCTTGACGATAGCTTTGGCGTTGCCGGTCACATCGGTCTAGACATACCATTCGCACCAACAGAATACTTCCGTATCGATGCCCGTTATATAGATATCGAAACCGATGTAGAGTTAGATGGTGATGATATCGGTTCAATTGATATCGATCCTTGGGTTTATGGCATCGCTTTTGTTAAAGCCTTCTAATGATCGCCTTGTAGCTAGCTATAGCTCATACTTCATAGCGAGCTAAGCTAATACAATGCGATAAATAAATAAAAAGCCAACATCAATGTTGGCTTTTTCAGCTCAAAAAACGCGTCTATAGACTTTACAATAATATACGGCGCGGATCCGCTAGTAAGCTTGCAATATAGCGGGTAAATACCGCTGCATCTGCGCCATTGATAACTCTATGATCATAAGACAGTGACAGAGGTAGCATAAGCCTTGGCTCAAAGTCTTCCCGACTTGCATTCCAGCGCGGCTGCATACTCGCTTCAGACACACCCAAGATACCAACTTGTGGCCAGTTCACTAAGGGTGTAAATGCCGTACCGCCTAAGTTGCCTTGGCTCGATATAGTAAAGCTGGCACCTTGCAGATCTTTGGTACCCAGCTTTTTATCACGTGCCTTGCCAGCCAGCTCGCCAATCTCTATAGCGATTTGCTTGAGTCCTTTATCCTGTGCATCTTTAATTACAGGAACAATCAAACCCTCATCGGTCGCCACGGCAATCCCCATGTGCACGCTTTTACGCAGGATGAGCTGCGTATTGTCATCGCTCAGATGACTATTAAAACGAGGATATTTGGTAAGCGCGTAAGCGGCTGCTTTGACGATAAAAGCAAGAATAGTAAAGCCAATACCTTCAGCTTTCATATCGCCTTTGAGCTCCCCGCGCAGCTTTTCTGTCTCCGTGATATCAGACAGATCAAACTGAGTGACTTGCGGCAGATAGGTATTGTAGTTGAGCTGCGGTATTGAGACCTTTTGCAAACGGCTCAAATCCTGTATTTCGCTTGCGCCCCAGATATCAGCGTTACTCATATCAGGCAACTTAGGCAGACCTGAGCCTTGCGTACCCGTAGAAGGAAAGCCTTTTTGTCCTTCATTCTGTGCCGTTAGACTGTTTTTGACATAAGCAAACAGATCTTCTTTTACGATACGCTCATTTATAGCCGAGCCTTTGACTTCGCTAATATCGACACCGAGTTGGCGGGCAAGCTTGCGCACTGCAGGACCTGCGTATACGTCCACCAGTTTGGCATTCACTTGTGCTTCGGTCAGCTTTTGATCCGACGAGCTTGTCTGAGTTTTGGTCTCTTCAATAGGTGCCTGTTTGGGTTCACCTGTAGTTTGAGTAGCTTGAAGGGTTCGATTCTGCTGGCTGCTGCTAGAATCATCAGTAGACGAGTCAGCGTTAGGTGCTTCTTCTTTATCGCGATCTTTTGCGCTACCGTGACTTGACGCGTTGCTACTGGTAATTACAATAAAGTCTTGACCATTGGCTACGGTATCACCAGCGGCAACCAGTATCTCGGTAACTGTACCTGCTTCTGGTGCAGGGACTTCAACCGAGGCTTTATCAGACTCTATCAACAAAATGGACTGATCAGCATCAACAGTATCACCAACGCTAACCATAATCTCTGCTACTTCGGCTTCATCAACGCCTATATCCGGTAGCGCGTGTGTTCTAGCCTGCCCTTTGGAAGAGTCTTGCTCTTTATTATTGCTACTACTGGTACTGGCGTTTTGACTGGCAGTGTCTTTGGCATCTTTACTCTCGCCACCCTCACTCTTGTCATGAGTAGCCTCCTTACTAGACGCTTTAGTATCGTCGCCTTTGTCTGAGTCTTCACTTGTTGTGTCACTCGTGTCACTACTATCAGTGTCGCTCAGCTCAAGCAGAACCATACCTTCGCTGACCGTATCACCAACGGCAACACTAATCTTAGCGACTGTACCAGCAGCGGAGCTTGGCACTTCAACCGAAGCCTTATCCGACTCCAATAAAACAATATTATCATCCTTGGCAATGACGTCGCCAACTGCAACCATAATCTCGCTTACCTCGGCGCTGTCGACGCCTAAATCTGGCGCTTTAATATCCATGACTCATCTCCTTGTCTTATTATTGTTATTCTGCGACATCATCATCATTGAGTAGCTCAGCATCTGCTTCATCTTCAGCGCGACCTTCACTACTAATCTCTTCATCGTCTTCACCTATGAACTCAGGGACGGGCTTTGGATTGATATTATCGGGCGCTGGAGCATCAGGGAAATGGTCATAATGTGGCTGCTGTTGCCATGCTGGCGGCTGATCGACATCGATATCTAAGCTTGAGATAGCATCCTTGACCAGACGCATCTCAACTTCGCCTTCATCAGCCAGACGCTTTAAAGTCGCCACAACAATATGCGCGGCATCGACATTAAAGAAACTACGCAGCTGTTCACGGGTATCAGAGCGACCATAGCCATCGGTACCTAGGGTTGTATAAGGTCGGTTATCTGGCAACCAGCCACGGATCTGCTCTGAGTAGTTGCGCATGTAGTCGGTGGCTGCAACGACGATACCCTCATGCGGCGCAAGCTGTTCTGTGACCCAAGGCACTTTTTCATCATCCATAGGATGTAGACGGTTATAATCGTCGCACGCCATACCGTCACGCGTTAGCTCATTAAAGCTCGTTACGCTCCAAACATTAGAGTTGATATTGAACTCATCTTTTAATATCTGCGCCGCTTTTTGCACCTCACGCAGTATGACCCCTGAACCTAGCAGTTGTACTTGACTTGAGCCATTATCCTCCAATAGATACATCCCGCGTTTGATACCCTCTTCACAGCCCTCTGGCATCGCTGGCTGTTCATAGTTTTCGTTCATAATTGTCAAGTAATAATAGACACGCTCACCCTCGCCGTACATACGGCGCAGACCATCATGCATGATGACAGCGAGCTCATAGCCAAAGCAAGGATCATAGCTGACGCAGTTCGGCACAGTATTAAACAAAATCTGCGAGTGACCATCTTGATGCTGTAGACCCTCGCCATTTAGCGTGGTACGCCCAGCAGTTGCACCGAGTAAAAACCCTTGTGCCTGACAGTCGCCCGCCGCCCATGCTAGATCACCGACGCGTTGAAAGCCAAACATGGAGTAGTAGATATAGAGTGGAATCATTGGCAAAGCATTAACTGAATAGCTAGTCGCAAGCGCTATCCATGCACTCATTGCGCCAGCCTCGTTGATACCTTCCTCTAACATGTGTCCGTCTTTGGCTTCTTTATAACCCATCAGGGCTTCGCTGTCCTCAGGGGTATATTTTTGCCCAATAGCAGAATAGATGCCTAACTGGCGGAACATACCCTCAAGCCCAAAGGTACGTGCTTCATCAGGAACAATAGGTACGACGCGGTCTTGAATGTCTTTGTTTTTGAGCATCGCTGATAATAGGCGTACAAACACCATCGTCGTCGATTGCTCTTTGTCACCGCTACCCTTGAGCACGCGATCAAAGATTGAGAGGTCAGGAATTTCTAAGGGAATGTGACCACTGCGCCGATTGGGCAGATGACCGCCAAGCGCTTCGCGTCGACCCTTTAGGTACTTCATCTCAGCGGAGTCCTCAGCAGGACGATAAAAAGGCAGCGTCTCTAACTGTTCATCATTAAAAGGTAGGTCGAAGCGATCACGGAAATATAACAGCGCCTCTTGGTCAAGCTTTTTGATTTGATGGGTTTTGTTTACCGCTTGCGCTTGATTAGACAGTCCGTACCCTTTTACCGTCTTGACTAAGACAACGGTAGGCTGACCTTTGGTTTTCATAGCTTCGCTAAAGGCGGCATATACTTTGATCGGATCATGCCCACCACGGTTAAGACGAGCAATATCATCATCGGACAGCTCGCTTGCCATCTCCTCAAGCTCAGGGTATTTACCAAAAAACTGCTTGCGGACAAAGTCGGGGGTACGCGCTTCATAGAGTTGATACTCGCCATCAACAACCTCTTCCATGCGATGTTTGAGTACGCCAGTATGATCTTTATCGAGTAGCGTATCCCATTGACCACCCCATACGACCTTTATCACTCGCCAGCCTGCGCCGCGAAACACAGACTCAAGCTCTTGGATAATCTTACCGTTACCGCGTACAGGACCATCTAAGCGCTGTAAGTTACAGTTAATAACCCATATTAGGTTATTTAGCTTCTCACGACCTGCAAGCGATATCGCCCCTAAGCTCTCAGGCTCATCGGTCTCGCCATCGCCAAGGAAAGTCCAAATCTTACGTCCCTCATCCTCTAAGAGTCCGCGGTTGATCAAATAGTTATGTACGTGAGCATGGTAGATCGACATAATGGGGCCAAGACCCATAGAGACAGTAGGAAACTGCCAATAATCAGGCATGAGGTAAGGATGCGGATAGCTCGATAGTCCCTTGCCGCCGACCTCGCGGCGAAAGTTCTCCAACTGCTCCTCGTCAAGACGTCCTTCAAGATAAGAGCGTGCGTAAATACCAGGGGCTGAGTGCCCTTGATAGTAGATCATGTCACCGCCGAAGTGATCACTTGCAGCGCGAAAGAAATGGTTAAACCCTGTCTCATAAAGCGTAGCGCTGGAGGCAAATGTTGCTAAATGGCCACCTAAGTCATCATCGTTTTTGTTCGCTCGCATGACCATTGCCAGCGCATTGTAACGAATCAGAGCGCGAATTTTGCGTTCAATCCCTAAATCCCCAGGGTACATCGGCTCATCCTCGACGGCGATGCTGTTAACATAAGCAGTGTCCAAACGGTTAAAAGGCAGCCCCTCTTGCACCGCCATGTTATACAGTGCCTTTAACAAAAACTGTGCACGATCTTTGTCAGCGTGTTTGATAACCGATTCAAAAGCCTCTAGCCACTCTTGAGTCTCAAGACTATCAACATCCTTGTAATAATTCATTCTTATCAATCCTTTTATCAGTCGTTCCTGTATATAAATCAGGTAGTATTAGAACAGCAGTATTCATATAAGTATGACACTCTATTATAGGCGCATATCATAAATTTGTTTATAGTTGTAAAAAAATGGTGATACGGTAAGTATTTATAATATGAATGGGCTTGAGGTAATAGAGATGTACCTATATTGGTGACTGTAATATGTAAAAAATGACCTAGTTACCTTAGTTATTGTTAATCTAATCTATAGTAGTAAAAAAGAAAAATTTAACTATAATGAATTGCTAATAATGTTATTTTAAGGACAAACACCAAACATGCGAACGGTTTAAATTTATAAAAACTCATGCCTAAATATAAAATCTTGTCACACTTGGTCAGTGTGTATGCACCACTTATCATTTGGTTTACATTTTGATAAATCTTATATGTATAATGGTACGACACGTTGCTATGGATTAAATACAGCTTATCTATTTGTGACTTTGTAACTAGGTTAAAGACAAGCATTTTCTTATCATAGGAATTAAGCTATGAAAAAAGATCAATCTTTTTTACGTTCAATATCTATGTCTTACAGATATTTTCGGTGTATTAGATCCTTCTTTATCTTCGTAGCGTTTTCGCTAATATCTTACGCATCGCACGCCTTGGAAAATAACCCTGGTGCAGTTTGTGCGAGCAATTCTTCTCAAGGTAGCTTTACTAGCGCGGACTATACTAACTTGGTATCGGCACTTAATACTAATAACTACGTGAGTATAGCAGGCAACGCCTCTGGTAGTATTCCCTTACAGGTAAAGATCGATACGATCGAATCAAGTACTAGTACAGTAAGATCTAACTTCGGAATTACTGACAACGCAGGTACTAGAGCTATAAACATTAGGCGTACGTTTCCTACGATCAATGATTTTACTGATATCAGACTTGACTTTCGCAGTAGCATTACTGAACAGCCTATATTTTTGACTAATGTGGCGCTTAGTGCATTTGATATCGATTACGCTAATGGCAACGGTAATACCTTTGATGATTATGTTCAAATCACTGGTATCACTGAAGCTGGTAATACAATAGAGGCTAATTTCCAGCCTATAGCGGGTTCGAATATTAACTATTTTCAAGGCTTGTATACCACCAGTACTTTTAACTGCCCTGCTAAAAACTTTGGAACTGCCTGTCAAGGTTCGGTACAGTTCTCGCAACCTGTGGCTTCAATTAATATTCGCTACACAAATACAGGACGTTTACGCACCACAACTAATCAAGAGATTGATTTTAGAGTAGATAACTATTGCTATGTCCCCCAGTACTTCTTCTCTGGCATCGTTTTTAACGATGCTGGTGGTATTACCGATGCCGAAGCTGACGCGACTAATGACAATCTAACCACGGGTGTCTACGCCAATCGTCCGAACTACTTCAATGGAATATTTAACGCGCCGCAAGAAAGTGGTATTAGTGGTAGCACCGTTAAACTCACCAACTGTAACAACACTGCTGTCAATTACGGCTCGCAGACTGTCACCAGTGCAGGCGCGGGTATTGGTCGTTATCAGATTAGCGTCCCTATTAGTGCGTTTGGGGGTAATACTAGCAATCTTTGTCTTCTCGAAGAGCGTAGCAATACTCTCTACCCAGTGCGCACAACGACGGATAGAAGACCTATTAGTTTTACATCGACCACTTATAACTACCCTAATAATAACTTTGGCAGAGTTATCGCTGCTAACGTAGGCTTAGTACTGACTAAAGCTCAATACCTGAATAACTGCCCAGCGACGCTGAACTATGCTTCTATCAATAGCACCAGCTCACCTGCTACAGGTTTTAGTACAGCGCCCATAAGTAATATTGAACCGGGTAGATGCATCGCGTACAAGATTACAGCGACCAACCGCGCTAATGTTAATATTAATAGTATCATCGTCCGCGATACCTTACAGCGACAAGGGGTAGGCGGCGCCCTAGTAACTTCGGTACTTGCCAATCCTGCCCTGAGCACCGATTATGCCGCATCCAGTCCTGCTGTAGGTCAAAACGGCACACTCGTCACCACTCCCCTCACTCTAAATCCTAGAACAAAGCGCGACTTCTACTTTAATACTAAGTATGGATCGACGCAGTAAGTTTGCTCTCTCGTCCGTTTAATAATTCAATTGCTTAATAGCTTAATAGTTAATTCGCTAAATGAGCCATTAAACGGACGAGAACATATCATCCCGCACTCGAAGCTTTCTAATTCAACGCATTTATTCGCGTCGCTCCTCCTCTAGCTTCTAACCTATCCAGCCTTATATTTATGTAAACATATGTTTTAACTCTTTGTTTTAACTACCATTTAGCAACCTTGAATTACCACTTATCGTATTTAATGCGATTTTATATGTCGGATTTGTAATGATAACAACCTATAAGGCTACTGTTTAATTGCTCTAATAAATTAATAAACAGTAACTTTATCAATCCTACGTTGTTTAACTTTGCTATCTGGATCGCGATATGAAAACCTATTACTGTAAACAAAGCCTGATCGCCCTTGGTATAACTACAGCGCTTGGAGTTTCGACTCAAGCCATGGCAGCATCAAGTGGCACCACCACAACTTCCGTCGATATTAAAAACGTAGCTACAGCGAGTTATAACGTCGCTGGTATTGCTCAGACTCCTATAACGTCGAATGAAGTCGTGGTCAGAGTATCGGAGCAAGTCTCGTTTACTTTAGTATCAAACAACTCAGATGGTAGTCCTGGAGACGATACAAACGTCAATGAAGAGGTGGCTCCTAACGGTTTTGCTGTATTTCAGCACACGTTAACTAATACAGGTAATCGCAGCGACAGTTATACGCTAAGGCTTGAGGATGTTACAGGCGACGATGGCAACTACGACTTAGCTAATTCTACGGTATCCTATTCGATATTTAATCCAGGTAATGATACGCCCATCGCAACGCAGTCAGGTATACCCGTCACTACTGCTAATGGACAATCGATTACACTTGAGAAGGGTCAGTTTATCAAATTTACCGTGAGTGCCAAAACGAATGGTAACAAAGGCGGTGATAGGCTAAATCTGAGGCTAAGCGCGACAAGTACAGTGCTACCAGAGGCAACAAGAACAGTCACCAATAGTAATGACGCCGTGACTAAACTGCCTGTGTTTAGCATCGTAAAAACCTTTACTAATGCTTTGGATCTCAATGACGTCAACGATACTGCTGCTTATCGTATTGTCATCAAAAACCCGCGCGTATCTAATGCTACAGGTACAGAATACTCAACCAGTGCAACCGATATTACGATCGCTGATGAGTTACCAGCGGGACTGGTAATTGCTTCGGCAGTCAATGCTGGTAATATTACGGTAACAGGCAATGCAACCAAAGGCACAGTCAGCTCATCTAGCAACGGCTTTACGATTGCTGGAGCAAACTTACCGATTGACGCGACTATTACTATTGAGTTCACAGTCAAAAAAGCACCTAATGCTTCACCTGCAGCAGGTGCACTCAATCATGTCAAGATTACAGATGATCTCGATAACAACGCCAATACTGCTAATACTTTAGTTGATAGCACTAAGTCTGCTGACGAAGTTAATATGGCAAATTTCTATCCTGCTGATGATACAGATTTCACCGATGGGACGATCGCTACTGGCAATAACGGCAACGACTCCACTCAGCCACTATTGACTATCAATCGCAGACTGACGCTGACCAATCCTACAGTAAGAGAGGTTGCACCTAAAGGAGAAGTTGCGCATCAAACCCTTATTACCAATAACGGCCAAGATACCGAAGGTAACACTGCAAACGCCCTGACCTTTACGATTAATGATAACGATAACGGCACCCCTGATCTTATCAATATCGTGCCAGACTCAGTTACCCTTACCTATGATCCTGACGGTCCTGGACCGGCGTCTGCTCAAGCACCTGTCAATATTAGACCAAACAGTAGTGGCATCTATGATGTCAACAGTGCATTACCTGGTGGTATAGCGCCAGGGGGTACAGTCAATATCAGCTACAAAGTTGCCTCTGACAATGCTGAGCTTGGTAGCACCGAGGATACCATTGTTACACTACGACCTAGAAATGAAGGTGCGCCAGTCGTTGCTCCTATAACCGATACTACAAATGTGCGCGGCTTGACTCTTGTCAAGAGTCAAGGGTTGGATGCCAATTGTGACAACCAAGTGGATACAAGCCTTAGTAGCTCAAGCACACCACTAGCCGCCCTACCTGATCAGTGCGTGATTTATCAAATTGCTGCAACCAATACATCCTCAGTAGCTAGCGGTTTTGATATAAATGATTTGGTGATATCCGATGCCTTGGCTAATTTTGCAACCACTGCCGATTATAGAGTAGGTACAGCAGCAGCAACGATATCAAATGGCTCTACAATAAGCTCTCCTGCTACCAAAAATGATACATCGGTTACTACAACCATCAGTCCTCTTAAACCTCAGGGCGTAGCAACGATGCGCTTTGCGGTTAAGATCAAAAATAATCGGTCAACGAATTAATGGTCGCTACCTTTTATATCTGGCGTTTATAGGTAAGGTTACCTGTAAATGCCTTTTAAACACTATTGCTTGTTAATATTCTTCTTAAAGCAATCATCCGTCCTGTCTCTTAAGTGGACGTTAATGGTCACATTCAACTTAAACGTACTACTTATCTAAAAGGACTTAACATAAAAACGATAAATTGATCCTACTCGTAAAGATAAACCTTAACTCTACAAATTTTTCCAATCATCAATCGTCGTATGTTTAATACCATTCAACAGTACCTAAATACCATCTATCACTTTTAAGATGACTTATTGTAATCAATTTGTAATAATAACCCAATATCTTGTATTTATTTAAACAAAAAATAGTCTATAAATTACTTAACTGGTACAAATTTTGCACCATTCAGATAACTTAGACAAGTTACTAAACACCGTATTAAAAGCAGTACATTTATTAACAGCAGTACACTTAGCAAGGAATAAGACATGACTATTCTAACTACCTTACGCTCGGCTCTATTTGTCAGCATCACCTCAGCTCTACTACTAAGTGTAGCTCATGCAGATGATGCGTTAAAGATGGAACTGACTGCTAACAAAGTAGTCAAAACTCCTGAAGGTAAAGTCAGCTATTTACCTGTAAGTACAGCACCGAAAGGAACGGTTATCCAGTATCGTGCCAACTACACTAATACGATCAACCAAGACATCAACGATCTAGCAGTTGTCCTACCAATTCCTGCCAATATGGTGTTCAACGGCGAGGCTATGCCTGCTAGCGCTCAAGCTAGTATTGATGGTAAGAACTACGCCGAAATGCCGCTGATGCGTAGAGTTAATGGCAAGCTAGTACCCATTCCCTATTCTGAATACCGTACGTTACGCTGGAATATCAAACTACTCCCGGCCAAGAAGTCTGCGGCAGTAGCCCTTAACACCGTTGTTCAATAACTCAATTTTAGAGCTATTTATTCAAACCTTCTAGGAGATTGACCGCATGAAACCCAATTTATTTAAATACTCAGTACTCACTGCCGGGATCGTTGGTGCTATGGGTATCAGTGGTACAGCCAATGCAGATAGCGTGACTTACGACAAAGACAATGCCTTTGCAGTTAAGAACGTAGCAACTGCAAGCTATACCGTCGCTGGTAATAATACCCGCCAAACTGCTGAGTCTAATGAAGTCACTATCAATGTTACTGAAACTGGCCAGTTCAGCTTAATCGCTACCAGCGATACAGACAACGATGTAAATACTAACTCAGGTGTTGTGATTAACCCGCAAACGGGTGCCACTGCCGAATTTACGCATACTTTGAGTAACGATGGTAACGTCACTGACACCTATACGCTCAATCTCAGAAACGAAGCCGGCGATGACTTTGATTACGACATCTCAGCTAGCACTATCTCTTATCAAATAGTTGATGCGGATGGTAACAACGTTGGTAGCCCAGTCAATATTAATAACGGTGGTACGATCCAGCTTGCGCCTGGTCAAAGAGCGAACTTGGTCGTCACGGCGCCTGTAGCTAACAACACTGAACGTGCTATCAACGATAATGGTGTATTGACGGTAACGGCTACCAGTAGATATCTAACGGACAATGGTCAAACAGCGACAGCAACGAATACTGATACTGCGATTACTACGACGCCTATCTACGCGATTACCAAATCAGCACGCAGCAATCTTGGCACTAGAGTTATCGATCTAAATAATCCAAACGCCTATGTCGATTATACGATTACGGTTAGGAACGAAGGTAACGCTGATGGTACTGACGTCAATATTATTGATGCCCTACCCAATGGTCTTGTTGCTATTCAGCCCAATGAGGCAAACTACGTTGCGCCAACCACGACAGGCGGTAGCAGCAATCAGACGCCAACGATATCAGCTGACGGCAGAACGATTACCGTCACCGGTCAAGATATCGCTCAAGACCAAACGATTACGGTCACCTTCCGTGCCAAACGATCAGCAAACGCGGCTGTTGGTAGCGACTTTACGAACTACGCTGTCGTAGAGGATGACGTTGATGGCGATGGCACTATTGATCTAGTCGATAGCTCAGGCGATGCTGCTGATACTAATACTAATGAGAATAATTATGAAGGTAATACTGGTCTCGGAGTAGATAATAACACCAATGCTACCGTCACTCCTAGCAACCAGAACCGTGATATTGATATTGTTGGTGGCGGTGAAAAAGAGGTTGCGCTACAAAGCCAAAATAACGGCTATACCTTCACTATCAGTAACAATGGTGAAGATATCGTAGAAGCCGCGCAAACAGGGCAAGTTCTGTTTACAGTAACCCCAACTGATGATATCAACGAAATCGATATCACAACGGTATTTGTCGATGTGGATGGTGATGGCGTATTAGATACCGCCGATGGCGATAGAGTACTCACAGCAACTAATGGTCGATACGACCTTAACGATGCTGATGCTAATGGCTTAGCCGTGGGCGAGTCTGTCAATATCAGTGTCCTAGTCGACACGAATGGTTCAGGTAGCAGAAACAACGCGGCGCAAACTAACGATATCGGTAAGTTTGAAGCCTTTACAGTTACTGTCTTACCCCAAGGTGAGGTAGACGGCACGCCTGCTCCTGCCGGTGATATTGTTGCTGATGCGACAACGACCATGCAAGGCGTTGATCTACTCAAGTATCAGGCTGCTGCGGCTTGTGGTACTACTCCTACCTCTATTACAGACTGGGTAACTACTAACGTTACGGCTACTGCTGATCAGTGTGCTTTTTATCGTCTAGAAGCCACAAATACTTTTAGCAATACTCAGGTCACTAATATCGTCCTGCAAGATACGCTAGAGAATACGTTGACGTATCAAAATAACTTTGCATCAACGACGTCTAATAACTCATCTGCGGCGACAGAAAGCACTTCAGGTCAGACTGTTGGCGGTACCTTTAATACATTAACTGGTGGCGAGGTAGGTAATATCTATTTCTCAGCTGCCATCTCACAAACAGGAACTAATACAACGCCATAATTTTCAAATCACTGCTAAAGGGGTTTTCTTAATCAGATTAAGAGAACCCCACTATTACTCTCTGTTTCATTACTCTTCATTTTCTTTCATAAGTAGGATTACTGATAATGCGTCAAGCCGTATATTCATCTTGTAACCCTCGCAGCCGTATGGGGGCGCTCACAGCATTGTCCGTCTCAATGCTACTTATGCAAGCAAATGTCGCTTTTGCAGAAAATGGCAAGGGCATCACAAATATTACCAACATCGCTAGCACTAATTATAGTGTAGGCTCAGCTAGACAAAATAGCACATCAAACCCTGTCAGTTTTAAGTCGCTAACCCTACCGCAGTACGCTGTCAGTATCACCGAGCCACCTGTACAAACAGTAAAAGCAGGCAGCACGGTGCAGTGGGTGAACGTACTTAGCAATAATGGTACGTTTGATGAGACGCTAGCACTGAGTTATGAGTATCCAAACAGCTTATCTAATTTTAAAGTCTATCAAGATATCAACAAAAACGGTCTTATCGATGCTAACGAGACCGCGCTTATCAATCCAAATCAGATCAAGATTGGTCAAGGTGAGAGCATACAGCTCATCGTACAAGCCCTATTAAGTGACAGTGCTCAAAACAACAATAGCGCGGATATTAAAATTGGTGTCGTCGTCGTAGAAGATACATCGGTAATGGCGGTAGCAACAGACCGTTTAGTCGTTGTAGAGCCGAGCATCAGTTTTATGGATCGCGCATACAGCACTAACAAAAATAGCTCGCAAGTTGGCGATGACGTCTACGTTGATATCGGTTATGCTCAGTGTAATGTACAACCCAATGCGCGCGATCAGGTTTGGGTGACGATCACCTCACCTGCAACGGGTGATACTTATTCGCTAAAAGCGATAGAAACGGGCAATAATACAGGTAAATATCAGCTTAGAGCAGCGACACAAAACAATGCCAATGCTATTGACGATGACATCATCCAGACGTTACAAGGCGATAATCTTTCTGTACGTTTGGATGCGTGTATTGCGCCGTCAGTAGGTCTAGACCAGCAGCCTAACGCATCAGATCTAACTGCAGTAAGTGACAATATTACCAGCGGCATCTCAATCGTAAACGAGCTGCCAAACCTGCAAGTTATCAAAGAAGGCGATGTCAAAGACGCTGATCTTGGCGACTACGTCAACTACACTATTAACGTCACTAATAGCGGTGCAGCAACCGCCTATGATGTACAGCTAAAAGACGCCTTGCCACGTGGTTTTGCTTACGTCAAAGGTAGCGCGCGCGTCAGCGAGAACGTGAGTGTCGATATCAATCAAGCGCAAACGACTGAGTTTAAAAGCGACGGTAAATATCAGGTATTAAGCCTTGGTAACATCGCCGCAGGTGAGACGAAAGAGATCACTTACCGCGTACTTATCGGCGCTTCAGCACTTGGCGGCGACGGCATCAACCGGGCAACCGCCACTGCGCGCGATGAAAATGACGCTCCTATTACCTCAATGGAGGCACAGTGGCCGATTGATGTCAGCCGTGGTCTTATGAATACGGACGGTATCATCATTGGTAAAGTGTACCACGACATTAATCGTGATGGCATCCAGCAAAAAGCAGAGGGCGAGCTTGGGGTTGCTGGCGTACGCATTTATATGGAAAACGGTAACTTTGCTGTCACCGATCCTGAAGGTAAATATAACTTTTATGGGGTTAGTGCCAAGACTCATGTCTTAAAGGTCGATCGCACCACTATTCCTGCTGCTACTGAGCTGGTTATTCAGAGCAATCGCAACACAGGCGATGCCGGTAGCCGCTTTGTAGACTTAAAGTACGGCGAGTTACACCGCGCGGACTTCGCTATTGTCGGCGGTATGGCAGATAGCACTGAGCGTCTTAACGCTGAGCTTATCGCACGCAGCAAAAGCATCAGTGTAAAAAATACAGCCCTCGAACAAGCGGTCAAAAGCAAGCTTGATCTTGAGCCTATCTACGATCGCGACTACAAAGACAACGTCGAAGCCAGCGGCTGTAAGTCCAACGACGTACTCGATAGAGGCATCAGCTGCGACTCAGCTATTGTCACCGATGTGCTAACTCCTAGTGCTGAGCGTATCGACCTAGTCGTCAATAAAATTGCCGCACCTAAAGAGAAGCCGTTAGAGGAATACCTCAAAGAAGTCCCTAACAATGATGTCGCCTTTATCAACTTAAAAGATGGTCAACAGCTTGCCTCTTATAAGCAGATGGTACAAGTGCAAGCGCCCTTAGGCTCTGTGTTCACGCTGTATGCTAATAACGAAATCGTATCTGAGCAGCAAATTGGTAAAACCGCTGAACAAGAAAAACAAAGTGTCATCGCTTTTGATTACTACGCTGTCGATCTAAAGCGTGGTCGCAATACGCTACGCGGCGTCGCAACTGATATCAATGGTCAAGTCATCTCCGAACAAACTATCACTGTGCGAGCCCCTGATAGCTTGCAAACCATTGATTATCGTACACAGGATGGTCTGGTTGAAGCTGACGGCATCAGCGAATACCAAATCGTTGTGAGTTTAAAAGATCGTGATGGTAGCCCCTACATTGCCTCAACACCCATCACTATCGATACCAATATTGGCCGTATCAAGCTGCCAGATGGCAGCAAAGACAAAGCAGGCACACAAGTTACCGTTACTGGCGGTGAGCTATTGATTCCTGTGATCGCGCCCAGCGTCTCAGGTAATGGTGAGCTGATTATCGACACTGGTAGCGCCAAGCAAATTATCCCGCTGCAGTTTACGCCAAAGCTGCGTCCCTTGATTGCTGTAGGTATCGTTGAAGGTGCCATCTCCTTAAAGGATTTTGATGGTAGCAGTATTACCGATGCCCAAGGGGCATTTGAAGAAGAACTGCACGAGTTTGCAGGTGGCGATGACTACGCTGCCTCTGGTCGTGCGGCGATGTTCCTCAAAGGTAAAGTGCGCGGTGATTATCTGTTGACTCTCGCTTATGATAGCGAAAATAAAGGCGAGCGCTTGTTCCGTGATATTGAGCCGGGCGAGTACTACCCTGTTTATGGCGACTCCTCTGCCAAAGGTTTTGACGCACAGTCTACAAGTAAGCTTTATGTGCGCCTTGATAAAGGTCGCTCGTTTGCCATGTACGGCGATCTAAAAACACAGATTGACAACGACGAGGGCATCAAACTAGGTCAGTACACGCGTACCTTAACTGGTCTTAAAGCACAGTACGAAGACGCAGATACTCGTATCACCACCTTTGTCGCTGAGACCAGCTCATCGCAGCGCGTTAATGAGACTCGTGGCCTGGGTATCTCAGGTCCTTATCCGCTTGCAGGCGATTTTGACGCGGTACTTGAGAACTCTGAGACTATCGAAGTTATCACCCGCGATGCAAATAATCCCGGTCTTATCATCAGCCGTCAGACGCTTACGCGTTTTGCAGATTATGAGATTGACCCCTTAAGCCGTAGCCTATATCTAAAAGCGCCGATTGCCAGTCAAGATCTAGCTGGCAATCCTATTTATCTACGCGTCACCGTCGAAGTCGACGAAGGCGGCGATGATTATTGGGTGGGCGGCATTGCAGCTAAGCGCAAACTAAATGATAAGGTTGCTATCGGTGGTAGTTACATCAATAGTGATGACCCGCTCAACAACGAAGAGCTTGCTAGTGTCAACACCGTGGTCAAATTCAATGACAGCTTAAAACTAGTCGCTGAATACGCCAAAAATAAAGCGGATAACCCAAACTATCAGCCGAGCAATCAGATTAACGCTGAGCTATTGACCGATAAACAAAATACCAAAGGCGATGCACTGCGTGTTGAGCTTGACTACAATAACAAAAAGAACACTCGCGCCAAAGCTTACTATAACGATTCTGATATCGGCTTCGTCACAGGTGCATCTCCCCTAACCGCTGGTCGTACCGAATCAGGCGTTGAGATATCACATCTAATCAATGAAAAAAAGACCGCGCTTAAGCTTGAAGGCGTGCGCACTGAGGACAACGTCACTGACGCTAGTCGTCAAGGGGTACAAGCCAGTGTTGAGCAGCGCTTAAGCAAAAACATTGTCGGTGAGGTCGGTCTGCGCTACTATAAGCAAGACGCCACGCCAGCATCGCGTAACATCCAAGACGCAACTGATGTGATAGATGTCACCGATGATACGATATTCAACGACGATATCATTAACCAATCCGCGCTAAGCGGCGTCAGCGATGCGGATAAGGATATTGAGGGCACGACAGCACGCGCCCGTATTACCGCGCGTTTACCTAAGCTCAATAACTCCTTAGTCTTCGCAGAGTATGAGCAAGATATTGATAATAGTGAGCGTAACGCTACCTCCATTGGCGGTGAGACGCCGCTTGGTGGTTTGGGTCGTCTCTATGCCCGTCACGACTTAATAAATAGCTTATCAGGTAGCTATGGTCTCGATGACACCGAAGAGCGTCAGCGTACGGTCATCGGTTTTGATGCCAACTACATGAAAGATGGCAAGGTCTATAGCGAATATCGTATGCGTGATGCCATCAGCGCGCGCGAAGCTGAGGCTGCCATTGGTCTTAAAAATAAATGGTACGTGCAGCATGGTCTGACACTCAGTACCTTGTTCGAGCGTATTGAATCATTAGAAGGCGATGATGATAATACCGCAACGGCTGTTGGCATTGGTGCCGAGTACTTAGCGGCAGAAGATTATAAAGTGTCAGGCCGCTTAGAGCAGCGTTGGGGCGAGACTAGTGATACCCTTCTAGGTAGTGCGGGCATTGCCTATCGCTACAACGAGGAGATTACTTTACTGGCCAAAGATATATACTCACGCGTTGATTATAATAATGGCGATCGCACGGTTAACCGTTTCCAATTAGGTGCAGCTTATCGTGATTACGACAGCAATCAGCTCGATATGCTAGCTAAGCTTGAGTACCGCTTAGATGATAATAATACGGGTGATGACACTTACCAAAGAGATACGATCATTTGGTCTTGGAACGGCAACTATCACCCTACTCGTCCCTTGACACTATCAGGTCGTTACGCAGGTAAATTTACTGAGTTTGATGCGGATGGTATTAGCAGTGATAATACCGCACATGCGCTGTACGGGCGTGGACTTTATGATGTGAGCGAGCGCTGGGATGTTGGCCTACAAGCGGGTACGTACTGGAACGAACAAGCGGACGACTTAGCGTATATGCTCGGTGCTGAGGTAGGCTATAGCCCAATGACAAACCTATGGTTATCGCTAGGTTATAACTTTATGGGCTTTGAGGATGAAGATATCGCTTATGACGATACGACGCAAAAAGGCGCTTATTTTAGACTACGCTTTAAGTTCGATGAGGATTTGTTTAAGCGTGATGACCCGCGCAAAAACAAGCGCTTAGCAAACACAAAGACGTTATAGAT
Organism: uncultured Psychrobacter sp.; assembly: GCA_947489525.1. Lineage (GTDB taxonomy): Bacteria > Pseudomonadota > Gammaproteobacteria > Pseudomonadales > Moraxellaceae > Psychrobacter. The sequence continues at coordinate 399,928 of CANLDW010000001.1, forward strand.
TAACCCTACTGTCATAAGCAAATCTTACGGCAGTATAATTCTTTTACAATTTCTCTTTTATGACGCGGTAAAACCACTAGCACGGTATGAGAAATAGTACTCATAACGAGCGTTTTGTACTATAGTTTTAACGATTATTACTACCTAAAGGTCTTATCTATGCTTAGCTTAACACGTCTACTGACAACAGCTAATCGTTTGCACCCTACTACTATAGTGGTGTCTGCAATACTCTTCAGCGCCGTGCCCTATGCTCAAGCAGCTATTGATGTAGATGAAAATCGTTATACCCTAACTACTGCTAGCAGCACAATGATAAATAGTAACGATAGTATAGATAATAAATGTCAAAACCTAGTCGCACAAAAGCGCTATATTAAGTATCAAAGCGCGCATGCGCGTACTATAAGCTGTATGCTTGCGCAATTAACCCCCTATCAACAAAAAGATAAAACCTCGCAGCAGCAGTACTTCGCTTATAAAGCTCAAGCGTGGCTGAACTATGCTTATCACAAAGACAGTATTAATAGCCAGTCCAAAGCAGGCAAAGACGCTTATGAACAAGGTAAAACAATACTGACTACTCTTAAGGAAGGCACGGAACAAAACCTGCGTATAACGACTGATATTCCAAAAACCTCAGCGCTCATGCGTCCAGACCTATGGGCGTTATTACATGCGCTCAAAGATAGTGGCGCTATTGCAAACGCACCGCGCGAGCTGGCTTTTAGTGAGGTCAGTTTGATTTGGGCTGCCGCTGATCACTGCGCGCGCGGTTGGCGTGAGTCAAGCAGTCATTTTCGTATGGCCGATCGCTGGCTTGAGCAAGCTCGTGAGGCCTACGTTAACGCGCATGATTCGCAATCCAACGTTGCACTTGAGGATGCTACTGTCGATTACTATACTCAATATGCGCCTTTAGATCCGAGCGATGATATTTGCCGTGGTCAAATTTTACCACTGGCAAGCGCTAACAATATGTCATCATCCCGACCAATTAACATGCCGACGCCAACCGCGACTTATAGCCTGAGCTTTGAATAAAGGTTGGTAGTATGTATATTTAATAGATTTACTTTAGATATATTCAGTACATTTCAATAATGATACAGTCTGATATAAGTGCTTTTTTAAATAACACCATACATACTGACAGCAAAAAGCCGACAAAACGTCGGCTTTTTTATGGCAATAGACTCTATTTTAACGATCTCTACGTGGCAGCTTTTCTGGCAAATAGCAGCGTAGATAAGCAATTGAAGCGGTATTGGCTTCTTGTAGATAGTTATCTGTAATACTGCCGTGACGACGATAAGAGAGAGTGAAAATACCGTTGATAATGCTATAAGTAACCAGCAAAGTATCTTGCATATTTTCAAACTTAGGCATCTCATAGCGTTCAGATAAGCGCTTATACACTAAAGCAACAACTTGATGATCCATATCTTCACCGTAGCTATCGCCTTCAAAGTCTGGCGTATTTGTGTCATAAATTAGCTTAGCTTTTGTTTTATCTTCATGAAAAATACGAACACAACGATCAATAAGTGCAGTAAGATAACCCTGCCAGCGATCGTAATCCACAGTTTCCACAGTTTCTAAGGTTTCTAAGATCTCGATAGCATTCAAAAACCGCAGCGCCAAAAATATCGCCTCAATGTTTGGAAAGAAGTGGTAAGCAGACGCTCTAGGGATACCGGCCTCTTCACATACTGCCGCTAAGGTAATATCATTGATAGGCTGAGTCTCACTCAGCTTCTTAGCACCCATCAACAGTTTTTGTCTACGAGCACGGCCTTGCTGACTGGTAAATTTAAACTTGTTAGGCACAAGCTTTTTTGCCAGTTCAGAATCTACCAGCACATCTTCTATTTTATCGTCTTTGTATTCACTCATCATAAGTCTCTTAAGGTTGTGCCCATCTTTATTGATACCAGATCGATTACAAAACATTAATCCAGATTTAAAGGATTGTTTACTGCTACTTGGTAATCGTAATATTCATACTATCATATTATAACATATAAGCGGATATAATAAATGCTTGTACACTCACATTTAAGGGACATTAATGGACTAAAAGGTAAACAGCAATCACACCACTGTTTTAGTCAAACAGTCTAATCTTCGCTCTTATAATACCGTGATCTGTCACCCTATCAGCATAATCCCATTTTAAGTGATCATTAAAATAATCGACGCGCTCGACCTGACCTATAGCAAACTTACTATCAGCTAAAAACTCTTCCGAGACAAATAACTGATCAATAATCTCAGGCATACCTTGATAGATATGAGTGTAGGCCACATCTTTCATCCAGCCGTAGCGCGCTTGTATACGTGCGGCATCAAATAGAGCGACATCACGCATACTTTTGTCATAGTTGACTTCGCCAGTTTCAGTCATCAGCTGGGTAGTCACGCTATTTGTCACATCGTTCATATCACCAAGCAAAATCAGGGGCTCGCGCGTATGCGCTAAACGCTCCATGATTGATATCCTAATAGAAGCCGCTTCTGCTGCTCGCATACATAAACTACGCAGCTTGGCTCTGATACGAATACTAGGGTCATCTATATCCTCCATCAAATCACCACTATCATCGCGTAAATAATACGCCCGCTTACTTTTTAGATGCGCTGTAACGATAGTTATCGGTTGTCCAAACGCTTGAACCCTTAGTATCAAAGGCGGACGATTAAAACGAGTATATAGCCCTGAGTCTGGCACATCGATAATTGCTTTTGGTGCAATATCTTCTAGCAAGCTAACTTCTAAATGCTTAAAACGACTGATAATCCCAACTGCTGGCGTATCTTGCGCGCCTTGTCCTTGCGTATAAGGACTTGCATTATCGTTACTAGCCATCGGTACAACAACATGCTCCGGTTTAAACCCTAAAGAGACAGCGAGAGCTTCAAGTGCACTTGCATCCCATACCTCTTGTACTGCGAGAATATCAGCATGTGATTTGGCAAGTAAATCTGTCATACCTCGAAGTTTATGCTCATAACTCCGATTATCATAAGGAGACGCATTGTCATAATACACGCGATTGGGACGTGCAAAGTTTAATAAATTAGCGGTAGCGATATAGAACGTTCGGTTAGCGTTTTTGGAGTTATTCATATATGACCTAGTCTTATTTTATGACAATGAAGTTGTAATCCCAATAAAGACAGCAATTAGTGTTACAGAATTACGATTGACTATATAGTTAGTCGAGTATTAAAAAGATACAACGGAACTGGGACGAATTTTGCGTAGCCTCTGTCAGCGCAGACACAGCAAGCAATTAAAATTTATACCAGTTTCGCGGCAAAATTTAATGTACTTATTTTATTTAGGATCGACTATCGCGGTACTAGAAGCGGGACTGCGTTTGGTTACGGATGCGCGCTAGTACAAAGGCTACGCAGCCTATCAAAGATGCAAGCACGCACAATATGAGCAGCTTATCGTATTTGTGCTCTACACCAAACATTGACGTCATAACCGAAATATAGCCGCCATTTTCTAGCATATAAACTATGCCCGCTGTCAGCGCTGCTACAAAGCTGACACTGATCGCCCACGCCTTCACTTCCCAGCCTGACCAAATACTAAAGAACACGACGGGCGCTAAAAACAACGATGCCGTGCCACTCACTGCGACCGCATCAAATAGATCCTTACTACCAGTGGCGATAAAAGCCAAGCCCATGAGCAAAAACCCTGCCATTACTAGCCTACCGTTATTGACTGTCGGCTTGATCAGTTTCATATCAACAGCGATAAGTTTGGCGGCGCTGGCATAAGTCGAATCTAACGTCGATATGGCAGAGATGATCAGCGCAAAACAAAACAGCATCATGACTGCTGGTGAAAACAAGGTATTCAAGGTTTGCGTGACCTCGTCTGCACCGCCAACATTGTTGAGCTGTGCAAATACCCCAAGCAGACCGAATAAAACAATACAAATGATGGAAATGGGCGCTGCATAGTAAAACGATTTTTTGGTGGTATGGCGATCTGCCAAAAATCCACGATCAGTCATGACAGGATCGTGTGCAGGATAGCTCCATATCTGTATAAAGGCGACTATAAGTAGTATCCAGCCTTTATTATCTATCGTATCTGATGAGCTGACAATATCAGAGAATGAAAATAACGGGTGGGCAAACATAGCTGCGGATAGAACAGTAATAGCTATGATAGTAAGCAAGGCTTGAACGACATCGGTTTTAAGGGCTGTATGTAGACCGCCGATAGAAGAATAAATAAGGGTCGCAACTGCAATAATTAATATTAGATAAGTTTCATTAAATCCAATGAATAGTGTGGTTATGAAGCCAAATACTAACAGGTTACTAAAGACCTCACTGATCAAACGGAAGCTTATGACAGCGTTATAAAGATGCTCGCCCGTACGGCCAAACTTAACCTGCATGAAGCCTTGCATATTACTAAAGCCATGGGTGAAGCGTAGACTATCAACAATATGAGCACCTGTAATAAAGCTAAAGTAGTACATAGTGTAAGCTAATGCACCTGCAATCCCATAAAAAAACCCTAGAACCGCGGCGTTCATTAATGAGCGGGCAAATATCCATGTAGTTACTTGCGATAGTACCAGTGTCCATAAGCTCGGTGCTAGACCCTCACGTGATGTCCCCTGATAAAAACTGGCAATATCAGGAGCAAACTTAGTCGAATTAGTTGGAGAATCAGTCATGGTTGAGGCTGCCAGTTTTAATGTTGTGTTAAGACTATCATAACTACCCCCTTGAGATGTTTATAATCTTAAGTTGTATAAAAAAGCCTTTAGGAATGACCCTAAAGGCTTAATGTACAACTATTTATCCAAGTGTTTAATTATAGTGTTTAATTATTTGGATACGCGGTTCCAAGCATCACGTGAAGCAAGACGCGCCTCATTCCACTCCATTCTGGACTCGCCTTTGACTTCTTCCCATGAGCGCTTTAGATCGTTTTCGTGATCTTCAAAACGAGCGTCAGCTGGATAGCGACCACGGTTAGCATAACCTACAGCATAGGCAGGATGCATATCGCGATCGAAGTCATAGCCATCTCTGTAGTAACTTGCATTCGCATGCTCGGCACGCCAGTAAGCTTCTTCATGCGTTGGGTTTATCGCTTCAGCTGAGGCATGACCTGCACCGCCACCTGCGATTGCACCAACTGCGCCACCAATAAGTGTACCTAATGGGCCTGCCATTGAACCAATTGCCGCGCCCGCTACTGCGCCACCCACACCGCCAATCCCAGTTCCTACGGGATGAGAGCCTGGCTCACCTGTAATCACATCTGCATTGAGGTCATCCTTGGTTGCATCTGACATGTGCTTGACTTCATGACGATCAATATTATCGTGATCACGCATCATTCTATCGTCTGCAACGCGATCTGAATCTGCCATACGGCGATTGTTATCATCTATAATACGATCTTTGTCACCAGTAACCATATTATCGCTAGTTATTCTGTGATCGCTATCATCGATAACGCGGCCATTAGCATCAACAACACGACCTTGTGCATCTACCATACGGTCTTTATTATTTATATTGTCATTGTTATTCATAAGTTCATCCTTAAAGTGGTTATAATAAATTGTTAATTTAATTGTGATATTAGACAGTTTAACTTATAAGTTTCGAGCTCATAGGTTAAGTGATCTGTCCAAAAACTACTTTATTGTAGATATCATAAACTAACTCGTTACCCCACCTAGTATATGGACTTATAAGACTGGGCTGATAGATTGATTATGTAAGCTATGTCAATATCGCGATGACCTTACGTTACAAGATGTTTGTTTTCTCATGATTTCTAATAGTTGCGCTATTAAGTCGTTACGACAGCATCATTGATTAATAATACCAATAATCAATCATACTGTGATTTATAGAGTCTGCCTGTTATCTTGTTTAAGCACTCTGACCTTGAAATGCCACACGTTGCAGATTTATAGTGGTTTCAATGCTTTTTGCACTGCTTGTTGCCATTTATTTAGGTGTCGCTTACGTTTAGCTTCTGACATACTTGGCTCAAAGATACGATCTACTTGCCACGATGCCTGCATGGTACTCTCATCATACAAACCTGTTTTTATACCTGCTAGTAACGCGACTCCCTTTGCTGTAATCTCCGTATCTTTTGGACGTAGCACGGGCACGTCTAGCAAATCTGCTTGAAACTGCATGAGTAGATCATTATTAGCAGCGCCCCCATCTACTCTAAGCTCGGTGAGCGCATGAGGACTGTCTTTTTGCATGGCAATCAGCACATCATACGTCTGATAAGCAACTGCTTCCAAGGCGGCGCGCGCAATGTGCGCTTTAGTAGTACCGCGGCTCATACCACTAATGCTAGCACTGATATCAGAGCGCCAATAAGGAGCGCCAAGACCGGTAAACGCAGGCAGTAAGACCACCTCTTCACTGCTATCTACTTGACGCGCAAGATCTTCCACATCACAGCTTTGCTCAATCATACCAAGATTATCACGCAGCCACTGTACAATAGCGCCTGCCATAAATACGCTACCCTCGAGCGCATAAGTGACTTCTTTTTGCGGGGGCTGCAACAGGCGTTTACCCGATTGCACGATTTGATTTAGCGATGAGGTATCGATACGCGTCGGTGTGCCTTTACGCTGCCATCCTATTGTGGTCAACAGTTTATGTTCACTAAGTCTAGGCGTCTGCCCGATATTCATCAGCATAAAACAGCCAGTGCCATAAGTGTTTTTGGCCATACCAGCATCAAGACAGCCTTGACCGAATAACGCGGCATGCTGATCCCCAAGTACCGCTTGAATCGGAATCTGCTTAGCAAATAGTCCCTTTTTGGTCTTACCAAAGTCGCCATCTGAGGCCAGCACTTTGGGGAGTATACTCAGCGGTATTTTAAAGCGCGCGCACAGTGTCTCCGACCACGCAAGCTTATGAATATCATAAAGCAGCGTCCGTGAGGCATTAGTAATATCAATGACGTGCTCGCCTCCCGTTAGCTTGTAAATGAGCCAGCTGTCAACTGTACCGACGGCGATTTCATCCTTGCTAATACGAGCACTAATCTTTGGCGTATTCTCCAGCAGCCATGCGATTTTGCTGGCGCTGAAATATGGATCTACGCGCAGACCTGTAATCTGCTCTACGTCCTGTACAGCGCTCTTATCGCTTGCCAGCGCCGCACAGGTGTCTGCCGTGCGCCTGTCTTGCCAAATAATGGCAGGCGCCAGTGCGCGACCTGTTTTTTTGTCCCACATGACGATAGATTCGCGCTGATTGGTAATGGCAATGCTGGTCACATCAGTCGCTAGTAGTCCCGCTTGATTGATGACATCGTGCGCACAGCTGATCTGCGTCTGCCAGATTTGCTGGGCATCTTGCTCAACGAAGTCTGGCATTGGCGTTTGCAAGGTGGTCGGCTTTTGCACGATGTTGATCGCCTGTGCCTGATCATTATAGAGTATCGCTCGACTTGAGGTCGTCCCTTGATCCAGCGCTAATATATATCCTGCCATCCTCTGCTCTCCTCTCTATAATCAAAATCTTTACTGTCCCTATTCTATACCGCTCAAACAGCCTTGTGTTATCTAAGATTAGCGTCAAGCTACTAAGCTCCACCTATATTTTTAATATGTCTTCCTATTTCATCTCATGGTTAAAACTACTTATCTATACCCATAAACAAATAATGTTATGCTTGATACCAAAGTGCACGAAAGTTCGTATAAACCACTTATACCTAAATTGCAAGCGTAGGATAAGTATTGACTCGTCATGTTTAGATGACTACAGTGTGGCTTGTTTTATTCTAGCCTTTTTTTATTGCGTACCGCTTATTTATCATAACCCCTATAACTTATGTGACTATATGACACGGTAAAATACGTGACACGGCAAAATACAGTCAGTTGCAGATAAAATTACAGTGTGAGGTTAGGGGCGCAACAAGAGGACTAGTAGATGCAAAAAATAAACAGATAGCACCTAAATATTCAGCGTTTTGACTGACGGCTTCTTCTCTATGACATCTATCTCAACCTTTTTGCCTATTGCGACTGTTATGCTTTTAGGGGTCTCAATTCCTGCACTAGCAGATACTACTGCCTTTAACCACACAGCGGTTACAGACGAGACACTTTATGAAACCTCTACGGGTATAACACCTATCGTTGAGGCATATGCGGTTTCAGCTCCAAGTAACGCCGCCTCTACTCAAACGACTACTGCTACTTATATTTTTAACGACGCTACTGATGTTGTGGTCGCTGACCTACAGCATCCTTTGACGACTGTTATTGATCCTGTCACGCAAAAAGCTATCGATAGTAGCTATCCAATCGAGGTTGAGAGCTTTTTAAGTCTTGAAAAAGCTCAGGACATTTTGCTGCAAGTCTCCCCAAAACTTGCTGCCAATGAGGCCGCTATCGCTGCCAGCGACTACCAAACGGACGCACTAAAAACTATTGATAGCCCTTTTGTATTCGCTCAAGTGTCCGCCAGTACATACAAAGTTCAAAAAGATGTTGACTTAACTTCACTTAAAAATGAGATTAGAAATGGCGTGGCAAATGGGTCTGATAGTGCTAATGGTTTAGACGGTGCACTCCCGCCTACGCCGCCTCTGGCAAGCTTGCCAAACTTTGGGGAGCTGCTTAGTGAGCGTATTCCAGACTCGTATGACTTTGAGCGCTCGGGGTCGACTGCGGGCGCAGGTCTTGGTTTTGCTTGGCCGATCTATACGGCTGGACGTACTAAAGCCCTGACAGGGGCGTCCGATGCACGCACGCAAGAAGCCATAGCAGACAGCGTTATCGATAAAAACGAGTTATACCATACCTTGATAGAGCGTTATTTTGAGGCACAGTTGGCGATTATCGCCGCTTATTTGCGCGAAGATGCCTACGAGACCTTGCAGCAAACGGACTATACGGCACAGCGTCTGTTTGAAGAAGGATTCATCTCCCGCGTGGAGCGCTTGGAGGCACAGTCCGCACTCGCTGATGCAAAAAGCGAATCCATTCAGGCCAACAACAACGCCCGCCTAGCTATGATCGCTTTGCAGCGCCTACTGCGTACCCCTTACCGTATTAAGCCCACCACACCTCTATTTGTATCGAGTCATCCGCTGCGTGATGTCAGCTACTTCCAAGATTTGGCATTAAGTCGTCACCCTGGACTACAAAAAGTTGCCGCAAAACGCCTACAAGCCAAGCAGCTACGTGACTTATCAGATACCGGCTACAAGCCTACAGTAATGCTTTACGGCTATGGTCAGGCTGAAGAAAAACCAAGCTGGATTGCAGGAGTTTCAGCGAGTTGGAAGCTGTGGGGCGGGCTGGATAAAACCGCGTCGATCGCCTCAAGTAACGCGCGCATCCGTCAAGCGGATCTCTCTGAGATTGAAGTTAGTGATAATCTGTTGTTGCTGGTTGAAAAAAACTGGAACGACGTCAACAACGCTCAAGCTCGCTATCAGGCGCTGCAAAGCAATGTTGATCTAGCAGAAGAAGTGCTACGCCTGCGCCGCCTTGGACTAGAAGAGGGCGTGAATACCACAGTCGATGTCGTCCAAGCGCAAACACAAACGCTCAAAGCGCGTACCCAGCAGGCGCAAGCGGCTAATGATTACGTACAGGCACTAGCGGCATTAATGGAAAGCTGCGGAACACCGCTGGCGTTTAACACGTATTTGCAAGCTGCTGATATACGCCTGCCAACTTTGTATACAGAATAAAACTAGGGATAACGTACACTATGGATAAATCTAACTCTAAAGTATCACATTGGTTATCACTTTTGCTGCAATCATGGCGCACAGCTAATCAATCACACGTTTGGGCGCACTGTGCTAGCGTCGGTTTCTTCGGCTTTTTATCTATCTTTCCAGTGATGGCTGTCTTTGTACTACTTTATGGTCTCATATTCTCGCCAGCTGAGATGCAAGAACAAATTGCCTTACTGCGCTCATTTATACCTGCATCTGTTTATGAGGTCTTGAATAACCGCTTAAGCGATCTGGCTGAAAACACCACTTCACGCTTAACGTTTAGCCTCCTACTCTCAAGTATCTTAGCGCTCTATGCAGGCTCCAAAGGTGTTAAATATTTGATTATATTGGTCAACTTAGCCTTTCATATCACCCAAGAGCGCGGTTTTATACAGCGCACGATACGCTCCTTGATCCTAACGCTCGCTGCACTGATCGTATTGATTGTCGCTATCTCCTCCATCGCTATTGTACCCGTCGCTGCCGCCTATTTTCCTTTCCCACAAATAGCTGAGACTATTGCACTCTGGAGTCGCTGGCCGATATTAGCAGGCATCATATTTATCAGCTTTTTAGGTCTTTATCGTTTTGCTCCTAATCGCAAAGCTACCGATCTAAAAAAACTCATTCCGGGGGCGGCTTTAGCGACGGTTCTTTGGATCTTATTGTCCGTGCTGTTTTCGATCTATGTACAAAACTTTAATAACTATAGCGCTGAGTTTGGCGCGCTCTCCGCAGCTGTTGTCATTATGCTGTGGCTATACTATTCGGCTTTTATTGTCGCGCTTGGCGCTATTTATAACTTTGAACACATAGAAAGATCCAAACCTTATGCGACTCGTGTGTACTAGCCGGCAGGGTTGCTTTTTATAAATGACTCATAACTTTACCCTTTTAGGACTTTTGCTATCATGTCTGAATCTCATAATAAATCTGACGATCACATACCTCTTGACCCAGCTTATGATGAGCAAACCATTAAACCTAGTGCTGATCAAGAGCGTGTAGCAGCTGATGATAAGCGTCATAAGACTAGCGATAAGTCCTCACTCATAAAAAAAGGCTTGCTCATCGTAGCGGTGATCGCGGTACTTGGCGTCATCGCCTATGGACTGCTTAAAAGCGTTGATGACAGTACGCCCAGTGAGGTTACTTTTCAAGGTCAAATGCAAATGCAGCAAACGTCCATTAGCGCTAAAGTACCTGGACGTATCGCTACTATTTTAGTGACCGAAGGTGATGAGGTTAAGAGCGGTCAACAACTCATTGAGATGGAGTCGCCTGAGATTAATGCGCGTATCAATCAAGCGCGTGCGGCTCGCGACGCGGCGCAAAGCCAGCTCGACAAAGCACAGAACGGCGCCCGTCCGCAGGAGATCGCCCAAGCCCGCGCCGCATGGCAAGCAGAAAAAGCGGCGTCTGAGCTGGCGGCGAATACCTATGAGCGTATCAATCGCTTGTACCAAGAAGGTCTGATGTCACGACAAAAACGCGATGAAGCTTACACTACTTATCTGGCTCAGAGTGATAAAACAGAGGCAGCACGCTTGCAGTACGAGCTTGCTGTTGAAGGTACACGCAGTGAGGATGAAGCAGGTGCTACTGCCCAAGTGGCGCAGGCAGAAGCTAAGCTTGAAGAAGCCATGGTTGCAAAGGACGAAGCTAATTTAAAAAGTCCTATTGCGGGTATCGTCGATGATATTATTGTCAATGTCGGTGAAGTCGTCGGACAAGGCGTTCCGCTTTTGACGCTCGTTGACACTGATGATCAGTGGGTGGTGTTAAACGTGACTGAGACCTACCTAAACCACTTCACTATTGGTCAAGAGTTCACAGGTACGATCCCTGCTTTAAATACGTCATCTGCTAAAGGTTCTTATAAAGCGACTTTTAAAGTTTATTCCTCTTCGGTACTATCAGATTTTGCGACGTGGCGACCTACCAATAACGATGATGGTTTTGATGTGCGTACCTTTGAGATCAAAGCCCGCCCGACTACGCCAGACCCGCGCGTGCGCTCAGGTATGAGCGTGATCGTCACTATTGATACGCAAGCGATGGACGCGCCAGGAATCAATCAAACGACACAGGTGCAAGAGTAGACTATGTCACTCATTCGTGTCTTTGTACGCAGCGCTACCTATGAGCGGCGGTTTTTTAGCAATAATCCATGGGATCTGGCGATGATTGTACTGATCCCCTTTGTTACTATCCTTGTTATTTGGTGGATATTTGCGCAAACGCAGATCACTAATCTGCCTATCGGCGTGATTGATCATGACCAAAGTCCACTCTCAAACACCTTGACTCGCTATCTAGACACAGCTCCTGATCTGAGCGTCGCGCGCCTGTACCCTAGTAGTGACGAAGCGCAGAACAGCATTTTACAGCGTGATATCTATGCTATCGTGACGATTCCTGAGGACTTTGAGCGCCGCGCCTTATCTGGCAAGCCTGCTCCTATCGTCCTGCAAGTCAATGCCCAATACGGTACGCACTCGGGTATTGTCCAAAAAGGAGTGCAGTCGGTCGTCGGTACGCTATCGGCAGGGGTTGAGATGCAGCGCTTAGTCAAGCAAGGTACCAACGCAAGACAAGCAGCGACTGCCTATTCACCTATTGGTATCAAGCGCGTCAGCCTGTTTAACGCGGCGAACAACTATCAGCAGTTTTTGGCTTCGACGATTATTCCTGCGCTACTTCATATTTTAGCTATGGTCGTTGGCGCAACGACCATAGGACGCGAGCTGCGCGATAAACATATTGGACACTGGTATCGTTTTATTGCAACGGGCACGGCGGATAGTTGTAGAGAGTTAGGTGCGGCTGTTCATAATGATCAGAGCGTTGATGAGAAGGGAGCTGAGGATAGGACTATTGATGCTAAAGTAATGTCTCAATCCAAACCTACAGACGTAAGTTTTGTAGTGATACTAGCAGGCTTGGCTGGTAAATACTTTTGGCCAGGGCTTGCCTACGCGCTATGGGCGCTACTAGCGATAGTCTTAAGTACCCATTTAAAAGACATTGCAGCTCCTTCGGTACTTATGAGCTACATTAGCCTTGTATTCCTGTTGCTATTATCGTTTTGGCTCGGTGCCATCTTTACGTTAGGCTCGTTTTCGCTGCGCGCAGGCTTGTCAGCAGCTGGCTTTATCTCCGCGCCCTCCTATGCCTTTGCCGGTATTACTTATCCTTATATTGCTATTCGTGACAGTGCTAAATACTGGGCGGACGCTCTACCCCTGACCCATTACCTCAAGCTACACATTGCGCAACTGCAAATGCAAGCGCCCATTATGATCTCACTACCTATCGTTTATGGACTGGCGCTGGCGACACTCATCGCTATGGCGCTCACCGCACTATTAACGAAGTATGCGCTGGCTCGCCCTGAGCGCTGGGGAGCCCGCTAATGACCGTTGAGACGAATAATAAAACGAGGTTAGGATTTTTTGTTAATTTTTTGCAGACTTTTAAAGATGTTCTGACTGATAACGGCGTAGTACTGATGCTTCTGATCGCACCCGTTATCTACGGCTTTTTTTATCCTTGGCCCTATTCGACTGAAGTCGTCGATCATGTACCCGTTGGCATTATTGACTATGATAACAGTGATCTGTCGCGCACGTTAGTACGCTACGCATCAGCGAGCCCGCAACTTGATACCCAGCGTTTTTTAAATGAGCAAGCCGCTAAGGAAGCCATCTGGGCAGATGAGATTGCCGGGTATATGATTATCCCAAGTGGTCTTGAACAGCATGTGTTCTCTGGTAAAAGTGCAAGCGTAAGTGTGCTTGCCAATGGTAGCTATTTTATTTTAAACAAAAGCGTACAGACAGGATTTTTGCAAGCAGTCAGTACCGTGTCAGCAGGCGTTGAGATTAAAAAAAATGTCGCTCAGGGTGCTTATGCCCCGCTGGCAGCAGCAAACACCCAAGCCATCCCTTTGCGTATTATTCCTTTATATAACCAAACCGAGGGCTACGGCTCTTATGTCGTGCCCGCCGTTTCTATTATTATCTTGCAGCAAACACTGCTCATGGCAACGGCTATGCTCATTGGTACATGGTATGAGCAGCGTCGGCATATGACTAGTGTACGCGGCTGGCTTGGACGTATAGCAGCGCTGAGTACTTTGAGCTTTGTTATTGGCTGTTTTTTTTATGGCTGGGTGTTTGAGCTACACCACTACCCGCGTGGTCAAAACATGCTGGGTAGTTTGCTGTTTTTGGCTCTGTTTTGTCCTACGGTTGCCACTTTAGGCTGTGTATTTGGTCTGTGGTTTCGCCAGCGGGAGCGCAGTCTACAGATTTTGATTTTCAGCTCGCTTCCGCTACTGTTTATCAGTGGTTATCCTTGGCCTGCCAATCAGTTGCCCCAAACACTGCAAGTTCTGCGTTGGCTGGTGCCAACGACGCCTGGGATCAATACCTCCGTGCAATTGAACCAGATGGGCGCAAGCCTAGCGCAAGTATCTACTGGGTTTTACGCACTAGCGGGTCTACTGCTTTTTTACTTCATCATACTGCTCATTATATGTCGCACCCAAAAAAAGCGCCTACCGTATCGTAGACGCTTTTGATGCTTCAGATGTTTGACTGTCATTGACGTGCACTAACTTTAGAATACTCGGTTAAGGCCATTTAATGCCGCCACTCGGTACGCCTCTGCCATTGTCGGATAGTTAAAAGTGGTATTAACAAAGTACTCAAGCGTGTTATTAGACTTCATAACTGCCTGTCCAATGTGGATAATCTCTGAGGCATGATTGCCGTAGCAATGAATGCCGAGTATCTCCAAAGTCTCGCGGTGAAAAAGTATTTTAAGAACGCCGGTGCGCTCACCAATAATCTGCGCGCGTGCTAAGTGCTTAAAGAACGCCTGCCCAACTTCATAAGGTACCTTTTCATCCGTCAGCTCTTGCTCGGTTTTACCGATACTTGAGATCTCAGGGATCGTATAGATACCTGTCGGTACACTTGATACGGGTTCAGCATCGCTATCGCCAACCATAAACGCCGCCGCGCAGCGTCCTTGGTCATAAGCGGCAGAGGCAAGCGATGGCCAACCAATAACGTCGCCAGCAGCGTAGATATTTGCAACCTCAGTGCGATACGTATCATCGACTTTGAGCTGACCACGGCTATTGGCTTTTAGACCGATAGCCTCAAGATTTAGCCCTTCGGTATTGCCTGAGCGACCATTTGACCAAAGAATAGCGTCAGATTTAATTTTCTTACCACTTTTTAGATGCAGGATCACACAATCATTGTGAGTTTCAAGATGATCAATCTCTTCATTGTTTCGTATTAAAACCCCAAATTGCCTAAAGTCGTGCGCAAGAGCATCGCTAATCTCATTATCAAGATAGCTAAGGAGTTTGCCTTGATTATTAATTAGATCCACTTTATAGCCAAGACCGGTAAAGATAGAAGCGTACTCGCAGCCAATCACTCCTGCGCCGTAGATGATAATCTTTCTAACCACGTAATCCATTTGCAAAATTTTATCCGAGTCAAATACACGCGGATGATCAAAATCTAAGATCTCAGGACGATACGGACGACTGCCTACGGTAATAATGGCTTTATTAAAGGTGATGGTTTCAAATATATTGTCATCGGTCTCAATGCGCAAGGTGTGATCGTCCACAAAACTGGCCCAGCCTTGAATGACATCAATACGATTGCGCTCATAAAAACGCGTGTGCGTACTGACCTGATTGCGAATAACACGGCGCGCATTCGCCAGCACCTTATTAAGTGGGACTTGCTGATACTCCATCGCTTTGGTGAACATAGGATCACGGCGAAAGTTAATCAGGTTAAATACTGACTGGCGTAGCGCTTTACTCGGAATTGTACCGACGTGGGTAGAGTTACCTCCGACTTGCTCACGTGGATCGACAACGACGACCTTTTTGCCTGACTTAGTCAGTTTCATTGCAGCCGCCTCACCTGCAGGGCCTGCCCCTAGTACGACTGCATCGTATTCATAATCGTGCTTATCGCCTTTTATTCGCTGCGAGTCTTTGGTAAAGCCCGACTTAATATCGATACGTGTGTCATCGAGCGGGTTGACCAGATCAGGGTGCTGCATGATATCTTCGGTGACTTGCGCGTGCGTCTGCTCAATCTTCTCTTTTTTACTCTGATCGCGCGTCTGTTCAGGCAGCGCAACTTTGCCGCCTTCTTTATTTGAGACTTCCGTCTGCGTATCTTCGCCGATATTATTGGTATCGTCGTGATTGATCGCTTTATTATTCTTATCCGTTGTTTTTTTATCAGTCATGTTGTCCTCTTTGAGCTGTTATTGACGGTTCAACTTGTGGTGTTCACCATAGGGACGAGCTTATATATTGCAATGCAGGCTACTGAACCACTAGCTACCGATTATGGCACAAAACCTTAGCCAATACGGCGTTTGAGACCTGTCATTTGTAGTATGCGTGTGGCGATCTCTTCGACCGACATCTCAGATACATCAAGGCTTGGAATACCTTGGGAGATATAGATACCTTGTATCGCTCGCTGCTCTTGCTGCACTTGCTGATAGCTTGAATAGCGACTACCGGCGCGGCGCTCTTGCCGAATCTTTACTAAACGATCGGTATCAATGAGCAAACCAAACAATTTGTCTTTGTGCTCACGCAGTGATTTTGGCAGCTGATTATCATAAAGATCGTCCTCAGTGAGCGGATAGTTAGCCGCACGTATGCCAAATTGTAGCGCTAAATACAAAGATGTCGGCGTCTTGCCAGAGCGTGATACACCAATCAGAATGATATCAGCAGCACTGTAGTGACGCGTGCGCGCCCCATCATCATTATCGAGCGCAAAATGTACCGCATCGATACGCTCTTTATAGGTCTCGGAGTCGACATTGTCGTGGGCGTGACCTGAATGTCCATCGGGCTCAACACCCGTCTCCTCTGCAATACGTCCTATTAAGCCCTCATACATATCGAGGTTGCAGCCGTGGGCGGAGTTGATTTTTTCGCGGATCTCAGGGCTGACAATGGTATCAAATACCAGCGGTAGTAAGCCATCACGCTGATAGGCGATATTGATCTGCTCGACAGCATCTTCAGCGCGCTCTAGCGTATCAACGTAAGGTAATACTCTAGTCTCAAAGGGCACGGAGGCAAATTGACTCAAAATCGAGCGTCCAAGCGTCTCGGCAGTAATGGCCGTACCATCAGAGATAAAAAACGCGCTTCTAATAGCTTGGGAGTTATCTAAGCTCAACGCATGACGGTTTTGAATCGTAGGATTACTCTGTTCTGATGAATGAGCTGCTTGCATAGCGTCGATACCCTCATAAACATAAACGTTGATCGCTGTTTTTATAACATAGGTTTTTATAACATAGTTTTATGCAGCGTTATTTGTGACTATATCTGTGCCTGATATTATACGCATAATCAGGTCTCAATAGTAACTGATGTTATGATTAAGCCGTAAAATTGAACAGGCTGTGATAAGAATTACGAGACAAAATGTTGCTCGTACCTTACCCTTGTATTGAAGACTTATAGCGACCGCTCAAAAATCTAAGCACCTATGAGTAAAGGCTATTTATAACTGCCCTTTTTAAAGCGTATTATAACGACTATAAAAAAATCTGATTCTTCGCTCTCATCTCCTACACGTCTTTATCCATAAGCAACTCTTATAGGCGGCTTGTGTTATTATTTTTGAAATAATAACAGCGCAAAGACCCATTTGTCTTGAAATTTAGAGTTTGCATCTTTTTACTCATTTTTTTGTGATAACTACTCGAAATTATTTAAATATAGCGTTATAATCCACCATTATAATCTTTACTAAATAACCTTATTTTCTGGAGTTATCATGGCAGCGCAATCCACAGCACTTGTAATTAACCTTGATCAGTTAGGAAAAGATGACATTGAGATGGTCGGCGGCAAGAATGCCTCGCTAGGTGAGATGATCAGTCACCTATCTGATTTAGGCGTTAGTGTTCCTGGCGGTTTTGCTACTACCTCAAACGCGTTTAACCGTTTTTTGAACGAGACGGGTCTACTCGATAAGATCAACAGCGAGCTTAAAACCTTAGACGTCAACGACGTGACTAAGCTTGCCGCAACGGGTAAAAAGATTCGTAACTGGATCATCGAGCAAGAGTTGCCAAAAGATCTTGAAGCAGACGTGCGCGAAGCTTTCGAGAAGATGAGCGACGGTCAAGATATCGCTGTTGCTGTACGCTCTTCTGCCACCGCTGAAGATTTGCCAGATGCTTCGTTTGCCGGTCAACAAGAGACGTTCTTGAACATTCGCGGTATCGATAACGTACTGATTGCGATCAAAGAAGTCTTTGCCTCGCTATACAATGATCGCGCTATCTCTTATCGCGTCCATAAAGGCTTTGAGCACGAAGGCGTTGCGCTATCTGCTGCGGTACAACGTATGGTGCGCTCAGAGACAGGCGCGGCGGGCGTTATGTTTACGCTTGACACCGAAAGCGGCTTTGATCAAGTGGTGTTTATCACCTCAAGCTATGGTCTTGGTGAGATGGTAGTCCAAGGCGCGGTCAATCCAGATGAGTTCTATTTATCAAAGCGCTTACTTGCAGATGGCAAACCTGCAGTTATCCGCCGTAACTTAGGTAGTAAGCATAAAAAGATGATCTATGGCGATGAAGGCAGTACTGGCAAATCAGTCAAAGTCGTCGATGTCGAAAAACAAGAGCGCATGCAGTTCTCTTTAACGACTGACGAGCTAAATTCTCTAGCCAAGCAAGCGGTCACTATTGAAAAGCACTACGGTCAAGCGATGGATATCGAATGGGCAAAAGACGGTGACAGCGGTGAGATATTTATCGTACAGGCGCGTCCTGAGACGGTTAAGAGCCGTCAAGACAGTAATGTTATGGAGCGCTACGTCATTAATACTGGCGATGCAAAGGTCTTGTGCGAAGGACGCTCGATCGGTCAGCGTATCGGTTCAGGCAAAGTGCGTGTCGTTAGCAACTTAAACGAGATGGACAAAGTAGAAGATGGCGACGTATTAGTCTCAGACATGACGGATCCGGATTGGGAACCGGTCATGAAGCGCGCGTCTGCCATTATTACTAATCGCGGTGGCCGTACTTGTCACGCCGCTATCATCGCCCGTGAGCTTGGCGTGCCCGCTATCGTTGGCTGCGGTAATGCCACTGAATTACTGGTCGATGGTCAAGAGGTTACTGCCTCTTGCGCTGAGGGTGACACCGGTTTTATCTATGAAGGTTTAATTGATTTTGATGTACAAACCAACTCGATTGAGTCTATGCCAGAGCTGGCTTTTAAGATTATGATGAACGTCGGTAACCCTGACCGTGCTTTTTCGTTCACTCAGATGCCTAACGAAGGTATTGGTCTTGCTCGTCTTGAGTTTATCATTAACCGTATGATTGGTGTGCATCCAAAAGCGCTACTTAACATGAACAGCTTGCCACGCGAGATATCCCAAGCGATCAGCGAGCGCATTGCTGGTTACGCCTCTCCTGTCGACTTCTACGTTGACAAGTTGGTTGAAGGCATCTCGACGCTTGCTGTTGCCTTTATGGATCAGCCAGTGATTGTACGCATGTCGGATTTTAAATCAAACGAATACGCAAACCTTTTAGGCGGTAAGCTATATGAGCCGTCGGAGGAGAACCCCATGCTGGGTTTCCGCGGCGCCAGTCGTTACGTCTCAGATAACTTCCGTGATTGCTTTGAGCTTGAGTGTAAAGCGCTCAAACGCGTACGCGATGAGATGGGTCTGACCAACGTTGAGATTATGATTCCATTTGTGCGTACGGTTGGTGAGGCGGCGCAGGTCATTGAGCTATTAGAAAAAAATGGTCTAAAACGTGGTGAGAATGGTTTGCGCGTCATCATGATGTGCGAGCTGCCAACCAATGCCTTGCTTGCTGAGGAGTTCCTTGAGCACTTCGACGGCTTCTCTATTGGTTCAAACGATTTGACACAGCTGACCCTTGGTTTAGATCGTGATTCGGGTATCGTCTCTCATCTGTTTGATGAGCGTGATGCAGCAGTCAAAAAACTGTTGTCTATGGCGATTAATGCGTGCCGCAAACAGAACAAGTACATAGGTATCTGTGGTCAAGGTCCATCCGATCACCCAGATCTAGCGTACTGGCTCATGGAGCAAGGCATCAACTCCGTATCACTCAATCCGGACTCAGTGCTTGATACCTGGTTCTTCTTAGCGGATGAAGAAGTTAAATAAGCGCTAAGACAGCAGTGCTTGAGTCGTACCTTTTTAGTTGAAATTATAGTTATTTTGAGATTATAGTTATTAGGGTTTGGCTGCTTATTATCTTTTGTTATGATGATAGGCAGGCAGACCCTAAGTTATATTGATATTGAGGTTATCTTTGCTTGTGAATAGTAAATGTGACCCAATACAATACTAGATAAGATATCACTAACCATGCAGGCAACTATGCAGATTTTTTTGGCTCGAAACAACGTTCAAGCGGGTCCTTATGACCTAGATCAACTTAATATTATGCTCAGATCTGGTGAAGTCGTGCTGGATGATTTGATGTGGCATGACGGCTTAGCTCAGTGGCAGCGCGTCGGTGATTTGACGCAAAATCAGCAGTACTACCGGCCAGCAGCTACAAATACTGCTGCGCCTAATGATTCTATAATCAACAATGTCACTGTCTTTCCTGAAGACACTGCTACTGATAATACCAGTAAAGATAATGTCTCCATAGATAGGCTATACGGCAAGCCTGAACGTCCAAAGTCGCCGACCAAAGGCGGTATGACGACAAATCGCTCTGCATCTAAAAATGTATCGCTTAGTAAAAACAATAAAGTTAAAGCACTACCTAAAGATAAAGTCGTTGGTGATGTTGTCCTTGCGCCTATTATGTCGCGTGTACTAGCCACAGCGCTCAATGCTCTATTATATGTTCTAGCTATCTTTCCACTAGTTCTAGCGCTGACCAAACTTGATATCGACTATACTAAGTTTCAAAATATCCAAAATATGGACGCCGCGTATCAGTACTCTATGACCTTGGTAGAGAGTATCCCTAGCGGTACATTGATGATATCGCAGGCGATGATATTTGGTTTGTTTGCGCTACAATTGCTATTTATTGTCTTGCGCGGGCAATCCATTGGTAAAGTGATTACAGGTATTCGGGTAGTGGATCAAACCACCCACCGTCTGCCTTCTCTGCTAAAACTTGTGGGTATACGTACTCTAGTCTTGTTTGTTATCTATAACGTGCTGTTTTCTTTTACTAGCTTTTTAGGCTTTATTGTCGTCGCTATTCATTACTACATGGCATCCAAAAGTGCTGAGAATATAGGCTGGCACGATAAGCTTGCCAAAACTTTAGTAGTTAAAGCCGATAGTAGTCAGCTGGTTAAAACCCCTAAAGTAAAATAATGCATATGGTTTTATCTTACTTCAAGAGCCGCTTATTTAGCGGCTCTTTTTATAGCTGTATTTATATCCACCTTGTACTACATTACCCTTTGTGTTCAGAGCCAAGGACTGCTATAATACGGCGCTTTATATCCTAAGCTTCGACCTTGTTTTTTGTATTTATTTTTACTTATAACTATACAAGTCAAGTTTACCTTATAAATCTCCTTGCTATCAGCATAGGGTTGATAGCTACTAATCCGTAAGGAGTCCAAATGCGACATTACGAGCTGGTGTTAATTGTACACCCAGACCAAAGCGACCAAGTGGTTGGCATGGTCGAGCGTTATATCAAGTTAGTGCAAGACAATGGCGGCGCTATTCACCGCTTAGAAGATTGGGGTCGCCGTCAACTGGCCTATCCAATCAACAAGATTCACAAAGCTCATTACGTTTTATTCAATATTGAAACTGATGGTGAGACGCTAGCTGAGCTTGAAGAGTTATTCCGTTACAACGATGCGATCATTCGTAGCCTAGTTATCCGCCGTGACGACGCAATCACTGAAGAGTCGCAGTTAGCTAAAAATGCCGATGAAAAACGCGCGCGTAAAGCTACTACTCGTCGTTCAGACAATAATGACGACAACGACAACAGTGAAGACTAATTAAAGGAGAATACTTATGGCACGTTTCTATCGCCGTCGCAAATTCTGCCGTTTCACTGCTGAAGGCATCACTCACATCGATTATAAAGATGTTGAATTGCTAAAACAGTACATCAGTGACAATGGTAAAATCGTACCTAGCCGTATTACAGGTACCTCTACTAAATACCAGCGTCAACTAGCGACCGCTATTAAGCAAGCTCGCTATCTTGCGCTACTTCCGTACACTGACAATCATCAGGGTTAACCGTTAACTAGGAGTGACTCATGCAAATTATTTTGTTACAGCGTATCGTCAACCTGGGTAAACTCGGTGAAACTGTCGATGTAAAACCAGGTTACGGACGTAACTATCTTATACCGCAGGGTAAAGCACTACCTGCAACAAAAGCTAATATCGAGAAGTTTGAAGCACGCCGCGCGGAGCTCGAAGCTGAAGAAGCCAAAGAGATCGCCACTGCTCAAGCTCGTGCTGACGCTTTAACTGACGTCAATGTTATTATGCGCGCAAAATCAGGTGATGAAGGTAAACTATTCGGCTCTATCGGTACTCGTGATATCGCTGAGGCGTTAACCAATTCAGGACTTGAAGTTGATCGTGCTGAGATTAAGCTACCAGAAGGTACGCTACGTCAAATAGGCGAGTACAGTGTCGATATCCAGTTGCATCATGACGTAACGGCTACTATTCTTGTCACTATCCTCTCAGAAGATGGTGATGACGAAGACCAAGCGGTTGACGAAGATGACGCTGTAGATACTAGCGAAGAAGGTTAGGTCGTTAACAAATCTTATTAAATCTCTATCTCTATAAAGCCAGTAACTTATGTTGCTGGCTTTTTTTGTGAACCGTCGAAGACCTCGCAGAATGCTTGAGATCCTTTACTATTTATTGTATATCGTCCTCAAATCCTTGTTTCCTGCCTAAGAAACTAAAGCGACATAAACCAGACAACTAATTGATACTTAAAGACAAACAACTACTGATAAAGTCGTATTTAGTATCCTTGATATATTTAGTATAATAAATATTCCTTGATAACGAACTATCATAATAAAGGAGCTAAGATATGATTCATACTGGCGATAAACTATTATGTACTCATGGCAATGGCGTTTACCAAGAAGGTCATATTTATACCGTAGGTAGAATGGTTAGTGACCGTCATTTTCAATTGTTGACGGGTTATAATGATGATCATTGGTATGCTACCTTTGATGATAATGGTATACATGTGCGCTTTGACGCAATGAAAACGCAGTATAGCGATGCTTGGTTTGACAAGGTTTATGACGAAGACATGGCATAGAGACTGTACTATCTGTAAAATATCAAAATTGTAAAAACGTTAGAAAGTTAAAAAATTAGAAAGTGTATTTATTAGCTATTAATCATCGATAATTACAGCGCTACTGCGCTAAGCAGTAGCGCTGTTTTTTGTCTATAACCAATCGGACGCGGCCAGTCAGCGGCAACTTGTGGCACTCCTTCTCTAGCAGCAAGCATTTTAGCCGCATTAATCCAGCCGGCGTGTCCGACGGCAAGTACTGACTCATCCTTGTCTTCTATCGAACACGCTTTTAGCCAACTCTCTATCTGCCCCTCTACCCGTGTAAACAATTGCGCAACGCTCTCACCATGATAGGGTGCAGAATGCGCAAAATCAGCACACCACTCGTCGATAGCTTGCTTAGGAATGTCTGACCAAGACTGCCCATCCCAAACCCCAAAGTCCAACTCTATCAAATCAGCCGCAACCTGACATTTAAAGCCTCTCTGTGCTAAAAGCTCACCTACCTTTAACGAGCGCTGCAAAGGACTGACCCAAATCACCTTTGGCAGTTTATGCAGCCGCACAAAACGCTCAATTTGATTGGCAAGACGTTTAAGTTTGCGCGGATGGACGCCCATATCCGTTTGACCCAAACAAATGCCATTCGCAGCAAGCGGTTTGGGATGACGCCAAATGTATAGCTTCATGTTTGCACCTCAATAGACGTTAGTTGTATAGCCGATTCACTTTAAAAGGGTTACCGTCCAGTGCTGCTGGTATTAATTTTAACAAATCAACATTATGCAAAAATCAAAACGGCAATACCGCCGCCAGTCCGGCATAAATCGCCACTTCACTCAATTGCTGCGTTGCCCCTAACCCGTCACCCGTATAGCCTTGCAGACGTCTACGTAATAAACGGCGCATATAATCGGTGGCAATCAAACCCAATAGCAAAGCCAAAACCCACTGCCAAATACTCATCTGACTGATAGTATTTGGGAATAAAACCAGCACTAAATTCATGCTCAATACTAGCCAGCCGCTAGCAATAATCCCTTGTTTTGGCGTCAATTGCTGCGCCATAGGTTTGGCTTTGGCGTGTTCAATCTCGCCGCCATAAGGCAATAACGCAATCAGGCTAATACAAAGCAGGCGTGAGGCAGTATGACCAATGATTAAAGCCACAATAGCTACAAATAAGGGCATGCTCGTGAGTAGACTTATTTTAATCAGTAGCGCGGAGACCAAACCTAAAACCCCATAAGTCCCGAGGCGCGAATCTTTCATAATGGTAAGCGTACGCTCGCGGGTCAGACCACCGCCCAGTCCATCGCAAGTATCGGCAAGACCGTCTTCGTGAAAAGCGCCTGTCAATTTAATACCAAAAGCCGTGCTCATCACCGCGCCCACAAGCGGCGTAAAAAAGCTACTGGTTAGCCAAAATACGCCCGCACATAATAGCCCAATGAGCAGTCCTACCGCTGGAAAATGGCGACTACTTTGGTGTAGCCAGTCCGGCTCATAATGACGAAACTTTGGTACCGGCAGCCGTGTTAAAAACTGGGTGGCGACTAATAGTAATGTCCATTCATGTTTAATCGCTTTGAGCAGTGGCTTAGAGGTTTGCAAGTTTGAAGCGTTTTTATTGGGCATATCTGGCATCAACTACCCTTTTCGCTAATGCCCGCATCACTAAAGCTTGCCATCTCATTGATAATAGCGCAGGCCGATTGCAAGATAGGATACGCCAGCGCCGCCCCGCTACCCTCGCCCAAACGCATACCCATGTTCAGTAACGGCTTGGCATCTAACAATTTTAGCAACTTGGCGTGTCCCGGCTCGGCGGAATGATGCGCAAATACCGCGTACTGCACTACGCCCGGCGCTAAACGCTCGGCAACGAGTAAAGCCACACTGGCAATAAAACCATCGATGAGTAGGATACGTCTATCACTCGCCGCTTGTATAAATGCCCCTGCCATCATGGCAATCTCAAGCCCGCCCAAAGCCGCTAAGGCCTCAAATGGTGATTTGGCATCACTATGAAACTCTAGTACTTGAGTCAAAATGTTTTCTTTATGCTTTAATCCTGCCTCATCAAGACCAGTGCCGCGCCCAATACAATCAGCGATAGGTAAATCGCCCAAACGCGCTAGCAAAAGACTGGCCGCTGAAGTATTCCCAATGCCCATCTCGCCCACGATAAATAAATTACCTGTCAGCGCCCCAGCCACTTTCATACCGTTATTAAGGGCAAGTAAGCACTCCTCATCCGTCATCGCAGGTTCAGTTAGCGCGTCACGGCTACCTTGGCGGACTTTATACTGGCTGATTAAGTCTGCATGATCCTCAAAGTCGGAGACCACGCCCGCATCAACGACTTTTAGCTCAATATTATGCTGACGTGACAGTACGTTAATCGCCGCGCCGCTATTCAAAAAGTTGAGCACCATTTGCGCGGTAACTGCACTTGGGAACGCTGAAACACCATGCTTGGTGAGGCCGTGATCAGCGGCAAACACACGGATCTGCGGCTGCTCGATATAGGGAGCCGTCGTGCCTTGAATCATACCTATCTGCAAGCCCAATGACTCTAAACGTCCAAGCGCTCCAAGCGGTTTAGTCTTGGTATCGATGATATGTTGCAGCTGCTCGCGTAAATCGTGATTCTCTATATTGGCAATCGAAGGCGCGGTAAAGGTCATTGAAGAATAGTCCTAATCTTAAAATTAAACTGGCGTCTATGGTAGCAGATGATAAGACTGTAGCAGTACTAACATTACAGATAGACTCTACTTTTCTAATCTTTTACTTTTGATAAAACTTAACCTTTATATCTCAACCAATCCTACTCGTAGACCAAAGGGGCGAAATACTTGATTGAGCGTATCTACGCTATAATTACCCTTATCATTCTCTATATCGGATAAAGTTTTGCGGGAAACTTTAACCAACCGGGCAAACTGTTCTTGCTTAACCCCTAACACTTGCACACGTAATCTCTTTAATGCTGCACCTTGGGTTAATTCACCTGCAAATATACCCTTAACAATTTTGTCTTTAGCCTGCGTTCGGGACAAATGACCTAGCATCGGAGGGTTTTTAGAAGCGCGTTGTCGAGGGCTTTTAGTCAAAAAATTTTCATCTTCAACATTTTTATCATCAATCATAACCCTACTCCTTTATAACAAACGCCATTCTTTTAACTTATCAGATAAAAAGTTAAAACCTATACTTGGATGCTCTAAGATTTGTTTAGGCACCCCTCTATCAGCTAAACGTGATTTCAAGTTTAGTAATTTGTTTGCCGTAATATTAAGCTCATTGAGTAAAATTTCAGGCGCTATTAAGTCGGATAGCCGTTCAGCTATTAAGTCAAAACGGTAGCGACCACCCGATTCTAATTTTTGCGTGTCACCGTGCTCACTTTTCCACTTTATAGTACGCACTACCCCTTCAGCGTCTGCCCTCATCGGAGCAAAATCATAAATAGGAGCAAGCCAAATACCTCGCTCATCGCGCATAAAGGCAGTATTGCGACCATGATTGTCTGAATTGCCAAAAGCAATATTTAATAAGTCACGTTGAACCCATTCTAATACAAACGCTTGCTTATCAAAGTCATAACCTTCTGCTACCATATTGGAAGCTTCAATAAGCTTAATGAGGTCGCGTATAGTGGTTTCATGATTTAGATACGCGCCTGCTCCTTTTTTGAGCATACTGTATACGGATTCCATAGCCAATCGCTGAGTAGTCTCTGACACTTTGTCCACGACAATATCAAAGCGAGGTAACCAAAGCGAAGGATAGCGCCTGCCTTCAACTAGTCTCATACCATCAGTATCAATGGTGTTAAAGCCCATAGCATTCAGCTCATGATAATAGTGAAATTCTGCTCGCAATATATCGCAGTCGATACTAGAGCGCTTACCTCGTGGATACTTTACTAAATAATACTTATCGTCACTATCAGCCAATTGTTGATTATCAATCCAAATCGCCTTATCGTTATGCCAACGTAAAAGTAATTTAGGCGCCTCCCCTCCTGCACCCGTTGCTCCTCCTGCCATGGCTCCTTGTTCACTCGCATATTCCAAAAAATCTATGTCACGGTTTATAATATCTTCAAGGCTAAAGTGACGGACTTGCTCATACTCTAATTTTGGTACGGCTTCTTTGATACGCAGATGTCCAACAGGAGCAATGGTTGCATGTTTTAATAGCTCATAATTCTGCTCAGCTTTAGATAGACGTGATATATCAAGCCGCTGCATCCAATAGTTACGACTAGCCCCAGCAGGAATGACATCATCTAAAATAGGCAGCCAATGCTCATAGATACTCTCAGCAAAAAGCTCAACAGGATAATTTATAGAAATAGCAAAATAATTATCGGCTAAGAAGTGTTTAAAATTATAACTATCAAGATAAGTTAATAACGTAATCTGCTTTTTATCATTAAAATCCAGCTTAGCAATATTTACCCAGTGGTTATTTATAAAAGCTTGGACAGTAAGAGGTATGACATCCATTCTTGTAACTCTTTATGTATAATATATCACTCACTATAGCAATAATGGCTTGTCAATAAAACTTATATTACTCATTAATTTCTGATTCTTAATTTATTGAGTAGTATATTACACTTTTAAAATCTCTCTATAGAAGAGCATCCTATGAAAATCCTCATCGCCCCCGACTCCTTTAAAGAAAGCCTAGCCGCTATCGAGGTGTGCCGCGCGATAAAGTCAGGATTTAGCAAAATATTCCCTAATGCCGACTATACCTTATTACCTATGGCAGATGGCGGCGAGGGCACTTCAGACGTATTGTCTTATGCGCTTGGGGGACGCTGGAAAGAAGTAGCCGTTCATGACCCACTGATGCAGCTTATCACGGCAAAATATTTATTACTCTCTGATGGCACTGCGGTGATTGAAATCGCGCAAGCTTGTGGTTTGCACCTGTTGACGAGTAGTGAAAGAAACCCTTTGGTTACTAGTAGCTATAGCGTGGGTGAGATGATTGCAGACGCATTAAACGAAGGCGCTACACGTATTATTATCGGGCTTGGCGGTAGTGCTACCAACGATGCCGGCCTCGGCATGCTGATGGCGCTTGGCATGAATTTTTATGATTATGATGGCAACTCTTTGGCGCAAGGTGGTCTGCAGCTTGCCCGCCTGCAACGAATAGATGATACGAAATTCAATCCAAAGTTTTTAGATACGGTTTTTGAGGTCGCCTGCGATGTGACCAACCCCTTGTGCGGTGAGTTTGGTGCCAGTTATGTCTTTGGCCCACAAAAAGGCGCTAATTTGCAGCAAGTGAAGCTATTAGACAATGCCTTAAATAACTTTGCAATGATAAGTCATAAGCAAGGCGACAAGGATTATCAGAACATAAAAGGCGCAGGCGCGGCAGGAGGTCTTGGCTTTGCCTTGATGAGGTTTTGTAACGCTAAGCTGCAATCCGGGTTTGCTACCGTCGCCAAAGCAGTTAATTTATATGAGCATATTGCCAGTGCTGATTTAATCATTACTGGAGAGGGTATGCTTGATGCGCAAACGTCAATGGGCAAAGTTGCAGGCGGTATTAGTAAGCTGGCACGCGCAAACGGCAAGCCAGTTATCGCCATTTGCGGTGCAGTGAATCAACCAAAAAGTAAGCATAATTTAAAAACCACCCAACCCAAAGCCTTTAATGTGGTCATGCCGAGTATTCAAAAGCTGGACCCTATCGATGAGGTCTTAAAAAACGGCTACGAGAATATCGAAACCACCACGATGAATATCGCAGCGGCTATGCGCTTGGGGCAAGATATAAAAAAAGATACGCCAGACTCTAGCGTACCTTCTTAATAGTATAGTAGCAAAGCTCAAACTGCCAATCCCTACTCAGCTGCAATAGCAATGATCTCAACTAATAGCTCAGGACGCGCCAGCGCTGACTCACCACATGCACGCGCTGGCGGCTGCACCCCTTCAAACCATTTGTCCCAGACTTCATTCATCGCCGCAAAGTCTGACATCCTCTTAATCCAAACCGTTGCCGATAGCAATTTTGATTTGTCGCTACCGACTTCTTGCAATAGACCTTCTATTTTTTCTAAACAAGTTAGCGTTTGCGCTTTAATGTCATCCTCAGCATTACCGACTTGACCAGATAGATAAATCGTTTGGTTATGAATGACGATTTTACTCATACGCTGATTGCTGTGTAGTTTTTGCATGGTACTTCCCTTTTAAATTTGAATACATTGATCTGTTTACTACGGTAATGTTTTTTAAAACCTGTAGGATTATGCTATTTAGAAAAACGCTGAGCATTAAAGGGCTCAACATCGACCGTTAACGGCTTATTATGTATCAGCTCCTCAATGAGACGCCCTGTGATGGGTCCGAGAGTAAAACCCTGATGACTGTGACCAAAGGCGAACCATAAGTTATCGTGTTTATCAGCTGGACCAATAACAGGCTTCATATCGGGCATACAAGGGCGCGACCCTGCCCATGCCTCACTCTCAACCGCTTCATCAAGGGGGAGTATTTTGCGCGCCAGCTTGAGCACGGTCTTTAATTGTCCAAAGTTCTTTGGCGCATTCATGGTCGTCATCTCAGCGCCTGTGGTAATACGAATGCCTTGCTGCATCGGCCCCATGACAAAGCCTTTATCCATATCAAACATACTGTGATGGATTGTGTTTTCTTTAGATAATTTAAAGTGCTGATGATAGCCGCGCATAGGGAACAGGGGTAGATCATAGCCCAGCGGCTTAATGAGATCATTGGACCAAGGCCCTGCTGCAATAACCAGTTTATCGCCATAAAAGGTAGCGCTATCTGTGACTATCTTCCAGCCTCCACTATTATTACTATCACTACCATCGCTATTTGTGGTCTCTTGTACGATCTCGTTAACCCGTGCTTCAATGATCGTTCCTTGTCGCGTCTGAAAACTTTTGGCATAAGCTTTGACTAAAGCGCTAGGGTTTGAGACTTGCCAAGAATTCAGCCAATGAATCGCACCCACAAAGCTATCAAAATTAGCATTAGGCTCTAAGGCTCGTAATTCATCTATGCTCAACACTTGGTGTTCAACGCCTTGCTTACGATCCTCAATAGCAGTCTCAATCGCTTTTTTAAACGTCTCCTCAGAGCGATGCAGTTGCAGCCAGCCATCACGGGTGATGAGATGATCAGCACCTGAGGCTTCAATCATTACTTGATGCTCACGCGTACAATGCGCAATCAGAGTCTGCCACTCTGACTCTATTTTTTTGACGGACGTCGGTGTTGAGTATTTCCAGTATTGTAGTAGCGCTTGATGATAACGCAGCAGCGCCGGTATACGGTAGCGAATATCAGTACCTTGATTCGGCAATACGCGTACCATCTCAGTGATTTGACGCGGGAAAGGATGGGTATGAACGGCCTCACGTTGAATCAGTCCGGCGTTACCATACGAGGTTTCAGACCCAGGTAGGGTTTTATCAAGCAGTAGTACGTTAGAGCCATTATTTTGAAGATGCCAAGCAGCGGCAGTGCCTACCATACCAGCACCGATTACGATTACGTCGTAGCGCATAATACGTCCTTGTTCTATGATGATTCTTAACTTTGATGACAGCGCTCATAGTAACGCATCTTTGCAAGGTTTAGACGTATTTTAAAAAATTATTTTTGTTATCTAAAACTTTTAGTTATTTATCTATTAGCTCTCTCAAAGCTTTGATGATTTTTAGCTTTACGTGCTTACTTTAACTGTTATTTATTAGGCTTATGTGTATATAGTTAAGGGTATAGATATAGGGGGCAGTGGAGACTGTTCTACTTGTCTGTCAGTGATTTTTGATCCTATCTAAAATGGTACGATAAATAACAATATGATCAAAAATGGAATTATTTAAAAAAGTATTTTATGAGTCTATTTTAAACAAAGCATTGACCCACCAGCTATAGTTGGTATTTTACTACTGATTAGCGAGGTTGAGGTCGTTAATGGATGGGCTAAAATGAATGGGCATTAAGGGTTAAAACGAAACACTAAAAAGCACTCACCACCACGCCGGATCAGCGCTCGCCAGCGCCGCCAGTCCTTTTTTGGGTGACTTGACCTCCACCTCATCGGCAGACAATTCCGCAATGAACCTTGACGGCTTATCAAAATATCCTGAGTAACTGGCAAAGTAATCCGGCGCGGTTAAGTACAGCTTATTTTTGGCACGGCTACAAGCGACATAGAACAGCTTACGCTCTTCTTCAAGCTCTTCAAAATCATCAAGCGCGCGATGATGCGGCGTCATACCATCAACTAAGGAGTTGACAAACACGATCGGCCACTCAAGGCCTTTGGCACTATGAATAGTCGAGATCGTGACTTTGTCATTATCATTATTTTCTGTTTTATCCATCGCTGCGACCGAATCATTAGGCGGGTCTAGGGCGAGGTTTTCTAAAAAGTCATCAAGGCTACGATACTGTGTCGCTAAGTTTTTCAGCACCCGAAAGTCTTCACTGCGCTCACGCCAGTTCTCCTCCACGGTCTTTAATACAGGAATGTAAAAATCTAAAATCAGCTCAATGATAGTCTCAACGGACTCGGCTTGTTGCGCTTTGGTCAAGGTCGTATATAGCGGCTCTAGCTGCGGACTTTTTTTGCTAAATTTTGGTAGTAGCAAGGGCTCAAACGAGTTGTTATCGCTGTTGATCGATTGTGTTAGACGTGTGGCAGTGACCGCCCCTACCCCCTTAAACAAGGTCAAGATGCGGTGCCAAGCAATCGTATCATTCGGGTTGTAGAGGATTTTCACAAAGGCCAACACGTCTTTGACATGGCGACGCTCAATAAACTTAATACCGCCGACCACGATAAACGGAATACGGCGCTCCATAAATTCGAGCTGCACGTAGTTGGATTGAAAAGAAGTGCGGCAAAGTATCGCAAAGTCGCTATAGTCGAAATCGGCTTTATGCTCAACGATGTTATCAGCGATATATTTGGCCTCTTTTGTTTCATCGCTAGCACGGCTAAAGATGGGCTTGTCCCCTGTGATAGCGGCATTTGAATACAGCTGCTTTTGATAACCTAGAGTGATTTGCGCCGATAAAGCATTAATGTAATTTAAAATAGCCGGCGTACTGCGATAGTTTTGCTCTAGCTTAATCAAACTGGCTTCGGGATAAGTCTCGCCAAACAGTAAAATATTCTCATAATTAGCGCCGCGAAAACCGTAGATGCTTTGGTTGTCGTCTCCAACGACCATCAGCGACACCGAGGCCGGAGCACAGATGAGATCGATAAGCTGTTTTTGTGGAATATTGGTATCTTGATATTCATCCACCATAATGTAGCGGTAGTTGTCTTGTAATAGCTGACGAAACTTGTCATTGGTTTTTAGATGGCGCACCACTTGGCTGATAATATCGTCAAAATCGTATAAATGGTTGGCGCGTTTGTACTCGTGAAAATCGATAGCCAACTGCTCAATGATCGGAATGTGCATAGCGATATCAGGGTAATTATCCTCAATTAGATTACGGATAGGAATGCGCCGATTTCTAGAGGTTGAAAACAGATTCTGCAGGGTGCGTTTGCGCGGAAAAGCTTGTTTTTTGGTTTGCACTGGATACTTTTTTTCTTTATAAATCAGATCAATAGCATCTTCGGCATCGCCTGTATCTAAGATGGTAAAACGCGGATTAATACCGAGCAGGCCTGAGTACTGACGTAGCAGCCTATTACAAAATGAGTGAAAAGTGCCGCTGGTGATATCGTTTAAGGCTTTGCTAGTGGGTAGCACATCTTCGGATAATTCGTCATTAGACAAGCTATTCGTCAATAAGGTTTTGGCGCGGCTTTTGATCTCATTGGCTGCTTTTCGAGTAAAGGTCAGGAGCAGTATTTGCTTGGGCGGCACACCGTTTTCTAATAGATAGCTGGTACGATAGGTTAAGGTTTTGGTTTTGCCAGAACCCGCGCCTGCGATAACCAAAGCTTTGGCATTGATAGTCGTTGCAGCGAGTAGCTGATTGGGATTCAGCTCGCTGACATAATCGACTTTTAGTCCAAGATCAGCTCTTAAGCGCTCTTTTAATACCTTATCATCGGCATCCACTAGATTGGTCTCAAGCTTTTTTATCGCTTGCTCTAGGCGTTTCAGCTTAGGTTTGATCTCAGCGAAGTTTTGCGGGTAGCTATACTGCTGGGTATTAAAGATAGTGGTCGTCATGATTGAGTATAACCTTGGATATAATAATGTGGAGCCGCTGATGACAATAGAAATAGTATAACGCACCTCGCAAACCTATGGGTCGCTGCGCGCATGATATCTTGTACGACAACGTAACAACCTCACCCCTCAGTAGCTAAATTTGCTACAATGTGCGCAATTTTTATCACACCTCACATCGACCAAATCTAATTATATATTGAGAGTCCATTATGGGTTTTAATTGTGGCATCGTTGGCCTACCAAACGTTGGCAAATCTACTTTATTTAATGCGTTAACCAAAGCGGGTATCGCCGCTGAGAACTTTCCATTTTGTACCAAAGATCCTAACACGGGTATTGTCCCTGTACCCGATCCACGCCTCAAAAAGCTCGCCGAGATCGTTCATCCTGAGCGCGTCGTGCCGACGACGATGGAGTTTGTCGATATTGCAGGCCTCGTTGCTGGGGCGTCAAAAGGCGAAGGTATGGGCAACCAGTTCTTAGCCAATATCCGTGAGACTGACGCCATTGCACACGTGGTACGCTGCTTCGATGATGATAACGTCGTCCACGTTGACGGCCGCGTCAGCCCGATCGATGATATCGAAACCATTAATACGGAGCTGGCCCTTGCCGATCTAGAAGCGGTAGAACGCGCCATTCACAACCAAACCAAAAAGGCTAAAGGTGGTGATAAAGATGCGGTGGCCTTGCTTGAGGTGTTCAAAAAAGTTGAACCTCTGCTAGCAGAAGGTAAAGCGGCGCGCGCAGCTAATCTTGACGCGGACGAGAAAAAACTAATCAGAAGCTATGGTCTGATTACCCTGAAACCGACGATGTATATCGCTAACGTTAGTGAAGATGGTTTTGAAAATAACCCTTATCTAGATGCTGTACGCGATTATGCGACGGGCGAGGACTCCATCGTTATCGCACTGTGCAACCAGATTGAGTCTGAGATTGCCCAGCTTGATGACGCGGATAAAAAAGACTTCTTAGATGATATGGGTATGGAAGAAGCGGGTCTTGATCAAGTGATTCGCGGTGGTTATGATCTGCTCGATATGCAGACTTACTTTACTGCTGGGGTCAAAGAAGTACGCGCGTGGACTGTCAAGATCGGCGCCACTGCTCCAGAAGCAGCAGGCGTGATTCATACTGACTTTGAGCGCGGTTTTATTCGTGCTGAGGTCATCTCTTATGACGACTTTATCGAATACAATGGCGAGAAAGGCGCAGCTGCTGCTGGCAAGTCGCGCTTAGAAGGTAAAACCTATATCGTCCAAGATGGCGATGTCATGCACTTTAGGTTTAATGTATAATTGTTTTTTTGTTAAGAAACATCAGTAACTTTGAACAACCAAAAGTCAGCCTTTGCGCTGGCTTTTTTTATTATACTAAGAATAAGAAAACGATAAGCAAAATTGTATCTTAAAAATATGGATAATAATAAATGATGGTTTCAAACAGTTCACAACGGGCAAATGCAACCAAGCGGTCAAATGCGCGCTGGGCAGCTCTATTTAATGCGCAGCGTTTAGGAAGCAACAAAAAAGCACCCGCACAAGATAGCGCTCGCTCCTCCTTTCACAAAGACTACGATAGACTGGTTTTTTCGCACTCCTTTCGTCAGCTCAACCAAAAGACCCAAGTGCATCCGCTGACCAATCAGCTCGGTATTCATACGCGCCTTACGCACTCGCTTGAAGTCTCCTGTATCGGCCGCTCTTTAGGGATTATGGCGGCGGAGAAACTACATGACAAGTTAGCAGGTGGTTTGCCAATTGGCGTCTCCCCTGCTGATATTGGCGTGATTGTGCAAGCCGCTTGCCTTGCCCACGATATTGGTAATCCGCCCTTTGGTCACGCGGGCGAGTATGCTATTCGTGATTGGTTTGTCCATCCTGATCGCAAGCCGATCTTGCAAAAATTAGCGCCACATGAGCGCTTGGACGTCCTCACTTATGAAGGTAATGCTCAAGGGTTTCGCCTACTGGTGCGCAATGAGCATCATCCAGATCGCGGCGGTATGCGCCTCACTTGTGCCACTTTGGGCGCGTTTATGAAATACCCTTGGCTTGCCACCCATAGTCAAACGCGAGATAGCTCACATGCTAATACGGCTAATCAAAAACAAGAGTTAAAACCCCAGCGCGCGCAGAAGTTCGGTAGCTTTGCTAGTGAAGCCGATCAATTAGACGCTTTAGCTCATTGTCTACAACTGCCGCGCTCAGAGCAGCACGATGGCTATGCTCGCCACCCGCTGGCTTATCTGCTGGAGGCCGCAGATGATATTTGCTACGCGCTCATCGATCTTGAAGACGGCATTCATCTCAATATGCTCACTTATCATGAAGTGGCGACTATCTTTTATGAGCTTATTGGCGAGCGACCCGCTAGTATCGATATACCAGCAGCAACCTCTATTCGACAACACTTAGCGTCTCTACGCGCGCGCGCAATGATGCGCCTTGTCAATACTGTAACCGATGCCTTTGTCGCCAACAGCGATGCTTTATTGGCAGGGACGCTTGAGGGTAGCTTATTTGCGCACTGTGATATAAGTGTACAAAACGGTATTAGGCAGGCAAAACATCTGGCTCGTGAAAAGATATTTAATCATCCAAGCAAAGTGCGTATGGAGCTGATGGCGAACCAATGTCTGCATCGTCTGCTGGATGCGTTTATGCCGCTCGCTTGGAATAACGGACAGACTGCGTCGATGTCGTTTGAGCAGCAGCGCTTGCTTAAACTATTGCAGCCTCATTTAGATGAACAGCAGCGTATCTTGGCGGATAACATTTACTTCAACGTTCTAAATATATTGGACTTTATTACGGGTATGAACGATCACGAAGCCTATAGACTGGCGCAAGAGCTACAAGGTCATTGGGGCACGGTGGTTTAATCAGCCGTTTAATTCGACTCACACTATCGTTAAAGGTTGAGTCTAAAACTCTGGTTTGTCGCCGAAAAATAATCTTTCTACGAGGCAGGATATCAATAACCTAAATCTTAGTGTGGATTTAATTCGTATTTTAACCGTAAAATGAGTATGATGAACTTCTATCAGGTAATTTTGAATGATTATGAGCAGTCGCGAACAAAAAAAACTTCAAACTCGGCACGCTTTTTTTAATGCGGTGCTTGATCTATGTATGACCGGTCAATCCTTTAGCTCTATTAGTCTTAGGCAAGTAACGCGAGAGGTTGGCGTCGTACCAACCGCCTTTTATCGCCACTTTGATGATATGGAAGCGCTTGGACGCGCCTTAGTATTCGAAGAGCTTGGCGGCACCCTAGCAACCCTTAGCGATGGGCTGCAAATCGGTCGTAAACGCAGTTATGATCGACAGATTGCCAAAAGCATTCAGCTCTTTTTGGCGATGGTCAACGATCAGCCCTGCTACTGGCAGTTTTTGGTCAGCGAACGCTATGGCGGCTCAGAAGCAGTACGTAAGGCGATCAATGAGCTGATTAAAAAGCACGGTCAAAGCTTGGCTGAGGATTTAGCGCTCCAGCCGGCCTTTACTCATATCAACGCTTACGACAGACGCCTCTTGGCTGAAGCTGGGGTAAACATGTTCTTTTCTTGGATTATCGATTGGCTGGAGTTAACGTATACCGAAGATCATGATGATGAAGTGGATCTAGCAGATATTGATCGCAAAAAACAGTTGATGCTACACAACTGTACGCGCCAAGCGCAAATGTTGTTTTATGGTGCTTATAATTGGAAATCTTCTGAAGAGACGCGTTTAACCGATTAAAGCGTCTACTATTAGTTAATCTGATGACGATGTAAAACTAGGCCGAAATGCCCATAAGCGCTGCGTCACTACCTTGATGTCTTTAGCTGCTGCAGCGTCACTATTCACACTATCGCTAGTATTCGTGTTGGCATCTTCATTTCTACTTTGATTATTAACAGTAGTCTCTGCGTCCATTTTACTGATCAATACCGTTGCGAATCGCTGTTTGCCATCGGTATTGGTAACAGAAATAAGCGTCATAAAGGCGCGACTGTCAACAGCTAACAGTGGTGTTACCATCTCGCGCTGCTCCTCACTTAACCCCCTTAAAGCTGGCTGCTGCCATAAATCATCAACAGCGCTTAGTACCTGCTTTTCGCGTACACTGATCAACGCTTGCATCTGCGTACTGGTGACATCCTCTGTTAGAGCAGCAAGCAGCGTAGGACTGGCTGTATTAACGTTGATCGGTACAAAATAGGGTACAGCGCTCAGGTACGGGGTCAAGCGTGCTAAAGCCTCTGGATCCATACCTTGTACATCCTGCAATTGATCAACACTGCTAAAGGGCTGATTCGGTAAGGTGTGGTCTACACTGCTCCTGCTTTGACTATATACCATACCCTCATCGCCGCCATCTTGATACACTCCAAGATCTGGGTCTTGCCAATCTAGGATGGCGCTAGCAACGTCGGGATCGACATCAAATTGGGTTAATAGTCGTTGTAGAACCGCAAAAGCTGCTTCATCAGTGGCGCCATCGTGATACAGATTATTGATATTAAAGCGACTCGCCTCATCGCGTAGCTCAAAGGTAACGCTATCACTGCCCAAAGGATAAGGCGGTATAGGCTTGGCCCAAATATCTTGCATACTATCAGTATCGTTGATTTCGCTCTCAGCGCGTATCATGGCAAGCGCCAGTTGTGTGCCTGCATCGATATCTTGCAATAACTGGTTTTGATCAAATAACAGCCCACTACGCCGAATTGCCACCTTTTGACTGGCAAGCATAGCTCCAGCTACTATTGTGATACTGACGACCAGTAACAAGATAGTCAGTAACGCCACCCCGCGCTGCGAGCTCATCGTCCTTAACATCGATAACTCCTCACTGACCTACAGCAAAGTTAGGCATGTTGGGCACACCTCCACTACTGTTTTGCATTCGGTTGTCGCCTGGACTACTATTACCAGTATTGCCACTATTGTTATTTTGTCCGCTAGCGTCGTCGCTGCTCGGCGTATTGAGCGCAGTCTGAGTATTAGCGTCTGGTAATGGCTCTGGCGTCAGCGCCCATTGCCAAGCAAGCGGCATATCCTCATAAGTAAAGCTTAGCCCAATACCTTTGGGTAATAGCATAGTCTCAGATGGCGCATCAGTTGCATTAGAGACTGTATTGGACGCATCGCTCGGACTTGGAAAACTGGCGCTCGTCTCTGGTAAATAAGCTTGCCATTGCCCAGCACTTATATCGTCCAACAGTACACTATCTAAACTTACGCTATCAGCTCCGCCCTGTATATCCATGTATTGACGGCGGATTAAGCGCTCATCATCAAACACGTATTCAATCCGCTGCAGACTTGGACTACTTTGATAACGCGGATCAGGATCAGCGAAGCGCACAAAGCGGATACGCGCGCCATCAACACTCATAAAAGGCTCTGGTGGTGCAGCAGTGGCATTGGTATCACTGTTATTGGTGTTGTCGTTATTATCGGTATCAATTGCCGTATTAGGCGCTTGGTAAGCAACGATTTGTGCCATGTCTTGCTGTAGCTGCAAATAAGCGTATTGCAGTACCGCTAAGTTATCGGCATGATACTGGGCGCGCTCGCGAGCACGATTGACACTATCAAACACTTGCCAGCCTGCCACCGCAAGCATGGCAAATATCGCCATCGCTACCATGAGCTCAAGCAGGGTAAAGCCGCGCTGGCGTATCACGGCAGACTCCCGAGTGCGCTTGAGTTAGCGCCCATGTTTGTTTCAGGTTCGCTTAACATAATATCGATATCGGTCACGGAGGTAAGCGTTTGACCATCGACGATAGGCGCAACGCTAATATTGACTATTTTTAGCTCAGGGACAATCGCGTTTTGAGTGCTCATGACGACTTGCCACTCTCGTCCTTGTGAGATGAGCGTTTGCGTGCGATTGGCGGTCAGCGCTGTCTCTCGAATACGCAAATCAGCAGCGGCATTTTGCGCCACAAAGTGCGCAAGCGTACGCGTGCGTAAGATATCAACAGAATTAAGATAGGCGCTACTCGCGCGGCTGGCAGCGACGGCGACCACTGCCAATATAGCTAGAGCGACCATAACCTCAATTAAAGTAAAACCGCTTTCACGCAAGCTTATAGTATGTGTAGAAGGTAGAGATTTACCGCTGGTGAATAGTTTAGCGCTTTTAGATAAAAAAGCCATTAGAGTCGCTCCTGCCCAAGCATCACACTACCATCTGGCATAATCGTGATGACCTCACCGACCAGTCGCGCATCATGACGTACCTCAATGGTTACAGGTGTCGCCTGCCCCGTACCAAACCAGAGAATCTGTGGTACGCTCTGTTCACTAAACCACGGCTGTAATGTCTGCCCGCGCGCGCTCGTGCTATTCGCTGTGTCCAAGCTTTGAATATTTAGACTGACGCCCTCAGGCATCTGCGGTAATACGACCTCAGACTCCCTATCCCAACTTGGGGTGGTCTGTGCCGCCTCACTCGACATGGCAGATAGCTCCATCGCATTTTTAGCCCTGCCATCCGTAGCATCAGTGGCAGTGTTTTGGTATGCCACGTAGGCATTAGACAAGCTTACGATAACTGGTGTGACTTGACCTTGTTTGTCCGCCTGTAGTTTTAGCCCCATAGGCTGCATACGCTCAGCAGATAATAATCTGACGTAGCTTAATGAGTCAGTAAGATGCTCATAAAAGGCGCGGTTTTTACGCGATTCGCTACTGCCTACTGATAAGCTCATCATGCCTGCAAATATAGACAAGATCACGATAACAACCATGATCTCAATTAGCGTAAAGCCCACTTGTTCGCACTTTAACCTACCTGACGTAGATAAAGGTATAGCGATAGGTTTGATCGGCTGGCCAGTAGCTGTATCTACTAAGGTTGGGTCCAGTTTGACTGGCTTGTGATCATAAGTATTAAGATTAATAGCAAAACAGAGGGGTTTGATTGATGTAACGGAGACAAAAACACTTGATGATGAGCACTGAGTTCTTAGTAGAGGAGATTGCGGCAAACTTGGCTCCCCATCGGTCACTGAACGTTGTTTAGTTTTAGCAGTGACCAACATAGTCTACCTTAATCGTTCGCCTTAATAGTTCGTATTGCGGTGCTGTTCTGACTCTGTATCGATTTGCTCGACCAGCTCATGCATGTCTTCATCTGTCATATCCTCATCATCGGTATAAGCCGGATGATGACTAGGCAAATCTAACATCTGCTGCACAAAAGCGTAACGCAAAGTGTCACGACGACCCAAATAACGCTGGTAAAAACTTGAGTTTAGCAGCCCCGCCCCGCCCTGACCCATCGCCCAAATAGAAGACAAATAATCACGCGTGCTTAGACTACTGCGCTGCTCTTTTAGATAAGCGCTGATAATATCAATCAAGCGTTTCATACGCTGACGGCGAATATCATACAGCTCACCAAATAAGCGATTTAGCCCTGTCACTGAGGCGGCAAGACGCTCCTCAATTTGGTTGAGGAGCATCGCCTTTTGCGGATTAAACAATTGCTGAAAGATCATGCGTGCCACGCCTGCTGATGGACAGTCATCAATGCGGTTAATCTCAAACAACTGCTCCTCGTAGCGGATAATGATACGAAGATATAGCTCGTCTTTACTAGAAAAGTGCTTGTAGAGTGTCCCTTTAGCAAGATCGAGCTGGTCAGCTAGACTATCTAGAGTAATATCACCATCGCCTGACTCAAGTAACAGCTGCTCAGCCATCGCTAAGATATTCTCTTCTCTTGCTTTAAACTGATGTTGACGACTCATGAGTACTCCCAAAATTCAACTGAATTAAGCTTATAATTTGCTCGCGATACCTTGTGTTTATCCAATCAGGTGTGATAAATAAGGATTTGGATAATGATTATATGACTTTAAACGTTTTGCACACGATAATACTGCTCGCATCAAAAAAGCGTTACTGTATGCTAAATAATACCGCTTTTTCATATATCTGTGAACAGGTGTTTTATATGAGGTGGATGTAGGCGTAATCAGTATTTTAATGAATGACTGTATGGTCATATCATAACGATTTTAGTGATATTGTGCTAGTAAATTTACAAAGTTTTTTGTGGTGATCGCGCCGACTTCCTCGACACTAAGCTTCTGTAGATCAGCTATGCACTGCGCTACATAAGGTACAAATGCAGGCTCATTAGGCTTGCCGCGTTTAGGTACGGGTGCTAAATAAGGACTATCTGTTTCAATGAGCACGCGATCCATAGGCATATTTTGCGCCGCCTCTTTAATCATCTGCGCACTCTTAAAACTGACGATACCTGAGAACGAGATATAAAACCCTAAATCTAGCGCTTTTTTGGCAGTCTCCCAATCCTCAGTAAAACAATGGATAATACCGTGCTCTGCGCCTTCCGCCTTTAATATATCAATCGTATCTTCTTTAGCCTCGCGCATATGGATAATCAAAGGTTTTTTTAGCTGCTGACTGGCGTGAATATGACGCGCCAGACTGGCTTGCTGCTCGCGTTTATTCTCAGTTGACCAGTAATAATCCAGTCCCGTCTCTCCGATTGCCCAGACGTGATCGTGACTTGCGTTATCAACCAAACGCTCAACGCTCGCTGATTGCAATACACTAATATCTTCACACGGGTGAATGCCCACACTCATACCTAATTCAAGCTGCTGATCGCTATAGGTGCTGATAATATTTGCGATATCATCGTACTCTGCAAAGTCGCACATGATTGCCATTGCCCGCGTGACATTCGCCGCTTTCATCGCATCGATCGCGCCTGCTAATTGACCATCGTACTTGCTAAGATCTAAACGGTTAAGGTGACAGTGACTATCGGTAAACATAAGGTCTCTCTATATTGTTTTGAGGGTTTATATATTGCTCTGATCCGCCTATTTTTCAAGCTCTAAGAGACAAAAGCGATGCTGGATAAAGTGTTGATATAAACACATAGCTCTAGATCGATCAAAACGCTATGACCATCTATACCACACTTCATCTACCCCACACTCCATGACAATAAAACCCTATCGGTCGTTCTTATCCCAACGGTACCACGCGCATGACTTCTTCGAACGTGGTCACTCCCTCAGCGATACGTTTAGCTCCAGAGAGCCTGAGGGGCTGCACACCTTCGCGGTAGGCTTGCTGCTTGAGCACATCTAGGTTGCTGTCAGCAGCAACCAGTTTTTTGAGCTCGTTAGATAAAGGCATAATCTCATACAGACCAATACGCCCTTGGTAGCCTGTCTGACGGCAGTGCTCACAGCCACGCGCCATATAGACTTGTGTCGG
This sequence comes from uncultured Psychrobacter sp., assembly GCA_947489525.1. Classification (GTDB taxonomy): domain Bacteria; phylum Pseudomonadota; class Gammaproteobacteria; order Pseudomonadales; family Moraxellaceae; genus Psychrobacter. Next base: position 442,565 of record CANLDW010000001.1, read on the forward strand.
TAGCGGCGCACGCCAAGGCTGCACCAGCTCTTGCCATTGAATCGCCAGCTCACTCTCATCAACTATTTTTTGTGCTTCTTTGCAGTGTGGGCACAGCGTCCGTAGCAAACGCTGCGCCATGACGCCAAGTATCGTCGCTGAGGTTAAAAATGGCTGGACGCCCAAATCGTGCAATCTGGTTAATGAGCTCGGCGCGTCATTGGTGTGCAGTGTCGATAGTACGAGATGTCCTGTTAGCGAAGCTTGCACAGCCATGTTTGCCGTTTCATTATCTCTAATCTCCCCAACCATAATAATATCAGGGTCTTGACGCATTAAAGATCGGATACCGCCAGCGAAGTGCAAATCAACACCTGGGTTGACCTGCATCTGATTGAAGGCCGGCTCTATCATCTCGATAGGATCTTCGATGGTGCAGACGTTGACCTGTTCGGTTGCCAGCTGCTTTAGCGTACTATAAAGCGTCGTGGTCTTACCTGACCCTGTAGGGCCTGTGACTAAGATAATACCATTAGGATTAGCCGTGAGCTCATGCCACATCTCAAGCTGCTTGCCCGATAGACCCAATTGGGCAAATGAGCGCACCAAAACTTCGGGGTCAAACACACGCATCACCAGCTTCTCGCCAAACGCCGTTGGCAAGGTTGATAGTCTAAGCTCCGTCTCCAGCCCCTTTGGTGTTCGCGTTTTTAGCCTGCCATCTTGGGGTTTGCGCTTTTCGGCAACGTTGAGCCGTCCCAATATTTTGATCCGCGAGGTCACAGCTACCATGATAGCCAGCGGCATCTCATACACCGTATGCAGGACGCCATCAATACGAAAGCGCACTTTACCTGTCTCACGGCGCGGCTCTAGATGGATATCACTGGCGCGCTGCTCGAACGCGTATTGCAACAGCCAATCGACGACTTTTACGATGTGCTGATCGTTGGCGTCGGGACTTGTATTGTCGCCTAGTTGCAATAAAGCCTCGACGTTGGTGACATCAGCCGCTGCACGTTTATGTACACTATTCGCCCCTGCAATTGCTTGAGTAACTTGATAGAACTCTTGGCGATAGCGCTGTATCTGATCGGGGCTAAGATAAACCGTACGATAATTTTGCGACTTAATGATCTTTTCAATATTCGCGTGCCAATCAGTATAAAAGGGCTGATCAGTACCGATGACGATCTCATCGAGACTCACCTCTACAGGCAAAATATGCTGCGAGCGCGCGTACTCAAATGACATCAGCTGCGTCACTGCGGGTACGTCAATCTTTAAAGGATCGATACGCACGATGCTCATATTTGCCTTACTAGCTAGCCACTGATTGAGCCATGACAAGGTCAGCTTACTGTCCTTGTGCTCTGCATCATGATGGGCGTTATGAGCGTTTGGTAAGCCAAATTCGCTAATGGTCAATAGTGGATGCTGGGCTTTGTCGCGGCGGCTGGTAATTACCAAATTGTAGCCACGCTGATCAATCACTTTATCTGCAAGTAGCTCATCTAAGCACCAGCGCAAATCAATGATTAACGAGAATTCTGGAACAGGCATATCTCTCTTCTTTTATTAAGAAACGATGATTAAAAATGATTAGGACATTCAGTGACTAAAACTGACAGCTTAAAATTAAAACTAGAAACTAGAAACTAGAAACTAGAAACTAGAAACTAGAAACTAGAATGTTGAGTTAAACAGTAATACGAGTCACCTTAGTAATCTCTAAATGATAGGGCTCTATTTGCCAAAAGTGTATATCGACACCTTTATAACGCATGACAAAGACTTTATGCTTTTCGTCTTGGCGATAAGCAGGGCGCGGGTCTTGCGCAATCAATGCTCTGATGTGCTCAATGTCAGCCTCTATTAAGCGCTCTTGTACCTCAGCGATTAGTGTGATCAGTGTAGTCTTAGCAGAGTTATCGGCTGAGCGCTTATCAATCATTTGCCTAAATTGTTCGCTTGCCAGCGCTGTTATCGTTACCATTGCAACGCTTGGCGCAGCGGGAGCAAACCCACTAGCGGTATCTATCAGCGCGTCGCTGTAGCTGACATAAGGCTTGATATCGATAATAGGCGTGCCATCAACCATATCCGCGCCCCTTATTATTAGCAACACGCGTCCTTCTAGTATCTCAACACGCTCAAGCTTGACAACGGACAAGCCTAAATTTGAAGGACGGTACATACTACGACTAGCAAATACGCCTATCTTTTGATTACCACCTAATCGCGGCGGTCTGACTTGCGCGCGAAATTGAATGCTTGTTTTGTCAGAGGTTAAGGTTGAGACAGTGTGCCGCTTGATATCGTTGTGATGAAACTGCCACGTAATCCAAATATGACTAAAAGCATCCAAACCTTCAAAAGCCGCTGGCGTATCAAAAGGCGCGATCATCTCAACGACACTGTCTAAAGGTACTAGATTTGGCTGTCTTGGCACCCCAAACTTTTGTGAGAGCGGCGCACGGTGATAGCCAATGATTGGCGCGCAGTGCTGCGCCTGAGGCTGGGACTGGGACTGGGACTGACCACTTATGCTAATAACTGAAATAGCTCGGCTCCTAAAATAAACGCGACTAACAATCGACTAATACAAAATTTCTTACTAACGATATTCTATTTTATCATGCCACAAAGCTGCAGCTCGACGGATTTTTATTTTAAATTTTGCTATCATAGCCCAGATTATGTATTGAGAATAATTTGCATTTATAGGGCTAATATGGGGCCAAGCTACTATAACTAGTTTACCCTTTTGCTCTTGATGATCTGAATCTGACTCAGCTGACTAACGGCTCTAATAACAATACCAATAAATAATGCTAAGATACAGCGCTTAGAATCAGACCACTACTATATTGAACGCAACTACTTTATAGACATTAATAAAAAATAAGAGGACATTATGTCAAAACTTCGCACCGAAACGGTTACAGCGGTTCACCACTGGAATGATGCGCTATTTAGCATCAAGACGACACGCGATGATGGCCTACGCTTTCGTAACGGCGAGTTCGCTATGATCGGTCTTATGGTCGATGGCAAGCCTTTGCTGCGCGCCTACTCTATCGCTAGTCCCAATTACGAAGAGCACTTAGAGTTCTTTTCGATCAAAGTTCCAGACGGTCCGCTAACCTCACGTTTGCAGCACATCAAAGTCGGCGATGAGTTATTGGTCAGCAAAAAGCCAACGGGCACGCTAGTCGCTGATGATTTATTACCCGGCAAGCATTTATATATGCTCTCAACGGGGACAGGACTAGCGCCATTTTTAGCCTTATCGCGTGATCCTGAGATCTATGAGCGCTTTGAAAAGATTATCTTAGTACACGGCGTGCGTCATGTTGAGGATTTAGCGTATCGTGAGATGTTTGAAGAAGAGCTACCCAATGATGAGCTGTTTGGCGAATGGTATCGCGAGAAGTTTATCTACTACCCTACGGTCACCCGTGAAGACTTTAGAAACACAGGCCGTGTCACTGATTTGATGAAATCAGGCAAGTTGTTTGAAGATATTGGTCTGCCACCTATGAATAAAGACGATGACCGCGCGATGATTTGCGGTAGTATGCCATTTAATGCTGAGGTATCAGAGATTTTGGATGGCTTTGGTCTGACCGTATCACCGCGTATGGGCGTCCAAGCGGACTACGCGGTAGAACGTGCGTTTGTCGGTTAGACGTTTATCGGCTATAAGGATAATGCCGACAAGATAAATAATTCTTGACGCTTAGCAGCAGACTGCTATAATACGCGCCTATACAGCTTTGCCTGTACTCAATTCGATAAGGTTAACTCATTAACTATTATCAACGCACACGCCGGTGTGATGGAATTGGTAGACATGACGGATTCAAAATCCGTTGCCTTTAAAAGCGTGTCGGTTCGAGTCCGACCACCGGTACCATATTAGCAGTTTTGAAAATTAGAAGTGATAAAAGATACCGCTAGCCATTAGGTTAGCGGTGTTTTTTTTGGGCTATAAGTTAAGCGTACTGGCTTTATTTCTACTTTTTAGCAGAGCGCTTTGATTTTAGGGTCTCTAAAGTTGTGCGCTGCTCGGCAGTAAGCACTTGCATCATTGCCGCACGTTTTTGTGTGCGATCCAAATTGCTGTTTTGTCTAATAGCTTGTATTTGAGTTTGCTGAGTGCTACTCAGATTAAGCGCAGCAAAACCGCCGCGCATACCGCCTGTTTTCGACTTGCCATAGCCTTTAGCTGAGCGCTTTGACTTTATAGTATCAAGGGTTGCGCGCTGCTCGGCGGTCAGTACTTGCATCATCGCTGCACGTTTTTGCGTGCGATCCAAATTGCTGTTTTGTTTGATAGCTTGTATCTGAGTTTGCTGAGTGCTACTTAGATTAAGCGTAGCAAAACCGCCGCGCTTGCCGCCTTTATGCATATCGCCTTTATGTTGACCGTCTTTATATTGGTTTTGTATTTTAGTGCTGGTCGCCGTATCTGTATTTGCGCCGACACTCGTACAAGCGCTCACCGTAAACAGGCTTGCAACTGCTAAAACGCTACTCATGACTAATTTTTTCACTGTGATATCCTTTGTTTATAACGTTAATTTTTTATCTTATCTAAAAGCCTTATTGATAAGTAAGCAAAAGCTAGGTATATGCCAAATGTCTGTAAACGGGTGTTAGTCCCACATTATAAAATTAGCTAATTATGGCGTGTTAAACACAGTCTTATACCTGACTTGTTATTACTGAGCCTAGAATAAGTCATCCCAAAGTTAAGAACATTTATGAAGTATTAAGAAAGGTAACGTTTAGCCATGTAGGCGAGTAGTTTGGTTGATAATATCTGTTAACACTTATAGTTTTTAGCTATTTTGTAGTTCTTAGCTATTTTGATGGAAACAAAAAATTAAATGATAAAAGTTTAAAAAATAACGAGATACAAGGAGTTTTAATGACGAAGATTTTGCTCGGTGATGACGATGAAGAGCTCACGCAGTTATTGCAAGAATATTTGCATAATCATGGAATGGATTGTGACGCTGTTCACGACGGTGCAGCGGTGCTCGAGCGTTTGCAGCTGACGACTGATGAGTCCGGTGGTAAATCCGCTTATGATTTACTCGTTCTTGATATTATGATGCCAAAGATGGACGGTTTAAGCGTACTGCGGCAACTGCCTAGTATTAGTCATATACCTGTCATTATGTTAACGGCAAAAGGCGAAGAGATAGATCGCATTATTGGATTGGAGCTTGGCGCTGATGACTATATCACAAAGCCTTGCAACCCACGCGAGCTACTTGCGCGTATCAACGCGGTCATCAAGCGCAGTAGCCAAGCTGCATCTACAGAGCATACCGTATTGCCAGAGAGCCGTTTGCAACTTGATCAGCACCAAAGACTATGCCGAGTCGATGACGTGGAGCTACAAGTCACTGGCACAGAGTTTGACTTACTAGTGGCTCTACTCAAGCAAAAAGGCGAAGTCGTCAGTAAGGCTTGGCTCTCAGAGCACGTTCTACAGCGTGAGCTACAACCTTTTGATCGTAGTCTCGATGTCCATGTCTCGCGCCTACGCAAAAAGTTGCAACCCTTTCACGATGAACCCATCAAGGCTGTGCGCGGCAAAGGCTATCAGCTGGTTATCTAAAGGCTAACGCATATTATGAAAAAACTCATAGCGCGCAATCGGCTGTCACTATTTTGGCGACTATTCTTAAGCTTACTTCTCACAATTTTGTTTACTTTAATCTCTTCAGTGTTGATTGAGCGCTGGTTCAATGAGCGCGCCCTTGATGCACGTATGGACGTACAAGTTGAGCGCTTAATCATCAAGCGTGATGAGTTGAGCACAGCTTTGCGCCGTGGCGATTTTGCGGCTGTCAGGGAGCAGTATCAACAGCAGCGCCGTTTTATGACTCAGATCAGTATCTTTGATGAACAAGGCAACTTACTATTTCCAAAATACCATCGCAAACCGCGCTATAAAAACCACCGTGATAAAGAGAGTTCCTTACTCTTAAGTTTTCCTAGTTTTATAACTGATCCAAAGAGCCTTATCAAAGATAGTATCACTGCTACTAGTGAACGCCCTGAGCTGGCCAGTACCTTTGTTACCCTACCCGATGGCCAAACGGTTACGCTGCAAATCAATCCAAACTTGCCCTTTGATGAGATCAGAGCGCTTGAGCGCGGCAACTTTGTACTGCGTTTGCTATTAATTATCTTATTTAGCTCTATCGTATGCTTTTGGCTCAGTCGCACTTTGACTCGGCGTATGCGTCATGTGCAACACTTGGTACGTCAGCTTATCGATGGTAACTACCAGATTGATCCTGCTACGGATCAGCTCGGTTTTGATGAGTTAGGACTGCTTGCTAAAGATGTTGCAAAGCTGTCCACGCGTTTGGCTGATAGTGAACTTGCTCGCAAACAAATGCTCAGTGATATCTCACATGAGCTACGCTCACCGCTAGCACGGCTTGAGGTCGCCACTGAGCTTACTCGTGATTTTGCTCCAAACGCTGGACGCTACCTAGATCGCATCGATAAAGAATCGAGACGTATGAACGAGTTGATTGAGGAGATCATCCACATCCAATCCTTACAGATGCAGCAGTACCAAGCGGATACAACGCAGCATACCAGCGTTTTTATCGCTGATATTATTGATGAGGTCGCACAAGACGTGTGCTTTGAGTTTCAACACAAAGAGGTTCACTGGCAGTGGCAACCGACAGCTGAACAGCGCGCTTGGTGCGTATCAGGTAATGCAGAACAGCTGCGCCGTGCATTTGAGAACGTTATTAGGAATGCATTTATCCATACCCCTGCACAGTCGACTGTGGCAGTTAAACTTACAACCTTGCCAGCAGATAAAAATAAAATAGCTATTAGTATCAGTGATGAAGGTGAAGGCATCGCTGATAACGATGCTGAGCGTATCTTTCAGCCTTTTGTCCGGCTGGATACTGCTCGCTCGCGCGAAACGGGCGGATATGGCTTGGGTTTGGCTATCGTACACGCGGTGATCATGGCGCATCAAGGTCAAGTATCCGCCCACAATAAAACCCAAAGCCATACGGGACTAGTCGTACAAATAGTACTGCCTAGGGCAATGTAAAACTATAACTAGCAAACGTAGAGTGTTATCAATAATAGGTGTTGAGTCATATATCATTAGTCATGCAACCAGTTCATCGTCAACAACTTCACTAATCCTGATGGGTACTGCGAACCGCCATGCCATGCCAGCGCTACAATAAAAATGACCATCGCGGTAAGCTACGATATAAGCGGTAAAATCATGACCTTCATGATCCATCATAGCTTGTTCATCGCTGTCATCATCAACTGCACACCATACTTTCTTCGCGCCTTTTAGTAGCATAGCACGTACCAGATTGCTTCCTTTCATCTCGCAGCTCATCGTCAGCTCCTTATTCGTTCGACCTTAGCAAAACAAATTCACCAATATAATAGTAGATGTATCACGATCAAGTTTGAGCGTGACAATCATGATATGTACGTCAATTAAAACGAGTTACTATAGTTATTCTTACAGACGGACAATGTTTTAGTATTTTATGGTAATTATTGTATGTGATTTTTCATGCTTTTTTAATGGTACATATATACTATTTACAGTAAAAGGTATGTTATTTTCGATAAAAGGTATCAAATAAAGAGATTTTGCATAAATTTAACGGTATTTTGTAAGAAGATATAAACATGACTTAAATTTATTTATATCACTATTGAACTTAAGTCAATTATTTATCTATACTTTATTTTATGTAGTTTGCTTTCACTATAACTTATCAATATGTATGTAGCCCTATCTGCTCAATTTGTAAAATTATTCTATAAATTATTTGTAGTCTACAAAACATCGAGACTAAAACAAAAACTATAATTGCGGTAAAATAGTCGCTATGACGTCTTCTCCTATTTTATCTCATCGTAAAATTATCCATATTGATATGGACGCGTTTTATGCTAGCGTTGAGCAGCGCGATTTTCCTGAACTTCGCGGTAAACCTTTAGTAGTTGGTGGTGATCCTAGCGGTCGCGGGGTAGTCGCGGCAGCCAGCTACGAGATCCGTAAGTTTGGCGTGCGCTCAGCAATGTCTTGTTATGAAGCACGCAAGCGCTGTCCTGATGCGGTATTTGTACGACCTCGTTTTGAGGTATATCGCGCTGTCAGTGCTGAGATTCGCAAAATCATGCTCAGTCTCACGCCTCACGTAGAGCCTCTGTCTTTGGATGAAGCCTATTTAGATGTGACGGGCTTACCTGTACATCAAGGTTCAGCGACACTGATGGCAAATTGGCTACGCGCGCGAATACTTGCACAGACCGGACTAACCGCGTCAGCTGGCGTCTCTTTTAACAAGATGCTTGCCAAGATTGCCTCAGACATCAATAAACCTAATGGTACAGCGATTATCACCCCAGCTGACGCTGCTGCTTTTATCAGCACTCTGCCTATCGAGCGCTTCCATGGTATTGGCAAAGCTACAGCAAAACGCTTGCACGAAATGGGCATTAGTAATGGCGCCGATCTTCGACGCACGCCGGCGGCAGTACTGGTCTATGAGTTTGGTAAGCGCGGTCAGTTCTATCATGATATCGCTCATGGCCGCGATGAGCGCACGGTAAAATCAAAACGCCAGCATAAATCCGTTGGGTCTGAGACGACTTTTAAGGATAACTTAGATAGCGATGCAGCACTTAAAGCGAAGATCTATGAACAAAATGCAGACGCTTTCGCGCAGATGCAAAGCAAACAGCTGATCGCCTATACCATCACGCTCAAAGTAAAATACGCTGACTTTACGCAGATCACGCGCTCGCATACGCTATCAACCGCTTTTGATAATGAACAAGCGGCGCACTACTGGCTTGATAAGTTATTTATGGATATTCCTCGCAATCTACCTATTCGACTGGTAGGCGTGACCTACTCTTCGCTTGCTCTTGCGGCGCAAATATTGCCTCAGCTTAATCTGTTTGAATGACATAGGGCGTGTTTGATTATTCGATCATGGCACTGAGAGAGACTATTTTTTAGCGTGATTTTTAGAATTAAACATTGAGATAATGTTTAGATCTATTGCTTAGGCTATTTTACTTTGCACGTCTGTTTTAAACAACCATAAGCTCGCAACAAACTATCACTTTTAATTAGGGTTTCTGCTACACTGACGCCAAAATTTTATCATGATAAAGACCCCCTATGACCAACTCTCATACGACCAATGATGTTGATTATCTAAGCGTAAACGATTATGACTATCAGTTGCCTGATGCGCTCATCGCTCGCTATCCATTAGAGCAGCGCTCAGCTTCGAAGTTGCTATATGTATCCAATCCTAAGCAAGTCAATGACAAGTCCATAAATGATAGCCATTACAAGATTCAAGATCATTTATTTACCGATCTGCCCAAGCTGTTAAATGCAGGCGATTTAATTGTCTTTAATGACACCAAAGTGATGAAAGCGCGTTTGTTTGGTCAAAAGGATACTGGTGGTAAAATTGAGGTATTGATCGAACGCTTAGTCGCCTTAGCAGATGTCCAAAGCGAAGTAGATGTCAGCGCTATCAACGAGTCATTTCGTGAGTATCACTTTGCCCTGTGCCACGTTAAGGCCAGTAAAGCGCCAAAAGTAGGACAGCAGTTAAGCCTTGCTGATGGCAGCATGAGTGCGGTGATGGTTGGTCGTCAAGACAACTTATTCATACTGGGCTTTGCAGCGCCCATTCTTGATGATCTTGAGCGATTTGGTGAGCTGCCTATCCCGCCCTACTTTGAGCGTCATGCCGATGCTACTGATAACACTCGCTACCAGACTGTCTTTCATGATCCTACTAAGCTTGCCAGCGTGGCCGCTCCCACAGCAAGTCTACACTTCGACGATACGGTGCTCGCGATGCTTGAGAAAAAAGGTATCCAATGTGCTTTTGTCACCCTACATGTAGGTGCAGGTACTTTTGCGCCAGTTAAGACAGATAACCTACTCAATCATACTATGCATAGTGAGTACGCGCATCTACCGCAGGCGACAGCAGATCTTATTAATCAAACCCACGCTAATGGCAAGCAAGTGATTGCGGTCGGTACTACTGTCACGCGTGTGCTTGAGACCGCTTATCAAAAGACAGCAATTAATAATCAGTTACTGGCAAGCTGGTCAGGCGATACGGATATTTTTATTTATCCAGGATTTAAGTTTGGCGTAATCGATAAGCTGTTGACTAACTTTCATCTACCTAAGTCAACGCTACTCATGCTAGTCTCAGCTTTCGCTGGTGAAGCCGCTATCGCTGATGCTTACCAGCATGCTATTGCCCGCCAATACCGTTTTTTTAGCTATGGTGATGCCATGCTACTCGATAAGAATCGTATGGACGAAGTTACTAGGTAATTCGGCGCTACTATAAAGCAACTCAGGTGAAATAAACTGGTAAACTTAAGCATATTTTGTTATAACAGCACAAGTAACTTATCTTATGCTTATCGAAGGTTCGCTCATGTCTTGGCACATCTCGCATCGTCTGACCACTATACATCGCGCAGTAACGGCAGCGCTCCTATGTTCACTCGGTTCTGCTGCTTTGTTCACTAATGCTTATGCAGCAAACCTTGGTAAAACGACCATTATGTCAGCTCAGCATGAACCGCTAGCGGCAAGTATCGTTGTCACTGATATCCAATCAGCTAGTTTTTCAGCCAGCTTAGCCAATCCTAATATATACCAACGCATGGGTCTGACACCGACCGACTCTATGACCATACGTTTTAAGCCAACGACAGCCACAAGCGGCGAGCTCGTTATTAGTACCACTCAGCCGGTCTCTAAGCCGTTTGCTGACGTGGTATTAGCGCTCAACGATGGTGGCAAGCGCAATATGGTTCCTAAGACTTTGCTGATGCCTCTAGATAGCAAGCTTCCCATGAAGCCAACCAATAATCTTGTTACGTCAGCTGTAAAACCCAATCTGCCAGTCGTATCTACAACCAATGCTAAACCGCTAACTGTTAGACAAGGGATGCCGCCGCCGCTACTGTCAAACAAAACCGTGCAAGCGCCTACGCTTTCGCCGTCTAGTATTCAAGCGCCCAGTGTGCAAGCCTCTAACGCTCAAGCGCGACCATCGCTATCTTTATTGCCTATGCCTTTGTTAATGTCGCAAGAGCGTGCGTTAGATAACAGTCCTTTTACCAAAGAAAATAGCGCTGATAGTAGCAATAATAGTATCCCTAATACTAGAGCTAGTACCGGCCCCAATGCCGTGACTGCTAACGAATCGAGTGTCGCTACCAGCAGTCCCGTGGCGAATAGCATTGATGATAGCGTCCGCAATAGTGTGGCCTTACCTCCAGCACCTGTAAATACCATAGATAAACAGCTTGAGATCTTAAACGTGCAAGTTACTCGGCAAATAAAACCGCGTGACGTTCAAAACAATATCGCAGCGTCTGCTCAAGCACCTATTAGTAGTAATGCCCCAGATAGCGCAGCTAGTGGCGAGACTACTGACGGTATTACTGCTGCTAGCAGTGTACCAACAGCAGCGACGCCACAAACGTCAGTCGCACAAACAGCAACACCGAGCACAACGTCGTCCTCAGCTGAGGATACGGTTAGCTATACGGTACAACGCAACGATAATTTGTGGATCATCGCGCAGCAAGTTGCTGAGCGAAACGACGTTGATATCCAAACGGTAATGACACAGATTAAAACACAAAATCCTGATGCTTTTATTAATAATGACTCAGATCAGCTCAGAGCTAATGCCAGTTTGCGTCTACCAAGTTATGATGTTGTCCCCTCGCAGCAGAGTTTGCAGGCAGCTATCAACGCGCAAAGACAGGCTGCACGAGCCTCTCGACCTAAACCATCTACCGCCGCAAAATCACCAAAGAATACGACAACAGCAGCTGCCCAGTCTGAAACGGCTAAACGCGAGCAAAAACCTGCAGTGACTACTGTAAAGACCTTGCCCAAAGCACAGTTCTCTGTTCTAGCGCCTGGACGTGATGGCAGTGCCGATGGCACGCAAACTAAAGCGGCAGCGGCTACAGGTAATGGACTTAGCACTGATATATTAGCAACCCTTAAATCAACAAGACAAAGTACCGCTATGCAGGCTAAACGTCTATCTGAGACCAGTAGTGCGCTTAATAGCTATACTAGAAAACTACAGTTACAAAACCAGAAACTAGCTGATCTTCAAGCTCGTCTCAAAAAATTACGCAATCAATAGACCTATAAGCAGCGCAGTCCGCTTTAAACTGCGATCGTAGGCGTGGGAATCACTATGGAAATTATGCTATATATCATTGCAGGGCTGGCAATCGTTTTGATCGTGGCCGTCTTTATGATGCGCAAAAATAAAGCGCAAAAACCACCAGTACAGTCGTCTATTCAAGACGTCAGAAGACAAGTCAGTAGTGCTCCAGTACCAGAGTCTCCTACAAGTAATGTACGTACTGAACCTGTTGATAAAAAGTTTGATCACTTAACTATCGCTCAGCGCTTTATTGATCAGCAGCGTTATGACAAAGCTGTTGAGACATTAAATCGCGGACTAGTCGAAAAGCCTAACGATAGCCAATTGTCTATAAAGCTGTTGAGCGTATATGCAGCGACCAATCAAATCAACGACTTTGACAACCTCTACAGTGATATCAAAGCGCATGATGATGCCGATACAGTCGTACAAGCGGATGAGCTAAAATCTTTGTTGGCTCAAGAGCAGGAGCAAACTCAAGCCCATATTAAGGCGGACAACGCGCAAGCGGATGACTATAATAGTCTTGATTTTGATCTGCCCGCTCAACAAGATGATACATTTGATACAGTTGCCGCTGATGAGACCTCGATACGAGGCAGTCAGTCCCCTGTGACGCCTCAAACGAACGAGACGTTGTCCCTTGATGATTTGGATAGCTCAGATGGTTTAACCAGCTTCAATGATGAAGCTACAAGTAGCGATAACTTTGATAACTCCTTTGATCTGACTCTAGATGACTTAGAGAACGTTGACGACTCAGAAAACGCTTACGACTCAGAAAACGTTAATGATGTACGAGATATTAGTGAAACAGATACAAATAACGATTTCGATGATTTTGACTTGTCTGTAGACTTTAGCGACGCAGATAACTCCTTAGATAGTAATGATATTCAGAGCGCTGATACACCCGTAGTAAGTCTTAAGAATGATAATAGCGATAGTCTTTTGACTGAGGATTTAAGTGCTCATCAAGATACGAGCGTTACTAATATCGCCCCAGTATCTCAGCCTATTATTGTTGAAGATACACTCACAGTTACTGATGATACCCTTACTGATGATGCAGTGACTGACGATTTTGACTTAGATTTTGAACTTCCAGAAGAAGATGAGACACCATCTCGTTCTGAAACCCTGACAGATAATGAAGCGAACACCTTTGACGTTGATGAATTTGATCTAGATTTCTCTGATACTGATACGCAACTTGCAACCGAGTCTGATACGCAAAACGTAGATACAAACGGCGATGCAGATTTTGCTTTATCTTTGTCTGATATAGACACCGCAGACGATGCAACGTCTTTGGAGCCTGCCACAGACGAAACCCCCTCTGATGATAGTAGCGAGACTAATACTGCGCCTGTACTGTTCGATGATAATACAGAACTAGATGATGAGCTTAACACTGCAAGCTCGCCTATAGTAGATGCTCCAGTTGATAGTGGCGTAGTTGATGCTAGTGACATCACTGCTACCTCTGCTGCGTCGGCAGAAGACTTTTCGGCACGCTTTGCAGAGGATTTTGACTTTGTAAAATCACTAGATAGCAATCAAGTGACTCTAGATCTAGCCGCTCAGTACCTACAGTTAGGTGAGTACGATAGCGCTAAACGCTTGCTTAATGAAGTCATCACGCAAGGCAACAGCGAGCAGCAAACTCAAGCGCAAATACTACTTGAGCGCACCGCTTAACGCACCGTTTAAGCTTTGCAAATTTGTTGTGATCCTTTATGCTAGGTATAAGGTTTAATAAGCCCTATACCTAGCTTAATTTTAATGACTCAATCAGTTTATTGTTTACTGCTAACACACTCCTCTTATTGCGCTGATACTATGCCCTCATCTTTACCACTCCAAACCGAAACTATCAAAATCCTCTACGCTGGTGGCACTTTTGGCAGCTATGGCCGACCGCTTGCGCCGCTCGCTGCCGATGCGTTCTTGCCTATTGTGCAGCAGTTACTCACGCAATCCGATAGCGTGGTAAGCTTGCAGCCACTGTCATGGCTAGATAACGACTTAATCAAGGATAGCAGTCAACTCACGCCAAGCGACTTCATACACTTTTATAGCTTATTGCTCGCCGCTTACCAGCAAGGGTATAGGCGTTTTTTACTGATTACGGGTACGGATACGCTAAGCTACTTGGGTGCTTTTTTAGCTGAAGCGTTTGCTGGTAGTGATTTTAGCTTAGTATTAACAGGTAGCATGCGTCCTCTACTCAACAGTGATGCACTACACAGCTACGAGATTGACCCTAACAGTGATGCGTGGGATAACTTTAGCGAGTCATTAAAACTTGCAGGCGCTGGAGAGTCAGGCGTTAAGATTAGCTTTAGCGGTGAGTCGTGGCCAGCGCAAACCGTGCAAAAAATTCACAGCCATGACTTTATGGCTTTTACAGGACACTCACGCGCCGCCTATCCAGCCAATAGCTATATCAAGGCATTATCAGATGCGCGCCGTCAGCACTGGATTGACGATCAATATGCCGTATTAGACAAGCTTAAGACCCGCGCTACAACGGCAAGTGTCCAGGTTCTATACTGCGTACCAAACAACACCCAAGTGCTCAATGAGCAGCTTAGATCCTTATTATCTCAACCAGCTTGCGGTATTATTTTAATGGGCTTTGGCGCAGGCAACGTACCCTACTCACCAGAGCTTGCTAATGCTCTACAAAAAGCTTATGAGCAAGGTCATATGGTAGTATGTGCCAGTCAGTCGCCGTTTGGCGGTGTTAGTGATAGCTACGCTGCTGGAAGCTGGCAGTATGACTACCATGTGATTGCTGGTGGTCGTCTTACTATCCCTGCTATATATGCGCGCCTGCTATGGCTACATCTACGTTTTGATACGCCAGCTCGGCGGCGTAGTCGTTGGGCAAATAACGTTAGCCAAGCAGAGATAACGATAAAAAAGCGCTAGAGACTGGTGCGATACTAGTCTCTAGCACTAAATGTAGTGATACCTTATGACTTTTAACCCTATAGATAAAAATTCAGTGACACCAGTTGATACCTCAACCACTTACACTATTGCCATTGCGATTGAGTTTTTGGGCACTCGTTATCACGGCTGGCAACGTCAGCTTGAAGTGCTTGGCGTACAAGAAGCCCTAGAAACAGCCATTAGTAAAGTCGCTAATGAGCCTGTAGAAGTGATTGCTGCAGGTCGCACTGATGCTAGCGTCCACGCCAGCAATATGATTGCTCACTTTGTCACACGCGCCTATCGGCCAGCACATAACTGGCTACGCGGCGTCAATAGTTTGTTGCCCGATGATATTGCTTTGCGCTGGGTGCAGCCTATGCCTACAGATTTTCATGCGCGCTTTAGTGCTATTGCTCGTCGCTATCGTTACATTACTCTCAATCAAACCGCGCGCCCAGCGCTACTGAATCATCAAGTGACTCATATCTATGACCCGCTAGATGTAAACGCGATGCAGCACGCTGCCAACGATATTGTCGGTACTCACGATTTTACTAGTTACCGCGCGGCGGCTTGCCAGTCCAACCAACCCGTACGCCATGTTAGTCATGCCAAGCTCTTTGTTCACGGTCAGTTCATTGTTTTTGATATCCAAGCAGATGGCTTTTTACATCATATGGTCCGTAATCTGATGGGTACGCTCTACGCCATTGGTAAGCATGAGCTTGAACCAGCCGATTTTATGAAGATCTTAAACAAAAAAGATCGTACCATTGCGCCGCCAACAGCATCAGGAGATGGCTTGTACTTTATTAATGCCTATTATCCTGATCACTTCCAAGAGCAGCTGCCTGCCCTACCTTTGACCCCAATTTGGCTAAATTTACCGAGCTGATATACATAATGGCTACAGACTGTCAAGCAAAAATCAGGTTTTGTATTGCTTTAATCCGTCAACCTGCGTATAATATCGGCTTATTTTCAATTGATTGATACAAATTATGGCAAAAGACGATATTATTGAATTTGAAGGCGAAGTCATTGACACCCTTCCAAACACTTTATTTAAAGTTCGTTTAGAGAACGGTCACGAAATTATTGCCCATATTTCAGGCAAAATGCGTAAACACTACATCCGTATCTTAACCGGTGACAAAGTCAAAGTTGAGATGACACCTTATGATTTATCAAAAGGTCGTATCACTTATCGTGGCAAAAACTAATATAGATAGCTTTGGGCTTTAAAGTAAACTGACTGTCAAAATTATTACTCTAATCGTTGTTAGTCATCTTTAAAGCAGCTTTAGTAAAAATACCGCTAGATATATAGCGGTATTTTTTTGTTTCAATGACACTTAGACACTTATGTGGGACAGGCCGTGCTATATCAATGCAGACTTGTGTGAACTTATCTAAATTCTACCGTAGCGTCGTCATTGATAACACCTAACAAGGATAACGCATCCCAGTTCGTGAGCCGGACGCAACCTGCAGAGGCTTGACGACTGATACGGCTTGGATCAGGCGAGCCGTGAATACCGTAAGAGGGCTTACTCAGTCCAATCCATACCAAGCCAACAGGGTTGTTAGGACCTGGCGGAATAATAGATTGACTACCATCGTCAGCACTATAAGTATAGTTAGGCTCGTGAATTTTGACTTCAACCGTATGCGTTCCTGAAGGAGAAGGCGTCGCCGTACTGCCTACTGTCGTCGGATAGCTAGCTACTAAGCTGTTGCTATCATCGTAAGCGTATAAAGTCTGCGTATTCTTATCCGCGACAACGCGGCTTACTGCTTTAGTATTCGGATTACCAGGATTGTAGACAGTGATGGTCTCGCCTGCTCTAAAGCTGGCATTAGGATTGAGCTTTTTGAGGTAACTTTCAGTCATATGAAACTTCTCCGCTAGCGCTTCAGGAACGCTCTCGTAGTACATACCTTCAAGCTCAGCCTTAGCCTCAGCCCCCGCAGGAATAGTTGTGGTTTTGACATTGACATCATCGCGACTAAGCTTATAGCTGACGAGTACAGGCTGTGACGTCAAGCGCTCACTTGCAGTCAGTGATTGCCACGTCTCGTTATTTAAATTATTGGTCGTTCTAAGGCCATTGGCTTTTTGGTAAGCTTGCATTGCTTTACGCGTGTTCTTGCCCCAGTAGCCGTCTACAGGACCAACGCCATTGTGATGCCAATTAAGCAGGGCTTGTAGTTTGGTGCCTGTCGTGCGGTCGATATCTTGACCACTGCTCCAGCTGGCGCTATTTACTTGCCGTGCTGATTGCGGCAATCCTTCGGTAGTATATTTTATGGTCGGTAGTAGCTTATTTAGCGACGTCGCTATATCGCTGTCTCCTGTCAGCTGTTGACTGACGCCATTGGTAACAGGACTTGTATCGCTAGTTGCGGCAATCGCGCTACCACTTGCTAACACATATGTCAGACCAAACGCGGCGATGGCTTTACTCATTTTTGACAATTGGTGCATGTATTACTCCTAGAACATAAAAGATAATCAAACTAACGTCATTCTTAATTTTTGTGTCTCAGAACTTTCTAAACGTTCAATATCATGTCATATAACCATTTTTCAATGTAACGCTATTATGTTAATAGGAGCTAAAATTGACTGTTCATTTGTGACTTATTGATATAACGACTGATAGGCTTAATAATATGAGTAACTCAGTAGGCTAGTAACCTGTTTTGAAGTGATCGTGAATGGCATTTACTAAAAAACCCTATAAACAATTTGCTGTTTATAGGGCCTTAATATTCTAGGATTAGTACGTTTTGTCATCAGTGCATAAAACCTGACAGTACTTATGCATTAAAGATTGGTTTAGGACAACTTAGCCAGTACTGCCTGTCCCATCTGTACGCAGCCGACCTGAGTTAGGCCATTTTCACTGCTATCTAAGATATCAAGCGTACGTAGACCATCATCTAGTACATTGCTCACAGCTTGTTCGATTGCCTGCGCTGCCGCTTCTTGTTTAAAGGTATAACGCAGCATCATAGCAACCGATAAAATTGTCGCTAGTGGATTGGCTTTATCTTGACCCACAATATCTGGCGCTGAACCATGACACGGCTCGTACATACCTTTACCGTGCTCATCAAGGCTAGCAGACGGCAACATACCAATTGATCCTGTTAGCATCGCTGCTTCATCTGATAAGATATCACCGAACATATTACCCGTCACCATGACATCGAACTGTTTGGGATCCTTAATCAGTTGCATACAAGCATTATCAGCATACATGTGTGATAAATCGACATCACTATAATCAGACGCCTGCATTTTAATCATCGTCTGCTTCCAAAGCTCGGTCACCTCGAGTACGTTTGCCTTATCAATCGAGCATACTTTTGCAGACGTGCCTGCTGCTTGCGCTCGAGTCTGTGCCATCTCAAAAGCAACCTTGCCAATGCGCTCAATCTCACCAGTTCGATAGACCATCGTGTTATAGCCCTGCTGCTCGCCATTATCCAATGTGCGTATGCCGCGTGGCTCGCCAAAATAGATACCTCCTGTCAGCTCGCGTACGATGAGCAGATCAAGTCCTGATATGATTTCAGCTTTGATGCTTGAGGCATTGACCAGCTGTGGATAGAGTTTAGCCACACGTAGATTTGCAAACAGACCCAGCTCACTACGAATCTTGAGTAGACCGCGCTCAGGTCGTTGACTACGCTCAATACTATCCCACTTAGGACCGCCCACTGCACCTAGGAGTACAGCATCTGCGTTACGAGCGCGCTCAAGTGTCTCAGCAGGTAGCGGCTCCCCTGTTGCATCAACCGCCACACCACCAATCAGACCAGACTCAAGCGTCAATCCTAGATTAAACTTGTCGTTGACCGCTTGTAATACATCAATAGCTTGGGTCATAATCTCAGGACCGATACCATCGCCTGCTAGTGTCAAAATCGTCGCCATACGTATCCTTTTTTATCCGTTTTCAGTGTATTATCGCAACAAAACATAAACGACATCTCAGTGCGGTCAGACACTATCGATGTCGCTATGGTTTACCTTACAGCATAATTTATTATCTCGGCAATAAGCTATGCATTTCGCTAGCTTATGATTGCCTACTATTAATCCTAAATCAACGACTAGAGCACACTGGCTTCAACAAACTCGCCTTGACGTTCGTCGTCTACTTGTTTACAGAAACGGCGCTGAACCCTATTATTATAAGATAACTCTACACATAGGGGCTCAGGTGAAGCCGTCTCTAGCAAAGTCCCTGCTTCCGGGCTCGGTTTAAGCCGAAAAGCACGAAGTTTATAAGTGCCTGGCTGCATAAAGTCATGAATCATCGCAAAGCGCTCAACGTACTTTGTATTGTTCTCAGGATAAAAATTGACTTGTATTTCATGTTTGCCTGGTTTGACTCGAGCATAGTAAGTCGTAAATCCTGACATTAAGGATGCAGATAAAGGCACAATTTTGACGTCACTTTGACTGGTCAAGGGTGCTACATCAACCTCAGCATGTGTTCTAACCTCACGCTCAGCTGTGCCCTTATCTTGTACATCAGCTATGGCTGTTATCATACGTATGTCATGAGGCTCATTGGTTTCTGTGGATATTACTTCAGTACGATCTATTTGTACGATCTCACAGTGGTAAGTGCCCAAGCAAGCAATGTTGACTTCATTGATAAGCGGTTGAATGCTACCTGATAGCATCTCAGCACTGGGTGCGTCTTCTATCTTTTGGTAACCTGTCTTTGTTTGACAACCAGATACTAATAAGCTTACAGCCAAAGCGGCGCTTATGGATGCTACTTGATGTTTATTCATAATGACAGCCACTATTGATAGCATAATAATGATTCATTTTAGCCAGTTCACCTTGCTAACTCAACATCATACCGCTATTGTTTATAGGTTGGATTCTTATTTACAAAATCTTCTCAGCCCTCTAAGCGCGTACTTTGTTAAATATCCAAGGTGTTTTTTGCATCATTTTATGCTCGTAATCCTTTATAGCATCGCTTTGCTGCAACGTTAAGCCGATATCATCTAGACCATTGAGCAAGCAATGCTTACGAAAATCATCAAGCTCAAAAGCATACTCGTCACCTGTGGGCGTAATGACTACTTGACGCTCAAGATCTGCGGTCAACTGATAGCCATCGTTTGCAAGTGTTGCGGTCATGAGACGATCGACAATAGCCTCGTCCAAAACAATAGGCAACATACCATTTTTAAAGCAATTGTTATAAAAAATATCTGCAAAACTTGGTGCGATAATCGTACGAAAGCCGTACTCTGCTAGTGCCCAAGGGGCGTGTTCGCGGCTAGAGCCACAGCCAAAGTTTTTACGCGTCAGTAAAATTGTGGCATCAGCATAACGCGGCTGATTAAGCACAAAATCCGGATTTAGAGGACGCGCGCTATTATCTTGACCGGGAAAGCCCTCGTCAAGGTAGCGCCAGTCATCAAATAAGTTGACGCCAAAACCGGTGCGTTTAATAGATTTTAAGAACTGTTTTGGAATGATTTGATCGGTATCTACGTTTGAGCGATCAAGGGGGCAGACGATACCCGTTTGCGTATTATAAGCTTGCATGTTGTATCCTTCTATATCAATTGTCACAGCTCTAACCTTTAAATCACCTTTTTTAAATAACGTTGATAAAAAGTATCTAAAGGCTAAAACAATAAGGGCTAAAACTAGTAAGTACGCACATCAACAAAATGACCTGCTAGTGCTGCCGCCGCTGCCATTGCTGGACTCACTAAATGTGTGCGCCCGCCATTGCCTTGCCGACCCTCAAAGTTACGGTTTGAGGTGGAAGCGCAGTGCTCGCCGGGCTCAAGTTTATCAGCGTTCATCGCCAAACACATGGAACACCCAGGCTCACGCCATTCAAAACCGGCCTCGGTAAATAATTGATCAAGACCTTCGGCTTCGGCCTGCAATTTTACTTGCCCTGAGCCAGCAACAACGATCGCTTCTTTAACCGTATCAGCGACTTTGCGTCCTTTGATAACCGCCGCCGCGTCGCGTAGATCCTCAATGCGCGAATTGGTACAAGAACCAATGAATATACGATCAAGCGCAATATCCGTGATCTTTTGTCCTGCCTGCACACCCATATAAGTATAAGCTCGCAACCAACCCTCTTCTTGCGTTTCATCAGCCGCTTGATCAGGCGTAGGTACCGACTGGGTAATATCTACGACCATCTCAGGTGAAGTACCCCATGAGACTTGAGGAGCAATCTCGCTACCATCTATCTCAACTACGGTGTCAAACGAAGCATCGTCATCTGAATAAAACTGACGCCAGTAAGCCTCGGCTTGCTCCCACTGCTCCGCACTTGGGGCATACGGACGACCTTTCACGTACTCGATAGTTGTATCATCAACCGCTACCATACCGACGCGCGCGCCTGCTTCGATTGCCATGTTACAGACGGTCATACGACCCTCCATACTCATGTCTTCAAACACTTGTCCTGCAAACTCAATAGCGTGACCGTTACCGCCGGCAGTACCAATCTTAGCAATAATAGCGAGCACCACATCTTTTGGGGTCACACCCACGCCAAGCTGACCTGTCACAAGGACGAGCATGTTTTTCATTTTCTTTTGGATCAAACATTGAGTCGCTAAGACGTGCTCAACCTCTGAGGTACCGATACCGTGAGCAAGACAGCCTAGTGCGCCATGTGTTGCCGTGTGCGAGTCTCCGCAAACTACCGTCATTCCAGGTAGGACAAGACCCTGCTCTGGACCGACAACGTGCAAGATACCCTGCCGACTATCATTAATAGTAAATTCAGCAATATCAAACTTCGCACAGTTATCATCTAAGGTAACAACTTGTAAGCGCGAGACTTTATCCTTGATACCAGCGACGCCTTCACTGCGCTCTTTGGTAACTGTAGGTACATTGTGATCTGGGCTGGCAATATTAGCGGACAGACGCCAAGGCGTCCGATTTGCCAGCTCCAATCCTTCAAAGGCTTGCGGGCTTGTCACTTCATGTAATAAATGCCTATCAATATATATAAGGCTAGACCCGTCATCACGCTGTGCGACTTCATGAGCTTGCCAAAGTTTATCGTATAAGGTTTGAGCTGCCATCTTACTATCCTTTATCCATTGCTAGCGACGCTTTTGTTGCGCGTGCGGGCTGAGTATTGCTTGGTTTGGCTCTGCTATCTATGCAGTGCAGGCCGTATTATATAAGTATTTATATGTTTAGGGTCGAGTCGTAAACATTCAATGTCAAAATCTAATAAAAGTATTGATTCATTTGATTATGTCTTGTGATTATACCAGCCTAATCCTATAATAATAATTGATGATTATTGACCAGTCGCAAACTTTTAATTCTAATTTTTTATGATTAGGTCAGCCAACTTTTATTTATAGCTTGCTATGCGCTTAAAATAGCTAAGGATATCGGTTTGAATACGACTAATTTGACCACGTTTGTCACTGTCATGCACACAGGTAGTATCTCAGGCGCAGCAGAGAAGCTCTTTATCACTCAGCCTGCTGTTAGTAAACGCATCAAAAATTTAGAAGACGAATTTAAGATAACGCTGTTCGATACTGTTGGACGCGGTATTGTTCCTACCCAAGCTGCGAATGATATGTTGCCTCACGCCAAACGCTGGTTAGAGGATTACGAAAACTTTAAGATCAATCTACAACACGCGCAGCACGTTGTATCTGGTAAGCTGGTTATAGGGACTAGTCATCACATAGGACTCCATCATTTGGCTCCCGTACTCAAACACTTTATTCAGACCTATCCTGCTGTACAACTTGAAGTGCATTTTGTTGATTCAGAAGAGGCGCATAAAGCCGTATTAGATGGCGACTTGTCTTTGGCATTTTTAACCTTGCCGCCTGTTTATGATAAGCGTCTTACCTATCATACCTTGTGGTCAGATCCACTTTATTTCATGACTGGCACCCTATCCTCTCTTGCCAAAAAAACCAATGTCACCTTAGAGCAATTAGCACATTATCCTGCGATACTGCCTTCTGCTAATACGTTTACGAGCCAAATTACTCTAGCTGAATTTGCTAAACACAATTTAAAGCCCTATGCCACGATGAGCACCAATCCGCTTGAATCTATCAGAATGCTCGTCTCTGTCGGTCTTGGTTGGTCGGTGCTGCCGCAAACCTTAATCAGTCAAGATTTGGAGCGCATTAATATGGCAGATAATATAGAACTACAACGTTACCTAGGGGTAGTGATTAATCCCAAGCTGACTCGTTCAAGCAGCGTTGCAGCGTTGTTCGATTTATTAGCCCCTATTGAATAAGCATAAAAGTATGCTGTTAGGACTAAATAAGTAGTCAATTGAAAAATAATGTTAAAATATTCAATATAAATAAAAGTCTTATAAGTTTATTTATATGATGATGCATACCATCTTTAGTGCCTCATCTGTAACAAATATTTACAACAGGATTATTCTCAGTTATATATAGAATAGTTTGAGTAAGGTACTATTATAGTTTCTATACTTAGCACAGTATTAAATGATTGATTGTGTAAACAGTAAATAAGTATGTCTAATGGATTAGCTCTATGTTTATTGAACAGTATCAATCATTTAAAACTATTAAACAGTGTCTATCATCAACAAGAGGCCATTAACTCCTATTTAATGGCCTTTTTTGTCTTTGAAATTTACTGAGACATTTATGGGTAGACATTAATCTTTAATTTGAATAATTATTACCAACCTTGTTGGTTAAGGACAGTCTTATGAATGATGTTTCTAGTGGCGTGCTGATATCACTTGCCGCCTACTTCGTAATCATGATCGGGATTGGTGTCTATGCTTACTTCAAACAAGCTAATGATACCGAAGGCTATATGCTTGGGGGTCGTAACTTAGGTCCAGCTGTGACAGCACTTTCCGCTGGTGCTTCAGATATGTCTGGTTGGTTGTTACTTGGTTTGCCCGGCTACATGTACGCTTCTGGTGTCGTTAGTATTTGGATTGCTCTTGGTCTGACCATCGGTGCACTACTCAACTATATTATTGTAGCACCGCGACTCCGGGTCTATACCGAGGTCGCTGGCAACGCTATTACCTTGCCCGATTACTTTGCCAATCGCTTTGAAGACAAGTCACATATGCTGCGAGTCATCTCAGCGATTGTGATTATTTTATTTTTTACTGTTTATACGGCTGCCAGTCTCGTTGGCGGTGGTAAATTGTTTGAAAGCTCATTAAATCTGTCTTACGCTACAGGCTTGTGGGTTACAGCGGGCGTTGTGGTCGCTTATACTTTATTTGGTGGGTTCTTAGCGGTATCGATGACAGATTTCGTACAGGGCGTTATCATGCTGTTTGCCCTTATTATTGTACCCATTGTTGCCTTTACTGATCTCGGCGGAGTTTCAGCCGTTACTAACTCCGTTGGCAATATTGATCCAGAACTATTAAATGTCTTCAGTGGCATGACGTTTATCGGTATTGTCTCGTTGATGGCATGGGGCTTAGGCTATTTCGGTCAACCCCATATCATCGTGCGTTTTATGGCGATACGCTCCGTTAGAGATGTACCTACAGCGCGTAATATAGGTATGAGCTGGATGGTGGTCAGTTTAGTTGGGTCTTTAATGACTGGATTTGCGGGTCGTGCTTATGTCGAGAGAACAGCGATGACTTTAGATGATCCGGAAACTATTTTCCTAGTATTTACTCAGTTCTTATTCACACCGCTCGTATCAGGATTTTTGCTAGCTGCCATCTTAGCCGCTATTATGAGTACGATCTCATCTCAGCTACTGGTGGTGTCAAGCTCACTCACTAAAGATGTCTATAAGCTGTTCTTTGATAAAGAAGCACCCGAGTCGCGTCAGGTTCTTGTAGGTCGACTCTCTGTTATTGCCGTTGCTGTTGTGGCAATTTTATTAGCCTCTGATCCAGAAAGCTCAGTGCTAGACTTAGTTTCAAACGCTTGGGCAGGATTTGGTGCAGCATTTGGACCACTCGTGATATTCAGTCTAGTGTGGCGTGGCATGAACCGTAATGGCGCAGTGGCTGGTATGGTGGTAGGCGCATTGACCGTTATATTATGGGTTTATGGTCCATTTGAGATAAATGGTATGGCTCTAAATGATTGGTTATACGCTATTGTTCCAGGGTTTATATTGAGCACTATCGCTATTTTTGTGGTTAGTAAGATGACTGGCGGTCCTAGACCTTCCGTATCCGCTAAGTTCAAAGAGATGGAGCTCAATTTGCATAAGTAAGCTATGGCTCACTTAAATCATGAAGAAGCCTCGTCACGACTGTGATGAGGCTTTTTTTATTGCTAGGATCAAGGTTACGGGCTTTAATGATAGTCAGTTTTATTTTTACCCTGCAGCGCTTGTGTAGGGTAGAATCTTTATATTTTCTAGGTAGGTCTTTATTATAAATACACAGGGTTGCAACTGGGGTTACGCTTAAAACGTTTAGTCTTATCACCGCCGCTGCTAATAGCAGCTGTAAAATAGGTAATCATGATATTTATGCTTATTTTAGCATCTTATATAAATACCTTAGCGTAAATCATAGTCAAAGAAGAGTATCACAATTTGTTAAGTTAATAGTTATTCAGATAGTTTCAGGTTCACTAAAAAAGCGACCCTAGAAGGATCGCTTTAATCTGAGAATTGTTCGTTTATTAGACTTGATTACATGGCTGTTAGAAGTCTTGTTTTGCTTGGTAAGATAGCTTCACACCAACGATATAGCCGTCGTTGTCTTCAGCATCTACAACAACTTTACCTGTTGGCAGTTGACCTTCAGCGTCACCGAACCACAGATATTTACCGCCTGCCGAGACCGCCCATTCTTTAGTGACGTTATACTTAGCCCCCAAACCGACACTATAGTAGCCTTCAATCGGACCCAGTGATGTAGTTGGATCACCAGCACCACTATCCCAGCCTACAGTACCACTAACGGCAAGCTCTGGAGCCAGACGCTTAGCCAGACCAAGCTCTACTTGCCATTGGTCATCTTCGTACTCAACTATATTTAAACCGTCAGGCCCAAAACTGCGTTTACTGACCTCATTATATAAAGGCGGCGTAATTTTAAAATCGCCCCATGGCACCCAGCGTACTTTTGCCGTCGCTAGAGTCGTTGGATTAATCCCTGTTTGAAAATCAAAATTGACCGACTCAGGAGTTGTGATCTCTGTTCTGCTTCGCTGCGTAGCGGCATTCGCGCCTCTAGCTGCTGCCGCTTCAGCAGAAGCACCTGCTCTGAGGGCGGTTTGCTCAGCTATAATACCTACTAAAGGATAAGTCTCAAAAGTATCGAACTTATGATCGATCTCAGAGCGGTAAGTCAGTGCTGCTTTTAGTGCGATTTCAGGTTTGCTATAGGAGAGTCCGGCGATCCAGCCATAATCGGTATCGGGATTATTGTTAGAAGTATAACCAGTAGCTGGACCATAGGCCAGGCCACGTAATTTAGTTTCTGACTTGATGCGCTGAGCGACAGGACCACCGTAGACTTGAAATTCTTTTTGTGGACCAAACTTAGCGCCAAGCATCGCGGTTAGGTTGTTACTACGAACTTCTACATTCGTGTTCTCACCTGCACTACCAGCTTCGGCTCGAGCAATTGCACCTACAGTACCTAAAGCAGTCGCCTGTTCTCCGAGTTGACGTGCTGCTTGTCCTTGAGCTTGAGCTTGAGCAGCTAATTCTTGGGCTTGCTGAGGATCAGTAGCTGTTGCAGCTAGCTGGCCTAGACGCTGTGCTTCAGCAGCAGCATCTTGGGCACCGCCAGTTAAATTGTCTATAGTAGGTTGAAGAGTGCTAGCATTAAAAGCTCCTTCAGTTAACTCCTGAATAGAGTTGTTTATATCCCCGCGTGATACAAAGTTACCATCAGTATATTCAGCAGCCGCACCAAAGGGCTCATCGTAGATAATACCTACACTAAAAGTATCATTGATATCAGCTTTGACACCATAACGGAAAAAATCGTAATATTCAGCGATATCGCCTGTTTTTTCACCTTCTTCGTAGTCACTGACATTAGGATTTTCGTTTGCACTGTCTCTACCACTCACATCAGCATCAACATAAGTGTAAACGGCTTCAGCGTAAAGACCATCTTGAAAGAAAGCAGTGACATCTTGACCTGAACGATCTAGACCTGCGGCACTAGCTGCGCCTGCAACAGAGAAAGCAGCAATTGCTACTGTAAGAGCTTTTAAGTGAAAGGTAGTGCGCATTATTTATCTCCAAACGTCCTCATTGTTTTATTGTTTGCATACGCTCATTGCTGTTATGACCAGCATGAAATAGAATATACAACCAACGTCCTAGAACGAATAGTAATAGCTTTTTGACACTAAAACAACAATTAAAGCACTATATTTCACATAAATGACTAGATAGTACACATGATGTGTTGCTTCTAATCGCTTTTACCTGAGTGAAACAACAGTTTTTATGAGTAGTTCGCCTATTTACTAAATTTAGCTTACGAAATAAAAAAAAGCGATTCTGTCAGAATCGCTTTTTTTATAAAGAGCTTAGATAAACACTTGATAGGTTTAGCTATTTTCAATTATTTTAATTGAAACAACACTATTAAGCGTTTAGGTTAATTAAAATCTTGTTTGGCTTGATAAGATAGTTTTACGCCAAATATATAGCCATCGTTGTCTTCAAACTCGCTGACAATTTGCTGCGTGGGAATCTGACCTTCAGCATCACCGAACCACAGGTACTTACCACCTGCTGATACTGCCCAATTATCCGTAAAGTTATACTTAGCGCCAAGCCCTACACTGTAGTAGCCTTCAATAGGCCCTAGTGAAGTCACAGGATCACCTGCACCACTATCCCAACCTATGTTACCTGATATGGCTAACGCAGGCGCTAAACGCTTAGCAAGCCCAAGCTCAACTACCCACTGATCATCATCGTAACTGACTAGAGATAGACCCTTATCATCCTGTGTTGAACGTTTACTTATTTCATTATACAGGGGTGGCACAATAGAGAAGTCACTCCAAGGAACCCAGCGCACGCGTGCTGTTGCCAGTGTGGTTGGATTAATACCCGTCTGAAAATCAAAGTTCACTGACTCAGGCGTTGTGATATCTATCTTACCCACTTGAGTAGGATTGCCTCCCAGAGCACCTACGAGTGGATAAGTTTCAGACAAATCATTTTCATGGTCGATCTCAGAGCGATAAGTTAATGCCGCTTTTAAGGCGATCTCAGGCTTACTATAAGAGATCCCTGCAAGCCAGCCAACGTCTGTATCAGAGCTAATATGCGTCGTATAGCCATTCGCTAAGCTATAGGCATTTCCGCGCAGAGCAACGTCAGCTTTTACGCGCTGAACGACAGGACCACCATATACTTGAAATTCTTTGTTGTTTCCGAACTTAGCGCCTAATATACCTGTAACGCTTTCGGTACGTACTTCAACGTTTGTGGCTTCACCTTGAGTATTGAACTCAGTTTGTACTGCACTTAGCGGAGCTCCTAACCTTTGAGCTGTTGCTGCAAGTTCTTGCGCTCTTGCGCCTGATTCTTGAGCTAGTGCTTGCAGTCTTGCTGCTTCTACAAGATTACCTGCTTCTTGTGCCTCTCCTGCTTGCTGTGCAAACCTTGTTGCGTTAGCGCCTTGTTGCATAGCAGTATTACGTGCGTTGTTGAAGTCAGTGTTTAACGCATCAAAGCTATCATAAACACCATTCGTTAGATAACTGGTAGAACTATCAAGATCACCTTGAGCGACGAAGTTGTTATCACCCACATAGTCAGCAGCAGCGCCAAAAGGTTCATCATAGAGAATACCGATGCTAAAGGTATCATTGATATCCGTTTTTACCCCGTAACGAAAGAAGTCATAGTATTCAGCAATATCGTCAATCTTATTGCCTGAGATATCTTTACCTGTAACATCTGCATCGATATAGGTATACACCGTCTCGGCATAAGTTCCATCTTGCAAAAACGCAGTAACGTCTTGCCCAGAACGATCTAGTCCAGCAGCACTTGCAATAGTAGTCAAGCTAAGACTAGCGATAGCTACGGTAAGTGTCTTTAGGTGAAAATTGGCGCGCATGATTTCTCTCCAAACATCCCAGTTGACCTATTCCGACGCAAAGTGTCACAAAGCATCGGTAGGTGTGTTACCTCAAAGGAGTGAAATACTAATGACTTTTCGGTAACAAAACAACCTTAAAAGTTCACGATAAGCCAATTGTGACTTAGCGGTCATTAACGTGGATATATTCGTTAACAGTCATTTATATATAAAGACGTGGGTTTAAAATGATTTACGTTTTTTGAATGATTTAGTTTTTTGAATGGTTTACATTATTGAATGATTGACATGACTACATGATCAATAGTGCGGCGGTCTGTCTTCTAGGACATCAAAAGGCGCAATGCTATCCTCTAGATGAGTCTGCGATTCTATTTGTTTATAAAGCATCTGCATTTGACGCTGCAAAGTTTGTATATGCTGGTCTTGACTAGTAACGACCTTGTCAAGGCGCTCTATTATAAGCTCAAGGTGCGCCATACTTGTCTGTAGCTCGATAATTTGTTCTGATAGCTCGCTTTGCTGGTCTTGATTTATAGAGTTTGCCACAGTATTAAGGCTAGGCTGATTCATAATGTTCTCGATACGGTTGTAGATAATGAGCTGTAGGAACAGTGTATTCTTAGTTTTTGACAGCTTGTGGATAGATAATTGATTAGGGTGACTACAGTAAGCTTTCAGCATGTTATACTGCTGCCAATTTTGTGACAACTCCTACCTATTATTGTCGTCAGATATAGTCAAATGACTTTTATAAGCTGAATGAAGCGTTAAGCCTACCCTTTTGCTCACTGTCTTTTGCGTTATTTGACACTACTATACAAATTTAAGATATTTTATGGCACTGATACACCTAAAAGATATTCATCTTGCCTTTGGCGTGGCTCCCGTTTTAGATGGCGTTGATTTTTCGATCAATGCAGGAGAGCGCGTGTGTTTAATTGGCCGTAATGGCGAAGGTAAGTCGACTTTATTCAAACTGATTAATGGTAGTTTGCAACCTGATAGCGGTGAGATTATCACGGGCGGTAATGTGCGCATTGCTATGCTTGAACAAGATGTTCCTGAGACCAGCGGACGTATATTAGATATCGTCATGGGTGGTAGTCGCCACACCGCTGATCTACTCATGAGCTATAACGAGCAGACTGAGCTGTGTGCAACAGGGGATATGCAGGCCTGTGAGCGCATGGCAAGCTTACAGCATGATATCGATGCGGTACACGGCTGGGATTTGGAGCGTGAAGCGACGCGCCTTATTACTACGATGGGGCTAGATCCTGAGGACGACTTGTCGTCCTTATCAGGTGGCCGTAAACGCCGTGTCTTGCTCGCTAGAGCTTTGGTGACTAAGCCCGATGTTTTGCTGCTCGATGAACCAACCAACCACTTGGACGTTGAGAGTATCGAGTGGCTTGAGCGCTTTTTACTCGAATGGCAAGGCTTGACTCTACTCTTTGTAACGCATGATAGAGCTTTTGTTAATAAGCTGGCAACGCGCATTGTAGAGCTTGATCGAGGTCAGCTTACCAGCTACGACGTAACCCAAGGTGCTAAAGGCTACGCGCGTTATCAAGAGTTAAAGGAGCAGCAACTACTCGCAGAGGAAAAAAACAACGCCAACTTTGATAAAAAACTGGCGGCCGAGGAAGTGTGGATTCGACAAGGGATAAAGGCGCGCCGTACTCGTAATGAAGGCCGTGTCCGCGAGCTAAAAGCACTCCGTGAAGAGCGTCGTGCCCGCCGAGAACAAGTCGGTAACGTCAATATTACTATGGGTGAAGGTGAAAAAAGCGGTAAGCTGGTTTGTAAAGTCAAAAACCTACATCTTGAATATGCTGGCAATGTCTTAGTCGATAATTTTAGCACCACTATTGTGCGCGGTGATAAGATCGGTATTATAGGTCCAAATGGTGCTGGCAAAACTACCTTGATCAAAGCGCTACTAGGTCTGTCTGATAATGAGATTACCAAATCAGGGACAGTTGAGCTGGGCACTAATCTGCAGATTGCTTTTTTCGATCAGCTACGTGACCAGTTAGACCTAGAAGCAAGCGTTGCTCAAAACGTCTCTGAGGGCTCAGATTTTGTCGAAGTTGGTGGTCGTAAGACGCATATTATGAGCTACTTGCAGGACTTCTTGTTTGCACCAGAGCGCGCGCGTACGCCTGTTAAAGCCTTATCAGGCGGCGAGCGCAACCGAGTGCTATTAGCCAAGCAGCTATTAAAGCCCGCCAATATACTTGTCCTTGATGAGCCAACCAACGATTTAGATATGGCGACGCTTGAGTTATTAGAAGAATCAGTCAGCAGCTTCAATGGTACTATCTTGCTTATCAGTCATGATCGCTCGTTCATGGATAATGTTGTCACTTCCACCTGGGTATTTGATACCGATGAGGAAGGCAAAGGTGTGGTCAAAGAATATGTTGGGGGCTACCAAGAATACTTAGTGCAAAAGCGCCGTGCCGAAGACCTTGCTAGCAAAACAACGCCCAAAACTGACACTAAGTCTACCGCGCAACAAAAAAAAGTAGCTGCGGCAACTAAAACCGCCAAAAAGCTGAACTTTAACGAGCAGCGCGAGCTTGACAACTTACCTGATGAGATCGCGGCTCTTGAAGCGGAACAAAGCGAGCTCCAAGATAAGCTCGCCGATGGTTCATGGTTCATAGAGGATACGGTTGCAGCAACAGCAGCAAGCGCGCGCTTAGTTGTCATTGAAGATGAGCTAATGGCGAAGCTTGAACGCTGGAGTGAGCTTGAAAACTAAGCCAATAGTCTAGTACAAAACTGTGTAGAAAATATGCAGACCAGACCTTGATCGACAGTAGATAAAAAAGTCTTAAACGGCTGCAAATTTAAAGTTCGTTATTCATAAAATGGCTGCTTTAAATTTTGGTGCGCTACTTTGGTGCGCTACAATGATAACTCACTGTTTAAAAGTAATAATAGAGGAGCTTGATACTTACAAGCAAATTCAACCCTCTAATATGTCCTATCAAGGTCGTTTTATTTTTGGCTGTGGAATTTATTTTATAACTGAAATAGCTTAGAATAGTAACAATTAGCAAAATTAGGCATAGCAAATGTGGCTTTAATCAGCATTGATTGATATGATTCATCCCTAAGCCACAAACCCAGTGTGGGATAATCCCATTTCATTTATCTGGAGGAAGTATTAATGAGCAATGCCGAGGGCGTTAATGTACAACGTCGTAGAGTTCTCATTGCCTCAACAGCTGCAATCGGTGCAGTCGGAGTCGCTGCCGTAGCCACTCCTTTTGTCCGTTCTTGGTATCCAAGTGCAAAAGCTGAAGCTGCAGGGGCCGCCGTCACCCAAGATATTAGTTCTGTCGAAGATGGTCAGATGATCGTTATCAAATATCGCGGTAAACCTATATTCGTAGTGAAACGCACCCCAGAGATGGTAGACACCTTAGATGCGGTTAGACCGCTGCTCTCTGATCCTGATTCTAGCGCTTCAGTACAACCTGACTACTGTACCAATCCAATTCGCTCTATCGAACCCAGTATTTTAGTCGTCGAGGGTGTCTGTACGCATTTAGGATGCGCGCCAAACTATCGTCCCGATGTAGGGGCGGCTGATTTAGGTGGTAATGACTGGTATGGCGGGTTCTTCTGTCCTTGTCATGGATCAAAGTATGACTTAGCAGGACGTGTATATAGTGGCGTTCCAGCACCACTTAACTTACCAATCCCAGATTACAGCATGGATGGCACCATCTTAACGGTTGGGGAGGCTTAATATGAGTATGGGCAAAAAAGTTATGAATTGGGTTGATGCGCGTTTTCCTGCGACTGAAACCTATGAATATCATATGTCAAAGTATTACGCACCAAAAAACTTTAACTTTTGGTATTTCTTTGGCGTGTTATCTATGATCGTACTTGTCAACCAATTGGTGACTGGTATTTGGCTAACGATGATGTACAACCCAAGTGCGGAAGGAGCATTTGCATCGGTTGAGTACATTATGCGTGATGTAAAAGGTGGGTGGCTCATCCGCTATATGCATTCAACTGGCGCCTCAGCCTTCTTCGTCGTTGTATATTTGCATATGTTTAGGGCGCTGCTATACGGTTCATATCAAAAACCGCGTGAGCTTATTTGGCTTATCGGTATGGGTATTTACTTAGCGTTAATGGCGGAAGGCTTCTTTGGTTATCTACTTCCTTGGGGTAATATGTCGTTTTGGGGTGCACAGGTTATCTTAAACCTACCAGCAGCCCTACCCGTTATTGGGGATGGTCTTGCAGAATGGGTACGTGGTGATTACATCATCTCAGGTATTACGCTAAATCGTTTCTTTGCCTTGCATGTGGTTGCTATTCCACTCGTCTTAGTCGGTCTGGTATTTATGCATTTGGTTGCATTGCACCATGTAGGTTCTAACAACCCTGATGGTATCGATATCAAAAAGCTAAAAGATAAAAATGGGGTGCCACTAGACGGTATTGAGTTCCACCCGTACTATACTGTTCATGATATGGTTGGTATTGTGGTCTTCTTTATTCTATTCTTTGCTGTAGTGTTCTTCTTCCCTGAAGGGGGCGGTTATTTCCTTGAACCACCAAACTTTGAGGCAGCGAACGCTCTAAAGACTCCGGCTCATATTGCTCCTGTTTGGTATTACACCCCGTTCTACGCTATCTTGCGTGCAGTACCTAATAAACTTGGTGGTGTTATCGCTATGGGCGGCGCGATTGCAGTCTTGTTCTTGATACCTTGGCTTGATAGATCACCGGTACGCTCTATGCGTTATAAAGGTATCTTATCTAAGATTGCATTAACTGTATTTGCTATTAGCTTTATCGTACTTGGCTATTTAGGGGCAACGCCTGCGACGCCAACGGCGACGATCATGGCACGTATCTTTACTGTCTTGTATTTCTTATTCTTTTTACTCATGCCCATTTATACGGCTATAGAGACGTGTAAACAGCCACCAGAACGCGTTACCGGAGGTCACTAATGAACACCTTAACAAAATCATTAACTGGTTTGGGCTTAGGTGCAGCATTGAGCTTGACGGCTGGTACAGCACTCGCTGCAGGCGGTGGCGGCTGCGGAACCTTTACTAATGCTGAGGGTGTTGATGAGCACCTAGCTTGTCTTGAAGCTCCTATTGACTTTACCAATAAGGGCTCATTACAAAATGGCGCAAAGATCTTTATGAACTATTGCGTAGGCTGTCACTCAGCAAAATACGTTCGCCACTCACGTATTGCTCAGGATTTAGAGATACCACCTGAGCTACTTGAGAAGTATTTGCTCGTGACAAGTGATCAGATTGGTGATCATATTGATCCTGAGATTGATCCTGAGCTACAAGCTTCATGGTTTGGCGCGGCGCCGCCTGATCTGTCGCTTGAAACTCGGCTGCGCGGTGAGGACTGGGTTTATACTTACCTATTAACTTTTTATGAAGATCCAAGCCGCCCTTGGGGCGCGAATAATTTAGTCTTACATAATGCTGCTATGCCTCACGTACTGCACAATATGGAAGAGGAACTCAGTGAAGAGGAGTTCCATAGTGAGGTTGGTGACTTGGTAAACTTTATGGCGTGGATGGGTGAGCCTGCGCGTCATGACCGTCAGGTTATTGGCTTCTTTGTTATCTTATTTTTATTAGTGCTACTTATCCCTGTTTATTTACTCAATAAAGAGTTTTGGAAAGACGTTAAATAAGAAAGCATCAAAAAATTGTTGTCGCCATACTTATTTAGGCACTACTTCGGTAGTGCCTTTTTTGATGGTTGCTTGTTGGTGATAATCACTAGTTGGTGATAATCACCATTTTGCACGTTTAAACCCTGATAAAACTATCATGGTTATCTAGCCCAAACCCTTTAGGTTTACGCTTGGTATCTTGATAAACCCCCTGACTTTGTTTACGATAGCAAGTCTTGACCATTATCCTTAGGCTTTCATGATTGATGCAAATGACATTCCAAGCAGTCAGCTAATTTTGTATGCTGACGACGGTTACGATAGTCACGTCGTGCGTCTGTTACTTGAAGAAAAAAACTTAGCCTATTATCTTTCCCGTTTGCATTCAGAGCGTCCTGAAGATTTGACTGAACTAAATCCTTATCATACGCTTCCTGTACTGCAACAGCGTGAAACAGCCCTCTATGAGATTAATGTTATCTTTGAATATTTAGAAGAGCGCTATCACGCTAATAAGTTGCTGCCTGAAACGCCGCAAGAGCGTGCTCAGTTTCGACAGCTGGCTTGGCGTATTCAGCGCGATTGGCTCGTACTAGGTAAGCGATTACTGCTGCATCCTGATAGCTTTGATCAGTCTCAGGCTGAGCTTGCTAAGAAGAAGTTGACCGACTCGTTGGTTACCTTATCGCCTCTGTTTGCACATAAGTCTTATTTTATGGCAGATACCTTTGGCTGGTGCGATGTACTGCTGGCTCCACTATTATGGCGACTAAAAGAGATGGGGATTGAGCTGCCACAAGCTATCAGTCGACCTTTGCTTAACTACCAAACCCGAGTATTTGAACGCGAAAGCTTTCAGCGGAGCATTCGTTAGCTGACAACGAAAAATTGGTTTTGAATTGATAATACATTAGTATAGGAATATAAAAATGAGTGAAAAGACTTCTATCAGCCCAACCCGTCCTTATATGGTACGCGCTATTTATCAGTGGATTGAAGACAATGCTTTAACGCCTTATTTGATGGTAGACGCTACTGCTGCGAACGTCCAAGTACCCACTGAACACGTACAAGATGGGCGTATTGTCCTTAATATCGCAAGCCGTGCCACAGGTAACATGAGTATGGAGAACGACTATATTCATTTTGATGCGCGTTTTAGTGGCGTCTCGCAAGAGATTTGGGTACCTCTAACGGCTGTACTCGGTATCTATGCCAAAGAGAACTCACAAGGGATGTTTTTTGATCCTAAAGAGTATGATAACTATGAGCCCAGTGATGAGACCACTACGCCGTCTACTCAAACGAAGCGCACTACAAAACCCAAACGTGCAAACAAAGCAGGCTTAAAAGTTTTGAAATAAAGCTCAAAGCAACAAAAAAGCTGAATGTATCTCTACGTTCAGCTTTTTTTATGGCTCACTAGCTCAAATTAAGTACGCGGCAGAGTCACACCGCGCTGACCTTGGTATTTTCCGCCGCGATCTTTATAACTGGTCTCGCAAACATCATCAGTATCGCTTTGGAAAAATAGCATTTGCGCTACCCCTTCACCTGCATAAATACGTGCAGGGAGATTGGTAGTATTACTAAACTCCAAAGTCACATGCCCTTCCCATTCAGGCTCCAAAGGCGTCACATTGACAATGATACCGCAGCGCGCATAAGTCGACTTACCTAAACAAATAGTTAGGACATCACGAGGTATGCGAAAGTACTCAACAGTACGAGCGAGGGCAAAAGAGTTTGGCGGGATAATGCACTCATCGCCTACAATATCAATAAAGCTTTTTTCATCGAAATTCTTGGGGTCAACAACAACTGAATGCACATTGGTAAATACTTTAAACTCAGGAGCACAGCGTACATCATATCCATAACTCGAGGTACCATAGCTAATGAGACGCTCGCCTGCGTCGTCAAAACGAACTTGACCCGCTTCGAACGGCTCAATCATTGCATGGTTTTCAGCCATTTCTCGTATCCAGCGATCGGACTTAATTGACATTATTAACCCTTATCTTATTAGCGAGTCTTTATTGTGAGAGAGGTTAGTTTTGCGATGATTATACGCAAATACCCTCTAAATTTATAGCCTTATATGCGTTTAAAATGAGTAGTGAGTAACACAATCAACAATAGTAACAAAGGCAAACGTTAAAATATGCGTTTGTCGTTAGAAGGCTTAGCAAATTTGCCAATGTTAGTTGCAATATTATTAGCAATGTTTAGATAATAAGAGGCAAATTCATCATCAGCGAGTACGCTAGGCTCACCTTTATCGACTTGAGAGCGGATTGTACGAGCGAGTGGCAGCTGTCCTAATAATGGCACACGGTATTGTTCAGCGATTTGCTCGCCGCCCCCTTCCCCAAAGATGGCTTCGGTATGACCACAATTGCTACAGGTGTGCAGCGCCATATTCTCCACCACGCCGAGGACAGGAATGTTAGTTTTATTAAACATCTCAATACCTTTTTGCGCATCTAACAAAGCGATATGTTGCGGCGTCGTCACTATGACCGCGCCAGTAACCGGAATGCGCTGCGCTAGCGTTAGCTGAATATCACCTGTCCCAGGCGGCATATCGATGACCAAATAATCAAGCTGCGGCCAGTTTGTCTGGTTATACAGCTGCATGAGAGCACCTGTCGCTTTGGGTCCGCGCCAAGCCACTGGGGTATTATCACTATCGAGTAAGCTACCGATAGAAAGCATTGCCATACCATGCGCCTCTATTGGCACAAACTGTTCATTCTCAAGCTCAGGCTTGATATCAGCAACGCCAAGCATCGTTGGCATACTAGGCCCATATATATCAGCGTCGAGTACTCCAACGCGGTTGCCAAGCTTTTGCAGCGCTAAAGCAATATTGACGGTTGTCGTAGATTTACCGACACCGCCTTTGCCTGACGCCACAACAATAATATGACGAATTCGCGGGTGCGGCGTCAGCGCGGCTTGCGTGGGTGCAGGTTTAGCGATTGGTGGTTCAGCGCTGGTGGTTTCTGTGCGCGCCATCGCATCAGTGGTTTTGGGCAATTGAGCTCCAGCGCCTTTAGTCGTAGTTGAAGTAGATCCTGAGCTTAGGTCTGATTTAGGCGCTGACAAGCGTACATTCATATGAATAACCTCTATACCATGCGGACGCAGCAGCTGACCGAGTTCCTGTTGTATGACCTCAGGCTCGCTATCAGATGGCAGACGTAAGTCAAGCGTTAGTGTCGCTCCTTCTCGCTTAAGCGCCGTCACCATAGTGGCAATACTCGTATTGTCTAAATGATAACCAAGCAAAACCTTATCTACGGCAGTATCACGAGCAGCCTTTTGCTGCGGAGTTTCAGATTTATCAGCAGATAATTTTTTTATAAAGTTAAACATAATAGCCTTTATTTTTATATAAGTAGGTTTGGGGAAGTTTATAATAGGGTCGT
Source organism: uncultured Psychrobacter sp. (assembly GCA_947489525.1). GTDB lineage: Bacteria > Pseudomonadota > Gammaproteobacteria > Pseudomonadales > Moraxellaceae > Psychrobacter. The sequence continues at coordinate 480,984 of CANLDW010000001.1, forward strand.
GGCATAAGCTTATTAGTTTAGTATAGTCGAAGCAGGAATCTAAAAACCCACCACATCATCAGGTATAATTCATGCCCTTAGTACTATTGATATGTCGCTTTTCTCAGTAAAAACAAGGAAGGTATCAACATTATAATCAGCAGAATATGACTAAGCACTATACTGGCAAAAACTGCGATGCGATGAATAAATAAATAAGCACGCCTGAGGCGTCACTTATCGAAGTAATCAAAGGCGCGCTGGCGGTAGCAGGATCAAAGCCTAGCTTATTGAGTACAAAAGGTAGACTCATACCGATCACACTGCCAATTAACACTACCGATACCATACTTAAAGCCAATACTAAGGACACTACCGCATCGCCGCGGATATAGCCGATTACAGAGACTGCAACTGCCATAGTTACCCCCAGCATTAAGGCGACTATGGCTTCGCGACCTAATAGCGAAAACCAATCGCGCATGACGACGTCACCAGTAGCCAAGGCTCGCACCATCAAAGTAGCCGACTGGGAACCTGCATTACCGCCACTATCAACCAGTAGAGGTAAGAAAAAAACCAACACTAAGTTTGCGGCAATGATGTCTTCGAAATTGGCGATACTAAAGCCTGAGAGCAAGTTACCAAATATTAAGAACACCAACCAAAATACGCGTTTACGATATAGGACGCGTAAGCTGGCATCTTTGAGCTTACCGATTGAGGTGGAGACCCCACCCGCCTTATGAAAATCATCGGTAGCCTCGGCGCTTGCCACATCCATTGCGTCATCGTGAGTCACTATACCTACCAATGCGCCAAAGTCATCAATGATAGGTAGGGCAATCAGATCGTAACGAGCTATCATTTTGGCCACATCTTCTTGATCATCATTAACGTTGCTGGCTATTACGTTGCTTAACATAATAGCGTCAATACGCTCTTCAGGGGCAGCTAAAATCAACGCTCTTAGCGAGATAACTCCTAATAATTTACGCGCGCCGTCTATCACATAAGTATGATAAATTGTCTCAGCATCGGGTGCTTCTAAGCGCAAGGCTTTTAACGCTTCATCAACACTCATCTCAGCACTCAAAGTAGCATAATCTGAGGTCATCAAAGCTCCAGCAGTGCCCTCCTCATACGCAGCAAGTCTACGTATATCCTCGCGCTTGGCATGTGCTAAAGCGGGCAATAATGCGTCACGCTGCCGCTGATCAAGACGCTTAAATAGGTCAGTACGCTCATCAGCGGGCATCTCGCCTAGAAGTATCGCCATACTTTCACGAGGAAATTTATGCGCCATAGTGACTTGGACAGTCGTCTCTAAATAAGAAAACACCGTGGCGCGATTAGGCAAACGCTCCAGCAATTGCCAAGCAAATTCAGGTTTGATAAGCGCTATTACGTCGGCGGCATCAATAGGTCGCAGGACTTGCAACTGCTCGACGGCTTGTTCAAACTGCTGTTGTACGATAGCGCTGCTTGCTGCTGTTGCAAGTGCTTGATAGTTCATAGTCTTACTCCGTACGCGTCACAGTGCGTCATAACAAACCGTCATAAAAAAGAGCCAATACTATTGGCTCTGATCAGACAGATTATAAAATAAAACCAGCAGCTAAAGGGTTAATTTTTTAGCAGCGTAGTTTGTAGGCGGTATTAACCCAGTTGCGGCGTTGCACGTTTGATAATACTAGCGCAGTCCACACCTCGCGGTAGGTTGCCATAAACCAATCCGCTACCTTGAGACGTCAGTCGCGAGGCGCAAAATGCGTCAGCAACCGCTGTATCGCCAAAGCGTACCAGCAAAGCGCCTTGTAGTGCGAGCGCCATTTTTTCAACGATGCTGCGTGCGCGGTATTCGATATCACTAGTATCTATAAGCTCGCGGCCAAGTTGCTTGACATATTCATCTAAGCGCTTATCGGAACCTGACGCCGCTTGTATCTCGCTCATTAGCGTCTCAACCGATCCCGGATGGCGACTCATAGCGCGTAGCATGTCCAGACACTGTACGTTACCGCTACCCTCCCAAATTGAATTGACTGGCGACTCTCGAAACAGCCTTGGCATAATGCTATCTTCCATCACCCCGCTACCGCCGATACACTCCATTGCCTCATAAGCATGTTCAGGGGCGCGCTTGCAGATCCAATATTTACCCACTGCCGTACCCATGCGCACCATGAGCTGCTCGCTTTCACTGGTGGCGCTGCGATCCATAGCGCCAGCAATACGCATAGTTAATGCAAGTGCCGCTTCATGCTCAATTACTAAGTCTGCTAAGACGTTTTTCATTAAAGGCTGCTGCGATAATAGCTTACCAAAAGCGGAGCGGTGCGCGCAGTGATGGGTCACCTGCGCTACCGCTTGACGCATGCCTGCTGCCGATCCAATCATACAATCAATTCGCGTCATTGACACCATCTTAATGATGGTGGCTACTCCGCGTCCTTCTTCGCCGACCATAGTAGCATATGCGCCGCGAAGCTCAGTCTCACAAGAAGCATTGGCAACATTGCCCATTTTGTTTTTGAGACGCTGAATGTGCATGGGGTTTTTGCTGCCATCAGGACGCCAGCGCGGCATAAAAAAGCAGGACAATCCACCCTCAGATTGCGCTAACACCAAAAAAGCATCGCTCATTGGTGCGGAGACAAAATACTTATGCCCAACCAGCTCATACGCCTGACCAGAACCGCCGCTACCGATAGGGTAAGCGCGTAGCGTGTTGGCGCGCACATCAGAGCCGCCTTGTTTTTCGGTCATTGCCATGCCAATGGTGATCGCAGACTTTTGCTCCATGGGCACATTGCGATAATCATAATCATAAGCTAGTATCTTTGGACGTAGCTGCTCTGAGAGCTCCGGCTGTTCAAGTAGTGCCGGAACCGCCGCCGAGGTCATAGTAATGGGACAACAATGCGCCGCTTCGACCTGACTTTGCATATAAAACTTGGCTGCCCGTGCTACTTGCGCGCCAGCTTTAGGATTAAGCCAGTGCGAGGCATGCAAACCATGCTCCAAAGAGATTTGCATCAGCTGGTGATAAGCAGGGTGAAAGCGTACTTCGTCGATTCGGTTGCCGTATCTATCGTGAGTGTACAACACAGGCTTATTCTCATTGGCTTGAAAGCCAAGCTCAATCATGGCACGTGAGCCAGTCAGTTCACCAAACGCCTCAAGCTCACTACTAGCCCAGTCCGCTTGATTTTGCGCAGTGGTTTCCACTAAAGCTTTGTCTTGTAAGTAGAGGTTATAGTTTTCTAGTGGTGGCGGCTGATTATGTACGGTGTGCGTCTCAGCTAAAAATTGGTCGGTGGTGGTATGCGTCGTTACATTAGGGGTCATCAAATCCATGAAAGAAAATCTCCTTGAAGGGCAAATATTAATGGACAGGTAGTCCATAAACCATCGCAACTATTGAATGATATTAACGGGCGTCTTTTGTTGTAGCTCAGTAAAGCTAACACCGTCTGCCAGCTCGACCAGTTTGAGTCCTTGATCAGTAACGTCTAATACCGCAAGCTCAGTGATGATACGATCAACCACACCTTTACCTGTAAGTGGCAATTGGCACTGCGCAAGGATTTTAGGCTCGCCATGTTTGTTAACTTGCTCCATCAGAACAATGACGCGCTGCACGCCCGCCACCAAATCCATCGCGCCGCCCATACCTTTAACCATTTTTTTGGGAATCATCCAATTGGCCAGATCGCCCTGCTCAGAGACTTCCATCGCACCCAAAATGGCTAGATTTACGTGTCCGCCACGAATCATCGCAAAGGAGTCTGAGCTGCCAAAATAGCTCGCACCCGGCTCAGCGGTGACGGTCTGCTTACCTGCATTAATCAGGTCGGCGTCAACCTTATCTGCAGTTGGAAACTCACCAATACCCAATAGACCGTTTTCGGATTGGAGCCATACATCCATACCTTGAGGGATGTAGTTGGCCACCAAGGTGGGTAAGCCGATACCTAAGTTCACATAGTAGCCGTCTTGTAGCTCTTTTGCTGCGCGCTGTGCCATTTGTTCTCTATTCCATGCCATATCAAAATCCTTTTCTTTAAATTTTTTTAAATCACTACTTTCTTTATCGATCATTTATTTAGACGTTTTCAGCCGTTTTGACAGTCACTTTTTCGATGCGCTTTTCAGGGTTTGCATTTAATACAATCCGCTGCACAAAGATACCCGGCAGGTGAATCTCATCAGGATCAAGCGCGCCAACCTCCACAATCTCCTCAACCTCAGCGATTGTGATTTTACCTGCCATGGCGCAGTCTGGATTAAAGTTGCGCGCGGTCTTATTAAAAATCAAATTGCCTGCTTTATCCGCTTTTTGCGCTTTAACTAAGGCGACATCAGCGGTTAACGAATGCTCAAGTACATAAGTACGACCGTCAAAATCACGCGTTTCTTTGCCGTCAGCTACCATAGTGCCCACGCCTGTCGCGGTATAAAAAGCAGGAATCCCTGCCCCACCTGAGCGCAATTTTTCAGCGAGCGTGCCTTGCGGAGTCAGCTCAACCTCCAGCTCCCCTGTCAAATACTGACGCTCAAATTCTTTATTTTCGCCTACATATGAGGAGATCATCTTTTTAATTTGCCGCGTTTGTAACAATAGCCCTAGCCCAAAATCATCAACGCCTGCATTATTACTAATGCAGGTTAACTCTTTGACGCCGCTATCACGTAGCGCTTCAATGAGTGCCTCAGGTATGCCGCACAGCCCAAAACCGCCTATAGCAAGCGTTTGCTCATCCTTGACGATATCTTTTAAGGCTTGCTGCGCGCTATCATATACTTTTGATTGACTCACTTTTATCTCCTTTTAAACTGAGTACTTTTTTTGAACTAATTTGTTAACTTCTTTTTAAACCAAATCTTAAAATGGCTTTTTACGTAAAATATTTTCGAATAAAATACGCTATCAAAACATTATACAATCATGAGTGATCTATGACGATACATACGCTTGTATACCCTACGTTTGTATGCTCTGTATTTGTTTACATGGTAACTTACTATCTTTCTATAAAACACGTCAATTTTTATAAAATAGAGATCGCATCAAGTGCAGATTCTAGACGATAACGCTTGAAAATATAAACATAAACGTTAAAATCGACCACTTGCTTAAATATACACGTATATAAGCCTGTACTTATCAAGGATTGATGTTTCAATAACTTAATTATATTTATAACGAGCACGTACCTACACTTGCTCTTTTTGCCAAGGAGAGGCGAATATGTTTAGCACCTTTGCTATTGTTATTACTTTGCTTTTATTAATGTTCTTCGCTTATCGCGGCTATTCAGTACTGATCTTGGCGCCGATTATGGCGACGCTTGCGGTGCTATTATCTGGTGACTTTTTAACGAGCATACCCGCCTACACTGATATTTTTATGGGTGCCTTGAGCGGGTTTTTACTAAAGTTCTTCCCGATATTTTTGTTGGGTGCATTATTCGGGCGTTTAATGGCAGACTCAGGCGCGGCTACCGCTATTGCTAACACCGTTGTCAATAAGTTGGGCGCGAGTAAAGCCATCCTTGCTGTCATTTTGGTCTGTGCGATTTTGACTTACGGTGGTGTCTCGCTGTTTGTAGTTGCCTTCGCTATTTATCCTATTGCCAAAGATTTATTTAAAGCTGCTGATATTCCGAAGCGCCTAATCCCAGCGGCTATTGCGCTTGGTTCATTTACCTTTACTATGACTGCTCTGCCCGGGACGCCTGCCATTCAAAACGCTATCCCGATTCCTTATTATAATACCAACGTCTTTGCTGCACCTATTTTAGGTATTATCGGCGGTACCATTATGTTTGTGCTCGGCTGGTGGTGGCTGCAATCACGCGCACGCAAAGCTAACGCCGCAGGTGAAGGCTATGGTCAGCACGATGATGAGGATGTTGGCGTAGGCGGCATTGATGCAAAAACAACGTCTGTACGCTCAATCAAAAAGGATAATCCTGAGCACAACGACCCTGAGCATAACAACGCACAAATTAACGTAGCTCAAAGCAATATTGCTAGCCCTGCTGAAGCACGAAACACCCATCAAACCTCATTTATGGTCGCCATGATACCCTTGGTACTGGTCATTGCTCTTAACGCTTTACTCACTTACGTGATCTTTCCGTCTATGAATTTTACTAGCCTAGAGACGCAGTTTCCAGAGTTAAGTGTCGCTGGTTCATTAGGACTATGGTCGATTATTATCTCGTTAGTTGTCGCTATTATTGTACTTATCGTGCTGCGTATCGGGCACTGGACTAACTTACAAAAAACGATCAACCGTGGTACTTATGACTCGATGTTGCCGATCTTTAATACCGCATCGGAAGTTGGTTACGGTGCAGTTATCGCCTCACTTGCAGGTTTCCTTATTATTCGCGATAGTATCTTAAACCTCAATCCTGACAATCCGCTTATCTCAGAAGCGGTAGCAATGACGACGCTTGCTGGTATTACCGGATCATCCTCTGGTGGGTTGAGTATTGCCTTATCGACCCTTGGGGAGGATTATTTACGAATGGCGCTTGAGGCTGGCATTGATCCTGAGCTGATGCATCGCGTCGCGGTCATGGCAGCAGGTGGCTTAGATACGCTACCGCATAGCGGCGCGGTCATTACCTTGCTGGCGATTTGTGGTTTGACTCATAAACAGTCTTATCTGAATTTGGCAATGGTCACTATGGTCATCCCGTTGATCGCTGTCATAGTGGTTATCACGTTAGGCACGCTGTTTGGTTCGTTTTAATAGTCTTTATGCTTATATACTTAAAAATGGTTATTCTTTTAAACCCCACTGAGCCTTGCGTTTGATAGGGTTTGCGCCTTGTTAGGGTACAAGAGTGATTCGTTTAAGAATAACTATAGTCAAACGCCTACATAAAGGATTACAGCCGCAGTCTCGCTTAGTCTACTACTGTCGTACTTACGCTCGTCTGCCTCGTACTACTTTTAATATTGATTGCCTATATCTAAAAACAACTGCATATAGAAACAACTGTGTTATTACTCTTCATTTTTAATCTTGCCAGATAATTACTAAGTGCTATGACAAATGCAATTGAATTACGCTATCATAGTCACCATTTTTAGCGTTAAACCAAACTCTGTATCAAATAAAGGTGATAGAAGTGCGTGAGATATTAGTAACCAGTGCCCTGCCCTATGCCAATGGCTACATCCATTTAGGGCATTTAGTTGAGTACATTCAGACTGACATCTGGGTACGTGCTATGAAAGCGCAAGGTCACACTGTAACGTATGTCTGCGCTGACGATGCCCATGGCACTGCTATCATGCTCAAAGCTGAAGATAACGGCGTTACCCCTGAAGAGCAAATTGCAACGGTCAAAGCGTCGCACGAGGCGGACTTTGCTACGTTTTTGATTGATTTTGATAACTATCACAGCACGCATTCAGTAGAAAATCAGCACTTCTCTGAGCTTATTTATCGCCGCTTAAATAGTGCCGGTCACATCTCCACGCGCGACGTCGAGCAGTTATTTGATCCCGAAAAAAACTTGTTTCTCGCTGATCGCTTCGTCAAAGGCACCTGTCCTGAGTGTGGATCGCCTGATCAGTACGGCGATAATTGTGAGGTTTGTGGTACGACTTATGATGCCACCGATCTGATCAATCCGCGCTCGACGCTATCGGATGCAACCCCGGTGCTCAAAACCTCCAAGCACTACTTCTTTGATTTGCCTGAATTTGAGCAGTTTTTACAAGACTGGACGCGTAGCGACAATCGCCTGCAACCCTCTGTCGCCAACAAACTACAAGAGTGGTTTGACGCCGGCCTTACCAGTTGGGATATCTCAAGGGACGCGCCTTACTTTGGTTTTCAGATACCCGATACGCCAAGTGACGAGCCTGATAAGTACTTTTATGTCTGGCTTGATGCGCCTGTCGGCTATATGGCAAGCTTTAAAAACCTATGCGAGCAGCGGGCGGGTACAGATAATGCGCTAGATTTTGATCATTACTGGGCGCAGGAAAATGAGCATAAAACTGAGGTCTATCATTTCATTGGTAAGGATATCGTCTATTTTCATGCGCTGTTTTGGCCGGCAATGCTCGCGGGTAGTGAGTTTCGTACTCCAACCGGCGTGTTTGCGCATGGCTTTTTGATGGTCAATGGCGAGAAGATGAGTAAGTCACGCGGCACTTTTATTAAGGCGGAAACTTACGCAGAACACTTGCACCCTGAGTATCTGCGCTATTACTTTGCCAGTAAATTATCGGATAAGGTTGAAGATATTAATCTTGATCTCGAAGACTTTATGCAAAAGGTTAACTCCGATTTAGTGGGCAAAGTAGTCAATATCGCCAGCCGCAGTGCGGGATTTATTGTTAAAAAGTACGACGGTATGCTCAGCGACGTCTGCGCTGAACCGCGCTTGTTAGAAGACGTGACTAAGACAGGAGATGAGATTGCCGCTGCTTATGAGAACCGCGAGTTTAGCCGCGCCATGCGCCTGATTATGCAGTGCGCAGACAAGGCCAATGAGTATATCGATGACAAAAAACCGTGGGCACTAGCAAAATTAGAGGGCACTGAAAAAGAAGTACAAGATGTCTGTTCGGTGGCGATTAATATCTTTCGTCAACTCATGGTCTATCTTGCGCCCGTACTGCCAGAGCTGACAGATAATGCCAAAGCGTTTTTGAATATCGACGACTTAAGCTTTCATAGCCGTAACCAGTGGCTACTCGGTCATCAGATCAATAAGTTTAAACCCTTGATGCAGCGCATCGAACAACAAGATATCGATGCCATGGTTGAAGCGTCAAAAGCATCGCTTGGCGAATCTCAAGAGGCTACTAATCAAGCGACAGTCAGCCAAAAAACAGATCAAACAGCTACAAAAAGTGGCGCTGACGTGGTAGAGGATAACAGTGAGCCGACGGACTATATTGGGATTGAGGACTTTGCTAAAGTTGAGATGAAAGTGGCGCACGTCCTCGCCTGTGATTATGTTGAAGGTGCGGACAAGCTATTGCAGTTTACTTTGGATGTGGGTGAAGACAAACCGCGCAACGTATTTAGCGGTATTCGTAAGTTTTATGAGCCTGAGCAGCTGATCGGTAAAAAGGTCATCTGCGTCACTAACCTTGCCTCGCGCAAGATGAAATTCGGCATCTCAGAAGGCATGGTGCTGTCCACGGGTAATCCCAAAACTCAGCTGACGGTTATCACCTTACCCGAGAACTGCGTAGTAGGCGATCTACTCGCTTAAGTGATCATTAAAAGCTAAAAAGTGCATGCTACTTCGCTAAAAAGCACCTCATAAAAAACAGCATAAGGATAACGCTGTGGTCTTACTTAGGTTGTTGGCAGACGTTCTGTTTTACATCACTTTTGGCTTGGTAATCTACTGGTTTTTTACCGATGATATTCGTGCGTTGGTGATGGCTCTTGTTTGCGGTATTATCTCGGCGTTGCTGTTTTGGGCGACCACTGATATTAGGCGCACGCAGCGGCATCGTCGAGCAGATATTTGGGATTGGTTTAACTTGATTGATATTATTGAGATTCCACTGTACGTGATACGGTGGCTAGTCTCTGGGATTTGGCGCATCTTTGACTAGGGCGTGTTTATTTCACTATCATTTTATTTTACTATCATTTATATCGCTAGCATTTATTACAGTAGGATTTGCTGTCATAATATAAACACTTTAAACCTAACCTCTGCTTTTATAACTTAGGCTTAACACTTACATACGTTCAATGAGAGTTAATTTGACCATGACTATTGCTTCAACTCTACGCTTAGGTCTATGTAGCGCCCTTATCAGTGCACTGATGATGGGCTGCTCAAACAATGCGACTACTGAGGATACTGCCAATGATGCAAGCTTAGCTCAGGATAGCAAAAGCTTAGCGATTACTCAGATCGTTGAGCACCCCTCATTAGACGATATCCGCCGTGGTATCTTGGACGAGTTGGCAAGTCAGGGCTATACCGAAGGCGAGAACTTAGAAGTGAATTTTCAAAGCGCGCAGGGCAATACCGCAACTGCTGCACAGATCGCTAAGCAGTTCGTTGGTGATGCGCCCGATGCGATTATCGCCATATCAACGCCCTCTGCACAGTCTTTGGTGACAGCGACGAGTAGCATTCCTATTATTTATACGGCGATATCTGATCCTGTGGGCGCAAAACTGCTAACTGCTGACGGTAAACCCTTTCAGAGCAACTTAACGGGACTCTCAAGCCAGCTACCCCTTGACCCGCAGCTTAACTTATTACAGCAGATCAAGCCTGATCTCAAAACCGTAGGTTACGTCTATAGCCCAGGCGAGGCCAATTCAATATCGCTACGTGACGATCTCAAACAAGCCTTAGCGACACGCGGACTTACCTTACTCGACATCCCCGCCAATCGTCCTAATGATATCGGTATGGCAACGCGCAGCTTACAAGGCCGCGCTGATATCATCTATACCTCCTTTGATAATAATGTCGCCTCAGCATTTGAAGCCATGGCACAAGCGGCCAATGAGATCGACATGCCCATTGTAGCCTCGGATGAGTTTAGTGTACGCCGCGGGGCAACGGCTGCCTTTGGGGTCAACGACTACGACTTTGGACGTACTACCGGTAAGATGGTATATCGCGTACTAAATGGCGAAGCGGTCAATACTATCCAACCTGAGGTCATGAATAAGCTTACCTTGTATATTAGTCCTAAGCACGCTGAGGAACAAGGGGTAGAGCTGCCCGCTGATATGATTAAATATGGAATCAATGTCGATACGACGCCTAGAGCTGAGTAACACGCCGTGTTTTGATCTGTACCCTGCTTGGTATTATTAGTACCTTTTAAAATAAAATCCTTTTAAAACCTTATAAATGAATCTTTGTATTTTGCTACATTATTCGTTGTACTAAATTCTTTATCTAGATTCATTGTACTGATGCTATTATCTTTAGGAGTAAATTTATGCTATACCAAAATCGTTTTGCAAAGGCTCTACTTTGGGGCGGCGTTTGTAGCGCGGTGCTCGTAGGCTGCAACCAAACGCCTCAGGATGATCCTAATACCATTGATGGCGCTGTCGGTGGTGATACCACACTACCCGCCAAAACTGTTGCCATCACTGCTATCGTTGAACACCCTGCGCTTGATGATGTGCGCCGCGGCGTGATTGACGAATTAGAAGAACAAGGCTTTAATGAAGGCGAGAACTTAAACGTTAACTTCCAAAGCGCGCAAGGTAATACGGCGACCGCGGGACAAATTGCCAAGCAGTTTGTTGCTGATGAAGCGGACGTCATCGTAGCCATAGGGACGCCATCGGCTCAATCAGTTGCAGCAGCGACTACCAATATTCCGCTCGTGTTTTCCGCGGTCACTGATCCTGTTGAAGCTAAACTGGTCTCGACACTTGATGGTTCCGGCACTAATGTCACGGGCGGCTCAGACGCTCTACCTTATGAGCCGCAAATTGAGCTGATGCGCCAAATCATACCGAGTCTCAAAAACGTCGGTTATGTTTACAGTCCAGGCGAGGTCAACTCAACTATTATTCTTAAAAATTTAAAACAGAGACTGACGCCGCTTGGTATCAATGTCGTTGAAGCGCCAGCTCAGCGGAGTAATGATATTGCGATGGCAGCGCGTAGCCTTGAGGGTAAGGTTGACGCTATCTACACCTCAACGGATAACAATGTAGTCTCCGCCTACGAGTCACTATATCAAGTGGCAAAAGAGAGTAAGATTCCGCTTATCGCGTCAGATACAAGCTCTGTTGAGCGCGGCGCGATAGCGGCACTAGGCGTGGACTACTACGTCTTAGGGCGCGAGACGGGCAAGATTGTGGCGCGTATCTTAAACGGCGAAAACGCAGGTGATATTCCAGTGTATACGCCGCAAATGCTCAACCTATACGTCAGCCCCAATCACGCGCAGGAACAAGGCATCACTTTGCCACAAGCCGTTATTGATCAAGCTGCAGAAGTGGTAGAATAGCGTTTTTATTAGCCTACTGTCTTTACTACTGTTTAAAAAAACCAGCTAACAACCCAGCTATCCTTATAGACTGGGCTTGTTTTTTATAGCTTAGGCATTACCTAAACTCAGATTGCTACAATCTGTCAAACTCACCGCCTAGGACTTGCTGCTCCTGCAACTCAGTTCTTGGTCCTAACTTATTGATTGCTTATGTCTTTAATTGCTTTTTTTGGTGCCCTTGAGAGCGGTCTCATCTATGGTTTAGTTGCGCTTGGTGTCCTTATCTCTTTTCGGACGCTTGACTTCCCTGATTTGACTGCCGATGGTAGCTTTCCTTTGGGCGGCGCGATAGCTGGTGTATCCATCGTAGCTGGTATCAATCCATGGCTGGCTTGCGGATTAGGTATGCTAGCAGGCTCGCTTGCTGGTATCGTCACCGCGTGGCTACATGTCAAGCTTGGTATTTTACAGCTGCTTGCCAGTATCCTTGTTATGGTAGCGTTGTACTCTGTCAATTTGCGTATCATGGGTGCACCAAACTTGCCGCTGTTAGGCGAAGCGACAGTCTTTAGCGCCTTTGTTAATGATAGCAATGGCTTTTGGATGCGCTGCGTGGTTATCGGTGCCGTCGTCTTAGTAGCGAAGCTTTTACTCGACTGGTTCTATAGCACGGAATCTGGGCTGTCCATGCGCGCAACAGGTTCTAATCTACGTATGGCTCAGGCACAAGGTATTAATACTTCACGCATGACCATCATCGGTATGGCAGTCTCTAACAGTCTCATTGCTCTAGGGGGTGCGCTGTTTGTGCAAACACAAGGCGGCGTGAGTATCGACATCGGTATCGGTACGATCGTTATTGGCTTGGCCGCAGTTATTATCGGCGAGACAATTATCCCTGCAAAACGTATCTGGCTCATCACCCTTGCTGTGATCATTGGCGCAACGTTATACCGTCTGTTTATTCAAGTTGCCTTATCGAGTGATACCTTGCGCAGTATAGGCTTTGGCCCGCAGGACTTAAACTTAGTTACAGCGCTATTAGTTGTCATTGCATTGGTGCTACCACAAGCTAAGACTAGGCTGTTATCTCGCCGTTTAAAAACCTAAGCCAGTGCGGTTTAAGAGTATAAAAAGAACACAAGCGCTTAAAAAGGAATCACGATTATGATGCAGGCCAATGATCTACGCTTAACCTTTAACCCCGGTACACCCATTGAAAACCCAGCGCTACGCGGTATTAGCTTAGATATCGCCGATGGTGAGTTCGTCACGGTCATCGGTACCAATGGCGCGGGTAAGTCGACTTTTTTAAACGCGGTCAGTGGGACAACGCACGTCGACAGTGGTTCAATACTCTTAAATGGCGTTGATGTCACCAAAAAAAGCGCGCATCAGCGTGCCAATTGGGTAGCTCGCGTATTTCAAGATCCGATGGCAGGCACGTGTGAGGCCCTGACGATTGAAGAGAACATGGCGCTGGCGTACAAGCGTGGTGGCAAGCGCGGTCTGAGCATTGCTCTCAACCAAAATAACCGTGATTTGTTCCGCGAGAAGCTATCTATCCTCAAACTCGGTCTTGAGAACCGCTTGACCGATCGTATGGGTTTGCTCTCAGGCGGTCAGCGTCAGGCGGTTAGCTTACTTATGGCCTCCTTACAGCCCTCCAAAATCTTGCTACTCGATGAGCATACTGCCGCGCTCGACCCCAAAACCGCTGCCTTTGTACTAGAGCTGACCGATAAGATCGTTAATGACAACCATCTAACTACGATGATGGTCACGCACTCAATGCAGCAGGCGCTCGCCCACGGCACGCGTACGGTTATGCTACACCAAGGCCAAGTGGTACTAGACGTCGCAGGCGACACCCGCCGCGGTATGACGGTACGTGATCTGCTCAATATGTTTGAGCAAACACGCGGTGAGACGGTTGAAGATGATAGTTTAATTTTAAGCTGAACGTATCGCTTGTCATGCGCTCAAACGTCCTCTCTAAGGTCTTAAGATAGCCCGTCTTAAGACCTTTTTTATGACTAGGACGTGTTTGATTATTCATAAATGAGCCCTGCTGATAGCTGCGAGTTGAGCAAAGCTGTGTTCTAGACAAGGCGCAAGTCGATGATAATGTAAATGTACGTGTATATATGAATAAATTTGAACTTAGCAGCATAATCCGTTACTCTTACGGCACAAATGAGTTACGTACTGTTAAAACCAAATATGATTTCGTTGACTGATCCTAATTCATAGTTGAAGTGTTGCTCCATTTAGAGAAGGAGTCGCCCTTGATTTCACGATATCCTACTCGCTATTCTCTACCCTACTACGAATAGTAAGTTTGTTTGCGCTGACTGTAAAAGTCACTTCGTCATCACTAATGACAACTCTTTATTGTTTTTGATGTGGTTTATCGCCTATTTTTATTACCAGCTACTCTGCATATACATTCAGTTGTGCAAGTAAGCAATAAAGTTAGTCGTTCACTTTTTATAAACAGGTTTTAGCATTACGTTGATTCGTACCTCTTCTCAGTTTCATGGGGGCGGTATTATTCTATTTTGTTAGCTAAAAACTATTTTATTAAAATTTTAATTATGTATTTATAACAATTGCGAGGTATGCTTTGAACACTGAGTCATTGTTTCAATTTTCAGCGTTAACCGTTATTTTATTACTAGTCGCGTTTTATGGTGGCACATACTTGCTGTCATTACTCATTAAAAAAGACAAAGAATCAACCACAGGTTTTATGGTTGCAGGACACGGTGTCGGCTTCGGTATGGGCGCGGCCAGTATGACTGCCACTTGGATCTGGGCGGCGTCCTTTTATGCGGCAGCGACCTCCGGCTACAAATACGGTATATCCGGTCCGATACACTACGGCTTTTGGGGCGCACTGATGATACTATTCATCTACCCCTTTGGTATGCGCTTTCGCGCTCTTGCCCCCAACGGTCACACCTTAGGTGAGCTGATACACGCTCGTCACGGATCCTCAAGCCAATTGATTTTAGCCATATCTAACCTTATGGGCAGCTTAATTAGCTTGATGGTCAACTTCACCGCTGCGGGTGCTTTAGTATCCGTTCTCTCGCCTTTATCATTTCAAACCGGGGTAATTATTGCCGGTATTGGGGTGCTCAGTTATACCCTAACCTCAGGCTTTCGCGCCTCTGTTTTTACCGACTTTGCCCAATTGGTTGCCCTTATGGCGATCGGGGTCGTGATTATTCCCGCTGTGCTATTCTCCATGGGTGGCCCGGAAGTTATGGTTAGTGGATTATCCAACTTGACCTTAGAGCAGCAAGACTTCTTCTCATCCGAAGCCTTTTTGCAGCAAGGCGCGCCTTTTTTTGTGGCGGTACTTGCTTATGCTATTGGCAACCAAACCATTACTCAGCGTCTCTTTGCCATTGATAAAACTAAGATTAAAGCTACCTTTGTCACCGCTACTATCGGCTACGCAGGTATCGTTATCGGTCTTGGTATGATCGGTCTTATGGCGCTAACCATTGGTGTTGAGCCGCTAAATGGTGATATGAATAACCTCATTCCGCAGATGGTCAGTATGTATCTGCATCCGATCTTTATCGCGCTGTTCTTTATCTTAGTCATCGGTTCGCTATCATCGACTGCGGACTCAGACTTATCCGCTTTATCAACCATTATGATGGCGGATGTTTATGCCAAAAACATCGCCAAAAAAGGCGGCGTCAAACCAAAAACCATGATGCTCGTTGGCCGTGGTACGATGATTGTAGCAACGGCTGCAGGCCTTATCTTTGCCAGCTTTAAGCTCGATATCTTGGTGATGCTGGTATTCGTTGGTGCTCTATGGGGTGCGGTGGTATTCCCGGTAATCGCTAGTGTCTACTGGAACCGCGTGACCAATGTGGCCTTTACCTCAGCAGTTATCGTAGCTTTACTCTTCTTCTGTATTGCTCGCTTTGAGCTGATACCGATCACGGGTATCACTGCCTTATTCTTTGAGGTCATGGCAAGCGTTGGCGCTGCCGTCGTCATCGGACTGATGGTCTTTGGCTTCTTGGGGCGCAAAGTTGGCTTTGGTGCGGCGCTACTGACGCTGATACTGATGCTTATCTTTGCCACTGGGTTCTTACGTGACTATATGGTGTTAGTCGCCTCGCTGACCGCTTACGGCGTCAGTACCATCGTCTGTACGATTGTGAGCTTGATGGGCAATGAGCGCTTTGATTTTGATTTAATCAAACAGCGCGTTGGAGACTATGACAAAAAGGCTAAGGTTCAGCCAGTCACCAAGAGCTAACTAAAACCTACCACTAACGTCGTTCATACTATTAAACGTTAGTGGTTACTCATACTGTATTAAACGTACTTACCATGCTAGGAGGAGACACTATGGATAACACGCTACTCTATGGATTTTATATTTTGATATGGCCTGCTATTACGCTTGGCGTACTCGTACTGATCTGTACGGCGACCTACCGCGATATCAAAAGAGCGAAACGCAATGATAAAGACATTGTTTAATGGTGTTTAGCGATAATGGTTTAAAAAGACAAGTTTGCTAAAAAATGACTTGTAATTTAAATTAATTTTGCTAATATAGTCCACCTTGCTTGGCTGGATAGCACAGTGGTTATGCAGCGGATTGCAAATCCGTAGACGCCGGTTCGATTCCGACTCCAGCCTCCAATTTTTTGCTCAATTAACTAAGATCTGCGTTAATTTTTCTTGCATTATTAACCCAGCAGCTTATAATAGCGAGCACTTATCTAGCAACCAGACAGTCTATCCACTGGTTAGCTTTTAGATAAAAAAGTATAGATAGCACAAGTTTTGCCCGGGTGGTGAAATTGGTAGACACAAGGGATTTAAAATCCCTCGCTAGTAATAGCGTGCCGGTTCAAGTCCGGCTCCGGGTACCATTATACGAAAACACCGCTAACACTATTGTTGGCGGTGTTTTTTTGTCTGTTATTTGAAATAAACGATCCAACTTTAAGGCAAATACCCATTCGTCGCCGTTATACTCTCCGGAATATCACTCTCCCCTAGCGCTTCTAGCAAGTTGATCTCAATTGTTCGCGACATAGCGCTAAGCGGTAGCTGATTAGCCTGTAGCCCAAAAGGATCTTCTAGCTCTTCACTCAACACATCCAAACCAAAGAAAGTATAAGCGATCAGCGCACAAATCAGCGGCGTCGCCCAGCCCAGTGAAGCTACAAGCGCAAAGGGCAATAAAAAACAATATAGATAAGTGGTACGATGCACCAGTAACATATAAGCAAAAGGCAGTGGCGTATTGTGAATACGCTCGCAAGCTGCCAACACAATAGTCATAGAGGTTAGGCGCTCATCAATGTTTTGTACCATGTGATCCGAGAGTAACCCCTGACGCCGAGTGTCGCCAAGCTTTTTACCCAGCAGACGCATCAGATATTCAGGTAAGTTGCGCGCCTCACGCATACTGGCATAATACTGTGGCTCTACAAAACGCTCGACATCTTGCCACGGTGAGCTGCCACGCAAGTGATGACGTAGCGCATGAGTAAAAGCAATAGCCAGCCGAATCATATGCTGCTGGGTCTGCCGACCTAGCTCTTCATCCTCATCGATAAATGATAGCAATTGCCGCGTGAGACTGCGAGTTTCAAAAACCAGTTGACCCCACAGGCCTCGAGCCTCCCACCAACGCTGATAACTGGCGTTATTACGAAAGCCCAAAAATAGCGACAAGGCGATGCCGATTAAGGTAAAAGGCGCAGTGCTGTAGTAAGGAAATGAGTTAGGAATCCAGTGCTGAATAATGGTTATAATCAGACTTAACAAAGTAATGAATAAAATTTGCTGATAAATTTTGGGAAGGACTGAGCCGCGTAGGGTAAAAAATATTTTTAGAGCATTGGGTTGTTGCCGAACGATCATGTTAACTTCCTAACCATGAAGAATACTAAGTGCTAATTACATGAAGGTCATGAAATCGACAGTATAATATCAAGATGTTGTACAAGCTGCTATCGATTAATTACAGTCCTTATCGTTTAGTAACTGAGTAGTCGAGTCAGACCCTTTAGTTTAATATTTTTAAGCTCGCGTAATAGCACGGCCAATAGAGGATCTATCTATATGTCTTGCCACAGCCCTGCTGTATTAATCCGACTCGCCTCGATAATAGGATAATCCGAAAAGTCCAGACGATAGCCGCCGCTCGTATCCGTGCTAATCTGGCATCTTGCACCCAGCGGGAAACTTTGTTTTTGGGCAATATGACCAAAGCGCATACCGTTGTAGATCGGCAGTCCTGTGATCTCATGTAATTGGCGGATAACGGTTGCGACGTCATAGCGCGCGTCATAGCTGTCCTCGCCTTGACCCGTGATTGAGCCAAATATAATCGCTTGCTGGTTTTTGAATACTCCAGCTAAGTACAGATCGTAGAGCATACGCTCAATGCGGTAGGTCTGCTCACCGACGTCTTCTAGGAACACAATGCCGCCATCAACACGCGGCAGATACGGACTACCCGCCAGCGCGGATACGACGCTTAGATTACCGCCCCAAATCGTCCCAGTAATGGTTTTAGAAGCGCGGGCAAGCACTGTTGGCAGCTGCGGACTGGTGAGATCAGCGCTTTGAATCGTGATCGTCAGGTTGGGATCGGTTAAGGCGGTGACAAACTGCTGACAGCTGATGCGATCAGGCGAAGCTTTGCCAAACTCGCTATACAGCATCGGCGCGGCAAGCGAACTCATCTGTCCTTGTGCTAGGAGCGCGCACTGAATGGCAGTGACATCGCTAAAGCCTGTCAGTATCGTACCGCGCTCTGTCATGATACGTCCCAGCGTTTGCCAGTCGATCATGGGGAGTATACGCATAGCGCCGTAGCCACCGCGCACGCCCATAAGCAGCTTGGGCGCTTTGATCGCCCCTGTGGCTAGATTTTGCAGATCGCTTGCGCGCTGGATATCCGTACCCGCAAAACGTAAATACTGACGATCCACAATCTCAGGGTTGTCGATTTTAAAACCAGCACACGCTAAGCGCTCTAATGCCAACTGATTACGCGCGTCATTACTACCGACATTTGAGCTGGCAAATAGTCTGGTATCGATAGTAGGTGCAATACAGCGTGCAGTGTAGCGAGTAGGGGCAAGTTGCGGAGGCGTACTTATTACAGCGACGGGTAGATCATCTTTGGTGAGTGCGCCACTGTCTGTCTGACCAGCTGACTCACTTGCTGCCGCGAGCGCCGGCACTAGACTTGGCGCTGCGATCAGACCGACACTTGCCGCGCCTATCTTTTGTATAAACGCGCGCCGATTAAGCGTCTGGTCTTTTATTGGCTTATTATCCTGATAACTTGCACTGGCTGTCTTTGTCTTTGCTTTCATAGTTGGTGTGATCACGCGCATATTTTACTCTTATCAATTTGTTGCAAATACGATGAATAGGCATAGGCTTGTGCGTCCCCTACTCACAGACTTACTTAAAAAACCATACAAATCCATAGTCTGCTGCATTTGGTGCTCACGTCTTCTCTTGTTATAGTATGAGACGATAATTTGAGTACTAGTTTGATAACAATGTTTATAATAAACAAGGAATACTATAATGGCTAAAGACGAAAAGCGCGAAAAATCATTAATCGATAACATCAAGCTTATCCTAGGTAAAGAAGACAAAATGCAGGACAAGGTCAAAGACGGCAGCGGACTTGAGCGCTATGCCAAGGATTTGAGCGTACTGCTGAGTTTGGTCAAGGATTACTACCAAGGTAACTATCGCGACATTCCGTACAAGACTATCTCTGCGGCAGTAGTCGGTTTACTCTATGTCCTAAACCCTATTGATCTTATTCCTGACTTTATCCCTTTTATCGGTAAAGTAGACGATGCCTTAGTGCTGAGATTTTGCTTAAAGCTTATCGAAAAAGATCTTAATAAATACAAAGCATGGCAAAGCAAACAATCAGGGTCTAATAACAATACTGACAAAATATCAATGCACAAATCAAAGAAAAGCTCAAAGTAAAAAGCGAAGGCTTAACGATTAATCCACCTTTAGTCTTTTCTTCAACCTACGGTCAATGCTCAAGCATTGGCCGTATTACGTTGATATGTCCAAGCTCCATTCACTTGACCGGCGTTGACCAGCTTTAATCAGGCACGTCGTATCTTGCATTTTCAGGATTAAGGCCAAATGAGTATACAAAAGTGGCAACCAAACTATTGATAATAATAAAAGGTAGATCAATAGCGATGTGACCCAGGATGTAGCGACCGATCAGCCATGAAATAATCAGCATAATAATAAAAAACCCTGCCAGATAACCCAATATCGCCGGATGCTTTAGGTTATAAGGCTGCTCAGGTTTTGGCTGCTTATCAAGAATATAAATGCGAACAGCCCAACCGGCAGCATAAGATAGCCCGCCCAACAGCACATAACTCAAAAAATTCATAGCAACTAACTCTTGGTCAAATATATTATAAAAATCAACGATAGGTTTTTATCAAAGGCTCTGATTGACATTATCGATGACAATATTAGCGTGCGGATTGGCTAAGATATCGGTATTGATCTCGTCACACTCGACGCGGTATATCGTATTTGCGCCGCGATAAATGTAGGCTAGATACTCGCTATCGAGTAGCGGATCGATGTTGGCATAGACAGGCTTGACATGTGCCATCACAAGGACGCGATCAGGACGCGCGATGACAGCGTCGACATTGTCAGGGTCTATAGAAAAAAACTTAGGTATCTGGGCATTGTCTATAACTTCTAAAGGCTCAGCTGTATCCCATACGCGTCCACTACTCGCAGGCTCTTTCATTTGCATCACCCAAGCGCCGTTTTCCTCACTGACCTTGATTTGAGCTGGCTCATCAGAGCTGACGGTATAACAGCCTGCAAATACGGATAGATCCGTTTGCGCAGTTAGACTCTCTTCTTCTACTACGACGTCATTGTTATCACTACAGCCTACGAGTAGCAACGCACTCATAGTGAGCGCAGTAGTAAGCTCTGGGTAAAAGGCATTTGAGCGTTTGGTCATGATAAGCTATCCTGAGTCGGAGGAAAATACTGACGAATATATAATGCTAAATTTAAGCGAGTATGAGCTTATATGTTAACAGATAAACGCCCTACGACGCTTTGAGATTTAGCTCTAAGATGACATTTAGCTCTAAGATAGTGTTATTTAGATTTTGTCAGCTAAGAATGTCACGAGCCTGCGCAGATTTGTTATACTCAGGCACTGCTCTAGGTATCTGTTTGATACCTGCTATATTTTATTTATCTTTTATAAGTGGTTGTTATGTCTGTCATCCCATCTATCTCCAAAAGCAACGCGCTTGACCCATTAATGGCTAAACCTGCCACCACAGTGGCGTATACTGATGGCGCTTGCAAAGGTAATCCGGGCGCTGGCGGCTGGGGCGCGCACCTGATATTTAGCGATGGTCGCACGCAGGATCTGTACGGCGGCGAGGCTAATACCACTAATAACCGTATGGAGCTGATGGGCGCTATTCAAGCCTTGCAGCATAGCCCGTTGGCAGACAAACTTGAGATCTGGACGGACTCAAGCTATGTCAAAAAAGGCATTACGGAGTGGATTGAGGGCTGGAAGAAAAAAGGCTGGAAAACGGCAAGTAAAAAGCCCGTCGCCAATCAAGATTTATGGCAACAGCTTGATGCCTTGTGCCAAGACCGAGAGGTCGATTGGCACTGGGTGAAAGGTCATGCTGGACACGCGGGCAATGAAAAAGCGGACGAGCTTGCCAACCTCGGCGTTACAGGTAGCAGCGCGCCTGTAACCAACGAGGATACCAATCCGGCTAAAAAAAAAGCGCAGCAAGCAGTCAAAAGCTCTAATATAAACGTGAGTAGTGCTAATGCTGGTTATATTTCGGATGCAAATATCAGTGATGAATCAGCCGGCGAAGCTACAAGCAACGGCTGGATCGACAATGATCCGCTAGGACTCGATGAGGTGTGGCCTGATGAAACAGATATAAGTACCTCGCACACCAACAACTTATCAATAAATAATCATAGTACCGTTAATGAGGTAGCCCCTATGCAAGCTGATGCAATTAACAGTGATACGCCTAAGTTTGACGGTGATACCAGCCGCGCTAATCCAAACTTCCAGCCACTACTGCCAAAGCCTATTCATCGCTATGAGAGCGATCGTCAGCTGATTATGGATACCGAGACCACAGGGCTTGATGCGCTAAAAGGCGATCGCATCATTGAGGTGGGTATCGTTGAGATAGTAGGACGTAAGTTCACAGGCGAGAAGCTGCACGTCTACATCAACCCAGAGCGCGGTATGGATGAAGAAGTCATTCGCATTCACGGTATCTCTGAAGCGTTTTTGCAAGACAAGCCTACCTTTGATCAGGTGGCACAGCAACTGTACGACTTTATGAATGGTGCTGAGATCATTGCCCATAATGCGTCGTTCGATATGAACTTTTTGAATATGGAGTTTAGCAAAGTAGGTCTGAACGACTTTGCCGAGCGGGTGCAAGTGACCGACTCACTCCTTATGGCAAAGCAGCAGTACCCGGGTCAAAAGAACACCCTAGATGCTTTGGTTCGCCGTCTCAATGTCGGTAAGCAAGACCGTACCTTTCACGGCGCCCTACTCGACTCCGAAATCTTAGCAGAGGTTTACCTTGCGATGACTGGCGGGCAGGTGACGCTAGCGATAGAGGAGGATGTACAAACTGATGGTGCGACCTCCGCTCATGCCAAGTTTGCCGAGTTAGCCTCGCAGCTAGTGGCCTCAAGCGCTGACGAGAGCGCTCATCACAGCTGGTTTAATAAACTGAGTGCTGATTATCCTGAGATTAAGTCTAAGATATTATCTTAAGACCTGCTGGCTTATTCAAATGTAGCGCTCAAGAGCACTTCGTGGCATACTCTGCTTTTGCTTATTATTCACAAGTTTTATTTACAATATTTTTGAGGTTCTACTCTTTAGCATTGATTTTCTTAGCATTGATTTTCACTCCTTAGATGATTACTTACAGTCATTAGCCTGTTATGGATAAACCACTATGAACCAGTTTGAGCAAATAAAGTTAACGGCACCTACGCTTAGCGTCACTGATTTTAATCTTCCTTCACTACACTTATTGCACGATGAAATCATTGTGACTCTAAAAGACACGGAGATTCACTTAAGTGAGTTCAACGATGATAATACTCAAGCGCCACTGCTAATGGACTCCATCACTGTATTAAAGCAGTTGTCCTACATCTTTAAGCTTATTACGCTAGTAGGGGCTGAAGTGCTGAGCACTTGTATCGTTAATGGTTTACAGCGTCTCTATGATAGCGGCGACAACAATGACACCGCTCTCATTATGGATCTATCCGAAGCGATCATGACGCTCGATCGCTACATTGAGTTTGTGCTGCTGACTGAGACCGTAGAGCCGACTTTGCTACTGCCTATTATTAATAAGCTCAATGCCCATGGAAATGAGGACGCTATACAAGCGGATTACTTCTCAACTTTTGGCAGTAGCAGCGTCGTTATTGCCAATCCTGAACAAAACTTTCAGCCCCTAACCGAGCTTGATCTGGATAGAACGCTTTTGACTTATGCGTATCGCAGTGGTCTTGGCGTCGTTCTGACTCATCAAGATGGCATCATTAGCAGCGATGATCAGCAAAAACTTGATGCCATGAGCGCGGCTTGTGCTACGGTAGCAGCATACACGGATCGGCTGTTTTGGCAAGCAGCGGCGGCAGCGACAATGGATATTGCAACAGCGCTACCGCTAAATGCCAGCCAAAAGCACACGCTTATCTATGTGGAGCAGCAGTTCAATAGCTATTTGCCTGTGATGGATACGCGCTTCGCTGACTTAGTAAGTTTTGCTTGCCAGCGTGATAACGAGCAGGCAGTGGCCCTATGTGAACAGTACGCCAAAAACAAGCTTGAGGACCCACAGCGCGAGCAGATGAAGCGCTTCTTATTTGGCCCTAATCGTGAGCTCACAGATACGCTGAATACCATCATTCAAGCCCAAATTAACAATATAAAAGACGATGTCGACAGCTACGCGCGCGGCGAGTCGCTAAATTCAGTGGAGACGCAAACGGCGCAAATTATTGAAGCGCTCACGACACTGCGCTCATCACTGCGACTGCTTGGTCTGTCTGACGCCGCCGCTAGCTTACAAACGGCTGCGGACGCCGTTGCCAATTGGCAAGCGCCCTCGCCAACCGACTTTGATCATCTCCTGTTAGCGCTGATGCACGCTGAAAATGCGACGATCTCTATGGCAGAGATGCATACACCAGGGGCGATCTATTTGCCGCTTAATAATCCGCATATCTCCTTACATCAGCTCAATACGGCTTATGACACGCTTATACAAGAGAGCCGTACTGCCATCGCAAGCGCTGAGCAAGCGATTAATGACTATTTATCTGAGCCTGAGCGCGATATGCTCAATATCCAAAATATCC
Source organism: uncultured Psychrobacter sp. (assembly GCA_947489525.1). GTDB lineage: Bacteria > Pseudomonadota > Gammaproteobacteria > Pseudomonadales > Moraxellaceae > Psychrobacter. The sequence goes on from CANLDW010000001.1 coordinate 505,434, forward strand.
CTGAGATGATGCGTCAAGTTGCAGGGGCAGTACGCTTCTTACAGCTGCCAACACCTGCTAGTATGCTGAGTCAGTTAGCAAACTATATCGAGCAGTGTATTAAAAACGGCAAACGTATAGAAGATGATACGCTAGCGTGCATTGCCGATGTCATTATGGCAGTGGATTATCATTTGGACGGCTTTGAGCACAACCGTCCAGTCAGCAAGCAAGCGCTTGATGTCGGTCAGCACAGTCTAAGCCAGCTCCTCGCCGCTTAGTATTGTAGGTTCTTAGCATCATAGTTTTTAGCATCGCAGGTTTAAGATGTCATAATGTTTTAAGACATCTTAAAATGTGGGTGCAAGAAGGTGAGGGTGCAAGGGCATTAGACTACTCGTATCTACTTTATAAATGTTTTGGTTGTTCATCGCTGAAACTCTAAGGATTGCTATACCTTTATGATGACCGCTTTTATTCTGCAAAAAGATGCTGTGTTGTGCCACTACCACGGTAAAGGGTGGTGGCCGCTGTATATCCCTGTAGAAGATAAAGCCGATGATAACGATGCGCCTATTTATCAAGTTGGGCGCGTTGCGCTACAGCAAATGCTTCCAATAAGCGAAAAAGAGGATGCAGGAGCTGAACAAGCGGCTTGGGCGCTAACGGACGATTATGCGCGAGCACATGATATTGAGCTGCCTGCGCTTGATGATCACCATGCCTTTATTGACTATCGCAAGCTTATCACCACCTTACCCGCTATCCTATCTGATCAACTGAGCCAAGCTATACAACTACTGCGCTGGCAGGCGGATACTCAGTTTTGTAGTCGCTGCAGTAGTCCTGTGCAGCCTGCTGACTCTGGCGAGCGCGCTATGGTGTGTCCTGTGTGTCACCTGCGTCAGTACCCACGCGTGCAGCCTTGTATCATTACCGCTATCACGCGTCCCAATCCGCAAACAGGTGCGATGCAGATATTACTTGCGCACCACCACCGCTACGGCAAACAAAACCTTCCATTACAGTACGGTCTTATAGCAGGCTTTGTCGAAGTTGGTGAGAGCTTAGAGCACGCTGTGGTGCGCGAGGTGTTTGAGGAGGTCGGTATCGAGTTGTCAGATATCCGCTACGTTAGCAGCCAGCCTTGGCCCTATCCTTCTAATTTGATGCTCGGCTTTGAAGCCGCTTACGCTCGTGGCACTATCAAAATTCAAGAAAGCGAGCTGTCACATGCTGACTTTTTCGATCTAGCCAATCTGCCTAAAATACCTTTTAAAGGCAGCATCGCCTACGAGCTCATTGCCAAAGTCGCTTATGAGTACGGTATCGCTATTTAAGTCAGTTTACTTTTATCACTACTACTTTTAGTATAGTAAAAACAAGCACATCTATTATATATACCAGCAGATACTAAGGTATGATATGCAACGCGCTACCCGCCTCACAACGCTACCTATTTTATTTGACACTTTGGGTCTCGATGACTTGCCTACTGACGAGCAAGCGATGATTGCGCGTATTGATGCGTGTCTACCGCAAACGCAGTGTGGTCTGTGCGAGCACCCTGATGGCTGTCTGCCCTATGCAAGCGCCATTGTGATGGATAATGAGCCGTATAATAAATGCGTACCCGGTGGTCAACCAGTTACTGATGCTATCCGTCAAATACTGTTAGACGACAATAAGGTAGACAATGACGAAGAACCCCTCACAGCGGCGCCTTCACAGTGGCCGGTAGATCCTAGTACGCATCGCCCTACTGAGGTGCGCGCGGTCATTCGCGAAGATGAGTGCATCGGCTGTACTAAATGTATTCCCGCCTGCCCTGTTGACGCTATCGTCGGTACAGGCAAGCACATGCACACGATCTTCACAGATCTGTGCACGGGCTGCGAGCTGTGTATCGCGCCCTGCCCTGTTGATTGTATCGATCTAGTCGCTATTGATCGGCAGCCGACGCCAACCGAGCGCGTACAAGAACAAAACGATCTAAGACAACGCTATCATACCCACCTTAATCGGGTCGCCGCGCAGCTGGCAGACACTCGTAATGCCAAGCCCGTCATTAGTATGGTTGAGGCCAAACTCAACAACGCCGCTACTCGCACGCTTGACATCAGTGAGGCTGACGCCAAAAACACGATTGCAGCCGCGACCCTACGAAGCAAAATCAAAAAACTACAAAAGCAGCTTAGTGTACGTCCTAATCCCAAAAAACAAGATGAGCTTAGCGCTTTGCAAACTGAACTTGCTAAGCTTACTCAGTCTCAATAACCTCAAACCCTAATCGTCAGTAAATAACTTTTAAAAAAGACATCACACTATGAGTAAAACGGTTAAACACAAGACAGCGGACACGCCGCCATCCAGACGTATGCCTAACCCTAATGTACGTCCCTTCTTTGAGAAACTAGCAGCAACCATTGCTGAACCCGTCTCAGATCTGAATTATAAGACAAACTTTGAGCTACTTATCGCGGTTATTCTATCAGCGCAGGCGACAGATATTAGCGTTAATATTGCGACCAAACAGCTCTACGCCGTTGCCAATACGCCTGAGACTATACTGGCACTTGGCGAGGAAGGGTTGAAACCGTACATTAAGAATATCGGACTATACAACGCCAAAGCCAAAAACATCATAAAGACGTGCCGTGACCTTATCGATAAATTTGATAGTACGGTCCCTGATAACCGTAAAGATCTAGAGTCACTGGCAGGCGTCGGTCGTAAAACAGCCAACGTTGTGCTCAATAGCGGCTTTGGGCAGCCGACTATGGCGGTGGATACCCATATCTTTCGCGTTGGTAATCGCACCGGTCTTGCGACGGGTAAAAACGTACTCATCGTCGAGCAAAAGCTGGTTGAGCGTATACCGGAGGAGTTTATGCTCGACGCTCATCACTATCTTATCCTGCATGGCCGCTATACCTGCAAGGCACGCACACCGCAATGTGGCGCTTGTCCAGTCTATGAAGAATGTATGTTTAAAGACAAAGCGGCATTTTTGGAGATTTGACTCCTTATGAAATAGTTCTAGTTATTCCTGACGATTACCAATATATGGATACAGAGCTGATTGACTGGCTTAAGAATGCGATAAATACACATGTAGCCTAATTGACAGCACTCTTATTATGAATAAAACAAGATGCCAAAAATGAGCGTTTGCTCACTCTAGCTTTGGGTCAAGCAGTCACTTGACAGTACGAGCAAGCGCTAGAGTTTTAAGCGAATTCACGGTAAGATAGACTCATTTTTTGGCTGCATTTTATCTTTTTTTTAAATTTTCACCTCTGATACTTTTAACGACTGCTCTTATTTGACAGTCCCTGCAATTAAGCGATCCTTTTATGCGTGAATACAACTTATTTACCTCAGAATCTGTTAGCGAAGGTCACCCTGATAAAATGGCGGACCAAATATCTGACGCCCTACTTGACGCTATATTACGCGAAGACCTGCATGCTCGCGTCGCTTGTGAGACCTTGGTTAAGACGGGCGCGGTTGTCTTAGCAGGCGAGATCACTACGACAGCTAATATCGATATTGAGCGTATCGTACGCGACACGGTTAACGGTATTGGCTATCACCACTCAGACTTAGGTTTTGATGGTGAGACCTGCGCGGTGATTAATATGATTGGTAAGCAGTCGCCAGAGATCGCGCAAGGCGTTGATCGTAGTAGCCCTGAGGAGCAAGGCGCAGGGGATCAGGGTCTTATGTTCGGTTATGCGAGTAATGAGACGGAAGTCTTAATGCCAGCGCCTATTGAATACGCGCACCGGTTGATGGAGCGTCAATCTGATCTGCGCCGCTCAGGCACACTACCTTGGCTGCGTCCCGATGCTAAGGCTCAAGTAACGCTCAGATACGACGGCAACCAGCCTGCTGCTATCGATGCTGTCGTACTATCGACTCAGCACGACCCTAGTATCAGCCAAAGCGATCTGTTCGAGGCGGTCATGGAGTCGATTGTCAAACAAGTACTGCCCGCAGACTTGCTGCATGCCGATACGCGCTACCATATCAACCCAACAGGTAAGTTCGTCATCGGTGGCCCAGTAGGTGATGCCGGTCTTACAGGCCGTAAAATTATCGTTGACACCTACGGCGGTATGGCGCGTCACGGCGGCGGCGCCTTTAGTGGTAAGGATCCCTCAAAGGTGGATCGCAGCGCCGCTTATGCCGTGCGTTACGTTGCCAAAAATATTGTCGCAGCAGGTCTTGCTGAGCGCTGTGAAGTCCAAGTCAGCTACGCCATTGGCGTTGCCGAACCGACGTCAATCTCGGTTAATACCTTTGGCACCAGCAGTATCAGTAACAGCGAGATCATCCGCCTGATTCGTACTCATTTTGATTTGCGCCCTTATGGCATCACTCGTATGCTAAACTTATTACAGCCCATGTATCAGCAAACGGCAACTTTTGGTCACTTTGGCCGCGCAGGTTCTGAGACTGCATTTACGTGGGAGAAGACCGACAAAGCTGATATTCTAAAAGCGGATGCGGGTCTATAGTTCATACTTACTTAATACAATAGGAGTCGCTTATGTCTCAGAATAATATGCCAAACGATAACCCTGATAGTGATCTTGATAACTCTACTAGCACTAATGATAAAAGCCCTATGAATACAGACAGTATCGATAGCGCTGATGTCGAGATTACCCCAGAGATGCAAGCGTTTTATCAGCGGGCGGATACCATCATTAGCGTTGCTAATAGTCAGCTTGGTGAAAACGCGCATTCTGGGCAAGTTGGTGCGTCATTATTATACGCAGCAGCACGTTACAGTGCGTCAGTGGCGTCGATTGGCTTTGTCAAAGGCGACGACTTTGCCAAAGAAAAAGAGGACATCATTGAGTTTTATGTCAAGCAGTACCGCCAGATGCTAAGCGATAACCTGACGGATTACGCGCAAAACTTCGATAAATACGTGCAGCTTAATAAAAGTGGCAATACTGACGAGTAGCTTTTGGTATGTATTATTCGCTATGTTAGTTAAAGTTTTAATTTTTATCATTAAACAAGAAAACCCCAGCTTTTCATAAGCTGGGGTTTATATTTATGCGAACGCATTTAGCTAAAAGACATTAGTCACCCGTTTTGACAATGATATCAGGTGGGCCTTTGAGCAGCTCTTCATCACGGAATTCATTGGCTGAGTTATGTTCTGCTGACTCTTCGGTGATAAACCACTGCTGCTGGCGATAAAGAATTAAGCGATCTCGGCTTAGACCACGTAGTAGCGAGTACATCATAATCACAATCACGATAGCAAACGGAAAACCTGAGACAATTGACGCCGCTTGTAGCGCACTTAGACCACCTGCTGCTAGCAATACCGCTGCAATAACCCCTTCTGTTCCCGCCCAGAACAGACGCTGAATCTTTGGTGGATCCGTATCGCCGCCCGAGGTTAGCATATCAATAACAAAACTGGCTGAATCCGATGAGGTCACAAACCATAGAACAATCATAACCACGATCAATAGATTGACCGCTGATGTCAATGGATAAGACTCCATAAGCTTAAAAATAGCGCTACCGGTATCCGCTTGTACCGCTTCGATAAGACCTGGGCTAACAATAGCAGGATCTGCTGCCGCCATAAGCTCTAAGTGAACCGCTGAACCCCCAAAAGCGGTAAACCATAAGAACAAGATCGTAATCGGAATCAGTAGTACACCGAGGATAAACTCGCGAATCGTACGACCGCGCGAGATACGTGCGACGAATACGCCCACAAAGGGTGACCAGCTAATCCACCATGCCCAATAAAATATCGTCCATGACGACTGCCAGTTTTCCTCGCCTTGGTAAGACTCTGTCCACATACCAAGTGGGATGACCTGATGCAGATAATTACCGATATTCTCAATAAAGCTATTAAAAATAAACTGTGTTGGTCCTAATATAATCACAAAGCTCAGTAGGACGACTGTGAATAAGATATTAACATCACTTAGACGTTTGATACCTTTATCCAAACCCATGAACAAGGATAAACCTGCAAGTACCGTGATAAAGGCAATTAACATAATCTGAACCGCGATCGTATTAGGTATACCAAACAAGGTCTCAAGACCTGAGTTGATCTGTAACACGCCTAGACCAAGCGTAGTCACTACCCCAAACATAGTTCCGAATACGGCGAGTGTATCGACCGTATGACCCCAGCCGCCATAGATTTTTTTACCCAGTAGCGGATAAAGCGTTGAGCGAATAGCGAGTGGTAGACCGCGGCGATAGTGGAAGTAAGCGAGCGCTAGAGCCACCATGCCATAAACCGCCCAAACGTGCAGACCGTAATGCAAGAATGATATATTCATAGCCAGCTTTGCCGCTTCGATCGTTTGCGCCTCGCCCAAAGGTGGCGCCATAAAGTGATATAGCGGCTCCGCTGTACCCCAATATAGCAAACCAATACCGATACCTGCAGAGAACAGCATACCGATCCAAGAGATCAAATTATATTCAGGTGCCTCCGTCTGATGACCCAGCCTAATATCCCCGTAACGGCTAAAGATCATGTAAATACTCATGACTAAAGCTAAGTTGACAACGACAATAAAGAACCAGCCAAAGCGTACCGACACGAATGCCTTGGCTTCGTTAAATATCAGCTCTGCCTGCGCGTTAAAGAAAGCACCAAATATAATGAACGCAATAATCAATATTGCTGAGGTCAAAAATACAGGCTTACTGACCCGCGGAAATGGGCCCAGTCTGCCTACCTTTACATGATCCATAGGTATTCCAAAGATTAAAATTGCGTCACCATAACAAGATATGGTCTATTTATCAAACACAGCATCAAACATACAGTCTTTAATATATAGAAACAGGAGTGATAAATTCAAGTTTAGTTATGTTTAATGCAATAATCTAGACCCAATAAAAAAACCCTCAAACTATAAATAATTTGAGGGTTTGATAAGTACAGAAGCCTACTAATTAATCACCTTTAACAATCTTCGGTGGGCCTGGCAGTAGCTCTTCATCAACGAACTCGTTCGCTGTATTATGATCCACTGATTCTGCAGTAATGTATCTTTGCTGCGCGCGATATAAGATCAAACGATCTCGACCCAAGCCCCGCCATAACGCATACATCATGACAAATATTACAATTGCAAAGGGTAGACCTGCAACGATAGCAGCGGCTTGTAGTGCGGCTAGTCCACCTGCTGCTAGTAAGATAGCGGCAATTAAACCCTGCATAACAGCCCAAAACAACCGCTGAATCTTTGGCGGATTGGTATCACCCCCAGCAGTCAACATGTCAATAACAAAACTTGCTGAATCGGATGAGGTCACAAACCACAGGACAATCATAATAACGATCAAAAAGGTGATCGGCTTGGTCAACGGATAGTACTCCACTAACTTAAAGATTGCGCTACCCGTATCCGCTTGCACCGCCTCCACTAACCCTGGACTGCCTATCAAGGGATCAAGAGCTGCCAGTAGCTCCATATGGATGGCCACACCGCCAAATGTGGTAAACCAAAAGAACAAAATGGTCATAGGAATAAGAAGGACGCCCAATACAAACTCGCGGATAGTACGACCACGGCTGATACGCGCGATAAACACGCCGACAAAAGGTGCCCAGCTTACCCACCACGCCCAATAAAATATTGTCCAACTCGCCTGCCAGTCCGTACCACTGTACGACTCACCCCAGAAGCTTAAAGCAACAGCAGAGGATAAATAGTTACCGATATTTTCAAAGAAGCTATCAAAGATAAAAAGGGTTGGCCCTAAAATCACCATAAAGGTAAGTAAGACCCCAGTCATACCCATGTTAATATCGCTTAAGCGTTTAATCCCTTTATCAAGGCCAAGCATAAGTGAGCCGCAAGCGAGCGCAGTGACAAAAGCGATCGTAATAAATTGTACGGTCAGGCTATTTGGGATACCAAATAAATTCTCAAGACCCGAGTTGATCTGCATCACCCCTAAACCTAACGAGGTCACTACCCCAAACATCGTTCCAAACACCGCCAAGACATCGACCGTATGACCCCAGCCGCCATAGATTCTACGACCGAGAATAGGATATAGCGTTGAGCGAATCGAAAGCGGTAGACCGCGCCTAAAGTGAAAATAGGCCAGCGCTAATGCAACAATGGTATAGATTGCCCAAGCATGTAGACCCCAATGCAAGAATGAGATATTCATTGCTTCTTTTGCAGCTTCAATACTCTGAGGCTCTGCAAGTGGCGGCGCCATAAAGTGATACAGGGGCTCAGCGGTACCCCAATAGACAAGTCCAATACCTATGCCTGCTGAAAACAGCATACCAATCCACGAGAACAGCGGATATTGAGCTTCCTCTGTCTGTTTTCCAAGGCGGATATCACCGTAGCGGCTCGCTGCCAAATAAATACAAAAGGCTAGCGCGACATTCATCAAGACAATGAAGAACCAACCAAAGTTAGTGGTAATAAAACTTTGCAAAAAACTAAACAGTGCTCCTGCAGTCTCAGTAAAGAACGTACCAAATATGATAAAACCGACAATCAAAATGCCCGACGTGATGAAGACGGGTTTATTCACCCGTGGAAACGGGCCCAATCTTTCAACCTTTACATGATCCATCTAGGTAACAGCCTCATTTTTTAGGAGGTCATACTCTACCAAAATAACCATTGCTTATCAAACAATTACATATGTTAACTTAATAGGAATACGTAGACATTAAGAGTAAATAATCAACAATGACTGCGCCTGATGCAGACGCCTTATGTGGTTATTGCGATACTAGCTTTAACAAGCGGCCATTATCACCATCTTCTAATACAAAAACTTCACCATTAACGGCCAATACACTGCGTATCCGTTCACTCATATCGTAGCGATAGCGCTCTGTGGCTTGATTATTATTCATAGCGACAACGATAAGCGCCTTAGATGATAAGCCGCCGATTAATGCATTGTCCTGCCACGACGGAAAGTCGTTGCGACTGCCAGCAGAGTAAATGCTCATTGACGATGGCGATATGACAGGCGTCCAGCTCACCTCAGGAGCATCAAACTCTGGACGGGTATCATGATCGGGTATATCGGTACCTGAATAGTTGCGTCCGTTCGAAACGATAGGCCAGCCATAGTTATTGCCTCGAGTAATTAAGTTAAACTCATCGCCGCCGCGCGGACCCATTTCATGCTCCCACAGTTGACCTTTATAAAATGCCATGCCGAGCACGTTGCGATGACCGATGCTCCAAAACTGCGACTGCACAGCGCCGGGTGTGGTAAAAAAAGGATTGTCTCTGGGGATAGAACCATCAGGATAGAGCCTAATGATCTTGCCTAGATTGACGCTCATATCCTGTGCTGGATCCTTTTTTTGTCTATCGCCTGAGCTGATATACAAATACTGACCATCAGGGGAGAATAGCAAGCGATGACTATAGTGCCCTTGACCTTTGACTTTGGGGGTCTGCTCCCAAATGGATGTAATGTTTTGCAGACGCGGTGATTTTGTGTCTGCTCCTGTAAGCGTTGCCTTAATCACTTTAGCACCATAAGTATTGCCAGCGCCTGCCTCAGCATAGCTTAAATAGACGGTATTGCTTTGAGCAAAGTCTGGCGCGATGATAATATCGCCCAAGCCGCCCTGCCCGCCGTACCCTACTGTCGGTACGCCTGCTACTGCTGTTTTGGTACCTGTTTCAGTATCGACAATCAACAGCTCACCTGTCTTTTGGGTAACTAGGAGTTTTTTGGTCGTATTTGTTGGTGTTAGTAACGCAGTCATTGCCCATGGCTCGTTAAAACTAGCGATCGTTTCAGTCGTAAAGGTGGGCTTGACCTCTGTTTGCGATGGATTACTGACTCCGTTTGTCGACTGCCGAGCATCTGCATTACTATTATTGGCTTCATAGACTATGGCTTCTCGCTCTGACGTCGCTGTTGTTGAACTAGAGCAAGCAACAGTACTGGTTAAGAGCGCTGCAATCGTCAGCGGTACAGCAATAGTGCTGTGCATGGCATTACGAGTATTTATCATAACTGTCATCCTTTACTTTGGCTTGTTTACACTATAGCAAATGCCATTGTTCAAAATAAGTCTTTATTAAGTAATAAAAAACCCCTAATCTATCGGAATAGATTAGGGGTTTGTCGTTATACTACTTATACATCAATAGACTTAGTTATACATCAATAGACTTAGTTATACATCAATAGACTTAGCTAACGTCAAGCTTACCAAAGATGAGATTATCGTTATCATCGACTTCAACTTTGATAATATCGCCTGCGACAAAATCACCTGCCAACAGTCTAAGCGAGAGCGGGTTTTCGATCTCTTGCTGAATGGCGCGTTTGAGCGGACGTGCGCCGTATACCGGATCATAACCAACTGCAACTAGCTTATTCATCGCATCATGTGACAGTTCGATATCAAGCTCACGTTCGTGTAAGCGCTGACGCAAACGATCAATCTGAATCTCAGCAATACCTGCCATCTGCGCCATACCAAGCGGATGAAAGACCACAATCTCATCAATACGGTTGACGAACTCAGGACGGAAGTGCTGACCAACCGACTCCATAACCTCGGACTTGATGTCCTCATAGCTCTCACCTACCATCTCTTGGATCTTATGCGAGCCTAAGTTACTGGTCATAATGATAACCGTGTTTTTAAAGTCAACCACCCGCCCTTGCGAGTCCGTTAAGCGTCCATCGTCCAACACTTGCAGTAAGATATTAAAGACATCAGGATGCGCTTTTTCGACCTCATCAAACAAGATAACGCTATAAGGCTTACGGCGTACCGCTTCGGTAAGCGTACCGCCTTCCTCGTAACCCACGTATCCTGGAGGCGCGCCGACAAGACGGCTCACGCTGTGCTTCTCCATGTACTCGCTCATATCAATGCGTACAATAGCGTCCTCACTATCAAACAAGAAGTTCGCCAGCGACTTGGTCAGCTCAGTCTTACCAACACCCGTAGGTCCTAAGAACAAGAACGAACCTGAGGGGCGGTTAGGGTCAGATAGCCCTGCTCGGCTACGGCGTACTGCATTAGCCACTGCTTCAACGGCTTCATCTTGACCAATGACGCGCTCATGCAGCTTATCTTCCATTGCGATCATTTTTTCGCGGTCGCCTTGCATCATCTTACTAACAGGGATACCTGTAGCCGCCGCAACCACTTCAGCGATCTCATTATCCGTCACTTTGTTACGTAGTAGTTTGACGTCAGTAGGTTCACCTGTTTGTTCTTTTTGTTCTGCAAGATCGGACTCACTAATACGGCGCTCAAGCTGCGGTATGGTCTCGTATTGTAGCTTACTCATGGTCTCATAATCGCCCTCGCGGCTGGCTTTATCATAAGCAATGCGCGCTTTATCCAGCTCATCTTTAAGCTGTTTACTGCCTTCAACGAGTGCTTTTTCTGCCTGCCAAATCTCATTGAGATCGGCAAGCTCTCTTTCAAGCTCATCAATTTGTCCATCGAGCACTTTAAGCTCAGCTTGCGCGCCTGCGTCCTCTTCGCTTTTAAGTACTTCGCGCTGCATCTTCAGCTGTATTAGACGGCTATCAAGCTTACCTAGAGCTTCAGGTTTGCTATCCATCTCCATACGTAGACGACTAGCGGCTTCATCTACTAAGTCAATCGCTTTGTCCGGCAGTTTACGATCCGTGATATAGCGATGGCTCATGCGTGCAGCAGCAATGATGGCGCTGTCTTGAATATCAACACCGTGATGTAACTCATAGCGATCTTTGAGACCGCGCAAGATCGCGATGGTGTCCTCAACACTAGGCTCATCGACGAGTACTTTTTGGAATCGGCGCTCAAGTGCGGCGTCCTTTTCGATGTACTGGCGATACTCATCAAGCGTCGTCGCACCAACGCAGTGCAGCTCGCCGCGCGCGAGTGCTGGTTTTAGCATGTTACCAGCATCCATCGCGCCCTCAGATTTGCCCGCGCCAACCATCGTATGCAGCTCATCGATAAACAAAATGACATTACCTTCTTGCTTAGCAAGATCGCTGAGCACAGCTTTGAGACGCTCTTCGAACTCACCACGGAACTTAGCACCAGCAATCAGAGCGCCTAAATCCAGTGATAGCACTTCTTTGTTACGTAAACCTTCGGGAACGTCTTTGTTGACGATTTTCTGCGCCAGTCCTTCAACGATAGCGGTCTTACCAACACCCGGCTCACCGATCAGTACAGGATTATTTTTGGTACGGCGCGAGAGCACCTGAATAGTACGGCGAATCTCTTCATCACGGCCAATCACTGGATCAAGCTTACCCAGCTCAGCTTGTTCTGTTAGGTTAATCGTGTACTTGTTGAGCGCATCACGCTGATCTTCGGCGTTTTGATTATCTACCGTATCATCACCGCGTAGCTGCTCGATGACTGCTTTTAGCTTGTCAGCAGTAACGCCAGCACTTTCAAATATCTTTTTGGTCTCACCTTGTTCAGCTAACGCCAGTAGCACCCATTCAGTGGCAATAAAATCATCGCCTTCCTTTTGTGCTTGGCGATCCGCTAAGTTTAATATTTTGACCGAATCAGGGTTAAGGTTGACATCCCCTGTTGGATTGCTGATCGTCGCTTGATTATCTAATGCTTTAGCCACGCCATTTTTAAGCGCTGGGATAGAAGCGCCCGCTTGCTGGCAGATGGATAAATTTGCTTCATCTTGCAGCAAGGTTGCAAGCAGATGTACAGGCGCAATACCGGTATGATCCCGGCCAATTGCCAAACTCTGCGCTTCAGATATGGCAGTCTGCAATTTTTGTGTAAATTTTTCGAATCTCATAGGAGTATCCTTTTAGTCTGAATAATAAGCCGCGCCTTTTATTATTATGTAATAGCAGCGCAGCCGTTGCGTTGCTATCTATATAAGGTATAGCGTCTTTTATTTCAAGCTATAAATTTTATGTCAATAGAGGATAATGACTTATTAGTATAATCAATAAGATAGCTGGAGAATTTTCTAATTTTGGTTTGGTTGCTATTTGATATATCCCATGTCAACAGTAATGGTATCAAATATGAATAAGGCCTGACGGTAATGTTTTCAATAAGAGGACACTACAATAACGCTGAATATTCATTTAAAACGTCTGATAAAAAAACTAAAGAAGGTTAAAACAGTAGCGATAAGAGCTAACAGCCAGACATAATGCAGACTTACTTTAAGTTTATTCAATGATTTCAATCGGTGTACCAACAGCGACGGCACTCATGATCTCATTCATCTCGGGGTTGCTCACGGCAATGCAACCATCCGTCCAATCGCGCCGCTGATTGAGCCATGCTAGATGCTCATAGCCATTCATCTGCCCATGAATCATAATATCGCCGCCGGGACTCACGCCGCGCTTTTTTGCCTGTGCGATATCAGCAGCATTAGGATAGCTGATGTGAATGGAGCGATAAGCAATGGAGTTCTCATTTTTATAATCTAGCGTATATGTGCCCACAGGGGTGCGCTCATCGCCTTCTTGCTGTTTGTGTCCGATAGGATTATCGCCAAGCGCAATAGTATAAGTCTTTATGACCGTATCGCCACTGAGCAACTGTAGAACACGCTCAGACTTATCGACAAAGACCTTATCAATAGTCACGTCAATGGGCATGGCACTGCTGGCAGGGTTAGTTGTCGCAAGCGCTTGCATAGCTATGATAAAAGAACCGCTTAACGCAATGATGATAAAAAACCAGTAGCGGGTTTTGAGAGGTTGTAAAGACAATGACATGGCTGTTGCCGCTTATTGAGAATGAATGATCTCAAAAGTAGCAAAAAACCATGTCAAAGGGGGTACAGAATTTGTGAATTGTGTGTGTAAACTAACATCGTTACACCATGCGAATAGCACCATCTAAGCGAATCACTTCACCGTTTAGGTAAGCGTTATCAATAATGTGGGTCACCAGCTTAGCAAATTCATCAGGTATACCTAAACGCTTCGGATAAGGGACAGCTGACTCTAGCTCATTACGCGCTTTTTCAGGTAAGCTTTGCATCATAGGCGTTGCAAATACACCTGGCGCAATGGTCATTACGCGAATACCGTGACGAGTCAACTCGCGCGCCAATGGCAACATCATCCCAACCACGCCTGCTTTAGACGACGCATAACTGGCTTGCCCTACTTGTCCATCAAATGCTGCGATAGAGGCCGTATTAATAATGATACCGTTATCGGCGTTTTGCGCGCTTTCAGGACTGGCATCAGCTGCCACGCGCTTAGCAATACTTGCTGCAACTAAGCGTGCCACATTGAATGAGCCAACTAGATTAATAGTAACACCGCGCGTAAACTCATCAAGATCAGCAGGATTATTCTCACGGTCTAATAGCTTTTGTACGACTCCAATGCCAGCGCAGTTAACTGACCCTTGGATACTGCCAAACTCGTTTTCAGCCATAGCGACTGCTGTTTGTACATCGTCGCCGCTCGTGACATCACAGCGTACAAAACGAGCATGAGCACCCAGCTCTTTTTCTAGCGTCTGCATTCAGATCGGCGATGATGACATTGCCGCCTTGCTTGGTAATAGCACGCACTACCGCTTCCCCTAGTCCTGATGCGCCGCCTGTAACCAAAAAGCTATTTCCCTGTACTTGCATAGTATTCCCTTAATCCTTGTAGCTTAAAGATCGTAATTTAAGATATGAGCACATTATTCTACTGTTTTTTTTCGGACAATACCGCTTTTTTTGACGTTAGGCTAGACGCTCATCACGTAAACGGTTTAAAAACCCAAGCAAAGCTTTTTCCTCTACGCTTTGATACGCTCTAGTGCGGCCACGGCGCGCTTGTTTGTATGGCTCATAAAACTCGCTGGCTAAAAACTTCTCAATAATAATCGGATGAATGTAGGAGGCGCGGCACACGCTTGGTGTATTGCCAAGATCGTCAGCCACATCCTTAACCATATCTGTGACCAGCTGCTGTCTAAGCTTACTGTCAGGCTCGCTTGCCAATATCTCCTCGCCTGCTGCGATATGTAGTTCGTCATAAAGATAGCTTGCTGCCAGCACACTTGCCATCCACGTCCGAAAGTCCTTGGCGCTGTATAGACGACTTACGCACTCCGCCTCTTTATCCGTGTTATGTGTACTAGTATCAGCGCATAAGTGCTCGCGCAAATAATCATTGATATCGCCGCTATCGACCACTTGCTTATCGCCATTTTCATCCAAGTATTTAAATATCTGATAACCTGGTAGCTCAGAACACGCTTGCACGATGTCAATCAAACGCTCATCTTGCAACTCGATATGATGCTCCTTAGCACTTTTACCGACGAAGTCAAAAGCCAAACCGTCCTCAGTCTCACTGACGTGTTTACTGCGTAGCGTGCTTAGACCATAGCTCTTATTCAACTTAGCGTAGCGGCTATTGCCAATACGGATCAAGGTGGTCTCGAGCAGTTTAACTACCGCTGCCAATACATTGGCGCGCGAGAGTGGCTCAGCCTCTAAATCTTGTTCGACCTGCGCGCGCAAGTTAGGCAGGGCGGTCGCAAAGCCGATAATCGCATCAAATTTTGCCTGATCGCGGACGCTATCCCATAGCGGATGATAGAGATACTGCTTGCGCGACTTGTCATCACGACCCGTCGATTGCAGATGGCCTTTGTCATCCTTACATATCCAGACCTCAGTCCACATCGGCGGAATGACCAGCTCCTTAAAACGTTTGCGCAGCGCTTTATCCTTGACCGTCTTGCCTGCTTCATCTCGATAAGTAAAGCCGCGCCCCCAACGCACACGAGTATAACCTGGCTCATCATCACTGACATAGCGCAGTTTGGCGCGCTTGGCTAGGCGCTCATAATCGTGGCGCAGATCATAACTGATCTTATCGGTGTTTTGCTCAGTGTTTTTCTCAGTGGTAGTCACCATCGGTTCGCAGACCCTTATCATTACGTTATGGTTAAGTATAATCTGGGTTTTAGCATAGGTGATATTACCCAATTTTGCTGTTTGCTTGACGCGCAAAATGTGTAATGCTGTGTAAAAGTGGCTTGTAAATTCACTTTAGATATAAAACCCAATTCATTAAGCCTGCGAGTAAAAACATATGCCTAAAAGTAATACCGTGCACGTAACACCATTAGCAAAGACCGATCACGATACGTGGTTCGACTTGTGGCAAAAATATTTGACCTTTTATCAGACTGAGTTGCCGATGAGTACTACCAAGCACACGTGGCAAAACTTACACAATAGCGAAGTCCCTATTTATGGCTTTGGGGCGTGGCTGGACAATCAGCTGGTCGGTATCGTCCATGTGCTGCTACATCCAAGCACATGGAGCGAGACGGCATCATGCTATTTGCATGATTTGTACGTCGCTAAAGAAGTACGTGGTCAAGGTGTAGGACGAGCGCTTATTGAAGAGGTATATGAGTTTGCACGTACAAAGGACTGCAACCGTGTCTACTGGACGACTCAAGAAGGCAATACTACCTCTCGTTTACTTTATGACACACTGGCAACCAAAACCGATATGATTCAATATCGCAAGAATATATAGTCTGCAACCTAGTTATTTGTTCGAGCAATTAAAGCAAAAAAAACGCTAAGCATCACACTTAGCGTTTATTCATTTTTTATACCTGCATCCTTTACTTACCATAAGTGCATAAATAGGCAGTCTCGACGTCGACTTTTACTTGAAATTTTTGATTGGCTTCGATAGTGAAGTTTTGACCCGCCTCAAACGTTTGCCAGTCATCGCTATCTGGCAGCTTAACAGTCATGGCACCGCTAACTACTCTCATAGTCTCAAACTCGCTGGTGCCAAACTCGTACTCACCGATCTCCATAACGCCAACGGTGGCAGGTTTCGTTGTCGTTTGAAAGGCGATGGAGGTGACTTTATTATCAAAATATTGATTAACGCTTGGCATAAATTATCCTTAAATAAATTAATGAGTAAGATTTAGATTTGGTACTTTATGAATTTTACTATTACAATCCTGCTTTAAGACTGGCTTCGATAAATTGATCCAGATCGCCGTCAAGCACTGCACCTGTGTTAAAGGTCTCAACGCCTGTACGCAAGTCTTTGATACGGGAGTCATCGAGTACGTAGGAGCGGATCTGACTACCCCAGCCGACGTCGGACTTATTATCTTCCACCGCTTGCTGCGATTCCATACGCTTTTGCATCTCCAGCTCATATAATTTAGCGCGCAGCATTTTCATCGCTGTCGCCTTATTACCGTGCTGGCTACGCTCGTTTTGACAGGTGACCACCACCCCGCTTGGCTCATGAGTGATACGTACCGCAGAGTCTGTGGTATTAACGTGCTGACCGCCTGCCCCTGACGAGCGATACGTATCGATACGTAGATCAGCAGGATTGATATCGATCTCGATATCATCGTCAATCTCAGGCGAGACAAAAATCGCCGCAAACGAGGTATGACGACCGTTATTGCTATCGAATGGCGACTTGCGTACTAGGCGATGTACGCCAATCTCAGTACGTAGCCAGCCAAAGGCATAGTCGCCTTTGATCTCAATAGTCGCAGACTTAATACCTGCAACGCTGCCGGAGGAGACTTCGATCACCTCAACCTTAAAACCGTGCGCCTCTGCCCAGCGCGTATACATACGCAGCAGCATCTCTGCCCAGTCCTGTGCTTCGGTACCGCCACTGCCTGATTGTACATCGAGGTAGCAGTTATTGGCGTCCATCTCACCACTAAACATCCGGCGAAACTCCAAATCAGCCACACGTTTTTCGGCGTTATCAAGCTCGCTTTGCACGTCTTTGAGTAAGGACTCGTCCTCAGCTTCAACCGCCAGCTCAAGCATGGCAGCAGCATCCTCTAACGTATTCTCCAAAGAGACGACGACATCGATGACACCATCAAGCTGGCTTTTTTCTTTACTAATCTTGGTCGCGCGCTCGGTGTCGTTCCAGATATCAGGGTTTTCTAACTCTAAATTGACTTCTTCTAAGCGCTCTTTTTTGCCGTCAACGTCAAAGATACCTCCGCAGGTCCTGTCCGCGCATCGATAAGTCTTTGATTTGTTCTTGGTAGGGATTGATTTCCATAAAGTATCTCGTAATTTGTCATTATTAAAAATTAGGGCGTGTTGAACATTCATAAATGAGCACTGCTGATCGCTAAAATTGTTTCAGACAAGGCGCAAGTCGATGATAATGTGAACACCTTAGCAAGACTTGCAACACAGTATGGAGCAATTTTAGCATCAGCCCCTCTTATTAAGTATTAAATTACTGGGGACAGGACTATTTTTTGACGCTGCTGTGATAAAAATAGACGCTTAGAATGACTAAACTTACTCTTTTTATCTGTGCATCGTCTAAAAAATAGTCTCTGTCAGTGCCATGATCGAATGTTCAACACGCCCTAATAACGAAGGTTTAATGATTGTCCTAAATGGGCCTAAATTGACCAATCTTCAACTGCCCAGCGATGTGCCAAAGCGTGCGCGTGCAGTGCCTTGTCAGGCGAGACGCAAACGGCAACGTCTGCCCACTCAAGCAGTGGAATGTCGTTTTTGGAGTCCGAGTAGGCATAGGTTTTCTCAAAGCTTACGCCTTCGGCCTTGCGCTTATCAAGCCACTTATTAAGATGATAAAGCTTACCTTCTTTAAAATTGGGCTTGTCTCTTAGCTTACCTGTATAGCGATCATCTGCAACCTCAAGCGGCGTTGCTAGCACGTTAGCCGCTTCAATATCGAAACGCTCAGCAATCGCGGAGACGATAAAATCATTGGTCGCCGAGATAATAACTACGTCGTGACCTAGATTGAGATGATCACGCAGTACGGTTAGTGCTTTCGGACGTATGTGCGGCTCAATCTCAGACTTAATATAGTCCTCACGCAGCGCGCATAAACGCGCCATCGGCAGACTACTCAAAAACTGAGCCACAAACTCATTGTACTCAGTCGCATCAAGTGTCCCTTCAATATAGTCTTGATAGAACTTTTGATTGGCAGTGCGATATTCGGCTTCGTCGACGAGACCATGCTTGACGATGTACTCGCCCCATAGGTAGTCGCTGTCGACATCGAGCAGTGTATGATCAAGATCAAATAGTGCCAATTCTTTTTTTTGCTGCGTCTTTTGCTCTTTGGGCATAATAAAACCTTATAAGGT
Source organism: uncultured Psychrobacter sp. (assembly GCA_947489525.1). Taxonomy (GTDB): domain Bacteria; phylum Pseudomonadota; class Gammaproteobacteria; order Pseudomonadales; family Moraxellaceae; genus Psychrobacter. Next base: position 524,560 of record CANLDW010000001.1, read on the forward strand.
TGCATAGCGATCATGTTTTATTGAAGATTAATTTTATAGTACGATATTTAGCAGTTGCGTATATCTTGCGTCGCACACCTCGTTATTAAAGCCGCTACTTAAATTAAAAATAAGACCCAAAAGCTTGAGTCCTATTAAAAAATAGCCGTAGGTTTTATTCAGGCGCTTCAATCTTAGTCAGACCCGTTTTGAACTTCTGACAGCGCTGGGCATAGTGCAGCGCTGAAAATGTCAGCATCGCGGCTTGCTCATCACTTAATGTTTTGACGACTTTGGCGGGCGCGCCCACCACCAAAGAATTATCTGGTATCACTGTCCCTTCAGTCACCAGCGCCTTGGCACCTACGATACAGTTTTTGCCGATTTTAGCTTTATTAAGCACTACTGCACCGATACCGATCAGGCTATTGTCACCAACCTCACAGCCATGCAGCATCGCTAAATGTCCGATCGTTACGTATTTACCGATGTTTACCTCAATACCGTCATCAGTATGAATCACGCTGTTTTCTTGTACATTGCTATAGTCGCCGATATGGATACGCTCATTATCACCGCGAATCACAGCGCCAAACCAAACGCTGGCTTGATGACCTAAATACACATCGCCGATTACCCGCGCGGTGTCCGCAATCCAACCGTTAAAGGGACTAGCAAATTCAGGGGTTTTGTCTAAATACTTATAAATCATCGTCTATCCTTAGAGATTGTATTATTTTGGGTCAAGGCTAAAAAAGCATTTTATAGTTATGTCACCAGATTGTTATTACACAATGAAGGCATTGCATAAGAGGGCACTACATAAGATAGTTACGGCACCAGTGTCTTTATAGTACAATTGCGCCAAAATATTTTGTCGAAAAGCGATCATAGCATTTTCGTCTGCTTAGCAAAACTATCTTAGGGAATACGCCATGCGCGCTATCTGTTTTATGCCTGCTACCCGTTTGGTAACGATCGCGGTATTATCCAGTGCTTGTATCGTCAGTCCTGCCTATGCTGATATTGAGACCGCAGGAGACGTCGTCGCTGTTGCTATTCCAGCGATAGCTTACGGTAGCACGTATTATAAAAACGACAAAGCAGGTCGGCAGCAATTTTATTATGGCTTTGGTACCAATGTGGCTACGACGCTCGCTATAAAAGCGGTCGTAGATAAAGAGCGGCCTGATAACAGTGATGATGACTCCTTTCCCTCAGGTCATACCTCGGTCGCCTTTCAAGGCGCAAGCTTTATTCACAAACGCTATGGTCTGGAGTCCAGTATCCCTGCGTATATTGGCGCAGGTTTTGTCGGTTATAGCCGTATAGAGGCAGATAAGCACGACATCGGCGATGTATTAGCAGGCGCAGCCTTGGGCGTTGCTAGCAGTATGTACTTTACCAAAAGCTATGATGATCAGCTCCACGTTGCTACCACTTTATCACCTGAGTATTACGGACTTACTGTGCATTACGAATTTTAAAATTTCATTTATTTTGATAGCCTTTGTTATAAATATCTAGTACACTATGTAAAATCTGTGCCTAAGCGAGCGGACATGATGTAAGTTACTCTTCACCACCCAGTGAACCCAGTATCTTTTCATCTATTAGTCCCCTCGCTTTTTTGTGGAAAATTTTTGCCTTTACCTCTTTATTTCTGTTTGCCTGCAGCTTTTGTAGGCTACAAGATAAGCTGAAAAAGTGCGCTTTATTTGATGCAAAATAGGCACAGCACCCACTAACAACAGCGGAGGCTATCCTTGAATTCATCGACCCAAGTACAAGCAATTTTGGCATTAGCAGATGGTACAATCTTTCGCGGTATAAGTATCGGCAGCAGCGGTCATCGCGTCGGTGAAGTGGTGTTCAACACAGCCATGACAGGCTATCAAGAAATATTGACCGATCCAAGCTACTCGCGCCAACTCGTCACTCTAACTTACCCCCATATCGGTAATACTGGCACCAACAGCGAGGATACCGAATCAGGCAATATCGATTTTAAGCATCAAGTATGGGCCGAAGGTCTGATCATCCGCGATGCTACTATGGTCACCTCAAACTTCCGTAACTCCGAATCCCTCACTGACTACCTAAAACGCAATGATACTGTTGCTATCGCTGAGATAGACACGCGCCAGCTGACGCGCTTATTACGTGACAAAGGCGTACAAAACGGTTGCATCATGACGGCTTCTAATGGCGAGACCATTACTACGGACGATGAGCAACAAGCGATCAAATTAGCGCAAGACTTCGCGGGTCTCAAGGGCATGGATCTGGCAAAAGAAGCCTCGCATCCAGAAGGCTTTGAGTGGACAGCAGGCACGTGGGAATTATCCGATACCTTACTCAATCGTGACGCGGTCGGTAGCCACGATAGCGGTACGGGCGGGTTCTATAAGCAGCTGGGCACGCACATTGAGCACAAATACAACGTCGTCGCCTACGACTTTGGCACTAAAACCAATATCCTGCGTATGCTGGTCGATATCGGCGCGCATGTCACGGTTGTACCCGCGCAAACGCCTATCGAAGAAGTGCTGGCGATGAACCCTGATGGCATCTTCTTATCTAACGGTCCTGGTGATCCAGCGGCCTGCGACTACGCTATCGATAGCGTGCGTCATATCATCGAAGAGACGGACATTCCTACCTTTGGGATTTGCTTAGGTCATCAATTACTTGGACTTGCCAGCGGCGCAGATACGGTGAAAATGAAGTTTGGTCACCACGGCGCGAATCATCCGGTGCAAGATTTGGATACCGGCGTGGTCATGATTACCAGTCAAAACCACGGTTTCGCTGTTGATGAAGATAGCTTGCCTGACAATATTAAAGTCACCCACCGCTCATTGTTTGATGGTACTAACCAAGGTATTGAACTGACCAATAAGCCGGTGTTTAGCTTCCAAGGTCATCCCGAAGCCAGCCCCGGCCCGCATGACGCCGCTGAGCTGTTTGCCAAGTTTGCGCAGATGATGGATAAGTCGAAAAAGGCAAAGGTTTAATTGATGAAAAGTAATAACTCTAAGTCTTATATTTATTTATCAAGTCGTACTGTTGTTACTTTTATTGTCTGCATTGGAACTACTCAATCTGCTTTTGCGGTAACTTGTCAGCAAGTAGATGACAAACTAGCCGCTTCTTATCAGTCAATCGTTGACAACTCTCACTATTCTGGTGAATTTAATGACTCTAAGTTTAATAGCGCCCATGCAAATTTTGACAACGCTTTAGTTCAGTATGTCAAATTGTCTGATAGTCTTTCTTGTGGTCTAAGTAAAGCTCAGAATGCAGGTGTTAGTGTAGTCACTTCAACTGATAATAAGCTTCGCGCTATATCTTGGGACATGATGACTGGCGGTACGTTACGTGAGTTTACTGGTTTGATTCAGTACCAAGGTAGTCGTTCTTATAAAACCAAGTTTGATATTCTTAATGAAGATGTTATAAGCCTGAATACTATAATAATACCTGATAGCAGTGATAACTCTACTACCAATCATCGTACTTTATACCTCATGAGTGGATTTTCTGTTGGCTCAAGCATTATGCATGGACAAAATGTTCATATATACGAAATAGCTAATAATGGTCTTAACCAACCAAATTTAATTCAAACAGCTTCACGAAAGACCAATTATCTTGGATTTGGTTATGATGCGAGCTCGTTGAACGAAAATATGAGCTCTCCGCTAATAAAGATTGATAGCTCTGAAAAAAGCATCACTTTCCCTATCATTATTAATACTAAAACCTATCCGTTTGGGAAGGTTACTAATCGCTCAATTAAATATAGGTATGAAAACAAGTTTTTTAGAAAGGTCATACCTTAGTATGAATGCCTTGAGTTTTAGTCTAAAAAAGATTTAATCATCTATCATTCACCCGCCAAAATAGGACATATCTAAATGCCAAAACGTACCGACATAAAAAGCATTCTTATCATTGGCGCAGGCCCTATCGTCATCGGTCAAGCGTGCGAGTTTGACTATTCAGGGGCGCAGGCGTGTAAGGCCCTTCGCGAAGAAGGCTACCGCGTTATCTTAGTCAACTCAAACCCAGCGACCATCATGACTGATCCTGTCATGGCGGACGCCACTTACATCGAGCCTATCACGTGGCAGACGGTTGAACAAATCATTGATAAAGAGCGACCCGATGCTATCTTGCCTACTATGGGCGGGCAAACAGCGCTTAACTGTGCGCTTGATCTCGATAAGCATGGCGTGCTCAAAAAGTATAACTGTGAGCTGATTGGCGCGACCAAAGACGCCATTGAGATGGCAGAGGATCGCGATTTATTCGACCAAGCGATGAAGCGTATCGGGCTTGAATGTCCGCGTGCAGAAGTCGCGGAAACGATGGAAGAAGCCTTTGCCACTCAAGAAAAGATGGGCTACCCCTGTATCATTCGCCCCTCATTTACTATGGGCGGCTCAGGTGGCGGTATTGCCTATAACCGCGAAGAGTTCATTGAGATCTGCGAGCGCGGTTTTGACTTATCACCGACGCATCAGCTCTTGATTGATGAGTCCTTAATTGGCTGGAAAGAGTACGAGACCGAAGTCGTGCGTGATAAAAACGACAACTGCATCATCGTCTGTACCATTGAGAACCTTGACCCTATGGGCGTACATACGGGTGACTCCATCACCGTAGCTCCAGCGCAAACCTTGACGGATAAAGAATATCAGATCATGCGTAACGCCTCGTTAGCGGTACTACGCGAGATCGGGGTCGAGACTGGCGGTTCAAACGTGCAGTTCGGTATCAACCCAAAAACAGGACGCATGGTCGTCATTGAGATGAACCCACGCGTATCGCGTTCATCAGCGCTGGCCTCCAAAGCGACAGGTTTTCCAATTGCCAAAATCGCCGCTAAATTAGCCGTTGGTTATACTTTAGATGAGCTCCAAAACGATATCACAGGTGGTAAGACACCGGCCAGCTTTGAGCCGACACTTGATTATGTGGTCACCAAAATTCCAAGATTTAACTTTGAGAAGTTCCCGCAGGCGGACAACATTTTGTCAACGCAGATGAAGTCAGTGGGCGAAGTCATGGCGATTGGTCGTAACTTCCAAGAGTCGATGCAAAAGGCACTGCGCGGTCTAGAGACTGGCGCGGACGGTTTTGATGAACAGATCGACTTATCCAAAGTCACTCCGGACAAAGCGCGTAGCGAGATTACCAATCGTCTAACGGTTCCGACGCCTGAGCGTATCTTTTATATCGGTGACGCTTTTCGTATTGGTATGAGCGTTGATGAGGTGTTCAAATTCACCAATATTGATCCTTGGTTCTTGGTACAGATTGAAGACATCATCAACACCGAAACCCAAGTACGTGCGCTCGGCTTTGGCGGTCTAAACGAGAACAATCTGCGTCAACTCAAGCGTAAAGGCTTGTCTGACTTGCGTTTGGCTAAGCTGCTTGGCGTCTCACAAAAGCAGCTGCGTAAAAAGCGCTGGGACTTAGGTATCCATCCGGTTTATAAACGTGTCGATACCGCTGCTGCTGAGTTTGCGACCAGTACTGCGTATATGTACTCAAGTTATGACAGCGAGTGCGAGGCCAATCCCACTGATAAGAAAAAAATCATGGTCATCGGCGGCGGGCCTAACCGTATTGGTCAAGGCATTGAGTTTGACTACTGCTGTGTCCACGCCGCGCTTGCTATGCGCGCAGACGGTTACGAGACTATTATGGTCAACTGTAACCCTGAGACGGTATCGACCGATTACGACACCTCTGATCGTCTGTACTTTGAGCCGATTACTTTAGAAGACGTACTTGAGATCGTCCGTGTCGAGCAGCCTGACGGTGTCATCGTACAGTTCGGTGGTCAAACGCCGTTGAAACTTGCACGCGCGCTTGAATCCGCTGGCGTTAACATCATTGGCACAAGCCCAGATGCGATTGACCGCGCCGAAGACCGTGAGCGCTTTCAACACATGATTGGGCAGCTTAATTTAACACAGCCCTCGAACGCTTTAGCAACCAGCTTAGAAGATGGACTGGTCAAGGCGAGCGATGTTGGTTATCCCTTAGTCGTGCGCCCCTCTTATGTACTCGGCGGCCGCGCCATGGAGATCGTCTACAACGAAGATGAGCTTAAGCACTACTTGCGTACTGCGGTACAAGCATCGAATGAAGCGCCTGTACTACTCGATCGCTTCTTAGATGATGCTATCGAAGTCGATGTGGACTGTGTCTGTGACGGTACCGATGTGGTGATCGGCGGTATCATGCAACATATCGAACAAGCCGGCGTCCACTCTGGGGACTCGGCGTGCTCATTACCGCCCTACTCGCTATCTGACGAGCTGTGCGATGTCATGCGCGCGCAAACGGTTGCGATGGCAAAGGAGCTGGGGGTCGTAGGTCTTATGAACGTCCAGTTTGCGGTCAAAGGTGAGACCGTTTATATTCTTGAGGTTAATCCACGCGCCGCGCGTACCGTTCCCTTTGTCTCAAAGTGTATCGGCACCTCGCTGGCACAAGTTGCAGCGCGCTGTATGGCAGGTACTTCCCTAAAAGACCAAGGCTTTACCCAAGAGATTGTGCCATCGTTTTTTGCAGTTAAAGAGTCGGTGTTTCCCTTTGCTAAGTTCCCGGGCGTTGATCCTATCTTGAGTCCTGAGATGAAATCAACTGGTGAGGTCATGGGCGTGGGTAAGAGCTTTGGCGAAGCCTTTTACAAAGCTGTCATCGGTAGTAACGAGCGCTTGCCAGGTCTACCAACGGCAGGTGAGACTAAGACGGTCTTTATCTCAGTGCGCGATAGTGATAAAGCGCAAATCGTACCGATTGCACGCCAGCTCGTTGACTATGGTTTTAATATCGTCGCTACCACAGGTACGCTCGAGGTACTGACAGAAGCAGGTATTGAGTCCAAACAAATCAATAAAGTGACTGAAGGTCGCCCGCATATCGTGGATGCGGTTAAAAACGGTAAGATTGATATCATTATCAATACTACTGAGGGCAAACAGGCGCAGGAAGACTCTTTTTCTATTCGTCGCAGCGCGCTACAAGCAAAGGTGTTCTATGTTACAACCTTGGGCGCAGCTGATGCGGTATGTAAATCTTATGGTATCAAGCTGCCGTTTGAGGTATACAAACTGCAAGACTTACACGCGCAAACAAACCCTATGGATTAGCTCTATTGACTTAGTCTAATAATTTAAGTAGATTAGACATAACAATAGCGCTTATTTACAACGGCTTATAACGATTACAAAAGCATAGTGGCAATACTGCGACTATGCTTTTTATTACGTAGGCCGCCGCGCTTCTCATTAAAAACGACTCAAGTACAGATACAAAGATAGTAAACGTCGTTATAACCTAAGTCGTTGGTATCTGTATTTTTCGCAACAACATTAGCACCATCTCATTTGAGGTGGTGTGCTGTTATTGGTTTAAGGAAAAAACATGCAACGTTACCCTATGACTCCACAAGGACATGCCGCTCTAGAGAGTGAGCTTAAACAACTAAAGAGTGTCGAGCGTCCTCGTATTACTGCCTCTATCGCTGAAGCACGCGAGCACGGCGATCTTAAAGAAAACGCTGAGTATCATGCAGCGCGTGAGCAGCAAGGCTTTTGTGAAGCGCGTATTCGTGATATTGAAGCCAAACTTGGCGGCGCGCAGGTGATTGATCCTAGCACATTACCTAAAGAGGGTCGCGTCGTCTTTGGTGTCACTGTCGTGATCGAAAACATGGATACCGAAGAGGAAAAGCGCTATCAGATCGTCGGTGACGATGAAGCGGACTTTAAGGCAGGTAAAATCTCTGTCAACTCGCCTATCGCACGCGGTCTTATTGGCAAGTCAGAGGGCGATGAAGCCCGTATCGAGACGCCAAAAGGCACAGTTGAATATGAGATTATGCAAGTGATTTACGACTGATCGTTGAAACATTTGCTCTTGATGAATTGATGGTCGCCTTTGATTTCTCTTTGTGAGGGATCAAAGGCTTTTTTATGTCTGCATCCCATGCGGTATCGTCTGTTTCAGCGCTACCTTACCACTGAAATTACACAATGCTACTGTTTTAAGGGCTCAGCTTTGACACATAATCAATGGGATATCTTGCATCGTTGTACTTATAGGATGGCAAGCCACTACTGCTAAGGGACTCATCATGATCATCAGTGCCACTCTTAAAACATCTAAAGCATCGTCTTTTTGTGCTAATACTACCGGCTATAGGCGATTAGGCGTTGCCGTGAGTATCGCGTCCGCTCTACTGGTAGTAAACCATGCAAACGCCGCCGCTGAGATTACCATCAATCAAAGCGCAACGGGCAGTACCACAGTCGTTGAGCAGTACGCCGATGGCAAAACTGCTGTCATTACGTCCTCACCGAACAGTATCACTATGCAAGATAATAGACCTATATCAGTGACTGGAGCTGCAAGTAATACGCGTTATCTTCCCTCTCAAGGCACTGTGAGCGTCACCTCAATGCCAGTAAACACGCGCGGCACTACTCAAAGAGTCGATGTGATCGCCGTGCCAACAACGTTAGTGGCACCGACGCTAATCACTAACACGCCGCCAATAACAAGCCAAGTCATTACCTTAGATCGTTTGCAATTGACGCCTACTTTTAGCACCTCTGATATCGTTAGTGCCAATACTAAGGTAATGAAAATCTTAAAGGACAGTAGTGGTCGCGATATAGCAGTGCCAGCACACAGTATCAAATCCGGTGATATTATTGAGTATCATACCACTTACACCAGTGCCCAGCCTGTGAGCGACGTTGACGCCACCGTAGCGTTTCCAAATGGCGTCAAACTGGTGTCTTTAAACAGTCCTCTGCCAACTATGGCAAGCGTAGACGGTGACCGCTATCAGGCGCTACCTCAAGCAACTGGCAATACAGCGCTACAAGACAACTATTCTGGTCTACGCTGGAATTTGGCCAATATCAATGCCAATATGCCTAAGACAGTTGTCATTCGTGCTCAGGTTGAGTAGTTTGATGTCATCCGTCTTAATTTAAGTTTACGTCTTTAAAAGCTTTATTAAATTTTAATAAGGCTTTTTTTATGTCTAATAAGCGACAACCGTTGTCGTCCACCATCTACAGATTGCTAGTATTTACAAAGACTTACCTCTAATTTTGGTAAAATAGTTGCCTATTAACGGATTGGTAATTCCCACTTATGGCAACGATCAATTACGACAGATTACAAGGTAAACTTAATATTTTAGCTGATGCGGCAAAGTATGATGTCTCATGCTCGTCATCAGCAGGAACCCGCAAAAACCAAGGCGGCGGACTCGGTAATGCCTCTGCCACCGGTATTTGTCATAGCTATACCGAAGATGGTCGCTGCGTTAGTCTTTTGAAGATATTATTGACTAACCACTGTATCTACGACTGCGCTTATTGTACGTCGCGCAAAAGTAATGACACACCGCGCGCTGCGTTCAGCGTCGAAGAAGTCGTCGATCTCACCATGCAATTTTATCGCCGTAATTATATCGAAGGGCTGTTTTTAAGCTCTGGTATTTTTAAGAGTGGCGACTATACGATGGAGCGATTGGTTGAAGTCGCTAAGATCCTGCGCACCCGCGAGCGCTTCAACGGTTATATTCATCTCAAGACTATTCCGGGTGCTTCAAAAGAGCTGTTACTAGAAGCCGGTCTCTACGCCGATCGTCTTAGCGTCAATATCGAGATTCCGACTAAGTCAGGTCTTGCCTTGCTGGCGCCTGAGAAGTCACACGATGAGCTAAAGTCACCAATGGAGACGGTAAAAACAGAGATCATTACCATTCGTGAGAGCCGTAAAACGCACAAAAAAGCCCCAAAATTTACGCCAGCGGGTCAAACCAGTCAGATGATCGTTGGTGCTAGCAACGAGACGGATCTACAAGTGATTCAGTTATCGAGCCACTTTTATAAAGAGTACGACCTCAAGCGGGTTTATTACTCAGGTTATGTGCCAATGCTCTCTGACAGCCGCCTGCCAGCGATAGGTACACCTGTGCCTATGGTACGCGAAAACCGCCTGTATCAGGCCGATTGGCTGATGCGCTTTTATGGCTTTGGCGCGCACGAGATCGTTGAGCCAGAATCGCCATTTTTGGATTTGGACTGCGACCCCAAGCTCGCTTGGGCGATTCGTCACCGCGAGCACTTCCCCGTCAACATTCAGACGGCAAGTTACGAGATGATCTTGCGTATTCCGGGGGTTGGGGTAAAGACGGCGAAGAAAATCGTCAAAGCCCGTAAGTTCAATCAGCTAACTTTGCAGCATCTCAAAAAGATGGGCGCGGCAGTCAACCGTGCCAAGTACTTTATTGCCACTACAGGCAAAAATGAGCACCTATCGCATCTAACGCGCGTTAACTTTCGTCAGTATGTACTCGCGCAAACACAAACCAAGTTTAAAGATCAACGCAGTGGGCAATTGGCTTTATTTTAAAGGGAGCGATAGTGTCACAACTTGCTGAAAATCGGTCTGATGCTTTAGGTCAGCTTACGCCTAGTAACTCTATTGGAATCGTCCTTTATGAACCAAGCTTTGAGGGTTGGCTCAGTGCGGTGTACTATGTTTATGACAATCAGTTGCAAAATAATGACGCGCTGCAGCTGATAGCGCACGATCGCTATATTCCTTCGCTAATCGCTGAAGCCTTCCCTGTTAGAGTTGATGATGACAATGCCGAGCGTGTACTCACTAAGCTAAACCAACGCTTTGGGCGCTCTGGTATGCGCCAATTGTTATGGGGGTTTTTGTCTGAAAAGGATGATATTGGTACGACGCTATTTCAAATCGTGAAATATGCACTGGATTATCCTGAGCGCGATACGTTACAAGATTTAGGGAATCTCAACGTCTTGGAGCTGGCGCAAACAGTCAAATCCGTACACCGCGAAAAGCATCGTATGGAGGCCTTTGTGCGCTTTGAGCATACGACCGATGATATTTATTTTGCGCGTATTGAACCTGACTTTAATGTACTGCCTATCATTGGCGAGCACTTTCGGCAACGTTATCAAGATCAGCACTGGGCCATTTATGACCTCGTTCGCGGTTATGGTATCTATTATGATAAAAGCAAAAGTGCCCCTAATCGCCCCGCTGCCCTACAAACGATCACCGATGTTGATGATGCCGTACTACGCAATCCTGCTAGCGTCCATAGCGCGGATGAACAGCGCTATCAAAGATTTTGGCAGGGCTACTTTACTAACGTCAATATCAGTGAGCGTAAAAACACCCGCTTGCATCGACAACATATGCCGCAGCGCTACTGGAAATACTTGAGCGAAAAACAAGTCCTACCTAATGCTGAGCACCTACAAAAGCGTCGTTAACCTCAAATAGTCACCAGTGTATCCACATCTTGGTAGTTGAGTTTTTAGTGTTTATATCCGACAATAGCAGCTTGTCATTCTTTACGCTTTACGGATATTCTTTGCTTTTATGATAGTGATTCTATGATAGTGATGCGCCTACTCTCCTCCTTAAAACACGATGAATCCGAACGCGGTATTTTTCATCTTGGGCGCGCGCTGGTAAAAAACGGTCATACCTCCATCATTATCTCCAGTGCAGACAGTGATAATGATCTTGTTAAGCGTTTGGAGCGCGATGGCAACTTGTACCATCAGCTGCATATGAACAAAAAATCGTGGATATCACTTTTGCAGATCGCACCTTTGCGTCATCTTATTGAAAAATATCAACCCGATGTTATTCATGTGCATTCGCGTACCCCGGCTTGGATACTGCATTTAGCGCTGCGCCGTATTAAGGTTAAACGCCTACCTAAACTGGTCTCAACCATGTATGGGTTTTATCCTATTAATAAATACTCACAAGCGCTGCTTAATGTCGATACGGTTATTACCGTATCTGATAGTGTCACGGATTATCTTATTAAAGGACTGCGCCGCGCTGATATCGATACCAAAAACCCTAAAGTTATTAAGCGTATTTATCGCGGCGTTGATACGCGTCGTTACCCTTATCGGCATAACCCTTCCGTATATTGGCTACGTCACACTTTTGCTGAGTATCCTGAGCTTGAACACAAAAAATGGCTGGTATTTCCAACCGTTATTGGCAGTGAGTATGGTCAAGAGTGGCTCATTGACATTTTAGGTAACCTACAAGAAGAGTTCCCGCTTATACATGCCATTATCATGGACGATGACTTTCGAGATGGCGATGTGGCGCATCAAGACTTTCGTCAACGCACCCATGCCTTAGGTTTAGCGGAGCGTATTACTTATGTCGGCAGTAAACGCAACGATATGCGTGAGTGGTTATCGGCGGCTAATATTGTCATGGCACTTGCCAATCAGCCTGAGTCTATCGGTATCAATGCCTTGCAAGCGATTCATCTGGGTACGCCTGTCATCGGTTGGGATCAAGCAGCGTTCAGTGAAATACTACGACCTTTATACCCGCAAGGGTTGGTCAAAGAGTACAGTGCGCGCGCACTTTGTAAAGCCGTTAAAAACCAGTTAGAGAGTGTCACACGCCCTGAGATGACAAATGAATTTACTATGCGTGAGATGATTGCAGAGACTATGAACGTCTACCAACAACACTATGATCAAACGCTTATGGAAGCACAAATGCTGACCGATATCGCTGCGGTGCAGCGAGGTAAAAAGCATCTTAAACCTACAAACCAAGCTTCAGAGAAGATAGATAAGCACTCCAATATACATCACGTTCACAAACGTAAAACCGATAGTGGTCTAGCTAACCCTGCTATTGTTCCGCTATCAAGAGATGTCATCAATAAACCTTTACCATCTGAGTCTATTGACAAACAATAGCTTTGGTAGCAGTTAGTAAGTAACTGGTAGTAGGCAAGATTCGTCTAGGCAAACAACCAGTCTATTCAACATATATCTGTTAATAGGTTTATTTTAATCGGTTATTTGCATATAAGAATCCGTATCGTATGTTATATTATCAGCACGAGTACGTAGGCAATTTCTGCTTACCCTCTAGTTATCATTATAAATCCTATAACATAACTAAAAATGGAATTTAACCCAAGGAACAATTATGAGTGATTATCAAGTTACTAACCCCGCCACTGGCGAGATCGAGGCCACCTACCCTACCGCTACCGAACAAGACGTTCAACAAGCCATTGAAAAAGCAGAGAATGCCTATAAGGATTGGCGTCAGACTTCTTTTGCAGAGCGTAGCAAAATACTACATAAAGTCGCTGATATCTATGATGAGCGTCAAGACGAGCTGGCAGAGATTATCGCCAAAGAGATGGGTAAGCCAATTACCCAAGGTAAAGGTGAGCTGAGCTTAGTAGCGCAAATTTATCGTTATTATGCTGATAATGCTGAACAGCAACTCGCGCCGAACAAGATCGATGTCGATAATGGTTCTGCTTTAGTAGAGAAGTTTCCTGTAGGCGTATTATTCGGTATCATGCCGTGGAACTATCCGCACTATCAAGTAGCGCGCTTTTTTGCACCAAATGCGATGGCGGGTAACACTATTATCTTAAAGCACGCACCGCAGTGTCCGCAGACTGCTGAAGTTATCGCCGAGATGCTTACCGATGCTGGTCTCCCAGAAGGCGTCTACAACAACATCTATGCAACCAATGAGCAAGCTTCTACTATCATTCATGACAAGCGCGTCCAAGGTGTCTCTTTAACAGGCTCTGAGCGCGCGGGTGCAGCGGTCGCTAAAGAAGCTGGTAGCGCACTGAAAAAAGTCGTACTTGAGCTTGGTGGTTCAGATCCTTTCATCGTCGCTGAAGACGCTGATATTGAGCAAGCGGTCAAAAACGCAATTACAGGACGCTTTGGTAATACAGGACAAGCCTGTAACGCGGCCAAGCGTATGATCGTCGTTGAATCTGTCTATGATAAATTCGTGCAAGGCTTTACCGATGCTGTCAAAAATATCAGCCCTGCTGATCCAATGGACGCGCAAACCTTTATCGGTCCACTATCTTCCAAAAGTGCTGCAGTTAACCTACAAAAGCAGTTGGATAGCGCGGTACAAGCGGGCGCCACTGTCCTAGTTGAAGGCGGTATGGTCAAGGACAAGCCAGGTGCTTGGTTTGCTCCTGCGGTACTCGCTGACGTTGATGAGTCTATGGATGTCTACCGCGAAGAGCTGTTTGGCCCTGTAGCTGTGGTATACAAAGCCAAAGATATTGAAAACGCCATTAAGATTGCCAACGATGTGCCCTTTGGTTTAGGCGCTTCTATTCAGACGCAAGATAACAACCTTGCCAATCAAATCGCAGAAAAACTAGAAGTCGGTATGGTCACTATCAACGCCCCTTCTGGTACTGAAGCTAATACGCCATTTGGCGGTGTTAAGCGCTCAGGCTTTGGCCGTGAGCTGGGCAACCTTGGTATCACTGAGTTCTTAAACTATAAGCTCATTCGTGATATGTCTTAATAATCCGTCCAACTCGTAGCATAAGTTACGTCTAACAAAAAGCCTAACATCTAGTGTTAGGCTTTTTGTCGTTAGTGTTTAGTGTTTAGCGTTTAGGAGGATTATCTGACAACCACTGCTGATTGATCACCTTAAGCTCACGCAGCTCTTCTGCCATTACTATCTTGCTCTTACCTGGGTTTTTGAACGACTCATAAGCAAAGAAGATAACTCCTAATATTGTCCAGCCAATAAATATCGACCACTCGATACCACTGAGTGCGGATGGCATACCGGGTAGATACAACACAAACAACCCCAGACTCAAAACAATAGTGATAACCCCGACGAGTTTACCAGCAGGAATTCTAAATGGGCGCACCATATCAGGCTCACGATAACGCAGTGCCAAAAATGACACCGCGACTAAGGTGTAAGCAATCACAACCCCAAAGCCACCTGCGGTCACGATCCAGACCAGCATCTTGCGACCGAATAGCGGTGCTAAGGTCGCCAGACCACCAATTAATAAAATCGCATTAACTGGGGTATGATGCTTAGGATGCAACTTACTCAAGAACGCAGGCAGCATATGAGTTTTGGACATTGCATATAGTAGGCGACTGCCACCGATCAAAAACGCATTCCAGCTCGACATGATACCGAGCACGCCACCGATCACGAGTAAAATACCCGCCCACTTACCCTGCCACGCGCTCTCCATCGCATCAGCGGTACCTAGCGTAGAGGTTTCTGCTATTACCATTGGTAACGTTACCCCTACGCTCCAGATCACAGCAATGTACCACGCCACTGCAACAATAAGCGCAACGATCAAGAACTTACCGATACTGGGACGCTTTAAATCTATCTCCTCAGCTGCCTGCGGTATGACATCAAAACCGACAAACATAAAAGGTACCATCACGATCACCGCCATAATACCGCCAACCCCACCGACAAATGCAGGTGATAACTGAGTATCTGTGGTCTCAGGATTAAACAATAGCGCTCCAATAAATAGAAGAACGCCAACGAGCAAAATACCAGCCACTGCTATTTTTTGAAACCAAGCACTAACTTCCATACCACGCGTATTGAGCCATGTCACCAAAATTGAGCCTGCCATGCCGACCCCTGCCCACGTCGCGTACACATCCCAGCCTGCCACATTCCACAAATAGCCTTGATTATAATTAGGAATCAGATACTCAACGACTGTGGGTAATGCAACCGCTTCAAAAGCGACGACGGATAGATATCCAAATAACATACTCCACGAACAGATAAACGACATATTAACGCCTAAGGCGCGATGCGTGTAAGTATGCTCACCGCCAGTTATTGGCATTGATGAGGTCAGCTCCGCGTAAGTCACGCCAATCATGACAACAGCAAGACCACCGATCAAAAACGCAGTAATAGCGCCCCAAGTCCCAGCCGAAACCACCCAGCCACTAGCTAAAACGACCCAGCCCCAGCCCACCATAGCGCCGAATGCTAAGGCAATAATATCAATAACACCTAACGACTTTTTCATTACAGACATAATGCTCTCCTTGTCCATTATCTATAAAACGGTTTATAGCTTTATAGACACTGCGATAGTCCTTATCGCTTCTACTACTTTTGGGTACTCACATCACAAGTGACTGATTACCATAGGGTGTATGCATATCTTGCACTTACCAAAATCAACACAGATGTTTTGCGGTGACGTTTTGTTATCGATGTTCAGCAAGCCAAGTGATCAAGACAGGACAATCAAGATGAGACAGTCAAGATGTTCTCTATAATATTTAGACCCTCTTGTAGTACGTCATCTTCAACGGTTAGAGGTACCATCACGCGAATAGCATTGCCATACATACCGCACGAGGCAAGTAGTAAACCCTGTTCAAACGCTTTTTGTTTAAGATTGGCTGTCCCCGCAGCATCCGGTTTACCGTCACTATCGATCAAATCAAAAGCTAACATGGCGCCTTTATAACGGATATGGCCGATACTATTAAGGTTTAAACCTTTTAAAAACGCAGCAATCTTGTCACCGATCTGTTTACTTCGTGCAAGCAAGTTCTCCTCTTCAATGACTTCTATTACTGCTAAAGCGGCCACGCAAGCGAGCGGATTACCAGAATACGTACCACCCAAGCCGCCCACTTGCGGGGCATCCATGATATCAGCACGGCCGATGACAGCGGAGATAGGATAACCGCCTGCTAAGCTCTTCGCGCTAGTCATTAGGTCAGGCTCAACGCCGAGTTGCTCGCCAGCAAATAGAGTCCCAGTTCTAGCAAAACCACACTGGACTTCATCAAAGATCAAGACAATGCCATGCTCATCACAGATGGTACGTAGCGCCTTGGCAAACGAGGGTGTGACTTGGTGAAAACCGCCCTCACCTTGTACGGGCTCGATAATCATCGCCGCTACTTCACTTGGGTCGATATCCGCTTGGAAAATCATCTCGAGACTATGAAGAGCTTGCGCTTCGGTGACGTTTAGCTCTTCTGCTGGAAACAGCGCATGAAACACAGGACCTGGCATCGGGCCGAAGTTCTTCTTATAAGGCAATACCTTACCCGTCAGGCTCATGCACATCAGCGTACGACCGTGCCAGCCGCCAACGAAGGAGATAACACCCGGGCGACCCGTTTTAGCGCGAGCAATCTTGATGGAATTTTCAACCGCTTCGGCACCTGTAGTCAAAAACAACGCTTTTTTAGTACCACTGATAGGTGCTTTTTCGCATAATTTTTCAGCCAGCTCAACATAGCATTCATAATTGATCATCTGTGCGGCGGTATGAGTGAACTTATCGACCTGTTCGTGTACACGCTGCGTAATTTTGGGATGGCTATGACCAGTATTAAGCACCGAGATGCCGCCGACAAAATCGATGTAGCGATTGCCTTCAACATCCCATACCTCGGAGTTTTTAGCTCTTGCAGCAAAAACAGGGAAAGCCACACCAAGCCCAGTCGGCAATACCGCTTTGCGGCGCGCCAATAAAGACTCATTGCTGCTGGTACTGTTACGTGTGTGGTTTTCAGCTTGTGCGTTGCTACGGTGTGCGGTGGTTGTTGTCATCAGAAGATCCTTTTCTTTAGTAGCGTTTTTAATTGATAACGATTTTATGGTCAATAACTTAGGTTTGACGGCTTAAATATTGAAAGACTTAGAAGTTCTAAGCATTAGGTATTAGCTGATATCTGAGCACCAGTATTTAGTAACTACGTACTCTTCGATACCGTATTTTGAGCCTTCACGGCCAAAACCTGACTGCTTAACGCCGCCAAAAGGCGCCACCTCAGTTGAGATGAGACCCGTGTTGTGTCCGACAATACCGTACTCAAGCCCTTCGGTGACGCGCCAAGAACGCGCGTAATCACTGCAATAAAAGTAGGCGGCTAGACCGTAGATAGTATCGTTAGCAAGGCGTAGCGCTTCCTCTTCGTCATCAAAAGTAAATATAGTAGCAATGGGACCGAATATTTCCTCATGGGCAATATCCATATCTTTGGTCAAATCGGTGATGACCGTCGGGTTATAAACGAGTTCTGCAGCTTTGTTCGTACTGCCGCCTGCAATAAGCTTGGCACCTTTATCTAACGCATCTTTTAGCAGTGCTTGTACTTTTTCTAAGCCTTTTTTATTGATCAAAGGTCCAATATCGACCTCTTCGTTCATACCATTACCCACATTAAGTTCAGCGACTTTTTTGACAAAAACATCTAAAAACTTATCTTTGATACTGTTTTGTACGTAGACACGATTAGCGCAGACACAGGTCTGACCTGCATTACGAAACTTGGAGGCAATAAGGCCATCAGCGGCAGCTTCTAAATCCGCATCGTCAAAGACAATAAACGGGGCGTTACCACCCAGCTCAAGCGATAGCTTTTTAATAGTCGGTGCGCACTGCGCCATTAAGGTACGACCCACCTCGGTAGAACCAGTAAAGGAGAGTTTTTTGATACGCGCATCACCTGTCAATATCTCACCGATAATGGAGGATTTGCCAGTGACCACCTGAATGACGCCTGCTGGAATACCGGCTTGCTCTGCTAACACGCCAAGCGCAAGCGCAGAGAACGGCGTCTCGGTAGCAGGCTTGATAATAATAGTACATCCTGCTGCTAGCGCTGGACCGACTTTGCGCGTAATCATGGCAGCAGGAAAGTTCCACGGTGTAATCGCGGCACATACCCCGACAGGATGCTTTAAGATAACGTGGCGAAGGTTGGCCTTAGTAGCAGGAATCACATCACCATAAACGCGCTTACCTTCTTCCGCGAACCAGCGGATAAAGCTGTTGGCATAACCGATCTCACCGCGCGATTCTGTCAAAGGCTTGCCTTGTTCAGCAGTCATCAGCACCGCTAAATCCTCGCGATTGTCATCGATCAGATCTGCCCACTTTTGCATGAGCTCGCTGCGCTCTTGCGGCGTCTTTGCCGCCCATGAAGCTTGTACTTGATCGGCATAAGCTACAGCGTCTTTAACATCTTGTTTGGTTAGGCTTGGTACCTTACCTATGACCTCGCCATTAAAAGGATTAGTAACCTCAATGTTTGCACCATCGCTTGACTCATGCCAATCGCCTTTGATGAGGCACTGCTGCTTTAGTAAGTCTGAATTTGATAACTCAAATGAAGGTTGCGACATAGTGATATTCCTTATTCATTAAAATGTGATAAATAAATACCTGATAATTTTTGTATAACTACTTAAATTGTCAGTTCGTAATTTTTAATATATAGATAGTAGGTTCTAAGACTTGTTATCCACAGTCACGCTTATATATTGCGAAAATATTTATTGTTCAATATACTGAACGTTTATTCTATATGTGAGACATCATTATAGGAATGATAAGTTAGCTTTTGCAACCCTTATTACTTATTTTGCGACCATATAAAGGTTTGCTTATAGGGCTACATTGATAACCCTTTATTATCGTTTCACTCTACTTCTACTCCTACACTTCTATTTATAGGTCACTTATGAGCGCGATTGCCGTCCCTGCATTAGATAAAACCTTTCGTATTTTGGACTTAATCACTGCAAGTGCTCAGCCTTTGAGTGCGGCTCATATAGCAAAACGTTTAGACTTACCGCGTAGCTCAACGCATAATATTTTGCAAAGCCTGCTCGATAAGCACGTCATCTATAAAGATGCTGAAAACCGCTTTTATTTAGGGTCTTACTTGCTCTACTGGGCAGGTAAGTACGAGCAGCAGCAAGGTATCATCCAGTTATTTAAAGAGCTGATTATGCAGTATCCTGTGCTCCTACAGCATACGGTGACACTATCTAAGCTTGATATAGGCGAGGTCGTGTTTTTGGCTTGTCATGAGTCGCCTGCACCCCTAGGCTTTACATTTCGTGCCGGCGTGCGCGTCCCTGCCGTGTTTTCGGCAACGGGTAAAGCGATGCTCTCGACCTTATCATTGCCAACGATTAAAACTTTGTATAAAAACGTTTTTCCTACACCGCTAACCCCAAATGGTGTCAGTACCTTTGACGCCTTGTCTGCTGAGCTACAAGCTATTAATAACAGCCGCATCTCTCTTGATGATGGACAACTGCGTGAGGGTATGTACTGCTTGGGCACTTATATTCGCAATGCATCAGGACAAGCTTTTGCAGGGATGGCGGTCAGCTTTTTGCAAGCAGAATATGAGTGCAGACGCGATGACGTCAGTGCAGCGCTTATTGAGCTTGCCCAGCAAATTGAGCAACGTTTGGGGTTTATTAGCGCTCAAACGGCATAATGTGCTGAATAAATTTCCTTATACAATATCATCAGCCTTAAGCTTAGCAATCATCTCACTATCGTATCCTAAATTTGCTAAGGTCTCATCGGTATGCTCGCTCAAGCTTGGCGGCGGCGTACGATAACTGACAGAGGACTCAGAGAGTTTAATCGGATTACCCAGCGCTCTGACCGGACTGCCCTGCTCGCTAAAATCAACGATCATCTCCCGCGCCTTGACTTGCGGCATCGCTAGCGCCTCGCTGATATTATTGATCGGCCCACAAGGAATGCCTGCTTTATTTAGCGCGTCGAGCCAGTAAGCGCGCGTCTGCTCAGCAAATCTGTCGGCCAGCCAATCACAGAGCAATTTACGATTCTCAACGCGCGCAGGATTGGTCGCAAAACGCTTGTTTTCGTGCCAATCGACCTCTAGAACCTGACAGAGTCTGACAAATTGCTGATCATTGCCGCAGGCCAAGATAAAGTGCTGCTCGCCGGCTCCGGCAAATACTTGGTAAGGCACAATATTGGGATGCTGGTTACCAAGCCTTGGGGGTACGTTGCCTGATGCCAGATGATTCATGCCGACGTTTGCTAGCATCGCCAAAGCACTATCTAATAGCGCCACATCCACGTGTTGCCCGCGTCCAGTACGCTGACGAGCAATCAATGCTGCTTGAATACCGATTGTTAATTGCAGTCCTGCAAACAAATCCACCACTGCCACACCCACTTTATGCGGCTCGCCGTCGCTGGGACCGGTGATACTCATCAGCCCCGATAATCCTTGAATAATATAATCATAACCCGGACGTCTCGCATCAGGACCGGTTTGACCAAAACCCGTTAGCGAGGCATAAATCAAACGCGGATTATCCTCTTTTAGACTATCGTAATCCAAACCGTATTTCTCAAGCCCGCCAACCTTAAAGTTCTCCACCAAAATATCGCTATCGGCAGCAAGCTGTTTGATAATGTCTTGACCCGCTTCAGTAGTGATATCTACCGTTAGAGATTTTTTATTACGGTTAATGGTCGCATAATAAGCTGAAGTACCATCATCAAAGGCTGGCGGCGCCCAGTGCCGAGTCTCATCACCGATACGCGGACGCTCAATTTTAATCACCTCTGCGCCTAGATCCGCTAGTACTTGTGTTGCAGAAGGCCCTGCCAGCACTCTGGATAAATCCAGCACTTTAATGCCATGTA
This sequence comes from uncultured Psychrobacter sp., assembly GCA_947489525.1. Classification (GTDB taxonomy): domain Bacteria; phylum Pseudomonadota; class Gammaproteobacteria; order Pseudomonadales; family Moraxellaceae; genus Psychrobacter. The sequence continues at coordinate 545,930 of CANLDW010000001.1, forward strand.
GCGCGCCTTGTTTATCATTTTCGTTGTTATTACTATTATTAACGTCTACGTTATCCATGATATTCTCTTTATTCTAAGCTTTTTTTATTCTGCTCATACCGATCGGTTTTGTGGTATCTCAAAACTGAAAAACGCACGCTAGTATTAAGCCTATAACAGCCGAACTCTAGCGTGCGTCATTTTGAAGTATTAAACCGATCTAAAAGAACGCTTGAATACCCGTCTGCGCGCGACCTAAGATTAAGGCATGAATGTCGTGCGTGCCTTCATAAGTATTGACCGCTTCTAAGTTCATGACGTGACGGATGATATGAAACTCATCGGAGATACCGTTACCGCCGTGCATATCACGCGCCACGCGGGCGATATCTAAGGCTTTACCGCAGTTGTTACGTTTGATTAGCGATATCATCTCAGGGGCAGCGTTATTCTCATCCATCAAACGACCAACGCGCAGTGCGGCTTGCAGGCCAAGAGCAATCTCAGTTTGCATATTGGCAAGCTTTAGCTGCACCAATTGCGTCGCTGCAAGTGGACGACCAAACTGTTTGCGATCTAAAGTATATTGACGCGCTGCCTTCCAGCAAAACTCCGCCGCCCCCATCGAACCCCAAGCGATACCGTAGCGCGCTTTATTCAGGCATCCAAAAGGACCTTTTAGACCGCGAATATCTGGAAAAGCGTTGACTTCTGGCACAAATACCTTGTCCATCACAATCTCGCCCGTGATCGAGGCACGTAATGAGAACTTGCCTTCAATCTTTGGCGCTGACAAGCCTTTCATGCTTTTATCTAAGATAAAACCGCGTATCTTATCTTCGTCATCTTTGGCCCATACCACGAACACGTCTGCGATGGGACTGTTGGTGATCCACATCTTATTACCGGTCAGCTCATAACCGCCATCAATGCTACGTGCGCGCGTTGACATAGAGGCAGGATCTGATCCTGAATCAGGTTCGGTCAGACCAAAGCATCCAACGTATTCACCTGTGGCCAGCTTCGGTAGATACTTCTCGCGCTGCTCTTCGGTGCCATACTCGTAGATGGGATGCATCACAAGGCTTGACTGCACACTCATCGCCGAGCGGTAACCTGAATCGACCGCTTCAATCTCACGTGCTAGCAACCCATAGGCAACGTGTGATAAACCCGCGCAGCCATAGCCTTCGATAGTCACGCCAAGCAGACCCATCTCGCCCATCTGGCGCATGATGTTACGATCAAAGTTCTCATGGCGATTCGCCTCTACTATCCCAGGCATGAGCTCTTTTTGAAAAAACTGGTGGGCTGAATCACTGACCATACGCTCTTCGTCAGTGAGCTGGTCACGTAATAACAACGGATCTTCCCAATCAAAGCTTGGGCTAGAGGTCGTGCGGGTATTGGTAATCGGGGCCATGTCGTACTCCTTGACTTGTATAATCGGTGCTATAAATTGATGGTCTAACGGTGCTGTTTGTCAAAAGCTAGTTCATGATAACTGCTTCATAGCTGCTTCTTGACAATATTGTTCCGCTGTGCAAAACTAAGTTTCATAATATAAAACTATTTAAACAGAATACACCGCTGCTGTAAACCTTTACTTGGATATCTGATCATAAAATGACAAAACACACTTCTACTGCTAGCTCCTTACTAGAGCAAATGAATACCACATTGCAGCAAAGCAAAGCTGAAGAGGATCGTCAATTTGTCACCGCACTTGGACGTGGTTTGGCTTTATTAGCGGCTTTTGAAAACGACGATCAGTTAAGTCATCAGCAGTTGGTGCAGATGAGCGACCTACCTAAAGCAACCGTTACGCGGCTAATTTATACCCTAAGTACGCTTGGTTTTTTACGCACCACAGCGCAGGGTCAGTATCAGCTTGGTAGTAGTGCCGTCCGTTTGAGCGCGGCGGCTTGGAGTCGCCATGATATCGTGGCTTACGCTGAACCTTTGCTACGCCAGTTTGCCCTTAATAACGAGGTTTCGGTCAATTTAGCCAAAGAGATCGAGGGCGAGATGCGCTACTTGGCTTGCTCTCGTAGCCCTGCCCGACTGTCCGTCAACCTGCAAGTCGGTTCGGCAGTTCCAGTGGCTGATACGGCCATCGGGCGGGCTTTTTATGCGGCGAGCTTATCTACTCAGCAAGCATTTATTGACGCTAACCTGCAAGAACACTTGGCTGAAGATGACTATCAGCAAGCGCAAACGATGCTCATTAAGGCAGAAAAATACTATAAAGCGCATGGCTATACCCTATCCGATGGCGAGTTCTCTCCTGATATCTTAGCGGTTGCGGTTGGGGTGCTTGATGTCACTACTGGAAGGTATGAATACTCGCTCAATGCCAGCGTGCCAAGGGCGAATTGGGATGCGGATGAGTATGCAGGGATGATTGTGCCGAAGTTGCAGGCGTTGGCTGAGCGGATTGGGCGTGGGGGTTAGAGGGATCATCCCAACTTAACAAACCTCCAGCCAAACTTCATTGAATACTTACGTAATCGCTCGCTATCATTGGGAGTTTTAGCTTATCTTGTGAATGAGCATATAGATAGCACACCGTTACTTAACTCTCATTTAGCCATGATATTATCAACGTATAATGCCTATGAGCTTAGTTATGCGCCTTTTTTGTCATAACATCTTATCGTCATACCGTTTCACTGTTGAGTGTTTTATGCCCCAGTCTCGTACCAATCTCAATCCTGAACCCAAAACTAGCACACCTTACTTAATGGGCGTATTGTTACGCTACAGTACTTTTGCTGGCGCTATATTATTATTATTAGCCGGTATATTGCTCGGTAACTGGTGGCTTATCATCATCGGTGGTTTACTCGTCGCTTTGGGTATTTACGATCTTATTCAGTCTAAGCACGCTATCTTGAGTAACTATCCTATTGCCGGTCATATTCGCTATGTGCTTGAGGACTTTCGCCCTGAGATTCGTCAGTATCTGCTTGAAGACGATAAAGAGCAAGTCCCGTTTTCGCGCCAGCAGCGCGCACTCGTGTATCAGCGCGCCAAAAATGTCAGTGATACCAATGCCTTTGGTACGCTTAACGACCTATACAAACATGGCAAAGAGTGGTTTTTGCAATCTGCGGTCAGTGCACCGCTAAAGAGCAAAGACTTTCGTATCACGGTTGGTAATGATCACTGTAAGCAGCCCCACGACATGTCGGTATTTAATATCTCGGCGATGAGCTTTGGGAGTCTGTCCGCTAATGCCATCATGGCGCTTAACCAAGGCGCAAAAATGGGCGGCTTTACCCATGATACTGGCGAGGGTGCGATCAGTCCCTACCACCGTAAGTTTGGCGGTGATCTGATTTGGGAGATCGGCACCGGCTACTTTGGTTGTCGTCATGATGATGGTAGCTTTAATGCTAAATCCTTCGCCGAAAAAGCCATCGATCCACAAGTCAAAATGATTGAGATTAAACTCTCGCAAGGCGCTAAGCCCGGTAAGGGCGGCGTACTGCCTCTTGAGAAGATCACCCAAGAGATTGCCGATACTCGCCAGATTCCTATGAAAGAAGACTGCGTGTCGCCAGCTTCACACACTGCTTTTAGCACACCGCGCGAGCTGGTTGCCTTTTGGCAGCAGCTACGTGAGTTGTCAGGCGGTAAGCCGGTTGGCTTCAAGCTTTGTGTTGGACAGCCGTGGCAATTTATGGCGATTGTCAAAGCCATGATCGAAGCCGATAATTATCCTGATTTTATCGTTGTTGATGGTGCTGAGGGCGGCACAGGAGCGGCGCCGGTTGAGTTCATGGATAATGTCGGTATGCCGATGGTCGATGGGTTTTTGGTAGTGCATAATACCTTAGTTGGCGCAGGCATTCGTGACAAAATTAAGGTGGGCGTCAGTGGTAAGATCGTTTCAGGATTTGATATTGCGCGGATGATTGCGCTCGGTGCTGATTGGTGCAATTCGGCGCGTGGCTTTATGTTCGCGGTTGGCTGTATTCAGTCGCGCTCATGCCACACCAATACTTGCCCTACTGGCGTCGCCACTCAAGACCCTTATCGCCAAAAAGCGCTTGATGTGCCGAGCAAAGCTGAGCGCGTCGCAAGCTTCCACAAAAACACCCTTAAGTCCCTTGCTACTATCGTTGGCGCAGTAGGGCTTGAGCACCCAAGCCAGCTCCAGCCCTATCATATCGCTCGTCGCCTTGACGATGGACAGATCAAGCTCTTATCTAAGTTCTTTTATTTCACTGATGAGAATGCACTGCTTGAGAACCGTGCCCGCGCTGATATCTTTAATCAAATGTGGGTCATGGCAGATCCGGAGACCTTTTTACCTAATAACGATGCACTTATCGCCTATAACAAGGACTCACGTGATAGAGGTAAAAAGACCAACGCACCAACTGAGCAGACAGCTAACGACGAGTACAATACGTTGACTCATGGCGGTAGCATGATTGGCAATGTGAATCATACGTTTCGCGATTTGCCTGAACCCTCAAATTAAGCACTCTACTCGCGTTTTAGAGGTCTATCATAGCTCAATGATATTTAACTAAAACTTAGGGCGTGTTGAACATTCACAAATGCGCACTGCTGATAGCTAAAATAGTTCTAGTCTAAGTGAAAATTGCAGGTAATGCTCATTGCATTGGCTAGATTTTCACAACGACTAGGGCGATTTTAGCATCAGCCTGCAAGGACAGGACTCTTTTTTGCTGCTTTATTGATAAAAACTGACATATAGAATGACTATATTTACAATTTTTATCTGCAAATCGCCTAAAAAATAGTCTCTGTCAGTGCCAAGGTCGAATGTTCAACACGCCCTAATGCTCACAGACAATTATAGAAGATACGCTATCAATGCCATGTTTTGTGCCTGCTCCCTTTACTAAGATAGCATCTGCGCTTGTGTCTGTAATGGCTTTGAGCCTAGCAGGTTGTCAGCCTAGTCCAGCTGAGAGTAAAGACGTAACAGCACAAAGCTGGTCGTGCCAGACAAAAAGTACGCCGTTTTCTTATAGCGCCTGTCAGGTTAGTACAACCGCATTAGCAAGCGATCGTTACGCTCTAGAGTTATTCTGGCAGTCGCCCTCAAACGCGCAGCCTCTTCTTACCTTTGACAGTCTAATCGATACCTTGCCAGACACCCAAAGTCTGGCTTTTGCGATGAATGCGGGTATGTACAACGACCGCTACGCGCCGATTGGTTATACAATAATAGAAGGTGAAGAGATACGCGCACTCAATCTAAAAGAAGGTGGCGGTAATTTTCATTTGTTGCCTAATGGTGTGCTGTGGTGGGATAAGTCAGGCAATGTGCAGATTACCGAAAGTCATGCTTTAAATGAGCAGTTAACAATAGGACAAGCGCAGCCTTGGTATGCGACGCAGTCAGGACCGATGCTGGTAATAGACGGCCAAATCCATCCTGAATTTAATCCCGATAGTACCTCACTCAAGTTTCGTAATGGCGCTGGGATCTGTCGTGATGGGCACATAACCTTCGTCAATAGCGAGGAGCCTGTCAGCTTTTACGATTTTGCCGCGCTATTTAAAGACGATTTGCATTGTCCTAATGCGTTGTTTTTGGATGGCGGAATTGCTTCAGCGCTTTATGCACCCAGCATCGATAAGCATGATAAAAAAGAGATGGGCGTAATGGTAGGATTGGTCGAAAAAAAAATAGTCGCTTTCAAATGAAAACGACTATAATTTTAATCCCTGAGTATTAACGCGCCAAATAGTCGGTCATCTCTTCAACACCGTGGAGCGTCATGGGATACATGTGATCATCAAAGATCTTTTTGATCTCCATAATAGTTTGCGTGTACTGCCAATAGCTTGGCTCCTCAGGGTTTAGCCAAGCGACTTTGTCAAAGTGATTGAGTACGCGCTTAAGCCAAACAATACCTGCTTCGTTGTTCATATACTCCACGCTGCCGCCGACAGTCATCAGCTCGTATGGCGACATGGAAGCGTCACCGACAAAAATCACGCGGTACTCGCGGCCGTATTTATTAAGCAGCTCATAGGTTGGCAGACGCGCGCTGTGTCGCCGATTATTATCGGGCCAGACATAATCGTACAGACAGTTGTGGAAGTAAAAGAAATCTAAGGTTTTAAACTCGTTTTTGGCTGCTGAAAACAGCTTCTCAAGCGCATTGACATGAATATCCATACTACCGCCGATATCGAACAGCATCAGTACTTTGACGCGGTTACGGCGCTCAGGCTGCATATGAATATCGAGTATGCCCTTTTTGGCGGTACGCTTGATAGTCTCGTGAATATCAAGCTCATCAGCGCTACCCGTACGGGCAAATTGGCGCAAGTTACGTAGAGCCATCTGAATCTGCCGCGTTCCCAACTGCTTATCGTCATCGAGGTTACGATATTTGCGCTGCTCCCAGACCTTAGCTGCACTGCGCTTACGCGACTCACCGCCCACGCGCACGCCTTCAGGATGATCGCCGTATGCACCAAAGGGAGAAGTGCCGCCTGTGCCGACCCACTTATTGCCACCTTGATGCCGCTCTTTTTGCTCGTTGAGACGCTCTTCTAGCGCCTTCATCAACTCCTCAAGCGAGTCATATCTATCGAGCAGGCGGCGCTGCTCATCGGTTAAATTTTTGGGATCAAGCTTAAGATCCAGCCACTCTTGCGGAATATCAGTAAGCTTGGCTAACAGCTCATCAATATCTAAGCTATCAACACCATCGAAATAATCTGCCATCGCCCGATCAAATTTATCAAAATGACGCTCATCTTTGACCATACATAAGCGTATCAAGCGATACATATCCTCACGCGTCGCAAACGTTTGCAGCTCAGGGTCTTCTGGATGGGGCTGCATCATCAGACCATGAGTCAGTGCCGCATTTAGATCAAGCAGCTCGCGGGTGCTGACGGGTACGCCATAAGTACGCAAGGTATAGAATAGTTTTATGAACATAAGAGACTCTTAGCCGATGACATCACACGTGACACTTAAGGGCGCAGCAGCGATAAAGGTATCACTGCGGCGTATAGATAGCTTATATAAGATCTAACGACGCATCATATTAGCAAAGCGCTGCAATAAAGTGACATCCGCTTCGTTTTTGAGTAAGGCGCCGTATAGCGGCGGAATCGACTTCTCGCCGCGTAGGTTCTCCTCTAGCTCCTCTTGTGCCAAATCATCAGCGAGCAGTAGCGTCAGCCAATCGACCAGCTCTGAGGTTGACGGTAGCTTTTTGAGACCTTGTACACTACGTAGTTTATAAAAGACATCTAGAGCATCGTTAACGAGCTTTTCTTGGATATTAGGAAAGTGCACATCGATGATTTGACGCATGGTCTGCTCTTCAGGGAAGTCGATGTAATGAAAAAAGCAGCGGCGCAAAAAGGCGTCGGGCAGCTCTTTTTCATTGTTGGAAGTGATAATCACCACAGGGCGCTGGGCAGCCGTAATGGTCTCGCCCGTCTCGTAGACATAGAACGACATCTTATCAAGCTCGTGCAATAAGTCATTAGGGAACTCGATGTCGGCTTTATCGATTTCATCGATTAGGAGCACACTGCGCTCAGTACTGGTAAAGGCATCCCAGAGTTTACCGGGCTTGATATAGTTGCCGATCTCATAGACCTTGTCATCACCTAACTGCGAGTCACGCAAGCGCGAAACCGCGTCGTACTCGTACAATCCTTGCTCCGCTTTAGTCGTTGATTTAACGTGCCACGTAATCAGCGGCATACCTAAGCTTTGCGCCACCTCCTCTGCCAGCAAGGTTTTACCTGTACCCGGCTCACCTTTTATTAATAAAGGCTTTTGTAGCGTCATCGCTGCATTTACCGCCAGTTGCAGATCATCAGTAGCGATATAGCTATCTGTGCCTGTGAAGCTCTTTTCAGTATTGTTCGTTGTGGTCATAGTGCAAGTCTCAGTTTTGTTATGTGGTCAATCGATATTTTAAATGACTATAAATATTAAAGATGACTATAAAAGGGCTAGCTTACAAATTAGAGTAGCACAGCTCGGCTTGACACTGAAATACTCATGCGTTCGTTGTTCGATGTCTAAAGCACTTATTAAATTTATCCAAAGCTTACCAATATGGCACAAAAAAAGACACGCTCAAGGTGTCTTTTTTTGTGCCACTGTTCAAGATTTTATGTTTAAGGTTCTATGTTTAAAATTCTATGCTCAAAGTTCTAAGATATGACTAGCGGTCTTTATTTAGTACATCGCTCTTTTTGGACTTGACTAGCTTAGGCTCGCTTGTCGTGCCTAAACTTGGCTCTTTTGGCTGACCAGCTAAGTAGTTGCCGCTTGCCAGCTGCATATTGGCTTGCGTGTCCTCAGCGGTACGGCTACGCGCCTTATCTAAGCTCGACTCAAACGCGCCGCGTATAAGCTGCCAGACAAAACCGACGAACAACCCAACAACTAATAGAACGAGAATCGGTAGCAAATTTGAGATAGCGCCCGCAGTGTCTTTCATCATAATCGCATAGACGACGCTGACATTAGCGGGAGCAATAATACTGGGGTCACTCAGCGCTGTACCGGGAGCGAACAAGATTGCGAACAATACCATCCAGCTGATACCGCCAAGAGGACGCGGTAACACGCGTGCCACCAATACCCAGAGTATCAGTACTAAAACTGATAGCCCGATATAAGCGTACATCGGCAGATCCGCTGGGGGTACATCTTTGACCAGTTGGCTCCACCAGATAATGATCTCGCCTAGGATCTCACTGACCGCTTCTAGTGGTAGATATTTTAGTATGCTTCTTAACCAGTCCATGCGTGTCACTTACCTGCTGTAATGAAGGGCGCTATTATGTATAAAGCTATGATGTATGACGCTATTATGTATAAAGCTATGATAAGCTCATAGCCTACGTCTATTATAAATGAGCGACGGCGCAAAACAAACCGCTTAATCGTACTTATTATCCTGCGCCTCACGTGCACGCATCTCAGCTTGACGGCGCATGACGTCTTGCGGTGGCATCTGTACAAAGTAGCCTTGCGACTTGAGCTTGGCTATAACCTCATCCTTGTCGGCGCGAGCCAGCTTTTCGGTAGCATCTAAATCCAGATGCATCACAAACTTACTGGTACCAAGCGTCGCTCGAAAGTCTTTAGGCAGTACGCCAAGCCAGTCCTTAATCTCGTCGGTATCATCAGGATAGTCAGGGCGGGCAATATAGACGTACATATCGCTGTGTTTAGTGAACTTGTAAATATCGCAGTGCATACGGGTTACCTATTCTTATTTGAATCTATTGATAGTCAATCTTGTGTGTAGCCTAGCATAGTTTAGCGCGCTTTGAGTAGGCGCTTTGCCGTAGCATAAGTGTTACCAAATTATTGACTTTAATCTTGGTTGCGACTTGTAAAATGGCGGTGAACCTTTCATAATAAAAGCGTTTTTTCAGGAGAGAGTCTGTAGTTTATCTTACAGTAGCCAGTTCCATTATCCGCTACTTTATAGATCCAAGCTATCATGACCACCGAAGGCGCATCCACCCTGCCAATCGCTCAGGTAAAAGGACTGAAAAACACATGTCAATATTGTTTATGGTTATGATGCTTATTTGCCTCTGAAACCTTCAAACATAAGGCATAACAAATCTGGAGAGCGGTACTAGCGGACGACGCTTTACCCACCGAAGGGGAGAAAATACAAGATGCCGACATGAGTACAACGGCATATTTCGTATTGAAAATCTCAGGTCACAGGACAGATAGGGCTCAGGTTTAGATGGATCTTTAGGGTCTGTTTGGCCGACAGCTGTGTCTTTTTTTGCGCCGCCCTTTGTAGTAGTCTTGCTATATATACTGCTACTTAGACTCTTCTCGCAACTTTAGTGAATTCTGATATTTATCAGCGCTCACACAAGGATTTGTTATGACCAATACCTCTACTCAAAATACTCAAAACCCTTCTAATAACGATGCCGTTCAGCAAACGCCGCAGCGCACGCCTCTTTATCAGTCTCATGTCGATAGTGATGGCAAATTGGTAGACTTTTCAGGATGGGAGCTGCCTATCCATTACGGCTCACAAATCGAAGAGCATGACGCCGTGCGCCGTGACGCGGGGATGTTTGACGTCTCGCATATGGTCATTACTGATGTACACGGGGCTGATAGCAAAGCTTGGCTACAAAAGCTGCTGGCGAACGATGTTGCCAAACTCAAAACCGTCGGTAAGGCACTATACTCTCCTATGCTCAACGAGCAAGGCGGCGTCATTGATGATCTAATTGTCTACTTGATGAATGAAGATGCCACGCAGTATCGTATCGTCTCAAATGCGGCGACTCGCGACAAAGATCTAGCCCAGTTTCAAAAAGTCGCCACAGATTTTGAAGTGACGATTACTGAGCGACCTGAGCTTGCCATGCTTGCCGTTCAAGGCCCAAAAGCGGTTGCAAAACTTGCAGCAGCAAAGCCTGCATGGTTACAAATTTTATCTGATCTTAAGCCTTTTGTTGGGGCTGATCTAAGCGCTATTGAAGGTGCAGATTGGTTCGTCGCACGTACGGGCTATACCGGTGAAGACGGCGTTGAAGTCATTATGCATGGCATTGATGCGCCAGCGTTTTTTGAGTTATTAAAAGCCAGTGGCGTTAAACCCGCTGGTCTTGGCGCTCGTGACACGCTACGTATGGAAGCGGGTATGAACCTCTATGGTCACGATATGGATGAGACTATTAGCCCGTACGAATGTAACATGGGCTGGACATTGGCACTCAAAGACGAGCGCGACTTCGTTGGCCGTGACGCTTTAGTGAGTCAGCGCAAGCAAGCCAAAGACAACAACACTGCGATGAAGCAAGTGGGGCTATTATTAACCAGCCGCGGTGTGTTACGTGAAGGCATGACTGTGACCATTAACCAAGGTACAGATCATGAGCAGACGGGCATTATCACTAGTGGTACGTTCTCCCCTAGCCTTAAGCACTCCATCGCTATTGCGCGCGTACCAGCAAACGTATCCGATAATGACACCGTACAGATCGATCTACGCGGTAAAGGTAAGTTTGTCGATGTGCGGGTGATCAAGCTACCCTTTGTTCGTAATGGTGAGGCGCAGTTTGACTAAAGTATTGCGCTCAGTAAAACTGCATGAACTGTGCACTGTTAAAACACGACTTTATTAATAAGTCATCACTTTTGATCCATCTTTTTTATACCTTTTTATACCTAGGAGAGCACTATGAGTCATATCCCAGCAGAACTAAAATACGTCGCCAGTCACGAATGGCTACGCCTAGAAGACGACGGTACGATCACTGTCGGTATCACCGATCACGCGCAGGACTTATTAGGCGATGTGGTATTCGTCGAGCTGCCAGAGGTTGGTGATACGATCACTGTCGATGATGAGATCTCAGTGGTAGAATCGGTAAAAGCCGCTTCTGACGTCTACGCGCCTATCTCAGGCGAGATCGTAGCTATCAACGAAAGCTTAGAGGACGATCCTGAAATCATTAACTCAGATCCATATGGTGATGGTTGGTTCTTTAGAATAAAGCCTGACAACATGGATGACTATGAGGCACTTATGAGTGCAGATGAGTACGAAAACGAGATATAAGCTTAGTTTTATATCCTTTTATATAAATCTTAAACGCTACAGATACTGGTAATCACTGGTATCTGTCTCCATTATTAATACTGAACACGAACTGCTGGGCTAATTGCCTGAACGGTGCTTTTGTTTATAATATTTACAACTCAGTTTTATCCTTTGTGTTAATCGCGCCTTTAAATACGACCACCAATCATCAGCATGGATCACACTATGAGCTCTCAACCTGCAAATCAAGACTCTCTAGCTACTCCGACCCATACACCGCAGCTACAAGCGTTTCGTGAGGTGGTAGAATCGCGACGCTCAGTACGCCGCTTCACTGACACCCCGATACCTGATGAGGTCATGGCGGACTGTTTGCGTCTGGCAATGCTAGCGCCTAACTCTAGCAATTTGCAGCCGTGGGAGTTCTATGTCATTGATAGCAGTGATAAGCGTCAACGCGCTGTCAAAAACTGCATGAATCAAAATGCTGCTAAGACCTCGACTCGTCTGATCGCGGTGGTCGCCCGCACGGATAACTGGCACGATCACGCGCAGCAAATACTGCGTGAGTACCCAGATAAGCCTGTACCCAAAAAGGTTAAAGACTACTACAACAAGATGGTTACCTTGGACTTTTTGCGTGGTCCTGCAAATGTAATCTCCGCTGCTAAATGGGGTGCTATCAAAGTATTTAGAGGCGTCAAAGGGCCGATCAAATCTCCTTACTATACCTTTGATGATGTCAAAAACTGGGCGACCAATAATGCAGCGCTTGCGGCTGAAAACTTGATGCTCGCCTTGCGTGCTTACGGCTTTGACAGCTGTCCTATGGGCGGCTTTGATGAGCCTGCTATGAAGCGTCTACTTGATCTGAGCGACGATCATCACATTGTGATGATGATCGGTGCAGGCGAGCGAGCGGACAATGGCATTTATAATAGCCAGTTTCGCTTTGAGCAAGAACAGCTCGTCCATTACGTTTAACTTGTTCTGTTCGTACTTGTCTTTTATAGCTCAGCGTGCTCATCGCCCTATCATAAAGCACGCTTATCGCTACATTTATATTGCGCCCCTAATGGCGCTACTATTTATCACCTTGCTAAAGGATTGTTATGACTACCTCACAAAACCCGACGCTCGATACCTTTGACGGTTTATTTAACGAAGCGGAGTTTGTTTATCGCCATTTAGGCTCTAACGAAACCAAGCAAGCGGACTTGCTAAGCGCTATCGGTTACGATGATATGGTAAGCTTTATCAATGATACGGTTCCCGAGCCGGTGCGCTTAAATAAAGATTTAGACCTGCCGCCTGCTATGAGTGAACATGCCGCTTTAGCTAAGCTACGCGCGATGGCAGATGACATTACCGTTAATAAAAGCTATATCGGTCAAGGCTACTCCCCGGTGCGTATGCCAGCGGTCATCCAGCGTAACGTACTCGAAAACCCGGGCTGGTACACCGCTTATACCCCTTATCAAGCTGAGATTGCTCAGGGTCGCTTAGAGGCGTTACTAAACTTCCAGCAAGTCTGTATTGATCTCACCGGACTTGAGATGGCAGGTGCTTCACTACTTGATGAAGCAACCGCTGCCGCCGAAGCGATGGCGATGTCCAAGCGCGTGAGCAAAAGTAAATCAAGCCAGTACTTCGTTGATGAGCGCGTCTATCCGCAAACGCTTGATGTCATTCATACCCGTGCCAAGTACTTTGGTTGGGAGGTTGTCGTTGGTGATTTTGACTTAGCCAAATCGGGCGATTACTTCGGGGCGTTGTTTCAATACGTGGGACAAGAGGGCGATGTTAAAGACTTAACGGACGTTATCAGCGCGGTAAAAAAGAACAAGACTTACGTCAGCGTGGCAAGCGACATCATGAGCTTGGTACTACTAAAATCGCCTGCCGATATGGGCGCCGATGTCGCTCTAGGTAGTACGCAGCGCTTCGGTATCCCGATGGGTTTTGGTGGTCCGCACGCCGCCTACTTTGCGTTTTCGGACAAAGCCAAACGCTCAGCGCCGGGTCGTATCATTGGCGTGTCAAAAGACGCTGAGGGCAATACTGCGCTGCGTATGGCACTACAAACGCGCGAGCAGCACATCCGCCGCGAAAAAGCCAACTCCAACATTTGTACCTCGCAAGTACTGCTTGCTAATCTCGCGGGTATGTACGCCGTTTATCATGGCCCAAGCGGGGTCAAACGCATTGCAACGCGCATCCATGCCTTTGCAACTGCCTTTGCCAATGTCATCGAACAAAACAAGGACAACGACACGTCTTTGAGCGTTGTTCACAAGCAATTCTTTGATACTGTCGTTGTGGACTGCGGCTCAGAGAAGCTTGCCACCCAAATCTTTGAAAACGCGGATAACGTCGGCTACAACTTATGGCGTCTAGGCACGGATAAGCTGGCGGTTGCCTTTAGCGAGACGAGCGATGAGGCGGACTTTAAAGTCTTAACACAGCTGTTCGTTAGCAAAGCGCATCAATTGCCGACCAAGGCGAGTATTTCGCTCGATAGCGCGCACCTACGTACCGACGATATCTTAACTCATCCGGTGTTTAATTCGCATCATACCGAGCATGAGATGCTGCGCTACTTAAAGTCGCTTGAGGATAAAGATCTGGCGATGAATCGCAGTATGATCTCGCTTGGTAGCTGCACCATGAAGCTCAACGCCACCAGTGAGATGCTACCGATCACCTGGCCTGAATTCGCCAATGTGCATCCGTTTGCACCGCGCGATCAAGTCACCGGCTACATTGCTATGATCGATAGCTTGCAAGATCAGCTCAAAGCAATTACTGGTTTTGATGATGTCTCCATGCAGCCCAATTCTGGTGCCTCAGGCGAGTACGCGGGACTGCTTGCCATTCGCCGCTATCACGAGTCACTTGGCGAGACGCAGCGTGACGTTTGCCTAATCCCCATGTCAGCGCACGGGACTAATCCTGCCACCGCGATGATGATGGGTATGCAAGTTGTCGTGGTCAAGACTGACGATAACGGTAACGTCGATATCGACGATCTTACCGCAAAGTGCGAGGAGCACAGCAAGCGTCTGGGCGCACTGATGATTACTTACCCCTCAACACATGGCGTGTTCGAAGAAGGCGTGCGTAAGATCTGTGATTTGGTTCACAAGCACGGCGGTCAGGTCTATATGGATGGCGCGAATATGAACGCGCAAGTAGGTATTATGCAGCCCGCTGACGTTGGCGCTGATGTGCTGCACATGAATCTGCACAAGACCTTTTGTATTCCACATGGCGGCGGCGGTCCTGGTATGGGTCCTATCGGTATGCAAGCGCATCTTGCACCGTTTAAAGCCAATCATGTGCTAAGCCCGGTACACAATGCACCAAACGACTGCTCAGCAGTATCAGCGGCGCCGTATGGTTCAGCAAGTATCCTACCGATCTCATGGATGTATATTACGATGATGGGCCGCGACGGTCTGCTTGAAGCCACGCACTTAGCGCTCTTAAATGCCAACTACATTGCCGATCAGCTCAAAGACGACTATCCTGTGCTCTATGCTGGCAAGAATGGCCGCGTCGCTCACGAATGTATCATCGATATCCGTCCGCTAAAAGAAGAGACAGGTATTAGTGAAAGTGATATCGCTAAGCGCTTGATGGATTATGGTTTTCACTCGCCAACCATGAGCTTTCCTGTCGCAGGCACGCTGATGATTGAGCCGACCGAGTCTGAATCCAAAGAAGAGCTAGATCGCTTTATCAGTGCGCTCAAGTCAATTAAAGCGGAGGCGATAAAAGCCAAAGCGGGCGATGATGGCTGGACGCTTGAAGACAACCCTCTAGTCAACGCGCCACATACTGCCTCTATGATTACGGACAGCGACTGGTCACATCCTTATAGCCGCGATACTGCCGCCTTCCCGCTGCCTTATGTGCGCGCGCATAAGTTCTGGCCGAGCGTAGCGCGTGTTGATGACGTTTATGGCGATAAAAATCTCATGTGTTCTTGCCCTAGTATTGAGAACTACATGTAGTTATCGCTAAAGGACGCATCTTAAGCTAAAAATAAACCTCCAAGTCAGTAGCTGATTTGGAGGTTTTTATTGGTCTACAAGTTATAGTCGAACCCCTATTAAAGTGTTACAGCGTTAGACTCGTTTAGCCTACTACTGTAGTACTTGCACTCGTCTGACTTGTACCACTTTTAATATTGATTGACTATAATGATCGCTAATAACAGTTGATAAGAAGAAAAATCCATAGGCTAATGATATTATACGCGTATTTGATGAATAATTATCGAGTGCCATTACCTATGTCAACAAACCGCGTCATTCTGATTCATGGCTTACATCAAGCCGCATTTGTTATGCGTCCGCTTGCCAAACGTTTGCAAGCAGCAGGTTTTACCACCAATCAATTCGGCTATCGCAGCATGCGCGATAGTATCAAAACCAATAGCAAACGTTTAAATACTTGGCTTGAGACTCATTATAATCCTGATCAACCTATCGATCTCGTTGGACACAGTTTAGGCGGACTCATCATTCGTGATTTTGTCGCGCACTATCCACAGTGGCAGATCGGTCGCTGCGTTACTCTTGGCACGCCGCACAATGGCAGTATTAGCGCGGATTATATATGGCGATTACTTCCTGCTATCGTTGGTAGATCTTACGAGCAAGCGTTGGATGGGACGGTTGCGCCACTGCCAAAAGGTATTGCGCTTGGTGTTATCGCAGGCAATAAAGCTCAGGGTTTGGGACAGCCTATTTTAAGCTATCATAATCGCAAACTACGTAAGACTGGCAATACTCTAAACCATGACAGCTTCGCGCATGATGGCACGGTTTATGTGTCAGAGACTGAGTTTGCCGGTGCTACCGATCACATTGTGCTGCCCGTCACCCATACTGGAATGCTGATGAATAAGGACGTGGCTCAGCAAGTGGTTTATTTTTTGAAAAATGATGAGTTTAAGCACTAAACTACTTAACCCCCATGCCCTGCTTAAGCTCAACCTTATGTTCCTCAATGATAGGAATCAAGGTATTAATGACCCAATCAGCGCGCCAGCCTTGCAAGCCCGTCGGTAGATCAGCTAAGTCCTTGTCATAGGCGATTACTTCATATAATTGGTGCAACCATTTTTTACGCATCAGTACATTGGCAGGTACACCTAGATGTTCGGCATGGCTATCTATCGCCTTTTGTACTGCCTTTGATAGCACTTTATTTTTTGAGCGATACGGCGCTGGTAGACGCGGTGGTTGTTCTTGCACCGAGCGCTTCTTAGCCTCACTAATAATCTTTAACAGCTCCTCACCGTATAGACGCAGCATATGACGATGTATCGTCGTCTTTTGTGCCAGCTGACGCATACTTGTCGGATCTTCGGTGATGATCTCGCGTACCGCTTGTTTTTTTATAATAAAAGTACGCGGCTGATTGGTAGCGCGCGCTAACTGCTCCCGCCACGTCGCCAACGCCTGCAATACTGTCATCTGCTGCGAGTTATAGCGGTAATCTGCCATCGTCAGGTACATATCCTCATCCTTGACGTGCTGTGCCTCATATAGATCTTGAGCATAAAGCTGACAATCCGCCCAGACATAATCGTATAACCCTTGCTGTTTAAGCGCGTATTCAAGGCTCAGATACAGCGCGGGCAAAAAGCGCACATCATCAATGGCGTACTGCTCTTGCTCATCAGTGAGCGGACGCTGTAGCCAATCGGACTGGCTGTGCTCTTTATCAATGTGCCTATCGAGCTGATCAGCAAGCGCTTGCTGGTAGCCCATTTGCAGCTGCCCTGTTAGATAAGACAGCGCGATCTGGGTATCAAAGATATTGGTTAGTGGCGGGCAATCAGACAGCAGATAAAAGATCCCTAAGTCCTCGCCGCAGGCATGCCATATCGCTATATCAACCGCACTGAGCGCCGGCCACAACGTATCTAATTGCAATTGCGGCGCATCAAGCAAGTAAATATGATCGCCTGTATTGATCTGTATAAGTGCTAGGATTGGATAATAGGTATCGCGCTTGATAAACTCAGTGTCGAGCGCTACCCGGCCGCAGGTTTGCAAGGCTGCAACGACCGTATCCAGCTGCTCTTGCGCCTTGACCCAAGTGACTGGGACGGCATCGGCACTATCTAGTAAAGCCTTAAGGTCAGGTACTGTTATATTTAAGTCTTGTCTTGAGCTATTAGAGCTTTGTTCCTCTAGGTTAAGGGGAGTCGCACCTTGATCTTGAGCGTTTGTACTGGATAGGGAGTCGGACACGGGCAGATACCTGCATAAATAAAGAAAAAGCGCCTAAGGTAGACGCTAAAAAAGGAAAAAGACGCACGTGATTATAACAATATAGTGTGCTTGAAGGAAAAACAATACGAGATAACTGTACTTATATTTGGGCTTAGAGTAGCTATATCTTATAAAAAAGAGCGGTTCTGCATAGCTTGACCCAAGGTCATGCTATCGAGATACTCAAGCTCGCCGCCCATAGGCACGCCTTGCGCTAGGCGCGTCACCTTTTTGACATGACGACTAACTGCTTCACTAATAAAGTGCGCTGTGGTTTGACCTTCAACCGTAGTACCTGTAGCGAGGATAAGCTCCTCAACAGGCTCCTGTTTGACGCGCCAAACCAGCTGATCAATGTTAAGATCATCAGCGCTAACCCCGTCAATAGGTGACAGATGACCACCTAACACAAAATAACGCCCTCGATAGCCTGCCGTTTGCTCAATCGCCATAACGTCCGCTGCCGTCTCGACAACACACAACAGACTATCATCACGCCGTGGGTCTTGGCATAGCGGACAGATCTCATCATCGCTAAAGCTATGACAGCGCTGACACTCCACGATATCACGCATGGCATCATCAAGGGCTTGCGCCAATGCCATACCCTGCGGACGCTTTTTGCTAAGCAGATGCAGAGCCATACGCTGGGCACTCTTTTGGCCGACTCCAGGCAAGACGCGTAGCTGCTTGACCAGCTGATCAAATTTGGCAGTAAGCAAATTATTATCCTTTATCTCTTATATGTTAGCTATCAATAGCTATAAAAATGGGGTCGTATCTTGTCGATAACAACCCCATTATTTGACTGCAATAGTCAGTATTTACAAGCTATTACGTCCTAAAACATACCTTGCATGCCAGGTGGTAGACCCATACCTGCGGTCGCGCCAGCCATGGTTTCTTCATATAGCTCGTCAGCTTGGCGAACAGCGTCATTGATAGCAGCAGCAATCAAATCTTCAATCATATCTGGCTCATCCTCAAGCAAACTTGGATCAATGTTGATGCGCTTGACCACATGACGTCCCGTCATAGTTACTTTAACTAAGCCGCTACCTGCTTCAGCATGGACTTCTTTATTCGCCAGCTCTTTTTTAGCCGTCTCAACATTCGCCTCGACTTTCTTTTGCATGGTTTGCGCTTGTTGCATTAGTGCTTGAATATTCATAATTGCCTCTTTTTTGTACTGTAAATAAGATAATAAAGGAGTAAATAGGTCGCGCTACAAATTGCCCGACAAAGTATAACGCTATCTTTATAAACTGTCTAAACCGCGTGCTAGATCTTTGATGATATCGTCAGCGTCCTCAAGCCCTACCGATAGTCGGATAAGACCGTCTTTTACGCCAGCCTCAGCACGTGCCTCAGGGGTTAAGCGAAAATGAGTCGTTGTCGCTGGATGAGTAATGGTCGTTTTGGCATCGCCTAAGTTATTAGTGATAGAGATCATCTTTGTAGAATCAATAACGTGCCAAGCCGCCGATTTTTCATCGTTGTAGTCCGAATTTGTTGTAGACGGCTTTACTTCAAAACCCATAATCGCGCCGTAACCGTTTTTCATGTGGTGCTGGGCGGTTGCTAGCTCGTGCGCAGGATGATCGCTTAACCCTGAAAAATGCACAGTGCTTACACTGGGATGGCTCACCAAAAACTGGGCGACTTGATTGGCACTATCGCAGTGCGCCTGCATACGCAGCTTTAGCGTCTCAAGACCTTTGGTAAAGACCCAAGCGTTAAATGGACTCATACTGATACCGCCTGAGCGTACCACTGTAAAAGCCTCTTGCATAAGTGCGTCACTACCGACCAGCGCGCCACCCAATACGCGCCCTTGGCCATCCAAATATTTAGTCGCTGAATGAATGACCACATCAGCGCCTAAGTCTAGAGGACGCTGTAGCGCTGGGGTCGCAAAACAGTTATCAACCACTAATAAGATATCATTAGCTTTGCACAGCTTACTTAAAAACCCAATATCACAAATTTGTGCTAAAGGATTGCTTGGGCTTTCGCAGTAAATCACTTTGGTATTAGGCTGCACAGCATTGGCCCACGCCTCATTGTCAAAGCAGTCTACATAGCTGACCTCAACGCCATACTTCATCATATACGTGTTAAATAGCCCAATTGAAGAGCCGAAAAGTTGGTTGGCAGCTAGCAGATGATCGCCTGCCTTTAGATAAGCCAGACACATGGTCAAGATCGCGCCCATGCCTGAGGCTGTTGCTACTGCGCGCTCGCCATTCTCCAGCGCTGCAAGGCGACGCTCAAAAGTACGTACACTTGGATTGGTATGGCGGGAGTAGACATTGCCTGTTTTAGTCCCATTAAAATGCGCGGCTGCATCCTCAGCTGAGGCGTAAACATAAGAGCTGGTGGTAAAGATAGGTTCTGAGTGCTCACCCTCATCGGTACGATGTTGTCCAGCACGTACTGCGATCGTTTGCATACCGTAGTCCAGTGTCAAGTCGAGGGCATCGTTACGCCAGTTCTCATCTCGATTATCGGTTGGATCTACAGGGTGGTTATCAAACGTGTGCGACTGACTCATAAGGGGTTCCATAGCAGTAAATGTAGCGCGCTTTATTTTTTAGAGTGCAAAAGGCGTCGTAATGGCTTAGATACACGCTGCACTTATAAAGACTTTTATTGGCAGCTATAATAACACGCCCACTTCGTTTAGACATGTTTTCAAACGTTATTGTGATCACTAAACAACCTATAATCTAGCAATCTTTGATAAAGCACTCAAGTATAGGCAACCCTACATTTAAACATTAGTCGCCCCATCGCCAACACAACCTTATCGGTGTTATTATGTCCTCTTTCAGACCCTTTTTAAGCCTCTCAAGGTCATCTCGTATGTCAAATTTTAATACTTCAATTCCTAAGTTATCTTTTGGTATAACGCTTGGAATAACACTGAGTCTTAGCGGCTGCCAAAATCTACCTAAACAGCCGCATCTACCTGAGAGTCAAGCGCTGTCCAAAAGACTCAACGACCTATATAAACAAGATGAGAGAGCCACAACCGATCTTGAGACTGCAACTACTGAACAGACAAGCGATCAGCCTGATCTGGCGGCAACGATCAGTGAACAAAACAGCATTCACCCTGATCTATCAGGTTATCATCCTATTATAACGGGTGCCAATGCCTTTGCTGCGCGCAGTATACTAACCAGTATGGCGACACGTAGTATTGATATGCAGTACTACATTTGGCACAACGATCAAGCAGGTCAGTTGATGCTAAAGGACTTATGGGAAGCCGCTGAGCGCGGTGTTATCGTCCGTTTACTTATTGATGATTTTAATTCCAATGCTGGGCTTGATCAGCAATTACTACGCTTCTCACGTCACCCTAACATTGCCGTACGCATTATCAATCCCCTCATGCACCGTAAGTTCCAAGCGTTAAACTTTGTGACTGGTTTACCGCGTATCAATCGGCGGATGCATAATAAAAGCATGATTTTTGATAAGCAAATCACCATCATCGGTGGACGTAATATTGGTGATGAGTACTTAAGTAACGATCAAAACAGCCAATTTGCTGATCTGGACGTGTTACTGATCGGCAAAGTTGTCGCAGACATAGACAATAGCTTTGCCAGCTACTGGTCAGCGCCGATCTCTTTTGATATCGAAACCATCGTAACGGCAGATGATAACGTCACTAGCGACTTTTTAGCCGGTCTCGACAAGCTTGATCGTGATGAGAAAAACAATACGCGTAGCAGCCTATCTGTTTACAGAAGCGCTGTGGAAGACTCCTCCATTGATACTGACCTGCTTAACAAACGCGTGCCGTTTCGCTGGACGCAGATGCAGTTTTTAAGCGATGACGTCGGTAAGCTGACTAAAAGCGTACCTACTGATACCAACCTTGTGAGTCAACTGCGCACGCTGTTAGGCAATCCATCCAAAAAACTAACGATTATCTCTTCCTATTTTGTCCCTACAACTGACGGCGTTGACACTCTAGTACAGTTAGCTGAGTCAGGCGTTGATATTAAGATTTTGACCAACTCGTTTGATGCAACCGATGTCACCGCTGTGCACTCAGGTTATAGTCAGTGGCGACCTAAGCTCTTGCGTTCTGGTATCAAAATCTACGAGCTCAAATCCACCGCTTCTGAGGAAAAACGCGAAAACAAGCTGTGGCGCGCGCGCAGTCAATCCTCAACCAGCCTGCATGCCAAGACCTTTGCCGTCGACGATTATCAAGTGTTTATCGGCTCCTACAATGTCGATCCGCGCTCCGCAAATATCAATACGGAGATGGGCGTTATCATCAATGATGACGAGCTTGCCCGCCAGCTGCATGAGGCGCTCGATGAAGATTTATTAACGCAAGCTTATGAGGTAAAACTTAACGCTGATAATAAGCTTGAATGGCATACGATTGAGGAAGATCAAAAGATCGTTTATACCTCTGAGCCGCGTCTTGATATGAGTGATTATATTTGGCTTAAGATTATGTCATGGCTACCTATTGACTGGTTGCTATAGTACTGGTCATCGTTTTACTGTACTACGTTCAAACGCTTATACAAGATTTATTACCCCTATTTAGCTCAGTACTGGTACTGGTACTGGTACTGGTACTGGTACTGGTACTGGTACTGGTACTGGACTAACTTTATGTCTGATATTGAATATAATAAAGCTTTAAAATTTCATTAAGCACATGATTTATTTACTATATAATATAGCATATTTTCATTGTGTCACCTTAACTTACCTGACTGTATCTACTTTAGTGACGGCTTGATAATAAGTTATTAAAGCATCCTTTAATTATCCAAATTATTTGAGTTGCTGGTTCAATAGACTTTTTATAAGGTTTATTGCTTTTTTAGTGTTGATGATCTCCAATGTGACAATCGTCTTTGTAATTACTTTGATATATGGATACGCAAACCACCATGCCTCACCGTGCTAAATACGCTTTGATGTCACAAAAAGATAAGAACTTACTGTCATTTATCTGTCTTAGTAGCGCTATTATCTATTTTGATTTCTTAATTTATTTATATATTGCCGATACCGTAGCGGTCGCTTTTTTTCCTGCAAGTATTGATCCCGATGTCGATAAGATATTAGGATTAGGACTTTTTGCAGTAGGCTATCTTGCGCGTCCTCTTGGCGGAATCATTCTTGGTAGAATTGGAGATGTCAGGGGACGTAAACCGGTACTGTTAATGAGCATAGTGGTGACTGCGATCAGCTTGCTTGCTATGGCCTGCCTGCCAACCTACGCGCAGTGGGGTCTTTTTGCCCCTGCATTATTTATCATACTGCGACTCATACAAGGCATGGCCTTTGGTATCTTTGTGCCGCTGTCATGGACCTATACTGCTGAGCACATATCACGTGAGCATCTCTCGATCGGCTGTAGCTACGTAACGGCTAGCTTCTTCGTCGGCGTGTTGTTCTCAAACGCATTTTTTATGTGGCTTGATAGCTCAATGAGCCGCGCTGAGATGATTGATCAGGGTTGGCGCGTGCCTTTTTTTGTTGCGGCAGTACTCAGCACCCTACCACTACTAGCATGGCGCTATGTTAAGGAATCGCCTTTGTTCCTTGCTATGGTAGAAGCCAAACGCGATCAGCCAAACGAGCAGCCCCTTACTTTATTATTTAAGTACTGCAAACAGTCTTTATTTGTGGCAATGATGCTTACCTTTGTGATAGCAAGCTTAGTCATCGTGATTGTGTTACTACTCCCAGACCTTATTGAGCTACGTTTTGACTTAGATAGTGATTTGTTTGCTTTTGGGCATAGTATTGGCATTATATTTATAGTTTTGGGTTGTATTTTTTATGGGTTACTTGCCAACTATCAAAACTTCGGTAAAATTTTAGCGGCAGGGTCTATTTTACTTATCGTACAAACCTTTGCTTTTTATTATCATCTGCAAGCGGGTGGCGATTATATTTTATTTATGTACGCGCTTTTAGGCTTTTTTGCAGGTATTGTTGGAATGGTGCCCGCTATCTTTGTCAGACTGTTTGAGACTAATGTACGCCTCACGGGACTAGGTTTTGCATATAATATTACTTACGCCATTGTCGGTGGTCTGATGCCTTTTGCGCTCGGCTATGCGACCATGTTTGTCAGCTTCTCGCCTGCTTTGTACATCGCTTTTGTTGGCGCAATCGGTGTTATTATGGGTCTGTATTTTAATAATTTGCCTGAGTTTAAGCAGATAGACGATGTGATCTAACCCTGGCCTTGATATTAAAAACAAAACCATCAATAAGTATCACTCTTATGATGATTTATGGATAATAGGCTAAGCCAGTATGTATCCAAGACATGACTGAATGTATATGGTTATTCGCTCAGCCAAGCGAGACAAAGGGTATGATGCACTATGCTTGATATGACTAATAAACGGCTCTCAGTGGCACCAATGATAGATTGGACCACGACGGACTACCGCTATTTTGCCAGACTCTTTAATCCGCACGTCTATTTATATACCGAGATGATTAGTACTGGCGCTCTCATCTTTGGCAATCGTGCGCGTCATTTGCGTTTTGATGATAGCCAGCACCCTCTTGTACTACAGCTAGGCGGCGCGGATACCCGCGAGATGACACAGTGCGCCGAGTTTGCGCAAGCGCATCATTATGATGAGGTCAATATTAACGTAGGCTGTCCCTCAGACCGCGTTCAGCACAACAAAATTGGCGCTTGCCTGATGGCAGAGCCGCAGACAGTAGCGAGGCTTATCAAACACATGCAAGCAGCTGTCGATATTCCTGTTACCGTCAAACACCGTATCGGTATCGACGATTTTGATAGCTATGAGTTTATGGCAGATTTTGTTGAGACGGTAGCAGCAGCGGGTTGTACGCGTTTTATCGTCCATGCCCGTACTGCTTGGTTACAAGGACTCAGCCCTAAACAAAATCGCGAGATTCCGCCGCTGCGTTACGATGATGTGTATCGTCTTAAACAGGATTTTCCTAAGCTTGCCATTGAGATCAACGGCGGTATCGACAACCTCGATGATATCAAGACGCACTTAGAGCACCTCGATGGGGTGATGATTGGACGCGCCTTTTATCAAAACCCTTACCTACTGGCTGAGGCAAACAGCTTATGGGGCGATCCTATTCCTAAGCGCTCAGAGATTGTCGCTCAGCTCTATCCTTATTTGCGTGAGCAAATAGCGCAAGGTGAGCGCCTACCGACTATGGCGCGTCATTATTTGGGTCTATTCCAAGGCATGGCGGGCGCACGCAAGTGGCGACAAGCACTCAGCGGCAAACCTGATCTAAACCTTGATGATATCGAGCGCGCAGCGACTGAGGTTCTAGCGCTTAATCCTGATGCTTAACCTTGGCAACTAAGTGCTTAGCCCATTTGCGTCATATACAGGGCTAATGCCACACCATTATTAACGATATGCAGCATAATCGGCAGTAGTAGCGAGCCTGACTTGATGCGGGCGTAGCAAAATATCAATGCCAGCACCACTAAGGTGCTGATCTCATACAGACCATATTGTAGATGAATAGTAGCAAAGATAAGACTGGTTACTAAGCTTGCAGCAATCGCACTTTTGGTACTCAGCGTCACACTAGCCGTTGTCGCAGCGCGTAGCTGTACTGTATTAAACTGTTCAGCAAGCGCCGACCACAGCAAACCGCGAAAGATAACCTCCTCATACAGCGGCGCAACAATTACAATCGCTAAGACAAAGAGCCATATCGAGCTAACTGATTCATATAAAGGAGTGATAAAGACCATAGGATCTTTGTCAAGCACGTACGTGAGCAGCTGACTTGCAATCATAAACAGCAGTAGCAGCCCAGATAGTTTGAGCGCTGTCATAAGCTTGAACGTTTTGATCTGTAAGTAGCGCCGAACCTGACCACCCCTAATCTTGATAAGCAGACCACTGAGCGCTAATAGTATGGCTCCACTGATCAAAATCGATAAGCTCACCACCGTACCATCAGCACTACCAGCCAATATGATATCGGCAGCTGATAAGGTATCTACATTCGGTAGTACCAGTCTTCCTGCAATATAGACGCCTATTAACTGGCTAATAAAAAAGCCAATGACCATAGCTATCAGCAGTAACAGCGTAGCGATACCTGAGAACAGTGGCTTTTTCGGCGTAGGCGGCAGGTTTAGATGAGAATGAGCGCGAGGGGACATACAGATCACTTATGGTCTAAGATTATTGCCAATATTGCAGCGTGACTAACTTCTACGTGACTCATGGCACTGATAGGATAGTGATATTGACCTTAACACTAGCATTAGCATTAGCAGTAATACTAAAGGCTATTGTGACGCCTGCTTATCGATTAGTGCCAGTACTTGCGCGGCGACGGAGTCTGGATGCTCTAGTGGAAACATATGCCCGCCTTTGTGCGTGACAAAGGGTATGCCTAAGCGCGCTTTGATCTGCTGCGGCAACTTACGTTTTAAAAACACACTGTCCTCCCCAATGATCAGGGTCATTGGAACCTTAGGGCCACGATTGGGCGTTAGCCAATACCACGAAGGATTAGTACGAAAAACCGCAACCTCAGCCGCTTTAGGGATAGCTAAGGTGACTTTGCCATCAGCTCGCGTATGTAGCCCGTGTTTGATGTAACCCTCGAAGCTGCGCTCATCAAAATCTTTAAAAAAGCCTTTATCTCGTAGCATCTCATACGCTTGCTCGCGGCTGTCCCAGACATCACGGCGGTGTTTTGAGACGCCGGCAGGCGATAACTTATCCATCAAGCGGTTATTCATAAAAGGCAGTCGATCGACACTTTTGGCTAAATGCCATAAAAAGCTCAGTTTGCCGTAGATCCAAGGCGGATCCATAAGCACAGCTTGGCTAAAGTTTGCAGGTGCACGATATATCGCTTGCATCGTACACATCGCACCGAGCGAGTGACCAACAGCAATGACTTGAGTCACGTTATGCGCGTCACAAACCCGCTGTACGCTGTCTATAATTTGCTGGGTCAGACTGCGCCAATGATTATCAACAGGATAATCCGGTGTATCTCCCAATAGCTCAATGTACTCAATCGTAAAGTACTGACTTAAGACCTCAAAAAACGGCTCGTAAACCGCGCTTGGCATACCATTGGCGTGAGCGAAATGCAGGACTGGTTTTTGTGTTTTTTGCGATAGAGGGAGTGATGCAAAGGACTGCGGGGTTGGCTCATTCATATCAGGCTCTTTGTATAGGTATTATATAGATATTGCGATGCAGTGCTTTTGAGTCAAAGCGAAGTGACTGCTCTTTATGAGCTATACTGTAGCGGTTTTAAGTGGTCTATACAATGCTATCTCCACATGACATCCCTTATACAATATACAATGTCACCTAATACAATGGCACCCAATGCAATAAAGCTGAGCATAATCATACGCTCAGCCTTAAAAGAGTTAATATGAGATGTCTTAGTTAACATCCTTGCAGTTAACACATATGCTGTTAGCGCATTTGCGCCTTGTTCTCTTCTTGCGTAAAGACACCTAAGTCCACGCTAGAACCGATACCTGCACCCAGCTTAATAGCAAAACGATCCATAAATAGCTGGAAGGGATCCATAGGTGTGTAGTTGACAACATTATCGATCTCAAGCTGTTTTTCGAGCGTGGCAATGCTGCCCGTCTTGTCAGCAAGACCGAGCGCTATAGACTGCTCACCTGTCCAAAACAAGCCTGAGAATAGTTGATTTTCCTCAGGGTTTTTTAGGCGATCACCGCGCCCCTGCTTAACAGCGTTGATGAAATGCTCATGCGTATTGGCAAGGACGTTTTCAACGTGCTGCTCCTCGTACTCAGTCAATGGACGCGTCAGGCTTAGGATATCCTTGTACTCACCTGCTGTAATCGTACGATCTTCTACTCCGACTTTATCCATAAGTCCTTGAAGGTTATAGCTTGGCATAATAACCCCAATGGAGCCAACTAGGCTTGAGGGATTGACGTAGATCTCATCTGCCGCTGAGGCAATGTAATAAGCGCCAGAGGCACCAATATCACCGATGACGGCATAGAGCTTTTTGTCAGGGTATTCAGTACGCAGATCCATCATCGTCTGCCAGATCTCATCGGATTGCACTGGCGAGCCGCCCGGAGAATTAATCTCCAGCGCTACCGCTTGCGAGTTACTGTTCTCAAAAGCGCGTGTCAACGCTTTATTAACATCGTAAGCGTTAGCGATATCATCGTTGCTGATAACACCTTGCAGCTCAACAACCGCTAAATGCGGCAAGCTGGTATCAATACCGTCGACACCTGGCGGCGCACTGGTACTGCAGCTGCGTCCTATGGTCAAAAACAATAACAGTATATAACCAAACGTTAATAGCTTAAAAAAGATACTCCAGCGGCGCGCGCGGCGCTGCTCGACGACGCTTGCAAGCAAGGTGTTTTCAATGAGACGCCACTCTTGTCCGCTCGGTTGGTTTTGTGGTGTCTGCTGCGACGCAGGCGAGTTTACCGAATCATCTGGACGTTTGTTAGGGTCTGGTGGCCAATTGGGCATATCACTTCCTAGGTCAAAACAATCTAAAACATAAAGGATAGATAAACTAATAACGCGATTAAGTTATTGATTATCAATATAAGTAGTAACTGTATAAACAATAACTATGGTGGTGCTTGGTTTCGGGTTCAATAGTAGAGCGTATAGAAATTATGAACGTTGGCGTCTGAGCAGCTTATAAGAATTACTCACTGGTATCGGCAAGTGCCAGTGCTGCCTCTAAGGGCATATTATCATAAGTCGAGACAGCATCTACTTTGTGAGCTGTCAAAATATCGGTCGAAACCTGTGACGCGCTATGACTAAGCCAACGCACTGATATCTGTGGGCTTGAGACGTCTAAGTCGCGTGGCGTTGCGTTCTGCACTTCTGCGTCTAGGCTATCGTTAGCCGATAACTTACTCTCAACAAAATCGATATCAAAAACAAAGGGATCACATAAAAGCGCCCATAACTGCCAGCTACGTCTATGCGTTGCTGCATCTAAAACTAGACGCGACGACTGTTCACGACTAGGCGTGTCAGACGCCTGATCTAGTAGCAATTTGGCATCGGTATGCTGCTGGTTTGTCGTACCACTAAACGAACCCCTTAGAACTAAAACATCTTGGTCTAACGGGTTTAATGGATCGCCAGCATTATACTGCATAATTTGTATCGGCTGGCGACTATCGATAGCGATTGCGCAGTCCCATACCCCAGCATCTTCTATTGTACGCCAACCGGTCAGTCCTTGTATGGATAATTGTCCCTTTAGAGGCTGCCAGCTCATTCCTTGTTCACAGCTCTTTGCAGTGAGGCGCACGGGTTTAGTCGCATCATCCATCCTGACATACTGAGCACCCCACTTTTCGTGTCGCCCTGCCTGCCAATACCGAGCCGTTGACAAATGCTGGCTGAGTTTGGCGACTGTAAGTGGCAATAGCAATGAACGACTGGTATATGCACGGTCATCCTCTACATCTGTCAGTGACGCAGTTAATGCTGTGGTACCTGTTTGTACGATAACGCCATCTAAGTTTTTTATCGAAAGCGTACGTAGCTGTTGTTCAAGGTCGGTGGCAAGCTTATCAGCACTGAGCGTACTGGGATACGTGCGCTGAGATTGCACTTGATGATCGGCCAAAAACAGTAGATGGATACTATCAGCAGCAACATCATTATTAGTAACTGTCTCATCATTAGGATACTGTAGTACTGCCGCACTGATATAGCGATCATTGGTAGGTAGAATATACAGCATTGGCGTAACTGGAGCTCGCTGATAGGCGTGTACGCTCATTATCAAGAGGGTCAACGGCACTATCGCCAGCGCACGACTCATTAGACCGCGCGGCGCAAGCCACGGCATTGCTATCAATAGTGCTATGAGTATGATGCCAATATTAATAGGCGTATACACCCATGCACTCGTCGATAATGACGCTGTTAACCAGCGTATTATTTCATGCAATCCGAGCACTAAGGTACTAATCAGCAACCAGATACTATCCGCAACTGACGGCACAACAAAATAGCACAGACCTGCTATTAGGTTCAGTGGTACAAGTATCCAGCCAAACAGTCCAATGGCAAATAGATTGATAAACAAGCCCCAAATAGAAGCTTTGCCAAATAACAATAAGCTAACGGGTAACAGCGCGATAAATAACCAACACTGTAGCTTAAATAGGCGCTTCAATGCCGTCCATAACTCACGCGCTACTTTCTTGGTATAGTTGGTGTCATTTGAGTTATTCTTTGGGCTACTGTTAGGTGCATGCGCTGCTGATAGGTCGTCATACTTTATTAGCAGCGCCACTGCGATAAAGGATAACCAGTATCCCGCTTGCCACAATACATAAGGATCTGCCCACGCCATAAGTACAGCTAAAGCGAGCAGTACACGCAGCGTACTCACAGGCAATAGTGTCAATCTAACCAGTCCGATAGCCAGCAGCATCCAAGCGGTACGCGCCGCTGGTACATCAAAGCCTGTGAATAGCGCGTAGAGGAACGCAGCACTGATCATCACTATCCAGCGTAACTGCCAGCGTGGCAAATAATGATAGACCGCGCTCCAACGGTTAAAGAGGCGCACCGCAATACCTGATAACACAATCGCCAAAAATAAGACATGCGTACCCGATATGGCAAGTAAGTGTGAGATGCCAGCCAGCTGATACAGATCTTTGGTAGCGCGATTGATTAGACTACGATCGCCAGTAAGCAAACTTAGGGTAACCGCATTAGCCTGCTGACGAGCGCTCGTTTGCGCAGGCCACGTCTCATAAAAGTGCTGCCGTAGCTGCCAGCGTGCGTTATCGATATCTATTTGTAAGCGCTTGATATAAGAGTCATAGATGGGCAAAGAAGCTGACGGCATACTTGCCGTGCTTGTTGCGATAATCGTTGCTGTACCATCAATGTGACGGGCACGCAGCCAGCGCAGGCTATCAAAGCCTGAGGCATTGTTCGCCTGTCTGACTTTAAGGGGACTCAGGGTTACTGCCATAAACAGCTGATCGCCAGGCTTTAAGCCATTTAAATCCATGACCGAATCATTAGTACTAGCGCGTCCAAAACTCGTACTGCTAGACGCATCAAGGAGTACTCGATAGGTATTATTGCTTAAGTCTGCGTCTGCATCGGTATCGGTCGATTGAGTAGAGGTAGGATCAGCGTAGTAGTCAGCGTTAAGCTTGTCTAGCTGCTGAGGAGATGTTTTGGTTAGTAAGGGTGATAACCGGCTTAGAGTAACGACTTGCCGATAGGAACTACCTTTGTCATGGTCACTACCTTTATCATATACACTATCGCTCAGCCCCTCGACTGTAACGAGCGCTTGTACCCGCAAGGGCTGAGTGATGCAAGTGCTTTGCGCGCGTTCATGACTGATAAGCGCTTGCAGTGCACTTGTCGTAATCAGCCCAATAGCAAGTAGAGCTGTTATAAGATAATAAAGCGCATTTGCTATAGGTTTTGAGGGTTGGTCAGCCGATGCGTAGCCATAAGCCAAGCGCGTATCGATTTTGCGTGTGCTCACCACAAGCAAGCCTGTCAGCAGTGCTAATACAGGCCATAGCGTAATATCTAGCAGACCTAAACTTGGCGGCGCAGTCGTGTTTGCTACGGTTAACACCACCGTCATCGCAACCAGTATCAGCCCTCCTATCACCCAATACACTCGTTTTCCTTGTTTTTAGTCGCTGAACCTAGTAGCCAAAAATTTGGATGATAACCACGCCATAAGATAGCATTTGTCTTTGTATTACCCTATACTCAGCAAATGGAGGACTTTTGGTTTTCTATCTATTCTATCTAAATTTAGCTATACAAGCGCTTAACCCAGCAAAGCTCTATAGCCACAACTTTTAAATGCTTACTGCTAATCGTGGTTATACCCTAGCCTGTCACTACGTTTGGGCAGGATACAAATGATGATCAAAGGCTCGCCTGTGTCCAAAAAACGTCTCAAAAAACTTCTTCCTACCCCCGAAAAACTATTAGAAAGTCGCTTATTAAAACTGTTTGCGCCGCATTTAGGTGATCCGCGCTTGTGGCATTTTAATCGTCACAATCTGAATAAGGCTGTCTATATTGGGGTACTGAGCGCTTTTTTTCCGCTACCAGGACAGATGCTAATCGCCTTAGTTTTTTCGTTGATATTTCGCGCCAATGTACCTATGGCGCTTGGTCTGACGTGGATTACCAATCCCCTCACCACCCTACCTATATTTTATGCAGGCTATTATATCGGCGCCAAAATTATGGATGTGCCTATGATCAGTTTGCGGGTTATTGGGCGCATGATCGCAGACTTTAGCTTATGGTTACTATCGGATGGCGCAAACCCTTTTATAACTTATAAAGGCAGCGTCTCTATCATCGCTTTTTGTGTGGGATTGACTATACTCGCTATTATCAGCAGTATTATTTGCGGCTTAGCCTTTAAGGGTATTTGGCGCTACAAAACCGTCTCCAGCTGGCAAAAACGTCATCAATCAAATCACGATTTCAATGACAGTTTTTAGTACTGCTCCTTTTAGTACTGCTCCCAGTGGCCATTACGCAGAAGTAGCTGGCGATCGGCTAGAGCAGCAAGACTGCGATCGTGCGTAACCATCAACAGCGCTGTTTGCATCGTGCTTTGTAGCTCTGAGAGCAAACCAAAGACGCTTTGCGCATTATCGTAATCCAAATTACCTGTAGGCTCATCAGCTAAGATAAGTGACGGTTTGGTCACCAGCGCGCGTGCAATCGCTACCCGCTGACGCTCACCACCAGACAACTCGCCTGGCCTGTGTTCGAGTCGATGACCCAAGCCGACGTTCTCTAGGATCTCAACAGCTTGTCTGCGTGCCTCAGTGGTAGATACTTTTGGGCGCATCAGTAGCGGCATAGCAACATTTTCTATCGCTGTAAATTCCGCTAAGAGATGATGAAACTGATAGATAAAGCCTAGATACTGATTGCGCATAGCGCCGCGCTGAGTCTCATTCATGTGATTGAGGCACTTACCGTGCAGCCAGACCTCACCGCTGGTAGGCGTATCAAGCCCGCCAAGCAAATGTAACAAAGTGCTCTTACCTGAACCACTCGTACCGACAATCGCAATGCGCTCGCCTGCATTAATATTTAAATCCAAACCCGTGAGTACTTGCGTACTGACCGCGCCTTCATCGTATATCTTACTGATATTGCTCGCCTCTAAAATGGCAGCCATAGCTTATCCTTCATTGACGTAATTGACGTACATTTAACTTCGTGTAGCGCTGTTCTTCGTGAAGCGGCGTTACTAGCATAGCAACGTTATGGATCGCGTTAAGAGCCAATTACTCATAACGCAAAGTTTGTGCTGGTTGAATCCTAGCAGCACGGCGTGCAGGATAAATTGTCGCCAAAAAGCTCAAGATAAACGAAGCACCCGTAATTAACACCACATCCGTTAAACGCAGCTGCGAGGGCAGATAATTAATAAAGTAGGCATCAAATAGATTCAGACCGAAGCTTTGATTAATAAACCCTAAGATATCGCTGATAGTTAGCGCAAATATAACGCCAAGTATAGTGCCTGCAATCGTACCGATCACGCCAATCACCACGCCTTGTACCATAAACACTTGAGTAATCAAGCGCGGAGAAGCACCAAAGGTTTTTAGAATAGCGATATCGGCTTTTTTATCCGTCACTAGCATGACAAGACTTGAGACAATATTAAAGGCAGCGACTAAGATGATTAAGAACAGCAACAAGCCTACCATCGCTTTTTCCATCTGAATTGCCCCAAACAAATTGCCATGCGTTTGCGTCCAATCACTAGGATACAACTGCTGCGGAGCAATACTTGCCGCCTTTTGCGCGGCGATTGGTGCGGTAAAGATATCATCAAGCTTCATACGGATACCCTGCGCGCCATCTGGCAGACGCAGCAATCTTGCGGCATCATTCATCGGAATAAATGCCATTAGACTATCGACCTCTGGGCTGATGGTATAGATACCCGTAAGCGTAAAGCGCTTAAACCTTGGTATCACGCCCGCTGGTGACGGTGAGGCCTCAGGCAGCACTAGCGTAACCTTATCACCAAGGCTTAGACCAAGCGACTGCACCATCTCCTCACCTAATACGATACTAAAATCACCACCTTGCAGCGTATCGATACTGCCTTCAATCATATTCTCGTTGATGATTGAGACGTTCTTTTCATATTCAGGTTCGACCCCAGTCACCATAATACCAGCGACTTGACCATTAGAGGTCAGCATGCCTTGCAGCTGAATAAAAGGGGCGACCGCGGTGACCTCTGGATCTGCATTGATATCGTCAGCCAGCTCTTGCCAGTTACCGATGATTTCAGCTGAGGTTACTGTCGCTTGTGGCACCATACCCAAAATGCGAGATTTGAGCTCACGATCAAAGCCATTCATCACTGAAAGCACTGTAATTAGTACAGCCACTCCCAAGGTAAGACCGATCATCGAGATTAAGGATATAAAGGAGATAAAGCGGTTACTGCGCTCCGCTCGGGTGTAGCGTAAACCGATAAACAATGCTAAAGGACGAAACATATTTAGACTCTTTGTCTCACTCGTATACTCCGTTAGGCAATGAGATAGCAGGCAGTTAAAACACTACCACATCGCCCGCTCAGGCACACAAATAGGGTTTTAGATGAACCGAAGTGATCCATCAAAAAGGAGCTAGTTTGACACAATTTAGCTAATATGTGCCAGTGATTAGCATAAACTTGACGTATTTTTTGTCGATAATAAGGCTTTTATATTATTTTTTATATAGGACTTGCTATTACTGAGTGCTATACCTATATATTATATGCTAAAGACAATTGTCATTAACCCATCATTGTCGTTTGTACGTTCAAGCTAGTTTGTAGCCCTCTAATATCGATGCGTGTATACATTAGGCTATCGACAAGCTTTTGTTGCAAACGTCATAGCTGACTTAATTTTGAGTATCTCCATGACCATAAACTATCAATATAAAAACGTTCAATCACCAACTAAAATTACCTTATCTGATGAACAAGCAGCGGGTCACGCTGATCACTGGCGTATCTTGACCGATGATGTTAGTCATGATGTACCGGAGTGGTTGGCACAAATGATCGAACGGGCAACCATGCCAAAAGGACTCAATGACAGCGTAAGCGCAAAGGATAGTTGTTTGTTATTGTCAGAGGATAGTCCTTGTCATATTAATCAAGTGCTGGCTATGAAGGATGGCAAGCCT
The DNA here is from genome assembly GCA_947489525.1 of uncultured Psychrobacter sp. Classification (GTDB taxonomy): domain Bacteria; phylum Pseudomonadota; class Gammaproteobacteria; order Pseudomonadales; family Moraxellaceae; genus Psychrobacter. Next base: position 581,030 of record CANLDW010000001.1, read on the forward strand.
GAGCGCTTTATTAATGCCTATCCGTGTGTCGATGGCCCTTATGGTCTGACTTGTAAGATTGAGCGCGTTATCGTAAATGATAGCTCGCATGATGCGGTACTACGCTTGCGTACTCCTGATGGCAGTATTATTTACGCCTTTGATCAGCTCTATACCGCCAATCGTCACTTGTATCAACAAGACGCCGCTTACTTTGTAAATTTTAGCGCATGGGCGCATGAGATCAGCTTAAGTGAGCAGAACGAACTGATTGTGGTAGAAGACGCTGATGCTATCCGCTACCACCGCGCCTTTAATGATATTGTCGCGGCCAACGATGGTCAGATACCAGAAAATCTACAAGAGCAGATCAAAAACTGGCAGCCTGAGACGGAAGCACAAATGGCACCGGTTGAGATTAACTTAGGTCACATGTGTGCCTATCTATTTGGTGATACCCTTGGTCAAGAAGACGAAGCTTGGTGTCAAGGTCAAGTGCTGGGCAAACACGATACGACTTTTAACGGTCAAAACGTCACTTTGTTCGATGTGGTCATTTTACGCGAACAAGATGCTGATCCTTTCGTTGTGCGTATTGCTGCGCCCACAACAGCGACTACCAGCACGATTAAAGTCCATGACTACGTGCAAGCCAACGTCTGGCTACAAGCAGCTGTCTATAAAGAGAATCAATATGCAAAAGCAGCTACCTCGTCTGCACAAGTGAGCTGATTCTGTACTAAAATTTGATGATAATAAAGAAGCCCCTACTTTGAACTGACCCCCGTAAGTTGGTCAGTTCAAAGTAGGGGCTTTTGTATATCGTTTATACCTGTTATTTATACAGTCGACCTACTCAGATTAATTTTTTTTATTTCGCTATTAAGCCATCGTTGTCATAGATTTAATGCGGCTGTACAACTCTTTTTGCTCGGCGCTGGGACGAGCCGTTTGTACTGCCATTAGCTTCGACATATCGCCCTCTACGCGTATTTTACCATTCATAAACGCGCCCATGATCTGATTGGTATCAAAATCGGTGATAATGGATTGTAAAATGGTGCGATCCAATAACAAAGTGGTTGTCGCCTCACTGTTAAGACCGCGGTGCAGCAGTCCATCAGCAAAGTTGGCTTCGATCGTCTCATCCCCATCAGCTATTTTTAAGTTTATGATCATAGAAGCAAGGGTGGGCGGTAGATTTAGTTCACCCGCCTCTGCGCCCATTTGTTCCACTTTATCGAACCAGTCCTTTGTCAAAAATTCAGCCATGCTATTATCCTCAATTATCGTAATATCTCAATTATCGTAATATAAAAAAGTGGTGATGCCACTTAGAATGGTAATCATTGTCCATTTTATTATAGCGGGCGACGCTTGTATAAGTAAAACCCCTTTGGCGCTCTACTTGCTAAATTGTAACAAAATTGCTGCTTATACCGAGACACTACACCGATGCACTACTAAGTGAGCCTTTACTGAACAATGGCGCAGACACATCCAATATGGTCTAAAGTATGCCGCTGCACGATACTTCTCCAAACTTAGCTGCATATCATTTCAAGCGTTCATATAATAAGTTATCTGATAAACTGTATACCAAAGAGTTTGTATTTTAGTACACACATCTGATGATATTTAGTCAGTATTGCGTTACAATACCCCTAAACAGAGTCAGGAGTTTTGACTACTTGTATTACGTGGTTATAGGCTGATTTTTTAGTTGACTGCTGTCGGCGCTCAGCCTACAGTAATATGTTAAAAACAGCACTTCTTCTCACTCACGCGTTATTAATAATCCTACTATCGGTCATTCAAAGCGCTTCTACTAACAGCGCTGCTTGCTCAATATTGCTTTGATGCAGGTTGTATAGCTGATAGTCAAAGCGCGTCAGTGTAGAGAGTTATTGTAATATAAGACAGTGGTTAGATTGTTTATGACTATTAGCACTGTAGATATTTAGTTAATTCTGTTGATAATTTAGGCTGTAAAGGAATCATCCAATGAGTTTACAAAACACAGCAGTCGCCTCAGTTGATCGTGAGTACGAAATTACCGTCGTTAGATTTTTTACGATAATGGCCGTAGCTTGGGGCATCGTCGGTATGAGTTTGGGCGTATTTTTAGCCTCTCAGTTAGCTTGGCCTGCGCTCAACTTTGACATTCCATGGTTGACGTTTAGTCGTTTAAGACCACTACATACTAACGCCGTTATCTTTGCGTTCGGTGGTTGTGCGCTATTTGCAACCTCCTACTATATTGTACAGCGCACGTGTAAGACGCGGCTTTTTGCGCCATACCTAGCTTGGTTTACCTTTTGGGGTTGGCAGGCTGTTATTGTGGCCGCTGTTATTACCCTGCCGCTTGGTTTGACCAGTAGTAAGGAATACGCTGAGCTTGAGTGGCCAATCGATATTTTAATTGCTTTAGTATGGATATCATATGCGATTGTCTTCTTTGGTACCCTAATTAAACGTAAAACTTCACATATCTATGTGGCTAACTGGTTCTTTGCCGCTTTTATTATTACTATTGCGCTTTTGCATATTGTCAACAGTATGGCAATCCCTGTTAGCGCCTTTAATTCTTACTCGCTGTTTGGCGGTGCTACTGATGCGATGGTGCAATGGTGGTATGGTCACAATGCGGTTGGATTTTATTTGACAGCAGCCTTTTTGGGCATGATGTATTATTTCGTTCCGGTACAGATTGGTCGTCCTATTTATTCTTATCGCTTGTCTATTGTCCACTTTTGGGCGCTCATTGCTGCTTATATGTGGGCAGGTGGTCACCACCTCCATTATTCAGCGCTTCCTGATTGGACACAGTCGCTTGCTATGGTGTTCTCAATTATCCTATTCGCACCATCGTGGGGCGGTATGATCAATGGTGTGTTAACTCTATCAGGTAGCTGGGACAAACTACGTACCGATCCGATCATTCGCTTTATGATTGTGGCACTATCGTTTTATGCAATGTCAACGTTTGAAGGCCCCATGATGTCGATTAAGACGGTTAACGCCTTATCGCATAATACGGATTGGACTATTGGTCACGTACACTCAGGCGCACTCGGCTGGGTTGGTATGATTACTATTGGTTCATTATACGTGCTACTACCACGTATATATAACAAACCTAAGATGTACTCTATCAGTCTCATCACCACTCACTTTTGGCTCGCGACTGCAGGTACTATCTTTTATATCGTATCCATGTGGATCTCAGGTATTGGTCAAGGCATGATGTGGCTGGCTACTAATCCAGATGGTACTTTAGTTTATAGCTTTGTTGATACGGTTGAGTTCTCGCATTATCCATATATAGGCCGTGCATTTGGTGGTCTGCTATATGTATCAGGTATGTTTGTTATGGCGTATAACTGCTATAAAACACTACAAATGCCAGAAGGTAAACCTGTAGATACTGCAGATCCTACAGATCATCGTCCAAGTCTCGAAAAGCCTTCGACAGCTAACGTATAAGGAGCGATCATGGCTGGTACACCGCATGAAATTATTGAAAAAAATACAGGCTTGCTCGTTATCGGTATCGTTATTGCTATTAGCTTTGCAACGCTAGTCGAAATCGTACCGCTGATTTATGATAATAAAGGTCCTGAGGATGGTGGTGTCAATACGCCACTGCCAGCGATGGAGCCTTGGACAGCGCTTGAGTTTGAAGGTCGCGATATTTATATCCGTGAAGGCTGTCACGTTTGTCACACGCAGATGGTTCGACCATTGCGGGCTGAGGTGGAGCGTTATGGCCCCTACTCTCGTGCTGCTGAGTCCACGTGGGATCATCCATTCTTATGGGGATCAAAGCGTACTGGACCTGATTTGGCTCGAGTCGGTGGACGTTATTCAGAAGATTGGCAAAAGCAGCATCTTATTGATCCGCGTTCACTCGTTCCTGAGTCCGTGATGCCAGGTTTCCCATGGCTTGCTGAAAATGAAGTTAACGGTGAAGACATTCAAGAAAAGATGCGTTTATTCCGCGATCGCTTTGGTGTGCCTTATACCGAAGAGGATATTGAAGGCGCACCTGATGCTGTGCTAGGTGCTACCGAGCTTGATGCCTTAGTTGCCTATTTGCAACAGTTAGGTACAGCAATGGAAGGACAGCGCTAATGGGTATTGGTGAATTACAAACGATTGCGACCGTGTCTGCCTTTATTGCCTTCATAGGTGTTGCATGGTGGGCGTATTCGCCAAAAAACAAAAAACGCTTCGAAGAAGATGCACAACTTGCGCTCGATGATGAAGATATTGAATCTTCGTCTGAAGAGCGGCGCAATAAGGATAAACAATGACATTTTTTTGGAGTTCTTGGATCACCATCTTAAGTATTGCTTGCTGGGCAGGTATTCTTGGTGTCTTATTATTCGTACTAAAATACAAGCCTGATGTCGAAGAAGACGGCACCACTGGGCATGAATACGACGGCATTCGTGAATACGATAAGCCATTACCTAAATGGTGGCTAGTTATATTCTTTGGTTCAATCGTTTGGGGTTTTGCTTACTGGATATTCTTTCCTGCTATTTTCCCATCGAGCTGGAATGGTATTACCACAGTAGAGGTTGATGGTGAAACTGTGCCTTGGACCTCAAAAAACGAGCTTTATAGTGAGCTTGAAGAAAACGATAGAATCTTTACAAATAACTTCGAGCAAACGATATTAGTCAGAGCCAATGCTGCGGAGGCGACGCAAACGTTAAGTCAGCTTAGCAGCTTACAAACAACGCTGCGCCGTAGTGAGTCGCCACCAGCTGACCTACAAACGCAAATTGATGAACAGATTGAACAGCTTGGTCCCTATGTTGAGCGATTGGCTCAAGACCCTAATGCGCTTAAAGTAGGCAGTCGCCTATTCTTGCAGAACTGTTCGGTTTGTCATGGTTCAAATGCTAAAGGTGGTCGTGGTTATCCTAATTTGACCGATGACGCTTGGCTATATGGCGGTGAGGCAAAAGATATCTTGACTACGCTGCATTACGGACGTGTAGGCGGTATGCCAGCGTGGCGTGATCAGATTGGTGAGGACGGCGTCCGCGCTGCATCAGAGTACGTTTTATCCTTATCGCCTAACAACGGTCATATCGATAATGGTGAGCTGGATCAAACCTTAGTTAGACAAGGTGAAGCAATATTTGCACAGCAGTGTGCACTGTGTCATGGGCCGGATGCTAAAGGTATGACGTCAGTTGGTGCGCCTAACTTGACAGATAATATTTGGCTGTATGGCGGTGAGCGTGAAACCGTACGCAATACGCTACGTTACGGACGCGCCGGTGTAATGCCTGAGTGGGAGACAAAACTAGGTAACGAGCGTATTATGCTACTTGCCGCGTATGTCTACTCATTGTCAGACAGAGCCTCTACCCAGCAAACTCGTCCAAATATTACAGCGGCAGCAGCTACTATTAGTAATGAGCAAACCGTAAGCGCTAACTAGTCGTTTGTTTTGTTACCTTCAATTAGTGAATGGTTATATTTAGTAGATAGTTAGACCAAAGGAGAGCTGTTTACAGTTCTCCTTTTTCACATTTTGTGGTTCAGTTTAGTACCCTATACAGCAGTTCTTATGACAATAAAATTGTAATAAGTTGATTGTTTTTTATGAAGCATCCCCCATTTATTAAGACATCAATTTATAGTAATTGTTAATAAATTCAACTACGTAGCTCCTTATTTAGTTATATCTACTTAGTTATTGCACCATCTTTCCTTTTGTACATACGCAGTAGTCAGAGTCATGCCAGCAAACTGATTCTTTGTTTAAAGAGGCACGTTTATGTCAGCACAATCTCCTAATAAAATTCCAGTTCAGCAAATTGATTTAAACGCTGAAAAACAAAGAGTACACCCGCGCTTTGTGACAGGGTTTTATCAAAACATTCGCATCATCAGCATGTATTTTTTCTTAGCGCTGTTTTTGCTGTTGCCATGGCTACGCTACAATGATCGTCAAGCGATATGGTTTGATGTGCTCTCGCAGCACTACTATGTGTTTGGTCTGACATTTTTAACGCAAGATTTCTTTTTTGTGGCCGCTTTTGCCATGATTGCCGCTTTTACCTTGTTTGTGGTGACTGTCTATGCAGGACGGGTTTGGTGTGGATACGCTTGTCCGCAGACGATTTGGACACATTTATATCAACATGTCGAGAAGTGGGTCATCGGTGATCGCAATAAGCGCCTTAAATTTGATAAAGCGCCTATGAGTCCAACCAAAGCCTTTAAGCGCTTTTTGGTTTATTTTATTTGGTTTGCTTTATCCGTTATTACAGCGACGACGTTTGTCAGCTACGTGTCTGGTACGGAAGCCATATATCAAAATTGGCAAATGGTAGGATTTATCCCTTTTCCTGATTGGCCAACGTGGATATGGGTATCCGTGTTTATCTTTACTTTTGCCACTTATGCCAATGCCGGTTACATGCGTGAGCAGATGTGTGTACAAATCTGTCCTTATGGCCGCTTTCAAAGCGTGATGTTTGATAAGGACACTTTAATTGTCTCCTACGATTATGAGCGCGGTGAACCTCGTGGCCCCCGCAAAAAGGGCACTCATCCAGATGATTTAGGCGATTGTATCGAGTGCCAGATGTGCGTGCAGGTCTGTCCGACTGGTATCGATATTCGCGACGGTTTACAGGTAGCTTGTATCCAGTGTGCCGCTTGCGTTGATGCGTGTAATGAGATCATGGACAAGGTCGGCTATCCACGCGGACTGATTCGTTACACTACTGAACATCAGCTGGTAGAGAATAAAAAGACCCAAGTGCTGCGTCCGCGTCTCTTTGCTTACTTAGCGCTGCTCGCTGTACTTTGCGGTGGTTTAATTTTTGCGCTTACCGATCGCGTACCGCTTGAGATCGATATCCGCCGCGATCGCAACCAGTTGTCTTCAATTAACGCACAAGGCATGATTGAGAACAGTTATGTGGTGAAATTGACCAATAAAACGCAGGATGAGCACACGTACAAGATCACGCTTGAGCCGCAAGACGGTCTAAGTTTGCAGCTGCGTTTCAACGATGTACCGCTTGCCCCTGGAGAGAGTTTTGATATGCCAGTAAGTATTTATGGTGATCCTAGTGTCGTTGAGTCTGGTCAAACGCCTGTCACATTAAAGGTGGTTAGTGAGGATGGTAAGTATGAAGCAAGTAAAACCAATACCTTTACTACGCAGGGGCAGTAATTATTAGTTGTCAATTATCACAGCAATTTGACTGAGCATAGGGTATAAACTCGTACTTATATCCCTTTGCTCGTACAGATCATACAATCATTAATAGTGTAAACAGGTACTCTATGTCTACTCCAGCACCGAATCTCAAACCTAAAGATTTTAAGCAGCAAGATAGTCAGCCTTGGTACAAAAACTACATGGTGATTATTTTTGTGATTGGTATGCCGGCTTTTGTCGTTATCGCTTGTATCTGGTTCGTCTATTATTCTTATCAAATACGCGATAGTGTTGTTCGCGATGATTGGTATATGGACGGCAAAACGCTGTACCACGATGTCTCGCGCGACAAATTAACTTACGATTTAGATCTGCGCGGCGATATGCAGTTCTCTGATGATGGTGATATTGTTTTTTATTTAAACTATCCTGAACAGAGCTTACAGACAGGTCAGTTGTTAAATGGCGCGCCGCTCACTTATCCGGATAAGCTTGAGCTGTCCATCTCGCATGCCACCGATGTCAAAAAAGACCGCGATGTTATTTTAAAGCACCAAGAGGGTAATAAGTACAGTGCCCATGTCGATATAGATCCGCTGACGGCTAAATACTATCTACAAGTGAGTAATGCAGGTAAAGAGGATTGGCGTATGCGTGACGTAGCGCGTCTGCCCCGCGCGCAAGTGACGTTTGCCCCTTTGCCTGTCTTTGATGATACTTAAGAGTTTTAGCCTTATTATATTGATCAAAAAACCAGCACTTAAACGCTGGTTTTTTGGTGCTTAACATCCAGTTTTATACTATTGGATTGATCAGTGGAATTTTTTGTGGTGCAGAGTGACTGTCAGGCTGCAAGCTTGTGGTAGAGTTATTAGAGGCACGATCAGTAGATTTACTGGTATTGCTGGAGCTAAATGCTTGGGTAGCAGGCGCAACAGGCAATCCAATATCCGCTAAACTACTCGGCTGACCTGCTTGAATGTATTGACCTTCAAAAGGGCGTTCGCTATCATCGCGAGCGAGACTTAGACGCTCAAAGTCGAACAGTTCGCGATCCGCCAACTGTGAAGGTGCAACGTTTTGCATGGCTTTAAAGATTGAGGCCAGACGCTGCGGATGCATCGCATCCCACTCACGTAGCATATCATTGATTACAGCGCGTTGTAGGTTAGTCTGGCTGCCACATAAATTGCAAGGAATGATAGGAAAAGCGCGCAAACGCGCGTACTCTACAATGTCTTTTTCTTCGACGTAAGCTAGTGGGCGGATAATAATATTTTGTTTATCGTCACTGAGTAGTTTTGGCGGCATAGATTTAAGTGTACCGCCATGGAACAGATTCAAGAAAAAAGTCGCTAACATATCATCGCGATGGTGACCAAGTGCAATTTTAGTGGCACCAATCTGCTTAGCAAAACCGTATAAAGAGCCGCGGCGCAGACGCGAACACGCTGAGCAATACGTCTTACCTTCGGGTACAAGGCTTTTGACAATGCTATAAGTGTCTTTTTCTAAGATATAGTGCGCAATACCCTGCTCGTTTAGATAGTTAGGTAGTATCTCCTCAGGGTACCCTGGCTGCTTTTGATCTAAGTTTACGGCGACCACATCGAAGTGGATAGGAGCGATCTGTTTGAGCTTTAATAAGAGATCAAGGAGCGTATAACTGTCTTTACCCCCAGATACGCAAACCATAATAACATCACCATCTTCGATCATATTAAAATCGTGAATCGCTTTTGAAACCTGCTTACGTAGTTTTTTTTGTAGTTTCAACATTTGAGGGGTTAACGCATCATCCTTGGTCGGACTCGTAATCAAATCGCTATCCTTGACTACCCTTAACTCTTGCGGATCAATTGACATCTCGTCATTTGTCTCAGTAAGTTTAGGTATATATAGTCTAGCTGATGTCATAAAATACTCGCTGATGAAATACTTGCTGATAAAATACGCACGGTTAAAGGAGCGCTTGCGATACGTAATAAGCGCTGTAAAACGGTAGTGATTATAACAAAGTTTGTTAAATATATAAAAACATCAATAGAATAAGTAGCAAGTACCACATTTAGTTTTTAGTCATCTTAGCGTCTTTAAGCAACATTCTAATAAGTGCCTTGGTATGCGTTTTAATTCACGCCTCTCCCCTACTGCTGTATGGCTGATATCATAAATTTGTTAGTATAGACCTTTATAATGTCTGATTAGCCCTAAACCCTTTTAGCTCTTAATTAATAATACATACGCCTATGACTTCTATTAACTCTCAAACTGAGACCACTCCTACAGATAACTCACAGGAGCAAAACGCAGTCGTCCTCTTATCTGGCGGCCTTGATTCAGTCACTTGTCTGTACTGGGCCAAAGCACGTTACAACCAGATAACTGCTATCAGTTTTAACTACGGTCAGCGTCACAGTAGTGAGCTGAATGCTGCCAAAGCCATTGCTAAGCGCGCAGAGGTTACGCATCGCATCATCGATATCGATATCGCGCAGCTGGGCGGCTCATCATTAACCGATCATACTATGTTAGTCCCAGACAGTGATGGGCTCGTCCTAGACAGTGATGCGGACGATCCTACAGCTAAAAAGTACGAAAAAAGCGATAACGACGCCATTCCAAATACGTATGTACCCGCGCGCAATACGATATTTTTATCCTACGCCTTAGCCGTCGCCGAGGTCACTCATGCCAATCACATCGTCATTGGCGTAAGCTCTGTGGACTATTCAGGCTACCCTGACTGCCGACCTGAATACATTGCCGCTTTTGAGCGTATGGCAAATCTTGCGACCAAGGCTGGGGTGACGGGTCAGCACTTAAGTATTCAGACGCCTCTACAACAGCTATCAAAAGCGCAAACCATTGAACTTGGTCTAACGCTTGGTGTCGATTATGGACAGACGATCTCCTGCTATCGCGCTGATGCCAAGGGTCTTGCCTGCGGTAAGTGCGATAGCTGTCAGCTGCGTCAGCAGGGTTTTGCCCAAGCGGGTGTTGCAGATCCGACTCACTATCAGCTCAATCAATGCTAAAGCTCAACCTCACAAGCAAGTAACAATCGCTTTCATCAACACAGCGAATCCGTAGTTTTATTTGATAGTGATACTTGTTATGGTATAACTCTATACGTTAGTTATTATTCGTTTTTTATTACTTTTTAACTCGCCTTTCATCTATTAAAGGATATTTATGAAGCTGTTCCAAGTCCTACCTTTAGCCCTTGTTGGCCTTGTTTTTATACCGCAAGCTAATGCGGTGGATATTAAGCAAAACAATGTTAATAGCTGTATCTCAGGCGCTATCAAGTATAAAGTTGCTGATCAAATGACAGCTACTAAACTGTGCAACTGCACCATTAACGTCCGTAGTAATATGACAATTGGTCAGATGTGGGAGATCGAAAGTTACGCGCAGGACAATAAAGACCCATCAAGCCTACCCTATGTCAAAAAAATGCAAAATGACTTACAGCAGTGTACTGTAGGTTTAGACTTGCAAAAGCCGCAGAATCCAGCTTAGCTCAGCTCATAATAAACAATAAAAATACAAAAGACTGGTTATAGCCAGTCTTTTTTATGAATACTTAACAATGCACGTATAAAATTAAGTATCCAGTTCTGTTACTCTATTCAAGCTATGTGAATTACCGCATTCAAAATAATAATTAGGAGCTTTAAATGGCAAAGCCAACGACACAGACGCTTGATTTACCTGATTTTCCTATAACCCTAGTACGTAAGATTGATGGTCAATTCATTCATGATGATATTAGTCTCAAAGAGATGTTTTCTCATACTCACAAAGGGCTTGTTCTTTATTTTTATCCCAAAGACAATACCCCTGGCTGCACGGTACAAGCAACAGAATTTACTGACCATATTCATGAATTTGATGACTTAGGCTACGATATCATCGGCGTTTCACGCGATAGCGTCGAATCCCATGAGAGGTTCATCACTAAGTATGAGTTGCAAATACCACTCGTAAGCGATACTGATGAGCGCTTGTGTCAATACTTCGAAGTCATTAAAGAAAAGAACATGTACGGTAAAAAAACTTTGGGTCTGGTGCGCTCAGCTTTTGTATTTGATAAAGATGGTGTACTGACCCATGCTCAGCGTAATCTACGTGCCAAAGGCTATACCGATCGCCTGCTAGATGTCTTAAATCCCAACTAACGAGACCTCACTTACATAGATACCCACCACACTACTAAAATTCACCTTTGATTAGATTTTAAATTAGGACTGAATAAACCATGACTACACCAAATAATAAAATTACTCGTCACGTATCCGTTGCCGTTGTTGGCGCTGGGACTGCTGGACAAAATGCGTTTCGCCAAGCGCTTAAAACGACCAAAGATGTCGTTATTATCAACGAAGGATACTGGACGACGACTTGCGTGACCGTAGGCTGTATGCCAAGCAAATTACTTATAGCAGCTGCTGAGCGTGCGCAACACGCTAAGTACTCTGAAGAGTTTGGCATCCATAGTAAAGTTGACATAAATGGTAAGCAAGTAATGGCACGCGTACAAGCTGAGCGTAGTCATTTTGAGAGCTATCTTGAGAAACAAGTTGAGAGCTGGCCTGCCGACAAAAAGATTGCGGGACGCGCGCGTATTACCGAAGATGGTTTGATTGAAGTTAACAATGAGCTCATTCAAGCGGACAAAATTATTATTGCTACGGGTAGTACGCCTTTTATCCCCGAGGGTTGGTCTGAGAAGCTTGGCGATACACTCCTGACTTCTGATACTGTGTTTGAGCTCTCCGATTTGCCAGACTCTATGGCCGTTGTTGGTGCAGGAGCGGTTGGGTTGGAGCTGGCACATGCGTTTTCTCGTTTGGGCGTTGCTATGACGATATTTAACCGTAATGATGGCGTCGGTGGTCTAATAGACGAAGATATCAACGCCAAAGCGGTGAGCTGTTTAAGTGAAGGGATGAATCTGTACTTAGGGAGCAAGATCAATGAGGTTGGCACTAAAGTTGACGATAGTGGTCGTCATGTGGCGACTATCCAATATACGGACAAAGATAATAAAGAAGGCAGCTGGCAAGGCGATTACGTGTTAGTCGCTACAGGACGCCGCAATACGATCAAAGGCATGGGTATTGAAAACTTAGGAGTTGAGCTTGACGATAAAAACCGTCCAAAAAACATCAGTAAAAAAACGGGGCAAATCGATGATCTCGATGTCTATGTGATCGGTGATGCCAATGCCCATTTGCCATTTTTACACGTCGCCAGCGATGAAGGCTTTAGTGCTGGTAACCTAGTTTGTGGTGATGAAAGCAACGCCTACATTCGTCCGCCGAGTCCGCCTCTATCTATTTTGTTTACTGATCCGCAAATTATGTCAGTGGGCAAATCCAAGACCGAAATTGAAGACGATCCTGATCTAAATTTTGTGATCGGCGAGGTTAGCTTTGACAATCAGGGACGTAGCCGTATCATGGGTGTCAACTGCGGTTTGCTCCATATCTACGGTTGCAAAGATACCGATAGAGTACTAGGCGCTAGTATGGTTGGCCCCGATGCTGAATACATCGCTCATATATTAGGTACGGCTATTGCCAATGACATCACCGTCAAACAGCTGCTCGATGCGCCCTTTTATCATCCGACTATCTTAGAGGGTTTGCGCACTGCCCTAAGAGACGTTCAGCATAAAATGTCTATTCCTTATCAATCATTTGATGTGCAAGCGAGCAACTCTTAAGCTTATGTATGTAGGCAAGCTCAGCTATAATCAAAAATAAGCGTTATACTACTTGGAGTAAAACTTTATAAGATGGTAGCGCTTATCTAAGATTAAGACTCACTTGCATGGATAAAATAATGGCGATTAATAGTGTTACTGATTTTTTTCAAGAGATTGCAAGCGATCTGTATACTAGCCTTTATTTAGCAACTGGTGGCTCGCTCGAAGAAGAGACGCGTGATTGGTCAGCACACGCTGTAGAGCTGGTCAGTACGGGTATAAAAATCTTAATATTACTTGCGGTATTAGGATTTTTTTATTGGCTCGCTATCTACCTCGTCAAACATAGCAAAGCGCGCATACGTCTGAGCGATAGACGCGAAAAAATTGCGCGCTCGGTGCTGCGCTATATCTGGATTGTCGCCAGCCTTATCGCCATTATGAGTCAGGTCAATATTGAACCCGATACAATAAAAGCGACGGCCAAAGCTAGTATTTGGGCGGGTATCTATTACGTACTGTGGACGTCATCAGGGCATATCATTCACAAAGTATTGCAGCACTACGGTCTCAATGCCTCAATTGAGCAGCTACTTAAAAACATCTTGTCCGTCCTGCTATTGGTCCTAGGTCTGGCCAGCGTAATGGCGCAATTTGGCTTTGATATTGTATCCTTGGTAGCAGGTCTTGGTATCGTTGGTTTAGCGGTCGGTTTTGCCGCGCAGTCAACGCTTGCCAACTTTATCGCTGGTATTACTATTTTGCTTGAACAGTCCTTTCAAGTCGGTGATTGGATCAATATCAATGATAAAGAAGGACGAGTGGTACTGATATCGCTACGCACGACTCATATCCTAACGCGCGATAACATTACTATTATCATTCCTAACTCTAATGTTGCGTCATCCGAGGTGACGAACCTAACCTCCAAAAACTTTGTACGCTTTGATATTCGTATGCGCATTGCGTTTGAAGATGATATCGATATGGCACGTGCTGAAATCCTGCAAGTCCTTGAGGATACTGAGGTGGTACTCAAACGTCCTGAACCTATCGCAACGGTTGCAGAGATTGGTGAGTATGGGGTATTTTTTATCATACGTTTTTGGGTGAAACAGGCGTCGGTGGCGCGTATGCCAAAGATTAAAGAGGATATGCAAGAGAACATCAAGCGCGCGTTTGATGCAGCGAACATCTCAACTCCTTATCCGCATATGCGTCTGCTCATGCCAACTGACAAACCGCCAACCGCTACAAAATCCCTTGCCGCGACGACTCAGACCACCGAAAAAGAAGCAATCAATCTTAATAAAGATTGACACTTAACTCTATGATTCATAGTTTATAGATGATCGTAAGCCTGTTGCAAGCAGCGCTTAATCTCTTAAACTATGATAAAATAACGGGTTACTCTGTTCACTCTTAAGCTTTAGCCACACAGGTATTTATATGATCGAACCACTCGCCGCCACTGTATCGCATGACTTTATTATCACTTGCGCTGATGGATTAGAGACGCCGCTACAGACGGAGCTGGATAGTTTTGGTATAGCAAGCGAGATCAAAAGCACGGGGCGCTTGGCGGTCAGTGGTAGCGTGCGCGATCTGTACCAGATCTGCTTGTGGTCGCGCGTGGCCTCACGCGTGCTCATGCTCATCAAACGCAGAAACATCAATAGTGAATATGATGTTGCCGAGCAGCTCTACAGCCTTGCCAAGTCAGTCAATTGGACCGAGCAGTTTAATCTTGAACAAACATTTGCTATTCGTCTATCAGTGGATAAACGCGTGGCGGTCAATCAGCAGTTTGCGATGCTGCGTATCAAAGATGCCATCGCTGACACCTTTAACGAAGCCTATGACAGTCGACCCAACGTCGATAGCAAGCATCCAGACTTCGCCATCTTTGCGACCGTCAATGACAAGCAGGCTGAGCTGTATTTGGATCTCTCCGGTACTAGTTTGCATCGCCGTGGCTATCGCGTTGCTATGACCGAAGCGCCCTTAAAAGAGAACTTAGCTGCTGCACTGTTATACACCTCAGGCTGGCACAAGAGAAACCCAGACAACACACCAATCTTTGATGCCATTATCGATCCAATGTGCGGTTCTGGTACTTTTATAATCGAAGCTTTGCTCATGCACTGCGACTACGCGGTAGGCATTGATAAAGCGGCAACTCAGTTTGGCTTTTATGAGTGGCAATATCATGATGAGACGCTGTGGCAAGAGATGATCGATGCGGCACAAAGCCGTTTTAGAGAGGCGCTGGCTATTGCGCGCGCGCAGCCTGACACTTTACCTATTGTGCTTGGGTTTGATGCAGATCATGGCGCTATCGTTGCCACTGAAAAAAATCTTATCGCTGCAGGTCTTGAGGATGTCTTATCATTTATTGATATTGCCACGCGGCCACTCAATCAGCTTAAGGGCGTGCTGCGCCCTATGGTCAAGGATGGCAGATTGCGTCAGCCGCTGATGATAACTAACCCGCCTTATGGCGAGCGCTTGGGCGATGAAGACTTTATCCGTCCCCTATACCAAGCGCTTGGACTGATCGCGCAAGACAGCTTTGCAGACAGTGGTATCGACCCTATACTCGGTATTCTCGCCGCGCAAGTGGAGCAAGTGGACATTTTGCCGATCAAAGACCCAAAGACGCTGCGTTGTCACAATGGCGCAATCACGGTCTATTTCCGTTATGGAGAGCTCATTAGTGCTGATACTGGCACTTTAGTCAGTGATTTTGAGAAGCGTGAGCTGACTGTGGATGAAGGTCAAGACTTTATTAATCGCTTGCAAAAAAACTTAAGCAAGCTTAAAAAACAAGCCAAAAAAGAGCAAGTCAGCAATCTGCGCGTATACGATGCTGATCTGCCTGATTTTAAGGTAGCGATTGACTTATACGGCGACTACGTTCATGTGCAAGAGTACGCGCCGCCAAAAACCATACCGCCTGAGACCGCCAAAAAACGCTTTAATCTGGCGCTTATGGGCATCCGCGACGTATTCGATATCAATCGTGAGCAGGTGTTTATCAAAACGCGCGCGCGCCAATCTGGCAATGAGCAGTACACCAAGCAAGGCGCGGCAGACAAGCGTGGTAAGTTCTGTATTGTCCGCGAAGATGAGGCGTACTTTTATGTCAATTTTACCGATTATTTAGATACGGGACTGTTTATTGATCATCGCAATATGCGCGCGCGTATCAAAGCCAATAGCCAAGGCAAATCTGTACTCAATCTATTCGCTTATACTTGTACTGCTAGTGTGCATGCGGCCTTAGCTGGCGCAAAAAAAGTGACCAGTGTAGATCTATCGCAAAACTATCTGGATTGGGGCAAACAAAACTTTGTCTTAAACGGTCTCGATATCAGCCGCCGTCAATACAGCTTTGTCGCTGCTGATATTTTTGAGTGGATTAAAGACAATACTGAGCAGTTTGATATTATCTTTATTGATCCTCCAACTTTTTCAAACTCCAAAAAGTTTCAGGGTACTTTTGATGTCCAGCGAGATCATGCCGCGCTTATTAACCGTGCGATGAACCGCTTGACCGCCGATGGTGTGCTGTATTTTTCTAATAACTTCACGCGCTTTGAGCTTGATGAGCAATTAAGCGCGCGTTATGACATCACTGATATTACCCATCAGACTATTGGCTTTGATTTTAATATCAAAAAACCCATTCATCAAAGCTTTGAGATTCGTCATCGCAGTGCTTAGCCTTGTCCTGCTTGGTATAGCCGCTAATAACTATAACAGCTGGTTACTACAACAGCTGATTACTATAACAACTTAGTTATGTGGTTGACTTAGTTTGTATTTTTAAACAGGCTGTGAACCTTGCATTCATATTCTGATAAGGTTTTATTATGGACATAGCAGGCAAGCTTGATATCATAGACTGAGAGTTAATCATCTATAATCAACACTCTAAACCAATAATAAATAAGGAAACATTATGGCTTTATCACTCAATAAAGGTGGCAATTTATCGCTCACTAAAACCGATCCCAATCTGACTAAACTGCTCATCGGCCTTGGCTGGGATGAGCGCGCGACCTCTGGCGCTGAATTTGATCTCGACGCGAGCGTGTTTTTGTTAAATAACGCCGGCAAGGTGCGCGGCGATCAAGATTTTATCTTTTATAATCAGCTCAAATCAGACAACGGCGCGGTTGAGCACACCGGCGATAATCGCACAGGTGAGGGCGATGGTGATGATGAAGTTATCAAAGTCAATCTGACCCAAGTGCCTGCTGATATTGACAAAGTCGTGGTTACCGTGACGATTCACGACGCTGCGGCGCGTGGTCAAAACTTTGGTCAAGTCGCCAATGCATTTATTCGTGTGGTCAATGAAGAGACGGGTACTGAGGTGGTGCGTTTTGACTTAGCAGAGGACTATTCAGTCGAGACGGCGATGGTGTTCGGTGAGGTCTATCGTCACAATGGTGAGTGGAAGTTCCGCGCTGTCGGTCAGGGCTATTCAGGCGGTCTGCAAGCCATGTGTCATCAGTACGGTGTCGATATTTAGTTCTACCCTTCTTCACACTTTAGTTAACTTTTTTAGTTAGCAGCAGCTTCTGAGCACAACGTTAAATAGACATGATTTAACGTCCTATAATCCTAAGACAAATGGCTTAGGATTTTTTATGAAATAGTGTTCAAACGATGCTTTATTTTTTATGATTTGCCACCATACTATTTAACTCTATACTAAGGTCTGTTAAACATTCAAATGTGGAACTGGCTATAGTAGTTCAATACAAAGTAGTACTTACCTCACACTACCTTAAGTAACGTGTGTTCAGACAGGATAGATCATGAGACATTTTTATTTAGATTTTATCTTCACTGCTATCGCCTTGTCGATAGCGGCGTGGTGGGGATATTCAAATGGCGGCTTAGGTGGCATGATAGCGACGCTATCGATTACCGCTATTTTGGCTGTTATGGAGATCTCGTTATCCTTTGATAATGCGGTCGTCAACGCCTCAGTGCTCAAAGGCTGGGACGAGTTTTGGAAAATGATATTTTTGACCGTTGGTATCTTGATTGCGGTATTTGGGATGCGCTTGGTATTCCCTATTGTCATCGTCGCGGTCACCGCCGATTTGGGTATGATGCAAGTTATCAATTTAGCACTCAATAATCCTGAAGAGTACTCGGCAAGGCTCATGGCACACCACGCTGAGATCTCTGCGTTCGGTGGTATTTTCTTACTGCTGGTGTTCTTAAACTTTATCTTTGATGATAAGGATGTGCACTGGTTCCATTGGCTTGAGAGTCGCTTAGCGAAGCTTGGCAAAGTCGATGCGATGAGCGTTTTTATCGCGCTAATTGTGCTGATGATCGCTGTGTCTTGGGCAACGGATGCGCAAGCTGCTGCGGTCTTAATTGCAGGCGTTTGGGGTATTTTGGTGTACTTGGGCGTACAAGTGGTCTCAGGAATGCTTGAGGGCGATCTTGAAGAGGAGCTTGATGCTGAGGGCAATAGCACAGGTGAGGCAACCAGCGCTATTATGCGCGGCGGTATCATCGGATTTTTATACCTAGAAGTGCTTGATGCTTCATTTAGCTTCGATGGCGTTATCGGTGCCTTTGCCATTACCAATGACGTGATTGTGATTATGCTCGGTCTGGCTATCGGTGCGATGTTCGTGCGTTCGATGACCATATTCTTGGTCGATAAAGGCACGCTTGATGAGTTCATTTATCTTGAACACGGGGCGCATTACGCTATTGGCGCGCTAGCGATTATCATGTTGCTATCGGTGAAATTCCATGTACCAGAGCTGATTACAGGTCTTATTGGTATCGCCTTTATTGGTCTTGCGCTATGGGCATCATTGAAATACCGTAAACATGAAGCGCTATTAGAAGATCAGGATTCGGATCTAAAGACTAAGCAGCTTAACTAACTAAGCAACTTAACTAATTAAGCAACTTCACAAGAGCTAATGAGCTATAGCGATCATTCGTTATAGCCCATTAGCTCTATTACTTATGTCTACTTCCCCGCCAGCATCCTTTGCAGCTTAGCCAGTATCACGCCATACAGGGGTAAAAAAATCAGCACCCCCATCACCATTTTAAAGACGTAATCTATCGTACCGATCTCAACCCAGTGCGTCGCCATAAAAGGGTCTGGGCTTTTGTAAAAAGCGATAGCAAAAAAGCAAAAACTATCGATCAGGTTACCAACGAACGTTGAGGCAAGCGGCGCAATCCACCAAGTTTTGAGCTGGCGCAGTCTATTAAAGACGTGAATGTCGAGCATCTGACCGACCACATAAGCCGTAAAGCTCGCTAAGACGATACGAAATACAAATAGATTAAAATCTAGCAAGTGCTCATGACCGACAAACTGACCCTTGGCAAAAACCACAGAGAAATAATAAGAGATGATAAGGGCTGGCAGCATGGCAAAAAATATAATATGTCGCGCTAAATGCTGACCAAATATACGTACGGTCAAATCGGTAATTAGAAAAATAAAGGGAAAGGTAACCGCGCCCCAAGTGGTAATAAAGCCAAATAGCTCGATAGGCAGTTGTACCAGATAATTACTAATAGCGATGATAAAGATGTGCAAACTGACCAGCCAAAATAAAGCACGGTGGTCGCGAATAGGTATAGCAGATGTTGATAAATGATTGATGCTCATAACAGAGTCCTTTTTTTAAATCAGGGTAGAGGGAACCTGAGCGGAGCGTATTATATAGCAAAACCAAAAATATAGCGAAATGGTTCGAACATAGCACCTATGTTTGTGATTTTTTAGTCAAGATACAAGTGTTATACATCAGCACAAAATTGGCCTTGCTTACTACGTAGCTGCTTAGTATAGTTAAGGGATAGAGCGTATAAGCACTATAGGTTTATGGGCGTAAGCTATTCATTTACCCATAAGCGGTATGCGCTTATTATCTGTGTTTATTTTAACTAAAAAATTCTAACCTACAACGACACTTCACTTAAAACAAAGGATATTTTTATGGCTATTAGCTTAACAAAAGGCGGTAACGTCAACTTATCAAAAGAAGCACCCGGTCTTACTAATATTACTGTCGGTCTTGGCTGGGATCCCCGTGCCACTGACGGCCAAGAGTTTGATTTAGACGCCATTGCGTTTTTGATCAACGAAGGCGGTAAAGTTCGCAGTGATCAAGACTTTATCTTCTTTAATAACTTAAAGTCAGATAATGGCGCTGTTGAACATACAGGTGATAACCGTACCGGCGAAGGTGACGGCGATGATGAAAAAATCAAAGTCAACCTAGCTAGCCTGCCAGCTGACGTCAGCAAAGTTGCTGTTTGTGCCATTATTTATGAAGGTCAAGCGCGTAATCAAAACTTTGGTCAAGTTGGTGAAGCTTACATCCGTATCGTTAACGACAACGGTAATAGCGAGATTGCCCGTTACGACTTATCAGAAGACGGTAGCACGGAGACGGCGATGATCTTTGGCGAGCTATATCGTCATAACGGTGATTGGAAATTTCGCGCGGTAGGTCAAGGTTTCAGCGGCGGCTTAGGCCCCCTCGCCTCCTCTTATGGCGTCAATGTTTAGTATTACTAGATATTAAATGACGCTTGTAGACGCTTATAATTCACTGGCGTCTGTGACAATACCCTAGGCTATCAAGGACGGTTGTTTACGTGTTTGGTAGCTTTATTTTTATGTATCAGCGCAATTTATTATTAATAGCTCGCGACTAGAGTAGAGTCGGTTATAGTCAATTACTATGAAAAGTGCTACAAGGCAGACAAGCGTAAGTGCTATACATAAGTGCTATACGCAACTACTATAGTAGTAGGCTAAGCGAGCCGATCGCTGTAACCCGTGAAGAGCGATTTGACTATATTGCACCTATAGATAGCACAAGGAGTCCTATATTATGGCAGCCACTTTTAGTCTCATTGGTACGATTGAACCCTTTTTGCACTGCAATCTAAAACAGGGCGATTCGATATATTGCGAAGCCAACGCGATGGTCATGATGGAGTCTAATCTTGAGCTAAAAGGTAAGCTACAAGGCGGTCTGATGCAATCCTTGATGCGCCGGTTTGCCAACGATGAATCACTGTTCCAGCAGCAAATCGAAGCCGTCGGCGGTGAAGGCGACTGTCTGCTCGCTCCGACCCTCGATGGTGATATGCAAATTATCGAGGTTGGCGCGCAGCAGTATACCTTGAGCGATGGCGCTTTTGTGGCCGCGCAAACGGGCGTGGATATCAGAGCCAATATTCAGCGCAACCTTGGCGGCGCGGTATTCGGTGATACGGGCGGCTTTATGGTGATGCAAACGCAAGGCAAAGGTCAAGTGGTGGTCTCAGGCTTTGGCTCGCTGTTTGAGATTGAGGTCACTCCTGATAAAGACGTCATCATCGATAACGGTCATGTGGTCTGCTGGGACTCCAACCTTGATTACAAATTATCTGTCTCAACCAGTAAGAAAAAAGGCATCATGAATAATATCATCAACTCCGTCACCAGCGGCGAAGGGATGGTATTGAACTTCTCGGGTCAAGGCAAAGTTATTATTTGCTCGCGCAATCGTGACAGCTATCAAGGCTGGCTTCAAAGCATCTTAGGGAGTAACGCAGGCGGACGCGGCGGCGGCGGTGGGTTTTTAGATAATATCTTATAACCTCTATTTTACAAGTAATTAAACGCTTAATAAGTCATCTACTCAAGCTATTAACAGTAGCACAAACATTTTATATATTTTGATAAGGATAACAACATGGCTATTAATCTACAAAAAGGACAAAAAATCTCTTTGAGTAAAGAAGCAGGCGGGACGCTAACCAAAGTCAAGCTCGGTCTCGGCTGGGACGTCGCCCAAGGCCCGCAAGCGCAAAAAGGTGGGTTTTTGGGTAAGCTGTTCGGCGGTGGTAGCGGCGGCGACTCTATCGATCTGGATGCCTCATGCGTGATGTTCGATAGTAATAAGCAAGCCGTGGATTCGATTTGGTTCAATCAGCTGCAATCAAAGGATGGCAGTATCTTGCACACTGGCGACAACCGCACCGGCGACGGTGATGGCGATGACGAAGTGATCAACGTGGATCTATCTAAAGTCCCTGCAAACGTGACATCACTGGTGTTCACCGTCAACAGCTTTACGGGTCAGACCTTTCAAACGGTAGAAAACGCTTTTTGCCGCATCGTCAACGCCGATAACAATGCCGAGGTAGCGCGCTATAATCTATCGGCGCAAGGCGGTCATACCGCTATGATTATGGCAAAAGTCTATCGCCATAATAATGAATGGAAGATGCACGCTATTGGCGAGACTGCCTCTGGTCGCACCTTTCATGACTTAATGCCTTCGATTATGCCGCATGCTTAATTAATTCTGCTAAACGCTTGTAGAACCTGATAAAAGCCGCCCGTTACTAATAACGAGCGGCTTTTGCTTAGCACACTACTTAGTACATTGCTTAGCATACTACTTAACTTAGACTGCTACTTACGACCTCTCTTCCAACTAAAGCCCCAATTAAAGGCTTTGTCCATATCCTGATGACCGTTAAAGTACTGGTCAATACGCTCAACATTGATACTGCCTTGCTGATTGACTAAGCGCGCAATCGCACACATCGGCAGATTGCCTGTGCCTTCGGTCAAGCGCGTCTCAATAGGCGGCTGATCGGGTACATGTATGGTCACCACGCCATCGGTCTTCGCCCAGTTGGGTACGCCATCATAAATAAAAGCAAAAATAAACACCTCTTGAATCTGCGACCACTGCTGACCATTAATGTCGAGCCACTCCCCGCCGCTGGCTTGCCCCGTCCTGTCATCAGCGCGCAAATACACATAAGGCGGGGCTTGCAGATTACCAAAACGGTTACCCAGCGCTTGGATTAGGGTTTTCTCACCATTTTTGAGATGTACCATCGCGCCGACGTCAAGATCGATTCCGCTACCGCCACCTGCCCCATGCTGCTTAAATAAATCGCTTAGCAGACCTTTTTTAGGTGCGGCTTTATCAGTGCTATTATTATTGCTATTGGGACGCTGATTCCAGTTTAGATTGACTGATATCTTGCCAAAATCGTCGCGTTTTTTTAGATTGATGCTCGATTGGTTCTTAGTTAATGTCACTTTACTCAGATTAATGTTAGGACTGCTAGGAGTTGACGGTATGGGCGGCGGTGTACTGCTACTTGCCCGCTGCATATCGATAGGCTTTTGAGTATTGATCGGCGGCGCTTGATTTTGACTTTGGCTTTGGGGGTTTTGGACAGGAGCGGCAGCAGGCGTATCCTCTGCAATCTCAACACCGAAATGCTCAGATAAAGGCTTGAGGCCACCTGCGAAACCCTGCGCGATAAATCGAAACTTCCAGCTGCCCTGACGGCGATAGCACTCCGCCAAAATCACCGCCTTCTCAGTACGTCCAGCAGCGCTTAGCGGACAAGTAATCAGAACCTGACTGCCTTGTAAGACTTGAATGTCGACGTCGCCTAGTTGCGCTAGAGTCTGCGCGCTTGAAAAGGCCAAAGCAATCTTTTCAATGCTAGCTGGCTGCGCAGGTAGATTGATATCAAAGAACCTATCGCTATCGTGCCCGCGGCAACTGACACTGCCATCATCGCTACGGGTTTGCCCATAAAATATCATATCGCCGTCACCGCGCACGCGTCCTTCATTGGTTAAGCGATAGGCGGCGCAATCGATGGCGTTTTGACTCAATATCCGAATGCTAATCTCAGTATCAGGTAGCGGCGCATTGGCACCAGCAATTAAGGTTTGCGGTTGGCTCATAAGGTATCCTTTTTACTGTTTTTAATCATGTCTAGCTTATAGTAGCATGGATGGCAGGTGCTTTAACCAGCAGATGAGGTGCAATTTTATTGTAGCGATACGTAGTATTTAGCGCTGCTCGCAGCACGACTTATAACATCGTTATCATTCTCTCCTGCCTGCTTATTTGTATATAATAGCGAGCGATAACCCTACACTACGGCGACAAGCTATTAGGACACTTATGAATAATTCAAACTCAAACCCTGCTATCAGCGCTTGGCTGGCTGAGGGGCAATCTAGTCAACGCGATATGCTGGAGAGCATGCAAGCACTCAAAGCTCAAGCGTCTAGGCCGTTTAAGGTTATCGCCTCACATCGTCAATACCGCCCTGAGATCTTTGAGTGCGCTGATAGCGTTTATAGAGAGCCTATTGCAGATACTGATACTACTGGCAATGCTGACACTACCGAGACGTCGCCGCGCTGGCAATTTGTTTTAGAACAGGCTATCCAAAATAATGCAAAAGTGGTGCTGACGGGGCGCAATAGTATCGATTACGAAGTGCATAGAGATAAATTTACGGACGCTGGTATTCGCCTATTAACAGGAGCCACTAGCGTGCCGATGCTGCGTGCTATCGATGATAAATTTGCCTTTATGCAGCACTGCCAAGCGCATGATATTCCAGTTGCTACAGCGTGGCGCTTTGATAACAGGGATGAGCTTGAGCAGTTATTGGCAGAGCATGGCAATCAGCCATTATGTGTCAAGCCCGTCAGCGGTATATTTGCGCAAGGGTTTTGGCGTTTGGACACATCAAAAGCTATTGATGAGCGTTTTGATAGCTTTGAGCATTTATTCTTCACTGATAGCAGAAAAATTACCGTAGCACAGTTCATCAGTTCCTACGCGCACAGTCAGATGGTACAGGAGCGCCCTATTCCGATGCTGCTCATGCCGTATCTAGCAGGGCAAGAGTACTCTATTGATGTGGTCTGTGAAGCAGGTGAGGTGCTCGCGGCTATCACTCGCCATAAGACAGGTAAGATACAACACATCGGCTATGACACAAACGTTATGGCAGTCGTTATTCCGCTAATAAAAGCATTCGATTGCGACGGTATCGTCAGTGTACAGACCAAAGCGGATGACAGCGGTCAGCACTGCGTGCTTGAGATCAACTCTCGACCCTCAGGGGGCATCGGCTATACCAAACACAGCGGCGTGGACTTAACCCAAGTGGCGTTTAGCTATTGGTTAGGGCTTACGGACAAACCTAAACTGGCTGATATCACTGCGCAAATTACACCCTGTCAGGTGCGCGCGTTTATGACCAGCGTCAAGATTGAGCCTGAATGATCCTGATTTGATAGTTCAAGTATAGTCGAACCACTATTAAAGTGTTACAGCGTTAGACTCGTTTAGCCTACTACTGTAGTACTTGCACTCGTCTGCCTTGTACCATTTTTAATATTGATTGACTATAAAACTGTCTGTTTCACCCTAAATTTACCCTTATTTTCGCACTCTTTGCAAGTTATTGATAAATATAACTTTTTTTCAGCGATAAAAAAAAGGGTTTTTTAAAGGTTTTGCCGCCCATCCATTGCAACTACATGCTTATAAGCTTTATAATTCTTGTTATCCACCGCATAGGTGGCTTAGAAAGTCAGCATGATTTTGCACAATGCGATAGTCTTGTTATCCACCGCATAGGTGGCTTAGAAATTGTTACTCGCTGCTTACATAAGTTCGTGCAGGTTATCAACCGCATAGGTGGCTTAGAAAAACTCAACAAAAGTGTTCTCTAAATCAATACGGTTATCCACCGCATAGGTGGCTTAGAAAGTAACCTGTAATCATGACATGACCGCGCCCACGTTATCCACCGCATAGGTGGCTTATGAGCAGCGTTAAAAAATTGCACTGCAATTTTAGCTGCGCAAGGGAAATCCTTTAAATAGGATTTCCAAAAGTTATAATTACTAACGCAATTTGAATAGGAAAATCGTAGATTTTCCCTTGCGATGGGCTGGACGTTTCCCAAACGTCCAGAAAACCCCCATCTCACACGCTTATAGGTGGCTTAGAAATACAAGCCATTCCAATTTTAAGAACTCCTAAAGTTATCCACCGCATAGGTGGCTTATGAGCAACGTTAAAAAATTGCATGCCAATTTTAGTTGCGCAAGGGAAATCCTTTAAATAGGATTTCCAGAAGTCATGCTCACAAACGAAATTTAAATAGGAAAATCATAGATTTTCCCTTGCGACGAGCTGAACACTTCCCAAGTGTTCAGACTACCCTCGTCTCACACACTTATAGGTGGCTTAGAAATTGCAGATGCTAACTTACTACCTGCTTTCAGTGTGGCCCCCACTTAGGGGTTTTTAGAATTCATAATTTAAATAAGAAAACCATTATCTCACACACTTGTAGGTGCTTGATATAGCTTCTCTATGTGACTGCTACCCCTTTTTTAATCATCTACTCTATTCTTATAATTTTCACTTATAAACAACGAGTCCAAAAATATGTATAAAGTCAGCTTTTTAGTGCTAGTAGCTATTGCTTTGAGTGCTTGTAATTCAAAGACAGTAAGTGACGCCGATTTTCCAGTAGAGTCTGTCATGCTAGCGCAGTATACGGAGCCTAGCGATACTACCCTTTATTATAATATTGAAAATTCAGCACCTCTTGTAGTACAAATCATCAATACTCCGCTGCCAGACACGACATTTAATGGCGTTCCTGTCAAGAGCACTAAGTCGCAAACTATTACTAGGCAAGGTGAAACAGAAATGGAGCGCACCGAGTCCATATTGTATTTTCAAGAGTCGCCTCTTAAGTACATAGGATCGGTATCAAGCGATGAATATGAAGTGGCGTCAAATCAAACCCCTATGCCAAAAAAGGCTAAAATAGGGGACTCAGGTGACGTTAATCAATCCAATTTATGGACAGATGCGAGCAAAAAGACTCAAACTAGTGACATGGTGGCTAAATGGTCTTTAAAGCCAGCCAATGATAATACTGCTTGGCTATGTGAGGATTTGGAGATCTACTATTTAGCCGAAGAAGATACTGATACCAAAGGCTCCTCTTGTGTAGAGATTAATCCAAATGGCGATATCCTTAAAAGTAAAATGATTGTCAATAGTATAACGGATGACCAAGTACAAGAGTTTGTATTTGTCAGCAAATAACAATGTCGTCTATTTGTTTTACGATTTTGGATACACTACTTTTATAAAAATAATGTAAGACAGGTAAATAAAGACTAGAGATAGTACAACCATCATTTTATTTTGGTTGCTGTTTAGCCTCTTAGTTTGCTCATATTTTTTAAAATAATCTCCATCTGCAAACATAGTAACGATCTGATGACCGTGTTCTCTTAGTTTGAAAGTGGTATTTGGTTGATACCAGCCAATCTTAGCAGCCTTATTTATATACTTCTCTAAGTACTCAAAGTCGCCACATCCGCTAGACGCTAGTGAGAAGCTGGTAGGATAAGTACATTCAAAAACCATTTTATTTTTTGGATCATCAAGCAGTCTTAGTACAATTAAATTGCCGCCATCATCAGCACCTGCTAATTCTACATAACCTTCAGAATATTGTAGCGCGTTTTGTAGCGGTATTTCTGCACGCCAGCCGGTAAATGTTTGCGCCATTATAAAAATCACAAACATAGCATAAAAGAATATATGAATCTTCTGGGATTTATTCAATGGCTTACTTCCTTAATGCCCATAATTGCTCTTTGTTTTTTATTTGCTTAACTCAGCTCAGGAAAGCGCTTAATCATATAAATCATCAGTAGTAGAGCAACAAAGGCAATTGCCGCGCCTACAAAGCCGACGCTCGAGAGCGAGATATGAGTGACCGCATAGCCGCCGAGCAAAGCGCCCGTACCAATGCCTAAGTTAATAATACCTGAGAACATCGCCATAACCATATCTTGCGCATTGATATCGATCTCAATAACTTTAGATTGAATCGTTAGCATCAGTAGTATCATAGCAGTCCCCCACACCAAAGCATTGAGACTCAATAGCCAAAGCGACGTCACTGCCCACAGCATAGTCATCATTGCGCCTAAAACTAATATTATAGACACTAACATCATAAGCGTCGTCGACGTCTCGCTCCAACGGCTAAACAGATAACTACCAATCAGACCTGCGCCGCCGAACAACAGCAGGATAAAGGTCACCGCATTTTGACTAATAGAGCCAAGCCGATTCATAAAAGGCTCGATGTAGGAGTAAGCGGCATAGTCAGCGGTAAACACCACAAAGCAAAATAAGTACAGACAGACCAGCAGCGGATTGGCGAGTAGCTCAGGGATCTTTCTAAAAGAACCCTCAAACATACTGGGCAAGGTTGGCAAAAGCTTTGCCTGTAATAAAAATACAATAAAAGCAATGATACCGATGCCAGCAAAGGTGGCGCGCCAGCCAAACCACTGACCGATGATGCGTCCTATCGGTACGCCTAATACCAGTGCTAGTGATGTGCCTGTCGCCAGCACGCTAAGTGCTAAAGCGCGTTTACCTTCAGGCGCAACGCGCAAGGTGATCGCGGCGGTGATCGCCCAAAATATCGCGTGCGAAAACGCAATACCGACGCGGCTGATAAGCAGCACCTCAAAGCTCCAAGCAAATACAGACAGCGCATGACTGGCGATAAAGACGACAAACAGTCCTAGCAGCAAACGCTTGCGCTCAAACCGACTGGTCAGTAGCATAAGCGGCAATGACATCGCAGCGACGACCCACGCATAAAGCGTGAGCATCCAGCCTGTCTTGGCCGCCGTGATTGAAAAATCCTTAGCAATATCACTTAGCAAGGCCACAGGGACAAACTCGGTAGTGTTAACGACAAAAGCGCTGATACCCATTAAGATAACTTGAAAGTACTGACTACGGCGTGAGACCGAGTCCACCTCAGTATTGGTTTGCATAACCGTCGCTTCAAAAAGAGGCTGCTCCTTTAGAACAGCGCAAAGAGTAGGAGGACTTATAAAATAGGCTCAAGCATACCAAGCCCATCCCTGTAATTAAAGAGGCTTTTTGGTATACATCAATACGGCTGCTAGCGCTCAAATCTTGCGCATTGAACTGAACCGAGTGCAACTTATCTGTTGCAACAAAAAAAGCTTTTAGAACAGCGTCTAAAAGCTTTTTATTTATACTGCTACTACCTAAGTAAAAGCAAATTACTCACCAAACACGAGCTCAGCTTTTTTAGGCGCGTTTTTGGCAGCGATAAACAGGAGCAAGCTAAATACGATTGCCGCGCCAATAAAGATAAACATAGAGGCAAGGAACGTATTTGACTGACCCGCACCCATAGACATCATATCGCCCGTATGCGTCATCGTCATCGCCGCCATACCTGTATAGTGCATACCGCAAACAGCAATACCCATAATAAAGGCACTACCAAAACGCTGTAGATTGCCACGTAGGTTAAACGCTAGCCACAAGGCTGCAATAGAGGCAACAATAGCGATGATAATGGAGGCAACAAGTAGCGCTGTATCATAAGCGACAGTGGCTTCCATTTGCATAGACGCCATGCCAGTATAGTGCATACCTGCGACACCAAGACCCGTAAGAGTACCACCGCCGATGAGCTTCGCCATACTAGGCACGCCGCGTCCAACGATCACGATACCTACTGCGACAAATACTACGGCAAGTAGCATAGAGACGATAGTCAGACCAAGATCGTAGCTGACCGGCATTTGCATATCAAACGCCATCATACCGATGTAGTGCATCGACCAAATCGCACCCCCGATAGCGATGGCAGATAATGCCACCCAAAAGTATAGATCGGTGCCAGCCTTCGCACCCGGTACACGAATAGCAAGGTTGAGACCAACGTACGAACCGAATACGGCGATTGCGTATGAGACCAGCACTAACAGTAAATTGTATTCAACTTCCATTATATTACTACCTTCTATAGTGAATAAACAGTGAATAAACAGGGTGCGAAACAACATGAGTTTGCATACTTCAAGGATTTTTAGTCCCGATGTGTATGATTGAGCGCACGCGTTTCATGATTGTGATTTAAAATTATTAAACGTTATAGAGACTCGCTACCATACGGTAAACTCGCAAATATTGGTGCTACCAGCGCCGCAACTGGTTTCTTCTACATTGGCTTGCCCTACCGCAGGGTTACTTGCTAAAAAGCCGTCGATATAACCTACAACAAAGTGACAGCCTGAGTGCGACGCGTCCGCTGACTGGCAAAAGGGGCACTTTACTAAGCTAAGGTTATAGCCATCAACTTTGACTTTACAAAAGGCCTTGAGTGCTGGTACCAACTCACGGCTAATCGCGGCTGACATCTTGAGCGGACTACCCAGTGCGTAATCACGTTGATAAATGCCGCCGCCCACTTTACGTCCAAGGCTTTGTAGCGCGGCTTCGCGCTCATCACCAGTCAACCCCGCTTCGTACTGCTTGACGACATCAACAATATCAGGGTACTGAGCGCCAATAGCGGCAAGCGTACTTTTCTCATCTAAACGCTGTTTAGCCGGTACGCTAACATCAGTTTCGTCATCAGCAATTTGTAGTTTAAATAGCGTACAGCCTTCAATCGCTGATAGGTCATCGACTAGCTCTGCTTGCGTCTTATTGCCTTGTGTTTTTGCTACTACATGGATAATATTGCCACCATTTTCTGATGCTTCTTGTCTTTGCGATATCAGTTGATAACCCGCTTTGATCAGAGGTGAGATAACATTGACCAAGCGGATGCGTTCGGACGATGTTTCTAGTGCGCAAGAAAATTTCAAAATCCGCTCCCTGTCTAAAGTACAGCTGGCTTGTTTAGCCTTGAGCTGCTTAGATACTCTTAACCATTAGTGCAGGTGGTTTATACTCTGATAATGACGAGCGTGACGACCTCCACTCTCTGCAATAAAATGCTTAAATGTGCAATTTACAAGTGATGTCTTACTTTCTTTATAACGTATCTGTAATATACATAGATATGTGGATACGATAGGGTTTGCATTATTACCGTAACCATACAAGGTAGCAATACTAGATATAAATATACCCGATAGAAGAGCAGATATTTCCGACAAATAACGGACGTTAACTAAAGCTTTAATAACTATTTAATGAATAATTACAACATGGTAAGCATTACTATAGGGAGTAAGAATGGCAGCCTCGCTTGATACACTTGGCAATATTGCAGTACTTATCGATGCTGATAATGCTTCGGCAAAAAATATTTCTAGAGTCCTACAAGAGATAGAAAAACTCGGTCATATCAGCTGCAAAAAGATTTATGGTGATTGGGGCAATGCGCATATTCAAAGTTGGCAAGAGGCGCTGCTTAAGCACGCGATTGATCCTATGCAGCACTTTGCCTATGTAAAAGGCAAAAATGCTACGGATATCGGCATGGTGATTGAGGCGATGGATTTGCTCTATAGTAAAAAATACGATGGCTTTTGTTTGATATCGAGCGATAGCGACTTTACCTCACTAGCGCTACGCATTCGCAAAAACGGCGTCAAGGTGTTTGGCTTTGGCAAGCGCAATACCGTTGATGCCTTTACCCATGCGTGTGATCAGTTTTTTTATGTGGAGGATTTGCTAGGGGTTCAGAACAAAGCTAACCATCTAGCCAACAGCAAAACCGCTGAACCTTCAATACCATGGACGACTAAGCAATTACAGACTCAAGAACAGCTCATAAATGTACTGAACAAATTGATTAAAGCTAATCCTAACAATAACAAGGGTTGGTCAGATATATCTTACTTAGCTCGTGAAATCAAACAAAACTATAGCAATATAAATCTAGAAAAATATAACTATAAAAAGTTTTCAGATTTGATAATTGCATTAAAATTATTTGATATTAAACGTCAAAACAATGGTGTTTGGGCAAGAGTAAAAGTGTTGAAAACTAAATCTATCAAAGACGTAGATCATAATGTCCTGTCTAAGACTTCAAACTCTACGCCGCGCTTGTCAAACACTCCTGACTCAAAGCCTATTATTCTACCTGATGCTCCTGTTACTATTAAAATAGTTACTGCTCCTATGATAGATTCAGCACTGTTTCGCGTTGATGAGCAAACAGTAGTGAGAGGGGATCAAGATATGATTTTTTATGGTCAAACTCATAGTATGGATGGCAGTATTGTCTTGGAGCAAACGCTCAACGAAGACAACATGGTTTTTGAGTTTGATTGTGATCTGAGTGTTCAACCTAAGTCTATTGAACAATTAATGATTACTGTATCCACTGAACTCAATGCCTTAAATATGTCAAGTTTAAATCAAATTGAACTCAAAATTACTGACAATACACCGCAAGCGAAAGTCTTGTTTTCAGGATATTTTGACACACTAAGTAAAGAAAGCAAAAGCTTATTGATTGCTACTATTCGTCGTAGTGATGAATGCTGGCAATGTAAACCTATGCACCGCAAAATCAATGGCGACCTACGATTTTTATGCGAAAAATACGGAGTAGAACTTAGCGATGCCTAATCACGTTAATAAAAAAATCATCACCCTACCCCGCGGCACGCTCGACTTGACCTATCAAACCAATATCAGTGATGACACAACAACTTATACGATAGAAGACTTACTCGACTTCGCCCAGCGCATCAATCCTAAACGTGCCTTTTTATTTGTCTCCAAAGTCTTAGGACGTCATATTCCAGTAGCACCAAGCGCTATGCGCCGCGCTTTTACTGATTTGGCAAATGTAATACCTGAGAATTTACCTCAGCCGATATTGGTCATCGGTATGGCAGAAACCGCCGTTGGCTTATCCGCTGGTGTGCATCAAGCCTTGCAGACTCGCTATCCAAATGCATTACTATTAAACTCTACCCGTCATACTCAGCACGATGAGCAAAATACAAATACCTTATTAACGACCTTTAGTGAAGATCATAGCCATGCTAGCCAGCATCTGATTTATGCTAGTCCTGATAAAGTCATGCAAGCACAACTACTTGCCAGTAAAACGCTGATCATGGTCGATGATGAAGCGTCAACCGGCAATACTTGCGTCAATGTGGTGACCGCACTACGGAATGCAGGATTGGATCAATTGGAGCAAGTGCATTTGACTACGTTGGTTGATTGGTCACTCAATCAGAATCAGACTGACACAGACGATAGCATCGCTAAGCGATTGCCAAATATTGAGTTTTATCGTCATCATCTGCTGTCTGGCGCTTGGCAATGGACGGATGCGCCCAACCCTGAACCTATTATTATGCCGTCAGTGGACACTACCGAGGCGGGCACGCAAGCGCTCGGTGAAACGGGCAATTGGGGACGCTTCCCAACGCTCGATAGTACGAATGGGTTTGCCAATTATTTGAAGCATTTTCAACGAAGCTTTGCTAGCTTTAACGGACAAAGCAGTTTTGATAAATGTAAATTATCGCAGCGCATATTAGTCCTAGGTAGTAATGAGTTTGTCTGGTTGCCGTTTTTACTCGCAGAATGGTTAGAACAAGAAACGCAAAAAGAGGGCACGAACCCTAAATCTATTGTTAAATTTAGCGCTCTTACGCGCTCACCGATTGCACTGGGCGGCGCGATTACAACTATGCTGAGCTTCCATGATAATTACGGACTGGGTATGACCAATTTTGTCTATAATATCGAGCCTAAAGATTGGGATTTGATTGTGCTGTGTGTGGAGACCTCAAAAGATAGCGTGGATACGCTGTGGAAGGATTTAGATAATGTATTGGTGCTTGGGGTGGATGACTGAAGCCGTAATTTGTCGTAGGGTGCGGTTAGCGCAGCGTAACCAATCATTTAAACTTGATTAAATTGCAAAACGATGGGTTACGTTTTATCTTGATTCTCTTCGAGAACTCAATAAAACTAACCACACCCTACAAAATCCTGACTTCTGTAACGGAAAACCTTATGGTCAATTACCCCTTCTTCCAACCAAACCCAAATATTATAAAACCCTACGCGCTAATGGATTTAGACGATAGCCTATTTCAAACCCAGCGTAAAATTGACGCTTGGGATTTGCCAACTGCTAAAGACTTAGTCTGTGCGGCGGTCAATAAACAAAGTGAACCTCTGAGCTTTATGACTGAGCGTCAAGCGGCCTTTTTTAATTGGCTACATGCCAGCACCGAGCTAATCGTAGTCACCGCTCGCGACCAAGAGGAGATCAAGCGCGTCAAACTCTCCTTTACCAGTTGGCAAGTCTTAACGCATGGCGCGGTAATTGTAACGCCAAATGGCGAAATGCTTGAGACTTGGCAACAGCATGTCCATGATGCGCTGACCCCCTTACAAGACAAGCTAAATCAGTTAAGCCAGTTGTTCGCAAAACATAGCAAAAACGCCAATAGCCACTTGCGCTTTACCCCGCATATAGATAGTTTTAATGATGAAACGCTTATCATTTACTTAGCGCTCAAACACGCAAAAAAAGACCATCAAGCACTAATCGAATTAGCAGAGCAGTTACCTAAATTGGTTCGAGATTTTGATAAAGATTTTTATGTGCACGTGAATGCCAATAATTTAGCGATACTGCCGCATGCCATTCATAAGCGTCACGCGGTACAGTTTTTACTAGCGCAGCATTTAGAGCATACGCGACCAAGCTTTGGCTTTGGCGATAGCTTAGCCGATCTACCCTTTTTGCAATTGCTGGACTGGTACGGTATGCCCAATCACGGTCAGCTACATGATGAGCTCACTGCTAAATAGTATTTAGAAAATATGTAGAGAAGATATGAGTCACGCAAATATACAAGCTTTAGATCAATTTGGCTCAGGCAGCTATTTGCCTTCCGACGTCACCGTACTGCTAGACATCGTCGATAAGGACGCTGTCGCTGATGTACCCGTTAACCAAAAAGAAGCGCTGATACAAAGTGGTCAACGCCACTACTCAGATATGCTAACCTTGGAGCGCGCTCCAACAGCAATGCATGAGCAGCTCTATCAGCAAGCGCTTATCGCAGGAACGGATAGAATGGCAAGTGATATCGCGAATTTGGCTTATACGCTATACGATATCTTTGCCGATACTGTAAGTCGCGAGCAGCCATTAATACTGGTCAGCCTAGTGCGGGCAGGTTTGCCGATTGGGGTATTGTTGCAGCGGGCTTTGGCAGACGTAGATAGTAGTTATGCTTTACCGAGTGTGCACTATGGCGTTAGCATTATCCGTGATCGCGGTTTGGACGCTGTCGCCTTACAATTGATATTAGATCGTCATCCGGATAGCCCTATCGTATTCGTTGATGGCTGGACAGGAAAAGGCGCGATTTACCAAGAGTTAACACGTAGTCTAGAGCCATTTAACGAGACGAGTCATGCTCACTTTGCAAGTGTGTTTCATCAAGGTCAAGACGTTATACCGCTGTTGACGCTGGCTGATCCGGCAGGCGTGGCGTGGCTTGCTGCCAGTGAGGACGACTGGCTTATACCCTCAGGACTGCTCAATAGCACCGTCTCAGGTCTGATATCGCGTAGCCTCTATACCGAGCCGCAAGCAGGGCTACACCGTAGCGTGTTTTATGATAACTTAGTAGCAGCGGATCACAGTCTTGCTTTGATTGAGCGCATTGATGCGGCACGGCAGCAATGGGATAAATCATCTACGGCAACGCCCAACCTGCTGCCCACTTTTGCACAGCCGCGCTACAACACGCAGAGCATTATCGATAGCATCGCAGTAGCCTACAACGTTGTAAACATGAACCGTATTAAACCAACCATCGCTGAGGCCACCAGAGCGATATTGCGTCGCCAGCCTGAGCATGTCTTATTGGCAGCGACCGACCATCCTGATACCCAGCTGCTTCGTCATTTATGTGAGCAGCAAAAGATTGAAATGACAGTATTAGGTGCTAAAATACTGCCCTACCAAGCCATTACACTCATCAAAAAGCGTAGCTGATTGTGATAAATCCTACTGTTACTCACCCTTATTTATGACACTTACTATGCCAGATAAACCTTCCAGCCTGTATAACCCTACTCAGTCGTACAACCACCTAATCACTGGCCGGCATGCTTTGGTCACCCCAAGTGCCTATCACCCCTATCAATTGGGTGCAAGCCTATATATGCCGGCAACGCGCCAAGACATCTGGCAGGTTATCAAGCGCGATAAGCTACCGACGATTAATAGCATTATCATCTGTCTAGAGGACGCGGTCAGTCCTGACGATGTCGATGTGGCACTCGTTAGACTACAAGAGCTGCTGGCAACGTGGTCGGCGCATATTGATAGTATTACTGCGCCCTCAATACTTACAGATAGCGCTAAGTCTGCGCGGCCCTTAGTATTTGTGCGTCCGCGTAACCCTGCGATGTTGCAGCAAATGGCAAGCTATAAACACATTGATCTTATTGATGGTTTTGTACTACCCAAAGTCGATATGTGCAGCTTATCCAACTGGCGTATGGCATGTCAGAATCTGAGTACTGAGCAGCTATTAATGCCGACGCTTGAGACCGCCGCACTGTTTAATCCATATCACAATCAAGAGCTGGCAATCGGTTTTAAAGAAGCCTTTAGTCAGCCTGTCTTTGCGCTACGCATCGGCGGCAATGATCTGTTTGCTGCCTTGCGTTTGCGTCGACCAAAAAATAGTATTGTCTACGATACGCCAATTGGTAGCCTTGCCTATCAACTGCTTGGCTGCTTTGTACCGCATGGGTTTTATCTGACTGCGCCTGTGTTTGAGTACTTGGATCAGCCTACGCTTATGATGCAGGAGCTGACCGCTGACGTGCGTTTGGGACTGGTGGGCAAAACAGTTATTCATCCCAGTCAAATTGCCCTAGTGCAGCAAGCCTATTGTGTACCTATGAGTACCTTTGACGAAGCTACTGCTATTTTGGATGTTGAGGCCAAGGCCGTCTTTAAATACAACAATACTATGCTAGAGCCTGCGACCCACCGCGCTTGGGCCACTGAGATTATTAACCGCGCGCAAGTATTTGGCACGATTGATGATGGTCATAGCGAATATAGTTCACGGCGCTGATCTTTAAATCCTCTCAAATCCCAATCTTTAAATTAAAATAGACAAACATTCAAAAAGCCCATATTAAATAAATAATAGAGGCTTATATTTGTTAATCCTAAACTACGCGCACTGCTCTAAAAAGCGGCTAATCGCTTCGTTGACTTGTTCAGGCTCTTCAACGGTCGCAGTATGTCCTGCACCTTTGATGACAGCTAGCTTTGAGCCATCGATTGCAAAGTGCATGCGTTCAGCCTTTTCATACGGCGTTGCGGCATCTTCGTCACCGACGATAATGAGCGTTGGCGTTTTAATCTGATCCAGCTGCTTATAGGTGCCTTTGCGCTCAATCACCCCTTCGGTTGCTTTTAATACGCCGCCTTTGCGGTTGCTCTGTAGCATCGTCAGCCACTCTTTTTGCTCACGCTTTCGCGTCTTATCGCTCAAAAAGGTTTGACCAAACATAATTGGCATAACCTTGTTACTCACGCGCTTCATACCCAGCCAGCGAATCGCTTTCATCAATTTGCGATACTGCGGCGCAAGCTTGGGGTCCTCGCTATCTGCTGAGGTCTCAAGTAGGGTCAATGACAGCAGTCTACTCGGGTCTTTTATTGCAATACGCTGCGCGACAAAACCACCCATGGACAAGCCTAACAAATGGCATTTTTTGATGTTGAGCGCATCTAGCAGTGCCAGCGCATCCTCGGTGAGGCTCTCCATATCGTAGCCTGACTTGGTAATTTGCGACTGACCTTGACCACGAAAGTCAAAAGCAATACAGCGGTAATCATTCTTGAAATGCTCAATCTGTTTGTCAAACATGCGCGTATTCCATAGCAGCCCATGCGCAAAGACCATGACAGGCTTTTTGGTGTCGTTCGGCGCGCTGTCTTCATAATAAATATCGGCGTTGTTAATCTTGATTGTTGGCATAATGATGTCCTTATCTTGTGGATTGGAAATAGGTCAACACTAATACTATGACGGTCTAAGTGTTTTGCTTAGCTTAATTCACAAGGTTAGCTTTTAGTAGTGTTATTTATCATAAAAATGTTTTTTTGCTTATCCCTCAAGCGTATATGCCCTCGCTGTCTATAAAATGCGCTTCTATAATCGGTTTAAGCTGCTATAGTCTCTTGGTCTGCTCGCGATGCACCCTTGATGTGATGTCGTAGCGAGCGATTTATATTTTATATTCTAAAAGGAGACTCAAATGTCACAAGCGCTAGTGGATTATCACGTGAATAACCATATTGCGACTATTACCATGGACGACCCCAAAACCCTCAATGCGTTTAGTACCCCGCTTAAGCAAGCTATGATGGAATCCTTAGAGCGCGCTGCGCAAGACGACGATGTGCGTGTGATTGTCTTACAAGGTGGCGGTAATAACTTCTCAAGCGGTGGTCACATTGGTGAGATGCTAGAGAATGGCACGTCATCAGAGGCACTCGTGGCTAAGCTTGATTTTATGCTACGCGAAGTGGCTGAGGTCAGCTTAAAGCTGCGCAATATTCACAAACCTATCATCGCAAAACTCGAAGGCGCGGTTGCAGGCGCGGGTATGAACTTAGCTTTGACCTGCGACTTTCGTATTGCCAGTGACAAAGCTAAATTTGTCCAAGCCTTTGTCAATATTGGCCTGATCCCAGATGCGGGCGGTATATACTTATTGAATCAGCTGATCGGTGCGGCTAAAACCACAGAGCTGGTGATGCTCGGCGATAAACTAAAAGCTGATGATGTCGCACGTTTGAACTTAGTCAATAAAGTGGTGAGTCAAGAGGATCTTGATGCCGAGGTGCAAGCACTCGCAACGCGTTTAAGTCATCTGCCGGGCAAGGCGCTTGCCTCTATGAAACACATGCTTAATGTTCATGCGTTCTCGGGTCTCAACGAAGCCCTTGATATGGAAGTGGAGCAACAAAATATGATGGCAGCAACCGATGATTTTAAAGAAGGGATCAGCGCCTTTATGGAGAAACGCAAGCCCGTTTATCAGGGTAAGTGACTAGCGTTAGAACAGGTATAAAAAAGACTTTGCCAAAATATAAGCAAAGTCTTTTTTTATAACATTAATAAAAGTCCCAAAATATTAGGACTCTGTCAATCTGTCTATTTAGCAGGCGGTCCCCACTGGTTAGTTTCAAATTTGGTTTCACTGGCAAGATAGACCAAAATTAGAATAGATCCAATAATCGGAATAAAAGATATTAAAAACCACCAACCTGAGCGACTGGTGTCATGTAGCCGACGAATCGTTACTGCTAGACCGGGTATAAATAAACCAAGCGCTACGATGACATAAAATATAGGTGTATTATCAAAGAGAATCGCATCAAGGATCATGGCAGCAATGATCAAGATGAACTGCATGAGTACAAAATACCAATATTCCTTACGACGGGCACGACCAGAGAAATTAGTATAGTTTCTCAGTCCCTTTTTGAACCAGTCGATAATACCGTAGTTCTCTTCCATCGCATAATTGCTATTATGAGTCACAGTGCTATCAGTTTGCGGCGGACGGTAGGCATCATTGACAGTGGTTTTTTCTAACGGATCTAGCATTATTTATCCTCAAAATAATTAAAATTACAGCTTGCATGAGTATCACCCTTGATTATAGACACTCA
Source organism: uncultured Psychrobacter sp. (assembly GCA_947489525.1). GTDB lineage: Bacteria > Pseudomonadota > Gammaproteobacteria > Pseudomonadales > Moraxellaceae > Psychrobacter. The sequence goes on from CANLDW010000001.1 coordinate 620,368, forward strand.
ATAAAAGTTTGCAAAGCTTTATTAAGATTATTCGATAGCTATTTATCAATTCACTTTTATACAGTCACTTTTTATAAAATCATTTTTTATACAGTCACTTTTTTATTCATATAGTAAGGATCATTATCGTTAAGCCACCAGTTCATGTTTTCTTGACGTTTTTTACGAAATACCTCTATCCCTTGTTCAAGTTTTGGATGCAGACGTCTAGCGGTATCCATAGTAAACAGTAGTGGCGCACTAAGTAGAATACCTTTACGCCAAATGGGTTTAGGTAGCTCTAAACCATCACCAACAAAGGTACGCGTCACGCTAGCGTTGATAAGCTCAACCGCCTGACCGCGCCAATTGGTCTCGCCCATAATCTCCGATGGTAGATCATGCAGTGCTTTGGCAAGCGGACGCCCTGCTTCAAAATCTAAATGCTGCGTCGCCAGATACGTATACAGCCACTCCCAACAAGCCGCTTCCGTCTTTGGCAAACGCTCAAGATCAACGCCCATCCAATATGTTGCTAGATTCCATAAATGCAGTATACCTTCGGCTTCCTCATCAGTAATCCGCGCGCCAAGCCACTTAAGACCGCGCATAATCAGCAAGGAGAACTGCAAATGCGTAGCAATCATATCGGACTGATTGACAGGTGCTCCCCAATAGTCAGTATCCCAGCCCTCCTTGTATAGACCTTGACGTACAAAACTATGCATCTGCCGTACTTGAATAGTCTGTCGCCACGCTTCACCGCCTACCGCCAATGGCGTATCAAAGCCCGTTAATTTTGGATGCTCAGATACGGCTAACATATAGGCGTAGGTACGGTACAGACGTGCTAGTGCATCATGCACCAAAGCGCCAGTGCGTACTAGTGGAATAGATAGAGCTGGAATACTATAGCCTGCCATCAGTGCCACATTACGTAGTAGCCAGACCAGCGTTAAAGGATAGCGTCTATAAGCTATCGCGCCCTTTTCGGCTAATTCGGCATCAAACCAGTCTGGATGGGTAGAAAACTGATCGTAGAGCTGTTTAAAGTCAGGGTTGTCTAGTAGTGCTGGATCGAAGTCATTCGTGGCTGCGCCATTGTTCAAAATAGCGGATTGCAGTGGTGTAGCAAACTTGATTTTCTCTGCTCGTAGTCTATCGACGACTGGATCGCCAATGTCATAGCCATCCGTTATTTCTTTCAACAAGGACGCTGACACTTCAAAATCTTTGGGTAATAAATGTTTTCGTATACGCTTAAGTACTTGCAAATCAGCATGGTGCTCTATATCAACGGTACGACCATGACGCTTTGAATATATGCCATTAGTTGCTTTTATATTGTCCATGTTCAGCGCTTCCTTTGTATACTATGAGCTCTATCCCCAAACTCTACTACCTTTTTTACAGTATAAATTCTATAAACCATATTCAAAAAAGGTAAACTAAGTTCTAGTTATGGATTAGGATGATTACATAGCGCTTTGAACATCGCAAGTTTATTTTAACCACAAAAAACCCCGCATCATTTTGATACGGGGTTTATTCTGACTGACAAGGTTTATAACAGTCAATAAAGATGGCATTAGTCGTAACTCAATATCCCTGAGCTAGTGATTCTCATGATGGGATCAGCGCCTTTATAGAAAGCACAGTGCAGTCCATCGAGGTGAGTAGTTTTTGTTTTATGTTCCGTATTGACTTTTAACCTGATTTTTTGAGTTGGAAAGATCCAAAACGATTGAAATATATACATGGTAGTATGATTTATCTATACTCCATAGTAGTAATAATGCTCACTCTTAAAGGTTATACTTTGGCAAAGCTGATGATTCCCCCATTTACTATAAGCGATAATATGCTTAATTATATTGTAGATATCTCCCAAAAAATTGGGCAGCTACAAGTACAATATGATATGCAACTACACTTACGAAAAGACAATCGCTTACGTTCTATTCAGTCGTCATTAGCGATTGAAAACAATACCCTAAGCCTAGAACAAGTGACGGACATAATAAACGGTAAACGCGTACTTGGCGCACCCAAAGAAATTCAGGAAGTAAAAAACGCTTACGATGCCTACGAGTATATAGATAAGCTCGACCCTTATAATATTGATGACTTTTTATTAGCACATCGCTTAATGACCAATAAGCTTGTGGATGAGGCGGGCAAATTTCGTCATAACGATGTTGGCATCTACAATGACCAAGGTCAAGTTATTCATATGGGAGCACGTCCGCAGTTTGTACCTAAGTTGGTAAAAGACTTACTGGATTGGGCGCGTCAAAGCAATACCCCTGCACTTATCAAAAGTGCCGTAGTGCATTATGAGATTGAGGTCATCCATCCATTTTCTGATGGCAATGGTCGTATGGGACGTCTATGGCAAACTGTTATCCTGAATACATGGAATCCTATTTTCGCATGGCTGCCTATCGAGACTATAGTGTTTGAACATCAAAGCGAATATTACGAGGTTTTAGGTAGAGCTGATAGAGATAATGATTCGACAGTATTCATTGAATATATGCTGCAAATGATTATACAGACGCTTAATGGCTACTCACTAGACAAAGTGAGCGATAAAACGATCGATAAAATGAGCGATAAAATTAAGCTTAAACTCAATAAAACGGAACAAAACGTTTATAACGTTTTCAAAGACTATCTTGCTATTAATGACTATATTGATAATCAACAAGCCCAAGAATTGTTAGAGCGTTCACCCGCTACGGTTAGGCGCTACTTAGCTAAGTTTGTAAAGTTAGGACTATTGCAGGCTGAGGGTGAGAGGAAAGCTAGAGTTTATCGGTTGGTAAAAGATTAGGGCGTGTTTAGAAGATAAAGGCGGCGCTATTTTCGATTGAGGGGGTGTTTTGAAAATAATAACAAGTTTTGAGGTGAGGATTTTGGTATTTCGGGACTGAAAGAAGTTGTTTACAATTTTTTACTTAAGGCACGTTGATGTATATTTTTTTGAGTTATAACGGCTTTAATGTTTTCGAACAGTTAGGCGAACTCATTGATGGCACCTAGCGCTATCTCTATTTTTACCACGTTATTCAGAGTACCGCCCTGACCTGATTCCATACGGGCAATGGTACTAACGCCCATTTATGCTTTGTCTGCTAACTCAGTTTTGGATAACACAGTACTTTTTTGAGCGCTTACCTAGTATTTGTGTCAATTGCCTAGCAAAGTACTAGTATCTAAAAAGCTCGATAATCACTTTAAAGTGTTTTTTTATGTCAATTATGGCTGTGTCTGATGCCAGCATACTTTTTAGAACAACAACTAATTTTTTACTAGTGAATACTTATAAAATCTAAGTTGTTGTTTTTCTTAAAATCATTTCTTACTTTATTACAAAACTCTTTAACGTCTAAATCTTTTTCTTTTAAAAAATATTTTACTAACTTATAAGGCTTTTGATAGGCAAACACTAAGTTATTAGCACTGTTATTTTCAAATGCATTCCAACCTGTTACTATCTTAGCACTTAGTCTTTTAACTTCATTGAAAGCCTCAAGTTGAACTCTATATGCATTAATTTTACTTTCAGAAGGATCTTCAAATTCAACTTTATCTAAAAGAGATTTTATATTATTCATTCCTTTTAAGAACCTTTTTTTAGCTTCAAAGAAACTATTAAAAGACTCTTCTGAATCTATAATGTGTTTGCCCGATATATTACCTAGACTATAAGATGCTTTACTTCTCTCCTTTTGATTATCACCATTTTCATCAACGTATTTTCTTACTTTGCCTCCTGTAAAATTTATACTATAAGAAGATTTAGTAAAATTCTTTCTTTCATTTGCTAATATTTTAATAAAAACATTCTTTGAGTTAATCACATCAATAACTTTGTTTGTCATAACCTCTAATTGAAGTAGCAATCCATCATAGTTGTCATAATATTTTCTCAATGACTCTAACTTATCAACTCTTCTTTGAGTATTTCTTAGAATATTAATGTCCCGTCTAATTTTAGAATCACTATCAAACTTTTTGATACAACTATTGCCTATTAAAGATTTAGATCCGTCCTTTAAAACTACTATAAAGCCATGCTTATGTTTAGTTAAGCAGATGTTCGACCTATCTTCTGAGCATTGGCATTCAACACTGTTCTTATTCAGCCTATATTCATAAATCACTTGATTATAATTCATTTTATTTACATCTATTAAGTCATTTAATTTAACATATTGAGTTAATACATCTAAACTACTTATCAAGGATTGACTAATCATTATAACTCCTGTGGAATATCGATACATTCATTATACATAATATTTGACCTAATAATAGACTGACAAATGTTAAAGGCGACATCCATTGTCGTTGATAATATTTTGTAAATTTTACTTGAACAATAAACACCATCGCATAAAAAACCCCGCATCATTTTGATACGGGGTTTATTTTTACTATTAAACTTTTTAAATTAAAACCTAAGTCAACTGCGCCACATTAATCTTATCGGCTTCTTCAGTGTACTCTACCATGCGATCGAAGTTCATATACTGATACACTTCATCACCCATGCTGTTGAGCATGCCAGCGTACTGCTGATATTCGTCATTGGTTGGCAACTTACCGAGTACCGCGGCTACCGCTGCAAGCTCGGCGGACGCTAGATAAACGTTCGCGCCTTGACCGAGACGGTTCGGGAAGTTACGTGTTGAGGTCGACACGGCAGTAGATTTGGGTGCGATACGTGCCTGATTACCCATACAGAGTGAGCAACCTGGCATCTCAGTACGAGCGCCCGCTTGTGCGTAAACGTTATAATAACCCTCTTCCATCAATTGACGCGCATCCATCTTGGTTGGTGGTGCAATCCATAGACGAGTTTTCAGACTACCTGCTGGCACGTCTTGTAGCAGTTTACCGGCGGCACGGAAATGACCGATGTTAGTCATGCACGAACCGATGAATACTTCATCGATCGTATCGCCTGCGACGTCAGCTAAAGTTTTGGCATCGTCTGGATCGTTCGGGCAGCATAGGATCGGCTCTTTGATCTCGCTCATGTCGATGGTCATATCGATCGCGTATTCCGCGTCATCATCTGCACGCATGAGACTTGGATTCGCGAGCCACTCTTGCATTTGCTCAATACGGCGGCTGATCGTACGAGCATCGCCATAGCCTTCACTAATCATCCATTTAAGCAGCGTGATATTTGAGTTTAGATACTCAGTCACTGACTCTTCAGATAGCGTAATAGTACAACCGGCGGCACTACGCTCAGCTGAGGCATCAGATAGCTCAAACGCTTGCTCAGCGGTGAGATCCTCTAACCCTTCGATCTCAAGGATACGGCCGTTAAACTCGTTGATTTTACCTTTTTTATCAACGGTTAAATAACCCTCTTTGATCGCTTGATAAGGGATCGCATGGACAAGGTCGCGTAGTGTGATACCAGGCTGACGCTCGCCAACGAAACGGACGCGGACAGATTCAGGCATATCGAGTGGCATAACCCCAGTTGCGGCAGCAAATGCTACGAGACCAGAACCGGCTGGGAAGGAGATACCCATGGGGAAGCGCGTATGCGAGTCACCACCTGTACCAACGGTATCAGGCAGTAGCATACGGTTCAGCCAGCTGTGAATGATGCCATCGCCCGGACGTAAGCTCACGCCGCCGCGGTTCATGATAAAGTCAGGTAGAGTATGCTGAGTCTCAACATCAACAGGCTTTGGATAAGCCGCAGTATGGCAGAATGATTGCATCACAAGATCCGCTTGGAAGCCCAAACATGCCAAGTCTTTGAGCTCATCACGAGTCATCGGACCTGTGGTATCCTGACTTCCTACAGTCGTCATTTTTGGCTCACAGTACATACCCGGACGTACGCCTTCTAGGCCACAAGCTTTACCAACCATTTTTTGCGCTAAGGTAAAGCCTTTACCCGTATCCGCTGGCTCTTCTGGCTTCGCGAACACGTCTGAATGACCCAGACCCATGTATGCGCGGGCTCGGTTGGTTAGACCACGACCAACGATGAGCGGAATACGACCACCCGCGCGTACTTCGTCAAGCAGTGTCGGTGAGTTTAATTTAAATTCAGAGATAATCTCATCTGAGTCATGCTTGGTGATTTTGCCGTCATGTGGATAGATGTCAAACACATCACCCATGTTTAGCTTATCAACGGCTACTTTTTCGATTGGTAAGGCACCAGAATCTTCCATAGTATTGAAGAAAATCGGCGCGATGTTGTTACCCAGTACCAGACCGCCCGCGCGTTTGTTCGGGACGTTTGGAATGTCTTCACCCATCAACCATAGCACTGAGTTAGTCGCTGACTTACGGCTAGAACCGGTACCGACGACGTCACCAACATAAGCGAGTGGGTGACCTTTTTCTTTAAGTGCTTCGATTTGCTTCATTGGACCAACAACGCCCTCTTCGTCAGCAGTAATGCCATCGCGAGAGTTTTTGTGCATTGCAAGCGCATGCAGTGGAATATCAGGGCGGCTCCACGCATCCTGCGCTGGTGATAAATCATCGGTGTTGGTCTCGCCTGTGACTTTAAAGGTTGTATAGGTCGATTTCTTCGGCACTTCTGGACGGTTTAAAAACCATTCCGCATCCGCCCAAGACTGTACCACTTCACGGGCTTTCTCGTTGCCTGCTTCGGCCTTTTCCGTCACGTCATTAAACGCATCAAATACGAGCAAGGTCTTTTTAAGCGCCTCAGCTGCGTCTTGGGCGACATCGGCATCATCTAGCGCAGCAACTAATGGCTGCACGTTATAGCCACCTTGCATCGTACCTAAGATTTCAACGGCTTTTTTCTTATCAATAAGGGGTGAGCTCGCTTCACCTTTTAAGATAGCGGCTAAGAATGCAGCTTTAACATAAGCGGCTTGGTCAACACCCGCTGGAATACGGTTTTCTAATAAGTCCATCAAGAACTCATCTTCACCCGCTGGTGGATTTTTTAATAATTCTACTAATTCAGCGACTTGTTTTTCGTTCAAGGGTAGCGGAACCGTTCCGAGCTCGGCACGTTCTGCGACATGTTTACGATAAGCTTCTAACACAATAATGGTCCTTTCATTGGGAATTAGCGCATTGCGTGGGTAGTCAGAATAACCGCCGGCGTGGATGCGCTACATTGAATAAGATTGAATAAATCTGTGGGATAATTATCCGTGTCATGATAGCTTAAAACGTCCAAAATGTTAATGGCTGCGCCCACAAAACCCGCAGAACAAAGCCATATTCGACATTTATTATAAAAATGGTGCCATAAACATGCGTATTAACTCGTATGATTGATAACACGATATTGATTAATCTAGATCTTCCCCTCATAAAATACTGACATGCAGTCTTGGACATTTAATTCACTTAATGAAGGACAATTTGATGAGTAATGATACAAACTATAATAAAGGGTTAAAGGTACGCACTGAGGTCATGGGAGAAGCGCATGTGCAGCGCTCACTTGATGCCGCGACGCCATTTACTCAGCCTTTGCAAGACTGGATCATTGAGCATGCATGGGGCACAACATGGCAAGATGAAACGATACTACCGCGTAAATATCGCTCACTGGTTACCTTAGGGTTTTTGATTGCCCAAAAAAGCCCAAATGAGCTAAAAGGTCATATCAGAGGCGCAATCAATAACGGTGCAACACACCTTGAGATTCGAGAAGTACTCATGCATAGTCTGCCGTATTGCGGCGCACCTGCTACGCAAGAAGCATTTCGCGCGGCTATTGAGGTGTTTAATGATCTCGGTATAGATTTAGATAAATAAAGTTCGATATATAGTGACGAATGGAAGGTATTAGTAAAATCGATTAAAAGATTGCTACTCGCTTCTGCTATAATAAGCTCACTGCTAAACCCTTAAAATCATAACTAAAAACCCTGGTCTTTAAAGTAAAAGCCTAAAGGGTTAAGAGATAATTTGATTATGACAACTGCCGTACAAACCCACGTTCCTGCTGCCAAAACAAAACCAAAAAAAGCGGTGCAAGGCGAAAAGCTACGCGGCTATGACAAAGTTGCGCGCATCCCCATTAAAGTCATCCCAACGGTCGAGGCGAAGAAAAAGCCAGATTGGATTCGGGTCAAGATGTCATCGCCTAGCGAGGTGGCACGGATTAAAGCAACGCTGCGAGAACAAAAGCTGTATACCGTTTGCGAAGAAGCCGCCTGCCCGAACCTGCCGCAGTGTTTTGCTGATGGTACGGCGACCTTTATGATCATGGGTGATATCTGTACCCGTCGCTGCCCATTTTGTGATGTGGCGCATGGTCGCCCTAATAATCTTGACCCTGACGAGCCGCGTCATACCGCCGAGACGATTTTAGGCTTAGGGCTTAAATATGCCGTCATTACCTCCGTCGATCGCGATGATCTCAAAGACGGCGGCGCGCAGCACTTCGTTGATGTCATTAACGAGTCAAAGGCGCTCAGTCCCAATTGTTTAATTGAAATACTCGTACCTGACTTCCGTGGACGTATGGAGGTGGCGCTTGATTTATTAACCGAGACGCCGCCTGATGTTTTTAATCATAATATCGAAACCGTACCGCGTCTGTATAAGGCGTTTCGCCCGGGTTCTGATTATCAGCATTCACTCGACTTGCTTAAGTTGTATAAAGAACGCCGCCCTGATATCGCTACCAAATGCGGCTTTATGGTTGGACTTGGCGAGACCGAAGAAGAGGTTTACGCGCTGCTCGATGATCTAAAAGCGCATGATGTGGATATGATTACGGTCGGTCAGTATTTGCAGCCGAGTAAAAACCACGCGCCCGTCGATCGTTACGTGCATCCTGATGAGTTCCAGCGCTATATGGACTACGGTAAAAAGATCGGCTTTTTTAGCATTTGGGCCGGCCCCATGGTGCGCTCAAGCTACTTTGCTGATCGTCAATACTATGGCGAGGACTGCCCTGCCCCAATTCGCAGTAAAAAAGCGCTTGAGGCGGAAGGTAAGCTTGGTTGTTAGAAATTTGCTAGTAATATACAAAATGGAGACCTGCTTGAGGTCTCTTTTTTTGTCACTATCTATTCTAGCTACTCAAAGCACATACATTTGTAAACAAGAATGATGATATATTTTAAATACGATATCTATAACTTCTTAAACTTTTGACTTCTTAAACTTTTAAAAAAGGACTGACCGATGAGTAGCGAATTTACGCCACAAGATGGCTCTTGCTCCTGTTACAGCAACACTTATACGATCAACCATACGCCTATCGCCCGCTTTGTCTGCCACTGCACAATTTGTCAGGACTATACGGGTAAGGCTTATAACGATGTGACGGTTTTGTTAAAGTCGGATTTAAGCGAGCTCAATATCGATAAGACTCGTTTTCGCCGCTGGAAAATGCCGCCAAATATCAGTCGCGGCCTTTGTAAATATTGTCATAAGCCAAGTATAGAGATGGCGGTTGGTGGTAACCTTGTACTAGTACCGACGGACAACTACCCTAATCCTGACGCCCTACCTAAGCCCTCTATGCATCTGTTTTATAATCGCCGCGTCAATGATATAGACGATGGGCTGCCCAAATACGAAGGCTTTGTACAAAGCCAGACGATGGCAGGTAAAGTCATTGCTCAAGGCTTGTATAAGCGCGTTGCTAAACGCTAATAGCTGATGCTTAATGGCTAGCTAATTTAAGCTACCAAGTTTTTTTAGCACAGTTACTATATTTTTAGTACAGTCACTATTATATTTTTATTATTGACTATTAAAAGTAAACACTGACCTTAAACCTTATCATTCAATACTGAAACAAAAACTGGAACCTCCTATGATCTCAGCGGTAGTAGAAGACACCTCTCATTTATCAGTGGATATTGCCATTATCGGCGGTAGCGGCTTGTATCAGATGCAAGATCTGACCAACAAGCGTTACGTCACGATACCCACCCCTTACGGCAAGCCCTCTGACGATATCGTTCTCGGCGAGTTAAATGGGGTGACCGTTGCTTTTTTGACCCGTCACGGACAGGGTCATAGATTCACGCCATCAGAGGTGCCTTACCGCGCTAATATCTATGCGCTCAAAACGCTAGGCGTGCGCTATGTCATTTCAGTCTCGGCAGTAGGTTCGTTACGCGAGCAGCTAAAACCGCTCGATATGGTCGTACCCAATCAAATGATCGATATGACCAAGCAGCGTGTGAGTACGTTTTTTGATGCGGGCGCGGTCGCGCATGTCACCATGGCTGATCCGCTGTGTCCAGCCGTTAGCGACGTATTACAGCGCGCCTACTCGCAAGCCGATATCAGCGAGGGCGACTGTCACGGTGATGCGACGTATATCTGTATAGAAGGGCCACAATTCTCTACGCGCGCCGAATCACACTGGTATCGTCAAATAGGCGCGGACATTATTGGTATGACGAATATGCCTGAGGCCAAGCTGGCTCGCGAAGCCAGTATCGCTTATGCAACGCTTGCCCTTGTGACCGACTTTGACTCTTGGCACCCAATTGAGGAAGACGTCAGCGCCGATTATGCCATTCAAAACCTAATGAAAAACGCCGACAACGCTCAGCAGGTAATCAAACAGGCGGTCGCCCTACTCGCCAGCGAGCGACCTGACTCCATCGCTCATACTGCCCTAGCACAGGCCCTAGTCACACCAGTGGATGCAATGAGCGAAGAGACTAAAAAACGTTTGGATGCGCTATTGCCTAACTTTTAACTCTTGATTTTTAATTCTCAACTATCCGCTTTTGACCCTTTAGAGCTTACCTTCTTAAAATTTAATCAGCATCTAACACGTAAAAAGGCTATCAACAGTGATAGCCTTTTATTTTATTGCATGAAACTCAAATTGTACGTCTCAATCTCAATCTCAATCTCAATCTCAATGTTCAATGTTCAATGTTCAAGGCAAAGTCAGTTGTCAGGATAAATGTCAGCTGTCTCTATGGTTATCAAGCCAGCCCTGCGGCAAATACTGTAGATCCTCTGGCTCATCGATGTCCAGTAACGGCTCAAGTAACGCGGCAGACCAGCCCAAGGCTTTTAGACGCTGTAAAGTCGTGTCCGCAACACTAGCGGTGCTCCACTCAATATCGGTAAAGACACTAGCATGGACTTGCTTGAAACCAAAAAGCACATAACCGCCGTCAAAGGCTGGGATCATCACGCTATCCTGTGTTGTTAATTGTTGAGCCGCTTCTTGAATCCTTATAGCATTAAGATCAGGACAGTCTGCGCCTATCAAGATAACGCGCTCAAAACGCTTAAGCGCTTGCCGGCTCGCCTCCAACATCCGTACGCCCAAATCAGCATTGACTTGTGCCGACCACTGTAAACCCTCGGGCAACTCCAGCGTCTGCCAACAAGGAGCGCTTGGTGCAGGACTGACGCAAAGCTCAACCGTATATCCGGTAGCTACTGCCTGCGCTACGCTATGTAATAATAACTGACGCGCCATAAGCGCTGCGCCCTCGACCCCAAGCGCAGGCTGTAAGCGCGTCTTTGCCATACCCAGTGCAGGGAATTTGGCGAAGAGGATAATACAAGTTTGTGAGTCTGGAGTCATAAATAGATTGAGTTCTGGGATAAGTAAAGGAATGTATAGACATAGTCGAACCACTATTAAAGTGCTAGACTCGTTTAGCCTACTATTGTAGTACTTGCACTCGTCTGCCTTGTACCACTTTTAATATTGATTGACTATAGTATTTGCCGTCGTTTTTTTAATTTTATTAATAGCTTGCTATACGCTCACATCCAAGTTTAACTTTTATAATAACGGGCTTTGATATTATCAGCTGAGACGCCGCGCCAGTAATCAAAGCGCAGCTGCCACATCAGCCCTATCGTACGCCATGTGCCATGCTGCTGCCAGCGCCGTGCTGAGGTCGTCACCTTACTGTTTAGACAAGCAGGTTTAGCGACGCCTTTAAGGCGTTTGCACAGCTCAACATCTTCCATAAGCGGCTGCTCAGGATAACCGCCGAGCTGCTCGAATAAGGCACGAGTAATAAAAATGGCTTGATCGCCAGTTGCGATAGCGCTTAATCGTGAACGTAAATTAATCATCGTACTGACCAGCTTTAGCATTGGCTGATCGCTGTCTAAGCGCACATCAAAACGCCCCCACTGCGCCGTTTTGGTAGCGGCAACTACTTGTGCAATAGCATCGCGTGGCAATAAAGTATCCGCATGCAAAAAGAGTAACACCTCACCCGTTGCCAATGCTGCGCCCGCGTTCATTTGCGCCGCCCGTCCCGCTGTTGACTCTACGATTTGCCAATTTAAAACTAACTTATTAGCACTCGTCAGCCTTTTTATGGTTTGCTTGGCAAGCATTACAGAGTCATCGGTTGAGCCGCCATCTACTAGTATGACTTGCTGTGGTAAAGGCTGTAATTGTGCTAAATGAGCTAACAAACGCGATAGACTCTCTGACTCGTTGAGTATCGGAATCACGATTGAAACATTATTTAAGGTGCTATCAAAATTTAAGGCGCTATCAAACGTATTTATCATGCGTTAACTTTTTCTTGAGAATCTACTTTTTATTGAGTTTCCAATCATAATTGGTATAGCTAATCTTTGTATTACCTGCTTTTAGATCAGCAGTCTGTGCACTGTTTAGTCCAAGCGATTGACTATAGCGTCCCAAAAAGCCTTCTAAATCCTGAGTACCGCGCCAGTTCGTCTCAAAGTCCTCTTTATACCACTTAAATATTGGTGATACCTCAAGTGTATTACCGCGTAGGCGATTGCGGCTGCGATCCGCTAAAAATTGACGGGTCGCAGTTTCAAGCTGCCCATCCAAGCCTTTAGCAGTATAAGCATCATCGCGTAGGGCTGGACAGCCAATGCTTGCGCAGTTGACCGCAAAGTGAATGCGCGGATCGTTATAGCGCTTGGAGCCGCGAATCAGATTGTGTTCGATATCATCCAATGAGCGCGTCTTGCCGAGTAGTGGTACAAAGTCTTGCTTCCATGGCGAGCCAAACAAACCGCCGATGTCTTTGATTGATTTAAGATTGGGGTATTTAGTCAAGACCAAGTCAACGGTCGCCGCATTATAAACATTGATCAAAAATGCCAATTGCGCATCCTTGCTCCAGCGGTTGAACTCAGACTGACTGACTTTGCTCGTGGCAGCCAAGTAGCTGTCCAGCTTCGCTTGATCAGTCTTCATGCCAGCGTAATTGACTACAGAAGCTTTACCACCGTTCGTCATAGTCACGTGTTTATTAAGCAGACTATCCCAGCTGCTATGGTTAAAATCAGCGTAGGCGCTAATACTGGACAGCATAAGAGCAGTCGCAATAACAGGGGTGATGTTCACTTTATAAATTAGGGACATTAGCAGCTCCAAATGGGCGGGCGTATGAAAAATGAGTTACTAATTGCAACTCAATTACAAGTATGAGAGTTATAAGAGTTATGTTTAAGCGCCTACGTTTTGCCCGCTCTTTTCATCTTCTAACGCACCGCCGCAGCTACTACCTTGTCCTGCGGTACAGCCATAGCAATGATCGCCAATAGCAATCGCATCGCCAGCAGGGTCTTGGGTAAGCAGATCACGCAGATGCCTGCGCGACTTATGAGGTACGGGCATCTCTAACTGCTGATTGAAGTCGCAATCAAACAGCTCACCGAGCCAGTTGACACTGATGGTTGAGCTGCACATGACATCGTGCAGATTGTGCGCAGCATAGTTGTCTTTGAGCAGTGTCATGTAAGGGTGAAATTGGTTTTTGGCGAGTAGCACTGCCCCAAAGCGCTGAATGGGCATATTGGTCAAGGCAAAAAGCTGATTAAACTCAATATCGAAGTGCGCTTTGAGCTCACGCTTATAGTCCGCTTCAAGCAGCTGCTGGTTCGGCGGCAACGTCGCACCTTGGGGGTTATAAACAAGGTTTAGAATGAGATTTGAATCCGCTTTGCCGTAACCTAAGGCGTTAAGCTTATGTAGGCCTAGGATACTATCGTCAAACGCGCCACGACCGCGCTGCTTATCGACGTTCTCAAGTGAATAACACGGCAGTGAGGCGACGACTTCGACATCATTGTCCGCTAAGAACTGCGCCGTGTCCTCATAGCCCTTTTCCATCAAAATGGTTAAGTTACAGCGATCAATAACCTTAACACCTAAGCTTCTTGCCGCTGTCACTAAATATTTAAAGTCCTTATGCATCTCAGGTGCGCCGCCTGTTAGATCGAGCGTCTCAATCTCTCTAGCTTGTAGCACCTCTAAGATCAGCTCAACCAGCTCGCGTGACATCATCTCTGTGCGATAAGGACTGGCTGCCACATGGCAGTGCACACACGACATATTGCATAAGTAGCCCATATTGACTTGCAGTGTCGTCAGTGCGCGGCGTCTAATCGCTGGAAAGTCGGTAAATTCAAGCAGCTCAATGGTAGATTTCATAATATTATAGAATCCATTTAATCGTATTTTACTTATGTTTCACTTACTTTTTTTCACTTACTTTAATTGGTTTAAAGTTTAACTAATTAATGATACCGTATTATGTCAGTAGTATTTAGATTAAAAAGCAACTATAACGTTTCATTCTAAATTAGAATAAAATAAAAAACGGCTATTTTACGTGAACAAAGCGCGTATCAATAAAGCGTTTAACATGCCAAACCCAGCCGCCTTGCATACTAAATTTACCCCAACTGCCAATTGCGTATTGATCACCGCAGGATAATAAGTACAACGTACGGTTTTTAGGCTGATACGCCTTTAAAGCAGTGCCTGTTAGGTAGGCGAGTAAATTACGGCCTTCAACCTGACCACCAAATACCGCATGGACACCTGAATGGGCAACCTCTTTGTCCACCCGCTCTGAGGTATCACCGACCGCAAAGACATTAGGGTGCGATAGGCTCTGCTGCATACTATTGACTGCTACAAAGCCGCCTTCTACTGTATGGATATCAGTGTTTGTCGTCCAAGCCGAGCCTGTCACTCCTGTCGCCGCGATGACGGCATCAACTTTTAGCGCCTGCTCGGTAGTCAAAAGCTGACCTTTTTCATAACCTATCGCCCGCGTATAGAGGATATTAATATTATGACGCTTTAGCTGGCGTACCACGCGCCGTCTAAATCTTGGGTTAAAATCAGGCAGTAAAGTATCGCCGCAGACCAAAGACACTTTGTGTTTAACGCCAATACGCTGTAAAGCAAACGCCGCTGCCATGACCAGTTCAGTCGCCGCCGCACCCGCCCCGACGATAGCAAGATGGTACTCGTCGACCTGCTGCGCCGTATCGAGAATATGCTGCCAATGAGCAATAAACGGCGGTAAAGGGCGAATCGGTATGACGCTGTTATCCTCAGCTATATCCGTCTGCTCAAGCCAGTCCATAGCGGTATCTGCGCCTGTATTTAACGACAGCGCATCGTACGTAAAGTGCTGCTTATCCGCGGTAGTTAGCGCATTTGCTGTGGCTGTAACGCGCGTCACAGCGCTTTGTACAAACTGTGCTTTGGCACGCCTGCATAGCGTCTGTATATCAATGCGAATCTCATCTAGGCTATAGTGCCCTGCCATCCAGCCCGGTAACATGCCAGAGTAGACGGTATAAGGCTGATGGCTAATGACTGTGATCTCAATGTTAGGCTGAGGTTTATCGATTAAGCGGCGCAGCAGACCGATATGCGCGTGCCCTGCTCCGGCTAAAAGTAGTTTTTTATTTTGAGGTTTTGGCATAGCTGATTTTACTTTTGGTGTTTTGGATTAGCCAAATTAAACCATAATCTCAAAGCATTTAAAGCGATACTATTGTACGATAAACACACCCTAGTGTTAACACTATAAACGCTTGCTATAATCCTTTTTAAAAATAATACAGTGCTATAGTCAATCAACATTTAAAGTGGTACAAGTCAGACGAGTGCAAGTACGACAATAGTAGGCTAAACGAGTTTAACGCTGTAACCCTTTAATAGGGGTTCGACTATACTTTCATTATTTCTTTAGGAACCTTTTTATGAGTACTACTAAAATTAAATCCTCTGATAACGTGCATTTTTTGCATCACACCTTTTTTGAGCCGCAAAGTGAGGTAAAGGCCACGCTTCTTATCGTCCATGGTATGTGTGAGCACAGTGGTCGCTATAGCGACTTTGCCCAGTTCTTAGCGGATAATGGCATTGCCGTTGTCACTTACGATCAGCTCGGTCATGGTAAAACTGCTAAATTGCGGGACGAGTTGGGATTTTTTGGTACTGAGCATCCTGTGCAGTCGCTACTCAAAGACGTCATCATTATGGCAGACAGCCTAAAGTCGCGTTATCCACAAGCGCCGCACTTTGTTATGGGTCATTCTATGGGCTCATTTATCGTCAGAAACGTGTTAAAGCATCACGCGCACGACTTTGCCGGCGCAATTTTGATGGGCACAGCAGATGCTAATCCGTTAACCAAAGTACTCCTACCCGTCAATAAATTACTGGCAAAAGCCGCACCTAAGCAGTCCAATCCCATCTTTGCAAAAGTAATGAATAAGGTACTCAATAGCCAGCTAAATAACCGTACCTCGCCCTCAGAGTTTGCTTGGATCAGTGAAAACCAAGACAATATTGCTGAGTACGAAGCCGATCCACTGACGGGCTTTGACTTTACCAATAATGGCTTTATGACTTTATTTACTTTGATGGACACAGGCCTACATAAAGGCTGGGCGAACACGATTAACAAAGACTTTGCGATGCTACTGATCAGTGGTAACAACGATCCTATTGGTGACATGGGACGCGGCGTACAAAAAGTCGCCGATCGCTTAGAGCAGCAAGGCTTTAACGATATTGAAGTGGCGCTCTATCCGTACATGCGCCATGAGCCGCTCAATGAAGAGGACAATCAAACCGTCTATCAAGATTTGCTGGCGTGGATGGAGCAGCATGCAGCTACGCCTGCAAAGTAGCTCGGACGGTGCTTGAACTTATTTGCTAAACGCCGTCAAATTAGCGACAATACGCCAGCTAGATTTTAATTACTCATTGAGGATATCTTATGCCATTACAGCAAACGATTGAACAAGCTTTTGAAAACCGTAACGATTACAGCCCATCTACCATGCCGCAAGACGTCCGCGACGCAATCGAGCAAGTGCTTGAGCAGCTCGATAACGGCAGCTTGCGTGTCGCTGAAAAAAAGAACGGCGACTGGGTCGTCAATCAGTGGGCCAAAAAGGCAGTATTGCTCTCGTTTCGTCTCAATGACAACTACGTGCAAGCGGCCGGCGAGCACGTGCAGTTCTATGACAAAGTACCGACCAAATTCGCCGACTGGTCTGAGGCGCAGTTCAAAGAAGCCGGCGTACGCGTCGTCCCGCCAGCAGTAGCGCGCCGAGGCTCATACATTGCAGCAGGCGCGGTACTCATGCCCTCTTACGTCAATATCGGCGCTTATGTCGATCAAGGTGCGATGGTAGATACGTGGGCGACCGTTGGTTCCTGCGCGCAAATTGGTAAAAACGTGCATCTATCAGGTGGCGTTGGTATCGGCGGCGTATTAGAACCCTTACAAGCTAATCCGACTATTATCGAAGACAACTGCTTTATCGGCGCGCGCTCTGAGATCGTTGAAGGCGTGATCGTTGAAGAAGGCGCAGTTATCTCTATGGGTGTCTATATCGGTCAATCCACGCGTATCTATGATCGTGAAACTGGCGAGATCCATCGCGGCCGCGTTCCTGCCAACTCCGTTGTTGTGCCAGGCAGCTTGCCCTCAGAAGATGGCACGCACAGTCTATACGCTGCTATCATCGTCAAAAAGGTCGATGCCCAAACCCGTGCTAAGACAGCGGTTAATGAATTACTGCGTTTGGACTAAGTCGACACTGAAAACGAGTTAAAGTTATCAAGGGGTGTTTAGGCGATTCTAGACACCCCTATTTTAATGAGCCCACCAAATAGAGTGTTTTTTTCTATGTCAACGTTACGAACGCCTTTTATCCCTGTTACCGACCCCGAAGCAGGCCTGCGTATCACTGAGATTTTTTATTCCCTACAAGGCGAGGCGCTGACCTCAGGCCTGCCAACGATATTTGTACGCTTGACGGGCTGTCCGCTTAGATGCGTTTACTGTGATACCGAATATGCCTTTACCGGCGGCGTGCGTCAGTCGCTAGATACCATTATTACCACTATCAAAAGCTATCCATGTAAGCGTATCTGCGTGACAGGCGGCGAACCCTTAGCGCAGCCCAATGCTATCGCTCTCATTAAACAGCTACTGCTCGAAGAGTATGAGATCTCACTTGAGACCGCAGGGGCGCTATCGGTGCAAAACGTACCGCCTGTTGTGAGCAAAGTCATGGATCTAAAAACGCCAAGCTCAGGAGAAGTTGATAAAAATCTGTGGTCTAATCTTAAACATCTAACGCCCCACGATCAGATTAAATTTGTCGTTATGAACCGTACAGACTATGAGTGGGCAAAAGCCAAACTCAACGAGCATCAATTGCATAAAAAAGTAGGTACGGTTTGGTTTTCGCCGATGTTTACTGTCGCTGATGATACTGATAAGGCGAACTTTACGCCTGAGGTACCCGTGCTGGCTCGCGAGCTTGCCGAATGGATATTACACGATGCTCTGCCCGTACGCTTTCAGTTACAACTGCATAAAATCATCTGGGCGGATGCTAAGGGTAAGTAACCATGGTTAATGATTTGATTTTTCCAGATATATTACTCTACTTGCTCGATATGATCGGTATTGTTGCTTGTGCGATTGCAGGGACACTACTAGCGCAGCATAAGGGTTTTGATATTGCAGGTTGTATTTTAGTCTCTATGGTTAATGCGATTGGCGGCGGCACGCTACGCGATATGGCATTGGATCGACATCCGCTATTTTGGATGACAGATCTTAACTACGTCATCGTTATTACTGCAACTTCATTGATTTTACAAATTTTCTTTCATTTGTATCATAAGATTGACAATGCGCTTAAGCTTTTTGATGCTATTGGGCTGGCTGCTTTTAGCGTGATTGGCTTTAAGGTGGCACTTAATCAGGACGTGGCACCGCTGATAGCAGTGATGATGGGGGTATGGACAGCGATTCTTGGCGGGCTACTGCGCGATATTATCTGTAATGAGATACCACTGGTGCTACAGCGTGAGATATACATTACGGCTAGCGTAGCAGGCTCAGTGACTTACCTTTGCCTTGATTATTTGGGTCTAAATCCTGGACTCAATGAATTTGCAATGCTCAGCGTTATCTTTGCGGTACGGATGCTCGCCCTTAAGTTTGACTGGCACCTGCCGTCCATTCGTTTGGTTCAATGACTATGTTAACCCTTGCCTTAGATGCTACTCTAATCACCACCTTTGATCCGCGCTCGCTGATTTATTTATTCGACATGATCGGTATTGTTGCTTGTAGCGTCTCAGGGACGATCTTAGCGAAGCACAAAAACTTCGATGTGTTTGGTTGTCTGCTGGTATCGATAGTTACGGCTATTGGCGGCGGTACGGTGCGCGATGTCATTTTGGATCGTCATCCGCTGTTTTGGATGGTGGATATGAGCTACTTGACGGTCATTACGATATCTTCTTTGGTCATGCAGATGTTCTTTCATCTCAATTCAAAACGCGTGGATACCTTTTTAAAATTATCCGATACGATAGGATTATCCGCTTTTACGTTAATCGGTATCAAGGTTGCTGATGGTATGGGCGCTAACGTTCCTGTGGCGCTACTCTTAGGCGTCGTCACTATTGTCGTTGGCGGTATCATCCGCGATATGATCTGCAATGAGATTCCGCTTGTACTCCAGCAAGAGATCTACATTACTGCCGCTCTAACGGGCGGTATTCTTTACTTTGCGCTGTATAATCTAGGCGTAACCGAATGGATTGCCGACGTCTCTGCCATGAGTACGATATTTGTGTTGCGCATGCTGGCGATTCGCTATGATTGGCAGTTTCCTACGCTTGAGTGGAAGTTTTAAGTCTACATAAAGCGCTTTATTTGACTACTGCCAAATCGCGCACCATCAGCTGCAAACTTTGTTTACCGTTCCACTCGTTGATATCCAGCTCAAACAAGATATGTACCTGCTCGGCGCGATAATCCCAAGCATCTCGATCGTAGTTAAAGTAGATCGCATCGATAGGATACTGCACCTCAGGGTAACGTAGCGATAACTTCAGATGCTTATCCTTTAATACTTTAAAGCTAAGCACCTCAAACACGCCATCGAACATCGGCGGCGCAAAACCGTGACCCCAGATACTAGCCGTTGCTAGATGCTCGGCAAACCCTAAGCTAAAATCCTGCGCTTGCAAAGGCCCATCGGTGAATTTTTGCTCAGCGAATAGCGCATCATCCAGCTGCGCCATCGTCTCATTAAAGGCAGTGACAAACTCATCAAAGTGACTGCGTTTCAAAGTTAAGCCTGCCGCCATAGCATGACCACCGAAGTGACTTATCAGGTTCGGATGCTGCTCAGCGACTTGCTCAATCGCATCACGAACGTGCACGCCAGCAATTGAGCGCGCTGAGCCTTTGATTAAATCATTGTCAGTCGTCTTTTGGGTATCAGCAGGCGCAAACACGATGCTTGGACGATAATGACTCTCTTTTAATTGGCCTGCGACAATACCGATGACCCCTTGATGCCAATCGTCTTGATAGAGCACAATACTGCGCTGGTTTGGCGCGGTTGTTTTTATGGCATTTTTAATATCAGCGCTTTTAATATCAGCACTCTTAACCATGATATCGCCGTCATCTAGGTTGGGATTAGTATCTGGCACCTTATTATCCAGCACATCGTTGTCTCTAGAACCGTCGTCTTCACTATCATCACTCAGTGCCTGCACGATTTGATCCGCCTGCGCGCGCATCTCACCTTCGACTTGACGACGGCTACGGTTAAGCTGCTCAAGCTCGCCTGCAAGCCTTTGCGCACTATTCCAATCGTCAGCCAGCAAGCATTCAATACCGATACGCATATTGTCCATACGTCCAGCAGCGTTGATACGCGGACCGAGTACAAAGCCAAAATCCTGTGCTTGCATCTTTTTCGGATCGCGTCCCGCTTGCTCAAGTAGCGCGAGTATACCCATACAGCAGCGCCCTTGACGTATCTCGTTTAAACCATGATGTACCAAGATTCGATTGTTTTTATCAAGTATACCGACGTCTGCAATAGTTCCTAATGCGACAATATCCATATATTGGCTTACTTGGACACTAGGCTTACCTGCCAGACGGCGTTGTTTAGCCAAACGACCTAAAACATAAAACGCGACCCCAACGCCGACGAGCGACTTACTCGCGAAGCTGCAATTAAGCTGATTGGGATTCACTACCGCTTCAGCAGGTGGTACCGGTTTGGTGGTCAGGTGGTGATCGGTAATAATGACCGTAATACCTTCGGCTTGTGCCCGCGCCACTCCCTCATGACTTGAGATTCCATTATCAACAGTGACAATCATATCAGGTTGATACCTCTCAATACCCAATGCGACAATCTCAGGGGTCAAACCGTAGCCGTACTTAAAACGATCAGGCACCAAAAAATCAACACTCGCGCCCATCTTAGTTAGTGTACGCATCATCAGCGCCGTACTCGTAGCACCGTCACAGTCAAAGTCGCCTACGATAAGAATGCGCTGAGACTCATCAATTGCTGCATCCAAAAGATCCACTGCAGTGGTAATACCATACAGATCGTCTGCAGGAAGTAGACCTGCTAAACTGGTCTCAAGATCAGCAGGATCAGTAATCCCGCGACCCGCATATAGTCTAGCAAGCGTAAAAGAGTTTGCGGCAAGTGGCTGCAACGCAGGAGGTAACTCATCAATGTGAGTTTGGGTATAACGGGGGGTTAAATTTAGCATGACCGTATTCTACTGACTTTGCTTGAGAGCTACAATATTAATTTATGAATCAATGACGTACCCTTGTCGCGCTACCCTTGATCTATATTAATTTGATTGCATAGCAAGCTAGTCGCTACTTACAAAAACTGTGCATAGTTACGGCAATTTCCAGCATTTTGCTACAAAGCTCCGATTGCATGCTCCCTGTAAATCCATAAAATAGTAGTAATTAAAAAGCTCAACAGTAACATTTTAATAAAATATCTATGTGTAAGTACCTAACAAATAGTAAATACCCAAATAGTTAGCTTTATTTTTAACTTATCGACTCGAATAAATTATGAGGATTTTTTATGAAGACCACTCCAGCTGCCGAAAAACTACCAAACACTATTGATCCTAATCTTGATCTCGATCAGGTCAAAAAAGAGTGCAAAAAACTCGTTAAAAAGCGTGCTAGAGTATCTGCTGGCGTTGCAATTGTTCCTGTTCCTTTCTTTGATGTGGCAGTCGATGCTGGCATGCTCACGCAGCTGATACCTGAAATCAGCGAGCGCTTTGGCTTGATTGAAGGCCGTCAGTCAGCTGTCGATTTACAATCACGTGAAGTGCATTGGAAAGCGTTAAAAGACCGTACGGTCGATTTTGCTGGTCTTATGGCGACGCGTGGCATCGTCAAAAAGACTATTCAAGGCTTCGGTGGTCGTATTGCTGCTAAGCAAGTCACTAAGTTCATTCCGCTAGGTGGCCAATTGGTTGCAGCGACTATGGGCTATACTATTTTTAAGAAGATCGCAAATGATCATATTGATGAATGCTATAAACTTGCAAAAGACATCCAAAAAAAGCAGCACAGCAAGAATGTCTAAACATGATGTAGATTATTCATTTTTAATGCTTAAGACCAACTAGGTTAACCTAGTTGGTTTTTTTAAAGATTAAGAAAAGACCTGTAAATAAATTTTAGAAACTTTATCCATGTACTGTTTACATTCATTAATTTTAGTGTAATATTCCAAGTACTTTTGTTTACTTAGGCGTTGATATGAATACATTAAAGATTACCTCATTAGCTTCTGCAATTACCTTTAGTTTGCTTTTGACAGGATGTGGTTCCGATTCAGACAGTAACAATGTAAGCTCTTCAAATGGTAACGAAGATAATATCCCTACTACAGTTCTGCCACCTGAAGGCGTTAATGTAACCGCAGATAATACCTTCCAAGTATATAGCTTTAGCTACAATTTAGGGGGTGAAGATGAATCTCAGAACTTTCTAACTCGAACCCTAGATACTGTCAGGGCTGGTAATTTAATTAGTAGTACTGATACTGTTGTAGTTGCAGGTAATGGGAATATTGATGATGACGACGATGATGATGATTCTGAATTTACTATCTTAAGTAATAATTTTCAGTACGTTGTCAGAGATGATGATACCCAAATAGGTATCCCATTTTATGGTTTGACTACTGATTACCTAACACTTAGAGACGATAGTTCAAACAAATCAATCATTTATAAAGTCGGTTATGACCGCATTGATCTAAGTGGCGTTCCTATTAACTCTCGTGAATATGCCACACCGCTTGCAGCTTTTGAAAATCCTAATAACTTGAACTTTCCTAGCGGCTCAACATGTTGGGCGCAAACAACAACAAGTTGGTCGGATAATGTATATTTAACCAACTTTAATGATATTTCTGATTTTACTTCTGTTGAAGAATGGCGTAACGCTGGGTTTAATATATTCTATAACGGAGTAGCCTCAGACCTCGTTGGTACTAACAACCAATATGCAGCCTATCGACTTACTGATGATGAAACTGGATTTACGTATCCTGCACTTATAGAGAGTAATAGCCGTTTCTACAACGCGGGGTACATACCACGTGATATAAGTCAGATTACTGTTGGAGATTGTGAACGTTATAATAAAGTAGCAGCGGACTATATTAGTCAACTTATTAAAGATTATTATAATAGATAACCCTTTTCACTCTATTGCTAAAACCAGTCAGATATGATATTTGACTGGTTTTTTCATGCCCGTACAGTAGAGAGATGATAAACATACAGCACATCTTTAACGACTTAATTTTAAATAGATTTCATCTCAACTTTAAGTCTATACTACTCTTTGAGCTGCCATTATTACTCCTACCAATCTAGGGTCCCACATGAAAACTATCTCATTCTCTATCATTATGCTGGCAACTGTTGCTCTAGCAGGCTGTGCTACTGGAACCAATACGAATACGAATACGAATACGAATACGAATACGAATAACAGTACCAACAACCCTATAGGCGCTGCGAATACTATAGGTATGAATATTTTAAAAACCGCTATTGATAACCAATGCCGTAGCCAAATTGAACAGCAGACTGCATGGCAAATTGCTAGTGTCGCTATGACTGACAATCAAGAAGAAGCAGTAAAAGATAAGGTATGTAACTGCGTCAGCGAGCAGGCTCCGCAGCATGTGACACTTACTGAGCTTGGTAATGCTGCCATAGATGCTGAATATCGCACCAGACTAGTCACACGTGTCGTCGCAAAATCTCTACAAAGCTGTTATAGCAACTTCGTCGCAGCCTAGTCAAGGTTAGGTGACAGTGCAAAAAAGCGCAGAATATAGTAGTTACTATATTCTGCGCTTTTCTTTATGTACCAGCTTTGCGTTGCCTGTGAATGCTTTAGTATTTATCCGCTTCGGTAATTACTGCATTATCCGGTAGTGGCGCTGTAGGGGATAATACTTTTGTCGTCCGGAAATACTTAGAATGACTATCTATGATGTCATTAACGTTATCGATTAAATCCTCAATTACATCATCGTATATGCCATGATGCAACTCTGTCTCAAACGCTGTAAAAGGATGCTTACGAGCCGCCGCTCTAACATCTGCGATACCTTGCTTCTTATAGAAGATGTTAACAGTACCATCGCTGTTTAAACAGCAGCTAAGCTCTCCACCATCAACCTCCATATCCATACGTTTAGGTTCAAAAATATAGTCGTCAACATCGATTAGCTCTTTTTCTATACCTTTTTTGAATAGTGCTTTAACATCCATTATGAAAGTTCCTTATTAGTCCGAAATAGTTCAATAGTTATTAATCAAAAAAATAATATTGTGCGTTAGATATAAATCATATCGTATAAGATGTCATACACCCTGTTAAGGCAAAAAATGTAAAACTGCGTGTGCGCTTAGTAAAGAAAAGCGAGCTATCGCTGTAGCAGACAAATCAATAACTCACTAGACTCTGAAGTGTCGAACCTTTTTAATGTACCAAATGCGCCTTGAGCTCCAGCACCTTATCACGCGTCTTCGCTGCATCCTCAAACTTCAGATCGCGGGAGAACTGCTTCATCAGCTTCTCAAGGCGATTGATCTCTTTAGCCAGTAGATCAGGGCTGCGCAGGATACTAATATCGACATCCGGTAGATTGCTTTTGACCGGAATCGCTTGGTTGTCATTA
Source organism: uncultured Psychrobacter sp. (assembly GCA_947489525.1). GTDB lineage: Bacteria > Pseudomonadota > Gammaproteobacteria > Pseudomonadales > Moraxellaceae > Psychrobacter. The sequence continues at coordinate 645,679 of CANLDW010000001.1, forward strand.
GCATCCAAGTCTTCACCAGTATCAATTTTATCCGTGACACTACGGCGCGCACCTCTTGGGGTAATACCGTGTTCAAGGTTAAAGGCGATCTGCTTTTCGCGGCGACGATCGGTCTCCTCTATCGCCTTCTCCATGCTCGGCGTAATACGATCAGCGTAAAGAATGGCTTTACCGTTTAAGTGACGCGCAGCGCGGCCAATCGTCTGAATTAAGGATCTCTCGGAGCGCAAAAAGCCTTCTTTATCGGCATCAAAGATAGCTACCAGTGACACCTCGGGCATATCCAAACCTTCACGTAACAGGTTAATACCGACCAATACATCATGCACGCCGGTGCGCAGCTCATGAATGATTTGCATCCGCTCCACAGTATCGATATCGGAATGCAAATAGGCAACCTTGATATCGTACTCTTTGAGATAGCTGGTCAGATCTTCTGCCATACGTTTGGTGAGAGTCGTAATCAGCACGCGCTCATCGAGCTCACGGCGTTTAGTGATCTCAGATAGTACATCATCGACCTGTGTGAGTACCGGACGGATCTCAATCTCAGGGTCAATCAGACCCGTTGGGCGCACCACTTGCTCAACGACTTGCTCGCTATGCTCAAGCTCATATTGCGCAGGGGTTGCGCTAACATAAATAGTTTTGGGCTTGATACGCTCCCACTCTTCAAACTTCATCGGGCGATTATTCATCGCGCTTGGCAAACGAAAGCCATAGTTCACAAGATTCTCTTTGCGCGATCTATCACCTTTATACATCGCTCCGACTTGCGAGACCGTCACATGCGACTCATCAATAAACAGTAGCGCGTCCTCTGGAATATAATCAAACAGTGTCGGCGGCGCTTCCCCCCACGGACGACCAGATAAATGCTGCGAGTAGTTCTCGATACCATTACAATAGCCTAGCTGCTGGATCATCTCTAGATCATACTGCGTACGCTCTTTGAGGCGCTGCGCTTCAATCAGTTTATTGTTTTCGCGGAAATACTCAAGACGCGGCTCGAGCTCCTCGCGAATCGTATGACTGGCTGCTTCCAAACGGTTACGCGGGGTCACATAATGCGATTTAGGATAAATGGTAATACGCGGCACACTGCGCACCGTTTTACCCGTCAGTGGATCAAACCAAGTGATTTTCTCAACCTCATCATCGAACAGATGCACGCGTACCGCCAGCTGTTCAGACTCAGCAGGATAGATATCGAGCAGCTCTCCGCGCAGACGGTAAGTACCACGGCCAAAGTCCAGCTCGTTACGCGTATATTGCATCTCAACCAAACGCTTAATTGTCGCCGTACGATCGATCTTATCACCGACCACCACATGCAAGAGCATTTTGAGATAACTCTCAGGATCACCCAAACCATAAATACACGAGACGGACGCCACAATAATGGCATCACGGCGCTCAAGTAAGGCACGCGTCGCGGACAAGCGCATCTGGTCAATATGATCGTTAATCGCGCTATCTTTTTCAATAAAAGTATCGCTTGCGGCGACATAAGCCTCAGGCTGATAGTAGTCATAATAGCTAACAAAATACTCAACGGCGTTGTTGGGAAAGAAGGCCTTAAATTCGCCATACAATTGCGCCGCTAGCGTCTTATTATGCGCCATGATAATGGTGGGGCGCTGACATTCACTAATGACCTTAGCCATAGTATAGGTCTTACCAGAACCTGTCACGCCCAGCAATAACTGCTCATCCATACCAGCATTAATGCCTTTAACCAGCTTTTCAATCGCTTGCGGTTGATCGCCAGCAGGCTCAAAGTCGGTGACCATCTCAAAGGCACGGCTTGATATTTGCGTTCCTGACGCATTGACGCCACTGATCTCAGCTTCGCCTTGTAGCTGAGTGGCCAATTGATTTAACTGACGCGACGAGCGCGGTTCGGGCATACGCATATTAGTTTTCTTCCTGACGTTTATAAGGATGAGGATAAGAAGTAAGGTTTATAACAAGGTGGGGGCTTAAGCGCTGTTTTTAAAGGTAAATATTGCGCTTGTTACTCGCGCTATTCGTATTAAAAAGCCCCCGTTAAAAAGAGCTAAAACATGTTTGAAGGTACTCTAGGTTTAAATAGAGTTACCAGCCATACTTATTGTTTTACTTATTGTTTTTACGACACTTACTTGTCTTTGAATCGTAACCCCTCTTTGATTAAAAGGATAAGATTAAAAGGATAAGGCTAAAAGGATGGTCTCTTGAATAAGGTTAAATATGCTAAGTGAGTATGGTAGGTCAAATGGTATCGAACCGTGAATGTGAAGCAAAAGAATGTTCTAATTTACAAAGCTTTTCACGTTTAACAAAGTCATTACACGACCACCTAACAAAGCCTAAAGCTTAGGGCTTCATATATATGCGCAACCTGCTATCATCACTACTGAATTAACAAACAAGTCAAAAATATAAGACATAAAATGTTTTTGATAAGTCTAATTTTAGATATTCAAACTAAACGTATTCACAGGTCAATTATCAATAAAATAATTTAAAAAATGGAGATAAGTATGAGAGAACGTTATGCAAGTGGTATAAATGACGATACTGCAAAGAAGATGGTAGATCTGCTTAATGCCAACTTAGCCAGCCTTATGGATCTAAGTATGGATACAAAACAGTGTCACTGGAACCTACAAGGCACCGGCTTTATCGGTGTGCATCAGTTACTTGATGAAACTTATGAGCGTTTGACAGAAGCTTTTGATACCGTTGCTGAGCGCATCGTTATTCTAGGTGGTAAGGCAAATGGCATCTCTAAGCGTGTGGCTGAAGACTCAATTCTAGAGACGTATCCGACCGATATTACAGAAGTACCAGAGCATGTACGTGAGCTCACCAATCGCTATAAGAAAATTGCTGAGACCTTACGCGAAGCCATAGATACCGCTGGTGATGCAGGCGACGAAGATACCGCTGATCTTTTAACAGAAGTAAGCCGTATTGTTGACAAAGATGCTTGGTTCATCGGAGCTAACGCACCAAAGCAGTAAATCTGAAACCTTGTAGCTCATTACTAAAAAGGTCACCTATATGGTGACCTTTTTACATCTCATCTGTTAATTATATAAAAACTTTTTTATTAGCCGCTTTGCTTAATTCACAGCCGCTTTACTTAACTTTCAATAGCATTAAACCATTCGACTACTGTCCGAACTTTAAATATCAGCATCTGTTGATAAGCTTTCAATAGTAGCGCTAAGCGCCTCCCAAAAAAACTCTCTTGTATATGCATACCCTCTTTTGTATGTGCATACGCATAGCAGCAATAACCAGACTGATCACGGCGGCGGCAGATAATTGTTCTATTTACCAGTAGTATGATTATTTTTAGTACTTTCAGCGTTGCGTGTTAGCTCGCCTACTTCTTGCTCGAGATCGCAGCTAGGACGGTTTGAGCTTTGTAAGCGTAGGTTTTTACGCTCTAACGCAGCGTCGGCACGGCACTGCTGATCCTCATTTTTAATATCAAGGGGTGGCACAGGTGTCGGCTTACCGTTTTCATCGATAGCCACCATTGTAAAATAACAGCTGTTGGTGTGGCGAATAGTACGCGCGCGTATGTCTTCGGCCTCAACGCGAATTCCAACCTCCATCGACGTGTTACCAACATAGTTAACGCTAGCTGCAAAGGTGACCAGCTCACCGACATAGATGGGCTCGCGGAACATCACCTGATCAACGGATAAGGTCACCACATAGTTTCCACTGTAGCGACTCGCGCAAGCGTAAGCAACTTGATCAAGCATCTTTAATAAATCGCCGCCGTGTACGTTACCGATGAAGTTTGCCATATCAGGCGTCATGAGTATTGACATGTACAGCTCATGGTTCAAAGGCGCTCTTTTTGCAGTTGAGCTGGTATTAAATTGCGACATAAAATCCTCGTTTGGCGCTATAATTATTTGGGTAAAAGTGCGTTCAGTTTACCGCAAAGCTCTATCTCGTTAATAGTGTCTATTGGGTCACAAGTTAACTTAGCCAGTTGAAGTGATACGCAAGCCACGCTGTGATAGCGCTCACTGAACCTGTCAGCAACCCACCCCAAACAAAATCGACAAGGGCGGTATCGAGAGTATAGCCTTTATAAAGTGCCAAATTAGTAAAGTCATAAGTGCCGTAAGCCATAAGACCAATCAGACCACCGAGTAAAAAGATATAACCGACCGAGCTGCCTGCTTTAATCTGCGGATACAGTACTAAAATACACAGCGCTAGGATATAAAACATGTAAAACACGCCTGCTGCAATCATATTAGGCTCGTCGGCGAGTAGATGTCCGATACGCTTTTGATAAAACGCGCCTTTCATAGTCGTCAACCAAACCGCGTCAACTCCCAAAAATATAAGTACAGCAGCAAGATAGATAAAAACGTAACCCATGATAACATCCTTTTATACTGGTCGGTTCTAAGCAAACAAACCGATTGACCTATGGTGAGATAACTCATTAAGACCAGATTAGCCAATCTCTAATTGGTTTTTTGTCACTAAGTGCAACGTGTCCATGTTGTTTGGCTTGACCGCTGTGACTTGGACAACGCCAATAGTACGCTCCAAAAACCCTCCTTCACAATAGCAAAAGTAAAACACCCACAAGCGAATAAAAGCCTCATCGTAACCCAGTGCGAGTATATCACTACGTTTACTCATAAAGGCGGCGCGCCAATCTCTTAAGGTATACGCATAATCAAATCCGTAATCATGTAATTGTTTGATGACCATATCTGTTTGCTTGGTGAACTGGTTGTTCAGCTCTTGGTTGGATAATAAACATCCGCCTGGGAAGATATGGGTCTGGATAAAATCAACCGAATCAATATAGTTATGATAATTTTGATCATTAAAGGTAATGGCTTGCAGTACCATAAGCCCTGTGGGCTTAAGCAGACGATTACAGGTTGCAAAAAAAGTAGGCAGATACTCATACCCCACAGCCTCAATCATCTCAATACTGACGAGCTTGTCATACTGCCCTGTCAGCTCGCGGTAGTCTTGCTGGAGTAAAGTGATTTTATCTTCGAGACCAGCAGCTTGCACACGGCATTTGGCTTCAAGGTACTGAGCATCAGATATCGTTGTCGTTGTAACGTGACAACCGTAATGGGTGGCGGCATAAATCGCAAAACCGCCCCACCCTGTCCCAATTTCAATGACGTCGTCATCAGCAGTTAGCTGCAGCCGCTGGCAGATGAGTGCCAGCTTGTGTTGCTGCGCTGCACTCAGCGTGGCATTAGGCGTAGGATATACCGCCGAGGAGTACATCATTGTCTTATCCAAAAACAGCTGATACATCTCATTACCTAGATCATAGTGCGCTAGGATATTGGACTTTGAGCCTGTACTATCGTTGCTACGTAGCTTATGCTTCGCTTTTTCTAGCGCTTTGCTAATGACTGCAAAGCGGTTCTCTAACCTATCGATTACGGCTAAGTTACGTGCCGCCAGCCTGATCAGACCGGTTAGGTCATCCGTGTCCCACTCTCCATTAATGTAGCTATCGGCCAAAGCAATAGAGCCACCAAACAACAGCTGGCGGTAGACACTAGGGTCATGAATCCTCATCGTCACCTCTAGCGGGTGCTGACCAATTGCAGAGCTACTCAAGCGCTCACGGTTTGCAGCTGCACTCGTGTTTGTATCACCAAATACATAAGTCGTTTGTTTATCAAAATCTTCTTGGATGATAATACTGCCAAACTCTAGGTGTTTAAGCGCACGAAAAATCACCTGTCTTGCCAACAGAGTGACGCCTTGGCTTACAGGTTTTAGAACGGTGCTATTGTTTAGCGTTTGACTGAGTTTGGCGGTTACTTTTTCAAAATTTGAGCTAGGTGTCCGGTCGGTCGGGCGGGCGGCCATACTGTTGGTATCCTATTTAGATTAAATACAAATGACTAATAAATCGATAGTACTTATCTATAGGATGATAGCTTATGATTGTTTAATATGACGGAATAAAAGTGTAAATTTTATAAGAGGTACTAATAAGTCGACGAGCGGTAAACGTATCGAAAAGGGACATTAAGTGTAGGTTAAAGACACAACTATTAAGGTGTTAAGTTTAGGCGTCATGACTGATTTTGCTCACTGTCTACCAGTTTTTCATCGTAGTTGATATAAGGAACTTTTTTGATGGCGTAGAGCTTAAACGCCTGCCAATAAATACGGCTCAGTGAGGTCATATTCATAAACGGGTTTTGTTGTAAACTTCGGCGGATAGCAGCATGAGTCATCGGTGTACCTGACATGGTTACACCCGTTTTTAGTACCGTACCACGTCTATCACTGATATCAATAGCGATACGTACTTGTAAGTTGTCAGCTTGATCTTGCTGGACACGGACTCGCCAGCGATAGCACTGATCAATGGGGTTAAAGGGCGAGACGTGAAAGTTTTTATCATGGCAGTACTCAGTATCTATGCCATCTAATAACAACCCATAATAATGGCGTTTATTCCACGGCGTATTGGACACCTCAGCTAACAGATGCGTCGGCGTCTGCGCAGTGTCAAAACCAATATAAAAATTAACGGGACTAAAATATAAACCAAGATTACGGCAAACGACTAAGCCAATGACATCGCCTACTGGTGCACTACCTGTGTGTTGTATAAACGCCTGCTCTACTCGTAGCTGTAGCGCTTGAATATCGTTGTTAGCACTTTTACCCTTATCATCATCACTAATATTAAAATTACTAGGGTCGTGATAAACCCTATCGTCACTGTGCGCAGCTTGTTGTAAATAGTCATCTGCATAAAACTGCTGCAAGGCTCGGTGTTCGGCTGAAAACACAGGCAGTGCTTTTGCTAATAGATTAATAAAGGGCAGTCTTTTTATCTTGTGATCACTGTCTTGCACTGCGGCCACCTCTGGTAACGCCTGTCCTCGAGCCAATGCGGTAATATTGACCCCCCAATAGCGATACGGGTAGACAAACTTATGCAGGCTCGGTAATAGACGACTATGCCAAGTGCTACCTTGAAATATCTGATGACTAAATTTAGTGGCGGAGGCAATATTGTCGCTGGGCATAAGTCTCTCTATTTAAATTATGCAGTCTTAAAGACAGTGTATAGTCGAACTTTTATTAAAGTGTTACAGCGTTAGACTCGTTTAGCCTACTACTGTAGTACTTGCACTTACTGTAGTACTTGCACTCGTCTGCCTTGTACCACTTTTAATATTGATTGACTATATTAATGACGCCGCTCTTCGCTCTAAAGCGCTATTTATTTATGCGAGTCAATCTGGCTAGCAAACCACGTTTACGTGTTTGCATGACTGTTGATGGCGTTGACGTTGATAGCGCTGCAATATAGTCAACCAGTTCTTGATTGCTATCTGCTTTTAAGACTTGACGATTTTTAAGTTGACGAGCGGACTGATCGGCCTTAGTAGGTATTTCTTTGTATACAAAAGACGTATGCGCGCTTTGTTTGTCCGGCAGGTGCTGAGGATCAACCTCATCTTTTATATCGATAGCGACGCCCAATGCTTGACAGACGCGCAGGGCACTACGCACGCCATCTTCATGAAAGCCGTTAAACCAATACGCGCCGCAAAAATGGCTATGTAGACCACTTGCAGAAATAGTTGACCATTTCTTTTGTGCTTCTATCATCGGCTTATCAAATAGCGGATGGCTGTAATCAATGGTTTTGATGACGTGCGCCTCATCAATCTTATGATTTAACGTGACCAAATAATTGTGCTGTTTAGTCAGCCTTTGCAAGATATTCATATGGTAAGTTAATACGGGCTTGGTCGCAGAATGCGCTTTTAATTGCCCCTGATTCTGTCTGTTTTTATCGTCATTTAGCAAATAATTCCAACTCGCCCAAGCCAAAGGTTTCTTGGGTAAGACGCTAGTATCAGTATGCAGTACCGCCCTATTTTGAGTAAATCTAAAAGGTCTTAGCACTGATAACTCATCACGGCTGGCATCTTGTAATATTTTAAGTGTGGTATCTGCGTGACACGCAAAGATAATTTCATCAAAACCTATGCTTTCATCCCCCTTATTGCCATCAATTCTTTTAACGACTAGCTCAACGTTCCAGCCATTATTTTTAACACTACAACGAGTAACCGCCTGTACGGGCGTATTGACTCGGATTTGCCCACCTTGTTTAACAAATCTCGTGACCAGCTTGTTAACGTATTGTTTTGAGCCGCCTTTGATCGTGAACCACTGTGGCCGATTGACCACATCGAGCAGACCGTGATTGTCAAAGAATTGAGCAAAGAAAACCAGCGGAAAATCTTGCACATCCTCTAAGCTCGTAGACCAAATAGCTGAAACCATAGGTAATAAATAATTATCGGTAAATACTTTGCCGTAGCCTCTGCAGGCTAAATAATCACTCAAGGTCTGCTGTGTATAGCTGCTAACGTCTTCATTACTGCGCGCCGTTTCGAAGTCCTGACGCAGCTGCTTCATTTGTTGATTAAATTGCAGAATGTCTTTAATAAAGCGCCAAAATTTTGGGCTTAAAACGTTTTTACGCTGGGATAACAAAGTATTAAGCGTATGACCGTTGTACTCAAAACGCTGCGCGGTATTTTTTACCGAAAAGCTCATATCAGTCGCTTGAAAAGGCACTTGTAGATCGTGCAGCAACCGAAAAAAATTCGGATACGTGCGCTCATTAAAGACGATAAAACCCGTATCTATAGCGCTTGTCTCCACAGACTTCACTTTTGCAGATTGACTAAAAAACCTGCGTTTAGACGATTTACCTTCCTGTAATGCTACATCTATGGTGTTGACGTGACCGCCGATATAGTCGTTCGCTTCAAATACCGTGACGTCGTAGTGGTCGACTAGGTAGTGCGCGCAGGTCAGACCCGATACGCCTGAGCCAATAATAGCAACGCGTTTTTTAGGCTGGCTGTGACTGTGCTCGTGGCTCTGATCTTTATCGCTTTGTTTGTGCTTTGATTTAGCCGAGCGTGCCGATGTAGACTGACGACGAAAAAGCGGCATAAAGGTTTCCTTTAATCAATGTTTTCTTTGATATAAATGATAAGAACGAATAGGAGCAACGATTACTTGCTCAGCTTTTGTCCCACTTGCTGCCAGACTAAATCCGGTAACGTGCCTAGCGCTTTTAGCGGTAAGGTTAGCTTTTTGGGAAATTCGATAACATCCTGTCCTTCTTCGATACCATCACGAATAGCGCGGCTCGCCTGCTCAGTCGTTTGGATAAAAGGCATAGGAAAGTCGTTTTGTTTAGTCATTGGCGTATCGACAAAGCCCGGTACCACGAGACTGACTGCCACATCGTGCGGCGCGAGACTAATCTGTAGCGTCTTCATCAAGTAGTGAATCGCCGCTTTGGAGCTTCCATAAGCTTCGGCTCGCGCAAACGGTACGTAAGCGGACGCTGAGCCCAATCCTACCAGACGACCCTTTGCAGCGATTAACTTGGGCAGCACGCCTTCAATAGCATGCGAGAGCGTCCCCATATTGACGGACATCACTTTCATAAAGGTTTCACTATCAAAGTTTGGCATATCTAAGTACTCGCACATGCCAGCGCCGCATATTGCTAAGTCGATGTGACTGATATCGGCAAAAGCGTTAATAACCTTTTCACGATCCATAAGATCCAGATCAATAGGCGTAGCGCCTAAGCTCTCAAGCTGTGATAAAGCCTCATCATCGCGACCAACCGCGTATACCTGATGACCCTCTAGCAGATAATCTTTAACCAATTGATAGCCGATACCAGAGGTTGCGCCGGTAATGACGATATGTTGTTTTTTTGGTAAGTCGGTCATGAGAGATATCCTTATACTTTTGCGTATCATTGAGAGTGTATTTATTTGTTGTACAACTCATTGCTCTTCGTCCAGTCGCTCTTTATTATAGCTATATCCATCATAGCGAATTAGCTTTGGTTCGACATATCATTATTGTATTAACTTGACGACTTGGCTGCACAGTAACAAAGCGCGTCTTATCAGCAGCGATACCAGCTTAAACATCAGCTTAATTCATGTTAATACGTTCTGTTACTCATACCTTGGGCGAAAGTCGCAGCCTAAACACAGACAGGTTAATAGCGGCATGCTACAATATTGTGTCACTGCAAAAACGACTACAATTTTATGTTCAACAGACCCTAGATACGCTACAAGTTATATAATTAAGCACTATTATTAAGTCCCAATCCCACTCCAGTACCAAAAGGATCTTTTATGAGCGAATTAAAACTCTCCGATCGCGTCAACAGTATCAAGCCCTCTCCGACCCTTGCTATTACTAATAAAGCCAAAGAGCTAAAAACAGCGGGCAAGGATATTATCGGTCTAGGCGCAGGCGAGCCTGACTTCGATACGCCCGAACACGTCAAAAAAGCAGCAATTGAGGCGATCAATAACGGCTTTACTAAGTATACTGCGGTTGATGGGACGCCTGAGCTAAAAAAGGCAATCATTGATAAGTTCAAACGTGATAACGACATCAGCTATGAGATGAACGAGATCTTAGTTTCGGTCGGCGGTAAGCAGTCATTCTTTAATCTTGCCCAAGCCTTTATCAATAAAGGCGATGAGGTCATTATTCCAGCACCGTATTGGGTCAGCTATCCTGATATGGTCATCATCGCTGAAGGCACGCCAGTCATCGTTGAGTGCCCTGCTGAACAGGACTTTAAGATTACGCCTGCCCAGTTAGAAGACGCCATCACTGACAACACCAAAATGCTTGTGCTCAACAGTCCTTCTAACCCAACAGGCATGATCTATACGTTAGATGAGCTAAAGGCCTTAGCTGAAGTACTCAAAAAATATCCGCACGTGTACGTTGCCTCAGACGATATGTACGAGCACATCCGCTGGACGGGCGATAAGTTCTACAATATTTTGAACGCCGCGCCTGAGCTCAAAGAGCGCGCGATTATATTAAATGGCGTCTCAAAAGCCTACGCGATGACTGGCTGGCGTATTGGTTACGCAGGCGGCCCTGCCAAGTTGATTGGCGCGATGAAAAAAGTGCAGTCGCAATCGACCTCTTGCCCGACCTCAATCAGCCAAGTTGCCGCAACTGCAGCAATCAGCGGTGATCAAAGTGTGCTTGAGCCTATGGTCAAAGCCTTTGAGCAGCGCTGTGACCTAGTAGTCGATGGCTTAAATGCCATCAAAGGTATCACCTGCCTACGTCCCGATGGCGCATTTTACGTTTATCCTAATATCAAGCCTTTGATCAAAGCCGCTGGCCTCTCGTCTTGCACTGAGTTCTCAGAATGGCTACTTGATAAAGTAGGCGTTGCCGTGGTTCCAGGCGATGCGTTCGGTCTTGGTGGTTATATGCGTATCTCGTATGCCACCGATGAAGCGACGCTAAAAGATGCCTTGTCACGTATCGAAAAAGCCGTCGCTGATTTGGATGTTGCTGAATAGATAGCGTCTTATTACGTGTAGATCTATCGCTATCGTTTGCTTGATAAAAGGACACTCCGTATTGAGTGTCCTTTTTTTGATGATAAAGCGTGCTTTAGACGATTAAGCTTGTACTTAAAACTTTTATGACCGTTACTATCCTTGATATATCAAAAAACGCTTGACCTATTTTTTATCTTTGTTAGAATACGCCCCACTTAGCGGTAACTGAATGCGCTAAGTATGCGTTAGGTTAGACCTTTCGCTTTTATTCCTCAATAGCTCAGTTGGTAGAGCGTCGGACTGTTAATCCGTGTGTCCCTGGTTCGAGCCCAGGTTGAGGAGCCATATTTTAGTATGTTTGTTGAATCTTTTGATTCGTTTATGGCGTATGCCAAGACCCTCATCGCTTTGATGGGGGTTTTTTTATGTCTACAATTTCTATGATCTTGTTTATCAGCACTAAATAAACTGTTTGTCTTTTAATACTTATAGCCCCTCGATTCTGCTATAAAAAATAACTTTTATCGTGTTTTTTTATGTCATTTAAGCTACACTGTTACTAATTGTATAACTAATGTTGATTATATTAAACTATGTGGCAACTCTTTGATACGCCTGCTTTTGCACCTTTTGTCATCGCAGGTTTTGTACTTCTTATTTTATTACTGGTTGAAATACTAAGCTTTGTAAGTGGCGGTGTAAGTGGATTTTTAGATAACCTGTTGCCCGACTCGCTTGTGGATGCTGATGTCAGTGTGAATGATAGCAGCAATGTCAGTTTAGGTTTAAGAGCACTAGATTGGTTATACGTGGGTCGTATTCCTACCATGATACTGCTTATCTTATTTATCGCCAGCTTCTGTATTACAGGCTTTGCCGTGCAGCTACTTGCCGTTTCCGTGCTCGGTCAGTATATCAGCCCTTGGCTTGCCAGCCTCGATGCTTTTGTTATTAGCATTCCTATGTTAAAGGCATTCGCCTCACTCCTCTACCCTATCTTGCCGCGAGATGAGACCAGCGCTGTAAGCGGCGACTCATTAGTCGGCAAGCCCGCCTACATCGTCCTCGGTCAAGCCAGTTTTGGTTACGCGGCGCAGGCTAAGGTTATCGATGAATACGGACAACATCATTACATCATGATAGAGCCCGATCCTGAGCAGCAAGACGCGATTGATATGACCCTCACTGCTGACGATAAGCTTATGATCACGCAAAAAATTGGCGAGCGTTATTTGGTTAAAAAACTCTAGCCTAGTTATAAAAGCATAATCATAGTCATAAAAGGTAGCGCGTAAAAGCTGGACTGTAAAATCTAAAAAATATAAGCATCACGCTATTTTTATTAAAAGGCAATATTACAACTGATTGTAATGAACCGCCCAAGCGCTCAATTTGAGCATGTAACCTTTGAGCATGTAACCTTTGAGCATGTAACCTTTGAACACATAATTTTGAGGACTGTTATGGACACTTTGATCTATTGGTTAATTATCGCTGGCGTTATAGTCATCACCTTACTGATCATCGCTTTTATCTTAACTCGGCTGTATACGCGAGCGAGCAAGGAAGTCTCGTTTGTACGTACCGGTATGGGCGGTGAGAGTGTCATTCTAAATGGCGGCGCGTTTGTGCTCCCTGTATTGCACGAGGTCATCCCCGTCAATATGAACACCCTACGTTTAGAGGTGCGCCGTGCAGATAACGAAGCGCTCATTACCAAAGATCGCATGCGCGTCGATGTCAAGGCAGAATTTTATGTCCGCGTACGTCCGCTCAAAGAGTCAATCGCTACAGCAGCGCAAACGCTGGGCATGAAAACGATGGCGCCAGGTGAGCTCAAAGATCTGGTCGAAGGTAAATTCGTTGATGCGCTACGTGCGGTCGCCGCTGAGATGCAAATGGAAGAGTTGCATGAGAAACGCGTTGATTTTGTCCAGCGGGTACAGCGCGCTGTCTCAGAGGACCTGGCAAAGAACGGTCTTGAGCTTGAGACCGTCTCGCTCACCGGCCTGGATCAGACTAAGTTTGAATACTTTAATCCGCAAAATGCTTTTGATGCTGAGGGTATGACGCGTCTGACTAAGACCATTCAGGATCGCTTGAAGCTACGTAATGATATCGAGCAAGAGACTGACCTTGCGATCAAAACCAAAAACCTAGAAGCTGAGCGTAGCCGTATCAATATTGTGCGCGAAGAAGAATACGCCAAGCTTGAACAGGAGCGCGAAATCTCAATCCGCCGCGCCGAACAGGCGTCTAACATTGCCACCGAAGAGAGCATGAAAGAGCGCGAAGCTGAAGAGGCAAAAATTGCCGCCCAGCGTGAAATTGATCTCAAACGCATTAATGCTGAGCGCGATACCAAAAACCAAGACATCATCAAAGAGCAATCACTTGCGCAGGCCAATATTGAGCGTCAAAAAGCTATTGAGCTGGCTGAACAAGAGCGTCAGATCGCGGTTGCCGAAAAGTCGCGTTCAGAGTCTGTTGCGAAGTCTGAAGCCGACAAAGCTCGCGCCCTCGCTGTACAACAAGCAGAAAACGTCACCACCGTGCGTGAGCGTGAGATCGCCGAGCGTGCCAAAGCGGTGCAGTTGATTAAAGCAACAGAAGAAGCCGAAAAAGACGCGATCGATGTCAAAGTCGCGGCGCAGGCTGAGAAGCAAGCCGCTGCCGATAGAGCGGAAGCCGTCCGTATTGAGGCGCAAGCAGGCGCTGATAAGCAGCGTCTAAGTGCACAAGGTGAGGCGGATGCGCAGCTGGTTATTGCCAATGCAAAAGCTGAGCAGTACCGCGTTGAGGCTGAGGGTCAAGAAGCCATCAACAACGCAGCGAACATGCTCTCACAGCAGCAAATCGATATGCAGATTCGCCTAGCCTTGCTTGAGCGTTTGCCTGCAATCATCGCTGAATCAGTAAAACCGATCCAGAATATCGATGGTATCAAAATTCTACAAGTGGGCGGTAGCGGCGCTAATATGTTAGGCGGTCATAGTCATGGCAGTATAGGCGATACTCAAAGCTCATCTGGTAACTCTTTAGCCGACGATATGGTCAGCTCGGCGCTGCGCTACCGTAGTCAAGCACCACTTATAGATCATCTGCTCGGCGAGCTGGGACTCGCAGGCGGCGGAGATATCAATGCGCTTACTGGCGCGTTGGTGGATGGGCAGTTTAGTCCAGCGGGCACTACGAGCAAAACTGCACAGCACTCAAACACGGCTAGCTCTACTAATAACAATGAGCAAAGCTCTAGTAATGAGACGATGTCTCGCGAGCCTGTCAGTGCCAATATGCATGAGGTTGAGCTGCCCGCTGCGGTGAACAGACGCGTGAATAAAGCTATAGATAAGGCTGATGCTAGTGTGCCAGCAGCGACTACTACCCATCAGCAGCAAGCGCCAACTCAAAATCCGCCACAGGTTAAGCAAACGGTTAAACCGCCAAGCTCAGACGAGTAAGATCTTGCGTTTAAGTAAATAAGTAATCTTATAAGATCAACATAACGCGTCTTTATCAGTAAAGGCGCGTTTTTTGTATGCTTGAATATGATAAAAATGTGAATAAATTGCTCAAAAAATCACACATCAAGGTTGACAGCTCATGATGACTTGGCTAAAATGTGCCCCACGTAACGCAAACATAGTAAGTATTCATTCGCTTACCTTATATATGTAGCCTTACGACCAGCTATTCCTCAATAGCTCAGTTGGTAGAGCGTCGGACTGTTAATCCGTGTGTCCCTGGTTCGAGCCCAGGTTGAGGAGCCATATTTAAAGAAGCCTTCATCACTATTGATGGAGGTTTTTTTATGGTTATCTGTTTTGTTATGCTTTAGATACCTTGAATACTTTTAAATAGGTACTGTTTATTATGAGCGCCTTGGTGTTCATTTGCGTCTTTTTGTTGTATGGTAAGTACATTAGCCTTAGCTTGAGTAAGGTATATTGTTATTTTATTTTTGCTCATTAACTCTAGTGATTGATTATGATACCTGTCCGTATAAAAAATAAGTTCTCAGACCATCCGCAAAAGATTACGCGTCCAGTTAGCATCCGCTTGTCTGAAGAGATGATTGCCATGCTCGAATCCACCTCAGCAGAGCTGGGCTTTAAGCGTATTCAAGGTCTGATTCGTCTGTATATTCGTCAAGGTCTTGACCGCGATAATCAAGACTACACATTAGCGCATGATGAGATGTTCATTGAGACGCTGCGCAAGCGCGGGGTCAGCCAGCGCATTATTGATGAGGCTATCGTTGTCACTCATAATAACAGCATCACTCATCCGCTATCTGAGCTGCAAGATGATGATTAGTCATAGCCTGCAAGTGATTCCAGATTAAATATCTTTATCTAGCTGATATTTATCTAGCTACTGTATATGTTACAAGAATATTTAAGCGGATAGAAGAGAACAAGCCTATAACCTAGTGCTTGTTCTTTTTTTGTCTTAGCATTTTTCTTTGCACTTGTACAATAATTAATGAGAATTAAGCGCACAGCTGCGTAAAACACGGTATATTAAACAGGAGACTATAGATTTATAAGCGTGTATAAGGAGGGGTACAATGATAGGTTTTCATCCGCGTTTAAATACTGCTGTCCTCTTAACGGTGATATTAGCAGCGCTACCACTTATCAGTAGCTGCGATATGATACAAGGCGACCCAACCGAGCAGACGATTCCTACTGATTCTGATCAATGGCAGCAAAAACTTGGCGATACCTTTGAGCAGTTGCCTGAGGCAGATAGACAGGTTCTTAGCCGCTATATGCTGCGTATGAAGCTAAGCGAGGCGTACGAGTCAGGCGCGATGCCGCGTACCACGATTAAGCAAGCGTTAGTACAGCAGCGCGAATACGAGCGCTTGCATCCCAATAACCCTACCGGCGAAAAAAGCCCTGTAGTCTCAAATCAGCCTAATAGCTTAAGCGCCCAGACTTATCCTGTCGCTTTGCTGCCTGTTAAGACGAGCGACACCGATAGTCTCAACCAAGTTAAACTACAATTTATGCTCTCTAATCATGGCGATAGTCCCATTCAGAGCTTTGAAGGGACACTACTTATGAAAGATAAAAATCTAGCAACCGGTAAAGCCTTTGATGTACCGCTCATTGAATTCGATCCTGCAATTAGACCTGAGCAGTCAGGCAAGGTCGTGATCGATAGCAGTATCGAAGACATTAATGTTATGCGTGCCATCAGAAATAGGCAAGATATGAGGATAGAGATCAGCGAAGGTACGATCAACTTAGAAAACGGCGAAACGATTGAATTTACTACTCCGCTTATCGACTAATTGATTTAATACCTAGTAACAGTTTACAACTCACTAAGAGCGTAAAAAGAGTGTATTGTAAAGAACGTAGACACAACGTAGACACCAGGTTATACCGTCTACTTATCTTAATATAAAAGATCATAAAAAAACCTCAAACGCTAAGCATTTGAGGTTTTTTGTATTTGGCGGAGACGGAGAGATTCGAACTCTCGAAGGGCTATGAACCCTTGCCGGTTTTCAAGACCGGTGCATTCAACCGCTCTGCCACGTCTCCATAGGTGCATCATTATAGCGATATGAAACGAGAATGCAAGAGAATCAGTCAAAAAAGTTAATTATTTTCATGGGTCATTACCAGCTTGTCAGTTTGCCGCGCAGCGTACGATAAATGCAGGCACATATCGAGCAAACGATTGGCATAACCCCATTCGTTATCATACCAAGCAAACACTTTATATTGCGTGCCTACTTGCATCACTTGCTGCGCATCAATGATGAGCGATTCAGTCTGATGGATAAAATCGCTTGAGACTAAAGGCTCATCCGTATAAGCCATAATGCCGCGTAGGTTTTCGCCCGTTGCCGCACGAAGTACCTCCTTGATGTCATCGACGTGTACCCCTGCTTGTTCAAAGACAAAGGTGACATCAATAGCGGCAACATCAATAGTTGGTACGCGGATGGAGTGTCCATTGATTTTGCCTGCCATATTCGGCAGCACTCGCTCAGTTGCCGCGATACTACTCGAGGTTGTCGGTATGATGTTGTGACCTGAGGCGCGCGCGCGTCTGGGATCACGGTGCGCTTGATCAAGCACCGTTTGATCCGCTGTCACCGCGTGAATCTCTGTCATCATCGCTGACTGAACGCCAAACGCCTGATCGAGGGTATCGATAAGAGGCACTAGCGCCTGCGTGGTGCAAGAGACACTGGAGATGATCGGTAATTGTCCTGTCAACATCTCTGTATTAACGCCCATGACAATACACGCATCGACATCGTCAAAGGGTGCTGCGCCAATAATAACTTGGCGCGCGCCTGCTTCTATATGCTGCTTTGCTTGCGCGTAAGAACGAAAATGACCTGTACATTCAAGTACCACATCGATCCCTAACTGTTGCCACGGTAGAAGCTTAGGATCAGGCTCTGAGAGTATGCGAATGCAGTACGTCTCCTCATCTTTGGTGAGACATAGCCTAGGAGTATGGTCGCGACCTGCGACAATCTCAGCACTGACATTTAGACGGCTTAGGCGTCCATGCGTGCTATCGAACTTCAGCAGATGCAACAAGATATCCGTATCGGCCAAATCATTGATAGCGACAATATGAATAGCACGACCTAACACTTCAAAGCGCTCTATCATAGCCCGCAGTACATTGCGCCCTATACGTCCAAAACCATTAATAGCCACTCTAAGCGGCACATGTTGGTTGCTAGTAGCTGGTACTGCTGTGGTACTAGACATCAAATCTGACATAAAAAAGTATCGCTTACGTATAAAAAAAGAAGGTATAAAACCTTAAGGGGTAATAAATATCAGCGCTAAGCGAATCGTATTATAATCGACCGCTTGCTTGAGATACTCGTATATAGGCTTGATCTTAATACTGCCATCATCGCTAAAGTCGTTGAGATTATTCGCCACTTTTATAGCGACGTAGGCGTTGCCAACTGCGGTCATTACCTCATCATCAGGGCGCAGATGATCGCAAGCAAGGCTTGGGTCTTGGCTTTTAAGCTCGCTAATATGACGCATAATTGTGGACTGTGCCAAACCGCGCGTCTGCGCAATATCAGCGATACTTAGGCTCTCCTCGAGTAGCAAACGCGTTGCCAGCAGCGTACTTTGCGACTTATCTGCCACTTGGTTGCCCAGTTTTTGTTTCCTATCTTGCTCAGCTTCCGCTTGTTCGCGGCGCTTTTTTTGTAAACTTGCATACGCATCAATAACGGACTGACTCAGTGTACCGCCTGACTTTAGAATAAACTTATCGTGCGCCGCTTTCATACTCTTATCGTCCAGCATCGCATAGTTGGCATCCGCCTCCTCCGAGAGCGCCAAAAAGCGCTTGTCCGCACCGCGTGCTAATGGATCTAACTGCAAGCTCATCTCGTTCATGCCGAGTAGCTGCAATCCTGCCAACGACTTGAGTCGAGAGAGCGCCACGTATCCTTGACCCAGCTCAAAAGTACGTGACAAATCTATCTCAGCGGCGTCTAAAGTCATACCTTGCGATTTGTGAATAGTGATCGCCCACGCCAGACACAATGGCACTTGATGATAACTTGCTAGCACATCCCCACTTTCATCTTCGATGATCCACTCCTCAGGCTCTGCAATGACCTCACGACCTGAATTTAGCTTAACGACTGGCATCTTAAGCGCAGCGGGTTTGTCTTTTTTTGGCTTATCTGTATTTTTGGTTTTATCTTTCTCGCTATCTACTGCTTCACTACTATCATCTGCTTCGCTATTATTTTGTGATTCGCTACTGTCTTTTAGCGCATCGCTTTTGGCTTTTTCTTTATCGTCGACTTTGATGGCGGCAAAGCCAATCAGCTCGCCCATCGAACCATTTGAGACGCCAAGCTCAGTGTTGTTTTTTATAAACATAACCTTTGCGCCTACCTTTAAGATGAGCTCATCTTGGGTGCGTACGGTCTTTTTTAAGGTGTCGACTAATTTGCTTTCACCCGTTGCCGTTGCCTCAAAACGCATCATCTCGCCATCGAGCGCGGCAAGCTCTTTGTCATTGATCTTGTTGACGTTTAGATTATGGGTGTAGAGACGAGTACGATTGACATCGACGTTTTGATCAAACGTTGCCTCCAATGCAGCGATCGCCTCAAAGCTGACCTCTTGGCGGCGTATTTGGTTGAGAATATCGTCCAGATCCAGCCCGCCATTCGCCGCTTCACTCACTTGTCTGTGCTGCTCGCTTAGATAACAGATATGAAATTTGGCGTCGAGCCACGCCTCAGACATAAAGGCAAACTTGTCTCGGTTACTCTCACCGCGACTACCAATCGGTGGCAACTGAAAAAAATCGCCTGCGACCACCACTTGAATACCCCCAAAAGCGCTATCGTTTTTGCGGATATGTTTGAGGACTTGATTGACCAAATTGAGCTGTTTGGCGTGCAGCATGGAGATCTCATCGATAATAAGGACAGCCGTATCCTTAATTCTATCTGCCAAAAACTGCTTGCGAGCTAGGTTTGTCAAGTCGCGGTCAGACAGCTCATCCTTAATGCCTATTCCTGACCAGCTATGGATGGTAGTGCCATTCATATGCGTCGCTGCGATACCTGTGCTGGCAGTCACCGCCACAGGGACGCGTCGCGCACGCAAGTAATTGATATATTGATTGAGAGTATAGG
Organism: uncultured Psychrobacter sp.; assembly: GCA_947489525.1. Classification (GTDB taxonomy): domain Bacteria; phylum Pseudomonadota; class Gammaproteobacteria; order Pseudomonadales; family Moraxellaceae; genus Psychrobacter. Next base: position 665,758 of record CANLDW010000001.1, read on the forward strand.
TCTTGCCTGAACCTGCTGAGCCTGTCAAAAATACATTTTGACCTGTTTTTAAGATATCAAGAGCAGAAGATTGACGCATATATCCAAACCAATTTGTAAGATAAGTAGAGCTGTTAGGAGGAGCTTCTAAAATAGTGGCACTAATTATAGCAGCTACGCACGCTTTGCGAACTTATTTCACCATCCCCTTATTTACTCTCATCTTAGCTTTAGTATCGCTGTGTAAGTGAGCTATTTATCCGTTGTGCTAAGCGCCTATTCGTTTTACTATGATAGTGACGACTTTATACATATTTTTGATAAGTCATATGAAGTTATTTTGATGCATAGTTCTGATTTTAAAGACAATTTGTGAGTCAGTAAATACGCGCAAGTCACATTTAGTTAACTATTCAATTGCCATAATCGTTATGGTAATAAGACAGCCACTTATCTAGCATGGAAGCTATAAGGATTAGAATATGGAAGTTGATACCAAGTTTGATTATATCATCGTCGGTGGCGGCTCAGCAGGATGTGTGCTTGCCAGCCGTCTTACAGAAGATCCAGACATCAGTGTGTGCTTGCTAGAATACGGCGGCGATGGCAAAGATCTCGCAGTACGTGTGCCTGCTGCTCTTATCCTTTTAGTGCCTGGCAAACCTGTTAAGCTCAACAACTGGTCCTTTCATACCACTCCGCAAATCCATTTAAACAACCGCCGCGGCTTTCAACCTCGCGGACAATGTCTTGGCGGTTCATCCGCTATCAATGCGATGATCTATACTCGCGGTAGCGCACACGACTATGATCGCTGGGTCGAAGAAGGCTGTACAGGTTGGGGATTTGATGACGTACTGCCCTACTTTTTAAAGGCTGAAAACAACGTTCACGGCAGCAGTGAGCTGCACGGCGGCGACGGCCCGCTACACGTCAGCGAGCTACTCAGCCCGCGCGATGTCTCAAAAGCTTTTGTCGAGGCGGGTATCGCAAATGGCCTTGATCACAATACAGACTTTAATAGTAAAAAGCAGGACGGAGTCGGTCTCTATCAAGTCACTCACTTTCATGGCGAAAAACAAGGTCAGCGCTGTTCTGCGGCTGCCGCCTATCTACACCCTGTCGAGACGCGTCCTAATCTCACTATCATCACACACGCCCAAGCCAATCGGGTCATCATTGAAGATAAGCAAGCTAAAGGTGTCGTTTATGAAAAGGACGGCGTTGAGCACACGATTATGGCGGCACATGAAGTTATCTTATCAGGCGGAACATTTGGCTCACCCAAAGTCCTTATGCTCTCAGGCATTGGACCTGCCGATCATCTGCAAGAACAGGGTATCGATGTCGTCGTCGACGCGCCTGAGGTGGGCGGAAACTTACAAGATCATCTCGACGTGGTGTTTGATTACGAGGTAAACACAAAGGATGTTATAGGCGTGGGGCTGGGTACGGTCAGCAAGATGTATAAAGGTCTAAAACAATGGAAAAAGGATGGCACAGGTATCTTGTCATCCAACTACGCTGAGGCAGGCGCATTCTTTGGTGTCCTTGACGATCCAGAAGACTGGCCAAGTATCCAGCTGCACTTTGTCATCTCACGTGTCATCGAGCATGGGCGCAGTCTTAAACGCGGCAATGCCATATCCTGCCATGTCTGTTATTTGCGACCTGAGAGCCGCGGTACGGTGAGACTAGCGTCTGCTGATCCATCAGAGTCCGTGCTCATCGATCCTAACTATTTATCGCATCCAAAAGACGTAGAATACATGCTCGCAGGTGCCGAGCGTACCCGAGCACTTATGCAAGAGCCGCCAATGGCTAAATATATCACTAAGGACTACCCTGCGCCTTATATCGAAAAAGACGGTATGCTCGGTTATATCAAAAATAAGTCCGATACTATTTATCATCCAATAGGTACGTGCCGCATGGGCTCAGATAGTAAGTCGGTCGTCGACTTGGAGCTAAAAGTACGCGGGGTCAGTGGTCTACGCGTTATTGATGCGTCAATCATGCCCACCTTAATCAGCGGTAATACCAATGCACCAACAATTATGATCGCTGAAAAAGCGGCTGATATGATCAAAGCCAAACATGGTCATATGGAAGTACCTGCGGTGCAGCCATTATCGCAGTCAGCGAGTACAACTGCTCAACCTGCATAAAGATGATGTTTAGATAGACTGCAAATGGCTTAGGCGTTATAAAGTGAAAAAGCACTTCGTTTTGAGGTGTTTTTTTAACTAACATTTACCACGCCGTAGCGCTGTTTATGACGCCGCGGCACTGTCTACCACACCGCGACACTATTTATGACGCCGCGGCACTTAGGAAACTGGCTACAGCCATAAAATGTCTGCCCTTGGCGCGCGCCTCTTTTGGCGGTACGCTTTATCATCTCACTATTACACTTTGGGCGAATGAGATTTTTTCAGAAGTAGGCGATTTATTGTCTAGCTTACTACTAGAAAATTATCACCCAACCGGCACTTCCATCACTAAAACTTGCGCATTGGTAATGACATCCATTGCAAAGGTATCCGTTTCAGTAACACCTAAGCCATCACGCGGTTGTAATACGGTGCCATCAATGACTACACTGCCCGAGATGACAAAGACATAAACGCCGTTATCAGTGTCGTTAAGGGTGTAGGTTTGGGTTGCTCCAGCATCAAACTCGCCAACACTAAACCATGCGTTTTGATAGATCCATACGCCAGCGTCATCCGCGTTCGGTGACAGCACTTGATTAAATTGATTACGGTTTAGTAACTCAACTAAGCTTGCTTGTTGATAACGCGGCGTCACGTCTTTTTGGTTAGGCTCAACCCAAATCTGTAGCAGCTTGACAGGAGCCTCCGCGCTGGCATTCATCTCAGAATGGGTGACGCCTGTACCTGCTGACATGACCTGAATCTCGCCGCTATGAATGGTACATTTATTGCCCATATCATCTTTGTGTACCAGCGCGCCTGCTAGCGGAATACTGACGATCTCCATATCTTTATGAGAGTGCGAACTGACACCATGCCCACCCTCAGTATGATCGTCGTTAATCACTTTTAGCGCACCGAAACCTACCCGCTCAGGATCGTAGTAATCGGCAAAACTAAAAGTATGCTTACTTTTAAGCCAGCCATGGTGCGCGCCGCCACGTTTATTTGCAGGATGGTGAATAGTTTTCATAAGATACTCTCAGTGCATTTATGAGGATCAATCATACTGATCATAAAAAAAGCTGCCAGAATAATCCAGCAGCTTCTATCCATATCGTCATAAAATCTTTATTACTCTAACATACGAGTTGCGGCTTACCACATACCGCGGCGATGGTTCTTGACCCAGCGATGCATACCTAAAGTATTCAAGGTTTTCATATTGCTAAAGTTCGTCCAGCTTTGTACTTCTGGGCTAAACTCAATGTTACGATAGAGCTGATCCCAGCTTTGTCCTGCACGCTCAAGAGTAAGCACTTGCTTATGCAAATCTTTCATGTAAGTACGTAGTTTGACTTGCTCAGCTCGAGTAGCTGGCGTGTAGTGACCGATATCGATAATATCAACGTCTTGAGCGATGACCCAATCTAAAGTATCGATCCAGCCGTCATAGTAGAAGTCTAAGAAATCATTGTACGGCATCGTTTCGTTCTGGCAGACGTCAGTACATTGCAGCGCTTTTTGACGCGGGAACAAGACCATCGTCATGCTGTTAGAGTGGCTAGGTTCGATGTGATGCAGCTCAACCGTCTCGCCGCCTAACTCAATAGTCATCATATCTTCAAAGACTTTGTCAGGGATGGCATAAGGCATTCTCTCACCTATGATAGGTTCAATGGCGTTCTCTTGCGCAACGATAGTCGCCCCTTGTCTTTGAAAGACTTGACTGCCTGCCATATGATCAGCGTGAGCATGAGTGAGTACATTGTACTTCACAGGAACACCAAAGCGGCTTTGAATCTCTTTACTCAGCCACTCGGTAGCACAAGTCGCTCCGCCGTCAACAACCAAAGCACCCTCTTCAGTAATCATGACAATACCGCTGTGTACAGAGAGACCTGAGCCATTGGTATGGCGATATAAGTTGTCTTTAAGCTTAGTTAATGTCGGTGCGGCGTCGTCACACATACCTACGGTAAAGTCAGGTAGCACAGCGCGAGTGGTCACATTTGATTTATCTACACTAATACCCGTATCAGAAGCTGCAGAAGCCGCGCGTGGTGCTGGACTTGCCAATGTTTTGTACTGTTCATCTGGAGCGTCGAATAAGACTTTAGAAGAGATCGCTCAAGCAACTACTGGTCCTAAATGGTTCCAGCTGTATTGGAACAACGATGAAAAGGTAACGCGCTCGCTACTAACTCGCGCCAAGGCAGCGGGTTATTCGGCCATCATCTTGACTGCTGATGCTCTAGGACCAGGTCGCCCTGAGGACTTTATTGCGATGGGTAATCCGTTCCGTCCTGACGCCACTTTTGGTAACCACGATCCTGAAAAAGGCGGTTTTGGCGACTTTGGCGATCAAAAAACAGCGTTAACCACAGCTGATATTCAGTTCATTAAACAGTTCACAGGCCTACCCGTTATCGTTAAAGGCATACTACGCCCTGATGACGCCGATAGATTTATTCGTGCAGGCGCTGATGCGATTCAAGTCTCTAACCACGGTGGTCGTCAGATCGATGGTGTGCCTGCCAGTATGACTGCCCTGCCGCCTATCGTTGCTATCGTGAACAGACGCGTACCGATTATTTTAGACGGCGGTGTACGTCGTGGTATCGACATCGTTCGCGCTATTGCTATGGGTGCAGATGCCGTCGCTATTGGTCGTCCGTTTATGTATGGTCTCGGTATGGGCGGCGCAAAAGGCGTTCAGTCTGTTGCCGAACATATCAACAATGATCTAAAAACAACTATGCTACTCACGGGTGCAAAAAGACTGTCTGATCTCAATCCGAACTTTATTGAAATTGTCGGACAAAACGAAGAATACAGTACCTTCAAGGGTTAATAGCATCTAAGCGCTACTTACCTTTAAATCTGTCGTTATCCTTAAATTTACAGCTTAAATTTATAGATAGCCAAAGCATATAAAGTTGCTAGGACATTAGGTTCTAGCAGCTTTTTTGTTTACTGTAGCCGACCTATAACCGTAATAATACAAGATGCGTGCCGCTTTGTAGTAGGCTACCTCGTTATCACTTATTGCAACCATTAGCATACCGAACTCGCACGCTTTGGATTATCCTTATGAATACCTCTATCGTCTCTTCAGCCGCTGCCACGTTGAGTGGTTATTTACTTATCTGCCTGCCTATAATGAGCGTAGCAGCTAACACTGTGCCACAAAAATGGCAGCTTAATGTACCAAGCACTAACGCCAACTTTATGGTGGAATACTTCGGTAGTGCCACCGTAGAAGGACAGTTTCACAAAGTTGATGGCTCTATTAGCTATGATATGAAAAAACCAACGAGCACTACGATTACCTTCAAGGTTGATACCAACAGCGTCGATACGGGTCTGAGCATACGCGATTCTTTTTTACGCCGTAAAGAGTTGCTCAATACCGCGCAGTACCCTACTCTGACCTTTGTCTCCAAAAAAATTCAGATGATTACCCCAAAAGAAGCCAAAGTCACAGGCGACTTCACTGCTCTAGGACAGACTAGACCATTAACCGTGAGAGTCACCTTGTCGGATGTCGAAACTGATCCCGTCACCAAACAACCTATCTTAAGGTTCAAAGCCACGGGGCGGGTCAATCGAAACAACTACGGCGTTACGGCGTTCCCAAGCTTAGTCGGTACCATGATTCCGCTTGAGATCACCGGTAAGCTTACCCCTGCTAGTTGAGCTTAAATAAAAAAACTGAGTCCTGTAAAACACAGAACTCAGTCCTTAATACCTACTTAAGCGGTATAAACCTGATGTAGCTTCATACAATAATTAAATTTTTATGGATTAATTTTGTTCGCTGCTACTATAGTCAATCAATATTAAAAGTGGTACAAGGCAGACGAGTGCAAGTACTACAGTAGTAGGCTAAACGAGTCTAACGCTGTAACACTTTAATAGGGGTTCGACTATATGATCTTTAACACTCTTGGCTAGCCTTTAGCTATTCTCTTTTGCACCCTAGCATCTATCTTATCTTGCTTTTTCTGAGCTTTTTGATCAATGCTATCTAGTGTCTTTTGTATTTTTTTATCAATTTTATCCAGCTCTTTTTGGCGCTTTTTCTCTACTTTATCTAACTGTTTTTGAATCTTTTTATTGACTTTACTATGTTCTTTTTTGCGCTGCTTTTCTATCTTATCCTGCTCTTTTTGGCGCTCTTTTTCTATCTTATCTTGCTTTTTTTGCTCCTGTTTAGTCAATTTAATATTTTCTCTCTCGTTTGTTTTAAAGGTGTTATCTGACATTAGGTATCTCCTTGATTAAATTAAGATTAAATTATTTTAAGGCTTCATACTAGGTCAGTATCCCTGCTTAGTCAACGTCGCACTACAAATATAAACTTTAAAGAATGTTTTATATAGACTGGTATACAGTCTGCTCAGTTCAACTATTTTGAGATACGAATAACCAAAAGAAAAAACTCAGCCTCGATATCTGCTGCTTTCACAGTGGGGAAATATGCGCATCATAGCTCGGTTTTCTTTAACGGTTTATTCGCGCCTCGTCCCTCGGCAAAAGCCTTTATCTTGTGCTCGGGTGACCTCCGTTCACTTTCGCATGCAAACTCACACTACAGCTGTTAGGCTGGTTAAATTGGTCTACTTATCTTTTGCAGACGTCCTATGTAAAGCGCTCAAGCACGTATAGTAAGGCAATAAATATGGCTACACCTAGAATAATCGTGGTCAAGCTAATACCTGCATTTTCTTCTAAGTCAGATAGAACATTCAACTCATCAGACGCCCCACTCCAGTCGCTGTTCTCCACATCAACTCGATACAAGCCCGCTTTGTAGGGTTGGTCTAACTGTGATAGTTGTCTTTCTAACTGCGTCCACTGCTTGTTTGGATAGCTTTGCAGCGCAGACTCAATCACTTTTGGATCATTAGTAGCGAAAGACAAAGGTATTGGGTTAAAGTCTAACCAATGCGATAAATCATCTTCGGATGACGCTGTATAAAGCGCTACTGTCGGCACTCTATCACCGATTTCTACTTTTTTAAGTGTCTTGCACTGAATAATTTTTACTATTAGAAAGTCACCATAACCTTTGGTCAGATTTGTATTGACGGCGATAAGCGTAGGATGAGTAGCAACGACGACACCGCCATTAGAATCACCATACAAAAAACGCTCTTTGGTTCTCGTCCAATAAAATATATTTATAAAAATAGCGATGCCGACAACCAGTAGTAACCAAGCGTTAATAAATATGGCAGACAATATGGAGCCAATTAAAAACAAAGTAAGTAAGCTGACATATATAGGCTGATGACGGAACCATACCCATTTATTTAGCTTGGCATTGCCAGAGTTGGAAGCAAAAGCATTATTATCTAATGTGCGTTTATCTTTCATTGCAACCTATTTTTTAAGTGTGTAGTCGTCGTAGGGTGGCGAGAGACTTGTCAAATTCTCGTAGAGAATGATGAGGCATAATCCACTGGTTGAAACGATACTTTTGACATTTATTTGTTATGTTATCACTGACTCACCTTATACTTATTAAAGTATCTTTTAGATGACAGGAGGATCAACTCGTCTGCCACGCTTATTTTTACTCTGATAGGCACTGCGCTGCTTGGTTATCTCATAAAGTACGATGCCTGTAGATGTTGCCAAGTTTAAGCTCTCAATCGTGTCGTACATTCCAATTTGTATACAGACGACGCTGTTAGCAATAGCGATATCGCTAATGCCGCGAGCTTCATTCTCAAACCAAACGGCAAGGCGCTTTTGTGTATAATCACCATCTTGTTATAGCACATTGTTTTGACCCTTAATATGTGGTGATGTGACTACAGAAATAAAATGGTAGTACTCTAAGTGTTCTAGACAGTCTTCAGTGCTACGAAATACTTTGATAAAGCTCCATTTAACAGCCGATACTGATGGTTTGAGTAACGATTTTCGCTCCCTCATCACTTCCCAGCTATCAGGGAACAGATGGCGACTATCGACAACATAAAGTGTACCTACGCCAAGTGCGTTAATATTACGAATAACGGTTGCTAATTTCTTCGAATCATTAAGCTCTTCTAGAACGACAATCAAGTTTTTGCATTGAAAGTCTTTGATAGCGTCGGCACGCTGACGTATGGTTGATTTTTGCGTGGTCATATTTTGTACTTAATGGACTTAGAGAATGTATTTCAAAGTAGTAGCGTATCCAGCCTATGCTTGACTCATCATCTAAAATACCTCTTCAAAATTGATAGGTGAGCTTTCTCTCATCTCGTTTAAGATTTTTTCGCTACTCTTAGATATATTAACTAGCTCAGTTAGATCCTTATTTTCTACATTTTTTAACTTCCAATCTATGAACTCCCTAAAGCTTATGAAAACAGACTTTTCTAAATTTTTATTTAGAATGAGCATTTTATTTTCTTCTAAACTTAGCCCTTTATTAGTATCTGCTATCTTAATTGTAAATACTTTTTTACCTCCAAGGTTGAGAGTATATGTCAGTCCTTCTCCAGTATTAAGAAACAAGATTGTAATACAATTACTTATAGCCGTTATTTCATTAATTCTTTGATCTGGATCTTCACCACCATTTACCTTAGGTAAACCTGTTCCATTACTCTGTAACCAAAGTAAATTATAAAGTATTTTAGAATAACTATTCTCAAGTATTTCATAGGGATTATCGTAAAAGGTGTTAATAAACCCAATTGCTAATTTTGCGAGAAATCTTCTAGACTGATGAATGTCAAAGCATAGACTACCTTGAATCACTTTATCTTTTCTTTGATAAAAATAGCTTACCCTGTCCTCATCTAATTGTGTTCTCTTATCAAAGCCTTTTATCTCTTCTATCTTAGTACCTTCACTATCAAATATTTCAGCACCTAATACTCTTCTTATATTATTATTTTTACTTTCAAAATCTGAAAACGATTTTAAAACAAGACTTAGATAACTTTTGCTTTTTTCAGTAAGAAAACAGTAGAGTGTTGATTCTTTTCTACGGCTATCTATAGGATTGCCACCAATGTAGCTAGGTTTTTTAGTATCATCAGGTCTAACCCAATAGATCTGCTCACCAAAAGGTCCTAACCATGATTCACATACATAATCGGCAGGAACATCTGGAAATTTAATATTTTCGACTTTACCCATACAGACTAAAGGTAACGCAATAGAATCTTTATCTAACGTATCTATATTTAAACTATCAATCTCTCTCAAATACCAACCAATTAAAGAATCTCTTGCGAAACTACCATCAACGAAAAGTCCTAAATTATTATTACATTTCTTACATACGTTTCTTGTTTTGAAAATATCTGGTGCATAAGCTCCACCTAAAAATTGTGGCACTATATGCTCTAGACTAAATTCATTTGCAGATTTTTCTTGGAGACAGTAGATACATTTACTCATATTAAAAGCCATTATATTTTTTTATCAAAGACTTGAAAAACGTTATTATTTATTATTAAAACTTGACATACCGCCAAGTTTTTAAACCCATTTCTTGCGCCCAAAGTTTAGCAGTTGCTTTGTCGCCCGCTATGGAAACTTGGTTTAAATCCAGTTTATCGACAAGCTTAAAATTGCTTTCACCAACCGTTTTAGGGTCGAAAACATACCATCTTACTACTCGCTCAGTAGTAGCTAACACATAACCCATCGTAATTCTCCAAAAACCAAATTTGTGAGGTGCGCAAAAGCTGAAAAATTTATTCACGTTTAATTTATCATATAATAGTCGCCTTGTGACGCGGTTTAGCCCTGATTGCAGCGGTTATCCTGCTGATGACAATGGCGTTGCGGACTGTGGCTAGAGGCGGTATCGAGGCAACAGGAACGCCGCTAGACACGATAGTCCGCACGCCATTGACAAAGCAGATAATAGCGAAAAGCAGGATCAGCTCTAAAACAACCAAAAAAAAGAGCCACCAGAATCATCCAGCAGCTCTTTTATAAATTCAAAGTTCTAATTAGACCAAACTATTCACCGCTTCAACCACAGCATCGGCCGTAATACCAAACTCTTTATATAAATCGCTAGCGGGTGCAGACTCACCATAAGTGGTCATGCCGATGACTTTGCCATCGAGACCAACAAACTTATACCAGTAGTCCACATGCGCCGCTTCTACTGCGACGCGAGCGCGGATATTAGCAGGCAGTACCGAGTCGCGGTAGCTGGCATCTTGCTCCATAAAGATCTCGGCACACGGCATAGAGACCACACGCACGCCAATGCCATTTTCGCTCAAAGTCGCATGTGCTTGCATAGCAAGACCGACTTCTGAGCCTGTCGCAATGATGATGGCTTGTAGCTCGCTCTGCTCTTTGGCTAAGACATAACCACCTTTGACAATATTGGCAACTTGCTCACTATCACGCGCTTGATGGGGCAAGCTTTGACGGCTAAATATCAGCGCTGAGGGGTTGTTCTCAGACTTAATCGCTTCTACCCAAGCGCTTGCTGACTCCACTGCATCACAAGGGCGCCATGTACGTAGGTTTGGCGTGGTACGCAGGTTAGTTAACTGCTCGACCGGCTGATGCGTTGGGCCATCTTCACCCAGACCAATAGAGTCATGCGTGTAGACGTGGATGACGCGCTGCTTCATAAGCGCGCCCATACGCACCGCATTACGGGCGTATTCCATAAACATCAGGAAGGTGGCGACATAAGGGATAAAGCCGCCATGCAGCGCGATACCATTGGCAATCGCGGTCATACCAAACTCACGCACCCCGTAGTAGATATAGTTGCCATCGCTATCAGTTTCGATACCTTTTGCACCATTGAACAAGGTCAAGTTTGAGCCCGCTAGATCGGCGGAGCCGCCCATGAGTTCTGGCAATAAGGGCTGCAAAGTATTGATCGCGTTTTGACTGGCTTTTCGGCTGGCGACATCACCGCCTTGCTCTTGAGTTTGCTGAATGTAGTCTTTTGCTTGGGCAGCAAAATCGCTTGGCAGCTCGCCATTTAAGCGGCGCAGTAGCTCTTCGGCCAGCTCTGGATAGGCCTTTTTGTAGCCTTCAAAGGTGGCATCCCAGTTCTTTTGCATGACGTCGCCTTTGGCTTTGCCATCCCATGCTTCGTAGATCTCATCATCTAAGTCGAACGGGGCATGTTTCCAAGACAAGGCATCACGGGTTAGAGCGATTTCGTCATCACCAAGCGGTGCCCCATGACTTGAGGCCAAGCCTTGTTTATTCGGACTACCTGCGCCGATAGTGGTTTTACAGATGATTAGACTTGGTTTATCGGTCTCTTTGATCGCTTGTTCAGTGGCTTTAGTAATCTCGTCGGTATCGTGACCATCAACGTTAATCACTTGCCAGCCGTAGCTCTCAAAGCGCATTTGGGTGTCATCGGTGAACCAGCCTTCGACATTACCATCGATAGAGATGCCATTGTCATCATAGAAGAACACCAATTTGCTAAGTCCTAGCGTGCCCGCTAATGAGCAGACTTCATGGCTGATACCTTCCATCAAGCAGCCATCGCCTAAGAACGCGTAAGTATGATGATCTATGACCTCATGACCGTCACGGTTGAACTGCGCGGCTAGAGTTTTTTCAGCAATGGCAAAGCCTACCGCATTAGCGATACCTTGACCTAGCGGGCCCGTCGTCGTTTCCACACCGGGCGTGTAGCCATATTCAGGATGACCGGGGGTTTTAGAATGCAGTTGGCGGAAATTTTTTAGATCATCCACGCTGACATTATAGCCCGTCAAATGCAGCAAGGCATAAATCAGCATGGAGCCATGACCGTTTGATAGTACAAAGCGATCACGATTATGCCATTGTGGATCGGCAGGGTTGTGCTTTAAGAACTTGCGCCATAAGACTTCGGCGATATCAGCCATACCCATTGGTGCACCGGGGTGACCTGAATTGGCTTTTTGCACCGCGTCAAAGGACAGTACGCGAATAGCATTGGCAAGTTTACGTTCATTAATTGGGGTGGGCATAGCGGGTCCTAGGATTGAATGGAGAGTATGGCAAGTAATAAGTTTGAAAAAGCAATGAATCAAGAGTGAGATAAGCGTTAGATTGTGAGTGACTGTAGGCGCAATTTTATCATACCTGACAGTAGCCTCGCTAAGGATTGCCGTGGCTACTGGGTTTTTTATTAGCTAATAAGATTCCAATGATTAAACCTCAATCCTTGCCGACCCGCCCATAAACGGACGCAGCACCTCAGGAATGGTAACGCTGCCATCAGCGTTTTGATGATTCTCCATCACCGCAAGCAGGGTACGACCTACTGCTAGACCTGAGCCGTTTAAGGTATGGGCAAGACTCGTTTGTTTACCGTCTTTGACTCGCGTACCCATACGACGGGCTTGGAAGTCGCCACAATTTGAGCAGCTAGAGATCTCGCGATAGGTCTCTTGGCTTGGCAGCCAAACCTCGATATCATAAGTCTTTTGCGCGGCAAAACCCATATCACCGGTACACAGCTTCATGACCCGATACGGCAAGTTGAGCTGCTGCAAAATGTATTCGGCTTGGGCAGTCATAGCTTCTAACAACGCATCAGACTGATCAGATGTGGCGATGTTTACCATCTCGACCTTTTCAAACTGATGTTGGCGTATCAGGCCACGCGTATCCCGACCGTGTGAGCCCGCTTCACTACGAAAGCAAGGCGTATGCGCAGTGAATTTGAGGGGCAACTCTTTGGCCTCCAAACGCTCGCCGCGCACCAAGTTGGTCATTGGCACCTCAGCGGTTGGAATCAAATAAAAATCAGTGTCTTCATTATTGGTGTGATTGCTAAGTTTAAACAAATCATCTTCGAACTTTGGCAATTGACCCGTGCCCGTTAAACTCTCACTATTGACGATATACGGCACATAAGTCTCAGTATAGCCGTACTTATTCACATGCGTATTTAGCATAAATTGAATCAGCGCGCGATGCAGCTGCGCTAATTGCCCTTTGAGCACACTAAAGCGGCTACCGGTAATCTTCGCCGCGGCTTCAAAGTCGAGCATACCGAGCGTCTCACCGATATGGGTGTGATCTTGAATATCAAAATCGAACTGACGCGGCTCGCCCCAACGACGTATCTCTTCATTATCATCCTCTGATTCGCCAACGGGTACATCTGCTGCTGGAATATTAGGAATTTGCAGCGCCGCTTGATTGATACGCTCTTGTAAGCTGCGTAGATCCTCTTCTGCCGCTTTAATCTCGCCACTGACGCTTTGCATTTGTGCCAAAAGCTCGCTGGCATCTTCGCCTGACTTTTTTAATGCCCCTACTTGTTTGGCACCCGCATTGCGCTTTGATTGTAAATCCTCAGTTCTAACCTGTAGCGATTTACGCTCATTCTCAAGCGTTTGCCAGAACTCTATATCTAGACTGTAACCACGAGTGGCTAGTTGCTGCTGTAGCTGGGTTAAGTCGCCGCGTAAAAGTTTAGGATCTATCATAAGGGTTGCCTGCCGCGCTAAAAGTAAGAGAGGTAAATCTAAACGGCTGCTATGATAGCAAGATGAGGTAGACTTGACTACGTTTTCAGTCAGCGATTGTAAGACTATTAACCTGCGCTTGGCATATTTGTTTCTTTTAAAGACGCTTTTCGGTAAGATAAGCGCATACTGTCTCGCTAAGTTGCTTCTTACATCATATCAACTTTATTGTATTTACTTTATTGTATTTACTTTATTGTATTTATTGTGACAGATGACACTTTGACCTCCATCGCTCTTTTTATATGTATCTGAGAATCTTTTATGGCCCTGTATCCTTATACGCTACAACCTATTGCTCTAAACCTGACTGAAGCTGAATTCCAGCAAGCACAGTACGAGCTATTTACCAATGCCAGCCCTTCTTTTGGTCTTAAAAGCATTAAGATGAAGGAGTGGATCATCTTGGCAGTGGTCGTCGTATTAGCGATTGCAGGGCTTATTTTTGTCTCAGGGTACTCAACGATTATTTTTTGGTTGATGCTCGTATCCGTCGTCATCTATTTACTAGTGCGGACGCTTGGCTTTAAGTGGTATGTCAAAAAGGAGTTTGAAAAACAAGTTGCCGCCCAACAGATGCCTGATGAGATGCATGAGATGAAGCTTGGGGTACAAAAGCATGGGTTAATTATGGCGATGCCAGCCAATCAACCAAACCTAATGCAAAACCCTCAGATGCGCGGTATGCAAATGCGCGCCTCTCAAACGCAGCAGGCGGTGATTCCATGGAGCGCGGTCAAAAGCTGGGATGAGACCGACGATTACATTTTTATGATGTTTGAATTAAAGGGTCAACAAGGCAGTCAAATTATACCAAAGCGCATGCAAGCGCAAAAGTTCCCTATTGACACTGTACGTCAGCACCTCCAAGAGGTCGTCCCTATTCGCGGTCTGCAAACCGAGCAATTACCGCCTATTGCTAAGTAGTCTACAATGCTTAGTTATAAACGAGTTAACTATAGTATAAGAGCTTTAGTGGTTTTATAAAACCTGTTATATAGGTTAGTTAATTCAATTTAACTTATCAATCTAATATTGATATTATAGAACCCATTAGAGAAGTCATGCACTACAGCAGACACATGATAAGAAGCTAAACGATTTGCTACATCATAATTCTGTCATAGTGCTTTTAGCTTATTTATAATTAACTTTTAAATAAACACTCGACTACAAGGATAATATTATGAGTACTGTTGACAATACAACGAACCAAATTGGTTTAGAAAAATCAGATATGAGTACTGTTGTTGCAAAGCTTAATGATTTGCTATCAAGCTATCATATGTTCTATCTTAACGTACGCGGTTACCACTGGAACGTCAAAGGTGAGCACTTTTTCTCATTACATGAGCAGTTCGAAGACTTATATACCAACCTACAAGTAGAGATTGATGAGATTGCTGAACGTATTTTAACCTTGGGTAAAACGCCGCTACATGCTTATAGTGATTTTGCGCAGCATACACGTATTCCAGAAGACAAAAACGTCCACGATGGAAATAGTTGTGTGAAAGGCGTTGTTAATGGACTACAAGCGCTTATTGAGGAACAACGCGAAGTATCAGCAATAGCCAGTGATGCCGAAGATCAGGGTACTGCTGACTTGTTAGATGAATACGTACAACAACAAGAAAAGCTAGTTTGGATGTATAATGCGTTTTTAGCAAAATAACTAGTACATCTCATGTCACATTTGATTATTAATCATAAAAAAGCACCGAATCGGTGCTTTTTTTGTGGCTGATAACAACATTCAGCTTGGTTTAGAACTATGGCTGTACCCACTGACGAATCTTTTCACGTTCGCTAGGCGTTGCTTGTAACCATAACTGCATAAAGTTATCAAGCGTACTGCTGGTATTAGTAGCATTAGTAGTATTGATTGTGGTACTTGTATTAACAGCTGGTCTAGTCGTTGCAATGGGAGCAATAGCTCTATAAGTTGGTGTAACCGAACTGACAGAGTTACGAGTGTTTAGACTGGCCGCATTAACTTGTGCGTTATTACTTTGTGTCGCTACGCCTGTTTGTGCAGACTGGATTGCAGGTTGATCAAGCGCAGCAATAGCGCGCTGGTTTTGTATCTCAGCGCTATCAGAGCCGCCAAACACGTTGCCAAGTGCTTTGCCCAATCCTGCAAACAACCCTCCATCGTTGCCCGCTATACTTTGCTGACTCGCAATAATGGTATCACCCTGCTGTATCGCTAGCGTTGGACGCTCAGCATACTCTTTAGCCGCTTCATACTTCTCTGGCTGATTGGGCATCGTTAAGCGGTACGTTTGGTTGTCAGCCAACTGAGCTGCCACACTGATATTACCCGAGCGCAAATAGTCATGCTCATCACGCGGTAGTTTGTAAAGACGGTCATATTTTGCTGTAATAACATGTTGACCAGGCTGTAAGGTCAGCTCTGTAGTTGGCGCTTCAAAGATACCGCGTTTGACTTCTTGACCATTAATAGCAGTGACTTTGACGTTGTCATCAATGAGTAACGTGACTGCTGCTTGACTTAGCATGGACACTGAGCCTATGCCCAACAATAGTGTACCAGTCGCTAAGTGTCTGAGTGTAGAGGCGGGAAATGTCATAACGTGTCCTATAAATATCAAATGGGTTGGCAAAATAGTTAAGCTTCACCTCAAATGGTTGCGATAAGCAAAATAAATTTTCGCTTGAAAACATCTAAAAGTCTAGCTGAATAGTGTGCTGATCTTGCTGAGCTGTATGGTTGTCTACTTGAGTCTCGTACTCGATATCGGCAAGCTCCGCAGCTAGGGTCTGCTCATCAATAGTGCGAATGGCATCACTGATCACAGCTTTAGAGATATTGCTCCGTCCAAGGTTTGAGAACATGGGCTGAATATAATTGAGCACTGCCATCATTGCACCTATACGGTGTGGACCTTCTTTTAGTAAATAGTCCAATATTCGCTCATCGAACTGCCAGCCTCGACGACGCAAAATTGATTGCAGTAGCGCTTGTCTGTCCGCCAAGTCATTACCATCCGGCACTCTAAAAGCAGGTGCTTGCGCTAAACGAGTCAATAGATCCGTAAGCACAAAGGGTAATTTACCAGCCGGTTGATTGGCTGCAAATAAAAGCTGACGCTGTCCTTCGCGACTGCGGTTAATCAGATGAAACAGGGCTTCTTGCCACTTGTAACTACCCGCCAAAACTTCTAAATCGTCAATGGCGATAACATCGAAGCTTTCAAGCGATGATAATACATGAACATCTGTGTGAATAAGCTCATCAAGCGATAAACAAATTGCCGATTTATCCATCTCAATAAAAGATTCACAAATAGCAGAGAGCAGATGTGATTTCCCAGTTTCAGCACTACCAAACAGGTACAACTGACCGATGAGACCGACATGCAACTGCCGTACCGCATCAATGATAGACATCCAACCTGGACCGCCAAAGTCACTAAGACTGGCATCGTGTTTAACATCCAGATTAAGACTGAGTTGCGCTTGAGCCATTAATTATTAACTCACTTTGTATGACTCTGTTATAGAGTCTGAAATAGCGTTACTGTAACTACTCTTTTACCACTTTTGTATTCACTATCATAGCTGAATAACTCAAGGCTGATAGATAAGAGGGTCGCTTAGATCTATCTGCTTTTCGATAGCGGTTCTGACTGATATAAAAGCCTATATATAACATACTTGCAAAATGACTGACAAGTCTTTTCCCTGATAGACCCCTATCTATTCGTGTCAACGACTAGGTTTGCACTGTAAGAGTCTTTAGTGAATACGTATCTCAGCTAGTCTTTTTTGAATAAATCAAGCTGTACACGTCCTTTATAAAAATTAGTGCTTTTGTAATAATCGAATAAATGACGGAATAAGACATTAATGACAGCCGATACAGGGAGTGCGATCAGCATACCGACGAAGCCCAGTAAACTTGCACCTGCCAGCACCGCAAAGATGACCCACAGCGGTGACAGACCAATCTTGTCCCCTAACAACAAGGGTTGTAGCACGTATCCTTCTGCCGCTTGACCCACCAAGAAAGCACCGACAATAAGTGATAAGTACAACCAGTCAAAACCAAACTGAAATAGTCCTGCGATAATAGCGGCAATAAAACCAATACCAAAGCCCAAATAGGGTACAAAACTTGCGATACCAGCGACCATACCAATGGTTAGACCAAGCTCTAGCCCAATGAGCTGTAACTGCACTGCGTAGATAACACCTAAAAGTATCATGACTAATAGCTGACCTTTAATAAACTCCATCAGCGCTTGATCACATTCTCGTGCAATAGTAATCACTTTATTGCTGTAAGCTGCAGGAATAGCCATTTTCCACTCTTGCAGACGCTCATCCCAATTGAATAAAAAGTAAAAGGTCAAAATCGGTACCAGTACGATAAGACCTGCATTGTTAATAAAGCTCATACTAGACGCGATTAAACGGCTCATCCAGTTGCTAGCATCAGAGATATTATAGTGGCTTTGCATGTAGTCGACTAAGGTCTCAGAAAACCCTTGGGTCTCAAGCTCAGGTAGGCGGATGCGGGTGTTACTCGTCAACCAGCCACGTACCACCTCGTTGTACCAACTCAGTAGCTTTGGTAAGTATTGCCAAGCTGCTTGCAACTGATGCCATAGGGTCGGTATCAACCACCATAGAAGTACAATCATACCTAGAGTGATCGTAGCGTATACAATAAGAATGGCAATCCAGCGTCGCACATATCTTGAGAGCTTCTTGACGAGCGGATTAAATAGATACGCCAATATGAAAGCTGCAAAAAATGGAATGATTACAGGCAACATTAAGCGTAGTAGAATAAATGCCACTACTATTATTACAACAATAAAAAGACGCCGAAAAAATGGATCTATAGGTTTGGTGATCATTGAGGGGCAGTCCTGCAGCTAAGCTGATTTTGAGTAGAGTATCTTATTTAAGCGCTCTATTATCGCAAAGTATAACAAAAAAGCCGTCAATTTTTGTGTATTCAATATTATAAGGCGTCATTGGCATGATAAAGGTTACCTTTAGACATTATTATCAAGTTGTTTTGCGAGTACTGGCTGTTTTTGGGTATAATGCGCGCATTATCTAACTTTACCTACATTGCCCTTCCCCTAATTGCGAGATGATCATGAGTGATAAGCCCTCTTTAAGTTACAAAGACGCAGGCGTTGATATTGATGCAGGCGATGCGCTCGTCCAGCGGATTAAATCCGTGGCCAAAGCCACTACTCGTCCTGAAGTCGTCGGCGGCTTGGGCGGTTTTGGCGCGCTTTGCCGTATTCCAACCGGTTATACCTCACCTTTACTCGTTTCTGGCACTGACGGCGTTGGGACTAAGCTCAAATTAGCACTGCAGCTTAACCGTCATGATACGATTGGCATAGACTTAGTTGCTATGTGTGTGAATGATTTGCTCGTTTGCGGCGCTGAACCTTTATTCTTTTTAGACTACTATGCGACAGGTAAGCTTGATGTCGATACGGCAGCGACGGTAGTGTCAGGTATAGGTGAAGGTTGCAAATTAGCGAACTGCGCGCTTATTGGCGGTGAGACTGCTGAGATGCCCGGTATGTACCACGATGACGATTATGATTTGGCTGGATTTTGTGTCGGCGTCGTTGAGGAAAGTGAGGTCATCACGGGCAAAAACGTCAGCGAGGGCGATGTACTGATTGCACTGGCTTCTAGTGGTGCCCATTCTAATGGCTACTCGCTAGTACGTAAGGTTATAGACGTCAGCGGTATCGATGTAGTTACAAGCGACAAACAGCTTGATGGCAAGCCTATCTCCAATGCGCTAATGGCACCGACTCGTATCTACGTTAAAGCCATCAAAGCCCTACAAGATACCCTTGGCAGCTCTGCCCTACACGCGATGTCACATATTACAGGGGGCGGTCTGACCGATAATCTGCCGCGTGTATTACCAGACCATTTAGCCGCTAGTATCGATACTAATAGCTGGCGGTTCTCAGAGCTGTTTACGTGGCTACAAGATGAGGGCAATATCGCTCAAAGCGAGATGTACCGCACCTTTAACTGTGGTGTGGGCTTTGTAGTCGTCGTTCCTAAAGACAAAGCTGAAGCGACGATTAATATTCTCAATGATGCTGGCGAAAAAGCATGGCAAATAGGTGAGATGGTTAAGCGCAGCAATGAGGGTCAGGCAGACGCAGTGGTGTACCGCTAATGTTAGAGGGTAATCTACAATACACTGCAAAAAGTACCGCAAAAGAATTAGCTAAACCATTACGTGTTGCCGTTTTAGCATCAGGCAATGGCAGTAACTTGCAAGTGTTAATTGATGCTATGCAAGCCGGTGCGCTACCCATTGAACTAGTCGGTGTCATTAGCAATCGCGAAGATGCTTATGCGATCACTCGTGCTATAAAAGCAAATATTCCGGTTGCTATACTCTCGCACACTGAGAGCGGTAAACGCATGGCGATGACAACTTTTGAGACGCATGCCAGCACACAGTTAGCGCAGTGGCATCCTGATTTAATTATATTAGCAGGCTTTATGCGTGTATTGAGTAGTGACTTCATCGATAATGCACCAGCTCCGATGATCAATTTGCACCCCTCTTTACTTCCCGCCTACAAGGGGCTCGATACCCATCAGCGTGCGCTAGAAGCAGGCGAGCGCTTGCACGGTTGTAGCATCCACGTCGTCACAGCTGAGCTTGATGCAGGCGCAGTGTTAACTCAGGCCTTGCTTGAGGTGAATCCAAAGGATAGCGCTGATAGCCTACAAGCGCGCGTGCAGAAGCTCGAACATCAGTTATTACCCTGGACGACTATGCTTATTGCAAAAGGCGTAATCAACTTGAATAGTGAGGGTAAGGAGAGTTTTTCTATGTTACCTGCTTTACCTTTAAAGCTGTATTTAAACAATTAAAGTAAAAGTAAGAAGCAAAGGAAAATAGAACTTCATTAAAACTATCGATCATAAAAAAGCCCAGTCACTCAATTTATGAGTGACTGGGCTTTATGTTGCTTAGCATGAAATTATTTTAGCTTAGAACCCTATATACAGTCTTAGCTACTGTGCACATGCAAGCCTTTGATATTTACAAATTCCTTGATACCAAAGCCGCCGTGCTCACGACCATGACCTGAGTTTTTCACCCCGCCGAACGGTAGTGCTGGATTTGCAAGACCATAGCCATTGATATAAACCATACCCGTATCAAACTGCTCACTAGCTAAGCGAATGGCTTTATCTTCGTCTTTAGAAAAGATAGCGCCGCCGAGACCATAACGACTATCGTTAGCGATGCGCATCGCATCATCCTGATCTTTTGCGCGTATCAATGAAGCGACTGGACCAAATAACTCGTCATCATAGGCAGGTTGACCCTCGGAGACATTCTCTAAAATCGTAGCCGGATAAAAGTTACCTTTCCCTTCTGGCAGTTTACCACCAACGGCTATAGTAGCGCCTTTTTTGACACTTTCTTCTACCTGCTCGTGTAATTTTTCTTGCAAGTCTTTACGTGCCAGTGGGCCAATATCAGAACTGTCATCCATAGGATCACCAGCTTTGGCGTTCGAGAACTTCTCCACAATACGATCGCGGAACTCATCATACAAGCTATCGACAACGATAAAACGTTTCGCTGCAACACAAGTCTCACCATTATTAATGAGACGTGCTTGTGTACAAGTCTCTACGGCAAGATCCAAATCAGCATCTTCTAGTACGATGAAAGCATCATTTGAGCCAAGCTCTAACACAACCTTTTTGAGCACTTTAGCGGCTTGTTGACCCACTATTCTACCTGCATCATCACTACCAGTAAGCGTGACGCCGCGTACCTTATCATTGCCAATTAACTTTTCTGATTGATCATGATCGATTAAGATCGTGCGGAATAGATCATTCGGTAGATCAGACTCATGAAAAATCTTTTCAATAAGTAAGCCAGAACCTGTCACATTAGCAGCATGCTTCAATAGAATACTATTGCCTGCCATCAAGTTTGCAATGCTATAGCGAAAAACTTGATAAGCTGGAAAGTTCCATGGCTGCATGCCGTAGATGACACCAATAGGCTGGTAAGTTACGATACCTTTTTTCATATTTTCGATATCGCGCTCATCATCAGCAAGCGCCGTTACACCCTTTTCGGCAGTATAATCACAAATTCCTTTACATAAATCTACTTCGCTTAGACTTTGTTCATAAAGCTTACCACGCTCTTCAGTCATTAGCTTTGACAGCTCTTCTTTGTACTTCACTAAAGTTTCGCCGATAGACTTAATGACTTTCGCACGCTCTTCGTGACTGGTGCTGCGCCATTTAAGAAAAGCTTCATGGGAGGCATCGACGATTTTGTTAACTTCATCGTTACTCATATAGTTATATTCTTTAATATTTTCGCCAGTTACTGGATTTACAGTAGTAATATCAGCCATAATTATTATCCTATTTAGAATGTTATTTATTATTAATTTACGAGTAGAACCCAATGAGCTTATACGAATCAAAAACTTATAGTTAATGTTATACGTAAAATACTTACTTAAAATTCGTAATGAGTACTGCTCATTCATTACTCAACGTTTGCTTATCATAGCAAAATAAATATCTAAACGAGTTTAAAACATATTATGATATGTCTACAACATGTTAAGAGTGTGACACGTTTATAAAGATAGTCTTAACAGCATTCCTATTTTATCGATTTATTTTATATTCCTATAAAAAAGCCAGCTTAGTTGCTGGCTTTGACATTTAATATGTATCAATAGTGGTTAATAGGTATCATCTAGTGTAAAAAATTTATCTAAGGTTTGTACCTGTCATCCTTTCTTTAAAACAAGTGATTAATCACCGGTATCTCTGGCTGCGGGTTGTCCTCTTCTGCCACTACCTGACGGGCAACATGCATAATCAGCTGACGTAACCAGCGATGCGCCGGATGATGTTGTAGTAGTGGTGACCATGCCATTGTTAGCTCAAACTCTGGAATAAAAAACGGTGGCTCCTCCATGATAATGCTGTCGTTATTCGCCTGCATTCTCGCCACTCGAGTAGGCAAAGTTGCGATCAGATCCTTATTTGCTGCTAGCATCGCCGGCATTTGATAGTGACGCGTAAACACGCTGATCTGACGCTTTTGGCCTAGGCGCTGCAATGCTTGATCGATAGAACCAAGCCCGCCCGATTTTTCTGGATTAACGCCAAAGCCTACGCCCATACCTGTTTTTGATACCCATACATGCTGCGCCTTGAGATAATTCTTTAGATTAAAGCGATTGGCATAGGGACTCTCAGCAGACAACAAACAACTAAACGTATCGCGCCATACTAAGACTTGATGAAAGCTTTGCGGTATCTCATTAAATCGGTTGATTGCCAAGTCAACTCGGCCTTGTTCCATATCTCGATAGGACACATCCGATGGCGTTAGAAAGTCCAAAATCACGTTTGGCGCTTCAGAGCGCAGTGCTTTTACAAGTTTAGGAACCAAAGTTGCTTCGGCATAATCTGAGGTCATAATCCGAAAGACGCGCGAGGTACTATAAGGACGAAATTCAGTGCGCGGCTCTAATACTTGAGTGAGATCGGCGAGTATCTCACGGATACGCGGTTGCAGCTCTAGCGCGCGCTCTGTTGGCGTCATACCCTCAGATGAGCGCACCAGTAAAGGATCATTAAATAGCTTACGCAAACGGCGCAATATATTACTCATTGCAGGCTGGGTGATACCTAACTGCTCAGCGGCACGTGTCACGTTTTTTTCTCGTAATAGTACATCAAGATGTACTAATAAATTTAAATCGACGCGCTGCAAATTCATATCTTGTCTCTTTACCTTAAAATATCGGATATACTGAAATACTACTGACAGTCTTGTCGCTGCTGTAAGTACAAATGCTCCGGATGCGAGCTGCCTAGAGAACCACTAGCTAATTTACTTCTAACAACATGGTTTTGTTTTTACCTCAAGACCTTGATAAATATACACTATAACCAAAAGAAATACCAAAGATAACTATCATAAATTAGATAAATCTTAGTAAGATCGCTATAGTAAATGCCGTAAACAAGCAAAACTACAAATGACAATTGCATTTAGCAGCTGCATGATTATTGTAGCATCTCTCACTGCTTACAAGTAGCAACACTGTCATTCACTAAATATCAATAGCAACCTGTGACTCATCAAATACCTTTTAGCAGACTATTTTGTTGAATTACCTTGTAATTGCAAAGCGGTTTGTTTAGGGTAATAACCCAAGACTTATGAGCGCTTATCATCGCCTAATATGCATGATTCATAAAAAGCGTGCATCATTCTTATCCCAATCCCTAACGATTAACCAGCTATATTTATTCCCTAGCTTGTAACCTTTACCCACCAAGGAGACTATAGATGTCAACGACTTATAAATCAGCGATCGATTTAGTACGCGAACTTAAGCAACAACACGGCAACTGGCAGAATATCAGTGAAACTGATGCTGCTCGTATGATGATGCAAAACCGTTTCAAAACAGGTTTAGACATTGCTAAGTACACTGCAAAAATCATGCGTCAAGATATGGAAGACTATGACAACGATACTTCTCAGTACACGCAATCTTTAGGCGCTTGGCATGGTTTTGTGGCTCAGCAAACGATGTACGCTAAGAAAAAATACTTTGGTACGACGTCTAAAACGTACATCTACCTATCAGGCTGGATGGTTGCTGCCCTACGCTCTGAGTTCGGTCCTCTACCTGACCAATCTATGCACGAAAAAACGTCAGTGCCGAAACTTATCGAAGAGATCTACACCTTCTTACGTCAAGCTGACGCTAAAGTGCTAAACGACTACTTCCGTGAGCTTAATGCTGCTGAAGAAGCCGGTCAAGACACTAAAGCTATTCAAGAGAAAATCGAAAACTTTGAGTCTCATGTTGTACCAATCATCGCTGATATCGATGCCGGTTTCGGTAATGAAGAAGCGACTTACTTGCTCACAAAGCAGATGATTGAAGCGGGTGCTTGTGCTATCCAGATCGAAAACCAAGTATCTGATGCTAAGCAGTGTGGTCACCAAGCAGGTAAAGTAACTGTACCGCACGAAGACTTCATCTCTAAGCTTAATGCTATTCGTTATGCTTTCTTAGAGCTTGGTGTTGAAGACGGCGTGATCGTTGCTCGTACCGATTCTGAGGGTGCGTCACTAACGCAAAAAATCCCAGTATCCCAAGAGCCAGGCGACCTTGCTTCTAAGTACATCGACTTTATCGAGATGGAAGAGATTACGCTTGAAGAAGCGAATGAGAACGACAGTCTGCTTAAGCACAACGGCAAATTGGTTCGTCCAAAGCGCTTAGCAAACGGTCTATACCAGTTCCGTGAAGAGACGAACATCGATCGCGTTGTTCTTGACTGTGTGACTGCTTTGCAAAACGGTGCCGATCTACTATGGATCGAAACGCCTACGCCAAACGTTGAGCACATCAAAATGATGGTTGATCGTATCAAAGAAGAAGAACCAAAAGCGAAGCTGGTTTATAACAACAGCCCATCGTTCAACTGGACGCTTAACTTCCGTAAGCAAATCATCGCTGAGTGGGAAGAAGCGGGCAAAGATATCTCAGCCTACGATAAGAACAACTTAATGAGTGCTGATTACGACGGTTCTGAGCTAGACGCAGCAGCTGACGAAGCCGCGAAGAACTTCCAGCGTGATGCTTCACGTGAAGCGGGTGTTTTCCATCATCTAATCACACTACCAACGTATCACACTACTGCTCTTAGTGTGCATGAGCTTGCTAAAGGCTACTTCGGCGAAGAAGGCATGCTCGCTTATGCCGCAGGTGTCCAGCGTAAAGAGATCCGCGAAGGCATCTCTGCAGTTAAGCACCAAGCTATGGCAGGATCTGATCTTGGTGATGATCACAAAGAGATCTTCTCAGGTGATAACGCTCTAAAAGCTGGTGGTGGCAAAAACACTATGAACCAGTTCAGCTAAGTTTACGCTCTGAGTATTGAGCTGAATCTAGCTTAATAATCAGAACTAAAAGCCGCTCTACTTTAGGTAGGGCGGCTTTTTTTAGTGCTAGTGATAAGCTTTATTGGCACAAGAAACTGGCAAAACTTTACTTGTTATCTAAGCTAAGCTTTCATAGGATAGTGACATATAGCCGCAGATATTAAATAGCGATAGACATTAAAAGTAAGGCGACCTTATGCAAGAGATTGAGTTAAAGTTCTTAGTACCAGAATCGCGCTTAAAAAGCCTTATTGAAGAGGTTAAGGGCTTATCTTCGCAAGAGATGCAAATGGCAGCGCACTATTTTGATACGCCTGATGAGACGCTAGCAAAAGCAGGTGTTGGACTGCGTATTCGCTGTGAGGGTAGCACTTGGGTACAGACTATTAAAGCAGGCGGTGACGGTATGGCCGCGCGCCTAGAGCACAATAAGGTGCTTGATGATCAGCAAGTACAGCAGATGCTGGACAGTAACCGGCTGACTCCTGACATGTCGCTTTATAGTGGCATTGATTCTGATTCTGATTCTGATTCTGGGGACATCAGTGTTGCATCTGCCCTAGCCCATTTAGATATCGATGAAATCGCTAATAGTCTAAGCCGTCAGTACGTTACAGACGTCAAACGAATTACATGTCAGCTTAGATCTAATGATGACAAAAGCGTGATCGAAGTGGCTTATGATTACGGTTATATCATTCATGGTATACAGGATAGTCATCGGCAAGTCATTCAAGAGATTGAGTTTGAGCTTTTATCAGGAGATGTCGACTATCTATTTGAGGTCGCAAAATCATGGTGCAAACGCTATAAATTATGCCTCTCTACCGTGACTAAAGCGGAGCGTGGCGGGCTATTAGTCAAGGGTAAACATCATAGCTCTGCGCGAAAGGCCAATCTTGATAAGCTAGAAGTAGACAAGAATACTAGCCTACCTGCTTTTGTCAGAGCTTGCGTGCACAACTGTTTGCTACAGATTCTCCCAAACAGTAGCGCTATCGTCGCAGGTAGCCAAGATAGTGCGCACGTGCGCGAGCTACACACTGGTATACAGCGTTTAATATCTGCTCTTAAAGCCTTTAAACATTTCTCAGATGAGATTAATCCTGATTGGTTACCGATACTTAAACAAACGGCAGTTATCCTCGACGACTATTACAAGGTTGCTCATATTGCAGTAGCGGTTGAAGCTAAGATGCAACAGCGCGGCGCACCGGAGGCTAACTGGCAGGCTGTGCTTGAGCACGTTGCTATAGCGCCTATTAACGCGCTGCGTGCCAACGACTTTCAGATTACATTGCTTGAGCTTGTCGCCTATGTCATGAGTGACACTGAACAAGAAAGCGAAGATCTACGAGCAATCAAAGCGGTAAGCAAAATAAAAAAAGTGTTGTCTAAGCAATATAAAAAACTAAAAAAGGCTGAGCGCCGCACCAAAAAAGCATACGCTAATGCTACAGAGAAACAGAGTGCTACAGCGACGAGTAGCGCTATGAATCAAGGTAACTTAGATGAAAGCAACTTAGATGAAGGTAACGTAGATGAAGGCAACTTAGATCAAGACAACTTAGCCCATGCTTACTACAAGCTAAATAAGCACCTCACAAGAATGCGTTATGTTAGTGAGTTTGCAGCGCCGCTATACGCCAAGAAAAAAACCAAACGCTGGCTTAAACGCCTGATCAAAGCCCAAAAAGCATGGACGCGGTATATGAAACATAGGCACTATCAAGACGCCTACGACGCTCACGCCGCTATAGATTCAGCAGCTTGGTACGGCGCTGGCTGGTTTGCAGCAACACTCAAGCGAGATCGTAAACGCTATAAAAAGCACTTAAAAAAACTCCATAAGCGCGCCAATTTTTGGGGTTAGCGTTTGTGAGCAATAGCAGCTGAATACATACAGGGCTAGCTCGCTACAATAGTGACAGGCGTTCCTTCTTTGACTGCATCAAACAGCTCAAGCAGATCTTGATTACGCATTCTGATACAGCCATGCGAGTATGGTATGCCCATAGGCTCGCTATCAGGCGTGCCATGGATATAGATATAACGTGCAAAGCTATCACAGCTGCCCTGTGCATTATTGCCTCTATTTAATCCCTCCTCCAGACCGCTTAGCCAAAGGATACGGCTAAGTATCCAATCGCGCTTGGGATGCTGCGCGCCAAGTTTATCATTATAGATCTCACCTGTTGGTACCCGTCCGACAAACACAGTATTGATAGGCATATCTGCACCTATTTTTTTGGCAATAATATGTTGACCAAGCGGTGTACAACCACTGTCTTGCTGATTGCCTGCGCCATTTTTGGCAGTAGATATGCGGTAACGGTACTGTGCATCATTTTGCTGATAGAGCGTTAAGCTCTGCTCGGCAATATTGACGATAATATGTGAGATTGACGGTTTGGGTTCTGACATAACACTTCCGATTGCTTAAGTACTCGTATTAGACACTACTGCTACTAAGCCTATTAATGATTTTAAAGAATAAGGTTTAGATAGTTATTGATAATTTGTAATGTTAGGGGATTGTATCAAAGCAGTGAGCACCGTAATATAGGGGCACACTTTTTTGATGCTAACAGATTATGACGACTATTTCACCGACGCGCGTGTCGATGTATGATTTTCTATATCAAGATACCCAGCCCATGGTGTCTTTACTTGCAGATATTGCTAATCTCTCCATACCTCAGGCGCGTTTGGCAATGGATGCAAGTCTACAAGCAATTATCAGCGCTCTATTGGCCTATCAGCAGCAGCATCAGGCGCAAGTGCTTAGCAAAAAACTTTTTGCTCGTAGCGCGGTCAAAGAGTTACGGCGCTACAATTCTATGAATTCTGCTACCGTAAATGCGACGTTGTACTACCGCCAAGAAGTCGCCAATGTTCTATTCCAAGATCCTGACCGTGTGCAAAGCGCTAGCGAATACATTGCCAAACTTATAAAGGCAAACCGCGATCAAGTACAAACGCTGCTGACCTCATTGAGTGTCATCGCGTTAAGGGAGCTGGCTATTTTGACAGAGTACAGCCAACTTGATTTTGATGAAATCAATAAATGGTTTGCGATTCAACCGCAGTTTTTATCCACTACCCGTTTTACCGCTGCTGTAGAAGCCCCTTCTTTTAATACAGAAACTAGCGCAAAAGTATCACATCGCAATGAAAAAACAGATCAAAACACTGATATAAATCAATTGGCTACAGCGGATAGCGACCTTACGTCGCAATCAAATTCTGAGAATACAGACTTAGATATTGAACCTTTAGCTTCCAAGTCTCAAGAGACCGCCCCTATTATTACGCCGCCGCCCTTTAATCCTTTTTGGTATGAGCTGACTCGTTTTAATCCTATCGCTTCTGAGCCCGTACAAGATAGTCACATGGCAACCGGTCATTATCTAAAAGTCATCGGACGTTCAGATACAACGACCCAACAAGGCCAACACGATGACTCCCTTATGTTCGCTCCTATGGATGCTATCGCGGTACCACAACAGCGCTGGTTATTACAATTGGCCAAAATCTCGGACATCTATTTAAGTCGTCAGCGTTTACGCATAACCTCTGAGCCTGCCACTGCCCCAACCGCGCCTTTAGTTAGTTTGGGACGCATAGGTAACAACAGCGAGGATACGCCTGCAACGACGAGTGAAAAACCTATTGAGTATGATAAACCGCTACCGCTTTGGAAAAACCCAGTGATTCTCCTTACGCTATTAGTGATCAGCGTATTGAGCGTTCTAGCGTTTGTAAAATACAACTTGCAACAAGTCGATAACGCCTTAGCAACTACTCAAACAACGACTACTGAGATTCGCCAGCAGCAAGACGTTGCCATTGTAAAAGTAGAAGAGTCAGAGACAAAAAACACTACTGCTGATTGAGCCTTATTGACTCATACCATGCGCCATAAAAAAAGACGTCACACTGATGACGTCTTTTTGTGTTCATTTAGTATGATACTATTTTAATGTGGCGCTGTTTTTTTACGTGACACTACTTGGACAGATCGCGACCACGACTTGCTTCAATCGCTAAGCGCAGCCCGTTTAGACGGATAAAGCCCTCAGCGTCTTTTTGATCGTACGCGCCTGCATCGTCCTCAAAAGTAGCAATTTTTTCATCGAATAGTGAGTCATCAGACTTACGCCCTACTACGCTTACGCTACCTTTATACAGCTTGACTCGTACGGTACCGTTGACATACTCTTGCGACTTATCGATAAGCACTTGGAGCATCTCACGCTCAGGACTGAACCAGTAACCATTGTAGATAATTTTTGCGTAGCGCGGCATGAGCTCGTCTTTGAGATGCGCCGCTTCACGGTCGAGCGTTAAGGACTCAATACCGCGGTGCGCTTTGAGCATAATAGTGCCAGCTGGCGTCTCATAACAGCCGCGTGATTTCATACCGACGTAACGGTTTTCAACGATATCTAAGCGTCCAATACCATGCTGCCCGCCAATCTCATTGAGCTTAATCATCACCTCATACGGTTTAAGACGCGTGCCATCGATAGCAACAAGATCGCCTTTTTCGTATTCAAGCTCTAAGTACTGCGGCGTGTCAGGTGCTTGCTCTGGACTCACTGACCAACGCCACATATCTTCTTCGGCTTCAGCATACGGATCTTCTAATATGCCACCCTCATAAGAGATGTGCAGCAAATTGGCATCCATAGAGTAAGGCGATTTTTTGGAAGCATTGGCATAGTCGATCGCGATATTGTGCGCTTTGGCATACTG
This sequence comes from uncultured Psychrobacter sp., assembly GCA_947489525.1. Classification (GTDB taxonomy): domain Bacteria; phylum Pseudomonadota; class Gammaproteobacteria; order Pseudomonadales; family Moraxellaceae; genus Psychrobacter. The sequence continues at coordinate 696,132 of CANLDW010000001.1, forward strand.
CATCAAGCTCTCACGACTGGACAGATCCCACTCCCGCCAAGGGGCAATAGTTTTAATATCAGGGGCAAGAGCAATAGCACCCAGCTCAAAACGTACCTGATCGTTACCCTTACCAGTAGCGCCGTGACTGATCGCATCAGCATTGTGCTCTTTTGCCAGCTCAACTAAGCGCTTTGCAATGAGTGGACGAGCAATCGAGGTACCAAGTAAGTACTCGCCTTCATAGATGGCGTTGGCTCGGAACATAGGATAGACGTAATCGCGGGCAAACTCTTCACGCAAATCCTCAATGTGGATATTTTTAATACCCATAGCTTCAGCTTTGGCACGCGCAGGCTCAACCTCTTCGCCCTGACCAATGTCAGCGGTAAAGGTAATAACCTCAGCATCATAAGTTTCTTGTAGCCACTTGGCGATGATTGAGGTATCTAGTCCGCCAGAATAAGCGAGGACGATCTTATTAATATTTTTAGGATCAAGCTGAGCCATATATAACTCCTATTATGAAAATGTAGTGATGTGAAAGTCGCGAGAACTAAAATATGCTATATAAGCACTATTATCTGATAATTTGTAGTTCGTTATGCACAACGGATAGGCAAATATTACTACTGTAATCAGCTTACCAATAAAGCAGTTGCCCAGTGTACATCATATTAACGCAAGGCAAAAGATACCAACAAATTATGTACAGATATAACTCGCTTATTTAGTCGGATGTCCAAATCTGTTATGATAAACAAGCATCATCTGCAACGATCTGCTACTGACTTCCGCTTTCAGCTTAACGCTGTTTTATTTCTATCTTTATTTTAGAGTGCCATGACTGCAACTACCGATTCCACAATAGAGCTTACCTTACTACAGCCCGATGATTGGCATATTCATTTACGTGACGGTGCTGCACTTAGCACCACCGTACGGCATGCTGCCGCTAGTTTTAACCGCGTTATATGTATGCCAAACCTGGTCCCTCCCGTCAAAAACATCGTTGATGCCCGTTCCTATCGCGAGCGTATATTGCAGCACCTGCAAGCTTGTGATTTAAGTCCTGAGCGTAAGGTGGCCTTTGATCCGCGTATGACCCTATATCTAACAGATCATACGACCGTACAAGATATTGAAGCAGCAGCGCAGTCCGGTATCGTTCAAGCAGTGAAACTATACCCTGCTGGAGCCACCACCAATTCAGCAGACGGCGTTACTGATATAAATGCTTGCGTTGATGTGTTTGAAGCTATGGAGAAACATGACCTACCTCTATTATTGCACGGAGAGGTTACCCATGATCACGTCGATATCTTTGATCGAGAAAAGCGCTTTTTAGATGAAGTATTAGCACAGATTATTGTGAAGTTCCCGACGATGAAAATCGTTGTAGAGCACATTACCACAAGTGACGCTGCTGATTTTGTTTTGGCACAAGGCAATCAAGTTGCCGCAACGATTACACCGCAGCATCTAATGTTCAACCGCAACCATTTATTGGTTGGCGGTATAAAACCGCACTTTTACTGTTTGCCTATTCTCAAACGTGCCAGCCATCAAAAAGTATTACTCGATGTAGCCACTAGTGGCAATCCAAAGTTTTTTATGGGGACAGACTCAGCGCCACACCCAATTGACGCTAAAGAATCTGCCTGTGGCTGCGCAGGTTGTTATAGTGCAGCGGCTGCGCTTCCTTTATATGCTACTGCTTTTGATAGTGTGGGTAAAATCGATAAGCTCGAAGGCTTTGCTAGTCGTTTTGGGGCGCAGTTCTACGGTCTACCTGTGAATCAAAGCACGATCACACTTGTAAATACGCCTATGCAGGTGCCGACTCATTACCCTTATTTTGATGGTCGCAAGCTGACACCCCTTATGGCAGGCGAGACGCTGCCTTGGTCTATTAAGTCCCAATAAAATATAAACGCGGTTTGCATCGCAAATTTTATGGGTGACTCAGCGTCTCGTTTATTTTCACGTCTTACTTTTTCTATTTAACTGATAAAAGCAATATGACCATTCAAAATGACACGGTTCAAGCCAACACCCTAACTGACCAGCACTCTGCTGAGTTACCTGTTCCTGCTGGTAAGACCGAAGCGCATCAGGATAGTAGCGCTAGTAGTAAAGCGCTGCAAAGCCCTACTGACGACCATACTTCCATGCGCTTAAAAGATAGGTTTCGTAAGTTTTTGCCCGTTGTTGTCGATGTAGAGACGGCAGGGTTTAATGCGCAAACCGATGCACTATTAGAGATTGCCTGTATTCCTATTTTACTTAATGAAGACGGTGTTTTTTATCCAGGCACTGCACTCAATGCTTTTATTGAACCCTTTGAAGGCGCAAACTTAGAGCCTAAAGCGCTAGCCTTTACGGGTATAGATCCTAACAATCCTATGCGCAAAGCCATAGCAGAAGATGAGAAAATGGCTCTACGTCGTATCTTTAAAGAGCTAAAGGAAGTGCGCCGAGCTGAGGAATGCCGTCAGTGCGTACTTATTGGTCACAACGCTCACTTTGATTTAGCCTTCTTAAATGCCGCTGTACTGCGAACTAACAGCAAAAATCACAACCCCTTTCACAACTTTTCAGTGTTTGATACGGTGACTCTATCGGCGCTTGCTTTTGGACAAACCGTACTTGCACGAGCGTGCAAAGCAGCAGGATTAGAGTTTGATGGTAAGGATGCTCACTCCGCCTTGTATGACACTCAAAAAACAGCTGAGCTGTTTTGTTATATTCTTAATCACTATCCCATGCTTGCTAACGCTTTACATCAGGATGAAACCAAAGTAGAGTTGAATAGTAACGATAGCGAATAGAGGTTCGCGCTAAGTACACCTGATGACTTTGCCATCTTGATTTAACAATCAATAGGGATATGATTGATACGATGATAAGCCAATCAACTATCAGCTTCAAACTGTCTACATAGATTTGATAGTTTGCACGTTTATTGCTGTTACTGTCTGTAATGACACGATAATATTCTATAGATGACTCAAGTTGCTCCCAAACCAAAAGTTCTACTCAGTAGCATGCTTTTGACTCCAAAAGAGGGACTTTACTATGGAACCACATCACCTGTTATGGGGAACTATTCTAGGTTATATGACCCTAGCAATAACGATAAGTGGTATTACGTTTTTGTGGATTCGATACCATCTGAAAAATAACAACTTGCATCCCAGTCGCGCCTTTAGAAAAAGATATTTAATTCTTAAAAGAAGAAGAAAAAGGCTTGACAGAAAACGTAGACGCCATTAAAATGTGCACCACTTCAGCATAAACGGTGAAAGCAGCTGAAGCGTGTTACTAGTCCCCATCGTCTAGAGGCCTAGGACACCGCCCTTTCACGGCGGTAACGGGGGTTCGAATCCCCCTGGGGACGCCACATATTAAAATGCTATGGCATTTATAAACCTTTTAAAGTCTATGTGATTTTAAAAGGTTTTTTTATGGATACACATAAATAGTTTTAGTATAAGACAAAAACACTAACATAAGATAAAAAGCAAAAAAAACCAGCATGTTATGCTGGTTTAATTTTACTAGTAGTGAATAGTTCTAGCTTTGTCAAAAGTATCACAGTCAACTTAGGACATCATTAGCCATATTAGCGTCAATACAATCAATAAACCGAGTACCGCTTGAATTAAGAAAAAAGCTTGGTGCTCGCCCACTACTTTCGTTAACGTAAGGCCTAAAGTGCTATATTTAATAGGCTGGCTATCAGTGTCTTCCATTTGCGCTTCTTCTTCATAATAGTCCTGTAGGACATCCAAAAATTGTTGCCATTCATTACGGTTCCATGCCTGAGGCTTAAATGGCATTAAAGCTTTTAGCTTAGGTTCTGTTGTCATCCAGCGCTCAAGCGTAATAGAGCGCAATGTCCAAGCATGAAAACGACGTTTAACTAAAGCAGAAAAATCCAATATCTCTAAATCTTTATGACGCTCGTCTAATAATAAACGATTCTTCAAATTGGTTAGTGCTTGTTCGCTGCCTTCGACATATTGTAAAAAATAGCCATTTCCATAACAGAGAATACCGGTGATGTTATCAGTCTTATTATTTTTAACGGATACTGCTGCAATATCATTCAGAGTGCTAGCACCAGAGAGACCTGCTGATGTAATACGACTCATATAAACGAGTTGAAATAGGTCTACCGTAACTGGATTTTTATAATCAGCAAATGTCGACATTTAGCCTCTCCCTGTAGCTGGGTAAATTTAGCTAAGACAACTATAAATAGGTCAAAAATATGAAAAAAAAGATTAATCTGAAATATCCATCTTGATATATTATTGATTTTATAAATAATTATATTAATTGTATTAAGTTGGTTACATAATAAGCTTATTTAGTTATTTAATCAAACCCTATTCTTATCAAAGCAGCACTTTATTGTAACTGAACTATTTTTTAGAGAACAATAATATGTAAAAAACCTGATATATCAGCATGATAGCTACTATTACTGTTTTAAATTTGAGAGTACATTTGTACTAGTAATGACTGTTCGAGCAACGAATTATAAGCCATTAATTTTAAGAAGGGCGTTTAGCAGTTGCTCATCACTAGGATAGGTGAGCTTGATATTTTGACGACTTCCAACGACTAAACGTATAGGATATTGCAAGTATTCAAACGCACTAGCCTCATCTGTGATACTAAGACTCTGTGCTTTTACTTGATCAAGTACATTGCACAGCTGTTTAACACGAAAAACTTGCGGGGTTTGAGCTTGCCATATGTTAGTGCGATCAATGGTATGAACCGCATAATCGTTGACACTGCCAGTATCTAACTTTGGCTGCTGTTGGCGTTTCGCTTGCTTTAGCGTATCAGCAACAGGGGTAGCTAAAATAGCACCGTAAGCTTCTTGCTTAGCAGCACTGATAACCCGTTCAATATCTTCGCTAGGTACAGCGGGGCGAGCTGCGTCATGAATCAGCACTAAATCATCAGCTTTAGCACCTCTAGCGATAATAGCATCAATACCTGCACGCACGGACTGCCAGCGCTCAGCGCCACCATAGGTGTACCATACAGGAAGAGCAAAGCTTAGGGTTTGGGCGGTATTGTCATCTTTTGCGATAACCAGCAAGCAGCTGTCGATATAGTGACTTGTCGCAAGTGCAGCAACCGTGTGCTGCAACAAGGTTTGCTTGCCAAGCATCACATACTGTTTGGCAATAGAAGCCCCAAAACGACTGCCCTGTCCGGCAGCCACTATCATCGCATGGATATGCGGAGTATGAGTCATGATGTCATCATCATTATAGAATTAGGAAATAGATCAACAGCACATAAAATAAGCGGCGCTACCAGCGACAGCTAGGTTCAATCAGCACAGCTTACCTTATCGTGTAAGCGCCTTCTCACTCTATTCAACGACGGCTATGGGTAATAGGCGCTGTCGATACCTGTACAAAGGTCTCATTAGGTTTAATAAGGCCTAGATCTAAACGAGCATGCTCTTCAACCGCTTCAAGACCATTTTTGAGATCGTAAACATCGGTACGTAATAAATCATTAGCAGCGGCTTGATTGTCATTACGCTGCTGCTGGTTATCGATTTGAGCCAATAACGCATTGTGTTCAAAACGACCGTTCTCACCAAACCAGTGCTGATACTGTAGCCCAAGTAACACGGCTACAGCAAAAGCAAGGAGTATGAATTGACTAAAATACTTCATAAGGTCACGTCGTAAAAAAAGGTTACGTCATTAAACTTAATAGGACGTATCGAAATTGCTAAGCTTGCACTTCAATATGTCAAAATAAAGAAGTGTAAGCTCGCGGCAACTCAAAAACGCAGCTTAACAGCTAGTTGACTTAACCGCGCAGACCGATGAACTCATCCGCACCGCGATAGCTTGCTCGTACTTGCTGTTCAATACGCAAAAGCTGGTTGTACTTAGCCACTCGATCTGAGCGGCACAGTGACCCGGTTTTGATCTGTCCAGCTGCTGTACCAACGGCAAGATCTGCAATCGTACTGTCTTCGGTCTCACCTGAGCGGTGCGAGATAATTGTCGCATAGCCATTTTTCTTAGCGAGATAGATCGCATCTAAGGTTTCAGATAAGGTGCCAATCTGATTAAACTTAATCAAAATTGCGTTGGCAATGTGCTTATCGATACCTTCTTGCAAAATAGCAGGATTGGTCACAAACAAATCATCACCAACCAGTTGCACTTTATCACCAATCTGCTCGGTAAGATACTTCCAGCCATCCCAATCTGACTCATCTAGACCATCTTCGATAGAGATAATAGGATACTGACGCGCAAGACCAACTAAATAGTCTGAGAAGCTTTGGCTATCAAAAGCTTTGTTGCCCTCGCCTGCCAGTATGTACTGACCGTCTTTATAGAACTCACTAGCCGCGCAGTCAAGCGCTAAATAAATATCTTTACCTGCCTGATAACCGACTTGCTCGATCGCTTGCATGATGACGGTAATGGCTTCCTCGTTACTGCGTAAATTAGGTGCAAAGCCCCCTTCGTCGCCCACAGCCGTGTTCAGACCTTGTGACTTTAGTACTGATTTTAAGCTGTGAAAGATCTCAGTGCCTGCACGCAATGCTTCTGAAAAGCTGGTAAAGCCAACCGGCTCAATCATAAACTCTTGAATATCAACCGTATTGTCCGCATGCTCACCGCCATTTAAGATATTCATCATCGGCACTGGCATGGTAAGTGATGTCTGGTTACGCAGATTCGCGATGTACTGATGCAGGGGTAGGTTCTGTGATTTTGCGGCAGCTTTTGATGCTGCAAGCGATACAGCGAGCATGGCATTAGCGCCGAGACTTTCTTTGTTTTCCGTACCATCTAGAGCAATCATTGCGTCATCAATGGCTTGTTGTTCTGTGACGTCTTTGTCTACAAGCGCGCTACGGATTTGGCTATTGACGTTAGTGACCGCCTTTTTAACTCCTTTACCCATGTAGCGATTTTTGTCGCCATCACGCAGCTCCAGCGCTTCTCGCGATCCCGTGGAGGCGCCGCTCGGTGCTGCTGCTCGCCCAAGCGTACCATCTGCCAATATTACATCAGCTTCGATAGTTGGGTTACCCCGGGAGTCCAAAATCTCACGGGCGCGAATGTCTTTGATTGCAGTCGTATTAGTCGTTTCTTCAGCGTACATGTCAGTCGTTACTTCCTTTGGTCATGCCAAGTTTGCAGGATAAAATAAAGCCTAGTCAATTAGATGAGTAGAAGATGAAACTCAGTAGTGAAACTCAGTCATCAAACCAAGTCATCAAACCAAGTCATCAAACTCAGTAATAATGCTTGGCATCATAGCATAAATTATGCAAAACTGCGCCCATGTTCAAAAGGCGTATCATACATCATTGTTTAAGCAGTGCGAACTGTATTGGTCTTAGAAGGCACTACAGACAAGGTATTATCAAGCTCGACATCAGTTTTAAAACGCGTTAATCGCAGGGCATTTATAAGAACAGATATAGAGCTAAGTGCCATAGCGGCAGCAGCGATCATAGGATTTAAAAAGCCAAAAGCGGCCAGCGGGATACCAATACAATTATAAATGAAGGCAAAAAATAGATTTTGCTTAATATTACGCAAAGTAGCCTGAGCCACTTTTTGCGCGGCATCGATATGCATCAGCGATTCGCCCATTAAACGGGCAGATGCACTATGCTGTGCGACATCTGTGCCCTCAAACATAGCGAAGCTAGCATCGGCGGTAGCCATCGCTGGCGCATCATTAACCCCGTCTCCTGCCATGGCGACTTTATGACCTGCCGTTTGAAGCGCTGCGATCTGATTGGCTTTATCACGTGGACTCATTTTGCCATAAGCCTTCGTTATACCCAACTGCTCAGCAACATGATCAACCACTGATTGCTTATCGCCACTCATTAAGATAACTTCAGTACCTGCCTGCTGTAGTTCTTTAATCGTTTGTGCTGTATCTGCCTTGAGATCATCAGCCAAAGCAAACGCTCCTAAAGGCTCATCATTAACGCTTATAGCTACTGTGCTAGCAATTTGCCAAATCTTAGGCATCAGCTTGGGTAAGGTTAGCTTAGCAAATTCAGCTGTACCAACTTTTATCAGACCCAAGCCTTCGATAGTCGCTTGAATACCAGCGCCTTGTACGACATCAACCTCAGTGACAGGCATCAAAGACAGACCTCGCTCTTGTGCCGCTTGGGTCACTGCCGTTGCCAAAGGATGACTGGCATGGGCTTCAACACTTGCTGCAATCTGTAAGACGTCGTTTATGTCAATGGAGTTATCAACCATGACGTGATCGACCATGACAGGTCGACCTACAGTCAGTGTACCTGTCTTGTCGAGCACGACTGTATCTATATTGCCTGCTGCCTCCAAGCTTTGAGCGTCTTTGAACCAGACACCATGCCGCGCCGCAACGCCCATACCCGCCATAATTGCTGCTGGCGTCGCCAAACCCAGTGCACAGGGACATGCAATGACCAGCACGGATACCGCATGCATAAGCGCCGTATCTACCCTACCAGTGAGCCACCAAGTCATACCAAACGTTACTAGCGCAATAGCGACTACAATAGGAACAAAGACAGCTGTGACTCTATCGGCAAGACGAGCAAGATTGGCTTTAGAGCCTTGCGCGTCACTTAGCGCTTGTACCATATCACCAAGCTTGGTGTCACGACCTTTAGCGCATACCCGATACAGCAAACTACCGTTTTCGACTAACGCACCCGCCAGTAACTCATCACCGGATTGTTTTTTGAGAGGGATAGACTCTCCCGTTAGATGACCTTCTATACACCACCCTTCTCCCTCAATAACAACGCCATCGGTTGCCACTCGGCTGCCTTGTTTAGCACGCAGGTGATCACCTATTTGCACGTCCTCCAGCGCCACTGGTACAAAGCGACCATCAGCCTGCTGACGTTCAACCTCATCAGGCGTCAAGGATAAGAGTAAATCAATGCTATTGAGACTGCGTTTTTTGGTACGCTCCTCTAAGTACTTACCCGTACGCACAAACGCGATGACCATGACCCCAGCTTCGAAATACACACCTAGACCATGACTAGATTGTAAAAGACTAGCAAAACTACCATCGCCAAAGGTAAAACTATGGCTGAGCCATAAATACGTGGAATATGCCCAAATAGTCAGTGTCCCAATAATTACCAGCACGTCCATGTTAGCCAGACCGCCTTTAATGGATGCCCAAGCGCTTTTATAAAAAGGTAGCGCTAGACCAAATTGTACAATAGTTGCCAGTACAAACTGCAACCATACAGGCGGCATCCATGTCATACCAGCGCCGACAAGCATCCCTGCCATACCGATCAAAAACGGAATTAGACACCCCCATAGCGCAATCAAACGCCATGGCCACGGAGTCGCTATCTCCTTATCGTTTTTGGCAAACAAACTGTCCTGTGTTTGTAGATTAGCAACAAACCCTGTCTTATTGATCCACTCGCTAATTTGCTCAGGCGTGGTTTGTATAGGATTGTAATCAACATTGGCAGTCTCGCCTGCAAAATTAACACTGACCTCATATACCTCAGGTTTTTTATTGAGTACTTTTTCTATACGCGAGGCGCAAGCTTGACACGACATACCCTCAATCGCCAGCTGTAGATGCGCGCGCTCAGGGTGCTGTGTCTCGGCTTGCATATGCGTCTCTACATCATAGGACTCATGATTGTTACGGATAGAACCAGTCATATAGAACTCTTTATTTTTGGCAATGTGCCATGTGTAATATGTAATAGGCAATGATATAAGGCGCCTTATAACCTGTTAAGATTAGGCTATTGATCATGTTTTCAAGTCATAAGACTTTTTTTGCAAGTGCTACGCTCGGTAAAGAACAAAGAGTGAACGGACATAAAAAAACCAGCATCGCAGCTGGTCTTTTATTCATATTAAGATATTGATTATTGAAGTTATGAGTTGGCAACCGTTGCCTCAAACCCCGCATCATCAATAGCAGTAGCAATAGCTTCAGCGCTCGTCTTACTATCATCAAAAGTGACAGTCGCTTGATTGATAGGCAGCTCGACAGTGACACTTATTACCCCATCCATACCAACCGTAGCACTATGTACGCTATCGACACATTTATCGCAAGTCATACCATCAACTTTTATAATTCTCGTCTGATTTGCCATATTAGGCTCCTTTTTAGTTATTCATTAAGTGATTACTTTTATTGTGCTATTCGTAATACAGTTTACTTACTCTTTTTAACTCTTATCCTAAATAAGAATCAGAGCAAATAAGAACCAAGGTGCATATCTTATTACACTCTACGTTAAGCGATATCGACGAGAACTTCAATCTCATTTGGTAAGTACTTGATAAAGAGGATAGTACTTATGTTAGTGGTTATATCCGTAGTTATATCAGTAGTTATATCAGTAACCCTACTGAGATTCATGAATACAATTTATCCATCGTTACGTGGGTTTTGTGGTGCGTCAATTGGATAAGGCTGCGTGACATAATCGACCATGCTAATCGCAGCGGTAAAGGCATGAATACTTGTATCCGTATCGTCATAACGAATCAATGCCGTGTTACTGGCAGGATCTAACTCAACAGCAGTAACGCCCGTGATATTTTTGAGCGCGGTCATAACGCTATCGACGCCATTAGCATCATCGATATTCTCAATGCTTACCTTGACCATTTTTATTGCCATAATTCGTCACTCCTTTTAATTGCTTCAATGCCTTATTGCTGTATTATTTATTTTTAGTGCGTATCGAGTACCTCAAAACCTTTAACGAGATCATCAATTTGTTTTAACTGTCGTAAAAAAGGCTCTAGCTGACTGGTACGCAGCGCACATGGACCATCGCACTTAGCCCTCTCAGGATTAGGATGCGCTTCTAAAAATAGTCCTGCCAACCCTGTAGCTATACCTGCACGAGCAAGGGTTGTAATCTGTTCACGGCGACCACCGGCACTATCGCTACGCGCGCCTGGCTGCTGTAGACTATGCGTTACATCAAAAAATACTGGAACATCCATCTGTTTCATCGTATCAAATCCAAGCATGTCGACTACTAAGTTATTATAACCAAAGGCACTACCGCGCTCACATAAGATAAGCTGGTCATTACCTGCTTCCAAACACTTATTAATAATGTGCCGCATCTCATGCGGCGCTAAAAACTGTGCTTTTTTTATGTTGATAATCGCACCAGTCTTCGCCATAGCCTCAACTAAGTCCGTTTGCCGTGATAAAAATGCCGGCAGCTGGATGACATTAGCCACTTCTGCCACAGGCGCTGCTTGATAAGGCTCATGCACATCAGTAATAATAGGTACGTTATACTTCTCTTTAATCTGACCCAGCCAATCGATACCCTTCTCAAGTCCAGGTCCGCGAAACGAATGCAGGCTTGAGCGATTCGCCTTATCGAAGCTGGCTTTGAACACATAGCCAATACCTAAGCGCGTACAGATATCGATGTATTGCTCTGCAATCTCAAAGGCCAGCTCTTTAGACTCTAAGACATTCATACCACCAAACAAAACGAAAGGCTGATCGTTACCGATTTGAATCGTCTGCTCTTTATTAGTGCTAAGGGTAATATGCGACTGCGCTGTTGCCTGTTGTGTCATGAGATATCCTAATTAAAAATAATATATTGTTGTATTGTAGCGCATCGCTTCATAAAAAAAATAGCGTAGACGTAAATGCTAGATAGGCTTCTGTGTTACAAAGTAAAATCTAAGAGCGTATAAAAAAAGACTGATCCGAAGATCAGTCTATATGTGCTCATAGTATTGGCTTGTATGGATGGTAACTCTTGTATTAATGATGACTAACGTATCTTAAACTAACTACTGCTATTGGCTAGTGCGATAAGATTTTGCTGCATTAACAAAGCTATTAAATAGCGGATGACCACCGCGCGGTGAGCTGGTAAATTCTGGATGGAACTGTACCGCGATAAACCAAGGATGCTCACTAATCTCAACCGACTCCACCAGATGCTGTTTAGCAGAGTAACCTGAGATCGTCATTCCTGCTTGTTCTAATGGCTCAATATAGCGATTGTTCATCTCATAGCGATGACGATGGCGCTCGGTGATATTATTCGCGCCATATATTTGTGCAAGTTTGCTACCTGAGACCAGCTCCGCTTGCTGCGCACCTAGACGCATAGTACCACCAAGGTCGGAGTCATCACTACGAATCTGTAGCTCGCCGCGCTCATCTAACCACTCCGTAATCAGACCGATAATAGGCTCAGCGCTTTTGCGATCAAATTCGGAGGAGTTGGCATCAATACGCATGACATTGCGTGCGTACTCAATAACGGCTAATTGCATACCCAAGCATATTCCTAAATAAGGAACGTTGTTTTCGCGAGCATAAGTAATGGCTCTGATTTTGCCAAGGGTACCGCGCTCACCGAAACCACCTGGTACTAAAATAGCATCGGCATCCTGCAGCTGCGCAAACAAGGCTTCGTCACTCTCCAAACGCTCAGCATCGATGTAGTCGATCTCGACCGCTACCTTATGTGTGATACCTGCGTGAAGCAAAGATTCGTTGATGGACTTATAAGCATCAGGCAACTCAACGTACTTACCGACCATAGCAACAGTGATTGTCGATTCAGGATTGAGCTGTGCATTAACCACCTCATCCCAATCGCTCAAATCAGCTTCTGGTGCATCAATACCAAAACGCTCACAAACTAAGTCATCAAGATCTTGCTCATAGAGGGTACGCGGTATCTGATAGATACTTTTGGCATCCTCACACATAATCACTGCCCGCTCCTCTACATTGGTAAAGAGGGCGATCTTGCGGCGGTTATCTAAAGAGATATGATGATCGGAGCGACAAATAAGAACATCAGGCTGCAAACCAATAGAACGCAGCTCTTTGACCGAGTGCTGAGTGGGCTTAGTCTTGGTCTCGCCAGCACTTGCAATATAAGGCACTAGGGTTAAGTGCATAAGCATGGCTTGCTTGCGACCAAGCTCAACTTGCATTTGGCGTACCGCCTCCATAAAGGGTAGCGATTCGATATCGCCGACAGTACCGCCAATCTCGATAATAGCAATATCATAGCCTGCACCGCTTGCCAATATCTTACTTTTAATCTCATCGGTGATATGCGGAATCACTTGCACTGTACCGCCTAGATACTCACCACGGCGCTCTTTGTTCAGTACGTTTTGATAGATGCGACCACTGGTAAAATTATTGCTTTTACTCATCTTTGAGCGGCGCAAAAAACGTTCGTAATAACCCAAATCTAAATCAGTCTCTGCCCCATCTTCGGTAACAAATACCTCACCGTGCTGAAAGGGACTCATCGTACCGGGATCAACGTTGATGTATGGATCCATTTTAGTCATGGTTACATTGATGCCACGCGCTTCGAGCACAGCGGCTAAAGATGCTGCGGTAATACCTTTTCCTAGTGAGGACACTACCCCACCGGTCACAAATATAAACTTGGTCATAGTACTCTTCGGTAGTTGGTAAAGAAGGATTTTACTAAAATTACGCCACAAAATATAGAGCAAAACGCAAACACAATTAAATTACCAAGTATCAATATACGGACATTGTCATTAAAAAAGCCTATCTCAATCGATAGGCTCTTATTTAACCTCATTACACAATTATTCAAACATAGCTCACTCTTAACCTATCTCTTAAAAAAGATACTCAATACCAGCGCCAGCAGCAAACACTTTGATATCCGCTACTGAGTTTGTCGGATCTGTTGGACTGGTATAATCCGCCCAGTTTTGACCGATATAAGCGTGTCCAATGATGTTATCTTTAAAGCTGTATTCTGTGCCGACCACTATTTGGTCTGAGTCATTATCACGAATGCCATTTAAATTATCCGTTTTATTGTACTGAATATACATAAAAGCAGGACGAGCAAGGTTAGTCAGTCCAATCTTGCTACTAAGTATCAGACCTTTTTCTTTGTCAGATCCTCTAAATTCATAATCCGCTTGCTGCAACACTGCACCCAAGGTTACAGGCGTAGCAATATCGATATATTTGTCTATATCCACAGTAACTGTACCGCGTACTGCATCACCACCATAATCCACACGTTGCTCTTCATCGTTTGCATTATCAACTAGATCTAGAGTATTAATACTGCCACTTGCTTCAATGTCTTTACTATAACCAATACCTAGCGTATAGCTATCTTTATCTAACTTTAGAACGGCGCCGTAACCGTCCTGACGACTATCGTCATCGTCGTTAAAACTCTCACCCGCTTTGTACTGTGCCACAAACTGTAAGTCATTGTACTTAGGAGCAATCCACAACGCTGAATTACTAGAACGAGTATAATCAAGCATATTTAAGGCGGCAACTGTTCTATCATCATCAATGGTCCTTACTCCGAGATTATCCCAATACCCTCTGTTGAGGATAGGACCGTATAGATAACTAAAAACAGAAGAGTTTCGACCCACACGCAGCTCGCCGTAGTCATTATTCTTTAGACCTAAATAAGTATCACGGCTTTGAAACGTTCTACTATCATCACCATCAATATCGATACCATACTCCAAACGATAAATAACGTCAGTGTTATCGGTAATTGCCTCCTCACCTCTCAAGCCTATACGTGAGAAATGTGAGTTGATTTGCAATGAGTTTTCATCGGCATCTTCGGGTGTATTGTTGCTATCATCATAATCTGCCTCTTCATCGACGTAGTCCGCCATCACAAAGGCCTTACCATAGATCTCTGGCGCCGCATAAGCTGTAGATGCATATAGGATAGTTACAATGGAAGCTAAAAGTAGGTTTTTCATAGTACGTCTCTACACTGGGTTCGGATTATTCTGTTATTAAACTGAGATACAAATGCCTAATAAAGGTCGTTGTAAATAACTCATTGACCTAATAGAATTTGGGGGGCTATACGTTAAACAGAATGTTACTAGAAATTGTCGACAAAATATAGGATGGTTGTAAAAACGGACGTAAAAAATGAAGAGCAACTATACGTTATAGGATGCTTAATAGGTAAGCTCAAAGACGCTATCGAAAAATAACGTCTTTGGCTCAAAAGTAGTGCTTACTAAAACCTATATTCCAAACCACCACCGATAGCAATAACCTCTGTTTTGCCGTTGGCAGAGACCAACATCTCGTTACCGTCGGCATCCCTTCTTGAACCTACAACGCCTCGAACATCTTTCGCTTCGTTATAGCCTGCGTAAGCGTGCGCAATGATATTATCTTTAAAGTAGTATTCACCACCGATTACATACTGATCGGATGTCGCATTTTTTATACCCGCTAAGTCATTGCCTTGGTTGTACTGGGCATAAATCGCTGCTGGACGAGAAAAATTATCTAACTTAAGCTTGGCACTCACGATAAAACCGTCTTCGGTAATTGACTTATCATCGTAATCGGCTTGTTGATACAATAGACCGAGCGTTACGGGAATCTCTGATATATGGCTCATATCGTAAGTTACCGTACCACGCAGTACTTCACCTTCAATCTCAAGATTTTTATCAAAAGCTAAACTAGCAATAAGACCTTGATCTTGATCATAGGTCACATACCCACCGTAACCTTCGCTTTCACCATCAGAGCTACTAAAATCTTCGTCAGCTTTGTACATGACAAACATCTCTAATGGTAGGTTTTCAAACTTAGGTGAGGTCCAGAAGGCGGCATTTGAAATACGAGGTATAGTTTCTGTCATATTTAGCGCCCGCACCTCTCTTTCTTGATTAGAGAGTGAATTTCTACCCAAGTTGTCCCAGTAGCCTTTGGTCACCACCACGTTGTTAATCAAATCAATGGGGGTCCAGTATCGACCTAATCTAAGCGTACCCCAATCTTCGTTGCTCAAACCTAAAAAACTACTACGATTGGCTAATGAAACGCGTTCGTTGCCATCTAGACTTATCGCGAACTGAAACTGATAAACCACATCCGTATTATCTGTTATTGCTTCAGATCCTCGCAGACCCATAGTCGATTTGTAAGTATTAATACTGTTAGTTTCGCCATCATAACTACCGTATCTTCTTACTTCTGGGTCGGCATTCATGGCATCCGCATCTGGTTCAAACTCTCCTTCTGCGTAGTCTGCAACCACAAACAATCTACCAAATAGTTTAGGATCTTCCGCAACAGCAGGGGATGAACATAATATAGCGAGCGTAACCACTAATAAACATCTCTTCATCGTGTAGTGCTCCATGTCATAACTTTTCTATTCCGTTAGTGATAATGAAGTTGATCAGAAATATTGACTGCATCAACACAGCTCAAAGCGTACATTGCAAAAAATACGATGCAAAAAACAATACAGAACAAATCAACTTAGAAACAATTATACACAATGTTATACTATGTACAACTAATTACGTAATTTAATATAAAGTTTATTTACTTGAGGATATACGCTCTTCTGAAGTTTAAAAAAAATAATAAAACCAAAAGAGCTCTGAGTTAAACGCTATCAACGGCGATAAAAAAACACTAATTCTTAGAACAAAAAAAACTCACCCCGAAGGATGAGTTTTCATACGATTAATACAGTGCCAAATAGTAAGACGTCATACTAGAATAAGTATTCTAGACCAGCACCGACAGCAATAATATCAGTATCGCCAGACTCACGCTCAATTGTAGTAATACCATTGTTAGTGTCAGAAAGTAGATAACCACCGTCTATATCAGCCGAGTTGATACCGGCATAAGCGTGTACGATCATATTGTCTCTGTATGAGTATTTACCACCGATAACAATTTGATCTGAGTCATTACCGTCAACCCCACCTAAATTATCCGTCTTATCATATTGGATGTAAGCTACTGCTGGATAACCATAGCCATCTAGTGCCATCTCTGCACTAAGAATCAGGCCATCTTCTTCTTCAGCACCGCGGAAGTCGTAGTCAGCTTGTTGATACAATACACCTAGCGTTACAGGGTAAGTTGTAAATCTTGATAAATCTAGACTTGCTGTACCGCGAATGATGTCACCGCTAGTCGTTTCAGAGAACGCATCAACCAAAATATTTTGATCATCATTAGGATCAAATACGGCATCGTAGTCTACAGTTGTACTGAGACTTAAATCTTTTTCGTAGGCAATACCGACGGTGAAACCTGTGCCTTGATCAAACATAAGTGACGCGCCGTAGCCGTTGTCACTACTTGAGAAGCTCTCATCAGCGCCGTACATTAAGGCAAGCTCTAACGGTAGATCATTGTATTTTGGTGCAATCCAGACGATCGAGTTGTTGATACGATCACCGTCAGTAAGTGTTAATGCTTCAATAAGAGAATCTACATCGGTGCCCTCAGAATCCAGTGTACTAACACCGATGTTATCAAAGTAACCTTCGGTACGGTAGATATTATTGATGTAATCAACTACTGAATAGTTACGACCAACACGGAATTCACCGTAATCTCTATTTGCTAGACCTAAATATGTATCACGACTTTGTAACGTTCTATCTTCGCCATCAACACGGATACCATACTCTAATTGATAAACAACATCAGTATTTGCAGTCATCGCTTCAGAGCCCCTAAGACCAATCTTAGAGCCCGTTGAGTTGATCTCTACTGTATCTTCATCAACGTCTTGAACATCTCCATTATCGAAATCGATTTCAGCGTTAACATAATCAGCGGTAAGGAATGCTTTACCATAGACCGTTGGAGCCGCTTGAGCTGTTGATACAGTTAAAGCAGCAATCGCTGAGGCTAACAGTAGTTTTTTCATAGGGTATCTCCATTTTACAATATGATGATAGGCACGCTGTTATTAGCTGATGCCCACAATGGTATCGTCACAAATCCTCAAAGATATAATGTGTAACTGGCTACCGGGATTAGTCAGAAACGGGTATGGTGAAGTACGATTACTCATACATTAAACTCAAGCTACTTCAATAAAGTTACCACTGAAATAAATTCAAGTTTTGAAATATATCGTGTAACATTCGTTACTAAACTTATACTTCGCCTACAAGCATAACAACTTTGAAATAATTTGCAACATATATTCACGTCTTTTTTAAAGAATTTTGGATAATAAAGTCAATATTCATTCCAACCTCTATTGAACATAAAAACTAGCATTGCGACGACTATCTGTTCATTTACCCTATATCAAACACAAAAAAAGCCATTAGTAGTTGGACTACTAATGGCTTTGTAATATTTAAAAACTTTATGCTAGCAACTCGCGTTTTCTTTTAGATCAAGACGTGCTTGGTGCAACAAAGGTTCTGTATAACCACTAGGCTGCGCGCGACCTTTAAAGACTAAGTCACAAGCGGCTTTAAAGGCATATGAGTGCTCGAAATCTGTTGCCATTGGCTGATAATCAGGATCGCCTGCATTTTGCTCATCAACCACTTTTGCCATGCGCTTCATAGCGTCCATGACTTGCTCTTCGCTGACTACCCCATGATGTAACCAGTTAGTGATATGCTGACTTGAGATACGCAGCGTTGCACGATCTTCCATCAGACCTACATCATTAATATCTGGGACTTTAGAGCAGCCAACCCCTTGGTTGACCCAGCGCACAACGTAACCTAAGATACCTTGCGCGTTGTTTTCAAGCTCTTGCTGCTTTTCTTGATCTGTCCAATTGGCGTCTGAAATCAGTGGAATAGTTAAGATATCATCAACGCTGGCACGCTGGCGCGACTTGAGCTTATTTTGTACGTCATTAACGTTCACTTGATGGTAGTGCATGCTATGCAGGGTCGCGCCTGTTGGTGAGGGAACCCAAGCGGTACTCGCTCCTGATTGTGGATGCGCCGCCTTGGTGTCCATCATCTCTTTCATCTCGTCAGGTTTTGCCCACATACCTTTACCGATCTGCGCGCGACCTTGGAGACCAACTTCAAGCCCGATATCGACATTCCACTGCTCGTAAGCAGGCTGCCAGGCTTGCGATTTCATCTGACCTTTACGGACAAAGGGTCCAGCATTCATACTGGTGTGCATCTCATCACCCGTACGATCTAGGAAGCCTGTATTGATAAAGATCACGCGATCTTTTGCTTGGCGAATCGCTTCTTTAAGGTTCACCGTCATGCGGCGCTCTTCGTCCATAATACCTATCTTAAGGGTATTACGCTCAAGACCTAACAAGTCTTCTGCAGCATTAAATAAATCATTGGCAAATTTGACTTCATCAGGACCGTGCATTTTTGGCTTAACGATATACATTGAGCCGGTACGTGAGTTTGATAGCTCGTTTTTGCCTTTGATGTCATTAAGTGTTAGTAACGGCGTAACCAAAGCATCCATAATGCCTTCAAATATCTGTTCTTCACCCTCGCCTAAATCAACCAATATCGCAGGATTTTGCATCAGGTGTCCCACATTACGCATTAAGAGTAGCGCACGACCTGGTAGCACCAATTCGCTACCATCTGGAGCAGTGTAAACACGATCTGGATTTTGTTTACGTGTCTGAGTTTTGCCCCCTTTCTCAAAGCTCTCTTGTAGATCGCCATTCATAAGGCCAAACCAGTTGCGATACACTTCAACCTTTTCTTCAGCGTCTACAGCGGCTACAGAATCTTCACCGTCTTGAATGGCGGTGATAGCAGACTCTAACAATACGTCTTTAATATGAGCAGGATCATCCTTACCGACTGGATGGCTGGCATCGATCTGAATCTCTGCATGTAAGTTGTTGTTTTTGAGTAAAATACCGGTTGGACTACCAGCGTCACCGACATAACCTGCAAATTTGTTTGGGTCTTGAAGCGCGGTAGTACTCTCGCCTTGAGCGATCTCAAGCTTACCATCAACAACTTTGAAACCAGTAACGTCTGTATAAGAGCCTGAGGCTAGAGCAAAATGCTCATCCAAAAATGCTTTAGCGTAGCTGACTACAGCGGCGCCGCGTTTAGGATTGTAGCTGCCTGTTGCCTCTTGACCGTTCTCATCACTGATTACATCGGTACCATACAAGGCATCATACAAGCTACCCCAACGCGCATTAGTCGCGTTTAGCGCATAGCGTGCGTTGCGCACAGGAACCACAAGCTGTGGACCTGCAATCTGAGCAATTTCTTTATCAACGTTCTCAGTCGTAACTTGGAAATCCTCACCCTCAGGCAATAGATAACCGATATCTTTTAAAAACTGTTTGTAGGATTTAAAGTCAATCTTACCATTATTGGTAGGATGATCTAAGTGCCACTGATCAATCTGCTGTTGAATTTTATCGCGGGTTGCTAATAGAGCCTTGTTACGCGGGGTAAATTCTTTAACCGCGTGTTCAAACCCTGTCCAGTAGCGTTCTGAATCAAAGCCCACCTTAGGTAATACTTCGTTTTCAATAAAGTCATAAAGCTGTTTATCGATAGCGAGAATGCCTTTTTGGACGCGATTGGTATGAGAGTTCTGACTCATAGGAGTATCCTTATCGTTATGGTGTTTTGATAGCGAAGAAAAATAAATTCGTTAAGGTATTTGATAGCGAATATCTAATCAAATAAAATACCTTAAAAATAAAATATCATCCTACTATCAAACCCAGAAATAAACAAGAACAAGTCATTTACTATATAAATAGTGGTCGTACATAAAAACGATACCAACCGTCCAGTAAGGGCTTACAGGATGAATATTTGGTTTTTTAAATGACAACTTGTGAGTACATCTAAACTGTTAGCAATCATTTCTTACCCTAAGCCAAAATAACCTCCAGTTATAAAGCTTACTCTTACAATTTTTGCTTAAACGTAATACTCTTACACCTTATGCTAAAACGTAAATAGTCGAGCGCAAGACCATGATACCAGCAAGTACAGATAACGCCGTAATGACTGATTTGACTCCCATTTATGACTTTTTGGACGCCCGTACGTCGCAAGCTTGGATACAGGCAGCCATCAATAATCTACCCCTTATTATCCAAGACCATGCCAATTGTGAGAAAAAGGCGGCGGGTACAGCAATGAACTTAATGTTTCGCTATGAGTTTTCGTCTGATTTGCAGCGCAAGCTTGCACAGCTAGTACGTGAGGAGATGCTTCACTATGAGCAGGTTCTCGATATTATGAAAGATCGCGGACAGGACTGGATACACTTAGGCGCAGGACGCTACGCGAAAGGGATGCTAGCCCATAAACGCACTTATGAGCCTGCTGCCATGATAGATGTGCTTATCATCGGAGCGTTTATCGAAGCGCGCTCTTGTGAGCGTTTTGCTGAACTGAGCAAGGTCATAGACGATAACAAACTTGCCAAATACTATCGCTACTTACTAAAGTCCGAAAGTCGGCATTTTCAAGATTACTTAGCGCTTGCCCAGTCCTTATCTCAGGAGCCAATTGAAGAGCGCGTCGCGTTTTTTAGAGAAGTAGAGTCCGAGCTAATAGACAGTCCTGACGATGAGCTTCGTTTTCATAGCGGGGTGCCTGTATAATAAGCCACTTTCAAGATTTTGGTGGTTGAAACGGTTGAAACGCGTTGAATAAAAAAAGCAGACGCTTATAGCGACTGCCTTTGTGGTATTTATGGGTAGTTTGCGGCGCTAATGAGTAGACTATGGACTGTATTTATCTCAAATAGCGCAAGCGAATATCACTTATTGCTTTGAGTAATACCAGTATCATACTGTTTATTCGTCTTTGCAATATTATGAGGATCATAATCTTCTGTAGCTCTTTCAGCCGCCGCGGGATTTACCTTTTGAAGCGCATCATCTGGTACTATGCCGTTGTTATCATCAGCGTCTTTGAGTCTTTTGCGATCATTTAGTTCATTGTCTTTTGGTGTACTCATAATTTTTCCTAATAATAAGATAGTTAAAAGACGGTAAAGAACTAGTTAGCTCAATCTTGGGTCTCAGCGTATTCTAGTCTTGTTCATCTGGCGTAAGCGTGCGAGTCTGCGCATTATCGATAGTGGCATAGCGATTCATATCATTAATCTCGTCGCTTTGCTGCTCTTCACTACCGACCGTTTCTTCATTGATATTACCATCAAAAGCAGTGCTACCTTCTTGATCGCGACGATCAGGCTGACGTGCAGGATTGTCCCCATCGTTAACATGCTTTGAATCTATAACACCACTATCAAAGGTCTCTGTACCTTTATTATCTCGAGTATTTCTCTCAATTTTGCTATGGGCATCATCATCTGCATGAGTATAAGTACTATCAACGGAATCGCGCTTGGCTATCTCTTCACCTAATACCTCTCTTTCTAAAGGTGATTCGCGAGTTACACTCTCCCCTGCTATTTTTTCAGGGGTCGACCTGTTTGCCACATCCTGACTTGCCACATGTACATCTCTTTCTTTTTCGATTAAATTGTCGTCTTTATTTGATTCAGAAATCGGCGTTTTAATCAGTGCTGGATCGTTGGTTTGCATCTGAATATCCTTTTAGTTTACTTATGTATATTTAAGTCTGCTCATAGAGCACAAGCTTATATTGATCTAAGATTTATTATTTTTTTGACTCAAATCAAAAGCATCTAAATCAGCAACATTTTTGCCACCCGGTGGTAGATCCTCTTCACTACGAGGATCGACATAGACCTCATCCGTTTCTTCAGAAGCCTGCTGTGGCCCATCTATTTTAGGTTCGTGCTTACGACCTGCATAAGTATCTTTTTCATTTAGCGGCGCAACTGCTGGATCACGAATAGGTACGGCTTCCTCGTTGTTTGAACCTTTGGCTGTAGTCATAATGTGTCCCTCGTTATTATGCTTATATCAGTGTTACTCTTAACTGTGGTGCTTTTTGGATTGGTGCTTTTTACATTTTCATAAGACTGCAAATTTATTAAATTCACAGTTGATTGTGTGTACTTACTGTTGTTTGTACTTACTTATCAGTACGCAAAGAGTCGTCGATAAAAGGAGTTTTTTCTTGATCATTTAAATTTTCAGGCGTTCCAGTGTCATTCTTGTCATCTAAATTTTTTTCAATTTGGTCAACATCAGCTTGTTGTGCCGCTTTTCTTACTTCAGAATTTTCGTTACCTTTATTCATAATTTCTTCCTAATCTAGTAGTTATAATTAATAATATTGTCGTTTGATAGATTTACATCCTGTACTAATCCATACTATGCCAAATCATACAATTCTAAATAATAAAGATCTAAACCATACAGACATTGGATGATTAAACATCTAACAATGAGTATAGAAAAACCAGGTATGATCTCGCTAGTGCGCTGCCGTATCAATATGTGAATAAATGTGAGGTGAGCAGATACTTTGTAACTTTAGCTTAGCGACTCGACTTTAGTGACTCAAACTCAGTGACTTTATTATAGTGGTTTAGTTTTAGTGACTTAAGGTTAATAGCCTTTACTTATCATCTCTCTACGTGGTTGATAACTTTTAACAAATGTTTTTGAGCCACGTGAGGCGTCTCCCCCGCTTTTGGGTGCAGCTGATGCCAAGTGCCATCTCCGCTAAGCGTCCATGCCTGTACATTGTCTTGCAAATAGTTGATAAGCCCATCTTGGTGTATCTGGGTAAACAGCTTTTTATCCTCAATAGGAAATGCCACTTCGACTCGGTGAAACAGATTGCGATCCATCCAATCAGCACTGCCGCAGTATAGACGTTCATCACCATCATTATAAAAATAATAGATACGCGTATGCTCCAAAAATCGTCCGACAATTGAGCGTACAGTGATGTTCTCAGATAGACCTTGTACTTGCGGACGCAGACAACACATAGAGCGCAATATCAGCTCAATTTTAACGCCCGCTTGTGAAGCATCGTACAGCTTGGCGATGAGCCTACGCTCAGTTAGAGCATTAGCCTTTACGATAATATGCGCGCGCCTGCCTGCTTCGGCGTGCTCAATCTCTACATCAATAAAGCGCATGAGCTGTTCATGCAGGGTAAAGGGCGCATGGAGTAGCTTTTTGAGATTGGCAGGTTTGCCCATACCAGTCAGCTCTTGAAAGATTTTATGTACGTCCTCTGAGATATCAGGATCAGCGCTAAACAATCCATAATCGGTGTAAACCTTGGCATTTGCCGCATGATAGTTGCCTGTTCCTAGATGAACGTAACGGCGAATGCGATCGTTCTCGCGGCGTACAATGAGCATGAGCTTGGCGTGGGTTTTGTAACCGACGATGCCATAGACGACAACGGCACCTGCTTCTTGTAAGAAGTTAGCAACGGCAATATTAGAGGCCTCATCAAAGCGTGCACGCAGCTCAATAACCGCGGTCACCTCTTTGCCATTGCGCGCAGCTGCGGCTAGGGCTTTGACGATCTCTGAATTGGTACCTGAACGATATAACGTCTGCTTTATCGCTAGAACCTTTGGATCATTTGCCGCCTGCCATAACAGATTGATAATCGGCGAGAACGCATAAAAGGGATGATGCACTAATACATCGCCTCTACGCATAGCGGCAAACATACTGATGCCTTGATCAAACTTGTCAGCTTCGCGGCGAAAGGCTTTGGGAACAATACGGGTAAATGGCTGATAGCGCAGCGCTGGGATGTTGAAATCAAACAATAGGCGCGTCAGATTCACAGGACCGTTGACGCGGTAGAGTTGATTGTCATGCAATTCAAACTCGTTGAGCAGATAGTCGCTAATATGCGCTGGACAGTCCGTTGTCACCTCTAAGCGCACCTTATCCCCGAAGCGGCGGTTTTCAAGCTCGCCCTCTAAGGCTTTGGCGATATCATCGACATCATCAGCAAGATCAAGATCGGCATTGCGCGTGAGTCTAAACTGATGGCAGCCGGTCACATTCATCCCCGGAAACAGCTCGCCGACGTGTTCATGAATGACCGCTGAGAGCATAATGTGATGCTCCTTACCGCCCGTCAGCTCATCAGGCAAACGGATCACGCGTGGCAAACTGCGCGGTGCAGGCACAATAGCCAAGTTAATATCGCGCCCAAACGCATCTTTACCCTCTAGTGTGGCAATAAAATTTAGGCTTTTATTGACGAGACGTGGGAATGGATGCGCCGGATCAATACTAATCGGTGTCAGTACGGGCGAGACTTGTTCAATAAAATAACGCTTCATCCACGCTGACTGCTCAGGGCTTAGCTCATCGCGCTTGAGATAACGGATATCCTCGTCAGCAAGCGCGGGCAAAATATCTTCGTTTAAGATACGGTACTGCTCATCGATAGCCTCGTGAGCGGTACGCGATATCTCATTTAGGATCTCGCTTGGACGCATGCCATGCGGACTGCTTGGCACATCGCCTAAACTCAGCTTTTGCATGATACCTGCTACGCGAATCTCAAAAAACTCATCCATATTGGATGAAAATATGATTAAGAAAAACAAACGCTCAAGCAAGGGGTGACGCGGACTCGCCGCTTGTGCCAGCACTCGAATATGGAACTGCAATAAAGATAAATCGCGATGGATATAGCTATTGGATGAATAGCTGCCGTCAGCGAAGCGCTGCCAATCAAGCTGGGTGAGCGTGCTTTGCTGGCTTTTATCCTTATCTTGATAGTGATTACTTAAGTCATCGGTCTTAGCAGAGTGACGAATAGGCGCTGTCATGTTATATCCTTGTCATTTATATACCACTATCTATATCTAATCTATTAGCAGTCCTAATACCTCTATATTTGATACGCTAAGGTAATTGAGCATTTTTAAGACGATTTTTTATGATGCGCTGCTTGTTACGCAAACGTCTATCACCTTGGTTGTCCTCATAGTACTTTGGATTGGTTAACATACTAATGAGTAGTGCCGATTCATCGCGGTTAAGATCGGCTGCGGACTTATCAAAATAATGCTGAGCAGCAGCGTCTATACCGTAGATACCATTACCAAATTCGGCGACATTCAGATAGGCTGTCAAAATCCGCTCTTTGTCCCATAGCGACTCAATCATTAAGGTGATAACTGCCTCCTCGCCTTTACGTACGTAGGAGCGATGCGAGGTCAAAAATAAATTTTTGGCCAATTGCTGCGTAATGGTTGAGCCGCCCGCTGACGTCTTTCCAGTCGCTTCATTCTTTTTCCTAGCGGCCTCGATACCCTTTAAATCAAAGCCATTGTGCTGACTAAAGGTCGAATCCTCACTTACAATAGCCGCTTGTTTAGCAGATTTGGCAATCGCATCATACTCCGCCCAGTTTTGGGTGACCTCGCCGCCTGTTAAGCGATGCGTCAGCATAAACATACTGTTATTGATCGGCTGCGTCTTCCAGATAAGCAAAAGTCCTGCTACTAACACGTGAAAGGCTACAAGTAACAATACGATGACTAATAATAGTCGTTTAACCACTTTGCCAAAACTTGTCATGCGTACGATATCCGAGTCAGTGAGAACAGATCAGTAAGAAAAAGTGCCACGCGCCAAAACCAAAAAAGCGCGCAACAGATAGCTGCTCATCTTACCTAATCTCACAATCGCTGTCATTATTTCTGCCATTTCTTTATCATAAGATAATATAAGAAGATAATGCCTCACGCTTATACTATAGATAAATAATTAAAGGTGCGTCATTGCTAAATTGACTACTATCGAGATGAATATATGGATACACAGATAACTGCACTGCGCGCGCGTATTGCTGCTAGTAAACCGCAGCTTTATGATTTACAAAGCGATACGTGGTGGCTATTAGGGACTACAGGCTGTCATTTGTGTGATATCGCTGAGCAGCTTGTGCAGCGTTTCCAAGCTGTACAGCCAATCGATATTGAGCACATTGATATTGCTGATTTTGATGACGATCTGATGATGCACTTTGCGACGAGTATTCCAGTATTGTTAGCACCTAGCAAGCGTTTGGATTATCCATTTTCAGTCATGGATCTGCAGCAGCTGTTATTTGTATCGTAGTTGCATAGTAGTTGCATAGTAATTGCATAGTAGTTGCATAGTAATTGCATAGTATCGTAAGGGCGCTGACACTATTAGGTGTGAGTTGCTTTGGGTATATTGCCCTATATGACAGCTTTGTTAACTGCCCCATACCCTTTATACTCTATCTATACTTTACTCAATAGCTCTATCTATGACCCTAAACCAGCTTTTTAAAACAGCACCTGTTACTACTGTATTACTCATCAGCTTTATTGGGCTATTTGTTATACAGTTATTGACAGGCGTTGATGCTAATAATCCTACCACTGAGTCCC
Organism: uncultured Psychrobacter sp.; assembly: GCA_947489525.1. Lineage (GTDB taxonomy): Bacteria > Pseudomonadota > Gammaproteobacteria > Pseudomonadales > Moraxellaceae > Psychrobacter. The sequence continues at coordinate 723,261 of CANLDW010000001.1, forward strand.
TGCTGCACTGGGGCGCAAACGCTTTGCCTTATACTATGAGTGAGGAGCCGTGGCGTCTGGTTAGTAGTGGGTTTTTGCACATTGGGCTTATGCATCTACTCTTTAATGGTTTTGCGATGTATTTTTTTGGTCAAGTGGCTGAGCCGATGTTTGGCTCCGCTAAGTTTTTGGCCTTGTTTATACTCTCCGTCGTTGGAGGTAATTTACTGAATAGTTATGTCACGTGGCAGACGATCTTAGATGGCGGACAACCGGGATTATCAGCTGGCGCGTCCGGCGGCATTATGGGCATTGGCGCTGCCCTTCTTATTGCCGCTTTGTTTAAGATCTCAGTCAATGGCATGGTACTCAACCTAAAGAGTTTAGTGCTGATTATGGGTATTAACTTGGTTTATGGTTTTGCGGTACCGGGTATTGACAACGCAGGACATATTGGCGGCGCGCTAACGGGTTTACTCATTGAATTAGGCTTTGCTGTGAGCTACCGCAAACGTATGGATCAGTCAGTTGCACTACAACACTACCAGACTCAGCCCGCCTATTATTCTGTTGATCCAAGCTATTCGTCAGGCGCTGCGGGTTATCCTTATCATGAACACAGTGACGATATAAATGACGCTACTGTCAGCACTAATGATACAACGGCTGCCCAGTCTCAAAATTTACAGTCTCAGACTTTGTGGCGATTATTACCTTGGCTGGTTATACTTTTAATTACGCTAAGCTTTGTCTGGTGGTGGCAAGATATTCACAACCATATCATACAGGTGCTTAATAGTGTTCAATAAACAGCTGCTATCATTACCCATTTGAATGTCCAACAGACCCTAGAATTACTGTAAACTATGCAGCACTACGTTATAACAGATCTGCTCTTTGCAACAATTACGACTTGGTTATTTACCCTTACTGACGAGACCTCACTATGTCTATTCTAACTCTACCCGTTCGCTCTGCTCGCACTTTCGCTATAGCTGCGACTGCTATTTTGAGCGTTGTTGGCACTGCCAACGCTGCTCCTTTTGCAAACTTACCTGCTGATCAAAATGCCCAGCTCAGCGTCGGTGTCAATGTACTCGCAACCAACTCTGCGTATGATTTAGAGGACAGTTATGAGTTTCGCGTATTACCGGGTGTGTTCTATGACAACAATATAATCTATGCTCGCGGCGCGCAGGCGGGCGCGTATCTCATTAATGATGGCAAAAACCAACTATCAGCCTATGCACAGCTTGCAGGTAGCGAGTTTGATCCTGATGATGCAGAAGGCGCACTACAAGGTCTTGATAAGCGTAAAGCGTCAGCGGCGGCTGGTCTAACTTATTTGCGTCGTACGCCTGTTGGCGGCTTTCGGGCACAAATTGCTACTGATATCCTAGGTCATAGTGATGGTAACATCGCTCGTTTGACGTATATTGGTAAGCTTACAAGAGACAAGCTGACTGTCTATCCCAGCATAGGCTTTGAGTATCATGACGATGATTTTAATGAGTACTATTATGGAGTCAGCGACGATGAGTCAGCAGAGACAGGTATAGACGCTTATTCATCGGACGCCAGCTTAAACCCCTATATCAATATTAGTGCTAACTACGATATCAACGAGCGCTGGGCAGGATTTTTTAATCAAAGCTTAAGCTACTTGCCAGATGAGCAATATGATAGCCCGATGGTAGACTCACGTACTGATGCCACAACAACGCTTGGACTCTTGTATAAGTTTTAGGGTTTAAGGTCTGATTTAAACTAAGAAGCCAAGCCTCTAGCTTGGCTTTTTTTTGGCAAAAATCTGAGATAAAAATCTTGAAATTCTCTAGTCTATCCATACTTATATAGTAGGTTAGACACACAACAAACAATTAATGATAAGGAGACTGTTATGAGTAAATTAGTCACACGTAATTCAATCTTTGACAACTTCTTTGATGAGATGGCACCAAGCTTTTTGATGCGTCCACTGCATGGTGAAGCGCTTCCTAATGCAAGCCAGATCAAGATTGATGTCAGTGAAAAAGACGATGCGTTCCATGTCAATGCTGAGATACCCGGCGTTGCCAAAGAGGATATCGATCTGTCTATTACTGGAGATATCGTCTCTATTAGTGCTGAGATTGCCCAAAAAGATGAGCAAAAAGACGGCGATAAGGTACTGCGTAGTGAGCGCTACTTTGGCTCCGTCTCGCGTAGTTTTCAGTTACCCTCCAAGGTAAAGGTCGATGCAGCAGAAGCGTCTTATGAGAATGGTATACTCAAACTGGTACTACCAAAAGAGACCAGCTCAGAGCGCAAAAAGCTTGAGATTAAATAAAAATAGCTTAGCGTTAATAAGAGTCTAAGTAAATGATTGAGGGCACATGAGTGATTCATGTGTCCTTTTTGTTTGGGATACTGTTATGGACTAAGCATGATTGATAGGCTTAATATGATCTCAAAGATTAAGATGATCAGTCTTAACTAATCATTTACCAAGCATTTACCAAGCATTTACCAAGCATTTACCAAGCATTTGTTTATTTTATTTATTAACTTAATCATATAAAATACTAATACAAGTATTAAAGCATATTTTGGATTTTTAATGTAACATAGGATAATAAATTCTTTAAAAACTTCCATTAAGGGAGGGAAAGTCATGAATAAACGAAACAATAATCGCCGAAACCATAAAGATTACAAACCTTCAGAGGTATTGAAGGATGCTACTGATAGTTATTTTGATATGTTGAACCACTCATTGTCGAAATTTAGTAAGCATAGAGACTCAAATGAGAAGGAATTGAAAAGTGGAACCAAAATCACTACACATAGAATCCCTCTTTGATTTTTTCTATTTAGATAACAAAAAAATAAGCTCTTTTTATGCTCAATTGACTGGTAATGGCTCCATTGAATCCTATAAAGAAATTCACGGTATTACAGATAATAAATCAATATAAGCAACAGTTGGCGTACCTACTGTAACTGGCGGTAAACTAGGTTCTAATGAACAAGCTAATAGTGGCGCAGAACGTTCTTACAATGCTGTTCATACTATGCCAAGAGAGATGATCAACAAACTAGATGAATTAGGTTTTGTGAGTAGGTTCCTCTGCGAATCAAACCTTGGACGATTAGTTTTGTTGAAAGGCAAGCTTGGTCTTGTAGATGTAAATATGTTGAGCGCTATTGTAGAACCTGCACTAAATTTCTATCTTAAGAGCATGAAAGACTCAAGTGACAAAGCAGATAGAGATGAAGCCAAAGAAATCGGTAAAATTAAACAAGATCTAATTGATTTTATACAGAATGTTCCTTTTGCTATTCAAAGCCGTTTTATAGTCAAATCGGAAAAAAGTACAGAAGAAGTATGGATGACTTTAAATAGAGATGAGCTATCAATACCGACACATGATATGAACTTTAAACATGGTGAGTTTATGGCTGGTGAATGGTACTTACTCGGTATCCTAGATGCTCTACCCAATGATGATGTTGATTATGAAGGTAAAGATGATTCTGAACTCCAGAATATGATGAAAATGTTTGTTAATGAGCTTAAGAACTTAGCTGGTCGACCTAAAAGTTCATTTGGAATTACCCCAATTGCTATTTTTAGAAACATTGAACCTAATTGATTAAAATTAGAGCTATACATTTGTTTTTCTCAAATAACAAGAATTACCATCAAAAGGCTTCATTTGACCTAATTACAGCCTATATTTTTGATTAAATCATAGGTATGTTTTTGCAAATCTAAAATCGTAGTGCAAATTTTCAACGTTTTTTAATTAATACCTTCAAAACTAACTTTAGAGATCAAAAAAAAGCATGCGTAGCGTGGGTACTAACCCACGTTGTAATTCATAATTATCATGGGTTAGCATCCACGCTACAAGTCAAAAAAAACCTTGCCACATAAATGACAAGGTCTTCTCAGTTGAAATCAAAGCAGTGGGTTACACATGCGCCCACCCTACTCACTTAAAAACTTTACTTTGGATGCACCATATCTTCTGGCGTGACCCACTCATCAAACTGCGCTTCGGTCATCAAGTCCAGCTCAACGGCGACTTGCTTCAGCGTCTTGTCCTCTTTATACGCCGTCTTAGCAATTTTCGCCGCGTTCTCGTAACCGACATGACGATTCAGTGCAGTCACTAACATCAATGAATTATGTAAGAAATGATCAATTTTCTCTTTCACAGGCTCGATACCAACAGCGCAGTTGTCATTAAAGCTATTGCACGCATCACCCAGTAATTGGATAGATTGTAGTAAGTTAAAGGCAATCACTGGCATATACACGTTAAGCTCAAAGTTACCCGACGCGCCCGCCATGCTAATCGTAGTATCGTTACCCATGACTTGCGCGACCACCATAGTCATGGCTTCTGACTGAGTAGGATTGACTTTACCCGGCATGATGGAGGAACCTGGCTCATTCTCTGGAATGGTAAGCTCGCCAAGACCACAACGCGGCCCTGACGCCAGCCAGCGCACGTCATTAGCGATTTTATTTAGGCTAGCCGCTAGCGTTTTTAATGCACCAGAGGCAAATACTTCGGCATCACGAGCTGCTAGGGCTTCAAATTTATTGGGTGAGGTGACAAACGGCAAGTCCGTCAATTTTGATAATTGCTCCGCCGCCTTTACCGCATAATCAGGATGGGCGTTGAGACCCGTACCGACCGCCGTACCGCCTAGTGGCAACTCATACAAACCTTGCAGCGCGTTATCAATCCGCGTGAGCGCATGATCAAGCTGACTGACATAACCGCTAAACTCTTGTCCTAGCGTCAACGGTGTGGCGTCTTGCAAATGGGTACGGCCAATTTTAACGATGCTATCAAAGTCTTTAGCTTTTTTATCGAGCGTATCGCGGAGCGCTTTGACCGCTGGGATCAGCAGGCTGTTGATTTGACGCGCGGCGGCGACACGAATAGCGGTTGGAAAGCTGTCGTTAGTTGACTGAGCATGGTTGACATGGTCATTGGGATGAATCGGTGAGTAACTGCCACGCTCCGAGCCGGCAATCTCATTAGCACGGTTGGCAAGCACTTCGTTCATATTCATGTTCGACTGGGTGCCAGAACCCGTTTGCCAAACGACGAGTGGAAACTGATCGCTAAGTCCGCCGTTGATAACTTCATCAGCGGCTTGGACGATTAAATCGCGCTTGTCGTTGTCGATACGATCAAGGCTGGCATTGGTGATCGCCGCGGCTTTTTTGACCAGCGCCATCGCTTCAATCATCGGACGCGGCAAGGTCTCGCCGCCAATCTTAAAGTTCTCGCGGCTACGCTGAGTTTGCGCGCCCCAATAGGCGTCGCTTGGCACTTCGACGTTGCCCATAGTGTCTTTCTCAAGTCGTGTGCTCTGATTCTGTGACATAACAATCCTCTTTTTTTGTTTAGCAAAAATGGTTTATTATAAAAAGTGCAAAGCTGCTGCACGTAAAGTAAGTAAGATATAAAGTGGGGTTATGATAGCATGGCTTATAAAAAATTTCTCCACACCGATAGCAGTATTTATCGTTAAAAGTGCTTAGTGTAAGCTGCTGTGGTAGCCCCTAATAGAACTCTACTCCCCTACTAAATAATGCAAAAACTATGACGATCACCAATCCGCCCAGACGCCAGTTTACCCGCCAACGCCGTCAGTTAACTGCTTCTGAGCGTAGACATTTAGGTCAAGCAGCCAGCTTGCATTTAATCAAACTGCAGCAACGCTTGCCTGCTCATGCTCGCGTGGCTTTATACTACGATGGTTTTGGTGAGCTACCTACCCAGCCGATACTAGACTGGTGCCAAAACCTAAATTATCAGGCGTATTTACCTGTAGTGGGTTCGCTAGGAAGCGATGATAAACGCTTGCGCTTTGTGCCAATTTATCACTCTAAACTAGTGAGCGTACCAACACGTATTCACCGCTTAGGAATGCCGCAAAATTATCATCGCCGCCTGCTGTGGGCAAAAGAATTGGATGTCATTATCTGTCCACTGGTAGCGGTAGATAATGAGGGCAATCGCATGGGTATGGGTGGCGGTTTTTATGATACGACGCTTGGCACAAGCTATCGGGCTGGCGTAAAGAAACCATTAAAAATCGGCTGGTGTTACGACTTTCAAGTGGTAGATAAGCTTGAGTATCAGCCTTGGGATGTGCCTTTGGATGGACTGATTACGCCAAGTGGAATAAGGTGGTTTAAACAAAACAGTACTGAAAAGTTTGAACCAACAGAATCCAGTGCTGAGAACGTTGATGATTATTTGCAAACCTTGGGAAATGATGACGCTAGAGAGATGCTCTATTACAGTCAAGAGCAAGAGTTTAGTTCTGAGGAGTTGTCGAGCGTTATTAACGAGGCGCGTTTGCAGGAGTTACTTACGCAAAGTGATGCGTTTTTAGATGGCTTAAGTGGTGAAATTGAGGGTTTTGGTGAGGATGATGATAAATAAGAATAATCTATGAAAATAAATGAATTTACCAAAGCCACTAAGATCTACTTTCGCTCCCAGCGCCTGCGCATAGTTTTTGCCATTTTATGGGTGGTATTTGTCGGTCTTATCATTAGTTTAGGTTTTGGCACAGACCCTTATCTACTTCATGTTCGTGGTATCCCTGCTCCGCATCCCTACCCTGTAGAATTAGTTGTCATATTGGTAATGGCAATGCTTTTTCACTTAAGCTTACTGGTAACTTTAGATGTATACCTGCACAGCCGATGGAAGTTTTTGGCGATGCTAGTGACTAGTGTTTTGTTTTTACTTTATTTTGGTATGATGGCGATGCACGCACCGCCGCCATTGGGCGGGATGATTTTTTGGACTTTCCTTTCCTCCTTACTGTTTCTCGTAATTTGCTTTTGGCAGGCTTGTTTGTTGCTTTTACGACGATTTTTTCGTAGAGCTTAACTCTAATACCTACAACACCATCGCCGCAATCCAGCCAAACGCCAGTAGCGGGATATTATAGTGCAAAAAGGTAGGCACAACGCTGTCCCTGATATGATCGTGTTGACCATCAACGTTCAATCCCGATGTCGGGCCAAGGGTCGAATCTGATGCTGGAGAGCCGGCATCACCCAGCGCCCCTGCCGTACCGATAATGGCAACGGTTGCCAGTGGTGAAAACCCTAGCGATATGCACAGCGGCACATAAATCGCCGCAATAATCGGAATAGTGGAGAATGACGAGCCGATACCCATGGTTACCACTAAGCCAATGCCTAGCATCACTAAAGCAGCAATCGCTTTATTACCCGCAAATAAAGTAGTTGCGCCATCGATAAGTGGGGCAATCTCCCCCGTCGCTTTCATCACCTCAGCGAACCCTTGCGCGGTAATCATGATAAAGCCAATCATCGCCATGAGCTTAATACCGTCGTTAAACACCGTATCGGCATCGCGCCACTTGACCACGCCCGTTGCCATAAATACCCCAAAGCCAAACATCGAGCCGAGCAATAGCGAATCGGTATAGAGCTGTACTACAAAAGCGGTAACAATAGCGGCAAGCGCTACAAGGGTTTTGGTTTTGTTTTGCGACCCAGCATTAGACGCGGTTTTACTTAGGGCATCATTCTCCACTACCTTGTCTCTCGCTGCTTTATCTATGGCTAATTGTTGATAATGACGCGGTTTACGGTAGCTAATAAAAACAGCAGTCAACAGCCCGATAAACATACCCAGTGCAGGAAGTGCCATCGCCTTAGTCACTGAGATATCGCTGATATCGATACCTGCCTCGCCGACATTTTTGAGCATGATTTGGTTCAGATAGATATCACCAAAGCCATATGGGATAAACATATAAGTGGTAACCAAACCAAAGGTTAGCAAGCAAGCAATCAGGCGTCTATCAATGTGCATACGATTAAAAGCTAAAAGTAGTGGCGGCACGAGTAGCGGAATAAAGGCAATATGAATGGGAATAAGGTTTTGACTAAAGCAGCTCATCATGACCAAACCCGCAAACAGCGTATATTTGATCATACCGCCTGCCCCTACACCTGTCCCTGCGTTATCAATACGTTTGATCACCGCGCCTGCTAGTGACTGCGGCAGTCCTGAATGCGCAATGGCAACGGCAAATGCTCCTAGCAAGGCATAAGACAAGGCAATTTGTGCCCCATTACGGATGCCTTCTTGAAAGACCTCTAAAGTATCGGCAATCCCTAAACCTGCGATAAGACCGCCTGCCAGCGCGCCCACCAACAAACTGAGCACCACGTGGACACGTGCCAATGACAGTCCAAGCATGATGACGACTGCGAGTAATACTGCATTAATGGTCATATTGTTGTCTCTACTTTCATTACTAATATGTTTTAAGGTGTCATGCAGCCATTTGTTGGCTTATACCTTTATGCTAAACGCTAATATCGGCACCACTTGTTATAGAGCTAACCTATTGTATTGGTAGATTTAAGGGCGCAATTCTACCTGATTGTGTAGTTAAAACCCATACTGAGAACCTTTTGGGCACGCTCTACTAAGAAGTGCTCATAGCCGATAGTTACCGATAATAAGCCTTGTAATTTTGTATACGAGCACCATTTATCTATCATGAAACACAAACTTGACTCAACAAGTCTTGTGAACGAGGATTGACATATATGAGTGAATATACTATCGATAAAGACAGCATTGACATCGACATTGACGTATCAGCAGCTGATACTGATAATATAAATACGGAGCAGCCAGCGGATAACTATCTACCTCTGCTCGCATTACGTGATGTTGTAGTCTATCCACACATGCAGATCGCGCTATTTGTCGGTCGCGCGCCTTCGGTAAAAGCCGTTGAGCTGGCGCAAAGTGAATACGGCGATAGAGTGCTGGTTGTGGCGCAAAAAGATTCGTTGACCGAAGATATCGATCAGGACAATCTGTACCAGTACGGTACGGTTTGCCGTATCGTCAGCACTATGCCGCATGATAGTGACGAGAACTGCATTAAGGTGCTGATCGAAGGTCAATACCGTGCTCGCGTCGATCATTTAGAGGATCATAATGACGTGCTGATGGCGACCTTTGAGCGCGCTGATCTTGACGTTGCTATGGATGATAGTCAACAAAAAAACACTATCAAGGCGCTGACCAGCTTGTTTGAAAGCTATGCAGAAGCTCGTTTGCGTAATTCGCGCGAGTTGACTCGCGTTGCCAAACGCATTGATGATTTGCTTGAGCTGATCTACTTCATATCCACCCGTGTTTCCATGGATCTTGAGATCAAACAGTCGTTTTTAGAAGACAATGATCTCAAAACTCATATCAACACCTTGACTGAATATCTAGTCAAACAAAGCGCTGAGCAAAACATCGAGCAAGAGATCCAAGATGCCGTCCGTCAGCAGATGGAGGACAACCAGCGCGAGTACTTCTTGAACGAGAAGATGAAAGCGATTAAAAACGAGCTGTCTGATATGAATGACGGCGCGTTTGATGGTGAAGATGACATTGGCGAGCTTGAGCAGCGTCTAGAAGATGCCGACCTGCCAGACGATGTGCGTAAAAAAGCCGAGCAAGAGTTTAAAAAGCTCAAAATGATGCCGCCTGCTTCAAGTGAGTCTTCGGTTGTGCGCAACTACATCGAATGGATATTAGATACACCGTGGAATGCTACGAGCAAAGTATCAATCAACTTGGATAAGGCTAAAACCGTACTGGATGAAGATCACTACGGTCTAAAAGACGTCAAAGATCGCATCTTAGAATATCTCGCTGTACAGTCGCGGGTCAAAAAATTACGTGGCCCAATCTTATGTCTCGTCGGTCCTCCAGGTGTCGGTAAGACGTCTTTAGGTGAGTCTATCGCACGTGCCACGGGCCGTAAGTTTGTGCGTATGGCACTGGGCGGCGTCCGTGATGAAGCTGAGATTCGTGGTCATCGCCGTACTTATATTGGGGCGATGCCGGGTAAAATTGTACAATCACTGGCTAAAGTTGAGGTCAAAAATCCGCTGTTCTTATTAGATGAGATCGATAAGATGGCGCAAGACTTCCGCGGCGACCCAGCTTCGGCTTTGCTTGAAGTGTTGGATCCGTCGCAGAACGATACGTTCAACGATCATTATCTCGATATGGATCTGGATCTGTCACAAGTCATGTTTATCTGTACGGCGAACAGTATGGATATCCCGCCTGCGCTGCTTGATCGGATGGAAGTGATTCGTCTACCAGGCTATACCGAAGAAGAAAAAGTCAATATCGCCCAAAAGTACTTAGTACCAAAAGCCATTAAGCAAAATGGTCTAAAAGAGGGTGAGATTGAGATCGTTGAGGCCGCGCTGCATAGCATCGTGCGTAACTATACTCGCGAAGCTGGCGTGCGTAACCTTGAGCGTGAAGTCAATAAGATCTGCCGCAAAGTGGTACGCGGCGCGGTTGAGAGTCATGGCGCCCGTGCTCCGAAAAAGGCTGAACGTGAGCTAGTTGTGGTCGATGATAAAAATATTGATGATTATCTTGGCGTCCATCAGTTTGACTACGGCCTAGCGGAAGAAGAGCCTGAGGTTGGCCGCGTCACTGGCCTTGCTTGGACTCAAGTTGGCGGCGAGCTCCTTACCATTGAAGCTATCGCAGTTAAAGGTAAAGGTGAGCTGAACTTTACCGGCTCGCTTGGCGATGTGATGAAAGAGTCTATCCGAGCAGCGATGAGCGTCGTACGGGCGCGCGGTGATAGCTTAGGGATCGATTATGAGACCTTTAAGAACACTGACATCCACGTGCATATGCCAGAGGGCGCGACACCAAAAGATGGTCCTTCGGCAGGTGGTGCGTTGACGACAGCGCTAGTGTCAGCGATGACAGGTATCGCTATCCGTCCTGATATTGCGATGACGGGTGAGATTACTCTACGCGGTAAGATCCTACGTATCGGCGGTCTTAAAGAGAAGTTGCTCGCAGCGCATCGCGGCGGTATCAAGCACGTCTTGATCCCAGCTGATAACGAGCGTGACTTAGCTGACATCCCTGATAATGTCAAAGAGGGCTTAACTATTCAGCCGGTTGCGACGATTGATGAGGTATTAAAAGCGGCGCTCGTGAGTACACCAATACCGCTTAAGCCTGCTAAAGCGGTGGTCGATACGACGTCTAAAAAGTCGCTACGCAGCTAAACTGTCATTACTTAAGTTTATATTTAACGAGAGCCGTTTACTTTAGAGTAAGCGGCTTTTTTACAACTTAATTCTATAAAGTCTATACATTAAAAGTCTGAGTAACGCTTTCGATAGCAGTACTCTTGCTGCAAAAAAACGGATTTAAGGTCTTTGACCCTATTAAGCCATTCCTAACTATCTTCCACCTCAAAATTTTGATACTGGCAAGACCCTTATTCTAAAGGCAAACCCTTTCAGAAAAACAATAGATATCTTTAAACTAAAGCCCAATAACTTACATTTATTAACCGATTGTTGCGCTTCTGCTGAATAGTTGAGTCATCTAATTCGCTATACTAATTGCGAACTATACAAATGTCATCATCCTTGATGACTATAAATATAACTGTTTATATACTCAATTTTATTGGAGAAAACAATGAATAAGCTTATGCTTTCAAGCGCATTACTATGTGGCTCAGCTCTTGCTATGACAGGTTGCCAAACGATTCAAGATCAATTGCAAACGGGTAATCCTCTTAATCAGCCTGCTTTGAAATCGAAGATTGAAACCGTTGGTGAAGATAAAAAAGAAGTAGGACAACTGTTCCTGCGTCCTGTTGAGGGCGGCGTACAGGTCTATGGTAAGCTTATGAATATGCAGCCTGGTAAGACAGTTGCGCTTCATATTCACGAGACTGGCAGCTGTGCAATGGGTGGTCAGGCAGCAGGAAGCCACTTTAATCCAGATAATTTCCCCCATTCTAGCCCTGATGATGTCCGAGGTCATGCTGGTGATTTACCAAACCTAACTGCTAATGAAGATGGCGTGGCTACAATTAACTATGTAAACAATCAAATATCTACGGATGTGGTAGGTAAATACAGCGTCAATCGCTTAGCTTTTATTGTGCATGCTAATGCTGATGATTACACCACTCAGCCTTCAGGTAATTCAGGTGATCGTATCGCTTGTGGTATAATTACTAAAGCCTAGTTAACTATCACTAATAGAAATCGAGCATAGAAAAACCTCTTAATCAAATTAAGAGGTTTTTTTGTTTGACTCTATATAAGGTAAAAAATTACTCCTCTACCCATTCGCCCTTACGCCAGTAAACACCCCAGCGCGTGGCTTTACCATTTTTTTCAGAGCCAATGTACTGCTCTTTTTTCTTACGTGACCAGCGTAAAATGGTAGGGTTGCCGTCTGGATCTTCGTCCGGTCCTTCAAATAAATATTGGAACTTGTCTTCCATTTTATCTTGGACAGTACGTAGTTCAGCCAGTTTTGGTGGACGAGTCTCGCGTACTTTAGGGAATTTGGATGCTGCTAAGAACATCCCCGCTGCTCCTTCACGCAAAATGAAGTGATCATCGTGCTTCGTGGATTTGAGCTCCGGCATATCGATAGGATCCATACGCGGCGGCGCAGGCTCGCCTGTTTTGAGTACCTTACGCGTATTGTCGCAGTTCTGACAAGCAAAGTAAGGCCCAAAGCGACCGGTTTTGAGCTCCATCTGTGCATCGCACTTATCACAGTCAATGGTTGGTGCATCTGAGCCTGGAACTTCAAACTTACCTTCTTCTAAAATATAGCCATCACAGTCTGGATTGTTACCGCAAACATGGAGCTTAAGACCACCATCAACGATATAGCCGTTCATAGCCGTACCGCATTTCGGACAGCGCTTTTTCTCCATCAGGTCTTTGACTTCAGCGGTCTCATCATCACTATCGCTATCATCTAGGTTAGCGAAAGCTTCGACGGGCATAAGGTTTTTAGTACCTTTACAACGCTCTTTTGGCGGCAAGTTATAACCCGTACAGCCTAAAAATACGCCAGTTGAGCCCGTGCGTAGCTGCATTGGACGATCGCAGATATCACAGTGCACATCAGGCACATCGGTTGGATCATTTGGGCGCATACCGTCCGCTTCTTTGGCGTGCTCAACTTTACCTTTAAAGTCCACATAGAAGTTATTAAGGACATCCTTCCAGTTGCTATCGCCTTCGGCAACGTGATCAAGCTTGTCCTCAAGCGCAGCGGTAAAGGTGTAATCCATCAAATCTGGGAAACTACCTGTTAATCTGTCGGTGACAATATCGCCCATCTTTTCAGCGAACAGGCGCTTATTTTCAAGCTTGACATAACCCCGATCTTGAATGGTTGAGATAATAGAGGCATAAGTTGAGGGACGACCGATGCCTTTTTTCTCAAGCTCTTTAACTAGGCTTGCTTCAGTATAGCGTGGTGGCGGCTTGGTAAAGTGTTGGCTTGGGTCAAGCTTGTCTAAGATAAGCTTGTCGCCTTTTTTGACATCAGGTAGTAACGTATCATCGGTTTTAGCAGGTGCCATCACGCGGGTATAGCCATCAAACGTCATGGTGCGCCCGCGCGCTTTGAGCTCAACGTTGCCCGCTTCAACAAACAAATTGACTGATAGATACTTGGCTGGCACCATCTGACAGGCGACAAACTGTCGCCATATCAGCTCATAAAGACGAATAGCATCACGCTCCACACCTTTTAATTGCGTCGATTTCATATTGACGTTTGAGGGTCGAATCGCTTCGTGCGCCTCTTGCGCATTTTGCTTATTGCCATAAAAATTTGGCTTATCCGGCACGTATTTGTCGCCGTAGCTGTCTTCGATAAAACCGCGCGCTGCTGCTAAGGCATCTCCTGATAAAAAGGTGGAGTCGGTACGCATATAAGTAATGTGCCCTGCCTCATAGAGACGCTGGGCAAGTATCATAGTCTTTTTAACCGAAAATCCTAAGCGCGTACTCGCTGCTTGTTGTAACGTTGAAGTAATAAAGGGTGCACTTGGACGCGACTGCGTGGGTTTTTCTTCTCGCTCTTTAACGATGTAGTCGTTAGCGTTAAGCACATCTAAGACTTTATCAGTCTGCTCTTTATTCACTAGTTTGAGCGTCTTACCTGCCTGTTTGGTCGCCTCTAAGCGAATGCCGATCTCATCGCTACCCTTTTTATGCTCAGCAACATGGGTATCGGCATGAATCTGCCAGTATTCTTCTGGAATAAAAGCGCGAATCTCATGCTCGCGCTCAACGACCAGACGCATAGCAACCGACTGCACGCGCCCTGCGGACAGACCGCGCGCCACTTTTTGCCATAGAATTGGCGAGACCATAAAGCCCACCACGCGATCCAAAAAGCGCCTTGCTTGTTGGGCATTCACTCTATCGATATCGAGCTTTGAGGGCTGTTTAAAGGCGTTTTGAATGGCAGATTTGGTAATCTCGTTGAAGACCACGCGTTGATATTTACTATCAGGGCCGCCAATGACTTCTTTTAGATGCCAAGCGATCGCCTCTCCCTCGCGATCCATATCCGTTGCCAGATAGATCTGATCGGCGTCTTTAGCTAAAGACTTAAGCTCTTTGATGACTTTGGTTTTATTCGGTAGAACTTCATAGACAGCTGCCCAATCGTGCTCTGGATCGACGCCCATACGGCGTACCAGCGCCTGCTGCGCTTTTTCTTCTTTTGATAGCGTGTCATCTTTTTTGGTCGTTGTCTTTTTAGTGCTTTTGCTTGCGCTAACGGGCAAATCACGCACATGACCAATACTTGAGCGCACGATAAAATCATCGCCTAAGTATTTATTGATGGTTTTAGCTTTTGCTGGAGATTCCACAATAACTAACGATTTGCCATTTTTAGCTGTGGTGGCAGCACTACTTTTGGTCTTAGTAGCAGCACTGCTTTTTTTAGTTGTTGTTTTAGTTGTCGTTTTTGCCATAGGTAGAAACACCCTGATAAATGAATTAAAGATAGCTGAATACGTATTTTAATTTAATACTCAAAACGGCCTTGACTGACCTGTATTAAGCCAGCTACCCATAAAAACAGTTGGAATATAAGCTAGATGGGTACAAAGTTACGATAAAACAATGAACGAATGGCATTGACGTTACACCGCTTAGACTCAAACTGTCAACCGTAAACGGACAAAGCGGTCTAAGTGGTTTACCTAAGGAGTAATTTTTGCATTACTATTGTTTGTACTGTCTGCAAAAAATAACATTGTAAATTAGCTATCGCATACACAGTATCGTACTACAAAACTTAGATAGAGCCTTTTAAAAGAGCCAACTATCCTCTATTTAATAACCTTGATTGAAAGTTCTGCGTATTGTCTGCGTGTCCTTTTTTGTGCTGTGGCGCATGAGGTGGGGTTTTTTGTAACTGCGTCGCCCATTGCTGCAATTGTGCTTTAAGCAGTAATAAATCCTTTTCAATAGTCGCAGGTTTATAATTGGGGTTAGTAACTGGGCGCACGTAGTTAATATCTTCCCAAAAAATAACAATACTATTGGCCTTTACTGATAACGCTTTGACAAACGGCTCAATACTCAAAGGCAGATTCAAAGGCGTTTTATCCAAGCCAAAAACTGCCGTGTTCAACGTTTTATGCCCAGCATTCCCGGCACTGTCCGCATGGTTATCACTTTGACTACTCACGCGCCATTGACCGTCAATCACGCCAAAGCGCGCCTGCGGTAATTGCATATTCTCTAAAACTAAGCAGTACTGACCTAGCATGCCGCGGCCATATTCATTATCACGACCACGTACCCAATCCGGACAAGCGACCAGTTTGGGATTGAGCTGTAAACGCCGCGCCGTCATACGTAACTTATCCAAGCGCTGATCTATGCCGCTTGGTTTGAGCGCCATCATACTCCCTAATACGAATAGTACAATAGCAATGATGACGAATAATCCCATGAAGACGACCTCTTAACATGACAAGAACTGAGTGATAAGCGCTATGGCAATTTATATTGGCAGAGAGTTTTATATTGGCAAAGAGTTACTAGAGTCTAAATCCATAAAATAACTCACTTGACCCCTATAATGAGCGCAAACGTCTAAAAATCAAGTAAAGCCGCTAATGCCTGTGGTGATAGATTAAAAAAGCGTAGTTTTATTTGCACTAGAATCAACAACTTAAACTAACCTTAAAGACCTATACCCCGCTATAAAATAACAAGATATAAAAAGTCGCTACGCATAAAAAATGCTATGGTGACGTATCGTTTAAAAATATATAGGCTCGCTATGAGTGACTTAACTAAATTTATATTACTATGCGGTGCTTACAAATCCTCAGTAAGTACTCGTGTGCTCAACAAGCACAAAGAGTCCTGTAAACTTGGTATAAGCGCGGCTCTTGTTAGTGCGGTGTTGCTTGGCTTGACAGGCTGCGCGACGACTAAGCCTGATCTGACCCCGCAGCAGTGTCAGACCAGTAATTGGCAGGAAGTTGGCTACGTTGATGGACTACAAGGCCGCTCGGGTGACTACTTTGGCTACTATGCTAATCAGTGCGCAAGCGTAATTGGTGCGACACCCAATCGAGTGCTCTGGGAGCAAGGTCGGCAAAAAGGTTTAAAAGGTTATTGTACTGAGCTGAACGCTTATAAGCTCGGGCGTGAGGGTTACGATTGGCGACCAGTCTGCCCACTTGAAGGTATTGAAAAGTTAGAAGAAGCTTACGCGCAAGGGCGCTATTATTACATGCGTCAGCGCGACCTTGATTATCTGCGCTCGCCTTATCCGTTCGGCTTTGGGCCCTTTGGTTATGGCTATCGTCCCTTTGGCTATCGCTGGTAGCTTTTTGGCGGTTTTATGCTCATTCGATCATTGACCGCTCCTGTCCATAAAAATACCGCGCCTTTATCTAGACACAGCATAAATACGTATCTTATATGATTCTATATTTTGTTCTATTTATTATCGCCATAGTCTTAATAGTGGGTCTGCTGATCTATATCCTAAGCTTACTCTTTTAAATCAAGCTATCACCTCATTTAAAAGCCGCTGTTTTAGCCTAGATTACAGACTAATAACAGCGGCGATGGTTTAAACTTTGGGTTTGATTATCATATTAATAGTCAATCGTATAGCTTAAACCATAAGTTGTCCCTGATGCTGGCAGACGGTTTAGAGCGCCATAAGTGGTTTGATGATAGACGGTTTTGTACTCTTTATTTAATATATTATAAATACCATAGCCCACTTTACCGACAGGCATTTGCACTTGGCCTAATAGATCAAAGGTTGCATAACCGTTAATGGGCTGAGCGCTAGTATCCGGATCTCGCTGCTGATCCTCAAAAGCTTCATCATCGCCGCCAATAGCAAGCGCTTGCAGACGAATAGTACTGCCTTCATCAAAGTTATACTGAGCAAACGCTGTACCTTTTAAAGGGGTTATGCGTACGGCGTCAAGCTCAAGCCAGTCGCCGTTGTTTTTGTACTGACCGCGAGTATAAGCGATGCTGCCGCCCACTTGCCACTGATCGCTAATCTCGTGTACGAGTGAGCCTTCAACACCGTAAATGCGCTCGTCAGTATCGACGACTTCGACAGTATAATCGTCGGTAAAGCGTACGGTCTTGTCCGAGTCGTTATAAAAGGCGCTAATCTTGCCAGCAGTATCACCGCGTTTGCCCTGCCAGCCCAGCTCATAGTTATTGATCTCAATAGGCTGGACGTTATTTGAATCAACAACAAATCCTGCACGCACATCACGTAGCGCCCGTTGTACGTCAGCGGTGGTAAAGCCTTGCGAGAAGTTAGCAAATACTTGATCGTTTGGCGTCACTTGATAACTAGTGCCAAGGTTAAACAATGTCTTGTCGTGATCGGTATCGCCGTCCTCTACGCGGCCCGCTTGATAATCAATACCGTAAGCATTGGCTACTGGACTGATACGAGTATCATTAAAGTAGTCCTGTAGCAGCTGCTCATAAATAGGTATAAAAGCATCGGTCTCGGCTTCGAGTCTCTGATAACGTACGCCGGCACTGGCATGCCATTTATCAGTCATATCAACATCAGCATTGGCAAACACGCCCCATTTATCAATGGTGGTCTCCGGTCCGCCATTATAAGTTATGCCATTGTTACGTGAGTTAAGACCATTACTAGCAATAAACAGATCTAAATTTTGTCCGTAGTAGTTTTGCTCACTCTCTTCACGTTCAAAGTCAGTACCGTAACTAAATAGCGTGGGCTTACCGTCAATCTCTGTTTCGGTTTGCATAGCGGCGCGTAGACCCATCACCTCAATGTCAGCTTCTGATTGAGTGACAACAACTGCCCCGCCTAGTAACTGTCTTAATGTTCTTCTATCAGTGAGACCATTAGCAACCCAGACTTCACCCGCTTGATCGGTAAAGTCCTTACCTGAAGGATAAAAACGTCCTTCTTCGTCGCGATAATAACCAGTAATGCTTAAATTTGAGCCTAAGATATCACTGTTATTGTAGTTTAGGTTGACTGAAGTTTTGGTCGTATAAGGCTCATGCTGGACATAAGCATCATCAATGGCTCGTAGCGACGGCGGTGCTACGTTTGGCGCAAGTAGAACTTGCAGGTTATCACCATAGTCTGGCCCGTAGTCGGTATCTTGCTCGTCATCATAATACGTCACCGCCAGATCAACCGTTTGGGTGTCGGTCAGCGCCATACCTAAATTAGCATTAATACTCAAAGCATCGGTATCCTGTTGGTCGGTTTGGTTGACATCGGGACTGATACGGCGATTATGGCTATCAAACTTGCCGCCTTTACTATCAAAATCGACATCCAAGCGGCCGTAAACGCGCTCGCCGCCATAACCTAAGCTTTGCCCAATGTGATAGCCAAGCGAATCGGACTCAAACTCGCGGCTAGCGCTAGCACCGATACGTGTTTGTCTAAGCGGGCCATAACCGAGCATGGATTTAGTGACAAGGTTAATAAGCCCGCCTGCCGCGCCTGCACCATAAATACTTGTTGCGCCTGTCAGCACCTCTACGCGTGCAAGCTGGGCAGGATCGATACTGTTAAGCTCGCGTGATAAGCTGCGCGATCCTGATAAGGGCACGCCGTTAAGTAAGTACTGCACGGGGCGACCACGCATGGTCGTGCCATAGTTACTGGTTGAGCCACTACTCGCACCTAGACTGGGTACCAGCTGCGCCAATATATCGCCAACGGTACGATCCCCTGTGGCCTGTCTCGCAATCTCCTCTTCGCTAATGACTTGAGTCACCGCTGGCATCTCACTGATCTTTTGTGCCAGCGCCGTACCCGTTTTAGCAGTTGCTGCAACTGTGATGGTATCCAAAGTGACACTTGGTTCATCGCCATTGACGGTATTTGAAGCGTCTGGTGCTTGAGCACTTGGCACTACAGCGTTAGCATCAGTTTGAGCGTATAAGTGTTGACTGATACAAAGCGTGAGCAGGGATAAAGCAAGTTGATGACTTTTCATAGAGATTCACTTCGTTAAATAATAGTGGGATAAGCTTTATTTATGTTGTGATACAGGGCGTACTAGTTTTGTGAATGCTATTCTAAATGATAATTATTAACATTTCTATAAATAATTGTAGATGTCAATCTTATAACTGCACAATAAGTGGTTCTATGTTTATATCATTTGGCTCTGTAATACCACCTATCTACTGCTTAAGTAATTGATCCAGTTTATTATTTTGGTACGCTTCCATAAATAATTGGAGCTTCATTTCATCGTCACGGTGTTTGACTTGGCAGTCAGGGAGCAGCTGTTGTGCCAGCTCTGGCGTTAGTACGAATACCCCATCATTATCCATTACAGCGATATCACCGTTACAAATAGACGTCGTCTGCATGCCAAAGCGATATTGGATATCAGCGGCTAGCTTGCCTGCTGCCTGCTGACTTTTAAAGGTAGTGACAGCGCTCACACCTTGAGCAAATATGGGAAAGCCTAATTGCTTGATTTGTAGCGAGTCGGTCACCTGCCCTATGACAATCACGCCAGCGAGCTGCTCATAAATAGCGGCGCAAGTACGTAGCGCACCCCAGCAAGCTTTGACGCCTAAAACCTGCGCGTCGATACATAACACGTCGCCGGGCGTCGCTTCAATAAGCGCTTTCTTGATTACATCAGTATTATCAGAGGTAAGCGTAACCGTGAGTACTCTACCAACAACGGTATCAGCGCAAGGAAACAGCGCTTTGATATCTGGTAGATAGCCGGTATCAGTGAAATGCCCGAGGGTTGAAGTGGCAAGTGCGCGGTAGCTATCTATTAACTCATTAACGTTCTCAAGCTTATCGGTACTTGTTGTCATGCAAACCTCTTAGCGTTGGTATAGTGGCTTTGGTCTATAGCTTTATCAGCCTTGTTAATACTGTAAAAAGGATTGCAAGTCTTGCTCTCCCCTGCCGGCATACTGCCGTGCGGATCAGCGCCGCGCTCAATCACTGGTAGTAGCAGGGTTTTGTGCGGGTAATAGGACGTGGTCAAGAGCTGCTCACGAATCAGCTTAGATTGATCGATGTCAAAATCGATATGTTCTAAAGCGTCATCAATACAGCTACTTACTTGCTGCCACAGCGTCGCTTCATCAATCTTATAATGTTCAGATAAGGACTCGATAATGGCGCGGATATTGACCAGTATCCCTAGTGATTGCAGATAGAATATCAGTGTCTGCGGCGTCTCGCGGTACAAACGGTTTTTAAAATCCGGCGGACTTAAATACTCAGGATCGGCTATATGATGACGGTCAAGCCAAGGCAGATGGATACGCAGCGAGTCATGATCGCGCAGCAGCACGCTGGTAAATTGATGCGCGCGTAATACGACAACGATATTTTGCCCGTGCATCTCGGGCGCAAGTCCCAAACGCAAGCAGCGCAGCATCGTCCCTAAAAACACCTCGCAGAGAGTGTTAAAGCAGTCGATGGCAGCCGCTTTTATCTGCTCTAGCTTAGCAAGCGCTTGTTTTGATTGGATAATCTCATCAAAGATATGATGGCTTATGCCGTCTTTATAGACCAGCATCCCCAAGCTTGCCATTGGTAGCAAGCGCACTTGATCATCGCATAAATCTGCTGGCAGACTTCTCATCATAGCGCCTAAATGAGTGGGCTTTTCTTGATAAAAATACGGATTAATCGAGCTTTTATCCTGTACATGATCAGGCGACATATAGCCCCACCACAGACGCTCATCCCATAAACGCATCTGTTTAGAGAGTACCGGATCTATCTGCTGGGCTTGTCTTAAAATAGCTTCATTTTTCTCGCCATTGATAAGCTTCAGTGCGGGCAGGTAGCGCTTTGAGTTAAGCGCATAAACGCCTAAGGGCAGCTTGATACTATGCGGCGTGTCACGGCTTATGAGCATACTACGCATTGAGGCGCTAGCGTAAGTGACTGCTGCATTAAAGCTCAGCTTAACCACAGTACCAGCGGCAAAATCATCGGCGTACATCGAATCTATGACTTGGCTCATCTGCCAAGGATGCACGGGCAGCGCGACGTGAGTGTCTGTAAGATTTTTATCCTCAAGCTCTTGGTCTAAGCACTGCTGCTGCGCACTCTCTAATAAAAAAGTCGCAGGGTTCTGCGTGCTGATATCGGTGACATTATCAGCGGCCATTAAATGACTACGAGCAATAGCGACCCATGCCAAGGCAATAGGCTGGTTAAACTCTGCCATATAATGTTGATAAGCTGCTTTGGTAAAGCCAAGCTTGCCTTTCGCTAAGGGATGAAAAGGGCGATCCATGAGTGACGCCCACTGCTCGCCTGCAATCAAGGTCTGATACCAGTGCGGACGCTGATAGACTGTAGTGGTAATATCGGCGCTAGCTGACCACTGCTCAGCGTCCAAAGATGCTTGCAGACTCTCTTTAAGTTTAGAGATTCCAGCCTCGCTAAGCTGTGATTGATCCATAACAGACAATAAAATATCTAGCAAGGTATGCGCATTATCTACTTGTTGTAGCGATGCATAAGTATTATCTGTAGCCAGTTTATAGATCAGGGGCATACAAGGCTGAGACAAACGCCAAGGCGCGGTATAGCCAGACTCTACCAATAATAATAAACGACTATCAGTGCCCGTTTGGATCGCTAGCAGCGGCTTATCTTGAGCAAAAAACGCTTGATAAGCGCGTGGCAGCATCGTCAAAGGCTGCTGCAAGGGCTGTTTGGATAGATAATCCGTCGTGGTGGTCACTGTAATCAGACGTTCACTTACCCACTGCTCCAGCAAAGCGCACTCGATTAGATAGGTCAGCGAGGATTGTTGAATTGCCTGAATGATTTGTTTTGCCGCTCGGTTTGGCGCATTTTTTTGAGCGTATTGCACCGGAAATAAGGTGGTCATCGTCATTACCCTCGGCTCTTAGCTAGTGGGTTATTGATATACTTGATCGGAAAGATGTTATCACCGAATAAGCGACGCTTAGCAAGCGACTCAATGCGAGTTTGCTTGGCAAAAACGTCAAAGCGCTCAAAGTGCGCTTGGTGTTCTGGATGCTGATTTTGGTAGTCTACAATACAGTCCGCCACCTGCTGCCAAAAGTCGCTCTCGGAGTACTGATAATGGGTCTGCAAAAAAATAGCGATGTCAGCGAACGCCACAAAAAACAAACAAGCCACCGTCATATCACGAATGCCGTCGGTGTCGTCGGTTTCGATAAATGAGCCACGGTTTAAAGCCGCGTGCGCCGCAGGCAAGCTATAAAAGCTTGGGGTCAGATCTTTACGAGTCAGATGCTGTGGCGAGTAGCGCACCCCATCATGCAAATCTTTTAATAACACTTTTACCGGATAGCCGTCTTTATGGACTAAGACGATATTTTGCGCATGACATTCAAGAGCGATACCGTGACCAAATAATAGATGTAAGATAGGTGGCACCGTAACGCTTATCAGCTGGCGCGTCCAATCCTTGACGCCATATTTATCCAGCCAAGGCGCAATAAGCTTTGCGCCATCAGGATGGATATAGCTGACCCCATTTAGCGGAAACGCTTTTTGACCTTCAGCCAAATACTGGTCAACGTTTTCGCGCCAAATAGCCCCGAGGCTACCATAGATACTTGGATGCTGATAGCCGCGCGCCTGCAATCGCTCGTGATCTAAGCTGATACCAACCGTCTCTCCTAAAAATGTAGTTTGCAGCGCTTGCGCGGTCTCATCCTCAGCGACTAATTGCTTAAGCCAGCTGGTGATCACCGCCGCGTTCATCACCGTATGCTTGGCTAATATGCGGGTACTTGAGGTATTAATCAGATGCATACTGAGTTTCAAATAGGGTTTAACATAAGGTTTAAGATGCGCCTTATCCTCTGCCAACATAGATAAAGAGCGAATGGACTGCTGAGCACGGTAGGGCTGGCCTGTACTTCCTAAATAAATCACTTCCCCAGTTGCCAGTAGTGGCTGCAAGGCTGCAATTAAAGTGTTTTGCCACTGCCACGGGTGCGCGGGTATTAAGCCATAACCGCTTGTTGTATTGGTGTCGGCATTAACGTTAGCATTATTGTTGGTATTAGTGCCAGCTGCGACAATAGCGCTTAGTTTGTTCATTAACGCAGCATAGTTATCTGCGCCTACGTAATGCTCAACATGCTCATCAAGGTCTATATTAGAGACGGTATTACTGACCAGTAGCTCTTTTTTGACCGCCAGCCAGACGACATCGATGTTTTGTGCAAACTCTGGCCCGTAATCAAAATTGTCTTGCAAATCAAAACCAAGGCGCGACTTAAACGACGGATGATAAGGGTGACCGGCCATTAAATAGCTTTCAAGCTGATCATAAGTTAGCGCATCGATAGGTGTTGCTAAGTTTGGCGAAAGCTTTTGCGCTTGGATCTCATTAATGAGCGTATGGCGTAGCTCTTTGATAAAGCTGTCCTTTAATTGGGCGTCTTCGATATTTAATAAAATATCGCTGATCACGTTTTCAAGCGTGGCCTTTTGATCTTCTCCATCTGTTTGCGCCGCACCCTCTATGATGCGCTGGACACTGGCATCATTAAAACGGATGATGTCGAAACTGTAGTGAATATAACCCTGCGCCCTATAGCTGATATGGTCAGTCGCCTTTATTGTAAAATCTAAAAGCTCAGTATCTGCATTAGTGTCAGTGTCAAGATCAGTATTAGCATCATTATCGTTTGCACTAACATCTGTACTGATCTCTTCTGCATTGTTATCTACACTTTTTGAATTAAACTCAATGATGTTTTCGAATAATAGCGCTTGAAGCACCTGCTTAATCACCCGCTGTTCGGCGCGCTGCATCAGTTGATTATCAATGGGCGCTTGCCAAGGTTGGGTAACATTAGGCTGGTCAGGCTGCGCATCGCTGCGATTTATTTGGCTGTTTAGACTACTCTGTGTGGTTAGATGACGCATGGTTAAATATCCTATCTATAATGTATTCAAAAAAACAATATCTGATAAAAGCGAATGATAATTAATTACGTTAACGAGCTGAAATGCCCCCCTACCGCTTGTGCTGTACTCTAAGCTACATTTAGGCCGTTTTGGGCAACCTGTACGCTGAAGGCAAGGTCAACAATAAAATCACAGCAAGCATTACAAACACCTCTTGCATGGCACCGCTCATACTTTGAGTCTGACCTAACGCCAGTAGCTGCGCCCCGCGTGCGTCTATATATACTGTCACTACCGTGATAAAAATAGCGGAGACGATGCGGCGACTGATATTGTTAAGCGCTGCGCCTTCGGTAACGGATGATTTAGCCAGGCTACTAAAGCCTACCGTGGTGGTCGGCAAATAGGCCAACCCTACGCCTATCCCTTGCAAACTCATAATCAATATAAGAAGCCAAAGCGTCGGCTGATACAGACACCACGCCAGCATCAGCATTGAGCTGGCGCTAATGACAATACCGATCAGACCTATCCCTCTTGCACCGCGCGCATCTACTTGCTTGCCAGCAAAGTGGGTGGTAACGCTTGACACCAGTGTCGCTATTGCAAGTACTGCCCCCGTCCATAAGGCGCTTTTGCCCATCACTTCTTGGATGACTATCGGCAGTAGCAACAGACCGAGCATCAGACCTAGAGTCTGAGTGATACTAATGATCGTACTGTGCAAATAAATGACATTGCTAAATAAGCGTACCTCTAATAACGGCTGGCTTTGACTGCGCTCATAGCGCCACCACAGGACAAATGCCACTAAAAACAGCACAGCTAATACGCCCATGCCAACGCTACTATTTTGAGCACTAGTAGATAACTCGCTGTACGCCTCAGTTTTTAGCGTACTCAGCCACGTCATCAACGCGAGCAACCACACCAGTAAGCTGATAAAACCTATGCTATCAAACGTCTTAGCTGTTGTAGCGCTATCTGCAACATTTGTTTGCGCTGCGCTTACGCTCGGTATCCATAGCCACACCAACAGGATCACTATGGCACTAAGCGGTACGGTGATAGCAAACAGTGTCCACCACGCAAATTGCTCCACCAAATAAGCGCCTACCAGCGGACCAACAGCCAGCGACATCATAATCACAATGCCCCATAGCGCCATGACTCTACCATGACGAGACTGGGCATAAACCTGATACAGCATGCCAATCGAGAGCGGGATAATCAGGCCGCCGCTCAGTCCTTGTACCGCGCGGGCTGCGATGACCACGAGCATACTAGGCGCAAGCATACCCAGCACAGACCCGAGCATAAAGCCTAAAATAGCCGCCGAATAAACGCGTTTAAAAGCAAATTTTTTACTCAAATAACCGCTGAGCATCAGGCCCACGCTCATCGCTAGTACATAAGCATTTAATACCCAGCCGCCCATAACAATATCGACAGCGAACACCGACATAAAAACAGGAATGGCAGGATTGAGCGCACTATTACTAAAGCTGACTACTATGCCGCCGAGCAGTAAGGTTAGTAGCACGCGGCGTACCTGTTGATCTGACAGCTCACCACTACTCATAGCGCCATTATCGCTTGGGCTAAGACGACTTTTGAGTAACGCCATTATCTAGTCTATTAGTACAAAGTAGTTTATGGGATCAGGTTTATTCATTGCACAGCCGTACCATAAAAGTTTAGATAACCTCGAGATTCAAAGAACTCCTCACGATTACAAAAGTACAGCGAGGCCTTTTTTTCAGGCATATCGATCAGGCGCTGCACTTTATACGCGAAGCTATCAGCAATCCACTGATACACTTCAACCTTACTATCGGGTTCGGCAACTATCTTTTGCGCGTCCGTATACTCAAATATAAATTCTGTAATCAGCATACCGGTTGGTTTTAGATAGCCTTTGCCAACGACGGCTGGATCACCCAATAAAATATGCCAGCCCATATCACTGCCTTTGGCCTTGTAGTAGCGCGCTAGTCGGTCGCGCGCGGTCTCATAAATCTCAGTATAGCCAATCGGCTTATCCTCACAAAGAACAATGTAGAGACGCTGATGGTCATCGGCTAGCATCTTCTCAAAGTGCACACGCAGCTGCGCCATAGGCAAATGCAGCTGCCATTGATCGACCACGTGTTCGGCGTGCATCCATTTATAGAGTAGCGGCATGTCCTCTGGATACTGCACAGGTCTGAGACTAAAGGTCTTATTAAAGGCCTCTATACTAAACGTATCGGGTAGATTTTGGCTGATCGTTGCCATGGTTTATTCCTTTCCTTTATTCCTTTAGGGCTGGTGAGTGTTTATTACAAAAGCTGATTTGCGAAAACGTAACTGCAGTTGGTTCAATTTGAAACCGATACAGTGCTACTGGGATGAATTTTCCGTAGCATCGAAAAGTGCGAAGCGCACAGCAAGCAAGGAAAATTTGTACCAGTAGCACGACGATATTAACGTAACAATCTTATTCCGTATTGACCATACAGTGTGACTGGAATTCATGATCTGGGCTTCTATAACTAAGCACCAAACTGCTGAAACACTTGTAGTGCCTCGGTGTCATAAATCGTTTTATTGGTTAATTGATTAATGATGTATCCCGCTCTATAAGCGCCCAATCCCAAATCGGGTGCGCCGACGCCGTGGCTGTGTAGCTCTTGATTTTGTA
Organism: uncultured Psychrobacter sp.; assembly: GCA_947489525.1. GTDB lineage: Bacteria > Pseudomonadota > Gammaproteobacteria > Pseudomonadales > Moraxellaceae > Psychrobacter. The sequence continues at coordinate 750,246 of CANLDW010000001.1, forward strand.
CAAAGACTTTGCCTTTACCAACCCTTTTAGCCTCTTTAATCGCAGAGTCTTGATACACCAAGGTGTAATCTCGATCAATCTTCGGCTGGTCGAACTCATCCTTATCGATATAAGGCAGTAGCTTATTTAAACAATTCGGCAGCGCATGACGGTAGCCAGTACCTGCAATAATGCAATCATAATCGGCGCTAAAGCTTTGGTTTTGTTCGCGCTGGTGAAACGTCACTGAGAGCCTATCATTAAGCGTAAGCGTTGCTCCAACTACTTCACAATTAGACAAAAGCGTCGAATGCAGCTGTTGATTGGTCACGCTGCGCTCGTAGAGCTTATGATAAATGTCGCGTATGGTCTCAAAGCCCATACCTTTGTACAGTAGATCTTGATTGGCGGCGACTGCCGCTTTTGTGCTCGCTGGTAGATGATAAAAATAATCGGTATAAGCAGGGCTAAAGTGCTCTAAGCCTAAGGGCGAGTATTCCATCGGGAAAAACCCACTCGAGCGCGTGATCCAATCCAACTGGAACTTAGGTTTATCACGCTCATCAAATTGCTGTTCAAACTGCATATCAAACAGCGCTCTATACACCTCAGCCGATGATTGACCAGAGCCCAATACAGCTATTTTGGTCGGCTCATCCTTTGAGTGACTAGGTTTTTCGAGTGCTGAAAGATTGAAATGCTCGGTAAAATTTGCCGTGTGCATACAGCGCTCAGGCGCCTGTCTCGCGATGTCTTGTAATGCAGGCGGCAAGGTGGGCTGCGTGCCTGTTCCGATCACTATATTTTTGGCGTAATAGGTTTTTAGTTGACCTTGCGCGCGCACCGTGACGCGAAATCCACGCTTACCTTCTACCTTGTGTTTACCTGTTATATTGTCAGGACAGCCAGTGCTATCAATAAAGCTTACGTCTATCACCTCGGTAGCAAAGGCTAAGCTATCTAACTGTCCCGCTACCCACTGACAGTAGTGATTGTACTCGCGGCGATAAATCTTAAACTCTTCTAAAAAGTAAAACTTAAGCAAGCGGTGCTGGGAATGCAGATAGTTCAAAAACGAGTATGGACTGGTAGGATCTATCATCGTCACCAAATCCGCCATAAACGGCACTTGTAGCGTGGTGTGCGGCAAAATCATGCCTTTATGCCAATTAAATTCCGCCTTTTGCTCAAAGAATTTGGCGTCAAGGTCTGTTTTGGTCAGTAGTGCTGCCAAACTTAGATTAAATGGCCCGAGGCCAATACCGATAAGATCTAACACGTCAATTCCTTACTTATTTATACCAGTAACCCGGTTTTAACTGACTTCTAAATTTTTTACCCTAAACGGATGACGCGCTAAGCGGATTAGGAATATCTACATAGATCGACTGCGTTTCTACAGGCGCGGTCAGCTCATCGAGCGCATGTAATCTGGTCATCAGATTGCCCTTAAACGGTAGGGTTGGACTACGCAGCAACAGATCAAATAGTGAGCGGTGTGGGTATTGGCGCTCTAGATCGAGCAGACAATCTCGAAACGTAGCAAGGAGCGCCGCTTCACTGACCAGCTGGGTACGCGCGATGGCGGTAATCAGGCCAAAGATGGTATTACCGACTAAATAATAGGCAAAGCGCGCGTCGGCGAAATCCTCTGGAATGACGCACTCCCCTTCGCTAATCAGCTCTGGATAAGCGTCGATAAGCGGCATAGCGTATTCGGCAATGTAGCCAAACCCTTGATTATCACGCGCCCAGAACTTGACAGGATAGCCGTCTTGTAACTCGATAAGGCTGTTTTGTTGATGCACCTCAAAGCCAATGCCATGCTGATAATACAGATGCATTAACGGTATAAAAGCAACTTGCAAATAAGTAGCAAACCACTGAGCTGCAATCTGCTCTAAAGGCTCATCGGTGCGTTTATGAATGGACTTAAATAAGGTCGCTAAGCGGTTAGTGAGACGAGTCGGATGGTCTTGGCTTAAGCTTGCTAAATTAGTGACTTGCATGGACTCGGTAAAAGGATTATCGCGTAAGATACAAATGGTTTCATCGATAATCTTGCCATCGACGCGTAGGGCAATCCATGCCGGATCATTTAATACTGCAATCGTATCGTACTCGCGGCTCAGCGTTTCACCATAGTCGCTGCGCCATATGCGACAAGCGTGCATACCGCGTTTGCACTCCTTGGGCAGGTTAATACGCACAGAGTTGGTAATCGCCACTGACAAAGACAGCTTAAACATCCACGGCGCATCAAAGGCTGCAAGCGTACGTACTGAGGTCGTTGGATGTAGATACCAGCCAAGCGTGCCCAAATCAAACAGCTGGCCTTGTTCTAATAAGCGCTGATACCAAGCATGCTGCTGCAAAAATGTCGCTTGCCACGGATGTAGCGGTAGCAATTTATGATCAGGGTATTGCTCTATAAGCTGGCGTTGGTAAGCGCTCATCTCCCCTTGCGATGCACCCGATAGGTTAAATAACTGCAACTTAAGCTCAGCGGTAATGCTATCGCCATCAACGAACTCTTCTACGATAAAATCAGGATGCACCAGCCAGTAATGTAGCTGGGTTTCACTGTTGGTTTCGGGCGCATATTTCGCCCATTCATCGCCATAAAAGCCGTCGCGACCTTTAGGCGTTGGGTGCATAGCATGACCATAAATCAAGCTTTGCTCGGTTTGAATAAAATCTTGCTGAGCCTCAACGATGTCATCAATCTCATCGCTGCGATGCTCTAAAATAATCTGTAGACCTTGATAGCTCTCAATCCAGCGCTTTAGTACGCCATTGGCATCAAGTAGAACGTCACCTTTATGACGGTACACAATATCTTCGATGATCAAAGCAGCGAGACTCATAGCGGAGGGCTGTAGCCACTTGCGCTCATTATTGGTTTCCAACGTTGTTTTACTGAGCACAGACGGCATAGCAGCGAGGCGGTGTTGCCCCAGTTGACTGACGCGATCAACGGGGACGGCCATTGTGGTATCTTGCGGTGCTAGGCTCAATACCAGTATAGGCTTGCCTTGGGAGAGCTGTTTTTGTAGTGCATCTTGCTGATCTGGCGGGACAATCTGACCGCGTCCGGTCTCGTAGCAGTAAGCGTTAAGCAGATTTTGTAAGGTAAGACGATCAAGGGTTTTAGATTGCAGCATGTAATTTGTCTCCATAATTTTTAAGACGCGCGTAGCCCGCACTTGCCACCTCTTCTATGATGGCTTTGATGTCGCTGATTTGGGTCGTCGGATTTAAAATGGTTAATTTTAAGCAAAGCTGCTCATCAAGCTCTGTGGTAGCAATATTGGCAATATTATTAATCAATAAGTCTTGCGCAATCTGCCGATTTAGCTGCGCCAATTGCAGCTTAGTCAGCTCGGTAGCCTCTTTCAAATCTTCGTTGCTGTTTTGGTCAAAGTCTTGGCTGAAGCCTTGTGGTTTAAAGTAAAACAGCACGCTGCTAATAATAGGATCGTGCAGTAGGACAAAATCTGGGCGAGCCTTGATCAACTGCGCCGCCTTACGAGCGGTATCCAGACCGCTATCGATTAACGCGCCATAGGCATCAGTCCCAAGCAAATCAAGCGCCAACCAAAGCTTTAACGCATCGAATCGGCGCGTGGTTTGCAAGGAGTAAGTGACGAGATTTGGGATATTGTCTTGGTCGTCAGCCGAGGAGTTAAGATACTCGCTATGCTGGCGAATGCTCTCAAAGTGGCGCTGATCACGCAGTAAAAAAGCGCCGCAGCTAATGGGCAAAAAAAAGTGCTTATGAAAATCTAAAGTGAGGGAGTCGGCCTGATCAATGCCGTCAATCAAATCTCGATAGCGCTTTGATAGCAGTAGCGCCCCGCCCCATGCAGCGTCTACATGCAGCCATATCTTTGCTTGTTTACAAACACTGGCAATAGCCGATAAAGGATCGATAGCGCCTAAATCGGTCGTGCCTGCCGTTGCCACAATTGCCATGACATTGTCAGCGCCATGCTCTTTTATTTTATGTTGCAAGTCGGCTATAAGCATAGCGCCGCTGGCATCGGTAGCGACTGTTTGCACGCTTTGCTGGCCCAGTCCTAGCAGCGCCGCATTTTTGGCGATAGAAAAGTGCGCTTGATCTGAGCACAAAATCACGCTGCGGCTTTGACCAATTAAACCGTCACGCTGTACATCGACGCCTTTGGCAGCGTAAAAGGTATTACGCGCCAGCAACAATCCCATCAAGTTACTTTGCGTACCGCCACTGGTAAACACACCACCGGACTGATACGTCGTTTGCTCATCTGTCTGTTTATTAAACTCACGGCTTGCAAACTCACTGCTATCAAACTTACAGCGCTGACAAAGCCAAGCGATTAACTGTGTTTCGATATACGTCGCCGCTGGGCTTTGATTCCAAGAGTCCATACTCTGATTGGTTGCCGCAATAATCATCTCAGCAATCTGTCCGATCACTAAGGTTGGCGGATGCAAATGCGCTAAGCAGTGGCTGCTTGCTGTAGAGATACAGCCGGGTAATAGCTTAGTTTGAATATCGGCGAGTAGCGCGTCGATATCACGCCCTTGCGCCTTAATATCCATAGCCATGGCAGCCACAGTCTCTTGCACCTGTTTTGGCGAACCGCCTAAATAGACGTTATTGGCGTCCAGCCACTCTTTAATAATGGCGCTGGTTTTATGCATTTGGGTGAGGTATTGCTCACTGGTGTGCTGATTTAATACGTACAAGTTGGCCTCATCACAGTCTAATCAGAGTCGAATAACAGTTACTAGAAAAGATTTTCAATTAAAAAACTTTGTAAACACTTGAGCAGTGCTCAAAAACAGCCTCACTCATTGTCTTGCAGAGCGCGCTCAAGTTTATCTAGCACTTGATGCAGCTCAGCTTTGGTTATGTTCAGTGGTGGTAAAAAGCGCAGCACGGTACCACCGCGGCCGCCTTTTTCGATGACCAAGCCGTACTTGAAACAAGCCTGCTGGATGCTAGCCGCCGCTGCACTATCGGCAGGATAACTGCCATCGCTATGCTTGGGTAGATCAGGGTTGATAATCTCCACCCCTAGCATCAGCCCCCGACCTCGCACCTGACCGATGCAAGGATAGCGTGACTGCAGCGCCTGTAGCTCTGCCATAAACCAGCCACCGATGTCGGCTACATACGCAGCCATATCGTTGTCTTTTAAGTATTCAAGAGTAGCAAGCCCTGTAGCCATCGCTAACTGATTGCCGCGAAAAGTGCCAGAATGATTACCTGCTTGCCAAGCATCGTACTGCTTTTTGATTCCTAGTACCGCCAGTGGCAGACCGCCGCCAATGGCTTTGGACATGACAATCATATCGGGATCGATATCCGCATACTGATAAGCAAACCAGCGTCCGGTACGGCAAAAGCCCGTTTGCACCTCATCGATAATGAGTAAAATATCAAGCTCGCGGGTCACTTTGCGTACCTGCTTTAACCACTCTATTGGTGCAGGATTAACCCCGCCTTCCCCTTGAATAACTTCTAAAATAACCGCAGCAGGTTTGACTACCCCGCTCTCGACATCCTTTAAAAAGTGTTCAAAATAAGTCATATGCGCGCTGATACTTTGTTCAGAGGACAGACCAAAAGCGCAGCGATAGGTGTTGGGATAAGGTAAGAACTGCACAGGGCTCATCAGACCGTCGATACCTTGCTTCGGTGCAAGATTGCCCGTCACTGCCAGCGCACCATGGGTCATACCATGATAGCCGCCGCTAAAGCTGATGATGCCTGAACGGCCAGTGACTTGTTTGGCCAGTTTAAGCGCCGCTTCTACCGCGTCAGCGCCCGTGGGGCCACAAAATTGCAAGCGATACTCATCACTATCGGTTACTAATAGCGTGTAGATAAACTCGCTGAATTTGTCTTTTAATGGTGTAGTGATATCTAAGGTGTGCATCGGCAGCTTACTGTCTAACAGCGCTTTGATACTGTCTGTGACCACAGGATGATTGTGTCCAAGCGCTAAAGTGCCAGCGCCAGATAGACAATCTATATACTGCTTGCCCTCAACATCAGTGATCCAAGCGCCTTGGGCTGACTCGATAGCGAACGGCAGCTTACGCGGATAACTGCGTACATTGGACTCAAAGGTAGCTTGCCGCTGCAAGTAGCAGTCATTATCAGTTTGCTTATCTAAAACGGACATATACATAGCGTCGAACCTTATGTTATTAACCACTAAAAAATTTTGATAAACCTTTAAATCTAAAGGCTAGCTTATCAAAAACTTTGAATAATAATACAAATGATAATCGTTATCATTAATGTGGCGTATTATTGACTACCGCTATGATGCTGTCAACTCAAATTAATACGCTTTTTTGTGCTTATTGGAGGATAACCAGTCAATGTAACTCAGTTTAGATTGATGCAGCCCTTTTACTTAGTGATTGAAGCGCATAAGCGAATATAAAGTTGTCGGGCTTGTCAGTGTTTTGTAATCGGATTGGAATAACTTTGCGGCATTAAGCCGCCAAGCTATATAGTCGAACCACTATTGATATTGATTGACCATAGTCAGTACTAAATAAAATCGATACATTGATGGTGACGCGCTGCTAGTAGCTGACTGATAGCTGACAGGGGTTTAACTAGCGACTCACCGTCGCTGATGTCGCTGGGGTAACCGGCACTTTACGAATCAGCCATAAGAAATACGCGCCGCCAATAATGGCTGCTACCGTACCGGCTGGCAACTCATAAGGGAAAATGACGTAGCGACCAATCCAATCGGCGACTACCATTACCCCTGCGCCCAATAGAGCAGCCAACGGTAATTGACGCTCAAGCTTTACCGCGCCAAGCGAGGTTGCTAAATGCGGCACCATAAGGCCAATGAAACTTAGCGGCCCGACCGCTAGGGTACTGGCGGTACTGAGCGCTGCCACTAGTATTAGTAGCGCAAGAGTCACAGGCGTCACTGCCACGCCCAGATTACGCGCAACACCTGTGCCGAGGCCTAATACGCGCAGCGGTTTAATAACCAGCAAACTCAAGGCAAATAAAATCAGTGCAATAGCCATCAGATACCAAACGGTACTCGGCTGAGCGCTATAAGTCGTGCCTGATAGCCAGCTGAGCATCGCCTCCAGACGCGGGTCACCGGATAGCTTAACTAAGTGCATGACCCCGTCCATCATCGCTGCAATACCGATACCGACGAGCAACAGATAGCCTGAGCTGACCTTGCGTGCCAGCCAAATGACGAGGAGCAGCACCGCTATCGCCCCTGACAAGCCTGAAAGCAGTAACGTACCCGCGCCCGCCGATAACCCAAGCATAGGCAGGAGTAAAAACCCTAAGATAACGCCGAGCGCTGCTCCTGAGCTAACCCCCAATACCTCAGGGCTTGCCATCGGATTGCGTGTTAGCGTTTGCAACAGGACGCCTGCGACAGCTAGCATCAGACCGGTTGCCGCCGCACTCAGACTACGCGGTAGGCGGTACTGCTGGGTCAGCGCCCAATCGGTGCTCAGCCCCCAGCCACTGATATCTTGTACGAACAGACACGCCAGCATAATAAGAACAGCCACGCCCGCCGCCCAGCGCCCATACGCCACTGGTTTGCGCTCGCCTGTGAGCATCGGCGTTACGGTCTCTATACGCTCGCGGCGCTGACGCAATATCAACCAGATAATCAATGGCGCGCCCAAAATACCGGTCATCGCGCCCGCTGGAATTTGCATATCAAATATCGGCTCAAGCAGCAAAGCGACATTACTGGTGAGCCATAACAGCAGTGCCCCTAGACTAAAGGCGGCGATTAAACGCTTGGCTATTGACGAGATACCGAGTGCATTAACAAGGCTTGCTGCCCCAAGGCCGATAAAGCTAATCAGCCCCACCTCGCTAATCACCAAAGCAGTGACTATCGCCACCACCAATACTACCAGCGCGCGAATATTATTAATCGGTACGCCCAAACGCTTGGCTTGTCCATCATCTAAGCTCATAAGCGTTAGCGGCTTTAATAAAGGCAAACACACCAGCGCCATGACAACGGCAGTGACTGCCAATACGGTGCTGGTATGCCAACTGTTTTGTGCCAAAAATCCCGCCGCCCATGACAAAATCCCGTTACTCCGCGCGGCAAAGAATAACACCAGCACGTTCGCCACAGCAGCAAGTAAAATATTAACCACCAAACCGGCTAATATCAAAATCAGTGGATTAAAGCGGCTGGGCGCAGCCAAAGCAAAGACCAGCCCCATACTAATAATTGCCCCAACAAAGGCCACATAAATCCCGCCATAAATCGCAAGGCTGGGCACAAATAGGGTCACGATAAGCATCGCCAATTGCGCCCCTACCCCAACACCTAAGGTGGTATCAGAGGCTAAAGGGTTTTTGACCAATTGCTGTAGTAAAATACTGACTACCCCTAACAGCCCGCCCGCCAATAGCGCTACGATACTGGTAGCAACAAGGTGCAGCTGGGTTGCCATACTGGCAATATCGAGCTGTAAGCTTGGGATAAATAAATCTGCAATAGGCCGCGTCCACTCCTGCGCCACGAGTGCCCAGCTGCTCCATAAGGATAAAATCATAAGAAGGGCAAGTGCGACCCAAAGCCGCCATGATGTTGTCCTATTCATGATGCAGCCCCGCCGCGTAATGTCACGTTCGCTAGATTATCCGCCAAGCTCACCAGCGACGACATGCCGCCATATATCCACACGGGCGGCAGCTCGCCTACACAGCGCTTATCGCCATAGCTTAAGCGCTGCCAAATCAAGCTATCCTCAATCTCAGCACGCGTAATCGGACTTAAGGGGTCAACGATTAATAAGCAAACCTCGTCATCTAACTGTGCCAAATCCCCCATACGTAGCGGTACAAACCCCCACTCATTGCCTTTGCCTAATACCATAAGCTCTTTATCCATTTGTGTCATTGCTGGCTCAAACAGACTGTTGGCGACATACATACGCAGGTTATTGGCATCACTAAACTGGACTACGGCAAACTTTTTAACCTCAGGATAGCGCTGCTGTAATTGCTCGCTGGCAGCCGCAATATCTTGACGGCTTTGCTCAATATACTCCTCAGCCAATTGCGGCTCCTCAATCAGCGCACCCAGCTTGCGTGTCGGCTCGGTATAATCTTCCCAAGTCGCACTATCGCCTTTCGCAGCAAACATAATAGACTCGGCGGGCACATCGCCATACAAATTGCGCGCGTGCTCGTAAAAGAAGTTATCCACCACTAGGTCCACGGGCAGCTGGGCAACCAGCTCAGCATTGGGCATATAGCGGATGCCTAAATCGGTAATAGTAGAGGGCAGCTTAGGCGTGCCGACCCATCTGTGCCACGTTCTGATATCACCGGTAGCCATAGGCGGATAGCCCATCGCTATTAAGGTGGCGGCATTGCCCCAATCGGGCGAGGCGATATTTATCTTAGGTTGAAGCGCTGTTGATTGGGTATCTGCTAGCGCGGTAGGCGTTATGGTCTCAACGTTTTCGGGTGCTTGATTATTGCAGGCGCTTAAGGCGGCGCTGACGGTGAGACTTATAAGGATAGGTAAAAACTTTTGCTTAGACTTTAATGGCAACTGTGCATTGACTGGCCTATTATTGACTTGCTTACCAGAAGGTAGGGACTTTGAGAATACAGAAGATAGCGCGGATCTGGCAAGTCGATGAAAGTGCAGCATAGAGAACATAACGGCCTATCTGATTAAGGAGTCAAAGGAAGTAAGCGAGCTAGATAAAAAATAAAAAGGGTAAAGCTGGAGGTTTAAAGCTTAGGCCACCGCAACCGGCTGTCCAGTAATGGGATGATTAAGCAGTTGCATCTCGACATTAAAGATATTGCGTAGAACGTCAGGTTGCATGGTGCTGGCAATATCGCCGTTGTGACAGACGCGGCCGTTTTTCAGGGCGATAATACGGTCGGCATACTGCGCCGCTAGATTGATATCGTGTACGATAATGACCACGCCCAAACCCTGCTCGTCAACTAAGCGCCGAATCAGCTGAATGACCTCAAGCTGATAGTGCATATCGAGCGCCGCTAACGGCTCATCGAGCAGCAAGTAGCGAGTATCTTGCGCCAAACACATCGCCAGCCATGCCCGTGCCCGCTCGCCCCCGGATAAAGTAGAGGTAATACGCTCGGCAAACGCTTCGGTTTGGGTGACTTGTAAGGCCTCTGCCACTTTATCCTGATCTTGTTGGCTGGGCTTTTGCAGCCACTTTTGATGCGGATAACGTCCCAACATCACCAGCTCACGTACCGTAAAGCCAGCCGCTTCGGGCAATTGCTGCGGCAAATAAGCCATATGCTGCGCAAGCTCCTTACTGCCGTAATCACTAATAGCGCGCGCATCTAAAGTCACGCTACCACTGCTACTGCTCATCTCACCCGCCAAGGCTTTAATCAACGTTGATTTGCCCGAGCCGTTATGTCCCACTAGCGCTACCAATTGTTTGGTGGCAATCTCGCAGTCCACAGTATCGAGTAAGGTGCGATCTTGGCGCTTAATGGTCAGATTATGGGCACGTAACATAAAGATACTCGTTTTGGTAAGAAGGATAAGATTTGGCATAACTATAGCCAATTCGAAATAAAATCGATACGCTAATATCGTCGTGCTACTGGGATAAATTTTGCGTAGCATCGAAAAGTGCGAAGCGCACAGCAAGCAAGGAAAATTTGTACCAGTAGCACCGTATCGGTTTTAAATTGACTCAACTGTATAATGCGACTACGTATAATTCGTTTGGCACAGCTATCAAAAACCAATAAAAACCGATTTTACTCGTAAATGCAAACAAAAACAATTATCATTACCGTACTGGTAATTTCTTATTTATGAGTATTTTATGACTAATTCCCTTGCAGCTACCAAAGACGATGCTGTCAATCAAGCGTCATACACGCCTATCCAAGCGCCTGAGCTAACAAATATCATCTCCCACCTTAACGAAGAGCACCTTGATGAGCTGCTTACGTTTGCAAGTGTGTTTACTACGCGCTCCAAAGCTGAGCTTGATAACCTAGACGTACAGCTCAGCGCCATTTACGCCGAGGGCTTTACGCTCCAAGCACAGCCTAAACAAGTAGACAATCCGTTAGTTACATCTCAAGAGCAAATATTTTTTATCCCCTTTATACATCCCATTAAAGATTTAGAAGACTTACAAACGCAGTATATTTTGCTTAAACAAAGAGCCGATAAAAAGGTCGGTAAAAAAACCATCAAGCTGAGCAAGCAGATCTTTAGTGTTCATGGTAGCACTAGGGTTAGTAAAAACATGCTTCGTCTTGAGCTTAGTCTGCCTGAATCGAGTACAGCGAATGATACGGATACTGCTAGCCAATCAAAATCAAACCCTATGCCTATCGATGAGCCAGGCTATGCTTATTTGTTTGATTTAGAGCACAATATTCAAGCTAGCGAAAACCTAGAAAAGATCAAAACACCGCGCGCGCACTGCTATTACACGCTAAGAAAAGCGTGGCAAACAGATACGGGTAGACGCGGCTGGGTCGATGTGTTTTTGCATGGCGACACTTCAGGCGGCGTTTGGGCAGACTCCTTACAAGCGGGCAATACGGTACTGATCAAGCGCGAAGTACCCGAAAAAATTGAGCATTTGCAGGACGGCCAAGCGTTACTGATTGCCGATGAAACCTCAATTCCGACGGTTGCGCGTTTGCTTGAGCTTTGGGACAATCCATTGCCGCCCTTGGTACTGTGCATCACGCAAGACACAGGCGATCAAGCTTATTTTGATGAGGTGAAACTAAATCCCGACATTAAAGGTGATTTTACAATTGTGCCGATAGTGACGGGTCAAGTTAATGCAGGCACTGATTTAGCTAAGCTTATTGATAATAAGCTGGGCGAGTATTTAGCCAAGCAGCCTTTGAGTATTGATAAAGTTTGGGGCGCACTAGAAGCGGCTACGGCCAAAGCCCTACGCAAACGGCTTAAAGCCAGACTGAATTTAGAGCGTAGCGATATGGTGGTCAAAGTATATTGGCGGCATGATTGATTGCCTATTGCGACCTCTTTGAAACCTTTCACTTTCAAAATTCAAAAATGCTTGCCTAAAAAACCCCGCGAGTTCTAAGCTCGCGGGGCACAGATAAAAGGTTTTATTTAAATTGTCTTGTTATCTTTTAGTCTATTCAAACTTTTAATCTTTTTACAACCAACTACTCAGTGACGAACGCAATCTTGGTCAGACCTGCGGTACTCGCTACGGCTAAGACTTGCGCGACATTATCATAGCGGCTGTCCTTGTCAGCGCGCAGCTGGATAGAGGGGTTATTACCCGTAGCGCCTTGCTGCTGCAAACGCGTCTCCAGCTCTTGCATACTGATCGATTGATCATCCCAAAACAGGCCAGCATCTTTATCAATGCTGATCTGAATAGCTTTTGGGGGTTGGTCTTGAACCTCAGCGCTGGTTTTGGGTAGATCTAAGGGTACAGTTGGATTTAACACCGTCGCTGTTAATAAAAATATAATCATCAATACCAGCATGATATCAATGAGAGGAATAAGGTTCATCTCATTCATGCTTTGGGTGTCGTCATCACCTAATTGAAAAGCCATAATTACCTCTTATTCTCAGTGCTCTTTTGTTTTTAGTACCTTTTTATGTTTAGTACTTTTTTACCACTCACTGTCCTGCTACTACCATTACTACAATGACAAGTTATGACTGCGAGCCAACTGAGTTTTGATACTGAGGCTCTACTTGACTGTTCGGACGATTGGCGTCAACACGCTCGCCAGTCAACACACCCTGATTCGTTCCTGCACCTTGAGTCGCACCGTGTGTAGACTGCGCTAGCAAATCATGAGCGCGGTCATTCGCTTGAAACATCACGCGGCGATTGATACGGATAGTTAGGTTATAAAACACCACCGCAGGTATCGCCACAGCAATACCTAAGCCGGTCATAATAAGCGCCTCGCCTACTGGTCCTGCGACTTGTGCAAGGCCGGCTTGCCCCGTCGTACCAATATTATGCAGCGCATGAAAAATCCCCCACACCGTACCGAATAGCCCGATAAAGGGGGCAATGGCCGCTGTTGTTCCTAAGATCGGCAGTCCGCGCTCGCTGGCAAAACGATAGCGACCAATATGCTTAAGTAGCGTCTGCTCAGTCACTAAACGCTGGCTAGCGGCGTCCGTTCCAGAACGACTTGCTTGAATCTGCTGGCTCAAATCATCAGCAACGGTCGCTGCGAGCTTGCGGCTTTGAATAATACGGATGATACCCGTCACCCAAGACAGCAGCGATAACGCTAATAGTAAAAAGAATAAGGTCCTAGTGACCATATCGCTGTATTGCCAATAGCTTGCAAAGTCCATTGGAGACTCCTTAGTGTTTTTGACGTTCAATATTTAAATGATAAAGTTTTGGTGTACTCTTTCTTCTACTGCACAGTTATCTTGGAACTTCATAGGCTACAGGTAAGGTTACATTCCCGACTACTGGCACGTTATTCTGAGTAAAAGGTTTGAATCTGCCAGACTGAACTTGCTCTGCTGCTGCTTTATCCACTGCTGAATTACCTGACGATTTGGCAACGCTAACATTTTCGATCGTACCTTGCTTGTTTACTCGCATTCTTAGTACTACTTCAAGCTTTTGTCCAGGTTGTGTCCTATGCTTGGCTCGCGGACCTTTAGGAAAACTAAAGTTAGGGATAGATGCCCAGTCAGCACTGGTTGCAGTAAAATTTACAGGCTCGTTACTTGCTGCTTCGCGTGCAGCTTTGGCTTGAGCCGCTTCTCTTGCGGCCTGTTCTACAGCTTCTCGTGCAGCTTGAGCCTGTGCTTGGGCTTGAGCGGCGGCTTGCGCCCTTGCCGCTTCTCGAGCGATCTGAGCTTCTCTTCTAACTCTATTTTGAGCGGTAGCATTTTGCTGTGCCTCTCTTACTCTACGTTGATTATTCAATGTAGTACGATCTACTCTAGGAGTAATCGTAGCGTAGCTTCGATCGTAGACAGGCTGTTCAGTTTTGACGACTTCGTGCTCAAATGGCTGTACTACTGAGGTCTCAACTCCTGGGTTCTCAGGGGTCTGCAAACTTCCTTCAGATGACGGTGTGATAGCAGGTTCAACAATTTCAGGTTCAACAAGCTCAGGCTCTACTATCTCAGATTCAGTAGGCTCAGGCGTACTCTCAGAGATATTAGGCTCAGTTATAACTTCCTCAGCTACTGGCTCTTTAGGCTCAGTGATCGGCTCAGGACGACTTTGAGGGTTAGACTGAGTCTCTACTTGTGTCACTGGTTTTTCAATCTCAGTAGGCGGCGTGATCAGCTCAATCTCAATGGGCGGCGTCACCTCAAGCGGCTGAGTAACAGGCATAGGCGCTTTTACCATCATCAACGCTATAGCCGTGACGATGTGCAGTAGCACTACCGTACCGATGGCGCCAAGAATCAGCTTAAGTGGTGGTGTGTCAATATTTACTGAACTCATAGCACCCTAGCAATGGATTGAAAATAGAAAAAAATTAAAGAGTAACGGACAAGATTAGTTGTGCGCTTATCATAATATAAACGATAACCATTATCAATAATTACTACTGATTTGTTATTCTGATAAGTGACCAAAATACAGCAAATGAAAATCATCATCTTTGATATAAACACCCTTTTACTTTATCATTGCGTTTTATAAGTAATGTCTAACCGTTTGTAAGTTATCGTTTTATATAACAATTTACTATATATCCTAAATCTACAATTGAGCTTACTATGCCTATTACCCTACCCTCCTCCTCAACTACAAAACCTTTTACACGCGCATTGTTTATTGCGATGACAGCCATCAGTGTTGGTCTGGCAGGCTGTTCATCCAATGACGCTAATACAGATAATGACGATACCAAAGTTGATAATGAAAGCGCTGACATGTCATCAAATATCGCTAAAAACGACGCTGTATCAGTGAAAACGGTAGCGATTGATACGGTTAAAGGTAAAGTAGATCTGCCTATCAATCCTGCGCCAGTCGTCGTCTATGATATGGCCTCAATGCAAGATTTGGCTGCGCTTAACGTTGCTGTTGCTGGTCTACCAGGCGATCTATTATTAGATAACCTACAGGCCGATAGTCAACGTGAATCTGAAGATGTGGGTACTCTATTTGAGCCTGATTTCGAGTCCTTGAGTACCATGCAGCCGCAAGCTATTTTGATCGGTTCACGCATGGCTGATAAGTACGATGCGCTATCTAGTATTGCGCCGACGCTCGATATGAGTATGGATACGGCAAATATCTATGAGTCCAGTAAACAGCGCTTGCATGATTTAGGTGCCCTTTTCGGTAGAAGCGATAAGGCGTTAAGGCTACAACAAGACATTGATCAGTTAATCAAACAAACCCAAGCGGTAACTCAAAATAAAGGGGATGGTCTGATAGTCGCAGTCAACGGTGATCAATTGTCTGCCTATAGCGATGAGTCGCGCTTTGGCTTTGTGCATACTATCCTTGGCGTACCAATGGCAGATACACAAATGCAAATAAAAGACAATCGTCATGGTCAGCCAATTTCGCTTGAGTACATTCAAAAGGTTAATCCTGACTGGCTATTTGTTGTCGATACTAGCGCGGTTAGAGGTAACGCTGGCGCTGGTGCACAGGCAGTATTGAATAATCCATTAGTCGCTCAGACGACCGCTTGGAACAAAGACCAAGTGGTATATCTAAGCCCAGACGCCTACCTTGCCCTTGGAGGTTATTATCAGTGGATGAAAGACTTAGAGACTATCAAAGATGCATTTAGTAAAGCACCATGATAGTTAAATCAGTCACCGCATAAAATTTTTTCATAATCAACAAAACGTTCTCCTTTATCACTTGTGTTTTTTGTACTATCGTACTAGAATACTGAAACAGTTTTACGTCTTCTTATAACAACTTATTTGACTATTTTTATCCTATAGCCAGTATAAAGTGCTACTTTTGGACCTCTCTATGACCGTTACTCAGACCGCTACGCCTGATCCCATTCATATCCCTAGCAAACCTATACGCATTAAATTAACCCAAGATATCGATTTTTTTGAATTATTTAAGCGTATCGAAGCGCAGTTTGCGACTTGCTATTTATTAGAATCCTTGGGTGAGGAGAGCTATATCTCCCGTCATCACGCCATTGGTTTTGATCCGATCATGACCATTAGCGCGACCGATCGGCACACGCTTGCGATCACCAACAACCGAACGCAGACGACGAGTACCTATCAGGCAGACAACCCCTATGAGCTGCTACGTTCTATCACGCCGCAGCACGTCATTGCCCGCGATCAAAGCGGTGGTCTGGTTGGTTATTTGGGCTATGATAGCGTCAACTTTTTTGAACCTAGCTTAAATGCTAAATCAAGCAGCGATTTTGAGCCCTTTAAGTTTGGGGTGTATTTAGATGGTCTAACGCTCGATAAAATGACAGGTGAGATCTTTTATTTTTATTATCCGACCCATCAGCAAAATCAGCAGCAGAACAACCGAATTGAGCAGATCAAGGACTTACTCTCAGCACCCACCCCTACCTATGAGCCGCCAAGCGTTGCATTTTTGGGTGACGGTATGAGCCGTGAGGAGCACGCCAGCGCGGTGATGCAAGTCAAAGAAGATATTATCTCCGGACGTATCTTTCAGTGCGAGGTGGGCTTTAAGTCCAAATATCGTATCAATGGCGCAAAAATGCCCATTTATGAAAAGCTGCGCACGGTCAATCCCTCGCCGCATATGTACTTTATGAAGTTCGATCAGCAATACATTATTGGCGCCTCTCCTGAGCTGCTATTTCGCTTGCGTCAAGGCGAGATGGAAACTTATCCATTAGCAGGTACTGCCAAACGCGGCGCAAGTGTTATTGAAGATCGGCAATTGGCACGCGCGCTACTCAACGACGCCAAAGAAATCGCTGAGCACAATATGTTAGTCGACTTGCACCGTAATGATATCGGGCGCGTGGCGCAATTTGGTACGGTAAAAGTGCGTAGCCTGATGGATATCAAACGCTACTCGCATGTACAGCATATCTCATCTGAGATCGTCGGTATCTTGCACCCCAACGAAGATATGTTTAGCGCGCTTGCTAGCAATTTTCCCGCTGGCACCCTATCAGGCGCACCTAAAGTTGAAGCCATAAAGGTCATCAATGAGCTAGAACCTGATGGACGCGGTGCTTATGGCGGTGCGCTTGGCTCCTTTAATTTCAACGGTGATTGTATCTTTGCCATCCCTATTCGCAGTTTATTTATCAATGGCGATGCCGCCTACGCGCAAACTTGCGGCGGCAATGTCTACGATTCCAATCCTGAAGATGAGTATCTAGAGATTCAGCGCAAGCTGTCCGCTATGAAAGTGGTTTTGGACAGTTTTATGACTGCTTAACGTTGCTTAAAATGCTTGACTAACTTGACTAACTTGACTAACGATTTACCAAAGAGCGCCGTGCTATGAATGTGTTAATTATCGATAATTACGACTCGTTTACCTTTAACTTATACCAGTATGTCGGTGAGATTTTAAACACCTTAGATGAGGGTAAAAGTAGCAGTGTCGTCGTCAAACGTAACGACGAGATTAGTCTGGCAGATATAGAGGCGATGAATATTGATCGCATTATCATCTCCCCCGGTCCTGGCGCGCCTGATGATCCTGCTTACTTTGGCGTCTGTGGCGAGGTGATTGTAGAGCTGGGTAAGACTATACCGCTACTTGGCGTATGCTTAGGTATGCAAGGGATTGCGCATGTATTCGGCGGTGATGTGATACGCGCAGCCGTGCCCATGCATGGCAAGGTGTCGTCCATCCGCCACGATGGCGCAGGGATTTATCAGGGATTACCACAAGAGCTTGAGATCATGCGCTATCATTCGCTGGTGGTCAAGGCTGATAGCTTGCCTGAGTGTCTAACGGTGACCGCCGTCATTCACAATGACCCTCATAGTGAGTTGGACTTGAGTGCTGGAGCCTTAAATGCTAGCGCCTTAAACGATAGCGCCTTGTCAGGCGATGAGATCATGGGACTACGCCATAAGGACTACCCTATCCAAGGGGTACAGTTTCATCCAGAGTCCTTTGCGACCGAAGGCGCTAGGCGCTTGCTGGCTAACTTTTTAAGTCAAGCGTAATCGTATTCAGCGTGTCTGCTATGACACTATTTACTCACTTATCCGCTGCAAAAAAGCCCGCGTGCGTGGATGTTTGGATAGCTCGAACATCTGCTGGGCGCTACCCTCTTCGACCACGTATCCATCTTCAATCAGGACAATATGATCGGCGACCTCACGCGCAAAATTAATCTCGTGGGTGACCACCACCATTGTCCAGCCCTCGCCTGCCAGCTGCTTCATAGTTCCAAGCACATCTTGTACTAATTCTGGATCCAGCGCCGAGGTTGGTTCATCAAATAACAATAGCGACGGCTCAATCGCAAGCGCGCGAGCAATCCCAATACGCTGCTGCTGACCGCCAGATAACTGAAACGGATACAGATCAGCTTTGTCCGACAAGCCTACTTTATCAAGTAATGCCAAAGCTTTCTCGCGGGCTTGTGCTTTACTTTGCCCTTGTACTACTGTTGGCCCTAGCGTCAGATTTTGTAGCGCGGTCTTGTGCGGAAACAGATTATAAGACTGAAAAACCATCCCTGATTTGCGCTGCAGCGCCAGCAAGGTTTTTTTGTTGGGCTTAGTGGCAAAGTCGACGCTTAAGCTGCCATCATCAAAAGCAATGACGCCTTGATCAGGAATCTCAAGCGCATTAATACAGCGCAAAAAGGTGGTTTTGCCTGAGCCTGAGGGTCCTAATATCACCACTACCTGACCTTTGGTAATGGTCAGATCAATGCCTTTGAGTACTTGATTGCTGCCAAAGGCTTTATGGATATTAGTGATATGAATCATAAGTGCTTCCGTTTGACTTTAAATCTGGACTTGGACTTGGACTTGGACTTTAAAACCTTGCAACATTACTTTATTTGGCGACATAACGGTCAAGACGCGTCTCAAGCCGACCTTGAATAAAGGTCAAAAATAGACAGATACCCCAATAAATAAACGCCGCTTCGGTATATACCAGCATAAATTCATAATTACGCGCAGTAATGATTTGCGCCTGTTTAAACAGCTCGGTGACGAGTACCAGTGAGGCTAAAGACGTATCTTTAACCAGGCTGATAAAGGTATTAGATAAGGGCGGAACGGATACCCGCAGCGCTTGTGGCAAAATAACATGGCGAAAGGTTTGCAGATAAGTCAGTCCGACTGTCGAACCGGCCTCCCATTGTCCTTTGGGAATGGACAAAATCGATGCCCGCACCGTCTCTGAGGCATAAGCGCCGATGTTTAAGGAGAATGCAATAATCGCTGAAGGGAACGGATCAAGCTTGACGCCAACGCTTGGCAGACCGTAAAAGATAATAAATAGCTGCACGAGCATGGGTGTGCCGCGAATAGCAGACACATAGATACGCGCCAGCCTATAGATGATCTCATGAACCCAGCCTGCACGCGGCACGATACGAATAAGCGCGACCACCAGTGCTATCATCATTCCGATCGTAAAGGATATTAGCGCAAGCGGTATTGAGTAATAAATACCACCTTTGAGCATCGGCCAGAACGAATCAATGACGATCTGCGCACGCGTCATATCCATAAAGGGCAATAGCGCTAGCAGCTCAGTCAACCATGCCATCGATATCATAGATACTGGCATTACTTCTGCTGGCTAACATCAGCGCCAAAGAACTCTTGGCTAAGCTTAGTGAGCGTACCGTCGGCTTGTAGCTCTGCCATCGCGTCATTAAGCTTAGCGACGACCGCATCATTGCCTTTAATGAGCACCAGTCCTGAACCTGTCTGCTCGCTGGCAGGCGCCGTCAGTTTGATCTCAAGACCACTATCTGGGAACTTTTTGAGGTAGTCGAGTACAGCAAGGTTATCATTCATGGTAAAGTCAGCGCGATCTTGTTTGACCAGTTGAATCGCTTGCGCCATCCCCTCAACAGGAACAATTTCAGCACCATACTGCTCGGCCATCTCGCCATAATTACTTGATAGCGACTGCGCGGTACGCATACCACTGAGCCCTTCCCATGAGCTGTAACGGTTGTCATCAATAGGTGCGAGTACTACCGCACCCGACCAGCTATACGCATCGGCTTTATCATATTTTGCCATACGTTCAGGTGTCGTGAGACTCACCTGATTGGCCACCATATCAAAGCGTCCTGAATCAAGACCTGCGAGCATCGCATCCCACTGAGTCTCTTTAAACTCAACATCGACGCCTAATTTGTCAGCAACCGCGCGCGTGACTTCGACATCATAACCCGTCAGTTCGCCACTCTTATTATGATAAGTAAACGGTGGATATGTGCCTTCAGTACCCACATTGATAGTACCGCCATTATTGATACGCTGGAGCAAATCAGAACCGTCAGTAGCGGTGTTGTCTGTAGCTGCATCGTTGGTGGTTGACTGCCCACAAGCCGTAAGTAGTACCGTGCTAATAGCTAAAGTTAAAAGTGAAAGCGTACGACGTTTCATAAGACGTCCTTATTATATAAATGATAAAGTTTGAAGTTTTGGTAATGCGTGCTAATGGTAAGTATATAACCGTAGTCTAAAGTGATATTCAACACCGTATACAAGTAACCGCAAGTCAGTACGGTTATCCGATGTGCAGATAAAACTATCTGTTTTTCATATGGACAATTTTACGTCGCTCTCAGCAGAACGATGCTGTTTTTGTGTAGCTGTAGCGTAAAGATTATAGCTCACCTGCGAACTGATAACGGTCACCTGCGTGCCACATTTTGACCACTGTCAATACCTGTCCTGCCGAAAACGTCTTTCGAGAGAGGACTAGCGTGGGTGACGCTTGCTCTATTTGTAAAGCATTAGCAATATCGACTGGTGCCGCTAATGCTTGAATAGTATAACTACCGCGCTCAAGTGGTATCTTTTCGATCAGATAATCACTGGTATTAACTCTACTAAAATCTTGCTCCATAAAATGGGGCACGCGCCGAGCATCAACCCAGCGCTCCTCAAACTGTATCGGCTGACCATCAGCGATATGGACAATTTTGACCTCGTACAGTAGCGGTTCTGTAGTATCGCCTGTTGGTTCATCAGCGACAGCTTTAATATTGAACTTATGCCTTAGATCATCATCAAGCGTTGCTTCAGTGATAATGCGCTTACTGATAACCTTTGCTTGATACTTGTGATTGGCTGACTTTAGATCTTCAGCGATATTACGCACTTCTACAAAGGTATGATTGAACTGCTGCTGCGCGACAAACGTCCCTGAACCTTGCCGGCGCTCAAGCACCCGCTCCTCACTCAACTCCTTGAGCGCACGATTGACTGTCATCCTTGAGACGCCAAACTCCTCTGCCAAAGCCATCTCTGTAGAGATCGCCTGCCCCGCTTGCCACTTGCCGCTATGGATATTATCTAAGATGGCATTTTTGATACGTTGATAGGCCGGAGTTGTTTTTGACACGCCCATTTTTGATTATCTCTCTTTGTTTTATTACGCTAAATTGATGATCAACCATCGTCTTCGACTACAAAAGCGTGGTCATAATATCATGGCTTTTATTGAAACTGCCATCAGTAGAGCTGGACTGAGCCCATAATCTTAAAAATCTTGCAAATTAATAAAAAAGTTCTTGCATGAGAAAATGATATTTGATAATTTGTATATACAACTTTAAAGACATTAATAAATAATCTAACAACCCCTTTATAAAAGGAATAATTATGACTACGACCAATAAAATGACGCGCCGCGATGACAGTCGTGAAATCGCTGCTCCCACTGGTAGCACTTTGCACTGCAAAAGCTGGCTGACCGAAGCGCCGTACCGCATGCTACAAAACAACTTGCACCCTGATGTTGCTGAGAATCCGAAAAGCCTTGTGGTTTATGGCGGTATTGGCCGTGCTGCCCGTAACTGGGAAAGCTACGATCAAATTCTAGCATCGCTTAAAGAGTTAGAAGATGACGAGACGTTATTAGTGCAATCAGGCAAACCAGTAGGTGTGTTTCAAACTCATGAAAATGCGCCGCGCGTACTCATTGCCAACTCTAACCTAGTGCCGCGCTGGGCGACGTGGGAGCACTTTAATGAGCTGGATCGCAAAGATCTGTTTATGTACGGCCAGATGACTGCTGGCAGCTGGATTTATATTGGCACCCAAGGCATAGTGCAGGGTACTTATGAGACCTTTGTGGAAGCTGGTCGTCAGCATTATGATGGCGACTGGAGTGGGCGCTGGATATTGACTGCGGGTCTTGGCGGTATGGGCGGCGCGCAGCCACTAGCGGCAACCTTTGCTGGTGCGTGCTCTTTGAATATCGAATGCCAACAGTCGAGCATTGATTTTCGATTGCGTACCGGTTATGTCGATAAGCAAGCCGATGATCTTGATCACGCTTATGCGCTAATTAAGGAGCATACTAAAGCTGGTGAAGCAGTATCTATCGCGCTGCTGGGCAACGCGGCTGAGATACTGCCAGAGATGGTCAAGCGCGCTAAAGATGGCGAGATAAAGCCCGATTTGGTCACCGATCAGACCTCAGCGCACGATTTGATAAATGGCTATTTGCCCATTGGCTGGACAACCGCGCAGTGGCGGACGGCGCAAGAAGACCCAAGTCAATACGATAAACTCACCAAGGATGCGGCGCGCTCCTGCGCTATTCATGTTGAGGCGATACTCGAGTTTCAAAAGATGGACATACCAGCGACTGATTATGGCAATAATATCCGTCAGGTGGCTTTTGATGAAGGCGTCGAGCATGCCTTTGATTTCCCAGGCTTTGTGCCCGCTTATATTCGTCCGCTGTTCTGCCAAGGTAAAGGGCCGTTTCGCTGGGTGGCGTTATCGGGCGATCCAGAGGACATCTATAAAACCGATCAAAAGATCAAAGAGCTGTTCCCTGAAAACACTCACGTGCATCGTTGGCTCGATATGGCAAAAGAGCGCATTCACTTCCAAGGTCTGCCTGCGCGTATCTGCTGGCTTGGACTTGGTGAGCGTGACAAAGCGGGTCTGGCCTTTAACGAGATGGTCAAAAACGGCGAGCTTAAAGGCCCTATCGTTATTGGCCGCGACCATTTAGATACCGGTTCGGTTGCCAGCCCCAACCGCGAGACCGAAAGCATGAAAGATGGCACTGACGCCGTATCTGATTGGGCGCTATTAAACGGCATGCTTAATGTCGCAGGCGGCGCGACTTGGGTGTCGTTGCATCATGGCGGCGGCGTAGGTATGGGTTATTCGCAGCACTCAGGTATGGTCATCGTCGCTGATGGTACGGACGCGGCGGCCAAACGCTTAGCACGGGTGCTGGTCAACGACTGCGGTTCAGGGGTCATGCGTCATGCGGACGCGGGTTACGAGCTGGCGATTAAGACGGCTAAAGAATATGGTCTAAATCTACCGATGATTAAATAGCTTGCCCTTATACTGCTAAGTGATCTGGCACAATTAACACTTTATCAAGGATGATAATATGTCTGAACGAAATATTTTGCCACCCGGTAGCTCTATTCCTAAAACGCCGCTGGATAATCCTGCGCCTAATACGCCGCCCCCTGAAAAGCTATTGCCCAAACCAATAGCCCTAGTGCAGCTGATTATGTTTAGTGCCATTGGTCTGGTGATGTTTTTTGTGCCTTTTACTATCGGTGAGAAAAGCACTATTTTATTTGACCATGGGGCGACTTATTTGGTCACGCAGCAGCATACCCTTGCGGTATTTTTATTGTTTCTACTCATGATTTATGGTGTGGGTAAGCCTATCTTTGATGGCTCATGGCGCAAAAATATCACTAATATGATACTAACCGCCTTTAAGGTTATCGGGCTGATACTCGCTATAATGTATATCACCGATATAGCGCCCGCTATCATCATGGAAAAGGACATGATGCCGTTTTTGTTTGAAAAGTTGGCACTGCCTGTAGGCATGATTGTTCCTATTGGCGCGTTAATCCTCGCTTTTTTGCTCGGCTTTGGCCTGCTTGAGATGTTTGGAGTACTGATGCAGCCTATTATGAAACCGATTTGGAAAACGCCCGGCTCCTCAGCCATTGATGCGGTTGCTTCCTTTGTGGGCAGTTATTCTATTGGGCTACTTATTACCAATCGCGTTTTTTTGCAAAAGCAGTATTCTGTGCGTGAGGCCGTCGTTATTGCCACAGGGTTCTCCACCGTATCAGCGGCTTTTATGGTCATCGTTGCCAAGACTTTGGGTATAATGGAGTTTTGGAACTTGTTTTTTTGGTCGACGCTGATTATTACCTTTATAGTAACTGCTATTACCGCGCGCATCCCGCCTATTAAAGGTTTTGATGATAGTACCAACCGCCCTGATTTGGACAAACAGCAGGGCAATCGCTTGGTAGCGGCGTATCACTTAGGGCTTGAGACTTCGCGCCGCGCCACCGATCTTAAGCAAATTATGTGGTCAAACTTTCGCGATGGGCTGGTGATGGCGGCCGCGATTGTGCCCTCTATTATTGCCGTGGGTTTGACCGGTTTATTACTAGCCAAGTATACGCCCGTGTTTGATACGCTAGGTTTGCTTTTATATCCCTTTACTTGGATAACGGCTATGCCTGAACCTTTAATTGCTGCCAAAGGTATGTCAGCGGGACTGGCCGAGATGTTTTTGCCCGCGCTACTGCTCACGGAAGCTGAAGTATTAACCCGTTATGTCGCAGGTGTGGTATCGATCAGTAGCATTTTGTTCTTCTCGGCGATGATTCCTTGTGTACTGGCAACCGAGATTCCCTTATCCGTACCCAAGATGGTCGTTATCTGGTTTGAGCGTGTGGTACTTAGTATTTTAATTGCCGCGCCTTTTGGTCATTTGGCAATATATTTAGGCTGGATTAGTTAAAAGAGATTGGGCTGGTTAAAAAATTTAGACAATATAGCTTTCAATGATTTATAGACAACAAACAATACCCTTCATATGGCTCATAAAATTAGGACTACTTGCATGACTGACATCAAAAAACTTACCCTACACCCACGCCAATTGAGCTTTGCAATGCTGCGTGATATCTATAATCAGCCCGTGTCATTAACGCTACCTGATAGTGCTTACGCGGCCATCGATGCCTCCCATGAGAACGTCCGCACTATCATTGCCCGCGACAAAAGCGCTTATGGTATCAATACTGGCTTTGGCTTGCTTGCGACGACGCGAATTAGCGATGATCAGCTTGAGTTGCTCCAGCGCAACTTGATTGTCTCGCACTCAGTGGGCACTGGGGATGAGCTACCCGATGATGTGGTACGGCTGATTATGGTCATGAAAGTGGCAAGCCTTGCCCAAGGCGTCTCTGGCGTACGCCGCGTGGTTATCGATAGCCTACTCGGCTTAATTAACAACCAAATCACCCCGCACATTCCGGCCAAAGGCTCGGTTGGCGCCTCTGGTGATTTAGCGCCGCTTGCGCATATGACGCTGGCGATGATGGGTGAAGGTCACGTTTATGTCGATGGCAAAAGCGTACCCGCTGCAGATGCACTAGCGCAGCACGGCCTTGAGCCCATTACGCTTGCAGCAAAAGAAGGGCTGGCGCTCATCAACGGCACGCAAGTATCGACGGCTCTTGCTTTGCGTGGTTATTTCCACGCGCGTGATTTATTAGAATCAGCCACTATCGTGGGTTCCATGTCCATTGACGCTGCCAAGGGCTCCGACGCGCCTTTTGATGCGCGTATTCACGACGTGCGCGGCCATCATGGACAGATTCAAATTGCTCAAGCACACAGAAGTTTGATTAAAGGGAGCGCCATTCGCGCCTCGCATCAGGGCGAGCAAGACAACAGAGTACAAGACCCTTACTGTCTACGTTGTCAGCCACAAGTCATGGGTGCTTGCCTTGATATCATCAATCAAGCTGGTCAAACCTTACTTATTGAAGCCAATGCGGTAACTGATAATCCGCTTATCTTTAATAATGAAGACGGCCCAGTAGCTCTATCAGGTGGCAACTTCCATGCCGAGCCTGTCGCTTTTGCCGCTGATATGCTAGCACTAGCGATTGCTGAGATTGGCTCTATGTCAGAGCGCCGCGTGGCATTGCTTATCGATGCGACGTTGTCAGCAGGACTGCCGCCGTTTTTGGTAGAAAACCCGGGCGTCAATTCAGGATTTATGATTGCGCACGTGACCGCCGCTGCCCTAGCATCAGAGAACAAATCCATCGCCCACCCTGGCAGTGTCGATAGTATCCCGACTTCTGCCAATCAAGAAGATCATGTCTCGATGGCGACTTATAGTGCGCGGCGTCTGCACGAGATGGTACAAAACACCGCGACCATTATCGGCATTGAGCTGTTAGCAGCGGGACAAGGTATAGATTTTCGCCGCGGTCTCGATACCTCAGCGCCACTACAAACCGCGCATCAGCGTCTGCGCGAGCAAGTGAGTTTTTATGATAAAGACCGATACCTTGCCCCTGATATTGAAGCGGCAAAACAACTGGTATTAAGCGGGTCGCTAACGAACCATTGGCAAGAGCTACGCGCGGATTGGTATTCGTCTAAGTAGGGATATTTTATATAGTCAGTGAAATGTAAAACTGTTATAGGTTTAAACGCGCTACTGGGATGAGTTTTATGCAGCCTCTGGAGTGACGCAGTCGTACAGCACACAAATCAAATTTATACCAGTAGCGCTATATTCTTTTGCTATCTTTAAGGAATTTAACCATGAGCACCGTTAAGCATATGCCAGCTGATATGGACTTATGGACGGGTCGTATTGAGCCGTTTGAAAGCGAGCGCGCTTGTTATTGGTATCAAATCGCTCAGCCTTACAATTTTGATAGTAGCAGTCAGCATAGCAGTGTGCAAAAAGCGCCGCAAAGTGGCCAGCGTATCGGACTGGTCGGTTTCGCTTGCGACCAAGGGGTACGCCGTAATCAAGGCCGAATTGGCGCACGCGCCGCCCCACCGCTGCTAAAAAGCACCTTTGCCAGCCTGCCGGTCATTGGCGCATTGCAAGATAGCTTTGCTGGCGAGCTGACAACCTTATTAGGCGATGCCGGCAATATTGAATGCGATGATCATGATGCGTTTGCCGAAGCAATTTTAGAAGAGGCGCAGCAGCAATACGCTGATATAGTGACGAGCATTATCAAACAAGGTCATCTAGCCATCGGTCTTGGCGGTGGTCATGCGATAGCGTATGGGAGTTTTTTAGGGTTATGGCAAGCGCTACAAGAGCCAAAAAACCATTCTCAAGACGACTCTACAAACCCTTCCAAAAATAAGCCTAGCGGCAATAACAATAATACCGCTACTAACGACAGCACGCCTACTATCGGGGTCATTAATTTTGACGCGCATCTCGATATTCGTCAAGCGGATATGGCGACATCGGGTACGCCGTTTCGCCAAATAGCAGAGCATTTGACCGCGCATCAGCAGCCCTTTCACTATTGCTGCATTGGCGTTAGCCGCTTATCCAATACCGCCGCCCTCTTTGACCGCGCCAAAGCTTTGGGCGTGCATATTATCAGCGATGAAGACTGCACTAATAAAAAATGGAAAAAAATTGCGGCGCAAATACAAACCTTTATGAGTAGCGTCGATGTTATTTATTTAACCATCGATATGGACTGCTTGCCTGCAAGCGTGGTACCCGGCGTTAGCGCCCCGGCCGCTTACGGTATTGAGCTGCCCTTTGTTGAGCGCGCAGTTAAGCTCATCATGGCATCAAACAAAGTCAAAATGGCGGATATCGCTGAGATTAACCCCACTTATGATGTCGATAACCGCAGTTGTAAAGTAGCTGCGCGTTTATTATCTACCATCGTTGAGCGGCATTTACTGCAATCATGACTGACAAAACTATAAACGCACTAGCTTTAAAATAAGCAGGAGCACATTATGAACAATACAACACATGCTAAAGAGCAAACGCTTGACGACGCCAGTATGACATCGTTTGAGCACATTATTATTAATGCCAATCTAGCAACGTTTTCCGCGCAATACGGCTTTGATATTTATAAAGATAATCAAGATAGCACGCCTTACGGTCAGCTAGAAAACGCGGCTATCGGTATTAAAGATGGCAGGATCGCTTGGATTGGTGCGCATGAAGATATATCAGCATACCTTGATGATTATCAAAGCGCGCGAATCACAGATGCCAATAAAAACTGGCTAACCCCGGGGCTTATCGACTGTCATACCCATCTGGTCTATGCTGGAAACCGTAGCAATGAGTTTGAAGCACGCCTGCATGGTGCCAGCTACCAAGATATCGCGGAGCAAGGCGGCGGCATTGTCTCCACCGTGAAATCCACCCGCGCGGCTAGTATTGAAGAGCTGTTTGCGCAAAGTGAAAAACGGCTGCTGGCATTAATGAAGGAAGGCGTGACCAGTATTGAGATTAAATCGGGTTATGGTCTTGATCTCGATACCGAACGTAAAATGCTAAAGGTTGCCCGTCAGCTTGGTGACAAATACGACATCCACGTCAGCACCACTTATCTGGCCGCGCACGCGCTACCACCGGAATACAAATCCCATATGCAAGACCGCTCGGATGACTATATCGAGCAAGTTTGCGCATGGCTACCTACTTTGCATTCTGAGGGCTTAGTCGATGCTGTCGATGGCTTTTGTGAGAATATCGCCTTTAGTAGCGAGCAAATCAGACGGGTATTTGACGTGGCGCGTGACCTTGATTTGCCAGTCAAATTGCACTCCGAGCAGCTCTCAAATATAGGCGCGAGTGCATTAGTTACTGATTATCAAGGCTTATCAAGCGACCATTTGGAGCATTTATCTGAGTCTGATATAGAAAAAATGGCGGCGAGCAACACGGTCGCTGTGTTGTTGCCGGGTGCGTTTTATACCCTGCGCGATACCAAGTTGCCGCCGATTGAAACCCTGCGTAAACACCAAGTCGCTATGGCTATCTCCACCGATTGTAATCCCGGAACTTCTCCGCTGACTTCATTACTGCTAGCAATGAACATGGGCTGTACTTTATTTTATTTAACGCCTGAGGAGGTATTATCGGGCGCTACTACTCATGCCGCCAAAGCGTTAGGATTAGACAAAAAAGGTAGAATAGAAGTCGGTATGGATGCAGACTTGGTACTATGGGATATCGCCCGCCCTGCTGATTTGGCCTATCAAATAGGGCTAAATCCCATTAAAGGCACGATGTATCGCGGACGTTGGCGTTAGTAAAATACTTTAATGATCTATACCAAAAAGCCCCAATCATTAAATGACTGGGGCTTTGTTTTTTAAAACTAAAGCGCATTAGTCTTTAAGTTCCCGCTCAAACTCACGTCCACTATCAGCATCAATTTTTATCTTGTAAATTTGATTACCTCTGAGTAAATCGACCTCATAATACTGTGGATGATCGTTATAGTCACCATCACCATCAAATTCAATCTCTAAGATACGGTTGCCGTTTTTTTGATCTAAAGAATTGATGATGCCTGTAACACTGATTTTTGCGCGCTGCTGAGTATTAAACTCGCTCATATCATCGCTATCCATACTGTCAGCATCTAAACTCACAACCTCACCAGTATTTGCATCTATTTTGACTTCTTGTTCAGTAGAGCCATTAACGAATGTTAATTCATAAACGCTGCTACTACTTCTAGAGTCGCTATCGTCGTCATCAAAATCTACAGCAACAAGAGTACCAAAACCTTGTTTGTTAGCGATATCAAGCGCTTGGCTTAGATTGATTTGGGTGGCCTGTGCTGCGCGTATTTCCTCAGCGGTATCTGCGCTAGCGACGGTGCTCATCGTACCCGTCGCTAATGCTAAAGTTAAGCAAGCACCTAAAGTAGTACGCCGAAACCCTTTTACAAAGTTACTCATATTATTATCTCCTGTTTTCCTTGTTGAATCACCCTACTTATAATAAGGATAAATAAAGCAAACTGCAAAGCAAAAAAGTAGCATAATGTATGGGTCGTGTTTGTCGTGTATTAATCAAACTGGCTATGGATATCTGAACGCTAGGTCCATACACTACCGACTCATTTAGTGGCGTAAAGGCTATAATACCTAAGCACGTTATACCCTTTTATCTATCTACTTTTAAGACTCAAACTATTTATGCAAAATACGTTTCAAACTTTGTTTTATCCTAACAGTAACAATCATATCGATACCCTAGCTGCGCCTTTTCAAACCCTACCACCTGTCATACAAGATGCTTTATTAAGTCGCCGCCGTATTATTTTGATGGCTAATAATCCTTCAATCACGCAAACCAAACTAGAAGCGCTTTTGCAGCCCACTGATATGTTGGTCCTGTTTAATGATTTTATTCACGCTGATTTTTTAGCCACTCACAAGCTTGCTAAGACTCTGCCCAAACTGCTATTTTTTCGTCAGATTGGCGATAGCCTATTGCACTTTGGTCTACCGCCGCGCAGCAATAATGTGACAGCGATCACCCAAATGTCACAGCACGCAGCGCTTGGTATACTACTGAGCAATACACCTTATCAGTTCCCAACGCCTGCCGATGATCCAAAGTCCGATGACGATCCTGTGACAAAAGAGCGGGTGGTAAAGATTCCAGAGACATTAGCGAACTTACTGCATAGTGATAAGCACTGCCGCGTCCTCTCAGAGCAGCACACCGTGGTGGCAGATTACCCAAGCTTTAGACATATTCACTCCTCAGCGCCAACCTCTGGGTTTTTGCTGTATAGATTGTTGCTAGCAGCGCGCATGCATGTAAGACAGTTGCAGCCAGATGCGGCGCCTCTACAACTATTGATGCTAGGGTTTAATGATAGTGATAAAACAGCGCACTTTTGGGAGGGGCATAACTGGGCGTTTGAGCGCGAGGAGCTTGCCGCGCCGCCAAGTCACGTAGATGTTATTCGTCAGTACTGAAATGGATACTCAAGAAGGACTAGATTGAGCTTGTAGCATTACATTTGGCGAGTTAAATTTAAATCAGTGCTAAGTTAGGAGGCCAAACGTTTAGACGTAAGGCGCATCTGGATAATGCGCCGCCTCAATCTCAGCAGAACTTGGCGCACGTTTAACCTTTATGAGCGTCGTTTGCTGAGCTTGCCAATCAATCAAGCCCATGTTGGCAAAGTCGTCAAGCCATCCTGCCATAGGCCAATGTCGCCACTTCTCATAAAACCTATTGGCGTTTATTACGATACTCTCTAAATGATTAAGCGGTGGCCGATAAACAGGGTGCTGCTGATGATAGACCACGTCATTGGTCAAATAAAAATCAATAGCAGCGGCTTGGGCGACAAATGCAAAATCTGTATCCTCGGCCCCATAGCCAACATAACTGGTGTCAAAACCACCGATAATACCAAATGGTCGACGCATAATAGCGAAACAAAGACTCCAAAATGCACCGTAGTCATTACTTTGTTTCATAGTAGCGCTCTCTTGACACTCAAAATTATCGCGATAAGGGTTCAAGACGGATAACGTATTCAACACACTTGAAGCCAATTTATTTTGGTGCAACTGACTCACCTCTTTATCGTCTAACGGCCGGGTTAAATAGCGCGGCTGTCCCATAAGTAATGCGTCAGGATGCGCTTGTAGCTTGGCGTACAGGTTCTCGATAAAAGTGGGCGCAACAATACAATCAACATCTAAGAATATTAAGGCGTTATGGCTGGCTCTAGCAGCGCCAATGTTACGATTGCGTCCGATATCAAAGCCCATATTATGTACGTGCTCGCTAGCAAACGTCGGTATCTTTATGATATTTAGCTCGTACTGAGCTAAGCGTTTGGCATCGGCATCATCATTAACAATAATCACCTCCGCAGGTTGCACGCTACCATTAGCAAGACTAGCCAGTAGGGTATATAAATGACGGTTGCGCCCATAGCAAGTCGTGATTACGCTAACAGGCAGGGTGTCGTTGTTAGTGTTTGGTTCGTAAGTGGTCATTGGTATCGATTTCCGGAGTTCTATTTATATAATGGTTCTATTCGTATAGTCAAAGATGCATTAAGGCATTGATTGCTGCACTAAATTAAGCTAAACCTCAACGCTTATGTTAAGCTTTGGCAATAGCCACTGATCAAACCAAGCTTTAGTAGAAGGATAAGTTGTGATACTAGATATGAGATCTTGCGCCGCACGCCTAGTAGTGTTGTCTGTTTTATCCAGCAGCTTAGGGTTGTCAGTACATAAAGAAGGTATTGAACTCTGTTTATCTCGGCCTTGAGTCGTAAACTGCGCCCAACTAAGCGCGCGACCTTGAGCAATAAGCGCCTCTGCCATCACCTCTTGCTCGCGATGGGGGCGCGCATCAGGCAGCACGACTAGCGGCGTGGCATAATCATAGGCTTGCGCAACGGCATTGAGTCCACAAGCCATAACTAGCAGATCACTGTGGGCAATAAATGGCGTAACGTCGCTGACCTCAGTTGCAATATCAACACAGTGACGCGCTGCATCATCAATAGGTCCAAGCGAGATAATCAGAGCCTCAGGCAATAGCTTACGTAGTTCAGGCAGCTTTGCATCGATAGCCGCGTGCCCGCCATAGCCTTTGATGACAGTGACTATTTTTAAGGGGTCATTACTAAGACGGTTATGCTTAGAACCATCATCTGCACGCTTATCATCTAGGTACTCAGTCTCTAAGCGCGCGCTGACGGTATTATCTGCTGCCAAATCCATTAGTAGCGCTTTAAAATCAAAGCGTGCTGTTTTATTCGCCTCTTTCGCCACCAAAAACCCAAGGTAATAAGTCTTTTGCACCACCCAATTAGGCGTTTGCATTGCTTCGAGTGTTTTAGGATAAGGCGCAAGCAAGGCTAACGCGCCTGTAAACGCACTGACGTGCGGCGTATCGTCACGCTCGCCTGGTAGTCTGACGTATAAATAAGGCACACTTGCCGCGCGGCAAAGCATCGCCACCTCAGCACTGACATCAATGATCATCAGATCAATCTGGCGCTGCTGAATCGTATCCAATATCTGCCAACTACGCTGTTGAATATCGCTATTACCCACAGGCGAGTAATGCAAACTACTTGGCTGCCAGTACTGCCCTGCCCGCCCTGCTAGCACATCGTCTGGGCGCTCATCTTCCGCGCTTAGACGGATGACGTGATCAGTGTCTATATGACTAAAAGTATAGTCCTCAGCAGATAAGCTGGTGAACACTATCATTTGCTGACGATAGCTTGGCGGCAACAAGGCGGCAAGCTTATCCGCTTGGCGGCAGTGACCTGAGCCGTGATGGTGCGCATAATAGCCAATACGCATAACAAAGATATCCTACAATAAGATAAGAAGGTTAAAGACAAACCAATATTAGTCTGCTGTTTTAGTCATTATGCTTGTTAATAGTATTTATAGTACAGACAAGGCTTGCTGCTCAGGCGCATAAGTAGGGTTATCGTTCAATGTCTCTTGGTATAATGCCACATAACCATCGACCATAGCAGTCACAGAACAAAACTGCTCAGCGCGCTGACGACAAGCAGTGCGCGAGATACTCTTAATGTTTGCAAAAGCCTGTACAAACGCCGCTCTATCCTCTTTGGCGACGATGATACCCGTTGACGGTGTAATAATCTCGCTACTCGCCCCTGCATCAAAGCCGATAACTGGTGTCCCGCAAGCTAAGCTCTCAGCAAGGGTGAGACCATAAGGCTCATCCCACGTACTCGTAAATAGCATAGCAGTGGCTTGACATAAGTAGTCATTGATCTGCGCTTTACTTAAGTGCCCTACGTAATCAAACAATAGCGCAGATCCCTTATCCTCTTGTCTTTTTTTATCTGCCGCTAATAACGGTGCAACGCGTTCGTCATAATAGTCCTGATTACTCTTTGGTCCGGCAATCACTAAGCGCTTACCAGCCGCTTTACAGTACTCCATCGCTAAGTGCGTGCCTTTTTCAGGACAAATGCGTCCATACCATAGATAGACCTCATCGTCGATTGGTCCTGTATAGTAATCAAAAGATTCTACGTCAATACCATTATAAACCACGTGCGCAGGGACAAACTCATCGAACAGTCGCTGCTGATGGCGACTGACTGCGGTAAACTGAGTCGTTGTCCCATGTTGCAAGGTCAGCAGCCCTAAACGTAGCTGCGGAAAAATAGGGGTATGAAAAGTCGTAAAGCTACGTGCGCCAAACGCTTGACCCATAGTCATCGGAATGTGATGCAAGCTATGGTTATGGACAATATCAATCTCGCCGCGCGTGTCTCGGCTGATAATATCGCGTATGGCCTGCTGATAAACTAAGTACTGATACAGCTCCTCACGGCTCATGCCAACAGAGTCTTGCTCGTTATCATAAACCAAGGTTTCAAACTCAGCCCGCGTCATAAAAGGTATGAGTTGTGCTTGCGTTTGACTCTCGCTATGGGCGTAAAGCAGGACGTCGTGACCACGCGCAACGAGTTCATCACAAAGCAGTTGGGTGATCATCTCAAGACCACCTGCATAGGGTTCAGCGATGGGATACAAGGAATGCGCAATGATAGCAACGCGTAATTTAGTTTGCATATTAAGATACTCAAGCATATAAAGTAGTTAAAATTGACGTTTAATAGATTCAGATCATAGATTCAGATTAAAAATTTACCGCGTTATCATCTTCAAAGGCAGCAGAGTGCACGGTACGCGGCGGCTGAGCGCTACTGCTAGTAGTGATGGATTGAGTGCGCGTTGAGGGAGTGTGCGTTGACGGAGTGCGCGTTAAGGGTATCTTAGGGTTTTGACCGCGATAGTTAGAGCTGCGTCTATTACTGTGATACGCCTCATTAAAATCTATAGCAGCGCGAGTCTCAGGTTCTGTATAAGCGTAATTGCTCAAGATCACATGCGCTGACGCCAGTTTAAGCGCGCAAAGCACTACAGCGCTAATGAACAATAACGGCGAATAAAAGACCGAAAAAGGAGCTGTTACCAGTGCAGTAAGTGCGCTGAGGACAAACAACAACTTAGGTACAGCACGGATGTTAGCTAGCCATAAGGCGCGCGGCGTGCTCACAGTCGCCTGTTTAGGCGTACAGACAAAGGGCTTATCACGCCCCCACAACACTGGCAACCACGACAACGCCCCAAGCTCCCAAAAGTTTAGGTGCATCGCCCAAGCGCGCAGACGCTGCGACAAACGCGATGGCGCTGCTCCCTTAATTTGTTGATTAAGCGGCGCTTTATCACGGATGTACGCCTGCAAACGCCGTAATAAGAATATCCCATAACTTGTGTATACGACATATAACGACAGCTGTAGCGGCTCAGGATTAATATTTGCTCCTGTCAACATTAGCGCTGCTATTATCAGCAAGGTACAGGCGTGCAATACAATAAAAAGTCCGGTAAAGTTTAACCACGCTGTCAACTGCGAGAAGTGCGCGCGCCAATAAGCGAGGCGTTCGAGCTTTGTTTGATTGGGTTTTAATTGTTGGCTTGATGCTATTGAAAAATAGCCGTTGATGACTTGCATGTTACCGTATATCCAGCGGCAACGCTGCGCGATCAGATCATGAATACTCGTTGGTAGTAGACCGTTCGCAATAACCCTTGGTATATACTGACTACGCAAACCTTGATAATGCATCAATACGCCCATCTGTGCATCCTCAGTCAAAGATGCACCTGACCAGCCGCCCAAATTTAACAAAGCCTGCCTGCGAATGACGGCATAAGTACCCGTTGATAGCGCGCGCATTCTATTAAAGGGGCGATACAGATGGTAGTTAAAATAATGATTGAGCTCGCTATGCACGTCACTGAGATGAGCATCACGATAAAACTGCGGGAACTGCAATAGACTGTGCGTAGGATAGTGCTGGATCGCCTGAGCAATAGCAGTGCGGGCTTGCGGTAGTGCTTGGTAGTCACTATCGACAACGACAATATGCGTACAATCTGGATCCATAAGTCCCAAAGCCAGATTTAGTGCTCCTGCTTTAAAACCTGCAACAACGTCCACATGATAAAAACGCACCTTAAGACTAGCATCAAGTCCAGCACAAAACTTAGCTAAAGGGGTGTATAACGAGGTGTCTGTATGATTATTATCAACGATTAAGATCTCATCTTCAGGCTCTTTTATAGCCAGTAATGAGCGTATCGTGGCGATAACCATATCAGCAGGCTCAGCGCGGGTCATAAGCTGAAAACTTAAACGCACTTCACTATGAGCACTTAATAAAGAGAACTTATCAGTAGCATTAACATCTGTTATATGTTGATCGTCGTTGTCTTTTTGAGAGGTTATATTTTTATTGAATCTATTTTTATGAGGTTGATTGTATTCAGCATTGCGTTTACTGTTTGCGTTTTGTTGATTATCGCTCTTTTTAATAGTAACTTTTTTAATAGTATCGTTTTTAATAGTACCGTTTTTATTAAGGGTCAATTGAGTAGCAAAGCGTGACAAATGACTTGATATAAAACATTGGGCGCGGCTGGTTTTGTCTAAAGGTATAGACTTAGGTTTAAAAGCTAAATTACCGGTTACGTCCAAGTTTGGGTTAGGGTACAAAATAGATAACGAGCTCATAGCAATATCATTTGCATTTGCATAAATATCCTTATCAGTCGTCATGTTTTATCCTCATTCACCATATCGAGTGCTATCTCAGTGGCTGTTTTACTACGTACTTTGTTCATTGCCCTGATTAAGCTTTATTAATATATGAGATGATAATACCTAATATACTCCCGAAGAATTATCTAAGAACTGTCCATAAAAACGCATTAATGTAACGCTGGGTAAGAAATGTAAATATCCTTAGTCATGAGTAGGTTATACGCCTAAGAACTTTAGCGAGCGTCTTTTTAGGGCATTAAAATTTAGCAATAATGCTACGTGCAAAAGGTATCAAAAAGAAAAAACGGCAGCGACTGTAAGTCACTACCGTTCTCGTTACCTATATTATTCAACGAATAAACGTTTGCATATTAGAGCATCTAGATTAAGAACATACTCAACTGAGCTGATACTGAACCTGAGCCTTATTTAATTCAATATACCATAGGCAATTAAAGCATCAGCAACGCGTTTAAAACCAACGATGTTTGCGCCTGCCATATAATCAATGTAATTATTGTCCGTTTGATTGTATTTGTCTGACGCTTCAGCAGCGCTATCGTGAATGTTTTTCATGATGGTCTTTAAACGCTCATCAATCTGCTCAAAGGTTTTGTACTGACGCACTGAGTTCTGTGACATCTCAAGCGCTGATACAGCAACTCCGCCTGCATTAGCCGCTTTACCGGGCGCGTAATGCACGCGGTGCTCACGAACGTAGTCAACAGCATCAGCGTCGAGTGGCATATTAGCGCCCTCAGCGATATATTTAACCCCGTTTTCGACCATCATTTTGGCATCTTCTATGTTGACTTCATTTTGAGTCGCAGAAGGAATAGCGACATCACCTTTTAGATGCCAAGGTTTTTTGCCAGCGAACCACTCTCCGCCGTAAACCGCTATATAGTCCGTCAAGGGTTTGCTCTCTGCTTTTTGTTTTTTAAGCCAGTCAATTTTGTCTTGATTCAGACCGTTTTCATCATATAACGTCCCCTTTGAATCAGAGACCGCAATAGGAATACCGCCAAGCATACAGACCTTTTCAGCGGCATGCAGCGATACGTTACCTGCGCCTGACAACAACACCTTTTTGCCTTTAAAGCTGTCAGATTGAGCGCCGAGCATATTGGCCAAAAAGTATACTGCACCGTAACCTGTGGCTTCAGTACGCATCAAGCTACCGCCAAAGCCAACGCCTTTACCAGTCAATACTCCGCCGTATTCATGGGTTAAGTTTTTGTACATCGCAAACATATAGCTGACTTCGCGACTACCCACCCCAATATCGCCTGCGGGGACATCGATGTCTTTACTCACGTACTGATGCAGCTCACGCATAAACGCATAACAAAAACGGCGAATCTCACTGTCTGTTTTGCCTTTTGGATCAAAATCTGAGCCGCCTTTACCGCCGCCCATAGGTAGACCAGTCAGCGCGTTTTTAAAGATTTGCTCAAAACCTAAAAACTTTAATACCGATTGGTTCACTGTAGGATGAAAGCGCACGCCACCTTTGTAGGGGCCTAGGGCATTACTAAACTGTACCCGCCAGCCGCGATTGACTTGTACCTCGCCTTTATCGTTCTCCCAATTGATACGAAAGCTAATAATGCGATCAGGCTCCACCAAGCGCTCAAATATTTTCATCTTTTGATATTCAGGATGAGCGTCATACAAGGGCGCAATGGTAAGCGCCACCTCTTTTACTGCTTGTACAAACTCAGGTTGATGCGCGTAACGGGCTTCAACTTTTTCGATGGCCTGACTAATACTCATAAACTGTCCTTAACACTGACCACATAGATAGGAAGGGAAGAAATATCAATACTGATATGATGGGAATTTATAGCTGTAGCGCGTATATGTCAATGTGGTATTTGGTGACAATTACAACAATATGTTCATCGGCTTGATAGAGGTCATACTGGTATCAGTGCTGATGTCAGCAATAATAATACCTTTAGAAGTAACAACACTGGCGGATTAATCCCTGCATACTCTAGTAAATAAGCCTAGTTTATAAACAATGTCAGATTTATCTTTTGCTTTAATCCCTTGCTTGCTTTAATTCCTTGATAGAGGCACTTCGCCCGACTTAGCACTTCTGCTCCTTTTATAGGACACGTCATGGCCTCCCCAACGACAGTACGTCTGCGCTATCAAACTATTGAGATCGGTCAGACTGATATCCATATCTGTACGCTACGCGATAATCAGCAGTACAGTGATCCCGATGACGAAGCGTTACAGCTAGGGATATGCTCAGCGTCGTGGCCGATGTTTGGGGTAATTTGGCCATCAAGTCTGGTGCTTGCCAATCACATGCTTGATTATGCTATTGCAGGCAAGCGCATATTAGAGGTTGGCTGCGGCATGGCATTATCGAGCCTGCTCCTCAATCATCGCCGCGCTGATATTACGGCAACTGATTATCATCCCGCCGCCGAGTATTTTTTAGATAGAAATACGGCTTTGAACGACGATAAAGAGATCCGTTTTGAGCGCTTAGACTGGAGCGAGGATAATAGTCATTTAGGACAGTTTGATGTGATTATCGGTAGTGATTTATTGTATGAGGATCAGCATATCGAGATGCTCGCCGCCTTTATCGCGCGTCACGCTAGACCAACGTGCGAGGTCATCGTTGTCGATCCAGGGCGCGGACGCAAAAACAAGCTGACAGCTAAAATGACGGAGTTCGGTTTTAGCAGCCAGCATATCAAACCTATCGATACGGCGTATCTAGAATTGCCTTTTAAAGGTCATATTTTGACGTTTTCGCGGAATAGCTGAGCATAAAAGAGAACCACTCTTGCCGAGTGATCTTGTACAAAACATGCTCAGCAAGCGCATGACTCGGCTTGAGCATAGGATGATAAAAATTACTTTGGGTATCTGTCATACCGATGCGCTGCATAATCAGCTGCGAGCGCTGGTTAGTCACTGCCGTAAAGGCAATGACGTTATCTAAGTCAAGCACTGTAAAAGCAAAGTCTAAAGCCGCGCGCGCCGCCTCAGTGGCATAGCCCTGCCCCCAATAGTCTTTATGTAAGCGCCAACCGATCTCTATACTTGGGGCAAAGGGCATATCGATGTGTGTCTCGTTTAGACCAACCATACCGATAAAGGTATTATCGCTGTTGAGACTGACCGCCCAAAAGCCCCAGCCATTATTTTTAATCAGCTGCTGACATTTATAGGCGATCTTATCGCTTTGTTTTGGTGTGAGCAGCTGAGGAAAGTATTGCATAACCTCAATATCTGCGTTCATCTCAGCGAATATAGGATAATCACTGGGTCGCCATTGGCGTAGAATTAAACGTTTAGTCTTAAGTGCCGCTATCGTCATGACAACCTATTTTGCTGCGCAAATGCAATACTGCTCAACATTTTAGTTGACCGTTTCACTACTACCTATAGAAAACGAAGGCAGCTCAAACCCTGAGGTCGGCATCGTTCGTACCACTTCTGAAACTCTCTGTCCTGTTGCTTTATCCATAATCCAAACGTCTACATATTCTGGCGTGTTCAACCAGTCTGTGCCTCTATCCGTTGCAAAGTCAAGCTGATAGGTACGGTTTGGCTGTGCTGCAAAACTCAGCGCCGTCGGTACGACACTGAAACCACCTGACTTATAAGTAGCGGTGATGGTATGCGTACCTGCACTAATGGGATAGACATTGTTCCAAGTGTCGGTGTGATTACCAAGACGGCTATAGAGTACAGACTCACCATCAATAGCACTGATATACATCGTGTGATCAGGCCCAAATATACCGCCGCTTGTCTTTAAGTTGCCTGTAATGATGGCGTTATTGGGCAAATGCGGCGACTCGTAAGCCATGTTGTTCACTGGATCAGTGACAATATATTTGTTACTACAAGCGACTAAGAATGGTGCGAGCACCATGAGTCCATATAATTTCATCGGTTATCCTCAATATCATTTCCATACAGTTATAGGGTTAGCTCTATATCTCTTGTCATCCTAAACCCTTTTTAAGCGAGTATCACTTAGTGCTAATTTTAAAGACTATTAGCCCCAAAAGCATTAGCAATAACATAAATCATCATTTGACTTAGGTCGTCGATATGTCTTTTGAGGCGAAAGGGTGTTAAAAGTTTGGAAGTTGCTATTAGCGAAGTAGCATTTACATATAGCGCGAGGCCAGCTCCTTCATGATCTCATTGGTGCCGCCATAGATCTTTTGTACGCGAGCATCCGCGTAGAGACGAGCGATCGGATACTCTAACATATAGCCATAACCGCCGAATAACTGCACGCATTCATCCATGACGATACACTGCTTTTCGGTGACCCAATATTTAATTAAAGCGGCGTGCTCTACGCTTAGCTCTTTTTTTACCAATGCCTCGATAGCGGCATCACATAGCGCGCTTGAAGCGATGTAATGTGAGTTGCATTCAGCAAGCTTGAAGCGGGTGTTTTGAAAGCTCCAAATCGACGTACCAAAGGCGGTGCGCTCTTTGGTGTACTCAATGGTGAGATCCAGCGCTAATTTCATCGCTCCAATACCCGCAATAGCGACGATGAGACGCTCTTGTGGCAGCTCTTGCATCAGCTGGGCAAAGCCTAAGCCTTCAACCGTGCCAAGCAGGTTCGCTTGTGGCACCCGCATGTTGTTAAAGAACAGCTCAGAGGTATCTTGCGCTGCCATGCCAAGTTTTTTGAGCTTTTTGCCGCGCTCAAACCCCGGCGCTTTATCCGTCTCGACGACGATAAGCGAGACGCCTTTTGCGCCAGCGCTGCGATCGGTCTTACAAGCGACGATGATTAAGTTGGCGAGCTGACCATTGGTAATAAAGGTTTTTGAGCCGTTAATGATGTAATCATCACCGTCTTTAGTCGCGTAAGTCTTGATATTTTGTAGATCTGATCCTGTCCCCGGTTCCGTCATAGCAATGGCACCGATCAGCTCGCCGCTTGCCATTTTGGGTAGCCACGCTTGTTTTTGAGCGTCTGTACCATGGTGCAAGATATAAGGCGCGACGATACCTGAATGCAAAAAGCCACCAAAACCTGATTGATTGGCTTCCATCTGCGCGTAGATCAGCGCTGTTTCGTGACGGAAATCCCCACCTGCGCCGCCGTACTCCTCTGGCATGGACGCACATAAAAAGCCCATCTGCCCTGCCTCTAACCACGCGTCGCGATCAAGCATGCCGCTGTCGCGCCACTTCTCATCGTGTTGCTCCCAGTTATTAAAAAACTTCAAAGCGCTCTCGTGGAGCATTTCAATCTCTTCGTCCATCCATGTGGGTTTAAAGCGTTCGATAGCCATTGACTCTTCCTTGATTCAGTAAATAATACGGTTTTAGCGCGTGTATGAGTGCCTCAATACGAGACAACATTAACATATAAATGCTAAAACCTAGAAGTTTTATGCTATTGCTTGAATTTTAAATTCTTTTTTCTTTTTTATAAAAAAACACTCCGTTAAGGAGCGCTTTAGTCGTACAAAATCTATCTCAATGACATCTGTTTTTCGATCATACGGTAGCAGTACTATCTGCATGCACTGTACGATGCTGCTGGTAGATAGACTGCTCTAACATAGATGA
This sequence comes from uncultured Psychrobacter sp., assembly GCA_947489525.1. Classification (GTDB taxonomy): domain Bacteria; phylum Pseudomonadota; class Gammaproteobacteria; order Pseudomonadales; family Moraxellaceae; genus Psychrobacter. Next base: position 792,429 of record CANLDW010000001.1, read on the forward strand.
CCCCAAAGCACCCAGATTATAGGCTGCAAGCTCATGATACAAGGCCACCACATCACCCATAATCAACAGCGCAGGCGTGGGCAGATTTGCCAACGCTTGCTGATCAGCGATAGTGCCAAGCGTACCGATAAGTAACTGCTGCGTGGGTAAGCTTGCATGACTAATAATAGCAAAAGGCGTCTCGCTGTCGCGTCCTGCAGCTATCAATCCCTGCGTCATCTCCTCCAACCGATGCAAGCCCATATAAAACACCACCGTTTGCGTACTATCTAGATGCTCGTGATAGTCATCGTTAGGCGCGCCTGCCTTTTTGCAAGCGGTGACAAACTTAACAGACTGCGCATGATCGCGATGGGTCAACGGAATACCTGCTCGGCTTGCAGCAGCACTGGCGGCGGTGATGCCGGGGATGGACTCAAAGCGAATACCGTGACGCACGACCTCTTGGAGCTCCTCGCCGCCGCGACCAAAGATAAAAGGATCGCCGCCTTTGAGTCTGACCACTGTTTTGCCTGCCAGCGCATGCTTGACGAGTAGCTCATTGATGCCTGCTTGCGGCAGTGCATGATTGGATCTACGCTTACCGACGAATATCTTCTCGGCGCTTCGTGCGCACATATCTAAGATATCTTCTGAGACTAAGCTATCGTAGAGCACCACATCCGCGCGCTGCATGACGCGCAGTGCTTTTAGCGTTAACAGCTCAGGGTCGCCAGAACCTGCACCAACGAGATGCACTGTGCCTGTTTTATTAGCACCTGCTTTATTAGCGCTTAGTTTATGAGCGCTGGGGGTTTTAACAGCAAATAAATCCGTCATGATAGTACCCTTAAGTGACACTGCCGTGCTGCAAACTCGCTGCATAACAGTGCAGGACAAAAACAAAATATCGTATAACGTAAGCTGCAAGCCTTGTGCCATAGCATAGCGCTCAGTACAGATAATAGCCGTCACAACCAGCAGTTACGATACATGGGCTGCGATTAAGGTATTAATCTGACCGATACATGAGCCGCAATTGGTTCCTGCGCGGCAGGCTTTACCAACCGCTTGCGCACTACGACAGTGCTCCTTAGTAATTGCACTAATGATGATGTTTTCTCCGACAGCCATACACGAGCATACCAGCGGGCCTGGATCGATATACCCTGTGGCTGGACGCCCTGCGAGTAGCCATTTATCGCGCTGAGCTGCGGGTATGGCATCCGTACTGGTAAAGCAGCTATCGAGCCAATGACTGCTGGGCAGCTTAGCTACCTTTGGTGCAAAGTAGATGGCGAGTAACAGCTGCTCGCTCGCTGTAGTGGATGCTGAAATAGCTGAAAAGTTAGGTAAGCTTATGATTGCCTCTTTATTGACGGGCGTTTGCATTGTGACAAAGCGCAGTTGCCCTGTTGGTTTACTAAGGGTAAAAGCGCTGCTGCATAAGGGCTTGTCATCTAAGCGACTCTGATAACTATCAACAAACTGCTGCCAAAAGTTAGGATCGAGTAAGTGTTCGGCAACGCTGTTAAGGGGGCTTGCAAGGGTAATCTCAACGCTATTCGCTTGCCTGCTGATACTCCATGTCAATGCAGGTAGCGCTGGTAAGGTTAAAGAAGACGGCTCACTCTTTGTATTTAAGGTTGAGCACGATGCTTGCTCTACTAACTGGCTTGATAATTGGTCTTGCTGTTGCTGCGTAAAACGTGAGTTTATAGACCGCAAATGCACCAGTATGGCGTCTTGTAGATCGGTGTGCACCAAAATCTTACCAAACGTCTGCATCGGCACACGGCTGATGCGAATCGCTGAGTTTTTAAGCTCAGGCTGTCCTGAGTGCGGATCGACTAGGGTTGGAATGAGCGTCCCTACGCGGGCAAAGCTGGCAAAGGCATCGCTCCAGTGCATCGGCATAAAAGCATCGCCGATACGCATACTATCACTGATAGCAACGTGCGCGAATACTTTAGCGTCCTCATGTAAAGCAGTCGCTTGCTTCTTATTTTTCTCTTTGTTTTTCTCCTCGCTTTGCTCGTCATCCTTGTAGCACGGATGCAGCTGTACGTAGTCGCCGTCATTAATATTGAGCACGTTGGCATCGTTAGGATGGATAGTCAGTGTCGGTACTGACTGATGTTGATTGAGCTGCGGCGCAAGGCCAGTACGGGTCATGGTATGCCACTGATCGCGGAGTCTGCCGGTAATGAGCCGTAGAGGCACAGTCAATGATTTATCACTATCAAGTGTAGCGCGTTTATGATCGCTTGTTTTATTAAGGTCGTTTGCTGCTAATTTCGATGTTGAATAGTGACGCTGACGTTGATGCCGACGCTGAGACATATTAGATACGCTGGCATCAGCAAGTGGCGTTATCGCTACAAAGTTAGCTTGTAGCGATACAATACGCGCGCCGCCCCACTGAAAAGGCGTCATAAGATCATAGTCGTCACGGCTCAAAGAAGCTAAACTTGAGCCTTGGTGATCAAGATCAGGCTGTAGACTACGAGGCTGATTTAAAATGTCGGTTGGCAAATTTAGATAGCGCGGCTGATTTCTCGCAGATGCAGGCTGGCTTGGGTCGTTTTTGACAGCAGTTAGCGCCATGTGCTCATTAAATATCTCGCTGGGATGCTGATAGTCAAAGCCTGCCAGCCCCATTCGCGTGGCAACTTGCGAGAGTATCCACCAGTCGGGCTTAGCCAGACCAAGCGCAGGCATTAGGGTACGTTGGCGCGAGATACGCCGCTCAGAGTTAGTCACTGTGCCAGATTTCTCGCCCCAACCTTGCGCGGGCAATACAATATCCGCGCACTTAACCGTATCGCTATCGACCGAGCAATCAGAGACGATGACCAGCTCGCAGGCAGCGAGTGCACGGCGAAACTTGTCGGCTTCTGGCAAGCTGACTACAGGATTGGTCGCCATAATCCAAATCGCTTTGATACGTCCATCCAAGATCGCATCAGCCGCATCGCAAGCTTGGATACCCGCTGTTGATGCTATAGGCTGCGGTGCGTGCCAAAAGTCGGCTACTAATTGCCGATGCGTGCGGTTATCTAAGTCCAGATGCGCGGCGAGTAAATTAGCCAGCGCACCGACTTCACGCCCGCCCATGGCATTTGGCTGACCGGTGAGCGAAAACGGACTTGCCCCTACTTTGCCAACCCGCCCTGTCAGCAGATGGGTATTGATAATGGCATTGACTTTGTCCGTACCGCTTTTGGACTGATTGACGCCCATGCTAAACGCGGTCACCGTCTTATCATGACGAGCGACTAACTGATAAAACTTAAGAATGCTCGCACTACTGACTTGGCAAGCTTTGGCGACCCTCTCAATGCTCCAATCTTTTGCAGCTGCTAGCGCCTCATTGACGCCAACGGTATTTACGATAAAGGCATTATCCGTGCATCCGTGCTCGTTGAGATAGTGCAGTAACCCATTGTATAAATGGGTGTCCGTACCTGCTGCTATCGGCAAGTGCAAGTCAGCGAACGCGCAGGAGTCGGTACGGCGCGGGTCAATAACGATAAGTTTTTTATCAGGGTCGGCCTTTTTGGCAGCTAGAAATCGTCCGAACAAGATAGGATGACACCACGCCATGTTAGAGCCGACTAGCACTAATAAATCGCACGCTTCTAAGTCCTCGTAATTGCCGGGGACGATATCAGCGCCAAAAGCACGCTTATGCCCTGCCACTGCTGATGACATGCACAGCCGCGAGTTGGAGTCGATATTGTTATTACCGATAAAGCCCTTTATAAACTTATTGGCAACGTAGTAGTCCTCAGTCAATAGCTGCCCTGAGACATAAAACATAATACTGTCGCGCCCGTGCTGGGCAATGGTATTATTTAAGCGCGCGGCAATGTCGTCTAATACTGTATCCCATTCTGCTGGCTGCGTGGCTGATTGAGCACTTGGCATTTGATCATCTTGCGTCTGTGCCATGGAGAGGGGTTTATTTTGGTAATAAGGTGTTGTGATACGCCGATCGCTAGCTAAAGTTTGCGCCAGCGCACTGCCCTTTGAGCACAGCTTACCAAAGTTTGCTGGATGATCGGTGTCGCCTGCTACGCTTATGTAACCTGCCTTATCCACACTTGCCAGCACCCCACAGCCAACGCCGCAATAAGGGCACGTGGTACGAATAGTTTGGCTGGGCTTATGAGTACCGGATTCATAACGACTTGGCGCATCAGTAAAAGTGGCAATACGACCAGCTGTTGTGCGGTTATTTATGACAGGATCATGATGGTTCGATGCTTGCGCGGTGTTTAGCTGATGGTTTGGCTTATTTAAGGGCAAATCACTCATAATAGTGCCCCTACTTTGTCTAATTCGTTCTCTATATCTAAAGTTTTATCTAAGCCATCAGCAGCCACTATTTCTGTCAAATCACAGTAGGCCGCCCCGTAGATCAACTCGGTCTTGATAGAGGATATATCGGTGCCAGCGCTGATCAGCTGACTATAAAAACCGCCTTCACTGACCTCACCATAGAGCACTGCGCCGATCAGGGTGTTATTTTTGATATAAAGGCAGTGATAATGGTTCAGGCGGGTTTGCTGATAGGTAATGGTTTCGATGGTCGCCGCTTCGCTCTTATCAAAATCAACTTGCCCTGCTGAAAAGGCACTGATACCAGATACCTTTAGTTTTAGAGATAAAGGTTTACTGATAAAGGGTTGCCAGCTTTCTTTAGCCTGTGCGTTGTCAGCTTTTCTTCCGTCGTCTTTTAGCGCAGAATTGTTAAGCCCTGTACTTTTTGACACTGTCTCTTTTAATACAGAAACTAAGGTATCGACTTGCTCATTAACGGGCGCGACCATGCCGAACAGCTCGCCGTCCAGCTCCACACATTCGCCAATAGCGTAGACATTCGCGGCGCTGGTATGCATATAGCGATCGACGCGGATGCCGTGATTGACCTCAAGGCCACTCTCTACTGCCAGCGCTACATTTGGCACCACCCCTACCGCCATAACGATAAAGTCAGCGGCTAAGGTGCGCCCATCTTGTAGCGCTAGTCCGCACACTTTGCCCTCCATCGTCACGATCCGCTCAGTGAGCGCCGAGACCTCAATCCCAACGCCGCGAGAGGCCAGCTCCGCTTGCAATAGCTGCGCCGCTGGCATATCAAGTTGACGATTGAGTACATAATCATCCATGTGGACAACGCTCATCGACGCGCCCTGTGCCGCGAGCGCACAAGCCGCCTCCAGTCCCAGTACCCCGCCACCAATGACAATCCCTGTTTTGCTTAGGCTTGCGTACTGGCTGAGCATCTCGGCATCAGCAATCTCACGAAAGACGTGGACGCCCGTCGCCTCATGACCCGCAAAAGGAATAATCCGCGCGCTCGACCCTGTCGCTAGTACAAGCTTGGCATAAGGTAGCATCTGGCCATCATCTAACGTAATCAACTGCTCGTTGGTGTCCACAGCATTAACACTAACTCCTGCCAGCACAGTGATACCAAGCTGCTCATATTCTGCCTTATCATAAAGATACGTCTCATCAAAAGCGCGCTCTCCTGCTAATACAGGCGATAGCATGATGCGGTTATAGCCAACCTGCGTCTCTTTACTGATAAGGGTGATGGGTAGTGGTCTATGAGTTGGCCCAGGGTTAGGCTGTACGGACTGGCGCGCGCGTGCCAGCTCGATTGCAAAGCGGCTACCCGCCATACCCGCTCCAATGATGATGATGCCAGCGTCGGCATCGGGTATGGTTTTAGAGATTTGGCGGTTATTGGTGGTCAGTGGTGTATCAGAACTTGGTATTACAAGCGACATGGGAGCGCATTCCTTAGCCGCAGAGTGCAGCGTTAAATAAGTGACATGTGCTATCGCGGCTTAGGGCTTAAATCATAAAAAGTAAGCCAACAGCGATAAGATGATGACAAACTGAATCAAGCAAATGCTATGCCATACCAGTAGCGGACGACGGACGATCAGCGGCGCAGGCTCACGCAAACTGCTGGTATTATCAGGGTTAAAGTCTTGTAAAAACTCGCCAATGGCTTGGTAGCGGGCTTGGGTGCTCGAGTGCAGCGCACGCATTAACGCTTGCTGGCTGGCGGCGGGTACTCGGTGCTCGCGTAAACGCTCGGTCGGCAGGATTAAGGCATGATTGGTTTGGTTAGCACTCATAAGCGCTTGCGAGCTAAAAGGCCGCTCACCCGTTAATAGCTCGTAACCGATCACGGCTATAGAGAATAGATCAGAGTGCACTCCTTTTGGTGCATCGGTGTAATATTCTGGTGCAGCGTAGTGCAGATCGCCGTTTGGTGGTCGCGTACTGTCTTTGAGTATCGATGAGCTCGCTGAGCCAAAATCAATCAGTTTGATCGCGCCTTCAGCGCTTATCAGGATATTCTCAGGTTTAATGTCTTGATGCAGCAGGTACTGACGGTGCATGACCCGCACCGCCATACCGATCTTAGTTAGCAGATCATAGGTTTGCCAGATATCGCACGGTGCTTGCCGCGTGATAAAGTCGCGCAGACTCTCGCCCTTGACATATTCAGTCAAATGATACAGATAGGGACTACTGGCAGGCACTGGATAGTAGCGCAGCAGACCGGAGACGCTATGCGCCGCGCTTTTACTTGCTCCTGTACTGCTAGAGATGCTGCTATAAGCAGCAGCTGAGCTATTAGGATCCGCTTGATTATAAGCGCTCTCGTCTGCGCGCCGATGTTTGGACAGGCTCAGACCTATGCTGCGCTCTTTTAAAAACTCACGCAGATAGTTACCATCAGAGACAGCATGTAGGCTTGGTGATTTGAGTGCAAATAAGTGTTTGTGTTCATCTTCGACCAAATACACCTCGCTACGAGCCGTGCGCGCAATGACCTCAACGACCCTAAAGCCATCGATCTGCGCCCCAACAGCCTTACCTGTTGGCAGCTGATAACGAGGGCTATCTTGAGCGTCGGCGGCGTCTAGATCGTCATTATAACTGTTATCATAGTTGTCATTAGGATGATCAGCACTGCTACCATTAGCTTTGTCGGTTAGTGTCTCAAGGGACTGCCGATTAAAGGTAGGCGCACGCATCGCTAGCGTAATCATAGTTAAATTATCATGACTGCCCTCAGCATAGGCCTGCTCGCATAAGCTTTGACTGATAAGCGCTGGCGCTGATCTATGGGGCGCCGCTAACGAGTTACTAAGAGCTTTTGCAGCGCTACACAACTCAAACTCAAGCTCCGCTGGACTAATAGAGTCATAGACACCATCGGTCATCAGTGCCAAGCACTCGTTTTGTTGCAAAGTAAATACCGATTGCTGTAGCTCAATGTGCATATCAGCGCCAATAGCTGCGGATAAGGCGCCTTTATCCTGTCCATAGTAGATGCGATGATCTTGGGTCAGCACCCTCAGATTGTCTACGCTGATACGGTAAATACGTGAGTCACCAGTATGAAACAGATGGACGCGATCGCCGATGCATAGTAGACCGGATAAAGTCGACAACAAAGGCGGCACCCGCTGATAGACTTTGGGAAAGTACAGCGCGTCATTGGCTTTATTGACAGCCGTTTTAATCAAACTGGCGATTTGATGATCGTCATGCAGTATGGATGAGTTAATCTTGTCTGGTTTATTAAGTGCCTCTGTTGTCACTGTTAAACCTTTAGTCATCTGTGCATATAAGCGCTCAAGACCCAAGCTGATATGACGAGCCAGCGTATTTACGACTAGTTGGCTTGCCTGCTTTGGGAACTGACAAGCGCTGACGCCATCAGCTAGGAGTACTAATAACGGCGCTTGATGTTGATTATTAACTGTAGTCGTCTCTTGCTGCTTGCGATATGGCAGGCAAGTCGTCATAAGCAGACTGTCTTGATTTTCAGCCTTACGCCCCTGCATCGTATATACATCGAGCCACCACTGCGAAACTGACGCGCGGTGGTGGCCGAGTTGGCAAGATTGACCAAGCTGATTAGCTACAGTGGTAACTTTAGGATTTGGCATAACATCCATTTGCATAGTTGGCGTTCGCATAATTAGCGTTTACATAGTTGGCGTTTATCGTAATCAACGTTTATACAGTTAGCCCACTTGGATTTGCGCAAAGCTACCATCAGGCATCTCCTCAACGATCACGCCCTCAGGCTCTTTTAATAAAAACAGAGTAAAAAAGCCGACGGCAGCGGTTGCTGCGATCACAAAGAAAAACACTTGGTATGAGACGAGACTCAGCACCGTCAAATAAACCACTGAACCGACATTACCATACGCACCTGCCATACCTGCAAATTGTCCGGTCATACTGCGTTTGATCAGCGGAATCACCGCAAACACCGCGCCTTCACCTGCTTGGACAAAAAACGAGCAAAACATGGTGATCAGTAACGCTAGCGCTATCGGCCATGTCGAATCAAGCAGACCCATCAATAGGTAGCCTACGGTCAGCCCTGCGGTCAAAATCAGCAGGGTAATCTTGCGTCCAAACTTATCGCTAAGCCAGCCGCCACCCGGACGTGACATCAGATTCATAAAGGCGTAGCTTGAGGCGAGTACCCCAGCCATCACAATCGATAAATTAAAAGTCTCTTGATAAAACAGCGGCAACATAGATACCACCGCAAGCTCTGAGCCAAAGGTTGCAAAGTACAAAATGTTTAAGATACCCACCTGCTTAAAGTCATAACGCTGCGCTTCGGGCACCGGCGTAGTAAAGACGTCTTTGTTAAAGCGATAACTAGTCACAAACTCGTAAATAAACAGTAGTGCAAGTCCAATATAGACAATATTGATCGTCGTTTGACTCAGCAAACTCACGCCTGCAGGTGACAGCTTCCACGCCAAGAGCGCAAGCGCCAAATACATCGGTAGCTTAAACACCATCATCAGCCAAAAGTCGCCTTTTGATGTCACCATCATCGCGCCTGACTTTTTGGGTTTAAAATAAGTAGCACCCTTTGGCGTGTCGCGTACCATCTTATAAAAAATCACGCTATAGAGCATCATGACTACCCCTGAGGTCGCCGTGGCATAGCGCCAGCCTGCCTCACCGCCAAAGACAGCAGCGGCAATAATAGCAACCGTTGGTAATAGCAATGCTGCAGCGGCAGAACCAAAATTACCCCAGCCGCCATAAATACCCTCAGCTGTGCCTAGCTCATTAGCAGGGAACCAATCGCTCATCAAGCGAATACCCACCACAAAGCCTGCACCAACAAAGCCTAGCAAGAACCGAGATAAAGCGAGCATATTGTAATCTTGCGCAAAGGCAAAGGTAAAACAGGGAATCGCACCTATCGCTAAGATCGCAGTATAGACACGCCGCGGACCGAAGCGATCAGTGAGCATCCCAATGATGACGCGCGCAGGAATGGTCAAGGCGACGTTGAGTATAAGCAGGGTTTTGACCTGATCTTTAGTCAAATTTAAGGTGTCACCGATGGCGGATAAAAACGGCGCATGGTTAAACCAGACAAAAAAGGTTAAGAAAAACGCGATCCAGCCTAAATGCAGAATCTTATTTTTATCTTTAAAGGAGAAAATATTGAGCTTATCTTTACTTGCCGCAGCAGGTTTAGAAGGTGGCGATGATGACATAACGAGCTCCTTAAATGGCTAACTTTATAGTTGTCATAACAACGTGCTGTCATAACCACTTATAGTTAAAAAACATATCAGTTAGAACATTTACAGCGGTGCAATGGCTATGCCACTAGCGGATTAAATAGTCAGTCGCACGGCATATTTTATCTGCTAATCAAAGCGTTTAAACCTTGCGATTAAAAGCGCTTTACACCTTGTCAGCAGTGCTTTGTAGCGCGCATAACTATATTTTATTTATCATAAAATTTTTGGCTTGTTATTAAGGGGAATAAAAAATACCAATCGCTGTGCCAGTCGTCAATATGGTGCATAGCGCCATCTATTTTGGTGCATTAGCAGATGCTATTGCCACTTTGTAGCGCTTATTTATTTTTTACTGCTTTGAATGGTTTTAATTTTATGTTGCATTGCAAGCGCTTATGGACTGACGCGGTATAGGGCTTGACAGCAGGTGTAATAAGCGGCTGATAAGGTGCGTAAACGGTGCACGATTATGGTGCTTGGCACAGTTATTGATGCTATTTATGTGAGGGGCACAAGTATCCGTAGCGGAATCAGGTTGAATATACGTCCGCTAGTATCGTCCTATTAAGGTTACCCTATGATTGAGGATAAACGCATGAATAGCACAGTAGTGAGTACCATAAACAAGCCTAAGCTAGTCGTCATCGGCAATGGTATGGTCGGGCATCATTTTATTGAAAGAGCGATTGAGCAAGGGCTGCATGAGCGCTTTGAGATTCATGTATTCGCTGAAGAGGATCGCCCCGCTTATGATCGGGTGTATTTATCCAGCTATTTTGAGCACAAAGATGCCAGCAAGCTTAATTTAGTTGATCTTAGCGCTTATGAGTCATCAAAGGTGAGATTGCATCTCAACCAGCGCATTGTAGATATAGATTCGGCCGCTCAATGTATGACCACAGAGGCTGGGGAGCAAATAACATACAGCGAGCTGGTACTAGCGACGGGTTCCTATCCGTTTGTGCCGCCTATATCAGGGCGCGAGCACCCGCACTGCCACGTTTATCGCACCATTGCTGATTTGGATAATATCTTCGCCATTGCCGAGCAGCCCTCGGTCAAAAAAGGCGTCGTCGTCGGCGGTGGTCTGCTTGGACTCGAGGCTGCCAAAGCTTTGGTAACTTTGGGGCTTGAGACTTATGTCGTAGAGTTTGCGCCGCAGCTGATGGGCGTGCAGCTTGATGCCGCTGGCGGCGCTATTTTAAAGCAAAAGATTGAAGATCTAGGCGTCACTGTACTCACAGGTAAAAACACCAAAGAGATAGTATCCAATCCAAATGCTGCCAGCGCTGATGCGTGTCATTTGACCATGCAGTTCGCCGATGAGACTGCACTTGATACCGATATGATTGTGTTTAGCGCAGGTATCCGTCCGCAAGATAGCATCATAAAAAACAACCCTGATTGCGGTATTGAGAGGGGCGCGCGCGGTGGTATTTTAATTGACAACCAGTGCCGTACCAGCGCCGAGCACATCTACGCTATTGGCGAGTGTGCCGTATGGGACAACCAAGTCTTTGGTCTAGTAGCGCCCGGCTATAGTATGGCGAGCATTTGCGCCGCGCAAATTGCAGGTGACAGCGCCCAAACCTTTATAGGCGCTGATATGAGTACCAAGCTCAAACTCATGGGCGTCGATGTCGGTAGTATTGGCGACGCGCATGGAAAAACGGTAGATAGTCTGAGCTATCTGTATCAAAACCCAGCGACAGGCATCTACAAAAAACTGGTCACAACCTCTGATAACAAACGCCTGCTGGGCGCTGTACTGGTCGGTGATACCGAGGATTATAATAACCTGTTGCAGCTGTATCTCAACGATATCGACCTGCCTGCTCATCCTGAAAGCCTGATACTGCCTAACGTTGACAAGCCCACTATGGGTATAGAAAACTTGCCCGATAGCGCAACGATTTGCTCTTGTTATAATGTGAGCAAAGGCGATATCTGTACGGCGGTCGAAAACGGCGCGTACTCGTTAGCAGATGTCAAATCCTGCACCAGCGCTGGCACCGGCTGCGGCGGCTGCGCGCCGATGGTCAAAGACACGCTGAGCTATCAGCTCACCAGCCTTGGCTTTGAGGTCAACAACGACTTGTGCGAGCATTTTGCTTACTCCCGTCAGGAGTTATACAGCTTGATTCGTGTGCAGGGTATTAGAACCTTTGATGCGCTACTCACCGAACATGGCAGTGGTCACGGCTGCGAGATTTGTAAGCCCACTATCGCCTCTATCTTGTCGTCATGTTGGAATGACTACGTGCTCAAACCTGAGCTAACCCCGCTACAAGATAGCAATGATTATTATCTGGGCAATATCCAAAAGGACGGCACCTACTCTGTCGTCCCCCGTGTCCCGGGCGGCGAGATTACCGCGGATAAGCTTATCGTACTCGGTCAAGTCGCCAAAGAATTTAACTTATATACCAAGATCACCGGCGGTCAGCGCGTGGACTTATTTGGCGCGCGTATGGAGCAGTTACCTGATATTTGGACGCAGTTAGTAGCCGCAGGTTTTGAGACTGGTCACGCTTACGGCAAGTCGCTGCGTACGGTCAAATCTTGCGTTGGTAATGATTGGTGCCGATATGGCGTTGATGACAGCATGGGTCTTGCTCTTAGATTAGAAGATCGCTACAAAGGCGTGCGCTCGCCGCATAAGATAAAAATGGGCGTCTCAGGTTGTACGCGTGAGTGCGCCGAGGCACAGAGTAAGGACTTTGGCATTATCGCTACTGAAAATGGCTGGAACCTATATGTCTGTGGTAACGGCGGCATGACCCCGCGCCATGGCGAGCTTTTCGCCACCGATCTCGATAGCGATACCGTCGTCGCTTACATCGATCGCATCATTATGTTCTACATCAAAACCGCCGATAAGCTGCAGCGCACCTCAAAATGGCGCGAGAGCTTGGAGGGTGGACTTGAGTATTTACAAGCGGTCATTATCGAAGACAGTCTAGGCATAGCAGACGAGCTTGAAGCGCAAATGCAGCTACTCATCGATAACTACGTCTGTGAGTGGCAAGCGACGATCACCGATAGCGAAAAGCTCAAACGCTTCCGTCATTTCGTCAACAGCGAGAAAGGCGATGACAACGTGGTCTTTGTCAATGAGCGCGCGCAGATTCGCCCTGCAACTGAGACTGAAAAAGCTAAGATTCAAGTGACTGAACTGGCCTAAAAGCTATGACAGTAGCGCTAACACCTGCTTTAAACACAGTGCTTCAGCTTAATCGCTGTGTTTAGCGTCTTATGTTTTTTACTCATTATTTTTACTCATTAATAGACACTAAGGATAATCTCATGACCCAGCATACGGTTTGCCAGCTCCAAGACATCCTTCCTGAGACAGGCGTTTGCGCGCTTATCGACGGTAAGCAGATTGCCATCTTTCGCACCAAAGAGGATAGGCTATTCGCTATTGATAACTACGACCCGTTTAGTCAAGCCAACGTCTTATCCCGAGGTCTGATCGGTGGTACGACGTTGACTAATGACGAGGGTGATAAGGAGTCGATACTCTACGTCGCCTCCCCTATTTATAAGCAGCGCTTTGATTTGACTACTGGTCAATGCTTAGACGATAAAAAGATTAGCTTGGCCACTTATGCAGTAAGCCTTGAGAATGACAACGTGATAGTCAAAAGTGTCGCGGAAAACGTCTAACCATCAGGCAAAATTGGATTAACCATCCATCCAGCCATGCGCTATAGCGTAATTGAGCTGCTCAGGCGTATCGATATCATAGCTTAGTTGCGGATTGCTAATCGTCTGTAGTTGCGCAGGTGGTAACGCGCGGATTAGATCACGCAGACCTTTATCGCCGTTAAGGCTCGATTGCCACTGTTTAAGGCGCGGATAATCAATCACTAAGGGTAGCCCAACAATGGCTTTTAAGAGGTTTTCTAAATCACTGTTAGAGGTGTCGTTATTTAAACACTGCCAGCTGCTATAATGGCTGGCAACCACAGTAGCGCTACCTGTTAGCAACTGATGTAAGTGAGCTTCGTCCAATAACACTTGATCAATGCCCATGATCAGCACTCGCTTCATTAATGCGCTAGTAGGCGCGCTACTGCAAGCGAACTGGTTTAATGACTCAACGCCTAAATACAGACTGTGTCCCATTCCCGTCTCTGGGCTTGGGTTTATAACCGTTCTAACTTTTGGCTCTTTAATCACCCACTTCTTTATCGCATCAGCAATTAATAGACTGTCTTTAGGAATCACGACAATAACAACTTGCGGCTCAGTAGCTAAAGCCAGCTTAAGCATATAATCAACAAGCGGCGCGCCGTTTTTTTTAAGGAGCTGTTTGGGGTATCCCAAACGTTGACTTAAACCACTCGCTAAGAGAATAACGCCATGGTCTTGCGTGCTCATACAGGGCTAACCCTATTATCGCTACTACTAGACTCAGTGTTACACCCTGCTATTGCCGACACTTTATCATGCATAACGGCATTAATCTGCGCCATAATGCCCAGCGCCAACGCTTCAGGGCCATCACCGCCAAGCTTATAGCCGATAGGATAATGTAGCTTATCAATACCGGCATCCAGCACGCTAGGGTCTGCTTTAGTCGCGCTAATCTCATGGATTAAACGCTCAGTACGATAGGTCGGACCTAGCTGGCCGATGTACCTATAGTGCTCAGCGTGTTCTAACAAGGTGGTAAGACGGGTACGGTCTTGGGTCAAGCTATGCGACATCAGCGCTACAGCGGCGTTATGACTTAGCTCGAGCAATTTGTCAGTCGCATCAAGCGACAGTTGCATCACCATATCTGCCTGCGGAAATCGCAGACGCGTGGCGTACCTAGGCCGACTGTCGATAACGCTCACGTGCCAGTCTTGCAATTTTGCCATCGTCACCAGTGGTATGACGTCGTCACCCGCCCCGCAAATAAGCAGACGTATTTGCGGCTGCAGTCTTTGTATCAGCCACTGGGTTGATACGTTATCGTCTATAAACACGTACTCGGTATTTTGATGGTCTAAAGAATACTCAGCCAAAGTTTTAGTCGTATTTGCAAGCTCATTTATAACATGAGGCAAAGCTTGCGCTGTTTCACTACTATCATCAAGGGTAGTAAGCTTTTCGCTATTTCGATATGCCTCTAAATCAAGGCGCATACCGACTGGTAACATCTCATCTTGTAAAGAAACCGCATTATTTACAGGATTGTCGCGACTCCTACCCACTCGAACTAACGTCGCTATGGTTGCAGGTTTTTGTGTCGCGCGCACTTGACGGATAAGATTTAATACCGGCATAGCAGTTGTTAGGCGCTCAAACAACACATGCACGCGTCCATTACAGCCAAGGCCAAAATTGAGCTCGTCCGTCTCAAAGTGTAAGTCGTCTTCGAGCAAATCAGCTTGAGATAACAAATTAGCCTTTGGTAAAAAATTATCCCCTCCAACCAGTTTTGCTTTGCCCTCATCGGTATAGCCAATATCATCGCCCGTTTGATAAACTTGGACATTGACGCCATTACGAGTCAGCCAAAACGCGCGTTTGGTAATATGGGGCTCAAGACAGCCGCCGCTAATCATGCCAACCGTGCGCCCATCCTCTAAGATCAGCATCATAGCGCCAGCGCGGCGATAGGCTGAGCCTTCGGTACGCACTACCGTTGCGAGCACCGCATCAATATTTTGCTGCTGGGCTTCATCTGCCAGCTTAAGAATATCAGTAATTTGGGTCATCGTATTCCTTATAAGGGTTTAAAATAAGGGTGTAAAGAGATAAGCGTTATACAGAAAGAATAACCCGCTTTAGTATGAGGACTAAAACGGGCTATTACAGTAAAAGAGTATAAGTATGAATAGAATAATCTATTGATGACCTTTACTCTGGCATCTCATAAAGCAGCTTATCTAGCGTAATTGGGAAATCATATACGCGTACACCAACTGCGTTATAAATCGCATTAGCGATAGCGGCCGCCGAACCTGAGATTGACGTCTCACCAATGCCTTTTATGTGCATAGGATTGGTATACGGATCGTCTTCTTCTAGCAGGATAACCTCTAGCTGCGGCACATCAGCGTTAACAGGGACGTGATATTCTGCCAAATCATGATTACATATGCGGCCATCATGCTTATCGTGAATGACCTCTTCCATGAGCGCCGAGCCAATCCCAAAGATCATACCGCCGTAGCACTGTGAAGTAGCCAGTTTATGATTAAGAATACGACCCGCTGCATAGACGCCTGTCATACGTTTAACGCGAATCTCTCCTGTAACTCTATGTACCGCGACCTCAGCAAAGTTAGCACCAAAAGAGGACTGACGATGATCTTTACCGTTTTTCCCCGGTTTGATCTGACCTTTAGCGCTGATCTCTTGCTCTTCATATTCCGCGATGATGTCTGCTAAATTGTAAGATTGATCCTTGCTAAAATCATATTCTGTATCCGATGCGTGATCTGCTACAGAATTCTCTGACAGATTGACACCTGCTTTTTCTGAGACCTTTTCTGCTAAGTCCATCGCTTTGTCTACTAAGCCCGATACCTTGTCAGTTAGGTTTTCACCAACTAGACCTGCAGCTTTGTCTTTACTTGCTTTGAGTGCTGCCTCAGCTTTGCTAGCATCATGCTCACCTGCTTTTTTGACTTGTCCGTTGTCTATACGAAGGGTATCAGCATGTAGACCTACTCTTTTGGCCAGTATCTCACGTAGCTGCTCGCAAGCGAGGTACACCCCACTACCAGCACTAGCAGCGCCAAAGCTACCGCCAGAACCAGAAGCAGGTGGCAGCGCGCTATCGCCAAGCTTCATCTCAATATGATCTATGGGCAGCCCTAGTAGATCAGCTGCCACCTGAGAGAATACCGTGTAAGAACCCGTACCGATATCTGTCATATCGGTTTCGATAATGGCTTTGACGCCAAGCTCTTTTGAGCTATCGACTTGCAAAATCGCCCGAGCTTCAGAGGGTTGTAACGTGTTACCACGCGAGGTTCCTGACATACCTGTGCCTATCCACCAGTCGCCTTCTAATCGGCTGGCAGGTTTAGGGTTGTGCTGATCCCAACCAAACGCTTCTGCTCCTTTTTCCATACACGCAACCAAGTGGCGGCTAGAAAACGGAATCTCTTGGGTAGGATCCTCTTCAGGCTCGTTGCGACGGCGCAGCTCAATAGGGTCAATCTCAAGCTCAGTAGCTAGCTCATCCATCGCACATTCAACCGCGATCATACCCACGGCTTCACCGGGCGCACGCATTGAGCCTGACAATAGCCAATTCATATCAACCATTTTGTAATGGACTCGGCGATTCTCACCACGATATAGGTAATGCGTGGACAACGCGGTAGGTTCAAAGAACGCCTCGCCGGGCAAATTACTAGTGGTAGTGTCATGAATAAAGGTATTAATAACCCCCTCTTTATTGCATCCAATAGCAATACGCTGACGCGTATTCGAGCGTCTGACTGTCGCATCCATCACATGCTGACGAGTCATAGCGATCTGTACTGGACGCCCAACTTCCTTTGCGGCGATAGCAGCGGCAATAGATTCTGACGCAATACCTAGCTTACTACCAAAACCGCCACCGACGTAATAGGAGATCAATTGCACTTGATCTTTATCTAAATCAAGCGCGTCCATAATCTGCTGCTTACAAGAAGCAATCATCTGGTTTGAGGAGTACAACACCAGCTTATCATCTTCCCAGTAAGCTATAGTGGCATGGGGCTCCATCGCTGCGCTGTTCTGGCTTGGGGTATGATAAAAACGATCAAGGGTTACCTCAGAGTCCGCTAGACCTTTGTCAGGATCGCCTTTCTTAGCGTTCTTATCTGAGCCTTCTTTCTCATTGACTTCATGGGCGCTTGGCAACTCTTGGGTAAAGTTCAAAGCCGCTTTATCCGTCTCATCATTGTAAGTGACTTTCAGCGTTTGTGCGCCCTCACGCGCCGCCTCAAAAGTGTCAGCGACGACGACAGCGATAGGTTGACCATGATAGTCAACCTGGTGCGCGCCTTGAGTCGGTGCTTCGGTATCGCCACCTTGCGCAGGATTGCGCAAAAAACGCTTGGGATCAGTGACGACTTTGATAATACCCGGAATGTTAGCAATTGAGCTGCTGTCAATGTCCTTGACTTGTCCTTTAGCAATAGTTGCGCCGACTAATACACCGTAGGCTTGATTATCAATATCAATCTCTGCTGAATAAGGCGCTTGACCGCTAACTTTTAATGAGCCCTCAACGCGATTGAGCGGCTTACCCACTAAATGACTCGCTGTCTTATCAAATAGCGTGTCAACAGGCTTGTCCATCTTCTCTGTATTGGTAGGCTCTGATGGTAATACTGAATCTAATAATGACATAATTATGCTCCCTCGCCCGCTAGTGCGCGCTGTATAACTTGTTTGAGTAGACGGCGCGTCAAGGGTATCTTAAAGTCGTTTTGACCACTGCCCTTGGCATCTTTCAACAATAGATCAGCTGCCTGTTTGATCGTATCATCGTCACCATGCGTATCCGTCAGTAATTGCTCAACCTCCTCGTTACGCCATGGCTGAGTGCCGATGCCGCCGAATGCTAGGCGTACCGTCGACAGCTTACCGCTATCATCCATATCTATCACAGCGGCACAGGATACAAGAGCAAAGGCATAAGAGGCACGGTCACGCACTTTGTCATACGTGTGCATCC
The DNA here is from genome assembly GCA_947489525.1 of uncultured Psychrobacter sp. GTDB lineage: Bacteria > Pseudomonadota > Gammaproteobacteria > Pseudomonadales > Moraxellaceae > Psychrobacter. The sequence goes on from CANLDW010000001.1 coordinate 810,696, forward strand.
CTCTAATAGGCGCAGGCAACACCACATGGGTGATAAGCTCACCACTCTCGAGGACCGTTTCAATGTGTGGGGTGTCCTTTGGTAGACAATAAAAATCCTTGACTGGGATTTGGCGCGTACTGCCATCAGCTTTAACCGTCTCGATAACCGCATCCAACAACCGCATGGCAACGGCCATATCAGAGGGATGCTGAGCGATACAAGCCTCACTCGTACCTAAGATAGCGAGCGGACGGTTTTCACCGTTAATCGCGGGGCAACCTGTACCCGGCTCGCGCTTATTACAAGGGCTATCGGTTTGATAAAAATAGTAGCAACGCGTACGCTGCAAGAAGTTACCGCCCGTTGTCGCCTTGTTACGTAGCTGACCTGTCGCGCCAGCTAAGATGGCACGTGACAGCACGGGATAATTAGCAATAACCGTAGGATGCGCCGCCAAATCACTATTACTAACGAGTGTACCGATACGTAACCCACCGTCAGCGGTATCTTCTACTTGTTCTAATTCAAGGCGATTGACATCAACTAGCTTATTGGGCGTCTCTATTTGTAGCTTCATCAAGTCGAGCAGGTTAGTGCCACCAGCGATAAAAAAGGCATCTTTAGGACTGGCAGATGCGGCGGCTTGCTCAGGCGCTTGGGCGCGATCATATTCAAAGCGTTTCATGAGCGGCCTCCTGTATTAGATGTATTCTTATTGTTTTGATTACCAAGCTGAGTCTGACTAGGCGGCGGTGACCAGATCCCGCTTACAGCAGAACCTTGAACTGAGCTCTCAGTTGGTGTCGTTGAACCACTCGTATCAAACTGCTTGGCAACTTCGCGCTTGAGAACCTCAGAGATGGCATCAATGATATTAGGATACGCTGAACAGCGGCAGATATTACCACTCATACGCTCAGCGATCTCTTGTACCAGTAACCCGTCAGGATTTTTTAGATCGCTTGTGACATAGCTTGGCCAGTTTTGCTTAACCTCATTAATAAGGGCGGTAGCAGAACAAATCTGTCCTGGAGTGCAATATCCACACTGAAAGGCATCGTGGTTTTTAAAGGCTTGCTGCAAGTCAGATAGCGACTCCGGCATCCCAATGCCTTCAATCGTCGTGATCTCATCGCCGTCATGCATAACCGCTAAGGTTAAGCAGGAGTTGATGCGCTCACCGTTGATCAGAATAGTGCAGGCCCCGCATTGACCATGGTCACAGCCTTTTTTGGGTCCAGTAATTTTTAGATGTTGACGACACAGATCAAGGAGTGTCGTACGAGTATCGAGATTCTCAAAGCGGTGTTGTTCACCGTTGATCCTCAACGTTATAGATGACATAGACATGCTGGCTTCTCGCTGGCAGATGATTGTTTTAGTGAATAGATAAATAGACTTTAAATCCGTTTTTTTAGACTATTATCGTTTATCAAAATTTATAATATTGTCGGTAGTTAAAAATAGACAAAATTTGTGAATGAACAAAGGCTTAGCGCCTCACGTATATTTATTATGACGCACCGCGCTCTTTACTTTGTCCTATCTTTGTACGGCTTGTTTGGTAGTTTTTTAAACTTTAGATCCTGACAACCTAAGCGAAATGTTAACGATAATCGTTTAGTAATTATTGACCTAGACTTAGAGTTTGCAATTAGTAGCGCTATCATTATCGGTATTAATCACCCTTAAAAAGCAAAAACCCATAGACGCTGCAAATCTATGGGTCAAACATCATTGCTATTAGACTTTTTATAGTGATGCAACTAATTAACGAGTGTAGTCCAATGCGATTTAGCTATTATGCTTTGCTAAAGACAGTCTCTTCGCCCAAACGTGACTTTGGTAAGTCTGAGTTATAACCGTCACCGCTGCGGTAGCCTAGACTGACCACACCGATTGAGGTTAAGTTTTTGGCGTGCAAGTCAAGCTCGTCATCAAGCACGGCAAAATCAACACCTTCCATAGGCGTCGCGTCGATCTCTAAGGCAGCAGCAGCGAGTAGTAGCGCGCCCATCGTAAGATACACTTGTTCTGCCAGCCAATGCGGCTCATCTTTGACGATATAACGATGATTATTGACAGACTTTCTGCGTTTTTGATCCATTTGCGTTTTGCGCTTTGGTTCGGTAAAGCGGCCATCAGCATCTTCTTTTTCTAACAGCGCATGCAGATGTTCTTCGTCGGCGGTGGCATGAGTACAGAACACAATCACGTGTGAGGCGTTTCTTATTTTGGCTGAGTTGGCTTCGTGATGACCGTCGGTGGCTTTGGCCACGCGATCCTTACCCGCATCATCATCAGCGATCACGTAGTGCCAAGGCTGTATATTGGTTGCTGAAGGACTCAGGCGCAGGACTTCTTTTAGATGCTGCAAGTCCTCATCCGCTAGTCTTTTGCTTGGATCATAATCTTTGACGCTATAACGCCACTGCATAATTTCAGTTAAATTCTTCATATATCTTCCCTAAGTTGTTATTGAATGGTCTGGTTTATTAATTTATTAGTTTAGTGCAACTCACATTGTTACGCCCATATCCTTTGCACATCGTCTCAACACCAAGTGAGTGAGCTTTGAAACTGAGCTTTGAAACTGAGCTATGAAACTGAGCTTTGGAACTGAACTATAAGGTGTAGATTATATTAAATAAATATCCGCTCAGTTAAATTTATCTTTACTATAGTTTGAATTATGTATACGCCAATGACATAAACGCTGCATTTACCTGTAAATAATTACTGGATAAGGTGTATTAGCCAAAGCTTTTCAGGTTACAAATCAACGAAATAAGTCGTCAGGCGCTTACCCTTAACACGCGTAAAGTCATTTATAGTGTAGTCATCAATACAAATGTAACCGCAAATTATAATAGGAACCCTTATGAACGAGTCAACCCAAGCCTCTACGCCCTCAAAACCGCTTAGAATTGACATTGTCTCGGACGTCGTCTGTCCGTGGTGCGTGATCGGCTATCGCCAGCTAGCAAAAGCGCTTGCAGACACGGACACAAATTATGACATCCACTGGCATCCGTTTGAGCTTAACCCCAATATGCCAAAAGAAGGACAAAATATGCGCGAGCACATCACTGAGAAGTACGGCTCAAGCAAAGCGGAGTCCGATGCCAGCCGCGCTAGAATGACTGAGGCAGGCCGCGAGGTGGGCTTTGAGTTTAACTTCAATGATGACTCGCGCATGCACAATACTTTTGATCTGCACCAGCTGTTGCACTGGGCGCAGATGCAAGGACGTATGCATGACTTAAAGCAAGCCCTATTTGCTGCGCACTTCACGGCTGGGCGCAATATATCTGACCAAGACGTGCTCGCTGATGTCGCCGCCGAGGTGGGACTGGATCGCGATGAGGCGCGAGCCGTATTAGCAGATCAGCGCTTTGCCAGCGACGTGCGCGCAAGCGAGCGCCATTGGCAGCAACAAGGGATCCAAAGCGTGCCGGCGATTATCTTTAATGATCGGCATCTGGTCAGCGGCGCACAAGGCGTCGATAACTTTAAGCAGATACTTGAGCAACTGGCAGCGCTTCCTGAATAACGGGCTTGGCTACCCTTAAGTCGGACTGTAATTAAATCAGACTGCAACTAAGCTTGGCTGCAACTAAGTTAAGCTATGATAACGCAAACGATAAAGAAGCAAACGATAAAGAATTGAGCCGTACTTAATAGATAATCTCAATAAAAGCGCCCGTATGCTAGAGGAATCATTATGAACCGTCGCCCCTTTTCAACCATTGTCTTTGACGTTAATGAGACCTTGCTTGACATCACCATACTAGAACCCCTGTTTGCGCGACTATTCGATGATAAGTTGATGCTACGAGAATGGTTTGCGCAGCTGGTGCTGTACTCACAAACGCTGACGCTAGCAGGTATCTACACGCCCTTTAGTGAGATTGGGGTTGGCGCGCTGCAAATGAGCGCAGATATTCACGACGTGACGCTGAGCGAGACCGATATCGATGCTTTTAAAGCGCTCATGGGTGCGATGCCTGCGCACCCCGATGCTGTGCCTGCCTTAAATATACTGCGACAAGCTGGCTTTCGACTCGTCACCTTAACCAACTCACCGCCGAGCGCGTCGCCAACGCCATTAGAAAAAGCGGGCTTAAGCGCGTTCTTTGAGCAGTCCTTTAGTGTTGATACGGTCAGTGCATTTAAGCCTGCGCCCCAGACCTATCAGCTGGTCGCTGATACGCTGTCCGTGCCGTTACCTGAGCTGTGTATGGTTGCCTGTCATCTATGGGATACGATAGGCGCGCAGGCGGCGGGCTGTCATGGGGCGTTTTTGCAGCGTCCTTATAACGCCCTGTTGTCCGCGCCAAATGTGCCCAGTCCTGACTTTATAGCCACCGATCTGGTGGCGCTTGCTGAGCAAATGATTAAAGCTGCTGATTCTCACTGATAACTCATCACTCATCACTCATCACTCATAAACCTAGGTCATCTTATGCTTAAATTGATTACTATCACCTCGGCTGCCCTGCTTATGGCGTCCTGCGCTACTATGAGCACGCCTTTAAATACGACCGCCACGCCAACACAGACAACGACTATGAATACAGCTTCAGGTCTGGTTACGAAGCAAAGCCCGCGTTCGGTTGCCGCTACCGCTGATAAGCTTGAGTCACTCCTGCGCGCTAAAGGCATGACCATATTTGCGCGCGTCGATCATCAGCAAAATGCAGCAGGCGTGAACATGACGCTGCGACCGACGCAAGTGCTTATCTTTGGTAATCCTAAAGTCGGCACGCCATTGATGCAATGTGCGCCAAGCGTCGCCATCGATCTACCGCAAAAGATGCTCATCCATGAAGACGCAGCAGGACGCGTCTGGCTCTCCTATAACGATCCCGCCTACCTGAAAGATCGCCATAATATGACGGGCTGTGATAGCGGGTTGGATAAAGTAGCATCGGCGCTTGCCGCTATTAGCACTGCAGCAACGGCGCCCTAGGCACAATCAACGTATTAGGCACAAGGTATGTCGTTAAAGCACTATAGAATTTAGGAAAAGTACAATAGGAAAAGTACAAGGCGTGTGTCAGCACTGATGAAAACGAGCTGTGCTAAGAATGCGCTGTAAATAATCTATATAAAAGTTGTTTGATCATTCAATAAGCGCCCCGCCGCCCTAACACAGCTGTTTAGCCCCGACAGTAGCGGTATCCTGCTACAGCGGGAGCGCTGTGGGGGTCGGACTGGCGGAAGTCGCTCGTCTAGAGCGAATACCGTCAGTCCCTACCGTCCACGCGCTCGGGCAAAGCAGATACAAGCGGATGGCGGGATGGGCTATAGTCAATACGAAATAAAATCGATACGTAGACAGTGTCGTGCTACTGGTACAAATTTTCCTTGCTTGCTGTGCGCTTTGCACTCCAGAGGCGGCGCAAAATTTATACCAGCAGCACATAGAAAATATGCAAGAGTTCTAATTAGAATCTGCTTTAGCACCCGCTTGCAGCTCAGCTTTAAGCTTTTTGGCGCTGGTAATAATAGTGCGTCTATCGGCTGGCATAGCGCCGTGCTCAAGGGCAATCTTGCGCATTTGCACGGTAATATCGTAGTGCGGATAGCTGGCGTGCTGGTGAAATAAGCGCGGATCAACCTCGATTAAAGCAGCAAAGTCATGCAGCTCTTGTAAGCTATCAGCGAGCATATGACACCACTGATAACCGCGATAAGGGATCTTGACAAAATCGACGTAGACGGCCATTTAATGCGCCTCGCGTACGTGCGCTGCGCTGGTACTATCAGGTACAGGAAATACTTTGTCGTACGCCCAGTTATAAACAAAGGCATACACCAAATAAAACCCTGCCATCGCAATATCCATCACAAAGGCCTGCCATAAACTAATGCCTAAATACCATGCAATCATCGGCATAAATAATACGAGCAAGCCGCCCTCAAACAGCACCGCATGTAGCACGCGTATGGGTACGGTTTTGTGTACGCTACCGCGCAGCTTGAGCATGGCTTTGTCAAACAGGATATTATAAAAGTAGTTCCATACCGTAGCGGTAATCGACGCCGCTATCGCGATGACGCCCATAGTGTGTAGCTCATAACCGAAAACAAGGCTCGCCAGCGGCGCAAAGATCAGCAGACCGATGACCTCAAAGCTGATGGCGTGACGCAAGCGATCCTTGGTGGTACGCACTACGATGATCTGCGGTCGTGGGCGCTCATAAAGTCAAGCTCAGGCCCGACAGGTATAATACGCGTGGGATTAATAGTGGGATGGCTGGTGTAATAGTGCGCTTTAATATGGCTCATATTGACTGTATCTGCCACACCTGAGACTTGGTATAAATCGCGCAGATAGCCCCATAGATTGGGATAATCGACGATGCGGCGTATATTGCACTTAAAGTGTCCGACATAGACGGCGTCGAAACGTACCAGCGTCGTAAATAAGCGCCAATCGGCCTCAGTAATGCTATCGCCAACTAAGTAGCGGCTATCCCCTAAGCGGCGCTCTAAGGTATCGAGCGCGGCGAACAGCGCGGTAACTGCTTCTTCGTAGGCGTCTTGAGTGGTGGCAAAGCCAGATTTGTACACGCCGTTATTGACATTATCGTAAACAAAGGCGTTGATCTCATCGATCTGGGGTACAAGCGCTGTCGGTAAAAAATCCACGTCCGCCGCGCCAATATCATCAAAGGCGGAGTTGAACATGCGGATGATCTCGGAGGACTCATTGCTGACGATGGTATTGGTTTGCTTATCCCATAGCACAGGTACAGTGACGCGTCCGGTGTAGTCCGATTTGGCGTGGGTATAGATCTGGTGCATGTAGTCGGCATCAAAGATAGGATCTTTAATCACCCCATCTCCATCGGCGAACGTCCAGCCTTGATCGCCCATATAGGGATGAACGACGGATAAGGAGATCATATCTTCTAAGCCTTTGAGCTTACGATAGATCGTCGTGCGGTGCGCCCACGGGCACGCCAAAGACACGTATAAATGGTAGCGACCTGCTTCCGCCTTAAACCCATTTGTGCCTGTCGGCCCTGCACTGCCATCTTTGGTTACCCAATTGCGAAAGCCTGCGTCCTCACGCTTAAAGCGTCCGCCTGTAGATTCGGTGTCGTACCACTGATCCTGCCATTGACCGTCGACGAGTAAGCCCATTTGTCTCTCCTATTTATTTGATTATAAAGTTTTTGAATATATGATTGTCACTGTGAGTGTAATTGCTCGTGATGTGTGAATATGCTATTTTGCTAGTCTAGCATCATAGGGAGAACGGGCATATTGAGATAAAGTAAAGCGATGCTGCCTTAAGGTTTCGTTTTGTTTTGACTGGCAAATAATATTGTCAGAAAAATAGCTTGCAAAGTTCTTAAAACTTGCTAAAATGCACAACCTCAATAGGCGTATAGCTCAGTTGGTTAGAGCGCTACCTTGACATGGTAGAGGTCAGCAGTTCGAATCTGCTTATGCCTACCACATTTGAAAAACCTCAGTTTAACGACTGAGGTTTTTTTTCGTCTGTGATATGTGGATTGGGTTTTGCTATTCGAATTATGAAAGATAATCTTTGCGACACTAAACGTCGCAAAGGAATTTATACTCATTGTCTAATCAACAAAGTTCCGTTAAAGTAAAGCCATATCTTAATTGTGGCAATACGACATAAACGGAATTATCATGCCCAAACCCAGCAACCCCTATACCGACAATAGCTTTGTCTCCTCCGATCTTAAAACGATCTTGCACTCCAAACGTGCCAATATCTACTACCTCTCGCACTGCCGCGTGATGCAAAAAGACGGTCGTGTGCTCTACCTCACCGAAGACGACAAAGCTAATCTCTACTACAACATCCCAATTGCGAATACCACCTCTATCTTGCTCGGCACGGGCACCTCTATTACCCAAGCAGCGATGCGGTTGCTCTCGCAAGCTGGCGTACTGGTGGGCTTTTGCGGTGGTGGCGGTATGCCACTGTTTATGGGCACGGAGCGTGAAATCTTCGTCGAATGGATGACGCCGCAAAGCGAGTATCGCCCCACAGAATACATTCAAGGCTGGATGAGCTGGTGGTGGGATGATGACAAGCGCCTTGCTGCTGCCAAGCAGTTACAACATGCCCGTCTTGGCTATTTAGAAAACATTTGGGGTAGAGATAGCGACCTTAAACGCTACGGCTTTGATAGCAGTATCGATTCAATACAAACCCTTATCAATAATAATAGTCGACAAATCAGCCAGCAAACCGAGGTTATGCATTTACTGCAACTTGAAGCGCAGCTGACCAAGCAGCTCTATAAGCTGGCGGCCAAAAATACAGGTTACGACGGCTTTACCCGCGAGCATGATGGTATCGATAAAGCCAATGGTTTCCTCAATCACGGCAATTATTTGGCGTATGGACTCGGTGCGACGACCGCATGGACGCTCGGTATTCCGCACGGTTTTGCGGTGATGCATGGCAAGACTCGTCGCGGGGCACTGGTGTTCGATATCGCCGATATTATCAAAGATGCGCTAGTGCTACCCCTCGCCTTTATTTGTGCTAGTGAAAACCTGAGCGAGCAAGAGTTTCGCCAAGAGTGCGTCAATATGTTTACCAAGCATAAAGCGCTGGATTATCAGTTTGAGGTGGTGAAAAGCTTAGCAGTAAAGACGGATTGGGAGATATAAATGATTGTCACTTTTGTCTCTCAATGTGAGAAAAAATCACTGAAACGCACTCGACGTATCTTAGACTCCTTTGCTAATCGTATTGGTGACAATGTTTGGCAGACGGCGATTACCGAGGATGGATTACAGACGGTTAAGCAATTACTGCGCAAGTCTGCCACCAAGTCAACGGCGGTGAGCTGTCATCGTAATAAGACGCGCCAGCTGACGGAATTGGTGTGGATTGTGGGTAATAAGCGGCGGTTTAATGAATTGGGTGTGGTTCCTGTGAATTGGACTAATAACGAGGTTTTTATGGATTTACCAACAACAACGGCTGATATTCTAGCCAATACAAATGAGCAACCACTAAGCCAGCATCTTTTTGCTGTTGGCTATCTTGGTTATAAGATTATTGAAAAAATGCAAATCAACAACCCAAAGCTTGCCCAAGCAGCGTTAATAGCTGGCATCTTGCATGATATAGGAAAGTTAGACCCACAGTTTCAAGGCTGGTTAAAAACCAAAATTGGTAAAGAGCCATTGGACACATCGGATGAAATGCTGCCTGACTTACCTGACGATGGCGTCCATATTGATAACAGCATTCGAGGTCATACCAAATTTACCTTTGAAAAACACCCTCGTCATCATGAAATTTCTTGGCTGCTGGCGCAATCTATCTTACCTACTGACGCACTAAACACAAATCAGCGTAATCAGGTTTTTCACGGCATCTATTGGCATCATACACGCCCCTATCGTAAAGACGACAAGTTTTTTATGCAGGCAAAAGGCATTCATAAATTGTTTGTAAAATCCCTGAAATCTGAATCTATAAATAAGATTATGGATGAGTTATCAGCAGTCCTTAATGATGTTGCTCAAATCAGTGAAGGCTATACTGATGTTAATTTTGATAATCTAATACCAAAGTGGAACAAGAATTTTGAGCTTACGCAAGAAGAGTTACCAAGCTATAAAATATATGATGAACTCGCTGAAGATATTGATGAATTTACTACAGATATCAAGCCTAACGCTTTAAATAATCTGATTCGCACAGCAGTTATCAGTGCAGATAGAATTGTATCTGCCATGCCTGCTGAAGATTTAGCAGACTATATCAAAGAAGGTAATCTAGAACAGGCGATAGATAGTATTCTTATCGAAGATAGTGACTTATGCCACAAAATTAACGCTTGTCTTGCTGGTTTTGAAAACCGCTATCCAAACAGTGACCGTAACCTTGCTCAGACTCAAGCCGCTAGTCAACTAGCTGAGTTAAAAGAGACCGCTGAGTTTGATGAAGCAGACAATATCGGTGTACTACAAGGTCCTGCTGGCTGCGGTAAAACCAAAATTGCTTTGGAATGGGCAAGTCGAACCAATGTTAATAAAATTATTTGGGTTTGCCCTCGGGTGCAGGTTTGCTTAGGACTCTTAACTGACCTAACCCAGAATGAATACTTACCTGACAGCCGTATTGAAATATTCACAGGAGAGTATAAGAAAATCTTAACCAATGGTATAAGTATGGAGGACACGCCTGACACTAGCGAGAGTGACTACTTTAGCGGAGATATCGTGCTGACAACAATAGATCAGGTGATTAATAATATTATTTCGCACCATAAAGTCACTACTCAAATGACAGACTTTATGCAAGCACATGTGGTATTTGATGAGTTTCATGAATTAATTCCCATGCCTGCCTTTAATCTTTTATTTGCAGAATTGATAGAAGCGAAAAAGTGTCGCGGTGCTAACGCAAATACCTTACTCGTATCAGCGACACCTCATGATTATTTTGTCAATGAAGTACTTAATATCGATGACGCTTATATCGTGCGAGTTGACAGCTTTAATGAGTCAGACTACAAGTTAGATTTTGTCAGCTACGATGAAACTGAGCATCTAAACCCGCTGGTTAATGACGCTATCAAAGTAGACAAAACAACCTTTATTATTACTAATACCGCGCAAGATGCTCAGCTTGGATTTCTACTACATCAAAACAATGAGAATAATATCTTACTTCATTCCAAATATACGCGTACCGATAAAGTACATTGGTTTAACCAAGTATTTGATAGCTTCAAGAAAGAAGGCAATCAAAGATATAAGGTATTGCGCAGTGGACCTATTGTTCAAGCGTCACTTAATATCACGTGCCAGCAGATGTATACAGATATGACCAGTCCTGAAAATTGGTTACAGCGTTTAGGGCGACTGGATCGTTTTGGTGAGAATGATGAATTAAATATCTATACGACCGTGATTCCTGAGAGTGCAAAAAAGGGTAAACAAAGCAGTCGGCAAGCCAAGTTTTTAGCCAGTCTGTGCGTTTGGAACAGTAGCGTTGCCTGGCTAAATTATCTACAAGATTACTTAGATGACAACAATCTTGCGACCGTCACTCTAAACGAGCTTTATCAGGTTTATCAAGAGTTCTATACCGATGAGGATTGCCGAGACAAAGTCACGGAGGATATGGAAAAAACATTAAAGCAAAGTGTGAGTTTAATCAATGCCAAAGTCATTGATCCTGTCAGTGTACCACCTAAGTCTAAGCGCTCTAAAGACGGCGCTGCTAAGATATCTAAAAGTTCATTACGAGGCAATAATCGATTTGTTCAAATGGCGGTCTGTAAAGTCGATGATGAGCTAAACCCAACATTTACTAATGAGTATGCTTATGATGAACATACTGACCATAGTACAGTCAATATTGGTTTGACCGAGTCCGTTGAACGTGTTCGAGGGTACGGTGACAGCGCCAAAGACTTAGTCGGTTTTATGCAAGCCAAACATCATAATATTAAAGAAAATGCCAGTAAGGCTTATAAAGATTTTATGCTGTTGGCAGAAGCTCGCTCCCCTGACCACCCTCTCTATCTTAGCTATACCCCTGAGGACTTGGAACCCATCGGCGGAGAGCGGGAACGTCATCAATATGCAATGTATTACGTGATGACAGCCAAACAACCTGTTGGCACAGTACCCATTAATAAACTGATTAACCCCACCTCAGTTGATGACTGAGAAACAAACCCTAGGAGAGAACAATGAACAAAGTAACTGGCATTAAAAGCGTTGATTTTAAAGTAAAGGCATCTGGTCACGGTGTAGTCAACTGGAACGGATCTACTACAGTAGAAGCTATGATTGATGGTAAAAGAAGAAAGTTGAACAATCATTCTTTACCTAAGCTGCGAGGATATTCAAATGTTGAAACAGCCAAAAACTCAGATGGTGAAGAATACGAAAGATTCAAATTAGCCGAAGATATAGACTTTAATGAAAACCCTCTATATATCAGTCAAAACTGTATTCGCTACCATTTGTTTAAAGATGAGGTTATTAACTGGCAGCATCCCGATATTCATAAAAATGTGGATGCTATATTGTGCTCAATGACTGGTTTATTACGTGGCTATGTTATTCCTAAGAATGAGAACAAGAGAACGAGTCCTTTATTGATTACAGACTTTACTGAGCAATGCGGTAAAGGGAATTATGAACAACTTGGACGTTCAGGTAGTAAGGAAAAACAGAAAACCAAGTCTGGTGGTGAAGCGAGTAATGCTATGTTTTCCAAAACAACTTTTGGCGATACCCAATATGAAGCCTTTGGTTCAATAAATATTGAACAACTACAGTTTATTTCTTTATCTAGTGCATATGGTCAAGAAGCTATGGAGATTACGACTAATAAAGAAGGCGAGGAATTGGCAAAAGAAATTGAAGAGTATATACAATCACTTGACTATGCAGACGGTAATATTAAAGCTGAATATAGTCCTCATTGGATCAGAAAAGGTACGATATTCGCAGACGGCCAAAAAGGGATTTTACTCAATGAGGCTGCCATTGATACCTTGGTCAAGCAAATGCTATCAATGATTGAGAATTTAAGCTTTACTCAAGCTAAAGGTTATATGACTGTCGATAGCTTAGAAGTTGATTACAATAATTTCAATTCAGCAAAACAAATGTTTCGCATCAAAGATGGTAGCGATGTGAATAACAATAAGAGTGAAGAATACGCTATCTATTTCAAACAAGAGGGTTAAGTCATGAGAATAGTTGTTGATTATCATTCATCATGGCGAAATTCAGTTTTAACAGGTTCTAACGATGAGCCTATTAAAAAACGGAATTTCAAAGCTTCATCTAAATCTAAAGAAGCAGTGGATGTTAGAAATATTTCTAATAATACTGTGCTGGGTGTTTTATGTCGTCTAATCGGTGATCAAAGAAAGTTATATCAAGCGAAAGACAGTGAAGATTTCTACTTTAAAGACTTAGATATAACTTTTAATGAAGTTGAAAATAAAACACAAACTTGGAATGAAACTGCCTTTTTGATAAACAAAACTGAAAACCGTCCGCCTCAAAGTGGGTTTTTAGGAGTGTTAGATGATAACGAGCCTTTATTCTTTTCAGAGTATGCTTACACTTTGTGGTCAGTACTTGATTACGATTTGGAAAGCCTTCTAGACTTCATCAACAATCCCAAAGTTACAATTAAAAGTAGTAGTGTTTCGCCGCTCAAGATACTAGACAGAACTAGGTATGAAATATCAGAGATGGAAAAATTAGGGTTCATCTCTGACTCTATAGCTTTAGTTGAAGAAAGTATAAAAAAGGAAGTTGCAAAAGATAAACCGCGTCAAAAGAAAATAGACGAACTTAGTGATGAGCTTAACAGTTTACAGAACCAGTCTAAAGATCCAAAAATTATAGCCTTTGAAAGTAAACTAAGGAGTGCTGTAAATAAGCTAAGTAATGAATTTCCAGATCAACAGTATTTTGATAGAAGTAACAGTATTTACCCCATGAGCTTATACGCTGGTGCGCTATATTTGATGATTTCAGAAATGAGTAAAGAAGGTATTGATACTAGCGAACTAGTAACTAAAAGTGGCTCAATAAAAGGGTTTTCTAAACGTGGTTTTAATGGTGTAAGAGACTTTTTAAACTCACTTATGGGAAATAAGAAGAAGACAACACATACTCCTTACCCGTTGACTAAAGCCAGTGGACAGCTTGAAATTACATTAGATATTGACGATGCAAAAGCTAAAGAGCTTAAAAGAATGATTGACGATGCAGGTGTATCATCATTCTATTTAGGCAAAAAAGGCTTGGCGTATGTGTCAGATATTCGTTTACGTTAGGGAGTAATAAATGAATTACTATCAAGAAGTTACGCTGATAGATGGTGATAAAAGGCTGTACGAATTGTGGAGCGATGTTTGTAACCAAATACACATTGCTTTAGCGGAAGCAAAAAATGAGCATAATATAGATACTATTGGTGTTAGTTTTCCGAATTATCGCTACGAAGAAAAAGGCGATAAAGTATTTGCTAGCTTAGGTGATAAACTTCGTGTCTTTGCCCTCAGTCAAAAAGACTTAGAGACCCTCAATCTCGATAAATGGCTAGAGCGATTAACCGACTACGTCCATGTAAAGCGCATCAACGAGATTGGTGACAAAGTCAAAGGGCACGTCGTAGTCAAACGCTACCGTCATAAAAACGCGCTCAAGCAAGCTGAAGCGTTCGCTGAGCATAAAGGCATTACGCTGGAGGCGGCGCTGATACACTGCGCCAAACACAAGCAGGATAATAAACCCTATCCGTATATCAACTTAAGGAGCATCAGTAATAATCAGCCCTACACCTTGTCTATTATTCAAGAAGTGGTGAATAATGAGGTTAAAGGATCGTTTAATAGTTATGGCATCAACAATGCGGCAGATACAATTACCGTGCCACATTGGTAAGTCAATAGAATGGTCATGACGAATGACCCAAAAATTGGGTAAAAAACCCTTTTTTTGAGCTATTTAAAAACTTATAATAAAATCAACCAGTTACGACAGGGCTAAAAATGGAGGGTAAAATAGGGTATTTTGCCTTCCACGCCTTGTCGTAGCTGAATTTTTTGAGGTATAATTCCTCTTCACCACCGCACAGGTGGCTTAGAAATTACGTTGAGGATCAAAGCGAATTGTATTACCCTTCACCACCGCACAGGTGGCTTAGAAAATTTCGTCAGACGCAAGCGTCCACCATGTCGACTTCACCACCGCACAGGTGGCTTAGAAAGTTAATTACAACTGGAGAAACCCTATGACCTGCTTCACCACCGCACAGGTGGCTTAGAAATGGTACCAGTGTTGTTGCCATTTAAGCTATCACTTCACCACCGCACAGGTGGCTTAGAAATGTCCCGCTTGCTCCTAGTACAAAAGTTACAACTTCACCACCGCACAGGTGGCTTAGAAAGATGCGGTCAAAGCTAAAGTACCGAACTACGACTTCACCACCGCACAGGTGGCTTATGAGCAGCGTCAAAAAATTGTACTGCAATTTTAGCTGCGCAAGGGAAATCCTTTAAATAGGATTTCCAAAAGTCATAAACACAAACGCAATTTGATAAAATAGATTTCACCGCACAGGTGGCTTAGAAAAATTGATGCCGAGCTCGTTTGCCAGCTGCGTGCTTCACCACCGCACAGGTGGCTTATGAGAGCCGTTAAAAAATTGCATGCCAATTTTAGGCTCGCAAGGGAAATCCTTTAAATATGAGAGCCGTCAAAACAAAGCACTGCTTTGTTAGGCTCGCAAGGGAAACTCTTTAAATAGAGTTTCCAAATATCAAAAGTCATGATCACAAACACAATTTGAATAGAAAAATCATAGATTTTCCCTTGTGATGGGCTGGACTCACTGCGCTATCGCTCCGTCTTGCGTTGCTAAAACAGTCCCCCAGACTGTTTCTTAACGCGCCTCACCCAAACGTCCAGAAAACCCCCATCTCACACGCTTACAGGTGGCTTAGAAAAACAGGTCTAGCCCTTCAGTTGACGTAACCTCTTGCTGCGCTTTTGGATTAGTATAATCTCTTATAGGATGTCCAATTTTATTATGCCACTACGAGTCGAAACACCATTAGAGTGTGACAGCGGTAGACTTGATTAGTCTACCACTCTAGTACTTATGCTCGTCTGCCCTGTACCCCTTTTAATATTGATTGACTATACAATTCATTCGCTGTCTTTAACATCTTCTTAACAGACTACTTGTTATTTTAAAACCTCAAAAAAACTTTGTTAAGAAGTCTGTTTATGTCACTATCGCAAGCTATAAGCACTACTGCCACAAAAGCCCAGATCAAAAAAGGCGCTATAAGTAAGATTTATAGTCGTGAGGTCAATCTCAATTACCTGCTTGTCACCGTTGCCCTGTATTTGACAGCGACGGCAAACGTTAGCTTTTTTAAGCAAGTATTGAGCATTTATCCTATCAGCAGCAATATTGGCTTTATAATATCTATAACCGGTTTATTATTTGGTCTAATGTGGCTACTTTTTCAGCTATTAGCTTATCGACCAATCGCCAAACCAGTGCTCATCGCCATGGTATTCATAGCTGCTGTATGTGGTTATTTTACGGATGCTTACGGGACGATATTTGATCGTGAGATGCTGATCAATAGCTTGCAAACCGATCAAGCAGAAGCAATGGATCTAGTGGCGTTTGATTTTGTATTTAGAGTGGTACTATTAGGTGTCGTCCCTGCTTTTATTATTAGTAAAATTCGTATCAAACCTTCTACTTGGCGGCGAGCGTTATGGCAAAGAGCAGCTACTTTAGTGCTATCTTTTGCGTTGATAGCCACTTGTTTACTACCCTTTGGCGATCAATACGCCAGCTTTTTTCGCCAGCATAAGATAGTGCGTAGCTACGCTAACCCTATTACGCCTATTTATGCGGTCATCACACTCGGTACCGATTACCTCGATGAATGGCGCCGCCCCGATACCTTGATATTACATGCAACAGACGCTAAGCGCTTAGCGCCCGTTACCGGTACAGGGAACGCAAAACCTAAACTCATGGTCTTTGTGGTAGGCGAAACCGCGCGCGCTGATCATTTTGGCTTAAACGGTTATACACGCGATACCACACCGCTATTGGCTAAACAAGCTAATCTCTATAGCTTTAAAAATGCGAGCTCTTGCGGTACGTCGACTGCTTACTCAGTGCCGTGTATGTTCAGTTATGCCAACCGAGATGATTTTGAGGTAGATCACGCTGACTATCATGAGAACGTCCTCGATACGCTACACAAACAAGGCGTCAATGTAGTTTGGCGCGATAATAACTCAAGCTCGAAAGGAGTAGCGGATAGAGTAACTTTTGAAGATTATAAAACGCCTGATGTCAATCCCAATTGCGATGACGAATGCCGTGATATCGGTATGCTTGACGGTTTTGATGCTTTAGTTAAGTCAGATGCACTTGCCAAAGATACGCTTATTGTATTGCATCAAATGGGTAACCATGGCCCCGCTTACTACAAACGCTACCCTAAAGCATTTGCAGCCTTTAAGCCTGTATGCATGACGAATGAGCTGTCTAAATGCGACGATCAGTCCGTTATTAACGGCTATGACAATGCTATTGGTTATACTGATTATTTCTTAAATAGCGTGATTAATACGCTCAAAAGATATGAGCAGGACTACGATGTCGTAATGGTATACATGAGTGATCATGGCGAGAGCTTAGGCGAGAACAATATCTATTTGCATGGCATGCCCTACGCCATAGCACCTGATGCACAAAAGCAAGTGCCCGTCATTGTTTGGTCGCCTACGAGTAACCATATCGATGCTAATAGTGTAAATAAAAGCAGCCTTGCCAGTATGGTAAATCAGCCCGTGTCGCATGATTTTATTACGCCGACTTTACTTAACTTTTTTGGTGTGACTACTACCGAAGTGGCAGGAGCGCCAACCTTTTTTAAAACGCTTAGATAAGGCTTAGATAACGCTTAGATAAGACATTTTTGATAGCACTTTTTAGGTGATGGCTTTTAGACCTTAGCCTTTAATTGATAGCTTTTGAGTCATCGCTTTTGGGTAATAGCTTTTATGTATAAAATACTTATTGTTGAAGATAACCCCGACATTGTCGCCAATGTTTATGCTTTTTTTGAGCCCAAGGGATTTGAGCTGGACAATGCTCATAATGGATTTAGTGGCTTAGCGCTAGCCTCAAATAATCGTTACGATGTTATCTTGTTAGATGTGATGCTACCCGGTATGGACGGTATCAAACTGTGTAAAGCGCTCAGAGAGGAGCTGCATGATAAAACACCTGTGCTGATGCTAACCGCTCGCGATACTATTAGGGATAAAGTCGTAGGCTTTGATAGTGGCGCTGATGATTATCTGGTCAAGCCTTTTTCACTGGTTGAATTAGAATCACGCATCAAGGCGCTTATCCGCCGCCATCAAGATGAATATTTTGAGCATAGTATCGCGGTTGGCGACGTCACGCTTAGTGCAAGCGAACATAGAGTGATGCGTGAAGGTAAAATACTAAAACTGACACCGACAGGGTTTAAAATTTTAAAAACATTAATGAACGCCTCCCCTCGAGTCGTCAGTAAGCATGAGCTGGAGGAAAAAGTATGGGGTGCAGATATCCCAAGTAGCGATGCGCTGCGCACTCATATGCACAGCGTGCGCGCTCAAGTCGATAAGCCATTTACAAAACCTATGATAATGACAGTACCGAGCGTGGGTTATCAGATTATTGATCCCGATAAGGTGTAAGATATCTAAGTATAATTGAACGACTCAACTCTATTATAAGTCATTAATTTACTCGCCCCTTTTATTAACTGTCTTATCACTACGACGTACATGCCATGTTTAGTATCGACTCCATCGCTAACAAATTTCGACTGTCTTACTTCGTGTTTGCTCTATTACTGTGCGCCGCGTTTGTCAGTATTTTTGTGTACGCTGAAACAAGAATGGAGCAGGAGCTGGTTAAAGCTCGCCTACTACAACAGCTAGAGCTTAGTCAAGAAAAGGACGGCGAGCAGCCTGTCTACACCGCAGACCCAGGCATAAAGATCTATCGTTACGATAATGCGCCCCAAAGTTTAAAATCTATAGCAACCGATAAAGTGCAAGAAAAATCAGTTAAAATTGAGACTGCGACAGGCAAAACTAGTACTAACCTGCATTTTTTTGTTTATCAGCAACATAAACAGCGCTATCTTTTGACCTATTTAGAAGACACTGAGATGGTGATGGGCAACTACCCTGTCCTCGCCATCTTTGAGCACCTTGAAGATATCTTTGCCAATGCCTTGAGAGTAGCCGTTATCTTAAGTTTACTTATCGCTATCATATTCTCTCAGTTGTCCTCCAGACAAATTACGAAGCCCTTATTAGACTTAAAAAAAGCAGTGGAAACCGATCATCAAAATTTAACCGAATTGACCCATCTGCCCTCCGAGGTTGGCGTATTAGCGCGCGCTATTGATGAAAAAAATAAAAATTTGGAGCGCTATCTAAAACGCGAGCAATTATTTACCGGCGATGTCAGTCACGAGCTACGTACGCCGTTGACGATTATTATGGGCGCATCAGAGGTGTTGGCTTCACAATTGGAGGGCGATCGCTATTTGAGCGAATTTGCTAATCGTATCAGTCATACGGCTAAAGAAACCTCCGAGATCATTAGTGCTTTACTATTGCTCTCGCGTGCCCCTGAAAAACTGGACGCGCCGCAAACGTCCATCAATACCATTGTGATAAACGAAGTGGCGCGCTTAAAATATTTGCTGCGTCATAAAACCGTTACTTGCACAGTGGTGGCTAAGCAAGAGTACTACGCAAACGTACGCCCTGAGCTGCTAAAAATGGCGCTAGGTAATCTAATAAAGAATGCCTTTCAATATACAGATGAGGGGGAGGTAAAGATCACTATTAACGAGAAGAGAATAACCGTTAGCGATACGGGACTGGGTATCTCTGAGGAGATGATGCCTTTGCTATATGAGCGCTTTGAGCGCTTTGAGCGCTTAAATGACAGCCATATAGACGAGCAAAACGATAGTGTAGTGCCAAACCCTAATGCTATCTATAAGGTAGAAGGCACAGGTTTGGGACTTAGCATCGTCCAGCGCATCATGACCCATATGGGCTGGCAACTTACCCATGAAGCCAATACTTCAGGCGGTAGTACCTTTATTATTCATTATAACTAACTCCTATCAAGCATTTTATCAATATGACCTCTCTTTTATTCCCTCTTAACACTTTCTTAACGGTAGTACTCTTATACTGATACCCAAGTGCTAACCAGTGCCCTCCTACACTGGGATCATTACAACAATAATTATATCGGTGATTGCACTTTTCTTATTTTCACTTTTACTTCAATAGTCAGCAGTAGCCGATACCCTAATCAAACTCGGTATTCGCTACTGCTGTTGGTTTTGTGATTAATGGCGTTATCCAAGCTTTTGTTTTAAAGAGTACTTAGATTCCTCACCATTTAATACATTGAGTAAGGTATTTTCATGATTCTAGAAGATAACTCATCTAACTGGATATGGCTTAAGCTTTTTTGCTTAACCATTATTGCTGCTCTAACCTTTGAGCATAGCCAATTTGATATTCGTATTAGTGAGTTTTTCTACAATAACGGTCAGTGGCTGATAGAAAAAGGCGCTCAGCCTTATGCTTTTATTTTTTATGATGGCCCTAAAGCGTTATTAATATTGTTGGCTACCTGTTTATTAACCCTGTTAGTTGTTAAATACAGACAACCTTTAAATACGACTTCTGTCGCTAATAACAGTAAAACAAGTAAATTTATTGTGCCGTTATCCCTTCGTGAGATAAGTTACCTACTTTTTGTGCTTATCCTAGTGCCTTCTACTATTGCATTATTAAAAGGTATTACTCATGTGAGCTGCCCCAATCATCTAACGCTTTTTGGCGGGGATCTACCTTATCTCAACCTATGGCAAAACATAGTCACGAACACGCCCGCCAAGTGCTTTCCTGCTGCCCATGCCAGCGCAGGATTCTCACTATATGGTTTGGCGTTTTTACCTACTCTTTATAGGTATCGCTATCGAATATTTGAGGTAGTCACCGTACTGGGCTGGACAATGGGAATGTATAAAATGCTCTTTGGCGATCATTTTTTTAGTCATACCTTAGTATCGATGCTGCTTTCTCTAACGATAACTTGTGCGCTTGCTAGCTTGTTTTTCAAAAAAACGGCTAATGTCAAAAAAGTAATCACACTTTAAACCGTCATTAGGGCAAAAATAAAACAAGCAGTCTAATCATTAACTGACAACAGGTTAAACGTAAAACCTGACTACCTATTGCTTACTACCGCACAATCGCTAATAATGTGACTGTTTATCCCAACCATAGACGGTATCTATAGAACGCAAATAATCCTTCACCTTTACAGAGAGTCTGTCGAGAGGATTACCAGTAAGATTGATACATTGCAAACTATTTAGTTGTATAAGATTGTCTGGCAGGTCTCTAAGATTACAATAAACAAGCTCAAGCTTAACGAGACTATTAAGCTCACCAATACTATTTGGCAGCTTGCCCAATTTACAATAACTCATGAACAATTCAGTTAGACTCTTAAGTTGCCCGATGTTTTCAGGCAGCTCTTTAAGACTACAATGGTTAATATAAAGCTTCTCTAGATTAGCAAGTTGACCTACGCTATCAGGTAGCTTATCAAACTTACCATGACTAATAAAAAGCTCAGTTAAGCGCGTAAGCTGCCCTATGCTATCAGGTAGGACTTCAAGCTTGGAGTGATTAAAGTTGAGCTTAGTTAAGCTCGTGAGTTGTCCGATGCTATCAGGCAATACTCTAAGTTTACAGTTAATAATATTAAGCTCAGTAAGGTTAATGAGACATCCAAAGCTATCGGGTAGCGCTGTTAGTTCAAGGTGCAGCAGGTCAAGGTGAGTTAAGCTCAAAAGCTGGCCTATGCTATCAGGTAGCGCTTCAAGCTTACAGTGAGTAATAAAAAGCTCTGTAAGAGTGCTCAGTTGTCCAACGCTGGCAGGCAACTCTTTAATATTACAACGGTTAATATAAAGCTTGTTGAGGCGAGTAAGCTGTCCAATACTAGTAGGTAAGTCTTTGAGATCACAGTTAATAAGATCAAGCTCATTTAAGTTTGTGAGTTGCCCTATGCTGTTAGGCAAGTGTTTGAGCGGACAATAACTAATAAAAAGCTTAGCGAGGTTAATAAGCTGTCCTATGCTGTCAGGCAACCCTTCAATCTCACAGTGAACCAGATCCAGTACCGTAAGCTTAGTAAGCTGTCCTATGCTGTCCGGCAAACATTGAAGCGGACAGCGACCAATGAACATCTTCGTAAGATTATAAAGTTGACCAATACTATCAGGTAGCGCTTCGAGCTCACTGTCATCAATAAAGAGCTCAGTGAGATGATGCATCTGACCGATGCTATTAGGTAATGCGACCAGTTTAGAGTGACTTATGGACAGTTTAGTTAGATTAGTAAGCCGACCAATATCTTGCGGTAAATGACTTGAAGCCAAACCACTAATCGTTATTTCTACTAGGTTTACAAGCTTGGTAAGCTCATCAGGTAGATAGGCTATTCTATAGACGTCCCTTGACTGTTGCTCATTGAGTTCAGGCTCTAAAATCTCTAGCTTTTTTAGGGTTAACAGGGCTTCTTTATCACGAGGCACTTCGGACGCTGTAAGCGCAAACTCATTTGCCCATGCCCATATTCTCTCGATCCAGTTGTCATCAGAATCTAACGTTTTATTAGAAATATCAAACTGATGAGTGTCTTGGTGGTCCTTATTATTTGGATTCATAGCTTTACTCCCTATAACGACTTAAACTATTTTTTCTGTATCAGGGTAGTGTCGGTGTGCTGACATGAGTGATGACGTTCTGCGCAATGTACAATTGAGAGAGCTTTTAGCTAACTGGAGAGGGGTTTTTTACCACCCATAACCTGCAGAACAAAGCTTCCAGAAGCTGTGATCAGTAAAAAACCATGAAAGGCTTCCATCGCGGTCATAAATCGTAGATGTCCGTTAGGCATGAGATCGCCTCGTCCAAGCGTGGTAAAGTTGACTAGCGAGAAATAAAAGTAGTCCATAAAATTAAGGGAGCTACTATCGCTAGAGGAGGACGATACGAGGTTACCGACCTCAAGGTCGTGCACAGCAAACCAAAAGCCAGCTGCATAGAGTAATGCCTCGAACGTGTGAGCAAGTACGATTGAGCCGACTGCAACGCCAAGACAGTACCCTATTGGGCGAGACGGTGTCACAAAACCTGACGAAAACTTTAATACACCGTAATGTATTGTCGTACAGACAGCGATCAAAATCGCTGCCATTATAATTGCTAGTACCACTTTTCCTCCTCTATAACAGACTGGATTGTGACTAAAAAAAGACATAAATTGCCACGTTTTCCCTAGTAGCAGCAATTACTTCTTACAGTGTTTCGATTTATACGACGTTTTGTTTGTTTAATCGTTGTAGCAAACGTTACTTAAGACCTAAAAACCCTATAATCACACTTGAAAAACAGGGGCAAATCCCCCTCCTGATGTACAAAAATTAGTCGCTTGACCTTGATACATACGCCCAGCAGGCAATAGTAGCTGTCCTCCATAGGTATAAAGACGTATGTCTATCTTTCTGGTCGTCACAATATCATCGATTTTTATTGAGCGCTCTGTAGCAGGGATAAAGGTCTGCGCAATATAATTTTCATTCAAAATAGTCTCAAATACGCGTCGGGTAACCTTGCTACCGCGATAAACGCCCTTACTACCATAACCAGCAACTGGCTTAAAGAACAGTTGTCGCCGAGTACGCCACAATTCTGCTGTATCCTCTTTTATAACTATTCTGGTAGTGGGTACTGACCTTTTTAGACATTCTACCGCCTCGTCATTTAGTCCCCACGAACGTAACGTTTGCGGATCGGACAGTAAAGTTAGATTGCGCTTATTGGCAAACATAGCATGGATATGGGGATTGGGCGTCACCACTACCGCACCCTCTAAATAGGCTTTTTTAAGTGTGGCGTGGTTAGGGTTTTCAAAGGCAAAGTCGACCAACCGATTATAGATCATGTCAATGGGCTTACCGTGCGCTGTCAGTATTCCATCGCTATATTCAAGCTCAGCAGGATCGAGTATAACGGTATCTATACCTTTGCTTTGGAGTAGTTGGCAGGCCAGCTGGAATTCTAAATACATAAACTGGTTTTTAGGATCATTATCAACAATAGCGATACGATTGGGCATGGCAGTAGCCGATTGTCGCTCTAATTTCTAAATTTTCACTCTGAGCGCTATCTTTGGTGTTTAAATTCGAAGTGGTAGCTTCGTGGCTACGTAAACGATTCTTGCGTGTGTGCTCAGTTTCTTCATCTTTAACCGCTTCTTTGAAGCCCTTTACTGCACCGTCTAAATCCTTACCAGCGTTTTTAAGCTTAGCGGTACCAAATACAACGACCACGACTACTAATAAAATCAGCCAGTGTGTGATAGAAAAACTACCCATAACGATATCCTTACTTTTAAATTCTAATAAAACCCGTAGTGGGCATTACGTTTTAACAATTTTTCCTAACATTCACACTATAATTTCAAAGTACGTAGCCTTAGCGCGTTCGCAATCACCGATACTGACGATAAGCTCATAGCCGCTGCCGCTATCATTGGACTGAGTAAAAGCCCGAAGAACGGATAAAGCACACCTGCCGCAATTGGTACACCAAGGGCGTTGTATATAAAGGCAAAGAAAAGGTTTTGTCTGATATTACGCATGGTCGAACGACTGAGCTTATGGGCTTTGGCAATGCCCATCAGATCACCTTTTAATAGCGTCACCCCTGCACTCTCCATCGCTACATCAGTACCGGTACCCATAGCGATACCGACGTTAGCCTGCGCAAGAGCAGGCGCATCGTTGATGCCATCCCCTGCCATCGCTACCAATTTACCGCCATTTTGCATCTCTTTGACGATGCGGTTTTTATCTTCGGGTGAGACATCGGCATGGACGTCATCGATACCTAACTTATTAGCGACTGCCTGCGCGGTTTTTTTGTTATCACCGGTTAGCATGACAACTTTTAGTCCGGCGTCATGCAGGCGTGAAATAGCCTCCTTGGTGCTGGGTTTAATAGGGTCAGCTACTGAAATAATACCAGCAGCCCTGCCGTCTATAGCCACAAACATGACTGTTTCACCGTCCTTTCTACGCACGTCGGCTTGAGTAGATAAATCCTGATCGAAGCTGTTTAAGCTCTCCATAAGCTTTGAGTTACCGATAGCGACTTGTTTGTCGTTGACCATGGCCTGTACGCCTTCGCCCGTCGTTGAATTAAAATCACTCGCTTTGGGTATAGTAAGCGACTTATCCTTAGCCGCTCTGACGATAGCTTCAGCCAAAGGGTGCTCGCTAGCGCTTTCTACGGCGGCGACTAGGGCTAAAAACTCGTCTTCATCTTGACCTGCTAGCGTATCAACAGCGGTCAGCTCAGGTTTACCAGCCGTCAGTGTTCCGGTCTTATCGACAACGATAGTATCGACCTTTTCCATAGTCTCAAGCGCTTCGGCGTTTTTGATAAGGACGCCGTTTTGTGCGCCCTTGCCTGTACCGACCATAATGGACATGGGAGTGGCAAGACCAAGCGCACAGGGACAAGCAATAATGAGTACCGCAATCGCATTGACCAAAGCATAAGCCATAGCGGGCTCAGGGCCGAATATTGCCCAGACGATAAAGGTTATGATTGAGACAACGATGACAATAGGTACAAACCAACCCGCCACCTGATCCACCAAGCGCTGGATAGGCGCGCGGCTACGCTGCGCCTCACTGACCATTTGCACGATTTTTGATAATACCGAATCGGCTCCGACATTGACCGCTTCGACCAATAGCGTGCCAGTGCCATTTACCGTACCGCCAGTCACGGTATCTCCTGCTACTTTTGCTACAGGGATCGGCTCACCTGTCACCATAGATTCGTCAACATTACTATTACCATCGATCACTGTACCATCTACTGGCAACTTCTCGCCGGGTCTGACCCGTAGCTTGTCACCACTGACGACCTCATCAAGTGAGACTTCGATCTCTTCTCCATGTTCATCGACACGTCTTGCGGTCGGCGGTGCGAGCTCAAGTAACGCTCGAATCGCGCCTGAGGTTTGGCTTCTGGCTTTAAGCTCCAGTACCTGACCTAATAGCACTAAGGTAGTGATTACCGCAGCGGCTTCATAATAGACGCCGACTTGACCGGACGCATCTCTAAAGCTGGCGGGGAATACATTAGGAAAAAAGGTCGCGACGATACTAAAAATATAAGCAGCACCGACGCCTAGCGCAATCAAAGTAAACATGTTCAGATTGCGGCTCTTTATCGACTGCCAGCCGCGCACAAAGAATGGCGCGGCGCCCCAAACGACAACGGGAGTAGCTAGTGCGAGCTGTATCCACTGCGCCACTTGCGAAGAGATGTCATACTCGCCAATGGTATGCAGGTTTATCCCGACCATATCACTCATAGCATATAAAAAAAGAGGAATGGTGAGCACGGTACACACCCAAAAACGACGGGTCATATCATCCAGCTCTGAGGTATCCTCTTCGCCAATGGTGATCGTTTCGGGTTCTAGGGCCATACCACATATGGGACAGCCACTGTTTCTAACGTCTCTAACTTCGGGATGCATCGGACAGGTATAGACCGTACCATCATAGTCATCTGGCACTTTATCGTACTTGCCACCTTTGACAGATTTTACCTCGCCGCTATTTGATGCAGTATGGCCGCTATGACAGTGCGCATGACTGTCATGGTTTGAGTCAGCAACCTCGTCTTTAGGTTGAAGAAACATGCCGCAGATGGGGCAATCGCTCTTTTCAGTATCTCTAACTTCGGGGTGCATTGGGCAGATATAAACCGTGCCTTCGTAATCAGCAGGCACTTTGTCGTACTTGCCACTTTTAATAGAATCTACGTTGTTGCTATCAGTACTGTGCACGTGGCTATGTTTATTATGTTCTGAATCAGTAATTTCATTTTCAGGTTTGAGTGCCATGCCACATATTGGACAGCCATTATCTGCAACATCTCTGACCTCAGGATGCATCGGACAAGTGTAGACTGTACCCTTATAGTTTTTTGGCACTTTGTCGTACTTAACGTCTTTAATAGATTCTTTATTAGTAACCTGCTTCATAAAATTACTCCTTGAAGACATTGAACCATAAATAAAAGCTCGAACAACAGCGCCATTCCTTTTTGTTCCAACTCATTTATTCAAGCTCATCAATAAGCGCTTGCATTTCGCTAATTTCACGTCTCTGTGCTTCAATAATTTCATCAGCCAATTCACGCACGCGTGGATCGTCGAGATCGGCACGCTCGCTGGTCAAAATAGCAATCGAGTGATGCGGAATCATCGCTTGCATCCAATCGACTTGATCGACGGTTTGTTGCGAGCGTACGCCCCATAGACCCAAGGCAAATAACACGACGCTAATACCGTAAACCATCAAGTTCATCTTCGTTTTTTTGTACATATTGGTCATAAAGGCCAGCATAATAATGGCCATCATAGCGCCCATGTACAGTGCCATATAGGCTCTAGTTTCACTAAAATAGACGTGATCCCAACGATAAGTGTTAAAATACATCATGATAAACATCACCACTGTGGATGTTAGAATCATGAGCGTGAACTTTAGATACGGATTCATCTGATTTTGATTATTATTCATATTTTTTCCTTATAAAAGTAGCCTATTAACCACTTCAAAAACTCACAATTTGTCGTTTAGAACCAAAACGTCACCCCAGCGGTTAGGCTACTAGAATCAACGGCTTCGTTTTCTTGACGACGTAAGTCTCGCGCATCGCCTAAAGCTGACTCATAGCTAAGACCAACGTAAGGTGCTAACTGACGACTTAGCGTCTCGTAAGCAAGTCTAACTTCAGCTCCAAACTCATTAAATCCTTTGGTCATACCATTATCGATATCGTCTTTACTAAATGCCGTTAGTTCTACTTCGGGTATCACTACCCAACGTTGCTCTAAGCGCCACTCGTACTCTGCGCTTAAATCTAAACGGACTTGACCGTCAGTATATAGATAAGCTCTAGCATCAGTTTCGATAAAGTATGGTATAGTCCCGACGATACCCGCCATCACTGCTGCGTTATCATTCTGAGTATCATAAGCGGCGCCTACTTCCCCATTCCAAAAGATGCCAAGAGGCTTCCAGTAAGCCAGTGAGCTCAAGCTTTCAATGTCTTTATCGTCTTTGGTTTGGGCGCTACCTTCGGTACGTAATCTAACGCGGTTACTATCCGTACCGTACCATCCTTCAGCTTCGAAGTTGATTAGGTCTTCTTCAAACTGATAACCTAGATCATCTACGACTACGCCCCATAGAGGTAGGCTACCCATCATCAAAGGTTTACCGTACTG
This sequence comes from uncultured Psychrobacter sp., assembly GCA_947489525.1. Lineage (GTDB taxonomy): Bacteria > Pseudomonadota > Gammaproteobacteria > Pseudomonadales > Moraxellaceae > Psychrobacter. The sequence goes on from CANLDW010000001.1 coordinate 838,708, forward strand.
TCCATAGGGAACACCATTTGAGTAGTCTGGGCTACGGGCATTAGGCGGTGGTTCACCACCTTGCATCCCTGACATATCCATCTCCGACATGTCCATACTACTGTGATCCATACCTGACATGTCCATACTACTGTGATCCATACCTGACATGTCCATACCGCTGTGATCCATACTAGACATATCCATGCTGCTATGATCCATATCTGACATATCACCTGACACATCCATGCCGCTGTGATCCATATCCGACATATCGCCTGACATATCCATGCCGCTATGGTCCATACTAGACATATCCATGCTGCTATGATCCATGTTCGACATCTCAGCAGCGTTGGCAAGAGGCGACAATAATAGTATCAAAGACGACATGCCAATAAAGGGTAGACCTACTTTATATATTTTCATAATAAGACTCGTATTCGAAGGTTTATTAAACGACGGCAACTTCTCTGAACATACCTGCTTCCATGTGATAAAGCAGATGGCAGTGCCAAGCCCATCGTCCCGCCTCACCGGTGACATCGAAGCTTATCTTTTGCGCAGGCTGTACCATTATCGTATGCTTACGTACCTGAAAGTCGCCATTAGGCGCGCGCAAGTCGCTCCACATACCATGCAAATGCATAGGATGATTCATCATAGTGTCATTGACTAAAGTAATACGTACGCGCTCGCCTGGCTTGATATTGACAGGAGCGGCGTCCCTAAACATAACCCCATCTAATGCCCAAATATAGCGCTCCATATTGCCCGTTAGATGTATCTCAATCTCCCTAGTCGGTTTGCGCTGCTCCGCTAAAACTTGTTCATCTACAGAGCGTAGTTGGCTGTAAGTCAAAACATCGCGCTTTTTAGCCACTTCACGCAGATTAATACCCGGATCATCGAGATTCACACGCGGACTGTCCACACGCATATCGGTCTTAAAGTCGTATTCGGTTTTGGCGTGACGGGCATCGTATCCGTTATCGCCCATAGCACCCATCATATCTGACATCGTAAGCCACTCAAAACCATCCATTGAAGGAATAACCGCTCGAGCACCTTTCTTAGTAGCAAGTGTAGTTGCCACAAAGCCCGTTCGGTCGATGTTTTGAGCAAAGATAGTATGCGCATCTTTAACCGGAGTAACGATGACATCATAAGTCTCGGCCACGCCAATACGAAAATCATCAACATCAACAGGTGCAACATCGATACCATCGGTCGCCACCACGGTCATCTTTAGTCCCGGAATACGCACATCAAAGATAGTTTGCGCTGAACCATTGATAAAACGCAATTTAACCGGCTGGCCCGCTTTGACCAGTTGCGACCAGTTAGCGGCTGTCGTTTTACCGTTCATGAGATAAGTAAAGGTGGTTTCACCCGTTAAATCACTGAAATCAGTAGGCATCATGCGCATCTGATTCCACATTTTGCGCTTATCATAAGCGGCTTCCAAATCCGTCGCGGCAATATCGGACAACAGCTTTTTGAAGTCTGGCAGATGATAGTTATCGAAGTCAGCGCGCTGTTTTAATAGTTTCAGTAAGTTATACGGATCGCGATGCGTCCAATCACTAAGCAAAACAACATGGTCTTCCTCAATGGGGTAACGCTCCGCTCCTTTAGGTTCAATAACGATAGCGCCGCGCATACCGGTCTGCTCTTGGAAACCGGTATGCGAGTGATACCAATAAGTACCTGACTGTGTCAGCTTAAATTTGTAGGTGAAGGTGCTATTTGCTGGAATACCAGCAAAGCTGATACCCGGTACGCCATCCATCTCAAAGGGCACTAATAAACCATGCCAGTGGATAGAAGTCGATTCATTGAGCTGATTATGAACACGGATAACAACCGTATCACCTTCTTGCATCTTAAGCGTCGGCGCTGGTAGGGAGTCATTAATGAGGGTCGCCATACTGGTTTTGCCATTGACTGTGATGGGCTTTTTGCTAACATAGAGATCAAACTCTTGACCCGTCAAAACAGGGACGATATGATCAGCCCGATCACTGTTAACTGCCACGTTTTTTTGGCTGGTACCAAGAGCACTGTTAGCCATCGTCGGCAGTGTGGATAGCATTGACGCTCCGAGCAAGGTAGAAGACCCTGTCAAAAAACGCCTGCGGTTAAATTTGTTTTTATTCATAATATTGACCTAACTTAATCCATAAAGTGGGAGTTGAGCTTATACAACTAATGGCTCACTGGCGGAACGAGATGAGCTGCTTTTTTGGTAAATTCAACTATAACTGCTGTGCTGGCGACTCAATAGCTGCATAGACTTGCGTGCTGCCATCTTTATTGAGCTGCATGACTTTATAAGGCATAAACTTATCTTGATATTCCATGCCCGGACTGCCAACCGGCATGCTCGGCACTGCAAGGCCAATGGCATCGCTTGGTGGGTTGGTTAAAAACTGTGCCATGTGTTTGGCAGGCACATGACCTTCAAAAACATAACCATTAGTAGTGACAGTCGTATGACAAGAGCGCATTTGCTGCGGTACGCCATAGCGATCTTTGAATAAAGATAAATCTTCTGGATGCTGAGTGGCTGCGCTTAAACCATGACTTTCAGCGTAACCGACCCATTCTTTACAGCAGCCGCAATTGACATCTTTATAGACCGTGGCCGAGACGTTTTGCAGAAGCGTCGACTGCGTATCTGCATGAGCACTAACAGACGTCATTTGCGCTTGTGGTTCTGCTATCTGAGCGCTTTGGGTAGCAAGTGCTGGCTCAGTCGGCGTGGAATTTGCAACACTCGTATCGGACTGACTACAAGCCACTAGACTCGACGTTGCTACTAGCAAAAGCGTCAAAACTGAAACCTTCTTATGTCCATTGACCATTACATTTCTATCGCGTCTCATAAATCACTCCTAAGCGTCTGCTTATTTATTGAATCTTTAAACACATTGAATCTTTAAACACATTGAATCTTTAAAAAAGTTGTAACCTGTATCGACAAAGCTTAAATCGCAAAAAGCAGCACTATCTAGCACTGCTTTTTATTAAATACTTAATGCGCCATTCCAGATCCTTCATCGAACATATCCATCATGTCGCTATTCATTGACATATTTAACATATCGTCATCTATTCTAGTGGTTAGCATGGTGTATTGATTCTCATCCAAGTCTGGTAGTGATCTAATAAAAGCCACCATTGCCCACATCCTATCGTCGTCGTGAGAAGCACCCCACGCTGGCATGCCTGATGCCATAATACCGTGCTTAATCGCCCAAAAACTCTGCTGCGCACCTGCTGCTGTTTTATAACGCTCAACCACCTGCGCATTTGTAAAATTGGGTGGCTGTGGATACAAACCCTCACTCATGTCGGTACTCTCTACCCCAGGAGATAAATGACAACCTGCGCACATATCTTTGTAATCAGCACCGCCTGAGCTAATCATCTCTGCCTGTTCTAAATCAGGAACGACGATGTCCTCGCTAGCATGTGCAATCGATCGCGTACGAGCTGTCTCCAAGAAATTATAGACCAATGGATTATGCGCTTGATCGGCACCGACGTTTATAACGCCACTCGTAACTACAACAAAAATACCAATGATGACAACGACGACCGTAAAAAGTATTCCTAGTAAAAACTTCATGAGTTTGTCCCAAAATCCATTTTCTTTAATACTCTGTTTTTAGTTTCTATAGACCCTCATTACTGGTTGATGAAACTACCTAGCAGTAATAAAGGATTTATAGAATCAATATTTAAGAGTCACTTTTAGCTGTCACGCAGTGTTTTTGATACATCTGTTTCATTTTGCTCATGTTAGCCATCATGGCTTTCATAGTAGGATCATTCATATCCATTTTGCTATGATCCATGTTTTGCATCATTTGCATGTGCTTTTCCATTTTTTCACAATTCATCTGATCTTTTTGTGTATGCATTTTAGGATCATGTGCTAAAGCCGAGGTTGAAATGACTAGAGCGATAGCAGTAGCTACGATGGCTTTAGGTGATAATTTTGAGTTAAAGAGTGACATAGTTAGTCCTTAATTAATTTGGTTTAGGGTCAGTAAAGTTTTAGGATATTAGTTCAGTCTAAAGCATAACTTATCCATTCTGACAGAGAGATGACAGCAAGATGACAATATTGTCATCTTTATGCTTTTAGATATTCATAGACGCTTTATTGCTTTAACATTTAAGCAATAGTGATCAAGGAGAGTGGCGGTGAAAGTACTACTGGTAGAAGATGAGCAAAAGCTTGGCGAGTACATAAAAAAGGGCTTAACAGAAGCCGGTTTTATCGTTGAACATCACACCACAGGACTTGATGGCTATCACGCAATGGTCACCGAAGAATTCAGTGTGATACTTATGGATGTTATGCTGCCAGACGCTAGTGGTTTTGAGCTGGTGCGCAATTATCGCACCGCAGGCAAACACACGCCAGTGCTATTTTTGACGGCAAAAGATGATTTAAGCGATAAAATCAAAGGGATTGAGATTGGCGGTGATGATTACCTGACCAAGCCTTTTGCCTTTGCAGAATTAATAGTCAGGATAAAGAGCCTACTACGCCGTGCTAACCAAGCCGACTATCAAAGCACCCTTATGCAGATAGCTGATCTAAAGATGGACATCGCTAAACGCACCGTATATAGGGGCGATACCTCTATTAAACTAACGGCAAAAGAGTTTTCGTTATTACAGTTTATGCTGGAGCGGCGCGGTGAAGTGCTGCCGCGTTCAGTGATTGCTTCACAAGTATGGGATATGAATTTCGATAGTGATACTAATGTGATAGATGTGGCGATACGGCGACTACGCATAAAAGTAGATGACGACTTTGATATCAAGCTGATTCATACCGTACGCGGCATGGGTTATAAGTTAGAAGCCTCAGATGCCACTGTCTTAGATACCAGTGTCTTAGATACCACTGTCTCAGATGCCAAATAAGATGAGTAACACCTACGATAACCGCCGCTTACCTCTGTTATGGCGCACGGTACTATTATTGACTTTATTTGTAGTGGTCTCACAGATTGTACTTTATATTTGGATTCAGCACTCTGTTAAAGGGCACTTTGAGGAGATGGATGCGGAGATTCTCACCCATGCCGCTTTTAATCTGCGTCAGCGCTTAACGGATACGGATGAGCAAACCATTACCGCAAATACGTTAGAGGTAGCGCCCTTATCTACGCCTCTATCTACCCCCACTGACTCTACGCACCCGCATTCTTCTTGGCTAGACTATGATTTAAACATACTCGTGACTGGTAATGACGGACGGCTTTTAGCGAGTGTACCTAGTGATTTTTCTGCTGAATTATTAGCCCAATTTAAGTTATCTACACTGTGGCGTGCTCATCAAGAGCAGCAGTTCGCGCTTGAAATCGAAGACAGAAACTATCGAGCTGTGATTATTCAACACAATGACATGCTCGCGCTTATCGCTCTACCTATCGATGTGCATCATCAGTATTTATTACTGTTTAATCAGCAGCTTAGCTTAATTTTATTGGCCATTACTTTACTGCTGGTATCGATAGCAGCGCTCAGCGTCTATTGGGGCTTTGCCCCTCTATCCACTATTGTGCAAAAAATGCAAAGTATCCATCCTGAGAGATTGGGCGAAAGAATAATAGTGAGTGATATGCCATTGGAGCTAAAACCCTTAGCCCAGTCGTATAACTCAATGATGGCGAAACTTGAAAGCAACTTTGAGTCACTGTCACGGTTTTCAGATAATATCGCGCATGAGCTACGCACGCCAATTGCGACGCTAAGTACGCAAACGCAAGTCATGTTAAACAAGCCTAGAGAGGAAGAGGAGTACGTCGAACAATTACATCAGCAACATGACACCTTAGCGCAGTTATCGGCGATGATTAATAACATGCTCCTGCTGGCAAAGGCCCAAAAGGGACTGAGTGACGCGCAGATTACGACGGTAGATACTGAGAGCCTCATCAACAAGCTATTAGATTACTTCGAGATGATTGCTGAGGATCGCGGTATCACCTTTACAAAGTCAGGAGATTTTAAGGCGGTTTTGGGTGATGCAGGTCTACTGCAAAGACTATTTGCCAACCTGTTATCAAATGCCATTTACTATGCTGCTAGCGATAGTGTCATCGACGTATCAGCTACTATCACTACTCTTAATAATTCAAGCACGGTAAAGACGTCTGTGAATACTACTGATAAGCTTGGGAATGACCAGAGTAATGCGCAAATCTCAAAGCAGCCTTATTTAGAGATAAGGGTGACTAATCGTTTAGAGAAACCATTGAAGCAAAGCGAAGCCGATCGCTTATTCGAACGTTTTTATCGTCACGACAAAACCAGCCAGCACCACTCAGGCTCAGGTCTTGGTCTGTCTATCGTTCAGGCCATCGCTACTGCTCATCAGGGTACGGTCAGCATTAGGATCAAAGATGAGTATTATTTTGAGGTGACTGTAGGACTGTTGAGTGCGCGCTAGCAGATCGAGCGATTCGATAAAGTGAGGATTAACTGCCTTCAGCTTAGCTCGGTGGAAGATACTAACCAAACCCTGTACGAAACAGCGTGCCAACGATTACAAAACCTACTGAAAATAAAGTCACTAAGATAATGTTAACCGAAAAAGCCTGTAGCGTATGCACTGATAGTTTTGGTATTCTATAAAAGCGCGCATGCAAGGCAACCATAGTGGTCAGTAACAACAGTAGCAACTTAAGACTAACGAGAATACTCAAATCATTATCAAAAGCAAACCATGATTTGACGTTTGGCAATAATTGATATGCCATCCAAAGACCAGTCACAATCTGAACCCCCAAAGCGGGCATACCCACTTTTTCAAATGCTCGCTCAAATTGTAGCAACACTTCTATGTCAGCTGATGACATTGCTTTGGGTAATATGACCGACACTAAAATGAGATGACCGCCGGTCCAGACTGTGGCTCCCAATAAATGTAGGATTAGTATATAGTTAAACATAGAGTGCTATCCTGAAAGTCTGACTGAATAGGTTTTTGTGTTTATTTATTGAGGTAACTGACTATGAAGCGCGCCAATCAATTACAACCCCTATCACGCCAGCATCATCTTGGTCTGATTCTCTCGCGTCATGCAAAAGAATGTACTAATGAGACCGATGAAATCAGTGAGCATTGGCATAAACTCACTTTATATATCAAGGATATGAGCCCGCATTTTGATATTGAAGATGATTTGATTGCGACTGCTCTACAGCCTTATCAGGACTCAAACCCTGAGGTAGCAACGGCACTGGCGACCTTGGATAAGCAACACCGCTCGCTGCATAAACTCATAAGCGATACTCAAAACTCATCAAACACAACCGTCACAGCAGCACAAGTCAAACAACTTGCTACCGCGTTATACGATCATATCCGTTTTGAAGAGCGCGAGCTGTTTCCTCTTGCTGAGACCTATTTAACTGAAGAAGAGCTCGATGCAATTTATAATGCAAGTTCAGATCGTATTAAGCGCATTGATGAAAATCGCTAAATTTACCCTGTGCTACAGCGCATTCACTTAAATAAATTAACCTCCAGCAACTGGAGTGATAAATACCACACTATCGCCGTCCTGAATCTCGTCCGTCCACGTAGCAAAATAATCATTTACAGCTACGCGCAAATCGGACTGTGGACGACTAAAACCGTGCTTTTTACTCAATTGTCCATATAACTGAGCCAGTGAAGTGGATTGATTGACGGTGACCTTCTCTTCATAACATTTAGCCTCATCCGCTAAACTAGCAAAATACAAAATATGTATATCCATCAAAGTATCTGTGTTTTTCACCTTAGTGTGCATGCTTGTCTCCGTAATTCTGCTATGTATATGCATTATGACCTCGCGTTCTTGAGACCATAGCGCACTTACAATGATTAGACGTATCGTGTAATTTAGTTATGGCTAGGATTGACTCGCATAAAGTGCGGGATAAAGTTACAAGGGCGGGTACGGCTATCAAACTGCTCTTTTAAGATGTTCTCCCAACCCGCACGGCAAGCTCCCGTTGAACCTGGCAGGCAAAAAATGCCCGTACCATTCGCCATGCCCGCAACTGCACGCGATTGCATGGTTGACATACCGATATCTTCTTTGGAGATAAGACGGAACATCTCACCAAAACCGTCGATAGCTTTGTCAAACAATACGCCTACCGCCTCCGGCATACTGTCTCTGATATAAAATCCAGTGCCGCCTGTCGTAATCACCGCATGTACCTCAGGGTCCGCTATCCAGCGGCTGATCACCGCTCTGATTTGATAGATATCGTCTTTGATAAGCTCACGATCAGCAAGGTTGTGACCAGCGGCTTTGAGCTGATCAACCAAATACTGACCTGAGGTATCTTCTGCTAGTGTACGGCTGTCTGAAACGGTTAAAATAGCAATATTAATGGGATTAAACTCAGCTGTAGGCTTGCTCATAATTCATCCTTCATAGGTATAATTTGCAACATATAAAAAACAGGTTAAATAAGGTGTAGATTAAATAAGCTGTAGACAATAAAAGCTTAACCGCCAATCCCTTAGCCACCAATCAAGGAGAGATTAGCCATCATGCCACTATTGGCATCATGCAAATGATGATGCTCAGGCTTAATCGGCATAAAGCTGTGCAGCGTCTTCACCAGCCCTGCAACGTCATGAGTACGTAGATGCTCACGAATATCGTAATTACCCTGATCAAATAAGCACAAATGCACTTTACCTTGAGAGCTCACTCTCAGACGATTACAACTGTCACAAAAGTGGGCAGCATAAGGGGCAATCATACCGATGCGTCCTAGGTAATCTGGGTGACTATACTCTACTGCTGGACCATCACTACTACCGCGCGCGTGTGGCTGCCAGCCGTGCTCTAGTAAATACTCAATAATCGTATCGGACTGGGCGTGCTGAGCGAAAAACAAATCACTGTTGTCGCTGGTCTGCATAAACTCAATGAAACGGTAAGTGATGGGACGCTGCTTGATATAATCCAAGGCGGCCATTAAGTTCTCAAAAGCAGTCTCTGCCATCAAAATACTATTTACTTTGAGCTTAATATCGGTGGTTTCTAGGAGTTTATCCATATCAGACAACAGCTGCGGCAGCATATTAAAACCCGTCATCTTATGAAAGATATCGGCATCGAAGCTATCCATACTGATATTGATCTGACCCAGTCCAGCGGCGTCCCAGTTGGCTAAATGCTTACCTAGCTTATAGCCGTTACTGGTCATCGCCATAGTTTCGATACCTTGGGTTTGCTTAATGGTATGCATGATATCGACTACATCGCGGCGAATAGAAGGCTCACCGCCCGTGATTCTGACCTTTTTGGTGCCGACTTGAGCAAAACCGCGGATTAAAGTATCAATCTCAGGCACGCTCAGCTCACCCTCAGGCGGCTTGCCTTGATAGCCATTAGGCAGGCAATACTCACAGCGAAAATTACAAAAATCAGTAATGGATAGACGCAGGTAAGTTAGACGCCTTGCAAAGCTATCGGTTAAGGGTTGGGTATTAGGAATAAAGGTGCTAGGCGTTACCAATGACGGGCGCTGGTGTTTAGGCTCAGGAGTTGGTGAGTAAAGTAAAACTCTCCCTGTGGTGTTGGCGAGATCGTTCATATATGAGTACCGTTAATATTAAATAAGTCGTGTGCGCTAAGCGTTGCCTCAGGTAGTGAATGAAAATAGTTTTGTTAACCGCTATTATGACAAGTAACGATGGTAAAAAAAATAACCCTAAGTAGGTTTTGACTACTCCTTAAGAGGTAGCAGCCCACTTAGGGTTTTGGCATTTCAAGACGAGAGTGGAACAACTAACACCTATCCGCGAAAGATATTTTCTTGTTCAAGGATCATCTCAATACCTTGTATATCCGCTTCGTGCTCAAGCGTAAACAGATAATCACAAAGGGACTGATGAAAAGCCTGTTGGCTCAGCTTATTGTGTATCGCTGGACTAACTTGCTCATAAGTCATCTGAATGCCCGGCTGCTTATCTAACACCTCGACAATGTGAAAACCGTACCGGCTCTCGATAGGACTAGGAGCCAACCCTTTATCCAGCTTAAACAAAGTGCTTTCAAATTCAGGCACTGTTTGACCTTTATCGATAACACCAAGCTCGCCGCCTTGCTCTTTTGACGGACAAGCTGAATATTGACGCGCCACTTCGATAAACTCAGCACTAGGATTTTTATCATTTTTGATCTGCTCAATAAGCTCATACGCTCTTTTTTTAAGCGTTAAGCGCTCATCGCCATCTTCAGGCAAACACGCCAATAAAATATGACGCACCGACATGATCGGGTCGGTCTTAAAATCTTCAATATTTTGCTGATAATAGCGCTCACAAGTTGTCTTATCTGGCGTGGTAGCTTGCACGTTTTTGTCAATCAAGGCTGATATCGCTTGCTCTTCGTCGCTCTCCCAAGCAGACTCGCCAAGAGTAGGCTCATCGAATACCGCAAGTTTTAAGAGTTCGCGTACCACCAAAGCTTGCGTCGCTAAAAATAGCGCATCCTCTTTGGTTTCAGCAGGATGATACTGTACTTCTTGAGCAATAGCCGTTCTATCGATCATCACCCCATTGACCGTAACCGAAGGCAGCTCATCGCGGCTTGAGGCAATCAGGTTGCTGTGGTTATTGCGCTCATCCGCCATAGCCTTTTCGATAAATTCTTTATCCGAATGCGGTTTTTTGAGATCCGCGCTTGTGGGCATGATACGGATAATATCTTCATCGCGTCCAGCACCCATAGCAGCAGTAGCGGCGCGAGTATCCGTATCAATGGGTGTGGTTGGAATATAAGTATTGACCGTCATAGTTAGCTCCGCTACTGATTAATAGTATTTAAAAAACATTTAAAAAAGGTCTAGACCTAAGAGGCTTGCAAGCTCATTTTGGGACCAAAGGGTTCGTAATGAACGCTATCAGCACTATGCTCTAAGCTTACCAGTCCATCAATCATGCTCTCCATAAACGGCATGGAGCCGCAAACATAAACATCGGCAGGCTTGGGCAAAGTAGACAGATAGCTATCGTCTAATATTTGATTATCTTCAAAATAGAAAATATGTTTTTCTACCCTTGTTGCTGTTTCTAACAGGGCATCGACGTTGTCTCTAAAAGCATGATGCTGCTCATTTTGACAAGCATAAATCCAAATAATAGGACGTCTAGGATTAACCGCTACTTGTTGCTCTAGCATGGCTAAGATAGGTGTTACCCCAACGCCGGCACTGATAAGCACCAGTGGAATATCGTTTTGCTCGATTAAGTCTTTGTCTAAAGCAAAGTCGCCAGCGGGCGCTGATAACAAAATAGTATCGCCAACCTCTACCTCGTCATGCAGGTAGTTGGACACCAGACCATAGTGACCGTTGCGATTATCGCGTCTTACCGCAAACTGAATACCTTTATCGGTATCGGTGGCGTATAAAGAATAATGACGCAGGGCTAAATGATCGCTGTCTTTAGGATCAGTTTTGACCGTAATGTATTGACCAGCAGTAAGGCTAAGCTGGCTTAAATCTATAGTTTGCTGACGTTCTGACTTATCATTCACAGGAGCGACGGTAAAGGCGGCGATATCTTGCGTGGCAGCTGACTTATCCACTACTTTAAAAGGGACAAAACCATCCCACATCGCTTGTTCGTACATCTTTTCTTCTAACTGAATAAAAACGTCGGCAATTTCGTCATAAGCCTCGGTCCACGCCTCGATAATATCATCAGTTGCCGCCTCCCCTAGCACCTCTTTTATCGCTCCAAGTAAATGTTTGCCAACGATAGGATAATGCTCGGGTCGAATTTCTAGCGCACGGTGTTTGTGACTAATTTGAGTCACTTGTGGCAGTAGTATCGCTAGATTCTCAAGATGTTTTGCCGCCGCCAATACTGTCATGGCAAGGGCGGTCTGTTGCCGACCTAGTTTTTGATTGGTTTCGTTAAAGATGTCTAACAGCTCTGGGTGCTCAGCAAACATGTTTTGATAAAAAACCGTAGTAATCGCTGTGCCGTGTTCTTCAAGTACAGGTACCGTTGCTTTTACAATTTCAATAGTTTGTGGTGACGCCATGATTTTTCCTTAGTAATGAGAGGTGTAATATGTAGTTTATCATAAGATTCATTTAAAATGAATCTTATGACGTTACGTTTACACCCTCTATGCTGTCCCACTATTGTGACTGTTTTTGTCTCACAATCTGATAACGACGACCCAAATACCACACTGGCGCGCTAATAATATGAATAAGACGAGTAAACGGGAAAATCATGACCAGCGTAATACCGAGCGCCATGTGCAGCTGGTAAATCAGATCGGCCTGCTCAATACGTGCAGCAGCACGTACTGGTCTTAAAATCGTGATGTCTTGCGCCCAGCCTGCTAAATTCATCATGGTTAGACCATCTAAATGTTGTACCGAGGTAAAGATCGATATCAAGCCCAGATTAAGCTGAATAAATAACAGCACTAGTACGAGCTTATCTGAGAAGTTTGAGGTATTAGAGATCCGCTCATCAGTGAAGCGTCGCCACAACAACATGACCATACCAATCCAGCAAAACACGCCAGCGATACCACCGACTACTACCGCCACTATCTGTTTGCGCCCAGCGCTGATAAACGATTCATAAAGAAAATGCGGAGTTAACATACCGAATAAATGACCTAAAAGCACTACAATAATACCGACATGGAACAAGTTGCTGGCTAAACGCATATTTTTGCTTCTTAGCATTTGCGAAGAGCCTGTTTTCCATGAATACTGCGATAGATCAAAACGTACCCAAGTACCGATGATAGCGATAGCTAAGGCAATATAAGGATAAACACCAAAAAGGAATATCTGCAACCAACTCAAATTGGCCAAAGACTGAAAACCAGTATCTACCATAGCCATGTCCTTTCTCCTTATTACTGTTTTACTGGTTGGTTGGTTTTAAAATCTACCCAGTGCACAGGAGCATCAACCATCTGCGCGGCAGGCTCTCTAACGCCTGCTTTAGCAGCTAAGTTCTGAGTACTGGTTTGCGAAGGGCAACGCTCCTCTTGTTGGGCGTCCATGAAGTCAACAACTTCCTCTTCCCATTCTTTATCTATCGCTTCAAAAGTGTCATCACGCTTCTCTTTACTAATCTTTTGCTGATAGTCTGCAATCATATTGAGCGGCTTGCCAGCAATCTGTAATAGCGCATTAAAGCAGCCTTGATAAATACTGCCACGCCCTTCAAGACGAGCAGCAAGTAGCGCAATAATGTGACTGACATCAGCAATATCCATCCGAATCTGAATATCATCTTCAATTACAGTTGCTTGATAGGCCAAAAATTCAAGATACAAAGGCAGATAATCGGGCAGCTCTTTAATGCTAATCTCAAAGCCTGCTTCCTCATATTGGTTCATCAAATCGACCATCGCTTGACCACGATCACGCGACTCACCATGCACGTGCTCGAACAGCCATAGCGATAACGAACGACCGCGTTCAAACAGACCATCATAGCGAGCTTGCGCCTCAAGAGATCCAGTATCAATCAAGTCTTCAATCAAATTGATAATTTGAGTACGAACCTCGGGACTAATCAAAGTGGATGTTGCCACAATTTGAGCGCAGTCTGCTAACGTATCCCCTAAGAAAAGCTCATGGCTGGGATAATCTATAAGTAAGCTCAGCACCTTTAAAATTTTCAATTCTGATCCTTGGCTAGTAGAGGGTATCATCGGTTCATCATCTAGCTGCGGACTATAATATTGAGTAGTTTGCATCTTATGACTCCCATTTTTGTACGGTATCGATAAAATCACGGCGGTTGGTTTTACGTTGTCCGAACATACTGTTATCAGACTGTCCTGAGCAGCCCTCACCAAAGGTGAAGCCGCAACCATTACGCTCAGCAAAAGCGTCACTTAACGCCTCTTCACGGTGCGCGGTTGGAATGACAAAGCGGTCTTCATAGTTAGCAATAGCGAGGTAGCGATACATCTCTTCAACTTGATGCTTGGTGAGACCCACATCATCTAGAATGCTTTGGACTTCGTGTTTTTCGACCAGCTGCATACGCTTGTAGCTACGCATAGCCAGCAGACGCTTTAGCGCCAAACGTACTGGCGCTTCATCACCCGCGGTCAGCATATTAGCAAGGTAGCGTAGCGGGGTACGCAGGCTATCGACGTCGGGGATCAGACCATCCATGCCTACTTGGCCCGCTTCTGCCGCGTTTTGAATCGGCGATAATGGCGGTACATACCACACCATTGGCAAGGTGCGATACTCAGGATGTAGCGGCAGTGCTAATTTCCAATCCATTGCCAGCTTATAAACTGGGGATTTCTGGGCTGAATCAATAACCGACTGCGGTACGCCATCTTTTAACGCTTGGGCAATAACCGTAGGATCGTTAGGGTCTAAAAATATATCCAGCTGCGCTTGATAAAGGTCTTGCTCGTTTGGCACACTGGCGGCAGCGGCGATCTTGTCCGCGTCATAGAGCAACACGCCTAGATAGCGGATACGGCCCACGCAGGTCTCAGAGCAAACCGTTGGCATGCCTGCCTCAATACGGGGGTAGCAAAAGATACATTTCTCAGATTTACCCGACTTCCAGTTGTAGTAAATCTTTTTGTAAGGGCAGCCTGACACACACATCCGCCAGCCGCGGCATTTTTCTTGATCGATTAATACGATACCGTCTTCTTCGCGCTTGTAAATCGCGCCACTAGGACATGCCGCCACGCACGTGGGGTTCAAGCAGTGCTCGCATAGACGCGGCAGATACATCATGAAGGTATTTTCATACTGTCCATAGATATCGGCTTGGATATTGTCAAAGTTCTTATCTTTACGGCGCTTTTCAAACTCTGACCCCAAGATCTCCTCCCAGTTCGGTCCCCATTCAATCTTTTGCATGCGCTTGCCGGTGATGACTGAGCGCGGACGAGCTATAGGTTGATGGTTGCTGATAGGGGCGGTATGCAGATGCTGATAATCAAAATCAAACGGCTCATAATAGTCATCAATCTCTGGTAGATCAGGATTGGCAAAGATGTTGGCAAGCACCCTGAATTTACCACCAATACGTGGATTTATCGTGCCATTCGCGTGACGAATCCAGCCGCCGTTCCATTTGTTTTGATTCTCCCATTCTTTGGGATAACCAATACCGGGCTTAGATTCAACGTTATTGAACCAAGCATATTCCATTCCTTCACGGCTGGTCCAAACGTTTTTGCAGGTAACTGAGCAAGTGTGACAACCGATACATTTATCAAGGTTAAGCACCATGCCGACTTGTGAACGAATTTTCATGGGGTGTGCTCCAAGTAGCTATATAAAAAGTGGTATTAGCCATCAATAGTGGTTGGCAATGGACGCGGTAATGAGTCATCTGGTTTTTCTTCTAACCAATCGATCTTTGACATTTTACGAATCACCACAAACTCATCGCGGTTACAGCCCACAGTTCCATAGTAATTAAAGCCGTAAGCTTGATGCGCGTAGCCCCCAATCATATGGGTCGGCTTCAAGATAGTACGAGTCATTGAATTATGAATACCGCCGCGCGTTCCTGTCTGCTCAGAGCCTGGAACGTTAACCAATTTTTCTTGAGCATGGTACATCATCACCATGCCTTCTTTGACGCGCTGGCTGACGATAGCTCGAGCGGTGAGCGCACCATTAGCATTAAACAGCTCAATCCAATCGTTATCGACGATACCTGCCTTATAGGCGTCAACTTCTGACATCCACACACAAGGCCCCCCGCGGCTAAGCGTCAGCATCAATAAGTTTTCAGAGTAAGTACTGTGAATACCCCACTTTTGGTGCGGTGTTAAGAAATTAAGCACGATTTCTTTATTACCATTAGGCTTAGCGTTTTTGATAATGTCAGTCGTCTTGGTATCGATAGGCGGACGGTACTGCTGCATCTGCTCACCAAATGCCTGCATCCAAGGATGATCTTGATAAAACTGCTGACGTCCGGTAAGCGTACGCCAAGGAATCAGCTCATGAACGTTGGTATAACCCGCGTTATAGCTCACCTCATCAGATTCAATACCTGACCATGTGGGGCTGGAGATGATTTTACGCGGCTGAGCCACAATATCTTTAAAGCGAATCTTTTCATGCTCACTAGATTTAGCTAAATGCGTATGATCACGTCCCGTAAATTCAGATAAAGCCTTCCAACCTTTTACCGCTACATGACCATTGGTCTCAGGTGCGAGCATCAAAATCATTTCAGAAGCATTAATGGCAGTGTCGAGACATGGTCGACCTTCAGAGATACCCAGTTCAGTAACTCGGTGATTGAGATCACCCAACTGCTTGACCTCCGTTTTCATATCCCAGTTCAGACCTTTTGAGCCGTTGCCAAGCTTTTCTAAGACTGGACCCATGGAGGTGAACTTCTTATAAGTATTAGGATAGTCGCGCTCCACGATCTTAATCAGTGGGCAGTTTTTGCCCGGTACTGGTTTTTCACCTGCTGTTTTCCAGTCCGTACCACCAAAGGGCTGTGCCAGCTCCCCTGGGCTGTCATGCTGCATAGGCAAGGTAACCACGTCGGTCTCAACCCCTAAATGACCTTTGGATAATTCAGAAAAGGTTTTGGCGATACCTTTGTAGATCTCCCAGTCGGTTTTTGACTCCCACGCCGGATCGGTCGCCGCCGTTAGCGGATGGATAAAGGGATGCATATCTGAGGTGTTCATGTCGTCTTTTTCGTACCACGTGGCAGTAGGCAATACGATGTCAGAATACAGACAGGTCGAGGACATACGAAAATCTAAAGTGACAACCAGATCAAGCTTGCCCGTTGGACCTTTTTCTACCCAATCCACCTCTTTTGGCTGTAGGTGTCCGGTAGGATTCTCTTCGTTTAAGAGACCGTTTTTGGTGCCTAAGAAGTAATGCAGCATGTACTCATGACCCTTACCTGACGAGCCCAAAAGGTTTGAGCGCCAAATAAACATGTTGCGTGGGAAGTTGACTGGATTGTCCGGTGACTCGCAAGCAAAACGCAAACTACCGTCATGTAAAGAGTCCACCACATAATCTGCAACGTCTTTACCTTGCGCGCGTGCTTCGGCGGCGATGGTTAGTGGATTACGGTTCAGCTGCGGCGCTGAGGGCAACCAACCTGCCCGCTCCGCTTGAATGTTGTAGTCCAGCATGTGCTCAGGGAAGAATTTTTTATTGGCATTAGGCGATAATATTTCATGGGCTGAGATGGTCTCATGACGCCACTGTGAGCTGTGGTTATAAAAAAAGCTCGTACCGTTCATGTGACGCGGTGGACGCTGCCAGTCGAGGGCAAACGCTAGCGGCAACCAACCGGTTTGCGGGCGCAGTTTTTCTTGACCAACATAGTGCGCCCAGCCGCCGCCTGATTTACCGATACAACCGCATAGCATCAGCATATTGATAACACCGCGATAGTTCATATCGAGGTGATACCAGTGGTTCATACCCGCACCGATGATAATCATCGATTTACCCTGCGTTTTATGCGCATTTTCAGCAAACTCACGCGCCACTTGAATAACACGCTCACGGCTAAGGCCAGTAATCACCTCTTGCCATGCAGGCGTCCCCGGCACAGTAGCATCGTTATAATCATCAGTGACGTGGTCACCGCCGACGCCATTATCGACGCCAAGGTTGGCAACCATTAAGTCAAAGACGGTGGCGACTTTGACACTACTGCCATCAGCCAGCTGAATGGTCTTACAAGGGACGGTTTTTTGTTGTATTGGTTCGCCGGGTACGGACGTAAAGTGTGG
The DNA here is from genome assembly GCA_947489525.1 of uncultured Psychrobacter sp. Classification (GTDB taxonomy): domain Bacteria; phylum Pseudomonadota; class Gammaproteobacteria; order Pseudomonadales; family Moraxellaceae; genus Psychrobacter. The sequence goes on from CANLDW010000001.1 coordinate 856,491, forward strand.
GTGATCGACATGACTAAAGTAATCAAAGCCAACGACGCAGGTCTCGGCGCTGTCTTTTAGAGTCAAGGTGAGATCTATATCTTCACCAGTGTTACCACTTTTTTGCTCTAGGTTCCATTTGCCTTTTTCGCCCCAGCGGTAACCAATAGAACCAAGCGGCGATACCAGCTCGCCATCGTGATTGAGTCCGATGGTCTTCCACTCTGGATTATTTTCTTGACCCAAATCGTCGACTAGATCTGAGGCACGCAGATAGCGACCCGGACGACGCGCGCCCTCCTCACCCTCTAGCATCACTAGTATTGGTAAATCAGTGTAGCGTTTGGCATAATCTAAGAAATAGTCGCTTGGCTGCTTGAGATAGAACTCTTTGATGATCACGTGACAAAAGGCTTGCGCAACGGCTGCATCCGTCCCTTGCTTAGGATTGAGCCACAAGTCAGTAAGCTTTGCCATTTCGGCATAATCAGGCATGATAGAAACGGTTTTAGTGCCTTTATAACGCACTTCGGTGAAAAAATGCGCATCTGGCGTCCGCGTTTGCGGCACGTTTGAGCCCCACGCGATAATGTAGTCGGAGTTGTACCAATCGGCAGACTCTGGGACGTCGGTTTGCTCGCCCCACGTCATAGGAGATGAGGGCGGCAAGTCGCAATACCAGTCGTAAAAAGACAAACAAGCCCCGCCAATAAGCGATAGATAGCGCGTACCGGCCGCGTAGCTGACCATCGACATCGCCGGAATCGGCGAGAAACCAATAATGCGATCAGGGCCATAAGTTTTAGCGGTATAGACGTTACTGGCAGCGATGATCTCATTGACCTCGCCCCATGTGGAGCGAATAAAGCCGCCCAAACCGCGCTTGGACTTGTACTGCTCGGCCTTGATTGGATCTTCTACGATACTCCTCCACGCCTCAACTGAATCTGGATGCTGAGCTTTGGCTTCGCGCCATAATTTGAGTAGCGGCTTACGCACTTTTGGATACTTAACGCGGTTGGCAGAATACATATACCAGCTATAGCTTGCGCCCCGTGGACAGCCGCGCGGTTCATGATTGGGCAGATCAGGGCGGGTTTCTGGATAGTCGGTTTGCTGAGTCTCCCACGTCACCAGCCCGTTTTTGACAAATATCTTCCATGAGCACGAGCCGGTGCAGTTGACGCCATGGGTTGAGCGTACAATCTTGTCGTATTGCCAGCGGCTGCGATAGACATTTTCCCAAGCGCGCGACTCATCGCGTAGCTCGCCGTGCCCATCAGCATATTCTCCTTTTTTGCGTTTAAAAAAGCGGAATTGGTCAAGTAAGTGACTCATTTAGCTGTCCTCTATGTTGCAGTCTATAGTGATGTACTGTGGACTTTGGCTGTTTGTCACCCTACTAAACTGGTGAAAACCAAAGCGATTAAGACTATTGCGATATCATCATTCTAGTGCCGCTATAGAGGTCTTACTATTATCTAACATGAGCAGATAGCTACTACCTTAGTAGTAGTCCAATAGAGCATTCCAACCAATCAAAAGGTCAGGATCCTCCAACCCAGTTACAATACCTTCTAGGTTGACCTCAAAAAAAAGCTACTTACCGAAGTAAGTAGCCAAGTTATAAATAAAGGTGAAGCAGTTAGCAGTCTTAACAAGGAATCTCAGCATTACCTCGGCTGTAATACCACCATGTCAGGGCGATACAAATAAGGTAGTAAATAATTAAGGCAATAAAAGTACCGAACACGCCTAATCCTGAGCCGAACATCTTGGGTACAAAAAACGCCCCATAAGCGGCAATAGCAGCGGTAAAACCAACGACGGCAGCCGATTCTTTACGTATCTCCACAAACAGCTCTTCAGTGCCCGCTTTACTAGGATGGAGCCGCTCTAAAAAGGTTCTAAAAATAACCGGAATCATGGTAAATGTAGAGCCGTTACCAATACCTGTGGTAATAAATAACACCATAAAGGAGATGAAATAACCAATAAAGCTACCTTGACTGGTCTCGCTAGGTAAAAAGTACATCACCCCCATTACCGCAATGACCATGACAATATAATTCCAAAAGGTAACCTTGGCGCCGCTGGTTTTATCAGACAACCAACCTCCAAATGGTCGAAATATTGCCCCTACAAATGGCCCTAAAAAGGCGTACTTAAGAGGATTAATATCAGGGAAAGAGTTTTTGATGAGCATCGGAAAAGCAGCCGAAAACCCAATAAACGAGCCAAATGTCGCCATATAAAGGATGCACATGATCCAGTTGTGTTTGCGCTTAAAGATAACGGACTGATCTTTAAACGACGCTTTGGCTGAGGAGATGTCGTTCATCATAAACCAAGCGGCGACCGATACGAGCAAGATAAATGGCACCCAGATAAATCCAGCATTTTGTAGGTACAGCTCTTTGCCAGCTGCTGTTATTTGCGGCGCGCCGCCCAAGGCGCCAAAGATGCCTAAACCAATAACGATAGGCACGACAAACTGCATGACCGATACGCCCAAGTTACCAAGACCAGCATTGAGACCAAGCGCTGTACCTTGTTCAGCTTTAGGATAAAAGAAGGAGATATTCGACATGGATGAGGAGAAGTTAGCGCCGCCTAAGCCGCAAAGCAGCGCAATAATGGCGAACACGCTAAACGGCGTTTCAGGATTTTGTACGGCAAAGCCCATCCACAGCGCTGGAATGAGTAGTGAAGCCGTAGATATCGCTGTCCAACGCCGCCCCCCAAAGATAGGCACCATAAAGGAGTAAAATATACGTAAGGTCGCCCCTGTCAATCCCGGTAGCGCGGCGAGCCAGAACAGCTGCCCGTCATCAAAATTAAAGCCAATTTCGGGCAGATTGACAATAACCGCACTCCACACCATCCATACAGCAAAGGCTAACAGTAGTGCTGGTATTGATATCCATAAATTGCGCGTAGCGACTTTTTTGCCGCCCCCCTGCCAAAACTCCTCTACCTCAGGACGCCAGTCGGTGATGAGCTTACCGCCTTTCGTATTATATTTATTGCTCATCTTGCTCCTCTCTTAATGTCATTGACGCTTGAGCATTAGCGTTATATAGCGCTGATGCTCAAGCTAAAAGTATGACTTAGAGTACTAAGCGAGGACGGTCATTAATATTCATACATAGTGGTAGTCTGATACTTCAAAGAGCTAATACCTAGTCCTTCGAGCTAACTACTGCTTTAGAGGTATATAAAAGTTAACCCAGTTGATTATAATTTGACAAAAGCGTTCATTTATTCGGTACTTTTATTCGGTAATTTAAAGCGTCAACGCTCTAAAATATATTTTTTGCTAGGTAATTATTGACTCATTATGCATAGACTATTTCGACATTCTCTACCTGTGCAAGCCTTAGCTTCCGTATTCGCGATTGCGATACTATGCTTTATATCGGCGTTGGGGAGTGGTGTGTTAGCGTGGGTCTCAGAAGCTGATGGGCAAGCGATCAACACCGCAGGTTCGGTGCGGATGGCTACTTATCGCATTAATTTTCAGATTGCTACTGATTTTAGGGCGGACAGTCCTGCTAATCTAAATATTGCCGTTGATCCTGAAAATATTTTAGAGAGCAGCTCAGATGATGTAATCATCACAGCGGACAGATTAAATGGAGCCGGTCAAAATGAAGCGAGCAAAATATCAGCGCTGATTCAAGATATGGAGAATAGATTGGCAAGCTTACGCCTTTATCAGCGCTCTTATGCCAATAAACATCAAGTCATCAATGAACAGCTACAACTTATAGAGTCGCAGTGGTTCAATAGCTTAAAGCCTATTTTACTATCGCAAAACAAAGAGGATTTTTATGTCGCCTCTACCCAGTACATCAAAAATGTAGATAGTCTTGTCAGTGCGTTGCAATATAGAAACGAGCAACGACAGACGTGGCAGCAAATTTTACAAATAGTGTCATTACTGCTCACTATCCTTATCATGCTCATCGGCATGCACAAACTACGCCAAAATGTCCTACTTCCGGTACAACGTCTGATCAGAGCAAACAGTCAATTCAAAAAAGGCAAAAGCGATACTAGAGTAGCCATCACAGGCTATACCGAGTTCAAAGCTTTAGGCGACTCTTTTAATGATATGGCAAGTACGATTGAAGCATATCAGCACTCTCTTGAAAAAGAAGTTCAGACCAAAACGCAACATCTCGTCAAAGCTAACCAAGCTCTAGCACTTTTCTACGATTTTTCTAAACAGCTTACGACCAGTCCTGTTAGCCTAAATAAGTTAGATGCCCTTATTACTGACTTTGGTCGTCTGTTTACTCATCTAGACTTTACTTTGTGTATCCAAAGCGATCTTTTAAGCGATAAAGACAGCATCGCTCTTCATGATGATCGTATGAAAGAGCTATGCACTAAACTGACTTGCAAAAACTGTAGCATCAAAGTCGATAGCCACACCCAAGTTTATCCCATCATTCATCAAGAGATCGAATTCGGGGACTTAAAAGTAAGACCTAAATCTGTTTTACTCACTAATACGGCGTTGTCAAGAGATAGCAATAAACCATCTGCGTCGCCCTCTTCTCGTATCAAGATGGTAGAGGCGGACGAGGCTTATCTTGATTATAAAAATAGCGAGCTGATTGTCGCCCTTACCAATCTGATCAGTACTGCGCTATCACTACGAAGACAAAGGCAACAAGAACATCAACTCATATTACTTGAGGAGCGCTCGACCATTGCCAGAGAGCTACATGACTCGCTTGCTCAGTCTTTGTCTTATCTCAAAATACAAGTCAGCGTGCTCGAAAAACAGCTAAAAAAACTACCGGATAATGACGGTCAACTCATAGTAACAGAGACCAAACAAGCTGTTATTTACCAACATATCGAGCAAATTAAGACTGGTCTGAGCTCCGCCTATCAAGAGCTACGCGACTTACTCACGACTTTTCGCCTGACTATTGATAGTGCTAATTTCGATGAAGCGCTACATGAGGCAGCTGACGAATTTGCGCTAAAGGGTCACTTCAATGTCAAGGTTAATAACCACATCATGTCCTTAAACTTGAGTGCTACCGAGCAGGTGCATCTGATTCAGATTATAAGAGAAGCGCTGTCGAACGTTAGTCGCCATGCTAGAGCTAAAAATGTCACTATTGATCTAGGCTACGATGATGAAAATAACGACATAGCTATGCAAGTTATCGACGATGGTATCGGTATGTCAGGTACAGTCAATCAGACTCAGCACCATGGTTTGTTGATTATGAAAGAGCGTGCTTATAAATTGGCAGGCGACTTGATCATCACAGATAATAAGCCAACGGGTACCTGCGTTATCTTAAGATTTGTGCCTAGTTTTTTTGCTAACTATACGTCTGAGCAGACCGGCGATGATGTCAGCGACTAAACTTTTAGAGACTTGAAGCCTTTTATTTATTTTTAATTTATTTTGCGAGTGTTTTATGGCGACTACCGTTTATACCCCATCCTCTCCTGCTAAGCTGTTATTAGTCGACGATCACCCTATGCTGCGCCGAGGTATCGCTGAGCTGCTGAGCCTCGAGGACGATGTCGTCGTCGTTGGTGAAGTTAGTAATGGTCAAGAAGCGCTAGAGTTTTTGGCAAACAATGAGGTAGATCTGGTAATACTAGATCATAAAATGCCTGTACTGACAGGGATTGAAACCCTAAAAGAGATTAGAGCGAGAAACATCAAGGTAAAAGCTCTGTTATTTACCGTCTCCGATAGCGGCGAGGACGTACAAGAAGCGCTAAAATTGGGTGTCGATGGCTACTTACTAAAAGATATGGAACCTGAGCTGATTATCATAGATATCAGAAAAGTGCTGCGCGGCGAGCTGGTCATTAGTCCCAATCTGGCATCCATACTGGCACAAACCCTGCGCAAGCCTAGTATCGATGATATTACCAGTCATCTAACCACAAGAGAGTTAGAAGTTATTCAAATGATAGCAGAAGGTATGAGTAACAAAATGATCGCCAATCAACTTGATATTGCAGAGTCAACGGTTAAGGTTCACGTTAAACATATCTTAAATAAAACCGGTTTGCGTACTCGAGTCGAAGCCGCAGTGTGGACGGTCAACCATCTATCTAAATAGGCTGAACGGTAGTTTATGAGTTAACATTTAAAACACTTATAAAAAATAGTTAGTCCAATACTAAAAATATTCAGCGGAATTAGGACGCTCTAAAGGTATAAAAGGTATAAGAAAAAACACGTCAATTTTAGAACAGTAATTGTCTAAGCTCATTTTCGTTCTTAGTAATATCAGCCAGAGTATAATTGTCCATCACTGCTATAAAAGCTTGTGTCGCGCTATACAACACCCCTTTTAGTTGACAACTAGGGTTAATGGCACACTGTACTGTAGATGCTGTAGAGGCGTCAAAGGTTGGCTTATTGGTCAATTTATTCGGTGTCCGCGCTGCGATTGGCGCGATAGTAGCGCTATCTTTGTCATCACGCTTATTAGTTTTAAACGTATTGTGAAAGCAAGGCACGATGTCAAAGTCAGGCTCAGTGTGACGCAAAATTTGACCTAAATTAATATCCTCAGCACTCATAGCCAAACGAATACCACCATTTTTACCGCGAACACTATCTATATAACCAAGCTGCGCCAATTGATGCACGATTTTGGTTAAATGGCTCTTTGATATCTGATAGCTGTTAGAGATATCGGCGATAGTCGCTAAATCCTCAGATGACGGCATTACCGCTAAATACATCAAGATACGTAGTGCATAATCACTATAATTGGTCAGGCGCATAGATAGTAGTCCACTTACAAGAGTTATTAGTAATAAAGATGAGCGCGATAAGCCCATTATACTTTAAAGCCTAGCAGCTACTATTAAATACTGTCTATCCCAAAAAATATGAGCTAGCCCAAACATGACTTTAACCAAATAGTCCATCAGGACGCGGCTTTGACAACAGAGGAATATAGATGATACAGAATAAGGCGAAGCACAGTATCCAAGACTTCTGCGCCAACATGAGCCAAACGATATAATACTCCATCATGATAAGCGGCATAATGACTCGAAACACAAACACGAGGATCATCAACATAAACATCAGCGACACTGCCTTTGACGGTTTGTGAATACTGCGTCCAGTGTGTCCTAAAGAGACGCGGTTCATCATCGACAATGTCATCATACCAACGCCAGATAACGCCAAGGCATGTACCGCGATACTATGACTAAAGTTAAACCAAGGCTGCACAGCGAACAAAATAAAACTGCTACACATGCCTACAAAAGCTAAATATAACGACCACAACAAGGGTTTTTTCCAGATACCATGATGATACCAGCCTAGTAGACGCGCCGTATTTACTACCGCCACACTCAGCGCGCTTATACTTAATAAGAACTTATTTGGATAAAAAATATCAGCGATCATAAAGACCAAGAATGTTGCTAGGCTTAGGACATCAAGGAACGTGCTGTTTTTAACTTGGACGTCTTCGCTACTATCAAAGCTAAGACCACGCTCAATAAAGAAAGGTACGACGCGCCGACCAATCGTAAGCACTAAAGCTATAATAAGATACAAGCCTAGATAGATACCGATGTGCACGTAGCCCATATCACCGCTATAAATACCCCAATAGCACAAACCCTGACCGATAGTTAGTAGTATGAGCTTAGAGATAATACCTATTTGCCTGTATTGCTTGACGGTCAATACCGCTTTGGTTATCACCCAAACCATAGCGAGCATAAAGACTAAGTCGCCCGCTGCTGCAAGCGCAAACCAAAAGTTTGGACTACCTAAGCCCGTCACACTGAGCATCCAGCTCAAACGAGCGACTACCCAGCACATAAATATGCCCAATAGCCGATACCCATAGGGCATCATAACCCCCGTCCAGGTTTTGACAGCAGTCAATAAAAACCCAGCAATCACAGCTATCGTATAACCATAAAGCATTTCATGACCATGCCAATACAGCGGATTGAGAGACGTTACATCGACAGCTATCTTGCCTGTAGACACAAACATCCACAATAGCATTGTTAGCACTGCAAACACGCCGGCAGCGCTAAAGAATATACGAAAACCAAGATTTAAAATAGGATAAGGTGAAAATGGACGATCAGTAGGCAATTGAATTTGCGGCATAGCGTACACCTCGTAGCAAAAGAAAGCTAGAGTCTACTAACAAGCGACTGTAGATTTGATAGGTCATCATACTCACTTAAAGATACATATAAAATGAATTTTAAGCAAACCTATCTTAACAAATATAAAGCGCAAAACACGACTAAGGGTTATACTCAGCAGCGATTTGACGATCCACTGATGACATCTGATACTCATCACCAAAAGCGCCCTCAGGTTCTTTGAGCCAAAAGAAGCACAGTACCCAAGCCAGAAAAGCACCAACCGCGATAATAAAGAAGAACTGGTTTGGCTCTACAAAGGTGAATACGAACAGATAGAATACCGCGCCCACGTTGCCATAAGCGCCCGCCATACCTGAGATCTGTCCGGTCAGACGGCGTTTGATTGAAGGAATAATCCCAAAAGTCGCCCCCTCTGCCCCTTGCACAAACACTGAACACAAAATAGTAAAGACGACAGCGATAAATAACGGCCACTCTGCATTTAGCAGCCCCATAAGCGCAAAACCAATACCAATGCCGAACATATAAATCAGCATCACTAAGCGGCGATTGCCGACCTTATCGGAGATATAGCCTCCTAGCGGACGCGCCCATAAGTTGACAAAAGCAAAGGTTGACGCCACAAGACCCGCTACCGTAGGATCAAGCTGCCACGTCGCGGCAAAGAACATCGGTAGCATAGACACTACTGCCAGCTCAGCACCAAAGTTAGCAAAATAGGTAACGTTGAGCGCGGCAACTGAGGTAAATGGATATTTATCATCCTCAGGGATACCCGCTTTGATCAGTGGTACGTTGACCCTGATCGCTTTATAAATTTGGTAAACAACAGCGATAGCGATAACAGCATAAAACCCCCAAGCGCCCGTCTCGCTCAAAAACCCCATATTTTGGGTGCGATAAACCAATACGCCTAGTATGCCGTATAAAGGAATGATAAATAGGCAATATAATAAAAGATCCGCCCAGCTCGATACTTCCAAAGCCCCCGCCTTACGCGCTTTTTTATGAGTGTCCTCTGTCGGGCCGTCGGTTATCAAAAACCAGTACGCCGCACCGTACAACGCCATAAGCAGGCCAGATAAAGCAATCGCCCAGCGCCAGCCGTCATCACCGCCAAAAAACTGCAAGGCCACGGTTGGAATGGTAATCGCCGCCGCCGCCGAGCCAAAGTTGCCCCAGCCGGCATAAAAGCCTTCGGCAAAACCAATATCTTTGGGTTTAAACCACAGCGCGGTCATATGAATACCAACGACGAAACCGGCACCGACGATGGACATAAATAGCCGCGCCACAAAGAGCTGCATGGCGGAGCTACCAAAAGCAAAGAACCAAGTCGGTATCGCCATCACCACCATCAATATTGAGAACACGCGCCTAGGGCCAAAGCGATCGAGCGCCATGCCGACAATCACCCGCCCCGGAATGGTCAAGGCGACGTTGGCAATCAAAAACAATTTAATATGATCGGGGGTTAAGTAGCTTTCAGTCGCCAGCATAGATGTCGCCAGCGGTGCCATGTTGAACCAGACATAAAAGGTAAGAAAAAAAGCAATCCACGTATAGTGCAGCGCCCTTATCTCGCGGCGCTCCATCTCTAGTAACTCTTTTGCATGCATAACAAATACCTCCACCCTAAATTGAGACAGCTTTGATGGAGATAATTTAACAACAAGGAGTAGCCTTAACTATTAAGCAAAAGCAGTAGGCGCGCTACGTTTAGTACTACTAATTAGTAATACTAAATAGGGACTAAGAGGTAGTGCTGACGTATATATTGACGTGAGGAACGTAGGACAGTAAGGGTAAGCAAGTCTAGATGACACAAAAGCCCCTTTTTAGGTGCTTTTTTTATGGCTATCAAAACTGAGCACGTAAAACCGAGCACGTAAAACCGAGCACGTAAAACTGGGCATGCAAAACTGAGCACGTAAAACTGAGCATGTAAAACAATGTAACGATCTTAATAAATGCTTGTGCATATACTCAATTGTAAATATAATCGTATTTAGAACTTCTAATCAATGATAGTTCTTAATTAAGATAATATTGCTACTGGTGTTTGGTAAACCCCTAGAGCAATTGAGGGTATATAGCCTGAAGTATAATATTTTCCCTCCATCTTAATCTGAGAGTGCATTACTTTATAACTTTATTCATTTATTACTAGGATTCCAATATGTCTAATAGCGCCTTAAAACTACTGACACCGCGTAACTGTCAAGTTATCTTTATCGACCAGCAGCCCCAGATGGCTTTTGGTGTCCAGTCTATTGATCGCCAAAGTTTAAAGAACAATGTCATCGGTCTAGCGAAGGCAGCTAAAGCTTTTGATATTCCGACGACGATCACCTCTGTCGAATCAGCGAGTTTCTCCGGTAACACTATCCCTGAGTTGTTAGAAGTATTCCCAGAGAACAAAACGCTTGAGCGTACCTCAATGAATTCATGGGACGATCAAAACGTCCGTGATGCGTTAGCTGAGCATGCTAAGAACGGTCGTAAAAAAATTGTGGTTTCAGGTCTTTGGACTGAGGTTTGTAACTTATCTTTTTCTTTGTCTTGCATGAAAGACACAGACTATGAGATCTATATGGTTGCTGATGCTTCGGGCGGCACTTCAGTCGAGGCTCATCAGTATGCAATGGAGCGTATGATACAAGTTGGTGTGATTCCAACCACTTGGCAGCAAGTGATGCTTGAGTGGCAGCGTGATTGGGCACGCAAAGATACTTATGATGCGGTCATGGATATCGTAAGAGAACACTCAGGTGCTTATGGTATGGGTGTCGACTACGCTTATACTATGGTGCACAAAGCCCCTGCACGCGTAGCATTTGGCGGTAGCATCGGTCCAAATCCTGTCCCTAACGTTGATGACTAATAACAAGCTAAACCTTAGTTAGACGAAGTTAAACCGTTTTAGTTTTGTTTAATATTATTTGGTTTAACCTTGTTTGGTTTAACCTTGTTTCGTTTAACCTTGTTTCGTTTTGCACTGTACAAGTTGCCGTGCAGGCTCAACATCACTACAGCAGCACCTGAGCCTTGTAATGCATAGCTTACATAAGGTTTAGGTGCTGTTTTATATATAAAGATAGCCCTATGAAACTTTATATCATCTCACTCGCTGTTGGCATCTTAGCTGGTGTGCTATACGGTGTTTTAAACGTACGATCGCCTGCGCCGCCAGTCGCAGCCTTGATCGGTCTACTTGGTATGTTGATAGGCGAACAACTGGTACCCATTGCAAAGCAATATTTCTCAGTTGTCTCTTTTGAGACGTCTGAAACTGCCACTGTTGATCGCACTGTTTCGGACTCTGCTTATGACAAATCTACGACATCAGAGCTTAAGAAGACAGACGAATATTAGGGCGTGTTGAACATTCATAAATGAGCACTGCTGATCGCTAAAATTGTTCCAGACAAGGCGCAAGTCGATGATAATGTTAATACCTTAGCGAGACTTGCAACACACTGCTTATGTAGAGCTGGGGGGCAATTTTAGCATCAGCCCCTCTTATTTAGTATTAAGCTGATGGGGACAGGACTATTTTTTGCCGCTGCTGTGACAAAAATAGACGCTTAGAATGACTAAACTTACTCTTTTTATCTGTGCATCGCCTGAAAAATAGTCTCTGTCAGTGCCATGATCGAATGTTCAACACGCCCTAATAAAGGTATGCTATTTTAAAGTTACAGCTTAAATATGAATGAGCTAATTTCATTTTTATACAGCTCAAGTCACAGCAAGTTTATGAGCTGATATGTTGTTAATTATAAAAAGGATAGAATAATGACAAGCCCAGATATTATTTATTATAACGGTAATATGACCACCCTTGATCCCAACAAACCAAGCGCCAGCGCGGTTGCAATCAAGGACGATAAGTTCATCGCTGTCGGTAATGACAAAGACATCATGGATATGAAAGGCGATAACACTCAGGCCATCAATCTTAATGGTCGCAGCGTCATCCCTGGTCTATTCGACAACCACACCCACGTGATTCGCGGCGGACTCAACTACAATATGGAGCTGCGCTGGGATGGCGTGCGATCCTTAGCTGACGCTATGTCCATGCTCAAAGCGCAAGTTGATAAAACCCCAGCCCCGCAGTGGGTACGCGTGGTTGGCGGCTTTACCGATCAGCAGTTTGTAGAAAAGCGTCTACCAACGATCGATGAGATCAACGCGATCTCGCCAGATACCCCAGTATTTATCTTACACTTGTATGATCGCGCCCTGCTAAATGCAGCAGCTCTGCGTACCGTTGGCTACACCAAAGATACGCCAGAACCACCAGGCGGCGAGATTCAGCGCGATGCTAACGGCAATCCAACAGGTTTGCTCATCGCTCAGCCGAACGCCACTATTCTTTATGCCACTTTAGCCAAAGGACCAAAACTTCCCTTTGACTATCAGGTCAACTCGACCCGCCACTTTATGCGGGAGCTGAACCGCTTAGGGGTCACGGGTATCATTGATGCAGGCGGCGGATCACAGAACTTCCCTGACGATTATGAAGTGGTACAAAAGCTCAACGATGACAATCTGCTTACCGTGCGCATGGCTTATAACTTGTTCACGCAAAAGCCAAAAGAGGAAAAAGAAGACTTCCTCAGATGGACGCAGACGACTGACTATAAGCAGGGCGATGACTACTTCCGCCACAACGGTGCCGGCGAGATGCTGGTGTTTTCAGCCGCTGACTTTGAGGATTTCCGTCAGCCGCGTCCCGAGATGCCGCCTGAGATGGAAGGCGAGCTTGAAGAGGTCATCCGTATCTTAGTTCAGAACAAGTGGCCTTGGCGTATGCATGCCACTTATGATGAGACGATCGAGCGCTCATTAAATGTGTTTGAAAAGGTCAATCGCGACACACCTATCGACGGTCTGCACTGGTTCTTTGACCATGCTGAGACCATCTCACAAAAGAACATTGACCGCATTGCGGAGATGGGCGGTGGTATCGCCGTACAACACCGTATGGCCTATCAAGGCGAGTACTTCGCTGAGCGTTATGGCACGGCAGCAGCGGCAAACACGCCACCTGTTAAGCAAATGCTCGATAGTGGTGTCAATGTCTCAGCGGGTACGGATGCTACGCGCGTCGCCTCTTATAACCCTTGGGTGTCGCTTGCTTGGCTGATTACGGGTAAAACCGTTGGCGGTATGAAGCTGTACGATCAAGATAACCTCGTTGACCGCGAGACAGCGCTACGCATGTGGACTGAGAAAGTCGCTTGGTTCTCGAATCAAGAAGGCAAACGTGGCCGTATCGAAGTGGGTCATTTAGCGGACTTTATCGTACCCAGTAAAGACTTCTTTAAAGTCCCTGAAAACGAGATTCCGTACCTCACATCGAACTTAACCGTCGTTGGCGGTAAAGTCGTTTATGGTGACGGCGAGTTCTCTGATTACGATACGCCGCTACCTCCTGCAATGCCAGATTGGTCGCCGGTTAATCAATACGGCGGCTATGGCGCTTGGGGCGAGCCTGAGGGTGCAGGTAAAAACTCACTTGAGCCACTCATGAACCAAGCAGCAATGGCTTGTGGCTGTTCTAGTGCTTGCAGCTTACATGGTCATAACCATGCTAAAGCGTGGAAATCTAACGCACCTGTGTCTAACTTCAAAGACTTCTTTGGTGCCTTTGGTTGCTCATGCTGGGCGGTGTAACCCCTTAGCTCTTGACTGTATCATAATGTACAAAGCCCGCTGATCTGATTCAGCGGGCTTTTTTATGGATTGATGTTGCTTCATTTAAAACGTATGACTACCCTACAAAACACAAAACCAAAAAAATCGGCCTGCACATACACACAGACCGATTTTTTATAGCGTTAAGTAGTACCAAGTTAATTGATGATTAATCGTTATGATAACCACCATAGTATTTCACTGGCGACCAGTTTGGAATCACAGGCGGTAGCTTCGGCGCAAGCGTGCTGTATTTACCCGTACCATACACCGGTTCACCACCGACCACGGTCAACACCGATTCAATCTCTTTGATCCTCTCCTCAGGCACGGTGAAGTAATCATCGGACAACAGGACAAAGTCAGCGTACATGCCCGGCTCAAGCGTACCTTTAACGTCCTCTTCTTGTGAGAACCATGCACTGCCATGGGTATAGACTTCTAATGCATCATCTCTATCTAAGGTATTGTTAGCACCGTAGAGCTGAGTACCGCCTACGGTCTTACCTGTAGTGAGCCAATATAGCGAGACCCAAGGGTTATAAGAGGCGACGCGCGTACCATCGGTACCTGCGCCTAGCGGGATGCCCATATCATAGATTTTTTTGAACGGCGGTGCGGTGCTAGCCGCCTCAGCGCCATATCTATCAACGAAATATTCACCAGCATAAGCCATACGATCCTGTACCGAGATTCCGCCATTGAGACGTTTGATCTCACGTAAGGTAGCATCATCTACGGTTTCGGCATGGTCAATCGCCCAGCGCATCTCGTTACGGATCTTGCCGTTGTTTTCGCGGTCGATCTCGTCCACTAAATCGACGATCAGCTTAGTGTTCTCGCCATAAGTGGAGTGCTGTCTAAACGGCCAGCCTTTATCCACATGCATCTGGATGACTTCTTTGGTTTCCTCGCGCCAGCCTTCATTGTTTCTAATATAAGGTTTGGGTGCTAAAAAGTTCTCAAAGTCGCCCGCCGCCCATGTCATATACTCGCCGCCGCCTTCAAGCTCGTAACCGTGCGCTAAGCCTTCATCATCGTTATGAAAGATCTCATTGTTTGCCATCCACGTGGCAAAGGCTTGTTGCTCTTTACCCGCCTCTTGTGGGAACAAATAATAAGAGATGCGCATGGTCAGATCTTCATCTTCTGCAAGGGCTTTTGACGCCTCATAATCCTCTGGATAGGTATGACCGCCGCCGCCAGCGTCAATAGCGCTGGTCAAACCAAAGCGGTTAAGCTCATGATAAAACTGTTTGGTAGAGTTGATTTTCTCTTGCTCGGATAGTGCAGGCAGCCTACCAATAACTTGGTATAAGATCATGGCGTTAGGTTCTGCCAGTAGCACGCCTGTCAGCTTACCGTTGGCATCTTTTTCGTAGCGGCTATCGTCATTAGGTGGCTGCGTGTTTTCATCGATACCTA
Organism: uncultured Psychrobacter sp.; assembly: GCA_947489525.1. GTDB lineage: Bacteria > Pseudomonadota > Gammaproteobacteria > Pseudomonadales > Moraxellaceae > Psychrobacter. Next base: position 871,752 of record CANLDW010000001.1, read on the forward strand.
ACGCATCAAGACCGGCTTGATTGAGCCAACCACGGCTATATAAGTATAGGACAAAGGTTGGCGTATCACCGGTCGCCTCATTGATCTCCTTAACAGTCGGCATGCGCTTTTCTTCAAACTGATACGGTGACCAGCCGCCAATGACGCGCACCCACTCGCCCTCAGGGGTTCTATCCGCTTGCTCTTTGAGCATGCGTAGCGCTTCTTTTAATGACTTGACGCCGTCCCAGCGTAGCTCAGAGTTATAAAAACGGCCACCGCGGGTAATATGTAGATGCGAATCGTTAAGCCCTGGGATCAAGGTACGACCATTGGCATCAATCACTTGGGTATCATTATCGCGCAGACGCAAGATATCTTCGGTAGAACCTGTGCGTAATACCTTGCCATCTCTAACCGCAATCGCTTCAGCTATCGTTCTATTATCGTCCATTACTGCCACTTTGGCGTTAGTGACGATCATATCAGCGGCAAGCGTGGTCGGCGTACTGACGCTTGACGGCGGATTTTGTACCGAGCAAGCCGCCAAAATACTGGTTGCTCCTGCAAGCATAAGAAGGTTTTTCATGGTCAGGTCTCATCCGTTAGTTATTTAAAGTCATAATTTAACATATAACCTTAATGTCTTCACTAGGCTGTTAATATTTTCTAAACAAAACAAGCGTTCTTATTAACATACTCAATTTTATTATTATCAAGGCCTATAAGCGTACGCTACGTTTTTCTTAGTGTTAACTACTCTTATTTTGCAGAAGTTTATTATTTCGATGGAAGTACCCAATCATCGTAATAGGCGCAAGCAAACTTAGCCAAATACCATACGTTATCGGCAGATTCTGAGTAACTGCCCAATAACTAACAGATATGATAGCTAAAGCAATCGTAAACGCTATAACATTGTGCTTTGACTGACGGTACATCAAGGCGCGCAATAAAGCCAGCGCAAGTAAAAACATTGCCAACAAGGACATAAGAACGCCCATCGCATACGGCTGCGAATGCATGCTTAGTACTGTATTACTGGCAGCGCTCGATTCATTCACTAGGTTTAAGGCACTGCCCAAACCTGCTAGCGTAGCAAAAATAAAAAAGTGCCCGTAGCCAAATAAGAATAAATCATGACGATGGTGTTCTTTTTTGAGTATGGTATCGAATGGCACATTAAAGTACAGCCACCATAGTGCAAACACCAACGACACCAAACTCAGTCCTAATACGATAATAGGACCTGCAGCGTCCGCTGAATTGGATAAAAAATACTGCACGCTTTTACTGACCCCAACCACGCCCTCACCTAGAACGATAATAGTAAACAGACCGTAACGCTCTGCAATGTGAACGGGGTTCCAGTTATTGCTATGCTCTGCGCGCGCCCAAACCGGCATCAAAAGCTCTGCTAAGATAAAAACAAACAATGCCGGCGTTTGGATACTGGCTGGTAAAAACAGCCAGCTTATCCATATTGCCTGTAGCGTTAACAGCCCCACCATACTACGCCCTGCCACCTTTTTGTGATCCGGTACTTGTCGATACACCCGCCACCACTGACTACAAAGCGAGAGGCGCATAATGGCGTAGCCGGTCACCCCGATCCACGTCAGTCCTTGCTCAAAGAACTGATTGATATTTGCCGCGATCATCAGTGAGCCGAACATTTGCAGCATGACAGACAAGCGGTAATACCAGTCGTCAGGATCGTAGCCTGAGGCAAACCACGTAAAGCTCGTCCACGCATTCCATAGAATAAAAAACGCGATCACAAAGGTTAAAAACCCCGAAAAATCATGCTCGCTTAAGCGCTCATGAAAGCCGCTTGCCGCAGCGGACACCGCGATAACGTAAACTAAGTCAAATAACAGCTCAAGCGTGGTTGAGGTACGGTTCGGCTCGTTTGGGTCACGGGCACGAATCTTTTTGATAGCAAACCTGCCGGACATGGATGGCGCTCCGATATCAATAAAAAAAAACCAAGCGAAAAATTTCGCTTCATTGATCTATTTTAAGATAGCTTAGGTCATAGTCAGTGCTCACTGCTAGTTACCGTATGACGCTGCAACAACGGTGTCAGTGTAAACGCCTAACAAAAGGTTCATTATAGTTTATGTGCAGGCGTTTTAGTATGCATAAGGGAAAGACGAGAGGCGCAAAGCTTTGATGGCCTTTATAGCTTGAAGAGATGGACTGATAGTGATAAGAAAAGAAGTGTAATCCTGCACCAGTTATAGATATAACGACCGTACAGGACTACTTTTTAAAACGCCTGATACCGCTTGCGACCACACCGAACAGCTCAAGCGAGCCTTTGACTTCAATATCAGCGTAATTGTCATTTAGTGAGCGCAGGATAATCGTATCGCCAAGTATCAATTGCTTGGCAGCAAAGCCGTCATCCACGAGCGCGACGACGATATCTTTATTACTCGCGGTCAGTGCACGATCCACCACTAAGATATCGTTGGGATAAATACCAATATCGATCATACTATCGCCTTCGACTTCGACCAGATAAGTTGTCGCTGGATGGCGTATGAGTAAGGTGTTTAGATCAATACGATTCTGTACGTAATCAGTGGCTGGGCTTGGAAAGCCCGCCTTGACTCTGTCACTGTACAACGAGAGTAATACAGGCTCGCCCTCGTCGGTTAGCTTACCAATTATCTTTACGGTCATAGTTGTGCCTATTGTTGTGCTTACTGCACTTTGGGTATGTGTTTGATATCGGTAGTATAACAAGGCGATAACAGTGCGCGGCTCATCTGCCAAGACTGCTTAGATTTAATACCTTCGCTGGCGATAAATACTGCCGCTTGTTGGTTGCGATTGGGGGCGTGCTTTTTATTAAGCTCATCTATAAGTGCGATAACAGCGCGTTTTTTTTGTGTGTCATCTGCTTTAGTTTTACCCTCCTGTTGTTCGTCGCCTTTTTCAGCGAATAGATCGAGCTGCACTTCATCGTGTCGACATAGATCTGACAACATAACGCCTGCCTTGGCATAATCAACATCTTCTTTATAGATAGTGCTCAGTAATTGACGCGCCGCTAGCATCATGACGCGCGTATCCGCTGTTGGCGTCACAAACTGACACTGCCCAGAGATGGCGGTAAAGGGCTGCGTCTGCGCAAAAGGACTGCTCAGCGCAAACACGCTCAAATGACGGCAAACGCTTTGCTGCGCGCGTAGTTTACGGGCAGCGGTTGCAACGTGCGCGCACACTGCCTCACTAAGCTCTTCTTTATCAGATACGCACCGAGAAAACGAGCGCGACGATACGATCTGTTGTTTGGATACAGGATACTCGATATCAAAACAGGATTGGCCATTTAACTCCAAACAAGTACGCTCTAGCACCACGCCAAAGTGCTGGCGAATCTTAGCAGGCTCACAAATAGCTAGCTGGTGCACGGTATAGATACCCATAGCATTGAGCCGCGTCTTATAGCGCCGTCCCACACCCCACAAGTCGCTGATATCGGTAATCTGCATCAAACGCCGAATCCAAGTTAACTGCTCAAGCACGCAGACGCCTTTGGTTGCTGGATACTTTTTGGCAGCGTGATTGGCAAGCTTTGCCAGCGTCTTGGTACTACCGACCCCTATGCTCACTGGTATGCCTGTGTACTGCTCTATAATCTGTTTCAGCTTACTTGCATAAGCCTTTAGATCCTTCATTGCGGCAGGATAATCGGCTAGGTACAAAAACGCTTCATCAATAGAGTATACCTCTACCGCTGGACACAGCGTCTCAATAGTGCTCATCACCCGCTGTGACATATCAGCGTAGAGGGTATAGTTTGAGCTAAACACCGTCACCTGATGCGCCGCGCAAAAATCCTTGACCTGAAAGTACGGCACCGCCATTTTGATACCCAGCGCTTTGGCAGCACTTGAGCGCGCTACGACGCAGCCATCGTTGTTGGAGAGTACAATTACAGGCTTACCCTTTAGATCTGGACGAAAAAGGATTTCACAATTGGCATAAAAACTGTTGCAATCGACGAGCGCATACATAGCGTACTCTTTAGGGCTGCGGCGTAAAGGTTATTTGCTCTTAGCTTAAGGTCTGTTGTATATCTGAGTATAAAATATGGTAAATATAATCGATTTTATTTTGAATCGAATAGATAACAGTCACTTGCTTTGATTGTAGAGAGGCAGGCATGAAAAATTCAAGCCAAAATAGATAGTAAACGACGCTGAGTGTCGTGTTTTTTAGATGAGGTAAGAGCGTATTGAACAATCATAAAACTAAAAGGCCATGCAATGCTTAATATAGGCATTGGACAATCTACTGTTCACGCCAATATAGCCACAACCGAGTATCAAATTCAAACTGATGATAGTCAGGCTCCATATGACAGCACAGCTGGTAAAAGGCTTTGCTGTGCTCTTTTTCTTTAAAGTGAGCCAGCTCATGCACGACAATCATTCGTAAAAACTCAGGCGGCGCCTCCTTAAATAAACTAGCAACCGTAATACTGTTACGAGCTTTGAGCTTACTGCCCTGCACGCGCGACTGATAAGTGTGTATCCCAAGCGCGTCCTGCAATACAGTCAGCTTACTGTTGTAGCTTGCCTGCGCTAGCGGACTAGATTTACGTAAGTATTGGCTTTTGATCTCATTGATGTACTGGTATAGCGCTTTATCGCTTTGGATCTCATGCGCGGCAGGATAGCGCTGTTGTAAATACTCTTCTAATCTGCCACTGCTCACTAACTGAGCGGCTTGCGCTTGGATATGCTCAGGATAATGTGCAATGTATTTTGAAGACATCAGGACTTGCCTCTTATCAGTTATACGCTTATCTTACTGCCTATTTTAGCTCTTCGATCAAGCCTTGCATCTCAGCAATTTCACGTCTTTGTGCTTCGATAATCTCATCAGCAAGCTGGCGCATACGAGGATCTTCGATATCTGCGCGCGTACTGGTCAAAATAGCAATGGAGTGATGCGGTATCATCGCTTGCATCCAGTCCACTTGATCGACGGTTTGCTGTGAGCGTACGCCCCATAAACCAAAAGCGAACAGCACTAAACTCAACCCATAAATCATGAGATTTACCTTGGTCTTTTTATACATATTCGTCATAAAGGCCAGCATAATGACTGCCATCATCGCTCCCATATAGAGTGCCATGTAAGCTCTGGTCTCACTAAAGTAAACGTGATCCCAGCGGTACGTATTAAAATACATCATGATGTACATCACGACAGTTGAGGTCAAAATCATCAAAAAGAACTTAAGATAAGGGTTCATACCGCTATTATTCATGCGTTTGTTATTTGAATGATCCATAGTGTTGTCTCCAGCCGACGTCCTCTAAAACTATAGTGAGTTCAGTATAAAAACGATACAGCGGGACTGGGATGCTTTTTTTAAAATATAGGTTGCGCAGCCTCTGTCGGCGTAGGCACAGCACGCCAGTAAAATTTATACCAGTTCCGCGTTTAAATATACTGTATCTGTTCTATTTAGAATCGACTATATATTAAGATAAAATTAAGTGACTCTATATCTTATAACTGCATGTAAAGCGACTCAATATCGGCATAGAGTGGCTTTGTAGGCTCTTTGTTAGACCGTACACAATGCATAAAGTAAGACGAATAACAAACAGGTCAAGTTTGTGTCCTATCTCCTTTTTATTTAATCAAGTGTGCTCATCGTCGTCTGTCTTTAGAATGTTGTTCCACTTGATGCTATTCCACTTGAGACCGTTCCACTTAATACTGTTCCACTCGCACAGCACCCAAACTCTTTAAAGTTTGGCGCTTCAAGCAGCGGTAGCTATCTTTATTTATACCTTCGTACCGCTTTATTGAGCTGCTGTAGTGTTTGTTGATATTCTAAATGACTAGAATTAAGCGTACTCAGCCTACCGTAGCGCAATTGGCGATAGTACTGTTTGATGATGTCAATTTGAGACAGGTTATCTGGCTCAGAGTGTACTAGCCGCGCAGATAGACGATCGAGCCAAGCCAGCTGCCCTTCACTATCACGGCGCGCAAGCGTTTTATCCTTTTTGCCTAATCGTTTTGATAAAGCGATCAAGGGCTTATCAACCGGATGCCAGTACTGACGGCGGCGATACCAAATAAATAGTATCAGTATCGTCATAATACTAATGGCGGCTACCCCAAGCCAGATAATCTGCTGAGTCACGGACTTGATATTGAGCCACTTGAGCAGTGAGTCTGCCTGTTTGTCCTGATCGTATCCGACAATATCTTTTTGCCAGTAGTAACTGGCTTGGTCGGATAAGCGGCGCAGGGATTGCAGCATTTGATACTGCTGATAGCTGATCTGTGCGCGTGCGCCGTCACCAAATAGTGCAGCGCCTTGTGTTTGGGTCATCGCATCCATACCTTGCTCGACGCGCTCAGGCGCTACGAATGCAGTCGGGTCGACGCGTACCCAGCCTTGATCTGCTAGCCACACCTCAGTCCACGCGTGAGCATCCATTTGCCGCACCTCCCAAACGTTGCCGCCGCGACTCATCGATCCGCCCTGATAGCCTGTCACCACGCGCGCTGGAATACCAGCAGCACGCAGCATAAAGGTAAAGCTTGACGAGTAGTGCTCACAAAACCCAGCTTTGGTCTCAAACAAAAACTCGTCGATGCGGTTCTCATTGAGCGGTGGCGGTGATAGCGTGTAGCGAAACTCGGTTTGATTAATCCAGCGCTGGATAGCGCTCATATAGCGTACAGGATCCGAACCTGACTGAGCAAATAGCTGTTTGGCAAGCGCGCGCGCCTGCGTATTGCCGGTACTGGGTAGCGCCAAATTAATTCGACGCGCGTTGTCACTCAGCACCGTATCGATACGCATAGGGGCAAAACGCAACACACTATAACGCAGCTGCTGGGTCACGGGCCGATTCTTTATAAGCGTAAAATCTGAGGTGAGACGAATGCCTTGGCTCTGGGCAAAGGGATAATCAAGACCAAACAGCCAGCGCTGCTGGGTCGGCTGCAAGATAATCTCATAGCTGCGAGGGCTCAGTCTTGCTGCATCGCTTGCAGATGCCAGTGCTGTAGTCACCCACTCAGGCGTTGGCGTATTGCTATTCCATGACCAAGCTTGCACGCTGGGGTTAGGTCGCCACGTCACGCCATCAAAGTCGCTAAACACTAGACCGCGCCAGTACAGCTGCTCTTGCGGCGGGCGCTGGTCTGCAAACTCTACGCGAAACGCCAGCTCGGTCGACTGACTCAAGTTAGCAAAGTCGCCAGGCGACATGCTGTCGGATACCCCCGTCGTCGCTTGTTGCCCTGAGAGCTGTACGGACCACAGCGGCGGCAGACGCGGAAAAAACAAAAACAGGATAACCAGTAGCGGTAGCGCGCCGATGCTAAGCAGTCCTAAAGTACGCAAACGTCCATCGCCTTGCTGGTTGCCATCATCATTTAAAGCGATAAAAGCCAGCAATACGGCAATTGCCCCAATAACGACCTCTATCGTCGTCACCAAACCCTGATCCATCAAAAACAGCGCGGCGAGCACAAATAGCGATAAGTTTAAGACCACATAAGCATCGCGGCGCTTATAAAGCTCCCATAACTTACTAACAAGGCAGAGCACCAAAAAAGCGACACCGATATCTAGTCCAAAGGCAGTATCATAAGTGAGCCACAGCCCAGCGATGCCGACTAAAAACCCAAGCATTTGCACGCTTTGATAGCTGCGTTTTAGCGTCTTTATATGTTTAAACTTGGCTTTGACAATAGGTAGCTGGGTGCCAATGCTGATCAAGGCAAAGCCTATTAACCACAATGGCAGGTGCGCGGCGTGTGGCAAAATAACCACCACTTGCGCTATGAGTACCCAGCAATAGGCAGGCTGGGCAAGTAGTTTTTGCCGCCAGTTATTAGCTAAGGCTACGTTATCGTCTTGTGCATACTGCCCAATAGCCAGTGCCGCAAAGCTTGCCTGCACGCTATTTGAGGCCGTCTGATCAGAAGCAGCCTCAATAAAAGGCGGGTTATTAGACTCTGTCATGGCGCTTTTGCCAAAGCCAGCAAACACTGATTTGCAAAGCTATCACCATGGCCTATGGTAGGCGGGGCGGTATCGTTTGGTAGCCGCATCTGAAACGGAGTGCCCGACGCCCCAAGCACAGTGACGCCGTACGCCAATTGACCTAGCTTTTGCTCGTGCGTTGGCGCTGGCATCGCATAATAATCCAAGGTTTGTTCACATCCCACAGGATCAGCGAAGTGCTTGGTAAACATCCCCTGCCCGCGCGCCACATGACCCCAAGACACACGCGCCAGCGACTCCCCTTCGATATAGTTATCGAGACGCTCAAAGTCGTCTTGGCCTTGAGTCGACTGCACGTAATGACCGCCTATTGGCACATCATCGAGGCTTGTCGCTACTTTATGGGACTGCCAATCAAAAGCTTGTAGTTTTGGATAGACCCAGCCGCTACGGGCAAAATAAACATAAGACCAAGCCTGCATGATGCCTAGCGGATAGACAGTCTTTATCTTTAAACGCGGCAGCTCAAACTCGCCGCGCTGCGTCGTCATTACAGGCAGACGAATCGTTTGCTCGCCTTGCAGACGCGGTATCAACACGGGTTTATTTTGCTTGGTTTTTTTATCTGGTGACTCAAAGGAAAACAGCAGTTGGCGGCGCGGCTGACGGCTGTCACTACGCAGCTGCAAGGTTACCCAAATAGGATCGCCCACTTGCGCTGTGGTGATCTCAAGCAGTTGTACCTGTAGCCCTGATACATGGGCAAAGGTAACATGAAAGCTAATTAGCCAAATACTAATTAAATAAAAGCATAGCCCCAGCACAAGGTTGTTACCGTAGTTGACTCCAGCAATAAAGGTAATAAGCAGCAGCACGGCAAACAGCATACCCTCGCGACTAAAAAAGATATAAACGTTACGCAAGTTCAGCTTAGCATAGTCGCTCTTAGGGGCGCGCGATGCAAACCAACCCGTTAAGGCCGAGGATATCGGAGATCTTAGGGACTGCGGTAAAAGGGTCATATCTGCTCTACAGGTTTTGCCTTATGATTAAGAAAATCTCATTAAAAATCGCTTGTTATAGTGAAGACATCAAATACATTATTTAATTAAAGGCTGGTTCAATCAAAGCGGTAAGACGCTAAGCAATGACAGGTACTTCAGCCAAAATGCGCTGCGCAATTGTGAGCGGCGCCTTAGCCCCACTCACGTGCGCTGGAATAAAACGCTGTCCTAACCTATGATCAGTTACAGCCGCAAACACCGCTTGGATATCTTCAGGCGTCATCTCCGAATGCCCTGAGACGTAAGCGTAGGCTTGTGCGGCGCGCTGTAAGGATAAAACCCCGCGCGGTGACAAGCCGTGATACTCTTGACTGGCGCGCGTCTTTGCCACCAAGCGCTGTAAGTAATCGAGTACCACATCAGCGACATAGATGTGCTGTACGCCCTGCTGCGCGAGTAGTACTGCCTCGGTGTCGAGTACCGCGTCCAACCCCTTTAATAACTGCCTGCGATCTTGACCTTGCAGCAGCGCGCGCTCAGCGGCAGGCGATGGATAACCTAATGATATGCATAACAAAAAGCGATCCAGCTGCGACTCAGGTAGCGGATACACGCCCGCTTGCTGCAAAGGGTTTTGGGTAGCAATGACAAAGAACGGCGCTGCTAGCGCGTAGCTTTGACCATCTTGCGTGACTTGTCGCTCCTCCATGGCTTCAAGCAGAGCGCTTTGCGTTTTGGGACTGGAGCGGTTGATCTCATCGGCGAGCAACAACTGAGTAAAGATGGGACCGGGACGAAACTCAAAACGTTGCTTACTTTGATCAAAGATACTCATGCCTAAGATGTCAGCAGGTAGCATATCGTTAGTGAACTGCACGCGGCTAAAGCTAAGACCAAGTAGCTGCGCAAGCCCCTGCGCTAATGTCGTTTTTCCCATGCCGGGCAAATCTTGTAGCAGCAGATGCCCGCCCGCTAGTATACCACTTAGCGCCAGCTTAACCGCTTCTGGCTTGTCGAGCACGATTTGGTTGAGCTGGGTCATCAGTTGTGCAATCTGTCGTTGATTGGCACTATAATCAGGGGTTGCGGTTGACGCTGATGGACTAAAGCGGGTCTTGAGCATAATAAGGCTTCACTGTGATTAAGGGGCGGTATTTGCTTCAGGCGTCTCGTTACGTAGTGTTGAGAGATAGGCAATAACGTCAGCGCGCTCTTTGGCATCAGGCATCGGGTCGGAGAGCATCTTTGAGTCAGGCAGAGCGGCTTGAGCATCGGCAATATAAGGATCAAGCGTTTGAGCATCCCACACCCAGCCTGAGGTCTGTAGCCCCTGGCTATAAGTATAATCGGCAAGATCAGCTGCCGGCGCGCCGTAGATGTTCATCAGCTGTGGGCCTTTTTTATTGAGACCGGCATTTAATTGATGACACTGCGCGCAGGCTTCTTTGTAAATGAGCGCGCCGCGCGTGGCATCGCCTTCGGTATAAACAGGCAAAGTAACAGGCGCGCGGTGGTCGGGGGGCACGCCCTTACAAGCGCTTAACACTAACACAGAGAGGATACTTAAGCCTTTGACAATCGTATGCATGAAGAGATCATTTTAGTATGCGGATAGAAGTAATTTACGACTACATATTATAGACACACAGCGTATCAAGTCAGTATGAGAGCTAAACTTAAAGATTAGACTAAAGATAAAGACCTCTATTACGTCTCGTTAGCGACTTTTATAGTCTCGCTTGGCGCTTCTAGATAATAGCCTTGTAGGTAGCGTGCGCCAACGCTCCACGCCACCGACATAGTAGCGGCATCTTCGATAAATGGCATCAAGACAGCACTACCAAGCTCACTGGTACGAGAGATGAGCGCCTTGACGGTATCTAAGTTCTCACTGTTATCAAGATTTTCTATATAGCTACGTGCTAGGCGTACCATGTTAGGTTGTACAAAACTGGCGGTTTCAACAGACTTAGCAGAGGAACCAAAGTTGTGTATACCAAGCTGGCAGTTGACTTGTTTTAATGCGACAAATTGTGATTTGGTCACTGTCAGATGGCTTAGGATATCTTGTTCATTAAACTGTAGGGTCAATGCCTCAGGGACACCGCCAATAGCATTGATAAGCTGACTTGCGACGCTAGGCAGCTTTTTATCGACAAGTGAGGCGCTAGTCAGCTGTATTAATAATCGCGCTTCAGGGTGGTGGCGGCGCACTTCACTAATCTGTTTGCAAGCGTTTATCAGAATCCAGCGGTCAATTTTTTCGAGTAGATTGTGAGTTTTGGCCACGGACATAAACTGATCAGGCGTTAGTATCGTATTATCTGCATCCGTCAGCGGCAAGCGTAAAAACACTTCAAAGAAATCACTGCGATCATTGTCGATATCGTATATCGGCTGAAACAATAACTCAAAGCGGTTATGCGCGATCGCCTCAACCAAGGTCTCGGCTAGAGCATTATCATCACTGTTGGCATGCTCATTAGGATCGTATAGATGATAAGAGTCGCCCTGATTGCTTGTCTCTATCATAATATGGTTGATTGCTTCCATGGCACGCTCAAGCAGCACGGTAGGTTCAGCTGTGTTCTTATCGATTTTGACAATACCAATACTAACTGTCGTGCTCGTAGTACGGTTATCTACTTCAATGAGCATGTCGGCGATACGCGTGGTAATGCGCGCAGCTAAGTCTTGTAACTCGTCTACGCTCTGATCTTCTATCAATATAGCAAATGCCGTATCACTAAAGCGGCTGACATAAGCTTCTGATGCCATTTCATTGAGCGTGTAGGCGACTTGCTTTACCGTAGTATCAACGCCCTGTAGACCTAAGCTGCTTCTGATTTTACCGATAGCGTCTAACTGAATATAGAGTAAACCCGCTGGCGCCGCGCCGCTCCTTGCCTGCTCATAGATAGCGGTAAGTTGCTCCTCAAAGCCGCGTCTATTATTCAGTCCTGTTAAGCTATCCTTGCGCTCAGCCGCGGCTAGACGTTTGGCAATCTCAGCGCTATTATTACGGTTTTGCTGAATAATAATCTGCGTAACAGGCTCGCCCTCAAGCGTGGCAGCAGCAAGTTGCAGCTTAGCTTCAAACGTGGTGCCATCGGTGCGCAAGCTCTCAAAGTTAAACTCGACTTGCTCGCGGCTACCCTTATCGAACTTACGCAAAAACTGCTTAAACTCCTTGACGTTGTCCCCGCCTGCAATCAAATCAATAATCGGCACGCCAATCACATCATCCATCGACTCAAAGCCAAACAGCTGCAAATAAGGATCGTTGGCAAAGATATGGATACCCTCATCAATATAGGCCACCGCACTCTTGGAGTTTTTGATTAAGATATTAGCGCGCTGCTCGGCCTCAGATAAGACGTGACGCAGCGTGCCTAATTGACGCCGGCTCCTTAGATGCCCGTGCTGCAAACAGATAGCTAAGATCACCGCAGGCTCTTGATCTACTCTTAGCGCTTTGACCATCGTACTACTAATAATGTCGGGTATACCGTTGGCGTCATTCTCTGTCGTCGCCGACTCTGGTATTAGGTAAATCATCGGCAGATCGATGCTTTGCGCTTGGACGATACCGACGACATCGGTGAAGCTCATATCATAAGCTTGTCCAAATACTAAAACATCCCACGACTGCTTTAGTGACTTGAGTAGCTCTTCTTTATCGTCTAAAAAGCCCAAGTTTACAGTATCGTAATAGGTAGCAAGCGTGGCCACCAAACGTTCAGCATAGAGCTGATCGTCATCGATAACCAATAGATTCAACGTGGAATGTGTACGCATAGAGAGCCTTAATCTTATAATCTGAACTAACTTTAGCTTAACAACAAAATAGAGTGCAAAAATATCAGCAAATAAACACCAAGTTTAACACGACCTTTATTTATCTGAGCCATTTTAATGCATAACTGCAAATAAACAATCTAGCACTTAAACGACTCGACTGTTGATAACCCCTACTCCTCGCTAATCTATCCCCTCTATATGCTACGCCTTATAAGCCCTGACATCAAAACTGCACGACCTCAAATTGGCTAAAGGTTTCTGTACACCACAAACGGCGTGTTAAACGTAAGGACTTTTGTACATTATCAACACGCATAACAATTCTATCGCCACTTTGTAGATGCGAGGTTGGTACGAGCAGACTACAAGCGGTTTGTAACTGATCGCAGGCGCTAAGCATGAGGGCGGGTACAAAATATGCAGGACGCGTATCTCTATTCGCAAGCCTAACCGCACACGCTAGCAGCTCATGACCGAGTACCTGCCATTCCACCTCAGGCGCTTTGATATCAAGATTGAACCAACGCACCATACCGACAGAATAAGTATCGCTACTATTATGGCGTAGCAAAAACAAACTCATATTTTGTACACTAGGCGGCGCTGTAGTAGCGGGGGACTTTGTGTCTTGTTCAGTGACTTCGTCTTGCTCAGCACAGTTGCCTGTTAGCAATCGAAGTATGCGAAAATGCGCGCGCTCATTCTTGGCATCAAAGTTGTCAACGATCAGCTCTTGATGGCTCATCTCACTTTTAAGCTTGTCTTTAGGTGCAGTATCATAGCGTGGACGCAGCTTTTCTGGTAGCTCATCAATCGCAATCATACTCATCAGGCTTTTAGAGCCGCTGGCATAGTAATGAATGTTATTAAATCCTATGAGCATCATTGCCTGCTGTTTAGGGCTATATTTGGTCGGTATAGTAAGCTGCGGCTGCATATAACGGTAGCTTAGGGTATGACAGACACTATCGATAAGGCAGCGCGTGACCACGTCACTATTACTCTCCTCCAAGTCATGCTGGAGCAAGCGTAAATGGGCAAGCATAGGGGTAAGTTCAATAAATAAACAGTGATGCTGCGACTCATAAGGGTTTATCGCAGACTGCGCTGTCAGATAAGTGGGTGGCTGATCACTATGCAAATCAACGAATACACGGGTCTCAGTCTGCGGCTCTAGCGTCGCTACAATATGCATTGACCATTTAGGTAGCAAGCGCTGTAGTAGTAGGATAGTTGAGCGCTTCATCGTACGCACATTTAATAAGCTATGCAAACATATCTGTACATATAACTGATGAATACTACTGGCTTTACGAGTCAGAGTATGTGTACTTAGATCAATATAGGCGATACGCTGTTTGTAGGCTAGATAGTATAGCTGGTTGATCGCAAGCCATAAATTAGGCGGCGGCTTTTGATAAGCAATAGCGCATTCAAGTAATAGCTTTTGATACATGGTTAGTGTCTGAAATACTACGGTTGCAAGCATAATAAGTTCAGGTTTGCCACTACCCATAAGGCTCCAGCTATTTGTAGCAGGTGATCTAGGGGTACTCTTAAGTGACAGCGACTCACGGCGTACGATACCGTTATATATCAAGATTATGAGGTAATACAGCGATTCAACCTGAGCGAGATGTTTAAGATGAGTATCCTCTAACGCCCCCACCTCATATAGATAGTACTGACGCAAAGTCGCAATCAGCCGCTCTGAGGCTTGGGTCACAATATTGACAAGCTTTAGACGTCTTGTATCATCTAAGTCAGCTACTCTGAGCTCACTTAACACTTTTTCTAATTGTTCCGCTTGTTCCTCTTCAGTCTTGGTGGATAATAGGGTTACCCAAGCCAGCAGCTGCTGTTCTCTCCCATCAGCATAGCGCTCAATTTTGCGCGGCAATAACGCTTTTGAAGACAGACGCAGTCGCTCCTGAAAGGTCGACGAAGTTAACATAATCATCCCTTGATATTCATAGCAGTAGCGCTTTTTCACCATCGGTGCCAGTATCTACTGTTATATAAGCATCATAGTAGCGGTAACAACAGCGGCCACCTTATACAAACGTCAAGCCATTCTTTGTTAACTAATGTTTTGACCTCTCTATAATGCCTATTTTAGTGCGTATTGTAAATGTTAATCGGCACCTTAAACGGTCTATCTGGTAACTCTCTAACTAACTTGGGCACTAAGTAACCTGGTAGCTTGGCAAGTAGCGCCCAATACAGCGCTACCGCTTTTTGCTCATCGCTATCAAAGTGTGCCGCGCCTGCTACTTTATCTAAGACGTGCAAATAGTATGGCAGTACCCCAGCAGCAAACAGAGTCTGGCTTAGCGCCACTTGGCTTGTCAGGCTATCGTTAATACCTTTGAGCAGTACTGCTTGATTGAGCATCGTAATACCTGCACTGCGCGCGCGCTGCAAGTACTCAGCAGTTAGCGTATCAATCTCATTGGCGTGATTGCAATGGATAACCATCACAATGTGACAGCGACTGCGCGCCAATCTCGTCAGTAGCGCCTCATCAAGCCGCGCTGGAATGACAACCGGTAAGCGAGTATGCAGTCTGATCGTGGTTAGTTGTTCAATGCCCTCTAAAGTATCTAGCCATGCAAACAGGCGTCTGTTCGTTACGCTCAAGGGATCACCGCCGCTTAGGATGACTTCATTAATCTCAGAATGGGCGCTGATATAAGCTGCTATATCTTGTTTGGCGACCTCTGTTGGTAGATTAGCACTGTAGTCAAAATGCTGACGAAAGCAGTAGCGGCAATGGACTGCGCAAGCTCCTGTGAGGGTTATCAGCACTCTAGATTGATACTTGTGCAACATACCTTTGGTTGGATTGTGCGTCTGTTCAGCCAATGGGTCACTGACGTAACCTGCCACTTTAGAGCGCTCTTGGCGATCCGGTAGGACTTGTTTTAATAAGGGATCGTTTGGGTCGCCTGCTCTCATTTTTGCCACAAAAGCATAGGGAACTCGTAGCACAAAGTGCTCGGGCCTATAAGTGGATGCCCGCAGCTCATCAAGCTCTAGTATACCCAGCAGCTCATCGATAGAGGTAATCGCTTCGGATAATTGCGTTTGCCAGTTTTTTTGTGTGATTAAATGGTTTATCATGACAGCTTATCTGCGTCTAAAAGGCGGTATTATACGCCCCTTACCTATACGCTATCAAAGCCTACCCCTTCATCTACTACACTTTTATAGTTGATCGTAACCCTCAACCCTAATATTAGGAGTCTTTTGTGGCAAGTTTTTCTACTAACGAATTTAAAGCCGGTCTAAAAGTCATGCTCGATGGTAACCCTTACGCCATCGTTGAGAATGAATTTGTTAAACCTGGTAAAGGTCAAGCGTTTAACCGCGTCAAGCTACGTAATTTGCGTAGTGGTCGTCAGCTTGAGCAAACCTTTAAATCAGGAGATAGCTTGGAGGCCGCCGACGTCATTGATACAGAAATGAATTATCTATACAACGATGGCGAGTTTTGGCACTTTATGGATCCTGAAAGCTTTGAGCAGCTACAAGCGGATAAAGAAGCGGTTGGCGATAGCGCACAGTGGCTAAAAGACAATAGCAACGCGCTGTGTACGATTACTCTATTCAATGGCGTTCCTTTATCAGTGACAGCGCCAAACTTCGTCGAGCTACAAATTACAGAAACTGATCCTGGGGTACGCGGTGATACGTCAGGTGGCGGCGGTAAACCTGCCACGCTTGAGACAGGCGCAGTCGTTCGCGTCCCTTTATTTGTACAGCAAGGTGAGATCGTTCGTGTCGATACGCGCACAGGCGATTATCAAACTCGCGTCAACTGATCTATGGCGAAATCTGTAGTCAATAGAAGCGTAGTTAATAGAAGCTTAGTACCCTAATCGGTATTAAGCTTTTTTTAGGTGAAAAAAAAGTTTAAGCGGCGCCCACCTGTTTACATCGACTCTACTAAACCGAACCGACGCGCGCGCTACGATGTACTTTAAGCCACTGTTGTACGAGAGCGTTCAGTTGCTCTTTTTTAAAAGGCTTAGAACAGTAGTCTTGCATACCAGCGTCTAGATACTTTTGCCGCTCACCATCCATAGCGTTAGCGGTTAGAGCGATAATAGGCGGTAGAGTCTCGGAGTCGTAGAGTTCGTGCAGTTTGATGGTGGCTTGTATACCATCCATAATCGGCATGTGATGATCCATCAAGATAATGTCATAACGCTTGGGATGCAGTGCAAAGTGCTCAATCGCTTGCTGTCCATCCGTGACATGAGTGACGGTATGACCACTACTTCGTAGCGCTTTTTGAGCGATAATGGCGTTTACATTGTCATCTTCCACTAACAAAATATGACCGGACTGCGGCGCTGGTAGCGTTGTTGTGGTACTTTTTTGCGAGCGCTGCCATGCTTGATACTCCGACTCATCGATCCTAGGCAGCGGCAATAAGACCTTAAAGGTCGTACCGGTACCGACCACGCTATCAACTATGATATGACCGCCCATTAAACCCACTAAGGACTTGCAAACCGATAAGCCAAGACCCGTCCCGCCGTAAAGCCTGTGCGTAGATTTGTCCGCTTGATTGTAGGCATCGAATATCGCTTCTAACGACTCAGACTTGATGCCGACCCCTGTATCTTCGATCTCAATACACAAGGTCATCTCGCTACAATCGACAACCGAATGCGTACTTCTCTCAGCCTTATAACGCTCAGGCATGGGCTTGACCACAATGCTTACTTGTCCACCTTCACGAGTAAATTTAATCGCGTTGTTGACCAAGTTTGCAACGATTTGCTTGAGTCTGACCGGATCGCCTTTAACATAAGGGGACAAGCTACTATCGTAGTGGTAATCCAACATCACGCCACGCTGGTGTGCACGAACAGCGAATAGATGGACCACTTCTTGACATAAAGTCGCTAGATTCATGGGGACGGCATCAATAGCCATTTTACCCGATTCAACTTTCGATAAGTCTAAAATACCGTTGATAATGGCAAGCAGATGGTCAGTTGACACACTGATATTATCCACATACTCCCTTTGTTCATGATTAAGCGCGGTATCGCTTAGCATCTCGACCATACCGATGATGCCATTCATCGGTGTGCGTATTTCATGACTCATATTCGCTAGAAATTCGGACTTCATATCGTTGGCATGACGGGCGATACGCTGACTTTCACGTAGCTGCAGCGTATCAGCCGCCATAATAGCAAACTGGGAGAGTAGTTTGGCTTGCTTATCATCAAAGCTGTAATTGGGCTGCATATCCATCAAACAAAGCGAGCCGAGCCGGTAAGCTCTGTTGTCTTCATAGATGATAATTGGTGCGCCTGCATAAAAACGCAGATGCGGCGCTTCAGTAACCAAAGGATTGCTGCTAAATCGGTCGTCCTTGGTGAGGTCTGGCACGACAAAGACCTCATCTGAGAGCACGGTATAATTACAAATAGCGTCTCTACGACTGGTAGTACATATTCCGCCCAAACCGCGCGGCGACTTTAAGTACTGGGTGCGCTCATCCATAAAGGTGATGGTAACCACAGGCATATCGAAGAACAGCTTGACCAGATCAATTAAGCGCGTAAAGGCAGGCTCCTCATCGTTATTGAGCACTCGGTACTTTTTGAGCTTAGCAATACGGTCTTCTTCATCCTCTGCTACAGGATAGCTGTATATTGACAAGATAGCCTCCTTATTTAGGGCGTATTGGACTGGCGCGCAAGTATGTGTAGCGCTTCACTGACCATAGTCATGGCAACCACTGAGGTGACCACTACCGCCGATCCATAACCGCCGCACTGCAAGCCGCCCGCCTGACAGCTTTTGTCCACGCGCGGCGGCTCTACCGAATAGACACACTTAATACCGAACTTCTCTTTTAGCGCGCTATTAATACCTTTGTCGTGGCGCAGCTTGCTGCGTAGCCTTGCAAGCAAAGGATCTTGATAGCTATCACGTAAGTCGCTCACTCTAATCTGCTGCGGGTCAAGCTTGCCGCCTGCACCGCCTGCACAGATAAGCTTAAGCTTATTAAAGCGGCAATGCAGGGCAATGGCAAGCTTGGCGTCCATATCGTCTACGCAGTCCAAAATAATAATAGGACGCCCCTGCTCGCGGGCTTCTTTTGCCTCCGCGCGACTTGGCAGTAAGTCAGATACATTATCCGTCGTCAAAAAATCATCAAAGGTATGAAGCTTAATTTTTGGATTAATCTCATATAGGCGCGTTGCCATCGCTGCAATTTTGCTCTGACCAAAAGTGCTATCCAGCGCGGGCAGTTGCCGATTGACATTAGAAGCCACGAGTACGTCTAGATCAATGAGTGTCAGCGTACCGATCGCTGTACGCGCAAGCGCCTCTGCTGCCCACGAGCCTACACCGCCCACACCAATCACATAAACATGCGCGGCTGCAAACGTAGCCACAGCTGGCGCACCGTACAAGGTTTTAGTTCCTTGAAAACGGCGCTCGTACTGCTCGTCAGCGCGTGTAGACGGACTAGACGTTAAGTTATCAAATGGTGGGGTTGATGCTAGTTCATTCATAAAGGGTTTAAACACTCTTTTGACATAAAGTACTAATGTATTTATATTTTTGCAGTTATGCGCTAAATGAGTTCTGTAGCGCTGTGCAGCTATTTTGCCACAACTGCGTGGCAAGGGTTGTTGTATCAACCTCTAGTAGCTCACTTAGACTCGCTAACACCCAAGGCAGATTCGCCGGCACATTTCTATTTGTACCTGCCGCAGTATCCCATCCATCATCTGGACTCTGACCAAGGGCAGATTGGTTGTGAGCTGTGTTTTGGCACATGATAGGGGTCATATCAGGACAATCCGTCTCCAGCACTAAGCACTCCAAACCATAGCTATCGACTGCTGCTTGAATGGCGCGGCGTAGCTTTTTGGCATTAGGATTACTCACTTGCCCAGTAACACCAAGCTTAAAGCCTAATTTTACAAAGGCTTTGGCTTCTTGTTCACCGCCGCTAAAGCTATGGGCGATACCACCAAGTTTATGCGCATCAAAGTCATGATCCTTGACTATAGCCAGTGCTTCGGCATGCGCTTTACGGATGTGCAGCATGACAGGTAGCTGATGCTCTACCGCCATATCCAGCTGCGCGTTAAAAAAGCGCTGCTGTTTGGCGAATACCTCAGGTTGTTTCATAGCATCAGTATAGGTATCTAGACCGATCTCGCCGATAGCAATTGGACGCTGCGTTGTTAGCATTTTTGCCATGCTCGCTAAGTGCGCCTCACTATGCTGCTCAATATAAAAAGGGTGCAGACCTAAAGCGATATGAGCTTGAGGATAAGAGGCACTCTGGTCGGAGTCAGGATTGAGACTAAAAGAAGAGCGGGCAGTATTGTTTTGCTGAGCCAAAGTTAGGCTTTGCTGCGTTTGATAGAGACGCTCAAAATGGCGATGTAGATAACCGACTAATACTAAGTGACGCACACCGCGCGCATAGGCTTTTGCGGCTTGTACTACCCTATCGTTATCAAAAACAGGAGCATCAAAATGGGTATGTGTATCTATGAGAGGAAGTGCGGTGGGCACTGAGTCAAGATAATTAGGTAATGAGTCAGTGGTCGTCATACGGGACTCCGCAGTAAATAAGTGGCAAGGCTAGCAGCTACTTAATATTACAATTCAGCAATATTACATAAGCTATTTGCTAGTGTAGCACTCTTAACCACCTAAGTTATATGTTTAACCATTACTCCAGAGTACTATTTTTTGACGCCTGAGCGTGGTGAGTTTCATTCGTTTGACTCGGCTTTTGCTGATCGCGCGGCGATTGTTGGCGACTGCTGCGACGCGGGATCAGTAGTAGCGCTACACCTACTGCGCCCAGCATCAACCACTTTTTTTTAGAAGTTTGCTCGTTCATGACTGACTCTCTTATATTGTCCAATCTTATGTTGTCCAATCTAATTATGACGTACTTGTTGACACACGAATGATATAGGTAGCTGTTCAACTACCCATATATTGACCAACTATATACTCAAATCAGAGAGGCACGCTAGCGATTGAGCGGATAGGTTGTGATACCCTGACTGCCATCATCCACTCGAGTAAAGCCTTGGGGCGGCGTCCTTGGTGTTTGATCGCGCTTAGGCACGAGAGGGTTAAGCGGCATAAGCTCATAGTCTGCATTGATATCGCCATTCCAGCCTTCAGTACCGCTAAATGGCAGCTGCTTGATTGTACCGTTTTTATCAATGACCAGTTGCAGCACACGCATCTGATTGTATTTGCGCTCTGTAACGCTTGCGACCGCGCCGCCATCACGTAAGATAGTCGGCTGTAAAAATATGATGAGATTGCTTTTTTGATTACTGTCACTATCGGAGCGAAACAGACGACCAATAATAGGGACGTTTCCTAATCCTGGCACCTTTTGCTGACTAGTGGTCGAGTTATCACGCATGAGACCGCCAAGTGCAATGGTTTGCTGATCATCCGCTAATATCGTAGTGTTAATCAGGCTTTTATTGGTGATAAGGCCATTTGGGTTACCTAAGCTACCAGTTACAATAGAAGATACCTCTTGTGATACTTCTAGGCGCACCGTACCGTTTTCGCCAATATGTGGTATGACGTTGAGATTAATACCGATGTCTTGGCGATCAATCGTCTGAAACGGATTATCTGACGAGTTACCATCGGTGGTAAAAGAGCCGGTGACAAAAGGCACGTTTTGTCCTACTAAAATACTCGCCTTTTCGTTATCAAGGGTTAAGATAGAAGGCATAGAGAGTAGATTGGCGCTTGAGACCGAATCTAGCGCTTGTATAATTGCGCCATAAAACTCAGTATTACCGCGACTATCAGTACGACTATCGCCAATACCGACCAGCGCGCCGACGATAGAGTTTGCTGCTGCACTAATACTTGTACTACCACCAGACAGAGCAGCAGCGGCAATCGTAGACGCACTAGCGCCCACATTAGTAAAGTTCACAACCCCATATCCACTATTGGCGTTACCGAGCGCCCACTGCACGCCAAGCTGGGCGGCATCATTGCCTGAGACCTCAACAATAGCGGCTTGAATCAGCACTTGCGCACGGCGATTATCGAGCTGATTGACCGCCTCTTCAATCTCAAACATCAGCTCAGGATCAGCATTAACGATAACCGCGTTTTGCGTCTCATCAGCAATAATACTAAACTTCCTACCTGAGTCGCTAGCACCGCCAGCATTACCTGTCACAGGCAGGCTCGTATTACTGTTTTCAAGTGCACGGCTCGCGCCGCTATCGATACCAGTGCTTGCACCGCTTGCATCAGTGAGTGAGGCGGGCTCTAGAGTTGACACAGCGCCCATACTATTGATCGATTGATTAGCAAGCAGACCGCGTAGCATCTGGGCGATATGACCGGCGCTCGCGTACTTCAAGCGAAAGACGCGTAGACCGCTCAGCCTACGCGTGGGCGTGGTATCCAGTTGATTGACCATTTCTTGTACTTTAGCAATCATCTCAGGGCTACCTTTGACCAATAAGCGATCGCTTGCAGTATCAGCAATAACTTTAAGCTGATTCGCACTTTGCCCTTGACCCTGCGCGCTGCCAGCAGTTGCGACAAGCCCGCTGATGAGATCCATCATGCGCTCAGCATCGACGTGACGCAGCGGTATGACACGTAAGGTATCGTTAGTATTGCTATCTAAATCACGGATCAGCGCAGTTAATTGATTGAGACTATCGGCTCGATCCGATAAGACAAGCGCATTAACGCCTGGTACAGCAGCAGCGTGCGCGGACTGTGGCATCAAAGGCCGGATAACGCCGAGCACTTCAGCTGCTTGCGTATTCGTCAAATAGATGACCCGTGTGGTTAACGCTTCACCGATGCTATCGCCGCGCAGATCAACTTCGATACCTGATTGTTTGGCCACATTATCGGGTACAAGCTTAATCGTCGTACCGGTATCGATCGCTGCAATACCATTGACCTGCATCACGCTTAAAAACAGCTGATAAATCTCATCACGCGATAGCGCTTCGTTAGAGATGACCGTGACATTGCCATTGATACGCGGATCAAGGACAAAGTTTTGATTGGTAATCGTCGCCACTTCGTTGATAAAAGCTTTTATATCAGCATCTTGTAAGTTGACTTTCCAGCTCTCAGCATTGACCAGACCAGCGCTTGCCGCCCATAGCGGAATGGCTAGGCATAATGGGCGACACACTCGCATCAGGCCTTGTACTGCACGCTGCAACGAAGTTAACGAAAATCGGGATATAACTGTGGTCATAATTACCTACTGTGATGGCAGGTACTGCGCTCATAATAATAGAGACAGTAAGTACCTTTATATAATTGATGCTGGCGTCAAAACAATAACGCGAATAAAAAAACGATATAGCTAATAGGGCTCTCAATTGTACCTGAGTCATTGGTCATCGGTGCTGACACTTTAAAACTGCTGACGAATAGTGATCACCTGATCACCGCGCTGGACTTCGATCTGTGCGTTACCCGCTTGCTGTACCTGCTGTAATATAATGGCATCTTGTCCAGGATTACTACCGACACTTTGACCATTGACGCTCAGCACCTTATCACCAGGTTCAAGTCCCAAGCGGTTACGTAAGCTATCTGGCATAGCAGCGGTTACTTGATAACCCTCACCTGATGACATAACCCCCATACGGCTCAAATAGCTGGCTGGATTTTCTTGGAGACCGCTGACAGCCTCACCAATCGCTGACTGCGTATTACTCTCGTCTACGGGCACTGCGCCAAGATCATTATTCCCTAAGCTATTATTTAAATTGTCGTTTGATAAGTTGCCTGCAAGCGGCGCAGCTAGCGTAGGCGCTGGTAGGCGCTGATTGCTCACATTACCCAATAGATTGTCGCTTTGATCGAGTGCTAGAGGATCTGCCATCTTAATAGTCGTTTGTCTATCCGCGGCGTCGGCAATAGTCACCGCATTCCAGTCCACAGCAACGAGGGTATAACCACTATCTCTTAAGCTGTCATTGAGGCGATAGTTTTTTACCTCGCCATTGACATCAAGTAGTGCTGAAGAAAAACGCTCTGGTATCGCTAACAGCACCCCTTTTAAGCTGACATTTGGCGGCGGCGCAGTGGCTGCTGCCACAGGATCGGGGTCAGCAAAGATGGTGAATAGACTACTATAATCAGTGGTTGGCGCTGTGTTTTGTATTGGAGCTAGGGGTAGCGCAGGCGCAATTGGCGCTGCTAGCAGTAACCATAATAGCCTCGCCGCTGTCCAACATAGCCAACCAATAGCCAGTAGCAACAACCATACCGCTGCACGATTAAGAATAGTGATGACAGGCTTTAGGTTCGCTGTAGCGCTCATTGACGCGCCCCTAGTCCTGTCAGCAGCGGCTGACGCACACTAATAACTGGGGTATCTTGCGGCGCTTGACCTCTGTATTCTGGCATGTTCTCTAGGAGTCGCTGAGTCAGACTCACATCGAGCATGTTATCGCCATCAAGGTACAGATCACCCAAACGCTTGTCTTGCTCATTGAGCAGATTAATATGCAGCAGGTTTTTATTGTTTTTTTGTTCAGTACTGAGTGCGGCGCGCGTCGCTGGTACATTTATATAGGAGACTCTACCACTATTAGGATAGCCCATCTCACCGCCAACCCATGTCAGCTGACCGTCGGCCGCAATAAAACCCGCGCCGCTACTTGCCGTACTTGAGTTGCGTTTTAAAGATACGCTATTGACCAAAATAGGGGTATTAGGTAGCTGCCATTTCACTAGATCTGCCAGAGTTTCTGGAGCGATTTTGCCACTCATATCATCGATCTGCCAAGCGTTACGAGCAATCTTGACTTGTCCATCGAGCCTTGTTTGTCCCGAGACAATATCGACATCCGCTGCTATTTGACCTAGCAGTAACTGCCATGGCTGCCACGACCATTCAGCACTTCCCACCAGTGGTGCAGCTCCCGTAGGGACTTGCCAAATCATCAGTCCTTGCCATAAGTTGCCCGATACATGCTGCACGTAAGGCGTATTGGGTGCATACTTTTGCACCAGCCACGCCGCTGGCATTTGCAAGAGTGCAAATATCGCAAATATAACCAGTCCAACGAGCCACCACAGCTTACGGGGACGCTTATGAGACGACGCGGAGATTTGAGGCACAGTAACTCAGCTCTTGTATACAATAAAAACGTCATTATCATAACAAACAATGACATAAAGATGACAGAAAAAAAGCCACTATCTTTTAACCCTTATAGAGGTGACAAAGATAATGGCTTTCTTAGGCGCTTTTAGTCTAAGCACTCATAAAAAAGTACAGATAAAAAGCATTCTGTTTATAGCCTAATAACAAACAAGACTAGATAGCGAAGTCTTCCAAATCATGACCAGCTGCTAGAGCATCTACCAACCAAGTCGGCTTGCGACCACGACCCGTCCATGTCTCCTCGCTGTTTTCTGTATTACGGTATTTAATATTACGTTTTTTAGCGAGCTGCTCACCGGCTTCTAATATTTCGCTGATCGTACTGTTACTTTCTTCAGCGATTTTTTCAAATTGCATATAAGCATCGTATAAACGCTGATGTTGTTTTTGGGCGATCAGTTGCTGAGCATTTTCAGTAATAGCGCGTAGCTCATCTACGTCTAGATTGTCTAAATCAATGGCGGTATTCTTTGTCATAACTGTCTCAAGTTTAATGGTGGGTTAAATTACAAATTAAAAATATGCAGAACCTAAATCACAAACATTTGGTCGCTATAGCTAGTCCAGAATAAAAAAGGATAAGCACACGTTAATGTGCTACTGGAATGCTCGTTTTAAATAACAGTTGCGAAGCCTCTGGCGTTTTGAGGTTGCACAGCAAGCGAGGAAAATTTATACCAGTAACACGGTATCCTTTTTTAAATGGGATCAACTATAACAGCGTTTATATTAACTATAACGTTAATATTAACATGCTGCCAGTTAAACGATAAATAGATAGCGTCAAAAGATTAGCACATTTACCATAGGCAATAAATAACTAAATTTAATTAATAGTATATAGAATATTAAACTTCGGGTTTTATTAACTAAATAAGTAGGCTAAAAATTTATAAATATCTAATCGTAAGCTTGCATTAAACCAAGGCTTATTAAATAAAAAACCTCGCCAGTAGCGAGGTTTTGGATAAAATGCGTTATTAGTACAACATTTTGTTATGGTATAAATTAGAACGGAATATCATCATCAACTGGACCATCAGGCATAGCATTGGTTTTAGAAGCACTGCCCTGATTCGCATTAAATGGGTTTTGCTGATTATTAGTATTTTGACTATTATTAAAAGCGTTTTGATTATTGTTTTGACCTATCGCTGCGCCTTGATTGCCATAGCTGTTATCCTGACCTTGTCCACCGCCTGCGCTGTCCAGCATCTGCATTTGATCAGCGCGAATCTCGGTAATATAACGATCTTGACCGCTTTGATCTTGATACTTACGCGTACGTAAGCTGCCTTCAATATAGACTTTGCTGCCCTTACGTAGATACTGCGCCGCAATCTCCCCTAGACGGTTAAATAGCGAGATGCGGTGCCATTCGGTCGCTTCTCTTTTTTCGCCACTTTGCTTGTCGGTCCACTGCTCAGAGGTCGCCACTGAAATGTTCGTCACACTACCACCGTTGTTGAATTGACGAGCCTCAGGATCTGCTCCAAGATTACCTATGATAATGACTTTATTGACTCCGCGCATAATAGCGTCCTTTTATTAATGAAGGGTTTGATAAATGACTCTAACAGTATCTTTAAAGAAACTAACCAATATTACCAGTAATATGGCTTTACTTTAACCAATTTTTGTTTAAATATCTACTAAGCTATACTTCTATACGACATGTATTGTCGTCTCAAATATCCAACGGGCTTTGAGCCAAATGTGACAGCTCTTTTTTGGCTGCATCATCCAGTTGCGTCTTGTCCAGCTTTAGATAAGCGACTTGCTCTTTTGCCATGACCACCAACTCATCAACGCCATGAATGGCTAGTATCTGTCTTGACCACGCTTGCACATCCGCATCTTTAGGAATGCTCACTGTCGTGCTCGATAAATAAGGCGGCTGAGCGATAGGAATAATAAGCAGCAACGCTGCTGCCATTATCACAGATAACAGCCCCCACGCTAGCAAATCAGGCTGTTTTAATAGCAGCCCTCCCATCGCCCCGCCGACGAATGCGCCAAAGAACTGACTGGACGAATTTAGCCCCATTGCCGTCGCTTTATTCGCGACCGGTGCACGTTTGGATATCCAAGAGGGAATGGTCGCCTCAAGCAAATTAAACCCCATAAAATAAAGCAATAATCCTAAAATGATACCGACACCGACTTGACTACCGAGCGCTAATAACGCTAACGAGGCCGTCATTAGAGCCATCGCACCTAAAAACACTTGGCGCATTTTTCGCTGTTTCTCAGCGATGATAATAAAAGGAATAGCAACAGCAAAACCAATAAATAATAGTGGCAAATAGACCAAACCTTGCTGACGTACTGATAGCCCTAGCACTTCTGAGAGCTGATGTGGCAAAATGACAAAAATTGCTGTCATGGTGAGATGTAGCGCAAAGATACCGATATGTAAACGATTAAGATCACTAATCTTGAGGACAGTGGATAACTGCTCGCCAATCGATTTATTATCAAGATTGTGTTTGAGTACGCGTAGCGGTGTTGGCACTACAAACAATAATATCATTGCTAATAGCGCAAAGCCTGCGGTCAGCCAAAACAGACCAGAGATACCAAGCGAGCCCACCAATAGTGGCCCGAAGGCAAAAGCGAGCATAATAGAGGTCGCTATCGTCAAACCCATAG
This sequence comes from uncultured Psychrobacter sp., assembly GCA_947489525.1. Lineage (GTDB taxonomy): Bacteria > Pseudomonadota > Gammaproteobacteria > Pseudomonadales > Moraxellaceae > Psychrobacter. The sequence continues at coordinate 899,398 of CANLDW010000001.1, forward strand.
TGGCCATCGCTTTGGTGCGCACCTCCTCACGCGTCACATCGGCAAGCAGTGCCATCAACACTGCCGATACCGCCCCACTACCTGCCAGCGCGCGCCCAATAATGACCTCATAAATATCGGTAGCATTGGCAGCGATAATACCGCCAATTGCGAATAGCACCAGACCGAGCATGATGATAGGCTTACGCGGAAACTTATCAGCAGCAAGACTCATCGGTATTTGGAAAATAGCTTGACCAAGCCCATAGATACCCACGGCTAGGCCGATCAAAAACGGTGTGGCATGCGCGTAGCTGTCACCATAGACTGAGAATACTGGCACGATCATAAACAGACCAATCATACGTAGCGCAAAAATACCACCAACGCCTAGGATTGCCCGTTTTTCTACGCTGTTCATAGTTGCCTCATTGAGTTTGCCTGAGCAGACTGACACTGATAAAAGCAAATGTATCAGCTATAAGTGTCAATGGTTGCGACCCTACTAGAAGATATTGGCATCTGCAACCTACCAATCAAGCCCAACAGTATAAGACATTCGCCCTTTTGTTGCCGAAACTTTTGTTTTTTATCCTATGCCGTACGCGCAGTGCTTACCCGCCCTTGTTTTGTTACGAAGTGCATCGATATGCTTATTACACCTTGAATAATGCCGCCATCATAACAATAAAGTAACACGTCGCTATCAGGTTCACATATTCACATTGGCGATCTTAGGTGTAGCAGTTATTTATTAGTGTATTAGTTCAAACTTTGCAAATAAAAAAACAACTATTGGAGGGTGGCACTGCTCTACCTTTATAAAATAATAAAACGCACAATCCTTCACGAATAACGTAGCGCATTAATATTTTGGCAAAAATATAGTGAGTTCAGTATAAAAACGATACAGCGGGACTGGGATGCTTTTTTTTTAAAACATAGGTTGCGCAGCCTCTGTCGGCATAGGCACAGCACGCCAGTCAAATTTATACCAGTTCCGCGTTTAAATATAATGTATCTGTTTTATTTAAAATTGACTATAGCAACTCATAATTTGATTGATAATCTTGTCAGTGTTTTCTTGTTAATAGCGTGATCTTTAACGTCCTCGATCAGTCATAAATGAAATGATGCAGCGCATATTTAATCTTATTTACAACAAGTTCAAAATCTGATCTTATTTCTTTTAAACATGACCCAATCCCCATTTTAGCAAATAGGAAACCCATAAACGATGGCACATGACCACATTGCAATACGCGGCGCCCGCACGCACAATCTAAAAAACATTGATCTGGATATTCCACGTGATAAGTTCGTGGTGATCACAGGTTTATCAGGCTCTGGTAAATCGTCTTTAGCTTTTGATACGTTATACGCTGAAGGTCAGCGCCGCTATGTTGAGAGCTTATCCGCTTATGCGCGCCAGTTTTTATCACAAATGGAAAAGCCTGAGGTCGATAGTATTGAAGGTTTGTCGCCTGCTATTGCCATCGAGCAAAAATCAACCAACCACAACCCGCGCTCAACGGTCGGTACGATTACCGAGATTTACGACTACTTGCGCCTATTATATGCGCGTATCGGTACGCCTTACTGCCCTGAGCACGGCGAGCCGATGGTCGCGCAGTCAGTCACTGAGATGGTTGATCAAGTGATGGCACTGCCTGTCGATACCAAGCTTATGATCTTAGCCCCTGTGATTCGTGAGCGTAAAGGCGAGCATACCGTCTTGCTTGAACAGCTTATCGGGCAAGGCTTTGTCCGCGTGCGCGTCGACGGTCATGTCTATGATACGGACGAGCTACCGACGCTCGATAAGAAGAAAAAGCACACCATTGAAGTCGTTGTCGATCGCTTTAAAGTCCGTGACGACTTGGGCAACCGCGTGGCTGAAAGTTTGGAGACCGCGCTGCGTTTGGGTCAAGGCCTCGTGACTTTGCATTTTATGGATGGTAATCCAAAGGATGGCGGCACAGATGATCAAGTGATGTCCGCTAAGCATTCCTGCCCTGTCTGTGATCGCGCAGTCTCTGAGCTTGAGCCGCGTATGTTTAGCTTTAACAATCCATATGGGGCTTGCCCAAGCTGTGATGGTCTGGGTAAACGTCAATACTTCGCCGCTGAAAAGCTGATTACCCATCATGACAAAACGCTTAATCAAGGCGCGATTAACGGTTGGGATAAGCGCCATTCGTACTACTTTGGGCTCTTAACTACTGTTTGTAATCACTTCAACATCGATATGGATACGCCGTGGACGGATCTATCCAAAAAGCAGCAAGACCTCATCATGCACGGTTCAGGTAAAGAAAAACTCACCTTTAACTTTACCGATGAGCGCGGACGCAAAACCAATAAAACCATTCCGTTTGAAGGCGTCCTCCCCTATCTTGAGCGCCGTTATGCCAAGACGCAAAGCAATCTCGTGCGTGATGAATTAGCCAAATATCTTGCTGATACCACCTGTAACGTTTGTGATGGTGCGCGCCTGAACGAGATATCACGTAATGTCCGTGTCGATGAGCAAACTATCGCTGAGATCGTCAAACTCTCTATCGGCGATGCGGCTGACTACTATAAAAGCCTTAAAATCAGCGGTCATAAAGGGGAAGTTGCTGAAAAAATCTTTAAAGAGATTAACGAGCGTCTTAACTTTTTGGTCAGTGTGGGACTGGATTATCTGACCCTTGCCCGCTCTGCTGAAACCCTATCGGGCGGTGAAGCGCAGCGTATTCGTCTTGCTAGCCAAATTGGTGCCGGTTTGATGGGCGTGATGTACGTGCTTGATGAGCCATCCATTGGCTTGCATCAGCGCGATAACGATCGCTTGCTTAAGACTTTAACGCGCCTGCGTGATTTGGGCAATACCGTCCTCGTTGTTGAGCATGATGAAGACGCTATTCGCCAAGCCGATCACGTCATTGATATCGGTATCGGCGCAGGTGTGCACGGTGGTCATATCATCGCCCAAGGTACGGTCGATGAGATCATGGCAACTAAAGACTCGCTGACTGGACAATATATGTCTGGGGAAAAGCGCATTGAGATTCCAAGCATTCGCCATAAAGCTAAAACCATAGAAGTTGAGGGTAAAAAGAAAAAAGTACCCCTGAGCATCGAACTCAAAGGTGCGTCTGGTAACAACTTAAAAGACGTTGATTTGAGTTTGCCAGTTGGAGTGATGACTTGTATCACCGGTGTATCAGGCTCAGGTAAATCAACCTTGATTAACCGCACTTTAATGCCTATCGCTGCTACTCAATTGAATAATGCCTCAACCTTAAGCGCGGACAAGCACGACAGCATCAGCGGACTTGAGCATTTGGACAAAATGGTCGATATCGACCAAAGCCCGATTGGGCGTACCCCGCGCTCCAATCCAGCGACGTATACCGGTGTGTTTACGCCGGTGCGTGAGATGTTTGCACAAACGCCTGAAGCACGTGCGCGTGGCTATAAGCCGGGGCGCTTTAGCTTCAACGTAAAAGGTGGTCGCTGTGAGATGTGCCAAGGCGACGGACTTATCAAGGTTGAGATGCATTTCTTGCCAGATATGTACGTGCCGTGTGATGCCTGCGGCGGCAAACGCTATAACCGCGAGACCTTAGAGATTCACTATAAAGGCAAAACCATCGCTGACGTCCTCGATATGACTGTCGAAGATGCCACAGAATTTTTCTCCGCCATTCCAGCGATTTATCGTCGCCTGCAAGCGCTGATGGATGTGGGTCTAAGCTACATTCGCCTCGGTCAATCCGCGCCTACCCTATCAGGCGGTGAAGCCCAGCGAGTGAAACTCGCGCGCGAGCTTGCCAAGCGTGATACGGGACAGACACTATATATCTTGGATGAGCCAACGACTGGCTTGCATTTCCATGATATTGATAAGCTGCTCAATATCCTGCATGCGCTACGTGATAAAGGCAATACCATTGTCGTCATTGAGCATAACTTAGACGTTATCAAAACCGCTGATTGGGTCATTGATCTTGGCCCTGAGGGTGGTAAAGGTGGCGGCATGATCATCGCCGAGGGTACGCCTGAGGAAGTTGCGGAAGTTAAGGGTTCGCATACCGGTGAGTTTTTAAAGCCAGTGCTTGAGCAGACGATGTCTGAGGCGAGTTAGTCGGTTGATTGTTTGGTTTTGATTTGAAGGCTGCTCTTTTTAGGGTGGCCTTTTTTTTGTCTATATCTAAAACCCTTGATGCCAATACTAATATAATAATTCAAAACTTAGATAGTTATATCCTAGTGAATATATAAACTTAACGTTCGTTGCTGTAATATTTCTGATAAGTTATAATTCTTACTTTATTCAATATAAAAGATATGACTAGGGCTAATGGTAATCCCCCCAAAAAATAAGAACACTTAAAATTAGAGAGTAACTGCTAAACTATATCAGCAGGAGAATCCTATGAAGAAGA
>CANLDW010000002.1 GCA_947489525.1 uncultured Psychrobacter sp.
GGCTTTACGCCAATACAAAAACTAAATCAGGCAGCTTAATTCTATTTTATAAGTGTCTTAGGTTTGGGAGGGTTACCTAATAATCTTCATATAAATCTCATTTAGAGCAAAGCTTATGGAATTAAAATTACCAATATTACTTGTCTCAGCACTGTTCTTATTTGCTTGTTCATCTGCTGATGAGACGTCTGACTATGAGAGTAGTTCAACAAATACATACGAAGCCCTGCCTCCCGAAGATTACTCAGTAGAAAAACAAAGCTATATGCAATCTTGTATAGATACTTCTGATGAAAGCTTTTGTAGTTGTCAGTTTGATGTAATGGATCCAATACTTTCTAGTTCAGTAGGGAGTAATTGGAGCACAAAAAATATGGAAGAAAAAGATTTCGAGAAGTATGTATCAGCTGCTGAAACAGCAGTCAGCGAGTGTAGTTAATCTAATAAAAGTATCTATTTTAGAGAAAGAAATATGGCTTTAATTGAATGTCCAGAGTGCGCTCATAAAATTAGTGATCAAAGTTCCGCTTGTCCTAAGTGCGGCTTCCCTACTAAAGAAACACAAAAAATTAGTCGGCAGAAAGACCTTAATGACGAAAATCGAAATATTCAACCGCAAAGTAAACCTGTATTTCAAGCACTAAAATTGATAATTATTATTATTTTTATTGGTCTTCTTTATTTTTTGATTAGTTCTTATTTTGGTTATGAAGAAAAACCAAAACAATATGGGCAGAAAAACTTTAGTGAGCAAGTTGACAGCTCTTACATACCAATTCCTATGCTACTGACTGGCGCAGGTGAAAATGGTCACTATTTTTTAATTTCACATACTAAAAATAATGGTATAGAAGAAATAAAATACATGCGTAAAGACAATGTTTTCGATTCTTATGGAAAAATGGAAATAAATTGTCTTGACAATGAGATAAGAAAATATTCAGCAACTAGTCTCTCTGGCCTACAGTCAGGTAACTTGAGCAGATGGTACAAAATTAGCCCAGAAGCGGACTGGACAGATCAGGATATTGTTAATTTTGTCTGTAAAAGTCAGTCTGTTCTTGAACAACCTCAATCTAATAGAGAAAAAAATATTGTAGAAGAACCTGTATCAACGTCAGAGACCTTTATTTCTATACCAATGTCAGACTCCCATGAAAATGGACGCTATTTTCTAACATCGCATATCACAGAAGATGAGGTTGAAAATATTAAATATATGCGTAAAGGCGATATCAAAAACTCATATGGAAAAATGCAAATCAACTGCGCAGAAAATCAAATCAAAAAATATTCATCTGATAACACCGATGCTTTACAGTCTGCTAACATGGGCGACTGGGTTACTCCAACGCCAGATTGGACAGATCAAGATATTGTTAATTTCATTTGTAACTGATGGCTTGAAGCATTTAGGTATCAACTTAATCCTTCGTTTCAAAAGAGGAAAAATATAATATGGCTCTTATTAACTGCCCAGAATGCTCACATAGCATCAGCGATCAAAGCTTATCTTGTCCTAAGTGCGGTTATGTTAATAGTACAAAAAACAGGGTTAAAAATAACTTGCTAGCTAAAGAATCTCAAATAAGTAGACCACAAGAAAAGATGTCAGTCTTAGAGTATATGACTAGGTTTGTAGTATTTATACTTACCGTTATAATAATTATGATAGTTATTCTTGCTTTATTTTTTCTGATGCCCTGATATTATAGTCACTAGTAATTAGTAGGCTCTGTTCAAACTCTAATTTTCTTCTTCAAAACGGGTAAAAAAATGGCTCTAACTGGCTGTCCTGAATGCAAACATAGTATTAGCGACCAAAGCTTATCTTGTCCCAAGTACGGTTTTCCTAACAATAGAGTCGAAATACCCAAAACTAACTTGCCATTTGAAAAATTACAGACTAGTGAAACGCAAGATAAAATACCATTTCTAGAGCATCTTTCTAGGGTAATACTTTCCGCTCTTATTTTCTTAATAGTTATAGTAGTTACTATTATTCTGTTTGTTGAATGTATTCTTTAATTTATTGTCAATAATTAGTTGACTCACTTTTAATAACAAGCTTCTTTCTTAAAAAGGTAGAGATATGGCTTTAATCGAATGTCCTGAATGTTCCAATAATGTGAGCGATCAGAGCTTATCTTGTCCTAACTGTGGGTTTCCAACCTCCAGAATTAACCCTTTGATTGAATGTCCTGAATGTTTAAGTAAAATTGACGCTCAAAATATTTCTTGTCCAGATTGTGGTTTTCCTATTAGGGAAACTAAACCCTCTAAGAGTGAACTATTAAGTAATTTGCCCTCAAATCAGAAAACAAAAGCACAAAAAAGAGAAAAAAACGTAACATCAAGAGATGTAATTAGTGTTCTTAAAACCATTGCTCTAATTCTGTTTATTATTTTTGTTTTTCACAGATTAGTTACTTGCTCCTCAAATGGTACAGCTCAAACATACAATGAAAGTTCACAAGAAAATTATGAACATTACAGTAGAGATAACTTTGAAACCATGCAACAATGCTTGGGCTTCGTAAAAGAAGAAGCACAAAGGGCAGATATGCAAGTAGTAATTTCAAGTGATAAGCCTGAGAAAGTGGCAGGTTCATTTAATGGCGATGCAGACATGTTTTTTTACTGTCAGAAAAAAGAAAGTGGCACTAATGGAACATTCTTTGAAGCAGCCTACCCTAAATTCAATTAAACTTTACTTTTTTGCACTTAATTCGTAACTTAGTTCGTAGGGTGCGTTCCACGCACTTTTAGAATTGCAGTAGTAAATGTTACGTGGAACACATCCTACCAGAGTCAACATCACGTTTCTTATTAAAGTCCGCTCATTTCAAAAACCCACCCAACTACACCCACCTTCCCAATCACAACACTTTCATTACAATCAGCGTCATGACGACCGATAAAATAGAACCCATCCAAAATTCAAATAATAACTGAAAATATAAGGATGACTCATGGTTAAAACTATTTTAATTACTGGCAGCACGGATGGTCTTGGCAAACTTGCCGCTTTAAATTTAGCAAAAGCAGGGCATCACGTGTACTTGCATGGCAGAGATGCTGATAAGCTTGATAGCGTTATTATGGAGGTCAAAGCGGTAGCGACAGGCGCAGCAGTAGATCATATTGACGGCTTTGTGGCTGATTTTTCAGATTTGCATGCGGTACGTCAGATGGCTACAGAAGTGAATGATAAGCTAGCAAAGCTGGATGTCCTTATCAACAACGCCGGCATTTATACTACCGCATCACCAACCACCAAAGACGGCTTGGACGTGCGCTTCGTGGTCAACTATTTAGCGCCTTATGTATTAACCAACGCTTTATTACCGCTACTCAAAAAGTCTAATCAAGCGCGTATTGTCAATCTAAGCTCAGCGGCGCAAGCATCGATATCCTATCCCGCCTTTGCAGGGAGTGAGCGTCTCGATGACAAAGACGCCTATGCGCAAAGCAAGCTCGCGCTTACCATGTGGAGTATGGACTTAGCGGACGCCGTTGCAGGCAATAATATTAATGTCATTGCAGTCAATCCAGGCTCACTTCTCAATACTAAAATGGTCGATGAAGCTTATGGCAAATATTGGTCATCGGCGGATAAAGGCGCGAATATCCTAACCGAGCTTGCTATATCCGATGAGTTCGCAGGCGTTACTGGCAAGTACTTTGATAATGACATCAAAGATGGCGCGCATGGCGATGCCAGAGGCGAGTTCGGACAACCACATACCAATGCCTTAAATAAAGACACCATTGCCGAGCTTAAACGCCAAACTCAGGATTTACTACAATCTCTTTTTACCTAATACAGTTGCTACACTATTTCATCGATTTGTAGCAGAAAGTTGGCTTTCTATCGATTGGGTTGATTGAAAGTGTTCTTTTAATATTTAGAGGTTGGGTGTCGCAAGCTCCACCCAACCTCTATAACGAACCTCACCTAAATAAACTCCCTTTCAACATTCATCATCCGTCCATCTACCGTACGCTCTATCTTCTCCTCTATTTGGCTACACTGCGACTCAACCTCACGTTTGGACAGTCCGACGATGACAAACGTCCACTCGCTGGCATCGTGCCGATCGCGCTCGCCGCTCTCGCAGACGGCAACGCTTGGATTATTGCCGAAACGGGCGTGCAGTCCGCCCATACGTTGGCGTTTTTCTTTTAAAGAGCTGCAGCCGGGCAAGGAGAAAGTCAAAGTCAGGATAGCGATATGCATTTGTTTTCCCTTTTTCTTATCAATGTTAACGTTATTTACGCTTCATGGTATCATCAAGCACATTTAATGCATGGTCAAAAACTTGTAAGATTTATGATGATACCCATTACTATAAGGTCGAATTTTTACTAAAACTTAATAAAGAGATAGCAATAATGAGTAAACATTATGATTATATTTCCATTGGTGGCGGTAGTGGCGGTATTGCCTCGCTTAACCGTGCAGCAAGCTATGGCAAAAAGTGCGCGATTATCGAAGCTGAGCAATTAGGCGGCACCTGTGTCAACTGGGGCTGCGTACCCAAAAAGGTGATGTGGTACGGTGCGCAAGTGGCAGAAGCTATCGAAAAGTATGCGCCAGATTATGGCTTTGATGTGGAATTAAAAGGCTTTGATTATCAAAAGCTCGTCCAAAGCCGCCAGCAGTACATCCAAAATATTCACCGCGCTTACGATAATAACTTAGCCAAAAACGGCGTGGAAGTGATCAAAGGCTTTGCTAAATTTGTCGATAACAACACCGTAGAGGTCAATGGCGAGCAGATCACTGCTGACCATATCTTGATTGCGACAGGCGGTCATCCTATTCTCCCTGACATCCCAGGCGCAGAGCACGGTATCGATTCTGATGGATTTTTTAAATTAAATCATCTACCAAAGCGTGTGGCTATCGCAGGGGCAGGATATATCGCCGTTGAAATCGCAGGCGTGCTCAATAGCTTAGGCGCTGAGGTACATCTCTATGTGCGCCAGCATTCGCCGCTACGTTCGTTTGACCATACCATCGTTGAGACTTTGCTCATAGAAATGGAGCAAGATGGTATTGAGTTGCACACCAATACCACGCTCACTGAGGTCAAAAAGAACGAAGATGGTAGCTTAGAGTTATTTGCTAAAGATGGTACTCTTGATACGGTCGATTGCTTGATTTGGGCAATTGGGCGCGCGCCTTCTACCGACAATATTAACTTAGAAGTCACAGGGGTCGAGACGACCGATAACGGTAAGATCAAAGTCGATAAGTTCCAAAATACCAACGTTGATGGCATTTACGCAGTCGGCGATATTATTGAAGGCAGCATTGATCTAACGCCCGTAGCTATCGCTGCAGGTCGACGTTTATCAGAGCGCCTGTTTAATGACAAGACCGATGAACACTTGGTTTATGATCTTATTCCAACAGTCATCTTTACCCACCCCCCTATCGGTACGATTGGTCTATCCGAGATTGACGCCGTTGAAGCGCATGGCAAAGACAACATCAAGTGCTACACCTCAACCTTTACTTCGATGTATAGCGCCGTGACTCAGCACCGGCAAAAGTGCGTGATGAAGCTGGTGTGCTTAGGTGAGGAAGAAAAAGTCATTGGCTTGCATGGTATCGGCTTTGGCGTTGATGAGATGATTCAAGGCTTTGCGGTCGCGATCAAAATGGGCGCAACCAAGGCGGATTTTGATAATACCGTCGCCATTCACCCTACCGGTTCAGAAGAATTTGTGACCATGCGATGATGGGCGCTAAGAGGCGGTAGTATAAGTTAGTATGCGCTGATTTGGATGTACTAGGCAGTGTATTAAAAAGGCTATTCTGAATGGAATAGCCTTTTTTATGCAACAGTTTTGATTCACTGTTCTGTTTTTTATATATCTGTTATCAAATATATAGTACTAAACTTTATCCCTTTAAAGGTACAAACCTGATATTGTCTTATAAGATTCATAAGAATACAGCTCACAGCTGCCCTTTCATGCACTACTCAACACTTTATTTATAATAATAACGTCTAAAACAAGGCTACTTATGCAAATTTACGATTTTATCGGGATAGGTTTTGGCCCAGCAAATCTTTCTGTGGCCGTGGCGCTGTCAGAAAAAAATAGGTTAAATGATAATGCAAAAATAATGTTCGTGGAAAGCAAGGCTGACTTCGTTTGGCATGGCGGTATGCTCATACCAGAAGCTGAGATGCAGATCTCATTTTTTAAAGACTTGGTGACGCTGCGAAACCCTACTAGTCCTTTTACGTTTATCAATTACTTGGCAGAACATAATCGATTAGAGAGCTTTGCCAATCTCAAACACTTTTTCCCAAGACGCGTTGAATACAACGACTATCTAAAATGGGCGGCTAAAAAGTTTGAGAATTACGTTAAGTATGGCACCAAGGTTATTAAAATCGAGCCCGTAGTTACAGAAGGTTCAGACATCGTGGACTATCTCGCGCTACACTTGCAGGATGTCACCTCAAAAAAGACAGAGATTATATATGCAAAAGACATCTCGCTTGCGACAGGGATAAGTAAAGTTATTCCTGAGTATATGCGCGCCAATCCTGATATCAAAATCAGCCATTCTGATGACTTTTTAAGCAGTTTAGAAACTGACTTTACGGATGCACACGCAGACTATAAGTTTGTAGTCGTGGGTTCAGGTCAGAGTGCCGCTGAGATTACCTTGCATTTAGCGGATGAATATCCAAACGCGAAAGTAGATCTATTTTTTAGAAGTTACGCCCTAAAGCCTGCCGATGAAACCGAATTTGTTAACGAGATCTTTGATAGTGACACGGTTGAGACTTTTTTGGCTTTTGATAATGATTTTCGAGAAGCGGTGCTTGAAAATCATAGAGATACCAATTATTCAGTCGTCGATCCTAAACTAATCAGTATATTGTACGAACGCCTTTACTATCAGAAGCTGATCGGTAATGAGCAGATCCAGCTGCATCGCTTTCATGAGCTGCAAGGCATAGATAGCGAGTCAAAAAAAGCAGTATTTGAAGAGCTGGCAGATAATAAAACCGTAAGCTTTGAGTTTGATGGCCTATTTTTAGCGACGGGTTACGAGATTATAGCGACCGATATCGTCAAAAATTTTGAAGAATATCTTGTTTATGATAATGAGGATCGTTTGGTACTAGATACAAACTATAAGGTAAAAACGGTTAACGACCACTTTAAGCCTAAAATATTTATTCAAGGAGCGAGTGAGCATAGTCACGGAATGAGTGAAACTCTGCTCTCCCTACTCGCTTATCGTTCAGGGAAGATAGTGACTCAGCTAAATGAGAGTGATTAGAGCATGTCGAATTTATTAACGTAGTTTTACTTATCATTTATTTTGAAAAAGAGCCACAATACTCAATATACTCATCTCGCTAACTAAAAACTCGTTGGTTCTTTACTTTAATCAAGAGACCCCAGCGAGGCAAAGTAAAAATCGGAGAAAAATAAAGCTTCTATACCCCTAACACCCACTCGTCGTTGACTTGGTAAACTTTAAAGCTACCTTTGTCAGTACGACTATTGCCAGAGATTGTTTGTGTGATATCAGCGGTACACATGTAGGTATTGTCACCCTCTATAGAATCACAATTGACGTTGTCTACGCTTTCAAGCGTTGGCATCATGCCTGAAAGCATACTACCCATCGCTTGCGCCATTTCATCATTACCTGCCTGTGCAACCGCATCATCCATCAGACTATTTGCCTGCTCGTACTGATCTTGGATCAATCCTTCAACAACGGTCTCTGAAGGTGCTTTAGAACAGCCAATAAAAAGGGGAGTTATTAGTAATAAGACAGCAAATCTTTTAGAATTGATCATTAAATTCTCACAGCAAAATTAATGTTGCTAGAATTATACCCAATTGTAACTATAAACCCAATATAAATATCGATATTTGCTTAGTTTTTTTTGTTCTTTCTATTGATACTTAGCTTCAACAACAGTAAATCGATGAGATAAAAAGAATAGTGATATCTAAAATTTTAGTAAAAGCATTTTCTTCTGATCAGACTTAGAGTCGTCTAGGTTTGAGTCATGCACTTAAAATTGAATTATACCCCTAACACCCACTCGTCATTAACTTGATAAACCTTAAAAGTTGCTTTACTAGTTTTGCTGTTACTATTGACGCTTTGGGTAATATCTACCGTACAGTGATAAGTATTGTCTTCATCCGTACTATCGCAGTCAGCATTATTGACATTTTCAAGTTTGGCCATTGTACCAGTCATTAGACCCTTCATGGCCATCATGACTTCATTGCTCTCCACTGTATCAACTGTGCTAGTCATTAGACCAGTGGCTTGTTCATACTGCATTTGTATCAGTCCTTCAACCATATAACTGTCAGGAGCCTCAGAACATCCTGTTTGTAGAAGCGTCTGCAATATGGCAGTAGCTACTAGCACCCTTGTAGTCTTCTTTATTTTATGCATGGTCAACCGGTCCTTGTAAAATGTTACCGAAAGTATACATAGTTGTTACCAATAATCCAATACTAGTTATTGATTTTTTCAAATATCCAATTTATTTAATATAAGGCATGAACGCTGGGCTAAGAATAAGGAGATGTTAAGATATAGATAAGCAGTAGCTATTAGACATCCAGTTAATAGACGGTCACAAGTAGCTTATAAAGGTATGGATGGTTAACTCAAAGAATGATTTAGAACTACATTATGAAGGTGATACTGCTATCATGCTGATAATAAAAGTCGCTGAGAGAACCCTGTGTGGCAAGTGTATGTATTTATCTTACCGATTGGTCTTGGAATTATGACGCTTGTTGCCAGTCTCATGGCTTTGTTCGCTTATCTTATGTCTGACGACAATGCGACGCGCTTGCCTGCTTTTACTTGGTTTAAGCGCTTACTTATCTTAGCGTTTTTATTGCTAAGCATTGGTCTGTTTATGACCTTTGGGCATTTTTGGCGTTAGTACACGAGTTTTTCTAATTGCAATAACCGTAAGTCTTGCCGTTTAGGCTCGCCATTATTGTCATCTTCTGGAAAGGGTTCGCTATAGCCTGTGAGTTGATAACCTCGACGTTCGTAGTAAGCCAGTAGCTCAGGACGATGGTTTAGAATAGACATCGTCAGACGGCTTGGTTTATTTTGATCGCTCAAATGACGAGTAGCAAAAGTTTCTGCGGCTTGTAGTATCACATTACCCACCCCCTGCCCTTGCAAGTCTGGATGTACCGCAAACATACCGATATAAGCATGGCGCTTATCATGGATGTCTTCTGTTATCTTTACAGCGATAGCCCCCAACAGCTCACCTGTTTCTTGTCCTATACGTGTGCCAGTAGTGGACTTAGGGTAGACAAAAAAGTAGTGCTTTGAATCAGCAAGGATAGTAGCAAGCTCATTTTGGGTAATACGGATGCCGCCGACTAAATTTGCTTCGTTAGTCCAGCCTTTATTCTCGCGATAGCATAGGTTTAATAGTTGTTCGATAGCGCTGATATCATCCGCTTGGGCTTGACGTAAAAACACCTTATTTTTATTCATTTTTGAGTTTATCCTCTTATATCTGACAATCTCTTTTATTCAACCGTGAACAACACAAAAGGCTGACCTCAAGTGTAGGTCAGCCCCTGCATAGTTTTTAATTATTATATGCCCAACGTACTTATAGTGAGTGTGTGCATGGCTAACGCGACAAGGCATGCGCTTGGTCAATAATATCAAAGCCGTTGTTGATCTGAGCGCGCGTTGGGGCATGTCCTCGGCGTAATAGCTCACTAAAGGCGGCCAGTTCTTTGTTACGATTTAGGGTACTAGCCGCGCTGGCACGTGTGTTCTCGCCTTCATCGTCAAAGTAGTATTCGATGTAGTCCAAATCTTCTGGTCTACCGAATAAGATATTATTGTCAGGCGTCGCTGCATGCCCACTATAACGTAAGCTATTGCCGTATTGCGCCGTCCAAAAGAAAGGAATCCGTTCCTCAAGGGAGTTGACATCGTCATCACCTAAGATAGCGCCAGCAGTTACGATACCGTGCTGGAGTGCTACGCGCCAATGCTCAATACGCATCCGCCCCATCTGATTGGTGGCTTTGGCGATATCACCCAAGGCATAAACACCATCACGTAACTGCAAATGCTCGTCGACTTGCACCCCATCAGGATCATTCACCTCATCGATGGCATCCGTACGCGGTGTCACACCTGTACCCAATACGACAATATCGGCTTCAAGGGTGCTACCATCAGATAATGTCACGCCACTGACTTGCTCGCTGTTGCTGTTGATCTCTTCAACGCTTGCACCAAAAACAAATTGAATGCCATTGTCTTGATGCAGGCTAATGAGAGCATTGCTCACTGTTTCAGAGACAATATTACTCATAACTCGGGCACTACGACCTACGATAGTAATAGAAGCGCTCTCTCCTGCTTGCGCAAGAGCAGACGCTGTTTCCATACCGATAAAGCCAGTGCCAACGATAACGATTTGTTTATCACGACTAGCCGCTTTAATGGCTTTGGCATCATCCATACTGCGCAAGGTAAAGACCCCTTTAGCATCAGCGCCCTTGAACGGCGGTATCTTGGGCTCGGCTCCTGTCGCTACCACTAAAAAATCTGCGGTATGCGTTTCACTCTTGCCGCTCTTATCTTGGACGGTGATGGTGCGCTCGTTGGGAGAAACTTTAGTCACGGTTTGATTTAAACGCAGATCAATGTTTTTCTTTTGTGCCCAATCAGTGCCGCCTAGCATGATTTGATCTTCACCAAGCTTACCTGCCAAAAATGCTTTGGATAGCAAAGGACGATTATAAGGCGCTTTGTCATCGGCGCTAATCATCGTGATTTTGCCGCCATAACCGGTCTGACGTAATCGATTGGCTGTCATAAAACCAGATCCGCCGCCGCCAATAATGATAGTATGCGTATCCGTCATCTTGTCATTAGCAACGCTTTTATCGATCGGTGCCGAGGTATCTACTGTTAAAGTATCGCCCTCGTCGCTCAGTTTATACTGGGTCAAACCGCGCATAGCGACAGGCTCTAGCAGCGTGCCATCACGGCTATTAAAGCTACCGTGATGCCATGGACAAACGACGCGATCACCGCAGCGTATACCGTCGCCTAAATCAGCGCCAACATGGGGACATTTGCCATCAAAAGCAAAAAACTCATTCTCATCACGTGTGATTAAAATGATACTATCATCATCTTGCTTGTATGATTTCATGCCACCGCTAGGGATGTCAGATTTATTAATAGTCACTAGGTTTTTGGTGGCGATTTTATTATCGTTTTGATTATTAGTTGCGCTCATAAGTTATCCTTAACGGTTGCGGTTGCTGCCAGAATAATTGTCAGATATTGCTATACATAGTACTGCGTTTAATTAGCCGTGCTAATCAAGCATTAACCATTCATAGTAACAAGCAAGATGATAGGGCGATGTTTTTTTGTATGTCTAACGCGTTGCAAAACGTAACTTTAGATATTTTTATCAGTGATTAGCCTAGGACATGCTAAACATTTACAAGTCAGTGCCATGGTCGAATGTCCAACACGTCCTAACAATACAATACTCGCCTACCATCACTTATACTTTTTTAACATTAACAGTGAATCAAAAAGCTTCTTATGATGTCAAACACGCAGTCTCCCCGTACCAATGCTTCCTTCGATATCAATGCTCGCGATATCGATGCTATAGATTTCGCTCATGCAGTTGATACCACAAAACTGCCACAACCTATCATGCCGCCTATCAAACAGGCCACCTATAAAGCCAAAACTGAAGACTTTATCGTCAATGAACTACTGGATATCGACTTTACGGATGAGGGCGAGCACCTATGGCTACACATCCAAAAGTCTGGGATAAATACGGCGTATTTGGCAAAGCTATTATCAGAGTGGGCAGATATTCCTCTACGTGATGTTGGTTATTCAGGGCTAAAGGATCGTCAGGCGCTGACCTCACAGTGGTTTAGTCTGCGCTTGCCTAAAAAGCAGCTACCCTCTACCGACTTTGAGCCTACCGATATTCAAGAGCACGAAACGATAGAGATACTCGCTCAACGCTGGCATAACAAAAAGCTAAATCGTGGTACGCACAGAGCCAATCGATTTACTATTACTTTGCGCGATATCGATTTTGCTAGTAATGACAAATCATCTATTGAGCAGCATTTGCACTATATCAGTCGTCATGGCGTCCCTAACTACTTCGGTACTCAGCGTTTTGGTTTTGATGGCAATAATATTAAAGAAGCGCTACGCCTATTTGCACGTCCTATCCATCAAAAACCTACTACTCATAAAAAAGGCAAGCATAAACGCGTGCCGCGCGAACAAAACAGTATGGAGCTATCCGCGGCTCGTAGTCTAATATTTAACGAGATACTAGCGGCTCGAGTACGCGCTGGCAACTGGAATACAGGACTGGCTGGCGAGGTGTTTAACCTAAACGGCTCAGGATCGATATTTGCAAGTGACACTATGGATGAGACATTGCAGGCACGGCTTGCCAGCGGCGATATTCATCCTACTGGCGTTATGTGGGGCATTGGTAATGACAAAGTCACTGGCGAGGCTGCAAAGCTTGAGAACGACGTCGTTCAACAAAGCGATCTACTAGCTTCTTTGGCTAAAGGTCTAGAGCAGCGAGAGGTCAAAGCGCAAAGACGCGCGCTTAGATTGCCTATTACAGATTTGAATTGGCAAGGGTTAGAGCTGCAAAACACTGAGCCAACGCTGGTCTTAAGCTTTAGTTTACCAACAGGCAGCTTTGCGACCAGTGTACTGGCAGCAATTGTGCAAGATTTGCATTAATAATTAATCTATGTCGCCAATATTAGACTATCATATGCTCTTTACTAAATATCTCATTAGCGCTGACCGTTCGATTGCGTCCTTGATCTTTTGCTTTGTACAAAGCTTTGTCAGCTGTCGTGATCGTATGCTGGCAGATGGTACGAGCGACGTCCTCTAACTGCGCTACTTTTTTAATCTTGGATTTGGTGTGCCGTATTCTAAAGCGTCGCGGTGTTGTTGGCGACGTATTAGACTGGGCTACAGCGAGATAATCCTCCTTTAAACGGTTAAGCTCGTTAAAGGTTAGCGTATAAAGACCTAGGCTTGCACTGACGCCTAAATTGACCTCTTCATCCACCTTGATCTCTTGTTTGGCAATGCTTTGTCTGATGTGTTCTGCCATTATTAGCGCCTGATCATGATTGGTATTCGGAAGTACAATCAAAAACTCTTCACCGCCGTAACGACTAATAATAGCACTTGCAGGAAGAGCAGACTTTAGAGTTTGCGCCACCTCGCGCAGTACTTGGTCGCCTGCTTCGTGACCATAATTGTCATTCACATCCTTGAACCAATCTAGGTCCAATAATATAACGCTAAAATCTTGCTTGTCTTTTACTGCCACAATCACTTGCTGCATCCGGCTGAGACCGTAACGACGATTTTTTAGCTGGGTCAGCTCATCTTGATTGGCGTGGTTTAGGATCTCAGCTTTACTCTTATCAATAATCAGTAGTAAGGTTCTGAACATATAAACAATAAAAATAGCCTTAGGCAGCGCTAGATACATGTGGGTTGAGCGCCAAAAAAAAGAGGAGGATAAACGCAGCTGATGCAAATTATTCCAGTCAATTGCCCCATCATGAAAGATGGGTGCGACTAGCGCATTTTCCACTGTTGTCATCTCGCTATAGGTGAGATAGCTATACGTATCAATAGGAATTGCAGCAAGGGTCATCTTGCGCAGGTCAGGCAAATAAAAGCCTAAATAAGGTAATAGCGTGGCCGCAAGTATGACTATAATGTGAAACAAAAAAGCCTTCCACATATAACGGCGACGCGCGAGCATCATCCCGAGCATCGCACCGCCAACCAGTGATACCCCAGAGACTAGGCTGCTATGACCCATGACTACTACAACAATAGCGATATAGATACTATAAATTGTAATCATTACAATTTGCCACTTATACAGATAAGCATCTTGCACTTTGCTACGCGTCAGACGACTCATCATCCACCAAAAAAACAGTCCTGCAATACTGACACCAAGCCACAAAGGATAGAACAGTGCCATATCGACATACGCCTCGTAAACGCCGCGGCGTAGCCACACAAACAAAAACCAAAGCCAATGTAGCGACACGTCCATAACCATAAACAGCGCAAGCATTGCGGCGCGATCAGCCGCCTGCCACTCAAAAATGATTCGAGAGAGTCTTTTGTAGCCTAGTCGAGATATGGTTACTGCCATGAACAAGCTACCGTAAGGGAGGTGATAATGATGATTGGCTTTTTAGTTCAAAAGAGTGGATATACTGTTAATGTTCTCTAAATTTCATCAGACTCTATCTCACCAAAGGGCTAAACTGGTAACAAACGGTTTAATAGTAACTATATTACCATTGTATTTCTATCATGTCTTTCTATGTTACCTCTGATCTGATATAGGGTTAGGCAAAATTGGACTTAACGCGAATAAATGTTCAACAAGCCCTAATAAGCTAAAAAAGACTAACAAACTAAATACTAAAAGACTGCCACACGCCCTGCTGATCAGTAGCCAACGCAGGTACATCGCCCAAACGTCGCCACGGCATGTTACTCCCGTGAAAATCACTACCTATTGACGCACTAAGATTGTGCTCTGCTATACAGCGATCTACCATCCTACGTGTACTCAAGGGTTCGCTGTTAGCGGGTAGCTCACAGGCATCGCCGCCAAGCTGAGCAAAAGCCTCAATGAGTTTGCGTACACGCGTCGCCGAGAGCTGGTAACGTGTGGGATGAGCCAGTACCGCCCGGCCGCCGCAAGCGTGTATCAGTTCAATTCCGCGCGCCATTGTCAGCGCTTCAATGGCAACGTAAGCGGGTTTGTTATCTGCAAGATACTTATCAAAGGCTTGTTGCACGGTCTTGACCTCGCCGCGCTCAAACAGGACTTGACCGATATGCGCGCGCCCTACTGCTTGGACGTTGCCACCAGCTTTTGCAACAACGTCCTGCCAAAGGGCATCAAACTCAATATCGAGTAGCGTGCTGAGCTTTTCGGTGATACGTCGCCCGCGGGTAGCACGGCTATCTTGCAGCTGCTGCAAGGTAGTATGCATCTGTTCACGGTCGGTAAAATCCAAGCCAACCACGTGGATGATTTTGTTGGTGGATTTATTTTTACCATAGCCACCGCTCAGCGTATGCTCGCAGCTGATCTCAACACCATTAATTAGCGTCATATTGTAGGCATTGGCAGCAGCTCGCGCCTCATCGATACCAGCTAGCGTATCATGATCGGTCAGTGCCAAAACATCAACGCCAGCAGCCTGTGCGCGTGCCACGACTTCAGCGGGTGCATAAGTGCCATCAGAACAAGTACTGTGGCAGTGTAAGTCAATTTTCATAAGTCTTGCCTTATTATATTATTTGGCGCGTTGATTGCTTTTTTTTGGTGCAGTAGACGTGTAAACTACCCATACGTTTTTGCCGGACATACACTTTGTTATGAAAGCTCTACTAGACTTCATTCCGCTGATCGCTTTTTTTATTGCCGCGCGTCAATACGGTATATTAGCAGCAGCAGGCGCACTTTTGATCGCCACTATTATCGTTTATGCCATTCATTTTATCCGCCAAAAGGGCAAATTTGATAAGCAGCAGTGGGTGGTGTTATTGCTGACGATTGTCTTTTGCGGCGGTACGCTACTACTGCGCGATGATATTTATTTGCGCTGGAAGTCGCCGATTATTAACGGTATCTTTGCGTTCACCTTGCTTGTCAGCGCCGCTATCAATAAACCGCTCATGCAGCTGGCAATGAAAGAGGTTTTTATGCTTACCATGAGTGGCTGGAAGAAGCTCACTATCGCTTGGGCGCTGTTCTTTGCCTTTATGGGTACGCTGCATTATATCACGGCATTCATGATGTCAGATGAGGCGTGGGTCAATTTTAAAACTTACGGCTGGATTCCGATTATGCTGGTGTTTGTTATCGCCCAGTTTGTCGTGCTAAAAAAATATATCAATCCTGCACTAACCGATAAAACAGCTAAATAGACATGCAGCGCTTACTTTATTATTTGTGGGTCAAAACCTTATTTTCGTTCCCGTTCTAAGCTATCCTGTATAAAGGAGTTTTTATGCCCGCCTTTGTTATTATCGGTCACGATGTGGCAAACAGCAGTGCTCAGCGGCAAAACACGCGTGCTGAGCACCTTGAACGTCTGCATGCACTGAATCGCGCGCAGCGTTTAATTATTGCAGGTCCCACCCCTATCGAACACGGCAAAAACGCGATGTCAGGTAGCCTGATCATTGCCGATTTTGACTCGCTAGATGACGCGCAAGCTTGGGTTAGCGCTGAGCCGTATCTACGTGAGGGCGTCTATAGCCACGTGGATGTCAAACCCTTTATACAAGCGCTACCCTCTACGGACGCTGCATCGTGAAGCAGCGCCCTTTTTTCACACCTGCCAGCTACAAAGCCAGCATAGCGATTGCTTTACTACTGACCGCGCTATCAGTACAAGCGGCATCAGTGGAGCCAGAGCTTAGCACGACTGATCAAAACAACACTGAGCAATCTGAGAGTACGCCACCCTCCACTAACGCTACTGTAGCTACTGATATCAGCAACACTTTGGCAGCGCAAATGCAGCCCTCGACCCAAGCGCTATCTGAGGCCAATCAAGAGCTCCTCAGTCGTAACGCGCAACTGCAGCGCCAAGTCAACGATCTACAAACACAAGCAAACGTGCTCATTTATGAGAGCCGAGGTCAGCTGTTTTTGTACGGCGCTTTTACGGTGCTTATTAGCTTATTAGTTGGTATCTTTATCTCATGGCTAGTCTTTGTGCGCCGTGAGCGCTGGTAATACCATTTTTAATATGTATTTAGGTTGAAGCGCATGCCTGCTAGCAACTCAGCATATCCAAACGTCATTACGCCTGCCCGTATCATTTGGCAAACCGATGATACGGGTAATACTGTCCCTTTCTCCAAAGAATTTGGTGATGTCTATTTTTCGCATGCTAATGGCTTAGCAGAGTCACGTTATGTCTTTGTTAATGGCAACCGATTGTCTGAGCGTCTGGCAAGTCTTGCGCCTTATCAAAGCTTTACGATTGCCGAATTAGGCTTTGGTACAGGGCTAAACCTACTTGCCGTATGGCAGCTTTGGTGCGAGCTACGCGCGACTTACCCCCATCTTGCGACAGCACGTCTACACTTTATTACGACCGAAAAGCATCCAATTGCGCTCAATGATCTCACGCAAATACTAACGTTATGGGGCGAGCGGGCGCCTGAGCTTTGGCCTATGATCGATCAGTTGCTATCGGCCTACCCTGTACTCATTGCCGGCTGTCATCGCCTTAACTTTAACGATGATAATCTAACGCTTGATGTCTGGCTCGGCGACGCGGCTGCTAGCTTAGCAAAGCTAAAGACCAATTCTGAGTATAATAGTCCAAGTATTGACGCTTGGTTCTTGGATGGTTTTGCGCCCTCGTGTAATGAGTCGCTATGGGCGAGCGCTATATTTACTCAGATGCAGCGCCTATCCACGACTAATGCGACAGCGGCGACTTATAGCTGTGCAGGTGTCGTCAAACGTGGTCTGCAAGATCATGGCTTTATCTTCAAAAAAATAAAAGGGTTTGGGCGTAAGCGCGAAATGCTAACCGCTGTTGTCGCTGATCAAGCAACCAAAGACTTAGCTCCTACCAAAGACTTAGCTCCTACCAAAGACCAGCAAGACGCAACAGAAAAATCCCGTCATACCGCTGTAATTGGCGCTGGGATATCTGGCTTGATGACCGCGTGGTCGCTGGCAAATCGGGGTATTAGGGTTAATCTACTTGATAAGGTTGCACCACTCGCGGGCGCATCCGGCAATCCGCGCGCACTCCTTGCGCCTAAGATGACGCCCATTCATCACGCTGATGAGCATCTGCATACCATCGGTTATTTATATAGCACACGATTGTACCGACAGCTTAATACTATAGCGGTAAAAGAAAATAGCGCCCCTATTCTAGAGCCAACTGGGGCATTGGATTTGCTGACAAAAGCCAATATCGATACCACTCAAATTGCTGATTATCCCAATGATATGGCAACGACGTTACCAGATAAGCAGGCCAAGCAAATCAGTGGTTTACAGCAGCAAGACTTGACTGATAACTTGTATTTGCCGCAGTCAGGTCTGGTCAATCCGCAAGCGCTAAAGACCATCGTACTCGCCCATCCTTTAATTGAGTTTCGGCAGCTAGCAGTCACTAACATTGAAGAGTCTAAGACTCATGTTCGTATTAAGGGTATGGATCTGCAAGGTCATGAGTTATCGATAGATGCCGATGACGCGGTGATTTGCGCCGCTTATGAGAGCCATAAGTTAGATGCACGTATTTTCGACTGCCGTAAGATACGCGGACAGCTGTCATGGTTTACTCCCAGCGCTGAGCAGTGGGCAAAACTGCCCAAGATAGCGCTCAAGTATAGGGGTTACTGTACGCCATTTACGCCCATAGACGGTGATGAGGTAATGAACGACGTCTGCTTGGATACGTCGCAGCTGTTACTCGGTGCAAGTTTTGTGCGTAATGATATTAGCACTGAGCTTCGCGGTAATGAGTACGATATTAGCCGTGATAAATTAGTGAGTGCTATCCCTGAGCTTGATAGCGTTATCCCTACAGATACTAGCCAGTGGCAAGGACGCGCAGGCGTACGCACCCAAACGCCTGACTACCATCCTATCGTCGGACAAGTAAGCGGCAGCAGACGCGTATGGGTCATGTCAGCAATGGGCGCAAAAGGCTATGCCTTTGCCCCGATATGTGCTGAGGCACTGGTAAGCTTGATGACAAGGGACTTTGCACCTTTATCTACTGCAATGCTGGCACGGCTTGCCCCTAATCGAGAGCGACTACAAACGCCTCTAGATTTATAGCCAGGAGTGATTTATGACCTACCACCAAACTACTCTAACCCTACCGCCCTACGCGCGTGGTATCCATATCATTACGCCGCGCATTAAAGAAGCCATTGCAGACCTACTACCTAATAGTGCGAAAACGGGACTAGTGCATCTGTTTTTGCAGCACACCTCAGCGAGCCTTGCGATCAACGAAAATGCGGATCCTGATGTGCGTCTCGATACCGAGGACTGGCTAAATAAGATTGCCCCAGCCGATCAGCCGGACTATCGTCATACGTTTGAGGGCTCAGATGACTTGCCAGCACACTTTAAGAGCATGCTACTTGGTATTAGTCTGACGATACCGCTTGTGAATGGTCAGCTTGGCCTCGGGATGTGGCAAGGCGTTTATTTGTGTGAGCACAGAGATTATGGTGGGCAGCGTAAGCTGATCATTACGATCAGTACATAGCATTGTACTTAAAGAGCATTGTACTTAAAGAACATTGTACTTAAGGATAAGCAGCATAGCGCTAAAAATAGGTAGCGTTTAAAAACAGCAGGCAGCTCACTAGCGTTAGCCAAAGCCTGTCGATCTACTAAACACCTCAACCAGCCAGCTGCCAAGGCTCCACAGTCCCCAGCCAATCAAAATAATAATAATTGAACCGATGATGTCTGGGATGTGTAAGTACAGCCAAGCGATAATAGGATTACGCCACAAGCGATTATGGCGCTGCTTATCTTCTAAGCTTTGATGCAAAAACGGTCTGTCCATGTGCATGGTATCGCGTATTCCATATTCATCCTGTATGTGCTGATGCACAATAGAGAGCGTCTTGCGGCTCGGACGAATAAAGATATCTAATAGCGTCCCTATACCCGGCACCACACCGACGACCGTATCGATCAGCGCTAAGCGCACCGCTGGCGTCATCTTACTGACTGGCACGCCTAATCTACGTCCAAGTATAAACGCATAACTGGTCAAAGCCAGTCCCGCCACATCGCCTGCTAAGGGTATGGTAGATAATGCAGCATCTGCGCCCATGCCCTGCTTGGTAAAGGGAATACGCACGACTGAGTCCATAGCGTTGGCAAACTTTGCCAATTGGCGCTCGGTGGCAATAACCTGCTCGCGGGTCAGACCGTGCTCAGCGAGGTTAAGCTGATATTGAGAAGGCAAATCGTCTGTTGCTGCTGATTTTGCAAAAGCTGATTTTTTTACTTTCTTGAGCTTTTTAAGGTCATTCATTAAAGGTTATCCATTAAAGGTCGTCCATAGACAACAGAGCGCCACCAAAACAAAGACGTAACGTCCCACCCAGATATTGGCTAAAAAAGCCTGAAAGCAAGCCATAGCTTCACGTGTGCTACAGGCGCTATTTTGCTTCGCGAACATTATGGCAACTAAGCCTAAGCCAAACACAGGTGCCACGCTCAGCGTCGTCGCGGCAAAGTAATGCCACAATACGATGCCCATAATCAGTAAAAATAGCGTTTGTAATATGGATATGATGACCACATCGAAACGGCCAAAGAGGATCGCCGTTGATTTGACCCCAATCTTTAAATCATCATCACGATCTGCCATCGCGTACTGAGTATCATAAGCGACCGTCCAGCACATATAAGCGATGAACAATAACCAGGACCAGACATCAGGTGCGCCTTGTATCGCCACATAAGACATGGGTATTGCCCAGCCAAAAGCAGCTGCTAAAAACACTTGCGGCAAGTAGGTAAAGCGCTTCATAAACGGATAAATAAACGCGAGAACCACAGCGCCAAGCGACCAATAAAACACCTCAATAGGCAAAAATAACAATAGACTGGCGCTAAGAGCAACCAATATTAAAAACGCAGCAATGGCCTCACGTCCAGACAGGCGTCCATCAGCCAGCGGGCGACCTTTGGTTCGAGTGACATGCCCGTCGACTTTACGATCAGCAAAATCATTAATCGCGCAGCCTGCCGCCCGCATTAAGATAGCGCCTAGTGCGAAGAGGATAAATACCTTGAGACTGGGTAACCCTGCTATCGCGCCCTGCTGCTGCGCCTGTCCCATTGCCGCTAGCATCACGCCCCAAAGTGTCGGCCACAATAACAGCTCAATACCGACCGGCTTATCAAAGCGCGTCAGCTGCATGTAAGCGTAGATTTTATCTTTGACACTTAGCGTCGTTGTCGTCATGGTCATCGCTTCAGGTTGAAATAATTTAAAAGAATAAGCCCACTACAATACTATTAGCGATAAAGATCACATCAAGTAAAATACAAAAGTGACAAAAAGTACAAACCGTTAGGTATAGTCACTTCTTAATAAAATAAATACAGTGCTACGGGGATGAATTTTACGCAGTCTCTGGGGACGCAGCACGCAAGTAAAATTTATACCCGTAGCACGCTATAAGTGCTGTACTATTTTTATTTAAGATGCACTGTAGTACAACGCTTTAGATAAAATAACCATCAAAACGTAGCGCGGCATTCTGCCAGCTTTCATCAGGGGACTGCTGAGCAAGAAATGGGGCAAGCTTGGGACGTTTGACAATTACGCGACCTGTTTGTGCGCCCTTAGCGATAACTTCTTTTGCCCTAAATAATAACTGCTCTTCTTGCGCAAGTGTTGGCGGGCGAGCTATATGATGCAAGGCTTGCATTTGCTTACCGACTTTGGCGCCTTTGCCCGTGTTTTGGTCTTGATAGCTATCCTCTGGAAACATTGGGTCTAGATATATCGTATCTATGTGTTCAGTGTTAACCGCTTGCTTATCAGTAAAATAACTAAGCGCGTCAGTATTCATGATGTGCAAACGCGCCATCAGCTTTTGCCAGTTTGGGACTTGACTCATACGCTGCTGTTCCGCGAGTAATAATAGCGCCATGATAGGTTGCTGCTCTAGCATGATAACCTGAGCGCCACTGCTCGCTAATATAAGGCTGTCGTGACCAAAACCTGCAGTAGCATCGACGACCACACTATCTGCTGTAATCTTTGCCGCTTGCAATAGTAGCTCAGATTTGCGTCCCGCGCTGACTACGCGGCGCTGCAATTTATCCCACTCCAGCGCGACACTAAGCCCTTTGCTAAGTAAAGACAGCTTATTTTTATCATCAAATATTAATATGGGCTGAGTATCCGTGCTACTAAGTGCTTGCCTATGTCTTTGGTTTAGCTTCGCCGTTGTCTTTTCAGGCTGTAGTGTCAGCGCGACATTATGAGTACGAGCAAGCGTTTGCAAGTGCTCCACGTACGGCCTTTGCTCTTCTTTTGCATAGATGATTCGGTACTCGGCGGCACCAGACAAAGTTGTCATCATTATCGTCCCTTACACGCTTTAGCTTTAGCCTGAAAACTGATAGCCAAAGACCCATGCTGCTAGCAATACAATGACGCCAGTGACAATGCGTAGCCAAGCAAATATGGTAAAGTCGCGGCGACTCACCCACGCCACCAGCCAGCGAATACACAGCAGCGCGACGATAAAGGACACTAACGTACCGACGCCCAGTACGAGCCAATCCTCAGTACTCGTTAACACGTCTCGGTGCTTGAGCAAATCCAGCAGCCCAGCGCCCACAATAACAGGGATGCCTAAGAAAAACGAAAACTCAGCGGACGCCTTACGTGACACCCCAAGCCATAACGCACCGATGATGGTCGCACCTGAGCGCGATGTACCTGGGATAAGCGCCAAACACTGAAACAGACCAATCATAAGCGCCGTCTTAAAGCTAACGTCCTCAGCTTCCTGGGCAATAATGGTTTTAGGACGATTCTCAACGTAAAAGATGAGCAAACCGCCAATGATGAGCATAATAGCAACGGTAATCGGATTAAATAAATACGTCTTAATCTGATCGGCAAAAGTAAAGCCCACAATCATAACAGGAATGGTCGCGACGATAAGACTCAAGCCCAGCTGCCTTGGGTTATTCATCACCTCAGACTTACCTGTCAGCAGCCCCATAAGCGCCTGCCATAAGCGTCCCCAATAGTCGTAAACCACAGCCAAAATAGCGCCGAGCTGCACGACAACGACGAACAAGTCTACTTTTTCTTTGGTCCAAAAGCCCATAACATCTGCGGATAAAATAAGATAGCCCGTACTCGATATCGGTAAAAATTCAGTGATGCCCTCAACAATACCCATGATGACAGCTTGAATTAATAATAAAATATCCACATGTGTTTCCTAGAACAGACTTGCTGCTGACGATTGTAATGTTGATGATAGGGCTAAATACAAAAACCAAAAGCTCAAACGAATATCAAATAAGGGTTCATATACATACAAAGATATGCCATCCTGCTACGCCTTGCCTTGTTCTTTTAGCGTTTTCCATGCATCATTACGCAGATATCGTGGTAACGCCATAGCAGCATCTGTACCGCCATAAGCTTTAAACTGCGTGATGCCTAGTCTACCAAGTACTCCCGCCTCAGGATGAACATCGGCATAAATACGCTGCCCATCATGCGCTTTTAATAACTTAGCGCCGTTACCTACGATAGGGATAGTGAGCGGCGTTTGGCTATCGTAGTCCAGTAGCCGCTCGCCATCACTGGACTCAGACGTTTCGCTATCGCTTTGAATGTCATTTTGCTTGGTACTTTGCTTGGTACTTTGCTTGGTACTTTGCATGTCACTTTGATTGTCACTTCGCTGTTCAAAATAGACAGGCTGCATCGTAGCCGTCTTGGTATCCAAGCGATAGTGACCAAAATATACTTGCTGCATACGGGCATCAAGGGCACTATACGCCTCCTTAATCCCGTGCTGCTCATAGGCACATTGCGCGATTGCTTGTAAGCTTGAGACACCGACACAAGGCAGATCATGAGCGACCGATAGGGCTTGTACCACCGCCGTATTAATACGGATACCACTAAAAGCGCCAGGACCGCGATTAAATACTAAAGCGTTAATATCAATAAGTGCTGTGCCATGCTCATCCAGCACAGCGTCAATCATCGGAAGTATTTGCTGCGTTTGCTCGCGTTTACCTAGTTGGGTACGGCTGACGACGATTTGACCTGAAGTATCTAGTAGAGCCACCGAACACTGATCAAACACGGTATCCATTGCTAAAAACATATAACCTCAATATGAGCCCTTTATTTGAGCCAAACAGGATTGTACGCTTAAAATCTACACTGAAACCAAGCGTCGAACCCAGTACCAAAAACGCACCTATCATACCATCTAAGCCAATGCATTTTTAGCGCTTCATTGTATTTTCATACCTAACAGGCTTTCAGGGTTCAAAAACTATTTTTCCTTTGCAAAATAGGACGTTTTCTTAGGTTTATATTTATATCCACATCGGATACAATGATTTACTCAAATTTAGATATTCCTCTTACTTCCTTCCTTATTATATTGATCCGTTTAGATGTGTCTTATTCTCAAAGCGCATGTTTAAGCGGGTTATTTGCGGAGCATTGCATGCAGTCTCATGTTTTATACGACGATGGTCATCACAAATGTGTAGCGTTTTCAATGGCTTTTGAAGACGAAAGCGTACCTTCCAATCAGTTTTTGATTATCAATGGTGATGAAGCCGCCGTTATTGATCCCGGTGGCGATTTAACTTTTTCTCCTTTGACTATGGGTATTGTCAAATACATACGCTTGACGAATATTCGCTATGTCATCGGTTCGCATCAAGACCCAGATATCATCGCTTCTATGCCGCGCTGGCTGATCCATCTTGACGATACCAAACTGCTAATTCCTAAACTTTGGGAGCGGTTTTTACCGCATTACAATTCAGCTTTTACTAAGGGCAGACTAAAGCAAAGCCTGTCTGAGCGCCTCATGACCATACCTGATAGAGGCGGCTATTATCCTCTAGGGGATAGCGGTATTGTCGCTATGCCTGCTCATTTTTTACACTCTGTCGGTAACTTCCAGTTCTACGATCCTATTAGCAAAATACTATTCTCAGGCGATATGGGTGCTTCTTTACTTGGCGATTCGGGCAATGCGGTAAAAAGTTTTCATACGCATATCAGTCATATGGAGGGTTTCCATCGACGCTATATGACCAGTAAAAAAGCGACTCGGCTTTGGGCTAACGCGGTGCGTGATTTAGAGGTTTCTATGATGGTACCCCAGCACGGTTATCGCTTTGAGGGTCAAAAGGTATTTCATGAGTTTTTAGATTGGATCAGCAATCTTGATTGTGGTATCGACTTATTTGATGAGCAAAGCTACCAGTTTAAACAGTATTTACCTGATACCAGCGCCGCCACGCAATAGATAAAGTGAGTAGTCCTGCTCAATAAAAAGCTACTCGGCAAACTATAGCTTATTAAATAAGCGTGCATTCACATCAAAAAATAGATATAAAAAACCCCACTGCTTATAAGCGTGGGGTTTTGTACGTTTTATTGCAAAGATAATCTACAGATAAAATATCTGTGTCATTAAAAGCGCGTCTTAAACTTCTTAGCAGCTGGTTCTTGCAGCTCTTGCATTTGCTTTTGCATCTCCTCTTTGCTTGGCAAATCGTTAGGATCAAGTCCCATTTGCTTTGCCATTTGCTCAGGATTGACGTTTTTGGTGTTGGGCTTGCCACCGCCAAACAGAGGTCCGGCGCCACCTGCTCCCGCGCCGCCCGTTAGTCCTTGCATCGCTTTCATCATTTTACTAATGCCCTCAGGCTTAGATATCATTTTCATCATCTTTGCCATCTGCTTGTGCTGTTTGAGCAAGCGATTGATATCTTGAATCTCTTTACCAGAGCCTGCAGCGATACGGCGCTTACGGCTGGGGTTAATCTTATCAGGGTTTTGGCGCTCATAAGGGGTCATAGAATTAATCAGCGCTTCCATCTCCTTAACCTTCTCTTCAGGTTTGGCCTCTTCAACCGCCTTTTGCATATCAGAACCACCCATGCCTGGCATCTTATCTAAAAATCCTGACATGCCGCCCATATTTTTCATTTGCTGAAACTGAGTCAATAGATCCTCAAGGTCAAAGTCGCCGCCCTTTTGCATCTTTTTCGCCATCTTCTCGGCTTTATCGCGGTCGATTTTTTGTTCGACCTCCTCAACTAAGCTAAGTACGTCGCCCATACCTAAGATGCGCTGAGCGATACGCTCAGGGTGGAACAGCTCTAAAGCATCGAGCTGTTCGCCGCGCCCTAAGAACTTAATCGGCTTACCTGTGATAGCGCGTACGGATAGCGCCGCGCCGCCGCGTGCATCACCATCGGTTTTGGTTAAAATAACACCCGTCAGTGGTAGCGCATCATTGAATGCCTTGGCAGTATTTGCCGCATCTTGACCCGTCATCGCATCAACAACAAATAGGGTCTCAGAAGGATTAACCGCCGCCGTTAACGCTTTGATCTCATCCATCATGTTATCATCGATGTGCAGGCGACCTGCGGTATCGATAATAAGGATATCTTGATACTGGATTTTTGCCTCTTCGATCGCGCGGCGGGCAATATCAATAGGGTTCTCGTCTGTCGTTGAATTGACAAACTTCGCATTCACTTGACCTGCAACTTGTTCAAGCTGTTTGATCGCAGCTGGACGATAGACGTCGGCAGATACCAGCATCACTTTTTTCTTTTGACGCTCTTGCAAGTACTTCGCCAGCTTGCCTGCGGTAGTCGTTTTACCCGCCCCTTGCAGGCCTGCTAGTAAATAGACTACGGGCGGCTTACCCGTCATCTCAAGCTGCTGGTTAGCGCTACCCATCATCTCGGTGAGCTCGTCATGGACAATCTTAACAAAGGCTTGTCCTGGGGCTAGCTCCTTTAGTACCTCAGCCCCTAAAGCTTGCTCTTTGACGCGTTTAACAAAGTCACGGGTGACAGGCAGTGCGACGTCAGCTTCAAGCAGCGCCATGCGTACTTCGCGCAGCGTATCTTTGATATTGTCTTCGGTCAGCTGACCAGTACCTACAATGTTGCGTAGACTCGATGATAAACGTTCGGTTAAGGTATCAAACATAAAAACTCTCGTATTATTAATAAATAAAGCGTATTTGGTTCTCAATGATCAAGCACAGTAGTCATGTAGTCGTCATAAAGTCATGTTTGTTTCAATTCACAGGATGACGTTATAAGTAAAACGGTATAAGTAAAAATAAGTAAAACGGTATAAGTAGAACGGCTATTTAACCCATTAGTCAGTTATAAATATGGGGCGTATAGCTATTTTCAATCTATTTTTAGGTCTTGCAAAATAGTAATCCATAGCAAAATAGCGATAATGACTCTCAGCTACGGGCTATTTTATGATAGATTGAAGCAGTATTCTAATCATAACATTTTAACCGCTATCTGCGTGCTCCTAACTATCGACGTACTTTTTGACCCATTAACGAGGCTTACCTGTGATACTTGCGTTTGCAATTGCCAGCATGGCTTATATCATCGTCAGTGTATATATCGGTTGGACCCTGACGACCAATACTCCTATTCGTAGAGGCCCGACGCTTGGCTTATTAATTATCGGTATGCTTGCGCATGCAGTCTTGCTTTATCCTTATATTATCACTTTATACGGTCTTAATTTTAACTTGTTTAATATTCTAAGTTTTACCAGCTTGTTGTTTTTATTCTTTTACGTTCTATTTTGTTTGTATCGTCCTATCGTTAGTTTGGCTATTTTGGCCGCGCCTACCGCCTTAATCGGCATGATCGTGGGTTATTTTGGGCGCGCGCCGTATCAGCCTCTCACCAACGTCGGTATTGGGCTAGAAGCGCATATCCTGTTGTCATTAGCTGCCTATTGCTTGCTGCTCATGGCTGCCGTACAAGCCCTGTTTTTGCGTCTGCAAATTCGTGAGCTTAAACATCAAAGTATCCACCGCTTTTGGGTCAACAAACTGCCGTCCCTACAAACGATGGAGAGCTTGCTGTTTGACATGATCTTGCTAGGCTTTGTACTACTCAGTGTGGCATTAGGACTAGGCTTTGTCTACGTTGAGGACTTGCTTGGACAGCATATTGCGCACAAGACGGTGTTTAGTGTGCTGTCATGGCTACTCTTCGGTGTGTTACTATTTGGACATTGGCGCGCAGGCTGGCGTGGCAAACGCGCCGCCAACATCACGGTCTACGCGTTTGTACTGCTCGCAATCGGCTTTATTGGTAGCAAATTCGTCTTAGAGTTTTTGTTGTACTAGTTTAAATTTGCTAATTAGATAAATAGTCTAGTTAAATACCACGGTTTTATTCCCTGCTACGATCACGCGGTTTTGTACGTGCCAGCTGACCGCGCGCGCGAGTACATTGCGTTCAACATCGCGCCCAATTGCACGCAGCTCAGTCACGCTTTGGCGATGCGTTACCCGGTGCACATCTTGCTCAATGATAGGTCCTTGATCCAGCTCAGCAGTGACATAGTGCGCCGTTGCCCCAATCAATTTAACGCCTTTGTCATACGCCTGTCGATACGGGTCAGCACCGACAAAGGCAGGCAAAAACGAGTGATGAATATTAATGATCTGCATCGACCAACGCTTAACAAAATCAGACGAGAGAATCTGCATATAACGCGCTAGTACCAATAAGTCATTGTCTGCTAACAACTCGTTGATTTTGGCTTCCGCTTCAAGCTTGGTGTCTTTGGAAACGGGTACATGATAAAAAGGTATCCCAAAGTTCTCTACCGCTTGACGCAAGTCTTCGTGATTGCTGACCACTGAGGTAATCTGACAGTCAAGCAAACCGCGCTGATGTCGCCACAATAGATCAAGTAGCGCATGATCAAATTTGGAGACCAATATGCCTACTTTTGCCTTGATCGTATTGTCATGCAAGCGCCACGTCATCTCATAGCGCTTGGCAACGGTATGCCCAAAGCTGGCCTCAAAGTTTTCAATAATGCTGCCAAGATCAGCTAAAGCGAACTCTAAACGCATAAAGTACTGACCACCCTCATGCGCGGTTGAGTACTGATCTAGGGATATAATATTACCGCCATAGCGGTGGATAAACTCCGATACCGCTTGTACGATACCCGCTTGATCGCGGCACTTGATAAGCAGGGTTGCGGTGTCGATATTAGGTATATCGATAGCTTTATTAATTGTATTACTAGATTCAGTACGATAAGAGGACATAGAGGATCACAATTCAAAAATTCAGCCAGTATATTAATAGGTTTTACTGACTAAGAGGTAATATTTTATAAATTCCAATATAAACAAAAAGAACCTAATAAGTTTATTAGGTTCTTTTTAATAGTAATGCCTTAAAGTAACAACAGTAGAAGAACAGCTTTACACAATGTTAAGTCGTCTAGACGACTCTACACCATTTGGTGAGGTTACAATAACATGTAGTACATCGTTCGGACGGCAACCTGTATACGCAAGACCATAGCTAACTTCACTATCAAGTACTTTACCAAAACTGGTATTATCAAATGCTCTACCAGCTCCTAAATTGACAATACTTGGTACTGTTGTTGAACCCGAGGTCAGTTCAACTTCACAGCTCGAACTTCTATCAGTCACTGTAAGCGCGGTTCCAGCTGGTAGACCACCACTAGATGCTACGCCTGTGCCATTAGGGCCGATACGCACGTTGATAGAAGAAGAACCTGCTCTTACTACTGACGTTGAGTTCGGTTCAGCATTAGATACCTGAATTTGATTACCGACCAGCTCAGCTACAGGCGAATAGTTAGTTCTATCATCGGCAGCGACGCTGACCGTCGTACCTGATGGCATACTGACTGTCAGAGCACTATTACCGTAAATTCTAAATCTTTGACCAAGCTCAATATCAGGGTTCGCCTTTGCATTAGCAGGCAGCTCAGAAGAAGAAGGTAATCCTTGATACACGGGACTATCTGAAGCGAGACCTAATACGAACTGGTAACGCAGTATGGCTTGTAGACCACTATCACAGTTGCCTGTATTAGGCTGATTAAAGGTAGATACTGCACACGTCGCACCTGATGCATTTCGTCTGTATATAAACTCACCTAAGTTTGCATCGTATCGATTGTTTTCATTGTCGTCACGGAAAAAATCACCAATGTTACGAGTAAGGACGTCACCTGCACTAAATTGATTATCCCCATCTCTATCAATATAGTCTTTATCCCCTTCTAAATAGGCGACTACAGAAACGCGGCTATCAGTAGGTCTTGGATTTTGCGTACTAAATTCAACCGAACACGCACCATTTTGAGTAGCGCAGTTAGGAGTAACCCTACCACCTTCACTCACAAAACTGACTACGGTTCCATTAGGTACGGGATTACCAACTCTATCTACGAGTCTTGCAGTGATTGTAGCAGTATCTCCATCAGTACCTATGGCTAAGACATTTTTACTCAATGAAACACTAAAACCATTTTGAGTCGCACGCCCTGTTGCAACCGAGACGTTTTTAGAAAGAGCAAACACGTTGGGATTCGAGGCTAATGCTGCTTTTATCTCTACAGGTCCAGGCAATGCACCCGGGTATAAGTTAACCACAACTTGGCCTTGAGAGTCACTAGTTACTGTTCTAGCTGTTTGATTGTTCGAGGTGATAAAACTAAAGTCACCAGGAGCGAATACTTTACTGATGACCACTTGTTGGTTAGCAGCAGGGCGTCCATCTGCAAAGATAGTAAAGGTAATTTGTCCTGAATTTGACGAACCACTATTACTTGCACCAAGTCTAGTCTCCTGCGTTGTAGTGTAGACAACCGAGTTGGCTTCTACACTCGCGATATTGACAGTGATTGTCTGGCGATTGCTTGGATTGTTAGCAGGAGCAACAGTAATAGTCTGTGTGCCCTCACACAAATTATCGTTGTCATCAATGGCGATGTAAGTTGCAGTAACGTCACCTTGATTATTTGACACAACACTGTCGTTATCAAATGTACCGCAGCTAGCATCGAATGTGACCGTAATATCATTCTGATTGACGTTGTTGACCATGTCTCTGGTCTTTAAGGTGATGTTTGTATTACCACCTGAATTCAGATTGCTAGATGAGGCACGAATATCCGTTAACGCTACATTGATTGACTGTAGCGAGAAGCTATAACCAGGACTAGTAGTACTGTCACCATCTGCACTCGCCGTTGCAGTGAGCTGATAGCTACCTGTATCCGTACCCTGAAGCGGTCTGACGGATATAGTGGCTTCGCCTTGTTCGTTAGTCAGTACCGCACCATTTGTCGTACCAAAAGCAACGCCTTCTCCTGAAAACATCACTAAAGCACTTGCGATCGGGTCTCCCAGCTCATCAGTTACTCTGACCTGTGCACTTGCTCCAGCAGAAGTAATTGTACGTGTTATATTGCCGTTAGCATCAACTAAAGATATAGGCGTAATGTTGATCTCGCTAACTGGCGCTGTTGGTGTACCACCCGTTCCGCCGCCTGTATCAGTACCAGGCTGCGTTATACCGGTATCAGGTTCTGGCGCAATGACATCAGTCCCCCCATCGCCACCGCCGCAACCTGCGAGAGCTAAGGCTAAAGATAGTGCCGAGAATTGAAACATTTTAGACGTAAGAGGTAGTGAGCGATATGACATCTTTGGGCTCCGCAGGGCAATAATTAAGTTAAATCAAAAAATGAGCTCGTAATGTTAAAAGCTATATGTGTAATAGTTGATACATAGAATTACACTTTTAGCAGATATATTAACAGACTGTATTAATTTTATAACAGCAACTTTACTGACTTTTGTTATAACTTACAACTAAAAATTAAGCTTTTATGCTAAATAATGCATAACGTTGAACCTCTAATTGAGGTATAATGACTCCTTTTTTAGGTATTTCTTTAAAAGACTAGTAAAATACTTTATCCCAACGAAATACTTGAGTATTTACGGCGTTTATGGTATAAATGTCGGCTTTAAAATTTTCTGAATTGGTCGATCTGTTATTTGCCTTTAGATAACGCTCATCCAGCTCAACCTTCATATAGTTTTGTTTGGTGCAAGATTACGCTTGCTGTGTCCATGCCGCAAATACGTGCCACTTGCCCAGACTAGTATGAGACAACCTCATACTTCATAGATTAGGAGTTCGCCATGTCTAGAGTTTGCCAAGTGACTGGAAAGCGCCCTATGGTGGGTAATAATGTTTCGCATGCAAACAACAAAACCCGTCGTCGCTTTCTACCAAACCTTCACAACCATCGTTTTTGGGTAGAGTCTGAAAATCGTTTTGTACGTCTACGTGTATCAACTAAAGGTATGCGTGTTATTGACAAACTAGGTATCGATAAAGTGCTTGCAGATTTACGGGCACAAGGTCAAAAAATTTAACACGCTAAGGGTTTAAATTTTTAGATATCGATTCGTTTACAGACCCTCATTTACAGGAAAGCTATTATGAGAGATAAAATTAAGTTAGTATCGACTGCTGGTACTGGTTATTACTACACTACTACCAAGAATAAGCGCACGATGCCTGGCAAAATGGAGATTAAAAAGTTTGATCCAAAAGCTCGCCAGCATGTTATTTTTAAAGAAGCAAAAATTAAATAACTATTTATAAGTTATTGAAAACCATAAAAAGGGCTTATCTAATAAATAGATAAGCTCTTTTTTTTATTAATCTCAAGTTTACAAAAGATAAAAGTGCGATAAAGTATTAGCTGTAATGCAAAGGCTCTTTGTCATAAACATGAGCGTGCCATTGACTCATCTGCTTTTGGACAATAACTTGTATGGCAGCATGAATCATGTGCTGACCTATAGCCTGAGTATCACTACCAAGCAGCTCTTTTAGCTTGTCGGAGAAGTCAATAGTCATTAAAGGCTCATCATGAGTATCGGCATCGCGCAGCAATAAAGTACCATCTTCAGATTCAATCAGCTCTAATGTGGTCTCTTTGGCAAACCCAGCAAACTGATCGCTACTTTCCTTATCAAACTCTACTTCTTTATCAGTATCATACGGCATATCGTATTTTCCTTATTATCCCGTCTCACCTCTAAATAACCTTAGTCATTAGAGCGCGGGTAAACCTTAACCTACTCTTACAATGGACGCTTTAGCCGCAAAATTCAAGAGCTAATGTACGTTCCTTGATAATAAGCTCTTCTTTACTTAAGCTCTTCTTTACTAGAAACTAGCACCAGATCAACTAGCGCCAATAGCGTAGTTTGGCGAGTGTAAATAAGAATGCCACAAACATACCGAGATAATAAGTCAGTTTTAGCTCAAAAGTCGGATCACGATATTTAAAAGGTAGGGCTACTGCAGCGGTTGCGACGGGGAATATCAGCAGCATCAGCAGCCAGTTTTCAATGACGTTAAGCCAGCCCTGTAGTCCAGTACCATGACGCAAACCTGCTAATCCCATAAGCAAGCAAGCAATAATGAGCGCTATAAATAGACCGTTCGGTAACTCTTTTGGAAAGATAGTATCGCTAACTTTGGTTGGAAGTAATGGCATACAGATATCCAGCTACACTCAAGCTGTGCAGCAAATTAATAAATGGGAGTTTCGATTATAGATGTTATAGACGCCAATGATTATAGGTTCAGAGGCTCACAGGTGAATTAGCTATAAGTACCCATCAGCCATAGCATAGCAACACAAGAGGTCAGCCACCCAAGACTGAGTGCGTTTCTCGTTTCTATATTCATGCCTCGTACTTTATTCATTAGCCGTGACCCAAGCCAAAATAGTAAAGGCACGCCAATGACAAACGCAGGAACCACTACGGCTGCATGCAGTAGTACCGCACTGACATCTTCGCCAATCAGCAAACGAAAGGCGTAACCGGCAAGGCTTAATACCAGCGCAAAAACAGCTAAACCTATGGTAATACCTTTAGGCACTAAACTACGCGCTTTTAGTTGATCATTTTGTTTATTTGTTGAAGATAAAGTACGCTGAGTATTCATAACAAGCCTCTGTTATCGTCATTACAATGAAGGGCGCAATCATATTAAAATAGTAGATCCGCTATAACTTAGATGGAGACAGATTGCGATAAACCAATAGGTTTACTATTGAACCTAAGCGTCAGTAGCGGCGGCTAATTCTTGGCGCATACTGTCGATAGCAGCGGCGTAATCGTCTTGGTTAAAGATAGCAGAACCTGCAACAAACATATCAGCGCCCGCTTCAGCAATAGTGCGAATGTTGCTTGCTTTGATACCGCCGTCGACCTCGAGGCGAATATCACGACCACTAGCATCAATGCGTTGACGCACTTCTCGCACTTTATCCAAAGTGCCATCGATAAAGGACTGCCCACCAAAGCCAGGATTGACGCTCATCAGCAATATTTGATCGACCTTATCCATGACATAGTCTAAATGGTGCAAAGGCGTGGCTGGATTAAATACTAAGCCGCATTTTGCGCCGCCGTCTTTGATAAGCTGCAAAGAGCGGTCGATATGTTGGCTTGCTTCGGGGTGAAAAGTGATAACACTTGCTCCTGCCTCTAAGAATTGCTCAATCATGCCATCAACAGGCGTCACCATAAGATGTACATCAATAGGCGCATCAATACCATAATCCCGTAGCGCCTTACATATCATGCTACCAAAGGTCAAATTAGGCACGTAGTGATTATCCATAACGTCAAAATGAATGACATCAGCGCCTGCCTTTAGTACGTTATCGACCTCTTCACCAAGGCGTGCAAAGTCAGCGGACAAGATAGAGGGCGCAATGAGGTATTGCTTATCAGAACAGATCATAATTCACTCATTTTATAAAAAGCTGTAAAAGAAAAAAATAGCCTATCAACGTGGCTTGTACTGAGTTTTGGCGTACGCACGACCAACTTCAAAATCGCGTTTGGCTTCATGCTTTGTATGACGTCCAGTAACGCGCTCACGCCATAAGCGAAACGAGGCAGGCTTTAGCTGTCGGCGCATTAAATCTATCACCGCCGCTTCATTAAGTCCATAACTGTGCTCAATAGCAGCAAACGGCGTTCTGTCTTCCCATGCCATCTCAATGATACGCGATGTCCGTACTTCATCGAAACTACCGTCTGCGTCTGTAGGCTCAACTAAGCTTGGTTGCGAATTGGTCACCTCGCTAGCCGTGTCAGCTCGCTTCGCCTCTAACGCCGCTTGCATGTCGGCTTGCATAATATCTAGCGATGATTGCGCCTGCTCTGACTCATCACTATTACGTTCAGACTGCGCTTGAATACTTGTCATAAAAATAGCCCTTTATTATCTTAGCTGCCCTGCATATCGATGATGCAAAGTACGAGTTACTAGCTCAGCTGTGCCATACGCCAGTGATGCCAGATATGATCAGTAATAAATGTCTGAATAAAGTAATAGCTGTGATCGTGCCCTGCTTGATAGCGTAGTGTTAGTGGCTGATCGACTGCCGTACATGCTTCTTGGAGCTTGAGCGTTTGCAACTGATCTTCTGCTAAAAAGTCATCCGCGCCGCCTTGATCCACTAAAATACTCGCGTATTGACGACCCGCTGCTTTGATGGTTTGTGCGGCATCTGCCTGCGCCCATAATGATTTGTCATCACCAAAATATTCAGTATAAGCGGCTTGACCCCAAGCGGACTCACTAGCTGCGCATACAGGAGATAGCGCGGAGACGCTGACAAACTTACTTGGAAATCTAAAGCCTAGCATAAGTGCGCCGTGCCCGCCCATGGAGTGCCCCATAATACCGATACTGATAATCGCAAACTCTGAGCGCAGTAGATCATACAGCTCATCGACAATATAGCTTTGCATATTGAAGTTATCGGCCCAAGGCGCTTGAGTCGCATCGACATAGTAGCTTGCTCCTTGACCGACGAAGTAGCGCTCATCATCAGGCACATCCTTACCCTCACTACTACGCGGTGAGGTATCAGGCGCGATAAATATCATACCAAGCTCGCTACACTTTTGCTGAAAGTGCGCCTTGTGCGTGACGTTATCAGCGTTACAAGTCAGACCTGATAAATATAAAATAGCGGGACAACGCTGCCCTGCTAAGGTTTCATCAGGTAAGTAGATACTAAAAGTCATTAGCGTCTTAGTCACTGACGACTCGTGTCTATAGTAGTGCTGCTCACCCTCAAAACAGCGGTTCGCGCTGACTTGAGTAAGCTTGGAGTTAGCCGGCAGCTTAGGCGTTGTATAATCGCTCATTACTAGGATCCTTTTAATTAGAGTAGATAGACTAAATCACAATGAATAGGCTTGTATTTAGTATTCAATTACGCTACGGATACAGTTTGGATCACTCAGTAATTCAAAACCTTTATTAATCTCATCGTGCTTGAGCTTATGGGTAATCAAAGAGTCGATATCGAGCATACCTTCCATGTACCAATCGACGATGGTCGGTACATCAGTACGACCACGAGCACCGCCAAAGGCTGAGCCGCCCCAGTTACGACCTGTGACTAACTGAAACGGACGCGTACTAATCTCCTCGCCTGCACCTGCCACTCCAATAATAATTGAGCGACCCCAGCCTTTATGGGTGCATTCAAGTGCTTGACGCATGACTTCAACGTTGCCAATACACTCAAACGAATAATCTACCCCGCCGCCCGTCATCTGGACGATGCGATCGACAATGCCTTCGCCTTTGTCCAAATCCTTTGGATTGACAAAATCAGTCATGCCAAAGCGGCGACCCCACTCTTCACGGCTAGGATCCAAATCAACACCAATAATACGGCGGGCGCCCACCAGTTTTGCGCCCTGAATAACGTTGAGTCCGATACCGCCGAGCCCAAATACCGCAACTGTTGAACCGGCTTCCATTTGCGCGGTATAAACGACAGCGCCAACCCCTGTGGTGACGCCGCAGCCAATGTAGCACACCTTGTCAAAAGGCGCATCCTCACGGATTTTGGCAACCGCAATCTCAGGCAGTACGGTATGACGGGCAAAGGTAGAAGTACCCATATAATGCAAAATAGGCTCACCATCTAAGCTAAAACGCGAAGTACCATCAGGCATTAACCCTTGACCTTGGGTATCACGGATCGCTTGGCAGAGATTGGTTTTTGGATTTAAACAAAACTCACAGTGACGACACTCAGGCGTATATAGCGGAATGACATGATCGCCAGGTTTTAGGGTTTTAACGTCTTTACCGACCTCAAGAACGATACCTGCGCCTTCGTGTCCTAAGATCGCAGGGAACTTACCTTCAGGATCGGCGCCTGACCACGTATAGTAATCGGTATGACAAATACCCGTCGCTTTGAGCTCAATCAATACCTCATGGTCTTTTGGACCCTCTAAATCAACTTCATGCAAAGTTAAAGGTTTATTGGCTTCCCAAGCGATAGCGGCTGTTGTTTTCATGGTGTGCTCCTATTAAACGGATCATTTATAAATCAAAATATTAGGTTTTAATGCGCTTATTTAGCGAAAATTTTATACTGTAGTACTTTAATGTAGGAATGTAGGGTTAAGTTGATTATTATACAAAGTCTAAGCTTTGACACCGTAGGTTTTATATAAGTCTTTGTTGAGGATTTTATATTAAGACGCTTAAGGTGCATTCACCACTACATCTGTAGCAGTACTATCCATATCTATCACAAGGTTAGACATCTCACTATCGAACAAAGCTTGCTCAAAGGCTGGCAACGCCGTTTCCATTAGGCTACCAATGACCATCTGCGGCATGGAAGACTCAAAGCCCATAAGGCGCTCGCGCTCGGTAACACGTATACTGGCATCCTTAAACGCTGCTGCAAAACTGGTATTCTCACGCAAACTCTCAGCAAAAAAAGCTTGCCCAAAATAAGTCATCTCCGCGCTATTAGTACAGCCAAAAGAAGCTCTATCTGCTGCTGAGGCGGTGATAATCACCGTTGTTGGCGAGGCTAGCTCATCAATAAAAGAACCGGAATAACAAGCCGATACAACGATGACCCGCCAGCGAATACCTGCGCTATCCAGCGCTTCGCGTAGCCACGCTGCTTCTAAATTATCCATAGCCAGTGGCGGATTGTACAATTGAATAACGTCCTGATCTCCGTGTGAAGACAAGGTTAAAAATAAAACGTCCTCATCGGCACTCATCTGCTGACCGATTTGCTTGAGTCCCTGAGCGATGCTAGTTTTTGTGGCTATGGGCTCGTCCATCCAGCTATAAGTATTGTTAATTAGCGCAAGCGAGTGACCACTCGTACCAAAGCGCACATCAAATAGTTCGCGCGCTTTATTAATCTCAGAGCGAAACACATCCTGTCCTGCAAATCCAGCTACCCCCATAAAGTACCAGTCGGTTTTACCAGAGAGACTTGGATCAATACTCGTCAATGCTTGTTGTAGTAGTTGGGGCTGCTCATAAAACGCCGCTTCTTCAAGCGTAGATTCGATCGGTACTTGCTTAAAGATCGGCTGATCAGCGACATTGCGCTGCCAAATGGTTAATAAGGCGACCGCGCCTAACAGTACAATAAGGCGCTCCCACCACGGCGTACGCAAGCGTCGCGAGAATATCCATAGCAGAGCCAACGTTTGCCACAAAAATAGCAGTAAAAACAACACAGGAAGCAAAGCGTAGCTCCACTGCGGTAGCCAGCCGTGACTGCCCAAAAACTGCACAACGCTCTGCAATAATGCTGAGAGCATATCGGCAACCAACCATAGTACCGCTGGGATGAACATAATCGTCTGATTGCCTACGCGCCGCGCTAGAATAATACCGCTAAGTAGGATAATCATTGGCCAAATCAGATAACTGACCAGTCCTTGCTCATTAAAGACGCTGCCACTATCCGCAGACAGCCACGAAAACAGCACGTTACTACCGAGTGCCAGTATTGCAAATACTGCAAATTGAATAAAGGTCGGCTTTACCCAAGAAAAAGCGCGCATGGAGCCGACCAGCATCCACAAAGTGGCGATGATGTTGGCAGCGAAATTTAAGGAAAAGCGCTGAAGGGAGACGGTTTTTAGAGACGAGAGTGACAAAGACTTAAACCTCTAGTCGGTCGAAAAATAACACCATGCAGATTACGCGCAAAACGAAACTTATTGCTTTTATTTTGAGTCATACTCTGAACGTTTGCGCTACGTATAATGGCTTGTAATAAATAGTGAATAGCAATAATAAAACGCAGTAAGAAATGAACGATAAAGAGCTATAAATTAGCTATATTTTAACTTTTAAATATATCGCGATTGTAACGGATTGTCCGTGAAGAGGATAAGGCTGAATTGTAAAAAAGAGGGCTTCTTTGAGTTATAAACCTTAAAACATAAACTTTAAGACATAAAAAAAGAGGTCTTATAACAAGACCTCTTTTAATCAAACCTTTATGCTATTACTTTATTAGCAGCTCATTAACGCGTTTTAGATAAGCGGCTGGATCTTCGAGTTGTCCGCCATCAGCGAGCAGTGCTTGATCAAATATGACTTGAGCTAGCTCGTCAAACTGCTCACTGCTATCGAGTTTTTTGATCAGTGGATGATCAGGGTTGACCTCCAAGATAGGCTGCGTATCTGGTACTTCTTGCCCCATTTGCTTGAGCATCTGAATCATCTGCGGTGACAGCTCACCCTCTGGGGTTACCAGTATCGCTGGGCTATCAACTAAACGGTTAGAGACGCGTACGTCTTTGGCACGGGCGCTCAGTGTGGTTTTTAGCTTATCAACGACAGGCTTCATGGCTTCCTCAGCCTTTTGCGTTTCAGCCTTTTCTTCCTCGTCTTGCAAATCGCCTAAATCTACAGCGCCCTTAGCGATGTTTTGTAGCGGCGTACCATCAAACTGGGTTAAGAAGTTCATCGCCCACTCATCGACGCGGCTGGTCATCAGGATAACTTCAATACCTTTTTTCTTAAACAGCTCAAGCTGCGGGCTATTTTTTGCCGCGGCAAGGTTGTCAGCCGTTAGATAGTAGATGGCTTTTTGACCCTCTTGCATGCGCGATTTGTAATCCTCAAAGCCGGTTTCTACTTTGTCATTTGTGCTAGTAGCATAGCGCAGCAGTTTTGCGATGCGCTCTTGGTTACCCATGTCCTCGCCAAGACCTTCTTTGATGACGTCGCCAAACTCGCTGTAGAACTGAGTAAATTTTTCTTGTTTGTCGCTGTCTTCGCTATTAGCCAAACTTGCCAGCATGGTGAGTACGCGGCGAGCGTTACCATCGCGGATGGA
This sequence comes from uncultured Psychrobacter sp., assembly GCA_947489525.1. GTDB lineage: Bacteria > Pseudomonadota > Gammaproteobacteria > Pseudomonadales > Moraxellaceae > Psychrobacter. Next base: position 40,006 of record CANLDW010000002.1, read on the forward strand.
TTTGACATCGCGCGACTCTTGCAACAGCTCACGACTGACGTTTAGTGGCAAGTCAGCGGAGTCGATAACCCCTTTGACAAAACGCAGGTACATCGGTAGCAGCTGCTCGGCGTCATCCATAATAAACACGCGCTTGACGTAGAGCTTAAGCCCATGTTGCTGCTCGCGCGTGTATAGATCCATCGGCGCTTTTTTGGGTATATATAACAGCTGAGTGTACTGTACGCGACCCTCAACGCGGTTGTGCGTCCACGCTAGTGGCTCATCGAAATCGTAAGAGATATTCTTATAAAAATCGATGTACTCATCATCATCAATCTCAGAGCTTGAGCGTGTCCACAGCGCGCTGGCTTTGTTAATGGTTTCCCACTCATCGGTCAGTACCATCTCGCCGCCGGCTGGCGTACTGTTTTCTTCAGAGTCATCGCTGTCATCAGCGACATCCTCTTGCCAAACCTCTTTACGCATCTGAATCGGCAAGCTGATATGATCTGAGTATTTATTAACCAAACGCTTGATTTTAGCGCGGTCTAAATAGCTGTCTTCACCCTCAGTATATTCTTCTTTTAAATGCAAGGTAATGCTGGTACCGCGCGAGTCTTTATCGATAGTCTCGACCGTAAAGCTACCGCTGCCATCTGACACCCAGCGCACGCCTTTGTCCGCAGGCTCGCCCGCTTTACGTGATTCCACTGTAATTTTATCAGCAACAATAAAGCCAGAATAAAACCCAACCCCGAATTGACCAATTAGCTGCCCGTCTTGTTTTTGCGAGTCAGATAACTTGTCCAAAAACGCTTTGGTGCCAGATTTGGCAATCGTACCCAAGTTCTCGATGGCATCCGTTTCGTTCATACCGATACCGTTATCGATAAAGGTAATGGTCTTGGCGTCCGTATCAACGGCGATACGAATACGTAGCTCGCCGTCATCTTCATAAAGACTATCGTCATTGGTAGCTTCAAAACGCAATTTATCACAAGCGTCAGAGGCGTTAGAGACGAGTTCGCGCACAAAGATATCCGCGTTAGAGTATAGCGAATGCGTCACTAAATGTAGTAACTGCGCTACTTCCGCTTCAAAACTGTGTTTTTTTACGTCTGGACTTTGATTATCTTCACTCATATAAAGCTCCTTTAATATATCAAAATGATTACCAGTGTTATCATCGTCCGCAATAATCCAACTATCAGATTACTGCTAGGCTGCCTATACTAATAGGGTCACGGCAGAAAATTTCAAGAAAATATCAAGGCAAATGATACTCCTATAAAATTAAACCCATAAAAAAGACAGCTTATATGCTGTCTTATCGTCGCTGTTTTTAAGGTCTATTTTTTTGGCATCGGACGAATAGTAAGAATCTGCTCACTGCGTCCAAAGGGACCGTGCACATCATGTAACACCGCGCTCGTCAGACCAATACCATCGGCGCCGTACTGCTGCGTCGCGTCAATACCTAGCCAGTGCCCTTGCGGCTTGCGGTACATATGAATCTGTAAATCAGTATTTGGGAACATCCACTCAAGCTTTGATAGTCCTAGACCAAGCCGTGGTACGACGCCATTAGCGGTATCCACCATACCCAAGAGACGTACCACATCAGCGGTTTGGATATCTTCAATCATGTCAAGCTCATTGGTAATCCAAACCATACCGCGACCATCACGGCGCGTAGGATCAGTGACTAGCTTGACACTCTCGATAAAGCCGCCAGGCCAGCCTTTCATACCATCCCAACTTGGTAGCTCATCTGGTTGGTGTGCCGCTTTTTGGTCTTCAAGTCCAGCGATAGCGCTCGTATCTTGAGTTAAGAGACGCCATGCACGGGCAATGATGGCATCGCGGCCACCGCTGCTCATGACGGATTCAATCAACTCAATAGTTTTGCCAGGACGGATACAGCGGGTAGTAATCGTGAAATCATCAAAGGGAATAAGACCTAAGATATCAAGACTAATGCGCGCAAGACGCATGTTATCTTGCGGGGCGTAGTTACTAAGCTCATAGGTCAATAAACCCGTGGCTGGTGCCATGTGTTGCTCGTGTTCATTCCAAGCGCCTTGAGCATTCTTTGTCGGTTGATAATGGGCAATACAGTTGCCGTTGTTTTGATAGTCGCGGGCGATAAGGTGATAATAAGCGGGCATGCTCATCCTTAGTGATAGTTGATTTTTAAACTGAACAATACAGGTAGAGATTGAAGGTTAACAGCAGTTTCTGTAAACCTTATCCACTAAAGTGGCGGTCATTGACCGACTTGAGTGACCGGAATACGTAGCGCTTTTGGCAAGCTAAAGGTGACATTTTCTTCAATACCAGCAAGCTCATTAGGGAGCTCGCCGCCCCAATCTTGTAGTTGCTGTAACACTTCTTGGATGAGTATCTCAGGAGCTGAGGCACCAGCGGTGACTCCAACGCTTTGCACGCCCTCAAACCAGTTTGGGTTGATCTCATTAGCATTATCGATAAGATACGCTTTACAGCCCATACGCTCAGCGAGCTCGCGCAAGCGATTTGAGTTTGAGGAGTTTGGCGAGCCTACGACTAATACGACCTCACAGCGTCCGGCTAGATCTTTGACCGCATCTTGACGGTTTTGCGTGGCATAGCAAATATCATCTTTGCGCGGTCCTTGAATGCTTGGAAATTTTTCGCGTAGGGCGTCAATAACACGCGCCGTATCATCCATCGATAGCGTTGTTTGGGTCACAAAAGCTAATTGCTCGGCATCTTGTACTTCTAACTTTTCGACGTCCTCTTCGTTTTCGACCAAATGAATGTGCCCACCGTGACGGCGACTGAAGCGTCCCATCGTTCCTTCGACCTCAGGGTGGCCGGCGTGACCTATTAATACAGCATTCATCCCCTCTTGTGCAAACTTTGCCACTTCGATATGTACCTTAGTAACCAAAGGACACGTCGCATCAAAGACAGTTAGATCGCGGCGCTTGGCTTCGTCCTCAACCGCTTTTGATACCCCGTGGGCGGAGAAGATAACGATGGAGCCATCAGGCACTTCATGCAGCTCTTCGACGAATACTGCACCGCGATTGGCTAGATCTGAGACTACAAACTTATTATGAACCACTTCATGACGTACATAAATAGGCGGCTCAAAACGTGTCAACGCTTCATTGACAATGGCAATGGCACGATCCACACCAGCACAAAATCCACGTGGGTTGGCAAGATAAATTTGCATAAGATAGCCTATCGTTAGATAATTTATAAGAAGAGCTTTTGTATGGTAGCTCGTATCCAAAAATAAAGGGGTATTTAGCGCTCTACTTTAACATAATTTGCTTTTATTGACTTTTAAAATACAGAGCTTTTAGAGATCTGCTTTGTCGTTTTTTCTTTTTTTAGCGCTTATTGCTTTTAGGACGTCATATATGACAGGTTCATTATTTATCATTACCGCCGCCTCTGGTACAGGCAAGACCTCACTGGTCAAGCAGCTTTTGGCTACGACAAACGATCTAACCGTGAGTATCTCGCACACCACGCGCGCGCCGCGCCCTGGCGAGATTAACGGTCAACATTATCACTTCACTGATGTAGACACCTTTACTCGCGCTATCAATGACAATCAGTTTTTAGAGCATGCCGAGGTTTTTGGGAACTACTACGGCACGATGGAGCAAAGCGTGCGTGCTCAGCTAGAAGCAGGCGTAGATGTCATCTTAGAGATTGACTGGCAAGGGGCGCTACAGGTCAAAAAGATATTTACCAACGCTATTATGATCTTTATTTTGCCGCCGAGTATTAGTACCTTGCGTCAGCGCTTATCGGCACGCGGACAGGACAGTAGCGAGGTCATTGAAGCGCGTCTTGCGGGCGCAGTTACGGAGATGGCGCAGTACGTCCACTTTGATTTTGTTGTTATCAACGATAATTTTGAGGTCGCGTTGACAGAACTCAAAGCCATTATCGTTGCTGATAGACAAACGCTTAAACGTCAACAGCAGCGCTATCAGCGTACGATCTCAACCTTGCTCGCTTCTCAGTTAGATTCTCAGTCAGATTCACATACTGAGGTATATTCTAAGACAGATACCGAGACGCATAATAAAGATTAGCACTCACACATCAGCTTAAATAAATGCTATAATAGTGGGTTACAACATCCTATATTTATATTATAGCTAGTCCAAAATAAAAAAGGTACGAACGGTTTAATGTGCTACTGGAATGAATTTTGCGAAGCCTCTGGAGTGACAAAGTCGCACAGCAAGCGAGGAAAATTTATACCAGTAGCACGGTATTCTTTTTAAATCGGATCAACTATATGTTTATATTTATACTATTTTATTGACCCTTTATTAGTTTAATCCATTGGGTAATAAAACATATGAGGTAGCAACCTATGGCACGAGTAACGATTGAAGATTGTCTAGAAAACGTTGATAACCGCTTTGAGCTAGTATTGGTTGCCAGCAAACGCGCGCGTCAGTTGGCAAAAGGCATTGCTGAACCTATGGTAGATGTGGACAACGACAAGCCAACTGTATTAGCACTGCGTGAGATTGCAGCGGGTAAAATAACTCGTGATATTCTAAACCAGCCTGAACACAACTTTGCTACGAGCTCTTTAGATTTAGCACTCTCGGGTGATCATAGCTTCTAAGACAGTTATTTCTTATACTGTTGATGACCGCTATAAACCACAGCCCTCTGCTGTGGTTTTTTTGATTATTAAAACCTTGTCATTTTTCTTGTAAGTTTTATCTGGTTTTGCACATATAACGCGCTAAGCGGTTGACAAAAAGTCCAATTTAAGATTAATTAGAGGGTGGTTAACAGTCTTTTCTGCGTAGTCAACATTGATTTAGTTATCGTCTATTTTTCTCTATTAACGGCTTGCTCCTTCTATCTAATATCAAAATAATCACTTTTATGTAGATTACTCTTTAGAGAACGGCACATTATTTAAGTCGCTATTCTTAGTACACTAACAAAACAGGACCCTTGTATGAGTCAAACCCTTCCCAAACTCAGTCATCACTTGGTTGATGATGCTCAATATAATTTGCTGCGCTCTGTCGGTTATTTAACCGCTGATGAACGTCGTGATATTATTGATGCTTGTGAGTTTGGTGATGTTGCGCATATAAAAGATAAGCGTAAATCTGGAGAGCCTTATATTACCCATCCCATCGCAGTCGCTGAGATACTCGCAGGCTTTCGCTTGGATAGAGATACCATTATTGCCGCAATCTTGCACGATACAGTCGAAGATACCGAAGTCAGCTATGATGAGATTGAGGAGCGCTACGGTAGTGCTGTCGCTCGGCTCGTTGATGGGGTAACGAAGCTTAAATCTTCGAGTCATAATAAACAACAAAACAAAGCGGCCACCTTTCATAAAATACTTACCGCAACGCTTGCCGATCCGCGCGTACTTATTATTAAGCTTGCTGATCGCTTGCATAATATGTCCACACTAGATGCAGTACGTCCTGAAAAACAGCGCAGCACGGCGCAAGAAACCTTAGATTTTTATGTCCCTTTTGCGCGTTTGATGGGTCTCAACGACATTGCTGATTATATCGAAGTGCTTTGTTATCGTAACCTTGACTCCGAGATGTACAATAAAATATCGGATAAGTTATTGCAGCATGGGCTTGGACGCAGTTTTCAAAGAGAAGCCATTCACCGCTACTTAACTATTGTATTAAACAATCTTGATCTTGGCGGTCATGTTAAGGTGCTCGATAACCGTGTCGTCATTTATCGTCAGTTTTTTCGTAATCGCGGTGAGATTAATGCCTTGCTACGCCACTACGCTTTTGAAATCGTTCTCGATAACATTGAGGCCTGCGATAAGCTGGCGTATTACCTCATCAAAAAATACCAGATAGATGATGAGAATATTGCGGATAATATTCGTCGTCCCCTGCCGGGTGGTAATCAATCGCTTACCTTGATTTATGAGCGTGATAACGACGTTATTAAAGTCACCATTTTGACCAAACAGATGCAAAGCGCCGCAAGGCTTGGTGTTATCGGTGCCGAACACGCCTCTGATGTCAGTCAGTCTGTGATTCAAGCCTCACTACGCAATATGAAAGACTTAGTCGATGAGGACAACTTAGACGAAAACAGTCCTGATTTTGCCGCTGCTGTCTCTACTATCAATGAGCTGATGGACTACTTGCACTCGAGTAAAATTCTTTGTTACAGTCCGACAGGTCAAGCTTACGAGCTGCCCCAAGGTGCGACAGCCCTAGATTTCGCTTATGCGGTAGGTCCTATGGTAGGCAATGTCGCCACAGGTGCCACTATTGACGGTCAAGCTGCTAAGCTTGGCACAGTGGTCAGAGACGGTCAACAGATTACCATAGAGGTTGATAGTCATTCTGAACCAAAAGCGGAATGGCTCGGCTTTGTGGTGACAAATAAAGCGCGAGAGGAGATTTTGCGCTGGTTTAAAGACTTATCGCCAGGCGATAAACAGCGGCATGGCAAACAGGCTCTGGATCGCGCGCTTAAGACCTATCAAAAAGATATAGAGGATTTGAGCGCTAGCGATTGGACGAACCTGCTTGAGTGGCGCGGTCTGTCTGACAAACAGGATTTATTTGAGCAGATAAGCTCAGGTACTTTGCTTCCGCAGCTCGTTGTATCACGTCTGTTTAGCGATGAGATGGGTGCTCTACAAGCGCAAGCTCAAAGCGATGCGCGGGCGCAGCCGCAGCAACTAATCGCGGGCGTCGCAGGCGTCGAGCTTGACTTTGCTAATTGCTGTCACCCTATCTACGGCGATCCTATCGTGGGTCATTTGTCACGTCACGGGCTTGTGGTTCATCGCCACAAGTGTTTTTCTTTAGATGATATCCGTAAAGACAATCCCTATCAGGTGGTACAACTGCGCTGGCGCAATGATAAGGCAATCCAGCAAAACGATACGAGCGAGTACAGTGGTAAGATTAGGTTTTCTGCTTATCTAAAACTTTCGCTGGTACTCAGTGATGAGCAAATCAGTGAAGTCATCTATCATTTGCGTCAGCTGAACATTGGTGTTGAAAAGATCGATGTACGCAGCAGTGATACTGTCGTTCACATTATTGTTCGTAGCCGTAATCATTTAGCGCAAGGCATTCGAGAGCTGCGCTCATTGCTTGGCTTTCCTAACATTATGCGCTTATACCAACTCTAAGCTAGGTGTACATCAAGCTAGGTGTGCATCGCATTAAATACTAATACTTTAACCCTAACTACGAGGCTACCCTATGACACGTCAAACCATCCAAACTGATAAAGCACCTGCCGCTGTTGGCACTTATTCGCAAGCGGTCAAGGTTGGTAACACTGTCTATATCTCAGGACAAATTGGTCTTGATCCGGCAACAATGACTCTAAAAGAGGGCTTTAAAGCGCAAGCTGAGCAAGTATTTGCTAATATTAAGGCCATTTGTACGGCAGCGGGCGGTAGCATAGACGATGTCGTTAAGTTTAACGTCTCACTGACTGATCTAAACGACTTTGCAGCGCTCAATGAGATATTTGTCGCTCAGTTAAACGAGCCGTATCCTGCACGTGCTGCGGTGCAAGTTGCAGCGTTGCCTAAAGGCGGTGTGGTTGAGATTGAGTCTATTTTATACCTTGAGTCGTAGAATCTAGATAAGTCATAGCGTCTTCTAAATAGGAAATTGACCATGAATGATAGTATGAGTATAGACAGTATCTCAGTGGGTATGACAGCGAGTGCTTCGCATCTCATTACGGATGAGAAAATCAACGCCTTTGCCAAAATATCGGAGGATTATAATCCGATTCATCTTGACGCAGACTATGCAAAGAAAACCCCATTTGGCAAACGTATCGCTCACGGTGCTATGGTTTCAAGCTTTTTTTCTTCCTTATTTGCCACTCAGCTGCCAGGACCTGGTTGTATTTACGTAGCACAGGAGGTCAAGTATAAAAAACCTGTGTTTATAGAGGATACGGTGTTGGTTGAGATTGAAGTCGTTGATATCAATGTAGAGCGAAAAAGAGTGTTCTTTGCGACGCGCTGTTTTGTTAACGACGTTGAAGTTTTGATTGGTCAGGCTGAGATTTATATACCTTGATACTAAAAAGCAGCCAAGATATATATCTATTTTGGCTGCTTTTTATATTGTTGTTGTCATATTTCTTATTTAATGACTCTAAGCAGGTTTGCTTGTTTTAGGTTTGTTATGATCTCTTCAAGTTCCCAAAGGGGTACATTAATCTTCTCTGCAATTTCTAGATTGGTAAGCGTGCCATCGCAATAGACTAAGAAATTCATCATATTTTTGACGATAGCGCTACTATCTTTAGTACTAATTGTCGGATAAAGACCTCTTTTGCCTAGTTGTGGTTCACAAAGCACTGTGCTCTGTAGAGTTTCATTAGCCTCTAAACACTCAATAGCTTGTTTCAACACTTTGTATCCGCCAAACAAACCTGAAGGGGTAATTAATTCTAAATTATCTAGTGAAGTATGATATTCAGGATAACGACCATATTTTGTTCTCATGACAGAGCAAACTGGTAAATCTATACCGCTGCTACAATACTGTCTTTCATCACTTTGTCTATCTAAAAACGAATATTCAACGTAATCAGGATGAGAGTGCTTCAAGACATGAGTAGCTACGCTATCAGCTAGCGTGTTGCCTTCTTTAGAAGGTAGATAAGAGTAGGCTCTATCATCACCAATACACGAGACATTAAATCCAGCTATGATATTCGCTTTCATCTCTTTGTAGTTGCGACTAAGATAAGTAATAGACCCTATAGTTTCTGGAATGATGATAATACGGTAGGTATATTTTCTAGACGCCAAACTCAGGAGCCATTTGGCTATAGAACCAGTAACAACTGGTCCTGATAGCTCGTTGTTTGCCATTGAAGGATGGCACAAATAAGTCGATATAAAAATCTCTTCTTCAGTCTCACCAGGAATGATCAGTTCGCCGTAGGTTAGACTGCCTTCTTTTAATTCACTGTCTATGTATACTCTATATTGCCCATCAATTAGTTGATTTCTCTGTTTTTGCGAGATGCAAAATCCCCAACGTTCTTTATAATAAGACGTAATATAAGGTATAGCCGTTGGCTGATCAGGTAGAGAGTATAAATGCTTTTGTAACGCTTCAAGCGAAACTTCTTTGTCTATAGGGATAGAATAGTTCAGAACGTGTAAGTTAGAAACTTTAAAATCACATATTTTACTACCATCAGGAGCTATGATATAAGCATCTTGAATGTTCCACTCTTTTGGAATTTCCCAGTCAAAACACTTAGTCCCCGTTGGGACTTCAAAGGCTTTTAGATTTTCTAAACCTAAATCTTCTTTAATGATATTTAATGATTTACGAAAGCCATCACCAGTAATACTACGACAAATAGGAAACAGCTTTCTACATAGATCATGCATTTCATTGCCGAGATTTTCTTCAAGATTATTTCTATTATCAGTCTTATTGATATGAATGGACTCTTCTAAGTCGACATTTTGTGTAGCGCTATTCTTCAATTGACGTCTCATCTTCTATACGATATAAAGTGTTTTTGGCCTGACCAGAAACAATAATATTACTGATAAAATCATAAGCTTGTTGTGCCGAAATTACTCGCATCCCAGTGTGCTCACCTGGTCTATACCCTTGATAAAGTTCTGCGTCCCACATGAGCTCTCCTGCAGGATTAACATGGGTTTGAACCCCTTTTTCAATATCTCGTACAAATAGCCCATATTCTCTTTGCGTTGTATGACCTTTAGCATCTGTATAATCATTTTTAAAAACTTTATGATAACGATAAGGCACTTCATGCATCTCTTCTACATGATGATAAAAAGTCATACTGTTTTGATCTGACAAGTCCAATACTGCAATCTTGCCCCCTAATTTGCGTAGAACCGCAAAAGGAGAATCTGCACCATAGCCACTAAAGTTATCAATGTTCTTAAATTTATCAGCATCAGCACCAATAACTGCAAAAGAATATATGGGATGTCCTGTTCTTATCGCTAACGGATGTTTTCTAGCCGCTTCTGTGAGTGCACCCATATGCGAAGGTGTAGTATTGATATTGAAACCTTGACTAGCATAATCAAAGTTAAATAAGGGTAATAGTAAAGTACCAGAATTGCCAACTGCCTTTAATAGCGAGTCGAGAATGTCATTTGGCGTTAGTTTAATACCTTTATCCAAATATCTTTTGTAAGTCCTCTTTGTACTGCTATGCACCAAAAGTACATCGCCTTCTTCTACACCAGAATCTCGCCATTCAGATATTAATTCATCCATAGTAAATCTCCGTATTATATATGGCAGTAAGAAAGCATTAAGGAACCAGTTACATACAGTTTATATTATAATTTAATAATATAAACAAATTTTAATATTTGTATTCAGATTAAAGCGTATACATAATGAATTTAGTACGCTAACTAATATTAAAAATGAGTTGTATACCACTGATTTAACTGTACAAACTTGTGTTTTATACTGTCTGAAAACACAATAAAAACTCTTAAGGCTTAGAATGTTCTTTCTCACTGTAGTGCTGCCTAGAAATTTATAATGCTATAATAATTGCGATCTTATACCCCTATCTAACATCATCTGCGCATTAGCTTGCCAAGGTTACGAATACATTTATGCTGGTACAAGTTGCTCTACCTGTACCCCTTTACCGGGTGTTTGACTATAGTGTGCCAGTAGGTGAAAACCTGCCTGCAGTTGGCTGCCGCGTCGAGGTCTCCTTTGGCAGGCAAACCTTAGTCGGCATAGTGGTCAGTCATGTCGCGACAACAGAGGTGCCGCACAATAAGCTTAAGTCAATTCATTGCCGTTTAGATGCTACGCCAATCTTAAACGAGCATATGCTGAGTCTGGCGCGGTGGCTGGCGCGCTACTACCACTACCCTTTAGGTGACGTGCTTGCTGTTATGTTGCCAAGTCTAGTGCGTCAGGGTAAGCCGCTTGATCTGCTAATTACGCATTGGCGCATTTTGCCGCATGTCACCGATGATGATTTTCACGCTAATGCGGTCAAGCAAAAGCAGCAGTTCGATATGCTCAGACTACACGGCGAGCGCGGCGCAAGCGAAGACGTCTTATTATTAGAAGGCATGCAGCGCACGTTTTTAAAAACGCTTGAGAGCAAAGGGTTAATCGAGCGCTACATTGAGCCTAAGTCAGCTCCCAAGCCGGTAAGCCTAGCTAAGATGCCACTGGACCTAAACTCAGAGCAACAGCTTGCCGTTGATACTATCCTCGCCGCGCACAGTGCCCAAAGTTACCAAGGTATTTTATTAAACGGTATTACCGGCAGCGGTAAGACTGAGGTGTACTTGCAAGCGATGCAAACGGTGCTAGAAGCAGGTAAGCAAGTGCTTATATTAGTTCCTGAAATTGGACTTACGCCGCAAACGCGCGCACGCTTTGCCAGTCGTTTTGCTGCCAATATTGTGCTGTTGCATTCTGGCATGAGTAATACTTATCGCATGCAAGGCTGGCAGGATTGCCGTACGGGTCACGCTCAAATTATCATTGGAACGCGCTCGGCGGTGCTCTATCCCTTTGCTAACCTCGGTCTTATTATCGTCGACGAGGCACATGATGTCTCGTATAAGCAGCAAGATACGCTGCGCTATCACGCCGCTGATGTCGCCTTGTACCGCGGCGTTCAGTACGAGATACCTGTAGTATTAGGTACAGCTACGCCAAGTCTTGAGCATTTAAAGCTTGTTGAGGATGGCAAACTGAGCGAGTGTCAGCTGCGCACGCGTCCAGGTTTGGCTGAGCCTGCTTCTATGCAGCTCGTTGACGCACGCCTGCAAAGTACGCATCAACAAGCCCAAGACGATGGCGCGCGTTTTGACACTGGTCTGACCGATGCGCTGATTGCTGCTATCAGACAAACGCTAGAAGCTGGCGATCAGGTACTGATATTTCTTAATCGGCGCGGCTATGCTCCTGTTTTGCTGTGTGAAGCGTGCGGCTGGCAAGCGGACTGTCCGCGCTGCGATGCTCATCTAACGGTACATTACCGTAGTAATCAGCAAAGTAAATACAGCAACTATCTTAAGTGTCATCACTGTGACTGGCAGGCGTACATTCCAACGGCTTGTCCTGAGTGCGCTAGCACTAATTTAGATGCAAAGGGTATGGGCACGACCAGACTCAGCGAAAGCCTGCACGCGTTATTTGCTAATCCGCAAACCAGTAAAACACTCTACCCTATTATCCAGATCGATCGCGATACCACACGGCGCAAGGACAGTTGGGAGCAGATTTATGCGCGTATTAATGAGGGCAAACCTGCCATATTAGTAGGCACACAAATGGTCGCCAAGGGTCATCACTTCCCAAACGTCACGCTGGTATGCCTGCCGAACGCCGATCGCGGTTTTTTGTCCGCTGACTTTCGCTCGCCTGAGCACACCGCACAGTTGATGATCCAAGTAGCAGGACGTGCAGGACGCGGCGATAAATCAGGGCGCGTTCTGATCCAAACCTTGCAGCCTGACAATGCGCTGCTCTTAAAGCTGGTTAAAGACGGCTATTTAGCGTTCGCGCAGGAGCTGCTGCACGAGCGCCAAATCATGGGGCTACCGCCGTACAGTCATGCAGCCTTAATACGCTGCGAAGGCAAATCTCTTGCGGCAACGATGCAAGCGCTGAGCGATGCGGTAGCCGCACTGCCAGCAGGACACCAGCTTGCTGTACTGGGTCCTATCGATGCGCCCATGACTAAGAAAAATAGCCGCTATCATGCGCAGCTGTTACTGCTGGCTAAACAGCGTCCGCAATTGCACCGCATCCTTGATCAGTGGTGGCCAACCGTACTTGATTTGCCGAGCGCTAAATATCTCAAACTCACTTTGGATATCGATCCAGTCGGCTGGTAGCTTAGCTTTTTTTATCAAGTATTCCCTTGTGTTTTTATCAGCAGTCGCAACTGTACCTCTCTAGGATATTTACGCCATCCTTACAGCCACTATTGGCTTAGTATGATAAATTTGTCGTTATTCAACTCGTCTGAGATTATGTATGAGTCCAACTGATCCTGATGCCAATCACAACCAAGAGCATGGCAGTACGCATCACCACGCGCCCTTAGTGCATAAGGCCACTGATACCAAAGGCTATCAGCGCACATTATTGCTAAGCTTTGTGATTATCACCGCTTATATGATTATCGAGGCGATTGGCGGCTGGCTAACGGGTAGCTTGGCGCTGTTATCTGACGCCGGCCATATGCTCAGTGACTCGATTGCGCTGGGTGCGACGCTATTAGCTTTTAAGATAGGCGAAAAAGCAGCTACGCATCAAAAAACCTTTGGCTATAAGCGCTTTGAGATTTTAGTCGCTGGCGTTAATGGAGCAACTTTAGTCATCATTGCCCTGATGATTTTTTATGAGGCGATCAAACGCTTTGATACGCCGCCTGAGATTGCTACACAAAGCATGCTCATTATTGCAACTATTGGTATGTTAGTGAATATCTTAGTGGCTTGGCTGATGCACCGAGGCAGTCATTCTGGAGGACATAGCCATGCGCATACCGACTCGCACAGTAGCAAGCACAGCGAGGCTCAGGACAATCAACAGCCGGCAAACCTCAATATGCAAAGCGCGTATTTGCATGTGTTGAGCGATTTACTTGGCTCAGTTGCCGCTATTATTGCTGCGCTTTTGATGATAGGGTTTGGCTGGGTTTGGGCAGACGCTGCGGCGTCCGTCATTGTGGCGCTCCTAATATTAGTAAGCGGCTATCGTGTGGTACGCGACTCCGTTCATATCTTGATGGAAGGCACACCCAAAGGCATGCATCTACTTGATATCGAGCAAGAGATCCTCTCTCACCCTGAGGTCAAAAAGATCCATGATTTGCACGTATGGAGTATCACTAGCGGTCTAAATGCCTTATCCTGTCACGTGGTTGTGGACGGTGATATGCGTATCTCACAGGCAAGCGTACTCATTTACGAGTTAGAGCAGCGTTTACAGACGCTAGGCATCAATCACGCCACCATCCAAGTTGAAAGCCTTATGCATCCGCAAACAACAACGCATAGCGACGCTTTGGTTTGCGATATCTCTAGTTTTGACGCGACAAACACGGATAGTCATGCTGGACATCATCATTAGCTGAACCTGATTTTTAATAGCAAAAATTCTCAATAGTACAAATTGTAAATAGTACAAATCGTAAGAAAATACCGTACATTGAGGCGCATCTACCTATTATTCCTATAAATTAGGTATACTTAAGACCATTATCAATGACTTATCGACGGTTTTTACCATGTCTAGACGTTCCGCTCCTTTTGTTGCGCCAAGCGATATCGACAGCCTTATAGATGACCTCGATCCAAAAGCGAGTAAAAAGCAGGCCAAAGCGTTACTCTCAACCTTGCAAGAGGATATCGCCAGCTTTCGTGATGAGCAGTTTCCGCCTGATATTTTACGCCAAATCCGTGACATGCCAATCTTTGAGGGTAATCTTGTTGAGGTACAAACCTATCAGCAGCGCTGGCAGCCGCTCATTGACCGTGCTATGAGTTTTTATCCTGCCGCTTATCTACCGCCAGATTATCTTCCTTTGCCTGCTAGCCTTGAGATTCCGCAGTTTATTTATCACGTTCAGCGTTTGCATTTGACTAAGACACGAGCAAAAGAATCCAAAAGCTTTGGTTCAGTCGGTGCATTAACAGACAAATGCGGGTATTATACGCCCCAAGAGATTGAGCGGATGAGCGCAGTCTTTGCTCAAGATGATGAGGCGCGATTGGTCGCGCACCGAGAGTTTATCGACCTGCGAGCCTATGTGTTCTGCCGTGATAACAAAGGCGAGATGCTTGAGCCTGAGCGCGTACGCTTTTATCGTACTGGTCTTATCGTCCATGCCCTACCTGGCTTTAAGATAGTCGATAGTAGACAGACACCGCGCAAGCGCCGTAATGATGCGTATAGCAATCCAATCGCCGACAATGGCGTGTGGAAGATCTACCGCAAAAAATAACGCGCGTTTTATATATCACTACCTGATTTTTTATAGATTTTCTTCGTTACTGCTAAGGATTTGTCATGTTCGCTGCCGCTGCCGGCTCACCAAACTTAATGCTGCAAGCTACCATCTTTTTGGGCGCAGCTCTACTCTTTGTGCCCCTTGGTAAACGTTTTGGTATCGCGACAGTTTTAGGTTATCTGATCACCGGTCTTATCCTCGGTCCAAGCGGTCTTGATGTTGCAGGGGATGCGGAGAGCTTACTGCATTTTTCTGAGTTTGGTGTGGTTATGCTGCTATTTATCATCGGTCTTGAGCTACAACCCTCAAGGCTTTGGGCCTTGCGGCGCTCCATATTTGTATTGGGCGGACTACAAGTCGGATTGACTGGTATCCTACTCATGGGTATTTTGTACCAGTTTTTCGCTTTAGCGCTGGATACGGCGTTCATCGTTGGTTTTGGTTTAGCGCTCTCCTCTACCGCTTTTGTACTACAGATTCTCACCGAAAAGCAGCAGCTCTCAAGCACGCATGGACGTGAAGCCTTTACTATCTTGTTGTTTCAAGATATCGCCGTCATCCCTTTGCTCGCTGTTATTCCCTTTTTGTCAGGCGTGCGCGAGCAAAGCTACGATTTAATCTACTTTGCCAAAGTATTTGCCGTGTTTGGCGGTTTGATATTTGCCAGTCGTTACGTTGTGAGACCCTTTTTTAAGTTCGTGGCTTCAAGCGGCGCGACAGAATTGTTGACGGCAGTGGCTTTATTTATCGTCATGGGCGTATCTATCTTGATGGGTCAGATTGGGCTATCCATGGCGCTTGGCGCATTTTTGACGGGCGTTTTGCTCGCTGACTCCGAGTACCGTCACGAGTTAGAGGCCAGTATCGAACCTTTTAAAGGATTATTGCTAGGTCTGTTCTTTATGTCCGTCGGTATGCTCACTGACGTTAAGCTTATCTTGGCTGAGCCTTTATTCATCATCGGCTGCGCGCTTGCACTTATGCTGCTCAAGTTTGGTGTTGTGGCTGCCATTGCCAAAATCTCAGGTAATCGCTGGCCAACTAGCATTAGACTTGGGGTGACCCTAGCTCAAGGCGGTGAGTTTGCCTTTGTGCTCTTTAGTGTCGCCAGCGCACAAAACGTCTTGCGTCCTGAGCTTGCCAATACGCTCAACCTTGTCGTTACCATCTCTATGGCACTCACGCCACTGGCGTTTTTATTACTAGAAAAAGTTGGTGAACCTTTATTTGCTAAGAGTAAACCGAGCCGCGAGTACGACACGATTCCCGATCACGAACACCAAGTTATTATTGCAGGCTTTGGGCGTGTGGGGCAGATTATCGGTCGCGTGCTGCGTATGCATAATATCGAATTTACCGCTATTGAGCGCTCTGCCAACCGCGTTGATTTTGTACGTCGGTTTGGTAACCAAGTCTACTATGGCGACCCCAAAAATCCAGAGATTCTACGCGCCGCTGGCATCAGTAAAGCACGAGTATTTATCCTTGCCATTGACGATCTAGAGCGCTCTATTACTACCGCTGAGTACCTGCACAAAAACTATCCTGATCTCATTATCTTAGCCCGCGCCCGCGATCGTCAGCATTACTATCGTCTGCGTGAAGTTGGCGTGCGTCACATCTGGCGCGAGACCTATTTATCCTCGCTCGATATGTCGCGTGAGTCGCTACAACTCTTAGGAATATCCCCTGAGATGGCACGTGAGACGGTACAGACCTTCCGTGACTATGATGATGAGCTCATTGAGCGTCAACAAGCCATCTATGATGATGAAGCCAGTCTTATTGAGTCAGTACAATCCTCTATGGCTGAGCTTGAGAGCTTGTTTGATGAAGACATTGATAAAGCGCGTAGAATGGACTTAAGCGAATTTGATGAAGCGCTCAAGGGTCAGACAGCTGCTGCGAGTGGGACAGACTCAAAAGCTTAAATCTAATTAATTCAGTCTTAATCTGCAATACAATAAGCTGGCGCTTGTTTTTCATTCAAGGAGCTAGTACAGCGCCAAGTATCGCTATCTGGTAGGTGATAAAACATCAAAGTCTGTCCATTTAGATAACGGATCGGAAAGCGTACATTGTGAATGGTGCCTGTCACCACGCAGTCCGCTGCTTCTACTGCAGGTGTTTGCGCCGTAATACGAACGCTAATCTGCGGACTATCCACTTCTAAAGGCAAATCAGTAGGACAGTGCCCCGTTTGCCCATAGACAATCGCCACTTTATTTTGAGTAGTCTTAGTAATGTCGTAAGCATCAAAGAGTACTGCGTTTTCTTTAGGTTTGGCAATCAAGGGCAAAAACTGCACTTTGATTACTACCAAAGCAAAGGCAAAGAGCCCAAACCCTAATCCTAAACCAAACAAGCTCACTCCGCCCTCGCGGCGCAGGTGCGCCTTTTGCGCCGCTTCATCACGCGGATAGTAATCAAGCGCATCAGCAATCTCGCGCCGTGCCATACGGTAGTAATAAGCGTCCGTCCAGCGCGCTACCATAAACGACCAAAACAGCCAGATAGCAGCAGCAATCCCTATGCGAGTCATCATCTGATAAGCATCTGGAACATAGGACATAGCTACAAACTCAAAAGCCACCAAGACGATTGCCACATTGAGCTGTATAAAGGACCACCCCGCCACACTATAGACAATGGCATCCATATAACGCTTACGGTACAACAGCCAAGGAAAAGTGACAAAAAACGCCGCCCAATGCCATTTGGGCGATAAGTAGCCTTGCTTATCAAACTGCTCAAAGCGCTTTAGATAGTACTGCTGCGTGCGATGACCGATAAACCATTGATCCAACTGTTTGCGTTTAGCTGGCGTCAGTGCCTCTTGATAGAAGGGCGGCGGCGAATCCGTCTCGATAAATAACATAACGGCAAACCTAATGGCGATAAAAAAGGGTAAATCAAACAAAGAGCTACTTATTATAGGATATTGTACAAGGCGATGTATACGCTGATCAAAGTCTGCCTTGTTGCACTAATAGCCTTTGCCGCTTATATTTCACAGCCGCTTTTATTTGCCTTATAATACGCCTCTATCCTACTACGTCTAGTCAATCTTATGAGCCAACACCCTGATACCCAAACTACCGATACAACCGATACAACCGATACAACCGATACAACCGATACAACCGATACAACCGATACAACCGAAGATTCTAGTAAGCGCCTACGTATCGTAAACACCTTTATGAAGCGTCGTACGCACATGAACAAAAAAGCTGAGCTGGCCTTAACATCGCCAGAGTTTACCCAGTACATCGTCAACAACAGCTCAGGCGACGGCGACTTGCAGGGAATAACCGATCTGCGCGCGCTCTTTGATGATACTGCGAATGGCCCTAATGCCCCGCTTACTCTAGAGATTGGCTTTGGACTTGGCGACTCGCTGATAGAGATGGCTATAGCTGACCCAGCCCGCAACTTTGTAGGTGTTGAAGTACATGAGCCTGGCATCGGTAAGTGCGCTTACATGGCAGGTACGCAAGGTCTTAGTAATATCAAGATTATCAACGGCGATGCCATTAAGCTGTTGCAGCAGCTGCCTGAGAACCACCTTGATCGTATTCAGCTTTTCTTTCCGGACCCTTGGCAAAAAAAGCGCCATCACAAACGCCGCTTTGTTAGCCCTGAGCGCATGGCGATTGTCACTCGCAGTCTAAAGCCTGGCGGCTGGTTTCATACCGCAACCGATTGGGAGCACTACGCTTTTTGGATGCTCAAAGTATTGGATCTGATGCCCAATCTTAAGAATCAAGCTGGAACAGGCAACTTCGCCGTACGCCCTGATTTTCGTCCAATGACCAAGTTTGAGCGCCGCGGTATTGAGCGTGGTCACGGGGTTTGGGATTTGATTTATATCAAGCAGTAATACGATGTACGCGTTTTATTTAAACGCGGAACTGGTATAAATTTTACTGGCGTGCTGTGCCGTTGCAGCCAGAGGCTGCGCAACCTATGTTTTAAAAAAAGCATCTCAGTCCCGCTGTATCGTTTTTATACTGAACTCACTATAAATAGAAGCGTAAATTAGTATAGGTAGGTGTAGTCAATCAATATTAAAAGTGGTTCGACTATATTTTGGTACACCTACCTCATATGTATAGTGACCTGAAACAAAACACCTCTTTAGCCGTACGTGGAACCCTGCCATTTATCGTGAAATTTTGCGATTATTTACTCTAAAAACCTTCCTAAAGTCATATCCAAACCTTTTACGATATTGCGTAGACGCTGACCCACTAAGGCTTGCGTGAGTTCTCCCCAGAAGCTGTGGATAACCCTGTGGATAAGTCGCTACTTGACAAGATTTTTTGCCTATAGATTAAAGGGTAAGGTTAAATTGGTCATTTTTTATACAATTTATTTTGCTTTAATAATCAATGACTTATATGAAATATGAAATAAGTAGAAATAAATTTTAAATAATTTCTTAAAATTTAGCATGTTTCACAGCGCTGTCATTTTTTCGCTATATTTTAGGCTTAAAATCAATAAAAATCTTGACATATATGGCTTGTTATAGCTCCAAAATCCTTTGCTGTACGTCTCTTTTTTTATTTTCACAAGGCTATGCCAATAGGTCTATCAGACGACAATCATTGTCGCTTAGTATCCGGATAGACCCGCTATAAGTCTTGGATTTTGTTATAATTACCCTATCTAATAAAGAGCATAAACACGGCTCAAAACGCCGATTTAACGTCTTATTATTCTCAGTAAACATCAACATTGTGAACTTATTTTTACTACTCCTAGCATTTAATTTTACTGTATAGTGGAGTGATAACTCGACTCTACCCTTTCATTATTGGGTAGTGCTCACGCTGCAATAACTAGCGTAGCCTATCCCTATCATTTTATGTATTAATGACTTTATTAATGACAAAGGAATCCATTATGGACGACAATAAAGCTAAAGCCCTCAAAGCGGCATTGGGTCAAATTGAAAAGCAATTTGGTAAAAACACTATTATGCATCTAGGCGATGATTCAGCAACACTAGATGTCGATGTAATATCAACCGGCTCACTTGGTCTGGATATTGCTTTGGGCATAGGGGGGTTGCCAAAGGGACGTATCATTGAGATTTATGGTCCTGAGAGCTCAGGTAAAACAACCATGACGCTACAAGCGATTGCGCAGTGTCAAAAGAATGGTGGTACTTGTGCCTTTATCGATGCTGAGCACGCCTTAGATCCTATCTATGCTCGCAAACTAGGTATTAACACTGATGATTTGCTGATCTCACAGCCAGATAATGGCGAGCAAGCTCTTGAGATCACCGATATGCTAGTACGGTCAGGTGCTATCGATATGATCGTCATTGACTCAGTCGCTGCCTTGACGCCGCGTGCGGAGATTGAAGGCGAGATGGGTGACTCGCATATGGGCTTGCAAGCACGTCTTATGAGCCAAGCACTACGTAAGATCACCGGTAACGCCAAGCGCTCAAACTGTATGGTGGTGTTTATTAACCAGATCCGTATGAAAATTGGTGTGATGTTTGGTAGTCCAGAGACGACAACAGGCGGTAATGCTTTGAAATTCTACGCTTCAGTGCGTATGGATATCCGCCGTATTGGTGCGGTCAAAAACGGTGATGATATCATCGGTAACCAAACCCGCGTTAAAGTCATTAAAAACAAGATGGCACCGCCGTTCCGTCAAGCTGAGTTTGAAATCACTTACGGCGAAGGAACGAACCATTTAGCTGAGGTGATCGATCTAGGCGTTGAGATTGGCGCAGTAGGTAAAGCAGGCTCTTGGTATAGCTATGGCGATGAAAAGATTGGTCAAGGTAAAGCCAATTCTGTACTTTATCTCAAAGAGAACCCAGAAGTGGCAGAGGAAATCGAAGCCAAAATTCGCGCCGAAAAACTGGGTGCGGTGAGCGGTGCTAAGCTTGATGCAGAAGAAGCAGACATCGATGCTGATGTCGACGCTGAACAAGATCTAGCTGCCCCTATTCAATAATATCTTATCCTCATATAAACCATGAAGATTAAAACATTAGCCGAAATACTAGCCGAATCAGATACTGATTCGGCTGGTTTTGCTGCGTCAAAAAAACAGCGAAAAACAACTAATACTCAAACAGCGAAACCCTCTACTACTGAGCGTTTTAATAAACGACAAGCTAAACAGGCTCAGCGTTTAAACACCGAAACAGAAATAGACACACATAAAGATAAAAAGTCAGAATCGAAAGCAAAAGCACAAACAAAGTCTGACTCGTCTAATCCCTTCAAAGACAGCTCAGTTGAACACAGTAGCGATACTGCTAACTCCTACTCTGAGCGTTCTAAGTCAGGGCGGCGCAAAAAACGTAAAAAACGCTTTCATCCTGCGGCAAATTTTGTTCCTGAATCAAACGATGCGCCTGCCTATCAGCCTCCAGAGGCGCAAAGTATCCAGCAGATGCTCGCAGAAGTTAAGCGCAGCGTTCACGGTGCGGCGACTCATCAAGATTCAGAGTCAGAGTCAATAAATTCGTCCAATGAGCTTTTAAACACGGCTTCAACGAGTCCTGTAGATAAGAGTGCAATTCAGAGTGAAGCTGATAATCTTCCTTCGGCGTTAAAGGCTTATCTACGTACTCCTGAACAAAAACAGGCGCAGATTGATGCGATAAAGGCGGAGAGTCGTTTACGCTGGCTGGCCTTTTATTACTTATCACGGCGCGAGTATGGTAAAGCTGAGCTAAAACAAAAGCTTATTGATAAGGAACAAGATCCGGATAAAATTGATGCGCTGCTCGATGAGTTTGCAGAAAAAGGCTACCAAAGCGACTATCGCACCACCTTGATGCTCATTCGCGAAAACATCCGTAAAGGACGAGGCCGCGAGCGCATTAAACAAGAGTTTTATAAAAAAAAGATAGCAATGCCAAGTAATCTTGACGAGCTTATAGATATGGCAAATGCTGAATCCGAGGAGTTTAGTGAGTTTGTCGCAGATGAGGACGATTTAGTTACAGGCGTCGATTGGCTCAGGCTTGCTGTAGAAGCACGTACAAAAAAATACGGTGACGATATTCCTACTGAGCAAAAAGAAAAAGCCAAACAGCTGCGCTTTTTACAGTATCGCGGTTTTAAAAGTGAGGTTTGTTTTGCAGCGCTCAATTATACGACGGAGACCTTAGATGAGCGTTTTTAAAACCTAAGCATCTTAACGGCTGTAGGTAGTATAAAAAGCAATAAAAACAAAAAAGCATATCATTTGATATGCTTTTTTTAATGGAGTTTGATTTTATCTATCAAAACTTACTATTTGAGCGCTCCGAGGCGACTAGATAACTGACCTACTATTTGATCAATCTCTTGATTGGCTTCAGCTTCGTGATCAAGATTACCATTTGGAGTCAGCTGATTCATGACCTCGGGTAATAGCTCAGATAAGCCTTGACGTACCTCATCGCTATTTGCCCCTGTTTGCGCTGCCACTTGCTGAATCTCATTGTCATCGAACAGCTGATTAACCTCACTAGGGTCTAAATTTTCATTAGGTTCTTGATTGCTCATCCATGAGCGCGCTTGTTGCGCATGACCCATGTTAGTAATTTTAGACAGGGCGCCACTAACCCCTCCATTACGCTGAATCCAGCTCAGCACCATAGGCATTAAAGCAGCAATGAGCATACCTTTACCGCCGCCCATACCGCCTCTACGCTGACCACCTAATACGCTACCTAAAATATCACCAAGACCACCTGCACCTGAGCTCATACCACCACGCTGGCTACCGCCAGTCAGACCGCCTAGAACGTCATCCAAACCAAAATTGTTACCCGTTTGGCGCTCATAGCGCTGCGGATTATAGGGTCGTGATTGGTTACTACCACCGTTTAGTACGCTGCCTAAAACATCACCTAATCCCCCTGTTCGACGCGGCGTAGTACGCTGATTGATAGGGTTACGCTGGGCATCGTTTGGATCCATAGCACTGCGTGCCACTTGACTGACTAGATTGCCTAATAAGCTCATAATAATATCCTTTTATATGTCGTTGTTGATTTGAGTTGTTGTTATAAGAGCGCAAAATGCTTTCAATCAATAATCTTTCAATCAATAATATAGCAAAATGTCGTCACGACTAAGAAGGGTGTTTTGTTATGACATGTAGGGCTTTATTAGTCATAAACTATAGTCAATCAATATTAAAAGTGGTACAAGGCAGACGAGTGCAAGTACTACAGTAGTAGGCTAAACGAGTCTAACGCTGTAACACTTTAATAGGGGTTCGACTATACAGTGCATCAAAGTAAGCTAAAAGGCGGTAACTCATAAGCCATTGTGTTCAATAAGCTACGGTCGCCAAAACATTGAGCTCACGCCAGTGCTCCGCGCTCACTTGATCGCGAAATACAGTGACACTCAGCGCGCGCTGATAAGGCTCTACTACTGTAAACTCAAAACTAATCAGCCATGTATAACGATGGACTGCTACTAGATGTCCGCGCCAAAGCTCATCACCGCGTCCAGTACGCATAAGTAGCTGCCACTGCTGATCGTAGCGCAGGTGGATGGGCGGCTGGCTTAAATGTAACAGTATAGGCTGAGATAACATAGCGAAGCTAATAACCAAGGCGCTAATGACGATAAGCAAACCGTACTGCCATACAGATAAGGGCGCAAGGAGCGCAAGTAGAATAACGACAAAAGCCAAAACAAGAACCAAGCACAGACGCAACGCGCTACTTGGTTTGATTGGCGTATCAATACGCGGCGAAGATACGGGTACAGTAGTCATCTATGCATCATATTTAAAGTTCTGGTGTGCTATCGACATGAGCTATCCTGACACTCTTTTTACTAAGAGCGCTTTTTAAAAGCGGTTTAATAGCGCTCT
The DNA here is from genome assembly GCA_947489525.1 of uncultured Psychrobacter sp. Taxonomy (GTDB): domain Bacteria; phylum Pseudomonadota; class Gammaproteobacteria; order Pseudomonadales; family Moraxellaceae; genus Psychrobacter. Next base: position 63,883 of record CANLDW010000002.1, read on the forward strand.
TTGACAGTGTTCGTTTGAATAGCGCTCGTTTGAATAGTAAAGTTTACTGGTCCTTTGCATGGCGCCACGTCTTTATTTTACTGACCAACTCCCATACTGCGTCGTCATCAGGGCGACTTTGATTAGTAAAGTAATCGAGCAGGTCAGGGTCTTCATAAGTGAGCATCTGAGCGAATGTAGCTTGCTCTGACGGCGCTGCGGTCAAATACAGCTCCTTAATGTATGGGTCAATATAAAAATCTAACTCTTTTAAACCGCGACGAGCTTGATAAATAATGCGGCGCTGCTCATTTGTGGGTTCAAGAGGTGTTGTTGTCATAAAGATAACCTTATTTATAATTAAAGTTCAAAGCTCATGAAAAACATGCTTTGTTATTGAGGTTGCTGGCGCTTGTAACTAGCTAATTGCTGCCATAAAGCGGCAGCTTGCTGCATCATTGCGACGTTATGTGTGCGTATGATACCAGCGCCTTGCTGTAGTGCTAACAGTCCAGCGGCTGATCCTATAGGGTCGCGCTCCTTTGCTTGAGTAGACTGTACATTATCTACACCACTTTTAGTCAGTACTTCTGCTAAAAAACGCTTACGCGAGATGCCGAACATCATAGGTAGACCAAGTGCTTGCAAGTCATTGAGCTGGGTTAATAGCGCGCAGTGGTGCGCGTAGTTTTTAGCAAAACCAAAACCTGGGTCAATAATGATTTGCTCGCGCCTGACGCCTTTGCTGGTAACCTCATCAATGCGCGTAGTCAGCTCAACACTCACCTCTTGTATGACATCATCATAGTCTGCAAGCTCAGTCATTGTCGACGGCTCACCGCGCATGTGCATGAGCACGACTGGTATATCAAGTTTGGCTGCCATATCAGCAGCTCCCTCGCGTTTGAGCGCTCGTACATCATTCCAAATATCAGCGCCTGCCTCAAAAGCGGCTTGTATAAGCGCCGGACTACTGGTATCAATGGATAACCAAATATCAGCGCCATACCGTCGCCTAATCGCCTCGACTACAGGAACCACGCGCCGCATCTCGTCTTCTATAGCCACTGGATCTGCATATGGACGCGTCGACTCACCGCCGATATCGATAATCGTTGCCCCGTCATCTAGCATCTGCTGACAATGAGCAAGGGCGTTATCTATAGCGTTAAACTCTCCGCCATCTGAAAAAGAGTCCGGTGTTACGTTTAAGATACCCATGATATGCGGCACTGATAAATCTAAGACCTTATGGCGACTGGTCAAGGTATAGCTGGGTAAGGGCTGAAACAAGGGCATAAATTATCCATAATAAGACCATCTACGTAAGCTATGATAGCAGTAAATCTAAGGCAATAAAAAAGCCCTTTATTAAAAAAGGGCTTTTGATTATTAATAATACAAGTTTTAAGACCGTGCTTACATTGCAGGAAGAGGTGGCGGCGTCGTACCTGTCGGCGTTACGTCGTTCTTTGATAAGTTCACCTCATTGTGCTGATACACTTTTGGTGGACGCGGCTCTTCACCAGCCAAAATATCTTGTAATTGATCGCGATCTATCGTCTCCCATTTCATAAGCGCATCGACCATTGCATGCATCTTATCTTGATTGGCTTCGATCAATTCACGAGCGATATCGTACTGCTCTTCAAGTATACGGCGAATCTCATCATCTACCTTTTGCTGGGTAGCTTCTGATATAACACGATTAGAGCCACCAAAATAACCTTGTGAATTATCATCATCTTGATAAACCATTACACCCATGGCATCAGACATACCATACTTAATAACCATATCACGAGCAATAGATGTTGCTTTATTGAAGTCATCAGACGCACCCGTTGACATCTGATTAATGAAGACCTCTTCTGCAATACGGCCACCAAAAAGCATGGAAATCTTGTTTAACATCCATTCTTTATTATAACCTAGCACATCGTGTTCTGGTAAAGACCATGTTACACCAAGGGCAAAACCACGCGGCATAATAGTCACTTTATGCACAGGATCCGTACCCGGTAGCATTTCTGCAACGAGTGCATGTCCTGCTTCATGATAAGCAGTTGAACGACGTTCCTCTTCGCGCATCACCATAGACTTACGCTCAGGACCCATATACAGCTTGTCTTTGGCATCCTCAAAGTCGTTCATATCTACGCTGCGCTTATTGCGACGTGCGGCAAATAGTGCTGCTTCGTTGACCAAGTTGGCTAGCTGTGCACCACTAAATCCAGGCGTACCGCGAGCTAAGGCATTGGCATCAACGCTAACCGTGTTAGGCAGTTTTCTTAAATGCACTTTTAAAATCTGCTCGCGACCTTTGATATCTGGTAGACCTACTTGTACCTGACGATCAAATCGACCGGGACGTAACAGCGCTTTATCTAAGACGTCAGCGCGGTTAGTTGCAGCAATGACAATCACACCCTCATTGCCTTCAAATCCATCCATCTCAACGAGCAACTGGTTAAGCGTTTGTTCACGCTCGTCATTACCGCCGCCCATACCAGAGCCGCGATGACGACCAACGGCATCAATCTCATCGATAAAGATGATACAAGGCGCGCTTTTTTTGGCCTGCTCAAACATATCACGCACGCGTGAGGCACCAACACCGACGAACATCTCGACAAAATCAGAACCTGATATTGAGAAGAAAGGCACTTTTGCCTCGCCAGCAATCGCGCGCGCCAGCAGCGTTTTACCTGTACCTGGTGGACCTACCATCAAGATACCACGCGGAATAGTCGCGCCAAGCTTAGTAAATTTATCAGGGTCGCGCAAAAACTCAACGACTTCGACAACTTCTTCTTTTGCTTCTTCACAACCAGCAACATCAGTGAAGTTCACCTTGATCTGATCTTCGGTTAGCATCTTGGCTTTAGATTTACCAAAGCTCATTGGACCACCGCCCTTGCCGCCAGCACCGCCCTGCATATTACGCATAAAGAATAAAAACAGACCAATGATCAGCAAGATTGGGAAGCTGGCAATTAGCAGTTGCATCAATATACTTTGACGTTTAGGCGCTGTGCCTACTACTTCAACTTGATTTTCACGCAGTAGCGGCAAAAGCTGCTCATCAGCTACCGCTGGTCTAATGGTCTCAAAACTTGAGCCATTTTTCTTCTCGCCAGTGATTTGTTCACCGTCGATCTCAACACTGGCTACCTGATTTTCAGACACAGCGGTCACAAATTCAGAGTAATTTAGGTTATCAGGCTCAGATGACTGATCAAAACCGCTAAACACCAGCACCAAAACGCCGATTACCACCAGCCACAATAAGGTATTTTTTACCATGTCGCTCACAAGCTTCCCCATCCCTTACTTATTGGTGTGTTTACTTAACACATAACATCTACACATGCGTCATTCAATTTATTAAACATCGATGCACTATGACACGCTTATCTACAATAATCAGCGCGATACCTAATTTTAAAAAATATCATTGATGAGTAACTGAGTTGAATCGGTAACCTCTATATCTAGACTACTTCACTTGCACCTGTAATATAACAAACAAAGTTAATATACTCTGATATATGGTTATAACCTGCATAATTCAAGCGTTTACCACCTTCGTTGGGTTAACAATTGTAGCGGTTTATGCCTGCTGATGCTTCAGAAAATATAAATGCATTAGATACTATATTATTGGTACAAGTTATTGAAAATCAACACGCTCTACTTAATTGCAATCCAAAACATCTCTTTTGAACGTGCCCGTGAAGCTGCAGGCTTGATACTGCGTACCTTACTAAAATCCTGCTGCATTTGTTGGCGCAGCTCTTGCGTCCCTGTACCTTGAAAGACTTTCATTATCAGCGCGCCGCCCATTGGTAAAGTCGCTAAAGCAAAATCCACTGCAAGCTCGCATAGATACATCATTCTGGGCTGATCAATAGCACTATTACCAGCGGTGTTAGGCGCCATGTCAGAGAGCACGACATCGACTTGCTTATCGCCTACTGCTGTCATGATAGTGTCGAACACCTCGGCTTCTCTAAAGTCACCTTGAATAAAGGTAACATCTGGCAAAGCATCCATAGGTAAAATATCTGAAGCAATTAAAATACCGCTGTCGCCAACCAGCTTACTAGCCACTTGCGACCAGCTGCCAGGGGCACTACCCAAATCCACAACCGTCATGCCTTTTTTTATTAGGCCAGTCTTGTCGTTAATCTCAAGCAGTTTATAAGCCGCACGCGCTCGGTAGCCCTCTTTTTGTGCTCTTTGTACGTAGTGATCATCGAGATGCTCTTTCATCCACGCGCTACTGCTTTTAGAGAGTTTTTTATTTTCAATTCGCGTGACCACAATACGAGCTCCTATCATTACTCTTAGCGTGTATAGTCTTATAGATTTAGACTTGACGATACGCTTTTATTTCAGTTCTCAATCGTTATAAGTTATCCTAATAAAACGTCTATTGTTAGTCACATTAAATAACGTCTTTGTGAGTTTTTCTTATGGATTAACCTCATCATGACTGGGGTATAGCTATCTATCTCGCAAGTTAGCATCACACTCTTAGCACTATCGACATCTATATCGACATCTATATCGACATCTATATCGACATCTATATCTATATCTATATCTATATCTATATCTATATCTATATCTATATCTATATCTACAGACGTTAAATTAGTTTAACATTTTCATCACGTAAAATCGTGCCAAATCCTATCAATCTCATGCAAGATGAGCACATATTGCTTATAATAGTGATTAATTTTATTTACCCACTCTTGAGAATATTATGGAACTTGATAACGCAACGATTAAACGCCTAAAAGGCATCGGTCATGACCTAAAGCCTATTGTTATGATTGGCAACAATGGCGTCACTCCTGCGATAACTGAGGAGATCGATCGAGCCCTATCCGATCATGAACTGATTAAAATCAAGCTACCTGCAGGCAGCAAGCATGACCGTGATGTTGTAAGCTCACAGATTGCTGTGGCTGCTAATGCCAATGTCATTCATACGATTGGTCGTATGGCGCTATTGCTGCGTCAAAATCCTAACGCCAACCCCAAACTGTCAAACCTTGCTCGTCACGCGTAGTAAGGCAGTAAGCTTGCTTTAGTAAGATGACCGTAGCGCGTACGAAAAAGTAAAAAGTCTTATTCTAACAGCCGTGACGCCAACTCGTTCACGGCTTTTTTTATAAGTCTGTAGCGGGATATCGCCTAAGCGTTCAGTGGTAAAAAGTAAAACAAGGATAAAATATGAGTCAAGTTATTAAGTTGCGCGCGGCAACGGCTACTCTAATAGAAGTAGCTAATACGCTTGGGGTAAGCACAACACAGCTGCATCTCATTGAAGTGGTAGCTGAGATATCTATAACCTCAGCGCCAACGCCAAGACTCAATCTTACTTACAATCTAAAACTACCACGTCCCTTCGCGGCGCAGTTAGAGTGGTCGCAGTGGCAACCCAAGTACGTTGGTTTTAGCGATTATCTATGGGAGCATACTTGTCTTGAGTGCTTTTTAGGCACTGCGCAGTATGGTGCTAGCACTGTTAATGCTAATCATGCTGACGCTAGTCGTGTTAAAACAGATACCGCTTATATTGAGATCAATGCCAGTCCAAGCGGTCGCTACGCCGTGTACCGGTTCGATAGCTATCGCTCTCCTGCTACCCTACCACCGCCGCGTCTGTTATTAACTGATAACAGACACGCCTCTATCCATTGGGACAACACGGTAGTTGATGCCTTAGATGCTCAGTGCACATCGCTAGTATATCTGTATCCACTATCTAAATATGCTCCTGCAAGCTTGATCAGTCGTTATTTACACTTAGATTGGTATGTTAGCTTCAATAAGTATGTTCGCCGCTTTAGTGTACCCTTACAACAGCTATCCGATGAGCAGTTCACCATTGGGGATGTACGCGTTCAGCAGATACACCCTTGCGTCATTTTACGGTTGGCAGACAGCACGTTGTACTTTGCCCCAGAACATCCTGGCGTGCCTGACTTTCATGCTCGTAGAACGTGGTCGAACATCGACTATAACGCTGTTTTAAAGCCGTGAGACAATAAGGAAAATATAAGAATCTATTCGCAAGCTAAAACGCCTTTACAGAATAACCTATTAATCTATCGCCAATAAAAAACTCAGTGACGCCGCTAGCGTTACTGAGTTTTTATCGTCACCTTACTCTTCTAAAAAAGAGAGTACAGTTATATCTAGAGCCTAGTCAGCCATCGCAAGATAAATACCACGATCTGAGGCATCGTCAACGTACTGCGAGTCACGCCAAGTCGTATAGCTGTAGTTGCCACTATAAGGGCTAATGCTCTTTTGACGGAAATCAGATACCCAATCTTGGCCATCAAAGATCTGAATATGACCATGAGGACGGCTGGAGGTACGATCATAAACAACGACATCACCGATTTGTGGCGGCATATCGTTACTGATTTTGGTAAAACCTGCACTGGCAAGTGTACCGCGAGAAGCGTACTGATACGCTGATGGATTAGGCGTAAACTCATAACCTGCAGCTTGTAGTGCCTTACGCACGTAGCGCGCGCAGTATCCTGTACTTCTAGATAGCGCTGCACGTGATGCACGCGCGGCTGCAATAGCTGGCGCTGAGAAGCGATCTGGCACTTTGGCTGACGCTTGCTGCTGACGCTCATAAGATAAGCGACTGGTTAAGGAGGCAAGCTGATACTCTTTTTGTTTAGCGTGAGCGCTTAAGCTATCAATAGCTTGGCTGATCTCATCGTTGCTTGAAACGTAAGCACCACTGTTAGTGCTATAGATGTTACGGCTAGAGCCATAATTGGCATTAGCGGAGATATTAGTGATTGTATGACTCAAGGTATTATTTGGTTGAAAGGTGGTTTCGACAGCACCACTGGTTTGTGCTATGCCCATTCCCAATACTGACAAAATTAATAAAGCTTGTTTCATAAAAATTTACTACCTATTGTTGATGCTAGACTGCTCGTCATCCATAACGAACATCAATTAATTTAGAGGATAATGTCACTAAACAAACATGATAAAATCCTACTTCTAACCGCTTATCGATATTGCTTGTATCGCCTACTAGTGAGTTTTACGATGTCAAACAAACAACCTAATCGACTAGCTACTCTTATCGACCATCAGGCTTTTGCAGGTAGTGCGCTACCTCAGACTCTTGCAGATAATATGCGCTGGTACCTTCAAATTACCGATGAAGTTAAAACGTTATTGGCAGAGTGTTTACCTGAAGAGATTTTGACTACCTGTTTCGTTGTGGGTTTTACCGATGAGCAATTAGTAATAAGCGTGAACTCACTAACTGCTGCTAACCACATCCGTTACTTACAAAACGCCTATCTAAAAGTGTTAAAAGAACAGTCCATTACATTTAAACAACTTAAGCAAATCAGCGTTGTAGTGACTCAAAATACAGCTAAAAATAAATCTTTTTTCACCTCTTCGCAGTCGTCGACATCATCGAAAAAAACCTGCGAAGCCAATAACAATCAGGCACTAAGCCCGAACACAAAACGGACTATAGCACAGGCTGCCGAGCATGTCACGGCTGATGAAAAGCTCAAAAAGGCAATAATGCGCTTGCTAGATGAGTAAAAAAACATAACACTTAATGTAAAGTTATGTAAATATCAGCGCAAAAACTGCTTATTCAAAATGTGATATTTTGGAGTAGAAGCGTAAAAAAAATCAGCAGCTCTTTATATGCAAATTTATGCATATTTAGAATTGCTGATTTTTTTGCTTGAAGTGTTTGTTATTACTAAGGTTATAAATATTCAATATTTAGTAAATAAAAAATTTGATATATTCCTAAATATTGATATAGGTCACTTATGTAATATTGCGTAAATGTTGCGATATATCTTGTATAAACGTGTATTTAACCTTCAACTTTTTGGTATTCGAGTGGTAAGTAGTCGATTGGACAGTTTACATTGTCATCGAATGTTACAATTTCGAAATTACTTTCATCGGATAAAATCTCACGAACCAATAAGTTGTTTAAAGCATGACCTGATTTATAGGCACTAAAACGACCTAGTATAGGGTAGCCGATCAGGTAAAGGTCACCTACTGCATCAAGCATCTTGTGGCGCACGAACTCATCAGTAAAGCGTAGTCCTTCGGCATTTAAGACGTGCTCATCGTCGATGACAATAGCGTTATCCATACTACCGCCTAGCGCTAAATTATTCTGACGCAGTGCTTCTATATCACGCAAAAACCCAAAGGTACGTGCTGGGCTAAGCTGATTGATAAAGTTAGGTGTAGAAAACTTAAGCTGAGCATGTTGAAAGTCTTTGTCGATAGCAGGGTGATCAAAGTCAATCTCAAAGTTCAATTCAAAACCTTCATAAGGACGTAGCTCTGCCCATTTATCTTCAACTCTAACTTTAACAGGACGCGTAATTCTAAGAAACTTCTTCAACTCTTCTTGCTCGCTAAATCCAGCTTGCAAGAGTAAATCTATAAAAGGGGCAGCACTACCATCCATGATTGGTATTTCTGAGGCTGATACTCTAACGAGTAGATTATCAATACCAAGACCTGCTATGGCACTGAGTAAGTGCTCTACAGTACCAACACGCGTGCCACCAAAAACTAAGTTTGAGGACATCATGGTATCTTGAACTAAAAATGCACTTGCTGGTATCGGTTGGCTGCCTGCAATATCGGAGCGCTCAAAAACGATACCTGTATCAATCGGCTGTGGATGAAACTCTAAGTCAACAGGTTGACCACTATGAAGACCAGTACCAGTAACAGCTATGGCAGTCCTTATGGTTCTTTGATTCATGGTTGTTTCCTCACATATTTTGTTACAATTGGCTCAGTTTAGCATTACTTACCCCTAATATGCCATAGTTAACGTATACTAATTTGCTTATAGTATCGATTAAAAACTCTTATCAGTTTGATTTTATTAACTTTTTGCCACAAAATATCTAGTAACATCTAGAGCAATAGTTCACTTCTATTAGTTTTTTCTTACTCACCACTATCAATACACCTATAAAAAGGACAAAAAAGGTCGATACCTGAATCCAGTATCGACCTTAGCTCAAATTGTCTTGCACGTTTTATTGTCTTTGACGTCTCACGAACAGTATAGCGTCCTAGGTTTAAAATTTAGCAATAGTACATACTATTTGTTTTGCTGGCGTTTTAAGTAGTCCTGAATACTATTTGTCTTAGTTTGCGGCTGCTCTTGAGTATGAGGGCGCGTCACATTATCCGGATATAGCTGAGACTGTGAGCTCTTTTGACTCTTTAGCGCACTGGTATGAAGATTGGGATCCACAGGCTGTGTGCTGGTCACTGAAGGCACTTGTGTTACTTCAAACTCTTTACCAGCGTTTTCATCTAAGGTCAGGCCAGTGGCGATAACCGTTACATGCAGATCTTCACCAAGTTTTTCATCGATAACCGTACCAATAAAAATATTTGCCTCTTCGATATCGGTAATATCATTAACAACTTCAGTTATTTCGCTCAGTTCATCTAAAGTAACCGACTGAGAAGAAGCAACATTGACCAATAAACCTTTAGCGTTTTCTAATAGCAGATTGTCTAACAGCGGCGAACGAATTGCTTTTTCAGTTGCTTGTCGAGCGCGATCATCGCCACTTGCGCGCCCTATACCCATCATGGCATGACCTTTAGCAGTCATGGCAGTACGAATATCGTTAAAGTCAATGTTAATAACACCTTCGCTTGAAATAGTTTGAGCAATACCTTGTACAGCATGCATCAACACGTCATCAGCTTTTTTGAAGGCATCTTGCATTGAGATATTACCGTAAACTTTTAACAATTTATCATTTGGAATAGTAATGATCGAATCTACAAAGTTCGATAACTGTTCAATACCTGCTTTAGCTGCTTTGATACGTTTACCACCCTCAAACTTAAATGGCGTGGTAACTACCGCTACCGTCAGCACTTCCATTTCTTTGGCAATACGAGCCACTACTGGTGCGGCGCCTGTACCTGTTCCGCCGCCCATGCCAGCGGTAATAAAAACCATATCTGAATTTTCAAGCAAGGTACGAATCGCTTCTTCTTCACTCTCAGCAGCTTCACGACCAACTTCTGGGTTAGCACCTGCCCCCAGACCACGGTTGGTTTTGGCACCAAGTTGCAACTTATGCGGCGCGGTCAAACGATCAAGGGCTTGTCTATCCGTGTTCGCACAAACGAAAGTGACACCTTTAATACCTTGCTGCACCATGTGCTCAACAGCATTACCGCCGCCGCCGCCCACACCAAATACAGTGAAGCGTGCTTGGCCATTATCTTGAATTTGACTATTATCAGGCATGGTATACTTTGACATAAAATAGGTTCTCCAGTTGCAGATAGTATAGGGATGGTTGTGTCTTGACCTGACGCCCTACTATCGACTTACTATATATAAATGTAGGTAACTAAAATAGGGAATGGTACTCAATTTACCCCAAAAATTTTGTGTAGATATCGCATCTTACAATCTTAAAGGCTCACTGTCAGTAGCTGATATAAAAATAGCCACTATTATTAAAGCGCTACTCGTGTTAGTTGATTATCTCTACCTTAACGTCATATTGTATACTTCTTAACCATTATCTGTATGCTGAGCTACAATATCTTTTTGAGGACGCTAGTAAAACGTTGACCAGCATTTTGGAATACACCTTTAACACGGCTCTGTTGTACCGCTTCAGACGCGCTTTGTTCACTGTGACGAAACTGCTCGCTTTGGCTGTATAGCAACGTACCAAAAGCGGTATGATAGGCGCGATCATTGATCTGCATATTAAGCTGTTTAAAAGCTTCATCATTGTCAAAGTGACTATAAGCACTGATAGCAGGATGCGTATTCGTCAATACGACAGGCATTTTTAATAATCTCTTAGCAAAAGGCACCATGCCTTTTATAGTGCTACCGCCCCCTGTTAAGACGATACCGCGCTCAATGTAACCGATAAGATCAGCTTCATGTAGCTGACGCGCCACTTCTGTGAATATACTAATGTAACGCGCCTCGATAATACGCGCTAAATTATAAACGTTGATATTGATCTCATCGCTTAAACCTTGGGGTCTAAAGATAAAAAACGCGCTTGGATCAACGCTGTTAACATCAACACTACCATGCGACTTTTTCAGCTTTTCAGCCTCTATCATTGAGATACCAATATCTGCTGAGATATCTATTGTGACTTCATGACTGCCAGAGGCAACACAGTGGGTGAAGATCAATTTGTTTTCTTTATAGACACAAATACTAGTGGTACTGGCGCCAATGTCTATGAGACAAACGCCGTGCTCACGCTCCTCTGCAATCAAGCTATATTCAGCGCTGGTTACCGCATCAAATACGATATGATCGATACCGACATCACAGCTTTGTAGTAGCTTTTGAATGTTTTGACGACTGGCAACCGGCATCATCATCATGTGATACATCACTGTAATTTTATGTGCCATCATCTCGATAGCATCATCAATCATTGTCTCTTGCTCATCAATGTAAATACCCTGCTGACAGCAATGCATCAAGTAATAATTAGAAGGCAGATCTTGCGACTTTGCATTAGACAGCGCTTGTACCATATCTTGTGCGCGTACCACATCGTCTTCAACTTCCACTTGTCCTGCACTGTTTGTGCTTAAAAGCTCAGGCGTAGCTAGAGTTAACCAAACACTATGTACGCGGCAGTTAGCGGTATCTTCAGCTTCTTGAATGGCTTGTTTTATCGCGCTTTGTAAGCGTTCGCGGTGTTTGATTTGCCCTTGATAAAAGTCATTGTTCTTGACTTGTCCGACACCCATGATACGAATGTCTTTTGCAGAGACAACGCTGCCAATAACAGCGTATACCGCTGTGGCACTTAAATGGACGACTACTAGATTTTCAGTATTTTTCATGTTACCAGACAAATTATCACTAAACAGGAGACTAGATGATGTCTCCATTAAATCATTAAAATGCGTCATCAACATTGAAGACAGCAGGTATATAAATAGTGTAAAAACTTCACACTAAAGCCATTATCAGCTATCACCGCGCAAACTCTTGAACTCAACAAACCTCAATACTGGATAAATTTAAATAACAAATAAATTGACTTCAATAAGCGCTTAAGGAGATAAGACAGCTACTTATTGTCGGTGCGCATCTAAATTATCGCTGGGTAAAGCATCCGGGTTCCACGCAATAGTAAAACCGTTTTTATAACGCAAATCTACCGCTTGTATGTCAGCACGCCGACTACTGAGCTGGTTACCTAAAAGCTGACTTAAACTGAGAAGTTTTTGAGCCGTATTTTCATTATCGACAACAATACGCAGCCCATTATCAAAATTCACTAGCCATGTCATACGCGGTGATAGAATGATATCAGTGACTTGCATATCAAGTGGTGCATACCAGTCATTAATTTGCTGCATCTGCTGCATAATAACAGGTGCTTGACTGATCTCACCTTGTAGTGTTGCAAATTGCGTCCGATTCAGCTCGGTGCTATCCGCCGGAACAAAGACAGCGCCCTTGGCATCGACTAAGCGCTCAGTACCAAAATGAGCAACCGCTTGTTTAGGGAGCACCTCAATAACGATACCACGCTGCCAATCGCGAGTGACGCTCACTTGATCCACCCACGCAAAACTCGTAACGATATCTCGCAGTGCTTGTAAATCAGAGGTAAAAAAGCTACTAACTTGCTGCTGACTCATCACTTGTTGTAGAACTTGATATTGCGTAGCGCTCAGGTTTTGAGTATCAACATAAATAGTAGCAGGCGGTGCGTCGCGGAGCGCTTTGGCGCCCATCAACAAAATAAGAAGCAATAGACCTAGTACAAGCACCATAAAGACATACTTAAGACCAACTGGCATTTGAAAGCCAGATTTTGGCTGATCATTAGCACTCATCAAGTCAGTAACGTCGTTGACAGTCTGAGCCATAGTAAGCATTGTCCTTAATCTAATCTAATAATAAAAATGAGATGCTAATACACTGTTGTCAGGCGGAAAATAATATTCATTACGTTTATGCAAAAATATGAATACTAAATAGCCTGTGGTATAGGAAATATCTATACTATAAACAAGGCTTTATACCCATTAAGTATTGCGAGTTTTAAATATTGCGAGTTAAAATTAACCTAAACTAAATAAAAATAGGCTTGTGAAATGGTCTAAATACGCTATAGCTACACTAGTATTGATAATATTAACGTATTTTATGGTTAAACAATAGCTCAACGCTTATCACAACTAACGAATTTACACAAGTTTACATGACGCTATGCAATAGCAGGGCTAGTGACACAATGAAGTAGGCTATCTATTACTATAACTAAGCTACAAATTGACAGATGTAATGTACTTATTAAGTATTTTTTAGCGTTTGCGCCAATATATGCCAACATAGAGCATCAAAGTCCATACCACGAGCTTTGGCTGCCATAGGCACTAAGCTATGACTGGTCATGCCTGGGACAGTATTGATCTCAAGTAGCCAAAAGTTGCCCGCTTCATCTTGCATCGCATCAATGCGACCCCATCCTTTGGCATTGACTGCACGAAATGCGGCTAGACTCAAATCTTGTAAACGCTTTTCGTCAGCAGTGCTAAGTCCGCAGGGAATATAGTAGCCAGTATCATTGCGATTGTACTTTGCTTCAAAATCGTAGAAATTGGTAATATCGGCAGGCTCTAAGCGGATTACTGGATACGCTTCATCGTCGATAATGACAATGGTAAACTCACGCCCCGTGATCCAGCGCTCAGCCATGACTGCATCCCCGCAGTTTACAGCTGTGGCATACGCTGCTGGTAGCTCGTCAAGATGATTGACTTTGGTCATACCAATACTTGAGCCTTCGTGGACTGGCTTAATAATCAGTGGCAGACCTAACATATTGACCACTTGTTGCCAGTCCGTATCTGCAGTTAATAATGCAAAAGGTGCCGTTGATAACCCGCAGCCCTGCCACAACTGCTTAGTACGTACCTTGTCCATACCTAGCGCTGAAGCTAAGATACCTGAGCCTGTTTGCGGAATATCAAACCACTGAAGCACGCCTTGTAATAGACCGTCTTCGCCGCCGCGTCCATGCAGTACATTGAACACGCGATCATACCCGCGCAGCTCAGCAATATCTTGATCTTTAGGATCAAAATGACTCGCATCAACGCCTTGATTTTGTAGGGCTTGTAATACGGCCGCGCCGCTATCTAGCGAGACACTGCGCTCATTGCTAGTTCCGCCATAAACGACAGCAACCTTACCAAATAGACTAGCGTCTTTTTTACTATTAGTTACCGTACTGCTTGAGAGTTTATCCGTCGCATCTGTATCAGATACGGAAGTTGCCTTGGAAGCTTTTGTATTATCAAAGGTAGGCGTTTTATCGCTGTGCCGTTGTTGATTATCTGTCGTCATAAAACGCTCCTAATATTCTTTTAATACGGTTTTAAGATACAAGCCATTGGCTGCTAAATCGATAGCGATCTGCCCTACGTTACCTGCGCCTTGGGTGATCAGCATATCGTTGGCTTTGAGCAAACGCTGCATAACGGGAGCAAGATTATCTTTATCTATAATGGTAGGCTCAACACTACCGCGCAGACGAATACTACGTGCTAGCGCCTTAGTATCCGCACCCGTGATAGGCTGCTCCCCTGCCGAGTAAACCTCTAATAACAGCAGCTCATCAACGGTTGATAGCACTTCGACAAAATCGTCGAAGCAGTCGCGCGTTCGACTGTAACGGTGCGGCTGAAACAACATAACCAAACGGCGATCAGGGAAGCTTTGCCGTGCCGCTTTGATAGTGGCATCGACTTCGCGCGGATGATGACCGTAATCGTCAATCAGCAACACGTCGCCATCATCTAAAGGCACAGTGGCGTGTTGCTCAAAACGGCGACCAACGCCTGCAAATTTTTGTAGCGCGCGTTTAATGGCCTCATCATCAACGCCTTCATCAGTTGCCATAGTAATCGCAGCAAGTGCATTGTAGACGTTATGGACACCCGGAATGTTCAAGGTCAACCGTAGCGGTTCACGATCACGGCGCAGCACGGTAAAATGTGTTTTAGTGCCTTCAACAACGACATCCACAGCTTGTACGTCGTTAAATGGCTCAAGACCAAAGGTCAATACCGGACGCCCAATATCATCAATCATAGCGTACAGCTCAGGATCATCACCGCACACGACTGCTAAGCCATAAAAAGGCATGTTTTGTAGAAACTGTATATAGGCTGCCTTTAGCTTATCAAAGCTGTTCTCATACGTCTCCATGTGATCTTGGTCGATGTTGGTTACGATAGCAGCCATAGGATGCAAGGATAAAAATGACGCATCGGATTCGTCAGCTTCTGCGACCAAAAATCGACTACTACCGAGTGCCGCATTTTTGCCAGAAGCGTTCAATCTACCACCGATGACGTAAGTGGGATCAAGCTGCCCTTCTGCCAGCATTGTGGTTAGCAGACTTGTCGTTGTAGTCTTACCATGGGCACCTGCAACCGCGATACTGTGGCGGTAGCGCATCAGCTCGCCGAGCATATCAGCACGGCGGACGACTGGTAGACGAGCTTCTAGTGCCGCTTTAATCTCAGGATTACTGCGATCGATCGCGGACGATACGACAATGACATCCGCGTGCGCAATGTTAATGGAATCGTGCCCAATAAAGACCTCAATACCAATGCTTTGCAAACGCTGTGTGACCAGACTGTTAATGATGTCGGAGCCACTAACTTTATAGCCTTGATTGTGCATGACTTCGGCGATACCGCACATCCCAGAGCCACCGATACCGACGAAATGCAAATGCTGAATACGGCGCATCTCTGGTATCTCAATCAAACGTTTCGGTAGGGATTTGGCAGATGTAGGCATAAATGGATCTCTGTATCAAAAAGGGACAAAATATATTAAAGGACGTAGAAGTGACAACTATCAAATTACAGCGTTTGCCAAATGATCGTAGCGACCTGCTCAGTAGCACTACGATTGGCAAGTGCGTGGCCTTTTTTTGCCATCTCTAGGCAGGTTCGCCGATCAAGTGCGCTAAGCTGACTACTTAAACGCTCAGGGGTGAGCTCATTTTGCGGCAATAATATAGCTGCCCCGTGTGAGGTCAAGGTGCGCGCGTTGGCAGTTTGATGATCATCAACGGCATGGGGTAAGGGTACAAAGATCGCCGCCACGCCAACGTTTTGAATTTCAGTGACAGTTAATGCGCCAGCGCGGCAAAGCACTATGTCAGCCCAGTTGTAAGCGGCGGCCATATCATCAATAAAGGGCTGCACGCGATACTCGTGGCGGCTTAGATCCTGCGCCTCAAAGGCAGCAAGCGTTGCCTGTTCGTTGTTACGTCCGCACTGATGACGTACTACAAAAGGCTTATCAGTGAGCGCTAGGGCACGTGGTACGTTCTCATTAAGCACTTGCGCGCCAAGCGAGCCGCCGACCACTAATAATTTAAGTGGTGCGTGATCCTCAATATCGTAGCGCTCTTCTGGCGCAGCAACGCCTGTGATCGCATTGCGTACAGGATTGCCCACCGTACTAATTTTGCTAGGTTCAGTAGATTTGTCTTGAGCATAACCAAAAGTGCCTTCAAAAGCTTGCAACACCTTGGTTGCCATCTTTGCCAAATAGCGATTGCTCATACCAGCTATAGCGTTTTGTTCGTGGATGATAAGCGGTGTTTTTGTTAAGCGCGCAGCAATACCTCCAGGCGCAGTCACATAACCACCAAAACCAACGACGATATCGATTCGGTTACTACGAATGATTTTAATCGTCGCCATCGTTGCTGCTAACAAGCTTGTGGGTAGCCTTAACATACGACCTAGCCCTTTACCGCGCAAACCTTGCATATCAATAGCATGAAAGGCATAGCCAACTGGCTTTACTAAGTCGTTTTCCATACCCTTAGGCGTACCTAACCAATGGATAGTTGCGCCCTGCTCGCTCAGCGCTTCAGCAACGGCAAGAGCGGGAAACACATGACCGCCTGTACCAGCTGCCATCATCAGTATATTAGGGGATACAACTTGCTCTGTGCTGATAGAAGACTGTGACAAAAGGCGCTCCTTATTTGTGTATTCAGCTCAATTTACAAAGGCTAGCGAGGGACATATTGTAGTACTAACAAGTATCGTGGTCATAACATTAAGTAAAATCTTGATAAAAGTTGAACCTTAATGATAGAGCCAAATTTGGCATCGTATGAACCGCAAAATCATAGCACAAATAAGGGTCTTAGGCGAAATATTACCACGGCTATCACAGATATCATTCTAACTATTCTGACCAAACTACCACTTTGAGCTAGGTTATAGGGTTCATTTAATCTAAAAGAATCTTTAGCCCGAAGGTTAGTTTGAGTTGAGTGCCAAACTTATAAAACAAACAGTAAAAAGCCAAGATACGAATAATCGCAACTTGGCTTTTGGGTTTTAATAGCAACTGACTACCACAAAAATTATGAGTGCGGTAAGTGCTTTATTAACGACGTTTTAGTACACGAGTCTTACCCAACAGTGAGATCCCTTTATAACCGCGTAGCTTAAAGGTATTACCATTGAGCTCGCCTTTGCCAGAGAACGTCATACCGGTCTCAGGTTCGATACCCTTGCCATCTATATATTTATTAGGGTTGCTAGGATCAGGTTTAAGATCCCAAAGTACAGTGGCACCTGTTAGAGATTTGTTTTTAAACTTGCCCTTGCAATCGGTGCACACCTTTTGACCTTTGGCACGAGGATCTAAAATCTCTACAATTTTGGCTGAAATAACACCATTATTATCTGTAAATTGTAGAACACCATCTGGCTGACCCGCATCATTGTAAGTGGTCCATCTAGTATTATCGAGTTGATCAGCAGCACTTGCAGCCACACTAAATATAAGACCTACTGACAATAGCAGTGACTTGGTTAAATTATTCATAGAACGTCCTTGTAATAAATCATTAAAACAGAATGACGGTAATATGTTGCGCTTAGCGTCAACAGCTAGATGTCATCCATATCTTTGATTATTAAATTAAAACAATATGGAGAGTATAGCCAATATCGCCTTTGCTTTATAATATAAAATATCTATTAAATATCAACATTTTTTCATACAATTGTTCTATATTTTTGTAAGCACTACTCTTACATTCTTGCAGCATTATTACTGTCTTCAGCACACCCTCTATTTGAATCAAAACTTACAAACGCTTTAAAACGTGGGTTTTGCCTAGCAATGAGATCCCTTTATAACCACGTAGCTTGAGGGTATCGCCTTCAAGCTTAGCTTTGCCTGAGAAGGTTCGGCCTGTTTTTGGATCAATACCCTCGCCGCCCTTATAGCTATTAGGGTTATTAGCATCTGGCTCTAAATCCCAAATCACAGTCGCGCCAACTAAAGGCTTATCATGAAACTTACCCTTACAGATATCGCATTTTGTTTTGTTTTTGGGGTTATCTAATATATCGGCGATTTTAGCGGACAGCTTACCGTTACGCTCGTTGAACTGCAACACGGCATTGGGCTCGCCTTTTTTATTGTAGTTGACCCATTTAGTATTATTCAGCTGATCTGCTGCTTGCGCGCTTATGCCGAGTAATATTCCAGCCGTCAGTACCAGTGATTTTGTTAGTGTCATTATTACTTCCTTTTAAATGATTATCTTTTAGTATACTTTTTACTCTATAAACTTGAGTAAATCTGGGTACACCTATTTTAGTTTGTTTTCAATAGCGATAATAAAGTCGGTTGCGATATCAGTGCCGCACTGATCGTCGATCTCACGTACACAAGTGGGACTGGTCACATTAATCTCCGTGATACGGCCGCCGATAAGATCAAGTCCGACAAACATCAGACCCTTTTGCTTGACGATAGGCGCTACAATCTGAGCGACGTGCCGCTCAGCTTCGGTCAACGCCATAGCCACGCCATTACCACCCGCTGCTAAATTGCCACGGGTCTCGCCTTTGGTCGGTATGCGAGCAAGCGAGTAAGGTACGATGTCGCCATCAACGATCAGTACACGCTTATCACCCTCAGCAATCTCCGGCAAGTAGCGCTGCGCCATAATAGGTAGAGTCTCAAGCTCAGTTAGTATCTCAAGCGTAACCCCGATATTTGGGCTATCAGCGGTTAGACGAAATATACCCGTGCCGCCCATACCATCTAATGGCTTGACGATCACATCTTGCTGCTCGGCGATAAACTTACGAATATGCGTCTGCTTACTGGTGACGATAGTCGGGCTCATGTGTTCGCTAAACCAAGTTGCAAATAGCTTCTCGTTGCAGTCGCGTATCGCTTGCGGGTCATTAACCACCAAAACCCCTGACGCTTTGGCGTGATCGAGCATATAGGTGGCGTAGATGAAACGCATATCAAATGGGGGATCTTTACGCATTAAGATAACATCAAAATCTTTAACTGAGGCAGTCGCTTTTTTTCCTAAGGTATAAAAATCATTTGGATCGCGGCGCACGGTAACAGGCTGCGCGTCGATCATCAGCTGACCTCGATCCAGCCACAAATCATGAATTTGGCAGTAGCTGAGCGTATGGGCGCGATCTTGCGCGGACCACATCATCGCAAGGGTGGTATCTTTTTTATAATTGACGCGCTCAATAGGATCCATAATCACGAGAATGTGTAAGGACGTACTGGTATCGGTTGAACTCATGGTCATACTCACTTATTCATGTTGTTTTTATTGTTATGTGGTTAGTTGCTTTTATTATGAAAAGGACACACTACTTTGAGCATGGTTCAGGAGCTTATTTAAGATCTTGTTTAGGATATAGCACTTAGGCGTGTATAAAAACACAGACTGACATCTCCTAAACAATCAATAAATAATACTATACGCCGTACTGCTCGCGGTAATGCTGCATTTTAGCCAGCTGCGTTGCATCATGGTGCGTACTGTTATCATCTGCTAAGTAGCCAATCAGATCATCCATCGTGACTAACGCGTGGATAGGTACTTGCAGGCTTGCTGCTAGCTCTTGAATAGCCGAGCGCTCGTCTTGACCTTTTTCTTTACGATCTAATGCCACAATAATGCCAGCCACTTGCGCGCCTGCCTCCGTCAAGATATCGATGACTTCACGCATAGCTGTGCCTGCGGTGATCACATCATCGAGTATCCAGACTGCTTTACCCTGCACATCAGTACCCACTAAGTTGCCGCCTTCGCCGTGCGTTTTTGCTTCTTTGCGATTGTAGCCCCACTTGGCATTGATACCGTGATGCAGCCATAATGCCTGCGCCGTTGCTGCAACAAAAGGTATGCCCTTATAAGCGGCACCAAAGATGACTAGCTCTTTATTATTAGAATCTGTCAAATGGGCAGCTAGAGCATCAGCGTAACCGCGTGATAACAGTGTGAGCATCTCTCCGGTTGCCAGCAGTCCGGCATTAAAAAAATATGGGCTTATACGTCCAGATTTTAAAACAAATTCGCCGAACTTAAGCACTTGATTGTCTAGCGCCAGCTCAATGAAATCACTAGAAGAAAATGAATCTGATGATAGTGAAGGCTGAGCGTTTTGCATAATATCGTTCCTGTAGCGGTAGTATGAATAAGTGCTTTAAGACAGTTAGTAGTATTTAAGTGCCGCTATTGTAATCAAAAGCAGAGGGATTAATCTAGCCGAAGTGAGTTAATAAGTTTCTTGAGACATTCATTGAGATGAGACTTGAGTAGCATCTAAGTACTACTGCCAGCCATTAATATAGTACTCACTGATATTGGCATAACGCGTCAGCAAGCGACAGCGCGATGAGAGATTAAAATAACACGTCCCATCACGGCGCACTTGGGTATCAAAACCTAAATAGTGGGCAGCGACGATAACATGCCCACTAAACAAACGTATTTGACGATATTGCTGACGCTGCATAGGAGCAAGCGCTAGTTGACTGAGTAAGTAGCTGCGCATGTGCTGGCAAATTTGCTCAGCGCTATAGCTTTGATTGATGCTCTTACGAGTATCACACTGCCTAAGAACATGTACCGCAAGGCTACAAGCAACGATATCTGTGGCAAGACTGCCTGCGCCTGTCTCAAATTGTTCAGGGTGTAAGATAACTTGCCAATCATTGGCGTATAAACTGTTTAAAAGCTCATCTGGGTCGTAACGATTATCGCTGCTATCACTGCTCGCAGTCGTATCTACAATGCCATAACGGCTCAGAGTAGGATACTGCTGCAGTGCGCTTTGAATATCCGCGCTATCAATGAGAGTCATATCAGTAAGTGAGGAGAGCAGCGGCTGCTCACTGTAGTTATGATAAAAGCTATCCGGCACATCAATTAACCCAGCGGCGCGTAGTAGCGCTAAGTGCTCAGCGAGAGCCTCAGAGCCGATCAAGCGCCATTTAGATAATGCTTGCTCATTAGGCTTAGCAAAACGTATCGACCTACCGTATAAACGGCGCAGTTGACCATTTAGCTTACGAGCTGGCTCTGGGATATCGCTTAAAGACCGCGCCGGATCGAGCGGTGTTTGCTTGGGATCAAAATTGGGGTGGACAATAGCGGGCTGCGCGCTATCTGGTAGATGTTCAGCTTGCTCTGTCCCATCTTGTATCATTCTCCCTTCCATCGATAACGAGGGATTTAGTAAGTGATCATCAGATGTAAATGGCTGGGTCATAAAGTCTCCGCAGACTTAAGGGTGTGGTAATACTAAGTGTATAGTCATCTATGTATTTTAAATGAATCTGAGCTGCTTTAGCTCAAAAACGAGCTATAAATTGCGCTGCGCTAGGATATCTCGATATCCCGTCTGCCAGTCAGGATAAGCAAGCCAAGCTAACGGAATATTGCTGTGTAACCGCTTTCCCGTAACCGTAAGCTTATCACTATCAACAGTTGGCGGCGGCGCGCCAATCTGCGCGCTTAACCATGTTGTAAGCTCAAGGGTAGTCACTGGCAGAAAATCAGTAGCGATATAAATGGGTTTGAGCGCTGCATCAACCGTCATAACCTTGGCGATAATAGTAACCAAATCGCGATCCATAATGCGATTGCTCCAGTGCTCAGCTGCTACTGGCTTGTCATCTTGCACTTGGCGTAGACGCATCAGACGCTCCGGTCCGTAGATACCGCTTGGACGGATAATGATCGCTTTATCAGAAAAGGTGTGTTGCAAGACTTGTTCCGCTTGCCTAATCACCTGTGAGGCGGCGCGCGTAGGCGTTACTGGCACTGTATCTTCATCAATCCACTCGCCGCTATCTTGACCATAAACCCCAGTCGATGAGATAAAAACAACGCGCTCAAGCTGCTCTAGATTATCCTTTAGGAAAGCAAGGTGCTGACAGATCGCTAAATAGCTTTGCTCATATCCTTTAGTGGAATAGTCATCTGGAGCCACAATAATAGCTATGCGCGTGAACGACGCCAACTGCTCAGCATTCAACGTCAACGCGTCCGCTTGTATAAAGCCAACGTTGTCTTGTAGGTCATAGTGTTGACGCGCACGGCGGGCAACACCTGTCACATCATGCCCGCTACCTACAAGGGTGTTGCTTACCGCGTGACCGATATCCCCTTGCCCAATAATAAGTAAGTGCTGATTATCCATAATAGGTTATATCCTTTAGAGCCAGTGCTAGAAGTAGCGTCTGTAGGCAAGTTTAACATCGTCATTGGCATCAACGCGATCTTGCCAATCAAAGCTGGCATCCAAGCGCAGTGCCTGTTTGCGGTTGATATCGTACTGTAGCCCAAGTGTAGTCACAGGCTGCCAGTAGTGAGACTTCACATCGGCTACGCTGCTGTCGCCATGATACCAATACGGCAACTGCAATTCTGCCTGCGCGCGTAATTGATTGTTAATGCGGTACAAGCAGCCTGCATTGACGCCTACGCCTAGGCGGTAACCGTTAGTAATACCGCGTCCTGCTTGCGCACTACCTGTTGCCAAGGCATAACATAGTTGGGGCGGCATCTCCCCTGTGCCTTTGCGCGCTGTACCAAACGCCCAAGATACGCCTTTTTCGTAGGCCGCGCTACCCACTAGGTGATCGCCGCCCTCCTCTTGTGAGCCGTCGTTGACCCTAGTCGCCTCGACACTTACGCCCCATGTGTTGCCTTCTTTGGCAGTATTTATAGGGTTAAAAGAGCGTCCACGAAGTAAGGTGAAGTTCTGTAGTACCACATCATCAGGCTCATTGTTATTATTGTCACCACTATCAGTGTCGTAAACGCGTAGTGTGGCAGCAAGACCTTCTAGGGCAAAGAACTGTGAGTAGCCTGCAACGCGATCAAGGTTATCGTGAAAGCCCAAACGAACGCCGAGATCCAAGTAGCTATTGTCGCCGCGCCGACCTATACCAATCTCGCCTACTTGCAAGGGATGACGATCTATTGGATTATTATTTGAAGGTAGGATACCGTGGTCAACGATCTTTTGTCCGTTAGCTGATATCGCAGAAGCGTGATTGCGATCCGCTGAGGCAATGCGCGCGGCTTGATCTTGACTCAAGGACTGATAGCCAAGCTGGGCAGCGGCGTGCGCCTTATTCAACTCGGCTTGGCGCACGGTCGCATCAGAGGGCGTAAAGCGAGCATTGACAAGTAAGTTTTCACGATTTAATAATTGAATGACATCCGAGGGTACAACGACATAAGGTAACTGGTTTAATAGGTTTTCGTTAGGGCGTATCACATCAATCAAGCGCAAAATCTCAGAGGCGCAGTTGTCCGTAGTAAAGTAATAAGGAATATGCAGATCCTTTGTTTCCCATACGTGCAAGATAATTTGCTGCACCTCAGCTGGAGTCAGATTGAGCTGATACGTCCACGCATCGCGCTCATCAATTTGTAAGTAATTGGCAAGCTTTTCGTGGTAAGGGTCAATCTCAATACGGTTGTCGTAGCTACCCGTTGTCGACTTGAGCGCATACAATAAAAAAGGATCATCGGGATCGCCGTCTACGGTGTCATTAAGCGCGTACGCCTGATCAATCTGACTTGGGTTTTGCGCACTCGTTGGCGAGTCGATACGTAGCAGCGTATGGGCAAATGCGGAAATTGGTTTGTCCAAATACTCCTCAGCAAACATAATAGAGAGCTGGTCAGGATTTAGCCTTTGCATCCACGCCCTAAGCTCTGGGCAATCAGCGTGCAGGCGTGTCTCATCAATATTTAACTGCATAGCCAGCCACTGCGTACGTGCTGGAAACTGGCAGATAGCAGCGCTAGCCTTGGACGTTGTCATTTGAGGCATTGTTATTTGAGACGTTGTTATTTGCACCGCAAACGCGGCGAGCATAGCATCCAGCTCAGCCTTGGGATCATACTTACCAGTAGGCGTCAAAAAAAACTCAGGGTTTTCGATTAAGCTCTCAGTGGCACGCGAGCCAAACAGCGTCTCTTGATCATCGAGATAATATAACAAGCGTCGCCACGTTATGTGCTCAGCAAGCTTGTTTTGTTTCGCCTGCTCACGCCATGTGGCTAATAGCTGTTCTGACTCGCTAGCAGTGACAGGCGTCTCATTTTTGCTTATCGTATGATTAGTAAGTGTGACATTGGGGTTAAGTCTGCTATCATTTGCAAGCTGAGTGTTGTCATAGGCCAGTAGCGGCGCATCATCAGCTAAAGCGCCACTGTTTATGGCTAATAGCGGCGTTGGAAGTGCTTGCGCGCTAAGGGCAAAGCCGCTCCCGATGAGAATAGCTGCTTGAATACTGGCAGTGATCGTCTGACGCAAACGCGACTGATTTAAACGCCTGTTTAAACGCTCTATATGAGGACGATACTGACGACAGTTAGACGACGAACGTCGTTTATTGAAAGCTTTAGACTGATTAGACATAATGAGGTTCCGCAACTGACAGCTCGGCTGATGTATTTGTGCTAAGCGGCCTATAAAAAGAGCAAATGATAGTGAGCAATCGTCTGACTTATATTGCAGACGTTATATCTAATATGTAGCGTCTGCTCGTTTTAATACCTACTCAAAGAGAGGACTATGCCAATCATATCATCAAACGCAACTCGGTCAATGACGATTGAGAACGGTCGTCTGTCACCTGCTGAACAGATTGACTCCCCTAATTTTAATGAGCGCCCTGAGGGCACGACTATTAGCGCGATCGTTATTCACAACATCAGCTTGCCGCCCGATGAGTTTGGTCGTTTGGACGCCAATGGTTTGCACTACGTTAAAGCGCTGTTTACCAATACGCTTGATTGGGATGCCCATCCTTATTTTCAGACAATAAAAGGCGCTCAAGTGTCGGCGCACATATTTATCGAACGCGGCGGCGAGGTAACTCAATTCGTCAACTTTGCAGATCGCGCGTGGCATGCGGGACGCTCAAGCTATCTTGGACGCCCTGAATGCAATGATTATAGCATTGGTATTGAGCTTGAAGGGTCAGATTTTACTACGTTTACCGAGGTACAATATCAGACGCTGGCACGGCTCATTGCCGCTATATACCGCGCTTATCCCAAAACTCGGCGTCATCTCACCGGTCACAGCGATATCGCCCCAGGGCGCAAGACCGATCCTGGTGAGCACTTTGATTGGGTGCGTCTGCGCAAACTTATAGCAGAGCACAGTGTATGAAAGTCAAGTGCAGTAATAAAGTATAAAAGTACAGCAGCGACAAGCTCATCATATAAATAAAAACATTAAAGCCTAAGACAGTAGCGTTTGACGTCGCTACATTCAATACATTTATCGCTGTGACTAAAATGCTATAATCCGTCAGTTTTTATTAGCAACGGGCAGAATACACTCTCATGGCAAAAAGTCGCTTATTTCGTTCCACTATGGTGGTCAGTAGTATGACCATGTTGTCGCGTATTTTAGGTTTAGTACGCGATATCGTCTTATTAGGGGTGTTCGGTGCAGGCGGTCTGATGGACGCCTTTTTGGTTGCTTTTAAGATCCCAAACTTCTTGCGCCGTCTGTTTGCAGAAGGGGCATTCAGTCAAGCTTTTGTACCTGTATTGTCCGAGTACAAAGAAAGATTTAGCTTACAAGAGGTACAGATATTAGTCAGTCGCACCTCAGGGGCGCTACTGCTGATTTTATCCATGCTAACCGTGGTGGTCATCTTACTTGCGCCTTGGGTAGTGACTTTATTTGCACCTGGTTTTGCTGATCAGCCTAATAAATTTGCAGTGACCACTGAGCTGCTACGCTTAACCTTTCCCTATCTGCTGTTTATCTCGATGACCGCGTTTGCCAGCGGTATCCTGCAAAGCTATGGCCGTTTTGCCGCGCCCGCTTTTGCTCCCGTACTCCTCAACTTATGTATGATTGCAGGGGCGCTCTTACTTGCGCCAATGTTTGATACGCCTATTATGGCGCTCGGCTATGCGGTCGCTATCGCAGGCTTATTACAATTTTTACTGCAAGTCCCGCAGCTATGGCAACAAAAGCTGCTGGTCGCCCCAAAGATCGAGTTTAAGCACGAAGGCGTTCAGCGTATCTTAAAGCTGATGTTACCTGCCATCTTTGGTGTTTCTGTGACCCAGATTAATTTACTGCTCAATACCGTCTTTGCTTCTCTCATGATTGGCGGTTCGGTCTCTTGGCTTTATGCCGCTGAGAGGATGAGCGAGCTGCCGCTTGGTCTGATTGGGGTTGCTATCGGTACGGTGATTTTGCCAAGCTTGTCTAAAAGTGAAGCGCAAAAAGATGATATTACTTTTAAAAAGACGATTGATTGGGCGGCCAAGCTTATTATCTTGGTCGGCATACCCGCATCTGCTGCACTATTTATGCTCTCAGATGTGCTCATGCAGGCGCTGTTCATGCGCGGCGAGTTTACCTTACGTGATGCGCAGATGAGCTCGCTTGCTCTGCGCAGTATGGCAGGCGGTATCCTCGGCTTTATGATGATAAAAATTTTTGCGCCCGCCTTTTTTGCTCGTCAAGATACCAAGACGCCAGTTAGAATCGGCATTGTCTCTGTTTTTGCCAATATGCTCTTTAGCGTGATATTTATTGGTATTTTTTATCTGCTAGATATACCCTTGCATGGCGGTCTAGCGCTTGCCACTACAGGCGCTGCTTTTGTGAACGCCGGTCTGCTGTATTACTTTTTACATAAGCGCGACATCTTTCGCTTTGGTTCTCACTGGAAAAAGCTATTTAGCCAGTTTGCCATTGCGACCGCAGCCATGATCGCTGCCTTATACTTTATGCTGCCGTACTTCCCAACCGACGAGGCGCAGTGGCAACGCGTCTTTGCACTACTTATTTTGTGCGTTGTTGGTGCGCTTGTATACGGAGTTGTATTGTTGGCAACAGGATTTCGACCTCGTCAACTCAAACACGGCTAGCAGGTCTCTATGGTAAGCTTAGGTTTGTTACAAGCTTAAACTGTCAATAGCAAGGATAGTCGCCATAATTTAGGTCTGTTATTTTGTGTTAAGTTTACTGCTTGTTTTAAATTCATTGCTTTGAGGTGTGTTATGAAAAATAAATCGCTAGCTGCGCAGCCTATCAAACTCCCCCTTGTAACCGCAGGCTTGCTAAGCTGCATTTTGACTATTAGTGCTTGTAGTAACGCTGATGAAAGCGCTGCTGAAGACAGTGCAGCAGCGCAAGTGAATGAGTCTCAAGCGAACACGCCTATAGATAGCAATGCTGAGACTGATAGCGCAAGCACGATAGATCCAGCAGCTAGTGGCGCAGCTGTTGCCCAATCGCCTAGCGAGAATACCTTGGCTTATGATAGTACAAACACTGAAAACATAGCGAGCCGTAGCAGTGCACCTGCTAGGACTAATAGCGCAAGTTTAGTGACTAACCCTACTCAAGCAGGGACGCCTGAGGACGCAGTTAAGCGCGCGCTTGATGCCCTTTATTATGGGGACGCAAAAGATGCAGTAACTTACTATAAGGTCGATATGCCAAACTTTGCGCAGGAGTTAGCCAATACACAAAGCGCCTTTCAACAAACCGTAGAGGGGGTTACGATCCTTGATACACAGTATAACGGCGATAAGACAAAAGCCATTATCACCGGTGAGATTAGATTAAGAGGACAAAGCGAACCTGCTCCGCTGACTTATGAGCTGGAAAAGGTCGAGGGTAAATGGAAAATTTTAGGTTAATAGACTTTAAGTTAGCCAGATTTTAAAGTAGTCAGATTTTAAGTTAGACCGTATCGTCTAAGACGGCCCTACCTAGCATGACAACGTCAGCTGTAAAACCTTGCATATCGCACACCTGCGGCATGTAGCCCCACTGCTCAAAGTGAAACTTAGCAAACAAAGCTAAGCTTGGTTTGTTGTGAGCAAAAACAAGAGCGACGATATTTTTGATACCCAAACTTGGCGCTTGTTCTATCATCCACGCAAGCAAAGCACTCCCTAAACCTTTGCCCTTGTAATGATGATGCAAATAGATGCTGATCTCACTACTAATATGATAAGCGCTACGAGCATATAAGTCGCTATAGCTACCCCAAGCGACGATAGGTTGCTCTTGTTCAGCTGCTATATCGGTTGCGCGCGCACGAACCACGTAGATGGGACGCGTGATGCTATTGATATGCTCATCAAACCACGCAGCACGCTCAGCGGCAGTGACCGGCGTGAGGTTGGCTGTTGCTTGTTTACCTGCAATACTCTGATTATAAATATCTAATATAGCACGCAGGTCTTGGCTGGTTGCCTGCTGTACGGCAAAGGCGTCGTTTAGCGGTATTGGCTCTTGCATAGAGACTATCATATGTTGAGTTGTGCTATTCTGATTGGGCATAAACGCTCTCATAATCGCGAATCAGTCGTTAGTGATGTAAGCCTTGCTATTTTACTTTATAATAACTGCTTTTGAACATCTCAATGCCTACTCTTGAATGTTTTTATCTCCTCTCCCCTATACTGTAGACTATGAATACCTATTTTCTTGAATCACTAATTACTCAAGCCAGTAATGACAGTCAAACGATGTTGCCGCCCTGCGTCTTAACTATCGGTAACTTCGATGGCGTACATTTAGGGCATCAGGCGATGCTAGCACAAATGCGCCGCTTGGCAAGTGAGCTGAATCTTAGCGCTGCGGTAATGATATTTGAGCCGCAACCGCGCGAGTTTTTTGCGCCAGATAAGGCGCCAGCTCGCCTCACCAACTTACCAGAAAAGCAGGTACTACTGGCTGAGCAAGGCGTTGATAACTTAATCGTTGCACATTTTGATGAAGATTTTCGTGCGCTATCTGCCAAAGCTTTTGCTGATCTTCTCGCTCAGCGTTTAAACGTAAAGGCTTTGGTCTTAGGCGATGATTTTCGCTTTGGTCATGATCGCACAGGGGACAGTCAGTTTTTACGCGATTACGGCTTGCCAGTAACGCGCCTAGATACGGTAACTGACACAGTAGCCGACACCACAACCAGTACAGCTACTAGCAACGTAGAGGTCAGTCGTAATGACAGTAACGACAGTGGTGACGAGAGTGTCAGCGCACGTATCAGCTCAACACGAGTGCGCGATCTGCTGCTATCAGGTGATATTCAAGCGGCGAACGCGCTATTGGGGCGCGATTATACCATTACAGGTACGGTGGTTGGCGGTGATCAAATCGGTCGTACTATGGATTTTCCCACCGCCAATATAGATCTTCAAAGAATAAAACCTGCACTGCATGGCATATTTGCAGTAGATGTGGTTGTGCTAGATCAGCAAGGACAAGTAATGGCTGATGGTTTAAGCAAGCGAGCTGTAGCCGGTCAGACAGGCGTACCCGGTCTGCGCGCGCACAGCTTATTTGGTACAGCAAGCATTGGCACTAGACCCTCAGTGACGAATGTACCTGAATGGCGTTTGGAGGTTCATTTTCCTAAGCTACAGGCAGATTTATACGATTTGAGCCTAAATGTACGCTTTTTACATTATTTGCACGGCGAGCGTCAATATGAGGGTCTGCTAGCGCTCAAAGCAGGTATTCATCAAGATGTGGCTGATTTATTAGCGTGGCGAGAACGTCAATTGCAATCCGCTCATTAAATAAACTCACTCTAGCAAAGCAAAACCCACAGTATAAGCTGTGGGTTTTTTGTTGTTAATATAAGCCCGTTACTAGTATAGGCCCGTTTAATCAAGCTTAAGCATCTGGGTGTAATCTAACATTTAGTTCATCGATAACCTCTACCCAAGCAGCATCTTTTTTCCACTCTTCTTGCAAAAACATGCGCTGACTGTCCGTCCAAATATCAGACTCAATTAAAGCTTCATTTTTACCTAGTTTATTTTTTGCGATAAAGGCATCGATAGCTTCATCGGAATTATCCAGGCCGAGTTGAGCAAACAGCTCATTCATATTGTAATCAACTTCACCTAACATTCTTGTCTCCTTTAAACCTTTGCATTGCTAGCATATTGCTAGTTTTATTAATTTTAAACGCCTTGTAATTTAAACGGCTTGTGATTTTAAACGCCTTGAGTTTGGCTATTTTTACTTAGCCGATTTCCGCTTTGCTATTGTAGCAACCCTAATTACAAAAGCTGTTATTCATCGTTACCAGTTGTGTTAATAATTGCTGGTGAGCCAAACATAACGCACAAAAAAGCCCTACTATAACAGTAGGGCTCTGAGTCAGACCGTTTAACTTAAAGGATCAACTTCTCTTGTTTCCGACCCTTGTTGCCGACTAAGGAAGCAGATGCGCTACTGCGTCACGCTCTTCGCTAAGCTCTTGCTCTGTCGCTGCCATTTTCTCTTTTGAGAAATCTGCTGCGACATCAATGCCTTCAACAATAGACCAATCGCCATTGCTACACGTGCATGGGAATGAGTAGATCAGACCTTTGGTAATGCCGTATTCACCGTTTGAGTAGACGCCCATAGAGACCCAATCGTTCTCGTCCGTACCGAGTGCCCATGAACGCATATGGGCGATAGCTGCATTCGCCGCTGACGCTGCAGACGATGCACCGCGCGCCTTAATGATAGCCGCGCCGCGTTGTTGTACTTCTGGGATATAGGTGTTTTCGTACCAGTCGCGATCGACTAGATCTAACGCCGGCTTGCCGTTAACCGTACAAGCCGTCAGATCTGGATACTGAGTTGAAGAGTGGTTACCCCAGATGATCATCTTTTTGATATCGTTAACACTACTGTCTGTCTTAGTCGCTAACTGTGCAATTGCACGGTTATGATCCAAACGGGTCATAGCAGTAAAGTTACGTGGATCAAGATCTGGTGCATTGCGCTGAGCGATGACAGCATTGGTATTGGCAGGATTACCAACGACTAATACTTTTACATCGCGGCTTGCCACGTCGTTTAGTGCTTTGCCTTGTGCTGAGAAGATAGCAGCGTTGGCTTCTAACAGATCCTTGCGCTCCATACCAGGACCACGAGGACGCGCGCCAACTAACAAGGCGTAATCAGCGTCTTTAAAAGCCACGTTGGCATCATCAGTTTGTACGATATCAGCTAATAAAGGAAACGCACAGTCTTCCAATTCCATGACCACACCTTTTAGTGCATCAAGTGCTGGCGTGATTTCAAGTAATTGTAAAATAACAGGTTGATCTTTGCCTAGCATCTCGCCTGAGGCAATACGAAACAACATAGCATAACTGATATTACCAGCAGCGCCAGTGACGGCAACACGTAAAGGCTGTTTCATGGACATAGAATACTCCCAATTAATGATTAGATGATAGGTGATAAGGATTTAAAGAAACATGTAGAGGATTGTTTAGATGCTGAGTATTAATGAACACTCAATATAAACCGAGAGCTAGTGTAGCACTTTGGTCCGCTTAGCGTCTAGGGATAGCCAGATACCTATGGCTAACAATATTGTTACATTTTATACAAGTATGACCTTAGCGCGTTGTTATTTATAATGCGTCGTTATTATCACAAAGCGAAAGGTTATTAGCACAAGCAAGGCTATCTTGGATACAGATAACTTATCTTTGACTATCTACCTCCTGAGATTATAAACTTTCTACCGCAGTTATTTATGGGGCTATTACACTTACCATATTTACCGTTCTCGTAACAAACATGGATGTTAGTCAATATAGCTTGACGACGATCGCTTGCTTGACAAATAAGATCAAAGTTCGATGAGGTAAGACCTCTATTTAGGCGCATGAGCTGTCTGGTAAAACTTGACTTTGATACCGTATAGCTATTACCCGTGCTGAGCTCATTAGGGAGTTTGATATCGTCTGAGTAGTTGACGATTTGGCGAAAGTAGCTACTGGCGCTGAGCGGGCTACAAGCGCCATAAGCTTGCCACGCTTGCGTACGTACTGCGGTATCAGGCATAACGCGGTTGACAACCTTGAGCTGTAGCGGTGTCAAACGCGGCTCACTACCATTGCCGCAGCGCTGACCATAGCCCAAATCCAAACCTGATACCGTTAACGAATAGCCCTCAAGACACTGACGCATACGCGCGCGCGTAGGCTGCAAGCTACAAAGCGCAGGCGTCATCTCAATCATTAACACCCGCTGACCTGTTTTAACAGCATCTGCCGCTTGCGCCGACTGCATTACTATAAGCTGTAATAACAGTACCGCTACTGTTGCAAGAATAAATTTAACGCTGCTAGAGATAATACTTGTCAAGCTTAATCTACCATAAGACACACATTGCTCTGCCCTAAAGAAATAAGCGTGATAAGAATAAGTCTCTTTATAGACATAGCTTGTATACGCTTGAGTCAAGTTTGCAGCGACGCAAGCGTCAGGACAATGTTTTATCATAATGAGCAAAATGGCTATCGAACAGTGGTTATAATGTATGCAGGGTCTTTAACATAAAAGACGCTAACTAAAATAAATAAGAGTAAGCTATGTTAACAAAACCCTTTATTAAATCTGTAGCGCAAGCGTAATTTTTGCATTCAATATAGAGCAAAACCTAATCGATTGTTGGTCTATCTACCACCCATCTATCTTAACTGCCCTATCATCAAAATGCGGCAGGTACAGTCCCCATACGCTGAGTGATCGGTTGCGAGCGACCTAGTAAGCTGCTATAAATAGTAGCGTTCTCCATCACGTGTTTAACGTAATTACGCGTCTCAGGAAAAGCGATCGACTCAACGTACTGATCCGCAGCAAGCGAACCGTAAACAGGTTGCCAGCGCTTGGCATTGTTAGGGCCTGCATTGTACCCTGCTGTCGCTAGTACTGGTTGATAGTTGAGCTTACCTAAGATGTCGCCCATGTACCATGTACCATAACGAATGTTGGTATCACCACTATTGGCTCGGCTGGCACTATAAGTCTCACCCAAATTACGGGCAATGTACTTGGCAGTATCCGGCATAACCTGCATCAGACCGCTTGCCCCTACATTCGAGCGTGCCGAGGTTACAAACCGACTCTCTTGACGCATGATACCGTAAGCCCACGCCGGATCGATACCTGCTGCTTGACTGTAGCGCACGACGGCATTTTGATGCGGCATAGGATGCGATAACGCTACGGCGTTGACGTTATCAGTATTGTCAATAGCGTAGATCGCGCGATCGAGCCAGCCCATATCGTAAGCCATACGCGCGGCAGCAATAATTAAACGATCATCACGATTATCACGCGCCTGTTTGACCGCCCAATTCCATTCGCGGTTAGCGTAGCCTCGACTTGCATCGCCATTGTAGAGGGCAAAAGCGCGCGCAAAACTAGCATCTTGCATAACGCGCGCTCGATCGGCAGGTGTAATCGTCGGTAGCGTATTGCCGCCCATGCTGGACGCATCAAAGCGCTGACCGATCTTATCCTTGGCCATAAATCCATAATAATCGTTGCTAGCAGCGAGACGCTGATACATCTGTTTGGCAAGACTACGACGAGTCACATCACCTGATTGCTCATATGCACGCGCTAGCCAATACTGCCACTGAGCCTGTTGTTGCACGTCAGCATCCATCTTTGAGATTGCCTCAATCACATCGTCCCAGCGTCCAAATCGGATTGCAGCCATGGCGTAGTCTTCGGCTTCTTCAAAGTTAAAATCGTTGTCTAAACTTTTACGGAACCAATCTACAGCTTCAACATTAAAACCATCGTCCGTGTTATGGTTCATGCGTTTAACACCGATGATGCGGTAAGCGTAGCGACGCGTATCATCACTGAGTAAACGCGCGCTGCGCTGATTGTCTTGTTTGACATCAAAATCGAGCTGCATTGCGGCTTCACGGTAAGACTTGTCAGCGACCCGACCTAGCGCATAAAGATATAAATACTGATTGGTAAGGCTGGCAGGCTCACGGCTAAAACGAGTAAAAAATGCGGATGGATTAAGCTGGATCTCGCTCAGCTGAGAGTAGGCAATAGGCGTACCTAGACGCGAAGACAGCGCCATAATATCACCCGTCTTACCGACGCGTAGCATACGTTTAAGACGCGCGACTCGGTCTTGATTGCTAATCAGTGCGTTGTTGTTCATCTCCATGGCTAGCTGCTCACATAGCGCAGGCTGCTTTTTGGTGGTCAGCCAAACATCAGATTTGGCTGCCATGGCGCGCATGGTATCGCCGCCATTATTGAACCCAAGCGCGATTGCACACTTCTCACTACTATCAGCATTAGTGATCAGGTTCGCCACTTGACGCACAGAAGCATAGTCGTTTGCGCCCGCTTTAGCTTCAGCAAAGTCCGCTACTAATTTTTCTGCCATCACAGTATTTGGATACTGGCGTACAAACTGCGACACTGCCGCTGAGCTTTGTGAATTGAGATCCAGATTCATGCGCCAATAAGTCGGATACATGGCGAACAGACCACCGCGCATCTGTTGTTCATAATTAAATAACGCACTGATATCGTCACTATCGGCAGCCCGAGCCGCTTCATTAAATGCGTCCACATTGATATCTTGCTGATAGCTACTCGTTTGCTGGTAGCTGTCGCCCTCACCCCATGTCAAATCAGCACAAGCGACCTGTGATAAGAGCGCACTCATAGCTGCTATCGCACTGACTATACTCATCTGCAAAGTCGAGCGCTTGGACTTAGCGCTATGATTGGCCACATCCTTGTTGCTCATTAGGCTTGCTATGCGCAATTTTGTCATACTGACTCTCTATCTTATATCCAAAAGGTGTGGGCAGTTTTGACTCTCAGCGTGCTAAGCCGTCAGCGTGCTAATAATGACAAACTACCCCTATGATTGCGCTTATCATACTATATCCGCTGCACATTCAACCATCACCGTTACCATTTGTTAATAAATAGGATAGTAGGGTGTAACACAGTCGTGATAATCAAAACTCATAATCAGCGAATAATGATTACAGGTCAGTAAAGGATTGATACTGTTATAAATAATGCCAACAATTTTGGTTATTGCAGCGCGTTACTTTTCACTTTAAGACAGGGTTATGATAAAATACGCCCCTTATTAATCGCTATGCTCTACTTAATTCAATTGTGCTCATTGATACGTGAATAATGACTGCTAACGTTGATCTAGACACTTAATTACTTGATAAACTGTGAGCTTAGCACTGCTAAATTTATAGTCTTTTAGCCAATCATGGACTTAACTTATGAGTGTTACTGTATTCAACCCCCGCCTTGACGACGCTACCGATGAAGCGACAAGCAGCGCTGCACTCAATAATTTAAGTGTAGAGCAAGCGCCTGTCCATAGGGCAGCAAATAAAAAAGTCTTTATTACCACTCAAGGCTGTCAGATGAACGTCTATGATTCTGACAAAATGCTCGATGTCCTCGGCGACTCGCATGGCATGGAGGTGACGCATAACATTGACGACGCTGATGTGCTGCTCATGAATACCTGCTCTATTCGCGAAAAAGCGCAAGAAAAAGTGTTCTCAGAGTTGGGACGTTGGCGTAAGCTCAAAGAGAAGCGGCCTGATCTGGTCATTGGCGTTGGCGGCTGCGTGGCCTCACAAGAGGGCGATAATATTCAAAAGCGCGCGCCTTATGTCGATATGATCTTTGGGCCGCAAACTCTGCACCGTCTGCCTGAGCTATATGATCAATCAAACGAGCAGCGCGATATTGCGCCCAAAAACCGTATCGGCACTATCGACGTCTCCTTCCCTAGTATTGAGAAATTTGATTTTCTGCCAGAGCCTAGAGTTGAGGGTTATAAAGCCTTTGTCTCGATTATGGAGGGCTGCTCCAAGTATTGCTCATTTTGCGTCGTGCCTTATACACGTGGCGAAGAGCTATCGCGCCCCCTTGATGATGTACTGGCCGAGATCGACAGCCTTGCCGAACAAGGTGTACGTGAGATTAACCTCTTAGGTCAAAACGTCAATGGCTATCGCGGTCAAAAAGACGATGGCAGTATTTGCCGTTTTGCAGAATTACTGCACTACGTCTCGCATATCGATGGCGTCGAGCGTATTCGCTATACCACCAGTCATCCGCTGGAGTTTACTGATGATATTATCGACGCTTATGCAAAATTGCCAGAGCTAGTCTCGCACTTGCATCTACCGGTACAAAGCGGCTCAAACGCCATTCTCGCTGCGATGAAACGTAACCATACCATCGATGTGTATATCGATCAGATCAATAAGCTCAAAGCGGTGCGTCCTGATATTCATCTGTCTAGCGACTTTATTATCGGTTTCCCGGGCGAGACCGATGCAGACTTTCAAGATACGCTTAACTTAGCTAAAGCGCTGAATTTTGATCACTCCTACAGCTTTATTTACTCCAAACGTCCAGGCACGCCAGCGTCAGAGCTACCTGACGATGTCAGCTTCGCAACTAAAAAAGCACGATTAGCTGAATTTCAGCAAGTGATTATTGATTCTACTTTGCAAAAAACTCATGAGATGGTCGGCACCACTACGCGTGTTTTGGTTGAGCAAGTCGCAGATCGTCATCCAGAGTATCTGCTGGGTACGGCGGATAATACGCGCACGGTGATGTTCCCGTTTGAGGAAGCGCAAAAGGATGAGTTACTAGGCAAAATCGTCAACGTACACATTACTGAATTTGTTAGTCCGCATATGGTAAAAGGTGAGCTGGTTGAGGTGTTGGCTTAGACCGCTTTAGTAAAACTGTTTTGTTGTAGGTTGGCGTGGAGCTTGCGACACCCAACGAGTTCATGTTAAAAAAAGCCGTTTACTAGAGATAGCAAACGGCTTTTTTGTGTATAAAATATAAGGTGGGTTAGTTTTATCAAGCTCTCGTAGAGAGTGCCGATGAAACGTAACCCGCCGATTGGTATTTTAAAAAAATGGACTTTGCTGCCGTAAGGTTTTTTAGCCCTGATTACAGCGGTATCCTGCTGATAGCAATGGCGTTGCAGACTGTGGCTGGCGGTGGTCGCTCGAATGATGGAACGCCGCTAGCTACGCTAGTCTGCACGCCATTGGTAAAGCAGATACAAGCGCAAAGCAGGATTAGCTCCGCGTTATCATAAGTATATCCAGCGTATTGTTCTAACAAAAACTATTGACCAAGCGTACAACTATCCAAAAGCTTCTGCAAAAACCCATCACAGCGCTCAATCTCACTAAGCTTAACAAACTCATCCGCTTTATGCGCCTGCTCAATACTGCCCGGGCCGCAAATAATAGTGGGAATGCCGCTATTTGTAAACTGCCCGCCTTCGGTCGCATAAGCGACCTTATGGCGCTGATTATCGCCCGTCAGCGCAGCGATTAACTCTTGTAGCTCAGCGCTATCACTATCAGTCATGGCAGGAACGCTTTCTTCCTGCAATAGCTCAATGCCAGTCTCAGGAGACCGCGCTTGCATCTTGGCGCTCAGTTCCGCTATTTTATTCTTAATAGGCGCGATCACATCCTCTTGGGTCATGTGCGGCAAGTTACGATAGTCAAAAGTGAACTCGCAGAGATTGGGCACAATATTGGTTGCTGTACCGCCCTTTATCGTACCGACTGATAAGGTAGAGTACGGCACATCGAATAGATTATCGTTATCGTCACGACCACTTATCTCTCTAGCCAACTCATCCACATAACCGACCAAACGGCTGGCGTAGCTAATCGCATTGACGCCTTGATGGGTCAATGAGGAATGCGCTGACTTACCATGCACGCGGCAACGATAAACAGCGATGCCTTTATGCGCCACCACCATAGTCATCAATGTCGGCTCGCCAACGATGCAATAATCTGGGGTGATACCGCGCGCTTTGATATCTGCTAAAATCAGCGGCGCACCCAAACAGCCCACCTCTTCATCAAATGAGAATGCTAAATGCAGTGGACGGCTCAGCTTACCGCTATTAGATAACTCCACCGCTTTTGGCAGTAGCGTTAAAGTACAAGCAATAAAGCCTTTCATATCGCAAGCACCGCGCCCGTAGAGTTTATCACCGCGAATCTCAGCTTTAAAGGGCTCAGATGACCAGTCTTGACCGTCAACAGGCACGACATCAGTATGACCGGACAGCACCAAACCGCCATCCATAACATCAGCGTTTTGTCCTGCGGGTACGGTGACAAAGAGATTGGCTTTGTTTTTCGCCTCATTAAAGGTGAGATCAACGCTTAAACCTAGCTGCTCGCAGTACCCTTGCACGTCTTCGATGAGCGCTAAGTTTGAATGGCGACTGACGGTATCAAAGCCAATCAAACGCGTCAGCCAATCAAGGCTTTGCGTTGGATAGTTCGCACTAGAAAGCTTAGAGCTAGTCTGTATTTCATTACTACTGGCGGTTATGGTCATAAGATTTTCCTAATCTATTCTATTCATTTATCCATCTATTTAAAGAACTTAACTGTTTTTGACCTCTGTTGCCAGCGCCACGCAGCGGCGCAAATGTGTCATATCCTGATCGTTAATCATAGTTATATTCCTTTATTAGGACGATAATAACGAGTAAAAGCCGTTATTACCCCCATGAATTAATAAATAACTGTTTTAACAACAGGTTCTAGGTAGATACGTTTGTTTCAGTAAGTTTAAGACGGATTATTTTGGTTCATGACATCAATAAAAGTCATTGGCGTTGATTGCTTCGCCTCCATCTCGCGCTCCTTAGTCGTTTTGGCATCGAGTGCCAAGCCTGATATAAGCGCTAACTCTTTAATAGGTTTACGCGTACGCGTTGCAAACATCACAGGTACCATACGAGCAAACTCAAATAGGTGTAAGTAGGACTCCTCACCACCCTCAAAATCTTCGCCATCTTCCAAACGAATTGCACCTATTTTGGCAAGGTCAGTAAGTATCTCATTTTCGTCTTTACTTAAACGACAATCGGTAATACCAAACCCAGTCATAAAACCATTTGCCCACTGTTTCAGCGCCATCACTCGCTCGTACAAATCATGTTCGTCGTCAGGTACGAGCGGCGTGTAAGCGTACGCGTCATCTTTGTCTTTCAACTGAAATACCGTGTCCTCGCCCTCTTCCGTCAATAAGGTTAACGCCTCGTCGGGCAACGGGGCAAAGCTGAGCTCCTCAAGTACAGTTGCCCACCCCGCTTCATCAGGTGCGCTGCAAGCGGTCATCAGCCCCGTCATAAGTCCGTGCAGCTCACTGATACTGACATCATTCCAATCCTCAATAGCACGCGTCCACGTGTTCCAGCCTGAGATATTATCATTCATAATATAATCCTAGTAAGGTAAGCGAAAATGCACGCCAATAGGTGCAATTACTTTGTTGATATAGATATTATGCGGTCACCTATGGCATTATTAAACGCATGACGTCACATAACATTGATTAAAGGTAAAAACTGACTATGTACGACCAACTCAAAAAACTAGAAAAAATGATACTCGATATAAAGGAGCAGTATCACAGTGTCAGTAGTGAGCTCGATCAGTTAAAACAGCAACCGACCGCTGATCCAAAGGAGATGGCCGCGTTAAAAAGCAAACTCGATAACAGTGTTACTGAGCACAATACGAGTAAAAAGCAGCTCAGCGACCTTGATAAACGCTATCAGAACCTAGCTGAAGCCCATCACATGATTGGTGAAGAACAAGATAAACTGCAACAGCAACTCACTGATTTAGAGCAGCAAAACCGCAAGCTTCAAGAACAAAATGAAGAACTACAGCAGCAAAACGATGAAATCAGACAGCAAAATAGTGCACTACATGAAAAAAACCAGCTCGCCGCTGAGCGCACGCAAGTGGTACTCCAGCGCTTGACTCGCATTGATCAAGCAGAAGCGAGCGAAGACTCATAGATCCTAGATGCTTTTATGGCGACACCCTTATCAGCTTATGCCCAGAATTTTATAAAAACACTTTGTAGGATGAATTATGACCGATGATCGCAACGAGACTCTAAACAAAGACGTACCCGCTGATAATAAAGCGCAGTCAGGTACTACTCCAACCGATGAGCCAACCACTACACAAACGATAGCGCCGCAGACAGCCCCTAACCTGCCCAGCCCTTCTAAACGTGAAACGACCCCGGACAATAAAGACCAGCAAAATTTTGAAAAGACTAAGCTTGAACAAGACAGTAATAATAACCGTATGAATAAGAATAAAAATGACAATACTGCAAATGCCAATATTGTAAATGACAATGATAAAAACAATCCTATTAAAAGCGACAATGTAGTTAACACGAACAGTTTGAATAATGTCAATAAAAAACCAGCGGAGCAAAGTAAAGCTGTGACCAATAGCCCTGAGCCAAAAATGAAAAAAGCAGACATCGCTATTGCAGGGACAACTTATAGTGTTTACTGCCCTGTCGATGAAGAGGATGAGCTGCGTTCAGCCGTTCATTACATCAATAACTTTGCTCTTGAGATAAAAAAAGACGCGCCAAATCTGAGTCAAGAAAACTTATTAGTGCTGAGCTGCTTAAACTTATACGAAAAAATTAACGCTAATAAAAAGCGTGCAGAAGAGCGCAAGACTCAAGATGATGAATCCGAGGCACTCCTACAAAAGATCATCAAAGACGCCCAGTCTGTATTATAAGCCTATTAAACTTATAAACTGTGAATAGGTAAGCGGTGTACTGAATTTATTGATAGGTTTTACCGGCGTGAAAGTCTGCTTGATGCTCATAATTGCAAAAGAACAGCTGTTGTTGATCTTGACTCGCTTCAGTATTTAGCTCTTGAGTCTGGGTTTCAAGCACGCCGCGATACTCAGCTAAACTATGACCGCAAAAGTTGCACGTACGCGGCGTAGTAACATCACCTGCTTGCGGCATCATGCTTTTGGGTGCACGCGGATACATAAACTTATAAAAGGCCCACATACTCGCCCAAATGAGAAGGATGACAATAATAGCAGCGAACAAGGCATAGCTCCTTAGTGATGTATTCAGATGGCATTCTATAGACTATACACAAAACTGCGATATAAAAAAACTGGCTATTTGAGGCCAGTTTTTTATATAGACTTTACTATTACTAATTACGGTTCATCTTCCTGCACAGTCTTTCTTCCTTTTAAAGCTATTAACAAAGACCGACCTAACGCTTTAGCTAAATTAACTGGTACAGCATTGCCAATTTGCTTATACTGCTGGCTAGTACTACCCGCAAATACCCATGCATCAGGAAAAGTTTGTATTCTAGCGTACTCTCTAACTGTTAAAGGACGGGTTTCATCTGGATGACAACGTTCAGTCTGATTTTGAGCAGGTGAGCAGGTCAAAGTCAAGCTAGGTGCATCCCAAGCCAGACGCCTTGCCATCCCTGTCTTACCGCCGCCAAGATAATAGCTTTTTTTCATATAAGCCTTGGCAATATCTTCTGGTAAATCTCGCCAATAGCCACCAGCAGGTACAAGATCTAATACTAATTTTTTCTTCTCTGGATACTTTTGACCCTCAGATAGCGGTACATCGTTATCATAAAGTACGCCTGCCTTTAAACCATCGGCTAAAGTGTATTCACGCTCTTCCGGCTCAGGCCATGTAAAATGAATATCGTCTACTAAATCTTTCCGGATGGCAACCAGTATCAACCGCTCCCTTTTTTGTGGTACTTGATAATATTTGGCATGTAATACTTTAGGTTCAACCAATTCATAACCAATATCATCAATAACTTGCTTAATAGTCGCAAGTGTCCTTCCTTTGTCATGGTTAAGCAGTCCTCTTACATTCTCACCCACCATAATTTTGGGACGGACTTCTTGAACAGCACGAGCAAACTCAAAAAATAATGTGCCTCTAGTGTCCTCAAATCCCCCTTTACTACCAGCATAGGAGAACGCTTGACAAGGAAAGCCACCTGTAACTAAGTCAACTTTGTCTCGATAAGGCTTAAAGTCGACTTCTTCAATAGGAGCTTCTAATACTTGCCAACTAGGACGATTATGACGTAAGGTTTGGCACGCCCATTTGTCCTTTTCATTGAGTAATATGTTATGGAAGCCTGCCTGCTCTAATCCTAAAGCTAAACCGCCAGCGCCTGCAAATAGCTCAATACTAGTTGCTATCTGACTATTAGTATCATTTCCAATAACACTAACTTTTTTAGCTTTTGAGATAATATCTTTAGACTCATTGAACAGTGACATTTGCTGCAATGTTATCTCCATTGAAAGTCAGTAAAACCCTCATAAGTGGCAAAGGAAGTTTGGTATATTGATCTTAAAATATCAGTATCTTTTTTTCCTACCATTAATTCATCAATAACAGTATTTTGAATGATACTGTCCAAATTAGTACTTTCTAACACATCTTCAACTACTCTAGGTAAAACCTGACACAGCTGAGAAAAAGCATCAGTCTGACCAGTAGCCAGTTTATAAAACTGATCTATTGAAACACGACGAATATTATCACGGCTTTTACTGATACCATTAAGACTAACTCTCCAAGGTATATTTTGGCTTCGCTTAGCAATAACTTCAACTAACATACAAACCGATTCTACGTCCTCGATCAGCTGATCTTGCATTTTCATATACGTTTTTTGACTCGACGATGAGTTCATCGTATTGTGTTTGTTTTTCATCTCAA
This sequence comes from uncultured Psychrobacter sp., assembly GCA_947489525.1. Lineage (GTDB taxonomy): Bacteria > Pseudomonadota > Gammaproteobacteria > Pseudomonadales > Moraxellaceae > Psychrobacter. The sequence continues at coordinate 106,774 of CANLDW010000002.1, forward strand.
CATATATTTTTTTAGATTCATTGATAATATCAAAGCCTTGTAAAGGCACATGCCATCCATCAATATAATTAAAAATGTCCTGATGAAAGTAACCAATATGATTATTATTCGACTTATCAAGCTGTCTAATCACTTCGCCTTCTATAATCTCTTCCCAAGATTGCTGATAAATACGTGCGTCAAAGGTTAGTTTGATGGGATCGATAATATTTTTATGAAAATCTTTAAGACAAATTACTGCTCTATACTTCTCAACAGTTGATTTGACATGGTTAAATAAATTTTCATCACTGATAAATGCTAAATCATATTGCATTTTACCATCCTCATCAAAGCTGCAGCTCACTAATATCAGCGACGGTTAAGAACAGCGCACGCACTTGTTTGAGCAGTGCCAAGCGATTATTTTTGAGCGCCGCATCTTCGCTATTGACCATCACGTCCTCAAAGAACTGCGTTAGGGGCTCATCTAAGCGCGCCAAAGTTTGCAATACTTGCGTGTAGTTAGCAGTCTCAAGTAGCGGTGCAACATCCTTTTGCGCGTGTTGTACTGCCTCATATAACCCTTGCTCAGCAGGTTCAGACAATAAGTGCTCATCGACTTGAGTTGCAATATCACCTGCTGATTTTGCTAAGATATTGACTACGCGTTTATTAGACTCAGCCAGCTTTTGTGCCTGAGGCAGTGAGCTAAAAGCTTGTACCGCACGAATACGCTGGTCAAAATCTAGCGGCATGTGCGGGTTGATCGCTTGCACGGCTTGAATCGTATCGACGCTAACGCCCTGCTCGGTATACATAGCCCGATAACGCGAATTTAAAAAATTCATCACCTGGGTAAAGGTATCGCCCATTTTAGTGATTTTACTGCCATTCTCATTATAGTTCTTAATCGCTTGTTCAACGAGGGCGACTAAATTAATAGGCAGCAGCTTTTCGATTAAGATACGCAGGATACCAATGGCTGAGCGCCGGAGACTAAATGGATCTTTAGAACCTGTTGGCGCCTCATCAATCGCGAAGATACCCACTAAAGTATCTAGACGATCTGCTAGCGCTAAGCAAATACCGATAGGCGTCTGCGGCAATATATCACCGCTGAACTTTGGCAGGTACTGCTCCTCCAAGCTAGCAGCAACCGCTTCAGGCTCACCGTTTAGGCGAGCGTAATACGTTCCTGCGATTCCTTGTAGTTCAGGATACTCACCAACTAAAGAGCTTGCCAGATCTGCTTTGGCTAAGATGGCCGCGCGTACGGTGTCATCGATACTGATATCCTGTCCTTGCTGCTGCATAAGCGTAGCAATAAAGGCAGCGAGTTTGGCGATGCGCTCGGATTTCTCCCAAATAGTACCCAGCTGATCTTGGAACACTCGTGTTTTTAGGCTTTCGGTCAGCGCAAACAGGGGCTGCTTTTGATCTTGCAAAAAGAAGAACTCAGCATCCGCTAGACGTGGACGTACGACCTTTTCGTTACCTGCAATGATCTGCTGTGGATCTTTTGATTCGATATTAGTAATAAAGATAAAGTACGGTTGCAATTTGCCGTCTTTATCGGTTAGACAAAAGTACTTTTGATCCGCCTGCATGGTTGAGATCAGCGCCTCTTGCGGCACGTCCAAAAAGCGCGGCTCAAAACTTGCCCGTAGCGCAATCGGGAAGTCGACAAGCGCAGTAACCTCATCTAATAAGTCCTGCGGTACGATAGCGTCGGCGTTGACTTCATCAGCCAATGCCTTGACTTGATCGTTGATCAGCATCTGGCGCTTGTCAAAGTCGGCCACCACTTTTAGCTCATTGAGCAGCGTCTCATAGTCATTAGCATGAGTAATGGTATGATACTCAGGACTATGGAAACGATGCCCGCGCGTCTGATTGCCTGTATTATGACCTTGGATAGTCGCTTCAATCACTTTATCATCTTGCATGAGCACTACCCACTGTACGGGGCGCACAAACTCCTCGCGGCTCGCTCCTGCGCGCATGCGTTTGGCAATCGGCAGACTATCAAGTGCGTTTTGAAAAATATCAGGCAATAGCTCGGTTGTCGCTTGACCTTTGATGGTTTGCTCATAACCGACATAATCACCCTTATCGGTGTTAATCGTAATCAGCTCATCAGGCTCAATACCTAAACCTTTGGCAAAGCCCATCGCGGCGCGGGTCGGATTGCCCTCGTCATCGAACGCGGCTTTGATAGCAGGACCGCGTTTTTGTTCACTGCGATCTGGCTGCTTGTCACTGACGCCTTGGATCAGTACTGACAAACGGCGCGGCGCAGCAAAGGTTTTTATGCTCTCAAAGCCAATATCGGCCTCGTTTAGCTGTCCGATAACGCTTTTTTCTAGTGCATCGCGTAGTGGTTTTAGGCTCTTTGGTGGCAGCTCTTCACACCCCAACTCAAATAAAATGCTACTCATGGGCTGCTCCTATTTGTTGTTTTTATTGTCTTTAGTAGGTTTATCTTTGACTTCATTAGCAGTAGGCTTAGCTTGCGTATCAGTCTCCTTTGGCAGGTACTTATCCAGCGCTTCTTGACGATGCTCAGGATCTGCTAGTGGGAAGCCAAGTCTGGCACGCGCCTCGACATAACCAAACGCGACTTTGCGTGCCAGCGTCCGTACTCGCAAAATAAAGCGCTGACGCTCAGTAACTGAGATCGCCCCGCGTGCATCGAGCAGGTTAAAAGCATGTGAGGCCTTGAGTACCATCTCATACGCCGGTAGTGGCAAACCTGCAGCGACTAGCTTGTCCGCTTGCTGCTCATAAAAGTCAAACAGCTCGCCCATCTTTGGTACGTCGGCATATTCAAAGTTATAAGTGGACTGCTCGACTTCGTTTTGATGAAACACATCGCCGTAAGTGACGCGGCCAAACTCACCATCCGCCCATACTAGATCGTAAACGCTATCGACACCTTGTACATACATTGCAAGGCGCTCAAGACCGTAAGTGATCTCGCCGGTGACTGGGAAGCACTCAATACCGCCTACTTGCTGAAAATAGGTAAACTGAGTAACCTCCATACCGTTGAGCCAAATCTCCCAACCCAAACCCCACGCGCCAAGCGTTGGCGACTCCCAGTTGTCCTCGACAAAACGTACATCGTGCACGAATGGATCAATACCGATCGCTCTTAGTGAGTCCAAGTACAGCTCTTGGATGTTAGGCGGATTGGGCTTGAGCACCACCTGAAACTGGTAATAATGCTGCAAACGGTTTGGGTTATCGCCGTAACGGCCATCAGTTGGACGGCGTGAGGGCTGCACGTAAGCAGCGTTCCAGCGCTCAGGACCTAAGGAGCGTAAAAACGTTGCCGTATGAAAGGTTCCTGCGCCCACTTCCATATCGTATGGCTGCAAGACCACACAGCCCTTTGCTGCCCAGTAATTTTGTAGGGTTAAAATTAAATCTTGGAAAGTAAGCGGCGAAATATGTGGCGATGTGTTATTAGTTTGAGAAGTCATAAGAAAATCACTATCGATAAGAGAGAGTAGACAATAAACTAAGCGCTTTGACGCTAGCCTGTCTATTTGCTTGCCTACCTTACTAAAAAACGGCTATTTTATCTATATTTACCTTAACTAAATTTTGCAAGAGAGGGTCATGACCTCAAGTCATCTTCAAGCAAAAAAAATACCCAGATGAATGAACATCTGGGCAGGAGGAAAAGTATAGCGCGGGTATCCTGTTCGGTCAGGCTTTTTGTTTTTTAGAGTTATTATTATTTTTATTAACTACATATTTACTGCTAATCTACTACTGGTAAGACTCAACGGTTGCTTTTGGCATTACAATCCATAAAATGATATAAACTAATATTCCTGGTACTGCGACACTAACAGAAGATACGATGACGAAAAGTACACGAACCCATGTCGGCGACCATCCTAAATACTCTGCGATACCGCCCATAACACCAGCGATCATACGGTGATTTTGTGAGCGATGCAGTTTTGTGAGTTTAGCCAAACTGATTACCTCTCTTGGTTGGTTCTAGTTGTTGTTAAAAATACATTGACTCTCTACTTTGAGAATCTTACGAATTTATAGTTATTATTATTCTTATAAAACTTTATTCTAAAAAACTTAGTCTAAATAAATAAATTGTAATAGCGCTACATATAGAAAATCAGATTCTTCATAACCGTTTGGTTTGACTGCTTCTTATCATTGTACTTTTTGTTATTGTGCTTAAATTAAACGGTCAATCTAATGCAGAGTTAACTGCTATTACAATTTATAAGTAATTATAACAAGTATCTAATCTTTATCTGTTGACAGTGTAGACATGCTTTGTGAAGTTATGCTACTTAAGCTTACTGCAATCTGTCGTAACTCATGGTAACTACCTGATTTTAAATAAGTATTTCAAAATGTTTCAGATAGAGTATTGTTACGCCCACCTTGCTTGTTTCTTAATATCCATCTTTATTGCTATTCGCCTTTATCGCTATAAAAGATTATGATAGACAAGTTTTGCACATAGCTTGTACGAAATTTTGGTAAGCCTTTGAAAAAACAGCTTAAAATATTTTTGGTAAATAAGCCGATTTGTCTCAGCTTATTAAAATATTCTGATTTAACTAAGCGATTTGGTTAAGTCATTTGATAAAGCTACTTTGTATACCGATATGCTAAGGATAGTTATGCACGCTACAGGAATTATGATTGGCGCTTTTGAGCCTTTACATTTAGGACATGTTCGCCAAATCTTAACAGCGGCAGGACAAATCCAAACACTACATATTATTATTACACCCTCACCTGCGCCGCATCCAAGCTTTGGTATCACGTTACAAGATAAAGCGCGCTGGCTACAGATGGCGTTTGCTGAGCTGCCTTTTATCCGCATCCATCTAAGTGAAGATAGGAACTTGCCAACGTATGATATGTTAAGCGCTTCTACTGTAGAGGTAGAAAAAGGGACTGCCAATACTTCTTTAGCCTCTAACGCTTTGAGGCGTCTACTCACAACCTTAGCGCTTGATACCTCGTCCGTCAAAACCTCGCCTGCTCTCGTCTTTATAGGCAATCACCCTCTAAATCAAAACCTTGCTCAGCAGTTATTACTGCCTGTGGTCACATTGACGCCAGATGATGAATTTGACACAGCTGCTATTGCGCGTGACCCTGTCGCTCATTGGTCAAGCCTGTATCCTGAAGCGCGCGGGGACTACACTAAGACTGTGGCTATTGTCGGCGGCGAAAGCTCAGGCAAGACGACGTTGGTACACAAGCTTGCTAACTATTATGGGGCGAGCTTTGCGCTAGAGATGGGACGACTTTATGTAGGCAGCGATTTAGGTGGTACTGAGGTAGGGTTGCAGTACAGCGATTACGCGCCCATCGCGCTTGATCATGCGCAGGCGATACGGGAAGCTAAAAGCCAAGCATTAGCACCGGTGACTATTATCGATACCGATTTTGTGACCACGCAGGCATTCTGTGAAGAGTACGAAGGTCGCACTCATCCCTTTGTGAGCGCTTGTATTGATGAGTTCCGCGCCGATTTTACGATTATGCTTGATAATAATACGCCGTGGGTCGATGACGGCATGCGCTCCTTGGGCACGCCTGATGCACGCGGGCGCTTTGAGCAGCGCCTAGTGACTATATTTGAGCGTCATGCTATCGATCCCTACATGATTGATGCGCCAAACTACGACGCACGCTACCGCGCCACCCTCGCCTTTATTGATAGCAAGGTTTACGGTAAACCCTTATAAATTTATTTACTCTATCAGCGTTATTTGATAGACCTTTTTAGGATTGATCTTGCTATGCGCATTCAGTTATTGGACAACATCACTGGTAAATGGGCACTTCAATGGATTGTGACTTGGTTCATTTGCGGCGTTATTGCACTCTCTGCTGGCTTTTGGTTGACGACTGAACACGCCCTTCTCGACTGGTTTTATCTGGCCGTCTCTTTTATTGGTTTGATTTGCGTGGTGTCCTTATCGTTTCGCAAAAATGTCTTAGGTAACGGTTTTGGTATGGGTGCCACTGCAGGTGAGGTCGTCGTTCAAGCAACCTCAGGCGCAGTTGGTCTGATGCTAGCACCTTTATTTAACTTTTTTACCCATGTCTACGGTATATTTTACTGGTCAAGGCACACTGACGCTGATGGCGATATGATTCCAAAATCAGCGAGCAAGATTGTCTGGCTAATTACCGCAAGCTTTATTGTTATTGGCCTTGCGCTGTTTCCTACGGTAAATGAGTTGCTAGCGCGTTATGGGTATGCGGTCGTAGAAGATGATAGCAGCTTATTTTTGGGCTTTATCTCGTTTTTTTGGATTAACGTTATCGCTTTTGTACTGTCGATCACTGCTCAAGCCGCTATGATTCTGCGCTACTCGTTTAGCTGGTGGCTTTGGATCATCGTTAACTTTGTCTGGCTGATCGTCAACTTGATGTCAGGCAATTATATCTTTGCCATTCAAACGATGATCTATCAGGTCAACTCTTTTGTAGGTCTATATGAGTGGTATCGTAGTGAGCAAGCAAGCACTATAAGCGCTTAATCATATCCTTAAACACTTGTTTGACAATTATAAATAAAACAATGGCTTATGACTGCTTTGGTTGTTAGATAAGGTAGTAAAACGCGTCAAATAGTGGTACAACTATAACTATTAAAGATGCAACACGTCCTAGTAAGCTAAAACTTTTTATTAGGAAGTTACAATATACCGTTGCCATAAGCGGTTATAAAGCATTACTGTTATGAGCAATTATCTTATTTTTCACTAACAAGGAGGTTAGTATGTCTACCCGTTCTAAAAATCGTATGTCAAAGCGTACCCTTGAGCAATGGCTCAGTGAGTATTCGGTCAGTCATCAAAACTCGATTAACAAAAAAATCCATTGGTTGTGCGTGCCTACTATCTTTGTCAGCATCATGGGCATGGGTATGTCGCTGTCCGTCTGGTTTACTTTAGTCACAAGCGCGCTGATGCTGATGTTCTATATGCAGCTATCAACGCCGCTATTTATGGCAATGGGTATCTTTATGCTGATTTGTCTGGCAGTCATGAAAGCGATGCCTTGGGGATTTAAAGCGTGGGCAGGTATATTCATTGTTGCTTGGATCGGTCAATTTATTGGTCATAAGATCGAAGGTAAAAAGCCTTCGTTCTTTGAAGATTTACAATTTTTGCTCATTGGTCCAGCTTGGGTTGCTAATAACTTTTTGGGTAGTAAAAAACAGGCAATCGCGTCGGTTTAACTCTGAATTTATAGTGAATGCATAAAGGGGTCTTTAAACCTAAGCTGCTATAAAAGAGCTGCTGTAAAGAACTAGTAGTCTTTTTGAAGATATAAAGATTATTGAAGCCAATCTTAGCGGTTTAAAATATGAGCTATTCAAAATAGTTTAGACAAAAAAAAGCTCCATGACAGTTATCAGTGTCATGGAGCTTTTATGCTAAGTCTGTATAAGTATCTGTACATATAAAAGTACAAAGACTGATATTAAGACTGAGCCATATTTGGAGCGGGATAAGAGATTCGAACTCTCGACCCCAACCTTGGCAAGGTTATGCTCTACCACTGAGCTAATCCCGCAGTGATCAACACGTCAAGTTGCTTACAAATAATGCAGTAAGCGACGTCTCGATAGGCTGGCTATTTTAGCAACTCTTACGCGCCTGTCAATCGATTTTTTTGATTTTTTGTCATTTGCTATGAATATTATAAGAATGAATTAATGGATACTGGCTTATTACAGGTCAAACCCTTATTTGTTAGATAATCTGTAATCTTACTTACAAGGATACGTAGTAATGTTACTTTTGCTGCACTGGTTTTGTAGGATTATCCTACTTATACTTAGCAGAAGCGTCCATTAGAGGTAAGCTACGAGAGCGGCTATAGAGGTAAACTACGAGAGCGGCTATTTTTATTGTCATTAACTACCTTGGTGACCACACAGCTTTATATACTAATTTCAGACGTAATAATCACATTATTTTTGTTCGATTTTTAATTTTACTATTATTTAATTTTACTATTATAGGAAGGATACTTTATGAAGAAGCTACTGACCGGTGCTGTTTTAACAGCATCACTATCAGCTATGGGTTTAGTAGGATGTAGCAGTACCACGAGTAGCGGCGCTGTTGGTGTGGATCGTCAGCAGTTGTTGCTAGTGTCCAGCGAACAAGTGCAGCAGATGTCAGCACAAAGTTATAATAAACTCCTGCAAGAAGCGCGCAGTAAAGGGGTGTTGGATCAGGATAGAGCGCAGTTAAACCGCTTACAAAATATTGCCAATCGTCTCATCAGTCAGGTGGGTGTCTACCGTCCAGAAGCCACTAAATGGAACTGGGAAGTACACACCATTAAATCAAACCAACTCAATGCCTTTGTCATGCCAGGGGGTAAGATCATGTTTTACTCGGGCATTATTGATCGCCTAAACTTAACGAATGATGAGATTGCAGCGATTATGGGTCATGAGATGTCGCACGCCCTGCGCGAGCACTCACGCGAGCGCATCTCACGCGAGTACGCTACCCAAACAGGTATTGGCGTTGCTGCGAGTATCTTTGGTCTCTCGCAAGGTCAAGCCGATATAGCCAACCTCGCTGGCGACTTTGGTTTGAGTCGTCCGCATAGCCGCACGCAGGAGTCTGAGGCAGATCAGATCGGACTTGAGCTCATGGCGCGTGCAGGCTATAACCCACAAGCAGCTATTAGTCTGTGGCAAAAGATGCAGCGTGCCAGCCAAGGCGAGCCACCACAATTCTTAAGTACGCATCCAGCCAGTAGCGCTCGTATTGCTCAGCTACAATCACTCATGCCAAAGGTAACTCCTTTATATCAGCAGTCGCGTCGTTAAACGCTGTTGCAAAGTATAGATTGTCATATATAACACAGAGCCTGAATCTCTTCAGGCTCTGTTTTTGGTTCAGCTGTGGTATTCAAAGATAAACTTTCATGACTTATCACGTTACGACGTCTGCTATACTAGATAGGAGTACAAAAAAGAGGTCGCACTTGTATCCCACTCGTGCCTTGTATTTTATGTCTAAAGGATGATTATGACTACAACTGCAAATGCGCTCAAGCAAGCTCTACAGGAACTGAGTCCTCAATACATGGATTTGGTAAATGAATCTATGAATCATGCCGGATATTTTGAGGGTAAGGAGAGTCATTTTAAATTGACGATTGTCAGCGCCGCATTTACAGATAAGCGCCTAGTGGCTCGTCATCAATTGGTTTATGATCTCGTAGCACAAGAGCTCACCTCTAACGGTGGTCAGGTTCACGCCCTTGCTATACACGCCTATACACCTGATGAGTGGCAAGCGCAAGTACGAAGTCCTGATAGTCCACTGTGTGCTGGACAAAATAAAGCTTTATAAATAGAGCTTAACAAGGCTATATACTAGTTTACTGCAAGCTCAATAAAGGAAAGCTTCATTTATGAAACATCTACATATACTGTTAGCCGTTATTGTCATTGGACTGTTCTTGTATCAAAGCTACGTGGTACTTAGCGCTAATAAACGTGCGCCGCGGGCGGTAAAGATCGTTAACCACATCGTATACGCGCTGATTATCTTATCTGGTGGCTGGATGCTCATGCAGCTGATGAGCGTTAACGCCCCAGTGCAGTGGGTGTTTGCTAAGATCATACTGTTAGTCGCGGCTATTAGCGCGAGCATTAAAGCTTTTAGTCCTAGTGCAACCTTAAGTCAAAGCAAAGTTGGCGTGATGATTGGCGCTGTTGCTTATGCAGGTATCGTTATACTCGCGTACACTAAACCTGTTAACTTATTTTAGTGCGCGACTCATCTAAGCGCATTTAGGAGCTACTATGAAGATTCTTACGGCGACTGCCCTATTAGCTAGTGCTAGCATTATTGGCCTGTCAGGCTGTGCAACTAGTGGTAATGTAACCCCGCAATACGTGCCGCCAAGCACGTATCAAAGCTATGACTGTGAGTCACTAAGCCAAGAGTACGCTAGGGTTGAGCGTTACGTTGATGCTGCGCTTAATGAGCGCTCAAGCTTTTCGGCTTCAGGTGTTGGTGTGGGGGTCTCAGCAGGACGCTGGGGTATCTCGCCAAACATCAGTTTTGGCGTGGGTCGCAGCAATAGTAACAAGGCGCGCGATGCTAGATTATCTAGACTCTACGGCGAGGCTGACGCTATTATTCAATCCGCGCGGGTTAAACGTTGTGGCTTTGCTAACGGGATAAAGATCTACGGCGAGTAGTACTCCTGTTATACTTGACTTACAAAACCAAAAAGCTAATACCCTTTTGAGTATTGGCTTTTTACATTCTACTTTACTACGGCGTTCACGACTGCAAGCTTTGCACCCACTGAACGATTTGGTTGGTAGGCAGAGCCCCTGATTGACGAGAGATCTCGCTACCGCCTCTAAACGCCACCATCGTTGGCAGACTACGAATATTATAAGGCGCTGCGGCTTGCTCGTACTTGTCGGTCTGTAGTTTAGCAAATACGACTTCTGGTAGCTGCTGAGCGGCGTCCTTGAACTGCGGTGCCATCATGTGACAAGGCTGACACCAACTCGCCCAAAAATCCACAATGGTTAGCACATCGTTTTTTTGAATAGTCTTGTTGACACTTTGTGCGTCTAACTCTTGTGGACTACCTGTCAATAGTGGTCGTCCGCATTTACCGCAATTAGGCTTGGCGTTTAAACGCTCTCTTGGCAACCGATTAGTGGCTTGGCAATTTGTACACACAATATGAAAACTTTGATCGCTCATCTTACTTCTCCTATCTTAATGACCTAATTATTGCTTCTCACTTATTATTGCTTCTCACTTATTATTGCTTCTCACTTATTATTGTCTCGCAATAGCCTTTGTTTATTATGGTGGTACACTAAACCATATCAAGCAGCTACTGTGTTAGTGTGATATGGCTTTTGGTATTAAATGTAAGATTTGTGCGCAGCTAATATCTTTGATGGGGTGCGTTATTTTGATGGGGTGCGTTATAGTGTATGACATATTAAAACGCGTGTTGATAAGACAGCCTAGGGTCTTGAATGATAAAATAATTATCACTAACTTTACTTGTATAAGGAGTCTACTCTGAGCACCTTTAGCCAGCAGCATAACTCTGTCAGTGTCAGTCAAGAGGACAGCGCTATAAGCGTAGACACCGTAGTGCCCAATGATTTAGCGCGGCAGATGCAGCAGTCATCAGAGCAAGCCAGCCAACTTCTAAAGTCACTATCACATCCTGATCGCTTGCTACTCCTTTGTCAATTGACTCAAGGAGAGTACTGCGTCAGTGAGCTTGAAAAACTTGTCGGCGTCGGTCAACCAAGCCTATCGCAGCAGTTAGGCATACTGCGTAAAGACAAACTGGTGGCAACGCGCCGTGAGGGTAAGCAGATTTATTATCGTATTCTAAGCGAGGACGCTCTAGCAGTCTTAGAGCTGTTATATCAGCGCTTTTGTGCCAAAACCGACCCCTGACCCTTTTTACTTTTCACACCCTCGTTTTAGGATAATGCGCTACTTCCATGTCCTCTATCGTCACTCGTCTCATTCCAGCTTGGCTACGGCAGTACCAGCTAGCGACTCTACCGACTGATGTCATCGCAGGGCTAGTCGTTGGCGTCTTAGTCATACCGCAAAGCTTGGGCTACGCGGTGCTGGCAGGACTGCCGCCTGTATATGGTCTATATGCAGCGATTGTCCCGGTTATCGTCTATGCATGGCTGGGCTCTAGTAACGTACAAGCGGTAGGTCCCGTCGCCATCACAGCGATTATGACGGCAAGTGGTCTTAACGCTTACGCCGACAAAGGCGCTGAGCAATATATACTGATGGCAAGCTTGCTGGCGCTGATCGTCGGCGCACTGTTGTGGTTAGCTGGGCGACTCAAGCTTGGCTGGATTATGCAGTTTATTAGCCGCGGAGTGTCGGCAGGCTTTGTTAGCGGCGCGGCGGTACTGATCTTTGTTAGTCAGCTCAAATACCTAACCGCGATTCCTGTAGCGGGTACTGGTCTGGTAGGTTATCTATCAAGCATGGTCAAATACGTCCAGCTCTTGCATCCTTTGACATTGGTTATCGGCGTGTTTGCGTTTAGCTTACTGATTGCCAACCGCTATGGTAGTGCGTGGGTGTGGCACACCTGGTTGTCTGCGCGCAGGGCTAAATGGGCGGAGCGGTTGTTTCCGCTTATCTTATTGGCTATCGCTATTGTCTTTAGTATAGGGCTGCACTGGTCAAGCTATGGCGTTGCCACTATCGGTAGTATTCCGCAAGGTCTGCCAACATTTACGTGGCCTCAAGTTGATCTGCGTGAGGTACTAAATTTACTGCCTACCGCTGGGCTTATGGCGCTAATTATCTTTGTCTCAAGTAGCTCAGTGGCGAGTACTTATGCACGCCTGCGTGGTGAGCCCTTTGATGCCAATCGGGAGCTGACTGGTCTTGGGCTGGCAAACATAGCTGGCGGTTTATTTCAGAGCTTCGCTATCGCTGGCGGCTTTTCGCGAACCGCTATCAATGTCGATTCAGGTGCGAAGACGCCGCTGGCAAGCCTAGTCACTGTTATCGTTATGATCGCTACTTTGGTAGCATTTGGTAATGCCCTAGCGCCGCTGCCTTATGCCATCTTAGGCGCGACTATTATGGCCTCTATTATTGGTCTTATTGATATTACGACATTGAAAGCTGCATGGCAGCGTGATCGCCTAGATGCCTTAAGCTTTTTAGCTGCGTTTTTTGGTGTACTTATATTTGGCTTAAATACAGGGTTGGTCATCGGACTGATGGTGTCCTTTGCCAGTCTAATCTGGCAATCGAGCCATCCGCACGTGGCTATTGTCGGGCAACTGGCAGGCACGGGACACTTTCGTAATGTCAATCGCCATAACGTCGTTACGTTTACCCATCTTTTGATACTGCGTATCGATGAGAGCTTGTTTTTTGGTAATAGCGAGTCCGTTCACCGCAGTATCTTGCAGGCTGCAAAGCAATATCCCAAAGCCACTGACATCATATTTATTATGGCGGCGGTCAATCACATCGATCTGACCGCGCAAGAGATGTTAACGACGCTGAATAAAGAGCTAAAAGCGCAAAATAAGCGCTTGCATTTTAGCTTTATTAAGGGACCGGTGATGGATAACATTGAACATACACCGCTGATCACTGAGCTGTCAGGGCGCATCTATCTTAGTACCATTGACGCTGTAGATGACTTAAAACATAATAAGCCTTTGGACTCAAATAGTTGAGATAGCTATTGCTGTACCTCCTATCATACCGTTATGATGAGTGACACCCTTATCTACCCTCACTGCTTTAATCGATACTCTCTATGACCGATGATCTTACTATTTATAAGCAAATCTACCCTGTGCAGTGCGCCAAACTCGCTGAGCTGGGCTATCGCTCTGTGATCAATATTCGTCCAGACGATGAGCATGTTACGCAGCCTAGTAGCGAGCATTTAGCGGCGGCAAGTGCGCGCGCCAATTTAACCTATCATTATCTACCCTTTGACGATGAGCGCTTGAGCAGGGCAACAATCGAGCAATTTGCTGCTTTTTATCGTGCCGCGCCTAAGCCTGTACTCCTATTTTGCGGGACAGGCACGCGCGCCAAGTTACTCTACCAAAGCGCCTTGATGCAAGGTCTGCTCTAACCCTATATGAGACAAGACACATAGTAATTCATGACTCTCTAAATTCCGCTTCGATTTTAAATAAACGCTTTGATATAAACTAAGGATACAACATGGCTCACAATATCACGTTCAAAGGTCAAATCACGCCAGAACAAGTCGCTGAACTTGCTAAAGAGGGCTTTAAAACCATTATCAATAACCGCCCTGATGGTGAAGAACCAAATCAGCCGACCAGCGCTGATATTGAGGCGGCGGCTAAACAAGCCGGCGTCGCTTACAAGGAAATCTCATTTGCTGGGCCGTCTCTTACTCAGCAGCACGTCGAAGATTTTGCTGACTTCTTTAACCAATCCGAGCAGCCCATTTTGATATTCTGCCGTACGGGCGCGCGCTCAACGGGTATCTATGAGACCGCTAAGCAGATGGATTTGCTCGATGATTGATCCTTATTTACATAGTCATCACATACGCTGACTACCTGCGCCCGTCCAAAGTTTGGATGGGCGTTTGCCGCGATCACCATCTCGATAATCACCTCAGGGAGCTTGGGTAGCGTAAATGGTAGTGGATGCTTATCCTCTATCAAAGGCGTCATCTGTCCCAAACTACTCTTTGCAACCACGGTAATACCCTGCCCTGCCATCACCAAACTACTTATCGCTCCCAAACTATCGGCACTACAAATTACTTGGTTGGTGATATTAATCTGACTTAACCCTTGAATAGCGGCATGATGAAAATGGCAACTTTCATCAAACAGCACTAGTGGCACCCTTTGCGTCTGCTCATAGGTGTCTCTTAACTTATCGATATCACCGTTAAACGCCCATGTACCTTTATCTTGCTGTAAAAATTGCCCTGCCTCACGCGCCGATGAGCGCGACACAATAGCCGTATCTAAGCTGCCAGCGCTTAACATGTCACGCAGACGTGTAGAGTTATGACAGTGCACATGTATAGGTAAGTTAGGTACGCGCGCACGGACAAGAGCAACGATCTTGGGTAATATCTTTTGTGCATAGTCATCAGGACAGCCTAGTTGCAGCGGTCTTGTAATCTGTTTGCTATCACGCATTTGCCGTAGCGCATCATCATGCAAACTAATAATGTGCCGTGCATACCCTAATAAGAATTTACCATCCTCAGTCAGCTCAAGCAGGCGTCCTGACTTAGTAAACAACGACTTATCCGTTTGCTCAGCGAGCTTTTGCATTTTTTGGCTGACCGCACTTTGACTGCGATGCACCTGCTCTGCCGCTTGCGTATAACTGCCTGTCTCAACCACAGCAATAAAACAGCGTAAAGCTTCTATATCCACTTACTTATTCCTCTATCAAAAACATATATTCGCTTACAAGACTAGCATAGTCTGAAGTTTAGTTATCAAAGTTAAACCCTAGCTTTACTAATAGGTCCTATCAGAACTTTGCACTAGTGAACAATACAAACAAACGCCATAATCTAAGCCTACTGGTAGCACTTAATAGGAAATGATTATGCAAAACCCTCTAAAACCACGCCTTATTATCGGCAACAAAAACTACTCGTCATGGTCACTACGCGCATGGCTGCTCCTCAAAGCTTTTGACGTTGATTTTACTGAGCAATCCATTGAGCTGTTCCATTCATCAAGCAAACCTGTGCTTGACGAGCATACCCCAACAGGTAAAGTCCCTGTATTGGTCTACTATGAAAACGATCAAAAAATAAGCGTTTGGGACACCTTAGCCATTGCTATGCATATCAACGACTATTTTACCGATAGCGATATTTGGACGGGAGAGCGTAAGTCTAATACTAAAGCACAATCTGCTCAGCAAACTCGAATCAATAGTGCTTACTGTCAAAGTATCGTCGCTGAGATGCATTCAGGCTTGATGGGCATTCGTAGTGAGATGCCAATGAATATTAGAGCAACGGCAAAGATAACCCCAAGTAGTGCATGTTTAGCTGATATTGCACGTATCGAAGACATTTTTGCTGATTGTTTAAAGGGCCGTGCAAAGGACAGTCATCTATTTGGCGAATTTAGCGCGGCCGATGCTTTTTTTGCGCCAGTGGTACTGCGTTTGCAAACTTACGCGGCTGCCTCGAATATCGAACTTAGACCAACGACCAAACAGTATTGCCAAAAGATGCTTAACAATACGCATCTGCAAGCATGGATAGCAGACGCTTTAACAGAGACACGCGTTATTTCAGAAGACGAAGCAGGCGAGATTATCGAAATGACAGGCGTATTGTCTAATTAAGACGATTTTACGTACCGTAAAAGATTTGCTAAATCATCGATAACGGTTATGATGGAAGGGACACACGGAGTGTCAGCCATCTAATGAGTCGTAAGCCTGCGACTGTTACTACCACAAGGACTGTCGTATGAGTAATATCGCCCTAGCGCTGCTTCCATTAGCACTCGCTTACATTATGTTTACCTTAGGCACGGGTCTCAAGCTCAGTGACTTCAAGATAATTGCGACCAATCCCAAGGCATTCTTCGTTGGCCTGTTCAATCAAGTCATCTTAGTGCCGGTGGTTGCCTTAATCATCGTCCTTATTGCAACGCCGCCACCAGCGATTGCCTTTGGTATTATGCTCATCAGCTTTTGCCCCGGCGGTGTGACCAGTAATCTGCTCACTTACTACGCCAAGGGCAATGTCGCGCTATCGGTCGCACTCACAGGTGTCGTTAGCCTACTATCGGTCATCACTTTGCCTATCTTGATTACCTTAGCGTTTAACCACTTTATGCAAGATCAGGCGGGTACGATTAGTGCCGTTAAGATCGGCGTAGTCATGTTCTTATTAACCACTCTACCTGTCAGTATTGGTATGCTAGCACGCTATAAGTTCACGCAGTTTATGACGCGTAGAAGCGGTATTCTAAATGGTATCTCTGGTATATTTTTTGTGCTAATTGTTTTTGCCGTCATTGCCTCCAATCTAGAGCTACTCCAATCACAGCTCACCTCTATTGGGCTGGAGCTGGTGCTACTGATCGTTGTTTTATTTGTGGTCAGTATGCTCACGGCACGACTGCTCAAGCTCAGCTGGTTCGATACTAAGACGGTAGCCATTGAGACGAGTATTCAAAACAGTACGACAGCCATTACCTTAGCGCCAATCATTATGGGCACTACCGTTGCCCTGCCCGCAATCGCTTTACCTGCTGCCGTTTACGGGGTACTGATGTATGTGATTGCTATCCCTGTGATTGCTCTGATTAGAAATAAGGAGTGATTGAAAGGGTGGATTTGAGACAAGTTAAATTCTTTTTAAGCACCCACAAAAAAGCCACCTCAAAAGAGGTGGCTTTCCAAACTAAAAGTACAGACTAATTTACTGCATAACAAGGTATTCAAAAGCACTCAAAGCAGCTTTAGAACCTTCACCCATAGCAATATTGATCTGCTTAAAGGGCACAGTAGTCACATCACCGCAGGCAAAGATTCCTTTGCGATCAGTACGGCATTTCTCATCAATTTCAATCTCACCGAAGCGGTTGACATCGACAAAGCCTTTGACAAACTCAGTATTGGGTACCAAACCGATCTGAACAAATACGCCGTCCAAGTCACGCTCGTGCGTCTCACCACTTTTACGGTCTTCAAAGACAATAGAGCTCACTTTACCGTCAGTGGCTTTGATCTCTTTAGTCGCCGCAGCGGTAATAAACTCAATGTTGTCTTTTTCTTTGGCCTTATTGATCAGTACCTGATCGGCTTTGAGATCATCAGCGAATTCTAGTACCGTAACATGCTTGACGATACCCGCTAGATCAAGCGCTGCCTCGACACCTGAGTTACCGCCACCGATGACTGAGATATCTTTGTCCTTAAAGAAAGGACCGTCACAATGTGCACAGTATGCCACGCCTTTACCGACGTTTTCTTCCTCACCTGGTACACCAAGCTTACGCCACTGAGCACCGGTTGCAAGAATAATACTGCGCGTCTCAAAACTCTCGCCTGTGTTGAGATGCACCCTGTAGTTCTCTTCTTCAGTTTCAGTAATCTCTTTGACAGTCACATGCTGCTTGAGAGTAATATTATACTCTTCTAAGTGCTTCATAAAGTTTGTTGATAAATCCGTACCATTTGTCAAAGGCACAGAAATCAAGTTTTCAATATCTTGGGTGTCTTTGACCTGCCCACCGATACGGTCAGCAACCATAGCCACTTTTAGACCTTTACGCGCGGTATAGATAGCGGCAGCAACGCCTGCTGGACCTGCACCGATTATCGTAACGTCTTGCTGCTCTAATTGCTCAGCATCCTCATCACTGGCTTCGCTTAGTAGATCTGGATATTGGTCTTGTAGCTTAGCGATGAGCTTCGCTGTATCGATCAAACCATTAGCAAAAGGCTTACCATTTAAGAATACCGCAGGTACACCTTGAATGTTATTGGCCTCTACTTGTTCTTGGAACAAAGCACCATCAATCATCTCATTACTGATACCTTCGTTCAGTAGTGAGAACTGGTTTAGCGCTTGTACAACCTCAGGGCAGCTGTGGCAAGATAATGATACGTAAGTTTGAAACGCTAAAGGTTGATTAATGCGCTTAACAAGCTTCTGTAGGCCTTCATCAAGCTTAAGCGTATGGCCACCGGCTTGCAAAATCGCTAGAATCAATGAGGTAAACTCATGACCGCCCGGAATACCACTAAATACTACGCCATTATCGACTAATTTATCATCGATATTACTACGTACCGCAAAACTGATTGGGCTTGGTAAGCTATCGTCAGTCGCCTCTACATCAAAATTAATCTTATCAGTTGTGTCTGCAATCTTCGTCAAAAAATCAACAAGCTCACTGCGCTTTTCGTGTTCACCTGTGCCTAATACAAAGGTAATGGGACGGGTCATGTTTTCGCTATAACTTTTAACGGCATCTAATAGACTTTGGTCTAACATAAAAATTCCTCTTTATTATTTAATTTGATAGATAATTTGATAAAAATGTAGGATAGTTTTGTTGTAAATGTCTGGTTAGGTCAAGTGTCACTTGACACTATTGACCCCTTTATAAAACACTAACCATGAGGAGTGCTAAAGGGGTCTAATAACTTTTGATGAACCTATTATCAATGCTTTGAAGGCTTTGAGCAAGCTTAGAAATTCAAACCTTACGTTCTATAAAACAAATCATAAAACAATATATGTAATTAATTATTAATATACTAAACTTAGATTTATCACTATTAAGCGAGATAATAGACAGCGTCTTGGTAAGCGTGAAAAGGCGCGCTACAATTAAGAATGATTATGAGAATAATTACTAACATCACTGTCACAGCAAACGTATTACTCAACAGCATTTGATATGGTATCTTAGAAAAGAGCGTGTCACCTCTATTCTATAAATCATTTTGACCACAAAGCGCCATAATAGCTAGTTTACGGTGACTCACTCTGTTTTGGCGCTCAACCACAAGGATGACATTATGAGAAAGACAGATACCTGGCAAGATAATCGAGATATCATCACCGAGCTTAAGCAAAAAGACAGCCATTTTGCGGTAATATTTGATGAACATACGCAGCTTGATGAGCGAATCAATAGGCTTGAGAAAGATAGAGTAAAACAGGCCAGCTGTGATGAAGAGATTGAACAGATGAAGCGACGAAAGCTGCAGCTCAAAGATGAGATTTACAGAATAATTGATAAGAACAAAATACAATCTCAAGCGTCATAATATTGAACTAATAGCGCCATAAAGTGCAAATCTTACAAAAATTACTGTATAGCTCATACCATAGAAAGACCCCATCAACGTACGCTGATGGGGTCTTAATGTATCCGTAGTGCTAAATTATTATTATTACTTTATAGCCCTACTCTAATAACGATGTATTAGATTTTACCAACGAGGTCTAGACTTGGTTTTAGGGTCGCTTGACCTTGTTCCCACGCTGCTGGGCAAACTTCGCCGTCGTTGTCGCGTACATATTGTGCCGCTTTGATTTTGCGTACGATATCTTTTGCACTACGGCCAATACCTAAGTCATGAATCTCAGCAACTTTGATTAAGCCATCTGGATCAACGATAAAGGTACCACGAAGGGCGGCGTTGTCTTCTTCGATCATAATGTTAAAACCACGCGTGATTTTACCAGTGCCGTCACCTAGCATTGGGAAAGTAACTTTACCAATAGCGTCAGATGAATCATGCCACGCTTTGTGTACGAAATGCGTGTCAGTTGATACGGAATAGACCTCAGCACCAAGCGCTTTTAGCTCTTCGTAATGATTCGCCATATCTTCAAGCTCAGTTGGACATACAAACGTAAAGTCATGTGGGTAGAACATAAATACCGCCCACTTACCTTTAACATCTTCAGAGCTAATGGTTTTAAACTCACCATTTACAAACGCTTCTGTTGTAAATTCTGGGATTTCCTGATTAATAATAGCGGCCATGGATGGCTCCTCTTTTAGTTAATTGAAGTTGAATTCGTTGTTGATTATTTATATATTCGTGTTGACCCGATGGATATGTCTCTGGGCTACCCGACAAACTATACCCGAATTCTATAGTTAATCTAGTTAAAAGTTTTTAATGTGATGTTTTGTTTTATTAAACTTGTTAAACTATTCTATCTGCTGGTCGCTGCTCCCAAAACAAAGACAATATGCCCCTAAAAAGAGAGCCATTATGATTACCTTACGTCAACTTGAATTTGCGTTAGCTGTCGCTAAGCATCGTCACTTCAAACGCGCCGCTGAAGACTGTAATATCTCGCAATCTGCCTTGAGTCTCGGTATCGCTGAGCTTGAAAAGCAGCTTGATACACAGATATTCGAGCGCAACAACAAGCAGGTGCTCATCACGCCTATCGGACAGGACATCTTAACGCGTGCTCAGCGAGTGTTCTCTGAGGTAAATGATCTAACTACGCGGGCGCACAGTCATCAGACGCCTCTTGCCTACCCCATGACCGTAGGTATTATTCCAACGATCGCGCCTTATCTTTTGCCTAAAGTCCTGCCAGCGCTCAAAAGGCATTATCCCGAGTTTCGCATGACCATCGTCGAGCAGCAAACCGAGCGCCTGCTCGAACAAGTGCGCTACGGTCACATTGATACGGCGATCATTGCACTGCCTTATGCTGTAGAGGGACTACATACCTTTGAGTTTTGGGATGAGGACTTTTTTGCCGTGTTTCCAAAGGATGATGTCCATGCCAAGCTCGACACGATCGATGCTGACGAGCTGGCTACGGCTAATTTGATGCTGCTTGGCGAAGGTCATTGTTTAACCGATCAAACCTTATCCGTCTGCCACTTTGATCGCGAAGAGATGAAATCAAGCTTCTCTGATGCCAGTCTCAACACCTTGATTCAGATGGCGCTTGCTAATATGGGTACTACCTTAGTGCCTGAGATGGCACTCGATCAGCTGCATCTACAAAACCAAAACGCGGTAGCGATACCGCTGGCAGAAAAAGGCCCGCATCGGCACATCGCTTTTGTCACTCGTTTAAACTACGCGCGCGTTGATGATGTCAACTTGCTCGGTGATGTGTTTAAAAAAGCTTTAGCTGAGCAAAGCGATGCGGCAAAAATGGATTAAATATCCTGCTATATGAAATAAGCAGACAGTTCAGCTTAAAGGATAAGTATGAATGAGCAGACAATTGCAGCTGAGCGTTTTATTGAGCATCTTGCCGCGGCAAGCAAGTCTAGCGCACAAGCTTGCGGTCTAAGTTATACTAAGCTTGGCGATGACCGTGCTCGTTTGCTGTGGCAAGATATTGCCAAGCGGTATAGTGAACCTGTTCGCGCTTATCATACGCTGCAGCATATTGCGCAAATGTACTATCAGTTTACGCAGGTACAAGATAGGCTTGAGCAGCCGCATACCCTTGCCTTGGCCTTGTACTATCACGACATTATCTACGACCCGACGCGCGCAGATAATGAGCTTAAAAGTGCCGAGTATGCTATAGAGTTGCTTCATCCTTATCTAAGCACTAGCGATTGCCAGCGCGTCTCTGATCTCATCCTAATGACGGCGTCTCATAAGCTAAGCGTCAATGACGACTCTCCTGAAAAAGAGCGCTTTGATACGGACGCCGCTTACTTTTTGGATATAGATTTGAGTATACTAGGCGCGCCTTGGACAGCGTACGAGCAGTATGCACAGGCTGTCCGCTATGAGTATCAACACGTTGCAGATAGTGATTATCGAGCTGGCCGGATACGCGTATTACAAGATTTGCTTAAGCATCCGAGCTTATACCTAACTAGGGAGTATTTTGCGCGCTTGGAGAGTACTGCTAGAGACAATATTAAGCGTGAGCTTGATAGTTTACTCTCCTGATTACGATTAGACGTCTAAACAATGTCTACACAATGTCTAAATAATGTCTAAATAATGTCTAAACTGGGTCTATTTGATAAACGCTGTGTTGGCAGTGTTGAACTTACAAACCGTCAGTATAATCTTACGAGTCCATGACGTGGCTATGATTCCCATTTGCTAATATGGCAGAGTAATAATAGATATGCACTAAACTATTTTCTAAACAAAGGATCTGCTATGAAAACTTTATATTCTACTAAAGCAACGGTTACTGGCGGCCGCATGGGCAAAGCTATGCTCAATGATAGTGACTTGACTATTGATATGGCTCCACCGGGCGGTAACAAAGAAGGCAACAATCCAGAACAACTACTCGCCATGGGTTACGCTGCTTGTTTTGATAGTGCGCTTGGGGTGGTCAAAAAGATGGAAAGCGCTAGCTTTGGCTCAACGACTGAGACCTCAGTTGACCTCTTGCAAGGCGACAATCATGACTACAAACTGGCAGTTAAGATTCACGTCATTGCCGAGAGTACCGATTTATCCGCTGATGAGATTCAAAAGCTAGTCGAAAAAGCGCATGAGGTCTGCCCGTATTCAAAAGCGACCAAAGGTAATATCGATATCGAAGTGACTTCAGAGGTTAAGTAAGGTGGCAAGCTTGACATAGAGTAGTGTCTCTTAAGAAAACTTGTTTGATAAAGAATCTAGCCAAAGCTAGATTCTTTTTTTTATTGATATTTTACTGATAAATTTTAGTCATTCGGCACGCTGGCATTTTAACGCTATAATAGAGACATTATTCTATCTCATACCTATTTGTCTTATACCTATAAGTGACTTCTATGACTGATAACGATCACAATTCGCACTCCCCTATTGATCCTGATATTCTGCCCAATTTCGACACTATGCCCAACGTGGCGACTATGGATACCAGCCACGTCGACAAAAACCAGCCGCCATTTATCTTAGTTGATGGCTCCTATTATCTATTTCGCACGTACCATGCCCTGCCCAAAACCATGCAAAATACCCAAGGACTGATGACCAATGCCATACGTGGCACGCTAAACGCGCTGCTCAAGCTTATGCGCCGTTATCATCCGACGCATATGGCAGTCTGTTTCGATACCAAATCGCCTACCTTTCGCCATGCCATGTCGACCGATTACAAAGCGGGTCGTCCGCCTATCGATCCTGAACTGGTCGAGCAAATCCCTTATATTCATCGTTTGGTAAGCGCTTTGGGGATTCCGCTCCTACGTATTGAAGGCGCTGAGGCTGACGACATTATCGGTACGCTGGCTTATCGTGCGGTCGCTGAAGGTCATCATGTGGTCATCTCAACGGGCGATAAAGACATGATGCAGCTGGTCAATGATTGCGTGATATTGGAGGATAGCTTCACAGGCAAAATCACCGATACTCAAGGGGTGATTGAGAAATTCGGCATCAATCCTGAGCAGATGATAGACTTTTTGACATTGATGGGCGACTCCTCAGACGGCATAAAAGGTGTCCCCGGTATCGGTAAAAAGACGGCTAAAGATCTGCTTAATAAGTATGGCAATATTGCTGGTATGCTGGATAACGTCGCTGAGATCAAAGGACGCGCGGGCAAAAACTTGGTCGAATACGCGGATGATATCCCGTTTAATGCGCAGCTAGCAACGATTGTCACAGACTTAGACATCGGTCAGGACTGGACGGATCTGAAGATTAATACCGACCCGTGCGCGCACATTGATGAGCTGCGCGAGCTCTACAGTGAGCTTGAGTTTAAAAACGAGCTTGCCTCTTTAGACCATCCCAATCACCCAGCTAATGACGGCGTTCAAAGCGTTGCTAACAGTCAAGCAAACGCTGAGTCCCAAGCCCAAGTTGCCAAATCGCTACAATCGACCAAGGTCGAAAACATCAAACGCAGTAAGAGTCATGAGAAGGCATGGCATACGGTGCTAGACATGCCTGCCTTTGAGAGTCTAATCTCAGCACTTAATGCAGCGCCCTACTTCGTCATCGATACCGAGACTACTAGTATCTACTGGCGTGAGGCCGAAATCGTTGGACTATCATTTGCCCTAGAGGCGCACGAAGCTTATTACGTTCCGCTAACGCACAAGCTAGAAGGTGATGAACTAACTACCAAACAATTGGATCGCGATACGGTACTGACGCGCCTAAAGCCCATCTTAGAGAACCCAAAGATAGGTAAAATCGGTCAACACTTAAAGTATGACGCCCACATTTTGAGTCACTACGATATTGATCTGATCGGTGCGCTACATAAATCGCCCAATAACTGGGCGATGGATACGATGCTAGCAAGCTACGTCATCAACGCGGCAATCACTCGCCACGGTATGGATGATCTGGCGCGCCACTATTTACAGACGCAAACCATCAGCTATGAGGATGTCGCTGGTAAAGGCGCCAAACAAGTCAGCTTCGATCAAGTTGCCATCGATATTGCCAGCGACTACGCTTGCGAAGATGCTGATATCACTTATCAGCTGTTTGAAGTGTTTAGCAACACCCTTGCCGATGATAATAACAATGTCAGACTGCTAAATGAGCTTGAGATTCCCACTGCACAAATCCTCTGCCACATGGAGGCAAGCGGTATTTTGATCAAACGCGCGTTCTTAAATGAGCTGTCTAAACGCTTTGATGAAGAGATTATTGCGCTAGAAAAGCAAGCTTATGAGATCGCAGGCGAAGAATTTAATCTCGGCTCACCAAAGCAGCTTGGCGAGATGCTCTTTGATAAACTCGCTGTCCCCGGCGGCAAAAAGACGAAGTCGGGACAGTATTCGACCAGCGAAGCTGTACTCTCCAAGGTCGATCATCCGCTAGTCGATGTGACCCTTGAGTACCGAAGCCTAGCTAAGCTAAAAAACACCTATACCGACTCGCTTGATGCTGTCGCTGATAGTGAAACCGACCGTGTGCATACCAGCTATCATCAGGCGCTCACCAGTACAGGACGTCTCTCCTCAACCGATCCTAACCTGCAAAATATTCCTATTCGCACCGCTACAGGTCGCTTGATCCGCCAAGCCTTTATTGCACCAACAGGCCGCGTGATTTTAGCGGCGGATTACTCGCAGATTGAGCTGCGTTTGATGGCGCATTTCTCAGGCGATGCGAACTTAACGCGCGCCTTTAAAGAAGGCCTTGATATTCATACCGCCACCGCCGCTGAAGTGTTAGGTAAAAGTATTGAAGACGTGAGCGCCACCGAGCGCCGCAATGCTAAGGCGATTAATTTCGGTCTGCTCTATGGCATGAGCGCCTTTGGATTGGCAAAACAGCTACAAATGAGCCGTAATGAGGCGCAGGATTATATCGATATGTACTTTGATCGCTACCCTAGCGTCAAACAATATATGGTCGACACTCGTGCCAGCGCGGTTGAGCGCGGCTATATTGAGACAATACTTGGGCGCAAGCTCTACACCCCTGATATCAATCATAGTAATCGTATGGTCAAACAAGCAGCGGAGCGCGCGGCGATCAACGCGCCACTACAAGGCTCCGCTGCCGATATCATTAAGCTTGCTATGGTTGCCGTTGATAAAGTATTGCCCAAAGAACACGCTAAAATGCTGCTACAAGTCCACGATGAGCTAGTGTTTGAAGTCGATAGCGACAAGGTTGATGAGCTCAGTCAGCTTATCAAAACGGCCATGCAAGATGTGCTCAGAGTTACGGCAAAAGATATGGGCTGGAACGTTGATTTTGCTGTGCCGTTATTGGTTGAGACCGACAGCGGTGACAATTGGGATGAAGCGCATTGATTGGTGATTTAGATTAGATTTTGGCGTAGGGTGCGTTCCATGCACTGGTCAGATAACTATTTCTAAATCCGGGGCGCGGGGCGCATTCTACGCCTACCGATGGTTCGTATTTTTATCATGACGTAATAAAAATTTAAAATTAATACCATTATTCATTAAAAAATCTTAATGCTAATATTGGTTTAGATGATTAAATTTAATAATGACAGGCTATTATACTTAGCGTTATAATAGCCGCAAAATATATCTAGTGTTTTATTGATATAAATCAATACTGAAAGTGAGCGTGTACGCTCACTTTTTTGTTCCCTATATTTGTCCTAGGCTAGGAGATTCCCATTTTTACTGAAAATGGCATCATTGAAACTGTCGGTAATATCATACTATTACTGTGTATGCTGCTCTGTGCTAAATACGCGATACAAAGCAAGATAAAAACAGGAAGCAGCTTTTGGCTGGCTTCTATATTGGTATTTTTTACTATTCTACGTCGTGAGCTCAATCATTTACCCGACTTATTTGTTCCTAGTGATTTTTTATTGTTCGGATTTACCTATGATTGGTGGGAAGACAGTGTGCTACTGGTGGTACACAGTCTGACTTTACTATTATTGATTTATGCATGGCGCTATACGTGGTCAATGCTAAAAAACGTCGCGCCTATTTTTTATATTGTTGTGGCA
Source organism: uncultured Psychrobacter sp. (assembly GCA_947489525.1). Classification (GTDB taxonomy): domain Bacteria; phylum Pseudomonadota; class Gammaproteobacteria; order Pseudomonadales; family Moraxellaceae; genus Psychrobacter. The sequence goes on from CANLDW010000002.1 coordinate 133,216, forward strand.
ATACTGGCAGTCATACAATATCTAGCAGAAAACGCGATTTTGTTCCCGCAAGATCTTGGTGGAGAAATTGAGGAGTTAAGTGAAATTACAATATATGCCATTGCCTTATTTTACTTATTAAGATTTAAACTAAAACGCTTTGAGATGACCTTGTCCAATAGTCCCACTGTTAAAGTAGGCGCTAACAAGGGTCATTAAGCGCGGTTTGAGATTGCGGGATTGCATACAAGCTACATATTTTAGTTGCGCCTATGAGCGGACTATTGTAGTTTATTTGAGGTGTAATTAATTTTATGCTTTGGCTTAAAGCTCAGTTTTTATACCCTGACCTCAAGGAAGAGACATGAACGTACTTATTACAGGTGCATCACGCGGTATTGGACTGGCAACTGCCAAAAACTTAGTAAGAAAAGGTCATAACGTTGGCATGTTTGCCACTAGTACCACCACGCTCAGTGAGGTCATTAAAGACCAGCCTTTTAGGGAGTTGGCAGCAGGACAGCGCATTATTATTGACCAGCTTGATGTCACAGATCCTACTGCTTGGGATGATGCTATCGCGCAAATGGATGACAAGTTTGGTGCTATTGATGTGCTGATAAACAATGCAGGTGTATTGGTCAATGGTCACTTGCCAACGACTGATTTGACCGAACAATTAGCGCTCATCGATGTAAACTGTAAAGGCGTATTGATAGGGTGTCATAAGCTTGCCTCTCATGTCGCTAAAAGCGAAAACGGCAAAATCATCAACGTTTCCTCTTCTTCTTCGCTATATGGTCAGCCTGAAGTAGCCAATTATGCGGCTAGTAAATTCTATGTCAAAGGTCTCACTGAAGGCTTAAATATCGAATATAAGGCGCAAGGCATAAAAGTTATCGATGTCATGCCCATGTGGGTCAAATCAGATATGACCACAAACTTAAAAGTCGCTAGTATTGAGCGTTTAGGTATCCATTTAACCGCTGATGACGTCGCTAACAGCATTAGTAAACTTACTGTATCTCCCAATAGCAAAATAACGGCGGTACATTATTCTGTCGGTTTTACTGCAAAATTTGTCCATATCTTTTCACAACTTGCCCCTGACTCTGTCCTGCACTTCATTCATAGAAAAGTGAGCGGTAGATAGAGGTGTACTAATTAGAATCGAACTATATTCAAGTATTTTACGACAGTGAACCGCACTATAATTTCTGCTATCTATGGACAACCTGAGCATGCATCTTACTCTGCGAGTAAATTCTTTGTACGTGGTTTAACCGAAGCGCTGAAACAAAACGTTCATCTAATCTAGATGACCGTTTTGTTTATTATTCTATGTGTCCTATAGCGACTTTGAATATAGCAACTTTGAATAATTCTTACACTTTTTGAACATCTTGTGACAGCTTAGCACTGGCAGTCAAAGTGATAACACGCCACACTATCGCCATAGTATTTTGTGCGTCATAGTATTTTATGGCTTTAACTTGATAGCTTCAATAATAGATAAACACTAATAATCATAAGGAGCGCGACATGGACAACCCAAAGACCCCACTACCAGAAGAGATGGATCATATCGAAGGCGATGACCGTCTGAATGAAGAGGGCACACAAAAGGTCAATTTAGACGATCCTATGTTGTCTACTTTTGATAACGATGATGTCATTGATAATAGCGCAGGCTTTGACAATTCAGAAGTCGGTACAGAAGCCACTCAAGGTCTTACCCCTATGCATCGCCAAAATGTCGATGAAGCAAACGTCGAGAATGTCTTAGTGCAAGATAATTTAGATGACGACGACTATCCTGATATTGTGGATATCGCTGATAAAGATGCCGCCGAAAACAGCAATGACGATGACTTTTAAATCGAGTCGGTTACCAGCTTAAGAATATAAAACACCTTTATAGCCTAGTTGTGAAATAACCTAGCTATAAAGGTGTTTTTTATGGTTTTATAAGGCTAAATTCAAAAGCCTAGCTCAGCCTTTATTTACGCCCAGCCATCGAGCGTACCTGCCCAGCCTTTTACCAGTGGCTCGCTTAAAGCTTGCAGCAGATCAATATGCGCCTCATCTAAATTTAACGCTGGAATATAATGATACTCTTGCCCGCCCGCTTCCAAGAAATTTTCGCGGTTCTCAATCGCTAATTCTTCTAAAGTCTCCAAGCAATCTGCTGAAAACGCAGGACTGAGAATCTGCACTGAGCGCACGCCAGACTTACCCCAATCTTCTAGTACCACATCGGTATAAGGCTTGACCCATTCTTGCTTACCAAAGCGCGACTGAAAGCTAATAATCCACTCATCGTCATCCAGTCCTAACTCGTGAGCAACTTGCGCTGCCGTACATTTGCAGCGTTTAGGATACGGATCACCTTTATCCGCATACGGCTGCGGGATACCGTGAAAGCTGAACATCAGCTTATCAGGCTTACCGTGCTCAGCTTGAAAACGGCGCACGCTGTCCGCTAACGCTTTTATGTATAAAGGATGGGCGAAGTAGTCTTTGACCATCGTATAGTTAGGCAAGTTGCGCTGTTTGAGTGTCCATTTGGTCATGGCATCATACACTGCACCGCCTGACGTGGCTGAGTACTGGGGAAACAGCGGTAGAATCACAAAATGATCCACGCCCTCGCCGCGTAGCGTGTCCATCACATCAGGCAGACCTGGATTGCCGTAGCTCATCGCCGGATGCACAGACACTCGAAACGGACCTGCACTTTGAGCCAGACGCGGCTCTAACAGTGCCACTTGATCCTTGAGTATGCGGCGAATGGGCGAGTCGCCCTCCCAAATACTGGCGTACGCTTTTGCCACGCGCTTAGGGCGATTAGGTAATACAAAGAGATTAAGGATAATCGCCCACAAAAACTTGGGAATCTCAATGACACGCGGATCCGATAAAAACTGCCGCAGATAGCGACGAACAGCGGGCGGTGTTGGCTCATCTGGTGTACCGAGATTAACTAATAAAACAGCAATACGGGGCGGTATTTTAGGCTTCATAATGACTAATTTTTTGATGATAGATTTTTTGTGATAGGTAAAGGGTAAATGCTGCAATTCACATTGCTTTGTCAGTGTAGCATTATATAAGCGTTACGCGCAGTCAAAAAGTGACTGTAAACACAGTTATCAGGTAAGCCAATACAATCATTTGATGTGGAGGTTGTGCTCATAGACGCATCGCCATACAATAGGCAGGCAAAGCTTACATTGCTGGTTGAATTTATTAGCGTATAAGCCTGTTATTTATTCTATGAACTTATCATCTTGAGAGGTAGCTTTGAGCGCACGTCGTACCCCTAGTGAAGCATCTAGTAACGCCCCACTCGAGTCAGCAGCGCAGTCAAGCGATGCCGCTGAGCCTGACAGCGCAGTTGGCTCAGTGGGAATCGTCACCCCGCAGACCTATCACTTTGATGAGCCGCTTACGCTTGAGTGTCAGCGGGTACTACCAAGCTTTGAGTTAATATTTGAAACTTATGGCACGCTCAATCAAGACAAATCAAACGCAATTTTGATCTGTCATGCGCTCTCTGGTAGTCATCATGCCGCAGGCCTTCACAGCGCTGATGATAAAAAAGCGGGCTGGTGGGATAACATGATAGGGCCGGGTAAAGCGATTGATACCGATATATTCTACGTCGTATGTGTCAATAACATTGGTAGCTGCTTTGGCTCTACAGGACCGACGTCCATCAATCCTGACAGCATTGATAAAGAGGGCAACGCTCAGGGCGATGCTAATGCTAAGGGCAATGCTCAGAGCCATGCTAAGGACAATGCTCAAGTTTATGGCCCTGACTTTCCGCTGGTTACTATTAAGGATTGGGTCAAGACACAGGCGCTATTCTCAGATCGCTTAGGTATTGAGGTGTGGCACGCTATCGTTGGCGGCTCTATGGGCGGCATGCAGGCTTTGCAGTGGTCAGTGGATTATCCTGAGCGCCTAAAGCGCTGCGTTGTGATCGCCAGCACGCCTAAACTCTCCGCTCAAAATATCGCCTTTAACGAAGTGGCGCGTCAGTCCATCTTATCTGATCCTGACTTTAAGGACGGGCGCTACTTGCAGGCAGGCACGTATCCGCGTCGCGGGCTGATCCTTGCACGTATGGTCGGTCACATTACTTACCTGACTGACGACGCTATGAAAGCCAAATTTGGCCGCGACCTAAAGTCTGGCAAGTTTATGTACGGCTATGACGTTGAATTCCAAGTCGAGAGTTACCTGCGCTATCAAGGCGAGCGTTTTAGTGAGAACTTCGATGCCAATACTTACTTGCTGATGACCAAAGCGCTAGATTATTTTGATCCGACGCGCGGCATCGTATCTCCTCCTGCCGCTACCGATACTAATGCTTCGAGCTACACTCTAAATGCTGATACAGACACGGTGCTTAATGAAGTGATCAATCACGCTGCTACGAGTGTAGATGACACGGCTACCCTTGCGACGCGTGCCGCAATCGATGAGACGACGACTACTGACGCTTCGACTGATGAAACTGTCGCCCACCATCAAGAGCTTGCCGCCCTCAAAACAGCCTTAGCGCATACGCAGTGTCAGTACCTGATCGTCTCTTTTACCACTGATTGGCGCTTTGCTCCTGAGCGCTCGCAAGAGATCGTCGATGCACTGATGGCTACTGGCAAACCTGTCAGTTATATCAACGTTGACGCCCCGCATGGACACGATTCTTTCTTGTTCGATATTCCGCGATATATGGGCGCAATTGAGGGCTTTTTGACCGCGCCTTTTATGACGTCACACCCATCTGTAGCCGGAGCGCGCTTATGAGAATGGACTATCAATTGGCTGAGCGCTGGATCGCACCGCACTCGCACGTGCTCGATTTGGGCTGCGGCAATGGCGAGCTACTGGCTCATCTACAAACTCAACTTGGGGTCACAGGTTACGGGCTTGAGATCGATACTGACAAGATCAACGCTGGTATCGCTAGAGGGCTCCCGATCATTGAGCAAGATCTAAACGACGGTCTGGCACGCTTTGCGGATAATAGCTTTGATACTGTTGTCATGGCACGCGCTCTACAAGCGGTAAAAGCGCCCGATTTGCTGTTACTCGATATGCTACGCGTGGCTCGTGAAGCGGTGATTACCTTCCCAAACTTTGCGCATTGGCAAAACCGTATTCACCTTGGTCTAAAAGGGCTGATGCCGGTTTCAGAAGCCCTACCTTATGAGTGGTACAATACGCCAAACATTCACTTATGTACTTTTAAGGATTTTGAAGCGCTGTGTGCTGAGCATGATATTCATATACTTAATCGCTTCGCTGTCAGCGACTCTGAACGAGGTCACTCGCCGCTTATGACCACCCTCATTCGCCAAGCGCCCAACCTGCTGGCAGATGTCGCTATCTACCGCGTCACTAAACAGAATCCTGCTTTGTAGTTAAGGTATTATTTATTTTAATAGCAACTATCTTACTCATAGAGTTACCTTAATCTGGGTAAACTCGTAGTAACGTTTTGATTTTATTACAGACTACAGAAAAAGGAGTCGCGATAATTGATTAAATTAACGTTTGAGTTTCGCAAAATTGAATGGTAAGCTAGCAAAATATTGTCATTCATACACCGATAACGACCGTTTATCGGTTGAGCTACCTCTCACTTCTACTTTTTAGTATTTGTTTGGAAGGTAGTGCTATAAACTAAGGGTTGTTGATATTGCTAATAATTAGGTAAGTTCATATACAAATTTAACCTAATTGTTATCACTGTTTTGAACAGTAGAACTCAACCCCCTTGTATATTCATTGCCTAATATTGGAGCCGCTATGAAACTTTTAAAAGCAGCCTTGTTCACCACCCTACTCACCTGTGCAGGTCTTGCCAATGCTGAGTTGATCTCAAACGTACCACTTGATGTTTCTCGTTTTGAGCTGATGCCAGTCAGTGAGTTGTCAGCGCTTGCCGCTCAAGGCAGTGATCACGCTCAGTTCTATTTGGCTAAACGCTTGCAAAAAGGTGAAGGCGTGACGCAAAACACTCAGCAAGCGATTCAGTGGTACACCAAAGCAGCGCAGCAAGGCGTTGCCCCTGCTCAGTTGAACCTGGCGATCATGTACTTGCGCGGTGAAGGCGTACAACCTAACTTGCAGCAAGCCAAGGTTTGGTTAGAAAAAGCAGCCATGCGCGGCGATAACCGTGCCAGCTATACCCTAGCGCTATTAGATGAGAAGCAAAAAAATCTAGTTGACGCGTACAAATGGTATGACTTAGCTGCCCGCGATGGTATGTTAGACGAAAAAGTACGTGACAAAGCACGCGGTAAAATCGGTCAGTTAGCGCTAAATTTATCAAGCTCTGATATCGCTAGCGCCCGTAGCCAAGCGGATAGCTGGTTCCAAAGTAAATAAGCTTCAAGCCAGATATCTTAGCGAATAAGAATCCAGCCTTTGCGCTGGATTTTTTGATTGAAAGTAGAGTTTTTTTAGATTTAAAGGATTTAACGTTGTATCTCGTTGTTTCCATCCTATTCAAATATAGTCCTTATTCATCTTCGTTTTAAGTTGGTGCTTTTTTATATCGTAAGCAAAACCTACGTTAGATAACAACAGTCTTTAAATAAATGGTTAATTTTTAAACCCATTCAAAACCCCTCTAAAATTTGCTACACTACGCGCGCATTTATGAATTCCACAACCTGATAAATGTTATTAACTTTTCATCAACCCATTGCACTAGGTTTACGTCCTAGCCCGCAGGAGACTATCATGAACACCAAAGCTCACGCACCTGAGTATCATAAAGACACCAACAATATCGTTGTCGCCGCTTTATATAAATTTACTCGCTTTAACGATTTTGAGCAATACCGCGAGCCGATCTTAAATACTATGCTGGGCAATGAGGTCAAAGGCACACTGTTACTAGCTGCCGAAGGTATCAACGGTACGATTTCTGGCAGCCGTGAGGGCATCGATAGTGTCCTTGACTACTTACGTAGTATTGAGGCGATCGGCAGCTTTACTTTTAAAGAGTCTTATACCGATGAGCAGCCCTTTTATCGCACCAAAGTGAAGCTTAAAAAAGAGATCGTCACTATGGGCGTGGAGGACATTGATCCGTTAGAGTCCGTTGGTCGCTACGTCAAACCAAAGGATTGGAACGCGCTAATCTCAGACCCTGAGGTCACATTAATCGATACCCGTAATGATTACGAAGTACAAATTGGCACCTTTAAAAACGCGGTTAATCCCAATACGGAGACCTTTCGCGAGTTTCCTGAGTACGTTGCCCAAGAGCTGGATCCAAGCAAACACAAAAAAGTTGCTATGTTCTGTACTGGCGGTATTCGCTGCGAGAAATCTACTGCCTACTTACGCGAGCAAGGCTTTGAAGAGGTCTACCATCTAGAAGGCGGTATCTTAAAATATTTGGAAGAAGTGCCACAAGAGCAGTCGATGTGGCAAGGCGACTGCTTCGTCTTTGATAATCGGGTCTCGGTCAATCACAACTTAGAAAAAGGCGAGTATGAACAATGCTTTGCCTGCCGCATGCCGATCACCCAGCAAGATATGCAAAGTGCGTCTTATATCAAAGGCGAATCCTGCCCGCATTGTATCGACCAGGCAACGGACGAGCAAAAGGCGCGCTTTCGCGAGCGTGAGCGTCAGATGCAACTGGCAAAGGCGCGCGGTGAGACGCATATCGGTAGCGACGTGGTAGACGTTATCGAGAAGCGTAAATGGGCTAAAATTGAAGCCCGAAAGCAGCAAGAAAACGCTCAAGCTAAATCGAAACAGTAGAAATCAGCAAAAGCTTAACGAAACTAAAGTTTATTATTAACAAGGGTTCAAAGAAGAAGCCAACAGCGTCTTTTTCTTTAACCCTTATTTTATACCGCTGGATAAACTACATAGCCTTGGCTATTTAGCTCAGTCCCTGGTGTTGGCTTGGCAAGATCTAAGCGACCCACGCCCATGATATGCTCTACTCTATTGCCTCTAAGTAGTAAATAATCGGTAATGATACGCCGGTGACAACGCCACCATACCGCCTCAGAACACATAAGGGTAAGGCGCTGTTTGTTTCCGAGTTGAATAAGCTTGTCAAGGGCTGCTTGGAAAGCATCACTTAACGCATAATCGGCGTAGTTATGAAAAGCTTGCACGCGCCATAGATTGTTAATATCTTCATCGACTTGTTTTTGTTTTGGACGTCGCCCACCAAGGTCGGTGCAGTGCTGATAACTCATGCCAACTTGACTGAGTGCTTGCGGAAAAGTATCGATATTAAAATGAGGATTAGTGCGAGAACGCGGGAAGCTGCGCACATCAACGAGCAGTTCAATATCGGCCGCTTGAAGCATGTCAATCAGCTCATCAAGGCTACGGGTCGAATGTCCAATCGTATAAAATGTGGTGGTCATGAGTTAAGCCATTGTCGCATTGTCATTTTGAATTTTGAATTTTGAATTTTGAATTTTGCTGTTATCATTTTATTATGCACGGTTTTGTTCTGTATGGTCTTATCCTGAATTGTCCAATGGTTTTGCTCATTCAATATTAACCGGCTTGAGCTTGCTCAATCATTAGGACTTTTGTAGGGCTATCGTGGTCAAAGTCGCTAATACAGTAAAAAGGAGTCCTGTCCTGTCCTGTCCTTGCAGGCTCACTTATGAAGGTTCAACAGACCCTACTGCTCATAATGATACCCAGCATAAAAAGAGAGGGACTCAACTGAGCCCCTCTCTTTGACGTTTACAATGCGTTTTTCGAATACGATCAGCTACCGCGATACGTGCTGTAGCCGTATGGCGATAACGTAATTGGCACATGATAATGGTTGTTATCTTCGATGCTAAAGTTGACTTCAACATAGGGATAAAATGACTTTACACCTTGGTTACGAAAGTAAGGCGTTGTCTCAAATATGAGCTTGTAGATCCCTTCATGATTGGCGTTACCTGCATTAGGTAAAAAGTTACTGATACGACCATTGTTATCTGTTGTTGCCGTATTGACTAGTTTCCAGACGCCATCTTGTTGCATCATAAGCTTAACATCGACGTTTGGCACAGGCTTACCTGTACTGATATCCAAGATATGGCTTGATAGCTGATAGTCGTCTTGGCTTGCTGCTTGACTTGCTGTAGCACTCATTGCTAAAGCACTACCGAGTACGGCAGCGGTTATCATGTTCTTTGTCATCGTCTCATCCTTAATTTATTATTTAACTAAAATAGTTTAGCGGATCAACTTATATAATAAGATTGTTATCTTAGAGCTGATAAATCGTTGTCGTTTGACATAATCTACCTGCTAGTCTCAAATTCGTTCTCTGAGTACGTGCATAGATTATACTGCTTATAACTATTAAGAATAAATATATTCTGCCAATAAAAGCTTTTTGCGAATTAGCATGAACAATAAAAGTAAGCAAAAAAAAGAGCAGACAGCTTCAAGAACTGTCCACTCTTATTTATTCATAGACAAACGACTAAAACAAGATACGCACGCGAATGGTTTCTTCAACGTCTTTGAGCTGATCGAGCGCCGCTTTTGAATCGTTGTAGTCTACATCCATGACCAAATAACCGACATCGCCCTCAGTCATTAAGCTCTGCGCTAGGATATTGATATTTGCCTCAGCGAACAAGCGGTTGATTTGTGACAGGACGCCTGGGACGTTTTTATGAATGTGCAGCAAGCGATGTGTGCCTTCTTTGAAGGGGATAGAGACCTCAGGGAAGTTCACTGCAGTAATGGTATCGCCCTGATCTGAATAACGCACAAACTTCTCTGCTACTTCAAAGCCGATGTTCTCTTGCGCCTCTTGCGTCGAGCCACCGATGTGCGGCGTTAGGATGACATTATCAAATTTACGTAGCGGCGATTCAAACTCTTCATCCGCAGACTTTGGCTCCTTTGGGAACACATCAATAGCAGCGCCAAGCACTTTACCTGATTCTAGCACCGCAGCGAGATCATCAATATCAACGCACGTACCGCGCGCGGCATTAATAAAGTAGCTGCCTTCTTTCATATGGGCAAACTGCTCTGCTTTCATCATGTAGCGCGTGCTTGGCACATCAGGCACATGCAAAGTGACGATATCAGCATTTGCCAATAACTCTTCTAAAGAGCCCACTTGCACGGCATTACCCAGCGGTAATTTAGTCACAACGTCGTGATAGATGACCTTCATACCGAAGCTTTCGGCCAGTACGGATAACTGTGAGCCGATAGAGCCGTAACCGACGATACCGATGGTCTTACCGCGCACTTCATGCGAGTTCTTAGCAGACTTACCCCAGCCGCCGCGATGTACCGTAGCGTTTTTCTCTGGAATACCGCGGTACAGCATAATGGCTTCAGCCAATACCAGCTCAGCGACCGAGCGGGTATTTGAGTAGGGTGCGTTAAAGACAGGAATACCCATCTCGCGCGCCGCTTCTAAATCGACTTGATTGGTACCGATACAAAAGCAGCCAATACCGATAAGTTTTTGTGCCTGCTCTAGTACATCACGAGTCAACTGTGTACGCGAGCGAATACCAATGAAGTGAGCGTCTTTAATCTTTTCGATCAGCTCGTCCGTATCAAGCGCGTGACTTAGATACTCAATATTGTCGTAGCCGGCAGCTTGCAGTACTTTTAGCGCATTTTCGTGCACGCCTTCTAGCAATAGAAACCGGATCTTATCTTTTTGGAGTGATAACGTCATGTGGGATTTGTCCTATGATGGTTGTGCATAATATTCTAGATGAACGACACAAAAACAGTCCGGTTATCTTACACAAAATTGACCGAGGATGTTAGAGCATACGCTCAAATAAATAGTTACTATTTTATACGGCAATAGACAACCTAACAGTCACCCTGCAATATATAGTCTGGCAATATGGTAGTATTAACGTCATGCCTATTCGTTATTTTAGATACCGATAACTGAGACTATTATGACTGTATTACAAACTACGACCGCGCCTGCCCACGAGCGTACGCACGCCGCCGATCAAGCCAACACAGCTGCGAGCGCTGATATTGAGCTTGGCGCAGCGAGTGCCTCACACAGCAAAGTGGTACAGACCATCCTAAGTGCACTGACTGACGCGCACGATTTTGATAGCACTCAAATCAAGACCGATGATGAGAGTCTGATGCATTGGGGTAAGGACTGGACAAAACACTTTGCCCCTGCCCCGAGCGCTATCGTATTTCCAAAAACAACCGAGCAAGTCCAAGCTATCGTCCTGCTGGCAGGCGAGCACAACGTCGTACTAACCCCAAGTGGCGGACGGACAGGACTCTCGGCAGGAGCCGTCGCTGCCAATGGTGAGATCGTCGTCAGTATGGATAAGATGAACCGTATTGGTCAATTCTACCCCGCTGATCGTATGGTCGAGATTGAAGCAGGTGTGGTCACTGAACAGTTGCAGCAGTTCGCTGAATCCAAGGATTTGTACTACCCAGTCGACTTTGCCTCAGCAGGTTCAAGTCAGATGGGCGGCAATATCGGCACTAATGCCGGCGGTATTAAGGTGATTCGCTACGGTATGACGCGGCAGTGGATTATGGGACTGACGGTCGTAACAGGCAAGGGTGATATCTTACAGCTAAACCGCGGTATGGTAAAAAACGCCACTGGCTACGATCTACGTCAGTTATTTATCGGTAGCGAGGGTACATTAGGACTGGTCACACACGCACAGATCAAGCTTGAGCGTCAGCCTCATGATTTAAGTGTCATGGTACTAGGCATGGATAGCTTCAGTGATGTTATGAAGGTGCTATCTGCTTTTCAAGCGCAGATTGATCTGACTGCTTTTGAATTCTTTGATGATACCGCGATTGATAAATTAATGGCGCACGGTCAAGTGCAAGAGCCGTTTGAGTCGCGTACTAAGTTCTATACTTTGCTGGAGTTTGAAGCGCCCTATGAGCCTATAATGGATAAGGCGATGGCGATATTTGAGCACTGTATGAGTGAAGGCTGGGTCGTTGATGGCGTCATGAGCCAAAGTCTGGCACAAGCGGCTGAGCTGTGGAAGCTGCGCGAGTACATCTCCGAGACTATCTCCGTCTTTACGCCTTATAAGAACGACGTGTCTGTGCTTATCACTCATGTTCCTGACTTTATCAGCGAGATAGATAAAATAGTCAGTGATAACTATCCTGATTTTGAGGTTTGCTGGTTCGGTCATATCGGCGACGGTAATTTGCACTTAAACATCTTAAAGCCGGAGCACATGAGTAAAGATGACTTTTTTCATGAGTGCCAAATCGTTAATAAATACGTGTTTGAAACGGTACAAAAATATGGCGGTTCAGTATCTGCTGAACACGGCGTTGGCATGACCAAAAAGCCTTATTTGCACTATAGTCGTAGCAATACTGAGATCGAATACCTAAAAGAGATCAAAAGAGTATTTGATCCTAACAATATTATGAACCGCGGTAAGATATTCGATATGTAGAGCATGTTAGCTTGACTTGTAAAAGCCTTTAAAAAAGACGCTAGCTTCTATTCGCTAGCGTCTTTTTTAATCATTCTTAATGCTAATAAAGTTTATCAAAGCGGCCACTAATAGTTCAGGATATATAGCCCAATACATAACAATACAGCCAAAAACCCTTGAATAATCAAAAACGCTTGGTGCGGCGCGGCAATGTGATTGAACATATTGCCTAAAGCGTTAAAGGTAATACCAGCGGCTTTGACATGTGGCGGCGTCTCAAAAGTCTTAATCACTTTTAAAAACTCTTCGGTATGTTCAGGCGTCCAGTTATGAGGTGCAAACGGTAAATAAGGTGCCAATTGTGCGGCCTGCTCCTTGGTTGCTGGTGACCACAACCAACGCTCCAAAAACAGTAAGCGCATGCGCCAATCTAAAAAGATACGCTGCTCTATAGGCTGCAGTAACAGTACTTTAATATCTTTGTGACGGTTATCAGAGAAGATGCGTTTTTGTAGAGCTAAAATGTGAGACTTTTTGCCCTCTATACATTGTAAAAAATGATTGTTGCCATAACATAGAATACCTGTGATGCCATGTTGTTCGTTGTACTTACGAGCATGAGCTTCTACCTCATCAAATATAGAAGCACGCAGACGTGAGCTCAGCGTCAGGCTACTGACATAGACTAGCTGTACCAGTGCAGAATCAGCAACGTCTGCCAATTCATCAACGATATTGTGTGTGAGCATATTTCAATCCTAAAGCGCTATCAATCCTAAAGTACTATTAACAAACATAGGTAAACGAGATAAAAAACAAGAAATACGCTCTACCAAAAAGGGATATTAACTCACAAAAACGTAGCAAATAGTTACTACGCTACGCTGTCAATAGCGATGTGACTTGTTATTATGACAGCCGCATAAAAAGTATATTGATTATAAATTGACCATTTTAGACAAGGCAGTGCAATAGCTGCCAATAGCAATAGACTTTAGCAAAAACAACGATATATTTACTGTTAAAGATAGTTTGATATTGGTACAAGTTACTGCAAATAATGAAATGAATGATTGTAACAACTATAAGCTTATATTCATATTAACTTATTAACATTGTTACATAAAGACGGCTTCAATAGAGCCATTTGTTTACCTTTTTCTTCTTGACTACATCCGACTTACTACCAAATATGTTTTGATATCTAAATAGGAATACTATGAGTAAAATTGAAAAATTAGATGATTTTCATTTGACAATTGCCGAGATTAAGAAAAAAGACTATCCTCAGCTCAAAGCGCTGATGGATCGCGTGTATGTCAATTTGGGCGGTGCTTGGTCAAAGACGACCATTAACACCTTGATCGATGCCTTTCCAGAGGGGCAAATTGCCCTATTTGATCACGATAAGCTGATAGGTATGGTACTCTCTATGCGCGTGGATTATGCTAAGTTTTCTAACCCGCATACTTATGATGATTTAATCGGTCACAAAGAGATCATCAAAGACAATCCTGAAGGCGACGCTATTTATGGACTCGACGCTTTGATTGATCCTGAGTATCGCGGCTATCGTTTGGGTCGCAGACTTTATGACGCGCGTAAAGAGCTGTGTCGTCAGTTAAACTTCCGAGCTATCTTGGCGGGTGGCCGTATTCCAAAGTATCAAGATCATCAAGATCTGACCCCAGGCGAGTACATCGATGCGGTCGAATCCCGTGAGATTCACGATCCCGCGCTGTCATTTCAGTTATCAAACGGCTTTATCGTCAAGCGTATTTTGACAGGCTATCTACCTGATGATAAGCAGTCTAAGGGTTTTGCTACTTTGCTTGAGTGGGCGAACATCTATTACGAGCCCAAAGACTATAAACCTAATACGCGTAAATCTGAGGTGCGTATTGGTGGTATTCAGTGGCAGATGCGTGAGGTGGAGTCCCCTGAAGAGCTCCTCCAGCAAGTTGAGTTTTTCGTGGATATCATGGCAGATTATAACTCAGACTTTGCCTGCCTGCCGGAGTTCTTTAACGCGCCACTAATGGGACTGTGTGAGTCTACCGATCAAAACGTGGCCATTCGCTTTTTAGCGGACTACACTGAATGGTTTAAAAATGAGATCTCGCATTTGGCGGTTAGCTATAATGTCAACGTCATCACCGGCTCCATGCCGCTACTCGATGAGAACGATACCTTATATAACGTCAGCTACCTGTGCCGCCGTGATGGTACCGTTGAAGAGCAGCGTAAGATTCATATTACCCCGCATGAGCGCAGTGCTTGGGTAATCGAAGGCGGCGATGAGGTCAAAGTCTTTGATACTGACGCTGGCCGCATTGGTATCTTAGTCTGCTATGACGTTGAGTTCCCTGAGCTGGCACGCTTAATGGCACTTGATGATATGGACATCTTGTTTGTGCCGTTTTGGACCGATACCCAAAATGGTTACCTACGTGTACGTCATTGCGCGCAAGCTCGCGCTATTGAGAACGAGTGCTATGTGATGATTTGTGGCTCAGTCGGTAACCTGCCGCAAGTGGAGAGCCTTGATATTCAGTACGCGCAGTCGTCCATATTTTCGCCATCGGATTTTGCCTTCCCGCACGACGCTATTATGGCGGAGACAACAGCCAATACCGAGATGGTATTTTTCTCTGATGTCAATTTAGACAAGCTCATTCACGTACGTAATGAAGGCTCTGTACACAATCTAATTGATCGCCGTGATGACTTATTTAGTCTTAAGTGGAAGAGGAAGTCTAAGATATCCGCCAGCAAACTTACTGATGCTGAGCGCCGTGAAAACTCAGGTAGCGTACTTCTCGGTGATCCGTTGCAAGATCGCGCGCAAAAGTTTTAGATCTTTTATTGGTTTCTGGTCTGTTGCAATTCAGGTTTACTGAAAGCTAGCAATGACTTTATATAAACGGCTAATGATTTAGCCGTTTATTTTTATAAGCCAAGATAGATATTTAGTTGGTATATATAGCGAGCTATAGTTAAATCACTATAAAACCGATAGAGTGCTACTGGAATAAATTTTACGTAGCATCGAAAAGTGCGAAGCGCACAGCAAGCAAGTAAAATTTGTACCAGTAGCACGGTATTATTAACGTATCGATTTTATTTCATATTGACTATATCCTTATCAGATAGTGATAAATTGCCAGTTAGTGATAAATTGTCAGTTAATGTTCACCAACGCCTTCTGATAACGTCTGTCTAAACCAGTCCTTTTTACCCTGTCCGTTTTGACATATAATAGCTCTCATTCTACGTATGTCAAAACAAGTACTATCTGTTTGACTAATACTATCCTTATTCTAACAAGACCTCTTTTATGACTGATCCTTCTATGACTCAACATACGGCTGATACGCCAAGCCAAGATTATAAAGACACCCTAAACCTTGCTGATACGCCCTTTGCTATGCGTGCCAACCTTGCTAAACGCGAGCCTGATTGGCTGGCGGCATGGGAAGCGGATGGTATTTATGGTCATATTCGTGAGGCGCGTATAGGCGCGCCTAAATATATTTTGCACGATGGCCCTCCTTACGCTAACGGTCAGATTCACTTAGGTCATGCGGTCAATAAAGTCCTAAAAGATATGATCGTCAAGTCCAAAACCTTGTCAGGATTTGATGCGCCTTACGTACCCGGCTGGGACTGTCATGGTCTACCAATTGAGCAAAAAGTTGAAGCAAAAGTGGGTAAAGTGGGTCAAAAAGTCACCGCGACCGAGTTCCGTGGTCTATGCCGCGAATACGCTCGCACTCAAATTGAGCTACAAAAGGCAGATTTTAAGCGTCTTGGTATCTTTGGCGATTGGGACAATCCTTATCTCACCATGAACTTTCATCAGGAAGCCAATATTGTACGTGCTCTTGGTAAAATCTACGACAATGGACACGTGACGCGCGGTATGAAGCCGGTCAACTGGTGCCTCGACTGTACCTCGGCGCTGGCAGAAGCAGAAGTGGAATATCAAGATAAAGTGTCGGATGCCATCTATGTCAGCTTTGATGTTTTGGACATTGATCAAGTTGATGCATTAGCTAAAATCGACGGTGCAATCAAAGCTGTCATCTGGACGACGACGCCTTGGACCTTGCCTGCTAACCAAGCGATTTCAGTACATCCAGAGCACGATTATAGTGTGGTTGCTACTGACAAAGGTAACTTACTATTAGCGCACGATCTTGTCGAGACTGCGTTGAATGAGCTTAAGCTTGATAGTCAAGGTATTTTAGCAACGGTCTCAGGTAGCGCGCTTGAAGGTTTACGCGCTCAGCATCCATTAATTGCAGATCGCCAAGTACCGCTGATCTTAGGCGATCATGTCACGGTCGATAGCGGTACGGGGCTAGTACATACCGCACCCGGACACGGTCTTGACGATTATAATGTCGGTCTGAAATACAATTTGCCAGTTGAGAATCCCGTTGGCGGTAATGGGGTTTATTTAGACAGCGCAGCCGTGTTCGCCGGCGAGCACATCTACAAAGCCAACCCCAAAATCATTGCCGCCTTGCACGACAATAATCATTTGCTTAGCCATACCAAGATTGAGCACAGCTATCCGCACTGCTGGCGTCATAAGTCGCCGATTATCTTTCGCGCGACGCCGCAGTGGTTTATCAGTATGGAAGCCCAAGGGCTACGCGAACGGGCGTTAAAAGACATTCCAAAAGTACAGTGGACACCTGCTTGGGGTCAAAACCGTATCGAGGCGATGATGACGGGTCGCCCAGATTGGTGTATCTCACGTCAGCGTACGTGGGGCGTACCTATTCCGTTTTTTATGCATAAAGAAACGGGCGATCTACACCCCAATACCTTAGAGCTACTCGAAACCGCCGCACAAAACATCGCTGATGGCGGTGTGGAAGCGTGGTTTGATGCCAGCTGTGAGGATTACTTAGGCGAGGAAGCAAGCGACTATGATAAATCTTCTGATACGCTAGACGTCTGGTTTGATTCAGGAACGACCCATTACGCGGTGCTTGAGCAGCGCGAGGAGCTGACCAATCCTGCCGATATGTATTTAGAGGGCTCAGATCAGCATCGCGGCTGGTTCCAGACTTCCCTACTCACCTCAGAGGCCATGTACGAGCGTCCGCCGTTTAAACAAGTATTGACCCACGGCTTTGTGGTCGATGAAAACGGTCGCAAGATGAGTAAATCGCTTGGCAATATCATCACCCCGCAAGATGAAATCAATAAGACCGGCGCGGATATGCTGCGCTTATGGATTGCCTCAAGCGACTATCGCTATGAGATGAGCGCGGGTAAAACGGTGTTCAAAGGCGCAATTGATATGTACCGCCGTATCCGTAATACCTTGCGCTTTTTACTCGCTAATACCGACGACTTTAATCCAGCAACGGATAGCGTTAACATCAATGAGCTGGTCAGCCTTGATAAATTTATCATGCAGCGCGCGCAAAGCGTACAAGATGGCATTGTAAGCGCTTATGATAGCATGGACTTTCACCAAGTCACCCAGCATATCACCGCGTTTTGCTCGCAGGATTTAGGCAGCTTTTATCTTGATATTATCAAAGATCGTCAGTACACCACCCAAGCCGACGGTCAGCCGCGCCGCTCAGCGCAAACGGCGATTTATCACATTGCCCATGCCCTGATTCGCTGGATTGCACCAATCCTATCCTTTACCGCGCAAGAAGCATGGGAGGTGCTGACCAGTAAAGAGGCAGATGCTGACAAATACGTCTTTATCCAAAAATGGTACGAGTTCCCAGAATTTGAGCTCAGTGCTATTACGACTGAGGATTGGCACAACATCATGCGCGCCAAAGATGTGGTCAATAAACATATCGAAACCGCGCGCGGTAATAAAATTATCAATGCCAATTTGTCCGCTGATGCAAGCCTTTATGCCGACGGCGCTATGTATGACAGTCTTGCAAAGCTTAATGGCGAGCTGCGTTTTGTGCTCATCACCAGTAAAGCGACACTTGCACCCATGAGTGATGCGCCAGCTGATGTTTCAGCAGATAAGGATAACGCGGATTTAGAGGGCAAAAACAACTCCGATGCCACTGATCTAAACGTCAGTATCAGTGCGGCTGACGGCACTAAGTGTGTACGCTGCTGGCATATCCGTAACGATGTGGGTAGCGATCCTGCGCATCCAGAATTATGTGCGCGCTGCGTGATTAATGTCGTAGGCGCAGGCGAGGTACGTTACTATGCCTAACTCGCCTAACTCAGACGATCCAAAGCTTGCCAATACTGATAATAGTCCCAAGCCTGCCCATGTAACAACGGGCAGCTTAACAACGCCTAAGAGCCGACTCACCAAAGCCCCAAAGACTGCTGCTAATGGCCGCCGCGCTTTTATGTGGTATTTACTGTCACTTGCTGTGATTATATTGGATCAGTGGACCAAGTGGCTGGCTGAAACCAAGCTTACCTTTCTTGAGCCTATTCCAGTCATTGAGCCATTTTTAAACTGGACGCTGGCGTACAACTACGGCGCCGCCTTTAGCTTTTTGGCGGATCAATCAGGTTGGCAAAAGTGGTTTTTTGCTATTTTAGCCTTAGCGATGTCGCTGTTCTTGATTGTCTATCTAATCAAAGCACCGCGTAATGCTAAGTTGTTATCACTTGGTTTAGCACTGGTACTTGGCGGCGCGATTGGCAACCTGATTGATCGTCTACGTCTTGGCAAAGTCGTTGATTTTATCCACGTACATTACGCCGACGTTTGGCACTATCCGATTTTTAATATCGCTGATATCGCTATTTGTATTGGCGTCGCGATTATCGTCATTGACATGATATTTTTAGAAGGTAAGCGTAACGCCTAGT
Source organism: uncultured Psychrobacter sp. (assembly GCA_947489525.1). Lineage (GTDB taxonomy): Bacteria > Pseudomonadota > Gammaproteobacteria > Pseudomonadales > Moraxellaceae > Psychrobacter. Next base: position 152,481 of record CANLDW010000002.1, read on the forward strand.
TTATTTAGGACAATGCACATCTCATCCTTCTAACAATTAAGTTCGGCTAATAACCTTTAACCCTATCGTAAATTTTACGGTAGGGTTTTTATTTGATGTTTGTTCGGTCTTATGCTTTACTACCCTCAACTTCTCGTTAAACCACCCCACAAATTAAGAAGCTATATCTGCATTTGATTGAATATATATTTTATGAGAAGTATGAAACTTTAGGAAACTACTTATGGCAGCATATATCACAGTGGGTGCAAAAACCACGCATGGCGGTGAAGTTATCACAGGCTCACCACATACGACGCACAATGGCGTTCAAGTCTCGCGTAAAGGTGATAAAGTCATCTGCAAAAAGTGTAAAAAGCTCACCACTATCCTTACGGGCGACCCATCATTCATCGTTGACGGTGCTCCAATTGCTCGCGAAGGCGATATCACAAGCTGCGGCGCAAAGCTCATTGCTATTCAGCAGTCGTTTGCAGAGTCTGACTTTGAAGTGTTTGGGGTGGAACAACCTGAGCCACTGTTTGAACAACCTGCGCCTTTGCAGTTTCCGAAGACAGATCCAGAGGCTGTGCTTGCAAGTTTTCGCGGTTCTAGTGATGATAGTTTGTCTATTCGAGGGAGGGATAGTGATGAAATAACTGATGAAGAGCTTTACGCACTTAACGATCAGATGATAGACGAAGCTATTGCAGATGGTGGTATGGTAGCAAGTAGTAAATATGGAAACCTTGAGACAGAACAATTTGTGAATCGTCAGGCAGGGAATATAAATAAGAGTGTCATGAATAATAATGGATCTATTCACAGTGGTGCTTTACCAGCATATCAACAAGAACAAAACAGAAAGACGTTTGATGCAACAGTGACAATAGTTGGTCTAGCAGCTGGAGGTGGTTCAGTCACGATACTTGTAAAAGGGTCTAAATATGTGGTCAGTAAAAGTGCATTAAATTTAGCAAAACAAGGTAAAACATCTGTAAACGCGTTGCTTAAAGGTGCTAAAAAAGTAGTCCCTAATAATACCTCTGTCCCTAAGGCTATGGCTGCCGGTGCTGGGGGTTCTGCAGCCTTTGATTTTGCCAGTCAAAAACTATTGAATTCTGGTAAACCATATAATATCAAACAAACCGCTGTGGTTGCTGGGGTAGGCACTGTTGGCGGTGGTGGAGGCTCTGTGATAGCAAATGCAGCAAAAGTGCCTTATGCAACCGCAACAAATTTACCTAAAGTTTTCAAAAATACCACTAGTATGAAGATTTTTACGCAGCAAAAGGCAGCAGAAACTGTAGGTAAGACAGCTGCAAAAGATGCTATAGACGATTAAAAATAAATAAGGCAAAAATAATGTTTTATATTTTAGAAGAAATTGTCGAGCACATAATGCTTTTTCTAAATATACCAGACCGACCTTTTTTATCAGCTCTAATAAAAGCAATCATTATCACTATTCTCGTATTTATCGGAATGAGAACAGCACGCTTCTTTGTTGAATCTATTGCCTCAGGTTACTTAATTGATGATTTGAAAACAAGTTTAATTATAGGTTGTGGTCTAGCTTTATTGATGCTTTTATTTGATTTATTTGAAAAAAAATAGCTAGCTGATTAACGTAGAGAAATATGCTTTTTATTCATTTATAGTGAGTTCAGTATAAAAACAATACAGCGGGACTGGGATGCTTTTTTTAAAACATAGGTTGCGCAGCCCCTGTCGGCGTAGGCACAGCACGCCAGTAAAATGTATACCATCTCCGCGTTTAAATATACTGTATCTGTTTTATTTAGAATTGACTACAACTCGTTCATTCGTTGGGCTAAAGCCCCCAGCTCACGGTTTAACTGTAGTTATAAAATTATTTTTGTCGGTGTTCGAAACACACCCCTACCTCCTAGGAAACTTCTCCCGCTGTGACAACCTTTTCAAATATCCTTTAACCTGCTCAGGCAATTCAAATCCCAGCATCTTTAGCCAATTAAACAGATGATGATAATAAATGTCGGCAAACGTAAAGTGATCGCCTGCGATATACTCTTGATCATCTAACCAACTTATCGCAATCGGTAGCGCGTTTTGGATATTTTTCATGCAGTTCTCAGCCGTACCCTCAGGCCAGCCTTCATAATTCTCTAACACTTTTATCTTAGTCAATATCCATAGATAGCTTTCAATCTCAATCAAGCCAAATGAGACAACTTGACGTAGCTTATAATTCTTTTCCGCGTAGTTCTCATCGTTATGATTAGGCGTCAGTGGTCTATCAGGATGCAGGTCATTAAGATATTCAATAATCGCTAGTGACTCAGTGAAGTGTTTATCGTTATGGGTAATGGCTGGTATTTTCCCAAAGGGATTGATCGCGAGAAACTCAGGATGGCGCTGCTCAAACTTATGCCCGTCAAGCTCCTTAGTATCATAATCAAAACCAAGTTCTTCTAGTGCCCAGACGACCGTCTCAGCGCGGCTTGGATGAGTATATTTATAGAGGGTAATCATTAGGGTTTGCCTTTTTATGGTTAAAATCTGCTTATTAAACGCGTATAAAATGATACGACAATGTTATAAAGCCTAACTTATTACCACCATACAATATACAAGGGACTGATGAAACCTCATTTAGAATAAGACGTAAAAAATAGAATTATTGATAAGAGGACAAGAGCGATGTCAACCCAGCCAGCAAAACCTATCTTTGAAAAGCAAGTCTTTGTCTCTGATGAGACTAATAATAAAAATATCGTTACTTTATCAGTGATTCAGGCTGATATTACGACACTCAAGGTTGATGCGATCGTTAACGCGGCCAACTCAAGCCTGCTTGGTGGCGGCGGTGTCGATGGCGCGATTCATCGAGCAGCAGGGCCTGAGCTGTTAAAATACTGTCGCACTCTAAATGGTTGTGCCACTGGTGAGGCTAAGATAAGTCCGGGCTTTGATTTGCCGTCTCAGTATGTCATTCATACCGTAGGGCCTGTTTGGCATGGCGGCAGTAAGGGCGAGGAGGCACTACTGACTAGCTGCTATCAAAACTCATTGGATTTAGCCGCTGCAAACAATGTCGCAAGCATCGCCTTTCCATCCATCAGTACTGGCGTGTATGGTTATCCTATCGATAAAGCGGCTCAGGTTGCAGTTACTACGGTGCTAGAATACGTGCAAGGAGAGTTGGATAACGCGAATGACTTACCACTCCGAGAGATTATCTTTTGCTGTTTTTCAGCGCAAGATGCAGCGGTTTATCAGCAAGTTTTGGAGCAGGTTTAGCCTAAAATAAGTGATTCAAGACATCTAAACCGCCACCTGCCATAATAAAGAGCAATAGGGCTAAGTTGATAATAACCGTTAAATAATAAGTCACACGAAACTCAGGCTTTTGTGACTTGTGCCGTAAGTACGTTTGCGCGACCATTGCCCCGACCCAGCCACCAAGCACGCTCAGCAGGTGCAATGTTGATTCAGGCGTACGCCATTCATTGTTTTGCGCCGCGGCTTTGTCTTTGGCATAGGTTATATAGGTGATAAACCCAAGAACAGCGTACCAGCCGACAACCAGCCAGCTGATATTGCCTGTAAACGCTAACAAGGCCAATACGCCATAGAAGCCAGCAGCTAAAAACAGACGCTTTTGTTGTCCTGATTCAAAGTCCGCCTGCGCGTCTCGCTGTTGATTACGCTTGCGAATACGACTGTTTTTCTCCGCCATTTTTTGTTGCACAAAGCTAAGCTCTTGCACTTTTTTGGCTTGCAAGCGCCCTTTATCATCTTGTCCAAGGGCAAAGACAACATGCTCGCCGAGGTTTGGACGCCGATGCGCTTTAAACTCACTCACATGAAAAAATAGGGACTCGCCTGTTTGAGTCTCAATAAAACCAAAGCCTTTATCGTCTTGCCATTTTTTAATGACGCCTTGTTGCAGCGTATCTTGTTGTCCGATATCCATTGCCAGTGACATTCCAAAGATTGAGCAGACATTTTATAATTGATTCCTGCCAAAAGCCAGATTATATGCGGCATTTGACTGGCAACGCACCGCGTTACATTATAAAGGCTTACAGCCCAAGGTAATTAGCTTATTATTTCTGATGACCGCATCCTTCCCACCTTACTAACGAATGGCATTTTCTTATGGCTCAATCTAAAGACTCAGCAGAATTTATTAATCCCAATGAAGACACGCGCATCACTTTTGGCAGTCAAGTTAAACTGCATTTTGAGGTAACGCTTGAAAATGGTACAACGATTGATTCAACCTTCAATCGGGATGCGCCAGTGACATTAACTATCGGTGATGAGAGCTTGTTGCCAGGCTTTGAGCAAGTATTGATGAACTTGCGTGCAGGCGATACCCGCACCGCCCACCTAGAGCCAGAGCAAGCCTTTGGCGAGTGGAACCCTGATAACGTCCAGCGCTTTAGCCACGCACAGTTCGCCCTCGTCGCTGACAATCCTGAAGTCGGTATGATGGTTGAATTTGAAGACAAGGGCAAAAACACCCTGCCTGGTACGATTAGCGCAATTGATGACGATGAGATAGAGGTCGATTTTAATCATCCGCTAGCTGGACAGTCTGTGCTTTTTAAAGTCAAAGTATTTAAAGTGACCCCGCCGGGCGTCACAGGCGTACAACTAGCCTAACACTCAATGCAAATAAAAGGATGAGCACATGCAGTACGAAACATTACCGCAAATTAACGAAAAGGTCTCCAAAATCTGTCTGGGTACGATGACATGGGGACAGCAAAACGATGAAAGCGAGGCGCACGCGCAAATGGATATGGCGTTAGCGCAAGGGGTCAACTTCTGGGATACCGCTGAGATGTACCCCTCCCCGCCAGCGGCGGACAAGCAAGGCGATACCGAGCGTCACATCGGTACGTGGTTTGCCAAAAACAAACAGCGCGATCAGGTCATACTCGCCAGCAAGATCTCACCGATGAGCTTTTTACGCGGTGGTAATACGCGGTTTAACGCACAAGATATCAGTAGTGCAATCGATGGCAATCTTGAGCGCTTGCAAACTGATTATATTGATCTCTACCAGCTGCACTGGCCTGAGCGTCAAACTAATTTCTTTGGTCAACGCGGTTATACTGACGAGATGAGCAAACAGTCCCTTGAGGATTTGACACCGTTTTTAGAGACCATTGCAGCCCTTAACGACGAGATCAAAAAAGGTCGCATTCGCGCTTATGGCCTCTCAAACGATACCGCTTGGGGACTGATGCGTTATCTGTGGGAAGCTGAGAAGAATGACTTGATTGCCCCTATTACCGTGCAAAACCCATACAGCCTCTTGAACCGTCTTTATGAAGTCAATATGGCGGAGATCGCCCACCGTGAAAACGTGGGCTTACTGGCCTACTCGCCGCTCGGTTTTGGCGTATTGTCTGGTAAATACTTAGCGGGCAAGCGTCCAACAGGTGCGCGCTTGACGATGTACGATCGCTTCCAGCGCTACGTTAACGAAGAGGCCATCAATGCAACAGAACAGTATGCCAAGATTGCTGCTGACGCGGGGTTAGACATGGCGCAGATGGCTCTCGCTTTTGTAAATTCGCGCCCGTTTGTCACCAGCAATATCATTGGCGCTACCAGTACCGAACAGCTGCAATCTAATATCGATAGCGCTGATATCACCCTCAGCTCAGATGTCGTGGAAGCTATTGAGGCAGTACATACACGTCAGCCTAACCCTTCACCTTAAATAAGCATAACTTAAGTAAACATAACCCTTATTTGTCTTTGTATATCATAGTAAAAGGCGTCAATCACTGATCATTGATGCCTTTTTATGAGTTAATATTCTAAGCACTATACTTAGTCACGTATACTTAGTCACGTATGTTTAGTCACGTATACTTAGTCATTTACGCGCTCGCTGGGCTCGTTAGTACACGAGAGTGCAGCTCGGCTAGTCCCTCTTGCATACGGGTTTGTAGTAGGTCAGTCAGCGCACTTTTGCTATAGCCTTTGGGATCTATAGGCTCGAGGGGTAAAACATAAGCGGTGACATTTTTGCTATCAAGAACGCGTTTCATACTCTCTTTCATCGTCAGCTTGCCATAGTATGGCAATGCTTCACTTAGCGTACCGTCTTCGTTGACATAAGCCAACACCATAGGCCGTACTGGCACATCCGCGTCTATAGCCGCTTGCAGCAAAGTACCGTGGATACGCTTGATTTGCTTACCATCAGTGGTTGTCGCTTCTGGAAAAAATATTACAGAAAACCCCTTGGTCAAAAAGGTTGTCATCTGCGCCGCCACAGAGCCTGCATCACCTGAACCGCGCTGAATGAACACTGTCCCCGCTGCATAAGCTAGCTTACCAAATATCGGCCACTCACCAATCTCAGCCTTTGACAAAAAAAACGCAGGACTCACCGACCCGACCACGGGAATGTCCATCCATGACACGTGGTTTGAGACCCAAAGTCCATGATGCTGCGGTACAGGTTCTACAGGGACAACCTCGATACCAAACGAGCCTGCCATTTTGCGACAAAACGCCTGAATGTAGCGCGGTAGCTTTTCACGTGGTGGCTGCTTAAAGGCGCCTATACGCTGCGCTGCCCTTAGACCACCTGCGATCGTTGTTGTCATACCAGCTATTTTTTTGCCACGACCGAGCTGTTTTTTGAGTGAAAAGCTTGACTTGGACTGGCGCATCTGTGCCCCTCATAATTAGATATTTTGATGTCTTTAAAAGCGAGACAAGTATAGCAAAATACTACGGCTCAGTGATAGCCTGTTCACTGAAAAGTCGCATCAAAATGAGTCAGAGATAGGCGTTGTAACATAAAATCGTCGCTAATTAGCCCAGTGCGCTTTAATATCAAGCTATCCGACCCTATATCAATAGTAATCTAAGCGCTATAACAACGTCTCTTGTTGCGGTAATCGTCTTTTTTACTTGTCATGACAATAGTAGATGCTAGTAGCGATTTATTGACATTATATAGGTGAGACTCTTTGGAATATTTTGAAAGACACGAAGGTGGCGAGCGTGCCATTATAGTACATTTAGACATCCGTCAGATCCAAGATCCGGACGATCTTAGTGAATTTGAGCTGTTAGCGGACTCAGCAGGCGCGGATCGCTTGGCGCTAGTAACTGGCTCGCGCGCGAAGCCCGACGCCAAGTATTTTGTCGGTTCAGGTAAAGCGCAGGAAATCGCTGAGCTTGTTCGTGAGCACGATGCTGATATTGTTTTATTTAATCATAGCTTATCACCCTCACAAGAGCGCAACCTTGAGACGCTAGTCCAGTGCCGCGTGCTCGATCGTACGGGTCTTATTTTAGATATTTTTGCCCAGCGCGCGCGTACCTATGAAGGTAAATTGCAAGTGGAGCTGGCGCAGCTCAATCACTTATCCACGCGTTTAGTACGGGGTTGGACGCATTTGGAGCGGCAAAAAGGCGGTATTGGTTTGCGTGGTCCTGGTGAGACGCAGCTTGAAACCGATCGCCGATTATTACAAACTCGGGTCAATCAGCTTAAAAGTAAGCTTGAGAAGGTGCGGCAAACGCGCGCGCAAGGCCGTGCCCGTCGCCAAAAATCAGACGTACCAACTGTATCCCTTGTCGGTTATACCAATGCTGGTAAATCAACGCTGTTCAATCGCTTGGTCGATGAAAATATCTACGCAGCTGACAAGCTATTTGCCACCCTAGACCCTACGCTACGCCGGCTTGACTGGCAAGGGGTTGGTCGCGTCGTTTTAGTCGATACGGTAGGTTTTGTGCGTCATTTGCCACACGAGTTAGTAGAGTCGTTTCATGCGACGTTAGAAGAGACATTGGAAGCCGACTTACTACTGCACGTCATTGATTCATCAAGCGAGGACATGCACGAGCAAATACAAGCGGTTAAAAACGTCCTTGCTGAGATTGACAACGACGTGCCCGTACTTAATGTTTATAACAAAATTGATCTGACCGATGAGCCTGTACGTATTGGTTATGCAAGCGAAGGTGAGCCTAACCGCGTGTATGTCTCTGCAAGAGCTAATCTAGGTATGGAAGAGCTTACCCTTGCCGTACAACAACTACTTACCGGTACGCTGACCACCTTTGATTTAACCTTGCCGTACCATGCCGGTCAACTCAAAAATACCTTGTACGAGCTTGATGTCATATTGGAAGAAAGCTACGACGATACGGGGCATGAAACCCTGACGGTTCGTCTACCAAGCGAGCGCTTAAAGCAGCTATTAGGTCAAGCTAACTTAGCCCCTCATGATGTCCTACCTCTAGCTCAAGCCACACTACTGATGCCTGTCCTTGAACCTTTTGAACAAGACGATGATAGGGATAATAGTATTAATGCTGAGCATGACAATAATGCTAATGCTAATGTTGATAGTGACGCTATTGATGCAGAGCTAGGGGATAACGACTTAACTTATGAGCAGATATTTGGTAGCGATGCTGATGCCGCTTCAAGTACTGAGACCAGTTTGGATACCGCTAGCCATTCAAGTCCGCAAGTCTAGTCTTGCTTTTACACAAATATTGAGTATATTGGCGGCATAAGCTGATATGCTCAATTTTTTTGTCACTACCTTTCTGCTTTTATGGCGTCTATAATTCTTAACCAGTAACTCGGCACGGATAGTTTATGAAGTCCTTTTCAGACTCAGACCTACCCCTATGGCAGGCGCTGATACTCACCTTGGTTATCGTCGTCGTCGTGCGCGAGTCGGCTGTTGTGGTTTGCCAATTTTTTAATATTGAAAAAGCCGCCAACATCGTAGGTATGGTCGCCATGTTTATGATGCTCATGCTATGGCGCATGCTTAAAGGCTTACCGCTGTGGCTGACGCAAGCGAGTAATACGTTATTGGTCGATAGCGGCTTTGCTTTTTTGCCCGTATCGGCAGGAGCAGGCTTGCTGTTGTTTGCTTTAGGGGATGAGTTTTGGGGCGTGATGCTGACTATGGCCATAAGCACTTTGCTACCGCTTTGGGGTTTGGGATTGCTTGCTAACCATTGGCTGCGTGGTAGTGCTGATAGTGCGATTAATAATAACGATAGTGATAAGCGCGTGCTAGACAATCCTATAGAGAACAACCATGAGCTTTGATAGCCTGTTTATCGCTACGCTTGCCGCTATTGCCTTGACACTTGTGGCTCACGTTAGCGCGCGTATTCTTGCCAAAAAACTATCCGGTCTGCCCATGATCATTACGGCGATAGTATTGGTCATTGTCTTTTTATTTGTTTTGCAGTGGGACTACGAAAACTACTATTTTGTTGCCAAACCGGTATTCGATCACCTACTCGGTTATGTCACCGTCCTATTAGCCATTCCACTTGCTGCTATGAATTTTAAAGGCTTACCGATTAAGCGTTTAACCTTCATTGTAGTGATTGCCAGTATCATCGGCGCGCTCTTACCTATGGGACTCGCCTATCTGTTCGCACTAAGCCAAGAGACGCTATTAGCCTTTGCGACTCGCTCTGTGACGACGCCGATTGGACTTAGTATTGCCGACTTAATAGGCGCGCCACTTGCAATGGCAAATTTAATCATCATCGTCTCAGGTCTGATGGGTGCAACCCTTGGACGACTGTTATTTCGGCGCGTCAGTGATGACCGCGCCAAAGGTTTGGCATTAGGGCTTGCTGCTCACGCTTTTGGTACAGTTGAGGCATGGCAGATCAGCCCTACTGCTGGACGTTATGCCGCTTTTGGTTTAGCGGTAAACGGCCTATTGACTGCGGTATGGGTTCCTGTCTTTATTAGCGCACTTATTATCTAATGAGATAAGTAACTTTTAACTATTCATATCTAGTTATTCGTTTTTAATTATTAAAAGTTAACTGAGCCTAGAACCTTGATAATTAGCACTTTTTATACTCTCCGCGTATCACGACATAGTTATCTATGTTATAGTAAGCGACTATTATTTTTTGTAACTACTACAGTTTTGTGGTAAACATAATAGTGGTTACTCAAATTAGCCTTCATGCTGCCTACTGCATGACTGACGCTTTGACTAAACGCTTACCATTAGATGATTCGTTATTATTTGAAAAAGTGATTACCGTATGACACATTGTAACTTTTGGCTCAAACCTCTTTTAACGTCTTTTTTAGTAACTACTGCCCTGTCTACTTTGTCGTTGTCTACTTTGTCATTGAGCGCTCACGCGGGCAATATGTATATCTACAAAGACCAAGGGGGGCAAGTGTTACTCACTAACGTCAGCCCTAGTGGGAATTTCGAAAAATTTAATAAAAAAGTAAAAACCACCTATTACAAAGACTCTAATAACTACAATAACAGCAGTGCTAGTACAGACTACGGTACGAGCACTGCTAGTAGTAGTGGGTCGCGTAACTCATATGATACCTACATACGCGCTTCAGCGGCGCGTCATGGTGTTGACCCAGGTCTAATGAAGGCCATGATGCATACGGAGTCCGCTTTTAATCCAAATGCGCGCTCTCCTGTTGGCGCGCAAGGTCTTATGCAATTAATGCCGGCAACAGCAAGGCGCTTTAATGTGAGTAATCCGTGGAGTCCTGCGGATAATATCGAAGGCTCTGCCAAATACATTGCTTGGCTCATGCGCCGCTTCAACAACAACGTCGAGTTTGCTATTGCCGGTTATAACGCTGGCGAAGGTAACGTTGATAAATATGGCGGTATTCCTCCCTTTAAAGAGACACGCAATTACGTCAAAAAAGTCATGAGCCGCTATCATAGCTTATACAAAAATGATGCTAGCTTATCTGGTAATGCGGTTAATGCAAGCAATACAAGTGGTATCAATATTAGCAGTAGTAGTGGTTATCAAAATGTCAGCTATGGTACGAGTAATAACACTAATAGCGCCAGTTACGTCAACTCAGCATATGCTGCACTGCGCTAAGCGCGAGCAGACCGTTTAAACTGTTTATTAAAAACGATACACACAAAAAAGCCCGTTAATGATTAACGGGCTTTTTGCTTGCTGATAATCGTAACAGCTACTACTAGGTAGCGAGTTTATAGCAAACAGCAGTTACAAATTACAAATAAATTTACTTATTAGCTGCTTGGGTAGCAGCAACTTCAGCAGCAAAGTCTTCTTGCTTTTTCTCAATGCCTTCGCCAACTTCTAAGCGTTTAAAACCAAGAACTTTTACGCCCTCAGACTTTAGAACGTCGCCAACTTTTTTGTCGTTGTCCATGACGTATGGCTGACGCAGTAGCGTGACTTCATCAAGATATTTACGCAGACCACCTTCGATCATTTTTTCAACGATGTTATCAGGCTTGCCAGACTCACGCGCTTTGGCTTCGATGATGTCTTTTTCGCGTGCTAGTACATCAGCAGCAACATCTTCGTCATCTACAGCAACTGGGTTAAAGGCTGCAATATGCATCGCTAGGTTTTTACCCGTCTCTGCGCTACCGCCTTCAAAGGAGACGACTACACCGATACGCAAACCGTGGCGGTATGACGCAAGGTTGTCGCCTTCTAGCGTTTCAACGCGGCGGATCTGAATGTTTTCACCGATTTTTTGTACCAAAGAGACACGCGCCTCTTCAACCGTTTGACCATCGCCATACGGAAGCTGAGCAATCTCAGCGACATCAGTCGTGTCGTTCTCAAGCGCTAGATTAGCAACTTTTTCAGCAAACGCCGTAAAGTTATCATCTTTTGCGACAAAGTCAGTTTGGCAGTTTACTTCTAACAAAAATGCTTTTTTGTCGTTTTGAGCGATAATAATCGCACCGTCAGCGGCGATGTTACCTGCTTTTTTAGCCGCTTTGGCTTGACCTGATTTACGTAAGTTATCGATGGCAACTTCGACATCACCATTCGCTTCTTCCAATGCTTTTTTGCATTCCATCATGCCAAGACCAGTACGGTCGCGTAGCTCTTTTACCATTTTGGCGGATACTTGTGCCATAAGAATTACCTCAGTATTGTTATGTATGGGAGGGCACTGATAGTGCCTTTAATGTCAATCAAAACTCATATCAAGCTAGTGTTATATAGAAGCAATGTTATATAAAAGTAGTAGTACATAGTGAGTTTCAATAAGAAGGCATGACGAGTAAAACTACATCATGCCTATTATATTTCTGCTTATATGTTTACTGCTTATCTTATATAGTCGCTTGAGCTCTTTTGGCTTAAACGGCTATAGTTACGACTATAGTTACAAATACAGTTATCTTAGATATTACAGATCAGCTTGCGCTTCTGCTGGGTTTTTTACCGCAGGCGCTTCTTCTGGCTGCGTGATCGCTTCATCTGCACTATTATTAGTCGCTTGCGCTGGTTCAGCGTTTTGCTCTTGATCCGCTTTGCCGCCAGAGGCTTGAGTCTGTGCGTATTCTTTACCAGCGATGATAGCATCAGCGATAGAGGTGACGTACAAGTTAACCGCGCGGATAGCATCGTCGTTCGCTGGAATAACGTAATCAACGTTATCTGGGTTAGAGTTGGTATCAACAATACCGATAACTGGGATACCTAGGTTTTTAGCTTCTTTGATAGCGATCGCTTCATGATCCACGTCAACGACAAAGATTGCATCAGGCAGGCCGCCCATGTCTTTGATACCGCCTAGTGAGCGCTCAAGCTTTTCCATATCGCGCGTACGCTCAAGTGCTTCACGCTTAGTCAGCTTAGCAAAGGTACCGTCCTCACTCTGCTTTTCAAGCTCTTTTAGACGTGTGATCGACTGGCGTAATGTTTTCCAGTTAGTCAACATACCACCTAACCAGCGATGATCAACGTATGGCATGCCAGCACGCTGGGCTTGCTCACGGATGATACCGCTAGCTGCACGCTTAGTACCGACGAACAGTACTTTATTTTTCTTGGCAGCCAAACCGTTAACGTAGTTTAAGGCTTCATTGAATGCCTTTACGGTATGCTCAAGGTTGATAATGTGAATTTTGTTACGCGCGCCAAAGATATAAGGTCCCATCTTTGGGTTCCAAAAACGCGTTTGGTGACCAAAGTGAGCGCCAGCTTGGAGTAGATCGCGCATTGAGATTTGCGTTGGGTTTTTGTTTTCTGTAGCCATGTGAACTATCCTATTGGGTTATGCCTCCACATCACAAAAACTGCCTATCTAGCGACACGCATCTGTATTTTGGTCGTTCGTTATTTAATAACTACAAAGTAATTATAGCCACAAAAAAGAATACAGATTAATCAAGTCGCCAAACACCCAGCAATTTTTTACCGTGATGTGTGTGTCATTGGTTGGTTAAAAAATGCACTATCGAGTGATAGCTGCGCTGTATTTTATCATAAAAACATTAAAGACTACCAGCGTTATTGTTTGGCGCCGGTTAGAGCTTGTGTGATGTCTATAATAAACAAGCCTTATCTTTATATGCGTGCTTACTCCGCGTTATCAAGGTTTAGATCAGGATCAATCTGCCAGATCAAAAAGCATCCAAGACCCATCAGCGCAAACATAGCGATGCCGATTTTGAGCACAGGGTTAACTGGAAATAGGTTTAGGATAAGGCCACCGAATATACCAACTGAGAACATCAATGAGCCTTGCATTGCACTTGCCATACCAGCACGTTTTTTTTGAAAAGCCAAAGCAATGGCAGATGCATTAGGTTGCGTGAGACCCAGACCTGCAATACAAAAGAAGATACAAGCTAGTACCAGCGGCAACCAAGCATCCGTACCTAGTATTAAACCCAAAGCAAACAGTAGACCCGCCGATACAACCTGCATGACCGCACCAAAGCGCAAGATGCTTAAGATACGAAAGCGATTGGTCAGCCATTGGTTCAGCTGCGTGAGACCCACAAACCCTGCGGCGTTTAGACCAAATAACCAACCAAAATGCGTCGCTGACACGCCATAAGTGTCCATAATCAGCTCGGAGGCGGCGCTGATATACACGAACATTGCGCCCATAAGCAGTCCGCCACCAATGGCTGGGTAATTAAAGCTTGGGTCTTTTAATAAATCCCAATACTGGCTGAGTACTTCTTTAGCAGGACGGACGTTACGGTTCTCTTCGGTCAGCGTTTCAAAGAAGAAAAACTTAGTCAGTAGCAGATTGAGCGTCCCAAAAGCGGCTAAAAACCAAAAAATAGAATGCCAATCAAAAAAGCGTAAGAATAAAGCGCCAAGTGACGGCGCAAGTATGGGCGCAAGACCCATAACCAATATCATAATCGAAAAAGCTTTTGCTGTTTGTCTGGCAGTGAGTCGATCGCGAATAGCAGCGCGAGTCACCACAGCGCCCACACAAGCGCCAAGCGCTTGCAGGGTACGCCCAGCGAATAACACGTATTCATTGTCAACAGTGGCACAAATGATCGATGCAATCACGTACAGAGTCATACCTATGTACAAGGGTTTGACGCGTCCAACTCGATCACTAAAGGGGCCATAGAACAGCTGACCGAACACTAAACCCACAAAATAAGCGGGGACTGAGTTTGCTATAAAAGCGGTTGAGACTCCAAAACTATCCGCCATTGAGGGTAGCGCTGGTAGATACATATCGATTGATAAAGGACCAATAGCAACAATAAGACCCAGCATCAAGATCCAAGCAACAGGCAGCTCTGATGAGCGTACGCGGTCGCTGGCGAGCGGTCGATTAGAGGTGGTAGATTTTGGGGCGGACATAGCTCAAACCATTTTTATCAGGGTTAACAACAGCAGCCATAAGCCTTGGCAATCATCGCTATTGTTAACATGAACGTACTGAGGCATAAAAAGCGCACGGTATGTGGCTTGCCCCGCAAGTCAGGTTATATCGTGCCCGCCACTTGTATTTCAACCAAACTATTACTGTTAGTACACAAACGTCAATACAAGCGATACAATATTGGGCTGCCAGTATCCAGAGTCCGCTGATCTAACGAAACTGACGTTTGGCAAAGGTAGTGCTGGCTTCTTTGGCTTTTTTTAGCGCAACTTTGCGGTTGTGTCCAAGCATCATCTTTAGCTGCCATACTTTTTCTTTATAAAGCGTAAGCGCGGACTGCTCATACATAGCGTTGATGACGCGCTTGCTTGCCAGTACAGCATCAGGGGAGCGCTCAGCAAACTCATAAGCCATCTCTTGAGCCTGTTCAAGCGGCGTATCACTTATGTGGCTGACGAGACCGAGTTGCTGTCCTTGTGTACCATCAACCATACGAGCCGTCATGGACAGCTCTTTTAAAATATCAGCTCGTACGACGCCAAAAGCAGATTGCGTCAACCCCATATCGGGCACTAAACCCCATTTAGCTTCCATAATGGACAGCTTACAATCAGGATGGCTGATGCGCACATCGCACGCTAAAGCCAGTTGCATCCCAGCACCAATGCAATGACCTTCGAGGACGGCTATCACAGGAACAGGTAGCTCACGCCACACTAAGCAGACGCGCTGAAATAAGCTTTGCCACGGTTTAACCAGCTCCCAAAGCGCGTAGGCTTTATTTTTAGGGTTATTAAGATCGCCTAAATCTATGCCGGCACAAAACGTCCCTTGTGCGCCGTTTAAAATGACAGCGCGTAGCGATCTGTCTTTACGGATATGCTCAGCTATTTTTACCAGCTCGTTTATGAGCTCAAAGCTTAAGGCGTTTTTTTTCTGCGGCCGATTCAAAGTGACGGTCACTATATTTTCAGTGATACTCACTTGGAGGGTCTTGTATTGATAAGTGGCAATAGCGTGCATGGTCATCCTTTATATATCAGTCAATAAATTCAATTAGATCATTTATTAGCATAGCAGCGTTATTCTTATTCTGCTAATACGCTTTCAAGGTCGCTAGATCATCTTCCACGTCATGTCGTTCTCCGTTAAGCGATGATAACTTAACTGCGGATAAGCGGATAGATCTAGATTTTGTAGGTTGTTGAGCGCTTGTAGCAGCGCGTCATAGTAAGGCTGTAGCATAGCAAATTGAGCAGGCGTAGTATGCCCGACATTTAACAAGCACTTATCTTCTAAGTCCTGACTGCTTTGACGTAGCTCTGGTACACCTGTGTAGCGGCTGGCGCCCAATATGCGATGGGCAACTTGCGCAAGCATACTGCGATCACGCGCTCGCCACGCTTCATCCAAGGCGCGCTTTTCGTCATCGATAGTATCGAGCATCATCGTAATTAGCTTTGCAGCGAGCTCGGGCTTGTTTGCTGAACGTGTCAGCGCATCTTGCCAATCAAAGATGTCTTTGGTAACGATATCGGTACTAGGTTTATCACTAGGTTTATCACTAGATTGTGCGTCAGTGGATTGTCCGTTAGTGTGTTCAGCCTTAAACTGAGCACTGTATTCAGCACCGAGGTCGCGATTAGGTTCAGAAGCATCTACAAGCTTCTGCTGCTTTGCAATGTTCATCTTCGAGCGATGCATTGCTTGATAGGCGGCATCGATAAAGGGTATTTGCCGCTTATTTTTATAGTGCAGATTTTCATAGTGCGTTATCGCATCCTTGCTTGGGGCACGGTGCTCAGCATTATCCCTTACGTCTATATCTGAGTCCTTTGCTGAGCTGTTTTTTACAACGGTATTTTTTGTTACATTATCTTTTGCTGACTCTTCTTTTAGATAGTCATCGCGGATTTTTTTGAGTGATAAAGGGCAGCGTTGTTTACTGGCAGGCGCGCGCTCATCTTCGTCTGCGTCTATATTATGTACTGCTGTAGTACTGGTAGGCGCAATGTCATCATCGCTATTTAGATAACGCAGTAATTGATTATCTTGTACATTTATATCCTCTTTGTTTACCTCTCTACGCTCTTCACCAGCTTGTATATCGTAAGGTAGTGATAGGTTATCAGCTAAAAGCGGTGAGGTGGCTTCACGTCCAAGCCATTTTTGTAGTACTTGTAATAGCTGCGGCTGACTGATGGGCTTGCCGACATAATCATCGATACCGCTGGCAATCAGTTTGTCACGCTCATCTGCCAATCCGTGGGCACTAAGGGCAATGATAGGGATATGACTATCTTTGGTTTCAAGATTACGAATTTGCCGCGCCGCTTCATGACCTGACATACGCGGCATTTGGATGTCCATAAAGATCAGATCAATGCGTTCTTTGTCCTCGGCAGCTGCCGTAGACTCGAATGAGTTGGTGGTATCGTCAGCGCCTTTTTTGTTAACCTCTGTGCGAGATTCCGCTTTACTACGCTGGGTCTTTTTTGATAGGCTTTGTGGATTGTCTTTCGCCACTGTCGCCTGTCTGGCCTGCTGCTTGCTGATAAGCTCAATAGCCTCAAAGCCGCTACTGACAGTAATGACATGGATACCAAGCTCACTGAGTAGCGCATCAAGCACAAGTAGGTTTGGCAGATGGTCATCAACGGCTAGTACCGTCATACCTTGCCAGCGCGGCTCATTTATCGACGCTTTGCTCTCGCGCTTTTGCGTATCAAGCATAGCGTACAGTTGACGTTTATCCAGTGGCTCGTACAGGATATTGGCGTGGTAGCGATTGAGCAGCGCTTGGTCAGCCGCCACTTGGTAGCCAAAAACAGCAAGCTTACCTTGATAATGCAGACGTATCTGCTTGAGTAGCGCCATCATATCATCTTGCGTATCGTGATCGACAATCACCCAGTCCCAATAGTTGCCGTGCTCTTTTAAGGATTCAAGCACGCCAGGCAAAGAGTTGGCTTGGGTGAGAACTACAGGCAGATTTTGTAGGCTAGCTTTAAGCACTTGGCGCGAGGCAGTATGGTTGATCCACACCAGTACATTAAACTCATCGCTTGCTCCTGCCAGCGGCGCTAGCACTGGTAGATCGATAGTCTGTCCAGTCGCCGCCTCCAGCACATCAACGTGTGCGGGCATACGAAACCAAAATGTGGCCCCATTATTGGCGATGTTTTCTTGGACATTATCATAAAAGCCAATATCACCGCCCATCAAACGTATCAGTTGTTTGGAGATGACAAGACCCAAACCCGTACCGCCGTACTGCCTAGTAGTGGAAGGGTCACCTTGGCTAAAGCTTTGGAACAGCATCTTTTGATCCGTACTTGAGATGCCTTTACCACTATCTTGCACGCTGATCATTAGATAATTATCACGGTGGTCGTCCAAGCTGACCCGCACGACCACATCCCCGCTATCAGTAAACTTTATAGCATTACCCA
Organism: uncultured Psychrobacter sp.; assembly: GCA_947489525.1. GTDB lineage: Bacteria > Pseudomonadota > Gammaproteobacteria > Pseudomonadales > Moraxellaceae > Psychrobacter. The sequence goes on from CANLDW010000002.1 coordinate 170,571, forward strand.
CAATATTGGTGAGCACTTGCTTAAGACGCAGCGCATCACCGTTTACGCGCATGGGCACATCATTGTAGAATAGCACGGCCATGCGCAGACCCTTTTCAGCAGCAACTGGGGACAGCATATCGACCACATCATAGATGGTATCGTACAGGTCAAACTCATGACGATCCAATATCAGCTTACCCGCTTCAATCTTAGAAAAATCAAGCACATCATTGACCAGCGCAAGTAGATGAGCGGAGGACTTGCGAATGGTTTGTACGTACAAGTCCTGCTCGGGACTGAGATTGCCGTGACGTGCCAGCAAATTAATAAACCCATCGATACTGTTTAAAGGCGTGCGCAGCTCATGACTGATGTTAGCTAAAAAGGCGGATTTGGCTTGACTGGTTGAGATCGCTGCATCGCGCGCATTTCTAATAGAGATGTTCTGCATCTCCATCTCATCGAACGCAAGGCGCAGATCGTCCTCGGTTTGCTCCGCATGATCAGTCAAATCTTGAAAGCTACTGTGCAAGCGGCGCAGCGTTTTGACTAGATCTTGCTGCAATAAGTTCAGCTCGCCGTTTGACTCGACAGGGACAGGCTTGTATAAGTTATCGACCTGCGTGCGCTGCAATTGCAGGCGCAGCTCATAGATGGGCGCAATCCAGCGCTTTGAATAGATATTTAAACTGAGTAATAAAATGAGAATGGTAAAGAGACCGGTAATAGCAAGCGACATCGCAATACGGTAGCGAGCAATGTAGAGTGGCTCGTTGTCGATGTCGACCATCAGCCATATACGCTCACCATCAAACCTACCCAGCATACTACCGTAAGCACTACCGATTGGCGTGGCAAGCTGAGAGACAAACTCTTGTGACGTATCAAAATCTGGCCATACCTCATCCGAGCCGTAACCGACTGCTGCGAGCACTTGATTATCAGCATTAATAATAGCAATGCGTTGTACGTGCTGCTCTGACTGCATGCGGCTCAGCCTGTCTTTGATCAGCTCTAAGGTTGCGACAGCTGGCGTTGATGCTGGGTCTTGGGCTGTCCCGCCCGTATCAGATGTTTGCTCAAGTAATTCTGGTATCAGCTCGGTAATCGTAGGCGCATAGCGGATCAACACCGCCTCAGCCAATGCTTCTTGCTCTGAGTTACTGGCACGCATCGTCTCATAGAACACTAAAAGACCGCCTACCGCTGCCAGCAAAGATATCGGTAAAAACACCAATAAGATCAGCTGACCGTAAGCACTTCTGATATCAAAACGTTTTTTGTATGCCATACCAGAGGGATTCCTACGATTGATTCGTTGCAGTATGTAGTCGCTACCATCTGTATTATATCAGGGCTAAGCTTGGCATATTGTGACAATAAGAGCTAAAACAAATACCGCGTGATAAAGCTGAGTCGTAACCCAGCGCAGCTAAAAACAAAATGATATAATAACGCAGCTTTTATATACTGTCTTGATTCATCTTACGGCAATTGTCCACACTACGGCATCATCCTCAATCGTCCAAATAATAAACAAGGATACTTTATGTCCTCAAAGGCCATGACCCCTACTAACTTTATCACCAAAACTACTGAGCTTGCCGCTTGCGTTGGTCAAACACCGCTTGTCACTCTAAATCGCTTACCGACGCAAGAGAACATCACTAATGGGGCGGCACTATTAGCTAAGCTTGAAGGTAACAATCCGGCAGGCTCTGTTAAAGACCGCCCTGCCTTTAATATGATTTATCAAGCTGAGCTGCGCGGTGAGATCACACCTGGTGACACTCTGATTGAAGCGACCAGTGGTAATACGGGGATTGCTCTTGCGATGGTTGCAGCCATGCGCGGATATCCAATTACCTTGCTCATGCCAACCAACTCTACCCAAGAGCGTAAGGACGCCATGCTCGCTTATGGTGCGACTTTGATCGAAGTAGATGATGGTATGGAAGCGGCGCGCGATATGGCGCTACAAATGCAAGCACAAGGTAAAGGGACAGTCCTAGATCAATTCAACAACCCTGATAATAGCCAAGCGCACTACTTGACGACAGGGCCTGAGCTATGGGCGCAAACGGACGGTAAAATTACTCACTTTATTAGCTCTATGGGTACTACGGGTACGATCACAGGTGTGGCGCAGTATCTAAAAGAACAAAACCCTGAGGTGCAGATTATCGGTCTACAACCTGATGAAGAGGCTTCTATTGCCGGTATTCGCCGCTGGCACGCTGCTTATATGCCAAGTATCTATCGAGCAGACTTAGTCGATAAAGTCATGGATATTGACCAGCATGTGGCGGAGATTTATATGCGTAAGCTTGCCAGATCCGAAGGTATTTTTGCAGGCGTATCCTCAGGTGCAGCTGCTTGGGCAGCGCTACAAGTGGCTAAAGACAACCCTAAGGCAGTCATTGCCTTTATTGTTTGTGATCGTGGTGACCGCTACCTATCAACAGGCTTATACAATGTTGGTATTGCCCACGTGCCTGCATAAGCCACACTTTTAGGCATTTTTATGCATTTGATACGCATTTATTATAAGAAACCTTATGTTATCTCCTTCAACCCAAACACACGCCCTACCCGCCAATCCTATCCTCGTGTTTGATATCGAAACCGTGGCGGATACTGAGGCAGCGCGGCGCGTTTATCCAAAGCTCGCTCATCTCAATGACGCGGACACTTTGAGCGCGCTCACGGCTATTCGCGTGCAAGAAGCGGGGCATGACTTTATGCGTTTGCCGCTACAGCGTATTGTTTGTATCTCAGCGTTATACTTAAAAGACGGTCGTTTTTCCCTGTTTTCTTTGAGCGCGGATAAATTTAGTGAACAAGACATCTTAGCTAAGTTTTTTCGTGCTTTTGACGACGCGCAAAATCTACCACAGCTCATAAGCTGGAATGGCTCAGGCTTTGATATCCCGGTACTTATCTACCGCGCAATGCAGTACGATCTAGCCGCGCCGTGGTTGTTTGAAGAAGGGGCGCGTATCAAAAGCATGCGCTATGATAACTATGTTAATCGCTTTCAGACCCGTCATTTAGATCTGATGGATCGATTTAGTCAATACGGAGCCAGTCGCCGCGAGGCTATGGACGTGGTCGCTAGCCTGTACGGCTTGCCTGGCAAAACCGACGTCGATGGTAGTATGGTTGGCGCTTTAGTCGCACGCGCCCAGTGGCAGACCCTATCAACTTACTGCGAGTCTGATGTAATGAATACGTGGCTGATTTATTTGCGCTGGCTGCGCTTAAATGGTCAACTGACAAGCGCAGGTTTTATGGATTGGCAGCAGCAAAGCTACGACTACTTGGCTCGTCTGACGCAGCCCGATGGTAGCTTGCGCCATCAAACCTTTATCGATGAGTGGACGCAAACTTTATAATCTCATACTTGTACGCATCTGATCGCGCTCTGAATAGACCCATACTACTATCAGTAAGACTTGGCTGCGCGCACTTTTTTTTAATAACACTTTTTATCACTTATATCTAGCAAAGGCAGCTTTATGCAACCTACAGATTCAACTTTGAATATAACAAATACAGCGCTATCAAACACTGAGGGTCAAACCATTACGACCCCGCCACACAAAAAAAAGTCTAAGCCGTCTTCAAAGACGCGTCGACGTCTAAAGGATGCAGCGCCGCTGCCTTTTGCTATTGATAACTTATCGCATGATGGGCGCGGGGTTGCCATTTATGGTAAGGGCTTAGATGATACAGACGCTCATCCCTTGGATAAGCACGGCAAAAAGGTCTTTGTCAGCTTTGCCCTGCCAGGTGAGCAAGTAGAGGTAAAGCTAACTAACAGTCGCAGCAGTTTTGAGGAAGGCGATGCTACTGACGTTATTGCTAATCCAAATCCTGAGCGTGCCGTACCGCCCTGCCCGCACTTTGGTGTATGCGGCGGTTGTAATTTACAGCACTGGCAGCCCGATGGACAGATCCACTTTAAGCAGTCCGTGCTCGCTGAGATGTTACAACATCAAGCAAACGTGCAGCCCAAGCACTGGCTTGCACCAGTTATAGCTGATCGCCTAGGTTACCGTACTAAGGCGAGACTTGGCGTGCGCTACGTGGCAAAAAAACAGACGGCACTGGTAGGCTTTCGTGAGCGTTCAAGCAACTTTTTGGCAGAGCTGAACGAGTGCCATGTGCTAGATCCACGTATTGGTTTTGAGATTGAGAATCTAAAGGTCTTGATCAGCAGCCTTGAGAGCCGCGATCAAATCGCCCAGCTTGAGCTGGCTATGGGTGAGCACTTGCCTGATCTGCCTGATGGGGATCAGCCTATCGCCTTAATTGTGCGCCACCTCGCGCCGCTGTCCAACGCCGATATCGACGCCCTAAAAGCTTTTTTTATAGCGCGTAGTTGGCAGTTGTATTTGCAGCCCAAAGGTGCTGATAGCATTAGACGCGTGGCGTTAAGACCAACTGATGATATGAGTCAACAGTTTGGACGTTTGTACTATCAGTTGCCTGAATACGACTTAACGTATGAGTTTATCCCAACGGACTTTACTCAAGTTAACCTATCAGTTAACCGCAAAATGACCAAGCTGGCTTGTGATTTATTAGACTTGCAAGCGGGCGAGCGCGTCCTTGATCTATTTAGTGGTTTAGGTAATTTTAGTTTACCACTAGCACGTCTGGTGGGAGATACAGGTCAAGTCATTGGCGTTGAAGGTAGTGACGCGATGACACACCGCGCGGCAGACAATGCGCAGCGCAACGGTATTCACCATGCTGAGTTTTATAGTCAGGACTTAACGCAAGATTGCAGTGAGGCGCCTTGGGCCAATCAAGGCTTTGACGCTCTTTTGATCGATCCGCCGCGCTCTGGTGCTTGGGAGATCATGCAGTATCTACCAAAGTTTGGTGCCAAGCGTATTGTCTATGTGTCGTGTAATCCAGCGACTCTTGCCCGCGATACCAAAGCCCTCCTTGAACAAGGCTACCGCTTGACGCACGCAGGCGTCATGGATATGTTTTGTCATACTGGACACGTTGAGTCCATTGCGCGCTTTGAGAAAGTATCAGAGTAAGCGTCTGTCATTTGCTTACTGATAATTAGAAACATGCTTGCTAAGCGTTAACACCTATTACAGAGCCTTGCTTGATTTGTTACTACAAAGTGAGATAATAACTCTTAAATTCATAATGTTCTTATTTTTAATACTGTGTAGCACAGCCTAATAAGGGACTGCTGTTACTGTATAACAAACCAAATATAATATTAGCGCTTGTGTATCGCTTACAGTCATTCCTATAACAGCTGCTAAAAATGGATTTTTTGGCGGCTGTGTTATTTTTTAGCGAGACAACGACTTTGTAGTCTTAGCTGGCGAATAGTTTAGGGTTTGATCTGTCGCTTGCCACACAACATGTGATGAGCGTATGAACATTCATTTAAAATAGCTAAGAGGATCCGGCTATGGTAAAGATTCGTGAAGGTTTGCCGTTAGTAGATGGGCAGACCACTCAAGCTGACAGTGCTGCATTGGCTGCACAGTTAGTGGCAAACCAGCGCTCTCAGCAGTCCGCCAATAGCTACGCTCAGATACCCCTTGACATAAAATATCAACTTGCCACTCATAAGCTGCATACCACTTTTGATCGCTCAGCGCCGCATGCCTACCCCAGCTATACCAGCACCATAAGTTCAGATGAGGCCGCAAACCAAGTAGTAGCAAACCATGCACGCTCAATAAAAGCGCTTGAATCCGTCGATATTGATCATGCCAGCATCGATGTTCCTACGTGGTTAAACAACGTCGCTAAGCGTATTGGACAAGATAGCGTCCCTGATCTGAGTCAAGCTTGTGAGTTTATCCGTAGTCACATGAATACTCAAGAATCTGAGCGCTCAGGCGCTTATGTTACGGGTATCGGCATGACCGACATTTTAACCTATTTGTATCAAGACGAAGATGCCTTGGTTGCGGCTATGCTTTATCGTAGTGCGCGTAAATCGATTATCAGCTTACAAGATATTGAACAAAAATTTGGTTCTGATATTGCCATACTGGTAAAAGATACGCTAGCTATGGGTAAGCTCTCCGAGATTATTGAGAGTAATAAACGCTTAGAAGATCACGTGGTCAATAATCAGCGTGACCAGCTCTCCAATATTTACAGCATGCTTATATCCGTAACGAACGATGTGCGCGTGGTACTTATTAAGCTTGCCGAGCGTACGTTTGCCATGCGTGAGCTCACATTTTCGCACGCTGAGCGTCAACGCCGAGTAGCGCGTGAAGTCATGACCATCTACGCACCTCTCGCTCACCGCTTAGGTATCGCTCAGCTCAAGTGGGAGCTTGAAGACCTTGCTTTTCGCTACCTCGCTCCTGAACGTTACAAAGAGATTGCTAAACTACTCTCCGAAAAACGTAGCGAGCGTGAATCCTATATCCAGCGCGTTGAGCAGCAGTTAAACTGTGCCCTAAAAGAAGCAGGTATAAGCGGTGAAGTCTCAGGACGCGTCAAACATATCTACTCTATCTACCGCAAAATGAAGCTCAAAGGCTTATCCTTTGATCAGCTCTATGATATTCGTGCGCTACGAGTGCTGGTTAACACACCATCTGACTGTTATCACGTTCTTGGTCTGGTTCACGGGTTGTGGCGCTATATTCCCGAGCAGTTCGATGACTACATTACCAATCCAAAATCAAACGGTTACCGCTCGCTACACACTGCTGTGATTGCTGAAAATAAGTCACTTGAGGTGCAGATACGCACCCACGAGATGCACTTTGAGGCCGAGCTCGGTATGTGCGCGCACGTCAATTATAAAGAAGGTCTAAAAAACAAAAAAGACAACTATCTCAATCAAAGAATCAGCTCGCTGCGCCAGCTGTTGTCCGTCAATAGTGACACACGGCAGCACACGCGTACGCCACTTGTCGCGGATAGTGAGCTTGATGAATTGGAGTTTGATGAAGAAGAGCAAGTCGTTGATTTTGACGAGCTTGAGCGCATTTATATCTTTAGCCGCGACGGCGATATCACAGAGCTACCAAAAGGCGCTACCGTTTTGGATTTTGCTTACTACGTGCACACCCAAGTTGGTAATCGCGCTCAAGCGGCGCGGGTCAACCAGCGCTATGTTCCGCTCACATATCAGCTCAAAACCGGCGAGCAGGTCGAGATTATTACCAAAGCATCGCGGGAACCTAACCGTGATTGGCTGGTTGCCTCCTTAGGTTATATCCATACCAACAGAGCGCGCTCAAAGCTGCGTCAATGGTTCAACAAACAAGACCGTGATAAGAATATCGAGATCGGTCGTCAGATGCTCAGTAAAGAGCTTGAACGCCTCTCCGTGCATCCTAATAGTATTGATTTAAATGACTATATTCAGTATTTCCACGTCAATAATACTGATGACATTATTGTCGGACTTGTGACAGGCGATATTGGTATCAATCAGCTAACCAATCACATCTCGCGCCAGTTGCAATTGGAGCCTGACAAACCAGAAGATGACTTTGTTCCAACCTTAGACGGTAAGGCCGTAGGCAAAACTGACGCCTATAAAATCTGCTTAGATGGTCTTGATAATACTGAGATTAGTCTTGCAGGCTGCTGTCACCCGGTGTACGGTGAGCCTATCAGCGGTTACATTACGTTGTCGCGCGGCGTCAGTGTTCACAATCGCGGCTGTCCTGAATACGCACGCTTAATCGAGCGTGACCCTGAACGGCAAATAAAAGCCACTTGGCAGTCTAACGCTGGTCGCTATCAGCCTGTTGATATCCATGTCGAAGCCTACGATCGCCGTGGTCTGCTGCGTGATCTCACCCAAATTATAGACAAAGAAAACGTTAATATCCGTAAAGTTGATACGCTAAGCACCGATGACAATATCGCGTCTTTAAAGTTTCATATTGAAGTCTCGGGACTGGCGCATTTGTCTAAGCTGTTAGCGAAACTTGAACAGCAACATGGTATTTTGCATGCGCGCCGCGCCATCTCTCAGCAATAAGACTTACCGCTTATAAGTCCTTGCTGGTATTTAAATTCTCTTAGTATTTAAGACCTAATAAAGATCTAATAAAGAGCGACTATGCCAGAATTACCTGAAGTTGAAACCACCAAAAAAAGTCTTGAGCCTTTACTAGGTCAAGATGTGCAAGACGTGCAAGTCTTACAGCCAAAGCTGCGCTGGTCCATGCCAGATGATTTAGACCAGCTAAAAAGTCATACTTTAACTCATGTAGCGCGGCGGGCAAAGTATTTAATACTTACCTTTGCGCCCTCAAAGACAACTGCAAACGACGCCAAAAGTGGCGAGCATAAACTGTTAATTCACCTTGGTATGTCTGGTAGTCTACAGCAGCATTCGTATGGCAGTGAGACACGTAAACACGACCATCTCATACTCATTTTTAAAAACGCTCATGACGTCTTAACTCAGCTACACTATCACGATCCAAGGCGTTTTGGTTCGGTACTGTGGTACAAAGACTACGGCGCAAAACTACTGAATCATTTGGGCGTTGAGCCGTTATCCGCTGCCTTTAACGCAGATTATTTATATCAGCTTATCCAGCGCACCTCCGGCGAGGCAACTAACAAGCGCCCGATTACCCGCGCTATTAAGTCGGTCATTATGGAACAGCAGGTGGTCGTCGGTGTCGGCAATATATACGCAACCGAAAGTCTTTACTTAGCAAAGATACATCCAGCAACGCCAGCTTGTGAGTTAACGCAAGCGCAAATCAAGACCTTGGTAGATCACATTAAGGTTATTTTAGAAAAGGCGATCGCGCTTGGCGGCTCTACGCTCAGGGACTTTACAGTCGCAAGCGGTCAGACAGGATATTTTCAGCAAACGCTAAATGTATATGGCAGACAAGGTGAAAACTGCTTAGATTGTCAAAGTACGCTTGATAACATCAAGCTAAATGGACGAGCGAGTGTTTATTGTCCTACTTGTCAGCCTGTCTCAAGCTCATCCAAATAAAGATAGAAGTTAAAACGTTTAGTAAAACCTATTAAGGTATTTTAGTTGCTTATTAGCCGACAACTTGGTTTAATAGGGTCAGTTATTACATAATTTGTGTATAGCATTTACTTATCTGTAATATTTATTATGCCTTGGTAGTGATATTAATTACAGCTACCACCTTATATTCCCTATAAGCTTTAGGATAACATCATGACGGTACAAGCCAAATCTACCATTAAGCATAAACTTCTTATGACATTAGCCTGCACCAGTTTAGTAGCTGCTAGCATGCAGTCCGCTGTTGCCGCCATAGAGATTGATGAGACTGATTTTGGTCCCTCTTATGAAACTATGGTCGTTGATACGGTTGTCGGTAAGCCCTTACAACTAGTAGCCGCCGTAACAGGTACCGCTGCCTATTTGGTAAGTCTGCCCTTCTCCCTTATCGGCGGAAACGCTGATCAAGCCCAGCGTAAGTTATTTGTAGAGCCTTGGGATGCTATGGGACGCTGCTTGGGTTGTACGGTTGCTGAAGACAACTACTACAAGTCACAAGCTTTGGATCCTAATGATAATGTCGTACGTATCGTTGTAGACCAGCCATCAGAGGTTATTATTAGTACGGATGATTACGTTGTGGTTTCGCCTTAGTAAATCTGGTATAACAGACATTTAAACAGCTAGACGATACATTAAAAACAGCAAAAAAAAGGCTAACATAGCGTTAGCCTTTTTTATTACTTAACTACAAGTCAATTATGCATTCTTTTTACGGCCGTGACGCTTACGCTCACTTTCAGTCAAGTAGCGCTTACGTAGACGAATCGCTTTTGGCGTCACTTCAACTAATTCGTCATCTTGGATGTATTCAAGCGCTTGCTCTAGAGTAAACTTAATCGCAGGCGTTAAAGTTAACGCTTCATCAGTACCACTAGCACGTACGTTAGTGAGCTGCTTAGCTGTCGTTGGGTTAACCGCCATATCATCACTACGTGAATTTTGACCAACAATCATACCTTCATAGACTTCCAGCTGCGGCTCAGCGAACAGCTTACCACGCTTTTGCAAGTTAAATAGAGCGAAACCTAGGCATGTACCTGTAGCCATAGACACTAGTACGCCGTTAGTACGACCGCCGACATCACCAACCTTTTGTGGACCATAGTGAGAAAAGCTTGAGGTTAAGATACCCGAACCTGAGGTTAGCGTTAAAAACTCCGAGCGAAAGCCAATCAGACCACGAGCAGGAACCGTAGCTTCAATACGCATACGACCTTTGCCATCAAGCTCCATATTGGTCATCTCGCCTTTACGTAAGCCTACTTGTTCCATAATCGCACCTTGATGCTGTTCTTCAACATCAAAGACTACATTTTCATACGGCTCTTGTAGTTTACCATCGACTTCTTTGACAATAACTTCTGGACCAGACACCCCAAGCTCAAAACCTTCACGGCGCATATTTTCAATCAATACTGACAAATGCAGCTCACCGCGACCTGATACTTTAAATTTATCAGGAGACTCAGTGTCTTCAACACGTAGTGCCACGTTATGGATCAGCTCACGCTCTAAGCGCTCTCGAATATTACGCGACGTCACAAACTTACCTTCACGACCTGCAAAAGGCGAATTGTTAACTTGGAAGTTCATCGATACCGTTGGCTCATCCACAGTAAGCGGCGGCAAAGCTTCAACGTTGTTCGGATCACAGATGGTGTCTGAGATGTTCAAAGCATCAATACCTGTGATACATACAATATCACCTGCTTGCGCTGCGTCTACTTCGATACGTTCAAGACCGTGGTAACCCATAATCTTAAGAATACGACCATTACGCGTATTACCGTTTTTATCGATAACCGTTACTTGCGTATTAGTACTAATGCGACCGCGCTGAATACGGCCAATACCGATTACACCAACGAAGCTATTGTAGTCAAGGCTCGATATTTGCATACGAAATGGTGCGTCAGCATCCACTTGCGGCGGCTGTACCACGTCGACAATAGTTTTAAATAGTGGCGTCATATCGTCAGCTAAATTATCAGCTTCTAAACCTGCAATACCATTTAATGCGGAAGCATAAACAACTGGAAAATCGAGCTGCTCATCAGTAGCACCAAGATTATCGAACAAATCAAAGATCTGCTCCATAACCCAATCCGGACGCGAACCAGGGCGGTCAATTTTATTGATGACAACGATAGGCTTTAGACCCTGCTCAAACGCCTTTTGAGTCACAAAGCGAGTCTGCGGCATAGGACCGTCAACCGCATCAACTACTAAAAGTACGCAGTCCACCATTGACATAACACGCTCAACTTCCCCGCCAAAATCAGCGTGGCCTGGGGTATCGACAATGTTGATACGGTATTCAGTACCATCGCTGTTGTCTGTCCATCTAATAGCAGTATTCTTCGCTAGAATAGTAATACCACGTTCTTGCTCGATGTCACCTGAATCCATTGCCCGTTCAGCAATATTAGCTCGATCGCCAAAGGTACCAGACTGATGAAGTAACTTATCAACCAAAGTAGTTTTACCGTGGTCAACGTGGGCAATGATTGCAATATTACGCAGGTGTTTAATGTCGTTCGCCATATAAAATGCTCGTTTTGTCTTAAAAAATGTAGTAGCAGTGATTTACTGCTAAATAATAAAGAGTAGTAGATGAAGCTGCTACTAAATGTACTTCTAGGCTATACAATACAAACACTATGAGAACGGTGATACAAATCTTAGTCGCGTTTTATAAACTCATAGCGTATTTGGGCGGCTAGTATAGCATTATTGCGATATAGGTTTGTGCAATAACTTAGCTATATAATAATATAAATAAAAAAAGCCACCCTATAGGGCGGCTTTTTTGTAACTTAATATATAAGTTAAAGACCTAATATCATTTACTGAACAACCATATCTTTAGTTTGCTCAACAGTCATCGCTTTATCACCAGTGATGATAGCGTAGACACGACGGTTCATTGCGCGACCTTCTTCAGTGTCGTTTGGCGCGATTGGACGGTCATAACCGTAACCAATAGTTGATAGACGGTTCGGTGCAATACCAAACTGGTTAGTCAACATAGACTTCACAGCAACCGCACGAGCTTCAGATAGACGTTGGTTGTAACGTGCTGAAGGACCAGTTTTAGAAGCGTGACCTTCAATGCTAGCTGTAGAGTTAGGATACTCGCGCATCTTCTCTGCTACTTTAGCGATTTCTGGCTGGTACTGTGCTTTGATGTTAGATTTGTCGTTATCAAAGAATACACGTAGCTCCATCTTGAGCTCATCGATAACGTCAACAGCTACTGGGCAACCACGAGCGTCTACAACGACGTTCATAGGAGTACCTGGACATGCATCAATACTATCTGGTACGCCGTCGCCGTCTGAATCAACATCTTGCTCAACAACAACTACAGGAACCGTCTCTACAACTTCAGGAAGCATAGGCTCTTGCATTGGAGGAACAGCTACTGTTGGTGCTAAGTGACCACCAAGAACCACTTCTAAACCAGCTAAGGCCATGCCTTCCCACCAGTTGTTATCGAAGTTATGAATTGCACGAGCTTCACCACGTAAGCTTAACGCATCATTAATACGATACATCGCACCTAAACCTAAGTTACCAATCGTATCAGTAGTCTCAGCAACTCTGTCACCAGAATCATCTTCGATCTCAAGCTTAGAACGACCAGCACCGATTAGCATATATGGCTTGAATGAGCTATCAGTGTATCCTGTGAACTCTTCAGTACCGATCAAGAAGTTACCAGTGATCATCTCTTGCTCTGCATCATAACCATCTAATTCATCATCATTAGCGTCAAGAGTATCAGTATTAGATACACCATACTCTACTTGGAACTGAGTAGAAGGCGTTAGTTCAATACCAAGAGCGGCACCAGTATATAGGCCGTCTTCTTTGTAATAGCGTTCGCCATTACCATCATCATTCTGTAATAAATCAAGTTGATCATCATCAGCACCTTCGCTGTAATGATAACCAAGTAACAAGGGGCTAATAGTAACACCAGCGTGAGCAGCTAGTGGTGCAGCGGTCACTGCTACTAGGGCTAGAGCGATTTTATTCAATTTCATGGACTTCCTCCAAAGGATAATTTTAGTAATGCATTAAGCAAAACCACTTCTAAAGATACCTTAAAACTCAAAATCAGGCACCTTTTACGAATCTGAAATTACAAGGCAAAACCAATTAAGAAGTAGCTTAGCTACAATTAAATCAGTTTACAACTTTTTTCATAGATCAGCTACACATTATTACACGATAATGTCGTAACTAAAACACAATAGTTAGCTTAGCTTACTGAGTACTAACATGCATTATCGATAAAACCTCTGCTTGTCAGTTGACAATAAGTTGTATTATCAAACCATGTTTACTTAATCTTGCGTAGTTTAATACAAACTATTTTTATTCTCTATCTATAAAATTATTAGTTCACTAATTGAAACATTTTTTGACATAAGCTCTATATTTTGTTTATATTACAATAATAAACATTATTTCAATCTTAAGCGCAATGTTTAGTCCTGACCTCAAAATTATTAGCCTATAAGTGACCAAATGCCATGAATCAATTATTTACAAGGGGGAAGACACAAGGTTTCACTCTTGTAGAATTAATGGTGACTGTACTGCTACTGGCTATCATTGCGACTATTGCCACTCCTTTTATTCTATCGCAGCTGGCAAATATGGAAGCCAAACGTATTCGTCATACCGTTACTGATATTCTATCCATTGCTAAAGCTGAAAGTTTAATAAGACGACAAGAAGTTATCGCTTGCTTATCTGACTCTAGTGGACGCTGTGATAAGAACAGTAGTCGATCTTTACTATTGTTTATCGATAGCAATGATAATCATCATTTTGATAATGGCGCAGATATTCTTATAAACAGACAACACCTCGACCCTAAGTACGCTACTGTATGCCTGCATGCTGGTCGGCGTCACTACATAAAGTTTGCCAGTGATACCGGTAAGCCGCGCGGTCATTTTGGTCATATCAAATATTGCCCAACCTCTTCTTATAATAAATCTAAGTATCAAGTCTCTTTTAGCAACCTAGGTAGAATTACTTATAAACCTAATAATAAGCATCCTACTGATTGCCATTAGCAAGATACACTGCTTATTCTTGGGGTTTAGTGCGCTTAAGAGACACAGCGATATACCTTTTGACTTTTTTGCTAATAGTATTGAACTATTAATTAGTATTGAACTACTGATAGCGCTGCTGCTGTTGCCAAAGCAGGCGACTTTGTAGCGGTTGATAGTCTAGCAGATGGTCGATCAGTTGTCGGTATAAACGCGACCATTCATCAAGGGTATCTATTGATATACTTTGCTGTGCCATCTTTAGAATATCGCTGCCTTCAAATACAGTACGAGCACTCGCTTCTAATGACTGCTCAGCATGGGCTATAGGAACTAAACCTACGTCAGGCAAAAATCGATATCTTGTGTCTACCTCAATAGGCGTCTCCATACTGTCTTGAGTTAAACTAAGCTCAAATCCCAGTTCAGTGAATAAATACTGCTCAAAACGTCTTAAATTTAAGCGTAGCTCGTCAGCAGTTAAGGGCTGTTTTAACTGATTCAAGGTGTGTTGGTAGTGTTGCCATAGCTCTGGCATAGGATCATCGGTCGGCAATAGCCGCCATAAAATCTCATTCAGGTACAAAGCGGCATACTGCTGCTGACCACTTATTTGCTCATAAGATATAGATTTTTTTATAGCTTGCTTATTTGGACTAGATGGGATGGTTAAGTCTTGCTGTTCTGCGGAGGCAATATTGATTTGGCTAAAGGTTTTAAGGTCACGCTTGCCAGTAGCAAAAAGCTGTAGCGGAGTAAATAAGGGTGCACCTTTTTTGCCAACACCGTGTACCACGCCGTGCTGCTGTGAGAACAGATAATACAGCGCACGCTTTTCTTGATAAGGGCGCTGATGTAATAAGTAACCTACTAACGCTTCGTTACGCATATCTGCTATCGCCTAAGCATAGTATGTATAGAGGGGTTAGTAACCTAAACTGGTCAGTGCGCGCTCATCATCAGACCAACCGCGTTTGACTTTGACCCATAAGGTAAGCATGACTTTTTTACCAAACAGTTGCTCCATATCTTGACGAGCATCAATCCCTACTTGCTTGATACGCTGACCTTTCTCACCGATGACAATCGCTTTTTGGCCATCGCGCTCAACGTATATGGTTGCATCGATGAACGTACAAGCTTTACGCGGGCGACCTGTTTTAGGATCTTTGTGCGCCGGCTCGTCTTTAAACTCATCGATCTGTACGGTTAAATCATAAGGGACTTCATCACCCGCACTACGCATGATCTTTTCGCGCACAATCTCGCTCGCTAAAAAACGCTCTGAGCGATCAGTGATCTGTTCCGTATCATAGATAGGATCAGCGATAGGTAGATGTGAGGCAATGACCTCTTGCAAGCGATCTAAGTTCTGACTCTTTAATGCCGATACCGGTACAATATCAGCAAAATCAAAGCTATCATTAAAGGTCTCGATAAGAGGTAAAATAGCGCCTTTATCCTTTAGGGTATCTGCTTTATTAATTACCAATACCACTGTTAGATCAGTATCGCCAAGCTTCTGTAACGTCAGCAGGTCGTCATCACGCCACTGATCCGAGTCCACCACAAATAGCACTAAATCAACATCCACTAGCGCTGATACCGCCGCTTTATTCATGCGCTCATTAATAGCGCGCACTTCGTTACGATGGATACCTGGGGTATCAACAAACACCGCTTGCATCTCATCATTGGACAAAATGCCATGAATACGGTGGCGCGTCGTTTGCGGTTTACGCGAGGTAATTGACAGCTTTTGTCCCAGCAAATGATTCATAAGCGTTGATTTACCAACGTTAGGACGTCCAACAATAGCAACGTAGCCTGCCTTAAAATTCGCTGGCGACTTTGGCGCACTGGATGCAAAAAAAGCGTCAATAGCGGCATTGTCTTGCTCATTAGGCAAAGCATTATTAGCGTTTGTTTGCGCACTGTTTACGTCAGCTGTGTTCTGGTTGTCTAGCTTGTCTGTATTCTCTGTCATATTCTTAGCATTATCTTCATTATGTGGTAAGTCGATTATTTATACAGTGATATTATAATAGTAATCTTTTAAGGGATAGAGCACTGATATTATTTGTATTTAGAGTACTGTTCTGTGTTTCAGCCAGTATTAGAAATCGATTTGCTGAGAGCTAGGCGTATTTATAGCGCATAAACTAGGAACGCTTCTTCAAGGGACTTGATATCTTGTGCAACTGATTGATCATAAGCTCAGCTGCCTTTTGCTCAGCGATACGTCGACTCTCTCCAGACTCGGTAATGTCGGGACAGTTAGGAAGGTTCACCTGACAGCGCACGACAAAGATCTGATGGGGGGCGTTGCCGCGCGTCTCAACTAGCTCGTAGTTTGGCAAGTCGTACTGTTTGGACTGTAGCCACTCTTGCAAGCGGCTTTTAGCATCTTTAAGCGCCTTTTGATCGTTAACGTTATCGATGAGATCGCCGTACCATGCCAGCACGCATTGACGCGTAATGTCTATATCTTGACTATCAAGATATATGGCACCAATCAGCGACTCTACCGCGTCCGCTAAGATAGAAGCACGATGACGTCCGCCCCCTTTACGCTCACCTACGCCTAGTATGAGATGATTTGAGAGGTCTAGGTTTTGGGCGATAGTGACCAGCGACTCTTGACGTACAAGCGTAGCACGCATACGAGTTAGACGTCCTTCGTTTTGATTGGGATAGCGATGGTATAACGCCTCGCCCACAATCATACCTAAGAGCGCATCACCTAAAAACTCCAAACGCTCGTAGTTTTTTTTGCTGTCATAAGAGCGGTGAGTGAGTGCAAGCTTAGGGAGTCCTAGATTATCAAAAGCATAGCCTAATTTGCGCGTCAGAACCGCTAAGCGTTGTACAAACTCTGCGCTAACAGCTGGCGTCTCAATAGCGTGGCTTTCGCTTTGAGTAGCAAGCGGCGTCTGATTGGCGTGCAAAATTGGTTTCATGCGTAGCTTTTGGCTATCCTTTGTCTTATCGTCAGTCGATTATGTCTGTTAATCTTAGGTTGTGCTGATATATCGTTTTAATCGGCAACCACTGCTTCAATATCACCTTCGAACCGATTAACGATATCGACGTTGCCAAATAAATTATTGGTCTTTTCGTACTTTTTGTATATCGCCAACTGACCCGTTTTTTTGTCAGTGAAGCTAAATACCTCTTCGGCCCTAGTATCGTAATCCGCATTAATAGACAACTGGCGATCTACGCGTTCAACGAATTGTTTTGCAGTTTCGCCTTTATCATTTGCTTCTTTAAGCTGTGCCCCTAATGTCTTTGTCAGCTGATAATCACCAACTTGCGCAGGTACAATAGCAATCATTAATTTGACAGCAATGCCAAGAACAATAATAAATAATACGACGCTAGTCACACTAGCGCCTCGCTGCGTTGACAGCCCCGATAACGGCTGCACCCCTGATAATCGTTGCACCCTTGATAATCGTTGCACTATAAATCCTCTTATAAACGTTTAAAAGTAACCAAAAAGTACGTGTTAACATGAAAAGGTACTTATTAAAATAATTTTATCAGAAGAAAATCAGGTTTTATTCTTTATTCGTTGTAAAACGTCAAAAAACTTAAAAACAGCTATCGCGCAACGATAGCAGATTTAGTCTGTCAATGAACTAATCAATAGCGCCATTGCGAGCAAAAGTAGGTAAGTTGATACCTGGTGGTTTGTGCATCCAGATATAAACCGCCTTACCTGCTAAGTTTTCATCAGGAACAAAGCCCCAAAAACGTCCATCAGCACTGCGATCGCGGTTATCGCCCATCACAAAGTAATGATCTTCTGGAACACGAATACGCCACTCATTACCCGCTGAGCTGACAACTTCTGGGGACTGCTGCTGCAAAAAAGGCGCGTATTGTGAGCTATTAATACCCTTTAAGTAGCGCACTAGATGCTCGTGATCGCCTTGTATCTCTTGGAAATACTCTGCTTCTTGCTCTTCTTGCTTGCTCATAGCCATAGCGCTGCTTTCGCTAAGTACTTGTCCTGGCGCTATTTGCCCTGCTGGATACAGCTGTGAAGTCAGCGTTGAATCGGGAGTAAAATCTACAGGCGTCGTCTCGACTGGTACATCGTTTATCGCTAATGTGCCATTGTTATAGCTTACCGTATCACCCGGCAGTCCGATAACGCGCTTAATATAATAGATACTTGGGTTTTCAGGATAACGAAACACAGCGACATCACCGTGCTCAGGACTGCCCGTGTCCAACACTTTACTATAAGTTAGCGGTAAGCGCACTCCATAAGCGTACTTGTTAACCGCGATAAAATCACCCGTATATAAGGTTGGTACCATAGAGGATGACGGTATATTAAAGGGCTCAACCAAAAACGAGCGCACGATTAAAACAATGGCTAATACCGGAAAAAAGTCATATGCCCAGCGTACTGGCAAGCTCTCTTTACCCTGACCCTGAGTCTTACGCTGCTTAAGTACGAGTTTATCTAAAAGCCAAATCGCCCCTAAAATTAAGGTTAATGGCACCAAAACCAAATTAAAATCAAAGTCCATACTCAATTGCCTATTAGCGTGCAGCTTATCTCAAAGCGGTTATGCTGTAACCAACTGCGTTTACTCGGTTAAATACGTTATGTACGTTTAAAAATATGCTCAACAGCAGATATTTAATTATCTGCTTGTAGCACGGCTAAAAAGGCCTCTTGTGGAATCTCTACATTACCGACTTGCTTCATGCGTTTTTTACCCGCCTTTTGCTTAGACAACAGCTTTTTCTTACGTGATACATCACCACCATAACACTTAGCTAACACGTCTTTGCGCATGGCTTTGACCGTACTACGGCCAATGATTTGGCTGCCAATCGCTGCTTGGATTGCTACATCGAACATCTGACGCGGGATCAGCTCTTTCATCTTAGTGACGAGTTGGTTACCGCGAAAACGCGCTTGGTCTTGATGGACAATCATCGCGAGTGCATCGACTTTATCGCCATTTATTAGCACATCAACTTTGACCAATTTATCGGCTTGATAGCGCTCAAAACTGTAATCTAAAGAGGCAAAGCCGCGCGAGACGGACTTTAGGCGATCAAAGAAATCCATCACCACCTCACCCATCGGAATATCAAAGATGAGCTGGACTTGCTTGCCCATAAAACGCATATCGACTTGCACGCCGCGGCGCTCAATACATAGGGTCATGACGTTGCCTAAATAATCTTGTGGCACAAGAATCTGACAGCGCGCAATCGGCTCACGAAACTCTTCGATATTGTTCGGTTCAGGTAGACGTGAGGGGTTATCAACGTAAATAATATCACCGTTTTTTTTCTCAATCTCATAGATTACCGACGGCGCGGTTGTAATAAGATCTAAGTCGTACTCGCGCTCAAGCCGCTCTTGGATGATCTCCATGTGCAGCATGCCCAAAAACCCGCAGCGAAAGCCAAAGCCTAAGGCATCAGAGGTATCAGGCTCAAAGAACAAGGAAGCATCGTTGATTTGTAGTTTTTGCAGAGCTTCACGAAACTTCTCAAAGTCGTTTGAGTCAACAGGGAACATACCAGCATAGACCTGCGGCGTAATCTGTTTAAAGCCTGGAATGCGCTTGACATCAGGAGTGCTCGCATGAGTGATCGTATCGCCAACAGGCGCACCCGCGATGTCTTTAATACCGGCGATAATAAAACCAACCTCACCCGCTTCTAAAATACCTGTATCTAAAGGTTTGGGCGTAAAGACCCCAATGGAGCTGACTGGATGCGCTTCTTTGGTAGATAAGATGTAGATCTTATCGCCCTTTTTAACTGTACCTTCGCGTACACGTACCAAAGACACCACGCCTAAATAGCTATCGAACCAAGAATCGATAATTAAGGCTTGCAGCGGCGCTTCACGATCGCCTGTTGGCGGCGGTATAAATTCGACCAAAGCTTCAAGAAGTTTATCTACACCAAGACCCGACTTAGCAGAGACACGCGGCGCATCAATTGCCTCAATGCCGATAATATCTTCGATCTCTTGAATAACGCGCTCAGGTTCTACTTGCGGCAGATCAATCTTGTTCAGTACCGCCATGACTTCAAGGCCTTGATCAACTGCGGTATAACAGTTGGCAACCGACTGCGCCTCGACGCCTTGCGCGGCATCAACAACGAGCAAAGCGCCCTCACAAGCGGCTAGTGAACGCGACACTTCATACGAAAAATCCACGTGACCTGGGGTGTCAATAAAGTTGAGCTGATAACGCTCGCCATTGGGATGATCATAAAACAAGGTTACGGACTGAGCTTTGATCGTAATGCCGCGCTCACGCTCAATGTCCATAGAATCTAGAACTTGAGCTTGCATTTCACGATCTTGTAGCGCACCGCACATCTGAATAAAACGATCAGCAAGGGTCGACTTGCCGTGATCAATGTGGGCAATGATAGAAAAGTTACGAATATTGGCTAATGCAGTCACAAAGCGCCTACTAAATAAAGGTGATTGGGTCGTTATCAAGGGTTACAAAATCGCATTAATAGCACTTACTGCAACGTATTGATACGTGCAGGTATTCTAGCAGTTTTTGGCTCTAAAGTAAGGCGATTTTATTTGACAAGATTTGCGTGGTACACAAAGCGGATTTGGTTTACTCAGAATCGATGTCATAAAACTAAGTAAAGACTATCTCATATTAGGCAAGTTGGCAGTAGACAGGTAGAATTTTAGACAAAAAAAACCAATCGCATAGGATTGGTATTTTAAACTGATTGCTCAGTAATATATGTATGGTGGCGATGGAGAGACTTGAACTCTCGACCTCACGATTATGAGTCGTGCGCTCTAACCAGCTGAGCTACATCGCCATTTAAGGCTCGGTATTATGCCCAAGCGGATGACTGACGTCAACCCCTAAAGGACTTTTTCTTACTTCTAAACCTTACTTTTCTTACTTTAAAAGCGGACTGTTACTCAGCAAGCCACACTAAAAGGTTTGGTAGACCGATAAGCCGGGTTCTGTCGTGGACGATCATTCCTCTAGGCGTATCATTGCTAATACGCTCAAGCAACCTACCCGCATCGAACGCGGGCCGCGCCATATCGATGCCTATTTGGTCTTGCTACGCGTGGAGTTTACCCTGCCGTGAGATGTTACCATTCACGCGGTGCGCTCTTACCGCACCCTTTCACCCTTACCCCGCCATGTTATACATAGCGGGGCGGTCTGCTCTCTGCTGCACTGGTCGTCGGGTTACCCCGCCCAGCCGTTAGCTGGCACGCTGCCCTATGTAGCCCGGACTTTCCTCCCCTGCAAGTCTATTCATTTATAAAACAAACAGTATGCAGCGGCGATCGCCTAGTCTACCAAGCGCGCTAGTATAGCAAAAATAATAAGATAAGATATGTCTTTTAGATATATTTGGGGCGTTTCTTAATGTTAAATAAAATTATTCGGTAAACAGACATCTAAACCGTTTATAGATAAAGCAGAGTTAAAAGACAAGTCTTGATTTTGTAGCTCTAGCCAGTGCACAGCTGGATAATGCTCATTAAGATAATTTTTCAAGAAGGCTTTTGTGCTGACTACAATCTGCTCATCAGTATCATGAATGTGGTTGTAGATGACACTATGGACAGTTAAGCCGCGTAAGGTTATCGCCTCCAGACTCAATAAGGTATGATTGATACTGCCCAAACGCCCTGAGGTCACTAGTATGACCGGATAGCCTTGTTCAGCAATATAATCCAAGGTTAATAAATCCTCTGTTATCGGCACGAGTAACCCGCCCGCCCCTTCTAATAGCACCACGTCATACTGCTCTTGTAAGCGTTTGGTTGCCGTGGTAATCACAGTAGGATCAATTGTCTTGTTTTCAAGCTCTATCGCTAGGTGCGGTGAGGCGGGTTTTTGAAAGCGATAAGGACAAGTGCTAAAGTTGAGATCCAAAATTTGCAGGTCAATACCCATTAAGCGCCGATGGGTTACAATGTCATCAGCAATACCCAGCTCACCGCTATCTGGATCGATAGTTATCCCTGTTTGTACCAGCTTTTGGGTAATCACCCTGATGCCTTGGTGCATAAGCGCCTTTGCCATCATACCCGTCGCATAAGTTTTACCAATATCGGTATCAATGCCTGAGACAAATAAAACGCTCATGATTATCCTTAGTAGGTCTGCATAGGTCAATCAAACATAAAATGGTTATATATCCAGACGCGCTATGTCATTTTTAAAATGTATCAACTACATATAAAAGTAGCTTATTCTGCTTTATCGAGGTAACTGGTCACTACCTTGAGTAACGCTTCACATAGGGTTGTCAGCTCAGCCTTAGTCATGACGTAAGGCGGCATGATATAAACCAATTTACCAAAGGGTCGCACCCAAATGCCGTGTTCCAATAACAAGGCTTGAAACAGCGGCATATCGACCGCCTGCTCAAGCTCTATGACCGCGACCGCACCTAGGCAGCGCACTTCTTGCACGCCCTCTATACTCGCAGCTGGCGTTAATATTTGTGTCACTAATGTCTGCATCTCGCCTGCTCGCACCGGCATATCGTAAGACACTACCAAGTCAATAGAGGCACAAGCCACCGCGCAAGCGAGCGGATTACCCATAAAGGTTGGCCCATGCATAAGCGCAGGATACGCGCTTTGATGGATGGTATCGGCAATATGGCGCGTACATAGCGTAGCGGCAAAGGTCATATAGCCACCCGTCAGCGCCTTACCCACAGTCATGATATCAGGGCTAATACCCGCGTGCTCACAAGCGAATAGTTTACCGCTACGCCCAAAGCCTGTAGCAATCTCATCGGCAATCAATAACACGTCGTGCTTATCGCAAAGCTCTCGCAGCAGTTGCAGATACTCTGGACTATAAAAGCGCATGCCGCCTGCGCCTTGAATAATCGGCTCAATAATAAAACCCGCTAACTGCGCGGCATGTTGAGTAAAAAAGTCAGTTAATTCATCGCGCTCGGACTGCGTTAAATGATGCTTAAAACCCAATGGCGGCGCGGCAACAAAATGCTGCATCGGTAGCTGCTTACCGTATAGACTATGCATGCCATTGATCGGATCGCAAACGCTCATCGCGTGCCAGGTATCGCCGTAATAACCTGAGTGGGTGGAGGCAAATTGCTGCTTATTGGGGCGCTTAGCAGCGACTTGATATTGCAATGCCATCTTTAACGCAACCTCCACCGCAATACTGCCGCTATCAGCATAAAAGATCGCCTCTAAGCCTTTAGGGACGATAGCGAGGAGCTTTTTACCCAAATCAATTGCGGGCTGATGGGTGAGACCACCGAACATCACGTGCGCCATTTTACCTAATTGCTCAGTAATAGCTGCATTGAGTACTGGATGGTTATAGCCGTGGACGCTTGCCCACCACGAAGACATACCATCGATTAGCCGCGTGCCGTCTTGGGTAATAAGGTAAACGCCCTCAGCGCGATCAATGACGATATTAGGATAAGTGGGCGGCAGGCTGGCGTAGGGATGCCAAAGGTGCTGCTGGTCAAAATCACTGGTCGGCGCAGGTGTATTCATAGCGCCGCCTGCCAAAACAGGATTGGTAAAAGACACAGATCTGATAAGGCAGTTTGAATATCCATATTCACTATAAAATTCCAGTTAACTATTCTAGATTGTTCGTTTAAGATACTCACCGTTTGGCGTTATCACTTACCGGTAATGCGTTTATATTTTGCTAATAAGTCGCTCTCGCTCTCAACGTGCTCAGGATCATGCGGGATACAATCCACCGGACAGATCGCTACGCACTGCGGCTCATCGAAGTGACCGACGCATTCAGTACATAGATCAGGGTCGATAACATAGATATCCTCGCCTTCTGAGATGGCTTCATTGGGGCAAGCAGGCTCGCAGACATCGCAATTGATGCACTCATCAGTGATTAGTAATGCCATACTCGCTCCTTTATATCTATAGTCTTATATCCGTCGGCCTTTATTCATCAAGCGCTTTTAGCTTTTTGGCAAAAGCATGCGAGACACAACCAGGCACAAACTTTGTTACATCGCCGCCAAGTTTGGCAATCTCACGGATCATCGTCGAAGATATAAACGAGTAATTTTGTGAAGGGGTCAAAAACACCGCTTCAAAGTTCTCATCAAGCTCGCGGTTCATATTCGCCAGCTGAAACTCATATTCAAAATCTGACATGGCGCGCAGCCCGCGCAGTACCGCCGTAGCATTATTCTCGCGCATAAATTCAACCAGTAAGCCTTCAAAACCGACGACTGTGACTTGCGGTAGATCAACGAATACAGTTTCGACAAGCATTACCCGCTCTTCAAAGCTAAATAACGGCTTTTTGTGGTGGCCGGACGCTACGGCAATCACCACTTCATCAAACAGCTTTGTGGCGCGAGTGACCAGATCCACATGCCCGTTGGTAATGGGGTCAAAAGTGCCTGGATACAAGATTTTGGTATGTAGTTTGGACGAATTGGGATGAGTTGTCATAGCAGTGCTAATCTAGTCGTTAATAATAGGGTGTATGCTAGCAAATTTTGCTTGAACTTGACACTCATCAATGCATGATACATTTGTCCTAAGCATCAGCTTACCTTTCAAAGTCGGTTTTGCTACAATAGGCGGTTCGACTCATCAGCCCTGTTATTTATTGCAGAGCTATGGTGAGGAATACGTCAGAAAAGGACAGACACGATGTCAAAAAAATCAAGAAAACCTGACAACCAAATTGCTAGTAATAAAAAAGCGCGGCACGAGTACTTTATTGAGGAGACTTTTGAGGCAGGCTTGTCATTACAAGGCTGGGAAGTCAAAGCCATTCGCGCTGGCAAGATGTCAATTACCGAAGCTTATATTATCTTTCGTAATGGCGAGGCGTTTTTGTTTGGCGCGCATATTCAGCCGCTACTCTCAAGCTCAACGCATATCAATCCTGATAGTACGCGTACGCGCAAGCTGCTGCTCAATCGCCGCGAGATCGACAAGCTTTACGGTGCGGTCAATCAAAAGGGCTATGCCTGCGTGCCGTTGTCTTGCTACTGGAAACGCTCCATGGTCAAGTGCCAAATCGCTCTAGCCGTCGGTAAAAAGCTACATGATAAGCGCAAAACCATCAAAGAGCGCGATTGGGAGCGCGATAAGCAGCGCGGCTTTAAACAGCACTTGGATTAGATTAGTCGTAAAAACTCTTACATTAATCTCTTATCAAAAAGGACGACTTAGCTAAGCTTGAGTCGTCCCTTTTTTTATGGTGTAGATGTTGTGATATAGAGGGCATATCGTGTAGAGATTTTTGAGTAGTATCTAGCGTATTAACATCAGTTTTTATCAGCATTAATTAATAGTAGCTATCTTAAAAGTAAACAAGGTAATATATTGGTAAATGTTCAGTAACATATGATGGCGGACGTGATACTGCGTTGTCTAGCACTTGGCATTTTATTTTATACCATCACAGACAAGGAAGCTCTAGCATGAGTCTAAATACCCGACCACCGCACAAACACAGCAAGGGTAAACAAACCCAACAAGCAAATAGCGTCAAGACAGCAGTAACAACGGCTGCCCTCGCCGCTTTGCTAGCCAGCTCCGGCTGTGCCACAAACTCTTTGTTATCAGATAAACCGACACCAACCAATACGCGGACTGCAAGCTCTCAAAATGTTCAGACTCAAAATAGCCGAGCCTTGGTATCCGAAGATCAAATCATAGCTTTTGGTCGTCCAGCGCAGTCATTACCGCAGACACCTAACGCTAGCATGGTCATTGTCGGTGAAAAAAATAGCTATGTGCTGACTCAAGGTGGTAGCGAGATGATCAGCTTATTGACAGGTCTTTCGCCTAAAAATATCCAAGTCGAAAACGACATGAGCTTTTATGTGCCCAACAATGATGGTCGCTTCCAAGGTGAGATGAAACTCTCGTACGCCAAGCTACAAGATGAGTTCCAGCGCTCTGACTATCAGTTCTTTTTGCAAAACAATGGTAAAGCTTGTACGACAGTAAGCGATCAGCGTATTAATGCCGAACGCTTTTGCTTTAGTGTCCCAGTCAAAGGCGCGATCTATCCGCAAGTGAGTAATCTGAGTCTCATTCAATCGCAGTACCGTCCGCTATCTAAACCTTATATCGTCAGCTTCTATACTCAAACGCCGCAAAGTCAAGTCGCTGCAGGTAATGGCGCAAACACCGCGCAAAAGCTGGTGCTATTGCCTTTTGCCCTTGCCTTTGATGTCGTCACCCTGCCCTTGCAGATCCTAGATAGTATAGATGATTAAAAGGTATTGACTATAGCTTGTATTAAGACGTCACTTATACAAGCTATATAGTCAATTCGAAATAAAATCGATACGTTAATATCATTATGCTACTGGTACAAATTCTCCTTGCTGGCTATGCGCTTCGCACTTTTTGAGGCTACGGAAATTTTATTCCACTAGCACTGTATCGGTTTTAAAGTGAATCAATAATACTCATAAAGAGGGCGGCAACTTCTAAGTTTTGCCGCCCTTTTTTATAAATACCTTTTCTACAAGTACCCTTTTACAAGTACCCTTGTCGTTACTATTTTGACATCGTTACTGTTTAGTTAAGCCACGCGCCTATTTAGTTGATCAACACGCCTAGTAATATTTAACTAAAATAGTTTTGCGACTATGGCTTTTGCGTGCTGCTTTTTTGCCACAGCTGCACCCATAAATAATAACCGATCCGCTTCACCAGCTCCGATAATATCACATAAGCAGACATAGGCCAGTTGTACCAAATTATTTAAAATAAACGTATCGTTTGGTATTAGCGGACGATTAGAGTGTAAGAAAGCGCGCATATCAATATCGTGCCCCTCAAAGGTGCGCTCTTTTAATACATTATGGTGCATATTATTAATTAAGGTGCGTTCACTATCAGCACCAAGCTCTTCTTTAAAGACAGACATAACAGTATAAAAAACTTCGGCTTCAACAGATACCAACTCTTGTTCAACACTAGATTGTGTCTCTCTTTGTGGTTCACCAAGTTTTTTGTCAGGCTGTTTATTATTATGCTGTAAGGTATGCCAAAACTTTCTACGAATCTCAGACTTATTTGCCTTAAGCTCAGGATAGTGCCGCGTCGCGTCTAATATGCACTGCTGCATCATCTTTACGGAGACTGTTGAATAGCCTTGCCACTGCTTAGTAAGACGTGCGATATCTTCTGTACTTAAATAATCTGCTAGTATTGCTGCCATAGCTGAGACAGTTTGTTCTACAGATGGACTGTCAACGTGCATTAATACTCTCCTATAAATGGCGCTCTGTTAATTGAGCCGTATCAAATATCTGCTGCTGAAACTCTGGATAGCCAATCTCAGCGTGCTCGGTATAATCGAGACCGCGCTGCTCGTGTAAGCGGCTCGCTTTGAGACCAAACAGTATGTCAATAGCTTTGTACATCACTAAGCCGAGTCCTAATCCCCATACCAAAGCTGCTCCTACACCAAGCGCTTGCACACTTAAGCGTGAGATATTGAATAAATCACCGGTATAGAACAGTCCTGCAGCTAGCGTACCCCACGCTCCACCAAAACCATGAACGGCAACAGCTGAAACCACATCATCTATCTTGAACTTAAGTAGCGCTTGGGTTGCAACAACATAAACAATAGACGCTATAGCGCCAATAACGATAGCAAAAATCGGTGTCGTCGTGGCGCAACCAGCGGTAATAGAGACCAGACCGATAAGGCTAGCATTGACACTATCACTGAGTAATATCGCTTTGTTCAGTGCTTTTGAGATTAGTATATAACTGACGACGGCACTGACGGCCGCTACAAACGTATTGACTGCTATTAGCCCAATATTACCTGTGATGGACAACGTCGATCCGGCGTTAAACCCAAACCAGCCAAACCATAGAATAAATCCGCCAAGCGCTATCAGTGTCATGTTGTGACCCGCAATAAGCCTTGCCGATCCATCAGGGGCAAAACGACCAAGCCTAGGCCCGATTACAATGACACCAGCCAACGCCAGCCAGCCGCCAATAGAGTGTACGACCGTAGAACCCGCAAAATCAACAAATCCCAAAGCGCTGAGCCATCCTGCACCGCCGAAGTGACCACCCCAGACCCAACTGGCAAACACCGGATAAATAAATAGACAAATGACACAAGCAGCAAGCGTATAACCAACAAAAGAGACGCGCTCAGCCATTGCCCCACTTGCGATGGTGACTGCAGTTGCGGCGAACATCATCTGAAAAAACATAAATGCCCAGTCCAGATTAGATAACGCAGCTGGCATAAAATGACTCGTACCGAACCACCCTGAGGGATTGTTGCCCATCATTAGCCCATAGCCGACGAGATAAAACGCCAATCCCCCGATACACATATCGGTGTAGTTTTTCATCATGACGTTGACTGCGTTTTTGGCTCTGACCGAGCCGCTCTCTAATAGAGCAAACCCTGCTTGCATAAAAAACACCAGCACCCCGCCCCAAATAATCCAAGCGATATTTTGATATTCAAGCAGCTGCGCGACACTCAAAGTATCAGACGCATAAGCGCGACTCGTAGACAAACATAAGACAATGCTCATCAACAGTGGCTGAATCCACGCGACTTTATTTTGTACGAAAAACGGTAATTTCACTTAATTTCTCCAAACAGCAGTTTGTTCTTTAACAAAGCTGCTTATGCCCTAGATATACTCGTCAATGCAACGAGTCAATTACCATCGTACTCAAGCAAATCGTATGCCATACCACTATGATATTGAGGATATGCACCTGGCCTGCGCAAACTGCATCTTTAAATTACATTTGTAGTTACTATCGCTCTAATAAATGCACACTGCTAATAATGCACATTATTAATAAATACAGCGCTAGAACATCGAGTAAGCTATATTTAAGCGCTTAAACCAGTCTTTTAATCATACTTGCTATTTTTCATGCACTATCAATAACTTACCCAAAATTATCGTTATCGCTTTCTCACACCCTGAGAGCAATTCATGTTAAAATGAGCGCCTTTTAATTAGCCTCTAATAACCTATCAAAAAGTGGCTACCCTCTTTTATTGCTCTTTTGATTAACAGGTCTGCCCATGTCTGCCGATACCATTGCCCATACCGCCTTTAAACAAGGTACTAAGCCGCTCTACGACTACGATAAGCATTGGGCAAGCTGCTACGAGCCTGCTCCCTTTTTGCCAATGAGTCGGGCGGAGATGGACGCGCTCGGCTGGGACGCGTGCGATGTGATTATCATATCCGGCGACGCTTATGTCGATCACCCCAGCTTTGGTATGGCAATTATCGGACGCTTACTCGAGGCCCAGGGCTTTCGCGTCGGTATCATTGCCCAGCCCGATTGGAAGAGCAAAGATGCCTTTATGGAGCTTGGCAAACCGGTCTATGCGTATGGTGTCACCGCCGGCAACATGGATAGCATGATCAATCGCTATACTGCGGATCGCAAAATTCGTAGCGATGATGCCTACTCGCCGGGTAATGTGGCCAATAAACGCCCAGATCGCGCCGCCATTGTCTATAGCCAGCGTTGCCGTGAAGCCTATCCTGACGTGCCGATTATCTTAGGCGGTATTGAGGGCAGTTTGCGCCGTATTGCCCATTACGACTACTGGTCAGATAAAGTGCGCCGCAGTATTTTGCTCGATAGTCGCGCTGATGTTTTACTCTATGGTAATGCTGAGCGCGCTATCGTTGATGTGGTACATGGTCTGTCTAAAGGTTATACCTTTGAGCAGATGAGTAAACTGCGTGGTACGGCATACTTGCTCACGCCAAGTCGTCGCCACTGGCAAGCGGATATGACGGAAGTTGCGAGCAACGATGTTGATACCGTTGGCCGCGTTGATCCGATTATCAACCCGTACGTGATGACCGAAGATGTGGACAGCTGCAAGATTGAGCAAGAAAAGCCTAGCGATTCGCCAGTTGGGCAAGCGATGTCAGGAATGTCCTCGCAATATGCGGGCTTTGTCGCCGAACCGGTGACTAATAAAATCCTTAACGCTGAGCAAGTCGATACCGAGACGCAAGTGGTGCAACTGCGCGGCTTTGATGCGCCGAGCGATAAAGACAGCAGAAAAGAGAGTCCAAAAACCGCACGTAAACACAAACTTAAATTGCCGCCGCGCGAGCAAACGGTGATTCGCCTGCCTGATTACGAACAGGTTAAATCTGATCCGGTGCTCTACGCGCATGCCAGTCGTATCCTGCATTTAGAGACCAATCCGGGTAACGCCCGCGCGCTTGTGCAGCGTCACAGCAGCGGTGCGGGTAACTCACGCACGTCCATCGATGTTTGGCTCAATCCGCCGCCGATTCCGCTCTCCACCGAAGAGATGGATTACGTTTTTGATTTGCCGTATGCGCGACTGCCGCATCCGAGCTATGGCGACGCGCGTATTCCCGCCTTTGATATGATTAAATTCTCCGTCAATATCATGCGTGGCTGTTTTGGTGGTTGTACCTTTTGCTCAATCACTGAGCATGAAGGGCGCATCATTCAAAACCGCTCGGAAGAATCTATCCTGCGCGAAGTCGAGGCCATTCGTGATAGCGCGCCGAACTTTACCGGCGTCATCTCAGATTTAGGTGGCCCCACCGCCAATATGTATCGTCTCAATTGTAAAGACGAGACCATTGAGAAGAACTGCCGTAAGCCCTCTTGCGTCTACCCTGATGTATGTGAAAATCTAATAACCGATCATAGCAATTTAACTAAGCTGTACCGCAAAGCGCGCGATATCAAAGGCGTGAAAAAGATCCTTATCGCCTCAGGTCTGCGTTATGACTTGGCCGTAAAAGATCCTGAATACGTCAAAGAACTCGTTAGCCATCACGTCGGTGGTTATCTAAAAATCGCCCCTGAGCATTCAGAAGAAGGCGTGCTGTCAAAGATGATGAAGCCGGGCATGGGCAGCTACGATCAGTTTAAAGCCATGTTTGAGCAGTTCAGTCAGGAAGCGGGTAAAGAGCAATATTTGATTCCTTACTTTATCGCCGCGCATCCGGGCACCAAAGATGAAGACATGATGAACCTCGCGCTATGGCTGAAACGCAACGACTACCGCGCCGATCAGGTGCAGGCCTTTTATCCCAGTCCGATGGCGACGGCAACGACGATGTATCATACCCATAAAGACCCACTCCACAAAGTTACTCGTAGTGAAGGCGATATGGATATCGTCAAATCAGGCAAGCAGCGCAAATTGCACAAAGCATTCCTGCGTTATCACGATCCTAAGAACTGGGCACTACTGCGCCGTGCCTTACAAGATATGGGACGTAGCGATCTAATCGGTAAAGGACGCAGCTGCCTGATACCGCCATTTAACGCCCATTTAGAAGGGCGTGAGGGGGCACAGGACAGCTATCAATCGGCACGCAAAAAGAATAGCCGCGTCGGTAACGATTCGGTCAAACGCCAAAATAATGGTAAAGCTAACTCTAGTAATAGCAAGGCTAAACGCGGCAAAAAGAAAGTCAGTAAAGGCAACTTTCAAACCCAGCATACTGGCTTGCCGCCGCGCAAAACGAAGTAAAAAGCTCAATTCTTGATACGAGATAACGCGCCCATCTGCATTTAGTAGATGGGCGTTTTTCTGTGAGGTTTACACGAGCTAGGTATTAGGTTACGAAGACCACAACTGACAAACAATTTCTAACACTCGGCCTATCATGATTTCGCTACCATAATTGCTACTTATACAATTCTAGCTAATAAAGTCAGTCGCACAGCTTTATGATATGCAACCCTTATGTATAAAACACGATTTGGAGTCTACTATGAAAACCGCTATAAAATTAGTTGCTGCTTTGCCAGCCCTTGCCTTAGTCACTGCCTGCTCAACCATGAACCCCACCATGCCCGAACCGCCAGCTACGACTACGCCAACGACTAATGCTGCCAACCCTACTACTGTTGCTTACGATCGTATGTCTCCAGTATCCTATGCCTGTACGGACAACAGTAGCATACTTGCTAAACAGTCCATTAATAAAAAGCAGGCTACTATTACTGCCACTGTGCCTAAGCTCAACTGGTCACAGCAACAACTTATCTTGATCGGCGGTGTACAAGGTGATACAGCAAGCTACGTCAACGACTCTAACCCCGAAATCATCTACGCGTGGCACATGCAAGGTGACGAAGGCGTCCTTGCCATGAAGTGGGCCAGCGGGCAGACTTACCAAGTGGACTGCAAGGTAGGTAGATAACGATACCGTTATTCTCCCCTAATCAAAATCCTAGTAGTGCTACAAACAGTCATTCACTATGGCTGTTTTTTTATGGGCGTCTATATCACTAATAGTATGGTGAACCCCAGCGAAAGCTGGCAAAATGCTATAAACCTCATAAAAAAGACTAACGATTAAACGTGCTTTACCAAAACACTGGTCATAGAAAGGAAAATTAATGAGAACTCGCTTACTAAACATCACGCTAGTATCTGCTTTTAGCCTAGCAGCTTTAGCCAGTTGTGATAACAGCAGTACAGCTGATACTGCTGATCCAATTACTGACCCAGCTGCCGATTCTGCTACTGAGCAAAGGGTACAAAATTCTTCCGCCAACGCCAATACCGCTACCGACGCTACTACCATAAATAACTCAGTACCCGTCACTACTATCGATTGGTCAAAAGTCGCAAGCGGCGAGACTGCGGCTGATCGTGCCACTTATAACTATCCGTTCGCTATTGATAGCCGAAACGTACAGGACTACGCCGACTATTTCGACGTCGACAATGCGACGGCGCAGCATAACCTGACGATCGGCATGGCGAGTAACGAGGCGCTGTCAAAAGTGCTCGATCAAGTAGGCAGTAGCTATACCTCTCACGAGATCACCGATAGCGACAACGCTGAGCTGATCATTCATACCACACCTGATATGCAAGCGGATCGCTATGATTACGTGTTTAGCGAGGACTTCGCTAAAGGCTTAGTGCTACCGATTGTCATTCAACCAGATGGGGTGAAGGGTGGGAATACAAATCCGCATGAGGGGATGTAATTCATCAGTGTCGGAGTCGAGTCCAACCTATATTGCCGTGTCCGCCTTTATGCGGTAACGTTGGATGACAATGATAAAAATAGAAATAAAACAAAAGCATAAAAAACTAAAAGCTAGCCTCAGCATCGCTTGCTTTTATGAGGGGCAAATATGCTTACCCTAGCGCGGTTTTCTTTAAGGGTTCACTCGGCGCTCGTCCCTCGCGCGTTCATTTTTCGTTGGCGCACCCTGTGCCAAATATACTCTATTTAATACCTTTGACTTCTTCACTAGCTACTTTTTTCCAGTAAACAATCGCGAGTTGTTCGATATCTGCTGCCTTATAAGGCGCATGATAAACGTCGAACGAGTACTCGCTATAGTTTGGTTTAATATTATTACCCTCTTCGCTCACTATTATTTTTAGTAAAGCACGTGAACGTGTTCGTTTTTCATGAATATCTTTAATTGATCGCCATGGTATATCTAACGCTTGATTGAATTGAATAATTTGTAGTTTCTCTGGTGAGAATATAAGACTAGATATCGATACTAATGGTACTTTATTTTTATCTTCATTCTTGGCTACCAAATAACAGAGTATCGCTGCACCAATCGGTATTATTGCCCACATAACCTCAAAAGGATCAAAGGGTTGATTTATAAACAAGGGTATCAGCCATGCAACAATCAGTTTGGTGCTCAGCCATATCATCAGTGCAAAGATAGCTATCGTCAAGAAACATCCAGTATTGTACTCTTTCGCTGTGAATTCAAAACTTGGTAATTTTGAGTCAGCCTGAATTTGAGCATTTTTTAAATGTTGTATACTGGCACTGATATCTATTTTTTGAGAATTGACTGATTCAAATACACCTAGCCATTTTAGATAACTCATGACTAGAATAAAGAGTAATAAATAGGATAAGCTAAGGCTATCTGTTAGATATTCGACGCCTACGCTTATACAGGCGATGATACCTACATGACGCATTATTTGAGTATAAGTCCGATGTGTCATGACCATCCATAGTACAGTAGGATGCGCCCCGCGCACCGACGCATAAATATGAAACAATAGATTAACTATGCAAATTACTCAAAGTTCAGCTACTTATAGAAAATACTTTTAACTCAAAAACCAAATTCTTAATGGTGCGCGGGGCGCACCCTATTCGGCTGGTTTAACGAGAGTCATCGAATTGATACTGCTTATCCAAACTTTCCTCAAAATAAAACTCTTGAATAGTCTTATATTAATAATTCATGGTGGAACCAATGAAAACAAAATTAGCACTGTTGTTACTAGCTAGCCTGCCTTTAACAGGCTGCTTAAGCACTATGATTGACTTGGCCTCTAGTCAAAATTATAAAACAAAGTGGAGTGGACAGTGTTTGAGTTTAACTCAAGATGTTGAATTATGGAAAGGGTCTAAAAATCATAGTTTTAGTAGAAATTTTATAATGGCGAAATCATCTAAGCGAATTAGTAGTCACTTAAAAAAGCAAGACACTCTAGCAAAAGGAACTAATTTTGAAGTAGCTAAAGTATATGATGTTTATATACATGGATCCGCAGGGAATTGGCATTTGAGAGTAAATCTCGAAGTCTTAGACGGTCCATATCGAGGTTTAATAGTTGAAACTCCAGGGGTGTACAGTATGCACCCATATCCTTTTTTCTTTACCCATAGCACTCAAGAAACACCTTTTACGGCTAGAGAAAATTTACAACCTAGTACTATTGAGTTTAACCCAAAGTTCTTGAAAAGGTGTTCTTAACAATTTATTAACAGGTAGTTTTAAGCTGATGAAATAGTAGTTGTAGGGTGCGCCCCGCGCACCAACACATGAATACGAAACAGTAGATTAAAAACCTTTATATGTAAAACTATTCCACGTCGAATTTTCTATGGAATAATATGTAGATTCAAAATCCGTTTCTTAATGGTGCGCGGGGCGCACCCTACGCAACTTTACGAATACCAACTCAATCATAGGCCATATTAATATTAAGACAGAGCTATGTATTCAAAATATTTATTAGCAATGTTTATTGGAGTTTTAACTGCTGGTTGTACTTCTGTACCTGCATCTCAATATGAACACTCGAAGACGATTAATATAAATAATCATAGAAATCAATTCAGTAATTCTAATTCTCAACAATCAAATATATTTACTTACCCTTTTGATCCTAGAAAACCACAAATATATATGGCTATAAGTGGAAAGCTATTAGTTAAAAATAATTGTTTGTTTTTAATGGATGGAAGTGGTGAAATGGTAACACCAGTTTTTCCAAGTGGCGTTTCTCAATGGGATGAGCCACAAGGAATAGTACACATACACGGAAAGCAATTTCCCGTAGGAAGTACAATAAGAACAAATGGTGGATATTTCGACTATTCACCAAAAGCTCAATTTGATCCATTTGAATCTAAAGCTGATCCTTCTTGCTTAAAAGACAAACGTTTAATTCTTGGTACAAAGTTTGATTAAACGCTATTTTATAGTAGTGGTAGGGTGCGCCCAGCGCACCGGCACATGAATACGAAACAGTAGATTAAAACACTTATTTATAAAAATAACTCTATGCTGAACTCTTTCTAAAATAATATGTAAATTCAAAACCCGTTTCTTAATGGTGCGCGGGGCGCACCCTACACTAACTAAATAAGCTTACGATTCAACTAAGCTTATAGAAGTTACTACGTCTGACGATAAGGATTATTCGAAAGTTCAATTTTGACATCAGTACCGCAAAGCAGCTTTGCTAAAT
Organism: uncultured Psychrobacter sp.; assembly: GCA_947489525.1. GTDB lineage: Bacteria > Pseudomonadota > Gammaproteobacteria > Pseudomonadales > Moraxellaceae > Psychrobacter. Next base: position 206,441 of record CANLDW010000002.1, read on the forward strand.
AAGGTTGATATGATGTTGCAGCTGGAGCAACGTAAATTTTATCAAGGTTAAACTTTACGTCCGCCTCATATTCTACATATAAAAACTTGCCAAAGTCCATTTTTACTTTTTCATCGTCAAGTGAAGTCATATAAACCATACGACACTCTTGCTCTTCTTGAAATGCTGAATGTTTGATAAGGTATTTTAGAGGTAAAAGAATTTCATTTAATAAATTTTTTATTCTACCTGATAAATTCAGATTTTTTTCCTCAATCTTAGTTAATTCTTCTGCAATAGCTGTATAAGCACTTCTAAGGTCTATAAAGGCTCTTCTGAAATCTTTAGTCTTTTTATCAATAAAGCTCTGGTATTCCTTCCACTCGTGTTCGGCTTTACTTATCTGCTCACTTCCTAACTGTACAACTTCATCATTAAACTCTCGAAAAAACGTTAGTCGATTGCGTTGAGCTAAATGAATGTAATCAGAAGTGGGATCAAGATAAACACATCTCATTACTGGCTGCTTTTTTATTTTGTTTATAGCTTCTATATTATTTTTACCAGATTTATCATCAACATACTTTTGAACAGAAGTTATGCCGACTTCCTTTGAATTATCTTCAAATGCTACGTAAGACAACCCTACAGTAGAATTATGTTTTTGAAAAAAGCCTTTATTAAACACTAAGCTAATTCCAGAAGCTTCTTTATTGTCTTTTTTGCCGTATAGCCTGAACTGGTTAAGACTATCGTGATTGAAGGTAAAACTAATGAAAGCATGTAGTCTTTCATCAAAATCTGGTGCATAAAGTGAGGTCTCTTTTATACCGTTCAAATGATTTAAAAGTAACTTACCTTCACTTGGGTCGTTGACATTATTTATGGTGTTTAATCTAAACGGGCTTGGAAGCTTTTGATCTTCGCCTTTAGCAAGTAGTAAGTTAGTTATTTGAGTTCCCGTATAATGAGCTAGCTTACGCTCTACAGGCTTATTTTCAGTTACTCTATGACTGAAATCTACTTTAAGTATTTCAATAATATTAGTGACACAGATAAATAGGAGCAATAAATCTTCTCCAATATCAGTAGATAATGGCTTCAGCAATCGACAAATTTGTATTAAACATCGCTTTTCATATTGATAACTATTCACAATTCTTTTAAATGCATTTTCAGCTCTAACAAAGTCTCGGTATATCGTATCTTCCAATGAAACTGTGCCAATATTGTATTGTGCGCGATTAAATGTATCTAAAGAATCCTCCTCTTCTATTTTTTCCCATACTTCTATAGCTTCTTGAGTATTGCCTTTTCTATTTAGAACTACGCCTATATTAAACTGTGCAAGTGCATATACCTCAGGGTCGTATTCTTTCTTTATATTATTCCACGCTCGAAAGGCATCATCTTCTTTTCCTTCTTTAATCAGCTGAGAAGCTAAATTAGATTGTGCTCTAGCATATGCTTCTGGACTACCCTTTTGCTTGACCCTACTCCAAGCTTTTTTCGCTTCCTTAAATTCACCTAAATCATTTTTTATATTTCCAATATTATACTGTGCTCTAGAATATATCTCTGAAGAGTCTTCTTCTATTTCCGACCAAATTTTCAGAGCCTCTTTAGTTTTTCCTTGTTCGTCATAAGCAGCTCCAATATTATATTGTGCTTTTTCATAGTGTTCTTTATTATCCTGAGGTTCAATTAATTTACTGACTCTAACAGCTTCATCAAGCAACCCATGCTTGTAGTAGATTTCAGCTAACTTCCTTTGAGCTAGAGAGAAATTGTCGTCACTATTACCTTTACGAGTAACTTTCTGCAACTCTTCGATCTCTTTTAGAGTTTTATCATTCAAACCTTCTAAATCATCAATATTCATAATCTACCCCCCAACCAACCCCAAAAACTCATCCTCACCCACTATCTTAACTCCTAACTTCTCCGCTTTGGTCAGCTTCGAGCCTGCCTTTTCGCCTGCGAGTAACGCGGTGGTTTTAGCGGAAACACTACCAACGACCTTTGCGCCGAGGGCTTGTAGTTTGGCTTTGGCTTCATCGCGTGCCATGCTGTCCAGTGCGCCAGTGATCACCCATGTTTGACCATCTAAAGGTAGACCATCTGCGGCGACTTGCTCGACGGCGTCCCAATGCACGCCAGCGGCGCGAAGCTTGTCGATGACTTCGATATTATGCGGGGCGCGGAAGAACTCGTAGGCCAGCTCAGCGGTGATCGTACCGACATCGGGCGTTTCAATCAGCGCCTCCATGTCGGCAGTCATTAAGCTATCAAGATCACCAAACTGTTGGGCGAAGTTTTGCGCGGTGGTCTCGCCAACGCCGCGAATACCTAGGGCATAAATAAAACGTGGCAAGGTGGTTTTTTTACTGGCTTCAATAGCGTCGATGAGGTTTTGTACCGATTTTTCACCAAGCTTTTCGTAAGTGATAAGATCATCTCGATGCTTGTGTAGCTCATAAATATCGGCAACGGTTTTAACCAGACCCTGCTCAAAGAAGCTGATCAGCCAGCGCTCGCCAAGGCCATCGATATCCATGGCTCGGCGCGAGACAAAATGAATCAGTGCTTCTTGCTGCTGTGCTGGACAAAATAAGCCGCCTGTACAACGTGCCAAGGCTTCACCTTCTGGCAAAACTACAGGTGAGTCGCATACCGGGCAGTTGGTCGGTAAGGTGACAGGCTTGGAATCTTTTGGGCGCTGATCCTCCCAAACGCGGGTGACTTTTGGGATCACGTCGCCTGCGCGGTGTACACTGACCATGTCGCCTGCGCGTACGTCTAAGCGCTGAATCTCGCCAAAGTTATGCAAGGTGACATTGCTGACGGTGACGCCGCCGACTTTAACCGGCTCTAACTTGCCCACGGGCGTTAATTGTCCGGTGCGTCCGACTTGCCATTCAATGTCGTTTAGACGGGTCATGACGGTTTCGGCGGGGAATTTGTAGGCGGTTGCCCAGCGCGGTTCGCGCGATAAAAAGCCGAGCTGTTGCTGTAAGGCAAGACTATTGACCTTGATGACGGTACCATCAATCTCAAAGGGCAGATCATCGCGGGTTTCAATGATCGACTCATAATAGGCTTGCGCAGCGCGAGGGTTGGCAACGACCTCTACCGCACTGACGCTAAAGCCGATGTCTTTGAGCCAAGCCAGCGCTGCTGACTGCATTTCGATAGTCTCAGGCAGACCTTGATTGACCGAATAAGCATAGAACGCCAGCGGACGACTGGCAGCAATAGCGGGATCTAGTTGGCGCAGGCTCCCAGCAGCGGCATTACGTGGATTGGCAAAGGTTTTCTCATCGTTCTCCTCTGCCAAGCGATTTAAGCGCTCAAAACCTGCCTTGGGCATCAGTACCTCACCGCGCACTTCGAGTAACTTAATGTCTTTGGCGTCTGCGAGCCACAGCGGTAGATTGCGAATGGTTTTAGCATTTTGGGTAATGTCCTCGCCCACGCGTCCATCGCCACGCGTGACCGCTTGCACAAATTGTCCAAACTCGTATTTGAGCGACACCGCGAGTCCGTCGAGTTTCAGCTCCATCTCGTACTCAGGGTTTTGCTGGGCGTCGCTTAGACGATCATTAACGCGGCGCATAAAGTCGCTAAGATCATCGTAATCAAACACATTGCCCAAGGATAACATCGGGATATCATGCGTTACTTGGGTAAAGGCCGATAGCGGTACATCGCCGACTTGATTGATTGGGCTGTCGGGTTGAATCAGATCAGGATACTGCTCTTCGAGCTCTATGAGCGACAGACGCAGCTGATCGTATTCGCTGTCCTCAAGCTCTGGATTATCGAGGACATAATAGGCGTAATTATGGGTTTTGATAGCGTCGATCAGGGTACGCATCTTTGCGATGATCGTATCGTCATTTTGAGGATTTTTAGTGCTAACAGCATTTTCTTTTCGCGAGGGATTAGCAGATAGTGAGTCAGTCATAATCGGCGTCTGTTTTTATAGTTTAAGATGCCGATATGATAACAAGTTTATAGGCCAGTTTGGATAAGTCATGAGGCGTAAACATAAAAATAGCGCCAACTAATGACGCTACTTTTATATATAAAACAGGCGAATGATTATAACAAGACGCTAAACGCCATAATCACGCACTTGATTGCGTAGCTGCTGCTTGTATTCTGGGGTGATCGGTTCGTTGTTTTCATCCAGCATGACGGCATCTAGATCGCTTGCCATCATATAGGCGATGCTCATCATACTATCGAAGCTACGCAGCGCTTGCGGGTGCGGCAATGATAAAAACATGACGATACCGTTATAAGTATTGGTCGCTACGCTATGCGGATCAAAGGGCGCGATACCTTCATCTGTGATACCCATCATACTAAACCATAGCATGCCGGTGCCGTCTTTTTGTTCGTAGCGATGGAACATATTCATCGCGCCAAAACGCAGACCATATTTGTCGATAAGGGTTAATAAATCATGACCGTAAATGACGGCTTGTGGTCTATCACGGTACTGGTGCGGCAAGATAGTAATGTTGATATTGTCCTGCGCATGGAGTAGCGGACTGTTTTGATCTTGCTCACCTGAGCTCATAAGATGTTGATCAAGGACGGGACTGTTGTTATTAAAGCTCGGCTCTTCTGCGGCATCGATAGTCGATATTAGATTGTCTGTGGCTGACATTAGGCTTGAAAACGCATCTGGCTCTTGCTCAGAAGTGAGCGTCTCGCCCTGCATCTGCCCTGTCAATTCAGCAAACTCAGCATCATCGGCGCGGCGCTCCTCATCCTGCCAGCTGGCATAAGTCGGATCAGTCTCTTGCTGATAGCTTGCAGACGCGGCTGACTGTATCGGCGTATCTTGCATAGACGCTACTGGCTCGTCTTCGATGACCGCATGTAGATAGTCGCGATCAGGGCCTATGGTAGTCTCACCTGCTACCGTGTCATCAAGATCTGGCTGATCGACAACTTGGCGCTCATGACGCGGTATGATAGGAATGCCGTTTTTGTCGTAGTTGACCGCTACCGTCTCGCTATCTTTACGGCGCATAACGCTACGTATCACCATAAATAGCCCAGCGAGCACAATCAAGGCGGCAATAGCAATCAGCACAAACTGAATAACAGTCATGAGGGATACATCCTAATCTAAAATGAGAATACATAAGAGAGAACAAATGGCAATAGTCTAGCATGGCTCAGCGGTGTCGTCACCATATCCTTAGGTTATACTGGGATAACTTAAGGATATTAATGACATATCGCGCACGCCGCCCTGACATATTACTATCACTTACCACCACATTGTACCGTTTAGAGAGGGTTCATAGGTAACCAAAATTATTTTTAATCATATCTATTAGCCGGCTGTGAGCGTTGTGCTCATAGACAAATAGTTCTAATTAACTTTCGATATATTGCGCTGCTTCATCAAGCGAGACACTGACTAGTGTCGAGATGCCAGCGTTTGGCATGGTAATGCCTTTGAGCTCATCGGCGATCTGCATGGAGAGCTTATTGTGGCTAATAAAAATAAATTGCAAGTCATCGGCCAGCTCATTAATCAAACTGGTAAAGCGCGCCACGTTCGCATCATCAAGCGGGGCATCGACTTCATCGAGGACGCAAAAGGGTGCCGGATGCTGCTTGAATATGGCAAAGATTAGACTGAGCGCGGTCAAGGTTTTTTCGCCGCCTGACAACACGGCTAAGCGGCTGTTGCGCTTGCCTTTAGGCTGCGCCATCAAAGTCAACCCTGCACGCCACTGCTCATCACGGCGTTTATCGACAGGTATATCAGCTGGCAGGTCATCTGTATTGAGCGTTAAGCTTGCCTGCCCACCACCAAAAACTTTGGCGAACAGTTTAGCCAGCTCGCTATTTACCGCATCCAGCGTCTGCATAAATAGCGATTTGGTCGTCTCATCAATGTCAGCGATCGCGCCAATTAAGGTATCCATACTCGCGGTGATATCGTCAATATGCTGCGTAAGTGGCTCCAAGCGCTCGTTCACCTCCTTAAGCTCACTTACCGCAGCTAGATTGACTGCGCCTATTTTACTCAGCTGCTGCTCAAGCTTGCTTTGCTCTGCTTGAAGCTCAGCAATTTTATCAGGACGCACGCGGCGCTCATGGATAATAAAATCGGTGAGCAAGCTTGAAACGCTTGTTCTTTGTGTGGGCGGCTCTTGAGGTTTATGTTCAGCGCTGAGTTGATAGTAGCGCTCTAAAGCGCTATGTGCTCTGCTGCTAGCATCCTCTAATCGCGCCTCACTAAGCGCAAGCTCGGTAGCTTGATTGGCGCGTGCGCTTTGCTGCTCTTGTAGCGCATTTTGCAGCGTATCGAGTTCAGACTGCTGCTGCTCATAGTATTGTCTAAGCTCATTGAGCGCAGTGTCGCGCGCGTTTAATAGTGCTTGCTGCTCATCACGTACCAATTGCGCTGTCTCTAACGCGTTTTGTAGCTCTGGTAGCTGGGGCTTTAAGCGCTCAAGTTGAGTCGCGAGCGTTTGCTCACGTTGTAGCAACTTATCGTGCACCTGCCTTGCACTCATCAAACGGCTACTGCTATGCTCAAGACGCAATTCAAGCTTTTGCACCTCTAATTGCAATGCTTGCCAGCGCTCATCATTGTCTTTACGCAGACGGCTGCGCTCATGTCGCTGGTTTTGTAACTGTTGCCGCTTGTTTTTAGCTTGAGCAAGTTTGGGTAATAAGCGCTCCATAGCGGCGCGCGTGCGCTGCTGCTCGTGATCTAGCGCGTGCTGCTCGTCCGCTAACTCTTGACGCTCTTGTTCAAGCGCGATTTTGTCGTTATCTAAGCGCTTGATATCTGCCTGCTCACGCTCAAAGACGGCTTGCTCGGTGCTCAATTGCTGCTCGTACTGATACTTCGCGCGGGTTAGCTGCTCGTTTTGCGTGCGCATCTCGGTCAAGTTTACACTTAAGGCATCGTACTCATTTTGACTATTCTTAATAGTATTTTGTAGCAAAGCTATCTGGTTTTCAGTAGCGTCAAGCTCATCTTCTAACTGAACAAGTCGATTGCGCTGCTGCAAGCGCTGACTCAAAAACTGACTATCACTGCTGTCTTTTGCGCCCAAAAGTTTATGTAGATTCAAAGTGCCTTGGCGACCGATGATCCAGCCATCGCTGGTTAATAGCAACGCTGAGGGCGGTAATAGCTCTAAAACGCTGGCTAGATTTTGTGCGCGCTGGTCTTCTATATAGAGGTAGCACTGCTGCCAGAGCGCCAAGGCAGGTTTGACAATAAGCTGGGATAGCGGCAAAACGTTATCACTGAGCGCATTGGGCATCGCTGTAGAAGTATCTGCATGATTATGCGCGGGCTTAGCAGGTAGCCATAAGCTATGCGTTGTTTGGGCTGACGGCCGCGTCTGCTGATAAATGAGTAACTCTGCTAAAGCAGGTGCAAGCGCTTGTGCTAAGTTAGTGACAGGTTGCGCCTCACTGCTGTCATCTTTGTTAGCAGTCTGTTTTGCCGCATTATCCATAAGCACATGACTATCAAGCCACAACGCCAATACCTTATCGAGTACAGGCGCGTATTGTTGTCCAATCGTGCTCAGCTCAATTTGCTCTCGCAGCGTACTAATAGGTAGGCTCGCATTACCTAAGTGATGCTCTGACGTTTCAGAACATTTTTCAGTACGGCTGTCAGAGTGCGAAATAGGTTTGGGATGCAGGATGTGATGCAGCGTATCGTACTCACCTGCCAGTAGCGCGTGCTGCTTTTCAAGCTCGCTAAGCTTGCGCTGCTCGTCAGTTAGGCGCTGCTGCATATGATAAGCTTGCGGTTGTAGCGTCTCTAACTGCAAAGCGATGTTGTCTTGCTGCCTGCCAATTTGCTGGATTTTTTTAGCTAATAAATTTAATGCATCTGTCGAATTCAACGATGCAATTTTTGTCTGCAATTTATCGTCAGTGTTATTGTTATCGTTATTGTTATCGTTGTTATTATTGGTATTAGCAGACGAGTCATTGCTTCGGGACGATGGCAGCTGCTCATACAAATTTTGCCAGTGCTGCTGGCGCGTTTGCCATTTAGCATAGCTGTGCTCATAGCGGCGCTTCGCTTGTTGATTTAGCGCGTGCTCTTGCTCAAGCGCGCGCAGGCGATCTTGCAGTGTGTTTAGGTTGTTTTGCGTCTCATTCCATGCCTGCTGCAAAGGCTGCTCATCTTGCTCATAGACCTGACGTTGGGCTACCAGCTCATCAAGCTTAGGACGCAGACTTGTAAGGGTCACTTGCAGATCCGCCTGCTCGGACTTTAGTTGTTCACTCTCTGCTAGCGCCAGTTCGCTTTGTTCAGCTATCGATGCTAGTTGCTCTTGGGTTTGCGCGATTGTGGCTTGGGCATTACTCAGCTGGTGCGCTGCCTGCTGATAAGTCAGTTGCTGCTGATGGTAAGCACTTTGAGCCTCGTCTTTGAGCCATTGCTCTTGATTCATCTGCGCGTTTAGCTTGTCTTGCTTGGCTTTAAGCACGTCGTAATCGCTTTGTAATATTGCCGCTTTAGCACTACTTTTTTCGTGCTGCAACTTGATTTTTTGCTGCGCTTCTTTAGCTTGATAAAGCTGCTGGATCGCCAGTTGCTGCTGGGTATCTGCCTGCATCTGAGTCAGCGCTTGATAGCGCTCGGCAATACTCGCTTGTTTTAACAAGGTTTTTTGTTGACGTAGCAGCTCGCTTTGCATATCTTGCAAGCGTGCTAAATTATCTTGGGTGGCCTCTAGCTTTTTTTGAGTTTCCTCGCGCCTTGCTTGATAGCGCGACACGCCCGCCGCTTCTTCAATAAACTCACGTAGCTGCATGGGGCTTGAGTCCACAATCCGCCCAATCATGCCTTGCTCTATCACTGCATAACTACGCGCGCCAAGCCCAGTACCCAAAAACACATCAACGACATCACGGCGACGCGCGCGCGTACCATTGATAAAGTAGTCCGAGCGCCCCTCCATATTGACTTGCCGGCGTACCGACAGCTCATGATACAGGTTAAGCTCATGACGGATACCTGTCTGCTCATCCTGAGTGTGCTCAAAGGTCAGCTCAACGCTAGCGACGCTTTTGGCGGCTTTGTCCTGCGTGCCCACAAAAATGACATCACTCATTGCCCCGCCGCGCAGCTGCTTGGCTGAGGTTTCACCCAGCACCCAACGAATAGCATCAATGACGTTTGATTTGCCGCAGCCGTTTGGCCCCACAATCGCAGTAATACCGCGGGGGAAAGTAAAAGTAGTGGCGTTGGCAAAGGACTTAAAGCCTGCCAGTTTAAGAGATTTTAAACGCATGAATGGACATTAAATTATAAATAACAGGCGCTTATTCTACCTGAAATTGTGATGAATTTTTGGGGTTTGTCATGGCTTCAAGCATACGTTCTTCTTTGAAAAAGGACAGTATTGCGTTAAAGGTGCTTCGCCTTTATATTGAGAGCTTGACAAAAATTAAGAGAACAACGATGACTAAAGATACTGATGATAAAAATAATGCTAATCAATACACCCCACAAGAGATGCAGCAAAAATATGAGCAGTGGCACCAGTTATACCGCCAGCAACTAGAAGCGCAAGAGCAGTTTTTGCAAGCCGAAAAGCTGCTGGACGAGTTAAAAGACTATTATTTTAGTCCAAAGTGGATGGCAGATCGCGAGGCTGATCTGCCTATTGAACACTCAGGCGAGACCTACTCGATATTTAGCGAAGATGGACTATGGAACTCGCTTAGCGATCGAGACGAGCTGGCGCGCAAATGGATACGCTTGGGGCTAGATGCTATTGATAAGGGGTAGGAGATATGGTTAGTCAAAAGTAAAACTGTTATGTTAATTTAATGTGCTACGGGTATAGACTTTACTTACGTTGCTTTCTTTCGATGCTGAGCAACCTAAATTTTAAATAATTTCTAGTAGCACTATGTCATTTTTAAAGTGCATTAACTATATTCAACTTTATCCCTATCACAGCGACTACCCTTATGCCCTCCTCTATCAGCTCAACTGCTTTATCTAAGCTCAATCACCGTCATCTCGATACTAGCGCTTCCACCAATAGCGAGCTGATTGAAGCCATACAAGCAGGCAGGCTTAGTGTCAATGAGCGCCATCTTTTAACCGCAGAGACGCAAACGGCAGGGCGCGGACAGGGCGCGCGCTCATGGCAATCGCCGCGCGGCAATGTCTACTTGTCGCTATACCAGCCTATAGCCATACCTATCAGTGGTTTACTATCGCTGATCATCGGTGTTCAGCTGGCAGATATGCCCATAATTCAAAGTCTAAACAAGCACTTGCGCGCACAAAACTCGCCCCCTATTGGCGTCAAATGGGCAAATGATCTAGGCTTTTATAATACACAAATAATGGCTAATGACTATGCTCAAAAAGACTGTGCCCAAAAAGACTATGCTCAAAAGAACGATGCGCAAAAAGGTGACACTATTGCCTTTAATAAGCTAGCAGGTATTTTGATTGAACCGATATGGCAAGCAGGAAAATTAATCGGCGTGGTCATAGGAGTGGGAATGAATGTAAAAACCGCGCCAAAGCTTACCTTACAGACCTTAGAAGGGATGAGTTATCGCGCCATTAGTTTGCAGGATATGCATAAAAAGATAGAAGCACAGAACGAGAGCAGTCTACCTTCCTTAGCCCTACTCTATGAGCAAATCAGTACAGCTTTAATCAAAGCCATTGCCCGCTTTGAGCGAATAGTTATCGAAAAAACCAATCAGACCACTACTTATGTGGATGAATTTATACGTCAGTTCAATCAGGTTGATGCGCTAGCTGGATTAATCATAAAAGTCACGCAAACGCCTTATAATCAAAGTAGCAATCAGTATAACTATCAAACAAATACTCAAACCCATGACCGCGACCATATCATCACAGGTCAAGCTTGCGGCATCGATACAAATGGCTGTTTGCAATTACAGCAAGATAACGGTAAGATTTGCGCGCTTTTTACAGGTCGTATTGAGGTCCTTAATAAGGCTTAAACGGTTAACATAATAAAACAAGCAGCGCTTAAAGGGATTTTTATGCTTTGGCTCGACCTTGGAAACACTCGTCTAAAATACTGGCTCACAGATGATATCGGTCAGATCGTCGCCCACGATGCCAAGCAGCACTTACAAGCGCCAGCTGAATTACTGATGGGTCTAACCGACCGTTTTGAGCGCTATGACCCTGACTTTATTGGCATCTCATCGGTACTTGGCGCTGAGCTTAATGCGAGAGTGTCAACCACACTAGAGCGCTTGAACATTCCCTTTGAGTTTGTCAGCGTCGATGATCAGCATCCCTTAATGCATAGCGCTTATGATCCCAAGCAGCTTGGCTGTGATCGTTGGCTACAGATGCTTGGCGCAGTAGACAAAAAAAAGCGCCAATGCGTTATTGGCTGCGGTACGGCAGTGACGATAGATTTGATCGATCATGCTGAGCATTTGGGCGGCTATATCTTCCCTAGTATTTATCTTCAGCGTGAATCGCTGTTTTCGGGTACTAAACAAATTACGATCTCTAATGGCACGTTCGATAATATCGCTCAAGGATTAAATACACAGGACGCCGTTCATCGCGGTATCTTATTATCCATCGTCGGTGCGATCAATGAAATCAGTCATCGTCATCCGAATTTTGAGGTGATTATGACCGGCGGTGATGCAGCTATTATTGCCCAGCATGTCAATCGCCCTGTACGTCTGCGAGATGACTTATTACTCAATGGCTTAGCGCGCTATTTTGATCATAGTCAAAAGAAGCTAGTAGGTTAAAGGTTAAGTAAAATTAGTATGGCAGGGTGCGATTAGTTTTATTAAATTCTTATAGAGAATGCCAATAAAACTAACCCGCCATTTTTTATATCAGCTTACTTTAGATGGTAGGTTAGGCTGCGCTAACCACACCCTACACTACTTTTCTAGTTTTAAAACAAATACTTATCTTGTCTCATTAAATAGCTCACGCCCGATCAGCATCCGGCGAATCTCGCTGGTACCCGCGCCGATCTCATACAACTTGGCATCGCGCCATAGACGGCCTAATGGATACTCGTTGGTATAGCCATTACCGCCGAATATTTGAATACCCTCGCCTGCCATCCAAGTGGCTTTTTCAGCGCACCACAAGATAACGCTAGCGCAGTCTTTACGCACCTGACGGCTATGCCCTTCGCCGCGCGCATCGAGCATATCGAGGTTCTTGCCGACGGTATATAAAAAGCTACGCCCCGCTTGCAAGATGGTGTACATATCAGCGACTTTGCCTTGGATCAGTTGAAACTCGCCAATCGCTTGCCCAAACTGCTTACGATCATGAATATAAGGCACGACATTATCCATCACCGCTTGCATAATTCCGATAGGGCCTGCGGCCAATACTGCGCGCTCATAATCAAGCCCGCTCATCAACACTTGCACGCCTTGATTTAGACCGCCTAAGATGTTCTCTTTTGGTACTTCGACGTTGTTAAAGGTCATCTCGCCAGTATGACTACCGCGCATGCCGAGTTTATCTAGCTTTTGCGCAGTGCCAAAACCTGTCATACCTTTTTCAATGATAAAAGCAGTAATGCCTTTGGCACCCAATTCAGGATTGGTCTTAGCATAAACCACCATGACATCCGCATCGGGGCCATTGGTGATCCACATTTTGCTGCCATTTAGTACGTAATGGCCGTCCTTCTCTTCAGCTTTAAGCTTCATGCTAGTAACGTCAGAGCCTGCACCCGTCTCACTCATCGCTAAAGCACCGACAAACTCACCGCTAATCAATTTCGGTAAGAATTTCTGCTTTTGCTCTTCATTGCCGTTACGTTTGATTTGATTGACGCACAGGTTTGAATGTGCGCCATAGCTCAGACCCACAGAGGCTGAAGCGCGGCTGATCTCCTCCATTGCTACCATGTGCGCGACATAACCCATATCAACGCCGCCGTATTCTTCGGGTACAGTAACGCCGTGTAAACCCAGCTCGCCCATTTTTTGCCATAGATCCATCGGGAACTGATCGCTACTGTCAATCTCGCCAGCACGCGGCGCTATTTCGTTAGCTGCAAACTGAGCAATGACGTCACGTAGCGCGTCAACATCTTCGCCAAGCTGAAAGTCTAATCCGGGTAAATTCATAACTTATCCTTGTTGCTATGTTTAAAGGTCACAATATGTCACAATGCTTTATAGTTGTTAAATGAGTACTTAGATCTTTTAACTCTAAGACTGGCGTTTATTAATAATAGCGCGTGCGACATTAGAGTCGTTACGGCGGCCTAAAAACTCACTAATGCGCTCGCCAGCGACGACTAATTTTTCTAGATCAATACCTGTGTCAATGCCCATACCGTGCAGCATATAAACCACGTCTTCGGTGGCGACATTACCGGTTGCGCCTTTAGCATACGGACAACCGCCAAGGCCAGCCACCGAGGTATCAAACTCGCTGACGCCTAATTCTAGCGCCGCTAAGGTATTGCTAAGTGCTTGCCCGTAAGTGTCATGAAAGTGTCCTGATACTTTGGAGACATCGATATAATCAAGGGCGGCGAGTAAAGCGTTTTTTACTTTAATCGGCGTACCGACGCCAATGGTATCGGCGATACCGATTTTTTCCGCGCCAATCTCCACCATGCGTTTGGTCACGTAAGCCACTTGGCTGGGGTCAATCTCGCCTTCATAGGGACAACCGACCGCGCAAGAGATAACGCCTCGTACCCTGATACCTTTTTCTTTGGCTGCCGCAGCGACGGGCTCAAAGCGCTCGATGCTCTCATCAATGCTACAGTTGATGTTTTTTTGGCTAAAGGTCTCGCTCGCCGAGCCAAAGATCACCACTTCATCCGGATGATGCACAATCGCATTATCAAAGCCGCGCATATTGGGCACTAGCACTGAGTAGATGACGTCATCATGGCGCGTAGGCGCAAGCGCAGTCATCAAATCACTGTTGTCGCCCATTTGCGGCACCCATTTGGGCGAGACAAAGCTGGTTGCTTCAAGCTTTTTGACGCCCGCCGCAATTAAATCTTCGATTAAAGCTTGTTTAACCGCTGTCGGTACCGTCTCTGACTCGTTTTGTAGTCCATCACGGGGACTGACCTCAACGATTGAGACGCGGTTTGGATATGCGCTACTCATAGTTATCATCCTTATGCTTCATTGGCTACCGCATCAATGCGTAATAACTCATCACCATCGGCTACTAAATCGCCAGGAGCGAATAACAATTCAGCCACTACGCCGTCAGCAGGTGCACTAATAGTATGCTCAATCTTCATCGCTTCGATCACTGCCAATGGCTCGCCTTGCTTGACGCTATCGCCGACAGCGACCTTAAAGGCAACAACTTGTCCGGGCATGGGTGATTTTAAACTACCAACCGCCGCGCTATCCTCTCCGGCGTAAGCCATGACATCGATGAGTTTAATCTGATCTCGGCCGCTATCGGTAAACACATAAACGCTCTCTTTATGCTCCCAGCTTTGCGCGTTGATCCGCTTGCCATCCACCCATAATATATGATTGTGCGCATCACTACTATTATAGCTAATATGGCCGGTATAATCAGGTTTTACCTCGTCCAAACTATCATCTTTAATAGTAATATCATCTGCTGTATTAGGCTTAATAGCAAGCTTAAAACAACTGGTATCTTCGCTACTATCTAGGGCCGGTTTAGTAAACATATTGTGCCAATCGCTAATATAGGCGATGTAGTTTTTTTCATCGTAAACTAAGCTAAACGAGCGCATATAATCGGTATACGCGCGAAACCCTGAATGTCTGTTAAAAGGGTCATTTTTATAGTGACTATCGGCATTTGCTGCTATAGATTCAGCCGCTAATTGCTGCACAATCGCAGTAGCCACCAGCGTCGATAGCTCAAGGCGATGCTGGTTAAACAGCTCGTCTGCTTCGCGCTCAATCAAAGCAGTATCAAGATTAGGCTGCCTAAATGAATCAGTATTAATCACATAACGCAAAAACGCCACATTAGTAGGTAACCCAACAATACGGGTTGCTGCTAAAGCGCGATCCATCTTCGCAAGCGCCTGCGCGCGAGTGGGCGCATGGACGATAAGCTTAGCGATCATCGAATCATAAAAGGGGCTGATCACATCGCCTGCGCGCACGCCATCATCGATACGGACATCACTTATATTAAATGCACTATGCACCGGTTTTTGATACGTAAATAATGTCCCCGTCGCAGGCAAAAAGTCATTATCAGGGTTTTCTGCGCAAATACGCGCCTCAAGCGCGTGCCCGTTGATAGACAATTCATCTTGGGTTTTAGGCAGTGCTTGTCCTGCGGCTACGAGTAGTTGCCATTCCACCAAATCCACACCGGTAATCGCTTCACTCACCGGATGCTCAACTTGCAGCCGCGTATTCATCTCCATAAAATAAAAGCTCATCTCGCCTGCGCGCTGCTCAACGATAAACTCGACCGTGCCGGCACCGACATAGTCGACCGCACGCGCCGCATTAATCGCCGCATCGCCCATCGCCTTACGCATTGCCTCATCAACGCCGGGCGCTGGCGCTTCTTCTAACACTTTTTGGTGGCGACGCTGTACCGAGCAATCGCGCTCAAACAGATGTACGTAATTGCCGTGGCTATCGCCAAAGACCTGAATCTCGATATGGCGCGGCTTTAACGCGTATTTTTCGATCAGAACCTGATCATCACCGAAGCTGGTAATCGCTTCACGGCGGCAGGAGTCTAAAAGATCGCTAAAGTTGTTGCTATCTTCAACGATACGCATGCCTTTACCGCCGCCGCCTGCGCTGGCTTTGATTAGCACTGGATAGCCGATATTGTCAGCTTTCTCTTTTAAAAACGCAGCATCTTGATTATCGCCATGATAACCGGGGATCAAAGGCACGCCAGCGGCCTCCATCAAGCGCTTGGATTCAGATTTGCCGCCCATAGCGCGAATGGCAGCAGCAGAGGGTCCAATAAAGGCAATACCTGCGTCCTGACACGCCTGCGCAAAGTCCGCGTTTTCACTCAAAAACCCATAGCCCGGATGAATGGCCTCAGCGCCTGTTTGTTTGGCGATAGCGATAATAGCATCGCCTTTAAGGTAGCTGTCTTTGGGTGCAGAGCCGCCGAGATAAACCGCTTCATCGCAGACAGCGACGTGTTTCGCGCCGCGATCGGCATCGGAGTAAACCGCTACGGTACGTACGCCCATGCGTTTGGCGGTAGCGGCAACTCGGCAAGCAATCTCGCCACGGTTGGCAATGAGTATTTTAGAAAACATGACTGTCCTTATCGTTTGATCTATAGTTAGTCCAAAATAAAAAGGTACGAACACTTTAGCGTGCTACTGGAATGAATTTTGCGAAGCCTCTGGAGTGACAAAGTCGCACAGCAAGCGAGGAAAATTTATACCAGTAGCACTGTATTCTTTTTAAGTCGAATCAACTATGTATCGTTTCATCTGTGATTTACAAAATTATAGCAAGCTTTGGCGTGTCAAAGTTTTAAGCTCAGCTAGAGAATTTTTATGTCGTTAAAATATTCGTTGTTAAGATATTAGCCGTTATGATAAAAGTGTTAGTATAGTTTTAAAACTAGGCAACTCGTCGAAATTATTAGCTTCTGTGTTCCCACTATTTACATAAGCACTATCTAAATCAATCCTATGCCAACTAGACTTTGAGCTTAAGCAAAAATTAGCGACAACCTCGACAGCTAGCGACGTATCAAGCTCTAATAACCCTACGGGTATCCAGTAATATTTATTTGCTAAGGCATTAGGAACCGGACAACCACAATTGGCACAAAAATGCGCGCTAAATCCTGTCTGTTTTTGCCACTGTTTTATAGCGTCTTTCTTTAGCCATTCAAATTGAGCCGCTTTAATAATGGTCGCTGCATTAGCGCTTGCACCGGACTGTTTTTTGCACAATGAGCAATGACACTGATAAATCTTAATGGGGTCGGTCGGTATCTCAACAGCAAATTCGATATCACCGCACAAGCATTTTCCTAGCATTTTCGTGTCGCCTTTTTACACCTGTAATTCGTAAGAACGCTATTGGCATTCATTAACTACGGTTTACTCTAAGTTTTATTACTCTCAGACAACCAATCCGGCTTACGCTTTTGTAAAAAGGCTTGTACCCCTTCCTTACCTTGCTCTGATGCGCGAATATCAGCAATGCCTTTTACCGTATCAGCAATCAGCGCATCATCGATAGCTGCGCCTGCAATATCATGTACCAAGCGCTTACAGGTCTTAACCGCATCAGGGCTATTGTTAACCATCTTGGCACATAACGCAGCGACGGTATCATCAAGCTCAGCTTCACCTACGCGCTCATGAATAAAGCCTAATTGCCGCGCTTTTTTGGCATCGAAGACTTCCGCCGTTAAAAAGTAACGCTGCGATGCGCGCGCGCCCAAGGCTTTGATCACATAAGGGCTAATCGTTGCTGGCGCTAACCCTAATCGTACTTCGCTTAAGCAAAAGTTCGCCGTTTTTACCGCAATAGCGATATCACAAACCGCCACCAATCCCATACCGCCGGCATAGACATCGCCTTGAATAGCAGCAATGGTGGGTTTAGGACACTCATAAATGGTCTTAAGCATTTGCGCCAGCTTATCAGCATCAGCTAGGTTTTCCTCATAGCTATAGTCCGCCATAGCGCGCATCCAGTTGAGATCCGCGCCGGCACAAAAGGCTTTGCCCGCTGCGGCTAACACGATAACGCGGACGTTATCATCACTGCCGAAATTGCTAAATACGGTATTTAGCTCGCTGATGGTTTCATCATTAAAGGCGTTACGAATCTCAGGACGGTTTAGGGTCACCGTCGCTACGTGCTCATCGATATCGATTAGTAGGCTTTTATAGTTATTCATATCTGGTTTCTCTGTGCTGTTTTTATATCGTGCAATAGCTTTTTGCTTATCGCTTTGCATGATATTTTTTTGCTTTTAATAAATAAAACGTAACCCACCGTTTGCATTATAAGTATTTAACACTGGTGGGTTACGCTTACGCTAACCTACCCTAATTCTCTTTTAAGACATTTTGTTGGAGTGACCAAACGTTAGTCAATCCATAGCAGGGTTAATACAAGGAAACCGAGTGCAGATGTACAGCGAGTACTTCAAACGAGGTTGACGAAGTAGTAGCCCGCTATGAGCAGACTACATTCTAAACACCCCAAACGTCGTCTCCTCAATCGGCGCGTTATAGGCGGCGCTCAGCCCCAGTGCTAAGACATTACGCGTATCCGCAGGATCAATGACCCCATCGTCCCATAGCCTTGCCGTTGAGTAATAAGGATGACCTTGCTCCTCATACATCTCGCGAATGGGCGCTTTAAACGCTTCCTCGTCAGCCTCGCTCCAAGCCTCGCCCTTACGGTCAAAATTATCACGCTTCACCGTTGCCAGCACTGACGCCGCTTGCTCGCCGCCCATCACCGAGATACGTGCGTTCGGCCACATCCATAAAAAGCGCGGATCGTAAGCGCGGCCACACATACCATAGTTACCCGCACCGAATGAGCCGCCCACGATAACGGTAAACTTAGGCACTTTAGCATTGGCAACCGCCATTACCATTTTGGCACCATGACGCGCGATGCCTTCGTTCTCATACTTACGCCCGACCATAAAGCCGGTGATATTTTGCAAAAACACCAAAGGAATTTTACGTTTGCAGCACAGCTCGATAAAATGCGTGCCTTTTTGCGCCGATTCACTAAACAAAATGCCATTATTAGCGATGATGCCAACTGCCATGCCTTCGATATGGGCAAAGCCGCATACCAAGGTATTGCCAAAGCGTGCTTTAAATTCATCAAAAGCGCTGTCATCGACGATACGGGCGATAATCTCTTTAATATCAAAGGGTTTGCGTTTATCCGTTGGGATAATGCCATAGAGCTCTTTTGCATCAAAGCGCGGCGGACGTGGGGTGATTTGATTAGGAATGTATTTAGGACTGCGGTTTAAATGACCAACGATATCGCGGGCAATCGATAAGGCATGGGTGTCATTTTGCGCCAGATAATCGACCACGCCAGACAGACGCGTATGCACATCACCGCCGCCTAAATCCTCAGCTGTGACCTCCTCGCCAGTCGCCGCTTTAACCAGTGGCGGCCCGCCCAAAAAGATCGTGCCTTGCTCTTTAACAATAATAGATTCATCACTCATTGCCGGCACATAAGCGCCGCCAGCGGTACAACTGCCCATGACCACCGCGATCTGCGGAATACCTGCTGCGCTTAGATTAGCCTGATTAAAAAAGATACGCCCAAAATCGTCCTTATCAGGGAATACTTCATCTTGATTAGGCAGGTTAGCGCCGCCTGAATCGACAAGATAAACACAGGGCAAATTGTTTTGTTGGGCGATCTCTTGCGCGCGTAGATGTTTTTTGACCGTCATCGGATAATATGTACCACCTTTAACGGTAGCATCGTTGCAGACGATCATGCACTCGGTACCCTTGATACGACCAATACCCGCGATCACCCCTGCCGCTGGAATATCTTCGCCATACATATCATGCGCCGCCATCGGGGCGACTTCTAAAAACGGTGTGCCGACATCTAGTAGACGCTCCACACGCTCGCGCGGCAGCAGCTTCCCACGTGCTAAGTGCTTGGCTCGTGCCCGCTCTGAGCCGCCTTGCGCGACTTTATGTAGATGCTGGTATAGGTCATCAACTAACTCTTGCATAGCAGCGCGATTTTGCTGAAAATCGCTGGCATTAGGACTTAACTTACTAGTGATGGTGGCACTCATGAGATTCCTTTCTATAAATAGCTTTAATTAGCGTCCATACGTTTAAATAATGTGATATGACAGGTAGATTATTATCGTTTAAGTAGCCTAGCATATTCAGTGACAGTAATATGACAAAAATTCACTACTAAATCTATACTCGAAACCGACTCTCAGGTTGAAAGATTAGGCTTAGGGCTTTTCTAACCCTAAACCAGATCTGTTAAAACGAGTATAAAAGGTAGCTCAACGCTAGCCTATCCCTAGCTCATCACACATCATCTCAACAATTTTGTATTTTTGAATTTTACCGGTAATAGTCATCGGGTATTCAGTCACGAACCGATAATAAGTTGGTATTTTATAATGGGCGATATTGTCGCGGCAGAACTGTTTGACGTCTTCTTCTGTTAAGACGTTAGGCTGCTTAGGGATAATCCATGCCGCTAATACTTCGCCATACTTTTCATCAGGGATACCGACAATTTGCACATCACGAATCTTCGGATGGCGATACAGATAGTTTTCAATCTCAACCGGATAAATATTCTCCCCGCCGCGAATGACCATATCTTTGCTACGACCAACGACTTTGATATAGCCATCCTCGTCCATAGTTGCCAAATCCCCAGTATGCATCCAGCCGTCTTGAATAGCTTCGCGAGTTTTAAAGCGATCTCCCCAATAGCCTTTCATGACTGAGTAGCCTTTAGTGAGTAGCTCGCCGGTCTCGCCAATGGGTAGGGTCGCGCCGGTTTCAGTATCAATAATCTTAACCTCAAGGGCTGGCTGCACGAGTCCTACGGTCGAGACTTGCTTTTCAAGCGGGGTATGCTCATTGGTTTGACAAGGCACGGGGCTGGTCTCGGTCATACCGTAAGCGATAGTGACCTCCTTCATGTGCATCTGGTCAATGACTCGGCGCATAACCTCAATCGGACAACTAGAGCCTGCCATAATGCCAGTGCGTAGGCTGGATAAGTCGTACTGCTCAAACTCAGGATGGTCGAGCATCGCGATGAACATGGTCGGTACCCCATGCAGACCCGTACATTTTTCTTCTTGCACCGCTTGTAAGACGCTAAGCGGCTCAAAACCGTCATTGGGATAAACGATACAGCCGCCGTGGGTTAAGATCGCCAAATTACCTAGCACCATCCCAAAACAATGATAAAGGGGCACAGGAATACACAGTCTATCTTCTTCTGTGAGGTTCATCGCCTCACCGATAAAGTAGCCATTATTCAAGATATTGCGATGAGATAGGGTCGCGCCTTTGGGCGTGCCGGTCGTACCACTAGTAAACTGCACATTGATAGGATCAGTGTTTTTAAGCTCAGCTTGTCTTTCAGCCACGCGCGGATCGCCCGCATCACCCTCGCTCATCCAAGCAGAGAACTTTTGCATATAGCTAAATTCTTCATCGTTACCCGGCTCATCAATCCAGATAATACGCTCAATTGTCGGTATCTCAACCAAATCAAGCTGATTATAAGTCTTATGATAAATCTCCGGACACAGCTCGCGTACCATTTGCGCGTAATCGCTGGTTTTGAAATGACGCATGAGCACCAGCGCTGAGCAGCCTAGTTTATTAAGAGCGTATTGCAGCTCAAAAGTGCGGTAGGCTGGGTTAATATTAACCAAAATAACGCCAACCTTGGCCGTTGCCAATTGTAATAATAACCATTCTGCATTGTTGTGCGACCAAATACCAATGCGATCACCAGCCTCAAGCCCCATCTCAATAATAGCGCTTGCCAGCTGGTTGACTTTTTGTTGTAGCTCTTTATAGATCCAGCGGATATTTTGATGGCAGGAAACAAGAGCTTCACGGTCTGGGTATCTATCTACTACAGCATCAAAGAAATCACCAATCGTTGCCTCAATGAGTGGCACTTCAGGGCCTTTATCATAGCTTTGATCAAGCGGCGCATTGGCAGATTTCGCGCCCATGTTGACACGGGGGACATTATTAAGAATATTGTCAAGGTAGGATGATTGAGTCATAACGAGTCCTTTCGTTTTATTCGTTTTATTCGTAATCTACTTTTTATAGGGCGTATTAAGCATTTATAACTATTTTTTATGTTAGGCTATACAATTTTTTAATATAACTTTTTGGAGGAAAAATTGTCAATAACAGCGCTGTATAAGATGACATCTATCTACTAAATTGTATGCTTTAAGGTAAGAAAGGCAATAAAATAGTCAGTTATTTATTATAGATAAATAACTGACTTAAGTACGAACGTTAAACGCTAATGGCTAGGTTTGACTATGTTTTGAGATATTAGGCTTTAAGATACTAGGCGCTAACAGTGGCAGGCGCTTTAATCGTAGCTACCGCAGTAACCTTATCCTGCTCATCAAACAGCTCCATAATAAGCTCATCGTCGCTTTCACGCATCACTCGCCAATTGCCTGAAGCTTGCGGTGATCCCGTTACCATCACCGAAATCGCTTTGTTTTTTAAGCGAATCATTGGCGGCTTGTGCTCGTAATTGGCGTGCTCAAGACCCAATATATTATCGGCAATCGTCGCTGCTTGAGCGCGTAGCGGTGCCACATAACGACAGGGTACACCGTCAATTGACATACAATCACCAATAGCGTAAATATCAGATGTTGTCGTACGCAAAGTGCTGCCATCAACTACAATTCCTGTACGGCGTTCAAACTCGATACCCGCCGCCGTCGGTAGCGCGTCATCGACAACTAGGCCTGCACTAGCAATGACATGATCGACTATTAGCTTTTTGGATGTTTTATGCTCAAGCGCTTCACAGCTCACGTCAAGTTTGCCATCAGCACGACGCGCAACCGCAGTCACTTGATAACCCCCTAAAAATTCAATCCCTTGCGAGCCAATTGCTTTGGCAATACGAGCCGTCGCTTTTGCAGGTAGCATTTGCGCCAGCGGCGCCTCGTTTAAATCAATAAGGGTTACTTCATGTCCCGCTTTTAGTAGGTCTTCTGCAATCTCAGTGCCTACCATGCCTGCGCCCACAATAGCGACGTGTTGACTCCCTATTGCTAGCTGTTCTTGCAACTGACCGAAGCGCTCAATGTGATTGACATGCCAGACCAAATCCTCAGGCAAACTCTTGGGAAATATGGGACGCGCGCCCATGGCAAATACTAGTTTGTCGTAGCGAAGTGAATAAGTGGTATCTTCATCTGTCAGTTGTAGCTGCCGCGCGCTGCTATCGATATCACACACGTGCGTATGAGCCAGCAAAGTGACGTTCGCCGCTTGTGCTGCCTCAATACCTGTTGCCCGCACCAGATCGGCGGCACGTTTATTTTGACTGATGGCCATTGTGAGCATAGGTTTATGGTAGCGATCAGCGCTATCAGCAGTGATCAAAGTAATGGACACGTCTTTATCCTTGGCCCGGATCGCATCGATGACATGCCAGCCGGCTAGTCCTGCACCTATAATAACAATGTCTGATGCTACAGTTTGTTTATCTTCACTCATGATAGCTCCAAGGTATTTATGTCTAAGTACTTGTAAACGACGTATTTAAAAACAATATACTTATAAAAAGCGTACTTGCTTCTTAGTACTTTATTTATAAGCATTAAAAATTACTTTAAATGATATAACGGGCAATTGGAGTATATTGTAGCAGTAAATAAGAAACGCTTGTAAACTCAAACTGTAGCAAAATCGGTATGAGCGCTTTAATATAAACCATAAACCAAAATCACAAAAAAACGCCTTAAAAAAGGCGCTTTATGCTAAAACATGCTCTAGTGATTTAAAATCTTTGATAAAAACAACTGGGCGCGCTCGCTTTTTGCGCCTTCAAAGAACTCTTCTTTGCTACAGTTCTCGACGATATAGCCTTCATCCATAAAGATAATGCGATTCGCCACTTGGCTGGCAAAGCCCATCTCATGGGTGACACACATCATGGTCATGCCATCGCGAGTCAGCTCTACCATGACATCGAGCACCTCTTGGATCATCTCAGGATCGAGCGCTGAGGTCGGCTCATCAAACAACATCGCCACAGGATCCATGGCGAGTGCGCGTGCAATCGCTACCCGCTGCTGCTGACCGCCCGATAGTTCGGCAGGATATTTAGGCGCTTGTGCGCTTAGTCCGACGCGGTCAAGATAGGCCATGCCTTTTTGCTTGGCTTCGTCCTCGCGGCGCCCTAATACTTTAATTTGTGCGACCGTTAAATTATCAATAATCGTTAAGTGCGGAAACAGCTCAAAGTGCTGAAATACCATACCGACGCGGCTACGTAGTTTAGGTAGATTGGTTTTTGCATCGCCAACAGAGATACCGTTGACATTGATCACTCCCTTCTGAAAGGGTTCAAGCCCATTCACCGTCTTAATCAAGGTTGATTTACCGCTACCCGATGGCCCGCAGACCACAACCACATCCCCTTTGTGAACATGCGCGGTACAGTCAGTTAGCACCTGAAAGTCGCCATACCATTTACTGACGCTATCGATCTCAATGACCATTTCATCGCTGGCGTGACCATTATCCGTGACCAGACCGCCAAAGTCATTTATGTATGTATCCGCTTTGCTCATTGCTGGCTCCTAGCCTTTATTATTAACTTTTTTACCCTTGTTACTACACTTTAATACCAAAAGCGCTAAAACCGCAGCCGTTTTTGTACCTGTTGCACTCCAATAGATGCTGTGAGACTAATGATAAAATAGATCGCTCCTGCACCTAATATATAGGGTGTAAGTAAACCCATCAGCTCGCCGCGCACGTAGGCGGCGCGAAAAAAGTCCGTCAAGCCAATGGCAAACACCAAAGTGGTATCTTGAAAGAGAATAATACACTGCTGCAGTATCAGCGGCAGCATCTTGCGAAAGGCTTGTGGCAAAATCACCAAACGCATCGTTTGACCATACGTCATGCCCAGCGCTTTGGCGGCATTGACCTGTCCGCTACCGATGGACTGAATACCGGCGCGCACGACCTCAGAAAAATACGCCGCCTCAAACATCATAAAAGCGACCACGCACGAGGCGAACGCGGCATCTAATTGCAGATATTTACCAGCAATCCAAAAGTAGATCATAGGTACCGCAAAATAAAACCACAACAGCACTAGCAGCAGCGGCACGGAGCGAAAATAATTGACATACAATTTGGCGGGTATCTCAAGCGCTTTGATACCAGACAAACGCATGAGCGCCAAAATCGTCCCTAAGCTAATACCGCCTAATATTGCCAAAAACAATACTTTGAGCGTAGTGATCATCCCGCCCATAAGGCCAGGATATGCGGTGGCAAGTTCGGTCATGTTCATTTTTGACCTCCTGCGATCAGCCCAGGCACGCGCAGTTTACGCTCGATAAGATTCATAATGGCAATCAGTGATAGATTAAACACCAAATAAATAATCGTCGCGTAAGTATAGATCTCAATACTGTTTTGGGTGTATTCACTAATGGTTTTGGTCTGACTGATTAGCTCCATCACCCCAACCAAGGAAGCAACCGAGGCGTTTTTAAAGCAGTTGGTCAGCTCAGAGCTGAGCGGCGGTAGAATAATACGAAAGGCCTGCGGTAGTAGCACCTCTTTATACGCTTGCGGAATGGTAAAGCCAAGCGCGTAGGCGGCATTGATCTGACCTTGAGGTAGTGATTCAATACCGGTGCGCACCTGTTCGACAATGCGCGCGGCGGTAAACAGTCCAAGACCAATACTCGCTGAGAGCATCGCTGAGGTATTGGGCGATAAATCCTTATACCACCACTCTTGCAAGGCAGGTGTCAGCCAACCAGGTGCGATATAGAACCAAAAGAACAGCTGCACCAGCAGCGGAATATTGCGAAAAAAAGTCACGTAAGCGGTGCCAATCGCTCGCGCAGGTTTGCTCGGTAGCGTGCGCATAATACCGAGAACCGTCCCGATGATCATAGCAATCGCCCAAGCGATACTACCGATTAACAGCAGCCAGCCCAGACCCGTGATCATCCAATGGATATACAGCTCACTACCGATACCGGTATGCTCAAAGAGCACGCCCCAATTCCAGCTATAATTCATGCTTGTCTCTCCGAGCGCTAAAAAATAAACTGACGCCTCAGACCAACTCTACATACAAAGGTGTCAGTTAGCTATATTGAGAAACAAGTTACTGGGCAACACCTGTCTTGGGTTGCGCGCTATCATGAGGATTAGCAATGAGCGCTTTTAGGTTATCAGACATCTCAAAGTTTAGATTGACGTTTTTGGGCGGGATAGGATTTGAGAACCACTTATCATAAATACTGTTGATCTCACCTGAGCTAAAGACGTTGACGAGCGCTTCATCAACCACTGCTTTAAACTCAGGGTCATCTTTACGCATCATACAGCCATAGATCTCAAACGATTGCGGTTCGCCAACGATGACCCACTCATCTGGATTACTGGCTTTGGCTTTCTCGCCTGCGAGCAACACATCATCCATCATAAAAGCATCAGCGCGGCCGTTTTCTAACATTAAGAACGCCTCACCATGATCTTTGGCCGAGATGACATTGGTGTCCATCTGGTTTTCGTCGATATATTGACGGATATAACGCTCTGACGTCGTACCAGCAGTCGTCACTAGCGTCTCACCAGCTAAGTCTGGGAAGTCCTTGATACCTGAATCCGTAGCGGTCAACAAGCGCGTTCCAATCTCGAAAAAACCGTTTGAAAAGGCCACTTGCTTTTGGCGCTCTTCATTATTAGTCGTAGAGCCGCATTCAAAATCAACCGTACCATTTTGTACTAGCGGAATACGAGTCTGCGATGTAATCAAGTTATAGCGCACATTGAGATCAGGCATGTTAAGCTTTTGCTTGACTGCTTCAACTACTTTCATCTCCAAATCATGAGCGTAGCCCATTGGCTGGTTAGGATCATCTGCAATATAGGAAAACGGAATAGAGGAATCGCGATAACCGACAACGATAGTGCCTGAGTCTTTGATCTTTTGTAGAGTACCGTTCGCGTTAGCGCTGGTTTCAGTGACTGTGCCGTCCGCTGCCACTTCGTCGGTGCTGGTTTGGCTACTATTATTACAACCTACAAGACCAAGTGCCATAAAAGCAGCTAAGGTTAAGGGTTTAAAAGATAGAGTATTCATCAGATATATTCCTTCATCACATTATTATAAAATTCAAAGCACTAGTTGGCGCTACTTGCTATTGAACAAATCGTTCATCCTAATCACATAAACAAGTGTTCACATTGTTGCTATTACTTATCGAAATGAAACTTAATGTTACTTTACAACATATTTAAGATTATTAGTAAACTTTTTTAATAAGTTTTCGCTGACAACAAGCGTATTAAACCGTCTCATTCACTAGCTTATGTGCCATATTACAGCCTATTAAGCTAGCCATATTTCTAGCGCAATCATTGCGATTGAAACGCTACAGATGGCTTTATGATTCTTAAAAGGCATTCAAAAGAGTGATGCTGATCGTATGGCTATATGATTGATAATTCATGACTAATCCCCATAAAGCTAACACCTTCTTAATACTATAAATGACTTATGACTCAAGATATCCAAACTCCAAATACTGACAATCAGACCCTCAATAATGCAGGCACTACCGATGTACGCCAGCGTTTTTTTATTGAGGATTCACCAGTGCGCGGCGATGTCGTGCGCTTAGCCCGTAGCTATGCTGAGACCATCTCACAAAAAGCGTACCCTGAGGCGATCAGACGTCTGCTCGGCGAGATGTTAACTGCCGCGAGTCTGCTGATTGGTACGGTCAAAATTAATGGTCGCCTATCGATTCAGCTACAGTCCTCAGACAGTGATAGCCTACTGAACTGGGCGATGGCAGAGTGCGATCAAGACGGCATTATCCGTGCGCTTGCCAGCTGGAAGGCGGACACCGATGCGCAAATCAAGGCATGGGAGTCTATGACTCATGCAAATGAGGCTTTTGCTGAATTAGGGGTGGCGGGTCAAGGCGTATTGTTTATCAACATCCAGCCAGATAACGGCGAGCCGTACCAAGGTATTGTTGAGCGTACGCATGATAATCTAGCGCAGTGCCTAGCGCACTATCAAAAGCAGTCGGCGCAGATTCCAACCTTGATCAGCTTGGCATCCGATGGTCTGCAAGCGGGCGGTATCCTCGTACAAATGCTGCCGCGCACCTTTGATGAGACGCTTGAGGCTGAGCGTAACGAAGACGCTGGTATCGATGACGATCTCTGGACACGCTTGTCCGTGCTTACGCGTACAATCAAGCCTGAGGAGCTAACGACACTAGATGCTAGCGAGATTCTTTATCGCCTATACCACGAAGAAAACGTTGTCGCCCCTGATCCAGTGCCGCTCGCTTTTGGCTGTACGTGCTCGCGTGAGAAGTCTGCTATGGCAATTGAGCAAATTGGTGCAGATGAAGCCTTTGATATCATTGATGAAAAAGGCGGTAGCTTTGAGATGGATTGCGGCTTTTGCGGTGCGGTCTATACCTTTGATAAAGACGACGTACAGGCGATATTTGCTGAATAAGGCTTTTAATGAATTGATTTAAATATGACCCTCAAGCGTAATGCTTGGGGGTTTTTGGTTTTAGAATAGTACTAAACCCCTTCTACATCCTCAGGATAAGAATACAGACGGGGACGGAGCAGATAGTCGCTCTGACCGTCGTCTAGCAGCCAAGTGATTACTTGTTTGCGTACTCTAGCATTGATGAGCAGATCGAAATGACTGACGCCATAAAAGATGGCTTTGTGTGCCTCTGGAACTTGTAGCGTGTGTTCGTCGTCGCCCTCCCCTAGTGCAGATGCTAGGGTGACAAGACCGTCGCCTAATAAGCGCGCGGCAACCGACTCATAAGGGGCATCAGCTAGAGTTGCTGCGACTAGATAAGTCTGTACGTGACGCGGCAAGCGGGCAGGATGGCAAAAGTCTGGCGGCAATACGCTACGGCCTGTAACAGATTGCCAATCGGCATCGCGGATACTGCCATAACGCAAATCAATCACCCCTGCGCTACGTATATCGCCAAGCTTGGCAAGCGCATTGGCAAAAGGCAGCTTTGCGATCAGATCTTGCACAAAACAGCCAATGCGCTCAAGCGTCGCGCCTTGATGCGGCGAGCCCAAGGTAATGAGTTTACGCATACGCTCAGTCCACCTAGCACCTGCTTGCTCGCCATAGAACAGAGCACTACGCGCCACAAGACCGCCCATACTATGACCGACAATATCGATCTGCGTAATGTCAGGGTGCTTGTCTATCAGACTTTGCAG
This sequence comes from uncultured Psychrobacter sp., assembly GCA_947489525.1. Lineage (GTDB taxonomy): Bacteria > Pseudomonadota > Gammaproteobacteria > Pseudomonadales > Moraxellaceae > Psychrobacter. Next base: position 235,453 of record CANLDW010000002.1, read on the forward strand.
GACTTGCGAGAAGCGTCGCCCATTTACAGAGATACGCGCGCCGGTATTGTAATTAAGATAGAGTACCTGCGCGTCAAGCTGTGAGCTTACAACATCGGCACTTAAGCTATCCTTGCCAGTTGATTGCCAACTGTGCTGACTCATACACAGCCCATGGCATAGGATAATGACGCGTCCTGACAGCGACCCATAATCCCCCTGTCTTGATGGCTCTAGTGCGACGCGGTGCAAGTCGCTATCGTATAGCGCCATAGGGATAGCCAAAGGATTGCGCTGATCAATAAGATGATCACCCATCACACCGTTTAAGACATTAATTAATGGCTCTAGAGCTTTAGGAAGCGGCTGGCGTGCATGTTGTTTGAACAGATGAGTGGACAAGCGTAGGCCAGAGGATACATTGTGACCGACAAACAGGGTAATATGGCGTACCGTGCCATAAATGCGCCCCGTAATACCGCGCGGCCATTTATCTAGGTTTTTAGGATTGTAGCGTCCTAGCGGGCGCAGCATAATCTCACGATGCATCGCCTCAACAATGCCAGTGACTTCTACCACTCCCATTGTCGTCAGCTGCGTCAAACCTTCAAAAACATCGTTTAATGAAAGCGGCTCAGTCAGACAATCACTGTCATAAAAACCATTAAGACTATCGATATCATTAGTGGCAGCAATATGCTCGTCGATATGGATATAGTCAAGCTGAGCCAACTGCTCATAGACGTCGCCTTGAGCAGGGCTATGTTCTGATTCATGTACCTGAGTGGCCGCGTCAGCTGCGCTGCTGGCAAACAGATTATGTATAGTATCAAGCGCTTGAGAGTTAGACATGTTAGCAATCTAGCAATGAAAGTCGTTTTGTATAGTAGCTTGTCCGTGGACTAAGTGAAAGCGACATTTAATTACTAAATACAATACAAGGCTCAAAAAACTCAAGCCAAAGCTTGAGTTTTTTTATAGTCTTATTCTAGCGAACTTGCGACTGCCACTCATGCGCGCCAAGTTTTAAGAGCAATCTATCGCCTGCATGCAACATACCAACACCGCTTGGCGTACCGGTCATAATCACATCCCCTGCTTGTAGACTAAAAGCGTGGCTAATTGCACTTAGTAGCTCATACACAGAAAAGAGCATAAGCGAAGTATCGCCATCTTGTTTTAACGCGTTGTTAATATAGAGCTGATAATTCACTGCGCTAAAATCAGCGCAAGCTTGTGGGTCAATCCAATCAGCGAGAACACAGGCACCATCAAAGCATTTGGCTCGCTCCCAAGGCTCACCTTTGGCCTTAAGTTTGCTTTGTAGGTCGCGCAAGGTCAAGTCCAGTCCCAACGTTACCGCCCCGATGGCTTGTTGTGCTTGTTCGGGACTGGCTTGGCTTAAATCGGCAGCTAGCTGAATGCACAGCTCTGTTTCGTAATGAGTATCGCCATAGATCGCAGGATCAGGACGCCTGATATCGTTATGGATGGAGACGACTGAAGAGGCAGGCTTCATAAAGAGCAGCGGCGTACTAGGAACATCATTACCAAGCTCACGCGCATGCGCGGCATAATTACGACCTACGCAAACGACTTTGCCGATCGTAGATTGCAAACGGCGATTGGCCTTATCTTCTGCATTACGTGCTTTATTGTGAGACGTAATAGCATCAATCATCGGCATATAAGGCGACTGGCTCATTATGGGCTCTCAGCTACTTGTATAGACAAATAAGGTATACGGATAAATAGGCTCAGGGGATAGTATTGGTCATAACGTCAGGCGGGACATAGCTCATGTGACGGTTCATTCTCTTTTCAAACAGTCTGAAGCTAAATAAAATAACCCATGACAATAACAAATAGACAATACCTGCCGCAAAAAACAGCTCCATGAGCGTATAAGTGCGCGCGCTAATCGTACGGGCAACGCCGGTGATATCCATCAAAGCGATGGTTGAGGCCAGCGCGCTACCCTTTAGCATAAAGATTACCTCATTGCTATAAGCTGGAATAACAATACCAAAAGCACGCGGCAAGGTGATACGCGTCAGCTTTTGCCATTTTGACATACCAAGGGCATCGGCCGCTTCAAGCTCGCCTGCTGGAATCGTCTGGATAGCGCCGCGGATAATCTCTGCCAAATAAGCACTGGTGTTCAGCGTAAAGGCAATAATAGCGCACCAGTAAGCTTGACTGAGTACCGGCTCCCACAAAAAGGAGTCGCGTATCGCTGCAAACTGACCCAAACCATAATAGATCAAAAAGATCTGCACCAGTAGCGGCGTGCCACGAAAAAAGAAAATATATAAAAAAGGTAGAACCTGTACTGCCCAGCTCTTAGATAAGCGTAGCAGCGCTAGTATCAGACCAAAAAACAGCCCGATAATACCTGAGATCACCACCAACTGTACCGTCAATACTGCGCCGCCAAGCAGGTCAGGTATGTGCTCAAAAATAACTTGCCAATTCCAATCCATGAGCCTCTCCCCTATCCTTCAACTGATTGGTGCGTTAGCTTTTTGGCGTAGCGTGCAGCTGGGTTTGCGCGCCACTCAAGCCACATCATAAAGCCTGTTATCAGCACCGTTAGACCCAGATAGATAATAGCGGCGGCCATATAAAAGGTAAACGGCTGCTGAGTAGACTGGGCCGCGCGTGATGACTGATACATAATGTCTTTGAGACCCACTACGGACACAAGCGCGGTATCTTTTAATAGTACCAAAAATAAATTTCCCAGTCCTGGCAGTGCGATCTGCCACACTTGCGGTAAAGTGATGCGATAAAAAATTTGCAAAGGACGCATACCGATGGCCTGCGCGGCCTCCTTTTGTCCGCCTGGAATCTCTTGGATCGACATCCGAAAGATCTCAGTGGCATAAGCCCCAAACGCAATGGATAGCGCCATTACCCCGCCCCAAAACGCGCTGATTTCAACGTAGTCGTTATAGCCAAACCTTTTGAGAATAGCCATGAGCAAGATGGAACCACCGTAGTAGATAAACAGCACCAGTAATAGCTCAGGGATACCGCGCATCGTTGCGGTATAAACCGTAGCGAGCTTACGCAGTAGCCAAATATTAGATAGCTTAGCTGTGGCGCCGAGCAAACCCAAAGCCAGCCCTATAACAAGGCTGGTGATGGCAAGCTGTATGGTGACGGTCGCGCCGCTCAATAAGAGCGCGCCAAATCCTTGGAGATCAAACACAATTATTCACTTAGTTTCGTCATATCATGACCGTATCAGCAGCGTAATGATATGAGTTAAAGGGAGCACTGAGTGCGGTTGTCGATTGTTTATACAGTCAATATTTTATAAAGAAGAACCGCGAAGAAACAAGCGCTGATTTTATCATAATCAAAGCGTGCGATGTTATTATCTACGCATAACTGACGAGTGACCCTTAAAGCGTCATAGCTACGCCATAACTACGCCACAGCTACACTGCCATACTAAAACAGTAGATCCAATAAAAAAGGATACCACTTACGCAGTGATATCCTTTTGTTAAGCTCGTTTGTTTCGCTAGTTGGTGCTACTGCTTGTATCCGTAGTCATGCTGTTATCTGCTTGCGGCACAGCAAAGTGGCGTTGACTGATCGCGTCATAGGTACCATTGGCTTTTAGAGTGGCTAAAGACTGACTGATCCTTGCTTGTAGCGGATCATTAGTACGTACAGCTATCGCAAAATTATCGTTGATATCAATCTCATTCCCTTTTAGCTCGTACTGACTTCCAGCAGGCGAACCAAGCCACTCTAAAGCGGGCAGCTTATCAGATATCATGGCATCAACGCGTCCTGAACCTAGATCCAAAAAGGCATTGCTCAGCGTATCATACAGCTTTATATTTGCTGTAGGATACGCCTCCTCTAACCACTGGGAGGAGATCGTTGAGCGCTGGGCGGCGATAGCCGTGGTATTGATGTCAGCGCTATCACTGGGATCAAAATCACTGTCTTTTTTGGCTAAAAACACCAATGCATTACTAAAGTATGGTTCAGTGAAGCTCACCTGCTCAGCGCGCTCAGGTGTAACGGACATCGCCGCGACAATCGCATCGTACTTACCCGCTTTTAGTCCTGGAATAATACCATCCCAGTCTTGCGCACTAATCTGGCAGGTGACCTGCATGTCCGCGCAAATAGCATTGGCGATATCAACATCGAACCCGCCAAGTGTGCCATCAGCATTGGTGTAGTTAAAGGGCGCATAAGCGCCTTCTGTAGCCACACGCAATACTTCAGCGCTACCATCAGCGACGACATCTTGGCGCGCGTCAGTGCTATCAGTTGGCTCAGGGGTGTTCTGACTGTTATTACACCCCACCAAAGTCAATGCACTGAATAAAGCTAACGATACCGAATACAATCCTTTCATAGTTATTCTCAGCTGATTTTAGTTTGTCGCAGTTTCAAACTGCTCCTCAGCGGCAATCGTAGCATTGTCATCGATATTAACATCATCACCTTCAACGAGTACTACGGTATCAACGCCTGCATTCCCTACTGAACTGTTGACTACTGCACTGTTTGCTGCTGCTGTTGAGCTCGTACCAAAATAGCTACCTGTGATTTGGTCATAAGTGCCATTGGCCTTGAGCTCTGCTAACGCGGCATTGAACTTGGCAACCAGTGGATCGCCTTTACGAAAGGCGATACCCATCGCGTCATCATTGGTGCTAATCTCGTCCCCTTTAACTTCGTAGTCTTGACCGGCCTCAGTCTTTAACCAATCCGTACCCGTGACTTTATCCGACATCATACCGCGCACGCGTCCCGATAACAGATCCAAATAAGCGTTATCTTGGGTGTCATAAAGTTTAATATCAGCGTCGGCATGTTCATCTTGCAAGTACTGTGAGGATACTGTTGAGCGCTGCGAAGCAATCGGTTGGCCTTGCAAACCGTCAAGGCTTAAATTATCGCCCTTTTTGCCAATCAATATAATGCCGCTATAAAAGTACGGATCACTGAACTCAACCACTTCTTGACGCTCAGGCGTAATCGACATACCAGCGATAGCTGCATCGAATTTTTGTGCATTTAGACCTGGGATCAGACCATCCCAATCTTGAGAGATCACTTCACACTGAGCTTGCATCTGCGCGCACAAGGCATCGACCAGCTCAATCTCATAACCAATCAGCTTACCATCAGCGTCCGTATAGCTAAATGGTTTATAGCTAGATTCGGTAGCAATCTTGATGTTCATAGGGGTATCGGTAGTTGCGTCAGCGTCTAGATTTTCAGCAGGCGCAGTACTGTTGTTACAGCCAGCCAGCATCAGCATTGCGGCACTCAGCGGCGCAAGCCACAAGGTTTTTTTTGTTATAGAAGATATCATAATACTATTTCCTGATAGTCGTAAGTATTGAACCACATTAAGGGGCTTAGGCGCGATTGACTCGGATAATTATTGACCGAAGTTCATCTGTTCAAGGCGTGCCAGCTCGCCGTTACTACGGATCTCGCTAAGCGCTTTGCTAAGCTCATCTCTTAGTGGATCATCTTTTCGAACTGCAATAGCAATATTGTCGTTATTATCGATCTCATCGCCAACAATCCCAAAGCCCTCTGGGTTGTCTGCAAGCCATGATTTGGCTGAGACCTTTTCGGCTAGTACTGCATCACTACGACCAGATTTTAGATCCAAATAGGCGTTGTCGTAGTTATCATACAACTGTACAGTATTACCATCTTTACCTTCATAGTTCTCTTGTAGGTAGGCGCCTGGCGTGGTTGAACGTTGCCCGCCTAAGGTAAGATCTCTGACCGTAGCAGGATTAAAGCCGCTATCATTTGCTGTTAGCCATACCATAGTGTTGCTAAAATAGGGCTCAGTAAAATCGACTTTCTCTTGACGCTCAGGGGTGATCGACATGCCTGCAACAACAGCGTCATACTTTTGCGCGAGTAGACCTGGAATAATACCGTCCCAGTCCTGCGCGACGATCTCACATTGAGCCTGCATCTGATCACATAGAGCGTTGGCCACATCAACATCAAACCCCCCTAAGCTGCCATCAGCATTCGTGTAGTTGAACGGAGGATAAGCGCCTTCGGTGGCAATGCGAATGGTTCTATCTGTGGTATCTACAGCAGCAGTATCATTACTATCTGTCGTAGAAGGGCTACAAGCGCTGAGGGTTAGCGCGGCGGCAACGGCCATTGACGACCATAATGAGCGAGAGTTCGACATCATGTATTCCTTGGGTTCTGGGGGATTTCAATATAAAACGACGCAGTAGTGTGCGATTGTAAATTTATCTGACTTCTTTTAATTTTACTTCCGTGTTGGATTGCCGTGTTAGATATGTCAGATAATTAAATAGGGTAAGTACGACTGAGTTAACAGCGCGTACAAGTAGCTTCTAAACCTTTCGATAATACCTGAGTGAAATATCAAAAACAAACGTTTTACCTACTGACGGTAAGTATTGTGCAATAAATGTGCAAACGCACCCTGCGTACTCGCCCTTAAGCAGCGCCCATCTTAACTCAAATAAACTCGATCCAGTTTAATGTATGAATGGCAACTTCACCGTATAACGTTAGCGGTGTGAGGCCATAAAGTCTTTAACGCGAGGAGACTTTGGATGATCAAAGACCTGTTCTGGTGTACCTATCTCTTCAATGACGCCTTGATGCAAAAACACGACTTTGCTTGAGACTTCACGGGCAAAGCGCATCTCATGGGTGACAATCAGCATTGTGCGTCCTTCCTCTGCCAGTTCGCGCATAACAGCGAGCACTTCATTGACCAGCTCTGGATCAAGTGCAGAGGTTGGCTCATCGAACAACAGTACCTGCGGCTGCATAGCAAGCGCACGGGCGATTGCTACCCTTTGGCGTTGACCACCAGATAAGTTAGCAGGATAGGCATCTTTTTTATCCAGCAGACCGACTTTATCCAGTAGCTGTTCGGCATCGCTGATGGCTTGCGCCTTTTTGATCCTTAAGACCTGCGTAGGCCCTTCGATGATATTTTGTAGAATGGTTTTGTGTGGCCACAAATTAAAGTTTTGAAACACAAACCCCACGCGCGCGCGTAAACTCTCAAGCTGTTTAACATCCGCCGCTTGCATCTCACCTGATTTGCTGGGTTTAAGAATCAGCTCATCATCACCGATGATGATACGGCCTTGATTGGGTTTTTCGAGCAGATTAATACAGCGCAGTAGCGTTGATTTACCAGAGCCTGAGGAACCTAAAATAGAGATCACATCACCATCATAAGCGGTTAATGACACCCCTTTTAGTACAGCCAACGAGCCGAAGTTCTTATGAATATCTTGTAGATCTAAGGCGATAGGCGGAGTTGATTTTTTTGCAGTATCAAGCATGGTTTGGCGGTTTTCCAATAAATAAGAATACGAAGCATGAATTAAATTATACGCATGACTATTAGGCGGCATTGTCGCTCATAACGCCACAAAAACGCAAATGTAGGACAGATTTTGTTGTGAATAATCAGTAAACTGGATATATTATACAAAAAAAATAAAAAAAGGCTTACGCTAGCGTTGTAGCAATAAGCCTTATTTTATCAGTTTAGAGTCTGAGTTGCTGTTTTTATTAGCCTTATAATAAGTACAAGCTAATAGGTTGAGATATGCTCTTCTTGCTCGCTACCATCGATAATATCCGCATCATCAATGCCGACAGCCGTACTGTCCGCGACCCCAATATCATCATTAGTAAGCGTATCGTCGATAGCATCACCTTCCAATGAGGATACTTCACCCCGCGTCGCGTCCATACCATCATCATCAATAAGCGTATCATCAACCCCGATCGCCTCTTGTTCTATTGGTGTTTGGGCATCATCGATACGCTCCATAGCTTCGGGTTCGTCGAGATCCTGTTCTCTATCAGCACAAGCGCTCAAGCTTAACGCTGCTGCCATTGCAACAAGCGCAGCCTTATTAAGAAGTTTTTGCTTACTATTTTTGGTTATCATTATGGTTGTGCTCCAAATTAATGGTTGTGCTCCAGATTAAAACGTGTTTTCGATTTTAATGACGTTACTAAACGGTACTAAGAAGGCAGATATTAATTTAACTGATACAAGTAATGGCTAATCATCTTCGCTTTCATAATCATTTTCGTACTCAACATCGTTGTCAGATTCGCTTTCATATTCGCTCGACTCGCTATCAATCTCTGGCTGCTCAACACCGTCGTATTCATAATCGTCATCAGCGATAGCAGTCAAACTACTAAGACTCAAGATACCGGTTGCTAAAACACTATAGAACAGTGATTTCACTGCTTTTTGATTACTGTTTTTCATATTGTATTCCCTATATTTGTAATACTTTATTCGTGAACTTAAAGATAATTGTTTATTAAAATAAGCGGCTCTATGTATTGTCTACTATACTTACAGTCACTACTGATTACCTTAGTACTTAAAACAGCATTCTGTTCAAAGTACGTAACGCTATCATGGTAGCTTGTAACTTGATAATCGTCTTTAGGTGCTCGTCAGGCACTCGTCTTTGTAAGTAGTTCTCTATATTGATAGCTCTTCATTATTGGTTCATAACGTATATCCTACGCCTTGTATATAGGATAAGGTTCACAAATTCATCTTTACTATAGAGTCAATCTCCTCTATTTTAGGGACATTACACGATTAACAACGCGATAACTTTACAAAAAATAATTCACTTATAAAGTTTTATATAACCTCTTATATCGTTTTAATTATCATTTTCAGTACCGCTATCTTCTCACCATAACTATTTATTCAACCCACCTTTTTATTAATAGGACACTTTTATGAGTCAATCCGATACCTCAAATATGAATACTTCAAACATCAAAGACTACATGCAAACCGTTGGTCAGCAAGCGCGTGCTGCTTCCCGTGCCCTTGCCGCTGCTAATACAGGCGATAAAAATGCTGCGCTTATGGCTATTTATGATGAGCTGACGGCTGCCAAAGCTGATATTTTAGCGGCGAATAAGATCGATATGGATAAGGGTGAGAAAAACGATCTTGATAGCGCTTTGCTTGATCGCTTAGAGCTAAATGACGCGCGTTTCGATGGCATGCTACAAGGCCTCAAAGACGTCGCCGCCCTACCCGATCCTATTGGCGAGGTCACCGATATGACCTATCGTCCCTCAGGTATTCAATTGGGTAAAATGCGCGTGCCACTAGGCGTTGTCGGTATGATTTATGAGTCGCGCCCTAATGTAACCCTAGAGGCGGCGTCACTGGCGCTAAAATCTGGCAATGCAATTATCTTACGCGGCGGCTCTGAGGCCTTTGAATCCAATCAAGCGCTTGCCAAGTGTATTCATAAAGGCTTAGCAAAAGCAGGACTGTCCGAGCACAGCGTACAAGTGCTTGAGACGACTGATCGCGCCGCTGTCGGTGAGCTGATTACTATGACCGAATACGTCGATGTCATCGTACCTCGCGGCGGCAAAGGGCTGATCGCACGTATTAGTGAAGACGCTAAAGTACCGGTCATCAAGCATTTAGACGGTAACTGTCATACCTTTATCGATAGCGATGCTGATGCTCAAATCGCCATCGACGTTAGCGTCAATGCCAAAACCCATCGCTATGGCACTTGTAATACCATGGAGACTTTACTGGTTGATAAAGCCGTTGCAGACGAGATGCTACCCAAGATTGCTAAAGCCATTGTCAACGCCGATGATGCCATGCAGCTACGCCTTGATGAGCAGTCGCAACGTATCTTAAACGACAATACAAGCTTAGCTGGTCACCTATCAAAGGCAAGCGCTGAGGATTGGGATACTGAATACCTTGCCCCTATCCTAGCGATTAAAGTCGTTGATGGACTTGATGCGGCAATCGAGCATATCAACACCCATGGCAGTCACCATACTGATGTGATAATCACCGATAATTATACCAAGTCGCAGCGCTTTATCCGTGAGGTCGATTCAGCTAGCGTCATGATTAACGCCTCCAGCCGTTTCGCTGATGGTTTTGAGTACGGACTTGGCGCGGAAATTGGTATCTCAACTGATAAGATTCACGCTCGCGGTCCTGTAGGACTTGAAGGTCTAACTTCACAAAAATGGATCGTCTACGGTCACGGTGAGACGCGCGCTTAGTTATTACTCCTAAGGTATTCAACTATGAAATTTATTAGAACGTCAGCTTAATTGCTGGCGTTTTTTATGTCACACCAAAATATTATACTTCCCATAAAAATTTAACTAAAAATATCATGACCTGATTTTTTATCTTTGCTAATTTCTACGTTAAGTACGAATAACGGCTTTTGATAAATAATGACCACTTCTTAACGATGTTGAGTAGTCGATAAGGAATAACGACGATTATGATGATGTTTTTAGTAGTATTCATAGTTTCAGGTGCGCTTATTATCGGAGCGCTATGGGGCGCTTACGGTAAGCTCCCAGATTGGTTGCAGGGCAATTTGCTTGCTATCGCTGGCGGCGCTTTGATGCTATCGGTAGCTCTTGAGATGCTAGAACCCGCTGTGACTCAGAGCGGTCTATGGGCAACGATGGGGCTGACCCTGCTTGGCGCTAGTGTGTTTACAGCGGTCGATTATTTCATTGATGAAAAGATGCAAAGCGGCGGCGGCGGCGGCCTACTCGCAGCGGTTACTTTGGACGGCATTCCTGAGAACTTAGCGCTTGGCGTATCGCTAATCAGCGGGAACGTGATGCAAGTAGCGGCATTGGCAGGTTCTATCTTGCTCTCCAACCTGCCGGAAGCAGCAGGCGGTGCAAAACAGATGCAAGAGGATGGCAATAGTAATAAGAAGATAATACTGATTTGGATTGGAGCCGCCATTTTACTCTCTATTGCAGCTATTGCTGGCAATCAGCTGCTGCGCGACGTACCCAAATCAACCTTAAGCCTAATTGACTGCTTTGCCGCTGGCGCGGTTATTGCATCGCTAGCTACAGAAGTTTTCCCTGATGCCTTTAAAAAGAGCAATCACTGGGCGGGTATTAGTACCGCTATTGGTTTGGTTTTGGCGTTAGGACTTAATCAATTGGGCGGCTGATTAATTAAGTAAACCATTGTGAGGCTGATTACTCAGATATAGGTAGCATCTGTTACCATTTCACCACTAAGGAAACAATGATGCAAAGTGGTACGATCAAACACTGGAATCCTGATAAAGGCTATGGCTTTATTGATGTCGACGATCAAAGCGAGGACGTGTTTTTTCACGTCAGCACCGTGAAATTGTCACAGCCGATCCATATCGGACAGCAGGTGTATTTTAATAGCGAGCGCAATGATAAAAACCAGCTACGTGCGACAGAGGTTACAGATAGCACCTTAAGTCTTGAAGCAAGTCCGCCATCACAAGCCTACGACGCTACAACAAAGCATCTGCATCAAAAGCACGCTCATTCAAAGCGTACGGCGCACGCATATCAGCAAAAAAGAAGTCCACTGACTACGCTGATTAGTTTGATCGCTATTATTGCTGTTGCCGTATATTTTGCTGATGATATTAAATCAGTACTGTTCAATCAGGGCTTACTGAGCGCAGATATAGCACCGACATACTCTGAACAAGCTGAGCAAACCTCTAATACTGCTGTCACTGGCGATGCGCAAATTGATCATACCATCGCGCTGATTCAGCAAGGCGGTCCATACCCTTACCCTACCAAGGACGGCACGACCTTTTATAACCGCGAAGGTCGTTTGCCCGCGCAGCCCAGCGGCTACTACCGCGAGTATACGGTACCGACGCCCGGCGCCTCCCATCGCGGCGCGAGACGTATTGTGACCGGCGGCAACCCACCGACTGTCTATTACTTGACGGTTGATCACTATGATAGCTTTCGACAACTACAGATGAACTAATATGACTGACGCCATTTATTATATTAATAAAGACAGCGGAACGCCTACGTTTACTCCTGAGCAAGCTATCGATATTGTCGTGGGTGACATCCTTGACAAAGCCTCATTATTAATAGCTTTAGATAAGGCGCTCAATTTTCCTGATTACTTCTCGCACAATTGGGATAGTGCTTGGGACTGCTTGACCGATAGTGACGCTAAGTATTTGCGTTTGGACTTGACTGACATCAAACAGATAAATACCGAGGACTTCAATGTATTTAAAAGTATGATTGAGGATGCGTATCGGGATTTTGGTAGGCCGCAGTTGTGGGTGGTTGGATGATAAAAGCTCGATAATTATTATGACTATAAATGAAGCACTAGTTTATCTAAGGTCTCGCCCAGCGCCTTGAGAAATAACTAATTGTAGAAGCAAAAATGAAAAACAAGAAGATAAAGTAGGCTGTCGCTTTGTGCCAAATTTTAAAATCTGCTTCAATAAAACCACAAAAAAACCGCTCAGCCAAAGCCGAGCGGTTCTGTCTAATCTCTAGATAAACTTACTGATTCTTTGCATAAACCGGCTTTTTGGCGCAGATAGCCTTAACCTTCTCGCGGGTATCAGCGATAACCTTTTCATCACCGCGGCTATCTAACACATCGCAGATCCAGCCAGCCAATTCTGTAACGTCTGCTTCATCAAAGCCGCGCGTGGTGATCGCAGGCGTACCAATGCGAATACCAGAGGTCACAAAGGGAGATTTTGGATCATTGGGAACCGCGTTTTTATTAACGGTAATAAAGGCGTCGCCAAGCCATTTGTCCGCTTCTTTACCTGTCATTTCTTGCTTAACCAAGCTAATTAGCATTAAATGGTTTTCCGTACCGCCTGAGATGATCTCGTAGCCGCGATCCATGATGACTTTTGCCATCGCTTTGGCGTTTTTGACTACTTGCTCTTGATAGGTTTTAAAGTCGTCTTCCAGCGCTTCTTTAAATGCCACGGCCTTGCCTGCAATAGCATGCATCAAGGGGCCGCCTTGGTTGCCCGGGAACACAGCAGAGTTGAGCTTTTTGGCCAGCTTATCATCACGCGATAAGATAATGCCTGAGCGCGGGCCACGTAGCGTTTTATGGGTCGTACTAGTCACCACATCAGCGAATGGCACTGGGCTTGGATACGCGCCAGTAGCGGCAAGTCCAGCAACGTGTGCCATATCGACCAAAAAGTATGCTCCGACTTCATCGGCGATATCACGGAAACGCTGCCAATCGACCACTTGTGAGTACGCAGAAAACCCTGCGATGATCATTTTAGGCTTGTGCTCGCGCGCCAAACGATCGACCTCATCATAATCAATCTCGCCCGCTTCGTTTAGCCCGTACTGGACGGCATTGTAGTTAATACCTGAGAAGTTAATGTGTGCGCCATGCGTTAAGTGACCACCAGCATCCAGACTCATACCAAGCACGGTATCATTAGCTTCAAGTAAGGCCAAAAACACCGCTGAGTTGGCCTGAGAACCTGAATGCGGCTGCACATTGACGTACTCGGCACCGAACAACTCTTTGGCGCGATCGATAGCCAATTGTTCAACCACATCGACGTGCTCACAGCCGCCATAATAGCGCTTGCCCGGATAACCTTCAGCATATTTATTAGTCAGATCCGAGCCTTGCGCTTCCATAACTGCTTGCGAGCAGTAGTTTTCTGAGGCGATAAGCTCAACGTGACTTTCTTGACGTTTGCTTTCCGCTGCCATGGCTGCGGCAAGTTCTGGATCGTATTCTTTGATAGAGATATCTTTAAACATAAGAGTGTCCTATATAGGAGAGAGGCTCTGAGGCATGATAAACAAATGGTCAAAGCAGCATGACAGCATAATAGTCGCTGCGCAGACGGTTTTAATATTAGATTAGTTTAACATGAAAGTTTGCACGGTGAGCGTAAAAACACTGATGTTGAGCTGAACTTTTTATCCAGTTTAAGAGTTAAATTGCAGTCCATTAGCACAAAAAAACAGCCACTCAAAGCGGCTGTTGTATGTAGATACCTAGGCAAAGCTAGCACTTAGTATTTGATACCGACGAGTGGCTTAGATACCCAGCCCTCCCCTTTATCGGTCTGAACATGATAGTAGCCGTTGTGCTCTTTTCCCATATAGATAATAGTATCGTCCTGAGATAAATCACTGACTTGCATGGAGTTTTTGTCAGCTTGTGCATACAGTTTGGTGCTTTTTAGTTTACCTGCTAGTAGCATACCTTCACCGATAACGACACCACCCAATTGCGCACTAGTATCACTTGGACTATCTTGCGCGGTCAGACCAACCTCTGCGCTTAAGTCAGTAACTGCCTGTTTGCTACCTCGTAAGGTATCCGCTGTCTGACCGATTGAGTTCACCGCTCTTTGCACATCTTGTATACTATCCAAAAATCCAGCATTAGCACTACTAATACTCAGCATAAGAGTGATGGCGATAAAGGCTGGACAGGATTGAACTAATGCGGAGGTTTTATTTTTAAAAGTCACGGGGCATTCCAATATGTAAGGTAAGTAATGATGTTAACGAACGTTACTAAAGATGAGTAATGTTACAGATATGTATTTATATCATAATTACCAATTACTAGACAAGTGTTATTTATCACTACGCTGCCATTGCTTTGCCAAACTCTGTATCGTCTCCTTATTAACTATAAGCTTGCAGTAAATGTAGGCAAAAAAGTCTCACTGATGAGTAATTTGCGTTCGTACCAATCGTAGAGGGTTTGACGTTGCCAGCCCTCACAAGTCCAGCTGATAAAACGTCGACTGGGCAGAGCGCGAGTACGTTTAAACAGTACGTAGCCAATAGGCGTGCCTTTGAGCTGTTGCAAACGGCGCGCGCTTCCCTTTAGACTCGTTAGTGGAAAGATACTTTGCGCCTTGACCCAAGGCTGCTCATCGCTACCATACAAATAAACTTCACGCACCCATGCTAGCAGTGGACGACTGAGCGCCGCGCCTTTAACGCCTAACTGATGCTTTTGAGCCAGTGACAGTGACCTATAACCCTCAAAAACTCGCTCTACACGCAGGGGCTGCCCCGCCTTTGCTTCAAGCTGCGCGGTTAGCGAGCCCTCAACCTGAAGCCAAGATAAAAGCTGTAGTGATGGCTCATGATTATGTAAGTCATTGGATTGAGGTAAAGTCATAAGCTCAGGCGTCACAGTGGTCGTATTAGACATAGCAGGCGGCGTCATAACTAACGCTCAGGGTCAAAGGACGGCATATTATCTTCATTAAATGGCAAAGCGTCATGCGCATGCTGGCGATACTGCGCCATGCGTAACCGATCCTCAGTACAAAAGTTGCTGATTGCAGGTACAAAACGCGGATCATAAATACGATGTAGTGAGTGCGTCGTGGTCGGTATAAAGCCGCGTACCAACTTGTGCTCGCCTTGAGTGCCGGGATCGAAGTGCATCAATCCTTGTTCAATAGCAAACTCAATACCTTGGTAGTAGCACAGCTCAAAATGCAAACTGTCATAATCAGCGAGCGCGCCCCAATAACGTCCATACAAGGTAGAATGCTCGCTTGCAGGATTGTCGTACAAAAACAAGCTACTCGCAATAATCTCACCACGACTATCAACGCCTTGCGCTAACACGATGTGCTCGGGCATAGTGTCAGCAAGTTTGGTAAAGAACTCCAGCGTTAGATAAGGCTGTTGTCCACGTACGGCATAGGTCATCACATAACAGTGATAAAACGCCTTCCAATCACTATCGCTAATCTCATCACCGCATTTGCGGTAGCAGGCGATGTCTTGCTCCGTAACTTTGCGACGCTCAGCGCGAATGGTTTTGCGTTTTTTAGCTCGAAACGTGGATAAGAAGTCATCGAAGTCACTAAAAGGCTTGTTGCCATTCGTTAAATTTTTGTTTTGCCACAAAAACTGACAACCCTGACGCTCCATGACAGGCAGGAGCTCAGAGATATTGATCGCCAAATCGCTATTGTCTACTAGCGCTTGAGTGAGGTCTGTAGCTTCAGGCGTCAGTGTTGTGGTCAAAGTAGCCAGCGTGTCGGTTGCAAAGAGAACATGCCAGCTTGAAGCGCCTACTTGCGCGGCTAGATCATCTACGCCAGCGAGTGCCGTTGTTATGACATCAGCACTTAACGTTTCGCCTTCGCTCAGCCACAAACGCTGTCCGGTGATTGGTGTATAAGGTACGCTGGTGACCAAACGCGGATAGTAGTCAATCCCGTAGCGCGAGTACGCCTCTGCCCATGCATAATCAAAGACAAACTCGCCTCTGTGGTGCGCTTTGATAAAGACAGGCATGACTGCCACCGGCTCACTAATCTCTACCTCTGCTTGATCTGTACTCTCTGACTGTTGATCTATAGCGGCGCTTTTATCCATTGGATGATTTTTATCCATCGTCACACGATGTATCACTATGTATATCGGTAGCCACCCTGCCGCCTCCCCAATAGCGCCTGTATCGCTTAGGGCTTGCCAAAACTCAAAGGACATAAAGGGCGTATCAGGGGTCTGCCAATGAGCCAGACTCTGCCAGCTGGTATCGTTCAGTAGTGCATACTGTAAGCTCATAATGCTCGCTATGTTGTGGTGTTTTTAGTGAATAGTAAGGTAGCAAATTTCGCTACTAATACGCATACCATTTGCAAATGATATACGCCAAACTTAGAGTTGTGCCTTTATAGAAAAGCTTTGCGTTGATATCATTACCTTAGCAAAATCTAGGCTTGGACATCTATATCGCATCCAGACTACTCTCACAACCCGTAAACAGACTACTACAACGCAGATTAGTTTCCTATGATATATTTGAGGCAATAATACAGTTTTTATTAAACCTATAGCTTTTATTAAACCTATAGCGCTCATTAAAATACAGAGTCTATTAGAGCTGTGATACGACGTCCTATCCTGCTCATATAATTAAATAGCATACGCTATAATACTAATTCTTATACTACAATAGCCATTAAGCGCTTAGCACTTTATAATAGACAGCTTGAGTAAATAGGATCTAAACCTAAGCTTTATCATAATTATACTGCCCTATTGACACCTATAAGATCGATAGCATGCCACGTTAAAAGTAATAACAACCAAAAGGAAGAGACTACGACAATGTCAAAGATTATTTACACTAAAACAGACGAAGCCCCAGCGCTAGCTACCCTATCCTTTCTGCCCATTGTAAAGGCCTTTGCCCACACCGCAGGCGTTGATGTTGAATCAACGGATATCTCTGTTGCTGCGCGTATATTAGCTGAATTCCCAGATTACCTCGACGAGGCGCAGCGCGTACCTAATAATCTTGCTGAGCTTGGGCGTCTAACGCAAGATCCAAACGCCAATATCATTAAACTGCCTAATATCAGTGCTTCGGTGCAACAGCTTAAAGCAGCCATCAAAGAGCTTCAAGGTAAAGGATACGCTATACCTGATTTTCCAGACGATCCGCAAACGGATGAAGAAAAAGAGATTCGCAAGCGCTATGGTAAGGCGCTTGGTAGTGCGGTCAACCCCGTTCTACGTGAAGGCAACTCAGATCGCCGCGCACCAAAGGCAGTCAAAAACTACGCCCGCAAACATCCCCATTCTATGGGCGAGTGGAAACAGTGGTCAAGCACTCATGTCTCGCACATGCACACTGGTGATTTTTACCACGGCGAGCAGTCGATGACCTTAGACAAAGATCGTACAGTGCGCATGGAGCTCCTACTCGAAGATGGCACGACTAAAATATTAAAACCTGAGCTCAAACTACTCGACAAAGAAGTCATCGACCTTATGTTTATGAGTAAGGATGCCCTGCTTGAGTTCTACGAGCGCGAGATGGAAGATTGCCGTGAAGCTGGTATCTTATTCTCACTGCATGTCAAGGCGACTATGATGAAAGTCTCACACCCTATTGTCTTTGGACATGCGGTGAGAACGTACTACAAAGAAGCGTTTGAAAAGCATGGCGAGCTTTTTGATGAGCTTGGCGTTAACGTCAATAACGGTATGGCAAACTTGTATGAAAAGATCGCTCAGTTGCCCGCGAGTACCCGTGAGGAGATTGAACAGGATCTACATGCCTGCCAAGAGCATCGTCCGCGCCTGGCTATGGTCGATTCTGCCAAAGGCATTACTAACTTCTACTCGCCAAGCGATGTGATCGTTGATGCCTCTATGCCTGCGATGATTCGTAACGGCGGTAAGATGTGGGGCGCTGATGGTAAACTTTATGATTGTAAAGCCGTTATGCCTGAATCGACCTTTGCACGTATCTATCAAGAGATGATTAACTTCTGTAAATGGCATGGTAACTTTGACCCTACAACGATGGGAACAGTACCAAACGTCGGTCTGATGGCTAAAAAAGCTGAAGAATATGGCTCACATGACAAGACCTTTGAATCAAGCGATATGGGCATCGCGCGGATCGTTGATGTCGATAGCGGTGAGATTTTGCTTGAGCAGCGCGTTGAAAAAGGGGATATCTGGCGTATGTGCCAGACCAAAGACTTACCAATTCAGGACTGGATTGGTCTTGCTGTGCGCCGCGCCCGCGAATCAAATACGCCCGTCGTCTTTTGGTTAGACCCATACAGACCCCATGAGAATGAGCTGATTAAAAAGGTTGAGAAATATCTTAAAGACCACGATACCGATGGTTTGCACATTGAGATCATGTCCCAAGTTCGCGCCATGCGCTATACCTTGGAGCGTGTTGCTCGCGGTCTTGATACCATCTCAGCGACAGGTAATATCCTGCGTGATTACCTCACTGACTTATTCCCAATCCTAGAGCTAGGTACGAGTGCCAAGATGCTATCGGTTGTACCGCTCATGAAAGGCGGTGGTTTGTTTGAGACGGGTGCCGGCGGTTCAGCGCCAAAGCACGTCCAGCAGCTACTTGAAGAAAACCACTTGCGCTGGGATTCTTTGGGTGAGTTTTTAGCCTTAACAGAATCGCTTGAACACTTAGCCAAAAACGATGACAACGCCAAAGCCAAAGTTCTGGCCGATGCGTTAGATAAAGCAACTGAAAAACTGTTATCAAACGATAAATCACCTTCGCGTAAGACAGGTGAGATTGATAATCGTGGTAGTCATTTTTATCTAGCAAAATACTGGGCAGAAGAACTGGCTGAGCAGGATCAAGATAGCGATCTAAAGGATAAGTTCTCAGCGCTCGCTAAAACGCTTGAGAGTAATGAGGACGCTATTGTCAAAGAGCTTAACGAAGTCCAAGGCAAGCACGTAGATCTGCAAGGCTATTATTTGGCTGATGAGAAGTTAGCCAAAGAGGTCATGCGCCCTAGCAAAACCTTTAACGAGGCTCTCGCGTCACTCTAGACCTAAGCATCTACTTTAATTGGTAACTACTTTAAATCTAATTAGTATAGTGATTTCAATATAAAAACGATACAGCGGAACTGGGATGAATTTTACGCAGCCTCTGTCGGCGTAGGCACAGCACGCCAGTAAAATTTATACCAGTTCCGCGTTTAAATATAATGGATCTGTTTTATTTAGAATCGACTATATTTACTCTAAAGGGTATCAAACACCTTGAGATAACTGTCTTGAGGTGTTTTTTGTATAGTTGATCCCATTTAAAAAGGATATCCTGCTACTAGTGTAAATGCTACTGGTATAAATTTCCTCGCTTGCTGTGCGACGCTTGCTGTGCAACTTAGTCACTTCAGAGGCTTCGCAACTGTTATTTAAAACCAGCATTCCAGTAGTACATTAAAGTGTTCTTACCCTTTTTTATTCTGGATTCGCTATATTATAGTCGCTTAGTTGGAGTCATTCTTTTATGTCAAATGCAAGTGTGGTGTTATTTAACAAGCCTTACGGCGTACTCAGTCAGTTTCGTGACGATCACAACAACGATCATGCGACCCTATCCGCTTATTTTAGTGATAAGTCACTACGCGTCGCAGGCAGGCTTGATGCTACCTCCGAGGGGCTACTTATCTTAACCAGTAGTGGCCGCGTAAACAAAGCGATTACCCAGCCGCCTACGGTCAAAAACTTCGCTCATACACCCAAACAAGGTAAAACCTATTTGGTCCAAGTCGAAGGAGTGGTCAGGCAACAGCAGCTTGATGATCTAGCAGCAGGCGTTGTGCTCAAAGACGGTAAAACCCTACCAGCAATCGCGGCTATCATTGATGAAGCAGATCTACCCCTTGACTTATGGCCTCGTAAGCCGCCCATACGCGAGCGCAAAAGTGTGCCAACTTCTTGGTTGATGCTCACGATTTATGAGGGCAAGAACCGTCAAGTACGGCGTATGACCGCTTGTGTGGGTTTGCCGTGTTTGCGCCTAATACGTTGGTCTGTCGCTGGGTTTGAGCTGGGCTCATTAGGTGTTGGCGAGTTTGTCCGTATCCACCTTAACAAACAACGCTGTGAGCAACTAGGCATTGCTTAGCTCATTGCACACGTATCCATTTTACTCTCAGAAATAGCGAGATTATTACGACAATAAAGCGCTTGCGTCTCGAACTAGCAATATTTATCTGCTACTATTTATTCTGTTTTTAATACTCAGCTTATAACCGTCAGCTTGTCATCTAGCGCCCTACACTATTGTCATTAAGGATATGCCATGGTTGTCTCTCATCGTTTTGCCCTGCTTGTCGTATGTCTATCTACGGCATTTATGCTTAGCGGTTGTCAGCCAGCAGATGATACTCAGGTTATACTGGTCGAAGATAGTACACTTAGTAAAGATAGTACACCTAGTGTCGAAGTTGCAGAACCTGTCATCGTAAATGATACATACGCTCAGCATACAAATATGAATACTGAGATCATGGCAACCGCGCAAGCTCCTGTGTCCGACGTACTCGAAGCTTATACAAAATCGATGACACAGATGCACGATGAGATGATGATCGGAATGGGCTACAACGACCCTGATACTGCTTTTGCTAAAGGCATGCTTGGTCATCATCGCGGCGCTATAGATATGGCAAAGATTGAGCTCAAGTACGGCACTGATCCTGCGATGAAAAAACTTGCCGAGCAGATTACAGCGGCGCAGCAAACCCAAATTGCCATGCTTAATAAGTGGCTAGCAAGCCATCCTGATGTTCCAAATCCTAAGCCTGCCACCTTACCGATGCAAAAAGAATACGCCCAAGCGATGAATAAGATGCACGGCGATATGGTACTTGGCGTTGCTGATCCTTTTCCAGACATGGCTTATGCACGCGGTATGCTACCGCATCACAAAGGTGCTATCGATATGGCAAAAGTCCAGCTGAAATACGGCGAAGATGAAGAGATGCTGAGGCTCGCCCGCGAGATTGTCAATGAGCAAGGACGTGAAGCTCAATTGATACAGGACTGGATAGCGCGTTACAATGCTCGTAGGCTCGATACTGATACTGATACTGATACTGATACTGATACTGATACTGAAGTTGATTTAGAAGTAGCAGAGCAATAGCAATAGCAATAGCAATAGCAATAGAGACAATATTACGACGTTGTACTTATGACGTTAATAGATTAAACAAAACGAGGTGTGAGCCAGTCATCAGCGCCTGTATCTTTTAAATTTAACGTCACTTTTTCCAAGCTTGGATTGGCACTGATGCCAGAGTGGGTTTGGTTGGCAACTGTTAATCTTAGCAGCTCATCACGGCGAAACGCATGACAAGTAATAGCATCAAGGTTCGACTCTGCTACAAGTTGTAGCTGTTTTTTATTGGCTTTGATACCATCGATTGCTACGATGACATCTTTAGCAGACAGTCCTGCTGCGCTTGCTACACTACCACGTAGCACTTTATTAATTTTGAGTCCCTCACTAGTTTCACTAACCGTGATACCCCAAGGTAAGGTATTGTCTTTGTCATCGGTTTCAATACTCACGCCATAAGCCTCTAGTAACGACTCAAATGGTAATGCCTCTACGCCGTTAACATAACGGCGCTCAAAGTCCTCCCAGTCTGCAATAGGCATAAACTGCCCAATAACCGTGCCTAGATCAGCGCTACTCATGCCAATACGCTTATTATCCTGCGTCTTGGCTTGCTCATAAAACGCCTTGATCACATCAAAGATACGGTAGCGTCCTGCGCTTTTTTGCAGCAGCGTTAGATCCAAGCACAAAGCAACCAAAGCGCCTTTATTATAGTAGCTTATCCCAGCATTACTCGTGTTTTCATCACTACGGTAGAGCTTAATCCACGCATCATAGCTCGACTCAGCCACACTTTGGTAAGCGCGTCCAGACGTTTGCACATAGCGATTAATTTGTGCCGCTAGTAGCTTTAGATAGCTTGGCTTATCGATGACGCCTGACGCTTGTAGCATAAAATCATCAACGTAGGAGGTAAAGCCTTCAAATACCCATAAGAGCGGCGTATACGCTTCTCGGCGCAGATTAGCATTTAGCATCACGTCAGGGCGTACGGTCTTGACCCACCACGCGTGGAAATACTCGTGACTACACAGACCCAAAAAGCGCTGATAGGCCTCGCTTGGTATGTCAGGCTCATTGACACTCGGCAAATCACCACGCGGCGTGATTAGACTGGTCGAATTGATATGTTCAAGACCGCCGTAGTCCTGACCACTGGCGTAAGTCATAAAAGTGTATTCGCTAAATGGCGCATCATCCAGCCAGTCGAGATAAGTCTGACATATTTGAGTTATATCGTGCTGTAAGCGTCCCACATTAGCGCTGTGTCGCCCTGATAAATAAAAGTGATGACTCAGTGTCTGATGATTATGATCTTGAATAATAAAATCAAACTTATCTTGCAAAGCAATCTCAAAGGGATGATCAATAAGCTCGTAATAGTTTTCAGCTTGCAGCCCATAAGCGTGTCTTGTATCGCCGCTGTGCTCTTTTTTCTCGCTGTCTTTGCTTTCACTATTATCTAAGTGCATATGAGTCGCACTTAGGCCGCAAGCAAGTAAAACCTCGCGCTTATCCTCGGTAGGCATTTGGGCTAAAAATGCAGCAGGAATGATCAAGCTGACGTACACAGGCGCTAACTCTTGATCTGTGATTGCTAGCGCAAGTGAGGTAAAGTTGCCATATAGCCGCGTCTGATCGACATAAGCGGTACGCACAGATAGATCATAGCAGTAGACTTCATAGTGCACGCTTACTTGTTGTCCAGCGCTGACATCAGGTAGTTGCCACGTGTTTTTATCGACCTTTTTTGCACGCTTCAGATGTATTTGCTCAGCGTGGCTGGTGTTATTATCAGCAGCATCAATAACCTGATAGTGCACCGCTGTAATATTACGAGCGAATTCGCGCATCAAGTAGCTACCCGGAATCCAAGCGGGTAACCAAAGCTCTGGAGACTCCTTATCAGCGCTAAAGGTGAGCGTGACATCGACAAGATGTTCAAAAAAACGCTCAAAATCGAGTCGATAATTGATATCACTTAGAGCGTTATCATCTTGATTATTTTGGTCGTTAGCAGGTACTAGTAAGGTCATCGTATTGTCTTATATTTATGTTTAGCCTTATGGTAAAAGTCCTTATATAAAAACGCAACCGACACCCTGTAACCAGTAGTGTCTCATTGTTATAGTTGATCCAATTTAAAAAGGATACCGTGCTACTGGTATCAATCTTCCTCGCTTGCTGTGCGACCTTAAAACGTCAGAGGCGTCGCAACTGTTATTTAAAACCAGCATTCCAGTAGCACATTATAGTGTCCTTACTTTTTTTATTCTGGACTAGTTATACTCTATATCAGGATGAGCAATGTTGACAGTGAAGCGCAAAAAACTCTTATAAATAGATTATTTTTTTGTTTTTTTACCTTGAAAGTTATATTACCCATCTCAATTAAAGAGGCTAACTGCAAGCGTTGTTTGAGTGCTGTTTTTGTAAAGATAGCTATTTGAGCAGCATTCTTTGTAGATGGTTACGTCAATTGATTATAGATCTTGAGTGATTGGGTATCTTTAGTTTTGGTATCTTTAGTTATTGACACCATAGTTGTTGACACCATATTTAGATTTTGACGCGATTAAATTTTGACACTACTTTATTAGGATTAATTATGACTACTATTACAAAAGACACGGCCGTAAAGTTTAACTACACTCTAAAAGACGACGAAGGCAATATCCTTGATCAGTCGCCAGAAGGTCAACCTTTAGCTTATTTACATGGTCACAGCAATATCATTCCAGGTCTTGAGCAGCAACTAGAAGGTAAATCAGCTGGTGAAAAGGTAAACGCTGTTGTTGAGCCTGCTGATGGTTACGGCGAGTACCAAGAACAAGCTGTGCAGCGTGTGCCTCGCGAGAACTTCCAAGGTGTTGATGATATCCAGCCTGGTATGCAGTTTCAATCAGAAGCAGGTGGTCAAGTCATGCTTGTTACTGTCACTGATGTTACTGATGATGAAGTTGTTGTTGATGCCAATCATCCCCTAGCAGGTAAGCGCTTGACTTTTGATGTGGATATTCAAGAAGTACGCGCTGCAACCGAAGACGAGCTCAGTCATGGTCATGTCCATGGTGCAGGCGGCGTCGAGCATTAATCTGCTTTGAGTTTTTAGCTCTGCAAAGATGGCTTTCTTAGCTTTGCGAAGATTACGTCAGAAAGGTCAACTTACGTGAGTTGACCTTTTTTTATGGCGTCCTTATTTGTGGTTATTTTAACTATAGACATGCAAGTTTGTATCGTTAGTTTATGGACAGCCATAACAAAGCCGTACAACGACTAGCGTCATACGGCTTTTGTATCAACTATCCTTGTTTATATTGTCTTGTACCTAATCCCGAGATACAAGCAACGTTCAGGCATCCAGCCTAGCTATCCTTAACCAACGAACCATCCCTAGCCCAATCTTTGAGTACTTATAGATACCAATCCCTAGTATCAAAAATACTGTACCTTCTAACTGTGCTGTACGACTATAATCGCAAATTAAGCAGGCGCTGATAAGAGGTCTAAGCGTCAATGCACGTAAGCATATGCTTACAACGCGGCACGCCTATTATCTTAATCCTATAAACTGTCCTGCGGATTGGTTAAAGGCTTTGGATCAGCGCTCAGCATAAGATAAGCGGCTTCGATAATATACGCCTCATCCTCAGGTAGCTCTGGGCGCTCGTTCGCCTTCATACGACTACGCTCTTCAAACTTAGCGTCCATCGCCGCTTGGTAAGTATTCCAATTGGCATAAGGACGCTCACCTGTTGCAATACGCCTTCTATTTTCAGCTTCTAAAGTACGTTGCTCAACCAGCTGCATCTTCGCGCGACGACTGTCTATATCAAGCTCGATAGGCGTCTTTTCGTCTTCCATATCACGGATGTCATTGAGCGCCGATAGATAAACAAACTGTGGATTTTGCTCCTGACGAATTTTTGATTGCTGGTTTAGCGTCGCTAAGGTATTAGCACTAAACTTACCCTCAGGTTTGTAAGGTGCGGTCTTGATTGTATCCCAAGGTAACGCTTTTTTCTGCGCGCGCTCCCCAAAGGTTGCATCATCGTAGATATTGACCAGCTCAACGTCAGGGACGACGCCTTTATTTTGTGTACTGCCACCAGTAATACGGTAGAACTTACGCTGCGTCAGGGTAGCTGAGCCCAGCGCTAAACTATCTAGCTGAATTTGTGCTGAGCCTTTGCCTGTTGTCGTGCTGCCCACCACTAATCCGCGACCATAGTCTTGAATAGCGGCGGCAAAGATTTCGCTGGCTGACGCAGATGCCAGATTAGTGAGCACCACAAGCTTGCCATCATACAGCTGCTGACCGCCGTCGTTGTCACGATATACTTGAACATTGCCGCGATTATCACGAATCTGTACGAGCGGCCCGCTCTTAATAAACAGACCTAGCATCTTAGCGACTTCATCCAATGAGCCGCCTGGATCATTACGCAGATCAATGACTAAGCCGTCGATGTTCTGCTCATTAAGCTCTTTAATCGCGTTTTCAGTATCGATACTGACACTACGGTAGTCCTCTCCATTACGCCGCGCGCGGTAGTTTAGATAAAAGCTTGGAATATCGAGTACCCCAATGCGTTTGGGCTCAGCGTCTATATTCGGGCGCTGAACTTCGATCACACGGTGAGTCACACCTGACTCTTCTTGCTGGATAACATCGCGAACGACCGTGACAATACGAGCACTAGCTTCTGGCGTATTGGGCTGACGCAGTTTTAGAGTCACAGACGTACCGCGCTTACCCCGTATCAAACCTACGATTTCACGCGTCGACCAACCAACCACATCGGTCATCGTCTTGCCATCTTCAGCGATACCTATAATCAGGTCATTGGGCTTGATCTGTCCTGTTTTAGCAGCAGGTCCACCGTCGACTAAAGTGACAATACGCGTATAATCTGGGTTTTTGCGATCTGGGCGGATAGAGACACCGATGCCTTCTAGCTGTAAGCTGGACTGGATCTGTAGCTCAGTGGCTTGAATAGGTGCGTAGTAGTTGCTATGCGGATCATAAGTCAGCATCGCTGTGTTTAAGATCGTCTCCATAATCTCATCGTCTTTGAGACGCTTAAACTGCTCTTGTTGACGCGACAAGCGGTTGAGTAGTATCTCGCTTGGTGTACGCTCATCGTTACGCAGCAGATCTTGCCCGCGAGTAATATCAGGGTTGTCTAAGAACACCTGCTCTTTGGCCTTTTCGTCCTCTTGACCTAAAGTGATGCTAATGAGCTGAAACTTAAGTTGACGCTCCCAGTAGTCACGCTGCTCTTTTTTGGTCTTAAAATGCGGTAACTCTTCACGGTCAAGGACAATGGTCTCACTGCCTGTTAGATCCAGATCGGTTTTGAGCATTTTACTTGCCATGTCGAAATACTCGTTTGAGCGTTTACGATAGCGCTCAAATACTTCTACACCCGCTGATAGATCGCCACGTTTAAGCCTAGCGGCAAAATCATCAGCATACTTTTGCTTAAACTCGTCGACATCAGATTGCAAAAACAGAGTGTGGTTAGGGTCGAGGCTATCAATATACATAGATAGAATCTCTTGCCCCATCTCACTATTAAGCGGCTGATTAAGATAGTGACTCCGATCTAATAAAGCGGCAACTTGACGCGTGGTTACCTTTTGTTCAGGTGTAGGTACGAAACCTTCAGTATCCGTATTGGCAAGCGCTGTACTATAGCTTTGAGTGAGAATTAGACCTGCGACACCC
This sequence comes from uncultured Psychrobacter sp., assembly GCA_947489525.1. GTDB lineage: Bacteria > Pseudomonadota > Gammaproteobacteria > Pseudomonadales > Moraxellaceae > Psychrobacter. The sequence continues at coordinate 262,467 of CANLDW010000002.1, forward strand.
ACTGAAGCTATACTCAGTAACCACTGTGCTGGTTGTTGTTTCATCGTATATACCTAGTTGTTTTAAGTTGAAATACTGCTAGTTTTTATTGGATTTATGAAAAGATTTATCAAGTCTTACGAGTAATATTTTTGAATACAAGAATTATGGCAATGCTTAAAGAAACAAAGTTACAAGCGTATCCACTTAGTCTTAATAAAGACAGTTAACAAGCTTATGTATGTCAGATACATCGAATCTTATAATACTATGAGTCATGAAAACATTTTATATTAGCACAAGCCTTATACAATAAATGTCGTAATCTGTATAAACAACCTTACTCCTGACATAAGTTTTAGCAAACTTTTTATTATGATTAATCACTCACTTATCAACACATTTTAGACTAAAGTACAGAGCGATCATGCATTGATACAACAGTATGCGCTATACGCTGACTTTATGATAACCTCATCGTTTTTGAGTTAAAATGTCAGCCCGATGAATAACCCATAAGGAGGGAGCTATGTACGGTGTCTTAATGATTGATATCGATAGTACCGCACTCACTGCCGAAGATGTCAGTTTAATTAAACAAGCTCAGGTCGGCGGCGTGATTTTGTTCGCACGCAACGTGGTCAACCCTATGCAGGTGCGTCAGCTGTGCGATGATATTCGTTATCACAATTCCGATATCCTCATAGGCGTCGATCAAGAAGGTGGGCGCGTTGCTAGGCTACGCGAGGGCTTTACCAAACTTCCTGCTATGGGCAGACTTGGTGAGCTATTTGAGCAAGAACCCAGTCGCGCTTTAAGCTGCGCTTATGACTGCGGTTATCTCATGGCAGCTGAGGTATTGGCAGTTGGTATTGATATCAGTTTTGCCCCCGTGCTTGACAGAGACGGTATCAGCCAAGTCATCGGCGATCGGAGTTTTCATACTGACTTTGCAAGTATAACTGCGCTTGCCGCTCAGTTTATGCGCGGTATGAAAGCCGCTGGCATGGCGACAACAGGTAAGCACTTTCCTGGTCACGGCGCTATTGCATCCGACTCCCACATAGCGGAAGCTGTTGATACGCGCAGTTTCGATGACATTATGAAAACCGATATGCAGCCCTTTATACAGTCAATGCCTTGGCTTGATGCCTTGATGCCTGCACACGTTATATTTTCAGCAGTCGATGACAAACCTGCAGGCTTCTCCAAAATTTGGCTACAAGACATCTTGCGCGAGCAATTAGATTTTAATGGTGTGTTGTTTTCAGACGATCTGTCTATGGCGGGCGCGCAAGCTGCAGGTGATGTCAGCGCACGTGTGCACGCGGCAATTAATGCAGGCTGTGATATAGCGCTGGTATGTAATGATCGTATCGCCGCTCACAAAGCCGCGCTCGCTGCCCAAGCGCTGCCCTACCCTAATCAAAACCGTATTCATACTATGCGTGGACAAATACCGGTATGGCAAGAGGATTTTGAGTCCACTTGTCAGCAGTTTAGCGAGTGGCAACGCGCTAGACAAACGATTACAGAGACATTTTTTTGTGAATCTTCTTTAAATGTAACCGTATCTAAGGACACTGATAATAGCGATCCTACACTCTACAAGTAACAATGTTTAACTCAGCAGATTGCAGCATTTCATATTCTTATACTTAAAATCTACTTATGAAAAAGCCGTCCTTTTATCAAAAAGGACGGCTGTTCTCAACTATAGACCAATAGGTAATAAATTTACCAGAGTGTAATTCACTCTTAGTTTGTAGGGTCTAGAGCTGTACCTTGAGTTGGATCATCGCCATCTGGTAGCAAATCATCATTATTGTTATCCAATGGGTTTAGATCTGGATCTAACATATCAGCATTAGTACCGTTAGTCATAGTACCGTTAGTCATAGTACCGTTAGTCATAGTACCTGTTGTCGTACCCATACCTACATCACCATCATTGCCAGCAGTAATTGCAATACCTTCACTATTCATAGCATTTTCGTCATAAACAGTAAACTCAATACGGCGGTTACGGAAGCGACCTAATTCAGTTGAGTTATCAGCGATTGGTTCAGACTCACCCATACCTACAGTACGTAATTTGTCAGCATCAACACCTTGAGCAACTAAGTACTCTTTCACTGATTCAGCGCGCTCACGTGATAACTCTAAGTTATAAGCATCTGATGCTAAGTTATCAGTGTGACCAATAATAACAAGTTCCATATCAGGCGTTTCTGTGATAATTTCAGCAGCGCGATCTAGGAAAGGTTTGTTCACATCGGGGATAAAGGCTTTATCAAGCTCAAAGTTGATAACTTGTAAACTCAAAGCACGAGCAACATCACGTGGATCTGGATTCTCACCTAATCTATTTACTGCGTTTTCAGCTGCAAATAAACTGTTATCAATCTCATTCTGTAAGTCAAGAGGACCTTCAGCTTCGACCATTAGACCAGGAGCAGCTGCTTGTAAATCAGAAACCAACTGTGTTAACACACCTTGATCTGCTGAGTTGACTAAAATTCTGTCACCTTTAATGATCATGCTTGCATCAGGAACCCCTTGGAATATATCTAAAATAGCAGCTAGATTAGCGGCCGCTGGCATATCAGTAGCAAAGCTATCATCAACGTCTGCACGGCACTTGTTAGCCTCATCGCCAAACTCAGCTGAAATTGCATTCATGATTGTTGTTCTTAAGGCTTCATCACCTACGTTCATACGGCAAGCATATAAAGTGTTGTCCTCGCCCATTGCAATACGCAATGAAGCGGGTTCTATATCAGCAGCGACAACGGCTTGTCCGTCATCCACTACTCCTTCTTCAGCAACCACTACAGGAGTCGCAACGGGTTCAGGGTCGTCTTGACAACCTCTTAAGAGCGCCCAAGCGAGTGCAGCTAAAATAATGAGACCAATAATAGGCAATAGTGCTTTCATAAAGCTGCCAGACTTCTCTTCTTCTCGTACCAAAGGTGCTGTGCTAGTGGTATCAGAGATACGATGACCAGCAGGGGCTGCTGCAACCATACCCGCTGGTAGAACCGCACCTGCCCAAGCTGGTATATGATGCTGATAGCTAGATAAATTGTCATTCAAAAACTGAGGTACGGGTGTTGAGCCCGCTAAGCTTTTGATCTCGTGAAAAGCAAGTGGAGCCGCCATAGTGATTAAACCGCGTGATGCGGTCTCGTCGACATTATGCTCTCTTGCCAATTCGCGTGAAATATTATCGCGTTGACTGCCATCCGTCCACACACGGTCATAAAAGCCTTGATCATCACGAGCAATGTTCTCGTTAGCAAAACGACCATAAGTGTCTCTATCCGCTAGACGTGCTGCAAAAATAGCATAGAACTGCTCCAGTAAATTTCTCTTACCAGTGCTCGTATCGTCACCTAAGACTGCTGGGGTAACGGTTCGCGTCAAATGATTAATAATATCCATAATGTACTCCTCCAATGATACTTGTTTATATGGTTCAGATTTTCAAATAAAATTTAGACCTAATCTTAAAATAATCTAAGAATAGACTATAAAATCACGTTTCATATTGATGTAGCTTTAGTCAAGTTTAAAAGGTCACAAATACTGATTGATACTGTTATTTATTGATAATGCTACTTATTGATACTGTATTTCGCTTCTATTATTTCGCTCTTATCGACAATCATTTGACTAACCATTTGATTAACGATCCAATCGCTTATTTAAAAATAAGGTCTTAAAAAGCAAACTATTAAATGAAGACATGTCAGTAAAATAATAAGACAGTAAAAACAAGTCAATAAAACAGTGAAACCTAGTAAAGAAAAGCAGAACAATATTATCTGTCCACTTAATTATTTAATCATTGTCATTATAGAAGTAATAAATGCCTTCTCACAACAAACAGGCTGTTGTTCAAATGCTACTTTAAGTAATTTTTCAAGTGCTGCACGTAACTGGAGCGTCTACGTTGTACGAATTGCTAACACAATTATAACGCGTACTCAAAAATTGTACTTTTTTGACAGGCAAATATAGCAATATCTGAATATTAACGTTTGCAGTAAATCTATTAAACTAAACGTTTTGACAGTAGTAGGATAAGACAATAAATAAGCGCCTAAGATTAGTTTACTTGTGCAGGTTCAGCAACAATGACCTTACTGGTCATGTCGTCAACCTCAGATAACGATATGGGACCGGAAGGGGTGCGCGTATTAGATGGCATATTAAGCTCCCTATTATTTGAGTTGCTATTCGGGCCTGTAGTATTAGGTACAGGTAATACCTGATCCTCTGTAGTATCATCTAAGTCTTGATACTCTATAAGCGCATTACTGTTAGGAGTGGAGTTATCGAATGGGTTAGTTGCAAAAGCCTCGTTACCAAGGGCTTCAGCATTCATCCCGTTTGTATTTGACACGTTATCTGCTTCAAAGTCATTCGTATCAGTAAGCGGTACCTTAGTCTCTACCCTCATAGTAGGAATAAGATTACGAATATCGATCAGTAACGCTTGTAGCAGTTGTCTATCAGGGGCTTCAACTATAACGCGTTCGCTTTGTAATTGTAGTCGCGCGAAGGGTACAGATCTGAGCATCGTAAAGACATCAGGTAAGGCCGCTAGTGAGAGATTAGGAATACTTTCTGCGACACCCTGTCGAACACCAATCTCACAGCTGCTTGCCTGTTCAGCGAAGCTGGTGTTTAGGGCTTGCTGTAGCGCTTGTTGAAGATCAGTGCTACCAACTACAGCGCTACAATTATACAGGCTACCGCTGTTATCTACAGCAACGATGAGCTCGGCAGGCTCTGTTGATGCGGCTACAACTGACGGCACAGTTACAGGCGCTGCAACCACTACAGGGGGCTGGGGTGCAGGCTCAGACACCTTCGTTACCAAGACCCATACCAAACCTATAATCAACAGTAGCGCTAGCGCTAATAATATCCACAGCCAGTTGAATTTACCGCTCTTTTGTCTCCAAGACTGATTGGCAGCTAATACATTATGATGCTCGGAGGGGTTGGCATGAAGTGCATTTGTACTATCTGGCGGGGCATTAGCTATAAAATAATCATCAAGCACGGGCAACTCAGCAGGTGCGGATGAAGCGGATGAAGTCAAGATATCGTATGGTGGTATCGTTTGCGCCGGATCAGCAGTTATTGATTGATGACTGTTGGTTTGCTCGCTGTTGATTTGCTTGTTGTTGATTGGACGATTATGACTGGTGTTCTGATGACTTAAAACACTAGTCTCTAACGTATTGGCTTCTAGTGTACTAGTCTCTAGAGCTTGATTATCAAAGGATTGGTTATCAAAGGACTGGTTATCAAAGCTGCGAGTATCTAGGGTATCAGCATCTGAATTATTGGCTGCTGTAATGATGGGCGCTGACCATAGTGGTAAATAATGACGTAGCTTGGGCTGCTGCGCCTGTAAAAATGCAGGTAAAAACTGTCCATCAGCAAGATCTTGCAAGGCATGATAGACAAGCGGGGTTGTCTTTGTAGTGAGATCGGCTGTGGTTCGCTCATCAATGTGATGGGTGGTGGCCAGTTCTCTTATAAGAGTTTGACGCGTCTCTGAGCTGTACCATAGCTGCGCAAACATATTTTTTTGTGCGCTGTCTTTTTGTACGCTGTCTTTTTGTACGCTGTCTTTTTGTACGCTGTCTTTTTGTACGTTGTCTTTTTGCTGAGAGCTGAGTAGCTGCGAGTAAATCTGCGGCTGTGCTAGACGCGCGATTAAAATAGCATAAAACGCGTCTAATAGACTGCTAACAGATATACTATTATTATCGCCTAAGACCTGTTGAGTGACACGTTGTTCTAACTGCTCAATAATAGTCATAAATAGGATTCTCTACTTTTACAGGTATGAAGTGTCAGCTTCTATCGTTGATCCATTTTAAAAAGGATACCGTGCTACTGGTATAAATTTTCCTTGCTGTGCGACCTTAAAACTCCAGAGGCTTTGCAACTATTATTTAAAACAAGCATTCCAGTAGTACATCAAAGTGTTCTTACCCTTTGTTATTCTGGAATAGCTATATGCCAATCGCCCATCTGTACTTGCTATTTTTTTATTTATTGGACAAATAAGTATGAGGAATAGTTCAGTATTTCGTTTGAGAGATGCTTACATTTACTTTTTTTATGAGTTAAACAAGTGAATTATTGATCGATATATAATTTATTGTTGGCGCTATATGAAGTCTTATCTATTTTAAGTCGTTTGATTGTTATATTATTATTCATAAACCACTATTAATCCATTTTTGACGATGATGTATGCTAGGCTTGTTGCTTTAGAGTTTAAGTAACCCGTATTTATATTTATTTAAGTGGTACTCACTTGACTGGTGCTTAACTATCACAGATGTGCTATCAGCTCATTACTATTAGCTAGGTTTTATGATGAGTTTACGTGGCAGACAGCTATAATAGCAGACTGCTTGATGTGTCGGCTTTAAACGTTTCCAAACACTGAGTTTGGCTTAAGGAATACCTTTGTTCAACCACACTACTCTGATTATTATCATCACTGTCGCTATCAGCTTGTTGGCTTGGCAGAATAAGACCGTATTTAATCGGCTTATCTTTTATCCTCCAGCGGTGAGCGGTGGTCAATGGGATCGATTTGTAACGCACGGTTTCATCCATGCCGACAGCATGCACCTATTGTTCAATATGTTTACTTTATACTTTTTTGGTCGGGCAATTGAGGGACTCTATAAACCCCTTTTATTTGGTTATGGTTTTGTCGTATTTTATATATTAGCTATTATTGTAGCGATGATTCCAAGCTACATTAAAAATAAGAATAATGCCAGCTACTTAAGCCTTGGTGCCTCAGGTGGGGTATCTGCAGTACTGTTTGCCTTTATCTTACTCGCGCCGTGGGAGACCTTGTACTTATTCGCCATCGTTCCTATTCCTGCTATTCTTTTTGCGATTGCTTATATCGGTTACAGTATATTTGCTAATAAACGCGGCGGCTCCAACATCAATCATATGGCACACTTATGGGGCGGCGCATTTGGGGTGATAGCGACTGTTATTATAGAGCCACAAGTTATTCCCCACTTCTTTAGTATGCTACTCTCACCTAGTTTGTAATGGTCTTAATATTTTAGTATAAGTGCACCTTATGATTATAGATGTTATTGGTGATATCCACGGTTATGCTGATAAGCTTATCGGTTTACTTGAGCAACTAGGCTACGTCCATAACGGTCAATACTACGTCCCCCCTACAGGTCACCGAGCACTATTCATAGGTGACCTGATTGATCGCGGCTCACAGCAGCTGCGTACTCTTGAAATTGTTTTTGCGATGCTAGATGCCGACGTCGCTGATGCAGTCATGGGTAATCACGAATACAATGCGTTGGCATTTGCTACCCTTGATAAGACACTGTCCAATCATGACTCGAATGGTGCGCACTATTTACGCGCGCATAACGATGTGCATACCAACCAGCACGAGGCGTTTTTGGCTGAACTTCCTTTTGGTTCAGCTGAGCATCAGTATTGGCTCAAGCGCCTCTACGAGATTCCGCTATGGCTTGAGACCGATTATGCCTGCTTTGTTCACGCGTGTTGGGACGTAAATAGCATGGCGGTGTTAAAGCCCTTGTTGACAAAAAACAACTGTTTGACGCTGGATGCATTAGTAAAAACCGCGCAGACCCCCAGTCTATATCACGATGCCCTTGAGCGCGTCTTAAAAGGGGTTGAGACACCGCTTCCTGATGGACTTGCCATGGTGGACAAAGATGGCGTAAAACGCACGCGAGTCCGTGTACGCTGGTGGCTTGAGCATTTAAACGGTCGTCCGCTACGCCAAATTGCGCGTGCTCCCAAATCGGGGCTGGTACAAATACCGCCTGAGGTCATCGCTAAGGATATCGATTTCGTCCTTAAGACCAACAAGCCCGTATTTGTTGGACATTACTGGTTAACCGGCACGCCAGAGCCTTTGAGTCCACAAGTGGTTTGTACGGATTACTCCGCAGCAAGTGCCAGTGGTTACTTAACCTGTTATCAACTTGATAACCAGCAGCCACTACCGCTAAAAACCAACAACTTTGTTCAGTATCGTCACGACTCTTGTACGTGATATTCTCTTTACGGCGTACTTAGTTTAAGTTAAGAGCAGCATTTAACATTTTATCAAAGCAGATTAAAGGTATTCTTGATATTATTGACTGATTACGTTACTTTTTTAGCTAATCCTAGCGTTGTCATTCTATATTCATGTTATTGTATTTTCTTATACCCTTCTTACCCTTAATAACTTCTAAGGATACTAGCCCATGAGTAAAATACTAAACCCCGATACAGTTGCTGATCAGAACTCACCTATCCCCTCTCCAAGCGGTCAGCCGCGCATCGGTATTATTATGGGCTCTCAGTCTGATTGGGCAACGATGAGGGAAGCTGCACAGTTATTAGCAGACTTCGATATCGCCTTTGCGTGTGAAGTGGTATCCGCCCATCGTACGCCTGATCGACTATTTGAGTATGCCAAAGGTGCTAAACAAAATGGTCTGCAAGTTATCATTGCAGGTGCCGGCGGCGCAGCTCACCTGCCTGGTATGTGTGCCAGTCAAACGGTTTTGCCGGTTCTAGGCGTGCCCGTTAAATCGTCTATGCTCAGCGGCTGGGATAGTCTACTCTCTATCGTTCAGATGCCAAAAGGGATCGCGGTCGGAACGTTGGCTATTGGCACGGCTGGCGCTTATAATGCAGCTTTGCTCGCTATTCAGATATTAGCATTGCAGGATGAACTGATTGCTACTAAACTACATAACCTGCGCCAAACGCAGACAGATACGGTACTTGCCAATCCGACGCCAGGGATGATAAATCACTAGTACGTTTCATGGCATCCCTTATCAGATAAATACTTATAAAGGTACCTTGCGTGCCTTTTTTTGCACGCTATCTTATACCCCCTACCCTCAATCCTTGAGCGATATGCAATTTACTTTTAATGACTACAAGAGCTTGCTATGACGACTACTGACGCTTATCCAGTAACCCAAACGATTCGTACTATTGGTATATTAGGCGGCGGTCAGCTCGGTATGATGCTCGCCGAAGCTGCACTACCACTGGGCTATCAGTGCGTGTTTTTAGAGGACAATGCGGAGTGTCCCGCAAGCCTTTATGGACGTGTTTTTGGTAGTGAACAGCTCGCCGACTTTATCGAGGCTGCGGATGTGTTTACGCTGGAATTTGAAAATACGCCAACAGCTACGGTTGAGCAGTTAGCTCAGCTATCCAAATCAGGTAAAAAACACGGCATGTACCCGCCGCTCATCGCTCTCGATGTTGCCCAAGACCGTCTTAAAGAAAAGCAGATGTTCAATAGCCTTGATATCGATACAGTGCCCTTTGAAGCTGTTAGCTCAAAAGCTGAGCTACAACAAGCCTGTCGCACACTAGGTCTGCCTATCGTTCTCAAAACCAGTCGCGGTGGTTACGATGGTAAGGGGCAGTTTGTCATCAAACAAGACAGTGATATCGAAGCCGCTTGGCAGGCGCTCAAAGATGCGGTGAGTGGCAAGGGGGACTTGACACCTACGCCTGCGCCGCTCATCGCTGAGGGCTTTATTAACTTTAGACGCGAGGTTTCTATCATTGCTGCACGCGCACAAAACGGGCACACGCGTTGTTATGACTTGGTCGAAAACCATCACCATCAAGGTATCTTAGCGAAGACGCGCGCGCCTGCCGTCGGTACAAGTCACTTGCTTAAACAAGCCACTGATGCCGTTACTACGATAATGAATCATTTGAATTATGTTGGCGTCATGGCGCTTGAGCTATTCGTGACTAAAGACGCTCGCGGACAAGATACCATTCTTGCCAATGAGATAGCACCGCGCGTGCATAACTCTGGGCACTGGAGTATCGAGGGCGCGATTACCAGTCAGTTTGAAAATCATATCCGCGCTGTTGTTGATCTGCCATTAGGTGATACCGATAATGTGCATCCTGCTGTTATGCTCAATGTGCTGGGACAGTACCCTAACGTCAGCGACGTGCTGCGTATCGACGGTGCGCACTATCACAGCTATCACAAAGCTGAGCGTGACGAGCGCAAAATCGCGCACATCACCTTGATGCCAAACGATGTGCAAGATTTAGATACGGCTTTGGCGCGTCTAGTCGCTACTTTGCCTAATAAAGTTGGTTTAGATACACAAACCCAAGCTATAAGTCAAAATACAGACACCGAAGAGTCTATACGTGACACCGATAACAGTATAGATGAGCGTACCTCAAGTCATGATGCTAATGACTCTAAGGCTAAGCACTAATGCAAATCTGGATAGATGCTGACTCGGTACCACTGATCGCTAAAGACTTAATTATTAAAACCGCTGAGCGCACGCAAACGACAGCGATATTTGTCGCCAATCAACCTATTAAGCTGCGCAAGTCACCACTGCTTATTATGACTGTCGTACCACAAGGCTTCGATAAAGCTGATGACTACATCGCCGAAAACATTCAAGCTGGCGACTTAGCCATTACCAGCGATATCCCATTGGCTAATGACATCTTAGATAAGGGCGCACAGGTTATAACGACGCGTGGCGTCATCTATGACAAAAACAATATCAAGCAAAAACTAAACATGCGCGACTTTATGGATACCATGCGCGGTACTGGCGTCTTAGAGCTGCAAGAGATGAGTGGTCAAAAACCATATGGCGACCGCGATAAAAAGGCCTTCGCTGATGGTCTCAATAAACTCGTACGTTAACTTTGATTTTCTTACTCAAGTATTGCTCTTATTTTGTCGACTTTCAAGTTCTTACACTCTGCTACTAAATATAATGCAAAGGGCACTTATTCTAACTGTATGAACGACTTTATCCTGTTATCTTAGTTTTAAGAGTTTTTGAACGCTTTAGTATTTGTTGCCTTCTTAAACTTATTACCTGTTAAAACTTATTTAAACAGATACTTTTATAAAAATAATAGGATATATTATGAAAATTTTAGTTATAGGCGCTAGTGGCCGCGTTGGTAGTCAATTAGTTGAACAGCTATTAGATGATAACCATAATGTTATTGGGACGACTCGTGAAAATGAGCAATTATTTGATCATAATAACTATAGCCAATTAGATTTAGATATCACCGCAGGTAAGGATGAGATTGCGCAGCAGATTGATGCAGACATCGATGCAATATATTTTGTGGCAGGTTCAGGCGGTAAAAACATACTAGAAGTGGATTTACACGGCGCAGTTAAAACAATGCAAGCTGCTAAAGACAAAGGCATCAACCGTTATATCATGCTCAGTACCGTGTTCTCACTCGATACTAGTAAATGGGATACGCCTGCTATCAACGAGATCAAAGAGTACTACATTGGTAAGCACTATTCAGACAACTGGCTAGTAAATGATAGTAAGCTTGACTACACCATCGTTCAAGCCGGTGCGTTAAAAGAGCGTGCTGGTACAGGTCAAGTGACATTAAACAGTGACAGTCCAGGTGAGAATGCGATTGAAGATGTAGCAGCCACTTTAGTCGCGGTACTAGAAGCAAAAAGCGCTAGCAAAAAAGTCTTCAACATGCAAAACGGTGATACCGATATCAAAGAAGCGGTTGCTAATTTATAATAGCATGGGATAAAACCAAACGATAAATAACAGCGGGCAGACCTTTTTGGTTTGCCCGCTTTATTATTACCATCAAGCTATTACAATCAAGCTAGACCACTAGGAAAAGTAATCACTTCTCGTAAATTCTTTGCCTCGGTCATAACCATTAGTAGTCGATCCAGACCAACGGCAATCCCGCTACAGGGCGGCAGATCATCACAAGCAGCCAGTAAGTGTTCATCCACTGGCATAAGTGGTAAGCCGTGCTGGCGGCGACTTAGATTATCTTGTTCAAAACGTACACGCAGTGCTTGACCATCGGCAAGCTCGTCATAAGCATTAGCAATCTCAAGTCCATTAATATAAAGCTCAAAGCGTTTGGCAATAAGGTTGCCCTCTTTATCCACTGCAGTTTTAGCAAGCGCTGCTGTCGCTGGAGGATACTCGGTAATCAAAGTGGGCAGATCGTGACCTAGATTGGGCTCGACAGCATGACTAAACAGCAGATCCAACCAGCTTTGTCGCAGCGCGTCATCGCTCATATCGTCTTGAGCAAAATCAAAACCTGATAACCCCTTATCCTCAGCGATTGCTTGTAGCGCTTGGATACTAGCAGTGAGTGGATGTATGCCCACAAAATCCATAAACGCATCAACATAGCGGTAGTGATTCATAACCACAGAATGACCTAAGCACCTCTCTAATAAAGCGCTGAGCTGATCTGCCATATCATTTAAACTATAGTGCGGCTGATACCACTCCAACATGGTAAATTCGATGTTGTGCCGCGCGCCAATCTCGTTATCGCGAAACACAGGACAGATCTGATAAATAGAGACTTGCCAGCTGGCAAGCAAACGCTTCATAGCAAATTCAGGCGAGGTGTGCAGATAATAGCGGTGCGGTCGATCTTGATAAGTGACATCGGCACCTACCGATTGCAAAAAGGTATCGGTATTGCCAGCCTGTGATAACAGCGGTGTCTGTACTTCAAGCACCTGCCGTTGAGCAAAAAAGTGGCGAATATCCTGTAGCAGTTGTGCGCGCTTTTGCGCCACTGCCAAGGTTACGGTTGGGGCATATGCAGACATGAGTCCCTCAAGCGATGGGTATGAAGTTTAGTATAAAGTAGCTGACACAAGCTGTACGTCTGATCTTTATGCTTGCCACTCGCGGCGCAGATGATACTCGCGTCTGAGCTTATCAAAGTCAGTCGCATTGACCTGACCTTTATTAACCTGACTACGCAGACGCGCATCGTCTTGCATAATGTCGTAAAACGTCGTCACTCTATCAGGATGAGCAAGCAGCTCTGCCCACAAAAACATATTATCCGGTAATAGGTGCAGCATCGTCTGTACAGGCGTTATCGCTAGGCGCGCGCATAACGCATCGTAGATCATCTGCGTACCGCGCAGCTTACCTTCGAGCGTATAGCCTGCGATATGCGGCGTTGCAATAGCAAGTCTCGATAATAGCGACTCCGATATCTGCGGTTCATGCTCAAACACATCAAGTACGACTTGACGCGAAGTTGTCTTGATATCTGTCTCTAAATCTTCAGCACTGATGACGGCGCCGCGCGCACTGTTTATGAGCAAGCTCGATGCAGGCATCAGTTGTAGCGCGTCACTATCGATAAGATGATAGGTCGGATAGGCACTACCGTTGACCTCATCTTGCTCCTGCTCATACGTTAAGGGTACATGTAGGCTCAACACATCACTTCGACTGAGCACTTGCTCAAAGCTGGCGTTATTCATAGCCGATTGCGGCTGCAAAGGATCGTAGCCTAGAACCTGCCAGCCTAAATCAGCCGCGTACTGTGCCAGCGTACTACCAATATTACCAAGCCCAATAATACCAAGCGTCATTGTCATTGGCTGCTGCGCGTAGTGCGGTCTGAGGGTCAAGATCGCTGTTATCACGTACTGAGCAACGGAGTGTTTGCTAGAACCTGCTGCATTAGCAAAGCTAATATCACGCGCCCTCAAATAAGCCTGGTCAACGTGATCCGTACCAATAGTCGCAGAACCAATAAACATGACACTCGTATTGTCAGCGAGTAGCGCTTCATTGATAGGTGTGACTGAACGTATTAGTAGTATCTCAGGCTGCAATTTTGCAAGGAGCTGCGCGTCTATATCTCGGCCTGCAACCGTCACTATATTAATCGCCTGCGCGCTCGTTCGTTTCAGCATAGCCTCATTAAAGAAATCAGCTAAGCTAGCAATGTTAGCGTCGGCGACAATAGTTAGAGGTTTTGCTACAGACGCTTCGCTCTTAGAGAGGTTGAACATGCTTGTCTCTACTTATAAAGGATTAAACTATAGGTGTTTTTTAGGAGATATTTGCGCGGGAATATCGAACAGTATGTTATATCAACTTAACTGTTCTTAGTACTCGCCGTTTCATTCACTAAGGGTACGGTCTGCTCAGCAACGCGCTCACCATCTTGCGGGGCTAGCTTGTCACTTTGATGCTGCGATATCCACTCACGCCAAACTGCAAGACCGATAGCCAACACCACAGGGCCAATAAACAAGCCTACAAAACCAAACGCAGTGAGACCACCTAATACACCGATAAAAATAATAATAAAAGGTATTTTGGTCGCGCCGCTGATGACAATTGGACGGATCAGATTATCCACCCAGCTAATCACTAATACCCCCCACAAAGCCAAACCGATACCTTCTACCGTATGACCTTGGCTGAGTAGCCAAATTGACACCCCACCCCAAACAAACGGTGTGCCAAAGGGAATGAGCGCAATGATAAAGGTCGCAATAGTCAATAAGATAGGACTGGGCGCACCTGAAAAATAGTAACCAAAACCCGCGAGTACCGCTTGTGCCAGTGCAGTCAGTCCAATACCGTAGACGACAGCTCGGGTCGTCGTCCCTACCGAGTCGATATAGCCATCGATCCGGTTGCCAATGATATTGCGTAGTGCTTGCCGGATTTGACGGACCAGACTGGTACCATCGCGATAAAAGAAAAACAAGGTCATTAGTGCCATACCAAGCTTAGCAAGACTACTAAACAAAACATCAAGCGCTACTTTACCGTAGTACAAATGCGACTGAATCCACAACCGAAACGCCTCAAGAGTTCCCTCAGGATTTTTATTGATCCGCCATAGCAAGTCGCGTACTTGTTGCCCGATAACGGGTAGCTCTTTTATCGATTCAGGCACATCGACATAACCTACTTTAATGCGGTAAATAAGATTGCTAATAAGACTGAGGGCTTCTTGTTGGAGAACATAGATCCCAACCAAAAGAGGTACGCCAATGATCAATGAGATACTGACCGTCATAATAGCGGCGCTAAAATCAGGACTGAGCTTTACCTTTTCGTGAAAAAAATTATAAATTGGAAAAGTGACATAGGCTAAAATAGCTGCCCACAAAGCGGGCACAATAAAAAATTGCACTACCCGAAAGCATAGGATAAACAGCACTGCCAGCAACGTAATTGCTAATAAACGCTGAATAATAAACTCTTTTGTCCAGTTTTCGATCATAGAGATAAACCAAGCGCAAACGGCAATACTCACTAAAGGTTATATTACCGCGATGTTTATAGGATTAATTAGTGTTTGGAATTTTTGGTGATACATACTACTACCCGCAAAAGGCCTATTCGGCTTTAGGGTCTGATAGTGGGCAGCTAACAACTATCTACTTACTACTTATACTTACCGTAAGTAATACATATTGGGTAATACAGCTATAGAGATAACGCAGAAATATCATAATGTTGCCATTATGCCTTATGGCAAGATAAATAAATAATGCTATGTTGTAACCTTTACTTACAATTTTATTAATCATAATATACTGAGCCTAGATGTTTGCATCAAAAACTTAAGATATAAAGGTAACAAATACGAAGTCAGCTGATTCAGCACTCCCTATCTACTGAACCGAACCTATAAAGGGAAATCACTGCTGCGTTCTATTTGTAGTAAAAATAGATGTTATACTAAAACCATTATTGTGCTCGCCCGTTGTTTTTACCATGAATAGAGACGATTTATTGAAGCAAGCTTGAATGAGCGTACAAACATAAGACTCATCCAACCGCTCACTGATTAGACTGTACTGAATATACTTAGTATTGGAAATCTAATATTAACACCTAGTATTGACATCCAGTGTTAATGCCCAGTATTAAAATTTAATATTGACGCTTCTTAACACACACTGTAACTAATAATAACTGACTACATTTTAAATATTGATAGGAACCACACCAATGTCAAAAGACACTGATAACACTAACTCCAATTCAACAACCCAATCAAACTCAAACCCTCAATTATCCAATACCGTTACTTTTGCTCTAGCCCAATCGCATTTTTTGGTCGGTGACATTACTGCTAATGCCGAAAAAATGCGCAAACTTGCTATAGAAGCGCGCGATCAAGGCGCTGATGTCATCGTTTTTCCAGAACTTGCCCTGCTTGGGTATCCGCCGCAAGATTTGCTCTTGCGCCCAAGCTTATCGGGTCGTGTCAAAAGCGCCTTGTCCACCCTAAGTGACGTTGATGATATCGTGATGATTGTCGGCTACCCGCACGTTGATCATCACGGCACGTTTAACTCTGCTGCTATCCTACATAATGGTCATCAAAAAGGCTTTTATCACAAGCAGATACTGCCGAATTATGGCGTTTTTGATGAGCGCCGCTATTTTGATAAAGGTCGTAATCAAGTCTTGTTTGATTATAAAGGCATCACTATCGGTCTGCTCATTTGCGAGGATTTATGGGAGAAAGGCCCTATTAATGAGCTTAAAAAACAAGGTGCAGACTTGATTGTTAGCCTCAATGCCTCCCCTTTTGAGATCAATAAACAAGACAAGCGTAAGTCAATGCTAACGACGTGTAGCCGCGAGCATAGCTTGCCTATTGTCTATGTCAATGCCGTTGGCGGTCAGGATGATCTGGTATTTGATGGTGGCTCGATGGTGGTACAAGCGGATGGTCGTATCGCCCACGAAGCGCCGCGTTTTATGAATCAGCTATTATTAGCCACTTTAGATGTCAAAAAAGGCACGTTCGATAGTCAGTCCAAAGCGCCATTGTCCCTGAGCCGTGAGTCTGAGATGTACCAAGCGCTGGTAGTCGGTCTGCGAGATTACGTCACGCTGTCAGGCTTTTCTGGCATCATTGTCGGCTTATCAGGTGGCATTGATTCGGCGTTGACCCTGTGTATCGCTGTTGATGCGCTGGGCGCTGATAAGGTCTATGCGGTAATGATGCCGTATGAATACACCTCACAAATTAGTTTAGAGGACGCGCAAGCCCAAGCGCGGCGCTTAAACGTGTCCTATACAGTCTGCCCGATCTATGATGCAGTCGAAGGTATACGTCATACGCTAGCGCCACTGTTTAATAAGTCACCTATAGATACGACCGAGGAAAATATCCAAGCGCGAGCACGCGGCGTCATCCTTATGGCACTATCTAATAAGTTTGGACATCTAGTCATTACCACGGGTAATAAGTCCGAGCTTGCTGTTGGCTACTCAACGCTATATGGCGATATGGCAGGCGGTTTTGACGTATTAAAAGACGTCTATAAGTCGCAAGTTTATGATCTGGCAAACTACCGTAACCGCCTAGAGGATACGCCGGTTATTCCTGAGCGCGTGATTACTCGTCCGCCGTCAGCTGAGCTGCGTCCTGATCAAAAGGATGAAGACAATCTACCCGGCTACGATATTTTGGACGCTATCTTAACCCTGTACATTGATGAAGATATGGGCTATCAAGAAATCCTCGATAAAGGCTTTGATAGCGAGGTCGTCGCCAAAGTCATTAAACTGGTTGATAATAGTGAGTACAAACGCGTGCAAGCACCTATCGGCGTTAAGATTAGCCACAAGGCTTTTGGCCGTGAGCGCCGTTATCCTTTAGTGAACAAATGGTCGATAAAGGGCTAAGCACGCCCTAGTATTAAAACTAATACTATAGTCAAAGTATGAGCCGCATTAAGCTGGGAGCGCTCCCAGCTTTTTTAGTTCCTGCTTCTACCACTTTTGTTTGAATACTTGACTGCCAACCCTTGTATATTTGTACAGCCAGCTTGTTCTTATTGTTTCTTTTTCACCGCTTCAGCCTTTATATTTGAGTCCGTCATGAGCTTGCTCTCCGCTAGTGTGTTTATATTTTTATTAATCGCCTTAAGTGCCTTGGTGTCAAGCTCCGAGCTGGCGCTGGCCTCAGCGCGTAAGATCAAGCTACAAGTTATGGCAAAAGAGGGCGAGGTACGCGCGCTTGATGTGCTAAATATGCAAGAGCATCCAGGCAGCTTTATCACTGTCGTACAGATCGCGCTCAATGCTATCGCCATTTTAGCTGGGGTCGTCGGCGAGTCCGCGATTAGCCCCTATTTACAGCGTTTGTTTAACCATGAAGGCCTAGCGTCGACCGTATCGTTTATCCTTGTCACCAGCGTATTTGTACTTTTTGCCGATCTCATGCCTAAGCGCCTTGCGATGTCAAACTCTGAGCACATCGCGGTCAAAGTCGTGCGGCCAATGATTTTTCTAATCTTTATCCTAAAGCCTATTATTTGGGTTTTTGATGGCATCGCTAATGTCCTGTTCAAGCTCTTAGGTATATCAACGGTGCGTCAAGATGAGATGACCTCAGAGGATATTTATGCAATCATGGACGCTGGCGCAGAAGCAGGCGTGATTAAGCATCAAGAGCACCACTTAATCGAAAATATCTTTGAGATGCAGGAGCGTACGGTCACCTCAGTGATGAATCCGCGCGAGCACATCGTTTATTTTGATACCAAAATGACTACCGCAAAAGTTGTCGATACAATGATTGAGCAGCCCCATAATAAATTTTTGGTATGCGTCGATGACGATCTAGAACAGATTATAGGGTACGTGGAGTCCCGCAGCTTTTTGGCGTTAGTGTTAAACAAGCAAGAGGTCAGCTTGACGGATAAAGCTTTGCTTAAGCCTGCCCTATTTATTCCTGATACGTTATCTTTGTTTGAAGTATTAGAGATGTTTAAATCAACGGGCGCAGACTTTGCGGTCATCGTTAATGAGTACGCTCTAGTCGTAGGCGTGATTACCCTAAAAGATGTGATGAGTATTGTCATGGGTGAGCTGGTGACGCTTGAGGAGCAGCTGATTGTACAGCGCACCGACAACTCATGGCTCATAGATGGCATGACGCCAATTGAGGACGTCATCCGCGCGCTTGGTATCATTAATCTACCCCACAGTCAGAATTATGAGACGATTAGCGGTTTTATGATGTATATGTTACGCAAAATACCCAAAAAAACTGATAGTATCGAATATGCCAGCTACCGCTTTGAGATTTTAGCGACTGATAACCTAAAGATTAATCAGTTATTAGTGACTAAATTTGAAGATTAAGTTTGAATACTAAATAGTTAGTCCCTCGCGCCAAATATAGCGCTACCCACACGTACCATCGTTGAGCCATGCGCAATAGCGTCCGCCATATCAGCGCTCATACCCATACTCAGTGTATCCCAAGCGTTTAGATCTGGATGATTTACCTTTACCTCGTCGAACAGCTTTTGGGTACGGGCAAAGGCATCAGTGTTGGCTTTTGCTGGGATAATCATCAGACCGCGAAGTATCAGACGCTCATAACCCTTTACCGCGTCGATTAAAGCGGGCAGATCCTCTGGCAGACAGCCTGACTTACTATCCTCGTCATCTATATTGAGCTGAATTAGGACATTGAGCGGTGCCATGTCATCTGGGCGCTGATCGTTTAGGCGTTTGGCGATAATCTCACGCTCAAGAGTTTGTAGCCAATCGAAGTGCTCAGCAATGTCACGCGTCTTATTGCGCTGCACATGACCGATATAGTGCCAAATAATGTTACCCGCAAGAGCTTTAGACTCAGGTGCGTCGCGCAAGGCTACTATCTTCTCGATTGCTTCTTGCAAGTAGTTCTCACCAAAGTCGCGCTGACCTTCGCGCGCTAAAGCAGCAATCATAGCGCTAGGCTTCGTTTTGGATACCGCTAGTAAGGTAACATCGCTAGTGTCAGTCTGCTGACAAGCAGCGTTGATCTGCTCACGTACTTGCTGCCAATTATCTAACAAGCTTGCAACATCGACCTCAACGTTGTCTTGTGATGGATTATTAATATCATCTAAAGTCGTATCCTTCATAGAAAACTCGTCATCATTTGTAGTCTAGGTAAAAGTCAGTTGTCTATTTTTGCATTTTCTTATACTAGTGGATGGTTAAATGCTGACAGTCTTGTTATTATATTGTTACACGATTTAACGAATGCTGCTATAGTAAGTAGCAATGTTAATATCGGACGACTTGTAGCACAATGTTTATAGTGACAAGCCTATCGTCTTAGACCGTTTAACACTGATCTTATAATTCACTTCTCTTTAATCTCCTTTAGTAAACACACTTAGTAAATTCATTTAGTAAATACATATCGCGTAATAGGAACCTTTGACTATGGCTGAAAAAAACAATCTAAGTATCGAGGATTTGCTACGTTTTACCGTCAAGCACAATGCCTCGGATCTACACATTTCAGCTGGAATGCCGGCTATGATCCGCGTCGATGGTGAGATGACGCGTATTAATATGCCATCCATGACCCATCAAGTTGTGCATCAGCTTATCTACGATATTATGAATGATAAGCAGCGTGCTGATTTTGAAGAGTTTTATGAGACAGACTTTTCCTTTGAGATTCCAGAACTTGCGCGTTTTCGGGTCAATGCCTTTAATCAAAACCGCGGCGCAGGGGCAGTGTTTCGTACTATTCCCTCCAAAGTCCTTACTATGGAGGACTTGGGTATGGGTGAGGTATTCAAGCGCGTCTCCGACTTTAAGCGCGGCGTAGTACTCGTCACAGGACCGACAGGTTCAGGTAAATCAACCACGCTTGCCGCTATGATCGACTACATCAACGAGAGTCGCAAAGAGCACATCTTGACGATTGAGGATCCGATTGAGTTTGTCCACGAGTCCAAAAAGAGCTTGATAAACCAGCGTGAAGTACATCGTGATACTTTGGGTTTTGAGCCTGCGCTACGCTCGGCACTACGTGAAGATCCCGATGTCATCTTGGTCGGTGAGCTACGCGATCTGGAGACTATTCGTTTGGCGCTAACCGCCGCTGAGACAGGACACTTAGTATTTGGAACCTTGCACACCAGCTCGGCTGCCAAAACCATTGACCGCGTTATCGATGTCTTTCCAGCTGCCGAAAAGGACATGATCCGCGCGATGTTGTCAGAATCACTACAGGCGGTCATCTCACAGACGCTGCTACGCCGTCAGACCGGCGGACGAATTGCAGCGCATGAGATTATGCTGGGTACGCCCGCTATTCGTAACTTAATACGTGAGAACAAAATCGCTCAGATGTACTCCGCTATCCAAACGGGCGCAGGGGACGGTATGATTACCCTTGATCAAACGCTCAAAAACTTAGTCACCAAAGGCACGATCAGTAAAGACGTTGCTCGCCCTTATGCCAAGCAGCCTGACGCTTTTTTATAACATGAGTTATAACCCAAGCGTCCTTTAGATAACTTTTAATCGATTGATTTTAAACGCAGGTACAATATGGACTTTGATAAACTGTTACAGTTGATGATCAATAAAAACGGCTCCGACCTTTTTATAACTGCTGATGTTGCCCCATCCATGAAAGTGAACGGTCAGATTCTACCCGTTGGTAAAACTCCGCTCAACTCCGATCAAACTATGAAGTTGGTCAAAAGCATCATGACCAAGAGCCAGCAGCAAGAGTTTGAAGAGACTAACGAGTGTCAGTTTGCGATTGCTGATGAGGCACAGCAAGCTCGTTTTCGTGTCAGTGCTTTTATGCAGCGCGATATGGCAGGTATGATCCTCAGAAAAATTGAGAACAAGATCCCAACGGTTGAAGAGCTACGTCTGCCACCAGCGCTCAAAGAGCTGGCGATGAAAAAACGCGGTATTATCTTGTTGGTTGGAGCAACAGGGACAGGTAAATCAACCACGCTTGCCTCTATGATTGGTCACCGTAACCAAAACTCACACGGTCACATTATTACCATAGAAGATCCTATCGAGTTTGTCCATAAGCATCGCGGCTGTATCATCACCCAGCGCGAGGTCGGTATCGATACGCTCTCCTTTGAAGCAGGTCTAAAAAACACCCTGCGCCAAGCGCCTGACGTTATTTTGATCGGTGAGATTCGCAACCGTGAGGTGATGAGTTATGCTATCCAGTACGCTGAAACAGGACATTTAGTGTTTGCAACGCTACACGCTAACAATGCCAACCAAGCGATCGACCGTATCATTCACTTCTTTGAAACCAGTCGCCACAACCAGCTGTTTATGGATTTGTCGCTTAACTTACAAGCTATTATTGCTCAGCAGCTTATCCCAACGCCTGACGGCAAAGGACGCCGCGCGGCTATTGAGGTACTGCTGAACTCGCAGCTTATCAGTGATTACATTCGTAAGGGCGAGATTCATGAGATCAAAGATGTGATGACGCGCTCGCGCGATAGCGGTATGCAGACCTTTGATCAGGCGCTACTCGATCTGTACGAAAACGGCGATATCACTTATAAAGAGGCGATTAGACATGCCGATTCGCCAAATGACTTGCGTCTCAAGATTAAGCTTAGTAGCAAAGGCGGCGACCACAATGTGGATGAAGGCGCAGACAGTCTGTCCTTAGATGTCAGCTGAGGTCTAATACTACCCTTTATAATCAAAAACAGCGCTCACTATGAGCGCTGTTTTTATAGCCGTTTTATATACAATAATAACCAAGATACAAATAGACAGTTTATAGCTGGTAGCGATATTAGCGTATGGTATCTTGGCACTCTTGATTATCACAGATACCATAGAGGACTAGGGAGTGTCCTGAGAGCTTAAACCCATGCTCAGCGGCAACTTTAATTTGTTCGTCTTCAATCACTTCGTTGTGAAACTCAATGATCTTACCACAGACATCACAGACCAGATGATCATGATGCTCATCTTGCGTGATCTCAAACACAGATAAGTTATTTTCAAAGTTGTGACGCTCGACGATACCTGCTTGTTCAAACTGAGTCAGTACACGGTATACCGTAGCCAAGCCAACGTCCTCGCCTTGCTCAATAAGCGCCTTGTACACCTCTTCGGCGCTCATATGATGAAGATCTGCGCGCTCCAGCAGCTCTAAAATCTTGACGCGCGGTAGAGTGACTTTAAGACCCGCTTTACGTAAATCCTGATTAGTAAAAGCCATAATATTCCTTTCTGACAATTAAGTCTTAGCAAATAAAAACATACAATTAATCCACTTTAAAACAGATACCCTGCTACTAGAGTCTGCAATCAGCGCCCTATCAGCAAAGACGCAAAAATTATACTCAAGCCTTAGCCATCTATTTTATTTTGGTATGAGTTACACGTATCCATGTTTAGCGTTTATACCTCGATAGGCAAAGCGCTATTACTTTTATTTTTTTGCCTATTTATAGCCCTTTTATAGTCTTTATTTAATGTATAAAAAGGGCGTAAACCCCTGAATATGGACTATAACGAGTAAAATATTTTCAGGCGTGTTTATTAAATAATGTCGTAAGTGGTAGGCAATTGCAAGTAAATGACGTATCATTTGTTCCAGATTGTCGCTGGGGCACAACCTGTGGTCTCAAGCTCTGCCTAACCCATTTCATACGAGTCATCTTATCATGATAAAGACATTACCTTTTCGTTCGTTGAGTGCCGTCCACGTCCTGCGCAAGATTGTTATGACTGGTGTACTAAGCGCATCAGTGGCTATGTCTGGCTGCTCTTTACTTGGTGTCTATAGAATTGAGTTGCCACAAGGCACTAACATTACACAAGCGCAAGCACAAAAACTGCAAGTCGGTATGAACCAAAATCAAGTGCTCTACTTACTAGGTAGTCCAGCTATCAAGGATACCCTTGCGCCTAATCGTTGGGACTATATCTACGATTACAAAGCGGGTACTGAAGGCGAGCGCAGCGGTGCACTAGATATTAAAAATGCCAGTCAGCATCTCATTGTCTACTTTGATGATAACGGCCTTGTTAGCCGCATTGAGGGTATAGAGACATTACCCGTTTCACAGTTTTAAGCACTGACTACTTCTCTACTACTTTGCTTTTGCGCTGCGACATAGGATCAGCGCTTAAGCTGCGGTACACCTCGATACGATCTGAGGATTGCAGCACATAATCAAGCGGCTGCTTTTGTGCGTAGATACCTACATGCCAACGCTTTGCCGTTGGCATTTTTACGTTTATAACTTGCTGACACCACGCTGCAAGTTCCAAAAACTTCTCTAGCCAGCCAGCCAGCTTAAGTGCCTCGTACAATGTTGTACCGGCCTGCACTGACAAAGTGCGGTAATGCTGATGTGTGGCACTCTCGGCATACGCTAAGTATACCGTTATCAGCGGCGCACTACCCTGATCTACGCTTAGCTCATCTACGTTTAGCTCACCCATTGGATTATCCAGCCTAGCAGTGCTAGTAGTAGCGCTAGAGGTACAATCAGACGTATGGCAATGCGCCATAAATTATAATAAGCCTCAGAGCTAAAGTTTAGCGACTTACGCAAGTGGCTAATCTTCATCTTCCAACCTGCAAAGATTGATAATAGCAGTACAGCGACCGTACTAACTATAACGAGTACACCAACCAACCATAGCCTTGGTATAGCAACGACTAACAGCAGTGCTACAATAGCTGTAATAGCAAGACTGACAACAACGCCAAACTTATGCGTCAACTGCTGCGTACTATAATGCAGTAGGTAACTGGCGACAAAAAGCACCCCTGCCCAGTACAGGAGCTGACTGATAGGCGTAAGCGCCATACCACTGATCAGTAGCGCCAGTAAGCCGACTACGAGCTGTAGCATCCATATCGGTAATACGCGCGTCGTTGCTCGATATTGACCTGTTTTTGCCGCGCCCTGTCCGTATTGACTGGGGGTATTGGCTAACGCTGGTGCACTTGTCGTCACGTGCTGGGCAAACCAGTACAGCCCTGTACCTGCACCAACACTAACTAGAGCCAGTGCGACGGCGCGCGCCCATTCGCTAAGACTAACTGCAGTCATGCTAAAGCTTATGTTCGGTAAGCCGTTGACTGCACCCACAATTAAACCAATGACCATCAGTCCAAGTCCAATAGGCAGCGGTGTGATACCAAGCAAGCTTAAGAGCAAAGCGATTATCATAAGACCTGCTGCTACCGCAAAGCTAGGGATGGAGGGTGCACTATTGAGATCAGCCAAAGCTGACAGCATCCCTGTACTCGCTCCCGATATGACCAATGCCGCAATAATGACAGACACTAACGCTGCCAGCCAACCAAAGCTGCGCCATAGCGGGCTGACATCCGCCTCGCGAGTCAGCTTTTGCATACCGGCCAACGGCGTCTCCACACTGCGGTACGCCAAAGCGATCTCAGCGTAGACCACTGGCAACGCCACCAGCACCATAGCAGCAAGCCATAGTAGCCAAAAGTCGATTTCGCCAACAGCGACAGGAGCAAACCAGCGAAACAATAATAAAGGCAGTAGCGCTGCAATAAAATAAGAGGCGTAGCGGATCATAATATAAACCTAAACAATATAAAATAAGTAGTTATGGACAATAATATATAGGTATTTATAGGACGTGTTTAATTATTTACAAACGAGCACTAATTAAGTTTACGTATAGATGACCAGTAAGCTGTAAAAATAAACGCTATAAAAAAACCCCGAAATCGGGGTTTAAGCACTCTTGCAACATCTGTGATAAATCAACGTACCTGCCAGTAAAGGTTCAGCCAGTAAACGCCTAGCCAGTAAAGACTTAGTCGGTAAATAATTAGTGCACGGCGCTTAGATAATCTGACAAAATACGAATATCACGATCTGACAGCTTAGCGGCGATCATCTGCATCATGCCTTTTTCGCCCTCTTTGGCAGCGTCGTTATAGCGCATCTGATCATTGGTATCTATATCATCGTCACGTCCAGCGGCGCGGAATAATTTGAGCTGGGTAGAAATGTACTGCGCATGCTGACCGCCTAAGCGCGGAAACGCTGCCCACTCATTACCAGCGGCATCAGGTCCATGACATCCTGCACAGCCAATAACACCGCGCTCTTTAGCACCGCCTAAGAATAGCTTAGTTGCTTCGGCATTGGTTGCAGGATTTGCATAGCCGACACCCCAAGGTGCTTGTTCTGCATAATAGCCTGCGACATTGGCAAGATCTTGCTGAGATAAATTAGCGACTTGCGACTGCATAATACCATTGACGCGGTAGCCTGACTTAAAGTTGACCAGCTGTTTGTATAAGTATTTGACATTTTGACCGCCTAAATTAGGTTGCGACGGTACCATGCTTACTCCATCAACACCGTGACAAGCAGCGCATACAGTTTCTGCAATTTGCTGACCTGCACTAATATCGTATTCAGGAACAATAATAGCACCCTGTACGCTGAAACTTGCAACACATAAGCTGGCGGCAGCGATTAACTTTTTCATCGATAACAATCCTACTAACTTGACGTAAGTATGGTTTAGACTGCTTGTACCTCATAGGTATAAATCGCAAAAATATAGCAGGTTATACTGAACTAAAACAGTACAACACATTGCACCTTAGACCTTGAGTACAAACAATTTAAAAGCACTTACTAACATTAGGGTTTATTTTTAATTATTATAGCAAGACTTTATAGCTCTTGCCTACCTAATAGCGTACCTGACGGTTTTTTCATCAGTATAATAGGCATCTCAATCACGTCAGTAAGTGGTGTCAAAATAGGAGTAGGATGAGACTGTTTTATATCTAGACAGCTGACTAACAGCTGACTATTTGCTCATGTATTCAATAAGCTTGCGGTAATCGCTATCGCTACAATTGTCGCATAGACCGCCAGCTGGCATCTGAAGCAGACCATTTTTGACGGAATCGACGAGCGCTGGCATACCTTTTTGTTTGATTAGAGGCTGCCACTTGGCACTATCACCTGTCTTAATGGCGCCTAGAGCACCGCTATCGTGACATGTTGCGCAGGAGTCATCGTACAGGGTTTTGACGTCAGCTGCATGTGATGGGGTCAGCGCTACTACACTTACGAGCATAGCTGCGACGCTCGTAATCAGTAACCGATACACTTTGTTGTAGCCTGTGATGATGGAAGACATAATACACCTCCTTTCATTCGTTTGACCAATCGTTCTGACTGTTAGGGTAATAATATAGCTAGTGTAACAACATAGTTCACACTCATATAGACAAACACGTATCGGTCTTAGTGACATCTCTTAGTAGTTTGGTAGATACAAGTCGTACTATCAATGCCTGCTAGGCGCTTATATCACACCGTGTTATGCTACTACTAATATGACGCCTAAAACGCTGTTTTCAATGCGCTACTTTTAGTCGTACAAATAGTCGTACACATCTGGTCGTACAAACAGCTAAAAAGAAGGTTCTACAGCTACTATCACACATCAATGCGCTTTAATTTTGTTTGAGCGCCTTATTTCTAATTATTGTTAATGAGTTCTTTATGAGTACCCCGTTTACCGATGTCGCTACTGAGCATGCCGCCTTTAATACAAAAGTACGTCAACGCATACAGCAAACTGAATTTATGATGTCTGCTCCTACGTTTCGCCTCTGTCCTCCTGACGCAGGCTTTGAGGTGGCTTTTGCTGGGCGCTCAAATGCTGGTAAATCCTCCGCAATCAACGCGCTTACCAATCAGCGTCAATTGGCGCGCTCATCCAAGACTCCTGGACGCACACAGATGATTAACTTCTTTAGTATTGGTGACCCCGATACGCGTCTGGTGGATCTACCCGGTTACGGCTATGCGGCTGTACCGCTTGAGATGAAAAAGGAATGGCAGGTCGAGCTTGAGGAGTACTTAGTCTCGCGTGCAAGTTTAGCAGGGCTCGTGCTATTAACAGATATTCGTCACCCGCTTAAATTCTTTGATGAACAAATGCTGCACTGGGCGCAGGATGGTGAGCTGCCTGTGCATATTTTGTTGACCAAAGCGGATAAACTCAAATATGGCGCCGCTAAAAATGCGCTGTTAAACACTCGTAAACAGCTCAAAAAACTAGGGCTTAATTGCACCATTCAGCTGTTCTCAGCCCTCAAAAAAGAAGGTATCGATGAGCTAGCCGGGGTCATGGGCAAATGGTATGAGTATAAACTGGGCGCGGATGGCACTTTAGAACAAAATACGACCACTGATACTGATACTGATACTGATACTGATACTGATACTGAATAGATTACCAGCTTTCACCTATGTTAATAAAAAAGAGTTATCGCTAGCGGCGGTAACTCTTTTTATCTAGGGCGTGTCCTCAATCTGAACGATTGCATCTAAATGGACTAAAAATGGCTAAACTTTGCCAAACAGCGTCAAATAACTGGCTAATATCCCGATATTATCTGCGTTATTTTCCTTGTTTGACTTCAGTTTACCTCATTTTTATTATCATTTTCAAAATGAGGACACGCCCTAAGCCATCGCTTTATTTGGTGATAAGTGCTAACTAGCTACCAGCCCCTAACAATGTGATCAATTGCTGCGCCGTATCTACCTGATAAGTTGGCTGTTCAGCAGCTAACTCTGTACTCGACGCCGTCCCATAGTTGACCGCAATGCTCGTCATACCCAGCTTATTCGCCATTTGAATATCATAGATACTATCGCCGACAAACACCGCTTGAGCAATTGGCAACTGCGTTGCGTTCAAAATATCTATGAGCATTTGCGGATCAGGCTTTGAGCCTGACTCATCGGCGCAGCGGGTCATGGCAAAATAATGCTGGCTATTCGATGCCTGCAATACCCGCTCTAGTCCTGCGCGCTTCTTGCCTGTAGCAACTGCTAGCTTTTTGCCTTGCTGCTGCAGCGTCCTTAGCATCGGCTCTATCGGCGCAAAAAACGGCGTGTACTTACTATTAGCAACATAGTATTCAGCGTAACTGTGCTCAATTGCCTGCTTTTGCGCTGCTGTGGCTTTGGGATATAAGATGTCAATGCCTATGGTCAGACTCAGACCGATGATATCTTGTACCGCCTTATCCGTCGTCTTAAACCCATGCGTCTCACCTGCAATATGCATGGAATCAACAATCAAACCTATCGAGTCCATCAACGTTCCGTCCCAATCAAAGATAATTAAAGACTTTTGACTTAAGTTATGGGTATTCTCTAATAAGGCGCGGCTGGCAACTGCACTCATAAATGACCTGTGTTAGCTTTGTAGCGAATGAAGATAAGTAGTAAGTAAAAGCATACGCTTTATTTAGGAAGCACTGTCGATTCAGGCAGCCAATCGGCCATATCCTCTGGCAGTGGCGCAGTGATCGTCTCATAGCCTGGAATATCTAAGCGCCATGCGTGCAAGCACAAACGATGAACGCCTGATTTGTCGTGGACATTGTATTTATCATCACCGATGATAGCGTGACCGATGTGTGCTAGGTGGACTCTGATTTGATGAGTGCGACCCGTCAGCGGTTTGGCTTCTATTAAACTCACAAGCTGCTCGTTAAGCGTAAAGCGGCTATGTACCACGATATCCGTCTGACTCTCTTTGGCCTGCTCGTCTGTGTTGTCTACTTTAACGCGGCGCTCACCACTGGCTAGCGTATAACGCAGTAGCGGCGCGTTGATGCGCTGCTCGTTAAGCGCAGGTTGCCCTTTTGCAATACACAGATAGTGTTTTTGAATGGTTTTATCGACGAGATGCTGTTGTAGGGTCTTTAGTGCTGAGCGTTTTTTGGAGATCATTAGTAGACCTGAGGTGTCCTTGTCGATGCGGTGTACCAGCTCCAAATACTTTTTGCCAGTAGCTTCGCGTATGGCTTCTATCACCCCAAAGTCAACACCACTGCCACCGTGTACCGCGATGCCTGAGGGCTTATTGAGCACGAGTAACCCCTCATCCTCATAGACCACGCGCGCAAGCAAACTTTGCGCAAACTCACGACTGATAATGGGTTTTTCTCGCGTAGCAAGCTGGATAGGTGCGATACGAACGATGTCCTCGCGCTGGACTCTATCATGCGCCTTACAGCGCTTATTATTAACGCGGATCTCATCGGAGCGAATCATCTTATAGATGTGCGATTTAGGCAAACCTTTTAGGCGATTAAGCAAAAAATTATCCAAACGTTGATCGTGCTGGTGACGGGTAACTTCTAAATAGTTAACCTTAGCAAAGTTACTAATCTCATCATCAGCACTCTGCGGGCGGGTTTTGCTATTGAATATGGCAGGGGCTTCGTGAGCAGATTTATCGTCAGTTGTTGAGTTTGTCATTTTTAGTTAGGTATTTACACAAAGATTTGTTATAGTTTAGCATGTTGAGCGCGACTGGCGGTAATATTACGCGTCTCATCCGATTTTATAGCAAGATATTTGCTACACCATACCCCTTTTACTTAACCCGCGCATAGCGATAGTGTGGCAAGCCCTAGGATTTACAACCCTAGTGCTCACCTCAACAGCGCGCCGTTGAGCAAGTATGCGTAGTTTTGGGTAGCGTTGTAGTAGCACGAGTATGAGCGGTCAAACAAATAACACACAGGATAGCGACGACTTCCTATCCAATAACTTAGCCTAATCGTTCGGCGTTTTTTTGTTTGCCAAGTACGCCCCGCTTATTTATATACGCTACTACGATTTACCAAAATAACTGCCTTTATAATCGATGTTTTATAGATAAGATAATAGTTAATTTTTAGGGTCTAAGCTGTATGTCAGAACCTGACAACTCTGATCAGCAGCACATCGCTTCAAGCGATGGTATAAAAACAATTATGGGCGACCACGCTTAAACAGCACCGTTTAATCATTAAGATACAATCATTATTTTTATTGTTATGTTGTTAGGACGCAGTTGTATGACTCTGACTTTTAACATAGCGCTTTTATGAGCACAGTGACAACTTACAATCGTCATCTGCACGTTACCGCATACGCTTACTCCATTTAAGGAATAGCGAGCAACTCAGTAACGGATAAACATAAGGTTTGACCTTAAGATTAACTTGTGCGACACAAATAGTAGTGCAAGCTTATAATGATACTTTACGAAAGATGTACGCAGCTTTGTATGCGTAATTGATCGAAGCTAAATGATACGTTGTGATTATTGGGTCGCTATGACAAAAGCGAGTTAATAATCACGATGGTTAAAGGGTAAGGCTTACTGATATCTTAAATGATAAGTAGATAAAAAACTAAGTCCCAAGCCCGCTTCGATACCCCTCTAAAACATTACATTATCTATCTGTTACACCTCGCTTATAGGTGCTGACATTTGCTCAGTACCGCCTGCCACTGGCTTAGCTTCATCGTTATTGTGCGTACTCATAGGATATTAATATGAAGCGCATTTTAATCAACGCAACTCAAAACGAAGAGATCCGTGTTGCTCTCTGTAAAGGCAACCACTTATACGATTTTGATTTAGAAAATCGTACCCGCGAACAAAAAAAATCCAACATCTATAAAGGTCACGTCACCCGCGTCGAGCCATCACTTGAAGCGGTGTTTGTTGAATACGGCTCACAGCGTCAAGGATTTTTGCCCATACGCGAAATCTCAGCGGAATATTTAAACGGCAATCCACGTGATGAGAACATTAAAAAACTCATCAAAGAAGGCGATGAGCTGATCGTACAAGTCGAAAAAGAAGAGCGCGGTAATAAAGGTGCAGCGCTCTCCACCTACGTTTCACTCGCTGGACGTTATTTGGTGTTGATGCCTAACAATCCTCGCGGCGGTGGTATCTCGCGTCAGATCTCAGGCAAGCTGCGCGAAGATATGAAGCGCATGCTCAGCAATCTTGATCTGCCAAAAGGCATGAGCGTGATTATCCGTACAGCAGGTATTGGCAAAACTCAAGAGGACTTGCAGCACGACCTCAACCACTTACTCAATATCTGGCAGGCCATTCAAGAACAAAACCAAAAGTATCCCTCTCCGCGTCTGGTACATCAAGAGGCAGGCGTAGTCACACGTGCAGTACGCGATTACTTACGCGACGATATCACTGAGATCTGGATCGATAACGAAAACGCCTATATAGAAGCAGCAGGCTTTATCGATGCGGTGATGCCAAAACAAGCTGAAAAGCTGCGTAAATATACAGACTATGAGCCGATGTTCTCACGCTTTAATATAGAAAAGCAGATTGAGACCGCTTATCAGCGTGAAGTACGTCTGCCCTCAGGCGGCTCTATCGTCATCGACCAAACCGAAGCTTTAGTCTCAATCGATATCAACTCGGCTAAGTCTACCAAAGGCTCAGATGTTGCCGAGACTGCGTTTCATACTAACTTAGAAGCCGCTGATGAGATTGCCCGTCAACTGCGACTGCGCGATATGGGCGGCCTTATTGTCATCGATTTTATTGATATGAATGACAATAAGAATCAAAAGGAAGTCGAAAAGCGCTTAATCGATGCCACCAAATATGACCGCGCGCGCGTTCAGTTTGGTGATATCTCCAAGTTTGGGCTAATGGAGATGAGCCGTCAGCGTCTGCGTCCATCGCTTGAGGAGTCAACGGGTTACATCTGTCCGCGCTGTCATGGCAATGGCATGATTCGTGATTTACGCTCCTTATCGCTATCGATTATGCGTCAAATCGAGCAGATTGCGCTCAAAGAGCGTCAAGGTGAAGTGCAAGCAGAAGTGCCCACTGACATCGCGGCATTTTTACTCAATGAGAAGCGCGATAGTCTCGTTTATCTTGAACAGGATAGTGGTACGCGTATCACCATTTTGCCACACGCACATTTAGAGTCACCAAACTTTAAGCTGCACTTTAACCGTGACGGCTTTGCACCTTCGAGCTATGAGCGTATCACCGACACGCAGCAGCAAGAGCATAGCGATCTGGGCTATGATGTAGACTGGCAAACCGCTGACTCCGTGCGCCCAGAGCAGCAGCCGACGCGCCAGCCACGCACGGCATCTGAGAATGGTAGACAGCAAAGCAATACGGTAAACCATAGCAATGAGCGCCGCAATCAAAACCAACGTAAAAACGACAGTGCTAACACCAATGTCAACCAGAGTCGTCATAGCAGCGATCATAGCGGTAGTGCCACTGCCTCAAGCCATTCAGCGACCTCTACAAGCACGCAAGCTGGCGCACAAGTAAGCGCGGTGCAGCCGCAAGCAGTCGCTTGGCTCTCAAACTTATTTGCGCAAGCCCCGCAAGCTCAAACGACGCCGCAGGTAAGCAGTCGCGATGCCGCGCAAGCGATCGAAGCGCTGGTTAATACCGGCGCCCAAAGCTTAGGTTCGTTTGGACAAGTCGATAGCAGTGCCCTAGCACAAACGCAAAATGATGCCAGTCAAGCTCAGACGTCTAGTACGTCAAGCATCTCTGCATCTCGTCGCTCTGATAACAAAAGTGATGACGATAAAGAGGGTAAGCAAGATGATCGCCGTCGTCGTAAGTCGCGTAAATCGCGTCCAGCAAAGTCGCATCAACGCAAAGAAGCGCGTGAGGATACGAGCAATCGCGATAAAAACGGCGCTGATAAGCAAGATAAGGCTGCTGATGTAAAAGCTGATAACGAGCATAGCGATCGCCATAACAACAGTAATCGCTCGCGCCACAACGATGACAAAAACACCAACGCTCAGCATCAAAATAATCGTGCTAACAGTGATAATCGTGATAAAAACGACAATCGCGGTAAGGATCAAGACGACAACAGCTCAAATGAGCAAACGCGTAGCAAGCGCAAGCCGCATAGCCAGCGCAGCTCACGTGGCAATCTTGAGCGCAGTGAGACGTTGACTGCCAGCGATACTGATAAACGCGAGAGTAGTGCAAAATCCGACCAACGTAATCAAGATCCAAATGAGGTTACGTTGCAGGTGAACGAAGCGCCAGTCCGTCTCAAAGAACCAGAGGTGGTACATCTGTCTTTAGATGACAGTAAGTCTCAACCATCGCAAGCAAATGCCAATGCTAATGTCAATGCGCCGACTACGGAGCATGAGCAGACCAGCACTACCTCGTCTTCTGCTGATAAATCTGAAGCAGTTGAGGCTAAAGGCGAACGGACGGACGATGAATCTACAGTTTCCGCGACTGCCCCTGTCAGTACAAACCCTGATGACAAACAGTCACCCTCTAGCGAAAACCAAGCTGCTAAAGGTACGAAAACTGCGCCGACTCCCACCAGCACTGACTCATCTGGAACTGGCGTCAAAGCGGATAAGGATTCTGGAACTGGCGTCAAAGCGGATAAGGATAAGGATAAGGATAAAAATAGCCTTAAGATCGACAATAGTGTGAGCTCTGATAAGAACACAGACTCCTTAGCGTTTGATCGTAAGGACTTGTTTGCTGAGCGTTACGTGACTGCTAATAAATTCGGTCAAGCCAGTAATGATCCACGTGTCGTACGCCAACAGCAGCCAGCTAGTGCGCCGCAAGCTGGCGCAGCTTCTGCTATCCATGGTAGTGTCGGTGATTTCATCCGGAACATCCTACCAAAGGCGGAGCATCGCTTAACGGATGACGGTATCATTACCTGCTTTATTGAAGCTGTTGCTGTGCATCAACAACGTAGCACTGAGGGTGCGTCTGAGTCCGATACAGGTACGCGTTTTGATTTTAGTAACTACGGTTACAAAGCGCTTGCAGCAGATTACTTGACGCGCTTTGCGACTATGACGCAAGCCGCGTCTCAGTTTGCAGCAGCGCAAGGCAAAACGTCTGTAGCACCGCGTGCTATAGGCAAACGTGCCAGTAATGATCCTCGTGGTCAGCATCCTGACTATGAAGCATCCGTGCAACAGGTCTCCAAACAAGATGCAGCAGACTCACAAGCTACCGTTGATCATGACAACCCGTCTTTAATCACAGACAGCGAAGTGCAAGCGCATCAAGTCGAAGCCAACGCTTTGGCAGCTGAAACGCAAACTGATGATATCAGTACTGAAAGTGAAACGCTGCTAGAAGTCGATCAAGAGTTGACGGCACAAAAGCAAGCTGACGCAAGCGCGCCTACTGCTGATACCTCAAACTCTGCGGTAGACTCCGATGTGCCGGCTGATACAGTAGATGATGTAGCAGAGGCTAGCAAAGATGACGCGCAAGCAAGCAAGTCAAAAACGACGATCGCCAGCTACAAAAACATGATCGAAAATGTCGCCGAGCAGCTGCTGCCGCAAACGGGTATGTTTAATCTAACGACGCCTAAAGTGCCCAAAGCACGTAGTCGTAAGCCTAAGACGGAGCATAAAAAGCCGACGCAAGCAGAAAAGGCTCAGGCGGATAAAGATAGTCAAGACCATACGGACTAATACCCTAGTGTCTATGTAAACATGCTAAACATGCTAGACATGAGCGTTAGACATCTAACGTCATACAATCAAAAGCCCTCAGCGATTCATCGTTGAGGGCTTTTTTATAGTGAGCGTTAAAGATGACCATGGCTGATAAGTTAAAGTATTAAAAAACAGCTCTATTTTAAGAGTATTGGCGCAAAATTAGTGCGCTGTCTTTTTATCAGCGCCGCGCATTTTACCTATCATAGTAATAATAGCCAATACAATCGCACCGATAATAAAACCAACGATACCGTGCAGTATCATGATGACTATGCCTTCTAAAACACCGATCTGGCTTGCAACACTTTCTACGACGTGTTCCAAAGCACTGATGCCATGAACGAGAATACCGCCACCTACCAAGAACATAGCTATCGTACCCGCAATGGATAAAAATTTCATAAGCTTTGGCGCAGCAGATAGCATAAACTCACCAAGCTTACGCTTACTCTCTCCAGCCTCTGAGTTTTCAATCAAATGTAGGCCGGCATCATCGATTTTTACGATACCAGCTACTAGGCCATAGATACCAACCGTTACTACGATAGCAACAATAGACAGGACAATACCTTTCTCAATAATATCTCCCCCAACATCTGTCACCGCACCCAAAGAGATCACTAGTATTTCAGCGGATAAAATGAAGTCAGTACGAATAGCGCCTTTAATTTTACTTTTTTCAAACGCTACCCGGTCCATATCCTCAGCATTGGCTTCGCGCCGTGCCTCATGTTCTTCATCATGAGGTAATAAAGTGGGCCAAAATTTATGAATAACTTTTTCAGCACCCTCATAACTCAAAAATAAACCACCGATCATGAGTAAAGGCGTGATAAGCCAAGGTATAAAGTAACTAATCACCAGTGCCGCTGGCACCAAAATGAGCTTATTGACAAACGAGCCTTTGGCAACCGCCCAAATAACGGGTAGCTCACGACTGGGTCTCACACCGGTTACTTGTTCAGCATTCAGTGCTAGATCATCACCGACTAGACCTGCTGTTTTTCTTGCCGCTACTTTTGTCATGACAGAAACGTCATCCATCAGGAGGCTTATGTCATCGAGCAATAGTAATAAACTGGCACCTGCCATATGCATTCCTTAGCGTGATTGCGCTGTAGTGAATTGAGAAAGTCTATAACCACTTAAACCTTAATGCTGTTTAGATGCTACAAAGGCATAGTGATGAAGTATACGAATACTCAGTAGCCTACCTAGACGAGCATCAACATGACATAGTATAAATGTATCTTGGCACGTTATGAACTCACCCCTAACGATATATATGAGTAGACACTATGAGCATTATTTGTCTTGGTTCATTACAATTAAAAACATGCTAATATAGTGCATATTATCCGTTATTCTTATCTTTTTAGTCAGTATAAAATCAGCAAATTGACCATGCATAAACTCAGTTAAACCCTATTTATCCTTATCGCTAAGACTATCTGTGCTCGTATTATCTAGCCTTTATACCGTATTTTTGTGCTAAAAAGCACTATATAATATTGTCTATCGGCGAGCGCGGTAGCCTATAGGAAGCCCTATATGTCTTTATCCTCGTATTTTGTTACTCATAGCTCAATCACTCCTGTCCTGACGCGTCGCAAGCTATCATACCTTCTGACAGCAGCGCTACTCACAACCAGTATTGCTGGTTGCTCAAATAGTACATCAGCGCCTGCTGATAGCAGTCTAGCAAGCAGTGTCGATTCAAGTAGCGTCAGTGTATCTGCCGATAGTGATGCTGCTGTGGTTCAAGCGCTCCAAGCTAACTTTGATGCCTCTGGTATTGAGGAGACCATTGTCTCAGCCGTACCTACTGATATGCAAGATATCTACTGGGTCAGCGCTGAGGGTTTGCCGTCCTTTTTTACGGATAAAGCTGGCAAACATATCATCCAAGGTCAAATCATCGCAGTAGGTGATGCGCAGCCTATCGATATTAGCGCCGCCCTAATGGCCAATACCGCGTCTGAGGCGTTAAAGACAGTGGATAAGCAAGACATGGTGATCTATCCGGCCACTGGTACGACTAAAGCAGTGGTATACGCCTTTACCGATGCCGACTGCGGCTACTGCCGTAAATTACACGCAGAGATGAGCGATATTAACGCGCGCGGCATAGAGGTGCGTTATTTGGCATGGCCGCGCAGTCAAGAGTCCGTACCCAAGATGGAAGCAGTTTGGTGCAGTGAAGATCGTAATGCGGCGATGAATCAGGCCAAAATGGGCGCGAACATTCAAGGTCCCAGCTGCGTTAATCCAGTCTCAGAGCAAATGGCATTAGGCGCACGCCTCGGTGTACGTGGCACGCCTGCAATCTTTACGGAGTCAGGACAACAAGTTGGCGGCTATTTACCGGCCGATCAATTGGCGCAAGCAATCGAAGCCAGCTTATAATAGGCGATAACATCAATACTGCGACGTCAGCAGTAGACGCGATAAGCGCTTAGCAGTATGATACGATAACGTCTATAGCGCGTCAGCAGTCTACTTTTATACCACTATTTAATCTCTTGAGGATACTGTGAGTAAACCCATTAAACTAGCAATACTTGGTCTAGGTACCGTCGGCACCGGTGTGATCAACCTAATCAACGACAATTTAGATGAGCTTAAACGCCGTAGCGGACGCGACATTATTATTACTGAAGTCGGTACGCGGCGCATGCGTGACGATATCGATCCTGATATTAGTCAAAACGCTGACTTGCTTGCCATTGCCGCTAGCGATAACGTCGATATTGTCATTGAAGTTATTGGCGGTACTACCCTAGCAAAAGACGTGATTATGCACGCCATTAAACATGGCAAACACGTCGTTACTGCCAATAAGGCACTACTTGCTGAGCACGGTAATGAGATTTTTGCTTTGGCTGAGACGCACCATGTCCACGTCGCTTATGAAGCAGCGGTCGCAGGTGGCATCCCTATCATCAAAGTGATGCGCGAAGCATTAGCAGCGAACAAGATTGAGTGGCTTGCCGGTATTATCAACGGTACGGGTAACTTTATCATGACGGAGATGCGTGATAAGGGTCGTCCGTTTGCTGAGGTATTGACCGAGGCGCAAGAGCTTGGCTACGCTGAAGCTGATCCTACCTTTGATGTTGAGGGTATAGATGCCGCGCACAAACTGGCACTACTCGCCTCCATTGCCTTTGGTATTCCACTACAGTTTGACAAGGTATACTGTGAAGGTATCACAGAGATTACCTTACAAGACGTCAGTTACGCAGAAGAGCTAGGCTACCGTATCAAGCACGTCGGTTTTGCCGTGCGACGTAGCGATGCCAACGGTGATACCAGTATTGAGCTACGCGTACATCCAACGCTTATACCGCAAGATGTGCTACTCGCTAATGTTAATGGTGTCAAAAATGCAGTGCTGGTTAACTCGCATCCTTTGGGTCAAACGCTGTACTACGGTGATGGTGCAGGGGCAGGTGCGACAGCCTCTGCAGTGATGGCAGATGTGATGGACTTAGTTCGCGTACTTGGCAGTAATGGTCAAGACAACCACATCAATAATAGCCATCACGTGCCGCATCTTGCGTTCATCCCCGAGCAGTTATCAGATACGACGATACTACGTGCTGAGCAGATGACGACAGGTTACTATCTACGCGTCAATGCTCACGACAACCCTGGAGTTCTAGCTGATATTACTCGTATTCTTAGCGATGCTGGTATCAATATCGATGCGATCTTACAAAAACCTGCTCATAAAGTCGGTCAAGTGCCCGTTATTATCGTGACGCTACCAGTCGTTGAGAGTCAGATGAACACCGCTATTGAGAAAATTGAGACCCTTGAGTCTATCATTGATAAAGTAGTACGCATTCGCTTAGATGAGCTCGCGTAATAATGAGGGGCAAGTTGTTTGCACTCATCACTACTGGGTATAATTTAACTAAACAATAAGGAATATTACAATGTCAAACGATGCTATTGTTATTTTAAACGGCGCTCGTACTCCAATGGGCGGCTTTCAAGGTGCGCTCAAAGACGTAGATGCTACGACCCTTGGCGCTACTGCCATCAAAGCGGCTATTACGCGCTCTGGAGTAAAAGCGGACGATGTTGATGAAGTCATTATGGGCTGTATCCTAACAGCAGGACTCGGTCAAGGCCCTGCTCGTCAAGCGATGCGCGCCGCTGGCCTACCTGATGCCACAGGTGCTGTGACGATCAACAAACTGTGCGGCTCAGGCTTAAAAGCAGTCATGCAAGCGCACGATGCTATCAAAGCTGGTAGTATCAATGTCGCAGTGGCAGGCGGTATGGAGTCAATGACCAACGCCCCTTATATCCTGCCAGGTGCACGCGCAGGCTACCGCATGGGGCACAAAGAAGTCAAAGATCACATGTTCTTAGATGGCTTAGAAGATGCTGAGACGGGCAAGCTGATGGGTCAGTTCGCACAAGAGATGGCGGATAAAAAAGGCTATACCCGCGAGCAGATGGATGAGTTTGCTATCGAGTCATTGAATCGCGCGCTCACTGCTATTAAAGACGGTCATTTCGATAGTGAGATTGAGCCTGTTACCTTTAAAACGCGTAAAGGTGAGCAGACTGTAGATACTGACGAAGAGCCTAGTCTTGCTAATGCTGAGCGTATCCCCACCCTGCGTCCAGCTTTTGCTAAAGATGGGACAATTACTGCAGCGAATGCCAGCTCTATATCAGATGGTGCTGCCGCGGTTGTTATGATGAAAGAGTCACAAGCTAAATCTGCAGGTTTGGACTATCAAGCGCGCATCATCGCTACGGCCTCCAACTCGCGTCATCCTAGTGAGTTTACGATTGCGCCTATTGGTGCTATCGAAAAACTACTCGCCAATACTGGCTGGTCAGTGGATGACGTCGATCTATGGGAGATCAACGAAGCCTTTGCTATGGTGACTATGGCGGCTATGGATGAGCTTAATATTGAGCACGCCAAAGTCAACATCGAAGGCGGTGCTTGTGCTTTGGGTCACCCTGTTGGCTGCTCAGGCGCACGTATCTTAGTCACGCTCATCAACTCCTTAAAGCGTACTGGCGGCACCAAAGGTGTGGCTACTTTATGTATTGGTGGTGGTGAAGCGGTAGCAGTGGCTATTGAGATCGCTTAAGCTACCTTAAGCAGTACATCTTTTGAAGATGTTGATTCAAAAAATATCGTATTCAAAGCCGTATCGTGATAGTGATACGGCTTTTTCTTTTTATCTATTTTGCTTGGTATTATCTTTTACTTTTTGATAGGCAAAAACATTTAAGATGAGAGACGTTTGATTTACTATTTTACTGAACCTTGTAATTTTCAACTTTTAGGGTTCAAACCTTATAAATGCTAAGAGGTTCACCAGCACTGTAAAAAAGCGTTAACTTATACCCCTTGCTGTGTTATAGCACTTACAGCCTATTACACGCTTTTACTTCATGCGCACACTTTGCTACTTTGCTTATATATCCCATCCTTCACCCAGCTGCTACTATTATTACAAGTTAATGCAAGGCAAGCCTTTATTTATCAATAGCTTGATTAATTTGCATGTACGATTGATTTGAGTATGCGTTTTACATTTCATGTAGTTTCGTATCACTGTTTCGAGAATTCGTTTTATTTCCGTCTAAAATTAACTCATATAAAAGGAAGACAAAATGAGCCAACTAATTCGTTTAAAAGATATCCAAGCCACCCACCGTGACCTTATTGGTGATGACTACTACGACCCAACTGGTAAAACAGCTTATGGCGTTAATGAAGAAAAAATTGGTAAAATCGAAGGCGCCTTAGTCGAAGATACTACTGGTCGTATTCGTTATTTAATCGTAGATGTAGGCGGTTGGTTCAGCTCAAAAGAAGTGCTGGTACCAGCAGGTCTTGCTCGTATCGTCGGTGATGACGTATTCTTTGATAGCTTAACTGAATCACAGGTCGATGCTATGGAACAATACGATCATGACTATCAGTACAGCTATAAAGAGCAGTACGAAAAAGATCGTCAAGCTTTTGTCGCCGATACTGTGCCTACTGAAGAGCGCGTGGACATTGACGACACTGCATATGATGCACCAAATACGTTAGAGCTGTTAGAAGAACGCTTAACAGTAAATAAAGACCGTATCGTAGCGGGTCTAGTAAAAGTTGGTAAGCATGTCGTTACCGAAGAGCGCAACGTTAATGTTGAGCTAGAAGAAGAGCACGCCCACATTGAGCGTACAAACGTAGACCGTAGAACAGATCGCCAAATCGGTGATGTCAACGCTACTGAAACTGTTGAAGTTCAACTAGAAGCGGAACGTGCTCGCGTTGGTAAAGAGACCTATGTGACAGAAGAAGTTAACGTTGGTAAAACTACTGAACGTCATACTGAGACTATCGTCGAAACCATCAAGCGTGAAGAGCTAGATATTGATCGTGATGGCAATGTTGTTGACCGTGAAGGTAACATCGTAAACCGTGATGATATTACAGCAGATGACGTACGCCGCGCTCGTGGTATGTAATATGCTAAGCTATTTTGACTATGATATATAGTGTTTATAGCAACAAGCAGCTGGGTGGTTTCACTCAGTAAATTAAGGCCAGAGCCCGTCTCTGGTCTTTTTTTGCGCTATAGACTTTGTACGATAAACAACAAGTGTCTTCTCTACATTTAAATACTGGATAAGGAAAATAACTATGAATAATGATAATAAGACAAATAAGGATGATACATCGTCTGCTGCTGAACCAGTGACGACTACAGCTACTGATACGCCGAATCGGGCGACAACGAATACTGATGATCGTGACAGTGCAGGTTATTTAGAGTTACTAGAAGAGCGTCCTGTGGTTAACAAAGAGCGCTTAGACGTTGGTAAAATTACAGTAACCAAACATACTCGTACAAAAACCGTTGAAGTGCCAATTGAGCTGGTAGAAGAATACATTAAGGTACGTACAGACTATCATGATACCGAGAGTCAAGACTTATTATCAGGCAACTATGATGAAAAAGACATTTTGCGTCATGTCGAGCCTGCTCTTGACAGCAAAGCAGTAGTGACTATTAATGGCAAGCAAGTAGAGATTGGCGATGCCCCTGTCGAGATTGTGTTATCGCGCCAAGTGGCTACTATTACTAAAGATACCTATGCTATTCAAGAGATTGATATCAATAAAACTGTGCATACACATACTGATAATATCCAAGTTGAGCTAAAACACGAAGAGCTAGATGTCGCAGAAGAAGGCTTCTTAGAACACGATTCCGCCTCTACGCGCCCACCTAAAAAGTAAAAACACTAGAGTATTAGTATCAAGTAATATCAGTACGAGTGTCAGTTCAGTATGAGGTTTTACAATAACGTGTCACAAAATAGCTATCAAGAAAATTTAGTCGTAAAAAAAGCAACGTTACGTTGCTTTTTTTATGTGCTATACAAATGTCAAAGCGTCAAACTAGCCTGCTCTATTACATTCGTAAGTGTTCATATTGGACTCATCATCACTTGCCGTACGCATAACGCCTGACTCGCGCTCGCCGTGGGCAGTACGCCACTCAGTAATACCATTGCTACCATCGAGCGCAGTATCCACTTCGAACACTTCAGGATTAGTACCGGTATTGGTCTGATCCAAAGTCACTGTTCCCATATCCGTACCTAATACGACGGTGTTGCTCTCTTCTTTATAAGTCGCTTCTACCTTCAAAGCTGGTGAGCATAAGTAAGTCATTTGGGTGACATCGGTATTTACGTTGGCAATCGTATCGTCTTGTACTTCATTTAAAGTTGCATCATCAACTACAGTAGCGCTCGTTTCAGCAGGCTCAGCAGACATAGCAATGGACTGCTCAGCGCTGATATTGTCCTCCAAGCTTGGCTCAGGTTCAGGCTCCTGCTGACAAGCACTGATACTAAGAGCGCCCACTAACAATCCTGTTACGAGCATAGAGGTACGGCTCTTTTTTAAAAACTCCAAATTCATAACGCTCTCCAATTAATGTGTTAAACACTATAGCGCGTCCACAAAACCGCGCCTATTCTGAATTTGTAAATAATCGCTACACACAAGCGTATATAGCAGTGCGGTGCATAGTACTTTGCTAAATTTTGCCATGGCACTGTTTGTATTTAAGACCTGAGCCACATGGACA
The DNA here is from genome assembly GCA_947489525.1 of uncultured Psychrobacter sp. Classification (GTDB taxonomy): domain Bacteria; phylum Pseudomonadota; class Gammaproteobacteria; order Pseudomonadales; family Moraxellaceae; genus Psychrobacter. The sequence goes on from CANLDW010000002.1 coordinate 305,631, forward strand.
GGGCGCATTACGGCTAATGTTCATGCCTGCATACGGATTTGGCTCGTCACCTACTCCCGCCGCGCCGCCAATAGCGCTACCAGCGCCGCTCGCTGCTACGCCGCCACTCAAACTATGCGGATTGCGCGGATTGCGCGGATTATGCTGAGTACGCGGTGGCACTGCTGCTTGAGCTGCCCGCTCGTTTGGGGCTTCCTCTACACTATCAAAGTCGCTGTGCTCAAACTGCATCTGCATGTGCGCGGCATCAGCGCGTTGCTGCTCTTCAAGTGCGGCCAGCTCCTCTTTAGTTGGGATGTGCACACGGGATAGATCTTGTACCGTTTCAGATTTGATCGCGCCAAGCATCATCTGAAACAGCTCAAACGATTCGCGCTTGTACTCCTGCTCAGGGTTTTTTTGTGCATAACCACGCAGGTGAATGCCTTTACGCAGCTGATCCATCTGCGTTAAATGCTCTTTCCAGTGCTTATCTAAGCTTTGGAGCATAAAGTGACGCTCAAGCTGGGAGGCGTCACGCTCGCCCATCTGCTCGCGGCGCTCATGATAGCGATCGAGCGCGGTTTGAATGATTTTGGCACGTAGACCCTCTTCATCCAGACGTCGATCTTCATCAAGCCAATCGTTGATAGGCATATAGAGCTTAAACTCATCTTCAAGCTCGTCCTCTAGCCCATCAATGTTCCACTGATCATCCACGGAGCCTGGCGGGATAAACTGGTCAATCATCGCGTTATAAACCTCGCCATGCATGACCTCAATGGCTTCACGCAGATCCATATCATCGAGTAGATCGTCGCGCTGAGAGTAGATGACCTTACGCTGCTCATTAGCAACGTCATCATACTTGAGCAGGTTTTTACGCGCATCAAAATCGCGGCTCTCCACTTTACCCTGTGCGTTTTCGATCGATTTTGACACCATTTTATGCTCGATGGCTTCATCTTCTTTGAGACCCATCGCGCGCATCATATTGACCACGCGATCGCCAGCAAAGATACGCATGAGATCATCTTCTAATGATAAAAAGAAGCGCGACATACCCGGATCGCCTTGACGCCCCGCCCGGCCACGTAGCTGGTTGTCGATACGGCGTGACTCGTGGCGCTCAGAGCCGATAATATGAAGACCTCCTGCTGCAACCACTTGATCGTGCTTGACTTGCCACTGGGCTTTTAGGCGCGCCATCTCCTCCGGACTGACATTATCAATATCTTCGATAAACGACTGCCAGTTACCACCCAAGATGATATCCGTACCCCGCCCCGCCATGTTGGTCGCGATCGTAACGGATTTGGGACTACCCGCTTGCGCGATGATCTCAGCTTCGCGCTCGTGCTGCTTGGCGTTTAGGACATTGTGCTTGACGCCTTCTTGATCGAGCAGATAAGACAGCTCTTCACTCGCCTCAATGGTCGCCGTACCGACCAGTACCGGTGCGCCTTTGGCTTGGATCTCTTTGATCTCGCGGATGATACCTTTGTATTTACCAAGCTTGGTCAAAAATATCTGATCGTCCATATCAACACGAGCGATAGGCTCATGGGTTGGGATAACGATGACATCTAGATCATAAGTGGATTTAAATTCAGCTGCCTCAGTATCTGCCGTACCCGTCATGCCAGATAGCTTGTCATAGAGGCGAAAGTAGTTCTGAAACGTTGTGGTAGCGAGCGTTTGGTTCTCCGCTTGAATCTCAACGCCTTCTTTGGCCTCGACCGCTTGATGCAGACCCTCAGACCAGCGTCGACCCGGCATCGTACGACCGGTGTTTTCATCAACGATGACCACCTCGCCTTCATCGACAATATAGTGGACGTTTTTGACGAATACATGGTGGGCACGAATAGCGGCTTGTACATGTGCAAGCAGTGGCAGACGACTTGGACTGTAGAGACTCTCGTTTTCGCCAAGCTCGCCAACTTGGATCAAAAAGCGCTCAATCTTTTCATAGCCTTTTTCGCTGATCTCAATTTGGCGGTTTTTTTCATCGATCCAAAAGTCTTCGTCTTCGTTGTTCTTATTGGCTTCTTCGTCTTTTGAGCGTTTGAGTAGCGGAATGATCGTATTGATCAGCGCATACATTCTCGATGAATCTTCTGCTTGACCTGAGATAATGAGCGGCGTACGCGCCTCATCAATTAAGATAGAATCGATCTCATCAATAATACAAAAGTTAAGCGGGCGCTGCTTTTTTTCACTTAAACTAAAGACCATGTTATCGCGCAGATAGTCAAAGCCGTATTCGTTGTTAGTCCCGTACGTGATATCCGCTTGGTAGGCATTTACCTTATCCGCTGGCGGCTGCTGCGAGTAGATCACACCAACGCTCAAGCCCAAAAAGCTAAACAATGGACGGTTGAGCTCAGCATCACGCGCAGCAAGATAATCGTTGACCGTAACCAAATGCACGCCTTTGCCGCTAATGGCATTGAGATACATAGCCAGCGTTGCCATGAGAGTTTTACCTTCACCCGTCTTCATCTCAGCAATACGCCCTTCGTGCAAGGTGATACCACCGATCAGCTGTACATCGTAGTGACGCATACCGTTGACGCGTAAGGAGGCTTCACGGCAGACGGCAAACGCCTCTGGCAAAAGCGCATCTAAGCTCTCGCCTTGTTGATGACGCGCTTTGAACTCAGCCGTCTTTTGCTGCAATTGCTCATCGGATAAAGCTTGAACCTCAGTCTCTAGTGCATTGATCTTGCTGACCACGCGGCGCATGCGTTTGAGCTCGCGATCGTTTTTTGTACCAACTACCTTGCCTACAATCTTTGATAACATAATTTTTTAACCTATGGAAATATTTGATAATCGGTAGGCGTTATAGCCTTTGACCTATTATCATCCGACAACGTACTATCAAATACGATGTCGCCAATTAAGTGTGCCGTCATTATATATGGTTATGCAGACGATGGATACAAGCGCTATGAGCAGATATTTGCGCGCGTAAAACAGCCTGTGGTCTGTTAAAATAGTCTATTAAAACATAGTGTAACCGGTTGTACGCTATCGCGTTTTTATTCTAAGAGAGAGTCATGTCTGTAAAACCTGCAACGCCCCCTACTGATTCAAACCCAAATATCTTGCATATCGGTGAGCACATCTATGATCTAACAGATCACACGCCGATGATGGTGCAATATCTGACCATGAAAGCGCGCTATCCACAAGCCTTATTGCTCTACCGTATGGGCGATTTTTATGAGCTGTTCTTTGACGATGCCAAGCGCGCCGCTGACATCCTAGATATCACCTTGACTCGGCGCGGAACGGATAAAGCGGGCAATACCATTGCTATGGCAGGCGTGCCCTTTCACGCCGCTGACAGCTATATGGCGCGTCTTATCGCGGCGGGACAAACCGTCGTGGTCTGCGAGCAGATCGACGATAATGCAGATACTAATAGCTTTGATCGAGGCGAGAAAAGCAAAAAAAGCACAGCCGCTAAACGCACGAAAGTCGCCAGTAAAGCGCCTACAATCATGCGCCGCGAAGTCGTCAAGACCCTCACCGCAGGAACGATTACCGATGATGCGCTCATCGCGCCGGGTCATACGCCTACTGTAGTCGCAATCGATATCGCACAGCCTAGAGCCAATAGCAAGCATTCGATCCAAGCTGCGATCAGTCAGCTAGATATGAGCGCAGGTACGCTCACAACGCAGACGCTAAGCGCGGATGCGGGCGATACGGACACGCTACAAACCAAGATGTCAACGGTGCTGGCACGTTTTGCGCCGAGCGAATGTATCATCAGTGAGGCTAGCGATGAGCAGTGGCTCGTGTGGGTGCGCGCCGAGCTTGATTGTCCTGTCATTGAAGTCGCCGCCGCCGACTTCCACCGCGAGCACGCCGGCGCAACGCTGTGCCAGCAGTTTGGGGTACAGCGTTTAGAGGGTCTGGGTATTGAGAACGCACCGCTCGCTCAATCGAGCTGCGCCGCGCTTATTCACTACGCACGCCAAACCCAGCAGCGCCATATCCCGCAAGTCAATCAGTTGATCGTTGAGCACAGCGATGATTATCTGGTTATCGATGCCAGTAGTCAACAAAACCTTGAGCTGTTCAGTCCTGTTAGTAGTAACGGTACAGCGCTCATAACAGTGCTCAATCACTGCAAGACGCCTATGGGCAGACGTCTGCTCGTACAACAAATGAAGCGTCCGCTACGCCAGCATGAGCGTATCAATCAGCGCTTAGAGGCAGTCTCTTGTTTACTTGAGTCACACAATGCGTCGTCTCCTGATGCAACAAACCACTCAGCGTATCACAACTCTAGTTTAGTAAATGATTTACGAGACACCTTAGCCCGTATCGGCGATATTGAGCGTATCAGTAGCCGTATTGGTCTGGCAAGCGCCAAGCCGCGCGACCTGCGTAAGCTTGCCGAGGGTATCGGCAGTAGCGCGCAGCTCACCCATCAGCTAAACAGTGCGGATATTCACTGTGAGCAGGCAGGTCTGCTGCCTATGCTTATGCAGCAGCTACCCGATCAGCTGGAGAGCGTACAGGGGGTTGCCGATCTCATTGAGCGTGCTATTATCGCTGAGCCGCCCGCGCATATCCGCGATGGCGGTATGCTAGCGGCAGGCTTTGATGACGAGTTTGATCGCTTGACGCACTTGCATGACAATATTCAAACGACACTTGATACGATGCTTGAAAAAGCGCGGCGCGACAATCAATTGCCTAATCTCAAGGTTGGCTATAATAAAGTCAGCGGCTTTTATTTTGAGCTACCTAAGATGCAAGCCAAAAACGCCCCGGCACACTTTATACGCCGGCAAACGCTTAAAAGCAGTGAACGTTTTATCACCGATGAGCTAAAGACGCTAGAAACCGAGTATCTCAGCGCACAAGGCCTAGCACTCGCCCGCGAAAAACAGCTGTATCACGAGCTGCTTGCCACTCTAAGCACGCATTTGGCTGAGCTGCAACAGCTGAGCGCCGCTATCGCGCATATTGATGTACTAAGTAACTGGGCACAGCTGGCTATAACGTACGGCTGGCAGCGACCTGTGATGAGTCAAGATACTAACAGTGACTCCAACCCCAGCGCTCATACAAAAAGTAGCATCGATATCCGCCAAGGTCGTCACGTTGTCGTTGAAGCAGCGATGAATCGTAGCGATAGCACGATTGCGGCTATGCCCACTCATCATACTAGTCCCACCCAGCGGTTTGTCGCTAATGATTGTGCGCTTGGTAGTAATGCGCACCCTGAGCGCTTGCTCCTGATTACTGGACCCAATATGGGCGGCAAATCCACTTATATGCGCCAGACGGCGCTGATCGTTTTGCTGGCACACTGCGGTAGCTTTGTGCCAGCACAATCAGCGCACATCGGTGATATCGATCGCATCTTTACCCGTATTGGCTCAGCCGATGATCTAGCAGGCGGTAAGTCGACCTTTATGGTGGAGATGATAGAGACTGCCAATATTCTTAATCAAGCGACGAATAAATCTTTAGTGCTTATGGATGAGGTGGGACGCGGTACAGCTACCACTGACGGTCTGGCTATCGCCCATGCTTGCGTCAATCGGCTGCTGGAGATTGGCTGTCTCACACTATTTGCGACTCATTATTTTGAGCTGACGCAGCTGGCGCAAGATACGGGTCTACGTGACGGCATCCGTAATGTGCACGTGGCAGCAAGCGATGTTGAGGGTCAGCTATTGCTACTACACAAGATCGTCGACGGCGCTGCCAGCTCCAGCTTTGGGCTACACGTCGCAAAGATGGCCGGTATTCCGAGCACCGTCCTCGCTGATGCCAAGCGCTACTTAGCTGATACCTTAACGCCCAAACACGCGCATCATCAAACAAACACTCCAATACAAAACCAAAAGCCAAACCAAGGACACGAGCAAAACAGCACTACTGATAAAACTGAATTAGCTTATGCCGTAAATGACGCGCGTTCGCACAACTATGCAAATGTTACTGCGATCAACGCCGATGAGCAGACAAAATCTATTGGTAATACTGAGCAAAATCAGATATTTAGTCTAATTGATGAGTTAGAAGCCATCGATCCTGATAGCTTAACGCCCAAACAAGCCCACGACCTACTCTATCAGCTTAAACAACAGGTCAGTCGCTAAAGGGGTTTGTTAATTAAGCATAAAAGCGTTAAAATACGCCTTATTTTTATCTATTCTATTCGGCAGTAACCGAATCAATAACAGGTAGCTATCACTATGACCTTTGTCGTTGCAGATAATTGTATTCTTTGTAAACATACTGACTGTGTGGAAGTCTGTCCGGTTGATTGCTTCTACGAAGGTCCCAACTTCCTTGTCATCGATCCTGACGAGTGCATCGACTGCGCGCTATGCGAGCCTGAATGCCCTGCCAATGCAATCTTTTCAGAAGATGAGGTACCCAAGGGACAAGAGATCTTTATTGAGCTGAACGCTGAGCTGGCGCAGGAGTGGCCGAACATCACTGAGATGAAGCCTGCCTTGCCGGATGCGGAAAAGTGGGACGGCGTCGAGGGTAAGATTCAGTATTTAGAAAAGTAGTGGTCTGTCCGTGATTAAATGACGGACATATACTTTGTAAACAAGACTGTGACTAATGTCATGGTCTTTTTTTGTCTATTAAATTGATTATGATCCATAGTGAATAGCGCCTTATAGACAAATACAATCCAGCCATTGCAGCAAATTCCACTCACTGCTTACCTAATTTTTAACATCACTTAACGTATTGTAATGTCCTTAAATACTATACTTATAATTTTAGACTTTTGTTCTTTTATAATGTATATAAAATGGAGCGCTACAAAGTAGCATTTATTACTATCAATTAAGAGTTCAATAGGGCGTGTTGAACATTCAAATATTAGGACTGCTGATAGATAAAATCGCACCAAACTAGGCGTAAACCGACGATAATGCCGAGGCATTAGCTAGGTTTACAACACTGTTTGGGGTGATTTTAGCATCAGCCCTTCGGGGCGGGGCTATTTTCTGCCAATACATGGCGAAATTGTCTATCCTAGAATGACTAGGCTTCGAAAATTTCACTGCGTATTGCCTAAAAAATGGCCGCCGCCAGTGCCACATTTGAATGTTCAACACGCCCTAATATCATCGGAAAATATCATGGCAGCATATATTACAGTAGGTGCAAAGACTACACACGGCGGCGAAGTCATCACTGGGTCACCATATACTACGCATAATGGCGTACAAGTCTCGCGTAAAGGCGATAAAGTCATCTGCAAAAAATGTAAAAAGCTCACCACTATCCTTACGGGTGACCCGTCATTCATTGTGGACGGCGCACCGATTGCTCGCGAAGGCGATGTGACCAGCTGCGGTGCTACTCTCATTGCTATTCAGCAGTCGTTTGCCGAGTCAGACTTTGAAGTATTCGGCGTTGAACAGCCTGAGCCACTGTTTGAACAACCCGCGCCTTTACAGTTTCCGAAAACGGATCCGGATGCTTTGATTGATAGTTTTATCAATCCTACAAATAAAGATAAATCTACAGCTTTGGAAATCAAAAAGGTTTCATTATATAAGAACGAATTCATTCCCTTAGGTGTACCTAAGTTCGGTGAGCCTGAATCTGAAGGTTTAAAACACAGTAAGTTCACTATCGAAATTAGGATAAAACAAGGCTCGTATAGTAAATTAACCGTCTTAGGAGGTAGTGGCTTAAGCGATGTGATTGAGGAGCGGACGGATACATATAGCGAAGGTCAAACGGTTGAGATAGAGTGGGATGGATTTATCAATGATATTTACGACAGTCGATGGTTTACCGATAAAAACAACCGTCCTTCGATTAAGGTGCAAGGTATTAATGCTTCTGGTGGTACTGACGCGCATACCTATGAGATTGAAACAGAGTTTAAAGATGAGAAATGGGCAGATGTGGTCATTGATAGAAGTAAAAAACGAATTGATGTGACTATAAGGGTAAATATTGATTCACATATACAAGTTGAGGGCATTAGTCCTAATGCTCGTACCATCGCTGAAATACAAGTGTCTCCACAATACGTTAGTAGTAAGCCTATATTAAGAAATCAAACAAAAACCAATCAGCAGTTACGCGATTTGGTCATCGCAGGGATGAATAAGTATTGGAGTCGTAATAGTACGACACATACGTTAATCACACCCAATATCACTGTTAATGGGGTCTCCTATGAGGTATTCGTTAATACAGTGATTACTGACCAAAATGCCTTACCGCAAGCCAAAGTGACCTTTAATACCAATAACGAATGGGGACGTTCAAACAGTTTTCCCATCTTTAGAAACGTTTTTTATAACGTAGGATATTTGGAAGACGACATATGGTATTACGAGAGTCAAGTTGAGGCAGATATGAGGTTTGAAGAAACTTTTGCTCATGAAATGGGACATTCAATCGTTTGGGACTATCGAGGCGTTTGGCAGTCATTGACTCATGAAGGGAGCTCTACCCTTGGTCAAGATATTAATGGTGATTATAACTACCCTACCACTGGCGAACTGGATTTAAATAAATATGCAGGTAACCGTAAACCGCCAGATTTTTACGAACGTGTGGTTGCCAATGAAACCGATGTAAAAGGTCTATTATGGGTTTCTAGACTTGAGGAAGATTAGTATGAAAATGAGAACGTTTTATCCAACTTTACTTTTAATTTTATTGGTCAGCATAACAGGTTGTCAAAAAAAAGTAATTTATATCACACCACAAATCACAGGACAAGTGATTGATAAACAGACCAATCGGCCTATTGAAGGGGTAAAGACCGTTATTGGAGGCCCAGCCCTTGACTATACTAATGAACAAGGACGTTTTTCAGTACCACCAATTACTTCTGAATACATATTCAATAAACCAAACCATAGACTAACTATGGCTAAAGGAGGAGCAAGTTTTACTATTTATAAGTCAGGTTATGAAATAAAATCATATGCAAACGGAGGATTGTCATTTATACCTAATAAGCCATATACTGAAAAAATTTATGTAAATATGGGCAAGGTCTATTTAAACCCTGTACCTGTTGGCAAGGAAGGTGAGTACGAAACTTATTATCTAACTCTAGACTTCTGCAAACCTGATGAATCACAAAGAGAGGTTGATTGTATTCCTGTACCAGAGGGTAAGACTTATGCAGAGGTCAGTCCCAATCGGTCAGTTCAATAGATAATTTTAATGAGAGTTTAATGAATCTAAAAAGCCTAACTCAGTCTTTATTGATAGCTACAACGCTATCAGTCGGAATAACCGTTTCAGCTTGTTCAGCGGAACCTTTAAATATCACTGAATCAATAGAGCAAAATGATCCTAAACAAACATACGAGCTTGGACTGGCCTACTACGAGGGTGATTCTGTTCCTGAAGACGATGACAAAGCTTTTGAGCTATTTCAAGCAGCTGCCGATCAAGGCTATGCGCCTGCTGAGTACTATTTAGGTCTAATGTATTATGACGGTTTGGGAGCAGAAAAGGACTACCAAAAAGCATTTGCATGGATGCAAAAAGCAGCCAATCAAGGACACGCTGATGCCCAATTTAGTCTCGGCATTATGTATGGAAGTGGAGTAGGTATTGATCAAAACTATCAAGAAGCTATGAAATGGTATTCATTGTCAGCTGACAACATAGAATCTAATAGCGCTTCTGTGGATGCTCAAAACAATATTGGTACGATGTACTATTTTGGTAGAGGCGTACCACAAAGCTATCTTAAAGCTTTTGAGTGGTATACCAAAGCAGCCTCTAAGAATTCAGAGATGGCACAACTCAATATTGGCGGTCTTTACGAGAACGGTTACGGTGTACCACAAGATTATGATAAAGCTTTTGAATGGTACAAAAAAGCAGCCGACCAAGGCAATCAAGAGGCTAGTAATAGAATCGGTAAATTGGTGATGGATAATAAAATCGATGATGAAGGCATCATCATATACAGTACCGAAGACACGGGGCTCACGTTAGGAGATATTGAGCAGAATCTAACGGATTAAGATCGTGCCTCAGTATTACCTATTTGATGCCACCCCTATTGAACCATAGGATAGTAGAAAGTTTTAAGGAACAAACTTTAACATGGGCAAGATGGCTTTTTAAGCAGCTTTATAAACTTTCAATGGAGCGGTACAAATAGCGATCAAGCCGTGGCACATCATCGGTATGTAAGGGATACTGTCTATCGACAAAGTCCATATCGGCAAGCTTTTGACTACCAGGGCACGCAAAGCTGCATAACATAATATTTTGCAAGTTAGCACTGTCATTTTTGGTCAGTACATAAGCGTTATCGCCAAAGACGGTCAGCCAGTTATTAAAGATCATCTGTGTATAGCCGTGCGTGGGCGCAGGCTTACCGATGACATTTGCCATAATGTGCGGGCTAATACTTTTGAACAGTGTCAGCGCTTCAATAGTGTATAAATTACTCGCCACATAACGCCCTTGAAAGGCATCGATCAGCATAAAATCAAAGCGCGCATCGCTATGCCGAGTCAAATAGCCTCTGGCATCATCACCAACGAACTCAATATTGGACGCTATCGGCGCTTGCAAAAAGTGCGCTTCGATAATATCAGGCAAACCTTTATCGATATCGATCACCGTCAGCGCCATATCAGGATGATAATAAGCGACCTCGCTTGGCGTCCCCATACCTGCCCCGCCGAGGAACACTAAAGTCTCAGGCTGCACTTCCTCAATCGCTTCTACCGTAATCTCGCCGTACCAGTGGCAGTTCTTGTTAGTCGCTGCAATCCAGCAACTGCTCGTAGTCTGTTTGGGCTTATCGGTGATCGTCACCGCCATTTCACCATCGACGATACCATACTGAATAAACCACGCGCCTGTCGCGGTTTGATAACCGGTATCGACTTTGTTCAGTGCTATAAAAGTTATCGTTACTACAAAGGCAGCAATGGCAAGAGCGTAATTTTTGAGAGGTATCGAGGCGTAAGTATGCTCAGTGGTTTGCATCTGCATCGCAAGCTTGGTACACAGGGCGGCGCTCAGTGCTAGCGCGGCAATAAATAACGCTAAGCTACTCATCAGACCGATATAGGGCAGTAGAACAATCGGCGTCAGCGTTGAGCCCAGCACGCTACCGACAGTAGTAATCGCCACCATCATGCCAGCATTCTTGCCAGCATCAACGCCGTCATGATTTTCGTACTTCAATGACAAAAACTGGGTAATCAGCGGAATAGCCGTCGAACCAAACGCTAGCCCTACGCCGAATAATAGCCCGACACCGATGGCGGCGATAATCGGACTATCGATACTGGCGGTCATCGCTGCAAGTAGTGGCAGCTGAATAATACAAGCGACAGCATGAGAGATAGCAGATAAGGATAAAACGTAACCGGCCTTGAGTAGCGCCTGTCTTGGCGTGTGAATATCTTGCGAGAGCCGTCCGCCATACCAGTAACCTACGGCAATGGCGATCAGTACCATCGCGAGGATAACGCCAGTAATAGAGATGGACGCGCCGATATAGGTCGCTGATATGCGAATGGCATAGATCTCGATACCGAGACCAGCAAAGCCCTCGAGTAGCGCAACAACTAGGCAAATACCTAAGACCTTTTTTTGCATAAACAGACTCGTCACTTTGTGTGGATAGAGTGAGTTTACACTATTGGGGTTGGGTGTGTTTGGGAAGTATTTATTAGGTCATCAAACAGCCATTAAGGTCGCAAATCCACAATATCTAAAATGTTGTTATTTTTGCTATCAATCAATACCACCATATCTTGTTGATAGGCGACTAGAGGTAGCCATGCCGTAGCCGATGGATAGCTATTAACAATAGTATCAACATTGGACTTATCGTTAGTCTGATATAAATTATTTAAATGCTTGGCCTTGTTGTTAATCCTTGACCACTGATTGTTGAGTGGCTCGTATAAATCGGGTTGCATACTTGGTGCAACGCCTGTTTCTAGTTCAGAAAATAAGCGGTTGCTTCTTTGCTCATCATTCTCTGTTGCTTGTACTGCGACCCATTTTGGTTCCCCCCAACTCAAAGTATCATAAGGTGCTGACGCTTCTGCCAAGCTAGATTTAGGTATATTGTTGGCTTGTACGACTTCAAATCGGATGGTATCAAAAGCAATATACACGGGTCTACTGATAGCAATATTATAGATACCATAAACAAAGGCAGCTAGTTGTAAAACAATAATTACAGCTAAGTCAAACTTTAACGATTTTTTGCCTTTTTTAGCGATAATAAAAGTTAATAATGGCCCTAAAACGACATCAATGGCAAGCATCATCACAAATATATGGGTTACTCCTACTGCTTTTGCTAATGGCTCAGGATGCCATATCATAAAGACAACGTATAAACTCAATAGAGCAATGAGTATAGAAATGACTAAATGATAACTGAACGCTTTAATGCGAAATTTTAGAGATGAATTCAGCATGATTTATATTGGTCTTTTGAGTGAGTTTGATTATAGAGATAAAACGCTGATGTATTATTAGTTCTAAAACAAATGTAATAATGAGCGATTCTAATTTTGACAGCTTATAGGTAGCTTATCTGCGCCTACTGTACCGCTACAAATCCACTGAATAACATTCTGATTATTATTAGTATTGATTTGAGGAGTGAGCACTAAGGTTTGGTTTGCAATACTACCTGCGTCAAAGGTCACCGTAATAACGCCTGTGTTAGAAGCTACCGTTACGCCATTTGTCGCTACGTATTTACCATCAAGACTATTAGCCTGTCTACCTACTGTGCCTGTAGTAGAGACAGCTGTAGCGTCAGGGAAAGCTTTATTTTCGAATACCTGTAACGCTATTTCGCTACGTATACTATCAGTCACGACAAACCCTTCAACCACCTGTGCTCGTCCGACATAACTCATATAATTAGGTATGGCAATAGCGGCTAGTATACCGATAATAGCGATGACTATCATTATCTCTATCAGAATAAAGCCTGCTTGACGGTTGTGAGTCGGGCTAGTTCGAGCGATGCTGCGCATGGTGAGTTCCTTAAGCAGTAGCGTGTCTATTTATGATATTATCTGTATCCTATACTGCACACAGCGTACCACTCTTGATAATTGACAAAATTGGGTGGGCAACAGGCACTACCTTATATCTAATAACAATTAACGTAATTTTTAGACAAAAAAAGCCCCAGCAAGAGCTGAGGCTTTAATCAGAAGAAGCAAAGTACTAAAAAATAATGTTAGATAATTATGATTGACAGCTAGCAGGTAAACGAGATTTGTCTATAGCAGTTGCTGCAGTATCTCCTGGTGCACAAGTCCATGTACTTATCTGACCACCAGTAGCAGTAGGAGTAAGCTTCATAATTTTTCCATCATTAGAACCATCGTCAAATAGAATCTGAATAACTCCACCGTTAAGAAGGTCTACACCACCTGCTGAGAAATATTTTCCTTCCAATGCATCTGCTTGGGCTACAATTGGAGCTGCTCCTGCTGTTAAATCTGCAGTAACTGGTAAAGCACCAGTTTCTGCAGCAAATACAGCTACATCGGTCTGTAACCCTGAAGTCGCTTTAAATCCTTCAGTAGCTTGTGCACGAGCAGTATAGTCTTGATAAGCAGGAAGAGCGATCGCCGCTAGAATACCGATAATAGCGATAACGATCATTAGTTCGATTAAGGTAAAACCTTTTTGTGCAGTGTTCATAAAAACTCCTTTAAGGGTAATACGAAAATAATAGGTTTAGAACTCTAGTATCTTCAGTTATATAGTAGGGTTGTGCTTATCTTAATCATTGCAGGTATCGTGCCACTTTCAGTATTTAATCTGAACTACCGCTCTAAAATTATAGTTTTCTGCTTGTATTAGGAGTTTCTATCTAACAATTGATGTTTTAACCATCCTATTTGGCAGTAACTTACCTTCTAAATAAATATTTTTTGTCAGTTAATGTTAATTTTACGTCTATTAGGTAACTAAAACTGACGTTTTTTGTCATAAAGTTACAAAAAGTGACATTTAACGTTATTTGTTCCAGCTGTCACTACTACCGCAAGCCGTTCCTCGACATTTTACGCCTTGGAAATTTAAAGTCATAGTACCGTCATTAGCCATCTGTGTTCCGGCTATAGGTGTGGCTGTAATCGTCCATTGATGGGTTAAAGGGTTAGGCGTAAAGGTAATATTGTATAGCGCAGTGCCTTGACTAGGATAATTACCACCTAGTCCTGTAATTAGATCATTACTATAGCTGCCCTGTGCCAGCTTACGGCTCTCTATTTGAGAGGCAATGTTTTGCATCTCACTCATCATATCGACGCGCTTGGACTTGATGACATAACTTTGATAGCTTGGATAAGCAATAGCGGCGAGTATGCCAATTATAGCGACAACGATCATCAGCTCAATCAAGGTAAAGCCTTTTTTATCTCTTAACATATTTATCACCAATACGTGGCATAGCTACCACAGTCTGTAGACGTTATATCGATACTAGTATCAGTATTGCTTGCCTTACACTGTAGACCATCACTACCGAGTAATATCTTATCAGCTTGACTATAACGACTACTTGGCTCAGCTATCATCTTCCACGAGCGCCCCACAACATTATTGACATTACCTCCAGTGTCTACGCTTACTAAGCTATTAGTCGTATCTGTACCATCTGCTAACGTAACTTTGTAGTGATAGTCTGTCGCTGTACTACCTTTTGGTACATATATTGTCTTGTTATCAGTCTCGCCATATCCATGAGTCGCTACGCCGTCATTGTCGACCCCACTTTTGGGTACAAATCCTTTATATGTCAGTGCAGAGGCGCGCCAACGCATAAGCTCAATCTCAAGCTGCTTCATGTGTGCTTGCGTCTCAAGCTCAGCATTACGTATAACGTATTGACGATAAGAGGGGATAGCAATTGCCGCTAATATTCCGATAACCATCACAACGATCATCAGCTCTATTAAGGTAAAACCTTGAGCACAACAATGATTTGATAAATAATTGTCACCTAACTGATAGTCACTACCCATAACCACACCTTAGTCTACGTACTTCTGATACCAGCGCTGC
Organism: uncultured Psychrobacter sp.; assembly: GCA_947489525.1. Taxonomy (GTDB): domain Bacteria; phylum Pseudomonadota; class Gammaproteobacteria; order Pseudomonadales; family Moraxellaceae; genus Psychrobacter. Next base: position 320,676 of record CANLDW010000002.1, read on the forward strand.
GCGTAGAGCTGATAACCGTTCATATTGCCAAAGGTCGCCGCCGATCCCATGCCATTAACGTCTGATAGCTTACCGCTACCATTGAAGCTATGTCTTACGATACCAGGTTTGGTATCTAAAAAGCTTCTATTGCCAAAACCACTTCGATTATCAAAATCGCGTTGTTCGCTAAAGGTCTGGTTACCGATAAGTACTTTGATATTAGTGAAGTCTTCACTAAATGACCCTAACGCTAACTCTTGTATGCCCTTGCCTGCTCGTACAAACCCGCCTATACCGTTTTTAGAGGTGGAGGCCTCGCAGACCCCCCAAGGTAGGCAATATAGCTGGCGCTCTGAACCGCCAACTACTTGTGCAGAACACGTATTGATCGTAGTATCGTACTGCATCTCTGGACTGTACGCCGTCAGATAGTACATACCGCCCATCGCTAAACCGTTACCCATACTTTTGACATGCTTGATATTTGAGTACCCATCAAAGTAAGCTAGTGGATAACTCCAACCATCAAACACACCAGTTTGTAAGGCGTTTATGACATTAGCCTTGGTACTGGTTGTGGGAGCAGGGGCAGGTGCGCCAGGAAGACTAGGAGCAGCCGGAATAGTAACATTATCAAAAGGCAATAGCGCCAGATCGTCTAAAGTCAGTTCACTGGCAGACAGTTGAATAGAATCGCCATATAAGTTTTGATCAACTATATCTCTATCGATAATACCAAACAACCGATTAGCTTCTGTAAGACTATTACGTTCACGAGACAGAGGACTACTTCGGTCTCCTGATGCAACGTTAACTACTGCTATACGCTCTCCATTAGCGCCATCGGGCAAGAAGAAACTGACTGAAGGCTGCGCGTAGAACCGGTATTGTAAGCCTTTATTCAACAAGGCTTTTGATGTTCGATCACTCGCCGTGTCGCCACTAGTATTAAGTACTCTAGATACTCGGCGTACAAAAGTATTTAGACCTGCTGTAGTACTCAGAGATTGAGAGTTCTGTAGATCTACACGGTATAGCTGACCGCCTAGATCACCAAAGTATAAATGATCGATTAGCCCATCGTTGTCGCGATCTAAAGTAGTGATTTCGCTGACTACACTGTGTTTCATCGTCGGTACATTGACGTTCTTGTTACCTGTGGTTGCTCCTGATATAGATGTTATCAAATCACCCGTTTTGGCATCAGCGATGTAGACAGCGTTACCTTTAGCTTGTGCAATATTGTTACAGCTGTCGAGATTATTATTGGTTGCGCCAAGTCTAAAGGTAGGATCTTCATAGCACTTATCGTATCCACCGCCGAATATAATGACTTCTTTAATAGCATTACGACCAGTACCGACCTTTATCTTGCCAAATATAGGTTGCGCCATAGTCATACCCAAACGACTATAACCCGTCGTCGTCTCATCAATAGCAAATAATTTGGTAGGAGAACCGATAGTACTGACGTTTAGTCCATATAGCCCTACTCCGCCCTTACTCATTCCGCCATATATGTTCATGGTATTGGCACTGACCTGCCCGCTTCCATCGGTCTTAAACTTATAGTCATACAAACCCCTAGCAGTCCAAGGCGCATCAACACCAAATACTGGCGTCTGGACATCAGGATCAGTCGTTACCGCTCCTTCTTTCAGAGATTTCGCTTGTTCGGCTATAATCTTTTTGGGTATAAAGGCAAGCGCTTCCTCTCCTGTCTCAGAATTAGCGATATGTAATGCGCCTTCCATAGAGCCAAACATGACGTAATCATCGCGGTCACTGGGATCAGTAGAAACTTGACCAGCGTCAGCATCTATAATGCCATCGCCGTCAGCGTCTTTTTCAGGAGAGTTAATCTTGCCGCCATAACTGACTACCGTAGGCTGTGAGTGCAATACACCGCCCAATACTTTGACTTCGCCACTGGGTGAGGTGATAAGCTTGGCAAGCTCAGTCTGCGGGTTAGTAGCATTTTCTATTTTTGCAATCAAGGCAGCATCAACATTGATGTTATAGCCCAAAAAACTGAGCAAATATAATTTTTCTTCAGCGCCATAACTGCTATCTAGATTATCGAATCCCTCTAATGTACCTGTAGTAACGGCAAGCTTAGTCAAACCATTACCATTTTCGACATAAACCGCTCGAGTGGTATTAGTTGTATCAGTGGGCGACTTGAGACGCGCATAAAAACCTCCTGAAGTAATACGGTCATTGACATTGACTGTATTACCCGCTTCATTGACGTCTTGATAGTTTTTGGTACTCCATAGATCACGGGCATTTGGGTTTAGCTCAGTTGGGAACTTTTTACCAGTATTATCTATATTGCCGTCTTTGTCTATGCTGACATACAGCCGCGTATCTGCACTACTTCCTGACGCTGATCTACCGTACAATGTTCCTTGATTGACTTGATATTTTTTTAGGTTACCGGGCCACACAAGCAGATTACTCCCTACCTTGGGTTCAAGCATAGGCAAATAAGCATAGGGCTTGATATTTTGCGAGCTTAACGGATCTTGAGGAATGGTAATAGTACCAGAGGGGATACTGGCAAGATCGTTATCTAGTTTAGTGACAAATGACAAAACACTGTTTACGATATCTTTGGAGTCCTTGGCATAGTAAAAACCGCCTTCCCCATAACCGCCAACCCCTGTAAAACCTGCAAATCCGGTATCATCATCCTCTGACTCCATACCTAGATTACATGAGTTTCTAGCGTCCGTATCCTTCAGAAGATCACAGCGGTAGTATTTTTTCTCATAAGGCGTACCATCAGAGAGGGTAGCTTGAACGGTTCGATAGTTACTAGCATCATTAAAAGTCTTAAAACTACTACCAAATCCTACCATAGCAGTCTTTATACCCTCAATATTCAAGGCCTTGGCGTAGTTTCCAGTACAGTCCCATCTGGCATTATCGCCCCCAGCCGCAGCTGTATTACTCAATGAGCCACTACCACCACACTCAAAGTTACTATTGTCTAAAGTTTGACGCATTATATATTGAGTGTAAGAGCCACCACTATTAGGTTCACCATCGGTTAGCAGGTATATACCGGTACCAGCACATTGCGAGCTTTCAGGTTTTATATAGTTACTACTGTTACGTATCACCCCATCATTATTAATATTCAAAAAACCACTATAATCAGAACCGCCGCCTGCTGTAGAGCTACCTAAAACATAAGCGCCCGCTTCTGCGAATGCTTTTGCCGTAGGCGTACCGCCATAAGGGTCTAGGTCTGCGATGTAATCTCGGAGTTTATTCTTTTGAACGGTATTCAGGGGCTCTGCCGCGACACCTATTTTGCCATATCTCTCACCATATCCATAAGAGCCTGCTCCTACATTAATATTTTCATCCATTTTTGGATTACGTAATAGCTTAAACACGGCGACCTTTAACGCAGCTATTCTGTCTAAGCGCCAATTGGTTGGAGCATCACCTGCGGCGATCTCTGCTGCTGTGCGCGTATCTTGAGCACTGGTGTCAATACAATAGGTAATGTCGTAACGATAACCATCATCTGTACGTCTTTCACTGAGAAAATTATCTTTAAAACCTGTAGGATAAGCATAGGTTCTACTGCTATCTAAGGAGTTTTGTACCGTTGCTTTGCTGTCATTACCATAATAGCAAGCTCTACCGTCTTTACCTATTAGATTAGGGGTGTGATAGGAATAAGTTACATTTACAGGCTGTACAACAATAGTGTCCTTATAACCTTCTTTACGACATCCACCCCACCAATAATAATCAAAACAAACAGGCTCTCTTTTAATTACTTCTCTATCTTCTACTACAACGTAGTTCGATTTTTTATAATCAAGGCTACCATAGTCCTCCCATAAGCTGTCGATACGTCTTCTTCCTTGAGTAAAGTTACCCATACTACCTGATTTATCAAGCATAAGCATAATAGTAGGCTGTGACTTACCAACAGGAGGCTGATAAATCGATAGGTCACCTATCATATTGTATGTTGCTGTACCGCTTTCATCGTAACTTATGGCAGCCTGCGCCGTGGTCGTCATAATAAGCGTAGAGACAGCAAGCGCTAGCGCAGAGGCTTTAAACACCATTTTAGGATTACACTGTGATACGGATGCTAGGGGAGATGTTTTCATAGGGTACTCCTTAGAGTAGATAGTTATACCAAACAGCGTACGGTTTACGTGTCTCAGTCTTTAGATTGTGAGCTAGGGGCTCTTTTGGGAGTACCGGATGCTGTTACATTCAGCATTTTTTGGCATTCATCACTAAAGCTATTGCTTGCAGTGCCTTTGCCATAGTCTAAGCATTTCTCAGAAGTGAGTAAGTTCTCAAGTTTGACGTCTTCTATCAAGGTCTTTGCTGGTACGCCTAAATTCGCAAGACATTGAGTCATGGTTTCATCGTAATAAAGCGTAATATCGTTATCATCGTCATCTTTGCCTGCAAAGCCATAATCGACGGCATTTTGATTGGGTTTTTTTAAGCAGTCTAAAATGTCGCTTTCTTTGGCTTGAGTCAAACCCGGCAAAAACGAAGTGCTATATAAGCGAAAATTTGGAGTGCTACTGGTATTGTCTTCTGTATTCACCGTACGCTGGGTATCTACAAACTCAAAAGGTCGAGATGCTACCATTTCACTGGTAGGTCTAGTGATAGCAACTTGAGTCATTACATTGTTACGCACGCTACTAAAATCTGCAGCCTTATTAACCCGGCAAAACCCTCCTGTACTCGTAGATCCTGTCGTCAGCTTACTACCACCGCTAGGGTCTATCACAGTCGCCTCATTCATTCTAAAAAAATAGTCAGCACGCGGACGGTAACAAAATATAATCTGATCACCGCGGTTCTCTTCACCGCCTATATTCATAAAATATCCAAACATACCTGCCTTGCTCAAAGCGATATTTTTTTGTGCCACTGCCTGATAGTCGCTCATATCTACATTAATAATTTGTTCGATACTCTTATTGGTATTATCAGCCGTATTGAGTAGCAAAGTATCTGCTTGCTCACTGGTTGCAAGTCTTAAGTCTGTCGTGCTATTTTTAACGGCTATTGCTCCAGCTAAGGTTATCAATACCAAAAAAAGTAATACCACAATCAAAGCTACGCCTTGCTGACTTGTGGGTATTGATGAAAGCTTTTTCATGGTATATCACCTTTTAAGAATATTTTTGTCTGGCATTACGTAAAGCGATTTCATTTTGAAAGACAAAGCGTAAATATTTTTTATCAGCTGCTGTCGTATCAGATTTTAGCTTGACAATTTTACCTAGAACTGAAAATGTATCCGTCAATTCTGACGTCTGTACAATATTGTCAGAGCGTACGATCCCACCTGTTTTGATCGATGTGATATCAGGTCTATCTGTCAGTTTAGTATATTGATCTACAGTGTAATATCGAATATTATTACCCTTTTTTGTTCCTAACAAAATATCGAAGTAGTCCACATTTTGAATGAGTATCTCACCCTTATCTCCAAAGTTTTTTATAACGTTTTTTGCAGTAAGTATCGTAGATGTTTTGCCTGCTTGACCTTGCTCGCTATAATTGTCCATGTCTTCTGTAATATACCTACCTGCATCACAATATAAAGAGAGCTGATTGGGTTTAGTCGTATCCTGTGCATTGAGATAATAACGTTCTATAACAATCTGTCCGTCAATGATTTTTTTGACTTTGTTAATGTTTACCTCTCTTGGTCCTAAAGCAAGTTGCCCTTCGCAGTCGTACATGTTTTGCGGCGCTCTAAACTGAATAGCTAGTTGTCCACTGGGATTGTCTGTTGTTGTCATTCCAGTCCATTCATTGTCCACACCTACTGGTGTTACATCACCGGTACGAGTCAATAGTGTAAGCGGTATATCCTCATCACCAGTTAGCTTTATATCTTTTAAGTTACCAGTTTGAGTTAATACTATTCCGGCGCCATTGTTAGTATCGTTGATAGCATCTGCAAGTCCTAAGTTCGCTAGGCGAACATGCTCTTCTAACACTGGCACGCCAAAAACATTGGCATCGATAATGCTAGAGCCTGCGTCTTGTAAGGTTACTGCTTTTACGTTTGCAATATATACCTGTATAACCGCTGCTGATATTAGCAGACCTAAAACTAAAGAAATCATCAGCTCCACTAAAGTAAACCCTTGCTGATATTTCGTAACCTTCTTTTTAATTGGTCGGTACAAAGAATAATATGAATTAGACATTAGTAAGCCTCCATGATGAAGCAAGCAGAGCCAGGCTTGTAAACACCATCAGCATTAGTACATGAAAACTTCTCATCATTCATAGTTGGTTTTGTTTGATTCCAGCCTGCAATGATACATCGACGTTCATTGACCCCACTTGTACCAGGACAAACTTCAATGTTTAAAGCTATCTCTTTATTGCAAGATGTTTTTAGAATCGTGGATACATTATGTTTGACAACTTGCGCTGTGCTACAGTTGCCCGTGTTACAGTTAGGCGCAGCAGCTTCGTAGGTATTAACATCGCTGCAATAATCACTTATGACATAACTACTATCTGCTTTCTTGCTTTTTTTATAGATAGCATTTACTTGATTTTCATAAGTTGAACTACTATCTGGCAACACACGCATACTCTCTGACAAAGTTTTAATAGATGACATTGCTTTAGTACGCATGAGGCTTTCGTCAGTAGCTTTTATAGCGTTTAGCTGCATAGCACTAAATCCTAGTACTGCAACCGCTAATAATAGTAATGCCACCATCACTTCTACTAACCCTACTCCGCGCTGAGTAATAAAACTTTTCACTAGCACGTTCCTCCAGCTCTTGTCGTAATAAGACCCACTGTAGTGACTTCAATTTGTTGTCCAATAGCTGCGGTATTACTGTCGCAAATGGTATAAGTCGTTGCACCAGCGGTTTTATTTGGACTAAATGCAATGCTAGTACTGCCTACTTTTATAATACTTTTTGCATCATACTGATAAGTGGCAACTTGGTTTGAATTATCATCAGTAATATTGATAGTGCCTACATTAGTGGTATTGTTATTATAAGTCAGCGTAATATTTTGCCGTCTTATCAAGCTCTCCACTTTTGCCTCTTTTAGCGCACTCTCAAGCGTCGCCGCTGTTGATTTTACGCGCTGATTCGCCAGCTGCGTACTTACACTTGGCGCAGCAATACTCACGATAATAGCCATGACCGCAATCGTTACCATCAGCTCAATCAGGGTGAATCCTGAGCTATTGTGACGACTATATGAGAAGTGGTTTGCAGCGGCGTTCACATCAGATCCCTGTTTATAATGACTACTAATAGATAGTGCTACTTGATAACTTAAACTGATTACGTTGTCTCTTTAACGATACGCTATGTGCGATAAATAGTTCTAACTAAAGTTAAAATGCTAGTTTTGTAATGATACTTTAGTAAATTGTTGCAATTTTCATTCCATCGAACACGGCTTATTTGACAAGCGTTTACAGCTATATAAAAGGTAGATAGATTAAATTTCGTACAATAATCTCTCAGTATATTTGCTAAAAAAGAGAAGTTAAGTCGCTTATATTTATACAATAATCAAACAATATAACGTTAAAAAAACATCTTAGCAATACAATAGTAGTCAAAAGACCGTTTATTTAAGCAATTCTAGGTCAAGTATCTATGTTTTTACTGGTAGCACTAACAATAGAGATATCACTTATTGACTGCCATGTGCTAGGGCATAGGCTTTGATTTGATAGCGCGTTTGCTGAGAAGTTTCAAAAAGACTTGGTTTGGCACTCTCAACTGCTATAGGGGCTAGCGCTTGGTGCAGTGTGCGGCCAAGGGCTTGTAGACTGGCTCCAGTGGTAGCGACATCATCGAACAATAATAAACGCTTAACAGGAGGCCGCGCGGCCATAACAAAAGCATCATCTAAGTTGCGTAAGCGCTCAGCACGGCTCAGACCTCGCTGACTTACCGTATTGTCAATGCGCTGGACGCCGCGCCATAGCGGTATTTGCCAGTGTTTAGAGAGTTGAGTGGATAAAATAGTTACCGGATCGAAGCCGCGTTTGACGAGACGTTGGTTGGTCGTTGGCATAGGGACGATGACGCTGTTGGTCGCGTGACAGCCGTGTGGTCGCGATAACTGACGTAGAGCGTGTACAAGCAGCGGTAGCTTAGTCATATCCTCAGAGTGCTTAAAGCTATGAATAGCTTGGCGCATAGGATAGTCGTAATACGTGGCGGCTTGGATAGGCAGTAGGGTATCGGTATGGATATCAATACTAAAGAGCTCAGGTTGCCATTCGATACTGTGGTGACAAGAGGAACATAGTAGACCACTTTGTAGGTAGCGGCTGAGTTTATGTATTTGTGATGCAGGCTGCATCGCTGGAGAGGGAGACGCAGGCGATGTTACAGAATCTGAGGCAAGCCACGCCTGCGGTCTACTAGGATAAAGGCGACATAGCTGACAGCGTACACTGAGGTACTCTGCCAGCCATAGTCCAAGCTGATAAGGCGCGATAAGCGGCGTCTTACGAGATAAGATAAATGCGCTCCTTTTAGAAGCCTTTCCAGTCGTTGAGTACGATACCCACACCGATAGCGGTGTTTTCATGATCGTAATCAATAATCGACTCGCCATAACCTTGGAATAGCTGTACGTATCCGTTGACATTATCCGTGAGTGGATAGACGTAATCGATTTGAGCGGCGCCTTTGTTTGAGCCTGGATTGTAGCGCAGCGTACCGCTTATGCTTTGTTGATTGGGTAGATCGTATAAGAATTTTACGTCCCCGTAACCCATGTAGTCTTCAATATCTGGGTTGTCCTCGCTACTATCGCTCTCATTATTTATGCGTGCCCAAACGCGCGGTACGATCGTCAGTTTGCCCCATTCAGCACCTGCCATCAGATACGCACGGTTCCATGAACGCGAGATAGGATCAGAGCGGCCGTTTGAGTGGTGAATAGCCCCTGCGCCAAGCATACGCAGACGTCCACCAAACGGTAGATTAGCGGTTACAGGCTGAGTTAAGAACAGCTCAGGCTGATAGTCCGTCCCGCGAAATGGTCTTGAGTTATCTTCGTTATAGACCTGCCAGTGCGCCTGCTGCGTGTACCCAAACCAGAGATCAGCGCTCGTATCGAACAGATCTTCGGCAACTTTACTCTTGAGCGATAACTGGAACTTTAGCTCCGTATTACGTATATCGTTATTGCTGAACTCTTCGCCTGGCACATTAGGGTCGCTAGACGTTGGATTGCGATTAGGATCAAAGCTATAAAACAGCGGCAAGATATAATTGGGTCGATACGGTCTGACCGTCCACGTCCCGCGCTCATTGTTTTGATCCAGATCGTAAGCCAGACTCAGTGGCGTGTACTTTTCGATATCCGCTTGTTGCACCCCAACATCTTTGAGTACCTCAGCTTCTCTTTTGGTCAGTCCTACGGTATCTAAGCGTTCGTTAGCAGCGGCGCGCTCTTCATTTGCTTCTCTCTCAATGCGACTGGCGACATTTTCATCAGCCAGTACGACTTGTGGATTACCTGATATGGTCGTTTTAATCGTTTTGGCAAGATCAACAGGCTTTTTGGTTTCGACATAGCTTGGCGCTTCACCTTGTCTTGCGACTTTGTCAAAACACGCTAGGCGTGCTGCGCTTGTCTGAATCTCTTTACACTCAAGAAACAGCTCCGTCTGCCGTGCCATATCATCACTATCACGAGTCACTGGGCTTGTCGTTGGTGCTTCGTACTCTCCTACCGTCTCGCTAACGGGCAACTCGTTGTAGCGCTGTTCGCTCGCTGCTTGTGCCTGTAACGCAGTACAACCCAAAGCGATACTGATAGCAAGGTTCAAAGAGGTTTTGAATGAGGGACGCTGTTCATGACCACGCGGCTGAGATAATGCACGGCTATGCTGAGAGGGGGTATGGGCGAACATAAAGGTCCTTTGTTTAACGAATACCAGTACTACTGAAATACTTAACAGTTAAGAATAATTTCAACAATAAATGTGGGGATTAAGAACATATAAACTATATATATTGTATGTTTATTGTCATGGAATAACAATCATTATACTATAGGGTATAAAGAATTAGCATATTAAAGTTTAGTATAAGAAAAACCTAATATAAGAAAAACTTGGTATAAGAAAAACCCAGTATAAGAAAAAAAGCCAGTATCTGTTGAAGAAAACTGACTTAAAAAGGGTAGGTATAATTAAGGGATAGGTATAATTTTAATTATAGTTAGAGTCAAATGTAGCTATATAAGCCAAGAGTAATCATAGCATCAGCCCTAACACATGATTCTACAAAAGGACTAATTATTCAGTGCCGTTAGGGTTTGTTCAAACTCTTGACGACCGATCTCCCCTACTTGCTTATTTACCAATTGACCATCTATATAGTACAGCAGTGTTGGCGGTCCAAACAGCTGATAGCGCGCCAATATCGCCTTTGAATCCTCAGTGGTATCGGTAATATCAAGCCTAACCAACTGCCAATCCTGCATTTGGGGCGGACGATTATAAAATAAGTTTTTATCCATAATCCGGCATTCCACGCACCAATCCGCCGTCAGATCCACTACTACTTTTGGCGTGGTCGCTGTAATCGCATCCAGCTCAGCCAAGGTTGTGATGTGCTTGTCTGAAGTTTGATTTGACGGAATCACTGATCCGCTAGAGAGGTTATGCGTTTGCGCTAAGCTTGGCGCGTTCACTGAGGCGAGCGGGTGCATACTATCATCGTTCCCCAAAGCGGCGCCCACAATGAGTACGGTAGCCCAAATACCAGCGACTAAACTGACTGCTCGAATAAGCATCCGACCACGCCCAAGCCAGCCCCATGCCCATGTAGCAACGACCATAAACCATAGTGCCCACACCAGTAGCATCACAGGTGAAATAAACACGCGCTCAAGCAGCAATAAGGCGACGGCAAATAGCAATAAAGCAAAGCCTTGTTTAATCCAGTTCATCCACGCGCCTGCCTTTGGCATAATGCTTCCTTGGGTCGCGCCAATGACGATCAGCGGTACTGATAGACCAAAACCCAGCATAAACAAAGCGGCAAAACCAAGTGCTGGACTACCGATCGTGGAGACCGCAAGCAGCGCACCAAATAAAGGCGCGGATACGCAAGGCGAGACGACGAGCGCTGATAAGAACCCGACAAGCAAACTACCACCTGCACTACCAAGCTTGCTGTCACCTGCCTGACTCAGACCTTGTATCTGACTTGAGAGTGCGCGCGGTAATCGAATACTATAAACACCAAGCATGTACAGCGCTAATAGGACAAACACAATAGCAAAGCTAATAAGTATTACTGGATTTTGTAGCCAACCAATAATACCTAACGATTCTCCAAACACCGCGATGACTGCACCTAGTATGCCATAAGCCGTAGCGACTCCTATCGCGTAACTGGTCGTCAAAATGACGCTCTTCTTAACCGTTGGGTTCTTTTGCCGGGCGATAATATTAGCGACAATAGGTAACATCGGTAGCACACAAGGCGTAAAGGCTAATCCAAGCCCTGCTAAAAACAGCAATAGCAGCGCAAGCCCGGGATGCGAGGCAAGACCGAAAGGATCGCTGTTCTCTAGACCGTTAAACGCAGCACGGTTATCGATAGAGTTACTGCTGGTTACTTCTTTATCGCTAATACGGTTATCGCTGATACTGCCATTACTAATACTATCAGTACTGCCGTCCGTATTGCCGCCGATAACGCTACTGTCCGCGCCTAATAGCGTATTAGTCGCCATCCGACTCTCTAAGGCGCTGCTATCAAAATCGTCATAATCGATGACTGCATCAGCATCACTAGATATGGGCGCTGATACGGCAAGCGGAGGCGTCATGCTGTTTTGCTCAGCCGCATTGCGATCATTGGCTACCGTCCCTAGAGCCGACTGAGGTGTAGCGGCGATAGTCACTGTGGTTTTGATCTTTTCGGGTGGATAGCATAAACCTGCTTTGGCACAGCCTTGCCAGCCGATAGTCAGCGCGGCATTGTCAATACGCTTACCACTATCGCTCGTCAGCAGCGTCGTCGCTACCATGTTGGCTTGATCAAATACGGGGACTTGACCAAAAGTCGGATCGTCTATCGAGACCGGAGACTGGCTAAAGCGAAAAGGCGCGGCGGTGACGCCTGTAGGTACGCTCACTGTCAGCTGGTCTTTATAGACGTAGTGCCCAGGGGTAATATCGAAGTTAACTGCTAAGCGCGTTCCTGTCTCTACAGCGGTAGTGCGACTACTCACGTCAAACGCCTCAGTCACGGGTAAGAACTTCGCAGGCGCAGCACTCTTACTTCCAAACAAATCACTAAGACTCGCCGCTTGCGCTGTCGGTGATGTCACTGAGGTCAGCGCCACACCAGAAACAGCAAGACCAGAGAGCATCAGTCCAGTCGTAAGCGCGCGCTTAAATGGCATCCACTTTGCGCCGCCTAATGCGCTATGCTGCATCGCCGCTGGTAAGGGAGTGGTCGTTGGCGTCTGCTGCGACATGGAAGATTACCTTTATGGACACTATTATTTAGCAATGTTGACTTTAGTTTTAATCTTTATAGACTTACTATAAAGGATTTGCTGTAAAAGACTCGCCATAAAAATATCAACCAATAACCGCTTACTGGTTGATAATTTATGTTTAGCTGATTTTAAGATAAAAATTCATTTAAGCCTTATGCTTACTGCTGGGCATAGATATCAGCGTTTTGCCCTTCGCCGCCTTGTTGTCCATCAGCCCCTAAGGAGAATAGATCATAGGGACGACCCTCAGCACCTGGCGCGACATATTGCATCTCGTTCTCCCAGCCATCAGTGGGATAGCCGCCTTTGATATAGCCGCCCTCAGGGTAGTTCTTGGCATCGGCAGGCGGTGTAATTAGCGCATCGAGTCCCTGAGCTGTGGTCGGATAGCGCGAATTGTCTACTTTGTACATATCAAGGGCGTTGGACACGGTCGCTAGTGCCGTTTCAGTCGTTTTGATGCGTGCTTTATCGCTTTGTCCAACCACTTTAGGTACTACTAAGCCTGCTAGGATAGCCAAAATTACAATCACAACCATGATCTCAATCAAGGTAAATCCTGATTGGTTACGGCTTAGGGGTGTATAACCTTGGGACTTGTTTTTAGTCATGGCTGGTTGAGATTGTGGTATGGGGTGGCTGATCGTTGGCGGCATTAGGTTTTGGGGAGAATCAATCATAGTCATCGCTTTTATCATCAACAGTGGATATCAGTTATCAGTGGTCTATATTTTAAGCTATAGTTTTAGGCTTTAAAAATAAGATTTAAAGCAAGGTAAGATTTAGAGACAATCAGATGTTTATCACTATAGACGATGATTTTAGTTTTATCTACTCCTGTCAGTATATTTTAGCGGCGGTTATTCTGGCTGGTTATTGTAGGCTAAGGTGAGCATAAGCTTTGTTCAGTTTACTGGATTTATAAGTATGCAAGCTCAACAATAAAAAACAGCAATGTAAGTATTATGTAAGCTCAGAGAGCATATAGTAGGTTTTAGCACCAATGGGATAAGGTAGGTCTTTAACCCGCCAAGTCGTTCATATTGACGATAGGTAGCATAACTGCCATAACAATAATCATGACAACGACGCCCATAAAGACAAGCATTAAGGGTTCAAGCAAGGATAGTAAAGTGCTGATAAAGTTTGTCGCTTCAGCCTCTTGCATATTAGCAGCGCGGCTAAGCATGTTTTCAAGCTCGCCTGAGTTCTCCCCGCTTTTGATCATCTGTACCATCATTGGCGGAAAGTACGCTGAGCGCTCAAGCTGACTCGATAGGCTGGCGCCCTCGGTCACGCGGTCGGCGGCGCTAACGATAGTTTGTTTGATATGTAAGTTAGTCGTTACCGCAGCCCCAATGTGCAGCGCTTCAATCAGCGGTACGCCTGAGCGCACGAGTATCGCTAATGTACTGGCAAAACGCGCCGCATTTAGACCCTTTGATAGCCGCGCCAGTACAGGTAGTTTAAGTACAGCACTATCGATAGCCAGCTTACCCGTCTGAGTATTGGCAAAGCGATAAGCCAAAAGCGCCGCGCCTGCTAAGACTAATAGCATGAGCCACCACCACTGAGTAACGAGGTTAGACAGACCCAGCACCACTTGCGTGATCCAAGGTAGTGCTTGCTCTGATTGCTCAAACACTTTGACAATCTTGGGCACGACAAAGCTCATAAGACCCATGATAATGCCGACTGCCATCACCATAAGGACGATGGGATACACCATGGCGCCTTGGATCTTTTTTTGGAGGGCAAAACGGTTTTCGGTATAGTCCGCCAACTGGTTGAGTATAAGATCGAGATGACCTGACTTCTCGCCTGCGGCGATGGTGGCGACGTATAACGGCGGAAAGCTCGCTGCTTGCTGTAGTGCACGCGCCAAACTCAAACCCTCTAACACGTGCGCACGCACAGCGAGCATCAAAGATTTGATATGGGTCTTTGGCGACTGCTTGGCGACAGCGGCAAGGGTTTCCTCAAGTGGAATACCAGCCGCTAATAGTACGGATAGCTGACGGGTCAGTAAAGCCAGCTCGTATGCTGATGGGTTCTTAAAGCGACTTTTGTGACGGTTTTGGCGATCGCTTACGGCATTGATCTCCATGGGTGTCCACTGCTTATCACGTAAAAGCTGGCGCACTTGACGTGCCGAGTCGCCTTCCAGCAGCCCCTTTTGGATGCCGCCTTGATCATCAAGCGCTTTGTAGTGATAAGCTGGCATAGCACGTCCTAAAGTAACTAAAGAGTGGGCTTATAGTAGCGGCGTAGGATCATCGCTATCTGGCATCATACCTTGCAGCAACAAGACATCCAAGTGCTGCTGCTGTAGTTTTTTATCAAAATCATTGACCTCAGCGATTAGCATCTTCTCAATACGTTTATCGCTAGCATAGACGCTCAACCGCGCGCAAGCAACTGCGAGCTGATAGATACGCTTTTTGCAGTAGCCGTCGAGGCTTTGTAGCAATCTGACCATGTGCGGGGTCTCAAGACTGGCGTAGTCAAAGCCGGTTACGACCTGTGCACCAAGCGCCGTCACGCTATAGCTAATAGAGAGATGAGCGCAAAAGTAACAGCTAAATAAGTAGCCCACGACATGCCCGATGTAGTAGCCGCGATCATAAGTGAAACTACTGACGCCAAAATGACCGAGCACGTAGCTATTGAGACTGGCTTGATCTAATAACGGCTTATCAAATTTGAGCTTACCTACTGTTGGCAAGCACAGGGGGTTACGACCATCTTGCACAGTAATCTGCCAGCCCGCTGGCTGCTGGGCGGGCATGTGACGTACGATATCTGCGATGATGTCATCAACGATATGCAGCTGCTGCCACAAACGGTCTATATCCTCAGTATCGAGTAGACCGCGTTTATCAAGCTGCTGAGCGAGCATGGAGTTTTGATACTCTACAAACTGAGCTTTTAGCGTTTGCACTAAATAGGTAGGCCGCGTACTACTAGTTGCTAGATACAGCAGACGCGTACGTTCGTACTGCGCGCGATACAGCGCTAAGCGTTGGGCGGCGACATCAGTCTTATTGTCATTAGTGTCTGTGTTTTCAAAGTCTACCTCAGTACCTGAGCTCGCTGTAGTCGATAGATGAGCAGTAGTAGGCAAAGTAAATAGTGCCAGCAAATCCGCTTTAGTAGGCGCTGTAGCCGTACTAAATGATGTGGACGATGAATGTTGCTTGTCAGAATTTGCAGTGTCATTTGCGGTAAGCTTATGTTCAGGCTTCGCTCTATGTTGAGTAGGTTGAGTCATAACGCACCATCAGCACTAACGTCGTTAGCGCTTTGTAGAGAAATAAAAAAAAGTACTTTGCTCAGACCCACTATAGTACCGCAAGCAGAGGTACTTGTCAGCTGCAAGCGCGGCGGGCGCGTTTAAAAAGCGAGGTTTTAAACATTAAAGACATGACATCAAAAAAACGCTTAGGGGATGACCTAAGCGCTCTTTGACATAAGTAACTAAGTAACTAAGTAACTAAGTAACTAAGTAACTAAGTAAAACTTAAGCAAACCTATAGCTTTGAAGATGCAGTATCAACGTAAGGACTGGTGTTTTTTTGATACTGCTGGCGATACGCTTTAGGTGATACGCCATAAACGCGTTTAAACGCTTGACTAAAGGTCGAATCTGAGGCGTAGCCGACAATCTCACTAATACGACTGATACTGTTTTGCTGCAAGCGCAAATAACGCGCCGCCAAGCGTAAACGGTAATCAATTAGATAGGTCAGCGGCGGCATACTCACCACATCTTTAAAGCGCTGAGCAAAGCTTGAGCGCGACATCCCGGCGACCTCAGCGAGCTGATTAATGGTCCAGTTTTTTTCAGGAGCATTATGCATAGCGACGAGCGCTTTGGTCAAAAACGGATCTTTTATTGCTTTGAGCCAGCTGTCGGTCGCTTCAGGTAGACTCTCAATATAGACGCGTAAGCACTCAACCATCATGATACTTGCCCAATGATTGATTACCGCCGTTCTGCCCATACGCTCATGCGCAGACTCCAACGTGAGCAGTTTGACCTCGACATCAATCACACCAAAACGAGCATCGGAGTCAGTATTAAGCTCAGGTAAGATGGATGGCAATACCGATAACAACGGACGCAGCATCTCCTTATCATATTGACACTTGATAAGGATTAAAGACGCGTTAGGGTCACCGTTAGCGCGCAAATCAATCGTCTGCTCGTAGCTGTTAGAAAGAAGGTCTTCTAAAGGCTGCGCATCCTCCTTATGATAGCCTTGTGCATGTATGACATGCTGATGGGCATTAGAGAGCATAATGACATCGCCCATCTGCGCTTCACGTCTGTCATGACCTACATCGATAGTAAAACTGCCAGATAGTACTAAATAAAAGAAAATCGTATCTTTTTTAGTTATTGAATAAGACCAATTACCAGCGCCATTAATGCGATAGTATTTTGTTTCATATAAATTTACGTTTTGTAGCAACACACTGAGTGCGTCCATTGTTTATTCCTTAACAACTTATAGCTGATTAGCTAACCCAGCAAATTAAACCACTCCAGAGATATTTGACAAGATAAATATCCTTTTGTGGACTGCTGTTAAGAATATACATACGCTGAACACATCCTAACATTGAGGGCGCTTTATGAATATATTATTAACTCTCTCATGATGTGTCTAGACTTGTCTGAATAAGGGGAGTTCATTACTTCAAGCTTTGTAGTAAAGCTCAACTTCAGTCAGTAAAATTAGTTAAAAATAACTAAAAGCCTTATTATAAATACTTAACAATATTTAGTGTACGCTATAAATACTATCTTTATAGAATTAAATTGATTAAATCCCAAAGTAACTACAATAAAAACAATAGGTTACTATCAATTTATATAATAACATGCGTTTTGGGTGGTTATTAAAAAAAGACAGCGGAAGGGATGATACTAAAAAAAGACGAAAAAAAATGCCTATTATAGGCATAAAGTCAAATCTAAAAGTATGATAGGAGAAGAATAAAAGATATGGGGCGACTGATGGGACTCGAACCCACGACAACCGAGATCACAACCCGGGGCTCTACCAACTGAGCTACAACCGCCATAATGAGTGCCAAGGAAGGCAAGATCAGCAGGCTAAATGGTGCGCCTGGCAGGATTCGAACCTGCGACCACCTCCTTAGAAGGGAGATGCTCTATCCAGCTGAGCTACAGGCGCGCTTAAGGGCTTTTTATATAAACAATAAGCTAAAAGCAAGCTGAACCATTATACATAAAAAAAAGCCTGTAAGGCTCTTAAAATAGATGGTCGGAGTGATAGGATTCGAACCTACGACCCTCTGGTCCCAAACCAGATGCGCTACCAAACTGCGCCACACTCCGATGTACTCTATTACAATAACTCGAGTAGTAATACACTTACTATCGTCGCTATCGAGGTGCATATATTAAGGTTTAAGACCTATAGTGTCAATACCTATTTATAACTATTTTATAAAAGTGTCTATTTAATTTAAAGGGGCGTGAGAGGATATTGGCTAGCCTCTATCGTACCTGTCAGTACATCAAAGGGCACTAGCCACAGCTCGATACGGCTGGGCCGGCTTTGTTGTTTGAGCACAACGGGCGTGCGGTTAGCGCCTAGTACCGGATATACGAGCCACGCTTGACTAGCATTGCACGCGTGCGCGTAACTGGTCAACTGATACGCATCGCTTGCGCTAATACTGTGGCTATGAGCGATGTGCTTCCACTTAATATCGATGATATGGCTGTAAACGCGCGGTTTATCAGCGGTTACTTTATGAGCATTATCAAACGTAGCGCCTTGGCGGTTGTGAGCGGGACTACAGCGATAAATCAGAAGATCAGGACGAATCGATAGACACGCTTGCCCTACTGGATCACTGAGCCACACTTGATTTACTTGCGACAATACACGATAGCTGGGATCAAGGCGCTCGAACCCAGCTTTGATACGCAGACTGGCCCACTGCTCAAAAGTTTGATTCATATTGAGTAGCAGACAGTGACGTAACGGCACATTGTGCGTAACGACGTCACTGTTAGCGTCAGAAGGGCGACTTAAACCGTGACCTGCTGGCATTAAAACAGAGCCTAGTAGCCAGTAGGCTATATCGAGTAGCTGACGCGCCGCCTGCCTGCTATGTACACTAAGCGGCTGCCTATCAAGCTCGCGTAGCGCCTGTGCATAGTGAGTCTCAAGTCTCGCGTACTCTTGAGGAGTTAGCGCGCGCACGGGTTGCCACAACCGCTTGGTTTGACGTAGTGCACGCTGATATTGGCTTTGCTTGGCGCTAGTCTTTGCTGATACGGGCGCTAGCGTGGTGGATTCAAGCGCTATCAGTGCGCTTTTTATCAGTCGATTGCACAGCGTATCTGGATGCAAGGCACTTATCTCACACATAAACTTATGCGGCTGCGCACCGTTCTGCCGAAGCTGTTCTTTTACCAATAAACGCCCTTGTAGCGCTTTTTGGTTTTGGATGTGCGTTTGATACTGCTGCAACGGCTGATAGTGTGCTAAGCGCTGCAAAAACTGTAAAATAAGCCACTCTGATAAAGGAGGCGCATCTTGGGTAAGCGGCTGTATATGGGAGCTGTATTGATTAAGACTCTTAGTGCTGAGTGCGGTATTCGAAGAGCCTGAGATTAGATCAGCTAGCATGTGTTGTACCCAGCGCCGAGCTTGTTTGATCTGTGCCTGCTGATCGTCGTGGGTATGTTGAGTGTTAGCGACGAGTTTAGGTAAAATCTCAAGCGTCACCCCACTCGGCAACAACACAATCCCGATAAAGTGACTAACTTTTAGCTGCCACTGTCCTTGCTGACGCTTGATGGTAAAGACAGCAAACTCCTGCGTGAGCAACCATACAAAGTCAGTGTGGTACGCAAAGTCGTGCGCGGTTAACTTTTGGTGCTCGAACACAGTCATGATACGAGCATCATGAACGGCGTAGTTTAGTGACGAGGGAACAGGGTTTGTGGAGAGTGCACGAGGCTTGCTGGCTATCATGAATGGCTCACTTTTGCATATTGCTAGTTTCAAGACTTACTAGTCTTAGTGTTTATTAAATAAAGAGACTGTTAAAACACTCAGGTCTATTACAGGACTGCAGCGGTGAGTTAACCAGCTTCATATAAACGTTGATAGACCGCTGGCGCTGCAAATGCACCTGTTCTGGCAATCAGATCAGGGTTTATCTGATAGCTATGCCCTAACCCCAAGGAGGAATGCTGCTCGCCAAAATGCGGTAATTGCATATCATAGGGGTCTTGCCCACTACTATCTACCGGTGTTTGGACGTCTTGGATAAACTGACTGTGCCGCGGCTGCCCTTCATCGTCAAAGACATATTGCAAAACCCCGACCTGACCGCCTGCTGCTTGAGCAATTTGCGGAATGATCTGCTCAACCAATACGCCTTGTAATTGCTCAAGTGTCTGTACGTTAAATAAAAACGCGTGACCCAATACAGCGTCCTGTCCTAGCGTTTGACTGATACGCCTATTTAAACTGGTCAGTAGCGCACTGAGGTCTATGCTGGAGGTCTTCTCATCGGTCAATACTGAGGACGACGATGGCGTTTTTGAATTTTTGGTTTGTAGATGATCTGGCGTTGCCGTATCAATATGGATGGTAGCTAATAGCTCAGGCTGCGGCGGACAGTCAATAAAGCGAAAGCGGCGGCGCAGCGCCATATCGAGCGGTGCCAGCGAGTGATCTTGTGTATTCATCGTCGCGTAAATATCAACATTGGCAGGGACACTAAACGCGCGCCCAGAGTAGGCTAGATTTACTTGCATGGCATTGGGCATACCTGCGCGTTTATCGGGTTCTATCAAGCTTAATAGCTCACCGAAGACGCGTGAGACATTAGCGCGGTTGATCTCATCGATAAGCATGGCATAGCGCTGTGTCGGGTTTTGTGCGGCGCGCTGGCACAGTGTCAAAAAAGCGCCATCTTGGATCGCATAATTCATCTGCCCCTTACCCATTGCAGGACGAATACCTTCAACGAACTCCTCGTAGCCATAGGCTTGATGAAAGCTTGCCATACTAAAGCGCTGTTCACTCATACTAGCGTTACGCACCGACTCCTGAGCCTGCGCCTGCGCCTGCGAAAATTCCGTCAACTGCATGGATAGCGCGGTTAATAGCTCGACGCTGCTTGGCAGTAAGTACCACGCACCGCTGTTATCTTTATCAAAATAAGCTTGCGCGGCGCGATGATCACAGCTTACAGTGACCGAATTAGGTGAGCTGTGCGTTTGTAGAACCGACCAAGCGGTATTACTTAGGTTTTTGTCGCGCGCGTTTTGTGCCGCTTTACGCACAAAAAACTCATGTCCGACGATTTCAGGGACTTTAACTAGATCCTGTCCCTCTCTTTGTAGCTGCAAAAATATCAGACATATGACCTCACGCCAGCTTAGCGCTACTAATAGCTGATCTAATAGCTCGCTGCTGTTGATACTCGGCAGCTCATCGGTATAGCGCTTGGCAATCTGCAGCAAACGATACGTCTTACCCGTTCCAGCGACACCAGTATAGATAATATTAGTAGGCGTAGGACTGTCGGTATTGTGCATAACTTAACCTAAAATAAACTCAATAAAATAAAGCGGTCGCTAGATTATCTCATAAGCGCTGATAACGACAAAAGGTAGCTGCAAGTTAGGCTTATGATGATTGGACTAGTGCTGGTTGGGTTGGCTGTTACGTTACTACTATGTCATCGCTAGGCGCATGTGTGGTAAAAATGACAGCCATAAAGGCGCAAGCCATGCGCTCAACGTTTGTGTTCGAGCGCGACGTTATACTAGCAACTTATACGCCTACATTTACAGTTATATTGTGAGGAATCTTGCATGTCAGGATTATTAAAGAAATTACCTAGCGTTTTGACAAAGACCCTACCCGCTAAAGTATCGGACACTCTAAACTTGGAGTCCAATACCGCATCTATGGATAAACCCAGTACAACGCTCAAGCCCATCAGCAACCAGTTTACCAAGCTGTTGTCCGTGACTAAATACTTGCCTGCTGGGGCGCGCGCGACTATTTTATCCAAAGCCTTTGGCAAAGTGGTACCTTATGTAGGCACTACTGGCATCTACTATGAAAGCGTCGAGCCCAATCAGGTCATCGTCAGTTTAGATAATAATAAGGGCGTACAAAACCATATCGGCTCTATCCATGCTGTTGCTATTACCTTGCTAGCTGAGACCGCTACGGGCTTTATTTTAGGGCTAAACTTACCTGCCGATCGTGTTCTATTGATAAAATCTTACGCCGTTAACTTTTATCGCCCGATTAAAAAGGGTCAGATGGCCGCTATTGCTACACTATCTGATGAGCAGCGTTTGGATATTTTAAATACACCAAAGGGCGAGATGGTTATTCCCTGCATCATCGAAGATCGCGACTCGGATAGTACGCGCGACCCTATCACAGTTGAGATGACGTGGGCGTGGATACCTAAGTCTGAGTTAGAAGCGCGGCGTCAGGGCAATCAACAAGCTGATACTGATACTGATACTGATACTGATACTGAAAAGAATAGCGAATACACCAAGCAACTCTAGCTTACGGGCAAGTGCACCGCTTAGAGCGTCTGTACTTAAATAATGATAATAAGGAGATTACTATGCCAAATAAAACGACTTCACCACTCACCAAAGCCCTACTCATTGGTGCCTGCGCCCTAGGACTTAGCGTAGGCGCGCATGCCGCTTCTGCTGCCACGACAGTCACAACGTCCAGTCCTGTCTTCTTAGGTGATGGCGGTAGTTATCCTTTTTCTGAGGCCGTACGCGTCGGTAATACATTATACCTCTCAGGGCAAATCGGCTTTAAAGAGGGCAAACTGGTTCCAGGCGGCGTGCAAGCAGAGACCAAGCAAGCGCTTGATAACATCAATATGACGCTACTCAAGTATGGCTATCAAAAATCAGATCTCGTCAAATGCGTCGCTATGCTCACTGATATGGACGATTTTAACGACTTCAACAAAGTCTACAGAGCTGAGCTGGCAAAACCTTATCCTACTCGCTCCGCCTTTGGTGTTGCTGATCTCGCTGCTGATGCCAGCGTAGAGATTGAATGCATGGCTGCTAAATGATAGGCATCAATATAAGACAGATTTAAGCGTCCTCCAGTAGGGCGCTTTCTTTGGTGACTCGTAACACCTCCTCGAGCGTCGTACGCCCTGCAACCACTTTATGCAGACCATCGGCGCGAATGGAGGGTGTCTGCGCGCGCGCGTATGCTTCAAGCTCGTATTCAGCAGTATTACTATGTATCATGCGCCGTAGGGTATCGTCGATAGGGACGACCTCATAGATTGCGGTACGGCCTTTGTAGCCTGATTGGTTGCACTTATCACAGCCGTAGGCTTTGGGTAGATTGACGGGCGTATGGCTTTGAATACCAATCTCGCTAAACATCTTGGCTTGCTCGCTATCGGCTGCTTGCCACGTATGACAGTGCGGACATAGGGTGCGCACTAGGCGCTGCGCCACGACCCCAATGAGCGATGAGGACAATAAAAAGGGTTCAACGCCCATATCTTGCAAGCGTGTGACGGCGCCAATAGCAGTATTAGTATGCAGGGTTGAGAGCACTAAATGTCCAGTAAGCGAGGCTTGTACTGCAATCTCAGCGGTCTCTAAATCACGAATCTCCCCCACCATGACCACATCTGGATCTTGGCGTAGCATTGCACGCAAGCTTTTGGCAAAGGTCATATCGACCTTATTGTTGACCTGCGTTTGACCAATACCATCAAGCTGAAACTCAATGGGATCCTCAGCGGTCAATATATTGCGCGTCTGATCGTTGAGATCCGTCAGTGCTGAATACAAGGTGGTCGTCTTCCCAGAGCCGGTGGGCCCTGTCACCAAAATAATGCCGTGCGGGCGATGGATCAGGCGTTTAAGCTCATCGTAATCGTTATCCGATAGTCCCAGATAAGTCATGTTAAGACGTCCTGCTTGCTTATCTAGTAGACGCATAACGACGCGCTCTCCAAAGCTTGAAGGCAGCGTTGATACCCGCACATCCACCTCACGTCCTGCCAAACGTAAGCTAATACGTCCGTCTTGTGGGACACGCTTTTCTGCGATATCAAGCTTTGCCATAACTTTGATACGTGAGACCAGTAGCGGCGCAAGTTGGCGTTTGGGCGTGATAATCTCTTTGAGCTCGCCATCGACTCGAAAACGCACCACTAGGCGTTTTTCAAAGGTCTCGATATGGATATCCGAGGCGCTTAGGCGAATGGCTTCTGATAGCAAGGCATTGATCAGGCGAATGATGGGCGCATCGTCTTGACTGTCCATTAGATCCTCAGTTTCAGGCACGCTATCGGCTAAGCTATCAAGGTCAGGGTGATCCTCAAGACCGGCAGCAATGTGCTGCGACTCGCCTGTATTGCCTGCATAAGCGGCGTTCATGCGCTTTTCAAAGTCATCTGCGCTTACGCTCTCATAGCGCGCCGCGCCGCGCACGCCTTGCTGCTGCAAGAAGCGTAGTGCCTCGTTAATAGCGGATAAAGGCGTGGTTTTGGTTATTACCAAGGTTGGCGGCTGCTTAGGATCGATATCCAAAAGCGCCAAGAGCTGATGCCGTTTGGCAAAACTGTAGGGTAACTGCATGATAAAATACCTTTTTTGGGTCACGCGTGCGGCAATGTTATTTATGCGGCGGTCATTGAGCGGCTTTTATTCAGTGTCGCTGTCGCTGAACGTAGCCACTCAACATGACTTTATCGATTAAATATTATCAGTACGCACGGATGAGTTTGTTATAATAGCATTTTGCTCTATACAAGTAGCAATTAATCTCAGGGCAGCTTTTTTGCTTACCGGTTATGACGCCACTATTTAAGCAGTCAACCTCGGTAGTTTTTAGCTTACATTATTTGAGCATCGTCCTGTTTTTGCTATTGTTTTATCATTCGCTCATCGTGTGTTACTAGGATATCTTATGTCAAAAGCTCAATCGTCTGTAGCTCAAACTCCATCTCAAACCACTTTGACTTCAGATAGCTTTGTGGTTGGCAGCCGTACATTTTCCTCAAGGCTGTTAGTCGGTACAGGAAAATACAAAGACCTGACGCAGACGGCAGACGCGATTGCAGCTTCAGAGGCTCAGATTGTGACCGTAGCCATTCGCCGTACCAACATCGGTCAAAATAGCGATGAGCCAAATCTACTTGATGTGATCTCCCCTGATAAATACACCATATTACCCAACACCGCAGGTTGCTTTGACGCCGATAGCGCTATACGTACTTGTAAGCTTGCGCGTGAGCTGCTCGGTGGTCATAATTTAGTTAAGCTTGAAGTGTTGGGCGATGAAAAGAGCCTCTACCCCAATGTGACTGAGACGCTCAAGGCAGCACGAGTGCTTATCGATGATGGCTTTGAGGTCATGGTCTATACCTCGGATGATCCCATTGTAGCCAAGGAGCTTGAGAGTATGGGCTGCGTGGCTATCATGCCGCTTGGCAGCTTGATTGGCTCAGGGCTTGGTCTGCTCAACCGTCATACGCTAAGCCTTATTATCGAAAACGCTAATGTACCTGTGCTGGTAGATGCTGGTGTGGGTACTGCCTCTGATGCCGCGATTGCTATGGAGCTTGGCTGCGATGGCGTGCTCATGAACTCAGCTATCGCCTATGCTGAACATCCTGTGCTGATGGCTCAGGCCATGAAACACGCAGTTTGGGCAGGACGTATGGCCTTTATGGCAGGGCGTATGCCGATGCGTAAGATGGCGACGGCCAGCTCGCCACAAACCGGGTACTTTTTTCAGTAGCTATCGCAACATCTCATACCCTAAAGCATAAGTTAAGCTGCGTTACCGACTTGCCTGCTCTACTTGCTACATTATTTAGTTACGCTTATCGCTCGATCATATAAGGACATACCATGCGTTTGTTGTCAGTAGTTGACCAAGTATTTTTGCTTCTTGAGTCGCGTAAGAACCCTATGCACGTCGGCGGTTTGTTTTTGTTTGAGCTACCACCAAACGAGCAAGGCGAGGATAGCGATTTTGTCTATCAACTCGTGCGTCAAATGCAGACCTCGACAGTACCGCCAAGCTTTCCTTTTAATCAAGTCCTCGATCACTTGGTATTTTGGAAAAAGGATGAGGATTTCGATGTTGAGCATCACTTTCGGCATGTCGCGCTGCCCAAGCCTGCTCGCGTCCGTGAGCTGCTCATGTATATCTCAAAAGAGCACGGTCGCCTACTTGATCGCGCTATGCCACTGTGGGAATGTCATGTTATTGAAGGGATTACGCCCGAATCTGAGGGTAGTCCTGAGCGCTTCGCATTGTACTTTAAAATTCATCACTCCTTAGTGGATGGTATCGCGGCAATGCGTTTAATACAAAAGTCGCTATCGCAGTCGCCTACCGAGCCGATGACCTTACCTGTGTGGTCACTCATGACGCGCCATCGCAACCAAGTCA
Organism: uncultured Psychrobacter sp.; assembly: GCA_947489525.1. GTDB lineage: Bacteria > Pseudomonadota > Gammaproteobacteria > Pseudomonadales > Moraxellaceae > Psychrobacter. The sequence goes on from CANLDW010000002.1 coordinate 346,694, forward strand.
ATGCTTTGATCCCAACAGGACGCTCAGCGAGACGCGTGATAAAAGAGCAGCTATCGACGGTTAAGCCCGTGGTGACAGAGCTACTTAGCAACCTCAAGCACAATGGCGACAGCGATTACGTCGGCACTTTTGATGCGCCCATGAGTATACTCAATCAACGTATTTCATCCTCCAGACGTATTGCCGCGCAGTCCTACGATATGACGCGTTTCAAAGACATTGCGCGCGCGTATGATGTCAAGATGAACGATGTCATCCTAGCCGTGTGTTCAGGCGCGCTCAGACGCTATTTACTAGCTCGTGATGCCCTACCTAGCAAACCCTTGATCGCTTTTGTACCGATATCTTTGCGTAAAGACAACAGCGTCTCGGGCAATCAGATCTCGTTTTTACTCGCTAACTTAGGAACCCATCTACACGACCCTTCAAAACGTTTGCAAATTATTAGTAGCAGTATGAACAGTGGCAAACGCCGTTTTGGGCGTATGACTCAGGCACAAGTCATCAATTACAGTGCTATTGCTTATGCGTGGGAAGGTCTCAATGTATTAACAGGGCTGTTTCCCAAAAAGCAAGCCTTTAACCTGATTATCTCCAACGTACCCGGTTCAAGAAAACCGCTGTACTGGAACGGCGCGCCGCTCAAAGCCTTGTATCCAGCTTCTATTATCCTAAATGGACAGGCAATGAATATCACGTTTGCCAGTTATCTTGATAAGATTGAATTTTGTATTACCGCGTGTAGTAAGCTGTTACCGCACGTACAAGATATGCTGGGACTGATAGAAGAAGAGCTTGGCGTGCTGGAGGTGATCAGTCGCGAGAAGCAACTAGGCTGGCGCGAGTAGCATAATATTTGTACCCATACAAAAAAAACGGCTGCTATCATAGCAGCCGTTTTTTTATGACTTTAAACGTGATAATTCAGTCTATTTATACCGCATCGCGCCACGTTGGGACAACGATTTGCATCAATGGCTTGAGTAGTTTGACATTACAGGCGAAGATAGAACCGGTAGTCATTGAATTGTGCGCGCCCGTATGATCGACAACCACGCCGCGAGCTTCAGTAACAATAAGCTCGCCTGCGGCAATATCCCAAGGCTTGATGGACATCTCAAAGTAGCCATCAAAACGTCCAGCCGCCACGTAGCACAGATCTAGCGCTGCGGAACCTAAACGGCGAATTTGACCGCCTGCTTCACTTATTTTTTGTAAGCTCTCAAAGTGTTCCTTGGCATAAGATACGACCTCGCCGCCGCGTTTACGCTCTAGCGGATGACCTGTAGTGAACAGACCACCTGCTAAGGTTTTGCGCTCACTGACATTGATGCGGCGCTGGTTGAGACGCGCGCCTTTACCGCGGCTCGCTGAGAACAGCTCATCGCGTACAGGATCGTATATCACCCCGTGCTGAGTGACGCCTTTGTGCTGTACGGCGATGGACACACAGAACTGCGGCACGCCGTGGACGAAGTTTTTAGTCCCATCAAGGGGATCAATAATCCAGCACCAATCGGCGTCTTCACCACGGCCCTCTTGCATCCCAAACTCTTCACCCAAAAACGAGTGATTGGGATAGCTGCTCTTGAGCGTCTCAATCGTCAGCTCTTCGCTAAAACGATCGATACGCGTAACCAGGCCATCAAGACCTTTTGATTCAATATCCAGCTCAATCTTATGACGGTTTTGGTGCGCGTATAAAATCTCTTTGCCAACTTTTTCAGCCGTACGCGCGGCAATAACAACCATGGGTTCCATAAATAACCTATTTATTTAAAAGGTGAATAAAAGGGGGTGGATAAAGAAACTTTTAAATGAAGAGTGCCAAAAAAACAGCAAGCGTCTGTGTAACCTATCTAAACTATCATGACTCTAAGCTATCATGACAATATCTAAGCTATCATGACAATAAACGCTCAATTTGTTCGACAATTCCTCTAACATTTAAACCGCAATCTGCCAGTTGTTCGCTGTGCGAACCATGCGCGATAAAGCGATCAGGAACACCGATATTGCATAACCGTGGACGGTTTTGTTTAAATGCCGATGATTCGTTAAGCAAATACTCATTGACCGCACTACCTGCGCCGCCAACGATAGTATGCTCTTCAAGCGTGGCAATGTGAGTGATGCCTTGCTCAATTAAGGTGTCAAGTAGCTGCGTATCTAGTGGCTTGACCCAGCGCATATTCACTACAGTTACCTGACAGTCATTGTGCGTATCAGTGAGGGAAGCTGCCACTTGCTTTGCCGTTGCCACCATAGTCCCAAAGGCTAAGATAGCAAGCTGCGTCGTCGCTGACGGGTCGCCTAAGCTCATCTCAGTAGTCGCTTTACCTATCTTGTAGGTTTGCACTGGCTGTTCAATGGTCGCGCCTATACCACTACCGCGTGGATAACGCACAGCGCTACAACCTGAGTACTCATAGCAGGTGTTTAACAGCTGATAGCATTCGTTTTCATCTTTTGGCGAAGCGATAATCATATTAGGTACGCAGCGCAAAAAGGCAAAATCGAACACTCCTGCATGCGTGGCACCGTCCTCACCGACTAAGCCTGCGCGGTCAATAGCGAACATCACATCTAAGTTTTGCAGCGCAATATCATGGATCAGTTGGTCGTAGCCGCGCTGCAAAAATGTAGAATAAATCGCGACAATAGGCTTGACGCCTTGGGTCGCCATACCGCCTGCCAAGGTCACTGCATGCTGCTCGGCAATGGCGACATCAAAGAAGCGCTCAGGGAACTGGCGAGCAAATAGAGTCATGCCTGAGCCCTCCTCCATCGCTGGCGTAATCGCTAAGAGCTTATCATCGTCGGCAGCTTTATCGCAGATAAACTGTCCAAATACTTGTGAGTATTTAAGCGGCGGGGTTGATACGGGCTTATTTTGAGTTTTAGAGTTGGTATTAGCAAGCGGTAGTTTATTAATCGCGTGATAGCCAACGGGATCAGACTCAGCGGGCGCAAAGCCTTTACCTTTTGTGGTATAGATGTGCACTAAGACAGGACCTGAGATCTGCTTGGCTAAGCTTAAGACACGTAAAAGCTCAGGGATGTTATGACCGTCAAAGGGACCAAAATAAGTAAAACCGATCGCTTTGAACAAATTATCTTCAAGCTCTGGTACATCGCGCATCTCTTTGTGACGCTTACGGCGGTCAAACGCTTGCATGTGCGGGCGCTTGCAGATGATAGGTTCCCCTGTATCAGAGATATCTACCTGATAGCCCGACTCCCACAACATCGCTAAATGACGCGAGAACCCGCCAATAGAACAGGATATCGACATGTCGTTATCGTTTAAGATAACCAGCAAATCAGCGTCTTGTTGCACCGCATCATTCATCGCCTCAAACGCCATACCGCCTGTCATCGCCCCGTCGCCTATGATGCAAGCAACTGTCCGTTTGGCTCCTTGATAACGCAGCGCTAAGCTCATGCCTAGACCTGCTGAGATAGAAGTCGACGAGTGTCCAACGCCAAAGGTGTCATAGATGGACTCAGCACGCTCAGGAAAAGCGGTTAAACCACCTTTAGCGCGTATGCTACCAAGCCGCTCGCGCCGTCCCGTCAACACTTTATGCGCATAGGCCTGATGACCCACGTCCCATACGATTTGATCGTCAGGGGCATCGAGCAGATAGTGCAAAGCTATGGTCAACTCAATAACCCCTAGGTTTGCGCCAAAGTGTCCGCCGCTTTGACCCGCTGAATACAATAAAAACAAGCGTAGCTCATCAGCAAGCGTAATCAGCTCATCTTGACTAAAAGTTTTGAGATCAACAGGGGTATGAACGCTATCTAATAGCGGAGTGTGCGGGCGCACTCTTGGAATCACTGCGTACGTCTGTTGCAAACTTGATGGGTGTGCAGCAGAGTCAGTAGTGGATGGCAAAGACTGAGACTGTGGAACGTGAGATGACTGCTGCATAAATCGTACAATACCTACTATCTGCTGACAAGGTCTTAGCATATCATTGTGTGAGGTTGATGCGCATCTTGCTATAACATTATTAACATAATGCTTATACCTAAGCTGCCTGTATCTAAAACATCTATAACTTAAGAGCACAGCCGTTTTTGGCGTTGCCAATTGCGTCGCCATAGACTAAGTACCAATACGTGCTACGTGCTCCAACCGCTGATATTATGCCTTGTTTATATTAAGTTATTATCAAAGCCAATGACGGCACAGTAATACCTGAGAAAAGACTTGTCACTGTATCCATTAAAATAGTATGGCATAATAGCATTTTTTTTTAACTGTCGCTTCAATCATCGTGCGTCGTCTGTGAATTTTGTGTGTTTTTATCGCAACTTTAGTACGTCCGCTCCCCCTCAAGCAAGTTATACTAGCAGTTTTGCCAGCAGGATATTAATGCCATATCAATTTATAACTCAAGCCAAATTACCCACTCGCTACGGCGAATTTGATATTCACGTTTTTGAAAACGATGAGGGTCAAGAGCATGTGATGCTAAGCGTCGGCTTACCTATTAACACGCCACATACGGCTGATACGACCCAAACAGACCCAGCACTGCCTAAAGCAGTAGCCGAGACAACGTCTATCCCTTTGGTACGTATTCACTCTGAATGTCTAACTGGAGATGCCTTTAGCTCCTTAAAATGCGATTGCGGGCCACAGCTCAATACAGCGATGCAAGCGGTACAAGAGGCAGGCTGCGGCGCTATTCTCTACTTGCGCCAAGAAGGACGCGGCATTGGACTGACCAATAAGATTCGCGCTTATGCCCTACAAGATCAAGGGCATGACACTTTGGATGCCAATCTAATGCTCGGTCTGCCCGCTGATGCGCGCATCTATGATATGTGCGGACCTATGCTCGCGCACGTCGGCGTCAAGCAAGTACGACTGATCACCAATAATCCCGATAAAGTTCAGTACTTAACAGAGCACGGTATCGATGTAGCTGAGCGTATACCCTTGGTCGTCGGCGTCAATGATATCAATGCAGACTATCTAGCGACGAAGCGCGACCGAATGGGTCATCTCCTCGATAAAGAGATTAACACCGCTTTGCATCTTAATAAGTAAACGCGCTATTTAATAATCATGTTAATCATTTAAGCACCCAAGCACCCAAGCACCTACATACTAGCTAATAAGTAGATATTTTATGACTACTTCTCAGATACCAAAAGATTCAGTCGCCCAAGCTGGCGTAACCGCGGATAATATCGCCCAAGTGCGCGCATTTTTAGTGGATTTGCAAGCGCGTATTTGTCAGGCTCTAGAAGCGCAGGAACGGGATGGCGGCGGCGATGCGACGTTTGTACCCGATGATTGGGAGCGTCCTGAGGGCGGCGGCGGTCGCTCCAGTGTGTTATCAAACGGCGCAGTGATCGAAAAAGCAGGGGTTATGTTCAGTCATATCCACGTGCATAACCTGCCTGCCTCAGCAACTGTCCGCCATCCCAACATTGCAGGACGCAAAGCCCAGGCTATGGGCGTCTCTCTCGTCGTTCATCCCAAAAACCCACACGTACCAACCAGCCACGCTAACGTGCGTCTGTTTGTAGCGGAAGCTGAAGGCGAGGATCCGATTTGGTGGTTTGGTGGCGGCTTTGATTTAACGCCTTTTTATCCGGTACTTGCCGACTGCGTACACTGGCATCAAGTCTGCCATGATCTGTGCGCGCCTTTTGGTGATGAGGTTTATGCTGACTTTAAGCAGTGGTGCGATGAGTACTTTCACTTGCGTCACCGTGACGAGCAGCGCGGTATCGGCGGGCTGTTTTATGACGATGTCAATACGGATAGTCGCGGCTGGGACTTTGCCACTTGTTTTCGCTTAATGCAAGCGGTCGGTAACGGTTACTTAGAGGGTATTTTACCCATTTTTGAAGCGCGTAAGGACACCCCTTATACTGAGGCTGAGCGTGCGTTTCAGCTGTATCGCCGTGGTCGTTATGTAGAGTACAATCTCGTATACGATCGCGGTACGCTATTTGGCTTGCAAAGCAATGGGCGTATTGAGTCCATCCTAGTCAGTATGCCGCCGCTTGCCAGTTGGCACTACCGTTTTGAGCCCGAACCTGGTACTCCTGAGCACGAGTTGACCCATTATTATCTAAAACCGCGTGATTGGTTGAGCTTATCTTCTTAGGAAGTTTATTTAGATGCTTTTACAAAACATCACGTAATTCATTCCTTATCTCTACTCCTTTGTTTGCCGCTTACGTTATATTTATAAAAAATGTACCTTAATAAATGTACCTTTATAAGAGGTAATGTCATAAAAGGTAATGGTACTAAAGCGTACTTACTACTCGCTGTATAAAAGGATATAAAAACATGGAATCGATTGTCTCTTTTAAGTCACTATGGGCTACAACTTTGTTGGCGGCGGCGCTTGGTTTAAGCGCTTGTAGCCCTGCCGTGGATCCTGATGTCAAGGCGCGTCAAGACAGTATGAAAAGCTGGAGTGATGCGACGGGGATCATGGAGGATATGATCGATAATCCTAATACCTTTGATGTCGAGCTTTTTCAAGATCAAGCAGCGTTCTTAGCAGAGGATGCCGCCTCGCCTTGGAGCCATTTCAAAAGCCAAGAAGCGATGGGAAATACTACTGAGGCGGTATGGGTAAATGCCGGGGCTTTTGAAGCGGAAGCTGATCAGTTTGAGCAAGCCGCCCATGAGCTAAATGCTGCTGCCCAAACTGCAACTGTTGTTGAAGAAGTAGCGCCTGCTTTTAATGATGTCAAAGCTAGCTGTAAGTCCTGTCATACTGATTTTAAGGTTAGGAGAGATTAAGCTTATTGTTTATAATTGAGCTTATTGTTCATAATTGAGCTTATTGTTGATAACAGTATAAAGAACCACTATAGACGCCATGTAGTGGTTTTTTTGGTTAAGCGCTTAACACGCCCTAGGTTTCATCGGCGGCAAACAACACATTGCGCACCACTGATCGCGAATCTGCTGAGCCACCAAGTGAGCCTGACAGTATCCCCACAGAGGCCAAAAATACCACAAGCCGCATGTGAGCACCCAAGGTCGCGCCGTCTTTATCAGAGGTCCACGTACTCATCAAAGGATCTGGAAACACAAAGACCACGACCCCATACATCAGCAGACCGAACATAATAAACAGACAAACCAAAGTGAGCAGCAGTGCCAAATAGGTAGCCGCAGCGGTAACCACAGAGCTCTCTGAGGTCTGCCCTTGCCGCGTAGAGATGAGCCGAAAGGAAAAAGCTCGGTATAGTACAAAGATAGCTGTCAAAAAACTAGCCACTACAAAGACCGCCAACTGCGTGTATGAAACAGAAGCCGCAAAGTCCCACGTCTCCCCGCCAAAGATAAGCACAACAATTACTGAAAGCGCCGCGGCGACCATAGTGGGTAGCTTGGTCATAATACGTAAAGGATGGGCGCGAAATGCGCCACGAAAAATACGCGGAAGATTACCTAAAATATGGCGTATGATAAACGCAAGTTTACTGCCCTTTTTACTAACATGAGAATAGCGGTCATTGGCTTCGTGTGGCAGATTTTTGATCATTTGCTGATGCTGCGCTGGGGTAAAATAATGCATGGCATCAAGGTCGTCGGACACTCGCACGCGGGCTAAGTAATTGTTCGGGTCGTCGACATAACTTAGATTAAGCAGACGACCAAAGCAGTGTAGCATCAAAGTCGCTAATCTTTCGGTAGACCTCTGTTTTTGACAACGCTCATCCTCCCTGCTATCGACTAATCGGCGTGTGGAGATTACCGCCACATTAGTCAATTGCGACGGCAAGGCAAGAAGGTAGGACATTGACGCGGCGGCAATCTCAACGTCTGTAATGATGAGCAAAAAGGCAAGCTTGCGCTCGGTCTTCTCGTTGATGCCAACCTGTACAAAATCAAGCGCGTGGTAACCATTTTCATCAGGGGTAAGACCATGTCCTGTAAAAGAAAACGATGCCACTTCAATATTGAGATCTTGTTGTATAACCTGATTAAACTTGACCATAGCCGCTTCGGTCAAAGTATCTAAGACATTTGAGTCATCGTCCGTCCTCTCAGCGATGCTAAGTTTCATGACACCTAGAGCGATCGTTCTGTTATTCATAGCCGTCTCTCAAAGCATACCCCCTACTTTGCTATTTTTTCATCGACGTGAGCCACTTGTTGCTCAGCGAGCCTATCAGCAATCGCCTTAACCGATGGATCGCTCAGATCGAGTGTGCGAATAGGGAAAGGTATATTGATATCGGCATTATCCAATGCTTTTTTGATCTCGACAATCACTTGATGAATAGAGGCGACTTTGTTCGCTTGCGTGCCATTCTCAATGAACCAGCGCACGGTCAAGTCTATACTAGAGCCACCAAAACCTGTCGCAATCACGCTAGGCTCAGCTTTGATTGATACGGTATTGGCTTTATCTAACGCTTGCAAAATCTCAGCCTTTGCCGTTTCGATATCATCTTCATATCCAATACCAACTTCTACCTGTAAGCGGCGCTGTTTATAGGCGGTATTAACGGTCAACGCTGAGGTGTATAAATCGGAATTGGGAATAACCACTTGGCGACCATCGTAAGTTCTGATCGTCGTTGCACGAATTTTGATATCTTCAACCGTTCCCTCGTAATCGCCCGAAACGATTTGATCACCAATACGAAACGGCTCTGAGAGTAGTAATAAAATACCAGATAACAGATTTTGAAAAATATCTTTAAAAGCAAAGCCAATAGCGACCGAACCAATACCTAGCGCGCCAATCAATTTTGCAGGCGTAAAGCCTGGTATAGCGACCACCATCGCAATCATAAAACCGATAAAGAGTATGAGCGCTCCGCCGACCCTTTGGAATACTTTGACTAAGTTTTGATGACGACTGCGACTACCGAGTAGCTTGCGTACCACTTTTTTAAAGGCAATAGATAGTAGCCAAAAAATCAGCATCACAACTATGGCTGCAATAAAGTAAGGAATGCGCTCAACAAAACTCATAAGCAAATCATTCGCCGTATCTGCAATGGTTCTATACGTCACTACATTGGTTGCGTTTTCGGTGGCAGCTTGAGTTATAGAAGGGGTATCAGCAGTCGCCATAGAGTCATTGTTCCTAGTCATTAATTAAAAAAGAGTCTGTGTTAAGCCATCGCTGCTGCTTGCACGATCTCAATCCAGTAGCCATCCACATCTTTGATAAAGGCGATGTGCTTCATACTGCCTTCCTCTGGACGCTTTTTGAATTCAACGTTATTGTCATCAAACCAAGCAATAGCAGCATCTAGATCAGGCACGCTAAAGCAAATATGTCCAAAGCCTTGCGGGTGCTCGTTACCATCGTGATAACTAAAATCGGGTTGGCTCTCAGTACCATAGTTATGCGTCAGCTCCAAGATACCGCGCTGGCGAAAGGTATAGATAGCAAGGTCATCGCCTGCGGGTAAGTTATCACGCTCATCCTTGGTCAACTTGGCTAAGAAGTATAGATCAAATTCCATCTCAGGAAATTTTTTGACCGCCAGCAACGTCATACCCAACACGCCGGTATAAAAGCTAAGCGACTTGACAGGATCTTTAACTCGTAGCATCGTGTGATTAAAAGTATAGCCCGTTGTTTGACTGGCGATCGGCTGTACCCCTGATACTTGAACGCTATTATCTGGCTGATTGATGTTTGACATATTTGCTCCTATGACGACGAGAGGTTGCTAACCATAAAACAGATATAGATATTTTAACGTGTTATAGCTAGTCCAGAATAAAAAAGGGTAAGAACGCTTTAATGTGCTACTGGAGTGCTTAGTTGTCTAAAAAACGCACTTTACCTGTCTTAAGATCATACTCTGCACCTACAATCAATAGCTTACCGCTACCTGACAACTCCTCGAGGACGCGCGAGCCGTATTTGAGCTGACTCACTGACGTGCGTACATTAGCGCGAATAGCACGCTCAACCAACTCATCAACGTCAGGGTCTTGACCGTTAGCTGTAGCAAGCTCGTGCAGGTTATAGACACTTGGGCGAATACGGTCTACGATGGACTGCAAATTAGGCGAGTAATTTTGCTCAGGGTTCATCAGCGTGTCCACGCAGGCGGTAACGGCGCCGCACTGCGAGTGCCCGAGTACCACCACAAGCTTAGTACCAAACTGCTCAGCGGCAAACTCAACCGAACCAATCTGTGAGGGGGCAACGATGTTGCCTGCAACGCGAATGACGAACAGCTCGCCTAAACCTTGATCAAACACAATCTCAACAGGCACGCGCGCATCTGAGCAGCCTAAGATAATCGCTAGTGGGTTTTGCACGCTGACCAGTTCAGGTCTTTTTTGCGTCATAGCGTCGGTACTACTTAAACTCTCCACATAACGGGCATTGCCTTCTTTTAAAAGCGCTAGCACCTCAGCGCCACTCTCTGGGCGATTATTCTCTACTTGTGCTACAGGAGTATTACTAGTCATAGGGCATCCTTTTATGGGCATAAGAGTCAAGACAATATGAAATAAAGATAACGTGTAAAATATAAAGCACTCTACGAGTCTATGAGACATCGTCTTAAATGATTGTATAGCAATCGGTGCTAAATAATAATAAAAATTTGCGCCAGACTGAAATCGCAAACCCTACTAGTAACAAACGATAGGCATTAACTCATAGACACGGTTTGTTATAATACGCAGCAATCCACTTGTATTCAACAACGGCGCACTATAAAGGCGTTGACTCATATACGATCAAAAACAACCTGTTGTCCAAGTACTTATTGATATTCATAAGTATCAATAAGTACAAACGCTTGACACTCTTTTATGCTCGCTATTGACCCTTTAGGGACGCACTATGACTGACCACACCAGACAATCTGCTACGCGCTTGTCTCAAAACAACGACGTATTGCTTCAGTTGACAGGGATAAAAAAATCCTTTGGTCAGACTGAGGTATTAACGGACATCAACCTCGATATTGAGCACGGTGAGTTTATTACTTTGCTTGGACCCTCAGGCTGCGGTAAAACCACCTTGCTACGTCTGATCGCAGGTTTTGAGCAGCCAACGGCGGGCGCGATTTATCTAGACGGCGTGCAAATGGCGGGTCTGCCCGCTGATAAACGCCCGGTCAATACCGTGTTTCAGCAGTACGCGCTATTTCCGCATATGAGTGTGGCGCAAAATGTCGCTTATGGTCTTAAGCTCAAAAAAGTCCCAAAAGACGAGATTCAAAAACGGGTGCAAGAAGCGCTGGGCATGGTGCAATTGGAGCACTTAGCCAGCCGCCGCCCGCAAGAGCTATCAGGTGGGCAGCAGCAGCGCGTTGCGATTGCGCGCGCAGTGATTAACCGTCCCAAACTCCTCTTGCTCGATGAGCCGCTCTCAGCGCTTGATCACAAGCTGCGTCTGCAGATGCAATCAGAGCTCAAACGTTTGCAGCGTGAGCTTGGCATTACCTTTGTGTTTGTCACCCACGACCAAGAAGAGGCGTTGTCAATGTCGGATCGGATTGCGGTGATGAAAGACGGCCGCTTCCAACAAATCGGTACGCCTATTGAAATTTACGAAACCCCGGCCAATCTGTTTACCGCCAAGTTTATTGGTGAGGCGAACTTATTCAAAGCTGAGGTACACGGCGTCTATCCTGAGCAGCCTGATCGCAATGGTCAGCTGACCAATGGGCGCATCGAAGTTGAGGTTTGCGAGGCGCAAGTACAAGATGGACAGACGCCGCTGCGTAATCTGCGCCGTCCTGATTTTGCAAGCGACGTCCAAGTTGGTGATATCGTCAATCTGCTGCTGCGCCCTGAGGATTTGCGTATTTATGCTCCCAATGATAGCGAGCACGCCGGATTGATTGGTCATGTGATTGAGAGTAACTACAAAGGTAGTACGCTCGATTCGATTATTGAGCTGAAAAACGGGCACATTGTCAAAGCCTCGGAGTTCTTTGACGAGGACGATCCAAGCTTTGATTATAAGCTGGGTGAGGCGGTCAAAGTCTCATGGGTCGATGGCTGGGAGTGGGTACTGCCTGATGAAGATACTACTGATGTTGACTCAGGTTTCAACCCTGCCGCTTCTAGCCAAAAGACTGATCAAAAGGATGGCAATTAATGGTGCGTACTCGTAACAGTCAAAAAACCAATCCTAAGCTGATGAGCAAACTTAGTGCCAAAAGCCCGTTTCGCACCGCAACGCTATGGCTGATCTGGGGCTGGCTACTTATCTTTGCGCTGTTGCCTAATATTTTGGTCATTGCGGTCAGCTTTTTGACGCGCGATACTAGCGACTTTATTAGCTTGCCGGTCAATATAGACAGCTATGTACGTCTGATTGACCCGCTGTATTTTGATGTGTTTATGCACTCATTGTGGATGGCAGGTATTACTACAGTTATCTGTCTGCTGCTCGGCTATCCTTTTGCTTGGCTGATCTCTAAAGCCAAACCGCGCTGGCAGCCGCTACTGATGCTATTGCTGATTTTGCCGTTTTGGACCAACTCACTGGTGCGTACCTACGCGCTCAAGCTATTATTTGCCAATAATGGTCTTATCAATAAGTTTTTATTGGCTATTGGCATTATAGATACGCCTCTTGATATTTTGTACACCCAAGGGGCGGTAATCGCTGGTCTGACTTATTTATTATTTCCCTTTATGGTACTGCCGCTATACGCTGTCTTTACTGACTTGCGCGACGATATGCTACTGGCCTCACAGGACTTGGGCGCCTCAAAACGCCAGACTTTCTGGCATGTGGTACTGCCGCTGACCACCCCAGGTATCATCTCTGGGGTGCTACTGGTACTACTACCTGCCATGGGAATGTTTTATGTCGCTGACGTTTTGGGCGGCTCACGGAATCTACTCGTCGGTAATATTATTAAAAACCAGTTCTTAGATGCCAGAGACTGGCCGTTCGGCGCAGCGGCTAGCGTGCTGTTAACCTTGGCAATGGCGGTACTATTGCTCGCTTATCGTGCTAGCAGTCGCCGCATTGGTAAGACTGACTTTAATGAGGTGGCCTGATGTCAAGTAAAACCAAACGCATCGGCAGTATCGCTGCCAAAGGCTATCTGTGGCTCATCTACACGCTATTGTACTTACCCATTATCGTCCTTGTCGTCATGTCCTTTAATGAGTCAAAGATCAGCTATAACTGGGGCGGCTTTAGTCTTAAATGGTATGAGTCGCTATTCAACAACCAAGCGATGCTTGATGCCTTTTGGCATTCCATCGTTTTGGGCTTAGTTGCTGCTACCGTATCAACGGTTATAGGTACGCTGACCGCTCTAGCGCTGCACCGTTACGACTTTCGCGGTAAGGGTCTGCTTAATGGTTTATTGTTTGTGCTGATGATGTCGCCTGAGATTGTCTTGGCTATTTCTTTGCTAGCCTTGTTTTTACTCATTGGATTACAGCTTGGCTTTGTGTCCTTGCTCCTTGCACACATCACCTTTTGCTTGCCGTTTGTAGTGATCACCGTGTTTGCGCGCTTGAGTAGTTTGGATGAGCGCTTAATGGAAGCGGCAAGAGATTTGGGCGCGAGCGAGTCAACGATGGTACGCACGATACTGATTCCGGTCATCTTCCCGGCGGTCATGGCAGGCTGGCTGCTCGCCTTTACTTTGTCATTGGATGATGTGGTGGTCTCAACCTTTGTCACCGGACCCAGCTACGAGATACTGCCGCTACGTATCTACTCTATGGTACGCGTAGGGCTCAAACCTGAGGTCAATGCTATCGGGACGATATTGCTCGCCGCGTCCTTATTGCTGGTCATCATCTCGCAGCTGTTATTGCGTCGTCGCTAGGGTAGTAATATAAATACGCTATTCTTAATTTAATATGAACTGGTGTAGGCTGGCGCTTTTAGCCCAGCACCTTAATTTTGCAGAGTCTCAGAGCTGAGCTAAAGCTGCAGCCTACGCTAATTAGCTAGTAATTAAAGAAGTCATCATTATTAAATTTTGAATGAAATTCACTGCTCTATTAAGTATAATGAATTTCACTCATTCTACCGATTCGATTGTCTTATGTTAGAGCTTCGTCATCTCAATACCTTAACGGCGCTACGGGCGCATGGTTCACTCGCTGCGGCTGCCGATGAGCTACATGTTACCGCCTCCGCTGTCTCGCATCAGCTCAAGGAGCTGGAAAACTACTATGATATCAGTCTGGTTAACCGCCGAACACGCCCGCTGACCTTTACCCCTGCCGGCAAGATTGTACTGGAGCTAGCTGATAGTATCATGCCGCAAGTGACCCGAACCAAGACTAACCTTAAGCGCTTAGCGCATGGTCAAGCGGGCAGACTGCGCCTAGCCTCTGAGTGTCATAGCTGCTTTGATTGGCTGATGCCGATACTCAATCAGTATCGCCGCGAATGGTCGGATGTGGAGCTGGATTTTGCGACTGGATTTGAGCCGGAGCCGCATCATTTACTACAAGAGGGGGATATTGACCTGCTGATTACCACCAGCAATTTGCCGTTAGAGGGTATAAGCTATCAGCCGCTATTTGAATACGAGAGCCGTTTGGTATTGTCGCCAACTCATACGCTCGCTAAGCAAGATTTTATTTGTCCTGAAGACTTAACGGATGAGACCTTGATTGCCTATCCGGTCGAGGCCAAGCGCCTTGATATTATTGCCAATTTTATGACCCCAAGCGAGGTCAGCTTTAATAAGATACGCAGCACCGAATTAACCGCTATGCTCATCCAGCTAGTCGCTAGCGAGCGCGGAGTCGCGGCATTGCCCGATTGGGTGGTGGCGGAGTATGAGAAAAAAGGCTGGGTGGTCTCAAGACCTTTGGGGGATGGGGTATATTGTCAGCTTTATGCGGCGACGCGCACTGCAAGCGAAAACATGGCTTATATGCAGGGATTTGCTAATCTTTTGGCAGGTATTGTTAAGCCAGTTTAAGGCACCATTTTTCAGTTAAGTAACATTCAATAATTTTCTATACAATGGTTTCTTAGTGAGGACTTGAGTTTTTGGCTGTATGTTAAGAGTATCGATGGTTTGAATTATTGAGATAACAGCGGTGTACTTTCTGGGCATTTATACAGAATGTGAGATACGCTCTAGTATGCATCTTGGTCATTGGTTAATTACTCATACCATTCTGAAGTATCAATCGATAACTCATCTGATTCAATTGTAAACAATTCTGGATTCTCTACACTAGATTTCATATCTAAAGTAAAAGGATAGCTTGCCTCAATAATGCATAAATCGTTTTTTGGACCATATTCTTGAGTAACAGACACACTACCAGCAGCTCTCATATAAATAAACTGTTCATCAATACCTAGGCATTCAATCGTATCTACTTCAGTAGTATCGATATAAATATGGTTAGCTAAAATTGCTAAGCAATCCGGTATAGCTGCTATGGACGTTGATATAACAGCGTCTCTAACCTTGTCTTCAACTACTTCAATAACAATTTCTTCAATATCTTGAAGTTGGTTTAAGCAATTAGTTGCTAACTCTACGATATACTTAGTCTCTTGGAAGAAGCTGTTGGCACAAACGGTAAAGACCTTTTCAGAAATATGAGTATATTTGTTAAGAACTTTAAACTCTTTGAGAAACTCGCTAATTGTTTCATTTAGATAGTCTAAGTGATAGCTCATGTATTCATCTGAAATATTTTTTTGAGCACAGTATTTAAGTTGTTGACGTCTAGTTACACTGTGATGTTCACTTTCAACTTCATGCCAAATGGCTTTTTCCACTTGTTTTGTTGGGGCTTTGCGTTTAATCACACAGAGAATTAACTCTCTCATTGAAAAAGCAAAGTTATGGAACCTAAGGGGGTTTCCATAAGCTACATAGTTACGTAAGCTCGCCACGAATAACTTTTTTTCAAATTCAGTTTCTAGTAAATTTTCAAATTTTTTCATAAAATCGAGCGACAATAACTCTTTTAATTTCATAGTTTTTTCCTAAAACTTAGCTGTGTTTAGTTCTACTTAAATCCTAGTTTTTGAAGGCAAGGCAAATCCTTTCGCTATTTTTTTACTTACCCAGACAATTCACACAGCATCTTGCCTGTAATTTTTTAATCTGTTTAACATGACTAGAAAAGTCACTCGTTTGCAATATAACATCACTAGAATCACCCAAACATACCTAATAACCACTAAATAGTTTATTCGAAATAGACTGTCATAAAAGAACTACCTAAAGCAGACTATTGAGTAAGTAATATCAATCACTTCTCTATAAAACCAACTTGAAAAAATAAAACCCAAGCGCGGTCGCAAGCAAAGTCAGCCCCACATGCAAACCCACCAGACTTAAACCTGCCAGCACGCGACCATCATGGATAAAGCCAAAGACCTCAGCGCTAAAGGTGCTAAAGGTGGTCAGACCACCACAAAACCCCGTAATCACAAATATGCGGACGTTATCAGATAAGCCACTACCCGTACGCTCAAACCACACCAGCGCCAAACCAATCAATAAGCCGCCCAAAATATTAGCGCCAAGCGTGCCAAGCGGTATCCAACTGTGCAGCGGATTAAAGCGTGTCAGCCATGCCCGTAAGCACGCGCCAATTGCCGCACCCAAACCGATAGCCAGCCATTGCATGGTGTTGTCCTTTTTTAATTAAATTTGCAAATAGATTAAGACTATCCGTAATAACCGCTAGAATCAGCTTTTTAGTCAAACTTACACCGCTGGCAATTCCGTCATCGGCCAACGCGGTACGCAGCTGACCGCCAAATCATCGGCTTGCCCAGCTTGCAAACGCTCAAAGCCAGCATAAGCAATCATCGCTCCATTATCCGTACATAGGGCGGGCGGTGCACAGTGAACCGTGGCCTGTATTTTGGCAAGTTCAGTCTCTAAAGTCTCACGCAGATGCGTATTGGCACTAACGCCGCCGGCGATAACTAAACGGCTCATACCGGTTTGCTTTAGAGCTTTAACGCATTTTTTCACCAGCGTATCGACCATCGCCTGTTGGAAACTCGCTGCGATATCCGCGCGTACTTGTGGATCACCATCAGAGCCACTTCCTGAATGAGGAGTATCTTTAATTAGATTATGTACCGCCGTTTTCATACCACTAAAAGAAAAGTCCAGACCGCGATGTAGCATGGGACGCGGTAACTCGTAGGCATTGGGATTGCCCGTCTCAGCAAGCTTAGCAATGTTGGGCCCGCCCGGATACGGCAAGTTTAGCATCTTCGCCGCCTTATCAAAGCACTCCCCTGCAGCGTCATCGATAGATTCGCCCAATATCTCATACTCGCCGATACCACGTGCAGCAATAAGCAGCGTATGCCCACCTGAGACGAGCAGTGAGACAAACGGAAACGCGGGCGGATTTGCGCCCATAAGTGGCGCGAGTAGATGGCCTTCCATATGGTGGATACCAATAGCAGGGATATCTAAGCCATACGCTAAGCTGCGCCCAAACAGCGCTCCTGTCATCAAAGCGCCAATGAGTCCCGGACCTTTGGTATAGGCAATAGCATCAATCTCATCTTTGCTCACATCGCACTGCGCGAGCAGCTCATTAAGCAGTGGCACGAGCTTACGGATATGGTCGCGGCTGGCAAGCTCAGGCACTACGCCGCCATAGTTGGCGTGTAGTTCAACCTGTGAGTAGAGCACTTGTCCAACAAGGCCTTTATTGTCCTCACCGACCTGCTCACTATCAAAAATCGCTAAACCCGTCTCGTCACAAGAGGTCTCTAAACCCAACACTTTCATAGATTGCCTTTGTATTATGTATATCGTTACTTATATCGTTATTTTTTGATAAAGCTATTTTTGCTCCCTTTGTTTTGCTAGAGCGCATCAAAAAACCGTCACTGTAAGCTACAATGACGGCTTCTATAACAAAATTCAATTGTTCAAACTATTTAACAAGGAGAAAAAAGAGGTTTTAATCAACCGCTGCTAGCATATAATCGACCGCGGCGGCAACCTGCGCTTCGCTCACCCCATTAACAGCTTGCGCGGGCATTTGGTTAAAGCCTTGCGCCGAGTGCATATATAGCGTCTGTTTGTCTTTAGCTAACGCGGCACTCCAGGCCGCCTTATTGCCATATCTTGGCGCATTGAGCAGGCCACTCTCGTGACAGATTTTACATTGCTGCTCATAAAGCTCAGCCCCAGCACTAGCTGCTAGCAACTCAGGCTCAGCTGCTGCGTCAGTGTCGGTCTGCTGGTCTAACGTTACAGTATCGGTAGAAGGCGCAGTATCGGTATCTTCTGCTAATACTGAATCCACTGGTGCTGATGCTTGCTCTTCAATCGCTACCGGCTCCGCTTCAGCAGCCTCAGTAGTCGTCATGATTTCTTCTGTTGTATTGTCACCACTACAAGCACTAAGCGTTAATAGCAGACTTAAGCTAAGCGCTGATATTGCGGGTTTTAGAGTAAGTCTAGCAGACAGGTTAACACTAGTACTTATAACACTTAATCGAGGTTGCTTGTTGGTCATAACGCGCTCCTCATCTGTCTGTTATAAGCCAAGTTAATGAGCTAAATGAATAGTGCAGACTGGCTAGGCTCTATCGCTGATTAACTCGCCGCATCTACCATATATTCAACTGCCGAACGAATCTGATCTTCGGTCACACCGTTTACCGCCTGTGCTGGCATCTGATTAAAGCCATTAGCAGAGTGATCGGTAAGGGTATCGATTCCCTTGGCAATACGCGGTGCCCAAGCAGCAGCATCACCGTACTTTGGCGCATTAAGCAGACCACTGGCATGACAGGCCATACACTGAGTATTATAAAGATTGGCACCAACGTCTACTGCAAGATCTGCACTAGCTTCTGCCGTCGTGTCAGCAGCCACCATATCGGTAGCCTCAGCATCAGCATCGACATCCGCGACCGCTGGCGTTACTGCCATAGGAGCCGTTTCTGCAAACTCAAAATCTTCAGGCTCAGGCGCATTTGCAATAGCGATTCTAGCAGCTTCATCAACACGCTCAGTTGCTACGACTTCATGTGAGTCGCCACTACAAGCGCTCATACTAATACCCACGCTGACAACTAGAGCTGTCCACAATGCTGTGTGTCGTGCCGTTTTTCTCATCCCAACATCCTTAGTAATAATGATATAGAAGCGTGAAGCGCCTACTGGTTCGCCGAGATTATAATAGCATAAACTCCAGTCAAACCGTTATAGACAGTAGGGATTTTTATCAGCTTTTTGTGACTTGCAAGCGTGCAGTAGACTCTTGTATTTACAATTAGCATATCTAAGCTCATGGCATGTATTACTTCGCCGTCTGTAGAGCCGATTAAACACGGGCAAGCATAGCGCTAAAGTCATTGACTTTACTACTCATTTTAGTTAAAATAACCGCCCTTGTACCTCCGTACAAGCTTATCCTAGTTTGAGCTGATGCCTGTAATCTTGAGATATTACGGCTAAATACTAATACACAGCCAAACTAATGCCTTTGTATCTCATTCAAATAAGGAGTCTTTATGCCTGCTGTTAAGGTTAAAGAAAACGAACCCGTAGATATCGCTATTCGTCGTTTTAAGCGTGCTTGCGAAAAAGCTGGCGTATTGTCAGATGTCCGCAAACGTGAATTTTATGAAAAACCAACGCAAGAGCGCAAGCGCAAAAAAGCGGCTGCTGTTAAGCGTTACAAGAAAAAACTACAGCGCGAGACGATTCGTACCACGCGTATGTACTAAACACGTATGTACTAATTGCATGACAAGCGAGTTATATCAATAAGCTTTCGCCATTGAGCCAGTTTTATTTTACTCGCCCAGCTTTGTTTATCTAAGCTACAAGCCTTATACCAACGCTGCTGCTATCCTCGATATCAGCAGCGTTTTTTATGCTACACTTTTTATTATTTTTATCACTAACAGGAAGCGCGCGTTTATGAGCTCACTCAAACAAAACTTAGCCGATACGATTACTACTTCTATGAAAGCGCGTGAGCTTGAGCGCGTTAAAGTTTTGCGTAACGTACAATCCGTCGTCAAGCAGATCGAGCTTGACCGGCAAGTGGATCTCGATGATGCTGGCGTACTCGAAGTACTACAAAAACAGCTCAAACAGCGCCAGGAGTCGCTTGCTATCTTTACCGAAAACGGTCGTGATGATTTAGCGCAAAAAGAGCAGTTTGAGATTGATATCATCAACGAATTTATGCCCAAGCAAATGGACGCCGCCGAGCTGGCCGCACTAGTTAATGAGGAGATTGCAGCGCAAGGTGCGACCTCTATGCGCGATATGGGTAGTGTGATGGGCGCGCTTAAAACCAAAACAGCAGGGCGTGCTGATCCTGCTGTGATATCTAAATTGGTAAAAGAAGCGTTAGGTTAAAGGTAGCTTTGTGTCTGTTAACGTTATCTACTGCAAAGCGCATACCGCGCTCTTAACGCCGCTTTACCGCCTAAGGCTCAAAGTCTTTGGCGGTTTTTATCGCTTGCATCTCAGCATTAATATTAGCTTGTAGCGGCCGCGCAGCACTCGTCTGCAGCTGTTCAGTTAACTGCTTAGCCTGCATGAGCGAAGTAAGCGCTGACTCGTAACGTCCACTCCACATCTGATCGTGACTGCGATAGCGTAGCGCGTTGATAGTAGCAATAGTAACAAGCGCCTTTGAATCAGCTGTTTTAGCGAGCTTCTCATTAGCCAATTGCAAGCTTTGCCACGCATAGCGATCGCTTGGCTGCTCTTGCGTCAATGGTTTGAGTAAGGCCTGCGCTTTTAGGGGCTCATTGTTGTTTGTCAATGCTTCGGCTAAATACAAACGCAGATCGCGGCGCTCAGGATAAAGGCGCTGCTGGCTCTCAAGCTGGGCAATGGCTTGCGGCCATTTATTCTGCTCGCTTAACACTTCGCTGTAAGTAATGGATAATAAAGGCTCTAGCGTTTGTAGCTTATCTTCCGGTAGGGCGCGCATCTCCGCCATAATCTTGTCAGCTTCTGCGTAGCGCTGCTGCTGACCGTACCAATACATGAGCGCCATTTTTGCGCCTAGGCTGTTTTTTGCAGCGGTATCAAGCGCGGTCTTTGAAACGTGATCGCCCTTGCTTTGTACGCGCCAGTACAGTAGATCGAATAACGCTTGGTGGCGCTGCTGTTCAGCTAAGCTGAGTGGTGGATAACGCTGAGCACGGCTTTGTGCATCGCTCAAGCGCTCAGCGCTTAGAGGATGCGAGCGGATAAAACTGGGTAAAAACTGATTAGCAGTTTGATTGAGCTGCGTGCGCTGATTAAGGGTGGCAAAAAATCTTGGCATCGCTCTGGGATCATAACCCGCTTGCGTCATGATCTGCATGCCAACTCGATCCGCTTCGCGCTCGTTGTTACGACTAAAGGCCATACTGCTATTCATAGACGCTGTTTGACTACCCGCTATGACAGCAGCGCCAGCATCTCCATCAATGGCAGAGGCGGCAATCGCGGCTAGCATACCGCCTATTTGCATCAGTAGCGCTTTTCTACGCTCGTCTGCCCCGCTCTCGTAATGGCGCTGACTAATGTGTGCCACTTCATGCGCTACCACGCTTGCCAGCTCATCCATACTGTGCGAGGCCAGTATGGTGCCGGTATTGATACCAATGACCCCGCCTGGTGCTGCAAAGGCATTGATATTTGGATTATCAATAATAACGAGACCTAAGGGCGCTTGTTGCCTGACTTGGGCGTTTAGTCGCCACGTCATCTCCTTTAGCGTTTCTTGAATCCAAGGATCGTGCTCCATTTTGACGCGGCCATTGATATTTTGTAGTGACCATGCGCCAAGTAGCTGGTTTTGGTACTGCTCAGAAAAGCTCAATCCTTGTCCGCGCAGATTAGGCAGATTGAGGGTTTGAGATTCTGGCATCTGCCATGAGCTATAAGTGGCAGCAGACGCCTGACTCAGGCTCAGCAGAGCAACTAGCACAGCTACGCAAGCTTTTGATTGACGATTGAATCGGTAAAGCGGTTGAGGGCGTAGACCCTGCATCAAACCAGTACGCGCTTTGTTATGAAACGCTTTATCAAAACCCTCACTTGCACTGCACTTTTTCGTCTTACTATCGTTCATTATTTTTAACTTTATTTTCAACTTTGTGATCCGCCGTGCTATTTATAGTCAATCAATATTAAAAGTGGTACAAGGCAGACGAGCGCAAGTACTACAGTAGTAGGCTAAGCGAGTCTAACGCCGTAACACTTTAAGAGTGGTTCGACTATACTGATAATTATGGACTCATTATTTGACTATACGAGCTTGTATGCACTAGGTCAATTGTCAGCAGGACGCGGCTACTAATGACGAGACTAAGCGTTATGCTTGTGCAACATTTGGCTGATGTCATACTAAGACTTTGAACTTTGAGCTTTGGCTCTAGTCTATTAAGACTGCTATACGTCGTTTAGAGCTCCTTTGTTTTAAGCTTTTTTGTTTAGACTTACCTTATTTGATTCTCTTGTGATTAACTATCTCGGATTTGTCTATTTTGTATTAGACTATAGCGTTCAAATCGATAAAATGCTTTGATGATTATATTCAACTCAGAGAGGACTTGCTAATTTGCTATAATAGATACTAGTCAATGAATGGATAATTTTATGAGCGCTACTAATTTGCAAGTAGTACTAGATACGGCGTTATCCGACGACGATAAGCAGAGCATCAATGAGCTATTAGCATTACTACCAAAGAGTGCTGTTCAGACCAGTCGCAATGCGGCAAACCCTGTTAGCATAAAAAAGCTCGTCGATGGTCGCAGACTTGCCTGTCCTATGCCGCTACTAAAAACCAAAGTAGCCCTGCGTGATGTGAGTGTTGGCGAATCGCTATATATCGTTGCAACCGATCCCAATTCACAAGCGGATATTACGGCTTTTTGTCAGCAAAGCACTAAGACATCCGAGGGCTCAGCGCTGCTACTCACCCTTAATCAAACCACACCTGCAGCAGCTTTTGCGTCGTCATTTGATACAATATATCACTTCATCATTACTAAAACTGATAGTAAATAAGCAAAGCTATCCTTTACAATTGTACTCATAAACACTTATTTGCTTATCTATTTAATCAAGGTCAAGAATATGACTACCAATAATACCTCGACAAATAAATCCAATAAAAAAGATGGTGCAAATCCTGAAAAAAACGTCGCTCGCGAAGCTGCACTCAAGGCTGCTGCCGAGCGCCCACCTTATGATGCCAGCGCGTTAGAGAACACCAGTACGCGTGATTTGGTGCCAGCAATGCCGACGCATCTCTCTGCGCCTGGGGTTAATCTGGGGGCGTATATTAACACCGTACATCAAATCCCTATCCTGACACCAACGCAAGAGCAGGAGCTTGCGCATCGCTACTATGATGAGGGTGACGTAGAAGCCGCGCGCTTGCTGGTCATGTCGCATCTACGCTTTGTGATTCATATTGCCCGAAGCTACTCAGGGTACGGTCTACCACAAGCGGATCTGATTCAAGAAGGTAACTTAGGTCTGATGAAAGCGGTCAAGCGCTTTGATCCTAATAAGGGCGTACGCTTAGTCTCCTTTGCTGTGCACTGGATCAAGGCTGAAATTCACGAATTCGTCATTCGTAACTGGCGTATTGTCAAAGTGGCCACAACCAAGGCACACCGTAAGCTGTTCTTTAATTTGCGTAGCCTTAAAAAGACCAATAATCAGTTGACGCTTGAGGAAGCGGACGCGATCGCTAACGATCTCAATGTCACGCGCAAGCAGGTGCTTGAGATGGAGTCGCGTCTGACCTCGTATGATGCTTCGTTTGAGACGCAGTCCAGTGACGACGATGATGGTCGTTACGCGCCGCAGCTGTTCTTAGAAGACGGCATTGATCCCGCTGAGATGGTTGAAGAGTCTGATTGGGAGGAGAATAACTCCTCTGCTCTACTCGCGGCTATGGATACCTTGGATGATCGCTCACGTGATATCGTCGAGCAGCGCTGGCTCAGTGAACAAAAATCAACCCTGCATGAGCTGGCAGCCGTTTACTCAATCTCAGCGGAGCGTGTACGTCAGATTGAGAAAAACGCGATGGATAAGATCCGTGATGCCATGACGATAGAGAGCGTGATTTTACCCGATGATATTCAATAGACGGCGCTAAAGACGTTAAGCGCGTCGTACTTCGCGCACAGTATAGACGCTTAGCGCCCAGTGTAGACGCTTAGCGCCCAGTGTAAATACTTAGCGTATATAAAACTGACTTGGCAACTGTAATGTATTAAAAATAAGGTCAAAAATGGTGAATTGGATAGCTATCGGCGCGCTCAATATGGCAGTTGCTGTTATTTTAGGTGCCTTTGGTGCCCATGGTCTCAAGAATGTAGCGAACGCGCAGCAGCTGGCGTGGTGGCATACTGCTACGCTTTATTTACTCGTACACGCTTTAGGTATCCTATTAGTTGGTGTCATGATTCGCTTTAATTACGCGACCCAAACCAGTGCTTGGCTACTACAGATCGGTATCCTTGTCTTTGCCGGTAGCTTATATATGATGACCTTGGGCGCGCCGCGTTGGTTTGGCGCTATTACCCCTATCGGCGGCGTACTGATGATTGTAGGCTGGTTATGGCTCGCGGTATCTGCGTTTCGATTGGGTCAGTAATAGACGCATTAAGAGATCAATAAATGACGAATAAAGATTTGTTAGACAACTGATAGCAGGCAACTGAGCGCTGATATAGATAACATTTAATAAAGGAGCAGTAAAGTGACTACCATAAATGTCAATGGCAAAACCTTACAAACCACGCATCAAACGGTGCAGTTAGTGGTCAATGAGCTGGGGCTTAGCCATGGTCGTTACGCTGTTGAGGTCAATGGTGATTTGGTTCCTAAAAGCGAGCTGCCGCGCTTGCGTATCGCTGAGGGCATGACGATTGAAGTGGTGCAAGCGGTTGGCGGCGGTTGAGTTTAATTCATCTATTTTATTCTCCTCTCCTCTACCGGATAAGGTGTTTTAACTAAAGTGTTCTAATAAGGCGTACAGACATAAAAAAGACTGTCCTGTTATTAGCAAAGACAGTCTTTTTTTGTGCTTTGGTTTGGTACTGCTTTTCTTAAAAGAAATTTAAGAGACAAAATGTTTAGGGTGTGGTTATTATTGTAAGCCAATATTATTAGCTCATGGGTGAGGCTTCGTTCACTCCTATAGATTCGTAACGTCCTTCACGTCCCGCACCCTGAGTCTTTTTGCGCTCTTGGCGGGTTTTGTATTTGCGTACTTGTCTATCTAGTTTGTCTGCCATCTCGTTAATGGCTTTATACATATCATCTTCTAAAGCTTGGACAAACATCTCTTGACCGGATACTCGTATAATGGCTTCTGCCTTATGGCTTTTTTGGCCACCATCGCTAGCTCCACTATTATCTAATGATAAAATGACTTTGACGCTCTGAATCTGATCAAAATGACGCTCTACTTTGGCAAGTTTTTCGCGGATAGCATTGTCCATGGCATCGGTAACACTGATATGGTGACCACTGATAGAAACATTCATATTATCGTCCTTTTATGTCTGACTTATAATCAACAAATGAGTTGGCAATCATACCCCTCACTTGACGTAACCAACAGCGCCTGCATTGATACTACTGCGCTGCAGACTAGGCTAATAACAGCTTGAGTACCTTTTCTACGTTTTTTTACGCTTTTTACGCTTTTTACGCTGATATTATCAGCTGATCCTAGCTTATAAAGACCAACCTAGTTTGCCGTTGGTATGCTTCTAATTTGTCATGAAAACCTAACAGTAGCAAGACAACATAATGTAATTAAATGTAAATAAGTCTTTTATTGCTATCTCATTTCTATATAATCAAAAAATTTTATTTTTTATCTCATTAAGCGCATTCAATATTTTTGCTTACGCTGCGTCGAGGAGCCGATGTTCATTGCTTCACGGTATTTTGCTACCGTGCGCCGCGCAATATCGATGCCGTCGGTTAAGAGCTGCGCTTGTATACGGCTATCGGATAAGGGCTTTTTTGGGTCTTCGGTACTGATAAGCTGCTTGATCATAGCACTGATAGCGGTCGAGGAGATATCGCCATCACTGCTACTGACATGCGATGAAAAAAAATGCTTGAGTGAAAATAGTCCCTGCGGCGTTAAGATGGTTTTGCTGGTGGTTAATCGCGAGACAGTGGACTCGTGTAGATCCACTTCTTCAGCAATAGATTTTAAGATAAGCGGCTGCATGGCAGTAGGACCCTGCTGCAAGAACGCTTGCTGGTGGCGCACGATACTCGTCGCCACTTTGAGCAGATTATGGTTGCGCTCTTCGATACTGCGAATAAACAGACGCGCGTCGGTGAGGTTTTCGCGTAGGTACTGATTATCTGGACTATCGTCACCACGCTTGACGAGCTGGGCATACTCTTGGTTGACGCGCAGTTTGGGCAAGGTGTCAGGATTGAGGCGTACATGCCAGCCTTCATCTTCACTAGACGTTGTATGCCGGCGGATAGGGGTTACTAAGACATCAGGGATATCATAACTCTCAGGAACTTGGCTGTAATCGGGCTGATAGCTTTGGAACAGTAGGCCTGGTGATGGGTTTAGCGTACGCAGCAGCGTGAGCGCTGGGGTAATGTCTGTAGCAGCCAGTCCTGTTTGTTCAGTAAGTGTTTTAATGTTATTGCTGACTAAATGCTCGCTTCCTTTAAGCAGTGCTTGGGCGTTTTTGAGATGCGGCGTTGCAGGATCCAGCTTGGCCAATTGTAGCGCTAGACATTCGCTTAGATGACGCGCCCCGACACCAAGCGGATCGCAGGACTGAATCATGCGCAGTACCGCCATGATCTCATCGTGCTCAATGGGCTCGGCCCACTGATAAAAGCTTGCCATCATATCCAAGCTTTGGAGCAGCTCATCAATATCGAGCCGTACAAAGCCCATGTCATCCATAGAGTCCATGAGGTACTCTGCGATGAGCTTATCACTCTCTGATAGGCGCTTGAAGTTCAGCTGCCAGCGCACGTGATCTTGAATTGTCGCTGAGGTGCCGCCCTGATAGCTATCCATATCCTCAAGGCTAGTAAAATTATGGCTACTTTGGCTGCTTGAGGTAATAGCGCTGGTCGCATAGTTGTCCTCAGCGCCACTAGCATAGTCGTTGGCATCCTCAGCGCTGCTATCGCTATGATCTATAGCGCTATCATCAATAGTGGCTTGTTGCAGTTTGTCTAAACTATCATGGCTATCTACACCGTCATAACTGCTATCTAGACTGTCATAATCGCTATCGTAAACGTCATCATAGACGCCATCATAAGCGTTATCGATGTCGGTCGCCGTGTCGCTACTGTCCTTGACCTCAGTACTAAACTCAGAGCTATAACTCCCCTCTTCGCTATCAATGTCAGTCCCGCTTTGGTTCCACGTCTCAAGCGTTAATGCAGTATGATCTAGATCTTCCATCTCATCACTACTCTCGTAGTCGTCATCCTCAATGCATTCGAGCAGCGGATTACTATCCAGCTTTGCCTGAACCTCCTGCGCCAGCTCAAGGCTTGAGAGCTGCAATAGTTTGATCGCTTGCTGCATTTGTGGCGTAAGCTTTTGTGAATTGCTTAGCGTAGCGGCTAGTCCAAATGACATACTCATATCTAGCTTATGACACTCCGAGATTTAAAAAGTAATCAAAATAAAGGGGTATATTTTGTAGGTTAAGCCCGTAAGATAACGACGATAGCATTTTTTATAGTATTTTTGTTATGATAATTGGATTATTTCTAATAAGACTCTCTTTGTTTCTTAGTACAAAAAACAATAAGTGAACCTAGTTTCGTGCTCGTCTACGCCTAATTATTATACGCGTATAAAGCGCCAACAAAATTATAAAGTAGACGTATACACCTGTCTTATTATTGCCTTCAAAAGTTTAATACAGAGTACAATAAAAATAAGGATACCACCTATGACAACGACACCAACAAACACCTTTGACAGTGACCACACGCCTTTACTCAAAGTTGCTGCGGTGCAGATGAATAGTCAGCAAGATGTGGATGCCAATCTCGCTACAATTAAGGCGGCTATTGCAGCAGCCTGCGCGCAAGGTGCTGATGTAGTCGTATTGCCTGAGAACTGTTGTAGTATGGGCGAGCAGTTTGCAACAGCCATGCGATTTGATGAGTTGTCAGGTATTTTGGGTGATTATGCACGCACTTACAACCTGCATGTACTGGTCGGTTCATTGCCCTGCCCTTATCGTCCCGATGGTCTGATAGTCCCAAATCAGCGTCTGCGTCAGACCAGTCAGCTCTTCTCCCCTGACGGCAAGCGCATCGCTCGCTACGATAAAATTCATCTATTTACTGCGACAGTCGCAGATCAGCAGGGCAGCTACAATGAGGCAGCGACCTTTGAGCCTGGTATGCAGACAGTGGTGACTACGCTTGAGGTTAATAATAGCGTTTATGAGCTTGGTATGATGGTATGCTTTGACTTGCGTTTTCCGGCGCTGGCACAGCGTTTGCGTCAAGCAGGAGCACAGTTACTGAGCGCACCCTCAGCCTTTACCTACCTGACCGGACAGGCGCACTGGTCGCTCCTACTACGAGCGCGCGCGCTTGATAGTCAATGTATGGTCATTGGCGCGGCGCAAGGCGGAGAGCATACCTACCGAGACGGCAGTAATCGCCAAACGTGGGGACATACGGCAATTACCGCGTTTGATGGCACGATCGTTGGCAGTTATGACCATGCTCACATTGAGCACAGTCCAGATAACACTAAAGATAACATCAGTCCGCAGAACTACGCGCTGGTGTTTGCTGAGTTTGATGGGCACGCCCAGCAACAAGGCCGCCAGCGTCTGCCTATCTTTAATTGTCATCGTTTGACGTGATTGGTATAAAGAAAAGAATAGCCACTTTTAGCTTGTTCGTCAGCTCTTGAGTTACCCTCTATCATTGTCATGGGTCGCACGCGGATGCGCGCGATCGTAGACTTGGGTCAGCTTAGCAAAATCGACATGCGTGTAGATTTGGGTGGTACTGATATCGCTGTGACCAAGCATCTCTTGCACCGCGCGCAGATCGCCACTACCTGAGAGCATGTGTGAAGCAAAACAGTGGCGTAGCAGATGCGGATACATATTTTGTGCGATGCCTGCCCGCGTAGCAGCCACTTTTAAGCGCTGCTGCACGGCGCGCGTGGAGAGCCGTGTGCCTAATTTTTCACTGATAAACAGCGCGGTGTCGTGCTGCTCAACCCAAAGATTGCGATGCGGCAAATAGCGCTTGATCGCCTCCATTGCCTTTGTGCCGAGCGGTACTAGACGCGTCTTATTGCCTTTACCTGTAACGCGTACGCGCATATCGGCTAGATCGACATTACTCACATCGAGCGCCACCAGCTCGCCGACACGCAGTCCACTACTATACAGCAGCTCAAACATGGCCTTATCACGTAGCCATAGCCGTGCTTGCTCTGGTGTATCCGGCATGGTTTGGTCAAGGAGCTGACCTAAGAGATCGACATCAGCGATGGAGGGCAATGGTCTTGGGCTGCGTTTAAGCTGGTAGCCTGTGGTTGGATTTATCTTAGCCAGTCCCTCTTCAATCAGCCAGCCATAGAAGTGACGGATAGCGGATAGCTCTTGTTGCACGCTAGCGAGCGCCAGCTTATCCTCGTCAAGACGCTGGCCGATATGCCGTGCTAGCTGACGCTTATCACAGCGCGTCCATGTTAAGCGCGCACCGCGTAAATACAGTGCTAGCTGATACAGTGCCGAAAAATAAGCGCTAAGGGTATGCACTGAATGCTGACGTACCAACAAGGTGTGTAGCCAGCGTTGCACAGGCATTAATAATTCAGATACGGCTGTATCGGACTCTATAGTAGACAACAACCCAGCTGACAGCCACGGCGCACGCGTTAAAGTATGCGCTGTTGTGGTTCTCGTTGTCGTTGCCATATTCTTGCCTCAATGACTTATTAATAACTTATATTATCGGACGCTATCTGCTTGCGGCTTGATCCCCGCTTGCGCCATCAGACCATCTGGACTAAACACCCCCTCATAGACAAAGGCTGTGGGACCGGTCATCATCACTGAATAGCCCGGCTGCCACTTAATGATCATACTGCCGCCGTACAGCTGCGCGCGCACGTCCTCACCTTCATCAAGCCAGCCTTCACGTACGCCAACAGCTACTGCCGCACAAGCGCCTGTACCGCACGCTTGCGTCTCGCCGACACCGCGCTCGTATACCCGCAGCCGAATGTGACGCTGGTTCATCACTTCCATAAAACCGACGTTAACCCGCTCTGGAAACGCGGCATGTGATTCAATAGCGGGGCCTAAGGTCTCAACAGGCGCATCTAGCACATCGTCGACTTTGATGACGGCATGTGGGTTGCCCATGTTAGCCACATATAACTGCACAGGCGTACCATCGACATCGAGATGATAGGCGTTTTGGATTTTGGTCGTCGCTTTTGGGGTAAAAGGAATCTCGTCAGGCTCAAATCTAGGCTTGCCCATATCGACCTCTACCCAGCCATAACGATCGGTAGTTAAAGAGATGACGCCACTTGCCGTCTCAACGCGTAGACGCTGCTTAAAAGAGAGCTTACGCGCTTGTACAAAGCGGGCAAAACAGCGCGCGCCATTACCACACTGCTCAACCTCGCTGCCATCAGTATTAAAAATACGGTAGCTAAAGTCCACGTCAGGACGCATGGGCGGCTCAACCACAAGCAGCTGATCGAAGCCTACGCCTAAATGACGATCGCCTAACAGTTGTACTAGCTCAGTGGTCAAGTCTAAACGCTGGGTGACCAAATCTATGACCATAAAATCATTGCCCAGACCATGCATTTTTGTAAATTCTATCAGCATATCCTTGAGTCCTATCCTATTTTTATATATGCGTTATATTAGCACGCTGTTTACTACAATCATAATTATCAATAGGCGCTATTCTTAAGCTTATTTATCGGTTTTTGACAACGCTGTATAGACCCTGTACTGACACTGTATTGACGACTTAATAAATAGCCCTGACGCACACCTTACACCCCAAAAAAAACCCACTGTCACGGTGATAGTGGGTTTTTAACTAGTGCAGCACCTTCATAGTTTTTAGTTCATAAGCGTGGTGTTAGTTTTTTTGCCAAAGCATCTCATTAGCATACAAAGACTCAAGCGTTTCCCGCTTACGAATGAGCTGATGCTCATCACCTGAGACCATGACCTCGCAAGCGCGGCCCCGGGAGTTATAGTTGCTACTCATCGTAAAACCATACGCCCCTGCGCCAGTTATAGCCAAGATATCATCGGTAGCCAGTGTTAATAAGCGCTCCTTTGCCAAAAAGTCGCCCGTCTCGCAGATGGCACCGACGATATCCCACGGCTGCGTACCCTCAGTGTCCAAGCCGTGAGTTGGTAGCGTCTCTGGAATAACTGCCATCTTCGCTTGATAAAGCGCAGGACGAATCAGATCGTTCATCGCCGCATCAACAATTGCAAAGTTCTTGTGCGCGGTAGGTTTAAGGACATCAACACGCGTTAGTAGCACGCCTGCATTAGCCACCATGCTACGACCCGGCTCAAAAAATACCGTTAAGTTCAGCTCTTGTAGTTTAGGCAATAGTGCTTGTGCAAACTCCGCAATAGAAGCAGGCATTTCATCAATGTAGCGCACGCCTAGACCGCCGCCTAAATCGATGTGATGCAGCTCAATACCCTGCTCTTGTAAGCTGTGCACAAGCTCAATGAGCTTGTCAAGTGCGGCAATAAACGGAGCAACCTCAGTGAGCTGAGAGCCAATATGACAATCAATACCAACAATATCGATATGGGTCATAGATGCCGCTTGTTGATAGACGCTAAGCGCTTTTTCATGAGCGATGCCAAACTTGTTATCCTTAAGACCGGTTGAGATATAGGGATGCGTTTTGGCATCAACGTTTGGATTGACGCGCAGTGATATCGGCGCTCGAATATCTAAGCGCGCCGCTACGTTATTGATTAAGGCAAGCTCGCTTTGTGATTCTACATTAAAACAAGCAATACCTTGTTTAAGCGCAAACTCAATATCATCATGAGTTTTGCCTACACCTGAGAACACAACGCTTGTTGCCTTGCCACCCGCTGCCAATACCCGCATCAGCTCGCCGCGCGAGACAATATCAAAACCTGCACCCGCCTCGGCTAATACCCCAAGCACGGCAAGGTTAGAATTGGCTTTGACGGCGTAACATACCTTGTGCGCAAGCGCGGAAAAACTGTCGCTATACGCTTGATACATGTCCAAAATCGCTTGCTTTGAATAGACATAGCACGGCGTACCGTAATGCTGTGCCAATTGTTTGACGCTGACGTCCTCGATGTATAAGGCATTGTCTTTATACGCGAGCGCTGGCAGGTGAGCGCTTAGGGCTTGTGGATCTACATACAGACCTTGTTTCGTCTGACGGCTGATAGGCAAATTGGACGCGGCGGATGTGGCATGACTCATATAACTCTCAACTGTAAAGAAAATAAAGTTAAAACGTACGGGCAAAGATGTTGATTGGCGTTACAATATAAGATAAGGACAATAAAGGCTAGTAATCGTTTACGTCATCCTCTATATCCTCGGCATCTTGTAGCACTTGCTTTTCTCGCAGGTAACGCGACTTTTCATAGCTATCATCGTCAATACCAGCAAAGGCAGCATCTTGCGGCTGACTGGTACTCGCCAATACCTCTGATTGCTCGACGACCGCTTGGCTATTATCGACTAAATACAAATCGCCTTTTTGACCGCAGCCTGTGACCACGATTATGCTTGCAAATAAGACACTTGCCACGATAGCACGCTCAATGAATGATAAAGGGTACAAACGACTTTGCGTGGTAAACAGAGTTTGAGACATAAAAGCGGCTACCTAAAGATAAAAGTTAAGTAAAGGTCGGTAAGGGTAAAAGTACAGATATCAGTGCATTGGCAGTATACAAGCGCATGTAAGATCCGTACTCTCCTTACCGGCCTCGATATTACGTGCGTCAATAAACGCCTCATCATAGCATCAATTACAGCGCGGTTTTGGTACGCTTTTTTAAATATGTTACATTACAGCCTACGTATAGCGCTTATGTAGCGTACTCGCTTATAGTAAGATAAAGCACACTTTTGCGTCACTATACTGAACGCCCATAACTTAACAACCATACCGAAATAACAATAAGGATAGCGTATGAGCGCTGCTAACACTACTGCTACTGATGAACAAACAGACACTTTAATTCGCCCAACGCTTGTATTGAACTGCGGCTCCTCTTCAATCAAATACGCGTTGATCAGCGAAGATGCCAGCACACGTATCGAAGGGCTGGCTGAAAACTTAGGACTCGATACGGCGCGTATCAAACACACCACCTTAAGCGGCGAGAAGCTAGAGATCGCCATCGCTGGTGGTCGCCACAAACTGGCGCTACAAAAGATCCTTGAGCTCTTAGAGCAGTATCAGTTTATCGCTGTTGGTCATCGCGTCGTCCACGGCGGGCGTGAGTATTCAGAAGCCGTGCGAGTTGATGATCACGTTTTGGCAGAAGTTAAACGTCTAAAGGTACTTGCGCCGCTACACAATCCGGCAAATGCTCTAGGCATTGAAGCGGTACAAGCGCTCTACCCTGACGTCCCACAAGTGGCGGTATTTGATACCGCCTTTCACCAAACCATGCCGCCGGTCGCCTATCGCTACCCCATTCCTAAAGCGCTTTATGAAGACGAGAAAATCCGTCGTTACGGCTTTCATGGTACCTCGCACGCCTATGTATCAAACCGCGCAAGTAGCATAACTAAAGCGTCAGGATCTCATGGCTGGCTAACGGCGCACTTAGGCAACGGCTGCTCGGCGGCGGCGGTTTATGAGGGTCAAAGTTTAGACACGAGCATGGGGCTGACGCCGCTTGAGGGACTGATGATGGGCACGCGCAGTGGTGATATTGATCCCGGTCTGCATATACATCTCAAGCGTATTCTCGGTATGAGTCTAGAGGAGACTGACAAGATGCTCAATAGCGAGAGTGGTCTGCTTGGCATCTCAGGCTTATCCAACGATTTACGCACCATTGAGCAAGCGGCAAGTGAAGGTCACAGCGATGCCATACTCGCAATCGAGATGTTCTGCTACCGTGCGGGGAAATACTTGGCAGCATTAAGCTGTGCGCTACCTGAATTTACCGGTATTGTGTTTACGGGTGGTATCGGTGAGAACTCTGCTGTTACGCGCGCGCGTATCCTCGACGTTATGCGCCACTTTGGTATAGCCGTTGATACGGATAAAAATAAAACGCTAGTTGGCGGTGCTGAGGGCAGCTTTCAGAGCGCAGATAGTGCTGTTGAGCTGTGGGTGATTCCTACTGATGAGGAGTACCGTATTGCGCAGGAGACACGAGCGGCTTTAGGACTAGCGTAAGTTAAAACCTAGCATAGGTTATAATCTGATGTCAGTTAATACAATAATTTGATTCATAAATTTTGAGGATATCTCATGCAAAACATTTTACTTGTTCCTATTAACCGCGGTATTGGTGTCACCTCAGCAGCGCTTGGTTTGATTCGGGCGTTCGATTATAACGGTATCAAAGCTGGCTTTATGAAGCCCTTTGCGCAGGACGATACCTTAGATAAACAGCACAGCCTCGATAGCTCAAACGCGTTGACCATGCACGCCTTTGGCCTAACGCCCCCGCCCTCTATCAGCCGTCAACACGTGGAGCGCATGATTGGCGATGACAATCTCGATGATTTAATGGAAGAGGTCGTTGTCAACTATCACACGCTAGATGAGGGTCACGATGTGGTTATATGTGAAGGTTTAGTCCCAACTACAGAGACCTCGTATGCCACCCAAATCAACCGCGCCATCGCTCATGCTTTAGATGCCAAAGTCATCTTTGTCAGCACTGCTGATATCAATCAGCCAGCACAGCTTGCAGACAAGCTTGACGTCCATGCCCGTGACTTCGGCGGCGTGGCAAGCGGACGCACCTTAGGTTGTATCTTAATGCGCGTCCACAATGTCCCCAATACCTTTGAGACTCAGCCTGTCGCGCCTGGTGAGGCGGTCATGAGCTTAGATCCTGAATTTATAAAAGAAGTGCAGAGTCTCTCACCTTTTTTTAGTACCGAGCAGTTTCACTTAATCGGCGTTGTGCCTTTTAGCGACTCATTATCCGTTCCGCGTACGTGGGATATTGCCGCAGAGCTTGACGCGTCGTGGTTACATGTCGGCGAGGCAAAAACGCGGCGCATCACAAATATTAGTCTAACGGCGCGCTCTATTGCCCGCGTCGATGAAGTGTTTAGCCGCGGGACGCTTATGGTAGTGCCGGGCGATCGCGATGATTTACTATTAGCAGCGGCGCTTGCTTGTATCAATGGTATCCCGCTAGCAGGGATCGTCTTAACCGGTGGTATCACACCCAACTCAACGGTAACTGAGCTGTGGCAAGGCGCGCTAAAAACAGGCGTACCCATCATGAGCGTACAAACGGACAGCTATGAGACCGTGCAGCGCCTGACCAACGTCAGCTCCGAGATACCTAGCGACGACATTGAGCGCGCAGACGAAGTCGCTCGCTACGTTGCCGCGCACTTAGATCTAAGCTGGCTCAAGGCATATTTTAGCCAAGATCACAGCCCGCGCTTATCACCCTCTGCGTTTCGTCACCAAGTGGTCAAAAAAGCCCAGCTCGATAAAAAGCGCATCATCCTGCCTGAAGGTTCTGAGCCGCGTACGGTCGAAGCCGCTTGTATTTGTCAAAGCCGCGGTATTGCTGACTGTATCCTGCTTGCCAAACACGCTGATGTCAAGCAAGTGATCAAAAACTTAAATCTCACCTTTCCAGAAGGGCTTGAGATTATCGATCCTGATAGCGTCGATAAAGACAAATACATCAAAGCAGTGGTCGAGCGCCGCAAAGGCAAAACCAATGAGGCTGTGGCGGCTGAAAACCTGCAAGATACCGTTTATCTTGGCACCATTATGCTGCAACTCGACGAGGTTGACGGTCTGGTATCTGGTGCTATTCATACTACGGCTAATACGGTACGTCCAGCGTTCCAGATTATCAAAACCGCACCCGGGTACTCTTTAGTCTCCTCCGTCTTTTTTATGCTACTGCCAGAGCAAGTCGTCGTCTATGGCGACTGCGCAATCAACCCTGACCCCAACGCTGAAGAGCTAGCTGAGATTGCCATTCAGTCTGCAAAGTCAGCTGCTGCCTTTGGTATCGATCCCAAAGTGGCGATGATCAGCTATTCAACGGGCTCATCAGGCAGCGGCGCTGACGTCGAAAAGGTCACGCGCGCCACCCAAATCGTGCGCGAACGCGCTCCTGACTTAGCCGTAGACGGGCCACTACAGTACGATGCCGCCTCAGTCATGAGCGTGGGTAAACAAAAAGCGCCTGACTCACCGGTAGCTGGTCAAGCCAATGTCTTTATCTTCCCTGATCTCAACACGGGTAACACGACGTACAAGGCGGTACAGCGCAGTGCAAACGTCGTCAGTGTCGGTCCGATGCTACAAGGTCTTAACAAGCCGGTCAACGATCTATCACGAGGCGCGCTCGTCGATGATATCGTCTATACGATTGCTTTGACGGCGATCCAAGCGCATAGCGATAAGATTTAGGGTGGTAGCGTAAGTCGTTATGACTACCAAATCAATGCCGCCACGTCCTACTGAGTCTGCTATTCGCGTCTATCTTGGCGGCTCCTTTGATCCGGTACACAGCGCTCATATACAAATGGCGCTGTACGTCTATCAGACGCTGCTACCTATTGCGCGTGCTCACAAACGTGCGCTGCACGTCTACCTTTTGCCCAATGTCCGCTCGCCCTTTAAAGCTCATACGATCGATCCTAAGCACCGCCTAGCTATGCTCCAATTGGCTATCAAAGATACACCCTTGGGTATTAGCGAGCTTGAGCTGTGGCAGACGCCGCCAGTTTATACGATAGATAGCGTGCGTCTACTAAGCCAAAGGTATCCAACAGATAGTCTGATATTTATAATGGGCATGGACAGTGCACGCAGTCTAGCGCGCTGGAAACAAGGACTTGAGCTTACTGATTATGTAGGCTTATGGCTGTTTGAACGTAAGGATATAGACGCGGACGCTACGGATATGACCCCTGTAACTAAAGCGCTTGAGACGGATGTTAAAACGGCTGATACTGAGTCTCAAGCCAATATTAAGTACAATATTAAGTACAATGCTAAGCATCATGCTAAGTACCCTGCTAATCGCAATGGCCAGTATGCGACGCTACCGATAGCGCTACAAGCTCAAGTTACTGACTCATACCTTGATCTAGTCGCGTGGTCAGGTGATAGCCAACAGCCCCCGCCCTTGAAAAGCACGACTCAAGGACGCATTTATATAGACTCGCGCCAGATTTCGGTTATTTCGAGCAGTATTATTCGTCAGCAACTCGCTGATAGTCGTTTAGGCGATCAGCTAGAGTCTCATCTGACTTCACGACCTATTTTACGCCATTACTTAGATCCTTTGGTTTATCAATATATTATCGCGCACAAGCTATATTCTGTTGCTTAATTCCGTTAAAATCACTTTATTACTGTCATCATCCTTTTATGACATAGACAACCATTTATACTTCTATTTATACCATGCAAGAGATTAAAATTTATGATCAAAACTATGACCAATGAGCGTTTAGAGGCGTGCTTAGCACTTATCCAAACCTCATTAGAAGATTTAAAAGCTAAAAACATCACCGTTCTGAACGTCGAGGACTTAACGGATGTTATGGAGCGTATTGTTATCGCTGACGGCACATCCAAGCGTCACGTACGCGCCATGGCAGATAGTGTTGGCGCTGAGGCTAAGCAAGCTGGTTTTATGCCGCTTGGACGCGAAGGCGGCAATGACTCTGATTGGACATTGATTGATCTGGGCGCAGTCGTCGTACACATGATGACCCCGCAAGCGCGTGAGTTTTATGACCTCGAAGGTCTGTGGTCATCGTCTGAGAGCTTAGCGGAGCTGGTCGCCACGCCGCGTGAAAAGAAAACCGCCGGTCGCCGTAATAAGTAAACGCTTTACCCAGTGAGCGATTGTACTGTCCTAACAGTTTAGGTAAGATTGAAACAGACCAGAGCGCTACTCTGGTTTTTTTTATGGTGATGGTTTTTTATTGCTCATATTGACTATAGCAAAGATAACCCTTCTTTTGGGCAACGCCTCTTAATCAGTCTACTTTAAGCTCTATCATCTCTATGAAAATCATGATTAAGTAAGCTAAGATAAGCTGTCAAACCTTATTCACCAAACCCTCTTAAGTTAGCTTATATAGGATTATTTATGAGCGCAGAATCTACGCTACCGCCTACCTCGAATCATACAGCAGACTTCAATCATCCTCTCCCCCTACATATCGCTACTCTCACTTGCGTACGTACTGGCAAAGCCATGCCGTTTGCAAGGGAACAGATGAGCGCCATTGATAAAGCGCCGATTAAAGACCCAGTCGCTGTCAACTTTATGGGGCTTGCCACCGATGAACAAGCGGATCGCCGCCATCATGGTGGGCCGTTAAAAGCGGTACATCAAATGCCAACAGCGACCTATGCACTAATTAACAATGAATTTGATCTAAAAGTTCGCGTCGGTACTTTGGGTGAGAATCTCACTACTGAGGCGGTTAACGGTTTGCCAGAGATGGATGAGTCGACTGTCTGTGTTGGCGATATTTTTCAATATGGAGATGAGCAAGTGAACGGTAGCGATAGTGTGCAGCTACGCATTGTACAACCACGCCGTCCTTGCTACAAAATCAACGATCAAATCGGTCAGTTTAAAGCTAAGCAGCTCCCTAATATTGCCTCTTGGGTCAGCAAACAAGGTATCGCCGGTTGGTATTTTCAAGTCGAACGCGCGGGTATGCTTGATGCGAATTTACCCGTTTATTTGGTTGAGCGCCCTTATCCGTTTGCCACGCTAGAAAAATTATGGCAGTTATCCAATTCAAAAGAGAGAGTTGCAGCTGATGAGATCGAGCCGTGGTTGGCGATTGACTGCCTAGAGGAGAGCTGGAAAACAGTGCTGCAAAAAAAGATTAAAAAGAGCTGAGAGATCGCTTAACCTATTAAACTAAAAGGCTTTTATGATCCACGCTAAGCTTAAAATAATTGCGCTTATCCTTAATACTTTTATGTATCTAAGGGGCAACTCATGAGCCCAACAAAGACAACAAAGACAACAAAGACAGAAAATATCAGCTATCTACAAGCCATAGCCATCAGCGTCGGCGCGATTATCGGCTGGGGCGCTTATGTGATGCCGGGCGATTTATTCTTACCCGAGTCGCAGCTATTAGGCTCATCCGTCGCCATTCTCATCGGTACTCTAGCGATCTATATGGTCGCGCGTGCTTATATTAATCTGCTGACCCAAACCCCAGAGCATGAGTCCGGCGGTATCTATTGGATTGAAAAATATATCAATCGCAAACACGCCTACGTCTATGGTTGGGGCGTGGCAATAGGCTATATCTCCATCGTCGCGCTCAATATCTCTGCCGTGGCGCTCTTATTGAGATATTTGTTGCCTAGTAGCTTACAAATTGGCTATTTGTATAGCATTGCTGGCTGGGAGGTCTACGCCAGCGAGGTATTTGTGTGTAGCGCGGCGATTATTTTATTTAGCTATATTAACCTCAGGGGCGTACAAGTCGGTGCCAAGATTCAATTATATATCGCCTTGTTTATGATTGTCTCGGTTACCGCACTGTTCTTTGGCTCACTGTGGGCCGTCCCCACGACTGAGACCTTTTTGCCAACGGACATGCCCAGCAGCTCTATTACCAGCCTCGTTTGGCTACCGATTCTCGCCGTGATGCCGTGGGCGTACGTGGGCTTTGAGACCACGCCGCAGATCTCCAAAGCCATTAGCGACTCTAAGACTAAAACCAAAAGTATTATTCTCATCTCCCTTATCGCGGGCGTACTGTTTTACTTCTTAATCAACTACTTCACGGCGCTAAATATGAGCTTTGATTACCAAGCGATTCAGAATAGTGGCTGGGCGACAGGCGAAGGGATAGAGAACCGTATTGGCAGCATTGGCATTGGGCTACTATCGATCGCCATGATCGGCTCGATACTTAGCGGTATCAACGGCTTTATCTTATCTTCCGTCAAGCTTTTAGAATCCATGGGTGAGTCGTCCTTATTACCAAGCGTGTTCACGGATAAGCGCCAGCGTTTTAGTAAGACCAAAGCGGTGACCATTATTGCCATCGTTTGTCTGTTCTCGCCGTGGCTCGGTCGTAACTACTTGCTCGATATCGTCAGTATGGCGTCTTTAGGGATTACCGTTGGCTTTGCTTATGTGACTATGGCTGATCTACTTAATGAGCGCCGAAAGAACCAAGCAGGTATTCTAAATTATTTATCAGTGCTGATTAGTCTGATCTTTATCTCCTTACTACTGCTGCCCTTCTCGCCTGCGGCACTATCGTTAAATGCTTATATCTTATTAGCGGTATTTATTGTTTTGGGGGCGATTGGTTATAGAAAAATTGTTTATGCGGGTAGTGATAGTAGTAATTAAATATCCCCTTTTATACAGAGCAATTCATGGTTAATAATATCTCCTTTTCAAAATTAGTATCAGCATCAACCTTAGGATTAGCCCTATCCTTAGTCGGCTGCGTAACCACCAACAACACGCAGCCTGTTACCACCGAACCTTTTGTTATCGATAGCGAGACTTACCAAGCCACAGGCAAAAGCGAGCGTATCAAAACTATCGTACTGCACTATACCGTCAGCGATAACGCGCGCGCTATTAAACTATTGACTCGAGGTAATGTCAGCGCCCATTATTTGATTTTGGATAACGACGATAACACCATTTATAACCTCGTACCTGAATCTGAGCGCGCTTGGCATGCTGGCGACGGCGGCTTTGCAGGTCGAACGATCTTAAACGACACCTCCATCGGTATCGAAATTGTCAATCCGGGTATCAAGCCTGAATATCGCAGCGCATTAAAAGACGGGACACTGGAATACCATCCCTACGAGCATTTTGTCGCTTTTGATGAATTGCAAATTAAAAAAGTTGCGCAATTGGTGCAGGATATCGCTAAGCGTTATGACATCTCACCGAAAAATATCATCGGTCATGCAGACCTAGCACCCTCGCGTAAAATTGATCCTGGTGCCAAGTTTCCTTGGCAGCGACTGTATAAAGAGTACGGTATTGGTGCTTGGTATGACGAGGCAGATAAAGAGTACTTTATCAGACAAACTGAGTTGACACCGCCAACGATAGGCGAGATTAAACAAGCCTTGCGCGATTATGGCTATCAGATCAATACGACCAACGAGTGGGATAAACCTAGCCGTGATGTTGTTTATGCATTTCAATTGCATTTCCGTCCGCTGAATCCCACTGGCATAATGGATGTCGAGACCTACGCTATTTTAAAAGCGCTTAATAAGAAGTATGCGGGTCGGGATGATTTTTATTGATTGTGACATCGATACAGATTAACTAAGAGTTATATAAGCTACAATAGTTGAATTTAATGCATTAGGGCGTATTGATGGATTTTAGTGAAAATTTCAGCGATTATATTGTTTATGTCGATGAAAGTGGCGATCCTAGGCTCACAGGGTACAACCCCAAGTATCCTGTATTTGTTTTGGCCTTTTGTATCTTTCATAAAAGACACTATACCAATACGGTGGTTAAAGAAGTTCAAGATTTAAAGTTCAAATATTTTGGACATGACATGGTCGTGCTACATGAAAGAGACATTCTCAAAAATACAGGGCAATTCAAAAACATTACTCGTCTGCAACAGCAGTCACTGCTTAACGACTTAACCACTTTAATAAATCAAACCAATTTTATTGTCATATCTTGCGTCATTCATAAAGATAAATTAAGTAAACGCTACAAGAACCCTGAAGACCCTTATCATCTTGCTATTCAATTTGGCTTAGAGCGTTTATATAATTTTTTAGCAGAGAAAAATCAGCTCAATAAAAAGACACATATTGTGTTTGAACAACGAGGGCTTAACGAGGACAATGAGGTAAGGCAAGCATTTTTAGACTACTGCCAAGGCAATAACAACCATCGCAAATGTTATCCATTTGAATTAATCATGGCATCAAAGAAGGTAAATTCTGCTGGTTTACAGTTCGCAGACTTGATTGCTCGACCTATAGGCAGCCACGTATTACGCCCAGAGCAAAAAAATAGAGCTTTTGACGTTATTGAGCACAAGTTTTATTGCAAATATGGCAGGGATTTGACTGGGATAGCTTATGAGGGGTATGGATTAAAGGTTTTTCCATAAAATAAAAGACCCTAGCATTACACTAGAGCCTTTTACCGACTGGGAACTCCCGGTCCATATACATAATATAACTCAAAGAAATTGAGATAACAAGTTAAGTCATGTTTGACTTTCTTTAAAAAATAAAGAAAAAGGAAATACTATGAGCACCCTATTTAGCGTCAATCTAAATAAACTGGCTTTAATCCGTAATTCGCGCGGCACTGATTATCCCAACCTTTTATACTTTGTAAAAAAGCTCATAGATCTCGGCGTTAAAGGCTTTACCGTGCATCCACGCCCCGATGAGCGCCATATCAGATATCAAGATGTCTATGATATCAGTAAGTTTCTACAAGATTATAAAGACATCGAGTTTAATATCGAAGGCAATCCCAACCAGCGCTTTTTACAACTTATTCGAGAAGTTAAACCGCATCAATGCACCTTAGTCCCTGATAGCGAAGATCAACTCACCTCCGATCATGGTTTTGACATTATCAAACATAAAGATAGGTTATCTAAGCTTAGCCATGAACTACAAGCCTTTGGTACGCGCTGCGCGGTGTTTATCGATCCTGATATCAAGCAGATTGAGGCGGTCATCGATAGTGACATACAAACCATAGAGATGTATACCGAGGAATGGGCGCGCGCTTATGAGAATAAGAGTAGTGACACCAGCAATAACGACAGCAATTTCGATGAAGTAAAACAACGCTTTAGCGACTGTATTAATCTCGCTAGCCAAAACGGCATCCGCGTCAACGCCGGTCACGATTTAAATTTAGAGAATTTAGCTGATTTGCTCAGTTTGGGTGATATCGCGGAAGTATCAATTGGTCATGCCTTTACCGTTGAGTCATTAGAGCAAGGTATGGATAACGTGGTGCGC
Organism: uncultured Psychrobacter sp.; assembly: GCA_947489525.1. Classification (GTDB taxonomy): domain Bacteria; phylum Pseudomonadota; class Gammaproteobacteria; order Pseudomonadales; family Moraxellaceae; genus Psychrobacter. The sequence goes on from CANLDW010000002.1 coordinate 389,880, forward strand.
CAGTATCTGGCTATTTGTGGTTAAAAAATCTAGGAGAATACCTATGAGTGGTTTAAAAAATGACCAGCAACGTAATGAACAAAACGAGCTTCAAAAGTATTTAGCAGAAAAAACTAAGCAAGAGCTGGAAGATCAGCAGCAACAGGAAGCTGAGTCGCTGTCTGAATATGAGGCTTGTGTGCTTAGAGAGAGTGCTAGGGTGCGGGAGTTGATGGCTGAGGCTCAAAGGAAAAAATAGAACGTTTAAAGAAGCAGTGATTGTATGGACACAATCAATTCATTAACTATAAATTTACGATAACACTAGAAGGGACTTATCATGAATACATCGCTTCATTGAACTATAAAAAATAAATCCAAGAAAATATTTATATTAAAACATCGATGTTTCTAAGAGACCTTATTAAAAACTTATCAGCAAGTCACTTGAATGTGTATATATTTAGCAACTATTCAAGTTTTTTAAGGCTGTCATTGTCTTTAACGTGATCGTCTTATCCAATCTGTTAACGCTAGAGTTTTCAAATAATAAGTATCTATTCATTACATAAATTGACAAATAAAGGTTTTTCTTGTTTTTGTCATAAGACTGACTTGAGTATGAAAAGACATCAGTAAGCAGCTCGTCATACTCTCCACTGAAGTATTTTTCTATAAAATATGGATTTAGATTCCATCTCCAGTCTGTAAAAATCATATGAAAGAAATCGTAGAAAAAGACAGTATCCACTGATTCATCCCAATCAATGGCATAAAAAACACCGTTTTCTAATAGCAGATTGTTAAAATGCATATCCCCATGACTTCTAATGATACTGAAATCCTCATTTTTAACCTTATCTCCCATCAGATCGGTAACTAATCCGACATACTCTTTGTTTGGGTTCTTTTCACAAAAAACTTTTATTAAGGTTTTTACGTTTTTATTTTTTTTAGGATTTGATCTAAGTAGGGATTTTTTAGTATTTTCGCAGACTTCTTTTATTGCTAAATTCAATTCATCTTTAGTCCAATGTTCACGTTTTTTAAAATCGATATATTTTTCAGTAATCGTTTTATGTTTGTCATTAAAATTAACAAAAGTTATATTATAGATATCTTTCATTTCTTGATTAGCTATGTATAACTTCTGATAGACTTCTAAATCTTTCATAATGGTATAAATGTAATTATTTTCGATATCAAATACTTTTATATTATCTTTTCTGTCAATTATAATTAACTCGCCTTTATGCTTCTCGTTAGATTGCACCTTTATACTTAATAGTCTCCAAATATTATTTTTTAAACTATTTATATTGCCGTATGAGAATTTTTTTGCATGATCAGCATGTAAGTATAATATAGGCTTTGAACCTGCTAAAAAATAATACCTACCACTCAAAAACCAATTTTTGTTCAATTTTATTTGTTTTCTTAATTGTAAGAAGCTATCAATTTTCTGAATTTGATGACTACATTTTTTCTTTATTCTGACGATCATTAGCACAACTCTTAATTCTTAATGTAGACTTCTTATAGAATTCCTAGACAAAGCTCAAGTTTTAATAAACTTACGAGTTCAACGGCCTCAAGTGTTTAGAAGGTTGGTTCACTTGATTCAAGCAGCAGTTTCTAACGAGACTGTACTACAGTTAGCTCTTTGTTTAAATGCTAATTTTGCAGTATAAAGCGGCGTAAGCTTAGCGTCTCTGTAACATACATCTCAGTAATAAGTCTAGATTCACAAAGTAATTCTATTATTTTAGACTAAAATAGGTGTCTGCTCGTTCTTGACCAAAGTTCCAACTAATTATCTTTTTTTGGGCGATTACTAGTGCTTGATTTAACGATGCCAACAGATCATCATAAAGTTCATTGCTCATAGTTATAGACCTTTTTTGACTCAATAGATAATCTAGTTTAATCCTTATTCCACATCAATAACAACAATAACAACGAAACAGGGTTTAAAGCCGCAAATAAAAAAGGTGAGCTTTGAGCCCACCTTTTTTATGTCAAAAACATCACTTTAAAAACCGATCCTATCGCAACCACGCTCTTGCATTACGGAACATGCGCATCCACGCGCCGTCCTCGTCCCACTGCTCAGGTTTCCAGCTGTGGTTATAAGCTTTTAGATTGCGCTCAGGATGGGGCATCAAAAGGGTGACGCGCCCGTCAGTGCTACACAGTCCGGTAACGCCGCCTACTGAACCGTTGGGATTGAGCGGATAAGTCTCGGTTGGATGACCTTGGCTGTCGACATAGCGCATGGCGAGCTGACCGTGGCGTGCCATGCCTTCGATCTCTGTACTGTCCAGCGTAGCGTAGCCTTCACCATGAGCCACGGCGATGGGCAAAATGCTGTCTTGCATACCTTTAAACAGGATGGATTTGGTACGCTCGACTTTGACGTTGACAGTACGCGCTTCAAAACGTGCAGATTTGTTAGCGATAAAGCGGGGGAAGTTCTCGGCACCAGGGATTAAGTCTTTGAGCTGCGCCATCATCTGACAGCCATTACAGACGCCCAAGGAGAAGGTACTAGGACGAGCAAAGAAGCGCACAAACTGCATGCGTAGCTCATCATGGAACAGGATCGAATTGGCCCAGCCTGAACCTGCACCTAATACGTCACCGTAGCTAAAGCCGCCACAAGCAACCAGACCATCAAAGTCGCGTAAGTTAATACGCCCTTCTAGCAAGTCGCTCATGTGTACATCAATGGCTTCAAAACCTGCTTGGGTAAAGCCTGCTGCCATCTCTAACTGACCGTTGACGCCTTGCTCACGCAAGATAGCGACTTTTGGTTTGTCTTCGCGGCTATTGAGATACGGTGTCTCGACTTTTTGATTGAGATCAAAGTTTGGCGCAGCGGTTAGCCCTTTATAGCTACTATCACTGATCAGGTCGTACTCTTGCTGCACGCACTCAGGATTATCACGGCGGCGGGCGATCTGATAGCTGACTTGACTCCACTCTTGTTGCAGCTCGCTACGCTCAAAGCGCAAGGTTTTATCGCCCATATGCAAAGGCGTTTGGATAATAAGGCTATCTTCATCACAGCTTTGACCGACGAGGCTGAGCATATCACTGACGTTATATTCATCTGCAAGCTCTAGCAAAGCCGCGACATCTTCAGGCAAGACTTGGATGACCGCGCCCAGCTCTTCGCTAAAGAGTTGCCCGAGTAAGTTTTCATCAGTCAATGACAGCTTGATCCCTTGACGGCTAGTGAATTGCATCTCAGCAATGGTCGCGAGCATGCCGCCATCACCGATATCATGGTAGGCGCTAATGACGCCTTGCTCGTTACCGGCTTGGATAAAGTTAAAGAAATCGATGAGGTCGCTAGGTTTATCAAGGTCGGGGCATTCGTTGCCTAATTGACTTGCCGTTTGTGCCAGGATTGAGCCGCCAAGGCGTAATTTACCTTTGGATAAATCAATGCGGTAAAACGCGCTATCGCCGTTGATTAATTCTGGCGTTAAGGTTTTAGTGATATTGACGACTGGCGCAAAAGCGGTGATAACTAAGCTCATAGGTGAAACTACAGATTTATCTTGGCTGTCTTGCTCAGCATCACTATCCGCCCAATTAGCACGCATCGATAGCGAGTCTTTACCGACTGGAATGGCGATACCGAGCGCAGGACATAATTCTTCGCCAACCGTATGTACAGCGTCGAACAGCGCCGCGTCCTCATTGTCGTCGCCACACGCCGCCATCCAGTTTGCCGACATGGTAATGTCTGATAACTGAGCGATACGCGCGCCTGCGATATTGGTAATTGCTTCACCAACGGCTAACCGCGCGGAAGCTTTAGGGTCAATCAAGGCTACAGGAGAGCGCTCACCAATACTCATCGCCTCGCCAGTCATGACCTGACCATCAAGCGCTACTAACCCTGAAGCGGTAATCGCACAATCAGCGACCGGCACTTGATAACGACCGACGTACTGATCGCGCACCACCATACCGGTGATTGAGCGGTCACCAATGCTAATCAAAAACGACTTACTAGCAACGGTGGGATGACGCAGCACGTCTCTAACAGACTGGGTTAAATCAAAGTTGTTGAGCTCAAGTGGTGGCAGCTCATTTGCACGCGTATCAAAGCTACGCTGCATCTTGGGTGTGCCACCAAGCAAGACTTGCATCGGCATATCGACGGGCTGATCATCAAGTAGCTCATCATTAACCGCTAGCTGACGCACTTTAGTCGCTGTACCCAAGATGGCATACGGACAACGCTCACGCGCACAGATAGCATCGAACTGCGCTTTGCTCTTTGGACGAATGGCAAGCACGTAACGCTCTTGCGCCTCGTTTGACCAAATCGCCATCGGCGACATGCCTGCCTCGAGTGAGGGAATATGGCGCAGGTTTAATATCGCGCCCATTTCATGGTCATTGACCAGCTCTGGCATGGCGTTCGATAAACCCCCTGCTCCCACATCGTGAATAGAGACAATAGGGTTGCCGTCGCTGCTATTATTGCTGACCTCTATATCATTACCGGACTGTTCATTACTAGCTAAGGCCCAGCAGCGGTCGATGACTTCTTGGCAACGACGCTCCATCTCAGCGTTATCGCGCTGCACAGAGGCAAAGTCTAAGCCTTCATCGAGCGCGCCACTATCAACAGAAGACGCCGCGCCGCCGCCAAGGCCAATTTGCATGGCAGGGCCGCCAAGGACGATCAGCAGATCGCCCGCGCGAATCGGGTTTTTCTCAATCAAGTTGCGTTTGATATTGCCATAACCACCCGCCAGCATGATGGGCTTGTGATAACCGCGCATCTGACTGCCGTTTTTAGCCTCTGACATATCTAATTGAAAACTACGGAAATATCCACAAAGATTGGGACGACCAAACTCGTTAGAGAAATTCGCTGAACCTAACGGCGCTTCCGTCATAATCTCAAGGCTGGTCGCCATACGCTCAGGCGTACCGTAATCCTTAGTGCTGATTTGTCCTGATTGTTCCCACTTCTCGGGCAGCTCTGGAATATGCAAGTGTGAGACGTGAAAGCCTGTGAGTCCCGCTTTGGGCTTACCGCCGCGACCGGTTGCGCCTTCATCACGAATCTCACCGCCCGCGCCAGTCGCTGCGCCTGCGTAAGGGGCAATCGCCGTCGGATGATTATGGGTTTCGACTTTCATAAGGATGTCGATAGCTTGTTGATGGAAGTCATAAATATGCGCTGAATTGGCATCTTGAGGGTCGGTAGGAATCGGATAATAGCGCAGTCCCTCTGCCCCTGCCATCACCGCTGCGTTGTCTTTGTAAGCGGAGAGGATACCTTGTGGACTTGCCTGATAAGTGTTTTTAATCATCTGAAACAACGATTTGGGCTGCACTTCACCATCAGCTGTCCACTCGGCATTGAATATTTTATGGCGGCAATGCTCAGAGTTGGCCTGCGCAAACATCATCAGCTCAACGTCGGTCGGATTGCGCTGCAAATCATTGACGTAGGCGTGCAGCAAATACTCAATATCGTCGCTTGATAAGGCAAAGCCAAACTTGGTATTGGCAGATTCTAGCGCTTCTCGCCCTGCGCCTATCACATCGATATGATTTAATGGCGCTGGCGGTTCGTCGTCAAATAATTGGCTGACTTTTGCTAAATCATAAACTAAGCTTTGGGTCATGCGGTCAAATAATAAGCGCTCTGCCGCCGTTGGCAGTTTGTTTTGCACCGTACCATCAATAGTTAACGTATAAACAATTACGCGCTCGATACGCTGAATCTTAAGCTCGCAGTTATTAAAGATATCGGTGGCTTTACTGGCCCATGGCGAGATAGTACCAAAGCGCGGACTGACCACGACTTGGAGCTGCTTACCTGTTGGCGTCGCAAGCTCAGTCCCCTTTTTAACGCCTAATAAATCTAGACCTTTTTTAAGCTCTTCGCCTTCAAGCTCTCGCGACAACACATAGACTTGCTGAGTGCTAATTTGGGTAACTTGTAGGTCAGTTTTTTGCGCGAACTGGGTGATGAGTTGCTGGGTTTGAAAATCGGTCAAAAACGGCTGTCCGGCGATAGTCATCATAGAGGCAGGTTTCCTAGGAGATAGGCGAGGATAAGCAGAGCATGGCAATAATAGCCATCAGTGCTATATAAAATAAATGGTTAGCATATTATAGCAAAAAGCATAAAAATAAGCAGGCATTGAACGCAGTTGACTCGCTTTTAGCGTTTATAACAAGAGAACCTTTTTATTTCCTTCAATCGCTCCTGATTATCGATCTGTTTTGACAATCGACAGTTATCTGCTCGCTACTTAAAACCGAGTTTTAGTTTTACTCAACCCTTATACAGCTTACAAACTCTCACATCGCATTACGGGCAAGCTATATAAATACGTAGCCTACTATCGCTATTCTAAAGATCGTTGATACGACTAGCACGATTACATTCCAGCACAACTATAATAATGGTAAAACAAAAGGAAATACTATGAGTAAGCAAGATAATATCGAGAAAGTCCAAGAAATCGTAAAAGACATTAAATTTGCCATGATGACGACTATTAATAAGCAAGGCGATTTACATGCATGGCCAATGACGACTAGAGAGACGAGTTTTGGTGCCAAAGAGATTTGGTTTATCGGTGACAAAAAGTCAGATGTTTATAAAGATCTGCAGAATAACAAAACAGTTGGTCTAACCTATTCTAGCCAAGACGAGAAAAACTACGTTTCTGTCAGTGCAAATGCAGAATTGTCAGATGACAAGGACAAACTTGATGAGCTGTGGTCTGCGATGGACAATGCTTTTTTTGAACACGGTAAAGAAGATGAGAACGTACAATTAATTAAAGTCGTTCCTCATGGCGTCGAGTGCTGGATCAGTGGCAGCTCAACTGTCAATATGTTTAAAATGGCAACCGCAGCCGCGCAAGATGGTAAAGCCGCTGAAAGCTTGGGTGAGCAGTTTAATATCTCTTTATAAGCCTTACAATACAGCTGCGATGACTATGTGATGCTACTTTATACATAGTACGTTTTGAAGCGTCAATAGCCTCTTTGCTATTGGCGTTTTTTCTATTGGTGTTTCTTCTATTGGTGTTTTTGCTATTGAATATAAGATTAACGAAAAAACTAACCGCTTTGCTTTAGATACGGCCAAGCGGCTTTTAGATAAATCATCATTGACCATAGGGTTAGTATCACCGCAGCGACCATAAGTACATAGCCGATGGTCTCAAGCGACTCCCAATTGAGCAGCAGCACGGTAATAGCAATCATCTGAAACGTGGTCTTGAGCTTACCAACATAAGAGACGGCAACGCTGGTGCGGTTGCCAAGCTCCGCCATCCATTCGCGCAGTGCCGATACGGCAATCTCGCGCGAGATAATAACGATAGCAGCAATCGCCATAATGATATTAGGATGCCACTGGACTAAGATAATAAGCGCTGCTGCTACCATAAGCTTATCAGCAACAGGATCCAAAAAGCGGCCAAAGGCTGACATGACGTTGAGCTTACGCGCAAAATAGCCATCGAGCCAATCCGTAATAGCGGCGATAACAAAGACGCTCGTGAGCAATAAGTGACGCAACAAGCTGTCGCTGAATTCGCTCATACCCACGCGAGCAATAACGTTATCCGAGATGGCAGGCATACCGATCCCCATGGCGGGAGGCCAGTAGGCAATCGCGACAAATAACGGAATCATTAAAATCCGCGCAATTGTGAGATTGTTCGGTAGATTAAAGATACTTCGTTGCGGCTGTGTGAGTGGTGTTGACGTCGCCGACGTATGCGAATCTGTACTCTCGGTCATGATAAACCCAGTGCTATATCAATATTATAATGGGCGTAAGCTTAGCATTTTTCATGGATGCCGTCATGGTACTCTTTATATTCATCTGTATACAGTATTATTACTACGCTCATTTGTCTTTGCATTGCTTAAAAAACAGTCTCTGTCACTGCCCTAATCGAATTATTAAACTTGCCCTAGTAAATCATCAGACATAACCGAGCAGTTGTAAGCAGATGTAAGAGTTTATTGATTTAGACACGGCAAGCCATATCTCAGTTATAACAACAAAATACTAGCGCTAATAACAGTTTTCCTCAGTCCACAGTTCCTCCTCTGTGGGCTTTTTTTTGACTAAACATTTAGTGAGCTACTCATTTAAATACTCACTTATTGTCTCTATTGTCTCTGCCGCCATCTGATAACAGCTCTCGATATTACCCTGCCCGCACCAATCGCCACTGACGATCCATTGCTTTTCTTTATCTACAAGCACGCCTAACGCTTTGTCATTATCTTCCATAACGGTTGCCGCATAACGCCAGCGGTGGCAATCGATTTGGCTCGGTTTGCTATTCTCATCCCAGTCTAAGGCTTGCTTTGCTACCGCTACTAGCTTGGCTTGGACGTCTTGGCTATCATCATCAACGTGCTGCTCTGACCAGTCATTACGCGCGTGGATGGTGACGCTAGGCAATACGGCATCGCGGCCAGGTTTTTGGTGTTCGATGAAGATTCTATCCAAGATAGCGTCCTGCATATAGGCAACATCCCATAATGGCTCAGCTTGCGCGAGCACTGCTGGCAATTTATCACTACTATCCCAGCCTAGCATTAGAGTATAACAAGCCTGCATAGTTGGTTGCATGATGCTGCCCTGTTGGCTAAAGCCGCTACCTGCCATAAGATCGAATGCTTGCACATTCGGCGCGGTACATATGACCCAATCGAACATACCTAGACTCTCGCCATTATTATCAAACAGCTCGGTTTTTTTATTTGCGCTGGTCTTTGTGTCATCGTTCAGCGGTGCAACACGCGTGTTAAAATGAATCGTCGTTTGCTGTAATTGATCGGCAAGCGTGCGACCCCAACTGGTCATCTTTGGCGTGCTGATATAACGTGCGTGGCGCTCGTCCCATTGCTCTTTATTAGTGATGGTCTGATCTTTTCCATTAGAGTTTTGCGCAGACGTCATATTGACGACTGCTGCTTGCCACGGTTGTAGCAACCCTGTGTCTAACCACGGCTGAATAAACTGGTTAAAGGCGGCGGATTTTGCAGTAAAAAACTGTGCGCCAAACGCCCACTGCCAGTTTTTACCCGATTGCTCATCGGTACGATAGCGCGTGGCTAAGCGGCCAACACTGCGTGACTTTTCAAACACAGTAATGGATATAGCGCCAAAAGCACGCTCTAATAAAGTAGCGGTTAGTAAGCCCGTTAGACCAGCACCGATAATAGCGATGCGTGGCGGCTTTGGATCATTTAGGTTAGCATTATCGTTGTCAATCGTCATATTCAGAGCCTTGCATAGATGAGCGTATATAAATTATCTAGCTAGCGTCATTCTAACTGATATTGACAGGCAAGCGCGGGTCAATGATGCTGTTGCAGTCACAAAAAAGCCACGAGGAAGGACGTCGTGGCTTAGGTCTTAGCATTGATAAAGGTATTGTTAAGTAAAAACGTTGTTTCAGCGTTTAGCTCAATACTGGTTTAGTTCGACACCGCATGTTCTGCTTTGACCACATCAATGAGCTGATCGATAACGGAGCTGTCCGCTAAAGTAGACAGATCCCCTAAACCATCGTACTGCTCAGCGGCAAGCTTGCGTAGGATACGGCGCATGATTTTACCTGAGCGCGTCTTGGGCAGAGCATCCACCATATAAATCGCATCTAAGTTTGCAATAGGTCCAATCTCCGTACGTACGTGGCGATTCAACTCAGCCTTGAGAGCATCATTGCTCTTCTCACCTGACTTTAAGATTACAAAAACACAGATGCCTGAGCCTTTGATATCGTGGGGCATACCAACGACTGCCGCCTCTGCTGTTGCCGGATGCGCGACGACTGAACTTTCGATCTCAGCTGTGCCTAACCTATGACCTGAGATGTTTAACACATCATCGACGCGCCCTGTAATCCAGTAGTGTCCGTCCTCATCGCGGTGGGCGCCGTCGCCCGTAAAGTAGCGTCCTGGATACTGCGTAAAATACGTCGCTAAGAAGCGCTCGTGATCGTTATAAACGGTACGCATCTGCCCCGGCCAGCTATGAGCAATGACTAGATTACCTTCAGCAGGACCCTCTAGCTCATGACCATCAGCGTCTAAGATCTGCGGTATGATGCCATATAATGGATTCATAGCAGCGCCCGGTTTGAGATCCACAGTGCCCGGTATCGGCGCCATTAAGATGCCGCCCGTCTCCGTCTGCCACCAGGTATCGACAATCGGACAGCGCCCACTACCAACGACGTTAAAGTACCAATCCCACGCTTCGGGGTTTATAGGCTCGCCGACTGAACCCAGCAGGCGCAGGCTTGAGCGATCTGACTCGCGGACAAACGCGTCGCCCTCTTTCATCATAGCGCGAATAGCCGTCGGCGCGGTGTATAGAATACTGATATCGTGTTTATCGATAATATGTCCGATACGCGCCCACGTAGGATACTCTGGAATACCCTCAAACATGACCGTAGTCGTACCATTAGCCAGCGGCGCATACGTGGTATAAGTATGACCTGTCACCCAGCCAATATCAGCGGTGCACCAGTAGACGTCGTCGTCTTTGATATCGAACACATCGCGAAAGGTGGACAGCGCGTAGGTAATATAGCCACCAGTCGTATGCAGGACGCCTTTAGGCTTGCCTGTTGAGCCTGAGGTATAGAGCAAGAACAATGGATCCTCTGCATTCATGACTTCAGGTTCACACTCATCACTCTCACCATCGACTAAGGTGTGATACCACACATCGCGGCGTCCACTCATAGGAATGGAGTTGCCCGTACGGTGTACCACAACCACCTTTTCGACGCACTGCGTACCCTCCATCTCCAAAGCGCGATCGACATTAGATTTAAGCGGGGTATGTTTGCCGCCGCGCAGGCCTTCATCGGCGGTAATGACCAGTTTGGATTGGCTATCGACGATACGATTGCCCAGACTTTCAGCTGAGAAGCCGCCAAATACTACAGAGTGCACAGCACCGATGCGCGTACATGCCAGCATGGCGACGATCGCCTCAGGGATCATAGGCATATAAAGAGTGACGCGATCGCCTTTTTGAATACCCAGCTTACGCATCGCATTGCCCAAACGGCACACCGACTCATGCAGCTCTTTAAAGGAGATAATCTTGTGCAGTGAGGGGTGATCGCCTTCCCAAATGATAGCCGGCTTATAGGGGTTGTCTTGTAAGTGGCGATCCAAACAGTTCACTGAGATATTCAGCTCACCATCTTCGAACCACTTGATGCGAAAGTCGTCTAAGTCATAATTGACATTACTGACTTTTGTAGGTGTTTTTATCCAGTCAATAAGCTTAGCACGCTCGCCCCAAAAGGCATCAATACTTTCAGTTGATTCAGTAGAGCGCTCGTAGTTTTTGGCGTACTGTGCGGCATCGGCATTTGCAGCGGCGGCAAATTCAGTAGGGGTTGGAAATGATTTTTGGGTCATGATTGTCTTCCTTTTTTGTCGTTATCTTCAGCAAACGCGGACTTTAAAACAAAGCGGCTTACTGAGTCATAAGAGTCATCTTCCATAATGTGTGACACTCAATCCTAGTTTGACAAATAAGGAGGTTGGTTGCAAGACATCAACCACGAAAAGCAACAATTTCAAGTGACACCTGTCCGCTTAGAGCGACATACGCTACCGCTAAGACAACGAATAAAAGGTCGCCTTTGCGAAACGGTAACGGTAAAATCGTAGCTTACAACGTATACAAGCCATACTTAAGTATGGCTTGTCATTTATAACGTTATCTCACTAGCTTGGGGTTTACAACATTATTTGAGCTGAGTCACTGTTTTCCATTGACCATTTTGTACTTGCGATAAGTAGATATCGTTAATGGCGACATGACTATCAGGCGTGATAGCGACTGTAGAACCTGTGATGTCATCAACGAAGCTGACTGTTTCCATACCGGTATTAAAAGTATCAGCGTTTAGATCAGCACCTGCCGCTTTGAGACCCTCAACGGTCACTTTTGCAGATAGGTAACCGAGGATTGCGCCTGCTGAAACGTCCTCGCCTGTAGCATTTTCATACTTATCCATCCAAGCTTTAGTTGCAGGCTCGTTTTCTCGCAATGACAAGTCGTTGTAGTACGATACCGCATATAGACCTTGACTAGCGCCGCCTGGCGCTTCGGCTACTGCGGGGTGGAAGCCGGTTACAGGAGCAATAAACTTGACATCATTCCAGCCCATAGCATTAGCGGTACCGACTGCGGTAATAGCGCCGCGTATGGTTAGCGATAACGCCACTAAGTCACAGTCAGAGTCTCTTAATTTAGCCATTGCCCCAGAAAAGTCCGTCTCATCAGGTCGATGTGAGCTTGCCATAACTAGGGTCACATTCGGGTTACTATCGCTGATATCCTTTGCCGCCTCATTGGTCTCTTCGCCGTAGTCTGATGGGATATACATAACGCACAAGTTATTAATATCATTTTGGGCAATCAGGTTTTCCATACCCAATTTGATCGAGTCATAATACGTACTACCAGACATGTAACGACGATCAAATGGACCTTCTTTTATCATAGCACGGGCAAAGGTGAGCGGCATGACGCTCGGCACATTGGCGCGATCCATAATAGGGAAGCTGGCTAAGTTGTGCGGGGTGCCAAGCGACATCAGCATAGCAAATACTTTATCGCGGCTCACCAGCTTATTGGCAGCCTGTACGGCCTTTGGCACTTGATAAGAATGGTCTTCAACGATGTAGCGAATCATGCGCCCATTGACGCCGCCTGCCGCATTGACCTCGTCGAAGTACATATTGGCGCCCGCTACTGCAGGATTACCAAATCCTGCAAACGGACCCGATAGATCATTAGCGCTACCAAGTAAGATCTCGGTATCGGTAACCCCTTGTACGGGTATATCACTATTGGCGGTAGCGGTATCTGCGCCTGTCGTCGCTGTGGTTTCTGGATCGCTACACCCAACTAAACCTAGGGTCACCGTTAGTGCTAGTAGTGTCGTCTTGAATGTCCCTCTCATTACCTCTCTCCTTGCGACTTGAGTCGCTGTCAGTTTAATACGTGCAGTACTTTGAGTCCGTTTTCTGATATTCCGTTTTCTGATATAGGGCTAACTTTAATAAAGCTGATCTACACTAAAGGTTAGTATCAAATCAGTACATAGAGTCAACGAGCGCATGATGTTTTTTCTCAACTAAACTCCTTTTTAGTTTCATAGTAGCGGTGAGCTCCTCATCTTCAGGATTTAGGAGCACGTCAATGAGTCGAAAGCGTTTTATTTTCTCCACCTGTGCAAGCGTTTCATTAACAGACTGAATGACCTCATCTATTAATGCGATGACCTCTGGCGCATGACACAGTGAGCGAAAATCTGAGAACATCACTTGATTGTCCTGTGCAAACTTTTCGACATTTTCTTGATCGATCATAATAAGGCAGCTTAAATATTTGCGTCTGTCACCGATGACGATAGCATCTGAGATATAAGAGGAGAATTTAAGTTTGCTTTCTATAGCAGCTGGCGTGACGTTCTTACCGCCTGCTGTAATTATGATGTCCTTGATACGGCCGGTGATGAATAAATAACCCTCCCTTAATTCGCCCACATCGCCCGTATGTAACCAACCATCACGCAAGTCCTCAGCGGTTTTTTCAGGCTTATTCCAATAGCCTGCAAACACATGACCACCCCTGACGAGTATCTCGCCATTATCTGCAATACGCACCTCAGTACCTGGTAACGCCTTACCGACGCTCCCAGCGCGGTTCTCATCTTCAGTGTTGACTGATATTATGCCTGCACTTTCTGTCATACCGTAGCCCTCATAGATAGGCACGCCGATCGCATGAAACCAGCGGATAAGATCTTGCGATATGGGCGCAGCCCCTGTGGTGGCACGGCGGATATTAGACATACCTATCAGATCGCGCAGCTTACGCAGTACCAGCTTGTCCCAGAACTCATAGCGCAGCTTTTGTAAGCTCGTTGGCGTGCGACCTGCTATAGTCACATCCGCGTAGTCATGACCTGCTTTTAGCGCCTGATCAAACGCCCAGCCGTTCAGTGCACTGGCATCGCTACGCATATTACTGATGGAGGCGTACATCTTCTCCCACAGTCTAGGAACAGCGGTAAAGGTATCAGGTGATACCTCTTTCATGTTTTCAAATACGGTCTCAGTACTCTCGGCAAAATTAACAATACAGCCCCTATGAATGGGCAGATCCACCGAGGTCAAACGCTCAAGTACATGGCATAGCGGCAAAAAGCAAAGCTGCTCATCACTCGGCAAGATACTAAGCACCTCAATGCTGGTCTTTAGTCCAAACAGAACGTTGGCATGGGTCAAAATCGCGCCCTTTGGATCGCCTGTGGTGCCCGAAGTATAGATCAGTGTACGTATATCGTTTGGGCTGCCTTGATCGATATAGTGGCTAAAACGTTCTATGGCGTTGTCCACACTTTGACCCAAAGTATATAACTCATCTAAGAATATAACCTGCTCATCATTTAGGCTGCGTAGTCCTTTATGTTCAAAGACGATGACCTTTTTGACATTAGGCGTCTGCTCACGAATCTGTAAAAACTTATGCAGCTGCTCATCGTTTTCAACGATCAAAAACTTAGAATGACTGTCACTTAGAATATAGGCCAGCTGCGCTGGACTGTCCGTGGTATAGACACCGTTCGGCACCCCGCCCACCGCGCAAATACCCATATCGCAATACAGCCATTCTTTATTGTCTTCGCTCAGTATAGAGACGGTGTCGCCTTTATTAAGGCCCAGCGCAACTAATGCCATGCCAATGTCACAACTGCGCTGATAATAGTCCGTCCAGCTATAGCTCTGCCAGATACCAAAAGCTTTTTCGCGGTGAGCAATCTTGTTGCCTCGGCTCAGGCAAACCTGCCGCCAAAGTTTGCTTAACGTATCACAGCCCTCTAGTATTTGCGGGGCATGTTCATAGGGTGCATTATTTATCTGACGGCTCGTATTACCAGCTGAGGACGACGTATCAGTATCAATGCGAGTATTAGTATTAGTGTCAGTATCGATTGAAGTAGCCATGAGTATTATCGCCAAGTCTTTTTGCGCTTCCAGCGAGTGGCTGGCGCAGTGTTGTCTTTGGTTTGTCCTAGATAGAACTCTTTGATATCATCTGAGTGCATCAGCTTGTCCGCTGAGCCTGCCATCACAATACGCCCCGTCTCGAGTACGTAGCCGTAGTCCGCTGCAGCTAGAGCGACTCTTGCGTTTTGCTCAACCAATAAGATAGTCACGCCTTGCTCTTTATTAAGCCTACGGATAATGGTAAATATCTCTTGTACCAGTAGTGGCGATAGTCCAAGCGAAGGCTCATCTAATAGCATTAATGAAGGTCGTGACATCAGCCCGCGCCCGATCGCTAGCATCTGCTGCTGACCGCCAGACATCGTACCTGCTGCCTGATTACGGCGCTCCTTTAGAATAGGGAAATAGTCATATATCATCTCGATATCGCGCTGTACCTCAGACTTGTCGCGCCGCGTATAAGCGCCCATCGCTAAGTTCTCAGCGACGTTCAAAAAAGGAAATACCTCGCGGCCTTCTGGCACGTGCGAGAGACCCTTTTTGACCAAGCGATCAGGCTCCGTGCCATCGATGCGCTCGCCGTGGAACCAGACCGCGCCCTTACGAGGATTAATGACACCAGAGATGGTCTTCATCAAGGTGGTTTTGCCCGCGCCATTAGCCCCTAAAATAGTAACGACCTTACCTTCTGGTACCTCCAGACTTACCCCTCGTAGTGCCATGACCGGACCATAAGCCGACTCTAAATTGCGCACCTCTAACACGTTATTTTTTATCTCAGAATCTACCAAGCTCATATCGGTAGCAGGAGCAGCAGAGGATAGGGGTTTTTTTACAGATGACATCACGCCCCCTCCTGACCAAGATAGGCCTCAATAACTTGTGGATCAGCTTGAACTTCGCTTGCAGTGCCTTGCGCCAAAAACTTCCCTTCAGCGACAGCCAACACACGATCTGATACCCGATTAACCAGACTCATATCATGCTCCACCATTAAAATCGTGAGACCTAAATCCTTTTGCATATCCTCAATCCACCACGCCATCTCCAAGGTCTCCTCAACGCTAAGACCTGAGGCAGGTTCGTCAAGTAATATAAGCTTGGGGTTAGCAGCGAGCGCGCGCGCAATCTCCACCACTTTTCTAATGCCATAAGGCAAGCCTGCGATCAGCTTATCTCGATACGGCGCTAGGTCTAAAAAATCAATAATCTTTTCGACCTGCAAACGGTGCTCGCGCTCACTGCGGTGCACTTTTGGCAAAAAAAGCACGTCCTGTATCCAGGAGGTATTGCGCTGCGAGTGACGACCGATCAGCAAGTTTTGCAGAACGCTTGAGTGATCAAACAGCTCAATGTTTTGAAAGGTACGGGCGATGCCTAATTTAGCGATATCATGAGCCGGCAGGCGCGTAATGTCTTTACCATCAAAGACAATGCGGCCGTTTAAAGGCTCGTATAAGCGGCTGATTAGATTAAAAATAGTAGATTTACCAGCGCCATTAGGCCCTACGATGGTGAATATCTCGCCCTCATTTACCTCAAAGCTCACATTATCGACCGCTTTTACACCGCCAAAAGCGATAGACAAGGACTCAACTTGTAATAAGCTCATCGCATACGCTCCGTTTTTAGATAAGTTTTAGAGCGCCGAAATAGACCCTTGCGGTACAGCGGAAACAGCTCAAACCAAGTACGTATTTTGAGCCAAATACCGTATATACCGCGCGGCTCATAGATGATCATGATCACAATGACCAAGGCGAATAGCGCCGTATCAACGCCTGGGATACTAGCGATATTGACGCCCGTATTTTGACCAAGGACATCGCCTAAAATAGCAATCACTTGTGGCAGTAAGACCACCACGATAGCACCAAAAAACGCCCCGTGGATGGAGCCCAAACCGCCGATAACAATCTGCAATAATATGGTTATGGAGATGATAACGGTGAAGCTCTCATAGTTGACTGCTTGCACAAAGTGCCCGTACATCGCGCCGCCGATAGCGGTAATTGCGCAGGAGAGACTAAATGCTAAGGTTTTGGCTTGCGGCACATTGACCCCAAGAGCGCGCGCGGAGACTTCGCTATCTCTAATCGCCAAAAATGAGCGACCCGTACCACTTCTGAGCAAATTGATATAACCTAAAGTGATGAGCACCACGAGCGTCAGACACAAATAATAAAAGGCCTTTGGCGTGATGTAACGATCTATGGTGTAGCCAAAGATATTAATGGGAGAGGCAAAGGTGCCAGAGATACCGCCTGTTATAGGCTCGGCAACAATAGCGATATCTTCGACAATGATACTGAGCGCGAGCGTCGCGATGGCTAAATAGATACCACTGGTTCTAAGGATAGGTCTGGCAATGAGCGCACCGATCACTCCAGAGATGAGTGCACATGCAATCAAGGCTGGAAAAAAGTTCCAGCCGCGAATCATAAGCGCCATGTGGCTAAATGCGCCTATCGCCATAAAGGCGGCATGACCTAAGCTCACCTGCCCTGTGTGTCCCGTTAGGAGCATCAAACCAAGACCGGTGATCGACCAGATAAAGATGGCACTGAGCTCGCTAATATAATAGTTACTAAGCAGTAAAGGCGCTATGAGCAAAAGCAAAAGCAGCAAGCCGTATTTAATGAGCTCACGCTTATCCTCAAAGATATTAATATCTTGGTCGTAGCTGTGTTTAAACTGGGCTTTCATTGATAGGGTTCATCCTTGAAATGGTTTAGAGCAAGCCTTGTCATCCTTGAATCAAAGCCGTTTTAAGCTAACAATAGTGTCTGATAACGCAGCCGCTCACTAAAGTCGCTATACTTTTTTCTGTTTGACTTGAGAAAAAATACCGCCCGGACGTACGATTAAGACAATAAGCATGACCACATAAGGGGCAATCTGACTCAATCCTAGTGGTAGATAGCGACCTGCAAAAGGCTCTATTACTCCTATTAGCAGACCACCTGCTAACGCACCCGGCAGGGAGCCTAAGCCACCAATCACCGCGGCAGCAAAGGCTTTAATACCAAACAATAAGCCAACAGAGGGTTCAATAGCACCTTTTGCGGCAAATAATATGCCCGCAAGTGCGGCAACGACACCTGATAGCGCCCAAACAATACCGTTAACACGCTTGACAGGGATGCCCATATAATAGGCTGCCATTTGGTTTTGGCTGCTGGCTTGCATGGCAATACCAAGCCGCGTGTGGGCAAAAAAGAAATATAAAATAGAGGTCAAAGCGATGGTAGATACGATGATAATGAGATCGACATAAGCGATACTCAGCGTGCCAAGCGTCAACATCTTGCCTGAAAACGGCGTCTGGAGTGAGACTGGATTGTGACCCCAAACCACGCCAGCACCAAAGCGGATTAAAAAGCCGATTGAGATAGTAAGGATTACCATCGCGAACTGCGGCTGACCAAAGATACCTCGTAGCACGAACCGATCCAGCAAATAGCCGAATACCCCCATAATGATGGCGGCAAGAGTAATGCCTAATAAAAAAGGAAAGTTTGCTTCGTCGGTATTGATAAAGGCGATGCCTAAAAAGGCACCGAGCATAAGCATGTCACCTTGAGCAAAGTTTACCGCTTCGGAAGCCTTGTAAATCAGTACAAAACCCAGTGCCAGTAGGCCATATATACAACCATTAGCAATCCCGCTAACGAGCAGTTGTAGGATATCCATAAATTCCCTTTTGTCTTAGCATTGTCATCCGTGGCAATGTTTGATCTAATAATTAGATAGGCTGTTTCATTCGACAAATTTCTAGCAAATAACGTTAATAATGAATAAGATAGAACTACAAAAACGATACTAACAAATAACTCTTCCTTCACTTTATAGCAACCCTTATACCTTGTCTAGAGAAATATATTCCTATCTAAAAATTCGTGGCTTGATTGCTTCGGTACCTTGAAGGTTATATATTAGCTCTTCAAAGCACCCTAGCTATTAGCGTGATATAATAAAATCCTGTCATAGCGTTCAAACCTCTCACTCCATTTATTGATACCTACTCTTAAGTCATTGTCATGAGTCAAATACAAAATCAGGCGGCAGCAGTCCAGTCAGATACCGCTGTAGTGCCCCGCCGGTCAGCTCTAGATCCAGCGCAAGCTCAGCCATCTTCTAATAAAAGTCGTTTTGATAGTAAAAGTCATTTTGATGTCATCATTATTGGTGCTGGGGCGTCAGGACTATACTGCGCGTTGACAGCAGGTCGACGAGGACGCCGCGTATTAGTGCTTGATCATGCTAATAAGGCAGGTAAAAAAATCCTTATGTCAGGCGGCGGGCGCTGCAACTTTACCAACTATTTCGTTGAGCCTGAGCATTTTATCAGCGACAACCCGCACTTTTGTAAATCTGCGCTCAGTCGCTACCCTAGTTGGGAATTTATCGCTATGGTCGAGGCATACAATATCGCCTACCATGAGCGCGAACACGGACAACTATTCTGTGATGATTCAGCAAAAGACATTGTTAAGATGCTGCTTGATGAATGTGCGGCGGTCGGGGTACAAGTACGGGTTAATACTCAGATTGCTCAAGTTACGGTCAATGAGAGTAATGAGAGCAAACGCTTTGCCGTAGCCAGCACTAAAAAGCTTAGTAAGAAAGAGCAAAAAGAGCTGGCGGACGATGTAAAACCTACACCAGCCTATTACAGTTGTGAATCTTTAGTGGTGGCCACTGGCGGCTTATCTATTCCAACGATGGGAGCAAGCGGCATTGGTTATGAGCTGGCGCAGCAGTTTGGGCACAAGCTAACCCCTATTGATCCAAGCCTTGTACCCTTTACCTTTACCGATAAGACTGGCGAGCTCATGGAGGCGCTGGCAGGTATTAGCTTGCCCGTCGTTGCTCGTAATACACGCACTGCGTTTAAATTGCCGCTACTTTTCACCCATCGGGGTCTGTCGGGTCCTGCGATGCTGCAATTATCGAACTACTGGCAAACAGGTGAGACTATTGAGATCAATCTGATACCCGAGACTGATATTACTGAGCTATTACTGAATCACAAAAAGTCGCATCCTAAGCAACTGATTCGTACGGTTTTAAGCGAGACCACGAACCACGCTTTACCCAAAAAGCTGCTCGCTACCTTGCAAACCCTACTTTGGGAAGATATGAAAGACACGGCGCTTGCTAATATCAAAGATGAGCGCTTGGCTGAGATTGGACAAGCTATTAACGGCTGGGTGCTCAAGCCATCTGGTACTGAGGGCTATCGTACCGCTGAGGTGACGCGCGGCGGCGTCATTACTGATGAGGTGTCCTCTAAAACCATGCAAAGCAAATTGCAAGAGGGGTTATTTTTTATTGGCGAAGTGCTCGATGTGACGGGCTGGCTTGGCGGTTATAACTTTCAGTGGGCATGGGCGAGCGGCTTTGTTTGTGGTGAAGTCGTTTAAATAAATATAAAAAATAGACAACAGTATTTTAATTCTAGTAAACGTCTTGATAATATGGATAATACGCTCAATATAACAGGCTATCGATACTTCCTCTGACGATACTGTTATTCGAGGTTGTTGTATATGATTAGTCTAAGAGGACAGGTATGCGTTCTATTGTACATATTCACGGTGATAAGCGATTGCACTGGGTAGGTGACGGCTTTTATGTCAAGACCTTGATCAATCATCTTGAAGACAACCCCACTCTTAACTACAGTCATACTGATCCGTTTTTATTACTAGATTATGGCGAGCCGACCACCTTTGCGCCCAATCCCGACTACCAAACAAAACCTTACGGTGTTGGACAACATCCTCACAAAGGCTTTGAAACCGTCACTATTGTTTATGCTGGAGAGATCAGCCATGCAGACTCAGCAGGCGGACGTGGTGATATCTTAGAGGGCGATGTGCAGTGGATGACCGCTGGACGCGGCATTATGCACGAAGAGTTCCACTCCCAGCGCTTCGGTCAGCGCGGCGGCGTCTTTAGTATGGCGCAGTTATGGATCAATCTGCCACAAAAAGATAAGCTAAGCGCGCCCAAATACCAATCTATCAAACGTGGCGATATTCCTGTCGTTGATCTGCTAGATACCCTCAACGACCAAACCTTGGGCACCGCTTCTATTATTGCCGGAGACCATCAAGGTACTATAGGCATCGCAACAACCTTTACTCCGATTAACCTGTGGGATATTGAGATAAATCGCGCAGGCTCAACCACGCTTACTATTCCAAATAGCCACAACGTCATGATAGTTGTACAACAAGGCGAGCTACTCATCAACGATGTCGCTGTTGCAGCCGGTAAGCTGGTACAGTTTACCGCGCCTACTCAACGATCAGCAGACACTGATCTCGATAGTCGTCATAATAATAGTCGTTATAATAATAGTCGTTATAATAATAGTAGTCGTGTTCACAGCACTCCTAACAATCGTGCTGACCATGATAGCTCCGCTACTAATGCTACGCCAACCGATACCATTAAACTCACGTATTTGTCTACGCCTTCACAAACGTTGCACACATCAACCCCCTCAAGCGATACGTCCGTAAAACTTTTATTATTAAGCGGTGAGCCTATTGGCGAACCTATAGTGGGCTATGGCCCCTTTGTAATGACTACCAAAGCTGAACTCAAACAAACCTTTAGAGATTACCAACTGGGCAATTTTGTTTAACTACATCACTTTGGTTTAACTACATCACTTTGGTTTAACTATGTCACTTAGTTTAATGATAATTCGAGCGTGAAAAAGCCGCCTTACTCTCTTAGTAAGGCGGCTTTTTTATTTTTCAGATCTAAAATAGACATCCAGCAATAGGACGTACTAAGCCTGCTTTTGCTCTAGGTACGGATAATCGGTATAACCCTCGCTACCGCCACCATAAAAGGTTTGTGGATGCTGCTCATTAAGCGGTGCATCTTGACGGATACGCTCTGGCAGATCTGGATTAGCGATAAAGTCACGACCAAAGGCAACGGCATCAATGTAGCCTGCCTTGACGTTTTTCTCAGCCTTTTTGGCGTCATACCCGCCAGCTGCAATAATAGTATTGTCAAAAGCATCGCGGATACGCTGACGGAAACCATCGTTGTACGGCGTACCACCTGCCCAATCAGGCTCAGAGATATGCAAATACATCAGATCGCGCTTATTAATTTGCTCAATGAGCCAGATATTGTCGTCTTCATCGTAGCCCGCTTCTACTTCATTAAACGTACCCTGCGGCGATAAACGAATACCCACGTGATCCTTATCCCAAGCATCGACACAAGCATCAACAACTTCTAGCGTAAGACGCGCACGGTTCTCGCGGCTACCGCCGTACTCATCATCACGCTTATTGGTTTGCTCCACCCAGAACTGATGTAACAGATATCCATGAGCGCCATGTACTTCGACGCCATCAACGCCCGCTTCACGCGCAGTCTTGGTCGCATGAGCAAAGTCAGCAATCACTTGTTTGATGTCATCGAGAGTGGCAGGACGTGGCGGCGTTGTTTCAACGCGAATGGCTTGGTTATCGCTATCGCGTAGTGAAGTGCGCGCACCAACTGCGACATCTGAGGCGGAGATAGGCGCTTCGCCATCAGGCTGGACGCTTTTATGAGAGACAAGACCAGTATGCCATAACTGTACGACGATTTTACCGCCTTTGGCGTGGACATCATCAGCGATAACTTTCCAAGCGGTCATCTGATCTTGGGTATGAATACCGGGCGCACCGGCATAGCCTTTGGCTTGAAAAGATACTTGCGTCGCTTCAGCGATGACCAGACCTGCACCAGCTGCACGCTGTGAGTAATACTCACCAGCCAATGCAGTGGGTACATCGCCTGGTTCTACCGCACGCAAACGTGTCAGCGGCGCCATAATAATGCGATTTTTTAGGGTTTGGGTGCCCATTTTAACGGGTTCGAATAGTATGTCATGTGCCATGATAAATCCTGTTTTTAGTTATAAGAAGGAATATAAGCTCTACTAAAAGGCAGTCACTACTATAAAGTAATCTAGCTTTTGTTATGAAAAGTTTATAAGTTATTAAGTCAGTGATATGTATGTTTGTTCAATAAATGAGTAAAACGTCTCAATAACTGTCTCCTTGATAAGGCATATGCTGAGTTATTCAAGGTAAACTTGGCTATAAAATCATTGATCATACTTATCTTAAATATTGGAATTTCTGACTGTCCCTATTGATAAACCAGTATTAGCTTAAACAAGTGGTCTACAAATCCACCTTATCCAAAATAAAATCAATATCCTTATCCCCGCGCCCTGATAAATTCACCAAAATGCTCTCGTCAGATGCCATGTCTTTGGCGACTCTTATCGCATAGGCAATAGCATGCGCGGTTTCTAAAGCCGGAATAATACCCTCTAATCGTGACAGTTTCATAAAGGCATCTAAACACTCGCTATCGGTTGCTGACTCATAGGTCGCGAGGTTTTGATCTTTCAGTAAGGAGTGCTGAGGCCCCACGCCCGGATAATCAAGACCGGAGGCAATCGAGTGTACCGGAGCGGGCTCACCATTATCATCAAGGAGGACATAGCATTTAAAACCATGAATCTCGCCCTTAATACCAAGCGACATGGTTGCCGCGTGATTAAGCGTATCTAAGCCCTCGCCAGCCGGCTCCACCCCTACTTTTTCAACCTCCGAGTCCCCCATAAAGCCGCTAAATATACCAATAGCATTGGAGCCGCCGCCAACACAAGCGACCACTTTGTTAGGTAGCTTGCCCGTCGTGTCCAAAAACTGCGCTCGTGCTTCACGTCCCACTACCGACTGAAAATAGCTAACAATCTCAGGATAAGGCGCGGGCCCTAGCGCTGAGCCAATGGCGAACATACTGTTATCTAAATCTTCAAGATAAGCCTCAAAAGCGCTATCGACCGCTTCTTTTAGCGTGCCTGCCCCGCGTGATACCGGCACGATATTAGCGCCTAAGATTTTCATGCGGCTAACATTGGGGTGTTCTTTTTTGATATCGACGACGCCCATATGAATCTCACACTCAACGCCCATCAAGGCAGCTGCCGTTGCTAGCGCTACGCCATGTTGTCCTGCGCCTGTCTCGGCGATAACTTTGGTTTTACCGAGCTTTTTGGCTAGTAATACCTCGCCTAAGCAGTGATTAATCTTGTGCGCGCCGGTGTGGTTCAAATCTTCGCGCTTAAAATAAATCTGCGCCCCGCCGCAATGCTCGCTTAAGCGTCTGGCATGAAATATCGGACTGGGACGGCCAATATACGTCTGACGTAGGCGCGTCATCTCTTCAATGAAATCAGCATCCTTGATAATGTTCCGAAAACCTGTTTCGATCTCATCCATGGCTTTGGCTAGCTCAGGGTGAGCAATCTTGCCGCCGAACTCGCCGTATAAGCCGTCTTTATTAGGAAGAATAGAAGCAGGTAGCTCGTAAGTATCCGTTCGCTCATGGATATGGTTCGTAGTGTTCATTGTCATAATTAATCCTTAGTGCTTTGACTAATCTATATGAGAAGTGGTTTAAATAAGTGAGTTATGCGCTATAATATAGCTATTATTATCATGTTCTAGTACATTGAAACATATTTTAAGCTAAGTCTTATTAGGGGTCAAGTATTAGGACTGGCTTGCCTCTATTTATACCAAAATTATCTCATTCTTAACTATTCAAGATTATCAGCGTAGGGTGCTTTTTAAGCGCCAGTTAAACCGTGACAATGGTGCTTAAAAAGCACCCTGCAATAGCCCATACTAAACTGAGAGTAAACTGCACTATTAGAAGGAAATCAAAATGCCAGAAGAAAAACAGGACAACAATACCGACAACGCTTACGCTTACTTATTAAAAGTATTAAGTAAAACCGATGACCAAGCCTGTCTAATCGCCTTGCTCGACGCTCTGCTCACTGATAAAGAACAAACAGAGCTTGCCAATCGCTTAACGATCTTTGCGCTGCTGCAACAAGGTATGACTCAAAGAGAAATCAGCGCCCAGCTCGGTGTTGGCATCGCCACGGTGTCGCGCGGTGCAAAAGCTTTTAGTCAGCATCAGATTGACGACTTACTACCGGATATTGGAGAAAATATCCAACAATAATTGTAGGTACAATAACGCTCAAACATTGCCACTCATATAGTTGCTACTTATATACCTATGGCTCAGGTACAAACCGTTATCATCTACCTACAAAATTTTTACAAACTACCCTAGCTATTTTTTTGATAACCCGTGATGCTAATAGCTGACCTTAATCGATAATAAGCCTAGGGAGTAGAACAATGACTCATCATAATAAAGCCCAAAACAACCAGCAACACGACGCTAACGACTTACTCGATATTACAGCCGCTGTCATCCCCGAAAAGGGGGCAGATTTTGAGTTCCAATCCTTAAAAATCCGTCCGCCGCAAGGGGATGAAGTGTTGGTTAAAATAGTCGCAACGGGCATGTGCCACACTGACTTAAGTGCGCGCGATCAATACTACCCTGTGCCCCTGCCAGTGGTTCTAGGGCATGAAGGCGCAGGTATCGTACAAGCTATCGGCGATGACGTAAAAGACCTTGAGGTTGGTGATCACGTTATCTTAACTTATGGATACTGTGGTCATTGTGACCAGTGCTATGCCGGCAGACAGCCCTACTGTGCTGAGTTTTTTGAGCGCAACTTTGGCGGTAGCGATGTCGATGGTAGTCATGTCATATCCGACGATGATCACAAGGCGATGAACGATCACTTTTTCTCACAGTCTTCTTTTGCAACGCTTGCCATAAGCCGCGAAAACAATGCGATTAAAGTACCAAAAGAGGCGCCTATAGAGCTGCTCGGCCCGCTTGGTTGTGGTATTCAAACAGGAGCAGGCGGAGTGATAAACGCCCTACAAGTGACTCCGGGTAGTAGCTTTGTCACGTGGGGCGCAGGATCGGTTGGGCTAAGCGGCTTGCTGGCTGCCAAGTTATGCGGCGCGGCTACCATTATAGCTGTCGATGTTGTCGACTCGCGACTAGAGCTTGCCAAAGAGCTTGGCGCGACGCATGTTATCAATAGCAAGGATAAAGACGCTGTCGAAACCGTCAAAGACATCACTGGTGGCGGCGCAAACTTTGCACTAGAGTCCACAGGGGTGCCAGAGATTTTGACTCAAGGCATAGCAGCCCTCGGTAGTATCGGCAAGATAGCGGTAGTCGGCGCGCCGCCGCTTGAGACACCAGCGGAGTTTGATGTCAACGACCTACTCATCAATGGTAAAAGCATCATCGGTAATGTTGAGGGTGATATCGCTCCCAAAAAGTTTGTCACTGACTTGGTTGATTTATACCTTAAAGGCGATTTCCCGTTTGATAAACTAGTGAAATATTATGATTTTGACGATATCAACCAAGCGGTCAAAGACAGCGAAGATGGTACTACCTTAAAGCCAATTTTAAAAATCGCTGATCCTGAAAGCTAATTAAGGCTAAGCATAGCTCAAGATCTTAGTTTTAAATTAAACATCCTTGTCTCGATTTATAGTGACTCTACAACCCTCATGTAGAGTCGCTAAGTTTTATAGCAAACTATTTCTTTTCGCTCTTCTCCTTTCTTTATCTTGAAACAATTTGAAATAAATATGTATTGCGCAACAGTAATGACACTTTTGTTTGCTAGACTCTTGCCTATTAAATTTTATCCTCATTAAAAGGGCAGGCATGCAAAGACGCAAATTTATAAAATCTTTGGGCTTAGGGGTCGCCACGGTCAGCGCTACAGCGGCAATGAGCGGTTGCCAAACCCTCGCCAAACCGCAAAAACTTCCTAACACGGTCACTCAAGCGGGACACTTCCCTAATATCATCGTCGGTAGCGGTTACGGCGGTGCAGTATCCGCGCTACGCTTAAGCGAACAAGGTCATAAAGTCCTAATATTAGAGATGGGCAGGCGCTGGGATAGAACCCCTGAGCACGATACTTTTTGTAAGATGATCACCGCTGATAAACGCTCAAGCTGGTTTAGCAATAGACCTAACGCTCCTATCCCCATTCCTATCCCGATTAGAAAATACCCCGGCGTTTTAGATTTAGTTGAATATGATGAGATGAAAGTATTCGCTGGACGCGCTTATGGTGGCGGCTCTATCGTCAATGGCGCGATTGCCATTGCCCCTAGACGCTCGCACTTTGAAGCCGTCTTTTCGTGGATTGATAGTGATGAGATGTACGACACTTACTTTCCGCGCGCGATGAAGGCGCTCAAAGTCAGCCAAATCCCTGAGGACTTCTTTAACGACACTAAATATTACGAATTCACTCGTGCCGCTGAACGTCAAGCCGAGCGTGCTGGCCTTAAAACCGAATTCTTCGCCAACAGCTACGATTTTGACTATATGCAAAAGGAAGCGCGTGGCGAAGTGTATCAATCTGGCCTTGGCGGTGAAGTCATCTACGGCAATAACGCTGGCAAATTCTCACTTGATTTAACTTATCTAAAAGATGCCGAAGCCACAGGTAACGTTTCGGTCAGAACCCTACGCAAAGTGAATAGTATCCAAGCGCTTGATAACGACCAGTTACGTTTAGAAGTGCATGTCCTAAACACCACAGGCGGTGTCGATAACATTGCTAATATCGAGCATTACACCTGCGATAAACTATTCCTTAATGCTGGCAGCACGGGAACCTCAGAGCTACTGCTCAAAAGCCAAGCCGAGGGCAAGCTTAATAACTTAAATGAGCACATCGGCCAATACTGGGGGCCCAACGGTAACATCATGACCGGACGCAACTTTGTCCATGCGGCGGGCACGACCCAATCCACCATCCCCGTCAAAGGCATCAATCTATGGGACGGCGATAGAGGCGGCTCCAAATATAAAATATTCGCTGAACTTGCGCCCTTACCACTTGGACTTGAGACGTGGACAACGCTCTATCTTGCCATCACTGACAACCCCGAGCGCGGTAATTACTACTACGATAAAGCCTCGCAAAAGGTCAAACTCAACTGGAAGCGCAAGCAAAATCAGTATTCAGTAAATGCGGCTCAAGAGTTACTAGACAAGCTTGGTGCAGCCAGCGGCGGCACTAAGGCGCGCCTGTTATTTAATAATGGGTTTGGTGATGACTTCTGCTATCATCCACTTGGCGGCTGCGTATTGGGTTTGGCGACCGATGAGGTTGGCCGCGTCAAAGGGCATAACAATATCTACGTGCAAGATGGCGCGTTAATCCCCGGCAGTGCGGGCGTTAATCCGTACGTGTTTATCACGGGGCTTGCCGAGCGTAATATGGCGATTATTTTGAGGGAAGATTTTGGGTAATATATAGAAGAGTTGAATAATTGTCTTCAAAAGGCGGGGTACGCTATCGCTCACCCTATACTAGCATCAACATTAAATTAAAGTTTGTGTAGAATATGCAGTTTGCCGTAGGGTGGGTTAGACTTGTCAAGTTCTCGTAGAGAATGAGGACAAGGCGTAACCCACCGAATATTATAAGACTTAAACTATGCCAAACTACGTGAGAAACTATCAAGCAGGGGCGACTTACTTTTTCACTATTAACTTACGCGACCGTCAAAGCCAATTACTCACAATGTATATTAATGAATTACGTCTTGCCTATCAAAAAGCGCAGCAGAAAATGCCATTCACTACTGACGCTATCATAATCTTACCAGACCATATCCATACCATTTGGACGCTTCCTGAAAACGATAAGGACTACCCTACCCGTATCAGACTATTCAAAAGTCATTTTAGTAGGCAATTACCCGCACACATCAAGCAAACCAACAACCAAAGTCGTCAGGACAAGAGCGAAACTGGCGTTTGGCAA
Source organism: uncultured Psychrobacter sp. (assembly GCA_947489525.1). Lineage (GTDB taxonomy): Bacteria > Pseudomonadota > Gammaproteobacteria > Pseudomonadales > Moraxellaceae > Psychrobacter. The sequence continues at coordinate 418,723 of CANLDW010000002.1, forward strand.
AGACGTTATTGGGAGCATACTATTCAAAACGAGATAGACTACAATCGTCATATGGATTACATTCATTATAACGCTGTCAAACATGGCTACGCTAAAAGCCCTGCCGACTGGGAACATTCAACGTTTATACGTGAGGTTGATAATGGTCGCTATGATTTGAATTGGGCAGGTATCGATTATGAGGATAGTCGTTTTGGTGAGCGCTAATGAAATCTCGAATCACACAAAAGGTTCACCGTAGGGTGGCGTTAGACTTGTCAAATTCTCGTAGAGAATGCAGTCAAGACGTAACCCACCATTTTATATGGTGCTGATTTTATATCTGGGGGGTTACGCTTTGGCTAACCCACCCTACAAGCTACCAAAATATCTGTTGTAAGGATAGTTATAATGAAATATATCAAACACTTTGTAGATTCTCATGGAGACCATAATTGGGATTTTAGGTACTACTATGATGAAATAGTACCTGAGATACTTAAAAGTAGGAAAGACTTAAGCCTGATTTTATCAAGCGATTTAAATGGAATAGATAATAGAGAGAAGACGCTTAATAGAGGCATAATTAAAACGATTTATTATGATTCAGAAAATGATAGGATATCACTGAAGATCGAGCAAAGATATGGCAAAGATTTAATAGAAATCATCTATTCTGATATTGTAAATGTTAATATCAATTGTTGGATATTACCAATCACTATAATGGCACATGAAGTAGACGTAACGCCTGATAATAATATTATACATTCACTATTTTTATTAGGTGATACAGAAATAGTTTTTGAATGTGAAAAAATAGAATTAAAAATAGTTCCCTTGAAAAGGGCATAAGCCAAGCTCTGAGTTACTACGTTGGCTAATTTATCACTGGCAGTCTCTTTAAGCTTCATTCTAAAATCATAGCGCAGTCGATGATTACTCGGTGGGTTACGCTTTGGCTAACCCACTCTACACCAGCTAGCAACGTACAACGCTTGCCGTAGAGTGGCGTTAAACTTGTCGAGTTCTCGCAGAGAATAAAGACAAGGCGTAACCGACCATTGAAATTAGGAAGCCATTTAGTGGGTTACGCATTCGCCCATCCTTTACACTAGTTTTTACCCTCTTTCGTCAATAATCTTCCAAACCCATTTCATTAACTTCTATCTCTACTTTTTTCCATTCAGGGTTGTTATCGATATTTTCACGAACAGGACTAACAAACATAAAAAGACTGGTTAAGTAGGTCACTTCAACCTCTCGATTCCTATAGCCTAAAGCACCTATATCCTGCATTTGTAGCTCAACCTTTTTGTAGACGGAATGCTTATTTTCATAGAGTATCGTTTGGGTGTACCAGCTTTGTGTGGTAAATAAAATAACAAACAGAGCTATCGCTGAAACGACAAGCAAAATCAAAATAATAAAAAAAGATGTGACTCCTTTTTCTCGCCATTTTTTACTGACTAACATTCTCGATATCGTAATGAATGGAGCCAAGACGAATAGACCTAAATACATAACATACTTCACGAATAAGCTTTTTATTTCAAAAGGGGTCAATATATGCAGTAGAAATAGTGATAGCACGACAGTAAATATAACTATTAAAAATCTCGAATATAAGCTTTTTATCATCTATTGGGTGTCCGAAATCTATATGTATGCTTCATGTGATTTATCTTAACCACTGCTACCATAATTATTAAAGCAGAGAATGGAGCCAAAACCTAATCCTCCATGCAAAACACACAATCATTTGGTGGGTTACACTTGAGCTAACCCACTCTACGCCAAACTCAAAATCCTAGTCACCAACTCGCCCCCTCCACCACACCCCCATTGAATTAAAACTCCGCATAGGCAACAATAACCATATATTCTATTAATAGTCTCCATAAAAAAAAGGGCAAAAAATGAAACTACGCATCCTAAAATCTGCCGTTACCAATCCTTGGTTTAACCTTGCCACCGAGGATTGGATATTTAATACCCTTGACCCCGAATCGCATACGCTATTTTTATGGCGCAATTCTGAGACCGTAGTCATCGGGCGCTCACAAAACCCGTGGGTAGAGTGCAAAATCGATAAGATGGAAGAAGACGATGTATTTTTGGCACGGCGGCAAAGTGGCGGCGGCGCAGTGTTTCATGACTTGGGCAATACTAACTTTACCTTTTTATCACCCAAAGACGATTATGACCAAGAAGCGAACTTTACCATTATCGTCAATGCGCTAAAAAAGCTCGGCATTGACGCTGAGCAGTCCGGACGTAACGATATGCAAGTCGGCGATAAGAAAATATCAGGCAGCGCGTTTAAACATGCCGTTGACCGTAGCTTCCACCACGGGACATTGTTGGTCAACGCTAATATGCAAAAGCTGGGTGATTATCTCAATCCTCATCCGCTCAAGCTGCAAGCCAAAGGCATCAAGTCCGTGCGTTCTCGCGTTGCCAACTTAGTTGAGTTTAATGAAGATATCAACCACGAAATCTTGTCCGATGCGATTATCGAGGCGTTTCGTGAGTACTACCATGTCACTGATTATAACAACACCGCACCGGTACAAGAGCTGGACGAAGCCAGCCTTGCCAAGCAGCCCAGTTTAAAGGCGTACTACGAGCAAATGGCCGATTGGGAGTGGCGCTTTGGTAAGACCCCTGATTTCTCACATCATGTCGAGACCCGCTTTGATTGGGGCATGATTGATTTACATATGGACGTCAAGCAAGCCGTCATTCAGGAAGTCGTTATCTTCTCTGACGCACTAAATGTGGAGTTGATTGACCTATTAAAAGAGACGTTGACGGGTATTAAATATAATCGTAGTGAAGTTAAGGCCAAGCTTGCTGAATTAAGCAAAGCGCATGCTGATTTGAAGGCACAGATTAATGAGGTGTCTGCATGGTTGCTTGGTGAGATGGAGGGTTAAAACTTTACTTAGCAGAGTTCTTACTCACCATATAGAATTACGCTCCGTGCCTACTAATTCGCATTATTTAACAGACTTAAGTTTGATATGTTTTATGTTGGCAGTCTATAATGCTGAACAAATAATAGTTTTTAGGTAAAACCTCAAACTATATAAATTCAAGCAAGGTAGCATTATGGCAGCTTATATCACGGTGGGCGCAACCACCACTCACGGCGGAACAGTGATCACTGGTTCGCCGCATACCACGCACAATGGTGTCCAAGTCTCACGCAAAGGCGATAAAGTCATTTGCAAAAAATGTAAAAAAGTCACTACTATTCTCACAGGTGACCCGTCATTTATTGTAGATGGCGCACCGATTGCCCGCGGCGGCGATGTGACCAGCTGCGGCGCAAAACTCATTGCTATTCAACAGTCGTTTGCCGAGTCGGACTTTGAGGTTTTTGGGGTTGAGCAGCCTGAGCCGATGTTTGAACAACCCGCGCCTTTGCAGTTTCCGAAGTCGACTCAAAATAATATTTTTGAAAACAATTTTGTTACAGATGATGGAGCATTCGGCACACAAAACAATGGAAAGTGGCTTAAAGGCGCGTTTTCTCTTGGTCTGTGGAGTCAAGAGCAAGGACACTCACCTACAGAAACCAGTAGACTATTGAACGAGTACAATACTGGCAGACACTACGCTAATAAAGCACATCCACTGTACGATACCTTTGACTTGATACCAGGAAGCTGGGATCCAAACGGTACGCCCTATAAAATTAAAGACAATTGGTCAAATTATATAAATACAACGGTACAAAATCATTAAGGATAAAACTTGTTTAACAAACCCAAAAAAATCTTGGTTGTGTTGCTTATCACTTTGTTGACTATGGCTCTACTGTTGTTTCTTAATAATAAGTTTTATCAACCACCGATACTAGGCAAATTAAAACTGAGATATCTCTCTGGTGACAATTATCACTTAATCTATAAAGGTGAAAAAATTGCGGGTAAAGTAACAGCTGTAGATAGTTGGTATGTTCAAAAACCCTATGTTTATGGTTCTACTACGGATTTTGAAACATCGACAGGTGATGACCTTATTTATTTTTTTATTAATGTATGCAGTGGTAAAACATTTGAAACAAAGAATTTTATGACATTTGAGAATTATTTAAACGACAGACAGATACCAGAAAATAAAAGAAACTGGATGAGTGGTGATAATGCTATAGACATTAAAAAAGCCGAATACAACTCAAATATTGACTGTGATGAATATTAAATCTATATATTTGTCACTATTGTCTTCTTTATTATTAGCTACGATGCTATCAGTTGGACTAACCGTTTCATCTTGTTCAGCGGAACCTTTAAATATCACTGAATCAGTAAAGCAAAATGATCCTAAACAAACATACGAGCTTGAACTGGCTTATAGTGCATCTTAAATAAAAAGAGTACAGCACTTATAGCGTACTACTGGTATAAATTTCACTTGCGTGCTGCGTCCCCAGAGGCTGCGCAAAATTCATCCCAGTAGTACTGTATTTATTTTATAGTGGATTGACTATACTACGAGGGCGATTCTGTTCCTAAAAACGATGACAAAGCTTTTGAATGGTATAAAAAAGCGATCGACCCAGGCAATCAACGGCCCATCAATAGAATCGGTAGATTGGTCATGGATAATAAAATCAATGATGAAGGCATCATCACATACAGTACCAAAGACACAGGTCTCACGTTAGAAGATATTGATCAATAGTAGCTAAGCTTGGTTTAATCGCATACTAATACTCATAAGAAACCGCATCAATCCCACCCTTAAACCATCGTCTAAAAATAATACTGCAAACCGCCGCCAATCGCGATAATCTCGGTATCACCGCTACCAAACACCACATTATCGCTATCGGTATCAGTAGTATCGGAGCCTGAGACCCCTTGCACATTTTTACCTTTATTGATACCCGCGTAAGCATGGGCGATGATGTTTTCTTTAATATCGTATTGTCCGCCGATGACAAACTGATTTGAGTCGGCATCGTCTCTACCATCTAAGTTGGTAGCATCATTGTACTGAGCATAGATAGAAGCAGGGCGAGAAAAGTTACTGAGCTTTAAACTGGCGCTTAGAACAAAACCTTTTTCTTTCTCCGAGCGGTTATCATAGTCCGCTCTTTGGTATAACGCGCCAAGGGTGACAGGCACATCCGTTATATTACTCATATCATAAGTGAGAGTCCCGCGAACCAGATCCCCTATGATATCAATATCTTTATCATAGCCAATACTGGCAACCAAACCGTCTTGACCATAAGTAATATAACCGCCATAGCCATCATCATCATTGTTACCGCTATCCGAAAAGACTTCGCTTGCAGCGTACATTAAAGCGACTTCAACGGGCAGATCATTAAACTTTGGCGATATCCAGCTAATGGAGTCCGGCACGCGCGGCGGCGCATCCACCATATTAAGCGCTTGCACAGGCCTTGTGTCTTCGGACAACGATGTCGTACCTAGATTGTCCCAAAACCCTTGAGTGACCGCTACATTGTTGATCATATCTATAGGTGAGAAGTACTTACCCACCCGTAGCGTGCCGTAGTTGTCGTTAGCGAGTCCTAGATAGGTACTGCGACTGTCAAAGGTTCGCGATTCGCCGTCGACTGCAATATCATACTGCAACTCATAGATGACATCAGTATTGGCAGTTATTGGCTCATCGCCTTGGAGACCGATATAAGATTTGTGCGATTCAATCTCAAAGGTATCGCCGTTTACATCGCTATTTTGGCGTCTATCGTCTGCCATATCATCGTTAGTATTGTCATCTTTGAACTCGCCATCGACGTAGTTAGCAACCATAAAAATACGACCAGAAAGTGTCGGTTCAGCGAGGACAGTAGTCACTGGTAGTACAGCACAAGCTAACGCAAACAATGTCTGTTTCATCAGATTAGAATCCATAGTCTATACGATATACAAAAATTATTTATTAAGATAATCTGCAAACATTACACTCTTAGTGTAGCTGTTAACAATAATCTATGATTGGCAAGGATAACACGATTTATAGACAAACATAACTATTGTGCTGATTTTTATAACCCATCTAATATCGCCTTTACCTCAGTCGCATATTCTCCCAAATCTGGCTCTAAATGAAAGCCAGCGACCGGTGTGGGCAGTCCCTTTTGTTTGCCTAATCTGACGATAATTTCATTCTCTTCGGGTAGTACCAGTACGCGCTGACCCAAGTGTCCCAGCATCGCATAAAACGGTATCGGACTGTCCCTATCTGTCCATACCGAATGCCCGTATATAGGCACATCACCCTTTACAAAAGCATCAGTATTAGGCGTCACCATAAACTCAACGTGCGCTTTACTCAGTAGCTGCTCGCCTTGCCACGCGCCACCATTCAACAATAACTGCCCAAACTTAGCAAAATCAAGCGCACTGGCATTGAGACAGCAATAGACTTTCTCTATATTTTCAGCCCCATCAAGCGACCAGTAGCCCTCATTTTGCATACCAAGTGGCTGCCAAAACCTCTCCTCAAGATAGCTTGATATAGTATAGCCATGCGGTTTTAGCGCTCGCGTCAAAGCTATACCCAGCAGCTGCGTATCGCCTGACGAGTAGTCAAACTGGCCGCCGCACGGTGCCACAAAATCACGATTAAGCATTTGCTTGACCAGATCATAACCGTAATAAGACTTTGCTGTGGGATTGATCGGAAAGTAATAATCCTCCGTCCAGTCGTAACCTGAGGTCATCGCCGACAAATCCGCGAGAGTACAGTTTTGCGCGTACTCGTTGTCCGCATATTCAGGTAGCCACGTGGTAATCGGCTCGTTAACGCTTGCGATATAGCCGTCCTCTACCGCTTTAAGATACAGCATCGTCGTTACCGTTTTTGCCATCGAAAAGCTATTAGTATGCGAATTGGCATCATAACCTTGCCAGTAGTTCTCGTACACTAGCTTGCCATCTTTGATAATGGCAAAGGCCACCGTGTTGTCCGTATCTAAAGCGTTTTGTAAGGTTGGCGTGAGGGCGACTTGTCCAAAGCTAGGATGCTTCTCCCAAGCTAGAGCATCGCCTGCGCGAATGGTACGATTATCAAAATCAACATAATCATCGATGTTAGCAGTGGCTTCGCCTTTGAGATAGGTGAGCTGAAACCCGCGAAAGATATAGCCATTACCCGTTACGATTAGGCCTAAGCTGATAATAATAAGTAGCGCCAAAACAGGCAAAACGATCCATTTAAACAGTGCTTTTAACACAGCCATGTGCACATCCTTTTGTATGGCAGAGTGGTCGGTATATTGATAGGTACGAGTAGGAGTTAGCGTAGCATGGAATGAGTATTTTGAGCGCTGGTTTTTTTGATAGGGAGCTATCTCCTGCCTTACGCTTTTATCTGCTCATCTGGGCGAGGCGCTGGCACGGTTTGTGTTGTCTCTAGCTCTGCGAGCCACCACAAGACCTAGCCTGCGCAGCTCGCCCAAACGAGCAGGATAACCGCTGCAGTCAGGACTAAACCGCACCGCAAGGCGACTATTGATGATTTATTAACTTTGGCAAGTGAGTTGAACATGCTAATCTAGTTCCATAAAAAAATACTCAGCATCTATTAAACGAAAAAATATGAAAAAACTATCTATAACCCTATTAAGTATTTTAGGTATTTGCACACTGAATAGTAATGCACATTCAGCAAGCTTTGATTGTAATAAGGCTAATACTTGGGTAGAAAAAACTATTTGCAAAAGCTCTGAGCTTTCTAAGCTTGATGACACTATGGCGAGAAAATATAAGCAAAAACTGGCTGATGCGTCTGATCAAGACTATAAAAACAACCTAACTATAGATCAAAGATTATGGTTAAATTTTCAACGCAATACTTGTAAAGATACTGCATGCCTCATTCGTGAATATAGGGAATATCTTAAAGAAGAAGTTGATTACGGTGTGGCTTGGGACTTTTCAGATAAACTAAGCGACTCTGATCTACCTAGCAAAAATGCATTTGGTGAGTTTTCACAAATGGTAAATATTTCAGTATATAACTCAGATATTGCGAGTTGGGACGATGCCGTCGAGACAACAAATACTTTATCGATTAATAATGTCATTAATAAACCTTATCTATCTGTTATTGATGGCGTCTTCATCTTTACCAATGCTCATACTTGTGACATTGGCGAGAGCCTAGCTGTATGGTCACAGAATCATTGGATCATTACTGACGATCAGCGAGATGAGGCTGTTGAGCTACGCTTATACCCTGCCATCTACAATGGCAAAAATCAGTTATTATTGAAAGACGTTGATCATCACTTTAGAGAGGGTCGTTGTGGTGTTAGGGGATATTTTGACGGTATTGTATTAAATCATGTATAAAAAGTTGCTGATATAAAACTTCTAAATAATGGTGTGTTAAATTTCTTTAAAAGTTGTAGGCTACGTTCCACGCACCGATCTTAAACATTACTCGCTCATGGTACGCTCGACGTACCCTACTGACTAGGTTGAAAGTCCAGCCTGCTCGAATTATTTACTTTTAAATCCAAATATATCACTTAATGGATCGTAAGCATTAGTTGTCTTAAAAAAATCTGTACCTGTTAACATCGGTTTATACTTTACTTTTAAACGTTCTTCGTAAAACTCAATATCACCTACACAAGATAAAACATCATGGGGATATAGGTAGTTTTTCTTTAAGCGATCAGGTAGTCCGAAATCCACTATTATATTACCACCTAGACCAACCCATGCATGAATGTCTTGCTCTCCTTCATTAATTTTATTTTCATACTCATATTTCAATGATTCAGATGTAGTGTCAAATTCGTCGTCAGGTGAATTGTTGACATTCACATTGCCGTAAATCATTTCGACATCGTAGCCTTTCGCACTTAAGAACATGAAAGCTATTGATGCTAAATCAAGACAAAAATTGCCAAGGTAGGGATAGTTTGTAAATATATACTCAACGACATCGAATAACTCACCGTGAACCACTCTAACAATCTCACGCATCTCGCCTTCAGTTTGATATTTAAAATCTATAGAGTTCCATTGCAAGTTAGGAATTTCTAGTTTTTTAGAAAAGTTAATTGACTGTTGTAACATTCCTAAATACTCACTTTGGTTATTCATATATTATTTCTCTTAAATTTAAGTCGTAAAATATTATCAGTTTAACTTGCATTCCACGCACTAATGTTAGATATTACCTCGCTTATGGTGCGCTGGGCACACCCTACTAACCACGACCGATATTTATAAGAAAACAGATCTTACCGCTAGCCCTGACAGACGCGGTATCCTGTCGCAGATTATGGCGCTGCGGACTCTGGCTAGAGGCGGTATCGAGGCAGCAGGAACGTCACTAGACAGATTAGTCCGCACGCCATCAGCAAGGCAGATACAAGCAGACGGCAGGAGATTGCTCCCCTACCGTCTCATCATCTTGCACTAAGACTTCAAACTAACCCCTAAATCCCAACCGCAACCTCAGCCCCATCACGAATGGCGCGTTTGGCGTCTAATTCTGCCGCAAGCTTAGCGCCGCCAATTAAATGATACTGCGCATTGGGTGCATCGCCAACATTTGGCATCAGATCAGTGACTGACTCTTGACCGGCGCAGACGACAACGCTATCGACACGGAGTAGCTGGCTTTGACCTTGTGGATTGGTGACCCAAATGCCTTCATTAGTGATTTTATCGTACTGCACGCCAGCAACTTGAATGACGCCGTGCGATTTGATATGCGCGCGGTGTACCCAGCCGGTGGTTTTATTGAGACCTGCACCCAAGCGGCCTTTGGTGCGCTGCATGAGATACACTTGGCGAATCGGGGTGATGCCTTCAGGACGGATGAGGCCGCCGTCGCTTTGATAATTGGTATCTTCGGTCACGCCCCACTCCTCACGCCAGTCCTCGATAGATTGTGGTTCGGGGCGGTAGCTTGGATCTTTTAAGGTTTCAGGACCGAGCTCGTGCAGCGGCTGACCGTGGTTAGCTGTTAGATACTCGCTAACATCAAAGCCAATACCACCTGCGCCAATGATAGCGACGGTATCGCCGACGGCTTTTTCACCGGAGAGCAGTTCGGCGTAGCTGATGACTTGCGGGAGATCAGCGCCTTCTAATTTGCCCTCAAGGCTTCTTGGTACCACCCCAGTTGCAATGACAACGTGCTGAAATTTACCGTCCTCAAGCATGGCTTTATCGACTTTGGTATTAAGTTTAATCTCAACACCTAGATGATTCAGCTCATTGATATAGTAGCGAATGGTTTCAAAGAACTCTTCTTTACCGGGGATGACTTTGGCGTAGTTAAACTGGCCGCCTAAGATATCACGGGCTTCGAATAGGGTAACATCGTGACCGCGCAGGGCAGCAACGTGCGCCGCTGACATTCCCGCCACCCCGCCACCAACGACAGCGACTTTTTGCGGGTTTTTGGTCTTTTTATAGACCAGCTCAGTCTCATAGCAGGCTTGCGGATTGACTAAGCAAGTCGAGCGTTTATTCTCAAAGGTATGATCAAGACACGCTTGGTTACAAGCGATACAAGTATTGATGCGATCTGACTGGTCTTCCTTAGCTTTATTGACCCAGTTCGGATCGGCAAGGAACGGACGCGCCATTTGGATCAAGTCGGCTTGATCGCTGGCGAGGATATCTTCGGCAGTATCGGGCATGTTGATACGGTTGGCCGCCATCATTGGGATACTGATGTGTTTTTTGATCTCAGCGGTAAAGTCCACAAAAGCGGCACGCGGTACGCTGGTGACAATGGTCGGTACGCGCGCCTCATGCCAGCCGATGCCCGTATTCATAATAGTTACGCCCGCTTCTTCTAGCGCTTTAGCGACAGTGATGACCTCGTCCATAACATTGCCATCTTTGACCAAATCAATGACCGATAAGCGAAACACGATGATAGAATCTTCACCAACCGCTTCGCGAACGGCTTTGACCACGTCAACAGGGAACTTCATACGACCATGAATATCACCGCCATATTCGTCCTTACGCTCATTGACATGGTTCGATAAGAACTGATTTAACAAATAACCCTCTGAGCCCATGATCTCGACACCATCGTAACCGGCTTGTTTGGCAAGCTTTGCTGAGCGCGCGTAGTCTTCAACCGTTTGTTCGATGTTTCTAATACTCATTTTACGTGGTTTAAACGGCGTTATCGGCGATTTGATTGGACTTGAAGAGACGATAAAGGGATGATAGCCGTAGCGACCACTGTGCAGGATTTGCATGATGATTTTGCTGTCATGTTTATGCACGGCGCGAGTGACTTTTTGATGATTAATGACGTCCATTTTGGTATTCATGGTACCGCCAGCAGGCAAAAGCCAGCCTTCACGATTGGGCGAGATACCACCAGTAATCATCATGGCCACGCCGCCTTTAGCGCGCTCGGCAAAGTAAGCAGCAAGCTTACCGTAGTTATAAAAGCGATCCTCAAGTCCAGTATGCATAGAACCCATGACCAGACGATTTTTGAGCGCTGTAAAGCCTAAATCTAGTGGCTCAAACAGATGTGGGTAGTGTTCATTAGCATTGGTTGTATCGATAGTGTTGCTGCTGGCAGTGCTCTTGACAGGGGTGCTGGCGCTCATATTGTCGTCCTTTTACAGTCGTTTGGATGTGATTTAGATGTTATGTAAACAAGGGTATCGCTTTGAAAACAGTCAAAATTTATTATTGCAGCTATCGTAACACAACGCCATTCTGCTGAGCTATGCTCGCAGACGACTGATGAGTGACTGGTATTAGAATGAGTCAGTTTGAATAGAGTTTAGTCATGCGGCAAAGCTATGATCGACCTTTCCTTCAGACAGTCGCAATGATAAATAGGAGCCGCCATAACAGTTGCGATAACAGTCGCAGTATATCGGTTTTATAGCGCATACATTGTATACGACGTATACCCTTTATATCGGTATCCAACCTTATAACTTCCAAAAAGTTGGCTTACGTATAACTTTTGTTTGACTAAAATAAATAAAACGCTACTATGAACAGTAGCAAAATCTTAATAAGTACGAACTATGATAAAGGACTATCACAATGACTGATTTTCATACTGGTCTTGGCAAAAATGCTGCTAACTTTCAGCCCATTACCCCGCTTGATTTTATTATCCGCACCGCTCACGTCTATCCCGATAGAACCGCCATTATCTATGACGATCTTGAACACAATAATCTGACCCAAACGTGGCGTGAGACCTTTGATCGCTGCCGTCAATTGTCAGATGGCCTGCGCAAATTAGGTATCGATAAAAACGACACGGTAGCCGTTATGATGCCTAATACCCCGGCGATGGTAGAGGCGGCTTTTGGGGTGCCGATGTCAGGCGGCGTACTGTGTACGCTAAATACTCGCTTGGATATCAACGCGCTCACCTTTTGCTTACAGCACTCTGAAGCGAAGGTGCTGATACTCGATAGCGAGTTTGCTGATTTCGCAGATATCATCGTTGAGACCTTTCCTGATCTGACATTGATTCACTCAGAGGATAAGGCCGTAAAGGTTGAGCGCTTTGGCACTATGAGCTATGAAGCGCTACTTGCCAGCGCTGATGATTTGGACAACTGGGAGATGCCCGCTGATGAGTGGGATGCCATCGCGCTCAACTATACCTCGGGCACAACGGGTAAACCCAAAGGCGTGGTTTATCACCATCGCGGCGCGGCGCTCAATGCGCTGTCCAATATCCTAGACTGGGATATGCCCAAGCATCCAATCTACTTGTGGACGCTGCCACTATTTCATTGTAATGGTTGGTGCTTTCCATGGAGCGTTGCTGAACGCGCAGGCGTCAATGTCTGCTTACGTCAAATCGATCCGGATCTAATCTTGCAGCTCATCGCCAAGCATAAAGTCACGCATTACTCCTCCGCCCCTATCGTGCACAATATGATCGCAGGCGGCAGTCCTGAGTACAAAGACGCTATCACCCATGAGGTTAAGGGCTGGGCAGCAGGTGCGCCGCCGTCTGAAACCATGCTGGCGGCGATGGAGGCAATGGGCTTTAATATCTCTCACGTCTACGGTCTCACCGAAGTCTACGGCCCTGTGACGGTCTGCGCTGAGCAAGAGAATTGGGCAGATCTCGATATCAGCGCGCGTGCAACTTTGAAGTCGCGTCAAGGCGTGACCTCGCATTTGATGGCAGGGTTTGAAGTCTTTAAACAAGGTACAAGCGAGCCTGTTGCCGCTGATGGAGAGGAGATGGGCGAGCTGGCCCTACGCGGTAATATGGTGATGAAGGGCTATCTTAAGAGCCGAAAAGCCACCGAAGAAGCGTTTAAAGATGGCTGGTTTAGGACAGGCGATTTGGGCGTTAAATACCCTGATGGTTATATCAAGATTATGGATAGGCTCAAAGACATCATCATCTCAGGCGGCGAGAATATCTCTAGTATTGAGATCGAAAACGTCCTCTACAAGCTCCCAGAGGTTAGCGCCTGCGCGATCGTCGCCGCGCCTGACGAGCGTTGGGGCGAGGTTCCTGTCGCCTTTATCGAGATTCACAAAGATGCCACGTTGCAGCGCGATGCGGTCATCGAGCACTGCAAGCAGCATTTGGCAAAGTTTAAAGTACCCAAGCACATTATCTTTGCAGAAGTACCCAAAACCAGTACGGGTAAAATCCAAAAGTTTGAGCTGCGCCAAGCGGCAAAATCTTTGGCGCATGAAACGCCAAAAGTGACCTCAAGTATGGAGTAAGTATAGCGCAGAGTAAATGTAGTACGAACTGCGCTTGCAAAAGGTCAGCTTTATTTGAGCTGACCTTTTTTGTGCCTAAATTTTTACCTGATTTTTTTACTTGATATCTAATCAAGCCTAGGCTCAAGCCGCTGAAATACCAGCATGCCGATCATCATCGCTGGAATAAAAACGTACGCTTGCCACTGCCCTGTACCTAATAGCACGATACCCGGACCCGGACAGATACCGACCAACCCCCAGCCAATACCAAAGAGTATCGCACCGATGACTAGCCTTTTAGTAATCTGGGTTTTTGTGGGCATGTCAATCTCAGTACCGATCCAGCTTGTTTGCTGATATCTTGCCAGTTGTACGCCTACGATGGCTACGGCGAGACCACCGCCCATCACTAGTGCCAATGAGATATCCCACGCGCCAAAGATGTCCAAAAACCCCAATACTTTTACCGGATCCGTCATACCTGATACGAGTAGTCCAAGCCCAAAGAGCAATCCTGCCATGAAGCCGATAATACTTTTTAACATTTCAGTTCTCGCTGTTTATATAATGTCTTATTCTGATTCGCTAAAACCTGCCTTAAGAACCCCTAATTTAAATCAAACCTAAGATATGGCGGCCGATATAAACGGTCAGTATGCCAATCAACATAAAGATCACGGTCGCCACTATAGAGCGTAGAGAAAAGCGCGCGTTGCCGCAGATACCATGTCCACTAGTACAACCAGATCCTAGACGTGTGCCAAATCCTACGAGCAATCCTGCAACGATCAATAAAGGCACAGAGCGACTCATCTGTACTTGTGGTAGCGGTAATACCAGCTGATAGAGTAAAGGCGCGACGATTAAACCCAGTACAAATAATACTTGCCACCTCTCGACCCGTTTAGGTTTTAGCAGACTGGCACTAATACCGCTGATGCCTGCGATACGTCCAATGCCTAGTAGCAAAACGACGGTAGCAACCCCTATTATTATGCCGCCAACCAAAGATATCGGTGTAAACGCTTGCCAATCTATATGTATGCTCATCTATAATAATCCGCTTATCTATGCTATGAATTAGTTTATAAAAATATATTATATTATAAAGTATAACAAGTGAATAAAAAAATACTGAGCCATAAGAATAACTGACTCAGTATGTGTAGTTAAAGCTTCTACGCTCTATTAAGCGGGCGACTTCGCCAATACCTCGTCAAGCACGCTTTCAAAACGCTGTACCGTACCATCAATATCTGTAAGTTTGTCGAGACCGAATAGACCAATGCGGAACGTCTTAAAACTATCAGACTCGCCAACTTTTAGGGGCACGCCGCCTGCGATCTGCATACCTGCTTCAGCAAAGGCGCGACCTTTGTGCATATCATCGCGATCCGTATACGCAACGACCACACCAGGCGCTTTAAAACCATCAGCGGCGACGCTCTCGACACCTTTGTTATCGAGCACGTCACGGATGCGCTCGCCAAGCGTCCACTGCGCGTCACACAGCTTAGCAAAGCCAATGTTTTTGGCTTCGTTAATCGTATCGCGGAACTGGCGTAGACCATCGGTTGGCATCGTCGCATGATAAGCGTGACCACCGTTCTCATAGGCGCGCATGATAGTGAGCCACTGCTTGAGATCGAGGCTAAAGCTGTCCGACTCTGTGCTCTCAACCTTTTTGATAGCGGCTTCGCTTAACATCACGAGTCCAGCACAAGGCGTGCTGCTCCAGCCCTTTTGCGGCGCGCTGATAATGACATCAATCCCCAAATCTTTCATATCCAGCCAGATACAGCCTGAGGCAATACAGTCAATCACTAGTAATGCACCGACGCTGTGCGCAGCGTCTGCCAAGGCTTTGATATAGTCCTTTGGCAATATAATGCCCGCTGAGGTTTCGACATGCGGTGCGAATACGACGGCAGGTTTATGTTCTTTAATCTTGGCAACTGCTTCTTCGATGTCAACAGGTGCAAACGGCTTTGGCGCCGCGCTGTCATCAGCGCGATTAGCGGTGAGCACGGTTGAAGATTTGGCAATGTTGCCTTTTTCTAGGATTTGCGTCCAGCGATAACTGAACCAACCGTTACGAATGATCAAACAGTCCTGATCCTTGGCTAATTGACGCGCTACCGCCTCCATACCGCTAGTCCCTGAGCCTGGGACAATAACCACTGCATCAGCCTTGTATACTGATTTTAGATCAGCTGACAAGTCGTTCATGACTTGCTGAAAGACTTGCGACATATGGTTAAGCGCGCGGTCGGTATAGACGACTGAATATTCGAGTAGACCGTTTGGATCGATATCTTGACGTAATGCTGTCATAAAATACTCCTCGTTAGTGATGGGGTGAATTAGGCTGTTTGAGAGATGCTAAATATTTGTTTTGTTGATTTTAAGACAACGTCAAACAGCTCGCCAGTTAAAAGTGTAAGTCGTCTCTTATGATTTACTAACTATGACTTGCGAACTATGACTTGCGAACTATGAGTTGCTGGCAATAATTTACTAGCTATAACTTACTGGCAGACACCTTATCTCAGACATTGTCTCAGACGTTTATTAGCGCCGATTGGCTTCTTGTAGCCCTGTCACCACAAATTCGAGTAGTTCACTATCGCCCTCGCGCGCTGCTTTGCGCATGAGCTTAGAGGGGGCGTGCGTCAGCGTCTGCGTTAAGCGCCGTGACAGCTCAGTGATGATATCCTCAGGACTGCTATCCCCTTGCTGAAGCCTAGCAAGAGACTCATGCAATAACTTATCGACTTGATCGTGGGTACGCGAGCGGTACTGCTGGATATCGCGTCCTACTTTGCGTACCTGAAAGCTGCGCTCCATCTCAACGACCAACTGACTAACTAACAGCTCCGCGTCCACAGCCGCCTGACGGCGCTGCTCTAAGTTGCCTGCGATAACGTGCTGCAAATCATCGACAGAGTACAAGTAGACATCATCTATCTGACTCACAGCAGCGTCAATATCGCGCGGCACTGCCAAATCGACCATAAGCATAGGTTGATAGCGGCGGCGTTTTAGTGCTTGTAGCGTCATCGTCTTATTAATCAATACATTCATACTACCGCTACAGCTACTGACAATGTCCGCCTCGCCTAATACTTGCGGTAGATCCGATAAATGTCTAACCTCAACGCGTCGATTAGGAGCGTGTAGCTCTGCTGCCAGTGCCTCTGCGCGCTCAGGATTACGGTTGCAGATAATAATACGTCCAACCCCAAGTCCTGCAATATGGGTCGCTACCAAGCGGTTCATCTCGCCTGCTGCCACGACCAACAACGTACGCGAGGCTAAGTTATCAAATATCTGCGTGACCAGCTTAGCGGCAGCAAACCCCAATGACACCGCTTGCGCGCCTACTTGCGTCTCATTGCGTACCCGTTTTGCCGCAGCAAAGACCTGATCGACAATCCAGCTCAATTGATTATTAATACCCTGCTCATCTTGCGCGAGATGCACCGCTTTTTTGATCTGTCCCAATATTTGCGGCTCGCCTAGTATCATGGAATCAAGACCTGCGGCAACGCGTAGCCAGTGTGTCAACGCATGCGTATCACGGTGGACATATAAATAGGGATCAATCTCGCTTAGTGACAACTGCTTAAAATCGGCGAGCCACGTTTTAATGCGATCAATATGGGCGCTAATGACAGCTGAGGAGATACCGACATTGGATGACTGGCTATCACTGCTTTGATCATCTGGCACTAAGGCGTAGATCTCAGTACGATTACAGGTTGAGACGATAATGCTGCCATCAGTGAAGCGTTCTAGCTGCTCAAGCGCAATATTGACATCGTCACCCACAAGCGCCAGACGCTCACGCAGAGCGACCGGTGCCGTTTTGTGATTGACCCCAATGACCACTAATCTCATTATCGATAGACCATAAATATGACACTGATTTGGCAGCAGCTAGCACTTATCTTTTATAGACAGCTTTTTTTAGATAGCGTTTGGCAATACAAATAAAAAAGGCCTATTGTAGCATTGTTACTTGCCTTATTTCATATTGGAACGCCGCCTTCGTATTATTACTTGTAATTGGGTATTTTTATCATAAATCAACGCTTACCGCCGCATTTACCCCTAAGGTTTGTAGAAGCTGATATATCGTAAACGCTTTGTAAAATTTGTCCGTGGTACTGTCCTTTGTACAGGGTCTCTTTAGCTAGTGTTTTGACCACCCCTTGCAAAACTCAAGTAACGCTGGTGAGGGATAAGGGTAATCAAGTAACACGGCTACTATTGTTTATATCCGCGCACTACTTTTATAATGCTGAGCACTATTATTGGCTTTTGCCTTTTATAACGCTGCCTTACTGGATACACACTGCCCGCTATGGTCTTTTTTGGTACCTCGTCTCGCTTGTGGTTTATGTCTCGTGCGCCGCTTAGCCTCTCAGGTCTATTCTCAGGGCTATGGCGCACTATCGTGGAGCGTTTGTACCCTCGTCAGCAGATGAGCATACTGCTGACCGCTTGTTTGTGCGTCAGCTCAAATACTTATGGCGCGCAGGCCAGCGCTCCAATGGATCTCAGTCCAAGCCCTGCTATTACTCCTATACAGAGTGACAATAGGGTTAGACCTGCGGATGCAGGTATGGGGACAACGTTGCTATATACTCTAGATAAGAAAGTAGCTGACTTTGCTCCTGATTATTCAAGCAATAACCGACTGAATGAACCTAGTTTATACGCGCTACTGGATGCCGAATTTGCAGCGGATCGCGATAATAGCCGCCGCGCGCTCGCGATATATAAGCAGCAGTCCTTTAAAGAGGATGCCACCGCTGTGTTTGAGCGCGCGCTGAGTCTGTCTTTGCGTTACGACCCGGTTGAGGAGTCGCTACAGTTTGCCAAACAATGGCAAGAGCAAAATCCAGATCACGTGCCCGCTTGGTTCTATGTGGCGCATTTGGCTCTACGCGCGCACGATTATAACTTAGCAGGCGAGACGCTTAATCGTATCTTACGCTATGATCCGCGTGCCGATCTAAGTGAGATCCTTATCGGTATTTATCCCACAACGGATACTGACAAGCGTGAGCTGTTAGCTGCCTTGCAGCCTCTAGATAGTGAAGAGAACGCCTCATTGTCCGTGCTCAAAGCCGGCCTACTCTATCAGTTCGATGAGCCGCAAGCCGCACTGATTAATATTAATAACGCGCTTGCGCGTCAACCGGACTACGTGCCCTTTATCACGCTCAAGGCCGATATTCTACGCAAGATTGAACCTCCAGCGCAGGTGGTCAATTATCTGAGTCAAGCGCTGCTGCGCAGTCCCGATAGCAAAAGCTTGTACTTGTATGAGATTCGCTATTTACTCGACTTAGGTCAAAGCAAACAAGCTTTGCAGCGCTTACTTGAGGCGCATGAGCGCTTCGATGAAGACGCTGAGATCACCTTGCTCGCGGCCTTAGTCAGCTTAGATACCGAAGACTATATGGGCGCAGACCAGCTGCTAAATGTACTTGCAAAAAACCCAGCCTACCTCGATCAGGCATATTACTATCTTGGAATCAGTGCTGAGCGTCAGCAGAACTTTGCGCAAGCCAAAACCTACCTAAGGGCTGTGATGCAAGAGGACTTAGTACTCGATGCGCGCAAAAAAGTCGTCGCGCTTGAGCTACTCGATAATAACGTCGACGCCGCTATTGCCACGCTACAAAATCTGCGTGAGGAATTTGGGGTGTTTGCTCCTGAGACCTATGTTTTGCAGGCCGATATCTTGTGGCAGCAAAACGAGGGCGCTGAAGCGCTGCGCTTATTGACGCGCGCCAGTCGCAAATATCCTTACAATGAGCCCCTACTCTTTGCGCGCGTACAATTGCTTGATGACAGTGCAGACTACGTGGTCAAGCGCACGCTATTGAACCATCTACAAGCGCTTGATCCTGACAATCTCGCCTATCAGCTCAGTTACGCGCAGCTGCTCCTCGCTAATGATCAAAGCTCCGAGCAAGGTTTGGCACTTGCCAACACCATCGCTCAGATTCGCTTCGACGATCCGCGTTACGACAACGAGCTGCATCTGCAAGCGCTCAATGTACTAGCTAGCAATGCGCTTGCCAACAGTAACTATGCGCAGGTCATCAGCTACTTACAAACGCCTTATGAGGTCTTGCCAACCCTGCGCTCGGGCACACTACTGCTGCGTGCCTACCAAGGTCTAGGGGACAGTGCCAAAGTTGAGGCGTTACTGGTTGATCTACAGCAGCGCTTCTCCTTTGGGCAACAAAACGTCAACGATCGTATCCAGCTATATTAATGTATAAATGTATCGATATATAAAAACGAATAGCACTTACTAATTAAGTTAACGACTGCCTTACCCTTATATTTTAAGCCCTCAAGGATCCGCTATGCTCGCTCTAACGTCCAACCCTGCTGCCAGATTACTACTCGCTGCTTGTAGCGCCGCCTTTATTTTATCCGGCTGTCAATCTCTATCGAGCACCGCGCCTACGGCGACCACCCAAATGGTTAATGCTGATAAGCTTGAGCGCTTTAATATCACCGGCAAAATTGGTGTTAGCGCGCCTAATCGCCTCACCGATAAAACAGAAGGCGGCAGCGCTTTTTATGCGTGGGGTCAAGAGCAGGACCGCTTCGCCATTGAGCTGATCGGTGCGCTAGGTATCGGTAAAACCAACATTGAATACAACGGACAAACGGCAACCTTAGTCAGTGAAAAGACAGGCACATTGACCGCAGACGATCCTGAAACCTTACTTGAGCAAGCCACAGGCTGGCAAGCGCCCATCTCCCAGCTACCGTACTGGATATCAGGTCGTCCTGCCCCCTCTGATAGCGCTTCGACCTTAGATGCTCAAAATCGTCTGCTCACTGCTGTCAACGGCGCATGGCAAGCCAGCTTTAGCTACAGCGGTAGTGATACGCTGCCTAATAAAATCACTGTCACCCAGCCGCAAGGTCAAAGAGTAATCATGACCATCAATCATCAAAACCGCTAAGATCTTTTATAATTTAGGACCTTTTATAATTTAAGACCCTCTATGACTCAAAACACTGCTCCAAACGCCATCACCCACCTCTCGCCTGCCAAAATTAATTTGTTTTTGCATGTTATTGGCAAGCGCGCGGATGGCTATCACAACTTGCAGACGGTGTTTCGTCTATTAGATTGGGGTGATAAGCTACAATTTGTGCCGACTGATATTGTACAGGTTAGTACGCTTATAAAGTCGCAGGACAGTATTCAAGCGCAAGCGACCAGCCTAGCTAGTACCCTTATTATCCTTATCGGTGCTGATGACATCACAACGGATGTGACACAAAACCTAATATTAAAGGCTACCGTTGCCCTTATTGCTCATAAACTGTCAACGCATACGCTACCCAAACACTTGCATAAGATAAATATCGGCTTGGATAAACACTTACCTATGGGCGCAGGGTTGGGCGGTGGCTCCTCCAATGCAGCGACCACTCTACTGACGCTCAATGAACTTTGGCAGTTTTATTTATCTGAAGATGAACTCATCAACATCGCCACCACCATTGGCGCGGATGTGCCGATATTTATCTTTGGCCAAGATGCGATTGCGATGGGTGTCGGCGAAGAGCTGACGGCTATTGACTTACCTGATCAGCACTATCTTATCTTAACCCCAAACGCCCATATCAACACCACTGAGCTATTTGCGCACCCTAAACTAAGTCGTGATATTGCACCTTTATCTATCGATACGATAAAAACGCAAAGCCGTGATTATACGCAGAGCTTAAACGCGCCTTATCACAATGTCTTTACGCCAGTAGTGACCAGTCTCGCCCCTGCGGTCAATGATGCCTTGCAGTATTTACAAAGTTTGGAAGCGCAAGCACTAGGCATGACAAGAATGACGGGGTCAGGTAGCGCGGTGTTTTTGCCGTTGGATGCTAGTATTGTCTCTAATAAGGTACTACTTAAGAAGTGGATTGACGATGCGCCGTGTCCAGCGTACGTGGTGAGTAATTTGTAAAGCTTGGCGGTAGGCTGCGCGCTCATATCAAGTATGGCTTTTGCTATGGGTCGATGACTGGTAGCCATACTGGCGCGTTACGAATAAACGCCATAAAAACGGCTAAAACCCTTGCAAAATCGAAATATTAATCTATAATAGGTCGCCACAATAGGGGTATAGCCAAGTTGGTAAGGCATCAGGTTTTGATCCTGACATCCGTTGGTTCGAGTCCAGCTACCCCTGCCATTTTCGTTGTCGCTACAGATGATATTGCTGTTAGCAGCGCCTGATTAGCAATTGACAACACCTTCGTATTTTCGGTATAGTTCGCAACGAACACCGTGAATCTTGGTCATCTCACAGAGATCACTCTCTTATGAATGACCCGTTAGACGTAGACGCACGCAGGGCAAAATAGTTTAGTGACTGCGTTGCTGATATCACAGGGGTATAGCCAAGTTGGTAAGGCATCAGGTTTTGATCCTGACATCCGTTGGTTCGAGTCCAGCTACCCCTGCCATTTTCTGTTACGATATTTACTCCCCTACTTTTTCTATATTTGAGCAGTTTGTCACTGCTTAGCGGTCACTGCTTGAGTTACTCAATAGGACTTTTGTCATGCCTTATTTGGCGATTTTTACTGGTAACGCCCACCCAGAACTTGCAAAAACCGTAGCCGATCACCTGCATATTCCCCTTGGTAAAGCGGATATCACGCGGTTCTCTGATGGCGAGATTGCTGTAGAAATCAAAGAGCACGTACGCGGTAAAGACGTGTTTATTATGCAGCCCACCTGCGCGCCGACCAATGACAATTTGATGGAAATCATGATGATGGCCGATGCGCTGCGCCGTTCAAGCGCGGGTCGTATCACCGCGGTAATGCCCTACTTTGGCTACGCGCGCCAAGATCGTCGTCCGCGCTCAGCCCGCGTGCCTATCTCAGCCAAAGTGGTCGCTGATATGCTCAACATCGTTAGCATCGATCGGGTGATGACGGTCGATTTGCACTCGGATCAGATTCAGGGCTTTTTTGATATTCCCGTCGATAACATCTACGGTACACCCGTCTTATTAAACGACTTACTCAAGCAAGACTACGACAATATCATGGTCGTCTCCCCTGACGTGGGCGGTGTGGTACGCGCACGGGCGATGGCAAAGCAGTTAGGCGATGCCGATCTTGCTATTATCGATAAGCGCCGCGCCCGCGCCAATGAGTCACAAGTCATGCATATCATCGGTGACGTCAGCGATCGCGACTGCGTGATCGTTGATGATATGGTCGATACTGCCGGCACACTATGTAAAGCGGCCGAAGCGCTTAAAGAAAACGGCGCACGCCGTGTCCTTGCTTATATTACCCACCCGGTACTCTCAGGTAACGCGCTCAAAAATATCAGCGACTCAGCGCTTGATGAGATTGTGGTAACCGATACCATTCCGTTAAGTGAGGCCTCCAAAGCTTGTACCAAGATCCGCCAAGTGTCTATCGCGCCGATGCTCGCTGAGAGTCTACGCCGTATTAATAACGAAGAGTCCATTAGTGCGATGTTTGATGCTTGATGCTTGATAATTTTTATCAGTGGTTACGAGCACTAAGTCTATATAGTTAGTTTAAAGTAATACTGTTATAAGTTTAAACGCGCTACTGGTATAAATTTTATTTGCATGCTGTTGCTACAGAGGCTACATAAAATCCATTCCAGTAGCGCTATGTCATTTTTTAGAATCAATTAACTGTGTTCATTATAATTTATATTTAGTAAAAAACGTCGAGGTTTTGCCTTGGCGTTATTTTTTTGTGTAATTTTTTTTGTATATATCAGCGCCGATAAATAACGGTAACCCTTTATTATTATTACAAAACCACGTATAATGCGCGCCTGTGCTGGTCATTGCCGCTTATATAGTGTAAATATAAATTGTGGCAGACGGGTACTTTCTAAAGTATCGATGATCTGGCGGTGAGCTGGTCGCAAGTTCTTTACTGCTGGTAGATACTTCACATACTCTTAATAGGATTAACTCCATGGCTATTGATCATTTTGCAATTAACGCGATTGCGCGTTCTGCAGACGAACAAGGTAAAGGTGCGAGCCGCCGCCTACGTAAGCAGAACCTAGTACCTGCTATCATTTATGGTGGTGGTGAGGAGCCAACGGCTATCTCTATCAAATTGAACGAGATGGTAAAGTCGCTTGAATACGAAGCGTTTTTCTCACAAATCTTAACCATCACTACGGATTCAGGTGATGAGCACCAAGTCGTTATCAAAGACTTGCAGCGTCATCCAGCAAAAGGCTTCCCAATGCACGCTGACTTTCAGCGCATTGTTAAAGGTCAAAAGATCCACATGAACATCCCAGTACATTTCTCTGGTCGTGAAGATGCGCCAGGTACAGCGAATGGTGGTATCTTATCTACACTGGTCTCTGATATCGAGATTATCGCCTTACCGTCGCAGTTACCTGAGTATCTAGACGTTGATGTATCAGCTATGGAGATCGGTGATAGCTATCGCTTATCAGATATCAACTTGCCAGAAGGCGTTGTGATCTATGAGCTTGATATTGAAGACGGTACGGATCGTACTATCGTTAACATGCAGCCACCAACGGTTGAAGAAGTAGACGAAGTCATTGAGGACGACGTTGATGCTGATGAAGTACCAGCGACTGAACAAGGCGGTGAAGGTACGGACGCAGACAACGAAGAATCAGATGGCGATGACAAAGACGCTGAGTAATATTTGAGTCTTTTTGATTTTGCTATAAATCTTTGATTTAATCGTAAACAGCAGCAGGTGATCTCTATCTCCTGCTGTTTTTGTAAGTACGGTTTGTCCGCTATAAAATAAAGCGTCTATTGATTGTTTATCCCTTTTAAGTAGAGTATTCTCATGTCCATAAAGCTGATCGTAGGTCTTGGCAATCCGGGTGAGCAGTACATGTATACCCGTCACAATGCAGGCTTTTGGTTCGTGCAGCACATCGCGCAGCAGTTTAATATTGAGCTTGCTCCTGATAAAAAATTTCACGGCGTAACGGGTCGCGGACAGGTGCATGGACACGATGTACGTTTGCTACTGCCGCTCACCTTTATGAATAAATCAGGACAGTCGGTAGTGCCTATGGTCAACTACTTTAATATCGCTAATGATGAGCTACTCATCGCTCACGATGAGCTTGATATCCCAGCAGGTAGCATTAAGCTTAAAACGGCGGGCGGGCACGGCGGACACAATGGTCTGCGCGATATCACCCCGCACATTGGCAACGACTTTCATCGCTTACGCGTTGGTATCGGACATCCAGGGCATAAATCAAAAGTCACCGGTCACGTACTCTCAAAAGCGGGTAACGATGAGCAGATCGCTATTGATAGTGCGCTGTCTGCTGCTTTTGAAGCGCTGCCTTTACTATTAGCGGGCGACATTGAAAAAGCGCGCTCGCAGATTAACAGCTTTAAACTCCCTGAGTAAGGCTACTATAGTCGAACCACTTTTAATATTGATTGACTATATCAGCATTGTCTTATAGCGCTGATTGTGAACCACCTTTTATTTTGTGTTTATCATCCCCATTAACGTTTTGATTTCATTCATTAATATTTAGTAGGTTATGAACAATTGAATCAAACCTGCTAACTCATACTAAGGTTAATTAATACTAAGGAAGCACAATATGCTACTTAATATGCTCAAATGTAAATTGCACCGTGCGCGCGTTACCCACGCTGAGCTGCATTACGAAGGTTCATGCGGTATTGATAGCGATCTGCTAGACCTTGCTGGCATACGCGAAAACGAGTCCATTGACATCTACAATGTCACTAATGGTAAGCGCTTTCGTACTTATGCGATTCGTGCTGAAGCGGGTTCTGGTATCATCTCCTTAAATGGCGCTGCCGCGCACATGGCAGATTTGGGTGATATCGTCATTATCTGTGCGTACGCCCACTTTGATGAAGTCGAAGCGGCAACGTACCAACCAAAGCTTGTGTATTGTAATGAAGACAATACGGTAAAAGATACGGCGAATATCATTCCGGTACAAGTCGCTTAACTGTTACGGCAAGCGCTGCTACTGCTTTGCTATTTAACTGGAGTTAAACTGTAGTCAAATACCCTGAACATTAATTGATAAAATTAACTTTTTGTGTATATACTATAAGTTTTTTTCATCATGTTTAATATGCTGTGCTACTATTAAAGCTGAGTCATTTATTGACTCAGCTTTTTTGTGCCATTAAGAAAAATCATCTAACGCGTATAAGACGAGGATAAACTCGATGTGGTTGGCAATTCTTGCAGTAGTCGTAGGTTTAGGAATATTAGTATGGAGTGCCGATGTCTTTATTGATGGCGCTGTGGTCTTAGCGGACAAATTAAAGGTGCCAAGCTTTTTGATCGGCGTTGTCATCTTAGGTCTTGGTACCTCAGCGCCAGAGATGGTGGTTTCGGTATTAGCTGCTCTAGAAGGCAGTCCTGAGCTGGCTTTGGGTAATGCTTATGGATCCAACATTATTAATATTGCGTTGGTATTAGGCGCTACGGTGCTGATCAGTCCGATTATCATTCGTAAAAGTATCATTAACCGTGATCTTCCCCTTTTACTCATCGTCACTGCTGTTGCTGCTTGGCAGCTGAGTGATGGCATATTAAGTTTGACTGACGGTGTGGTTCTGATCGTCTTACTAGTAGCTGTCTTAGGTATTCAGATCGTTCTGAGTTTGCGTGAGGGCAACCATGAACACGAAGATGATCCCGTCCTAGAGGCGGCAGCGCAAACGAGCGCGATACGCGGCTTGGGTGGTCTAGTTGTCGGTCTACTGGTACTGATCCTAAGCTCACGCGCTATCGTGTGGGGCGCAGTAGAGCTGGCAACGATTTGGGGGCTTAGTGAGTTGATTATCGGTTTAACGATTGTCGCTGTTGGAACCTCACTACCAGAATTGGTCGCCAGTCTGTCCGCGGCGCGTAAGGGTGAGCATGATATGGCGCTCGGTAATATTATCGGCTCTAACGTGTTTAATACGCTCGGTGTGGTTGGACTTGCAGCGCTAATCGCGCCGATTACACCCAATGCTATCATCCTATCGCGCGATGTGTTGGCAATGGGTCTGCTGACAGTATTATTGTTTGCTATGTGTTTGTTCGCTTTTAAAACCAAACGCAGCTTTGGCCGCGCTTCGGGGGCGACGTTGGTATTGTTCTTTGTGGGCTACACTGTCCTCTTGATTCTTACGCTTAGCTTGTAATGACAGTGCCCGCTGCAAGTTAGATAGCTTGCGGCGTTATTGTAAAGTGTATCTATCATTTGCGGTTTCTAATGACGCGCCACAAGCCCTCATTTTCAGTTTTGGGCATCTTTAAGGTCACGGTGTTTGAGATCATATCTTGTACAGCAAGGCCGCGTCGATTGAACAAACAAAAAGCGTAATTAAATATCAGACCCAAAAAGGCGCTAGTCAAGATGATAGCGCGTGAGCCACCGATTAAGCTCCCAATGATCCCAAAGATCAGTGGCATCACACTAGCGGCCATAATTCGCTTAAACGCCTGTCCCCAAGTTAGTAGATGCCCTGAATCATTAACCGTCTTAAGCCGCCACGTCTGCATACCCAGCGTTTGACCCCCGCGCCGCCAAAACAGACCATAAAAACCGACCAGCGTCAAAATAAATGAGGGGGTCATTATCGCGTTTTGATACCACAGCGGTAGCGTCTGAGCTTGCGCGGACTCCGTGCCCGTCTGCATCGTGGCGAGCGTCCCTATTATGGTCAGTAGCGTTCCTACCAAAAATAGCAGTGCTAATATCAACATACCATCGTACACAATAGCAGCGAGGCGCGTGGTTGGTTTAGCAATGGTAGGCTCTTCTACTTCTACGCGCGCTGTAGGCGCAGAGTGTGCACGGCGCGCAGACGGCGGTACGGGCGCTCTTTTTTTACGTTTTGGCATAGCGTCAGCTCTTTGCGAACAAGGTGTGTTTATTGTACCGTAATTATTAACGTTAGCGCAGTACTCGTTTAGAGACTGCCGTAAAAGAAGCCGTACGCCTAAACCTAAATCTGAATCTAAATACTTGCCTCGCAATAAATAAACAGGCACAAAAAAATCGCCAAATGTCATAAGACAGGCGATTGATTTAGGTGTTTATTAGTAACTTAAACAGGTGATTGAGCTAAACAACCCATAAAGCTTAATAAACGGTAGGGCTCAAATATGCAAATGGTGCGCCTGGAGAGATTCGAACTCCCGACCCCTTAGTTCGTAGCCAAGTGCTCTATCCAACTGAGCTACAGGCGCGTATTGCATAACATCTACTGCGTCTAACATTTGCAGCAAATTAGGTTGGTCATTATATAGATAATATCGTCATTGTCAACGTATTTAGTGCTGAAAAGCGTTTATTTCTATCGTGGCGATACTTATTGCATCAAAACCACTGACCGAATGAATGGCGGTGAAGGAGGGATTCGAACCCTCGATACGCTTACACGTATGGTTCCTTAGCAGGGAACTGGTTTCAGCCACTCACCCACTTCACCGAAACGAGATAAGACCTCTTATAGCATCACAATACAGTGAATGCGATAACAGAGAGCATCGTGCAAATGATACGTCCTAGTCGTGGGCGAGTATTATAACAAAGACATAATGAATTGCAAGCTTTGTGACCTTTTTAAATGCAGGTTTTGCTATAATCTTTGTAGCGACTCTGCCCTCACTTAGCGTTTAGGAATCATCATGCGTCCAGTAGTACTCTGTTTTTCAGGACTTGACCCCTCAGGCGGCGCAGGACTGCAAGCCGATATTGAAGCTATCGGGCAAGCAGGTGCTCATGCCGCCATCGCCTGTACCGCAGTTACGGTACAAAGCTCACAGCAGGTTTTAGGCTTTGAGCCTTGCAGCTCAGAACTCGTTAGAGCGCAAGCTATGGCTGTGCTCAATGATCTATCAGTACAGGTGATCAAATCTGGCATGCTCGGTACGACCGATAATATAAAGATGCTGACGAGATTATTTGCTAACAAAGTCATTAAAAAAAACACCCCGTTTGTACTCGATCCCGTCCTCGTCGCTAATAGTGGTGGTAGTCTGGGTGATGAAGCTACCTTAGTTGCAGCGTTTAAAGCCTTACTGCCCTACGCGACCCTAATCACACCCAATACGCATGAACTGCGGGCATTAAGCGCTGAGCAAGATCTGCATATCGGTGCCAAAAAACTATGTGATGAAGGCGTCAATGCCGTATTGGTCAAGACCTCACATGACTTTACCAGTGGTGATATCGAGCAGTATCTATACCTACGAGGCGAGATGGTACACAAAAGCACTGTGCCGCGCCTAGACGGGGAGTTCCACGGCTCGGGCTGCTCGCTTGCCAGCTATATTGCAGGGCGTCTAGCAGTCAATGATGAGCTGATTGATGCTGTTAAGGCAGCGGATAAATGGATTGCTCAGACCCTCACTTATGCAGACGTGCCGCACCCTAATGACCCAAAAGCGCAGCTGATACCGAATCGATTTGTAAACGCAACAAGCCGTACTTAATAAATTTGTTCAACAAAACAGAGCCATAAAAAACTACCCCGCTATCTATATTTATAGCGGGGCAGTTTTTGATGATCTAATAAAGTTTTAGCCAAGCATAGGAAGCAGACTTGCAGCGACAAAAGTAACCATCATCTCAATTAAGTAAATAGCAAAGAATGCCACAATAGGAGACAGATCCAGCATACCTAAATTGGGCGTGATACGACGAAACGGCGCAAGGATCGGTTCAGCTAAACGTATAATAATAGCGACAATCGGATGCATTGAATTGGTAAATACGACAATCCAGCTGACGATGATAGAGCCGATAATTAAGTAGCGACACATGCGCAAAAAGTCCAAAATCAAACTCAGCGTCCCTTGAAAGAACAACGGAATCGGCGCGATACCTTGATGGGTCAAAGCCGCTTTACCTGAGATATCGATCAGGCGAATCAAGAGCATAAGGACGATGGCAGCGATACTAATGCGCCCTTGCGCCACTGTCGGAAAAATGCGACCGAACACATCGACAATATGCGTCGCCCTATAAGCAGGCGCAATCATAGGGTCTCTGGCATCCATACCCGCAAACTGCAGCATAAAGCGTATAAATACCAGTAACATGGCAAAGCTTGTGACTAAGTCAAACGTGGTTAATAAAATATCATTCATGAAAAGCGGCTCAATGTGTCATTATTAGCATGTTTTGGGGCAGTGACGCTCATTATCAAATACTATTTGCTCATCTCATCACTAAGCGCTTGGCTACGAGCAGCACAAGCCTTCATCGCTTCACCGATTTGGCGGGCAATATCATTACTCTGCATGGATTCAATCGCAGCTTGCGTCGTGCCATTTGGTGAGGTGACTTTGCGGCGCAGCTCACTTGGCGTATCCTCACTATCCATCGCCATCCTGGCCGCGCCAAGCATCGTTTGCATAGCAAGTGTTGAGGCTTGCTCTTTATCCAGTCCTAGCGCTGTTGCCCCATCTACCATTGACTCGATAATATAGAACATATAGGCAGGCGCCGATCCTGATACTGCCGTTACTGCATGCATGTCCGCCTCATCATCCACCCATATCGTCAGCCCTGAAGCTTGCATGACCGCAGTAGCTAACTGTTTTTGCTCAGCGGTAATGTCATCAGTACCGTACAGACCCGTAGCGCCCATCTGAATCATGGCAGGCGTATTTGGCATAGCGCGTACGATATTGGTATAGCCGCCTAGCATCTTAGATAGAATGTCAGTTGAGAGTCCAGCGGCAACGGAGATGATTAGCTGCTCATCCAACGCCTCAGCAAAAGCGCTGACCACCACTTGCATGACTTGTGGCTTAACAGCGAGGACGATGATATCCGCGTCTTTTACAGCAGCAGTCGCATCTGCAGTAGGATCTATCGTTTGTAAACCTTTACTATCTAGTTGCTGACGGATCTCTGCACTAGGATCTGATACTCTGATATGGCTTGGCGCAACACCGCAGCTGATTAAACCACTGATCAAGGCTTGCGCCATGTTGCCCCCACCGATAAAGCTAATCTTTTTGTCCTTTAGCTTATCGCGGCTTGCCTGACTGGTATCTGACTCTTTATTATCTGGCTCTCTATTATTTAATGCTGACACTATCGTCTCCTACTAAACACGCTCAAAGATATTTGCTATAAAGCAATACAAAATGGGCTCTAGTTTAGCATACTGCTATAATGACCGTTTGATAAATTGGCAGCGTTAGCTTTGGAGTGCATTATGTTTTGGGTACAGGAAGATTATAGATGTTGAAATGATAAGGCGAGTCAATGTTGTTGCTTAGACTTTGAAAAGTTAGTGACAGTGCTAATGATGGTGCTATCACTCATACAGTCGCTCTCACGACTCACAGCCGATTTGTCTATTCCTAGTTGCCAGCTTTGCCACGGTGATAGCAATAATACAGGCAGCTCATTCTGAATGTTGTGGTCTCTTTTATCATTAATATCATTGCTACTATCAAAAATAATACTAACCACTACAAGGCTATCGCGTAGCCATACGGGGATACCCAGCGTCTGATAGAGCTTCTTTCCTGCCTGCGGACGAGTAGCCAGCGCCGTTTGTACGCGTTGTTGCCGCGTCAAAGGGGCAACCTTAAAGGTAAGGCTATCGGTTGAGACAGTATGTTTATCTTCTACAAAGATAGCAATCCGCTCTAATAATACCTCACTATCTACCTCTAACTGCCACTGATAGGGCTCGCTGCTACGTAAGTTCATAACCTGAGGCTTGTGCTCATTTGTCACTGTTATGATTTGTGCTAACACAGGTAGCGCCAGCCACTGTAGCCATGTCTGGCTCAAACGGTAGAGCTGATTGCGATAACGGCGCACGTGGTAGTGCTCATGACGAGCGTGCCAATATAACTGGGTTTGATGATCGGCATCAAGACGATGGATTAAGCTGAGCACATCATCTACCAATTGCTTGGTAGGCGGTAGCGGCTCATCCTGCGCCAGCCAAGAGTGTAGCAACTGGCGCTGACGATAAAGGGGTAGCGTCTGTATTGTCTCGATATCGAGCGCGCGCTGGGCAGGCGAATAGTTTAATTGCTCAATAGTCGTATGGTTAATATCTTGCGCGGCTTGCTCGGTGACGATAGCTTGAGCATCTGTTAGCAGCTGCGCGCTACGGGCAATATTGTCGATGACATTAGGGTTATAAGTTGCAAGCGTCGGCATTATGTCGCGGCGTAGTCCACTGCGTGCGTTTACACCGCCCTCATTAGTAGGGTCATCGATATAAGGGAGTGCTAAGTGCGTAGCATAGCTGGTGATACGTGCGCGTCTAACACTTAGCCAAGGTCGCCACAGCGCGGTGCGCTGGATAGTATTATAACAGCTTTGCTCATGCTCGCGCCACGGCTGCATACCGGACAGACCGGTGACCCCAGCGCCTTGGATCAAGCGCATCAGCACGGTCTCTGCTTGATCATCGGCGTGATGTGCGAGCATCAGCACGTCGTTTTGGTTCATACGTGCGCGCATCGTCTGGTAGCGCGCTTGCCGCGCCGCTTGCTCATCTTGTCCTATAACCTGCGCCCGTAAAATATAACACGGCATCGACTGCGCGGCCGCCCATCTCCTTACGTGCTGCGCCCATGTATCACTGTCCGTCTGTAAGCCGTGGTCAACGTGCAAAAGCGTTGGTAAAAAGGGCAGTTTGCCAAGCTTATAGAGCTGCACGCATAGCGCTGCCAGCGCTAAGGAGTCGCGACCACCGCTACACGCTAGCCAAATACGCCGACCGTGCAAGCGCTCAGCATATGCAGACAGACTTGATAGTAACGCCGCTGCGAGTTTTGCATCTACAGGTAGCGTCGCTACAGGTACGATAGGGTGCGGCAAAATAGCGCTAGAAGTCATGGGTTATCCACAAAAAAACATCGTCAAATGAACGCAGTTAAAACAACACAGCCGAATGAACACAAAAAAACGTGCCTGCCATAACACGTTTATGGGGCACGTTTTATCTTAACAAAATATAGCTGTCCTCAGTTAACTAACATAACCTCGGAATTAAAGGATTTAAGCTTTTCGTAACGCTGCTCGCAGCGTACCTCTGGATCCATATCTGCTAGCGTCTCTAACTGCTCAATGAGTAACGTTTTTAACGCTGTCATGACCAACTGCGGCTGTAGATGTGCGCCCTCGCCTTCATCAATAACTTCATCAATCAGTCCTAACTGATATAGGTTAATGGCATTAAGTTTTAGCGCTTCGCTGGCCTCCTGAGCCTTATCTGCCGTCTTCCAAAGAATAGACGCGCAGCCCTCAGGCGAGATGACCGAATAGATACTGTTTTGTAGCATGTTCACCTTGTCGCCGACCCCAATCGCGAGCGCGCCGCCTGAGCCGCCCTCACCGATGATAGTGACGATAATAGGTACGCGTAGGCTTGAGAACACCGCGATACTCTCTGCGATCGCTTGCGCCTGCCCGCGCTCCTCTGCACCGACCCCCGGGTACGCGCCTTGAGTATCGACAAAGGTCATCACTGGTATATTAAAGCGCTCCGCCATTTTGACCAGACGAATCACTTTACGATAACCCTCAGGATTTGCCATACCAAAGTTATGAGCGATGCGCTCGCGCGTACTGCGCCCACGGTGTTGACCGATGACCATGACAGGCTCGCCATCCAAACGCGCCAGACCACCTATAATGGCTTTGTCATCGGCGTAGGCGCGATCGCCATGTAATGGGTCAAATTCGGTAAATAGTGTATTGACGTAGTCCATAAATAGTGGACGCTTAGCGTGGCGTGCCAGCTGCACGCTATCCCAAACGGTACTCATAGAGACCTTCCTTAACGCTTTATGTTGTATAAGGTCGATACTAGATTAAATAGTAATCAAAACCAAAAAGAACAGTTGTAAACTCAATATTCGCCATAGTAGCACAGTTATTAGCTTATGGCTTTAATCTGTACTCATTTACCTGTACTCAGGTATCTGTACTTAATTATCTATATTTGTATCTGTTTGATATGTCTATACCTGTAGCGGAGTTTGAGTACGACTAACACTGAGCTTGACCCCCCATTTGGCAAACTGTTCGATCTCAGATTCTAAGTCTGATATCAAATAGGTGTAGTGCTCGCTATCGTCAGCGACACTGGTCTCCCAATGATTTGTATCGTTATTTTTATCAATGATATTGAGCTGTAGCGCTGGCAGCTCATGATCGCTGCGACTGTGATGCGCCAATACGGCTAAACGTAGCAATAAGCACAAATACACCAGCTGATCGCCACCGATGATACAAGCTTGCTCTAGAGTCTCAGCTTTAAGCTTACGCCGATGATTGAGCATCAGCTGCGCCATGCGCTTTTGATCCACTTGCGAAAATCCGGGTATGTCAGAATATTCTAATAAGTAAGCGCTGTGTTTATGATAGCCGCTGTGCCCAATGGCAAGCCCAATCTCGTGCAAAAACGCCGCACGGCGCAATAGATCGCCATCCTCTTCACTCAGATCCAGTGGCTCTTTGACTTGTTCAAACAGCATACGACTGGTCTTTACTACTTTTTTGGCTTGTTTTTTGTCGCCAGAGTAGCGTTTAATGAGCGCCAGCACACTGCGATCGCGCACGTCTTCGCTGGCGAAACGCCCGAGCATATCGTACATGACGCCCTCACGCAGTGCCCCATCTGAATAGGTAATCGTGGAGATCCCCAAGACTTTCATCACTGCCCGCAGTACTGCTACCCCTGCTGGAAACACCGCCTTACGGTGCGCCTTGACGCCTTCTAATTCAATATTATCGACGTTACCGATTTTGATGAGCAGCTTCTCAAGCTTTTTGACCCCTTGGTAGGTGACCCGCTCCTGCGCGTCCGCCCAGCCTTTGGACACCAGTACATTGCGTACTGCTTTGATGGTACCGCTTGAGCCAACAACGCTGCTCCAGCCGGCTTTTTGATAGCGACCACTGATGGCGAGCACTTCTTTACGCGCGCCTGCAATCGCTTGAGTAAATGCCTCTTTTGTGATGTTACCATCATCAAAGTACTTTTGGGTAAAGGCGACGCAGCCCATCTGCAAACTCTCGGTGAGAAGCGGATCAAAGCCTTGTCCGATAATAAACTCGGTCGAGCCGCCACCGATATCGATGACTAAGCGCTTATCGGTACTAGCGTTAGTGTGTGATACGCCAAGGTAGATCAGACGCGCCTCTTCGCGACCAGAGATGATCTCAATCGGCTTTGGCAGTATGACATTGGCGCGCGCGATAAAATCGTTGGCATTTTTGGCTTGGCGCAGGGCATTGGTTGCGACAACGCGGATGCGTTTAGGCGGTACCGCATCAAGGCGCGCCACAAATCGGCTTAAGCAGTCAATGCCACGCTGCTCGGCTGCCGCGCTTAAGATATTATTAGCGTCTAAACCTGCCGCTAATTGCACCTTTTCGGACATGGAGACGACTTTACGCACCTCGCCGTGATCGAGGCGAGCAATCGCTAAGTGAAAACTATTGGAGCCGATATCGATAGCTGCCATCAGCTCATCTTCAGCCAGTGGCGGATTCGTAAGATAATTATTGGGCATAGAGCAGTCGTTACCCTTGTTAATAAGACACTATTTATTGGAATATTATTTATTAAAACTGTATTTTAAGATATATCTTTTCATGCAGCACAGCGCACTTGTAAAACCATCATGAACGAAAAATCGGGCTGACACTATACTAAGCTTGTAAGAAACTGACATTATATTGTGGCGGTAATACAATACACTGATAGACAAGTACGCACGCAGCGTATGTAAGGGTACGCTGAGGCCAATGGGGCTTATTAAACCACTTATGCCCTATTCAGGCAAGCGGGCCTCGAGGGCCAGCACAAGTCAATATAGGTCACTGACGAATAGCTGGCTACCGCGCAAGCTATCTTGTATTGCTAGCGGCAATTTGCTACATTTGAATAAAGGATATTGTATAAAGAACAAGCACTTATCCTAAATCGATAAGTGTTTATCAATTAAAAACAAGGATGGATCACTATGATACGGACAGATACTCAAACGACTGCGCAAGACAGTACGGCAGCAGCCGATCCGCGTATTAAAAGTAGCGCAAATCACAATGAGCCTGCGCATAAATCAGTGATAAAAACTGAAGCGAACGCTCAGCAAAAGTTCTATGACTTTTATTTAGAAGAGCATCAAAATATGGCTTGTCGCCGCTTGCACTTTGCAGGGAGCAGCTTTGGTTTGCTCGGTCTTGCCAAATCTATCAAAACCCGCTCCCCTAAGCCTTTGTTAAAAGGTATCGCTGCCGGTTACGGCTGTGCGTGGGTTGGACATTTCTTTTTTGAAAAAAATAAACCTGCTTCTTTTAAATTCCCCCTAAAAAGCTTCGTCAGTGATTTTCGTATGTATACCGATGTCCTGCGTGGCAATTTGAGCCTAAGAGATATCAAGTACGATAAGCCGCGTTAAAGGTTAAGCTTAGAGCGATATATAGTCAATACGAAATAAAATCGATACGTTATTAATGTCGTGCTACTGGTATAAATTTTCCTTGCTTGCTGTGCGCTTCGCACTTTTCGATGCTACGTAAAATTTATTCCAGTAGCACTGTATCGGTTTTAAAGTGAGTCAACTATAATATAAAAAGCCAGTACTGTTAAACAGTACTGGCTTTTGAGTGTAAGCGACAAGCAAAACGCCTTATGCCATCTCGGCAAAGACCTCGTCAGCGGCATCAATCGTATCTTTGATATCTGTATCACTGTGCTTTATGGACATAAAGCCTGCCTCATAAGCGGACGGCGCCAGATAGATACCGCGTTTGAGCATACCATGAAAAAAGGTATTAAAAGCGGTCATATCACACGCTGTCACCTCATCGAAGTTTTTGGGGACGCCTGCGTCTTTATCACTGACAAAGAACATACCGAACATACCGCCAAGCTTATTAGTGCGCAGATGGATACCGTGCTTATCGGCCGCCGCCTGAATACCATCGACTAGATCGGCAACTTTAGCGGATAGCTCATCATAAAAGCCATCGACGGTTAAGTCCTCAAACATCGCGATACCCGCGCGCATCGCTAGCGGATTACCTGATAATGTCCCCGCTTGATAGACGCCGCCCATCGGTGCGATCTGCTCCATGATCTCGCGTTTCCCACCAAACGCGCCAACGGGTAGACCTGCGCCAATGATTTTGCCAAAACAAGTCAGATCAGGCTCGATGCCAAAGTGACCTTGCGCGCCGTTGATACCGATACGAAAGCCTGTCATGACCTCATCAAAGATAAGCACGCTGCCGTTAGCTGTGCACTGCTCACGTAAGGTGTCATGAAACGCTTGATCGGGGATCACCATGTTCATATTGCCAGCGATGGGTTCGACGATGACACAGGCAATGGTATCGCCCCACTTCTCGAAACAATCTTTGATGGCTTGCGGATCGTTGTAAGGTAAGGTGATGGTATGCTTGGCAAAGTCAGTGGGTACACCTTTTGAGGTCGGCTCACCAATATCGAGCATCCCTGAGCCGGCTTTGACCAGTAAGCTATCGGAGTGACCGTGGTAGCAGCCTTCGAATTTGACAATATTATCGCGCCCTGTATAGCCACGTGCTAAGCGAATCGCGCTCATCGTCGCCTCAGTGCCTGAGCTGGTCATACGTATCATGTCGACGCTCGGCACAAGATCACAAATCTTATCGGCAACCGTGGTCTCAAATGGGGTTGGCGTACCAAAGCTTAAGCCGTCATCAGCCGCTTTTTTGACCGCGTCGATCACTTTGGGATGCGCGTGCCCTAAAATCATCGGCCCCCATGAGCCGATATAGTCGATGTAAGCGTTATCCTCGGTATCATAGATTTTGCTGCCAGAAGCCTTGTGCATAAATACTGGCGTACCGCCAACACCTGCAAAAGCGCGAACGGGCGAATTGACGCCGCCCGGAATATGTTTGCGCGCCTGCATAAACAGCTGCTCGTTTTTTGTACTCATGATAATTGCCTTTTTTAATTATGTTTTATCTATTATTAACTTATATTAGGTGTAATAAAGACAGAGATACTAAAAGAAGATAGATATCCTAAGCCTTTTTAACCACTGATGATTTGAGTTTCATTTGCCCAAAACCGTCCACTTTACAATCAATATCGTGTCCATCTACGGGATCATCGAGCAAACGGATGCTCTTGACTTTAGTGCCAACCTTAATGGGCGTTGACGACCCTTTGACTTTTAAATCCTTAATAACTGTTACCGCATCGCCATCTTGTAGTACATTACCTACCGCATCACGAATGACGTCGTCTTGCGCCGCGTTTTTGACCGCGTCATTCTCCGCCCTAGTTTCAGCAGCTGTCCACTCGTGCGCGCACATTGGACAGACCAGTAATGCGCCATCCTCATAGGTGTATTCAGCAGCGCACTCAGGGCAGTTTGGTAAACTCATAGGGGTCTCGACTATCAGTATGATTTTAGGCTTTTATTGTAGCAAATATCCTTTGTTTAAACTAATAAGCGCTGTTGAAAAGCGGACACTGTGCCCAATCTATACCTATATCCAAACGTCTTTTTGACGTTTTTTAAGCATTTTTGTTAACTTCATCTTTTGTGCTACTCTCTTTTTTATTTATGTTTTATGGCATGCTGGTTTAACTAATGAACAAGGAATAATAACAATGAGTCAATCCCCTATCCCCTCATCATTACCGCAATTCGTCCAGCTTACGCTTACCGGCGATGAAGCCGAAAAGTTCCTACAAGGTCAAATTACCTCTGATACGACTAAACTTGGACTAAGTTATCAAGCGACAGCGCTGAGTAATTTAAAAGGTCGTATTGAATTTGGTCTTTGGATAAAAAAACAGGGCGAAAATCACTTTGATGTTGTTATCAGCGCGGACTGCGCAGAGTCTTTGCAAGCGCATCTAAAAAAGTTCGGCGCTTTTTCTAAGTTTGAAACCAGCGCGCCAACGCCTATATATCCGTGCGTCATCGATGAGATGCCCACCTTTAGTCATAAGGATGAGCACAATACGCCAGAGACAACTACAGCGTGGATGCAGCGCAGTTTGGCCACGGGCAATTATTGGATCGTCGCAGCGACGCAAGGGGAGTTTCAGCCGCAGGAGCTACGTTTGCACCAGCGCGGCGGTATCGACTACGACAAAGGCTGCTACCTAGGACAAGAAGTCATCGCGCGTATTTACTTTAAGTCGGCGCCAAAGGCTTTTTTACATTACGTTCAAGGCTCAGGAGCAGTACCTGCCGCAGGCGAGAAGATAGGTAAGATCCAAGTGGTCAACGCTATGGCAACAGATGACAGCGTTAATGCTGGATACAAGGCCGGATACAAGGCATTAGTGGTCGCGCGGCCTGAGCAGTTAAGCGAAAGTGAGATGACGATTCTTGACTTGCCTGCTGCCTTGCAAGCTGATGTGGCGCGTGCTTAGTTTTTATTTGCTTGTTAATTGCTGTTCTAAGAGAGCTTGTCTATGACTCATATCGCGGTACTTGGCGCAGGCGTTGTTGGCGTCACCACGGCTTGGTATTTACGCCAAGCGGGCTTTGATGTCACCGTCATTGAGCGCGAGTCAGCGGCGGGTATGCAGACCTCTTTTGCTAATGGCGGACAGATATCGGTGTCGCATGCAACCCCTTGGGCCAATCCAAAAACGCCGATCAAAGCGCTTAAATGGTTGTTTCGTGAAGATGCGCCCTTGCTGTATCGTTTGCGTGCGGACAAAGCCCAGCTTAAGTGGGCCATGCAGTTTTTGCAGGAGTGCCGCGCGGATCGCGCTGATGCCAATCTTGTGCAGATGGTGCATTTGGGTCTGTACTCGCGTGCTGCCC
This sequence comes from uncultured Psychrobacter sp., assembly GCA_947489525.1. GTDB lineage: Bacteria > Pseudomonadota > Gammaproteobacteria > Pseudomonadales > Moraxellaceae > Psychrobacter. The sequence continues at coordinate 458,301 of CANLDW010000002.1, forward strand.
TCCAGCAATTGCGCGCGGATACGGATATCAAGTACGAGCAGCAAACGCGCGGCATCATGCACTTTTATACCAGTCAAGCGGAGTTTGATGCAGCAGCAGCGCCAACCAAGCGTATGCAAGAGCTGGGCGTTGAGCGCCGTTTTATAGATATCAATAATGCTGCAAGCCTAGAGCCTGCACTCTACCCTATCGCGCATAAACTCATCGGTGCAACTTATACTAGCCGTGATGAGTCGGGTAATGCGCACCTATTTACCCAGCGTTTAGCGACACGCTGCGCTCAGTTTGGGGTTAAGTTCTTATATGATACCGAGATACTAGCTATCAATACGGACGCGCAAGCCGCCCATCCACACGTACATAGCATCACTATTCGTCCATCTGACGAAAACGCCCAGACCTTTAGCGCGGATAGTTTTGTTGTTGCTTTGGGTAGCTATAGCGTGCCATTGGTGAAGCCTCTCGGTATCCACTTGCCTATATTCCCTGCTAAAGGCTATTCAGCGACCTACCGCGTCAATCCACGTGCGCCGCATGCCGCGCCCTTTATTAGTCTGATTGATGATGAGTATAAGCTTGTGATATCGCGTCTCGGTGATAAATTGCGCGTAGCAGGAACGGCGGAGTTTAACGGTTATAATATGGATCTAAACATGACGCGCTGCAAAGCCATCACCGCGCGCGTCCAGCAAATCTTCCCTAAAGGTATCGTCGCAAGCTCGGCTCAGTACTGGACAGGTCTGCGTCCCATGACGCCCTCAAACGTGCCGCTTATTGGCCGGGCGCACTTAGGACAAGTCCGTCATGGCAGTCAAAATACGGCAGCCACCTTTGATAATTTATGGCTCAATACGGGTCATGGAACGCTTGGCTGGACCCATGCCTGCGGCTCAGCAAAAGCCATTGCTACCTTAATTCAAGATGCGCGGCCTAAGCTTGATTTTGACTTTGTGGGTGTTTGACTTTGTGGGTGTTTGACTTCGTGGATGTGTAGAGGCGCGCATAAAAGGATACTGATAACTGTAATACTCTTAAATCTAATCCCTAAAAAAGGCGCTTATTTTAAAATAAGCGCCTTTTTATGTGCATTATTTTTATGGTAATGAGTTAAGCTGGTAGAACTTGCGCAGCAAGCGCCCTATTGGTCTCAGACTCTGTAGGTAGCGGCGCTTCTATCAACGCCTCTAGCTGTACAGGCACGCCATTGACTGCAGCATTACCGCTGAGCTTATCGATGAGCGTATCGTCCGTTAAGTCATTGACACTGACGCCTGCGTGCGCTTGCGCAATCTTTTGTTTAACCCCTTTACGTCCATGACCCCAGCCGTGCGGGATACTTACGACCCCTGGCATTAGCTCATCGGTCACCTCAGCGATGATATCGACTTGACCGACGCGCGAGGTGACTTTGACCTGTTGACCGTCTTCGATACTGTGCGCGCGAGCCGTATCAGGATGTAGCATCAGCGTACAGCGCGGCTTGCCTTTGACTAAGCGGTGACTGTTGTGTAGCCACGAGTTGTTACTGCGCACATGACGACGACCAATCAAAAGAATCTGACTGTCATCGTAGCTTGCCATTACCTCGCGTACCCGCGCCAGATCCGCTTGATAAAAGTCGACGTTGAGATGGATCTGCTTGTCTTTGTGCTTAATGGTGTCAGGCAGCATCTTTTTGAGTGGTCCTAGATCCATACCGTGCGGATGCTTTTGTACTTGACGAAGACTCATGCCTTGATACGGGCCGCGTTTTAGTCCTTGATCGAGCAGCACTTTGGTGCCTAGCGTCTGGATCATTTTGCGCTCAGCTTTGACCATCATCGGCGCGTCTTTATCCATACGTGTCGCTAGTTCTAAATAGATTTGCCAATCGTGCTTGGCATCTTTGTGCTTAGTAAATAATACGGGCGAGTATTTGGCAACGTTGTGTACCGCAAAGCCATTAAAGGTTAGATCGTAGTGATCGCGCTCAAGCGGTGAGACGGGCGGTAGGATAATATTGGCATGACGACTGGTCTCAGTAACAAAATAATCTAATGCCACCATAAACTCCAAACCGGCAAATGCCTTGTCCAGCTTCTCGCCATTTGGGGTGCTGAGCACTGGATTGCCTGCCACGCACATAAAGCCCTTGAGCTGCCCTTCCCCTTCGATTAGCATCTCATCGGCCATCGCCGCCACAGGGTACTCGCCATTAAAATCAGGTAAGTTACTGACCCGGCTATGACGCTTTCCTAAGTAGCCCGGACCTGAGTTATTGACCACATCGACGGCAGGGTTGGGGAACATCAGCCCGCCGACTTCATCCAAGCGCCCTGCGACAATGTTAATCATCATCACTAAATACTGAGCGAGCAGCCCAAACTCTTGCACCGACACGCCCATACGGCTATAGCACACTGAGCGCTCTGCCTCACAAAACTCTTTGACCATGCGCTTAATCTCGCTTGCCTCGATACCTGTGATACCTGCGACGGACTCGGCGCTATAGCCTTTGGCAAAGTCTCTTATGCGCTCAATCTCAGGTGCTAGATCAGCGGCTCTATTATGAGGGCGCGCCTTGTCCGCGTAACCTTGCGCGTAGATCTCGTTGAGCATAGCCAGCAGCAACCAGACATCGGTTGCCGGCCGGATAAAGTGATGCTCGCTGGCGATGTCTGCGGTTTCGGTGCGTCTTGGATCAATGACTACTACTTTACCATCGCGCGCTTTGATGTCTTTGAGCTTTTGGCGCATATTGGCAGCGGTCATAATGCTACCGTTTGAGGCCAGCGGATTACCACCGATGATCATCATATGCTGAGTGCGATTGACATCGGGTACAGGGATGCGCAGCATGTGCCCGAACAGATGCATACTGATGATATGGTGCGGCAATTGATCGATGGAGGTGGCGGAGAAGCGGCTACGCGTTTTGATACTGGTCAGTAAGTGCTTAATGGTCAGCATGCCGCCTAGATTATGCACGTTTGGATTACCCAAATATACTCCAAAAGCGTTTTGACCGTACTTTTTCTGTACCGATTGGATGCCAGCAGCGACTTTATCAAACGCCTCGTCCCAGCTGATCTTTTGCCAACCGTCCTTGGTGCGCTCAATAGGCTGACGCAGGCGGTCAGGATCTTCGTGCAAGTCTTGCAGAGCGGTGGCTTTTGGACAGATATAGCCTTGCGAGAAGGGATCGTCTTTATCGCCTTTGATGGATAGCACCTTGTTGCCATCGTGCTTGACGACGATACCGCACATGGCCTCGCACAGATTGCAGGTTCGAAAGTGTGTCTGCTCACCGGCTTTTGATTTTTGGTTACTGATCGCCATAGTTCTACTTCCTTGTTGTTTCAGTGCTTATAGCTTTGGCTATAAATTTCCGTTTATGATGGTCGTTTAACAAGTTACTCCGAGATCTCTTGTTGCCAAAAACTAGTAAAAAGCGCGTTAAGATTTTTGCATAAAACGTGGATAGCCTGCTCTCTACTGTAACGCTGCTGATGACAGCCTAATATCAGCTCATGGACTTGGGCGGCGGCAATATCAACGCCAAGATTGACCTTGGAGTATTCAAAATCGCAGTGAGATAACGTTAAGCCTGCAACGAATATCTGTGTCCACTCCGCCTGTATGTCATTAATTAAGTTTCCCAAACCCTTAGCTGAGCCTTCAGTTGAGTCCTTAGTGGGTAAACTTTTAGCGGTAAAGCTCGGACTAAAACGTATACGATCCTCGTTTAAGCGCTGAAATAAGTCGATATTGACAAAGGCCGCATCAAAGATATGCGTAAGACACTGCTTGCAGCGCTGATTGAACTGCGCCTCGCTCAGATCAGTATAATCTTTAATCATAGCGATCCAAGCGGCGCGCATAGGGGATAAATAGTTATCTTTGAGCTGTAAGCTTAACGCTTGTTGCAGCTCATCCAAACTCGCAAAATGATTATAAAAACTAGGCTGAGCGATACCGGCGCCCTTAGCGATTTTATTCATGCTCATACCAGACGCGCCCTCCGTACTATAGAGCTGCAAAGCACTTTTCATAATGGCTCTGCGGGTTTTGGCTTTGGCAAGCGTACGTTTTGAGTCGGGTTTAGGATTGACAGTCTTTTCTCTACCATCAGTCGTTACTACTACATCCACAGTATGGCCTTTTTATTAGTGACTTGTACGCACTATTAATACGTCGACTATAAGATTATAGTCATTTAAACTATAAGTCTATAGTTAATACCGAACTCGCGCTTTTTATTCTCTGATTACTATCAGACTATCGCTCGCTTATTATCTATTCAACATTAATGACTAAGGCTGCCCTATGACCATATTTACGCCGTTTACCTTACCTTGTGGGACAACGCTCCCCAACCGTATCGCCAAAGCCGCTATGGAAGAGAACATGGCAGCTGAAGGTCAGATTCCAGGACCGACCCTTTTACGCTTGTACCGCCGCTGGGCTGAGGGCGGTACAGGACTTTTGATTACGGGTAATGTCATGGTTGATGGTCGCGCGATGACAGGGCCTGGCGGGATCGTACTTGACAAGAACAGTGAGCTTGCGCCTTTTAAGGCGTGGGCACAGACGGCAAAAGCGGATAACGATAGCACGCAGATTTGGATGCAAATCAATCATCCGGGTCGCCAAGTCTACGCGGCGATGGGCGGCGATGTGCTATCGCCTTCTGATGTAGCGCTCGATTTAGGCAAGCACTCACGCCTGTTTAGCAAGCCGCGCGCGATGACTTTTGATGACATTGAGCAGCTTATTCAGCGCTTTGTCGATACGGCGCTACAAGCTGAACGTGCAGGCTTCGATGGTGTGCAAATTCACGCCGCGCATGGTTATCTTATCTCGCAGTTTTTATCGCCCCTGACCAATAAGCGCACGGATGAGTACGGCGGGAGTGCACAAAACCGCATGCGCCTATTGCTTGAGGTCATCAAAGCGGTACGGGCAAATGTCTCTGCAACCTTTGCCGTCTCAGTCAAGCTCAACTCCGCGGACTTTCAGCGCGGCGGTTTTGATGCTGATGACGCCAAAGATGTGGTTATCGCTATGAACGATTTGGGCGTGGATGTGGTGGAGTTATCAGGCGGTAGCTATGAGAGCCCGGCTATGCAAGGCACAACCGCTGATGGTCGCACCTTGCAGCGCGAAGCTTATTTTTTGGATTTCGCCAAAGAGATTGCCCAAGTGGCAACGATGCCTATCATGACCACAGGCGGGGTTAGGCGTTTAGCTGTTGCCGAAGCGGTACTGGCGCAAGGTATCGATATCGTCGGTATGGGCACAGCGCTCGCTATGAATCCGCAGTTACCTAATGACTGGCGTACGAATAAAGATGCCATCGCGCACAACCCTATTGTGCAATGGAAAGATAAAACCCTAAGCGCTATTGCGACAATGGCAGTGATTAAGCGCCAGTTGCAGCGTATGGGAGCTGGCAGAGCGCCCAAAACCAATGTCTCACCGCTATTGTCTTTAGTGTCTGATCGCGTGCGTCTTAACAAGCTCACTAAACGTTATAAGAAGTATCTGGCGCAAGCGCGTCTTAGCTCTAATAAGTAACTGCTTAATAAACCGACAAAGCAGAAGTCATCACCTTATGGCTTCTGCTTTTTGTTTATTTATCTTACCGTGAGTAAGATAATTTACATAACCTTAATACTCTTAGGGTTTTATTTTCACTACATAACATTTTAAACACCGCTTATACAGACAATAAGCGTTTAGCTTTTATATATTTATAAGTGCCAGCTTAGTAAATACTTGATAAATAACTTAATACATCAGCACTATAAAACCTTGGTATTAAGAAATTGTTGTATAGTCAATCAACATTAAAAGTGGTACAAGGCAGACGAGTGCAAGTACTACAGTAGTAGGCTAAACGAGTCTAACGCTGTAACACTTTAATAGGGGTTCGACTATAAGTAAAAAGTTGGCAAGTGAGACAGTTAATAAAGACAAATGGATTAATTGTCTTAATAATAAATGTCAGATAAAAAAGACAATAAACAAAAAGGAAGATAACTATGAATAGTCAAACTCTAAAAGGCGAATGGAATCAAATGAAAGGCTCAGTAAAGCAAAAGTGGGCCGATTTGACCGATGATGATCTCCAGCACGTTAATGGGGACCGTGATAAACTCGTAGGACGCGTCCAAGAGCGTTATGGTCGAAGTAGAGAAGACGCTGAGCGTGAAGTTGACGATTGGCGCCGCGATAATAACTATTAATACACTCTTAAAAAGAGTTATTAAAAAGTGCGTGTTAAGACGAGATTAAAACTACAACTCTCTTAATGTAATCAAAGACCGCATGATAGCTATCGTGCGGTCTGTTGTATCGGCCTTTTATTTTAATAATACTCTTGTATAAACGCTATATAGCTGTATGGTTTGTTATAACCTTTGATAAAGTAAAAACGATAAAACCGCATAACAAGTTACTGTTATGCGGTTTTATCGTTAACCATCCATGTCACTATTTATAACGTAATGCAGCACATCCATGCGAAGTATAACGTTATAAGTACAAGGCATCCTGCCTATAATGTCATCTAGTATTACTACTAGCAGCGTCGGTAATATGTACCAAATCTAATAACGATAGTCATCCTGACGCAGGTTATTAAATTATCATCCTAAAAGCGGTTAACTCAATCCTTGAGTCATACTCCCTATGCCGTAGAACTATAATGCCAAATCTCGTGCTCAGTGTTAAGTCGCGTAAACGTCAATACTTGTAAGCATATGCTTACATAGAATTATAAGTCGCTCTTATATCAGCGCCTATCTTTTTATATAAGCATCTCACCTATGACCCCAACCAAAAACCCGAGTGCCGCGCCAAGCGAGGTACTGTAATGATTATCGAGCTTGCTCTCTGGAATGATGTCCTGAATCAGTAAGTACAAAATACCACCGCTGGCAAACATCATCAGATAAGCGGTCAAAGTAGGATAACTGCTCAATAAAAAGTGTCCGATAAGCGCTGAGATAATACCAAAAAAACTTAAGCCAAAAAATATCGCTAACGCTTTTTGTGTGCCGCAGCCGCTTAGCACTAAATCTCGATACGAGTTAAAGGATTCAGGCAAGTTTTGTAGACCGATAAATACTGCCAGTAGCATCGCTGTCTTCGGCTCAACTGCAAACACGGCCCCAAGAGCCAATGATTCAGGAACGAAGTCCATCATCATCGCCAGCAGCGTCGCTTGCCGACTACCTGACTGTGCCAATCGGCGATCAAGCAGCATAAATAGCACCGCGCCGAGTACAAATGCACCAGTAACCCCCCAAACGCTTAGTACCTCCATACCTTTGGGTACTAAAACTAAAGCCAGCGCGGATAAAATGATACCAGCGCCAAACGACATCAGGGTATGGATGACTCTGTATTTAACGGGGCTGTCTTTGACGTAGTGATTGAATGATTTGGCCAATAGACCACCGATAAACACCGTTATCCCTGCAAATCCTGAAAATAAAATAAGCTCAAATAACACAATAACCTATCCTTTTAACTTTGTTGTACCTCTAAGTTTTTATATATCGACGACTTCACTCACATCATAGGCAGGCGTCTCGTAAGGATGAGCGCTTTTGAGCGCTGCTATCACCTCGGTAATGACGTTGTGCGCAACGACCATCTCAACTCGCCACTCCGTCACCTGCTCAAGCTCGTCTTGCGCGCCAATGTGCGGCGTACTACCCGCCAGCGGCATAAACTGTCCAGTGCCTTTGACCTGCCAGCAGCACTGCTCGTAGTTACCGATAGTGCCTGCGCCGGCAGCAAATAGCGCAGATTTTACCCTCTCAAGCGCCTCCTCTGGGATAAATACGGTTAGCTTATACATCGCGCGCTCCTATCGCTACACGTTTTAGAAATAATATATAAACGCTATTTTTTTGATAGCGAAAGATGATCTGTCCAAACGTAGCGCAGTAGCCAATCTTTCGCTGTACCCGCGTAGTCGATACCGATGCGAGGGCGTAGTGACACTGGTGGTCGGCAACCGTCATCCTCTATCCATACCTTGGATTCAGGGCTGATTGCCATACCGTACAGCGTGCGATCTAATTGCAGGCGTTTGCTCAGCTTACCTGGCCCTGCAAACTGTTTGGGATGGGTCAGCTGCTTATCAGGCGGCAGACTTTGCTCAGCGAGCAGGCGATCGCTATCCTCGCTCAAAAATCCTGCCCGTATCAGTACCGATTCAGGTGATCCTTTGGCGCCGCTGATAAGATTGAGCATCAGATGCACGCCATACGTCAGATAGGCGTAGAACACCCCGCCTGCCTTGTACATGATATCAGTATCACCACCACGCTTGGACAGATGTGCCTCTACTGAACCGTCCGCCGCGCCAATATAAGCTTCGGTCTCGGTGATGCGCATACGCAGCACCTTTACGGTGTCATCGCTATCGGTCAGCTGGCGACACAGTACCTTACCGATTAAATCAGCGGCAACCACACATGTAGGCTGGGTGAACCATACGGGCATAAGCGGTGTTGTCATAGCAGGCTTTGACATGGTTATCCTTCTTAAACAATCAGTGCTTAATACACAACGAGTCTTATTATAAAAAGATATGGCACTACTAACGTGCGTCTTTGCGTGCGCCTTTAATAGCCATTAAGTAACTTTTTACACTGCTTCTTACATAGCTTTTTACATAAGTCTTTACAAGAAAACAGGCACAAAAAAACTGAGCACGCCGCTCAGTCTTTGTTTATGCTATTTGACATAAGTCTTAGCTTAAGGGCACGCCAATGCGTTTAGCCACCTCTTCATAGCCTTCAATCACATCGCCTAGCGATTGACGGAAGCGGTCTTTATCGAGCTTTTTCTTAGTGTTTTTGTCCCAGATACGGCAGCCATCAGGTGAGAACTCATCGCCTAATACAATGCGGTCATGAAACACGCCAAACTCTAGTTTGAAATCGACTAGCATCAGATCGCCTTTATCAAACAGCGCTTGCAAGACATCGTTGACGCGGTAGGTCAGATCTTTCATAGCGCTGAGCTGCGCTTCAGTCGCCCAGCCAAGTGAGACGGATAATGACTCATTGATCATGGGATCGCCAAGCGCATCATCCTTATAAAACAGCTCATACGTTGGCGGGTTGAGTGCTTGACCTTCCTCCAGTCCCAAACGGCGCACAAGGCTACCGGCAGCAAAGTTACGTACCACGCACTCAACAGGGATCATATCCAAGCGTTTTACGAGCACCTCATCGTCTGATAACTGCTGTTCAAAATGTGTCTCAATACCCGCTTCGCTTAGCTTTTGCATGACAAAAGCATTAAAGCGGTTATTGACCTCGCCTTTACGTGCCAACTGCTCAATACGCTCACCGTTAAAGGCTGAGGTATCGTCACGAAATTGCAGAATTAACAGATCGCTATCATCCGTCTCAAAAACCGATTTGGCTTTACCTTTATACAGCAATTGTTGCTTTTGCATCGGAAGGATTCCTTCTCAAGCTGAATGAATTAGTGAGGTTAGTTGTTCGGCGTTTCCGTTGTAGGAACCGCGCGCTGCGGCATAGGCAACTGATACTGTTTGCCCGCCTCGTTTTGTAGGGTCAAAGTATTGACACCAACATTGGGCGTTGGATACAAGGGTACAAACGGTGCAGTTTGCTGCGCGACAGGTAGCTCTAACGGCGCAAGCTTTTGGCTCTGCTGATAATCTAAGCTGCCATTATCACGCTTGCTAAAGAGGTCTTTGACGGATTGACAGCCGCTAAGTGCTAAGGTGCTACTTAAGATAATCGTTGGCAGTAGCAAAGCTTTTGCGGGGAGTAATGATGTGTTCATCATAGTATTTCTCTGAGTTTACGAGTGACGCTGGTAAGCGTACATTAACGATAGTAGAAAGCTATAGCCCTATGGCTATCATAAGTTAACTACAACAAGTTCGCTTTGATTAAGGCGTTATCGATAGTGTCGTGGTGCTCTGGCGCTAGCCACACTAGGGGCAGACGGATACCCTTATCGATCATACCCATTTTGTGCAGGGCGTATTTGACCGGAATAGGGCTTGATTCGATAAACAAATCGCGATGTAGGTGTTTGATACTGTCGTGAATGCGTTTGGCAGTAACGATATCGCCCTGTAACGCCGCCGAAAACGCGTCGCTCATCGCTTTTGGTGCGACGTTTGCGGTCACTGAGATATTACCCTGTCCGCCAAAGCCTATCAGCTCAAGCGCTGTCCCATCATCACCTGATAGTACAACCATTCTATCGCCAAGCGCTTTTATTAAGGGCTCGCCGCGAGATACAGCGCCCGTGGCGTCTTTGATAGCGACAATATTGTCGATATCCGCTAAGCGCTCGACGGTCGCTTGGGCGATATCAACAACGGTACGCCCAGGGACGTTATAGAGCATTTGCGGGATAGCAACCGCTTCAGCAATGGCTTTGTAGTGCTGATACAAGCCCTCTTGCGGCGGCTTGTTATAGTAAGGCGCGACAAGTAGCGCGCAGTCCGCACCAGCGTCATACGCTTCTTGAGTCAGCTTGATCGCCTCAAGGGTATTGTTCGCGCCTGTACCTGCAATAACAGGGACGCGCCCCTTAACATGCTGGATAAAAAAACGGATCACATCGCTGTGCTCTTGCATGGAGAGCGTTGCCGACTCGCCTGTGGTTCCAACCGCCACTAAGCAGTGTGTACCTTGCTCAATCTGCCAGTCGATGAGGTCTGCCAAACGTTTATAGTCGACCGCCCCATCAGGCTGCATAGGCGTGACCAAAGCTACCATTGAGCCTCGTAGTCGGGTTTTTATCTCGTCGTATGCTGTGCTCATAACCATGCCTTACTGTATTATCCTAGCTTTATAAAAGCTGTTAATGGATCAAAGGGCGCTTGTATCACGCTCTATTTTAGCAGTGCTACGACTGCCTGTATTGACCAGAGTAGCTTATATTAACTACCGTATAAATTGAGCGCTAGTGTAGCATATTTTGCTTTGACGGCTATCCTCAATTCAGCTTTGTGGTTTGCTATTGTGCTGCGTTTTGTTGTACCTAGTTCTACAAAGCCACAGACCACTAATATGATCTAGATGTTACTCAATGCGCAGACCAATAATACCGGGTACACCTTGACGGATAACCTCAATGGTCACCACACCTTTTTCAGGCAGTGAGGAGATGGCGTTTGAAAAATCAGCGACCGTGGTAATCGGTTTTTGATGCAGATTGGTGATGATATCGCCTGCAAATATACCAGAGCGCGCGGCGATACCCGTGGGATCGACGGTAGTCACTAAGATGCCATCTCTGCTATTAGAACCGAGCTCTGCTTGCTCATCTGGGGTCAAATCGCGTAGGCGTAAGCCAAGATTGAGGTCGCTGTCACGCTCATTGCGACCCTGCGCTTGCACATCGCTTGGCGCTTGACCAAGCTGACCTCTCACTATAATGGGTTTGCCGTCACGCTGCACTCTAGCGACAAACGCATCGTTGGGACGGGCACGGTTGATGGCATTTAACAGATCAGCGGCGCGGACGATATTGGTATCATTATAGGTGAGAATAATATCGCCTGATTTAAGCCCTGCCCTTTGCGCAGGCGAGTCAGGAGATACTCGCGTCAGTAGCGCTCCTTGCGGACGCGATAACTGGTAAGCTTCGGCGAGATTGCGATCGATATCTTGCGGATAGATACCCAAGTAAGCGCGCGCTACCTGACCGTTGGTTTTGAGCTGCTCGTAGATGTCCATCGCCGCATCGATTGGAATCGAGAACGACAGTCCCATGTAGCCGCCTGTACCACTAAAGATACGCGAGTTGATACCGATGACCTCACCGCTTTGATTAAAGAGTGGACCACCTGAGTTACCTGGATTTAGTGCCACGTCGGTCTGGATAAAGGGTACGCTAATCTCGCGCGAGAAGCTGCGCGATTTGGCACTGACAATACCGGCCGACGCCGAGTAGTCAAAGCCAAAGGGAGAGCCGATTGCGAGGACGGGCTCGCCAACTCGTATATCGTTAGAGTCGCCAATAGGCAGTGCTGGGCGCTGAGTGCCATCCACTTTGAGCACCGCGACATCCGAGCGCTCATCGCTACCTACTAGCGTAGCATCCAGCTCCGTTCTATCATTTAAGGTAACGGTGATTTTGTCAGCACCAGCGACCACGTGATGATTGGTCAGCATATAGCCATTAGCGGTAATAAAAAATGCGGTGCCGTAAGCGTGTTCGATCGCTGGGGTCATCGCGCGATCAGGTATGCGCAGACGATCGCCAAAGAACTGACGCAACAGCTCAGCGGTTTGCGCTTTTGCTAGCTCTTCCTCGCTCACTGTTTTAGTGACATTAACGCGCGCCACCCCTGGCGTCACTTGTTGCACTAGCTCTGAGAAGTCCGCTGTCGTTACCGCCGCTGTAGCGTCCGTTGACGGTATGGCGACACCTGTGAGCGCTATGGTACTAAGCGCCAATGCCAATGCGCTTTGCTGCACCCAACGCCGCGCGCGATGAGTAGATGATGTGCTGAGCTTACGAATTGGCATCTTATCCTCCTATTTATAGTGAAAGGGGTGGTTGTGGCTTATGAGTATTATTAATACTAGTATTATATCAGCCTAATTTTACACAAGTTTGTACGCCCAATACTAGACGCAAGCGCTTAAGTTTGTACCTTTAGCGCGATCAGGGCAACTGCTTTTGCCACAGCTATATCCTAGCGCTGCTATATACAAAATAAAATCATGTTATTATAGCAAACCAAATAATTTTAATAACCAACAAATGTCATATAAAATAAATTCATAGTGAAGCGATTATTAGCTATGGTCACCGACCAGCCTCTACAATCATGAGCATTATTTGCTATTTTATAATGCTGTAGATGACAATCATACCGCCTTATTACTGAGTGTCATAAAAGTTGATGTTACTACTGACCGTTACGAGCGAACGTTTTGAACAAAGTTACTACTCATAACCGTTGCTACAGATAACAGACAACCGGATTACAAAAGGATTACTTTATGGATACCGCCCTACTACTATCTGGCGTACTTGGGATCGGCATTGCCGCCCAGTGGCTTGCTTGGTACTTAAAGCAGCCATCCATTTTATTTTTATTATTAATTGGTATCATCGTCGGACCAGTTTTAGGCTACTTTGATCCCGACTTGGTATTAGGCGAGCTGATGTTCCCTTTTATCTCGCTCGGTGTTGCCATTATTTTATTCGAAGGCTCCTTAACCTTAGAGTTCGATGAGATCAAGCAGCATGGTACTGTGGTACAAATGCTGGTCTCCGTCGGTGTCCTGATTACCATCGCTATTGTGGCCTTGTCGACGTACCTCTTATTTGATGTCGACCCTTTGATTGCCTTACTGTTTGGCTCGCTGGTCTGTGTCACTGGGCCGACAGTCATCATGCCACTACTGCGCAGTGTACGCCCTAATAAGACTATCGCCAATATCCTTAAATGGGAAGGTATTATCATCGATCCTATCGGGGCGATCGCTGTGGTCTTGGTCTATGAGTACATTATCTCAGGCGGTGAAGGTAATAGTATCCTACTGTTTGCCAAGATTGTGGTGTTAGCGACGATACTCGGTATGGTTGGCGCTTGGGTGCTTGCGTTCTTAATGCGCCGGCAGATGGTGCCTGAATTCTTACGTAACGTCTTTACCTTAGCTTACGTACTGGTGCTATTTTCGATATCGAACCATTTGGAGCATGAATCTGGCTTATTGACCGTCACTGTACTCGGTGTGGCACTGGCTAACTGGCCTAAGTTCCCACGCGATACTATCTTAGAGTTTAACGAGTCCTTGACGGTGCTTTTGATCTCCGTCCTCTTTATTGTACTGGCCGCACGTGTTGAGCTGGCAAGTTTGCTCAGCGTCGGCTTAGCAGGTTTAGTGCTGCTGGCGATTGTTATGTTTGTCGCCCGTCCGCTATCCGTTTGGGCGTCCTCTATCGGCTCCAATCTAAAGACTAGCGAAAAAATGATGATCAGTTGGATCGGGCCGCGTGGTATTGTTGCCGCTGCTATCTCATCGCTGTTTGCGATTCGCTTACAAGAGTACGATATTGAAGGCGTTGAGCTTTTAGTACCGCTAGTATTTATGGTCATTATCGGTACGGTTATGATTCAGGGACTCGGCGCCAAGCTCGTCGGTAATTTGCTTGGCGTGCGCGAACCTGAGAGTAACGGTATCTTAATTGTAGGCTCAAACCCAGTAGCGCTTCTGGTCGCCACCTCCTTAAAGGAGCAAGGCTTTGATGTCATCGTCGCACACAATAACTACACCAACATTGCTAAAGCACGTATGAGTGGTCTGCGTACTTATTTTGGTAATCCCATCTCCGACCACGCGGATCGTCATCTCGATCTCATCGGCATCGGTCATCTATTTGCCATGAGTATGGATAAAGAGCTGAACACTTTATCCGAGATTCACTACCGTCATGAGTTTGGCGAACAAAAACTGTATCGTCTCAAGTTTAGTGAAGAAAAAGTCAAAAGCGAGCGCGATGATAAGCAGTCAAACTTTCAGTCCAAGTGGTTATTTGGTAGGGATGTCACTTACACCAAGCTTGCCAGTATGCTGTCCAAAAAAGCGCGCATTAAGATTACTAATCTCACGGACAGCTATACCTTTGAGCAGTATAAAGCGGATAACAAGCAGTTCGTACCCCTTTATACCCTCGATAAAGAAGGTAAGCTCCACGTCATCACTGACAAGTTCGAGGGTACTATTCCGCGCGATCGTAAACTGATCGCTCTCGTTATCGAAGATGAAGTACAGCCCAAGCCCGTCGATGTCACTGCTAAGCAAGAACAAGCACGCGCTGTAGCTGACGCTGACTTTGAGGCAACCGCTAAACTGCCAGAAAAGCGTAAGGAAAAAGAGCTGGTAGATGACGGTATAGATATGCCAGCGCCGCCGACTGCCGTTGCTTCACAAACAGAACCTGTAGGCGCTGATACGTCTGTAAGTAGTCAAGAAACTGTCGCCGCCACAGGCGTCAATACAGATAATCGTACTGATGCGCCAAAACCTAAGCCTGTCAATCCTAATGACAATGGTAGCGGCAGCGCCCCTAAAACCAAAAGCGGCGCGCTTGACCCCAGCCGTCTGCCTGACTCAGAGCAAAACAACGAGTCAAAGAAACTCGCACAAGCAGCAGCGCAAAGTGAGGCTGACCAAGCAAAGCTAAATAACTCAAAGTCAGCTGACTCAAAGCCAAATAATTCAAAGCCAAGTAATTCAAAGCTGGACAAGAAGTAGCTTTAGCCAGTGTAAACGTCAAACCCCTGAACGCTTAATAACGCTCAGGGGTTTTTTATTGATAAAAACTTGCCTTAAACACCAAGTATCATGAGTATTAAAACCATTCACTGTACGTTTGACCAGACATCCACTAGCATCAGTCACTCACACGAATGATCGCGTCCATGACTTGCCAAATACGCGCGCTAACCTCAGTGCTACTACCAGCAGCATCGATACGCTGGATACGCGGATACGCCGCTGCTAAGTGCTCAAAGCCTGCGTATACGCGCCTAAAAAACGCTTCGGCTTGCTGCTCAAAACGATCCGCGCTACTTCTCTTATTAGCTCGTGCCATGCCCTCCAATACCGGCAGATCCAGCCAAAAGGTAATATCCGGCAGACGCGGCACAAACTGCTCAATGAGCGTTTCAATCTTGCCCACTACCAGCGCATCACCATGAGCGCGGCCATAGCCTTGATAGGCGAGCGTCGAGTCGGTGAAGCGATCACAGATGACCCACTGACCGCGCGCGAGCGCTGGCATAATGACGCGCTGCAGGTGATCACTGCGCGCTGCAAAGAGCAGCAGCAGCTCGGTGTCATCATCGATATCAGTAGCAGGATCGAGCAATATGGCACGTAGCTGCTCAGCAAAAGGACTACCGCCCGGCTCCCGCGTACGCACGTAATCGATACCTTGCGTGTAGAGACGCGCACACAACTGCTCAATCGCGGTAGTTTTACCCACGCCTTCGGTGCCCTCAAAGCTAATAAAGCGCCCTTGTTGGGGCGCAGTCTCACTCATATGTTGGTGGTGCGGCTCTGCTCTCGACGCTGACATGGCGTAACCTTATGTCATGACTGAATAATGGGTCGTTTTACTAAGTAGGTCGTTTTACTAAAAGTCTATTGCGGCGGTGTTTGCGCTCTTTGCTCACGCATCACGCGTAAGTATTCTTGCACCGCTTTGTTGTGCTCAGCTAAGCTATTGGTAAACTTATGACCGCCAGTCCCTGTAGCGACAAAATACAGCGCTTCGCTATCAGCAGGATGCAAGGTTGCCTCAATAGACGCCGCTGATGGCAGGGCAATCGGTGTTGGCGGTAGACCGTCGATCTGATACGTATTATAGCCCGTCTTTTCATCGATATCAGCGCGGCGAATATTACCGTCGTAGCGGCTACCCATACCGTAGATAATCGTCGGATCGGTTTGCAAGCGCATACCTTGTTTGAGGCGATTGTTAAATACAGCAGAGACTAAGGGACGCTCTTCGGGGACGCTGGTTTCTTTTTCGATGATAGAGGCCATGATTAGCGCTTCATAAGGGCTATCGTACGGTAGATCTGGCGCGCGGTTCTCCCACGCGGTAGTCAGTGCCTGCTGCTGGCGCTTATACAGATCGGTTAGCACTTGCTTATCACTGGCACCCTCACCGTAATAGTACGTATCTGGAGTAAACCAGCCTTCAAGGTTGTAGCGGACAATAGGATCGTCGCTACTCGTCACCGACTCTGGTAAGACACCAACCAAATCAAGCGCTCGCGCGATGCTCTCATTATCACTACCAGCTATCAGCACTTCTTTTTTTATGCCGTCATTGTCACGTAAGTTTTGATACAAGTCCTGTACTGATTTGCCTTCGATGACTTGCACTTTGACCATCGCTACTTTGGCGCCTTGTGCGAGGACTTGCAGGGCTTCTGCTACCGTTGGATTGGCGGGTAGCTCGTAGATACCGGCGTGTAGCGGTGCATCGATTTGCGATCTGATATACAACTTGGCAACTGTAGTGGAGAATAGCGGAACCTGTTGTTGCCACTGTGGCAGTAGACCGTAGTAAGTATCGCCGCGCTCAATGGTCACTTTTTGCTGCGGCTGTTCAATGCGTCCAAACAGAGTCTGATAGACCATCGCCAGCAAAAACGCTGCGATAAGTCCTAGCACCAGCAATATCTGATAACCGCGCTGCATAAAAAACGACGGATTGTCCTTTTTGTACTTACGCGGTTTGCTACCCCCACTGATGAGCGAGACATCCGTGTTCGACGCTTGGTCTTCAGGTAGGTTTACGGTGTCAACGCCTTCATTTACCCCTTTGCCTGTGGTATTTGCTGAGGTGTTATCGTTGTTATCTGAGGGTTTTTTGGACGCAGGGGTGCTCATGGCAACTCATAAGGCAGGGGTTTGCTAGAATTTAGCACTGAACCCACCGTTTTTCAATGGTATTTGCTTTGCTTATGGATTAATCAACTCAACTCATGATAGATAATGCTATACTCTTTCGTTGAATTTGGCAGTGTGTTCAATGAAATAAGGTAGAATGATGGCTAAACCATTCATCAAGTGGGTAGGTGGTAAAACTCAGCTGATAACAGAAATTTCTCAACGTTTACCTAGTTATATTCAAGAAGGTTTGCCTTATATATATGTTGAGCCTTTTAGTGGGAGTGCTGCATTTGCACTACACCTCTTAGATAGTGAAAACCCTCCGTCTGCTGTCATTTTAAATGACATAAATATCGATCTTATAAACCTATATAGAGTTGTGAAGTCTAACCCTCATGAGTTATTAGAATTCTTGAAAAATATTCAGATAGAATATGACGCCCTAGAAGGTAAGGAAGCTAAACAACCTTATTACTATGCTAAACGTGAGGCGTTTAACTTACGTAATACTGACGATGTTGAACATGCTGGCCTATTTATTTTCTTAAATCGTGCTGGTTTTAATGGCTTGTACCGTGTGAATCGTAAGAATGAATTCAATGTTCCTATTGGTAGTTATAAAAAGCCTAATTTCGTTTTTGAAGAAACCATCTTAAAAGCTTCAAAACTATTGAGTAATGTAGAGATATACACTGGAAACTATAACGATACACTTCATCATTTAGAGAAATTCAATAGGCAAAAATTAGCAGTGTTTTTCTATCTTGATCCACCCTATAAACCACTAAGCGACTCTTCTAGCTTTACTTCTTACGCAAAAGATAGCTTTGATGATGAAGATCAAGTAGAACTAAAGTCTTTTTGTGATTTATTGAATGAAAGAAACTATCAGTGGCTACTAAGTAACTCTGATACAACAAACCTTGACTCTACAAATAGATTTTTCGATGAATTATACTCGAATTATACTATCGACAGAGTCAAGGCGAGCCGTAGTATCAACTCAAAAGGTTCAAAGCGCGGTCAAATTAATGAGTTATTAATTAGGAATTATTGAAGTATGGAAAAGCTATATTTACCTGAGCACTTTTCTCAGTTTATTGAGACCTTAAACTTGAAAGGTATACTTCAATACGACTATTTTGTCAATTGGGCGAAAGTCCTAAACAATATCGAACCTATAGAAAAAGAACTAAACCTTCTTAACACTGTGGTAGGTAAAGAAAATATTGAAGAGTTACTATTTAATATATTTAAAGAATATCCAAAAACAATTAAAACCATACCAGCTTTACTTGCTATTCGCGATAAATCTGTCGATATTCTTATTGATAAAACAAACTACATTCATAAGCACTTTAACTTTAGTCAAAAAGAGTTTTCTGATAGCGACATAGATAGCTTAGTTAACTTTGTTATACAAAGTGGACTTGGTGAACTGATTAAGAATAAGCAGATTAAAAGCTTACCTGACTATTGTACTGGTGTAGAAGTCGGACTAGATTCGAATGGACGTAAAAACCGTGGTGGCACCCAAATGGAGCAGCTTGTTGAGTCCTTCATTGCTATACTCTGTCACGAATATGATCTAGAGTACCTCACTCAGGCCAATGCAAAGAAAATTAAAGAGACATGGAATATAGAGTTACAAGTCGATAAGTCCTCCAGAATTATTGATTTTGTTATATATAGGGAGCAAGATAGTAAGCTCTTCTTCATCGAAGTTAATTTTTATAGTGGCGGTGGCTCTAAACTCAAGTCTACTGCTACAGAATATGTAGAAATGAGTCGATTTTGGAAAAGCCAAGATGTAGAGTTTATCTGGATCACAGATGGTAAGGGTTGGTCCAACACTCAAAACCCTCTTAGAGATTATTTTGAGCATGGCAACCTGTTGATTAATATTGATATGCTACAAAATGGATATTTACAAAAAATTATTCTATAGTAATTTGCAACTTACTAGATAGTTATAGAGTTTTGCTCTACCACTATAGCCCCAATAAGTTATGTCTTGCTCTATAAATAACCATTTAAGAGTAAGACATACCTCCTCAGGCGTTAGACGCCCTACTGGTAAATCAAGACTTCTCAAATCTTCGATTATTTGACTATCATTTTCACAATTATATATAGATACTATTTTTTCAGCCAATAAAGCATAAGCGGCTTCATCATAGTTCTTCTTTTCTGTCAAATCTTCTATTATATGTTGATGAGAAGGACTTCTAGTTCGTCTAGTTCTTCCCTGAAAATAGACATCTCTGAACTTTATCCTGAAGTCCATTCCTTTATTCAATTGCGTTTGACGAGCAATGATTATATCTCTATTTTCACACTCTTCGACGATATATTCATATCGCTGAGATTCATTGATATTTCCTGGTAACTCATCTAAAAAAACGTTGATAACGAATCTACGTATCTCAGCTCTATTAAGACCGCTAGGTAAATCGAGTCTTTCAGTATGTAGCGCCATAACCATTCCTTATATATTAAATAACTCCGATAAACTCATGTCAAATGCACTTGCGAATAACTCTATATTTGTAAGTCTCAAATCACGCTCACCACGCTCTACCATGCCAATATAGTTGTAGTGAAATCCTGTTATTACAGCTAACTGTTTTTGAGTGAGCTTGCGTCCTTTTCGTAGTGTTCTGATACGCTGCCCAAACTTAATTAAAACCGAACTTTCCATTTGCAATCACCTTTAAAACTATGTACTATGAAAAACACACAATAAGTGTTATTTCGATATTTTCTAGAGTAAGCTATATAGGACAATGCTATGATAAGCATCGACAATATTACTATTAATATAAATACTCCCTTACCTGTATCAGATGACTTGTTAAAAACCCAAAGTCCAATAATTGTTAGAGATGAACTAACCAATATGCTACGTATTATTAGTAAAGATTCTCGGTTTGTTGGACAAACTATTATTATTCCTAGTGAATGCGAACAGTACGGTTTTATAGAAGGTGAGTTTGACTTACCTACAATGCTTTACTTCTTAGCCGATATGTTGGAGTAAATATGTCAGATAATTTATTTTTTCATAGTGAACAAGCCGATTTTAGTCTAATGAAAGGTAACTGCTTAACACTTATCCCGAAAATAGAGAAAAGTATAGATATGGTTTTTGCTGATCCGCCATACTTCCTATCTAATGACGGTCTCACAGTAAAAAATGGTAAAGTCCAATCCGTAAATAAAGGCAAATGGGATAAGCTGATCAGTGACGATGATGCCTACGCTTTTACTATTGAATGGCTGTCAGCAGTACGTGAAAAAATGGCGGACAATGCCACGATTTGGGTTAGCGGTACGCATCATAATATATTTACTCTAGGTCGCATTCTACCCCAGTTGGGTTTTAAAATACTTAACGTTATCACGTGGGAGAAAACCAATCCACCACCTAATTTCTCTTGCCGGTTTTTTACTCATTCAACGGAGTTCATCATTTGGGCGCGTAAACATCCTAAAGTTCCGCATCATTACGACTACGATTTAATGAAAAAGCTAAACGGTGACAAGCAAATGAAAGATGTTTGGCGTTTACCTGCAATCGCTAAGTGGGAAAAGACTTGTGGCAAACATCCTACGCAGAAACCTTTAGCACTGCTAGCACAAATTATTTTAGCTTCTACTAAGAAAAATGCTGTCATACTCGATCCGTTTGCAGGATCTTCAACGACGGGCATCGCAAGTAATGTGTTAGGGAGAAATTTTATTGGTATTGACCAAGAGCTTGAATATTTACAGCTGAGCCAAGCTCGTTATGAAGACTTGCAAAATGAAGGTAGGAAAGAGTTTTTTAAGCAACACTTTTACCGTTTGCTTAAGAAGGAAAGCGTCTCGTAACTAATCCATCTCCACCACCGCCCCCGATAACAACCTTAAAGCAGTAATAGGCATCACCCCGCGCACCGCATTACAAAAGAACATCTGGCTAATCTTTGGCAAGTCTTTATCCTCAAGAGCACGCAGGATAACCGGATTGTCGGTTTGAGATAAGCTATCGATAATGACTTGACGCATGACGCCCGCGACCCCTGACTCAGTCATAGGCGGGGTGAACCACTGACCTTTAGTAAGATAATGAGTTGAATAATCAGCAGTAGGGGTAGTAGCATGATGACTTTGCGTATGGTCATCGTTGTGTAAGGGGGCTAATTGATAAAAAACATTGCTCATTGTGCCCTCCACCCAAGAGCCACTCATATCACGTACGAGTCCCTCACCTATAGATGCAGTGCCATTTGCGTCCTGCGCTTTATAGCGTTGTAGCTCGCCGCTTGCCAACACGCTATCGAGACGGTTGAGGCTTTTGAGTCCAGCTAGAGGGGGCGGCAGACATGCCAGCATGGATGTCAAACAAACTGCGATTGTGCTTGGTTGTAGTAGTAGCCTTTGCTGAGTCGGTAGCGTTAATGGCGCAGCTTCGGTGATAAATGCTGGCGTAGATTGCAGCCAAATATCACAGGTACGGCCTAAGTCTGTCGGTGCAAAGCCATAGCCGCGCAGCGCTTGCGCCTTACGCGTTATAACCAGCTTGAGTATGCCTTGTCCAAGCGCGCGCGCCTGCGTTTGTATAGCTAACGAGAGCGCCTGAATATTGATATCGAGCTGTAGCGCCTTGGCATGCGATTGCAAACGCTGCTTGTGGTAGTCAAGCCATAACACGCTGCCATCCGTGACGCCCATCGTGGTAAAGAACCCATCAGCGTAGCTCAGTCCTCGATTATCAAGAGGTAGCGCTGTAGTGTCTATTGCTACAAAGTCGGCGTCTTTAGCATAAAAGTACTGCCAGTGGCTTGTACTCGTATCTGCCCTCACCACTAGCTAGTCGTTACTGAGGCAGCAGACTTATTAAGTACGAGCATACAGCTATAAAACTCACACTTCGCCAGCTCGACCTGTTGCCCACCGATGACTTTGTTTTTGATGATTTGACCGCTTAGCATATTGGCGAGTAATTGACGTCCCTCGTCGCCCATAAGCTGTTGCACGAGCTGATATGACTTTTTGGCGTGTGCCTCGCTTAGCGCTTTTTCTTCATCGGAATCAGCTGGATTGGCATAGTACCAGCCAAGCTCTAGATATCTATCAGAGTCGATGAGATCTAAATAAGGCGAATCATTATCCATAAAACGATATTTCGATGCCGGGTTACTCGCGTAATCGAGGCTGTTCTCATCAGTGCTCTCCACCTGACCGAAAGTCGCTTTGATAGCATCAATCTCATTGATATCAAGCGGCTCTACATCATCGACATTCCATGCTGCGATATTATAGTCGACAGGGGCTTGCTCGATATTAGGGCTAGCGAGACTGGCATTTTGATCTTGTGCAGTAGCACTATCGCTGACCGTTTGTTCAGGGTTATCAGAGACGACACTTGTGTCCTCATCAGCCTGACTACAGCCAATAAGTAAAGCGCTTGTAGTCATCAAAGTACCGATCATAAGGGTCTGTAATGTATTATTCCACATGGGTAATGTACTCATACTTTTGGATGTATTTAAATGGTATTAACGCCCTAACATACTAGTAGACAAGCTGTTGGCGACCAGAAAGTGTGGATCATTCTAAACACGTCGGTGGTCATTAAAAGGAGCAGATAGCTTTTAAGGATAGAAAGCTAAAGATAGGACGTAAACGTCTCGTTTAGAGCTGTAGTTACCTATCTTGTCTCTTAAATCTCTACCTCTCTCTCAAACCGTTCCTACATTTACGCCCTACAGTTTAACCAACTGCTCGCTTAATGACTAGCCTTTAGGTTACGCCAAGCGCTCATCGCCGCTACAGATTTGTTAAAAACCTTGTTGCTAGAGTAAGATAATGTCTTGGATAAGATAAGCAGCTCCGCACTGATGCCAATATTGTGCTATCGCTATGGTAGCGGACTGACTATAATTGCTCTATCTTTGTACGCCTTTTAGGACTTGTAATGACTCAGCACTTTATTGTAATTGGCAATCCCATCAGCCACAGTCAATCACCAACGATCCATCAGGTATTTGCCGAGCAAGTGGGTATCGATATCAGCTATCAGCGCCAATACTGCCCTGATGATGATGCCAGCTTTGGCGCTGTTGTTGAGGCGTTCTTTAATGGCGGCGGTATCGGTGCCAACGTCACTGTGCCCTTTAAACAAAGTGCCTATACCTACTGTCAAACGCAAGGAGGCTTATCTGAGCACGCGCGCGTGGCAGGCGCGGTCAATACTTTGCTGCTAAAGAACAGTACCTTGTACGGCGATAATACAGATGGTCAAGGCTTGGTCAACCATATGATAAGCTTAGGCTGGACATTGACAGATGCGCGCGTCGCTATCATTGGCGCAGGCGGCGCGGCGCGCGGGGTGATACTGCCGCTCATTGAGGCGGGTATCGGCGCGCTAACCCTTAGCAATCGTACGCTCAGCCGAGCGCAAACGCTAGTCACTGAGCTGAGTGCCGCCAGTCCCCTTGTAGCGCAGCATACTATTGCGACCCGTACGACCAACGAGCTGACAGGTGAGTTTGATATTGTTATCAACGCCACCTCCATCGGGCTGAGCGATGCTACCTTGCCGCTATCCGATACGCTCCGCACGCATTTTGCTTACGATATGATGTACGGGCGCCCGCTTAATTTTTTACAGCACTTTGCCGCGCGCGGCGCGCGGGTATCAGACGGCTATGGTATGCTAATCAATCAAGCCGCGCTTAGCTTTGCGCGCTGGACTGGACAGGCAGTTAACGTCGAACGAGCGACTGACACACTGCTACAGGACGCTAAGTAGTACGCTGTGCAAAGTAGCGCCTTTTATCTAAGTCAAGCTCACATTATCTGACGCTATAAAGTGTTGTTTGATAGCGTTAGGTCTGCGAGCTAAATCGCTTAAGTATGCTTTGTTCTAGTCGTCTTAACGGCTTACGTATCACTGCTGCACGCATAGTGAGACCGCCGCCTAGCGCAACCGCGCAGCCAAGGGCGGTATCGAGCATACGCGCCTCAATTACGGCACGGGTCGTCGTCTGATCTAGGGGCATGCTAACCCCATATTCAGCGATAACGATCGTCAGCGGCGTAATAAATACCACTGCTAAGCCATAGTGCCTGTCAACTAGCGACTCAATACCCAGCATCAGCAGCAGTATAGCGATGGCAACACCCCAACCTGATATCCCCCATGACAATAGCCAACTGGCAACGCCCATACCCACTAGTGTACCCAAAAATCGATGTAACTGTTTGACCCATATCGTGCGTAGGTGCATACCTTGAATGAGGATAAAACAGCTGACTGCTGCCCAATATGGATAAGGCATATCCAGTACGACGGCGAGCAGTAGCGCCACACTGACAAAGCTTGCGACGATTATGCTGTCGCTGATGGTGTCAGACTCATAATAAAACGTAGGGACGGTAGAGGCAGGAGAAGTCAGCAGTAAAAATAGCGAATACAATAGTGCCACTACCATAGCAAATACACTGCCTAAGACCACAAGTCCTGTCGCCGCTAGCACTTGCGTCATAGTTACCGGGATAAACAAAGCGATAGCGCCTGCCATCACGACAAACAATCCAGCTGGCGGTGGCTGGCGATAATAACGACTCAAAATCACCACCCCAAAACTCATCACGGTAAATACAGGTAATCTGAGTGCCGATATTTGCTGCGCGATCAGACCGAGGGCGAAACACAGCGCCATGGCAAAGCCCCACGTCATAACCGTCACCATGCGATACGGTAGCGCGCCTGCCAAGGGCAAGTTGAGAATGATCATTGCTCCTAGTGAGGCCTTGATACCGGATGCGACGTCGCCAAAATAGACACCTACAAAGACTGGAAAACTTATCGCTATAGCCGCAATAATAGGCAGATGCCACGGTCTTTTGCTTTTGTTTATCTTAGTGAGATGAGCAAACTCTCTACGAAGTACAGTTTTTAGCTGCTGAATACGCCTTTGCTGCTCTAATTTGTGATCAAATTTACTCATAAAAAGAACATCCAATAATAACTTAATTTAATGTTTCGGTATTTAATTGATGAATATTAGTTATTAGTTATATATTTATGACTATATAAGCCTTATACTAGGTGCGCCTAGCGGTAGCTTGATTTTTTATTTGTTTTCAATACTGATAAACTATTTAATAGCGCTACTTTAAGAGCCTTATGTGCTCGGTATATGTGGCTATATACAAGAATTAAGGATGTAAATAGCCCAATAGATGATACCGTGTCTTGCGCTAAGCTTGGGTAGTGCGGCTGATCGCTTAAACAAACAATAGCTGATTTAATAGTTTTTTTATTGATGATGCAAATCCAAAGAGACTGACTATGTTAACTTACAAAGCGCCTTTACGTGATATCAAGTTTTTGATAAATGACGTGTTTGACTTTCAAACGCACTATAAAAGCTTAGACAACGGCGAAAATGCCGATCCTGAAACGGTCGATATGATCTTACAAGGTATGGCAGATTTTGCTGAAAATGTTCTTGCGCCCATCTATCAGCCTGCTGACGAAGAAGGCTGTCATTTTGATAATGGCGTTGTAACCACGCCTAAAGGCTTTAAAGAAGCCTATCAGCAGTTCGTTGATGGCGGCTGGCAAGGTATCTCTTACCCTGAAGAGTACGGCGGTATGAACCTGCCGATGTCTATTAATTTGATCAAAGCTGAGATGATCGGTACGGCTAACTGGCCGTGGGCGATGTATCCAGGCCTATCAACGGGCTGTATCAATACTATTATGCAGTACGGTACAGATGAGCAAAAAGAGACGTATTTGCATAAGCTCGTTGAAGGATCATGGGCAGGTACTATGTGCTTGACTGAGCCGCAGTGTGGTACTGATTTGGGACAAGTCAAGTCAAAAGCCATCCCGCAAGAAGACGGCACATACAAGCTTAGCGGTACTAAAATCTTTATCTCAAGCGGTGAGCACGACTTAACCGAAAACATCGTCCATATCGTATTAGCGCGCTTGCCGGACGCACCAGAGGGCACACGCGGTATCTCACTCTTTATCGTGCCAAAGTTCTTACCAAACGATCAGGGCGAAGCGGGCGAGCGTAATGGCGTGACTTGTGGTTCAATTGAGCACAAAATGGGTATCAGCTCATCAGCGACTTGTGTGCTTAACTTTGACGGCGCAACAGGCTACCTCATCGGTGAGCCGAACAAAGGTCTAAAAGCCATGTTCACCTTTATGAACACCGCCCGTATCGGTACGGGTATCGAAGGTCTTGCTCATACTGAATTGTCATTCCAAAACGCGCTACCCTATGCCAAAGAGCGCCGTTCTATGCGCGCGCTATCTGGTACAAAAGATCCTGAAAAAGTTGCCGATGCGATCATCCATCATGCCGATGTACGCCGTATGCTGCTTACGCAAAAAGCCTTTGCTGAAGGCGGTCGCTCTATGATTTATCACTCGGCACGCTATGCGGACAAAATGTCACAAGGCGTTGCTAATGATGATGAGGCTGAGTTTGAGAAGTGGGATGATAAGTTAGGCTTCTACACGCCTATCCTAAAAGGTTTCTTAACTGAGCTGGGTATTGAGGCGGCTAAGCACGGTCAGCAAGTCTACGGTGGTCACGGCTATATCAAAGAGTGGGGCATGGAGCTGATCGCTCGTGATGCTCGTATCGCAACGATGTACGAAGGGACAACTGGCGTACAAGCACTCGATCTATTAGGTCGTAAAGTGATCATGCAGTCCAAAGGTAAAATCATCCGTGATTACACTTCAAGCATTATGAAATGGTGTAGCGAGTACGCGCTTGATAAAGACATGCGTAAGTTCGTTTGGGCCCTGACTAAACTATGTGCTGAGTGGAATACACTAACCGTACGTCTCATGCTTATGGCACGTAAAGACCGCGAAATCATCTCAGCGGCGTCAGATGATTACCTTATGTATTCAGGCTATGTCATGATGGGCTACCACTGGGCACGTATGGCGGCTGTCGCTTATGACAAGCTTAAAAACGGCGGCACAGAAGCACCTGAATTTTATGAAGCTAAGATTCAAACCGCTGAATTTTACTTTGACAAGATATTGCCCCGTACTTCAGGTCACGCCGAGTCTATGGTTGCACCAAGTGAGAGCATGACGTCAATGGATATCGAGAACTTCTCATTCTTAGACTAATCTCTATATAGAAAAACTAAGTATTTAAAGTAGTATTTGTAGAAGAAGCGCCTATGTATTAGGCGCTTTTTTTATGCCGATTAAAAGCTCACCTATTCATAGTCGTGCACTTATTCATAGTCGCTCGCTTAGTCGCCCAGTATTTTTTTGTGGTAGACCGCGCTAATCTCCTCGACCTCAACAGCTATCTGCACAGTGGTACGCTCCGATTGTACCGTGCTCAGCTCTCTATCTATCACGGTTACGATAATCTCAGCCAGTCGATTACGCTCGGTAATATCTCGCCCCATCATCAGCTTTAAGTGCGCGTATATAAAGCCATAAGTCTGCTCATCATCGTCTACGCCCACCAAAAACCGATCTAGCGGAATAATACGTGCTTTGATATCCGTGGGCTTTGCAAAGTGACCACTATTCCACAAGGCGCTATTTAACGCTTTGAGTAGAGACGCCTCAGAAGGGACTTCCACGTTTGGCGTCATTTGTATGGTTAGGTGCGGCATAATAGTTATCCTTATAAAAAAAACGCGTAAGAAAAATAAAGTAAAAAATAGCGCAAACACAGCGCGCTGCTGCTTATGATTACTCGCTAATAGCGGCAAAAGAAGCCGCCAGCGTCTGCGCCAATTGCTGCGCGGGTAATTCGATCTCAAGCCCCCTTTTGCCGGCACTCACATAAATGGTTTGTGGTTTCTGCGCAGACTCGTCAATAAGGGTGGTTAGACGTTTTTTTTGTCCAAGGGGACTGACGCCGCCCAGCACATAACCTGTACTACGCTGTACCTGCTCAGGCACTGCCATCTGCACCTTTTTGCAAGGTACACCATGCATAGACAGCGCTTTAGCCATTTTTTTAAAGCTTAATTGGCTATCTACGGGTAGCACTGCCACGCATAGGACATCCTTGTCTGTAACGACGACCAAGGTCTTAAATACGCGCTCTGTACTAACGCCAAGCTTCTGCGCCGCCTCTATCCCATAGGAGGTTGCGCGCTCATCGTGAGCGTACTCATGCAGCTTATAATCAAGGCGTTGTTGTTTGGCAAGGTCAATGGCAGGTGTCATAAGCGTCACAAATCCTCTACTCAATAAAATAATAAATCGCACGCGATACTAACATATGTCCAAGCAAGCAAATATTATAGCCCTGCGCTTATTAACGCGCTGTTTCTCTTATGCCACTCACTCTAGCAAATACAGATGTTATATATCGCTTTTGCCGGTTTTATGGCATCATATGCCCACTATATTTTACAGATTTGACTTTTTATTATGATACCTAAGTTCATCAAAAAACGGATTTTTAAAGCGCCAGTCACCGATCAGGTCGATGAGCAGAGCAATGAACAAACAGCTGAGCCTGATATTCAAAGACGTGCTCCTAAGCCTTATACGAACGCTCCAATCAGTCAGCTCTACCGTACAGTGTCAGGGCGACTGCTTGATGTCGCGGTCAAGCCTAAAATATTGGGGCAACTGCCTGAGTTTGATGCCGACGATCAGATTCTAAGGTTTTATGTCCTCAAGGATTACTCCCGCTCTAATAGTATACTGGTCGATCTGCAAACACAGGAGCATAATTTGCCACCAGCGTTAGTTGGTGTCAATGACAGCGCTCATAATATTAAAGAGAACGCTGCAATTATCTTTTTACATCACCCAAAGGCTAAGGATGACGCGCTCTCCCCGCGTCTATCACGTCTGATATCCGCCGTCTTGCAGTATCCTGACTTAAAGGTGCGTCTAGTGCCGGTCTCTATACTCTGGGGGCGCGCGCCGGACAAAGAGGACTCGCTACTCAAGCTTTTGATGACAGATAACTGGGAAGACCCCAGTATTACCAAACAGCTATTTAACATCGGCGTTATGGGCCGCGATACCTTTGTGCAGTTTCATCCGCCCCAAGATCTACGTGAGCTTATTCATGACCAGCTTGGTCAAGATCAAGAGCAGCCTGATCATGAGCAAAGTGAACCCAGTGCACAAGCAAGTTTTAGCGCTGATAACCTTATTCATGGCGATCATAGCGCATCTCATAGCGCATCTAAAGACAGGATTTTTCCGCTCGTCTCTACCACGGATGGTAACCGCGAGCTGACCCGTCAACTCCAGCAGCAGCTCAACGTCTACTTAGATAAGCAGCGCGTCAGTATGCTAGGGCCTGACTTATCCGATAGGCGTAATCTGGTCGATAAGCTGATCTACTCGCCTGCAATCAAACACGCTATCGAAAAAGAAGCGAAAGCCACCGGTCTTAGCACTCGTGATGTCCGCGCGCAGGCTCGAGGCTATGCCAATGAGATGGTCAATAACTACTCCTACCCTATCATTCAAGTATTTGATAAGTTTTTGACATGGCTATGGACGCAGCTCTATGACGGCGTCAAAGTGCATCATTTTGAGCGCGTCCGCGATCTGGCCGCTGATCACGAGGTCATCTACGTGCCCTGTCACCGCAGCCACGTCGATTATTTGCTCTTATCTTACGTCATCTATAAGCGTGGTCTGAGCATCCCTTACGTGGCAGCGGGTGACAACTTAGATGTGCCCGTATTAGGGCCGCTACTACGCGGCGCTG
The DNA here is from genome assembly GCA_947489525.1 of uncultured Psychrobacter sp. Lineage (GTDB taxonomy): Bacteria > Pseudomonadota > Gammaproteobacteria > Pseudomonadales > Moraxellaceae > Psychrobacter. Next base: position 488,467 of record CANLDW010000002.1, read on the forward strand.
TCGCTTTTTATATTCGTCGTAGTTTCCGTGGTAACGCGCTCTATACTGCCGTACTGCGTGAATACATGCACACACTGATTACCCGTAACACGCCGATTGAGTACTTTATTGAAGGCGGACGCTCACGCTCAGGTCGCTTACTGCCGCCCAAGATGGGTATGCTCGCGATGACTGTCCACAGTCAGCTGCGCTATACCCATAAGCCTGTGGTCTTTATCCCGACCTATATCGGCTACGAGCGTATTATGGAGGGCGGTACGTATATCGGTGAGCTTAAGGGTAAGCCAAAGGAGTCTGAATCCTTTCTGGGACTGCTCAAAGTTGGGCGCAAAATTGAGCGTATCTTTGGTAATGTGCATCTGAGCTTTGGCTCGCCGCTGTATCTTAGCGACTTTATGCAAAAGTTCGATGTACCTGCCAATAGCTTACCTGCCGATTATACTGATACACCGCTTGATAGTAAGACCAATGCGATGGTGGATAATCTTGGCGTCAAGATTATGCAGCACATTAATAAAGCAGCAGTGGTCAATCCGGTGTCTTTGTTATCTCTAGTACTCCTATCAGCACCTAAAGCCGCCCTTGATGAAGATATTTGCCGCGAGCAAATTGGTTTGTATCGTAATATCGCTCAGCAGATGCCGTATTCAGACGATACGATGGTGACCGATATGACGCCGCAGCAGATTATCGATTACGGTATCAAACTCAAACTCATTGAACGCATACCGCACATCTTAGGCGACATTATCCAAGTCGCAGACAAGCAAGCCGCGCTGCTCAGTTATTTCCGCAATAATATCCTGCACGTCTTTATCTTGATGTCGTTTCTTGCCGCTTTAGTGGCGCGTAATGGCCGTATTACCCGCAGTCGCTTGGATGGTATCGTAGAGCAGCTGTATCCTTTTCTGCAAAGCGAGCTGTTCTTATACTATCCGGCGCACGGACTGACAGAAACGCTGAATCAAAAGATTGATAACATGATCACCCACGGTCTGATCGTCGATCTTGGCGATGATGTGCTCAGTACCCCTGAATCGAACACCAGAGGTTATCAGCAGCTACAAGTGCTGGCTACCCCTGTTGAGCAAAGCCTTGAGCGCTACTTTATGACCCTTGCCTTATTATCGCAGCAAGGTTCAGGTAATCTAACAGAAGATGAAGTGATTGATCTTTGTCAGCTATTGGGTCAACGTTTATCCGTGCTTTACGCTGATGATATCCCCGATTTCTTTGATCGCTCACTGTTTGTCAGCTTCGTCAATGCCCTATTACGTCTTAACTATCTACAAAAAGACGCGGAGACAGGACTGCTCACCTTTGATCAGCGCATTGATGATATCGCTCAGCATGCCAAATATGTCCTGAGTCCTGATGTGATGCAGCTATTACAACAAGTGGCGAGTCTGAGCGACGACGAGATCACTCACGCCATCACTGAGATCAGTAATAAAAAACAGCGTAAGTTTGGACGTAAGCGTTGATATCTTAATGACAAGTCTTGGTATAAAAAAAGCAAACTCAGTGAGTTTGCTTTTTTGTTGGCTCATAGTTTAACGCCTAATTATTAACATCTAGTTATTAACGTCTACTTAAACGCTTAACTACTAATAGCGCTTAACTACTAATCTTCTTATACTTCATGCGTTTGGGACCGGCGTTATCGCCCAATTGTTTTTTGCGATAGGTCTCAAACTCCGAGTAGTTACCATCAAACCAGATCGGACCTTCCTCTTCAAACGCCAATATGTGCGTGGCGATACGGTCAAGGAACCAGCGATCATGCGAGACCACCATCACCGTACCTGGGAACACTTGAATCGCATCTTCAAGCGCACGTAGGGTCTCGATGTCCAAATCGTTTGAGGGTTCATCGAGTAGCAACACATTCGCGCCTTGCTTTAAGGTTTTGGCCAGTTGTAGACGGTTACGCTCACCGCCCGAGAGTTGACCGACGCGCTTTTGTTGGTCTTGACCTTTAAAATTAAAGCGCCCGATATAAGCGCGGCTTGGCGTGGTGTAGTCGCCAACGGTGATGATATCAAGACCGTCTGAGACCTCTTCCCATACCGTTTTACTGTCATCTAGGTTATCGCGTACCTGACCGACATAGGCGACTTTTACGCTCTCACCTAATTCTACAGAGCCAGTATCCGGCTCATCTTGACCAGTAATCATATTAAACAGCGTCGTTTTACCTGCGCCATTAGGACCGATAATACCGACGATAGCGCCTGCTGGCACATTGAAGCTTAGGTTTTCGTATAACAAACGATCGCCAAAGGACTTGGAGATGTCATTGACCTCAATAACTTTATTACCTAAGCGAGGACCGGGCGGAATATAAATCTCAGAGGTCTCGTTACGCTTTTGGAATTCCGTTGAGTTTAGCTCCTCAAAACGCTGGACACGTGATTTGGACTTGGCTTGCTGGCCTTTTTGATTTTTGCGAATCCACTCAAGCTCCTTTTTAAGCGCTTTAGCAAAGGACTCTTCTTGTTTTTGCTGCTGCTCAAGACGGATATTTTTTTGCTCAAGCCACTCGGTATAGTTGCCTTCATAAGGGTAGCCATGTCCGCGATCCAGCTCCAATATCCACTGCGCGACATTATCTAAGAAGTAGCGATCATGGGTAATAGCAACGATAGTACCGCTATAGTTCTGTAGGAACAGCTCAAGCCAAGCGACAGATTCAGCGTCCAAATGGTTGGTCGGCTCATCGAGTAGCAGCATATCAGGACGCGAGAGCAGTAGACGACACAGCGCCACTCGGCGTTTTTCACCACCTGATAACTTGCTGACATCAGCATCCCATGGCGGCAGACGCAAGGCATCAGCCGCTTTTTCTAATTGGGTGTTAAGGTTATGCGCATCCCACGCCTGAATGATGTCTTCCATCTTGCCTTGCTCTTCAGCTAACTTATCAAAGTCAGCATCAGGTTCGGCGTATTCAGCATAGATCGCATCTAAACGTGCTAGCGCATCAAGCGCCTCACGCATACCGTCCTCGACATTGCCGCGTACGTCTTTGCTATCATCAAGCTGCGGCTCCTGCGGTAGATAGCCTACTTTCGTACCAGGCTGCGCGCGCGCTTCACCACTATAATCAGTATCAACGCCTGCCATGATACGCAGTAAGGTGGATTTACCAGCACCGTTAATACCCAAAACACCGATTTTGGCACCGGGGAAGAAAGATAAATTGATATTTTTTAGAATTTCGCGCTTAGGCGGAACAAGTTTTGACACGTTGTTCATCGTGTAGATATATTGAGCCATTAACACTCCGAGGGACGATATAAAAGCGGTCAGTGTACAAACACCCATACTATGGACGTCTATATTTACTATAGTCAATCAATATTAAAAGTGGTACAAGGCAGACGAGCGCAAGTACTACAGTAGTAGACTAAGCGAGTCTAACGCCGTAACATTTTAAGAGTGGTTCGACTATACCTAAAATTATGGTCTAAAAATCAAAGATATATATAGATATAAGGTCTTTGCTATTCGCGTCCATTATCGCATTGTGCTAAGAGCGCTGCAAGCTTACAAGTGCTTTAGCTGGTTTTATCTTACTTGCCGAGTGCTGTTAATAAACTAAATATCGGCTATTACCTTATTCAAGTCATAGATATACAAGCTGAGTCTACCTACTTGTAATAAATAGCTATCATATGGTAGATGGCATACCTGCTGGACGTTTTACTAAGTATCTGGCAGAGTAAATAAAGTACTTAGCAAAGTTGCCGTCTGTAACGTAAACTGGTTTTTGCCCCGCCTGCTCACGTATGTTAGTAGTAACATTTGTACTGTCTATGCTTACGATAAATAGCGCTTAAGCACTGGCTTAACATCCTTAGAGAACTCATAATAAATTAGTTTGGTGTATGCCACTGCGCATCACCATAAGTTATCTGCAAACTATAATTTTAAGTATAATTTTAATAAGGAGCTTTATGATGAGTGATAGTATCAATACAGAATCTTTGGAGATTAACCACGATAAAAGTGCTCAGCGTTTTGAAACGACAATTGAGGGTAAAGTCGGTTATTTAAGCTATCAAGAGCGCGGTGATACCTTGGTCTATGACCATACTATTGTACCGCCAGAGCTTGGCGGTCAAGGCGTCGGTTCTGCGCTGGCAAAATATGCGCTAGACTATGCACGGGAGCAGAACAAAAAAGTCATCCCTCAGTGCTCGTTTGTTGCTGCATATATCAAAAAGCATCCTGAGTACCAAGCACTAGTATAGCCAGTGGCTGACCGCCCTTAACCTTTAAACAATCACGCTTTATAGCAGAGGATACGTTTATGAGTAGTCTATCCGACCAACAAATAGATATGCAGCTTGACGAGCTCAAAGGCTGGCGACGTGATGGTAATAGTATCGTTAAACGCTATGAGTTTGGCGATTTTATTGAAGCCATGAGCTTTATGAATCAGGCGGCGTTTTATGCAGAAGCCATTGAGCATCATCCAGAATGGCACAACATATATAATGTCGTTGATGTACGCCTAACGACTCATGATACAGGTGGTATTACTAGCCTAGATATTCGTTTAGCAAAGCGCATGGAGTATATCGTCCAGCCTAAACGTCTCTAAATAGAGATTATTATGTAGCAAAATCCATCCGTACTACGCTACGCAGCTACGCAAAAAAGTCCTCAATTGAGGACTTTTTCATCAATAACTTTTATTAAGTATTTACACTGTTACATTTTGCGGCTGACAAAAGCGACGATAAATAAAATTACTGCTACCGCTAAGAAAATATAAGCTAGGTTAGTTGATAAGCCAGCAACTTCGCCAAATCCTAATAAGCTAGCGATCAGCGCAATAACAGCAAAAATAATAGCCCAACGAAACATAGTCTCACTCCTCAAAACGTTAATTGAATAAAAGTCGTTTTTTCACTACCCTATAACTGTTACTACTCTATCGCTAACGAGTAATAACAAATTAAAGGACAATTACGATACGATATATTTCAATCTAAACAGTTTTTGTCTTAAACATATTTAATATCGAAATGCTAGAGTATCAACGCGTACTTAAAAGTATCGTTCATTTTGGTAAACAATCGACTTTATTGTGTAAACTGTGTAGCTGGTCTGGTATTTTTAACGCGAATTGATTAACTTTTAACAGCTTATTGTATACGTAGTACTTATTTAGACTCTGTATTTGGCATGCTTATGATTTAATCGATATTGTCTAGTACCTTATCTGATAACCTATCTTATCTTAATAATAGCAAACCTAAAAAGGATTTAATTATGAACAATAACTCAGATAACAATTCAAACCACAATTCAAACAACAGCTCAAACAACAACTTAGATAAAACAGCGCCCTACAGTAGCGAAGAAGCGAATAGGACTAAAACTGACGACAAAAGCCAAAGCAAAAAAAACAACGATGAGCGCGCTTACGCGATTGTGTTGTATGGCGCTACTAGCTTCGTTGGAAAAATCACAGCGCATTATCTCACTAACTTTTTGAGCAACGCGACATCCAAAGGCGACTCTGATATCACATGGGCGATTGCTGGCCGTGATGAAGATAAGCTCAAAGCGCTTCAATCTAAGCTTGAGAGCAAAGTGGACATCATCGTCGCAAACAGCAACGATCAAGACAGTCTAGATAAGATGACCAAGCAGACGCGAGTGATTATCTCAACAGTCGGCCCTTACCTCAAATATGGTGAACCTTTAATAAAATCTTGTACTAGCCAAGGTACCGATTACGTTGATCTTACAGGCGAGGCTATCTTCATCAAAGATATGATGGATAAATATCAAGATGATGCCAAAAAATCTGGCGCGCGCATTGTTAACTCGTGCGGCTTTGATTCCATTCCCTCAGATCTTGGCGTCTACTTTACGCAGCAGCAAGCTGAAGCTCAGTTTGATGAGGTGTGCCATGTCATCAATATGCGGGTAAAAGCGGCCAAAGGTGGTTTATCAGGTGGTACAGTGGCATCGATGGCGACTATCTTTGAAGAGGTTGGTCAAGATAAATCACGTCGTAAGCAAGTTGCTAACCCGTACCTTTTAAACGATGATCAAGACGCGCCCAATACCCGTCAAACCAATGTCAGTAAGCCTGAATATGACAAAGATCACAAACGCTGGGTTGCGCCTTTTGTAATGGCAAGTATCAATACACGCATCGTCCATCGCAGTAATCAGCTATTAGGTTACGAATATGGTCGCGACTTTAAGTACGATGAAGCGATGTGGATGCAAGATGGCGTTAAAGGTCAGCTTATGAGCTATGGTATGAGCGCAGGCCTACTAGGCTTTGGAGCGGCGATGATGTTTAAGCCTAGCCGTGAGCTATTATCCAAACACGTGCTACCAAAAACAGGAACAGGCCCCTCTAAGTCTGAACAAGAAAACGGTTATTTCGATATTCGCTTCTTTGGCGAGACTCCAAGCGGTGACGAGATAACGACTAAAGTGACAGGCGATCGTGATCCAGGCTACGGTAGTACCTCGCGCATGCTGGCGCAGTCTGCGTTATGTCTCGCGCAAGACATTGATGAAGATGACGTAGAAGGCGGCTTTTGGACGCCATCAACGGCTATGGGTGATAAGCTTATGACGCGTTTAGAGGAACACGCTGGTATTACTTTTGAAGTTATATAGCAAATCCAAAATAATCCTGTTCATAATAAGACAGCTTTGGTTATGTAATAATCAAGTATTTTAAGTTACTTATTTACAGCTACAGCAAGACCGTACTTTATCTTCAAGTACGGTCTTTTTTATGCTTAATACTTTTTAGGGCTTTTACGTTAAATGTTAATGAATACTAACAACGTATTTCTTTAGTGAACGATGTTGCCTGTTTTTAGTTTTTTGCTACATTATGCTACACATTTCTCGCTTGATGTCACAGCGTCAGCAGAATAGGTGTCGTAATATTAAATAAGCATTCATAAGGACTGAACTGCATTGTTATGTCTGACATAGATATCTCTATCAGAGCTATAGTCCAAATACAATAATAGCGCCTGATGCTGCTGTACTTTATTAAGATGAATTTATTACTATATTTTTGACAATTAAGAGGAATACATTATGAAGATGAATATATTAACCGCAGCAGTACTGACCTCAGGATTGGCTATGTACGCTACTTCTGCAAATGCTGCTATGGTCACCGACGGTCATGGCAACGTTGGCTATGACACTTACGATGAGTGTGTTATGGCGGTAAAAGAAGGTTCTGCGCGTTACTATACGCCATATACGTATCAGCAGCCCATGCCGCGCGCTGGTGAAGTATCCGTAGGCAAAATGCGTTTATCTGAAGTTATGATTCCTCAAAATGAAGTCAATGATAATAATTTGCGTACTAGCGATTACCAAGCAGGGGCATGCGATTTAGGTGTTGGTCAGTCCAATGGTCGCTACGGGGTTTCAGGTGCACTAGTAGGTAAATATGTACCTTTCGATGCAGACATGCCGGTCAACGTCTATATGGACGCTAATGGTAATCCTGTACGCGTAACGATGCAGCAGTGCGATAATCACTTCAGTGGTAATTTCCCAACGCCAGTGGTTAGCGAAGTACCTGCTCTACCCGCACAAATCGCTATCGATGAAGAGCGCAGTGTTGAGCCTGTTGTTATCCAAACCAGACGTTATATTCGTCCTTCTACTTACAGTATAAAAGAGGTTGTCGTAGCGCCCGTGGATCAAGTCAAACGCTATAATACAGTGGACGGTACAGCTATCGGTGTCGAAGGCGCCCAACGTACGGTCATCTTAGGTCAACAAGCGGATGCTGAGATATTAGATGAAGTAGAGATTGATCAGACGTTCCCAGTTATTCGGGTGCCAAGTAACGATAATCAAAGACGCGTCATTGATCCAAATACAGGTAGAACGATCATTGTTGAGTAAATCGCGAGAATAAGTTACGACGCTTTTTTACAAAGATTAGAGGTTTATTCTCATAAATTAACATAAGTCGTTGTATGTAAATGTATTTACGTTTTGTTTTCTTAAATATACATGAACACACGGGACGGCTAAAATTTTACTACTGAAATGCCAGCTCGTTAGCTGGTATTTTTATATGCAGATAAATATACGAACGGCTTACTTATAAAAAAGTCATTTCTAGGTAAGTCTATACTTTTACTGTTTATTAATAATTAGAAATTAAGGAATCTCTTATGAAAACACGTATTTTACCTCTCGCTCTAGGTATGGCTTTGGTTTTACCAAGTTTAGCTTTTGCCGCTTATAACACAGGCAATGTTACCCCTGCTGATGCACGTACAATGCCCGCACAAAATACCCTACAGTCTAAAGTTATTGGTCCAGATGGTGAGCTGCTTGCAACTCAACCGGGTCGTGTTGAGATCAATGATCCCAATATGAATAGCAGTATGAACCGCAACATGAACAATGGGATGAATTATAGCCGCAATAGCATGAATACTAATGTGAATACGGGTAATGTTACACCTGCAGACATGCGTACTGTGCCAGCACCAAACACACTACAGTCTAAAATCATTGGTCCAGATGGTGAGCTGCTTGCTACCCAACCCGGCCGAGTTGAGATTAATGATCCCAATATGAATAGCAATATGAACAACAGAGCAGGTTATAACCGTAATAGTATAAATACTAATGTAAACACAGGTAACGTCACACCTGCTGATATGCGTATTATGCCAGCACCAAATACACTACAACGCAAAATCGAAGGTCCAAGTGGAGAGTTACTAGCAACACAGCCCGGTGAGGTTGAAATTAATGAATTGGCGGTCGCTGGGACTCGTAGCTCATCACCAAACTTGCGTTACAATCAACCGCTATTACTCGGTGAGCAAGTCCAAAGTGGTACGGTAACGCCAGCCGATGTTCGCACTACGCCTGCACCCATCACTTTGCAACAAAAAATACAAGGGCCGCGCGGTGAGCTGGTCGCCACACAGCCTGGTGAAGTTGAGTTTATAGAAAATCGTCGTATATCCGTTCGCTAGTACATTACTACAGCTGTGCTCGTTATCGCTGATTGCAACATGAACATAACGAGTTAGAGTAAATATTGGCTTACAGACACAGCAGTTGCATAACAATACAGGGTTATACCGAGCTGTCAGCTTATTAATCTGTCTACTACTGAAATACCAGCCATAGAGCTGGTATTTTTGCGTTTACGACAGTTAGGTACATCTGATTTAGCTGTCTTCACTGATGATACTTATGCTTATAAGCATCCTTATGTGATCGTATATCTAGTATCTGTTGCTATAACTCATTCTAGATCAATCAATATTGTAGGACGTAACGCGACATTTAAGCTTGAGTCCAAGCTTTAAGACTCGTCTTTAATATTTGCAACTCAAGGAATTATCCGATGAAAAACCATACTTTAACACTCGTTATGAGCGCCGCTCTAGCCCTACCCATGTTATCGGTAGCAGCACCTGTAAACACTGGCAATATTACGCCTGCTGATAATCTCAATCAGCCTGCTCCCAATACCTTACAAGCTGAAATAGAAGGTCCTGATGGTGAGCTCCTTGCCACCCAGCCGGGTGAAGTGGATCCAAGCATGATGCAGGATCCAAGCATGATGCAGGATCCAAACATGATGCAAGACCCAAACATGATGCAAGACCCAAACATGATGCAAGACCCAAACATGATGCAAGACCAAAACATGATGCAGGATTCTAACGATACTGGCTATGTTACGCCTGCTGATAGGCGATCCAGCGCAGCGCCTAATACGTTGCAGCAGAACATTGAAGGTCCTGATGGTGAGCTGCTGGCTACCCAGCCCGGTGATATTGAGCTTAATGAGCAAGCAGCAATCGACGCTGCAAACGGTGCGACCCAACCACTGGCTCGGCAAACTATGACTAACAATGATCGTCTCATGGCTGGAGAAGCCTTTGACAGTAGTATGGTGTCAGAGGATGTGAGCGCAAATACTGTTCCAAGTACCTTGCAAGAAAGAATCGAGGACGATCGTGGGGAGCTACTTGCGACCCAACCTGCTCAAGTTGAGTTTAGCGAAAATCGCCGTGTCGCTAGACGCTAATATTGTCATCTCACTTTTGATAATCTCGTACTAATACAAATAGTACGCTAACATTTATTCGTATAGATGACTTACTACACTCAATAAAAAGGCAGCCTAATGGCTGCCCTTTCATGGTTACCCTATTAATATTTTATGAGTTATCTAAAGTTTTGAACTCAGATACTCTTATTACCTCTATCACTTTTTGTTTTTAGTCACGCCAGCTTCTTGCAACAGCGCGCCAAGCGTCCCTATCTTATTCGGTGTTTCAGTTTTACTTTGTTTTTGACTACCACTGTGGCTACGAGCATTGGAGTCTTTATTGCTTCCTTTACTTGAGCGCTTAGAGTGTGGCTTTGAGCGGCGCTGATTTTCAGATTTAGACGCTACGCGGTCTGGACGAGCTTCGCGACTTCCCTCGTTTTCTCCTCCAGTCTTAGTAGAGCGCGCAGGCTTATCAGATTCAGGCTTCATACTAAAACCAATGCGACCACGCGCCTCATCTATCGAAATCACGCGTACAGAAACGATATCGCCCGGTTTGACGCGGTTCATGGGATCAGCAACAAAGTCATTGGCCATTTGTGAGATGTGTACCAAGCCGTCTTGATGCACACCAACATCAACGAAACAACCAAAAGCGGTTACATTGGTCACCACGCCTTCTAACTGCATACCTTCGCTTAGATCTTTAATACTATTAATATCCTCACGGAAGTTTGCTGTCTTAAACTCAGGACGTGGGTCACGGGCAGGTTTAGCGAGCTCATCTATAACGGCTCTAATACTGACATTGTCATCATTAGCTGCCAACGTATTCGTATCAATACTATTTAGAACGCTATCGTTACCAATAATATCTGGTAGCGACTTGCCCGTTTGCTGTAGTAAGCTATCCACTAATGGATAGCTCTCTGGATGTACACCCGTTGCGTCCAAAGGATTGCTACCATCATGAATCCGTAAAAATCCAGCCGCCTGTTCAAAGGTTTTAGCGCCTAAGCGCGGTACGTCTTTTAACGCTTCACGGTCAGCAAAAGCGCCATGCTCACGGCGGTAACTAACAATCTGCTGCGCAACATTGCGATTGAGACCAGCAATGTGCGCCAAAATGGCGGGACTGGCAGTGTTCACATCGACGCCGACCGCGTTTACGCTATCTTGCGTGACTTTATCCAAACTATCTGCCAGCTGGTTTTGATTAACATCGTGTTGATACTGACCAACGCCGATCGCCTTAGGATCAACTTTGACTAACTCAGACAAAGGATCTTGTAAGCGGCGGGCAATTGATACTGCACCGCGTACTGACACGTCAAGACCTGCCAGCTCCTCACTTGCAAGCTCACTTGCTGAGTATACAGAAGCGCCAGACTCATTGACGATAACGGACTTGGCCTGTAAGTTCTCATCCGCGTCGAGAATCTCTTTGATCATGGCATCGGTTTCGCGGCTAGCTGTGCCATTACCAATAGCGACTAAGTCAACCTCGTAGCTACTAAGTAGCGTCGCTATCGTCGCTTTGGCCTCATCCATCTTATTATCTGGAGCAAACGGGTAGACTGTCGCAACCACTGGCTTGTCGCTATCATCTAGCATGACGTGACCTTGAGCGTCAATCACTGCCATCTTAACACCATGACGAATGCCCGGATCAACACCCAAAATGGTCTTGCGTCCAGCGGGCGCTGCCATTAATAAGTGCTGCAAGTTATTAGCAAATACGTCGATGGCGTCGGCTTCCGCCGCAAGACGCTTCTCGGTGAGCAGGCGATGCTCAATGTGCGGACGCCACTTATCTTTCCACAGACTTGTTGCGGCCTCGGTTAAAAACGCGCGGCGCTCGGCAGGCGCTTTGGCATCGACACTGAAATGAGCGATGATCTTTTCGATAAAAGGCGCATCTTCACCCTCAATCTTGAGACCTAAGACGTTTTCTTGACGACCGCGCAGCATGGCTAGTAGACGATGATTGGGCAGGCGTGCGAGGCTCTCGCTATGCTCGAAATAGTCCTTAAACTTCTCGCCCACTTCACGCTTCTCATCGCTCGCTACCGTTGAGACGATGCTGGCTGTTTTGGCAAACCCTTGACGCAAGTTATCAAGTAGATCCAGCGCTTGTGTCCATTCATCAACGATAATGGCTTGCACGCCAGCGAGCTGCTTATCGCTATCACTAAAGTCAATCTCAATCTCATTCCCGCTATCATCAGTGATACTGCTAGGGGCTTGATAATCCGCTATAGCCTCAAGTGGGGTAATCTCTTGAGTCAGTAATGCCTGTGCAGCCTCATTGAGACCAGCAGCGCGGGCTTTTGCTGCAGGAGAGCGGCGGCGCGGACGATAAGGCAGATAGATATCTTCAAGCTCAAGCTTGGAGGCGGCGTTATCTATACGCGCTTGCAGCTCATCGGTTAGATTGCCTTGAGTGCGCAAAAGCTCACTGATCTTAAGCCGGCGCGTTGCCATATCGCGCTCATAGTTGAGCGACTTCTCTAGCGCCCGTAGCTGAGCGTCGTCGAGGTTTTGGGTCTTCTCTTTGCGGTAACGCGCAATGAATGGCACGGTAGCGCCTTCATCGTATAGTTTGACAAACGCATTGACTTGAGCAGTCTTAATGCCAAGCGCGCGAGCAAGCTTGTCGTGAATATTCGCGTGGGTGGTTGCATCTAAAATTTGGCTATTTGTCGAATTTTGCGATGACGTTAAGGTATCAGTGCTACTCATATCCGTATCAATCATTGAGAAATGTAGTTTGGCATTATAGCAAAAGCTGCATGAATAAAAATCCTTTTTCTTTTTTCCTCATTTATCCGCTGTTTTATTCCCTAAATCGTCCTGTACGCGGCTCTTTACTTAACGTCATACCCTTTGTTAAACAAACGCATACAGCATTTATCCTTGCTAGTGATGCAATTGCTAAGGCAATCTTATACACTAAGGAGTCAAAGGTTTGATTGATGACTCCTATCTCTTTTTTATAACTATTAGAATTATTAGAAATCTAACTTATCACCCTGTCTACAAAAGGATTGCTAAATGACTGACAATACTAGCCCTGATACCATGACTCAGCGTATTTTAGTAGTCGATGATGATGCGCGGCTGCGCTCGTTGTTACAACGATTTTTGGAAGATGATGGTTTTGTGGTGCGTACCGCGCATGACGGCAATCAGATGGACAAGCTTATGCAGCGCGAGCTATTTTCGCTTATCGTCCTTGATCTTATGTTGCCCGGTGAGGACGGCATCAGCATTTGTAATCGCCTGCGTGATGACAACAGTGATATTCCTATTATTATGCTGACTGCCAAAGGCGGCGACGCCGATCGTATTGCTGGCCTTGAGGCAGGCGCAGATGATTATCTGCCCAAACCTTTTAATCCAAAAGAGCTACTCGCTCGTATCAAAGCCGTGCTGCGCCGTCAGAATCGTGAGCTTCCCGGCGCGCCGAGCTATCAAGTAGAGGTCGTAGAGTTTGGTCCTTGGACACTTGATCTATCCACGCGTACGCTCAAACGCGATGGCAATGTAGTGACCTTGACTACAGGTGAGTTCTCCGTCCTAAAAGCGCTGGTTCAGCATCCACGTGAACCCTTAACGCGTGATAAACTCATGAACCTAGCCCGGGGTCGCGAGTGGGGTGCCATGGAGCGCTCCATCGATGTGCAAGTCTCGCGCCTGCGCCGCTTGATTGAAGATAATCCGTCACAAGCGCGCTATATTCAAACGGTCTGGGGCGTCGGTTACGTCTTTGTCCCTGATGAAGCCGAGGCGGATACCAAAGATGACGCCTAGGCGGGTGTTAGGAGAAACTGTGTCAAAAAATAAGCCCAAGTCCAACCATAAAGGTAGTCAAACCTCCCTTAACTCCTATAGCGAGCACCATAATAATGGCGAGAACGATTCATCGTGCTCGAATAGTTCCCAGTCAGATAACCGGCTAACCTCAGTCTTATATCAGCTTGAGCCTGATGAAGATACCAACAAGGTAAGTATTGGCGACATAATGGAGACGCTAAGTACGAGAGGGTTCGGCCCTCTACTGTTTGCCCCAGCACTTATTGCAATAATGCCAACCGGTGGTATTCCAGGTGTGCCAACAGTATGTGGCGTCATTATCGCCCTAATAAGCGTACAGATGTTACTCGGTAAAGAGCAACCCTGGCTACCTGAATTTATCAATAAAGTTGATTTTGATCAAGATAAGCTTCACAAAGGCATAAACATCGCTTCAAAAGCAACCCAATGGATTGATAAAATCGTCAAACCTAGGTTAGAACTACTGTGTTCTAATAAGGCAAAAAAAGTAGCCGCCTTACTATGTATTTTTGCTGCCTTAGCAATGATACCGTTAGAGATTGTGCCCTTTGCGGTCATGATACCAGCTGCCGCCATCATTTTATTTGCTATTAGTTTTATCACTCACGATGGCTATGTTTTCTTAGCTGCTTTGTTCTTTAGTTTGATGACTGCCTATTTTTTAATCTCCCACGTTATCATGGGATAAAAACACAACCCTCCATATTAAAAGATACTTTTGTGACACCCAGCACAATCTGATTGTCATTGCCTTATCGCTTAGCGCAGCTGGCTATCCTTACTACCGCGGCGATTGAATAGCTCAGTCGCTTTAGCTGTCCGCTCAAGCTCGCCTTGGCAACTTACACAATGCTGCACGCCGGGCACTGCGATACGTCTTGCTTCTGGAATGGGATTACCACACTCATCACAATATTCGCTACTTTCACCTTTAGGTATGGCACTACGCACGCGATCAAGCGCATCATTTACCGTTGCATCCATCTGTTCGTGCTCAGCACCATCTCTTGACCAACCACCTGCCATATCCTTATCCTCTTTATCTGTTATTATTAATTTTTAAAACAAAAGTCTTTAATAACAAATAGATGGGGCTGTAACCTAAAACTTCAACGGCCAGTGATTTAAGCCCATACCTTGCACCTACAACAGCTAGTCTTTGGGTTGTAGTGCCACGACTTGACCGCGCACACCGATGCTAGCATCACTCATCAGATACACGTACCCTGCCATAATATCCTCAGGCGTTTTAAGGGTCATCGGGTTCTCTCCAGGATAAGCGTGCGCGCGCATATTGGTACGCGTGGCACCAGGATTGATACAATTGAAACGCAGATTGGTGGTATTTTGAGTCTCCTGCGTAAAGATGTCACTCATACCCTCAACGGCTTGCTTTGAGAGGGCATAAGCGCCCCAAAACGCGCGCGGATGTGTGCCTACACTGCTTGTCGTAAATACAACAGAACCATGCGGCGCATCCTTTAATAGCGGTAGCAGAGCTTGAGTGAGCATAAAGGTCGCTGTACTGTTGACTCTCATGACACGCGCAAAGATATCGACATCGTACATCTCAAGCGGCGTCAGCTCGCCGAGTATACCAGCATTGTGCAAAACACCATCAAGCTGACCGATCTCTTTATCGATAAGCCCCTCTAACTGCTGCATCTCAGCGTAAGTGGCGTGCTCTAAATCCATGGGTAATATCGCTGGTTGTTTGCCACCTTGCGCCTCGATCTCATCGTATACATGCTCAAGCTTACTGCTGGTACGACCTAATAAGAGTACGGTTGCGCCTAGGCGTGCATATGTTAAGGCAGCGATACGTCCGATACCCTCACCTGCACCAGTCACTAAAATGGCTTTACCAGCCAAAGCATTAGTCTCTGGGACAAAACTGCGAATATCATCGTGATTACATAATGGTTTGGATGGCGTATTAGCTTCTGAGTTGGACTGCTCTTGAGAAGTAGCGGTTTGCGTCATAGTATTACTCTCACAGCTTAGCGTTTAATTGCTCGTATTTAACGATGGATTGTTTTTTAAGTGTATTCAAATTTGCCTGAAGCTAATAGCAGTTGTTTGAGCTGCTGCGGGGTATCAACGATATAATTTGCACCCCATTTTTTTAGCGTTTTTTGATCCTCAGGTGGAATATAACCATAAGCCGCTAGCACGGTTGGCATACCCGCCGCATTACCTGCCTCGATATCACGTATGTGATCACCGACGTATAATACACAGCCTGACGCGCCGCGCGGTATACTTAGCTTTTCAAGCGCCATGTACATAGGCTCTGGATCAGGTTTTGATCTTGAGACATCCTCAGGACACACCAGTGCAGAACAGCGCTCGCTAAGCTCTAGCTTTTGTAACAACAACTCAGCTAAGTGGCGCGGCTTGTTGGTCACAATGCCCCAAGGTATGCCTTGCCTTTCTAGAGTATTCAGCACATCATCAAGCTCGCTAAATAAACAGCTATCCACACAGATATCAGCAGCATACTCATCTAAGAACTGTTGACGAAATTCAAGCAATGTTGCTTCATCTACGCCCGCTTGGCCATTAGCGTTTAGCATGAGTCTGACCATCGCTGAGGCACCAGCTGAAACTTGCTCTCTGACATCAACAGCGCGTGGTGGCTGCCAGTTATTTTCGCGGCTCATCTTAGCGATAATACGTACAAAGTCAGTCGCCGTATCGATTAAGGTACCATCAAGATCGAACAATACTGCTTTTATAAATTGAGCCATTATACATCCTTTTTGATTAACGACTTGTTGCTATAACTGCTGACCGTGAACTAAAGCTCGTTATAATATCAAGAATTTATACTGTAATAGCTAAAATAGCTAGGCGATAGGTTTTTGTACTGCCATCATATAATTGACATCAACGTTTTGTGCCAGCCAATAGCGTTTGGTGATTGGATTGTAGTGTAGTCCGATAATGTCCTGACGCGTAAAGCCTGCATCCATTGCCATCTTATCAAGCTCCGCTGGAGTAATAAACTTAGCGTAATCGTGAGTTCCGCGATCAAGTAGGCGCAGCACATATTCTGCACCAACGATAGCAAATAAGTACGACTTAGGATTGCGGTTGATTGTAGATAGGACGCAGACGCCGCCGGGCGCTAGTAAATCAAAGCAGGCTTGGACAATAGCGCTAGGATCAGGGACGTGCTCTAACATCTCCATACACGTCACCACGTCGAACTGACCTGCATGGGCTTTTGCCAAATCCTCAACAGCGATGTGCTGATAGCGTAGGTTATCTAGACCACTTTGCTTGGCATGTACACTCGCTGCTTTTAGGTTTTTGTCCCCCAAATCGATACCGATGACGTCCGCGCCGCGCCGCGCCATAGACTCTGACAAGATACCACCGCCACAGCCGACGTCGACTACCCTTTTGCCTTGGAGGCCATCCTCAGCGTTTAGATCAGTATTATTGCGAGCATAGCCTCGTTTTACATTGTCCTCAATCCAGTTCAATCGAAGCGGGTTGATTTCGTGCAAGGTCGCAAATGCGCCAGTTTTATCCCACCACTCTCCTGCTAACTTATTAAACTTATCAACTTCACTTGGATCGACATTCATGATAGTAGACTCAATGTTAGTGGGTTTCGTTGTTTGATTATCAGTGGGTACCGAGTGAGCAAGATCTGAGCTCATAAAATGATCCTTTATTGTCATTATCTAGGTTGTGACGACGAACGAGACTATTTTTAATATGAAGCTGTTTTAATAAGAAGCTGTTTTAATAAGAAGCTGTGTTTAATATTAGCATGAGAGCGAACACTTTGTCGTAAACACATCGTGAACGATTGTGAATAGGCTACAGACAGCTGCTATCGGCGCATTATAGAATAGTTTATGATGCTGAGCGGAAAAATCCAAAGTAAGCTTATCTACATAATACCTCACAGCTTTACAACCCGCCGTTAAGAATACGGTTCACAACAGTGTGCATTTTACGTTATGATATGCCGTATTCATTGTGAAGGCGTCAAGCTCTTTATTCATTAATAGTCTTAGTCATTAATAGTCATTAAAATTTTTAGAGTTATCTATTAAAGTTATATAAGCGAAGCCTTTGAGACCAGTTATAACGCTATGGTGTTTTCTGTCAGTCCAGGCTTTATTATCTAAGGTTTTACACCTCAAGGAAAAAGTATGAAACGTGTCATCGCATTGACCAGTCTTGCCTGCGCTATCGGCGTCGCCAGTATGGGCGCGCAAGCTGCCAATTATGTTGCTGGAAAAGACTACCGCGTACTCGACAATCCTGAAAAGATAAGCGGTGATGCCATCATCGTGCGCGAGTTTTTTTGGTACGGCTGTCCGCACTGCTACGCACTCAATCCGCACATGGAGCGCTGGGCTAAAACTAAGGACAAAGACGTTGCCTTCTTTAAGACGCCAGCTGCGCTAAATCCAGTTTGGGAAAACAGCGCTCGTGGATTCTATGCTGCGCAGTTGCTAGGTTATGAAAATAAGACCCACGATGCTTTATTCGATGCTATTCACAAAGATGGCAAACAGCTTTATGATCAGGCATCACTAAGCAAATGGTATGGCTCACAAGGCGTTGATCAAAAGAAATTCAACAGTCTATACAACTCATTTGCCGTCGGTACTAAAATTGGTCGCTCACAAGCTGGTGCTAGACGCTATCAATTATCTGGCGTCCCGGCAGTTGTCGTTCAAGGTAAATACGTGGTGACCGGTGAAGACGCAAAGGTGCCAAAAGTCGTCGATTTTTTAGTCGACAAAGTACGCGCTGAACAAAGATAGTATTTAAGTTTTAGATAAAATCAGGTCTAGTAATCAGATGCTTAAAACACAAAAGCCAATCGTGTGTGATTGGCTTTTTTGCATACTGCTATTGAGTAACAGTCGTTATTTATTAAGCTGCGATAAAATAGTAACCTCGCGAATGTAGCTTTCTAAATCTGCTTTTGACTCAGCCATAAGCTCATCGTCTTGGGTATGCTTGGCGTATTCAATCCACAGTAGCAGCTGATATAAGCTGTTGCGCTCAGAGGCTTTATACTGTTTAACAAACTGCTTGAGCGTCCCCTCATCATTGATGTTTAGGCGCTCAGACCAGCTTTCGATCTTGGCGATTTGCTCCTTTGGAAAATAAGCCTCAAACAAGGCTTTCACCAACTCGTGACGATTCTCTTCACTGATAAGCTTGCCAACGCGCTTGGTCTGTCGGTTGCGTGCATTAGCACTTGTAATGTCTGCCAGCGCCATGAGCTCTGCCATAAAGTAATCGCTGGCAGGGAGCTTTTTGAGCTGTTTTTTAGACAAATTAGCAAGTGGTATTGACAACTGTTGCAAGCGCTCGTGCGCTTTTTTGAGCTCGGTACGCGAGACACGCATGTCATGTTCTGACCAATCTATCATAAAAGCTCTCTAAGATATTAAAAGTAAAGTATTAGCGTTAAAACCAACCATATGTAGCGACTAGGTATCACTATTAGATATAGCTACTAGCGATATTACAGCTACCAGCGGTGTTTTTCGCGGTGCTTAGCCGCCACACTGATGCCCTCTGGCAACTGACTACTTAGGTCATCAAGCAAACGCTGAGTAATAAATACGGAGCGATGCTTGCCGCCTGTACAACCGATCGCGACAGTCACGGTATGACGGTTATTATGCAAAAATTCTGGCAACCAGCGCGTCAAAAAGGTTGTAATATCCGTTGTCATCTCGTTAACTACAGGATAGTCAGCAAAAAACTCAGCGACTTTTGCATCCAAACCAGTCGCCGTACGCAGTACTGGATTCCAGTGCGGATTTGGCAAAATTCTAACATCGAACACAAAGTCGGCATCGATAGGACTGCCGTATTTAAAACCAAAAGATAAGAGGTTAACGACGATCTTATTATCAACGCCTACATGCTCTCGCAAGCGCTCTTTTAGCTGATGGATATTGAGCATGCTGGTGTCTATTACTATATCAGCGCGTTTAGATATCGGCTCTAGGAATTTAACTTCCTTTTTGAGGGCGGCTGGTAGGTTGTAAGCGGCGTACTCTGCCTCTTTATCCTCCTGTACCATTAACGGATGTACGCGCCGTGTGGCGTTAAAGCGAGCAACTAGCGTGTCCTCTTGCGCGGTAACGTAGAGCACTTCAACCGCATGCGCGCCATACGTCTGTTTTAAACTATCGTGAATAGCAGCAAAGTTCGATAAATCGGCGCGCGGCGTCCGGATATCTACACCTAAAGCGACGCGTTTAATACCGCTTTCAGTAATAAGCTTTTGCAGCGCATCTGGTACGAGCGATAGCGGCAAGTTATCAATGGAATAATAACCCAAATCCTCTAAGATATTGAGTACTGAGGTTTTACCTGATCCTGAACGTCCTGACACAACTAGGATATCGAGCTTATCATCTGTCGATGCTGTCACTTCAGATGAATCCATATCACTGTCTTGACTACTAGCTTTCATGATCAACTATCCTGATAAAGTGCTGATAAAAATATAATCACCCCTTAGTACTCTATAACGTAAGCGTTAAAGGATAATTATCTAATAAGCGTGCGCGTCCAAGCCAAGCGGCAGCGGCGATAATGACATCGTGGTTGTCTCTAGCTAGCAGGTAAAGCTGATCGTCCGCAATATCCTCTAACGACATACTCTTTAGCGCTAAATAGTCTACAACGAAGCCTGCATCCGTGAGACGCTGCGAGGTTTGGGCAAGCAGCGTCTCTAAACCTTTAGCAATACCATCGCTTGATTGCAGCTGCGCGCCCAAACGCTGGAGCTCTTGTTGTAGGACGGGCGCTATTTGCCGCTCATCTTCAGTTAAATACTGGTTGCGTGAAGACAAAGCCAGACCATCAGCTGCTCGTACAATAGGTGCTGCAATAATCTCTATAGGATAACTTAAATCACGTACCAATTGTTTAATAATCGTCAATTGTTGATAATCTTTTTGTCCGAATACTGCTACATCAGGCTGTATGATGTTGAACAGTTTAGAGACCACAATCCCTACGCCATCAAAATGAGTAGGACGCGACTTGCCGCATAATTTGGTCGTAATAGCGCCAGCATTAATACTCGTTGGGGGTGGTAATACGGGATACATCTCATCAACATTTGGGGCAAAAATATAATCAGCGCCTACTGCTGCAAGGAGTTCAGTATCTTTGATAAGCGTGCGCGGATAACTCTCAAAATCCTCTCCAATACCGAACTGAGTAGGATTAACGAATAAGCTGACAACGACGATATCAGCATGACGTTTTGCAAGCTCTACTAACGCTATATGACCTTTATGCAAGTTACCCATAGTCGGTACTAAAGCTATGCGCTGCTGACTGCGATAAGGTCGTAGCACTGCACGTAGCGCTGATATCTCATGATAAGTGATAGGCATTAATCGCTCTTTTTTAATAAAAACTAATAGCTGTAAACGTGTGGTTCTAACACGGGCTCAAATTTAACAGCTCATTGAGTTTGATAGCTAGTCAAATTGGTTTTCAGCCGTTGGAAAACTGCCCTCACGTACTGACTGCCGGTAGAGAGCAAACGCCCCTTCGATACTGTGCTCAGTATTGCGCGCATCGGTCAAAAAATCATGAACAAAGCGTGGTACGCGCCCATGTACCATGCCTAACATATCGTGCATGACGAGCACTTGCCCATCTGTACTTGCGCCTGCACCAATGCCGATGACGGGTACATCTACCGCTTGGGTTATGGTCTGTGCAAGTTTGGCGGGTACGCATTCTAACACCAGTAGCGCTGCTCCTGCCTCTACCACAGCTTTGGCGTCCGCAAGTAATTCATCAGCGCTATCTTCGCTACGACCCTGCACCTTATAACCACCAAAAACGTTAACCGATTGCGGGGTTAGTCCCAGATGCACACAAGTTGGCGTACCTGCTTGCGTTAACGTCGTTACTATCTCACAAAGCTCCGATCCGCCTTCGATTTTAATGACATGTGCACCCGCCTGCATAAGCGCACGACTATTAGCAATCGCATCGTTTAGGGTGGCATAACTCATAAACGGTAGGTCTGCCAAAATAAGCGCTTGCTTGTTACTGCGGGCAATATTAGCAGTATGGTACGTCATATCTTCAATAGTCACAGGCAGGGTAGAATCATGACCTTGTACCACCATACCTAAGCTGTCGCCGATCAAAATAGTATCGATCTCAGCCTGCTGCATCAGTCGAGCAAACATCGCATCATAACAGGTTAAGCAGGTAAACTTAGTACCGTCTTTTTTAAACTTATTTAGGGTGGATAACGTTGTCATGTCACTCTCAATATCTTTACATGTTGATTAGGCAGGTATCATAGTATAGCGTGATAAGTTGTCGTAGCGCTTAATAGTACTCTGCTGAGTAGTATGGTTCTCAGTTGTCTTATAGATCTAAGCGTTTTAGAGCTGTCCAATCTTGGCTTTGCGCGTAGTCGCTAATAGCTCTACCTTTGATTATAATATCCGGTGCCAGCTCTGCTAGTGGTATCAGGACAAAGTTACGCTCGCTAATACCAGCGTGTGGAACGGTCAATACAGGGGTTGCTATCTGCTGTTGCCCATACAATAAAAGATCCACATCTAGGCTACGCTCGCCCCAGTGACGAAGCTTAGTACGCCCAGCGCGTTGTTCTAGCGACTGGCAAAAACTCAAAAGCTCAAAGGGTGTCAACCTCGTCTTAAAACTTACGACAGCATTGATAAAGTCTGGCTGATCCTGCGGCCCCATAGGCGCTGAGGCATAAAATGAGGACGACTGTACGTTCATGATCTGCTCATGCACCTGCAGACGTTCGATTGCCTGCCGTAGATGCTCAGCGGGCGTACCAAGCTCGTTAGTTAGATTACTACCTAAACCAACGTAACAGCTGATCCAGTCACTATTAGGACTGATCATCAGTACTGGCAGATCTACTAGGGGTACGGCGACGGCGTTTAGCAGGAATGGGGTCTGTAGCGCTTAAGCTGTTATCTAGTTTAGGTGTAGACCCTCGCTTTGCTTTTGCACTCGGCCGCTGCTTTTTATCCTGCTGTTTAGAGCTTGGCGCTGTGGTAGCGTTTTGAGACTTTTTGTCGGTTGGCAAATCTTTAACTTTAGTCTTACTAGCAGTCGATTTTTTTGTTGGCTTATCCATTGGCGTAGTAGTAGCGCTATCTTCATTTGCACTGGCGTTCGTACTAGCACTGACACTGGCATTCGCATTCACATTGACACTAGTCGTATTGCTATTCATAGTACGGCGACGACGCTTAGCAGGAATAGGCTCGTTACTTGTCATCACCATCGCTGGCATTTGAGCAACAGTGACAGCTGCACGTGTCGCACTGTGTTTATTATCTGAGGTCTTGGACTCTTGTTGATCTTTTATTGCTGACGTCTGACGCTCAGTCATATTGCTCTGCTCAGCACGCGCCTTTTGATTTTGCTTACCTATTGCCGCTTTATTTTTAGCAGATACGCTACGAGCTTTTGAAGTGGCACTATGGTCACTAGCATCAGTCTTAGCACTGATCTTCTTAGACTTTTGTAGTGGCGGTACCACGCGCTCTTGCTCAATAACAAACAAAGGCTTCGGCGCGGCAGGTTTTTTGTGCAATTGCTTATAGTTAACGAGCGACAACGCTTGTAGCTGCGCCAACTCCTCTTGATCTTGCTCAATTTGTTGCGGATCGAGCTTTTGATGATCATTTATAGTCTTATCCTTCATAGCGCGGCGACGACGGGTAGACGGTACTTCTGCTCCGTCTGTTAGTGACGGCTTAGATGAGTGTTGATTCTGACCCTCTGGCTTCGTGTTTGCGGCTTTATGATTGTCGTTTTTCTCGTCTCTTTGTTTACGGCGATTGCGCCCACGCGTATTTTGTTTGTGAGCGCCGCGACGAATATTCTCATCGAAGTCACTAATCGCTTGCTGCTGCTCTTTTTCAGATAGCGTTTGATAAGTCTGCCACCACTCGCCCATGCCATTGGTGGACTCAGATAAAGGATGATCGCTATCGCCGCACTGCTCGCGCAGTAACAAAAAGTCAAAACCGGCTCGAAAGCGTGGGTGTTCAGCCAAAGATTCGATCTGCTTAGTACGCGGCGCGGCAAGCTTAGGCTGCAATAACCAGATATCACGGATAAACTGCTCAGCAAACTTAGGAATAGCCGTCTTGATGCGCTGACGGTCAATAACCTTCCCTGCCGCATGCATCTGCGCCTCAGCAAAGGGCATATTACGTTTCTTGGCTTTTTCTAGCTGATGTAGATAATTCTCCCACAATAAAGCAGCATAAAAGAACGCCGGATTGATGCTTTTGCCAGCGGCAATGCGTTTATCCGTATTGATAGCGACTTGCTGTACTAAGGGACTTGGCTGGGATGGCGGATAGATAATCAGACTATCGATTGCCCCTGACTCAAATAAAAGCGGCAGTAAGGGTACTAAGTAGCCGCCAGTAAACATCTTTTGCGTCTCATCATAGAGACGATGCGGCGATATTTGCTCAAGCAGAGCCCAGTTATTTTCATGGAACTGCTCGGCTAGTTCTTTATCAAACTCAAAGCCAAGCTTAGCTTTAAAGCGTAGCGCACGCAGCAGACGTACAGGGTCCTCTTCAATGCGTACAGGCGCATGACCTAGCAGGCGAATGACCTTGTTGTCAATATCTTCAAGCGCACCGCAAAAATCGTGCACAACCCCCTTTAGCGGCTGATAATACAAAGCATTGATAGAAAAATCACGACGGGCAAAGTCCTGCTTGATATCGCCCCAGACATTATCGCGCAGTATCATACCATCTTGGTTAGTGCTGGCACTGCTATTAGGTGGCCCTCTAAAAGTAGCAACTTCGATGAGCTCACGCCCAGAGTAGACGTGGGCGAGCTGAAAGCGGCGACCGATGATGCGGCAGCGCTTACCAAAGACATCTTTGATCTCATGTGGTCTGGCATCAGTAACGGCGTCAAAATCTTTGGGACGTAGACCAAGTAAAGTATCACGCACACCGCCGCCGACGATATAGGCCTCAAAGCCCGCGCGGGACAAGGTAGCAATCACTTCGGTAATGGAATTGGGTAATTCAGATTTGTTTAGTTCTAACTGCTTGGCGGCACGCTCAGCCATGCATCTACTCCTCGCCGGTACGCTTAAACCGCCTCTTATAAACACAGTGTTTATCAGACGGATGTACCCACTAGTTTAACAAATTTTGTGGGTACTGGATATGCTAGGCATCCACTTAAGCGCTATTTTGTCAATAATGATACGATTGATTTATTCAAAGCATGTCCTTAATCGCCTACTTGCAGACGCGCACGGTTTTTTTCAATAGTTTTAGGTCCAATACCTTTAACCTTGGTCAGCGCATCAACGCTTTTAAAAGGGCCAAACATATCGCGGTACAAGACAATTGCACGTGCTTTACTACTACCAATTCCGCTTAAGGAAGTCAGCTCGCCCTCTGTCGCCCGATTGATATTAATACGCGTTTGCGTGCGTGCTTGTCGCACTGATTGCTCCTGCTCAAGCAGGTACTGATAAGCGCGCTTGGGATCATCAAAACAAGGTGCGGCCTCTACTTTAGCGCTTAATAACAGGATAACAAATAAGCTTACGACAAGACTCCATAGCAGGTGTCTGCGCTGCGTACTCAAACAAAAATTGTATCGCTCTAGCATCATAAGCTTAGTCCAAGCGCTCATTGCGTTTAGCCGCCTCCCATAACGCATCCATCTCTGTGATATCGCTGTCCTCTAATGATTGACCCACCTCTTGTAACTTTGTCTCAATATAAGCAAAGCGCGATCTAAATTTATGTACGCAAGTCAAGGTGGCACTCTCCGCGTCTAGACCCAGCTTACGCACTACGTTAACCAAAGCAAACATACAATCGCCCAGCTCTTTTTCAATAACAGTATGATTTGTATCGATCTCAGTGGGCGTTTTATCTATAATTTCACTCTTTAGCTCACCAATCTCTTCATCAAGCTTATCAAAAGCCCCGCTGATTCCGTCCCAATCAAAGCCCAGTTTTGAGGCTTGCTGCTGCACCGCTTGCGCTTGCATGAGCGCAGGGCCTGCTTTGATAACATCCAAGCGTCGACGCGGCTTACCGCGAGCTTCTCTTGCTTGCTCCTCCTCCGCTTTTATCTCAGCCCAGCGCGCTTTTACCGCCTCGTCATCTTTGAGACGCTCCGCCTCAAAGACATGCGGGTGGCGCCGTATTAGTTTGTCTTGTAGCGTTGCAATCACGTCTTTAATATCAAAGCGATTTTGCTCAGCATAGAGCTGACAATGGAAGATCACTTGCAAAAGTACATCACCAAGCTCGCCTTTGATATCCTCATCGTCATCCGTTTGTACGGCCTCAGCTAGCTCATACGCCTCTTCAATCGCATAAGGAATTAGACTGTGATTGGTCTGTTTTTGATCCCATGGACAGTCCGCGCGAAGCCTTGCCATAAGGGCTAGTAGATCGCTCAGCTCACCACTTACACTAGGGATGCCTGCAGCAGGCAGCGGCGCTGATATGCGGTTTGAAGTTGTATCTGATTGCACATTGGTATTCGCCATAATCGCTACTCTTGTTTGTGATATACAGGTACTGCAATGATTCATTTTAGCCCGTAGTGTATCATTGAATAAATACTGGCTTATAGTCATACTACTTGTACTACAGTTTATTCATACTAATAGTTTAGCAAGGAAACCTCAGCCCATGTATCCATCCAATAATAGTTCAAAACCTGCATCAACGACTCTGCCTGCTATTAGCATTGACTCCTTTAAAGCCTATGATATTCGCGGTGAGCTTGGTGTGAGTCTCAATGAAGACATCGCTTATCGTATTGGTCGCGCCTTTGCACAGATTTTGTCTAACAGACACGCAGCGTCAGCAGCGCCTGATATGGTAGCTCTAAAGTCCGCTATCGTTATCGGCTGTGATATACGTCACTCCAGTGAGTCCCTTAAACAAGCAGCGATCAGCGGGATTATAGACGCAGGCGTTGATGTTATCGATATTGGTATGAGCGGTACCGAAGAGGTCTACTTTGCCACCAGTCACTACAGCGCCCTAGGCGGTATTGAAGTTACTGCCAGTCACAACCCCATAAATTATAATGGTCTCAAACTAGTAAAAGAGCACTCAAAACCGATTAGTGCTGATGATGGCTTAGCTGAAATTCAAGCCTTAGCTGAGTCTGGCGCGTTTGCACAAGCCGCCAAGACAGGACAGTGGCAACAGCAGTTCGATAAGCGCGCGTACATCGAGCATGTCATCAGCTTTATCGATATGAGTAAACTCAAACCATTAAAAATCGTGATTAATTCAGGCAATGGTAGCGCAGGTCCTGTCGTCGATTTATTAGTGGATAAGCTTGAGACAGCCGGCGCGCCTATTGAAGTGATCAAGCTACATCACAGCCCTGATGGCAGCTTTCCAAACGGTATTCCCAATCCAATGATTTTGGCTAACAGAGCATCAACCCAGCAAGCGATCATCAAGCACAACGCTGATCTTGGTATTGCCTTTGATGGTGATTTTGATCGCTGTTTTTTGTTTGACGAGCACGGTGAGTTTATCGATGGTAGTTACGTGGTCGGTATGCTGGCTCAAGCGTTTTTAGATAAGCACCCGCATCAAGAGCAAAGCGAGGCTATCGTCTACGATCCACGAGTGATTTATAATACTGAGGCCGTCATCGCTGAGCACGGTGGTCAAGCGGTACTTAGTAAATCAGGCCACTCCTTTATCAAACAAGTGATGCGTGAGTCCGGCGCAGTCTACGGCGGCGAGATGTCAGCGCATCACTATTTCCGTGATTTTTTTTACTGCGATAGCGGTATGATCCCTTGGCTACTGACCATTGAGTTATTATCAACAACAGGTAAAACCTTATCTGAGCTGGTCACAGGCTATATCAGCGCTTATCCCAGCTCAGGCGAGCTTAACTTTCGTTTAACAACTCATGATGCACCAACTCTTATTCAAGCGATTGAAGATAAGTATAACGGACTCAATCCAGAGATAACCACCCTCGATGGCTTAAGCTTAGATTTTGGGCAGTGGCGCTTTAATTTGCGCGCTTCTAATACAGAGCCTTTGATCCGGTTAAACCTTGAGACGCGCGGTGACAAAGAGCTACTGGAGCGTAAGACACAAGAGATTCAAGAATGGCTAAGTACCCACGGCGCCATTCCTGCGTAGTTTTGGCTTCCTTAACACACGCTTGTTTCGCTATATCGTTAGGGTAGCTTAGGGACTTATTTACTACGGCCAATGCCGACGTAGTCACCTGCTAGGGCAGCAAGCTGCGTTCGGCTTAAGGTGGCTTGCGCATCAAATAGTGGCACGGCGTACTGATTAATACGGTTAATATCAAGCTTATCTTGCGGTGACCAGCTCATAATAAATACCGCTTGCGTGCTCTCTAAACGCTCATAGGGATCGTCCAATAGCTCAAACAGTGGCTGCTTGCTATAACGCTGAGCAAGCTCGCCACGTGCTTTTTCGCTATAGATAAGCGTGCGAATATTATAAGACCATAATAGGTTTAACAAAGGGTGAATAGCTGAGCCCTCTGTACGTCCTGAACCAGCTTTGTAACTGCCGCCCCAAATAACGACGGTTTTGTTGTCAATAAAACCATCAAAATACTGCCAAAACTTGCGAAATATCAGCTCTTTTTGATCCTCATTGATATGTACAACAGCTTCAAGTAGCGGCATCTCAACGCGACTTGCCAGCCCTGTCTCTTGTAAGCGCTCAAGCTCGGCAGGTAGCGTGTGGCCACCAAAACCCCAGCCCGCTTGTAAATAGCTGCTGCCCACGCGGCTATCGAGTCCCATAATACGCCCAATCTGCTGAATATCAACGTGGTGCGAGTCCGCCAAACGTGACATCTCATTCATAAAGCTGACACGGGTTGCCAGCATGCTCATGATACTGCTACGCGCAAACTCTATGGTCGCGATATCAGCAGTATGATAAACGCGAGCGTGCGTCATTAAGGGCTGCATGACCTTGAGCTTTTGCTGACTGTCTGTTGTCTTTTCTCCCAATAGCCATAGCGATGGCGTCAGCATTGAGCTGTACGCCTCACCGTCTTGCAAAAACACAAAGGGTATATAGTATACCCATGCACGCTTTAAACGCTGGGCAAGCATATCAACGTGACCCAGCTTTTCAATCCCGCTCATAACGATAGGTATAGATTGTTGATTACTGTAATTAAATGCTGTTATCCAGTCTTCATAATTCCACGCGGATTTAACGCTATCTAAAAACAGCCAATACAAAGCTACTGTAGGCAGCTGCAGCGCAGTTTGACTATCAGTATCATTAGTGTTGGTAGCGTCATAACTGGCTATTAAGCTATCAGCAGTAGCCGGTAGCGCTGCTGTGATAATTTGTTTTGAGGTCGTGTACAGCTGCCATAACGCTTGCAAATGATGCTCAAAACTGTACTGTTCAAGCTGCTGTGACAGCCGATCTAGGTTGGTGTATAAGTGTACAACTTGACCTAAACTGGCTAGCACTGTCGCGCTGGTAATAGTCTCAATACCGCAGCCAATTAAAACACAAACGTCAGCGCGTTTTTGGCTGTCGTTTTGCGATAAAAAACTATCTTCTGATAAAGCATCGTGCGATACATCAGAATCACGTGTGGGCTCAGAGCTCATGGGACTACCTTTTTCTAGTATAAGAAGTAAAGACGCGTGCGATGGAGCAAAAACTAAAGCTAAAACAAACAATCATGCAGCGTTCAAGATAGCTGCTTAATATGCCTGAGTAACTCGTTCGTTGAGGAGTCAAACTGATTGCTGTGTTCTTGCTGCATAGCACGGTGTACTGATTCTGCCATCTGTTTACCCATCTCAACGCCCCACTGATCAAATGGATTGATATCCCAAATACTTGCCATAACGTAGACCTTGTGCTCATATAGAGCAATGAGCGCGCCTAAGCTATACGGAGTGAGCTCATCTACGAGCAGCGTTGTCGAGGGCTGATTGCCACGATAGTGCTTGTACTTATCAGCATCAGATATGCTATCAGTATCAGCAATAGCAGCATTCCCAAAAGCAAGGACACGGCTTTGCGCGAGACAATTAGCAAGCGACAAGTCATGCTGGGCTTGTAACGAGGTATTGTGGGCTTTGTCGCTATAACGGCGCACGCAGGCGATAAAATCGCAAGAGACGTGCTGCGTGCCTTGATGCAGAAGCTGATAAAAGGCGTGCTGCGCGTTTGAGCCAATCTCGCCCCACAGTATCGGACAGGTATTGTAATCAATACGTCCGCCATCGTGCGTGACAGACTTACCATTACTCTCCATCTCAAGCTGAGTGAGATAACTGGGTAGATAACTCAAGCGGCCATCATAGGGCAGCACCGTATGAGCATGAATCTTTAAAAAGGTACTGTTCCAAACCGCAAGCAAGCCTAGCAGCACCGGCAAGTTATCAGCAAAATTTGCCTGCGCAAAGTGAGTGTCCATACTGTGCGCGCCTGCTAAGAGCTCGCGAAATGCTGGCATACCGATTCGAAGAGCGATAGCAAGACCGATTGCTGACCATAACGAAAAACGCCCGCCAACCCACTCCCACAGCTGCAATTGATGCTCAGGATGGATGCCCCAAGCACTCATTTTCTCACTATTAGCCGATATACCAATAAAGTGGCGACGCAGTACACTATCTTCAGTACCTGCCCGGCGTTTTGCTGTAGTCAACAGCCAGGACAATGCGGTTTTGGCATTCGATAAGGTATCAACAGTACCAAAGGATTTGGAGGAGATAATAAAGAGTGTCGTCTCTGCATTTAGATGCTTAAGCAGGTTATCGAGCTGTGTACCATCCATGTTAGAAACGAAGTGCACGACTATATCGGTGTCCGCCCATTCATCGAGAGCACTGGCGGCCATCAAAGGACCAAGGTCTGAGCCTCCAACACCAATATTAACCACATCGGTAATGGCTTTACCAGAGAACCCGCGCCAAGTGTGATTGCGTATACGCTCAGATAGACGTTCAACTTGGGTAAGGCTACGCTGTACGTCAGCGACGACATCTTGCGCGCCTACCTGCAGCTTAGCTGTTTCAGGTAAACGTAACGCGGTGTGCAAAGCGGCGCGCTCTTCACTGGTATTCACCATCGCCCCTTGCATCAAAGCTTGAATACGGGTAGTTAAGTCACAGCTTTGCGCCAGTTGCAACAACTGATCTAATACCGCCTCATCAATACATTGCTTACTGTAATCCATATACAGTGGGCCTGTTTGCGTGCTAAAGCGTGCCGTGCGCTCCTTATTTTGCGCAAACAGCTCAATGAGCGACCAGTTCTGCTTCGCTAATTGCTCAAGCTGTGTCCAATGCTCTGAATGCCGGGCTTCCTTAAAATTTTGAGTCATATTAGTCATTATCATTCAACTGCTGCTTAGCAAAATATATAAACGCCTGCATATAAGAGCGCATGTCGCCTGCATCATAGCTATTGCCTTGCATAGTAGTCACGTTTACCCCGTACTGACTGATGAGCGCATCAATCGCATCGGTGAGCTGAATCTCGCCGCCGACCGATGCTGTCGTATTCTCCAAGTAATCAAAAATATGATTGCTAAATACATAGCGACCCACTACTGCTAAGCGCGACGGCGCGTCTGCTAGCTTAGGTTTTTCTACAAAACCGGCTACAGCAAAGCTCAAGTTATCTACGCTGTCACTATTATGATTATCATCGATAGCCTGTAGATCCTCAGCGTTACTTAGTTTAGCGATGCCATATTTATGAACATCCGCATCAGCGACGCGGCTAACCAGTATTTGCGAGTGCCCCTTATCTGCAAACTCGTCAACCATAAAGGCCAAGTTTGCCTGCTGCATGTCTGTTGTAAAAGGGTCGAGCACCACATCGGGCAGCAGTACGGCAAAATCGTTCGCGCCTATAACTGGACGCGCTGCAAGTACGGCATGCCCGAGTCCTAGCGGCTGACCTTGACGTATCATCGATATACTGACGTCCTCAGGCAGCCAATTTAGACTATCAGCCAGCTCATCTTTTCCTTTTTGGCGCAGTTGATTGTCCAGCTCTGCATTCATATCAAAATAGTTTTCAATCGCGCTTTTTTGCGCGTGTCCAACCAGTACAATATGTTTGATACCAGCGGCGATAGCCTCTGCCACGACATAGTGAATGGCAGGACGGTTACCCAGTGGCAATAGCTCTTTTGGCACTGATTTCGATAGAGGTAACATACGAGTGCCGAAGCCGGCAACAGGAATAACCGCGTGAGTGATTTTTGTCATAAGTCAAGGTCTGTTTTGAGATTCAAGATTAAGTAGTCATTTAATACAAGATAATAGTTAAGATACTTTATAGCTACTAAGAAAAGCCATTAGGATTTAGACGCTGCCAGCGCCATGTATCTGCGCACATATCTTTAATAGATAGCTCAGCTTCCCATCCTAACAGCGCCTTTGCTTTATCAGCGCTAGCATAGCAGCTGGCTATATCTCCTGCGCGGCGCGGTGCAAACTGATACGGTATTCTCTGCCCACTCACCTCACTAAAAGCTGTAAGCAGTTCTAACACCGAACTCCCCTTACCTGTACCAAGATTAATAGGTAAAAAGCCTGTAGGATGATCTTGCTGCTGTATGTAGTCTAAGGCTGCAACATGACCGTACGCAAGATCAGTGACGTGAATAAAGTCGCGTACCCCTGTACCATCAGGTGTCGCGTAATCGTTACCGAAAACACTCAACTGTGCCAGCTTCCCAACCGCAACTTGAGAGATATAAGGCATTAGATTATTAGGGATACCATTAGGATCCTCGCCGATCTGTCCTGATACATGAGCGCCTACTGGATTGAAGTAGCGCAGAGTGACTAGACTCCATCCTTCATCAGCACTCGTTAGATCCTCAAGTATGCGCTCAACCATGAGCTTACTGTGACCATAAGGATTAGTCGCTGAGCGCGGTGCGTTTTCATTAATAGGTAGAACATCAGGGTCGCCGTAGACGGTAGCCGATGAGGAGAAAACAAAGTTTTTGACATCATGCGCGCGCATGATATCTAACAAGTTAAGTGTTCCGCTAACATTGTTATCATAATACCTTAGCGGTTTTTCAACGGACTCACCAACGGCTTTTAGCCCTGCAAAATGGATAACACCGAAAAAGCTATGCTCAATAAAGACTTTTTGTAAAGAAGCGCGATCACGAATATCTCCTTTAATAAACGTAACGGGCGTCTTAATGAGATTTGAGACGCGATTAATAGCTTCTACACTGCTGTTAGACAAATTATCAAAAACGATAATATCATAGCCTGCTTGATGCAGCGCGATGCAAGTATGCGAGCCTATATAGCCAGCTCCACCAGTTACTAATATTTTGGGTTTCATGTCATTCGCACTACTTAAATAAAAAAAGGACACTCCATTGTAGGAGTGTCCTTATGCTATATCAAGACGGTTTACTCTTAGGTTACTAAACGTCTATCTAAACTAAATAAGAATGCCTAGTAAGTTGATCTACCAGCCTGTCACTTCTTTTAGCTTATCACCAATTTTTGAAGGGTCGCGGGTATAAGCAATGCCTGCATCTTCAAAGGCTTTGAATTTTTCTTCTGCAGTACCTTGACCACCAGAGATAATAGCGCCTGCGTGACCCATACGCTTACCAGCAGGCGCCGTCACCCCTGCGATATAACCGACAACAGGCTTAGTAACATTGTCTTTGATGTAAGCAGCGGCTTCTTCTTCAGCCGTACCACCGATCTCACCAATCAGTACGATAGCTTCGGTTTGTGGATCATCTTGGAACAGTTTTAGTGCATCAATCTGGTTCATACCCGGAATAGGATCACCGCCGATACCGATACAGGTCGACTGACCAAAGCCGAGTTTAGTCGTTTGAGCAACCGCTTCATAAGTTAGCGTACCTGAACGTGAGATGATACCGACTTTACCTGGCAGATGAATGTGACCTGGCATGATACCAATTTTGCATTCGCCTGGGGTGATTACGCC
The DNA here is from genome assembly GCA_947489525.1 of uncultured Psychrobacter sp. Classification (GTDB taxonomy): domain Bacteria; phylum Pseudomonadota; class Gammaproteobacteria; order Pseudomonadales; family Moraxellaceae; genus Psychrobacter. Next base: position 522,391 of record CANLDW010000002.1, read on the forward strand.
TGGACAGTTAGGACCTACTAGGCGCACATCGCCCGCTTCTTCTAAATAGCGCTTGGCTTTTAACATATCAAGCGTCGGCACGCCTTCGGTGATAACAACGATCAATTTTACGCCAGCGTCAATCGCTTCAACAATAGAGTCGAGTACAAATGGCGCTGGGACATAGATAACCGACGCATCGGCTTGCGTCTCTGCCATCGCTTCATGCATCGTGTTAAACACAGGTAGACCTAAATGCGTTTGACCGCCTTTGCCTGGCGTTACACCGCCAACAACTTTCGTACCGTATTCGATCGCTTGTTCGGAGTGAAACGTACCGTTTTTACCAGTAAAACCTTGTACCAACACTTTGGTATTTTTATCAATTAATACACTCATTATATTTTCCTTGTATTCGGTTGTCTTGTAGCTGCTTACTTGTTATCAGCCGACATCATTTATTCGTTGTTGACAGTTGTGTGTTGTAAGCCGCCACGAGTCTTTAACTGCTGTGCTACGCTTGTACCGCTTCAACGATTTTTTGGGCGGCGTCGGCAAGACCTTGAGCCGAGATGATCTTGACATCAGACTGCTCTAACAGCTCAATACCTTTTTCAGCGTTGTTACCTTCTAAGCGCACCACAACAGGCACTTGGACATCGACTTCTTTGACTGCGGCAATAATGGCTTCAGCAATCATGTCACAGCGTACAATACCACCGAAGATATTGATTAAGACACCTTCAACACTGCTGTCCTCTAAGATAATCTTAAAGGCTTCCACCACGCGATCTTTTGTCGCCCCGCCGCCAACGTCTAAGAAGTTAGCAGGCTTACCACCATATAGTTTGATGATGTCCATCGTTGCCATCGCAAGACCTGCACCATTAACCATACAACCGATATTACCCTCTAAGGCAACGTAGTTGAGGTCAAACTCAGCGGCTTTTAGCTCGCGCTCATTCTCTTGAGTTTCATCTTGCAGCGCAGCAATCTTAGGCAAACGATACAGAGCATTTGAATCGATACCGATCTTACCATCAACGCAGACGATCTCACCGTTTTCACGTACGGCGAGTGGATTGACTTCGAGTAGAGCAAAATCATTTTCGACAAAGGCTTTATAAGCACCTGACATGATTTTTACAAACTGATTAATCTGCTTGCCTTCTAGACCTAATTTAAACGCGACTTCACGCGCTTGGTAAGGCATTAAGCCTACTAAGGGATCAACGGTCACTTTAAATATCTTTTCAGGCGTCGAGCTGGCAACTTCCTCAATATCAACGCCGCCCTCGGTTGAGGCCATAAAGGTAACACTGCGCGTAGAGCGATCAACGACCGCGCCTAAGTATAGCTCTGTCTGTACGGGGTACATATCCTCAGCAACCAAGACAAAATTGACAGGTTGACCATCGCTATCGGTTTGAAAAGTGACCAGATTTGTACCTATCAGATCATCTGCCACTTGCTTAGCTTCTTCGCGAGTTTTAACAACTTTAACACCGCCAGCTTTACCGCGACCACCAGCATGAACCTGCGCTTTAATCACTGCCATATCAGTTGGCGTCTTGTCAAAAGCGGCAGCCGCTTCGTCGCCACTATAAGCGGTAATACCTTCTTGGATGGGCAACCCGTAGCTTTTTAATAGCTCTTTGGCTTGATACTCATGTAAATTCATTGATTGTATCCTTTATTTTTTATCGGTTATAAAAGTGGAGATAAGTGTGTTTAACATCCATCTCGCACACGATTAATCACACTACTAATAAGAACAGCTACACTCATTAAAACTAAGCTTAGATGTGTAGCTGTACCGTCATAAAATAATAGTGAACCGCTACTATTAAAAGTGGCGATTCACTATTAATAGTAAGTCTTATTTACGTTTTTTACGCTGAATGGCGTGAATCGCACGGCCATCTGCGGATAGCGCGGCTTCGTGAACAGCCTCTGATATCGTTGGGTGAGCAAAGGTCATCAGCTGTAGATCTTCGACGCTTGAAGCAAACTCCATTGCAATCATACCTTGATGGACAATATCACCCGCGCCAGCAGCAATAGCGTGCATACCTAATAAGCGATCAGTCTTAGCATCAGCAACGACTTTGATAGATCCTTGCGCTTCGCTCTGCGCCAACGCCCGACCGTTAGCCGCTAGGCTAAACGAGCCCGTCTTGACTTCAACACCTGTATCTATGGCTTCTTGTTCCGTTAAGCCCACCCACGCAATCTCAGGATGAGTATAGATAACGTTGATAATCGTGTCGTAGTTGACTTGGACTTTTTCGCCGTGGATGCGCTCAACTGCCATCATGCCCTCTTCCATCGCTTTGTGAGCGAGCATAGGACCACGCACTAGATCGCCAATCGCATAGACGCCGTCAAGATTAGTCTGACATTGATCATTGACTTCAATAAGACCGCGCTCAGTAAGTTTGACGCCGCTATCATCTCCTAATAGCTTTTCGGCATACGCTCGGCGACCGACACAAACGATTAGCTTATCAAAGCTCTCCTCAGATGACTCACCGTTGTTCTCGCTAGTGACAACGACTTCATCGCCTTTGACCTCAGCGTTAGTCACTTTGGTATCAACGCGAATATCCAGACCTTGTTTTTTAAACATTTTGCGCGCTTCTTTAGCGATATCCTTGTCAGCAGCCGCTAAAAATTCAGGCAAAGCTTCATAAACAACGACTTCGCTGCCTAAACGGCGCCATACGGAACCGAGCTCAAGACCAATAACGCCTGCGCCGATAACCCCCAAACGTTTAGGCACTTCGGTAAAATCAAGCGCGCCGGTTGAGTCAACGATACGTTCGCCATCTGTCTTGGCAACCGGAATCTCGATAGGCACAGAACCTGAAGCCAAAATAACGTTTTTTGCGGTAATGATAGTTTCGCTCTCGTCTTCAAGCGCAGTGAACTTAATCTTTTTGTCAGTCCCTGTACCATCGATTAGCGTACCCCAGCCTTGCAACCAGTCGCCACCATTGCCTTTTACTAAAGCGGCCACACCGCCTGTTAGCTGCTTAACAATGCCTTCTTTACGTTCTATCATTTGTTCGATATTGATAGATACATCGCCTGTGCTAATACCATGCTCATCAAGCTCATGCTTGGTCGCCTCAAAACGGTGTGAGGTATCAAGCAAAGCTTTTGAGGGAATACAGCCAACATTTAAGCATGTACCACCAAGCGCAGGCTCGCCTCTATGAACGCGTTTTTCGATACAAGCAACGCTCATACCCAACTGTCCTGCACGGATAGCTGCTTCGTAACCACCAGGACCACCGCCAATAACCACTAAATCATAACTATCTTTCATAATGTGTTCCTTATTATATTTTGGTTTTAAGTCTATATTAAACCGCTATTTAAGGTAAAAGTATTCAGCTGTTAAAAGCATTACGCTGTAGAGTTGAGCTGAATATAAATATTCTGATTGATACACTGTAATGTCATTCACTCTACTACTAAAGTATTTGATATCCCTATACACCCTTAAATAAGAGTTGAATTATAGCTGTTAAAATAGCCAGTGATAACAAAGATAAAAAGCTTGTATTAGCGTTAACCAATACAAGCTTAAAAGCTTATAAATCTAGCAATAGCATGGTTGGATCTTCTACCAAGTCTTTGAGGGTGACTAAGAACTGTACTGCTTCTTTACCGTCGATCATACGATGATCGTAAGATAGCGCCAAGTACATCATGGGTAGAATCTTCACCTCACCATTGACTGCCATTGGGCGCTCATTAATAGCATGCATACCCAAGATAGCTGTTTGTGGCGGGTTAAGGATAGGCGTCGACATGAGTGAGCCAAACACCCCACCATTTGAGATAGTAAAAGTACCTCCTGTCATCTCATCCAAGCCAAGCTTACCATCTTGCGCCTTAGCGCCAAGCTCGCGGATCTTGCTCTCAACATCCGCCATACTCATCTGATCGGTATCTCTAAGTACCGGTACGACTAAACCACGATCTGAGGACACGGCAACACCGATATCATAAAAACCGTGATAAACAATGTCATCACCATCAAGTGACGCATTCACCGCTGGAAAGCGTTTGAGGGCTTCTGTTGCTGCTTTAACAAACAAAGACATGAAGCCTAAACGTACACCATGACGCTTCTCAAACTGATCTTTGTACTTAGTGCGCATATCCATAAGTGGCTGCATATTCACTTCGTTAAACGTCGTTAGCATTGCCGTTTCTTGTGTCGCTGATAACAGACGCTCAGCTACGCGCTTGCGCAAGCGCGTCATCGGAACGCGTTTTTCACTACGCGTACCTACTGATTCTGCAACCGGCTGACCACTATCGGTCTTGATATTGCTGTCAGCTTTTAGCTTAGGATCTGCCATATCAGATTTTGTGACTCGGCCACCGCGTCCGCTACCTTCAACTTCTTTTGGATCAACGCCACTCTCTTTTGCTGCTTTGCGTACTGCTGGACTTTGATCTTTATGGTCTTTTTCTACACTATCTTTTTTATCAGTCTCTTGAACAGGCTCGCCATCGTCTTTGCCTTTTCTTGCTTGTACAGGCGCTGCAGGCTGACTTGGGTCTACTGCTGGCGCGTCGTCTTTGTCATTGCCGCTCTTTTTATCTTCATGGCTATCTTTTTTATCAGCATCAGAGTTATCTTCTGAGCCACCAGCATCAGCACTTGCACCCGCTTCAAATTCAGCGATGAGCTCATCTGAATCAACCGTATCATCGACTTGTTTGACGATTTTTGTCACTACACCATCATCAGGAGCAACAACTTCAAGGACAACTTTATCGGTTTCGATCTCAGCTAGCAAATCATCACGGCTGACTTGTTGACCTTCAGTAACGTGCCATTCTACGATTGTGCCATCGGCAACCGACTCTGGAAAAACGGGGGCTTTAATCTCAGCCATCAGAAATACTCCTTAGAATTTATGAATACTAATTGTTATAAAAGGGTCATAAGCAGCCAGCTCCTATCAAGGTCTGTCTGCTATTGATATCTCATCTTAACGCTTATATCAGTAACGATACTTATTTAGCTAAATCATCCACACTAACGCCTAAGCCGCCTGCTACTAGTGCTTGTTGCTGCTGGGCGTGTAATTTTGGCGAACCCGTTGCTGGTGCTGCACTCGAAGGACGAGCAATCGGTTCCATAACTTTAGCTTTAGTAGGATGCGGGATCACAATACGGAACATATGCGGTGCTAGATAATACCAAGCGCCTTGATTGAGCGGCTCCTCTTGCGTCCAAACAATCTCTTTTAGATTGCTGTACTTTTCGATCTCAGCGATTAGACGCTGCTCTGGCAACGGATAAAGCTGCTCGATACGTACGATGGCGACGTGCTCAAGACCCAGCTCACGGCGCTGCTCTAATAGATCATAATAGACCTTACCACCGCAAAGAACGAGACGCGTTACTTTGTCTGCTTCTTGCTTATCAAGCTCTGACAATACGGTTTCGAACTTACCATCGGCAAGCTCCTCTAGAGTCGAGGTAGCTAGTTTATGACGCAGCAAACTCTTAGGCGACATCACAATCAACGGCTTACGGATAGGACGCACAGCCTGACGACGCAGCGCATGATAAATTTGTGCCGGCGTAGTCGGCGTAATCACTTGCATGTTGTCTTCGGCACACAGCTGTAAAAAACGCTCAAGACGGGCTGAGGAATGCTCTGGACCTTGACCTTCATAGCCGTGAGGCAACAGCATAGTCAGACCGCAGACGCGCTGCCATTTCGTCTCACCGCTAGAGATAAACTGGTCAATAACGACCTGTGCTCCATTAACGAAATCACCAAATTGCGCCTCCCAAACGATGAGGGCGTTGGGTACGGTCGTGGCGTAACCGTATTCAAAAGCAAGTACCGCTTCTTCTGATAGTAAAGAGTTATAGATAGCAAAACGTGCTTGATCTTCGCTAATATGCGCTAACGGCACATACATACTACCGTCAGTCGTATTATAAATCTCACTGTGACGATGCGAGAACGTGCCACGGCCTACATCTTCACCAGTAATACGGACTAGGACATCATCGTTATCAACTAAAGAAGCGTATGCTAAGGTTTCAGCTGCCCCCCAGTTTAGGGGCTCCTCACCCGTCTGCATGGCTAAGCGCTGCTCGACGACTTTTTGTACTTGGCGCTGAAGTTTATAGCCTTCAGGCATTTGAGCCATACGGCGGCCATACTCTTTGAGCTTTTCAATATCGACACTGGTATCCCAATCATCAACTAGATCATGCCCAAGATAAGGCTTCCAATCGACAAATAAGGCTTCATTAGGCTCACTTACCAAAGAGTCAGCAACATACTCACCGCGGTCAAGGGACTCGCGATATTCATTTTCGTAGGTCTTAGCATCCTCTTCGGTGATCACACCCGCTTCAATCAACTTATTAATATAGATAGTACGGGTCGTTGGTAGTTTTTTAATAACGGCATACATCAGTGGCTGCGTCGCTGACGGCTCATCGGCTTCGTTATGACCATTGCGGCGATAGCAAAACAGATCAATGATAATGTCTTTATCAAATTCGCGGCGATAATCTAACGCCAACTGCGCGGCAAAAACAACGGATTCAGGATCATCACCGTTAACGTGTAAGATAGGAGCATGCACCATCTTTGCGACATCAGTACAGTATTCAGTTGAACGTGCGTCCTCTTGACGACTGGTTGTAAAGCCCACCTGATTATTAATAATAATGTGTACCGTACCACCCGTGGTGTAAGCGCGCGTCTGCGACATTTGGAAGGTTTCTTGTACAACACCTTGCGCGGCAAAAGCAGCATCACCATGCACAACGATAGGAAGTACTGAGTTGCCGTCTTTGCCACTATTGCCGGGTTCATCATTGCGGCGAACTTGGCGCGCGCGCACTGAACCTTGTAGTACAGGCGCAACAATTTCAAGGTGTGAGGGGTTAAACGCTAACGCAAGATGCGCCTCACCGCCCGGTGTCATTACATTTGACGAATAGCCATTATGATATTTGACATCACCTGAACCTTTTTCAGGCTGCACTTTACCATCGAACTCATCAAAGAGATCGGCAGGGTTTTTGCCTAATATATTGACCAGTAAATTGAGACGACCACGGTGCGCCATTCCAATGACCACTTCTTTGGTGCCATAACTACCTGTTCGTTGGATGATCTCATTTACAGCGGGAATAAAGCTCTCGCCACCCTCTAAACCAAAGCGCTTCACACCCGTATACTTACGTGCTAAGTACTTTTCAAGTCCTTCAGCAGCAGTCAGACGCTCAAGGATGGACAAGCGCTTTTCTTTATCAAATTCAATGAAGCCCAGATTACTCTCTAGATACTTCTCCATCCAGCGCTTTTCAGTGCTGGTCGTAACATGCATGTATTCTACGCCGATATAGCGACAGTACACGCGCTCCATAATCTCAATAATTTCGCGTAGCGGTGCTTCTGTTTTACCTATGTTCAAATCATTGGTTGGAAAAACCGTATCGAGATCGTCTTCTGATAGATTGTGATAGGCAAGCGTGAGGTCTTCTACCTCTGGACGAGGATGCAGACCTAACGGATCAAGATTGGCGTGACGATGACCCCGACGACGATAGGCTGAGATCAGTTGCTGTACACCCATTTGTTTGGGGTCAGCACAGTCCGCTATGTTAGTCGATTTAGCATCGGAGTCGGTAGACGCGGCTTTATTAGCGGTTTGATTACGTGCAAGCAGTAAAAACTGATCGCGGATAGCACCGTGCTGAGCATCGTTATCTGATTGATACTGTTTGAAGTAATCCTGCCAATCGCTATCAACACTACTCGCATCATCTAAATACTGCTCGTAGAGAGATTCGATGTAAAGCGCATTATCCGCAGCAAGTTCAGTATGTACAGCGCTTATTGCTTCTTTAGTTGTACTATTCATAATAATTGTCTATGTTATAAATGAATGAATGGATTGAGCTTATTATTATCTACGTAGGCTGGCCACAATAAGCATCACCCAGTTAGTTTACCAATTATTTGTGAACGCTCAGTATTGATACCAAAATCGTCTCACAATAAAAATTTATGTATAATTGTTTGTATCATAACTAATAGATTTATTGGCAGTTTAATCTTGCTCAGGCGTTATTACTTATCAAGTCGAAAACGCAGGTTTTCAGCTCAATATAGTTAACTGACATAGCTGATAACGTATATAGCTAATAACGTAAAATACAGCTCGCTGCTCAGAATATCATGCAGCTCTTAGACGTTATAGTTTGTTTGTTCAATACTAGGTATTCAGGTACTAAATATTTGCAATACCACGCCGTTTTGTTAGCTCTTATTTATCACAATGTTGAGATTAATATCTGCTTAATTAATAAGTCAGGATTATTCAGTAAAATGCTCAATACAATGTAAAGCACTAAGGCAGAAACAAAATACTAATTATATAGACAGATTGCTGATAGCGCATGTTTTCTTACATACGACCAACGTATCCTTAGTAAAGCTTTACCTTTCATTTGCCATAACAAATATTTTGATAAAATAGGGTTAAAGACCTCAAAAAGCTGAATATCAAAAAACACCGCTTATTTGTCTAAGCGGTGTTTTTTTATGGATAAAATTTTATGTGAATAATAACACTGATTCGCTATAACTCTAACAGATATAATTACACCTTAATAAAAGTGCGGACTGCCAATTTACTGATGGCTTAACCTGCTTGATCAAGTAATAAATTGCGTAGATGACCAATCGCCTTTGTAGGGTTCAAGCCTTTTGGACATACAGACACACAGTTCATAATACCGCGGCAACGGAACAGACTGAAGGGATCATCAAGACGCGCTAGACGTGCTTGTACATCAGTATCTCGGCTGTCGACGACAAAACGATTGGCATTAAGAAGCGCTGCTGGTCCTAAGAACTTATCAGGATTCCACCAAAATGATGGACAGCTCGTTGAACAGCAGGCACAAAGAATACACTCGTACAAACCGTTCATTTTTTCACGCTGTTCAGGAGACTGTAGACGCTCCGTTGGCGGCGCAGGCTGATCATTGATTAGATAAGGATGTACTTTTTCGTACTGCTCATAGAACTGATTCATATCCACGACTAAATCACGCACCACTGGCAGACCAGGTAGCGGACGGATTGTGATTTTTTCAGGTAGCGTGTTCATATTTAGCAAACAGGCTAGACCATTTTTGCCATTGATATTCATGCCATCCGATCCGCAAATACCTTCGCGGCACGAGCGACGAAACGTAATCGTCTCATCTTCTTTTTTAAGGCGTAGTAATACGTCAAGCAACATACGATCTGACTCTAGTAGCTCAATCGTATACGTTTGCATACGCGGCGCTGCGTCCCGATCAGGATCGTAGCGATAAATTTCGATGGTGCGAGTACCTCGGCTCATAATGCTAAACTCCACACGGAGATGATGCGGGCGGACAAAGAATGCGAATAAACACTTCTTACTAAGTATTAATCACTAGGTATTAAATACTAGGTATTAATCTGTAAGTAGTCCTACGTGCATGTCGCTGGCGCTCATCTCTTAGATGAATAAAATAATACTATCTGTAAAGGCGTTGTATACGCGCGTCTATTATGACGTTAATATAAAACGTTTGCTGCGTTGCCAAGCTTAATCTAAACTTAGTAAACGCGAACTTTGGGCTCGATATAGTCTACGGTCAGCGGACTCTTACGAACTGGTTTGTAGATAATGCGATTGCCTTCAGAGTACCATAGCGTATGCTTCATCCACTCATGATCGTTACGGCCGTTTGGCGCATAATCATCATCTTCTGGACGGTCGTAATCCGCCACACTATGAGCGCCGCGGCTCTCATGACGATTCGCCGCTGATACCATTGTCGCTTTTGCTACCTCGTACAAATTAGCCACTTCAAAAGCTTCGATACGCGCCGTATTAAACACTTGAGACTTATCTACTAGATGGATATTGTCTATCTTTTCGCCAAGGGCTAATAGCTTCTCAACACCTTCATCCATCATTGCTTGCGTACGAAATACACTAGCGTGTTTTTGCATGATAGCGCGAATTTCATCAGCAACGTCCTGAGCATTATAACCCTCAGTTGATTGTTGCAGCTTATCTAAGCGGCCAACAGTGTAATCTAGCACACGCGGATCAAGTGGCTTGTAGTTATGATCGTTGTGATGATACTCATCAACAATATGCTTACCAGCAGCACGACCAAAGACTAACAGATCAAGCAGGGAGTTGGTTCCTAAACGGTTGGCACCATGCACACTGACGCAAGCGCATTCGCCGATAGCGTATAGACCTTTAACGATTTTACCTTCAGCGTATAGACCGTCTTCGTCCTTACCCGCCTCTAAATCAGGTTTTATCACCTGACCATGAATAGTCGTCGGAATACCGCCCATCATGTAGTGGATCGTTGGGATAACTGGAATTGGCTCTTTAGTAATATCAACGTTAGCAAAGTTCTTACCGATCTCAAATACAGATGGTAGACGCTTCATAATCGTATCTACACCTAAATGAGTCATATCCATAACGATGTAATCACCGTTGGGGCCGCAGCCACGACCTTCTTTAATCTCTTGATCCATGGAGCGCGATACGAGATCACGCGGCGCTAAGTCTTTTACCGTTGGGGCGTAACGCTCCATAAAACCTTCGCCATCTTTGTTACGTAAGATAGCCCCTTCACCGCGGCAACCTTCAGTTAACAGTACACCCGCGCCAGCAACGCCTGTGGGGTGAAATTGCCAAAATTCCATATCTTGCAGTGGTACACCTGCACGCACTGCCATACCAATACCGTCACCTGTGTTGATATACGCATTGGTTGAGGCCTCAAAAATACGACCAGCACCACCAGTAGCCAATACCGTAATCGGTGCTTGGAACACAGCGACTGTCCCAGTTTCTTGCTCAAGCGCAATGACACCATTGATGTTGCCATCTTCGTCTTTAATCAAGTCAAGAGCAATCCACTCAATAAAAAACTGCGTACCCTTTTCAAGGTTTTTTTGATAAAGCGTATGCAGCAGTGCGTGTCCTGTACGGTCAGCGGCAGCACAAGCACGTTGTACCGCTTTTTCACCGTAGTTTGAAGTATGACCGCCAAATGGACGCTGATAAATCGTACCGTCTTCATTACGGTCAAACGGCATACCCATATGCTCAAGCTCGTAAACCACTTTTGGCGCTTCACGGCACATGTATTCAATAGCGTCTTGATCACCCAGCCAGTCTGAACCCTTGACCGTATCATAAAAGTGAAAATGCCAGTTGTCGTTACTCATGTTACCAAGACTTGCGCCAATACCGCCTTGAGCGGCAACAGTGTGCGAGCGCGTTGGGAACACTTTGGTGATAACTGCGACATTCATGTCAGCTTCTGCTAACTGTAGTGATGCACGCATACCTGAACCGCCGCCGCCGACAATAATGGCATCGTAGTTCAGGGTCTTAATGTTACTAATAGTGTTATCTTGTTTTGTCGCCATTATGATTTTCCTAATGCTTATTACTGCTAGGGAAATAAATACAAAAGTTGTTCATTGCTTTGATACTTGAAACTTAATACTTAATACTTAAAAGTTAGAATTTGATACTTAGAAACTTAATACTTGGAAAATGACTAAGCCATCAAGTAAATCTGATATAAACGTGAGTCTATAACTTGCGCACAATCAATGAACAACCTGCAACCACTTGCTAAAACTTATTATCACTTTAGGGCGCGCCTAATCTATTACTAACAAAAGCGCTCATACTCTAAATAGTGATTACTAATATGGTTATGGACGGAATACTTTTAAAGTAAATTGGAGTGACCCAGTCGTCCGCTACTGTCTGTACCGCTAGGACAATATTTTTACCATCTACACGTTAGGATTTGAATACTAGACAGCGATGACACCGTAGCCATTACCCCAAAAGATCATGATGCCCCAAAATAAATATACCAAGACAGCAATAATCATGAGCGTTTGTAGCACCATACGCAGTCTCGGTGCATTTTCACCCATTTTACCTGAGGTAATGTAATCGGTGAATATCGTCCACATACCAACCCACGCATGACCCGCTAATGCTAAGACAGCAACCAGACTAAATAGTTTCATTGGCAAACTGGTCATAAAAGCATGCCATTCAAAAAAAGTGACATGACCGTGAGTCAAAAAGAAGCCGAGCAATACCACACTATAAACAGCCAAAATAATAGCGCTAATACGCTGTACGACCCAGTCGCGCGTGCCCAATCCTGTCAAACCAGTCGCACTTTTTATTCCTGAATTATTTTTTATCATTAGAACATCACCCATACAAACGAGGCAACAATTAGAATCGCTGCAATAACTAAGCTGACTACAGACACCATACGTGCTGATTTTAGCTCTTCGTTGTTACCATTATCAGCAAATAAATGCTTAATGCCCATGACAAAATGATAGGCAATGGCAGCCACAAATATCCAAGCTAAAAAACGCAAGAAAAGATTATCAAATACAGTCTCAAAACTCTCAGGTGAAGCCAAAGAAACCTGTAACAGCCATAATATGACAGGAATCAATAAGAATAAAACGACGCCGGAGATACGATGTAGGATTGAGGCAATCGCAATGGGTGAGCGATTCACTTTAATCACTTGGCTTAGAGGTAGATCAATAGGTCGGTTGCTTTTCACAGCGGGCATCCTTTTGCGGTTATACTCCTGTATCTGCTAAAACGCTTAAAAATATTACACGCTTAGCCACACACGAGACGAATAAAGTAGTAAGGAAGAGCTAGCTGACCTTGCTAAATTAGTACGATTATTACGCTAACGTATATATAAAAGCTATACGTCAAAAAATCGTTCTCAATAAAAAAGGTAACGCAAAAAAAGACAACGGTATGCTGTCATCTACATGATAATCATTTTTATTAAGAACAACTTCACTATAACCACTCTAAACATAGAATAAATAACACAAATATTCAAGTTATCATTGCGTATGCAGGGGTCATTCATACGTTTACATCGTACAAAACACGTGTCAAAGACAGTCTTTAAAAGTATTTTCTAACATTAATGGAGAATATACTGATAAGAAGTATTAGCACTTGCAAAGGTTATGTCAGTCAAATTGCGTCAATTATAAAATGCTTGCCTGCTAAATACAAACGAATACCCCAAATAATAAATATTAGTTTAACGCGGTAGCGGTTAGATCTAGTCCAAGCACAGTTGTTTATGACAAAATGCTGAACGAGCGACTCATAAGATTTAAACCCATCAGTACGCCGCTTTATAGCTATCTTTGTGATAATGTATGACGTCTAAATAATTGATATCACGATACTATTTACAATCTATTTGGCTGTAGACATATTTTGATACAAAAATTACCGCTCATAAATACCCCTAAATCACATAAGCTTAGGTGATTACGAGTAAAAGTCTTTTCAAATCTGAGCCAATTGCTGCTAATATAGCCCGAATATTAGACAAGTTAAATTAAGATTTAACCCCTTGCAGGTTAAATGGGTCCACTTAACGATAACAACTCATTGATGAGCACAACTCTTGAAGCAGCACTCATCTTTGTTGTGTCGAAGCGATCACATGACGTCAGCGTCACTACTATTCTTATTCTGATAAGTCTTATTCTCACAAGCTTAATGATCATTTTAATATCTTAAACCCAATGGAGAGGAACTTATGGCTGATAATAACGCCACGTTAACCGTAGATGGTGAAGAATATACCTTCCCTATTATTAAAGGCACACTAGGTCGCCCCGTTATCGACGTAGCAGCAATACAAGATTCAGGTTACTGGTCTTATGACCCTGGTTTTAAGGTTACCGCTCCCGTCGAATCAAAAATCACTTATATTGACGGCGGTAAAGGTGAACTATTGCATCGTGGCTACCCTATCGATCAGCTGGCTGACAATGCTGAGTACCTAGAAGTTGCTTACGCGCTAGTGCATGGCGATTTGCCCAATGCTGAGCAAAAGGCGGACTTTTACGAAAAAATTCGTAAGCACTCAGGCGTACACGATCAATTGCGTCGATTCTTTGAAGGCTTCCGCCGTGATGCCCATCCTATGGCTATTATGCTTGGTGTTGTTGGTGCCCTATCGGCATTTTATCACGATGGCTTAGATGTCAGTGATGAGCGTCACCGCGAGATTACCGCGATCCGCCTCATCGCTAAGATGCCAACGCTTGCGGCGATGAGTTATAAGTATTCGCAAGGCGAGCCGTTCATGTATCCGCGTAATGATTTTAGTTATGCTGAGAACTTCTTATACATGATGTTTGCCACGCCAGCTGACGTGGATTACAAGCCAAACGACGTGCTTACGCGCGCTATGGATAAAATCTTTACTTTGCATGCTGATCACGAGCAAAATGCATCAACGTCAACGGTACGTCTAGCAGGCTCGACAGGTGCAAACCCATACGCTTGTATCGCTGCTGGTATTGCAGCGCTTTGGGGCCCATCACACGGCGGCGCTAATGAAGCGGTGCTTGAGATGTTAGATGAGATCGGTTCTGTTGAAAACGTGCCTGAATTTATGGAAAAGGTCAAAAGCCGTGAAGTCAAACTTATGGGCTTTGGTCACCGCGTTTACAAAAACTTCGATCCTCGTGCTAAAGTCATGAAAGAGACATGTGATGAGGTACTCGCTGCGTTAGGTATTAACGATCCAAAACTTGAGCTGGCGATGAAACTTGAGCAGATCGCCTTAGAAGATCCGTTCTTCGTTGAGCGCAACTTGTATCCAAACGTTGATTTTTACTCTGGCATTATTCTAAAAGCCATCGGTATTCCAACGTCTATGTTCACCGTTATCTTCTCTCTAGCGCGCACCTCAGGCTGGATCAGTCATTGGCTTGAGATGCACAGTGCACCCTTTAAGATCGGTCGCCCTCGTCAGTTATACACGGGTGAGACGCGCCGCGAGTTTGTCCCGATTGACAAACGCAAATAAGCCTTTATTTAAGTCTTATATTATAAAAATCCCGCTACTAAGCGGGATTTTTTTGATAGTATTTATCTTTAATACGGTTTTAAGAAAAATATCAGAGTCTGAGCCAGTCAAACAAAAGCGGATTATTGAAACGATTCAAGCGTTTGCTCGTATTTAGCAATTTGTTCATCATAGCCTTCGATCGTATCATTAAACTTAGCCATCAGAGACTCAAACTCCGCTTGCTGTGCTTGCTTTAAACGCTGTATATCCGCAGCTTGATCCGCTTCTATTTGTGACCAAATCTGTTGTTGCACGATTAAGCGGGCGAGCGTTGGACTTTTAATATTGAGACGCTCGGCAATCTCCGGATGCTCAAATAGCTGGGGTAATAACTCAGCAACGCTAAGTAAGGTTTCAATCTCTCCAGCATTAAGGGGCCCTGGCTCATACAGTGCGCGCGTGGCCTGCTGATAATTCTGCGTGATTTGTGTCTCCGTTAATATTGTCGGTGACCTCGGCTCAAAGCTAATGCGCTTTAGCACTTCCAAATCGCGCTCACCGACCTCAGCGCTCACGTTAATCTCGCCTTCAATTCCAGTATTATCACTATTATTAGGAGCATCGGTACTGTCATTAGTAGCACTGAGCTCAGGCGCGGTCTCAGCAATCGTTGTCTGATTCGCTAATGGATCAGAACTCACTCCCTCACTACTCGTTGTATCGGCAGCCTTAAATGCCTCGTACTCCGCCTGCAAGCGCTGCTGTAGCCCTAATACTTGTTCAACATACAAGGGCTCAAACTCTTCGATATAGGCAATAGCAGATTCACTCATGACAGTGGCGGTACTACTGCTAACAGACGTTTTTTCTGTTTGGGTCGTGTCCGGTACGTCTACAGGTGGCGGCTCAGTGGGCTGGCATCCAGCCAATAATCCAGCCAATAACAAAGTGGCACTAAGTGCTGGTAACGCTGGTAACAAGGTTAGCTTATACCAAGTGGCAGCAGTAAAAAATGAGGGCTGTGCGACGGGATATTTTATTAGATCTGGGTGATTATGAGTACGACTATTGAGCGCGGTTAATTTAAACATTAAAAGTGACGTCCTTTTTGGCTAAAGTAGGTGCAAGCATTTATCATAACTTGTGTGGCTGCTTATAAATGAGCAAATTGTACCTAGACTATCGTCTGGATTAAAAGCAGTAATACGCACACTTAGTATAAATAAGCAGTTATCATGCCAAGAAGGGAATACAGGCTTGTAAGTCCTCACAGTCTTGACCACGCGCACGTCTTAAAAAATAATCTTGCACCATACGCGCCTGCTGCTCTATACCATACTTAAAAAAAGATTTTCCTTGTATAAGCTTATAGCTATAACGGCGGTTAATAAGTGCGCCGCGTATCACTTTAAGACCCTGTTGTAGTTGCCAAACGTGAGTCAGCTCATGAATAAGCCAGCCCTGCTTAGCAAGTGAGGCTTGGCTAAAATCCTCAATCCAGTTTGCTGGATGAAAGTAGAGGTTACCATTTGGGCTGACGGCGTAGTTTTCAAGTACCCACCATGCCGTTTTTAGCCGCACGTCATCCAGCACAATACTATCGCCAAATACTGAGCGTGCAAGAGCGACTTCGTTAGCATTTAGCGCACGCGACTTTTGCTGGCGCCACGCTTCTTTTTTAAGCTGAAGCTGATATAACAAGCTTTTAGGTTTTAGTGGCATAAGATTTCTGTCATGTTGAGTGATGTTGCAATTCTAAATGGCTGTGACGAAGAGTGAATATCGCTATTTAGACATAAGATATACAGTTGCTTGATTTTTTTTAACGCCAAACTGCGTTAGTCTAGGCTCTGTTACTTGATCTATTATTTATAGCGCCACTCTTTATAGCTAGTGTTTATTATAACTGTTATCTATCATAACCCTTATTCAAAAACCTATCTTATTCTTGCTTGAACCTTGATACAGAGCCCTTTATGTCATCTACTTTTCATGCGGATACGCCGCTCGCTCAACGCATGCGTCCAAACTCGCTCGATGCAATCATCGGTCAAACGCATCTACTCGCGGCTGGCGCGCCACTACGACGTTTGGTTGAGCAAGGACATCTGCCTTCTATTATATTGCACGGTGAAGCCGGTATTGGCAAGACGACAATTGCTATGTTGCTCGCAGGCGCGGTTAATCGCTCCTTTCATGCCCTATCGGCACTCAATACTGGTGTGAAACAGCTACGCGACGTGCTGGATAAAAAGGATTCGCTGAGCTTTGAGTCGCCCGTTGTTTTTATTGATGAGATACATCGCTTTAATAAGGCGCAGCAAGATGCCCTACTCGGTGCGGTAGAGGCAGGCGACATTACTCTTATCGGCGCAACCACCGAAAACCCTTCATTTAGCGTTAACAACGCCTTGTTATCACGCTGCCAAGTCTATCGCTTAGAGCCGCTTGATACTGAGCAGATTACGGCAGTACTACAGCGAGCTATTCACCAAGATAGTATCTTAAAAACGTTAGATATTGACTTGCAAGCAGCAGACACCATTAGCAAACTTGCGCACGGCGACGCTCGAAAAGCGCTAAACTTATTGGAACTTGCAGTACAAACCGCTAATGAGACGCCCATTGTCATCGATGACACACGCGTGGCAAGCGTCGCGCAAAGCGCACTAGTACGCTACGATAAGGACGGCGAGCAGCACTATGATATGATCTCAGCGATGATAAAATCAGTGCGCGGCTCTGACCCTGATGCGGCACTGTATTGGATGGCGCGCATGCTGGTCGGCGGTGAGCCTGCTGATTTTATCGCGCGCCGTTTGGTTATCTTAGCGAGTGAAGATATCGGTAATGCCAACCCTAATGCGTTATTGCTCGCTGATGCAGCGCTGCGTAGCGTGCAGTCAATTGGCATGCCTGAGGCACGAATTATATTAGGTCAAGTGATTGTTTATCTGGCGACCAGTGCTAAGAGTAATAGCACATACAAAGCGATTAATGCGGCGATGCGTCTGGCAGAAAAAGACGCTTCACCAGTGCCGCTGCACCTGCGTAACGGTGTCACAAAGCTGATGCGTGAGCAAGGCTACGGTCAAGAATACGTCTATCCGCACGACTATCCCAATCATTACTACGCGCAGTCCTATTTACCGGATCGCCTAGTTGGCACACGCTTTTATGAGTTTGCTGATAATCAGCGTGAGCAGCACAGCAAACAATTTGTGGACTGGCTCAAACAGCAAGCAGCAAGCAGCAAGCAATGACTAACGCCTCTAGTTTATATGCCAAGGTCATGCGTCCTATAAAGGAGGACTGGGTTGTTGCCAAGCTTATAATCTCTATCACGCTTCGAGTTAGCAAGCGATCATTAATATAACTCATCGTTATTTTTTGACCGTCTAACGATATAATAGAGTGATGAAGCAGCGTATCGTGCCATCTACTGTTACAATACATAGATATTTTATACCCTTTTATCTACTGCAAATAATAAAACCTTGAGAGCTTTATGAATTTAAATACTATTCCTGAGATTATTGAAGATATTCGTGCGGGCAAAATGGTCATTTTGATGGATGATGAGGATCGCGAAAACGAAGGCGATATCATTATGGCAGCAACCCATGTACGCGCCGATGACATTAACTTTATGATTACTCATGCCCGCGGTTTGGTGTGTTTGACCCTATCACAAGCGCGTTGTCAACAGCTAGCCCTACCTTTGATGTCTGATCGCAACGAGGCTAAATTTAGTACCAACTTTACGGTATCTATTGAGGCTGCTGAAGGAGTCACTACTGGTATCTCAGCCGGTGATCGCGCGCGTACGATACAAGCTGCGGTATCACCTTCAGCCAAACCTGAGGACATCGTTCAACCCGGACATATCTTTCCGATTATGGCGCAAAATGGCGGCGTATTGCATCGCGCGGGTCATACGGAGGCAGGCTGCGATCTTGCGCGCTTAGCTGGGCTTGAACCTGCGGCGGTTATTGTTGAGATTATTAACGCTGATGGCACAATGGCGCGGCGTGATGATCTTGAAGTGTTCGCACAAGAGCACGATATCAAGATAGGTACGATCGCGGATCTGATTAATTATCGCATCGCCAATGAGCAGACGATTGAAGAGATTGAATCGCGTCCTTTTGAGACGGAACACGGCACTTTTACCTTATATCGTTTCCGCGAATTTGGCGCTGATGAGACGCATCTGGCTTTAGTCAAGGGTGATGTTGACCAAGGTGTCAGCACAGTACGTGTGCATGGTTTTCATCCGTTGCGCGATCTGTTTGCCGCCAAAAACGATCGGACAGGACGTAGTGGCTGGAGCATACAATCAGCTCTACAAGAGATTCACGCCTCAGAGCGCGGCGTATTGGTATGGATTGGTAGTCATCAAGCCATTGACTTAGGTGAAGCGTTAGATAAAGCCTCCGCTAATAAATCTTTGTCTACTTTGGCTGAACAGCCCTATCGTAGTATTGGTGTCGGCGCGCAAATACTGCGTCATTTAGGCGTACGTGATATGCGTTTACTGTCTTCGCCCATGAAATTCTATGCACTCTCAGGCTTTGATCTTAATGTTGTTGACTTTGTCAGCGCGCCAAACCAACAGCCAAACCAACAGCCAAACCAACAGCCAAGCCAAAAGTAAGTAACGTATAAGGGCTGCCTTATTTATAAATAAAATAAGCACGTTTGCATGAGCCAACGTGCTTTTTTATGTCTGTATTTGTGCTTGTAAATGTTGCAAGCTCATACCTTAGCTTAAGTAAACACCTCACCTTACTTAAATGACTAAATCCATCCCTTATTTAGGCTACGGCTTTAAGACTTACGGGTATCGAGAACTTGTGTGGTGAGTAGCGGCATTGAGGTTGGAGTATTGTCAATAAGCTGATCAAGCCAGTCCACAATTTCAGTGGTACTATTTGGCGCGCTTACCCTCTCTGCTAGGCTTGTTGGACTTGTTTTGGCGCGCGTGCTAGCGCTTGTCGTTCTATCTTTTGTCTCTAAGGTTTGCAATTGATCACGAGCTTGACGCAAGTAGCGCTGCAATTGAGCTTGCTCACGTAAATAGCTGGCTTGACTGGCAAGGTTTAAGGTCATAATCACCTCGTGGATAACTAGCTGTCTACGGGTTAGCATGGCATTGGGCTGCGCTCGCTCATGGCTGTTTGCCCGCTCATGGCTGTCTACCCGCTCATGGCTGTCTACCCGCTCATGGCTGTGCAGAAATTCCTGTATAGTTTGGATCGCAAGCGTCTGCGTTTGCCACGGACTCAATTGGTTGCGCTGAGCTTGCAGGCGCTCAATATCTTGTACTAAGCTTTTTTTGATGACGACTGTCAGGGCAGGTGCAATCTCATTACCGCTTTGTGATAGCTGCCAGTGCAGTCCTTGGAGTAACTCAATGGCTGCGCTATCGTTATTATCAGCGAGTAATCTATCAACCGCTTGTACTTGGATACGCAGTAGCTCCAGCTGATTTTGTGCTTGATTACTCGCGGCTACTTTAGGAATAGGTAGAGTCTGTTGACTCATCGCATAGATGCGATCATCCATCTCATTTAAGCGGCCAATCATCTGCTCATTGCTCTGCAAACGCTCATTAATACGGTTTTGAAAGCGCTGCTGACCGATATACAGCCAAGTTAAGGCCACAATCAATAACAAAATCAGCAACCATTGAACGCGTATTAGCAATCTATTGGCTTGCCGGCGCTGCTGCACGGTCAAGGCATCACTGGAAGATTTAGGAGAGGTAGACATAATGACGGCGCCATAGATAGTTTGAGGGTCAAACGTATCGAAATATTATAATGGAGTTTATAAATGAGCATCGGTTTAACTTGTCAGATGAGTACTAATAGCGCTCGCAATGGTCTGCGGCGCTAGATCTTCTACTTGTAAATAGGGTAGCTGTTGATTGCTTAGCATATCAGCCAAACGCGCTCCTAAAGCCACGTAAGTAAAATCACTAAGTTGTAAACGAGTATGGGATGCCTTACTTGTTACATGAGAGTCGATAGTACCCAATTGCGATGAAACATCCACATCTGCTTCTGAGTTGACAATATGCGCCCAATGCTCAAAAGCGGTACCACTACTTACGATAACGATAGGCTTAACTGTAGGCAGCTGACTATAGTTTCGTTGCCACTCATGATACTGCCTCTGAGCATCAGCAGGCATTATGCGCTCATACCAAGCAATAGTATCGACGTGTACCCCGCGCGCTTGTAGCGTATCTACTAACAAGCGGCGTCCACCAAGACCGCGCCATATCAGCAGCTTATCGCCTGCTTGCAATCCATCGATCTCAGGCATTGCCAGCATACCTTCGTTATTAGCGACGATGGGCTGTAAGATTTTATCAGCTATACTTGGCAACTCATCATAAAACACAGCAGCAGTAGCGCTGCCCACTGCTATAAGCGGGCTTGGTGCTATATTTATGCTCGCCAAGCTGTTTACATCCTTTGAATCTCTTGTCTCGCTTATATCTTGCCATACCTTGATACCAAGAGCCGCGGCGGTCGGACTAACGATAACTAGCGCGCGATACTCATCGTCAAGCCAGCGGCGCATAAGTTGTCTATCGTTGTCAGTCACCCTCCGCGTCTGTAATGTCAGCATAGGTATGTCAACGACTGTAAATCCTGCACGCTGTAAATACTGTGTTAAAGGGGCAGCGCGCTCAAAGGGTCGCGTATTAATGACGACTGGTTTTGATAAGGAATCCAACATAAACGCACTACCCCAAAAGCCAGCTTACAAAGCTCACGCTTAGCTCAACATCTACAGACTGAACACGTTAAAGACTAATTTTATTCAACGTGTTTTAAGACTCAGTGTCATAAATAGCAGACAGAATTTTACCTGCACCCGCTGCTAAGAGTTCATTAGCAACGTCTATACCAAGCTGGTTGGCCTGCGCTTCTTGCGCTTCTTGTGTCCCTGTCAAAGTGATACGCTTATCGGCTTTGAGTAGCGTGCTGCCGTCTTCTTCCCCTACTCGGCCGCGTAGCCACAGTACCGTGCCATTATCATTGTTGCCGTTGCCGTCATTATGATTATCATTGTCGCTATCTACAGTCTCAGCCTCCGCCATTTGCAAAACAGAGTAGGCAGCAATCGGGACTTGGCAACCGCCTTGTAAGTGACGGTTAAGCGCGCGCTCAGCCATCAGACGTACGCGTGCTCGATCGTCATTAAGCGGCGCCAGTAAGGCTAGTACCTCCTCGTCGTTATCGCGGCACTCAATAGCCAGCGCGCCTTGACCGACTGCAGGCAGACAAATATCAATATCAAGCTCACTACGGATACGCGCGTCAAGCTCAATACGCTGTAAACCACTGGTCGCGAGAATGATAGCGTCGTACTCGCCAGCATCAAGCTTACCTAAACGCGTACCGACATTACCACGCAAAGTTTTAATCTGTAGATCGGGACGATAGGCTTTAATTTGACACTGACGGCGCAGACTTGCAGTACCCACGATAGCGCCCTTAGGTAATTCGTCAATACTACTATAGGTATTGGACACAAAGGCATCGGTCGGTGAGGCACGTGTGCAGTACACGCCAAGGGTTAAGCCCTCAGGCAACTGCATAGGCACATCTTTTAAAGAGTGCACAGCAATATCGGCTTGTTTGTCATAAAGTGCTTGCTCAAGCTCCTTTACAAACAGTCCCTTACCGCCTATTTTAGCAAGCGGTGTATCCAAAATCTTATCGCCTTTAGTGACAATTTTAAGCAGGTTGACTGTCAGGTGGGGATACAATGCCAGCAGACGATCGCGGATGTGCTCAGCTTGCCATAGTGCGAGCGGACTTTGCCGCGTTGCGATGTTTAAGGTAGTTAGATTTGACGTATGCGTGCTGCTCATAAGAACCTCAATAAAACGCTATCTAAAGATAATAGCTGACAAAAAAATACCCCTATTTAAGCATAAATAAGGGAATGATGATACGGTAGTGACTGCTGCAAACAACGGATAAAAGCCGCACTTAATGTCTAATTAATAAACGCATAAGCTCATGTACGCCATCTACTACATGCTTTGAATTTTATCCCGCAGCGCTGGCAGGTGCCGGCGACTTACCGCTAGTGTCTCGTCTATACCTTTAAAGCGTATCTTGTACTGCCCTGCATCTACGGTTTCTAGAAAATCTAGATAGCTCAGATTAATAATGGCATTACGGTGTACGCGAAACAGACGATCTTCAAACTCTTGTTCAAGCTCCTTTAGCGTCTCATCAATCAAAACAATGCCATCCTTATGGCGTACCTTGACGTATTTCTGATCGGCAGTAAAATAGTAGATGTCTTTTAATTTAATCAGCTCTACCCCGCGGTGCGTACGCGCTGCGATGTGTTCGCGGACAGGTCGGGCAGTAGGATCTTCAAGTTTACGGATCTCATTGAGCTGAGCGGCGTTTAAGTTTTTGGCTTTATCTAGCGCTTCTATCAGCTCATCTTTGTTAGCGGGTTTGAGCAAGTAGCCGATAGCATTAGCCTTGAGGGCAGCAATAGCATAGTGATCATAAGCGGTTACAAATATAATCGCAGGCGGGTGCTCGAGTCGACTTAATTCCTGAGCGCAGCGAACGCCATCCATCTCCGGCATACGGATATCAAGTAGTATGATATCTGGCTGATGCGTTTTGACAGCGACAATAGCCTCAGTACCTGTTGTTGCTTGCGCCACCACGTTATGCCCTGACTCTTTCACTATTCTCACCAAGCGCTCACGCGCTAGTGGTTCATCATCACAAACTACAATCCGCATATAAACCCCTTCTCTACATCTCGATTAGTACAACCCTTATAACAAATATCTTAACACTTATTTAGAATTACGAATGTTTATATTCACTTACAATGTTGAGCTTTTTGTGTCAATACTTATTGATATTTCTATTTACTCATCTCAGAAGCAGTGAGTATTTCGATGCACTTGTTTATAAGCGTTGAGCGTAGCTTATAATTGATAAATTATATCAAAGACTTTTAATAAATGTATCATAGTTTATGTGGTTAGAATCACTTAAAGCACTCAACTATAAACTAACGTCCTGTAATGGATAATCAATGGTCGTTATAATTTGTTTACTGTCGACAGTACTCTCGATGGTAGCGCTTTGCCCAAAATAGGCCTGCAAGCGCTCAGCTTGTACATGAAAGTCCATGTGATGGCGCAAATCATGCGTAATCATTAAGGTCTTATGCGGTAGCTGCACAGTAATAGTAATGGTAATGCGATGCTGCTGCCATTTGGCTACGATGTCAACGTAAATGGTCTCGGTCGTCATTTCAACAACATTGATAAGCATCTTTTCGATAATGCTTTGTAGAGTCAACGCTGTGATGACCATATCGTACATAACGTCGTCCTCAGGCAATTGCCAACTGACGACTAGCTTGTCCGCTAAACGACAAGATTCGATAGCAATATAATGTTCACAAAGAGCAATCTCTTCCTCAAAGCTAATCTCGCGCGCACCATTGAAACTGGCTCTAAAAAGCGCGGATATATGCTGCAACAAGTCAGCTGCGCGCGTGGGATTGGACTCAATCAAGTGCAAAAGACTATTGATAGTATTAAAGAAAAAATGCGGTGCTAGACGCGCTTTTATTAAGTCATTTTGGGCGATCAGCTCGTAATCAAAAGACTGTTTAAGTGCATGCATTTCGCGGTAGCGCTGCAAGAAATACAGTAAAAAAACGATGGTAAAGCTACCTGTAATCATCGTATCGAATAAGACGTTTAGGGCGAACATTGTACTGTTGTATTCGATTAAGCCCATATTGATGGTGATGAGCTTAACTAAGATCATGAATACGGCATAACTACTCATCACCGTTAGTAAAATATATATGCTCGTCCGTAAAATGCTCATACGCATAAAAACCGGACGTAAGTAATCAATAAGGTACACCAAAGGCATGAGCGCAAGTATATTTTGTACCAAGCGGCTAATAAACTTGATCAAAAACTCTGACCACGTCATTAAGTCCTGACGATCAGTAATCGTCACAAATAGTGACCAAAAGAAAATATACAGCAGCCACTGCCAAGGTTTTAGCATACGCGTAAGTTTGGGCACAAAAAACTCCAAGCGCTCAGCTAGCAAGGCAACCTCATCCTTTGCTATACTGGAATGCTCATTTTCCTGACTTGCCTTAGACTGATATGAACGCCACTTCTTCAAACCCTAGTAATCCCAAGCAAAATATAGATGTATCATCACCTGATTCTAGCACAAAACCCGCTGCATCTGATGGCTATAAAAACGATAACAAGCATGCTGTTGACCCTCAAGGCCAACAGATGTGGGGTGGACGTTTCAGTGAAGCGACGGACAGTTTTGTTGCCGCCTTTACTGCTTCTGTCGGCTTCGATCAGCGTTTTGCGCGTCACGATATTGAGGGTTCTATCGCCCATGCCACTATGCTCGGTGAGTGCGGTATCTTATCCAACGATGAGGTGACCACTATTATACAAGGGCTACAGCAGGTCTTACGTGAGATCGAATCAGGGGAGTTTAACTGGTCAATCGCGCTTGAAGATGTCCACATGAATGTTGAGTCGCGTTTAACCGACATCGTCGGCGCTGTGGGCAAAAAACTACATACCGGACGTAGCCGTAATGATCAAGTTGCCACCGACATTCGGCTTTGGCTGCGTGAAGAGACGGATAATATTATCGAGCTACTAGTACGCTTGCAAAGCGGTCTGCTTGATCTTGCTGAACAGCACACCGATACCATTATGCCAGGATTTACGCATCTGCAAACCGCGCAGCCGGTCAGTTTCGGTCATCATGTGCTCGCGTGGTTTGAGATGCTCTACCGCGACACTGAGCGCCTCATAGATACGCGCCGCCGCATCAATCAGATGCCGCTGGGTAGCGCGGCGCTTGCTGGCACCACCTTTCCCATAGATCGTACGATTACCGCAGCACTACTTGGGTTTGAAGGTATCTGCCAAAACTCACTTGATGCGGTCTCCGATCGTGATTTTGCTATTGAGTTTACCTCGAACGCATCCATCTTAATGATGCACCTATCGCGTATGAGTGAAGAGATTATTTTATGGATGTCAGCGCAGTTTAACTTTGTGCAGATACCGGATCGCTTTTGTACCGGCTCCTCTATCATGCCGCAAAAGAAAAATCCGGATGTGCCTGAGCTGGTTCGCGGTAAGGCGGCACGTGTTTTTGGACAACTTATGACATTGCTTAGCCTGATGAAAAGTCAGCCGCTTGCCTATAATAAAGACAATCAAGAAGACAAAGAGCCGCTTTTTGATTGCGTGGATACGCTAACTGGCTCCTTGCTCGCTTTTGCTGATATGCTACCGAACATTGTACCCAACGCCGATGCTATGCGCGCCGCCACCATGAAAGGCTATGCGACTGCGACTGACTTGGCAGACTATCTGGTACGCCGCGGCGTAGCGTTTCGCGATGCGCATGAAGTGGTCGGTAACGCTGTTGCTTTAGGTATCGCTGAGGGCGTTGATTTAAGCGACTTAAGCTTTGAGCAATTGCAGCAGTTTAGCGATGCTATCGGTGATGATGTGTTTGACTATTTAACGTTGGAAGGCTCATTGGCTGCGCGTGATCATTTAGGTGGTACGGCGCCCAATCAAGTCAAGCAAGCGGTGATCAGTGGGCGCGCACGCCTAAAAGCTTTTGCTTAATAAATTGATAATAAGGAGCATCCTATGACCGAGACTTTTAACCCCCAAGCCAATACCGTATTTTGCCGTAAATATAAGCAAGATCTGCCAAAAATGGCAAACCCTCCATTTCCAAACAAAAAAGGTCAGGAGCTACAAGATACCGTCTCTGATAAAGCATGGAAAGAATGGCTGGAGCAGCAAACCATGCTCATTAATGAGAATCATCTCAGCATGTTGGATCCTGAGGCGAAGAAGTTTTTGACTGAGCAGCGCGAGAAGTTCTTGGACAATGAAGATTATGAGCGCGCCCAAGGCTGGACGCCTGAAAAGTGATAGATTACAGCTAGACTAGCTTATGTCTTAATTTATAAAACGCGTAGCCTGAGGTTACGCGTTTTTTTATACAGTCGTGTCTTTATACAGTCGTCTTTTATAAAATAGGTTGATTTTATACCCTATAGTTGAGTCAATTTAAAACCGCTACAGTGCTACTGGGATGCTTCTTTTAAACAATAGTTGCGTAGCATCGAAAAGTGCGAAGCGCACAGCAAGCAAGGAAATTTGTAGCAGTAGCGCGACAATATCAACGTATCGATTTTATTTCGAAGTGACAATAGTTGCATATTGCCTAGCTACCTCTAACTTATTGCATTTAATTATTGGGCGTCGCCGCACGCGCCGCTATTTTATCGTTAGCCTCTTGCACGGCTTTTTCGACCTCAGCGAAATCGGAGTGGCGTACGTCCTGCCCGCTGATAGAGTTGATGACCAGCTCAGCGATGTTTTGCGCATGATCACCGACGCGCTCAAGCGCGCGTAACACCCACATAATATTGATGACTTTTGATACTTGTCTTGCATCCTCCATAATGTACGTCATTAGCGCTCGGATAGCGGACTGGTATTCGGCATTTACCGCTTTATCACTACGTATGACTTCAAAAGCCTGTTCAGGATTGGAGTGATTAAACGCTTCTAGTGCATCATGTACCATCAGGCGTACTTGATTACTTAGGTGCTGCACCTCAGCGTAGCTATAGTCAGTTTTGCCTTGTTCAGTCGTTTTAATCGCCATCTTGGCAATCTTGACTGCTTCATCACCGATGCGCTCTAAATCAACCACACCTTTACTTATGGCCATTACCAAGCGTAAGTCGCTGGCCGTTGGCTGACGTTTTGCCATCAGTAATAAGATGCGCTCATCAAGCTCAAGCTCCATGCGGTTGATCTCGACATCGGCATCTATGACTTCTTTTGCTAACACTAGATTTTGTTCAGTGAGGGCGTGGATGGCTTTTGCCACTTGATTTGCCGCGCTCTCCCCCATGTGCAAAAACAGTTGAATGGCTTCATTGATATCCTGATCAAAACGCTTTGAGATATGCTTTTCATTTTGCATAGATCCTAATCCTCGCTTAGGCGTTAATATTGATAAGCTTCGTTTATCATTGGAGGCACTAGTTACACTAAAACCTAACTGCTCATAGGCGGCGCGGAGCACTGAGATAGGCTTACTTTTCATACCCTCTTTACCTTGCTTGCTTGTCATTAACCGTAACGTCCAGTGATATAGTCCTCTGTCGCCTTTTGCGCAGGTTTAGTAAAGATCTGATCGGTCTCGCCCATCTCAATCATATCGCCTAGATACATATAAACGGTATAGTCTGAAACCCGCGCCGCTTGCTGCATGTTATGGGTGACGATAGCAATGGTGTAGTCGTTTTTTAGATCTTCGATTAGATCCTCAATTGCACCTGTTGATATCGGATCGAGCGCTGAGGTTGGCTCATCGAGCAATAATACCTCAGGCTTTGTGGCTACGCTGCGCGCAATGCACAAGCGCTGTTGTTGACCGCCTGATAGTGAGAGTCCTGAAGCTTTAAGCTTGTCTTTGACCTCAGGCCATAGCGCTGATTTTTTTAGTGCCCATTCAACGCGCGCATCAAGCTCGGACTTGCTCAGCTTTTCATACAGGCGCACGCCAAAGGCAACGTTGTCATAGATCGACATCGGAAACGGCGTGGGCTTTTGGAACACCATACCGATGCGCGCACGCAGCAAGTTAACATCGACGTCCTTTTCTAAGACATTCTTGCCCTCTAACATAATTTGACCCTCAGCGCGCATGTTAGGGTATAGATCATACATACGGTTAAAGGTACGTAGTAAGGTCGACTTACCGCAGCCTGAAGGGCCAATAAAAGCAGTAACTTTGTTATCGGGTATATCGATGTTTATATTTTTAAGCGCTTGAAAGTCGCCGTAATAAAAGCTTAGATCGCGAATTTGCATTTTGGCAGGCGGCATACCTTTAGGTATATCCTTCGAGGTTTGCGGGTTAAAGCCTGCCACATCTGGCTGACTCATCTGCGTGCCTGTCGCTATAGGTTTTTGTAGCAGACTCTCAGGTTCTTGAGTGCTCGTCGTCTTTTTACGGGGTTTACTAATAACATCATTCATAATGTCGTTAACCTAATCTGAGTAACATAAAAATTAAAGGGATGAGTCATTGTCACGGTGTTCTTTGAGCAAATTATTTATAGCACTATCCACTACTCACTACCTTAAATGACTGCGATTGCCCATCACTCGTGCTAGTACGTTTAGCAGCAGTACGGACAATGTAATGAGCAGCGCCGCTGCCCATGCCAAGGTATGCCAATTATCATAAGGGCTCATGGCGAACTGATAGATGGTATTGGGTAAGTTGGCGATAGGCTCGCTCATGTCCGTACTAAAGTATTGATTGTTAAGCGCCGTGAACAAAAGCGGCGCAGTCTCGCCACTGATTCTGGCAAAGGCCAGTAGTACACCTGTGGTCAGTCCTGCTTTAGCCGCTTTAATCGTCACTTGCGTCACCAGCTTCCATTTAGGTGTGCCTAGCGCGTATGCCGCCTCGCGCAGGGTATTGGGCACTAAGTTAAGCATGTTTTCGGTCGTGCGTACCACCACAGGGATAACGATAAGCGCGAGAGCTAGCGCGCCCGCCCACCCTGAAAAATTATTGCCTTTTACCATCAGTGCGTAGATAAATAGACCGATGACGATGGAAGGCGCGGATAGCAAAATATCGTTTAAAAAGCGTGTGACCTTGCCAAGCCAGCTGCCGTGAGAGAACTCTGATAAATAAATACCCGTCATAAGGCCGATAGGTGCGCCAATAAATAACCCTGAAAACGCCAGCATCACTGAGCCGACAATCGCATTACGCAGGCCGCCTACGCTCATGGGCGGCGGCGTGTCAGCAGTAAAGATTGGTAGCTGCATAATACCTTGCGCGCCTTCAACGAATAACGTAAACAAAATCCAAAACAGCCACAATAAACCAAAAGCCATCGCCCCCATAGCAAAGCCAAGACCAAGCGTATTGATCCAGCGCCGTTTGTTATATAAGCTTTTATCGTAGCGTGCCTCAAACGAGGGCGTTGCTACGGTATTGATGCGGTTTGTAGACATACCCTTTATCTCCTATATCGTCCTAAATCTCATTGTTGTATGCATTGTTAAGCCCTAGCGATTACCCGCTCTATGATCCATACGCATCAGCATCAGCTTAGAGATGGACAAGACGATAAAGGTAATGACGAATAGGATTAAGCCCAGATGCAATAAGGACGCTAAGTGTAGCTCGCTTGACGCCTCGGCAAATTCGTTGGCAAGTGCCGAGGTAATCGTAACCCCTGAGGTAAACAGGCTGGGACTAATGTTAAAGGCATTACCAATCAAAAAGGTCACTGCCATCGTCTCGCCCAGCGCGCGCCCAAGTCCCAAAATAACGCCGCCGACGACGCCTGCTTTGGTATAGGGCAATATAATCTTGAACATAACCTCCCATGTTGTCGCGCCCATACCGTAAGCGGACTCTTTGAGTAGGTCGGGCACGACCAAAAAAACATCGCGCATGGTAGCGGCGATAAAGGGAATAATCATAATGGCAAGCACTAAAGAGGCGGTAAACAGCCCTAAACCCATCGGCGCGCCTGTAAACAACTTACCGATGATAGGTAGCGGACCGATGTGCTGGGTAAGCCAAGGCTGGATGTGCTCACCAAAAAAAGGCGCAAATACAAATAATCCCCACATACCGTAAATGATAGAGGGGATTCCAGCTAATAGCTCAATGGCAATGCCCAGAGGCTTTTTGAGAAACCTAGGGCACATCTCGGTCAAGAATATCGCAATACCAAAGCTTACGGGTACAGCGATTAAAATAGCGATGAAAGAGGTCACCAGTGTGCCATAGATAGGCGCAAGGGCGCCGTACTCGTTGGCGACGGTGTCCCAGTTGTTACTGGTATAAAACCCAAAGCCAAACGCTTGAATGCTCGGCCAAGCGCCGATAATTAAAGAGAGTAAAATACCGCCCAAAGACAACAAAACCAGTATGGCAAAGGCTTTGGTCGCATTGACAAATAAAGCATCGTAACGTTTTTGCTTGGCAAGTTGTGCGCGTAAATCTGCCATAAGCACCTCATCATTAAATATGATTCAGTCATGTAAAATAGACATCATCGTTAACAGTTATAAAAGCGTCCAAGCCAGTCGCGCTTGGACGTATTAAGCGGTCAGCGCTGGCGCGCCAACGTAACGATAAAAAGTGACAATAAAAGTAGCGATAAAAAATGAATAAAAGCCAATCAGTTTACTGCGCAGGCGTGTAGACAGGCTGTCCATCACTGCCTTTAACCTCATCCCACTGCGCTTTAAACAGTGCGACAGCGCTATCAGAAAACGGCACGTAATCAAGCGCCATCGCGCTATCATCGCCTTGAGTATACGCCCAGTCAAAGAAATTTAAGACGCCTGCGACTTGTTTAGGATTCTCAGGTTGCTTGTGCACTAAGATAAAGGTTGCCGCCGCGATAGGCCATGCTTGCTCAGTGTCTGAGTTGGTGATGACTTTATAAAAGCCTGGCTGCTGCGCCCAATCGATATCGCCTGCGGCAGCAAAGGTCTCGGTTGATGGCTGCACGATGTTGCCCGCAGCATTTTTGAGTGCGACATGCGCCATATCGTTTTGTTTGGCGTAAGCGTATTCAACGTAGCCGATAGAGTTTTTCATACGGTTGACATAGCTTGAGACGCCTTCATTGCCTTTACCACCAGCACCTGTTGCTGAGGTTGGCCACTTAACCGTCTTGTCTACGCCAACGCTATTTTGCCAGTCAGGAGAAACTTTGGCTAAATAATCAGTAAAGTTAAAGGTGGTACCCGAACCATCTGAGCGAAATACCGTAGTTATAGCGGCATCTGGCAGATTGAGGTCTGGATTCATGGCTTTGATGGCAGGGTCGTTCCAGTTACTGATTTTACCTAAGTAAATATCAGCCAATGTCGCGCCGTCAAGCTTTAGCGCTCCAGGCTCGACACCATCAATGTTAACGACAGGCACGACGCCGCCGATGACCGTTGGGAACTGAATAAGTCCTGCCGCTGCCAACTCTTCAGGCGTCATGGGTGCATCTGAGGCACCAAAGTCTACGGTTTTGGATTCGATCTGTTTGATACCACCAGAGGAGCCGATGGATTGGTAATTGACTTGACCGCCTGTTGCAGCGTTGTAGTCGTAGGACCACTTGGCATAGATAGGCTGCGGGAATGAGGCACCTGCCCCAGTGATGTTCAGCTCAATGTTGTCAGCGGATTTAAATTCAGGTAGTGAGGTGTTTTGAGTATTATCAGCTGCTGGGGTTGCAGCGTCTTGGGTATCACAAGCGGATAGAGTTAAGGCACCGGCCACTGTTATTGCTATCGCTAGTAATGAATAACGCATGTATATCTCCTAAGTGATAATTGGTTTCGAACTAAATTCATCTAAATGGAATTAAGGACTAACAATAAATCTTAGCTATGATACTGATAGCAAGGACGTCTGAAACATCCATACTATTATGCGGCTTATTATAAGTTGTCATCTCTCGTCACATTTGCGTCCAAACTGGGCGTTTGGTACTAAAGCGACCTTGGTAATAGCAAAATTTTATTAGATAAAGTACCTCCTATAAGTGGGTTATATACAGTCTAAAAGTCGTTCTATTTTCTACAAAACCAATCCTAAACGGCTCAACTGTACTACAGTTATAACGTTGATATTCCTACAAAATACTAAAAACATCTTTAAGAATCAGGCTCGCTTTTATTGATAATAATTTAACTATCAAATATTCGTCTACCTAGAACTTGCGCATACTCTAACATATAAAGATAGTTAATATTTGCTATTATTTATACTGCTTACAATAAAATTTTAAATGCAGCAAACTGCAGTAAATTTTGTTAGTATAAAGGGTTCACAACACTGACAGACTCGGGGTGCGGTGTATAGAGACTCGCTAAATAGCGTAGTTATTTTTATACATTCGCTGAGAGACCACCCGTTGAACCTGATGCGGTTAATACCGACGCAGGGAAGTCTTCAGCAAAGTCATAGAGTCAATGACGCGCATAACTACCTTTCATGAAAGTTAACGTTTGGTGCTCAATCAGCTCTAAATAGGTTAATTACTAAATGTAGCGTCTTGTTATCGATAAATATTGTTTGTAGCTATTTTTTTATTTGCAACTAAAAGTCACCTGACAATAAACAGTGTGATGCCTAGTACACTTAATTCAATAGCAATAGCAGTTTTCGATAGCTAAAATTGTCTTGAGCCTTTGCCC
The DNA here is from genome assembly GCA_947489525.1 of uncultured Psychrobacter sp. Taxonomy (GTDB): domain Bacteria; phylum Pseudomonadota; class Gammaproteobacteria; order Pseudomonadales; family Moraxellaceae; genus Psychrobacter. The sequence continues at coordinate 555,702 of CANLDW010000002.1, forward strand.
CCTCCGCGCTCTGCGGTGTTGCTTTTTTAAACAACACGCTAGGAGCACTTATGACTATTCAACCCCCTACTCAAGTCACTACCCAGCCTAAAACCTCAAAAGCTGACGCCCTCAAAACACCTGCACATCGCAATCAAAAAGACGCGCGCTTTGAAGAGGACGCCCGCGATCTCAATCGCGTTTTGCCTGCCTCCAAAAAAGTCTATATCCAAGGCTCAAGACCTGATCTTCAAGTGCCGATGCGTGAGATCACCCTTGATCCCACCCCTATCCAAGGCGTGCCTGAGAGCGACTGGGAGCACAACCCACCGTTTTATGTCTATGACACCTCAGGCGTCTATACCGATCCCGACGCCCACATTGATCTGACTAAAGGTTTGCCAAAACTGCGTGAGAGCTGGATAGCTGAGCGCGGTGATACCGAAGAGCTAACCGGTCTGTCCAGCGAATATGGTCAAGCCCGCGCGCGCGACATCACCACGGCTAATCTAAGATTTGCCCACATTGACAAACCGCGCCGCGCCAAAACCGTCGATGGTAAAGCAGGTAATGTCACGCAAATGTATTACGCGCGCCGCGGTATTATCACCCCTGAGATGGAATATATCGCTATTCGCGAAAATCAAAAACAGCATGAGCTGACTGATATGCGCCAGCATGATGGCGAGAGTTTTGGCGCGAATACGCCGAAGATTATTACTCCTGAATTTGTGCGCTCTGAGGTTGCTGCTGGTCGCGCGATCATCCCCAACAACATCAATCACCCTGAATCTGAGCCGATGATTATCGGTCGCAACTTTTTGGTCAAGATTAACGCCAATATTGGTAATTCAGCGCTTGGCTCTTCTATTGACGAAGAAGTGTCTAAAATGACGTGGGCGACGCGCTGGGGCGCCGATACCATTATGGATCTATCAACGGGCAATCACATTCACGAAACCCGTGAGTGGCTGATTCGTAACTCGCCCGTGCCTATCGGTACGGTTCCTATCTACCAAGCACTAGAAAAAGTCGATGGCGTGGCAGAGGATCTAACGTGGGAGATCTTCCGCGATACGCTTATTGAGCAAGCCGAACAAGGCGTCGATTACTTTACTATTCATGCCGGTGTGCTACTGCGTTATGTGCCGCTGACGGCTAATCGCCTAACGGGTATTGTTTCCCGTGGTGGTTCAATCATGGCGCAGTGGTGCTTGGCGCATCATAAAGAGAGCTTTTTATACACCCATTTTGAAGAGATTTGCGAGATTATGAAGCAGTATGATGTGGCGTTCAGTCTCGGCGATGGCCTACGTCCCGGCTGTATACAAGACGCTAACGATGAGGCGCAGTTTGGTGAGCTGCGCACCCTTGGTGAGCTGACCCAAGTCGCTTGGCAGCATGACGTACAAGTGATGATCGAAGGGCCCGGGCACGTAGCAATGAACCGTATTAAAGAGAACATGGACTTGCAGCTTGAGCTGTGTGCGGATGCGCCTTTTTATACTTTAGGGCCACTCACCACAGATATCGCTCCCGGTTATGACCATATTACCAGCGCTATTGGTGCAGCGATGATCGGCTGGTTTGGTACGGCGATGCTGTGCTACGTCACCCCAAAAGAGCATTTAGGACTACCTAATAAAAAGGACGTTAAAGACGGTATCATTACTTATAAGATTGCCGCGCACGCTGCTGATCTCGCTAAAGGACATCCGGGCGCACAAGCACGTGATAATGCCTTGTCCAAAGCGCGCTTTGAGTTCCGCTGGGATGATCAGTTCAATCTAGCACTTGATCCAGATACCGCGCGTGAATATCATGACGAGACTTTGCCCAAAGACGCGCACAAATCGGCGCACTTTTGCTCGATGTGCGGCCCTAAATTTTGCTCAATGAAAATCACCCAAAATGTACGCGAGTATGCTAAAGGCTTGGACAATACGGTGACGCCAAGCACTGGCGATCTTGAGGACGCCAACCACCGTATCAAACAAGTCGATACGGACTTGGTCGAGCAAGTAGGCGCAGGTACGCTTGAAGAAGTACGCCGCGGCATGGAGGAGATGACGGAGAAGTATAACCGCGAGGGGCGTCAATTGTATAAAGAGGTGTAGACCTTCGTTTAATTGGTACTAACTTAATTTGAAAGCTTGAATCTCGTAGTGAGGTTCAAGCTTTTTTTATGATTGCTCAGCGCCCATTAAAAATCCCAGCAAACCTAAGGCCTACTGGGATACTAAATTTAATTTTAAAGCATTAAAGTCTAAACCTGTGACGCTTTATAGATCTTATCGATAGAAGCATCAATGGTATCGGCAAACTCCTTGTCGCTTTGCTGTTTGCTCAAGCCTTCGGTAAAAGCGCGTGAGAAGCTAGCAATCATACCCGGGTTTTCTTCCAGCTTGTCACAGGCTTGCTGACGACTATAGCCGCCTGAAAGCGCCACGACTTTAAGCACTTTTGGATGATCAATCAGCTCTTGATAAAAACCGCCCTCTTCTGGTAGCGTCAGCTTGAGCATCACTTGATGATCATCGTCTAAAAACTGCAAATTATGCAAAATTTCTGCTTTGAGTAGTACTTCACACTCATACTTTTCAGCGCTATCAATATTGACCTCTGGCTCAACAATCGGCATAAAGCCTTTTGAGAGGATTTGTTTAGCCACATCGAACTGCTGTTGCAATAACTTTTCGATACCCTCAGCACTAGGCTCATAAATTACTGAGCGCATCTTTGTGCCAAAGATCGGATATTTCTTTGCTTTATCAAGCAGCGTGTCCAAATCTGGTATGGGGCGCATGACTTGTACACCGCTCATCTGCTCAGCAAGACCTTTATCTACTTTTAAGAAAGGCACGATGTGTTTGTCTTCCCATAGATAGTTAGCTGTTGGTTTACCCTTGACTTCGCGATCCATCGTATCTTCAAACAAGATAGCGCCAAGAACTCGCTCATCATCAAAAGCACTGCACGTCATAATGCGAGCACGCATCTCGTGCACGAGATCAAACATGGCTTCGTCATTATCGTATTCATCGCCCGTAACACCATAGTTCTCTAGCGCTTTTGGCGTACTACCGCCGCTTTGATCAAGAGCTGCGATAAATCCTGAGCCGTTCTTGATACGTTGTAGTTGTTTTTCGTATTCCATGGGATACCGTCCTCTATTGTGGAACAAAAGTTACTGTTGCTGTTGCTGTTGCTGTTACTGTTACTGTCTTGATAAATTGTATCGGTTATTAAACGAGTCAATACTGAATAAGTGCTACTCGCAACCAATTGCAGATAACCTTACCATAAGCGCTAGTATTTGCCTGTATTTCGTCAGTTAACGGCTGCATCAAACAGACATATCTATGCTAAAAATAGAAGGATTACGCAGCAAATTGCTAGCAGTATACCAAGCTTATTGATAGCATTCAGCTGCTCTTTAAATACCCCAACGCCGATGATAGTAGCCACGCTAATGACGCCGACATTCATACCCGTGAACACAAGGCTTGGCGACTCAGACAATACTTGATGCGCGCGTACATAGGCATATATATTGCCCATGTTGAGCGCGCCAAGTAGCAGTCCTGCTAGTAGTGCTGATCCCTGCCAGCGCACACGTATGATGATCAGATATAGCCACAACAATAGCCCTGCTAGCCCAAAACTGATCAATAGCGTTAGAGAAAACGCCCCACCTTGCTTGGCGACTTGTTTAAACAAGATATCGATAATGCCATAGCCTGCCCATACACCAAACAGCCATAGCGATGTCCGCCCTGCATATTTAGGAGCTTTATTATAGGCAACAGTCTTGGTAGTTATAGTTGTCTTTAGACCTAGGTTTTGAGGGCGATAGACCAGCGCACCTAAGGCCAAAAACCCTAGGAGCAGTCCAAATACCCGCGTTGCGGTCAGCGTCTCACCGAATAACACAAAGGCGGCGACAATAGGAATTATCAAGGATAAGCGCTGGGCGGCATCAGTAGCAACGATACCTACAGCAGCGATTGCGCGTCCTAAAATAACAAACACCGCAGGCAACAATACGCCAAGTGCGGCAATGAGCAACCACGTATCACCAAGTCTAGGTATAGCGCTAATGTCAGGCTCTAGTAGTATCCCTGTCAACAAAAAAGCAATCGGATAGCCTGCCACGATGGTTTGCCGAATATCGATAGCTTTTTGACGCAGAACTTTGAGTAGTACGGAGACAGCAACACTGCACAGTACCGCTATCGTTAAATACCACATTGCCACTGTCCTTTAATAAAAGAGTTAAATCTATAGCTCACCATAACCAAAAGCGCATGAGCGCATGAGCGCAAATAATATAGCTTATAACCGTTAATATTTATAGATGCAGCGCTTAGTTTATTCCAATACTATTAACAACGCCCCTCCTATTGAAGTTCAGTTTATGTGCCCAATTTACAATTAGTCTGCATGTTAGATTACTAAGTTTTGCTAAAATACATCGCGACTTTATTCACAAAATTTACAGTACAAGATAACGTATTAGCATTGTTCTTGACGTATAACTATTGGTATTTTATAACCGCCTATGAACGCACTATTTCGCTTTTTTGAAAATCGTCTACCTGCCTTTCCCGAAACGCCAATGCCGCTACCATCACCGCAAGATGGACTGCTAAAGTTTTTGTGGGCGTGTACTAAGGGGCTGCGCGGCTGGTTGCTGCTATTTATGATTCTGTCCGCCGGGATCGGTGTTTATGAGGCGATCTTATTTGCTTGGATTGGCGATATTGTCGATTGGCTCGGGATCTATACGCCGCAGACGTTGTGGGGTGAGAAAGGCAATGTACTCTTACTAATGCTCGCCGTAATGGTGCTCAGTCCGATTTGGATTGCGCTGACCTCCTTTGTGCATTTTCAGACCATCCAAGGGGTGTTTCCGATGCAGATGCGCTGGCGTTTTCACCAGCACATGCTTGGACAATCGATGCAGTTCTATCAAGATGAGTTCTCTGGTCGTGTATCAGCAAAGGTGATGCAAACCGCTTTGGCAGTGCGCGATACAGTGATGACTGTCACCGATATGTTTACCTATGTAGGTGTCTATTTTATAACCTCAGGTATCATTTTATTTAACCTCGATAGCCTGCTTCTCATTCCTTTTATTATCTGGTTTATTTTAGTCGGCTTTAACCTGCGTTATTTTATTCCTCGGCTCAAACGTACGGCTATCGTGCAAGCAGATGCGCGGGCATTGATGGTAGGACGGGTCACCGATGCTTATGCCAATATTATGACCGTTAAGCTGTTTAGTCATTCTCGCCGTGAGCTTGGTTATGCCAAAAATGCGATGGGACAGTTTTTGGGTACGGTACACGCGCAGATGCGTTGGGTGACGAGTCTTGAGATCTCAACGCATGTCATTAGCGTTGTTTTAATCAGTAGTACGGCTGGTATCAGCGTTTATTTGTGGCAACAAAACGCCATTGGGGTTGGGGCAGTAGCAGCAGCAACAGCGATGGCTCTACGCTTAAATGGTATCACTCACTGGATCATGTGGGAGACAGCGAGATTGTTTGAGAGTATTGGTACGGCGCAAGATGGTATGCGCACTTTATCCGCGCCGCAAACGATCATTGATGTCCCTGATGCGCCTGAGCTTAAAGTCACTGAGGGTCATATCGTCTTTGATCACGTGGATTTTAGTTATGAGACGGAGCAAGATGCCGATAGTTTAGAGGGCAAAAAAATCAGTGACGTCAATATGGATAAGACGTCTAGCCACTCGTCTGTCAAACTACTCGATAACTTCTATTTAGATATCAAACCCGGCGAAAAGATCGGTTTGGTCGGACGCTCAGGTGCGGGTAAATCGACACTCGTTAATCTATTGCTGCGCTTTTTTGAAGTGGATAGCGGCCAGATCTGTATTGATGGACAAGCGATAGACAAGGTCACTCAAGAGTCGCTACGCCAGCACATAGGTATGGTCACGCAAGATACCTCGCTGCTACACCGTACTGTGCGCGAAAACATCGCTTATGGTCGCCCTGATGCTAGCGATGCAGAGATTATTCACGCCACCAAGCAGGCACAAGCTTGGGATTTCATCAAAGACTTGTATGATGATGAAGGCAATACGGGCCTAGATACTAGAGTGGGCGAACGCGGGGTTAAGCTCTCTGGTGGTCAGCGTCAGCGTATCGCTATCTCGCGTGTCATGCTAAAAAACGCGCCTATTCTACTGCTCGATGAAGCTACCAGTGCATTAGATTCTGAGATTGAGTTTGCCATTACTGAGAGTCTAAATGATATTATGACTGGCAAAACCGTCATTGCTATTGCTCATAGGCTATCCACTATTGCTGCTCTTGATCGACTGGTCGTTATGGATAAAGGTCGTATCATTGAGCAAGGCAGTCACGAAGAGCTATTGGAGCTTGGCGGTGTTTATGCAGGTTTATGGGAGCGTCAGAGTGGTGGCTTCTTGGGCGAAACCGAGTAAGATAGTAGCTATCTAGCACTATAGATCTATACAAGGATGTTTATGGAAACCTTTGCAAAGAGTATCAAAATAAACGGTAAACAAGCGCGTTACTACGATTTATCTGATTTAAATAATAGTAGCGCGACACCGTCGCAGCCGTCTGCGCATTTTTATGGGGGTAATGGCTTTACCGTCGGTAACTACACCCCTCTACTCACTGAGCTGGCTGCGGACTTTGAGCTGAGCGCGCTTGCTATGCGCGGCTATTGGTATGACAAACCTACTAAGCGTACATTGACCCGAGAGCAAGACGCTAGTGTACTTATTGAGTTCCTAGAGCGAACGCAAGATGGTCCTGTTATTGGTATTGGTCACTCGCAAGGCGCAACAGCGACAGCCATGGCAGCAGCCAAGCGTCCCGATTTATTCTCGCAGCTGTTTTTGATAGAGCCTGTAACCTTTACCAAAAAGCAGGCATTATTGTACAAAGCCATTCCGCGCCGCGTTAAGCTAAACCGTGAGCCTTTTAAAAGCGCCTTGTCCAAACCACTGACTTGGTCAAGTACAATTGCCTTTTATGAGCATCTGCGGGCTAAGCGCGCCTATCGCCGTATCAGTGATGAGCACTTACAAATATTTGCTAAAGAGAGCCTAACCCGCCATGATGATGGCAGTTATCGCTATATATTTAGTCCAAAGCGGGAGCTTGCTAGTTATTTTGGTATTCCCTTTATTGATAGCGCCTTAAAAAAACTCAATAAAACTCAGGTACCCTACACATTGATAATAGGTAAACCAACGATTTTTATTAGTGATAAGGTACGTAAAAATTGGCAACAATTTGTGCCTGCTGAGCGTATCATTACGCTAAATGAATACGGTCATCTGTTGCCCATCGAAGCCCCTAAAGAGTGTGCCAACCTTATCTTGACTCGCCATGCTAGTTTTACTAAAGAACACGCTTAGATGACTGATTTATTTGCGCCGCGCCCTACTGATAATCTGCTGCCTTATGATGGTCAGGTGTATGATCTAGGCGTGGTTATCAATAATACAAAACCGCTTTATCACGATTTATTAAATAACCTTCCTTGGCAGTCTGATATCGTCACTTTATTTGGCAAAACCCATATCACCCGCCGTCAAATCGTATGGATGGGTGATGCAAGTATCAGGTATCAGCTACCGTCATTCATGCTACAAACATCAAACGATAGGTTAGCACTCTCTAGTATTGCCGATTAAAACAAAATTTGAAGCTAAAATAATAATTAAAGAAAAATATAAATATCATAAAATAGTTTACAAAATTTAAAAATAGAACTAAAATAGTTGACATATATATATTTTAGAACAAATTGGAGGGGTTTATGGACAAATTTATTGATGTTAGTAATTTGATATCAGATGAGCTTTTAGATGCTTTAACAGAGCATTTATTAGACGTGTATGACTTGGCTGAACAATCTACTGTACTTGAGAATCATGATAATTATACTTTTTCTTGCTGTCTTTATAGACTGACACTTAATGCTACTAGTGAACGTTTTAGAAAGAGCAAGTTGGTAGAAGATTATAGTAAAAATAATAAGTCAATTTTAAAAGTTGTTGGTTCTAATTTATATTTGAGATTCTTAACTACTAATCCTACTGAACATAGAAAAAAACATGGAACGGATGTTCTAGAAATGTTCGATATAGATAAAGAGTATCAAAATAATTTAGACTTGTTTAAGAATAATAATCAACAAGAAAAAAATCTCTACGGTTTCTTTTTTTATGACAAAACTCCCGATGGTACGGCATATTTAAAACTTCAAGTATTTGATGAGTTCTGGAACTCTAAGACTGTATGGTCTTCTGATAAAATACAAGATATTTCTCTTGAGATAGACGAAACTTCTAAAGAATATCCAGCAGCTAAGTTACTTACTAACGAGCAGCTTACTCCTATTGTTCAAACTACGCCTGATAAAAAGAAAGACTCTTAATAACATCTGCTAATTAGATCTTTATTCTGATTTATAAGGAAATACAATGTTATTCAAAACAATTAACAATATCGAACTAAAATTAGTTCGATATTTTTATAGGATGTCATTACAAGAAGTTGCTAATGAACTTGGTATATCAAGACAGTATCTACATAAGTTTGAAACTATGCAGAGTATACCTAATGATGAAATGCTAGCGAAATTAGCAAAGATATATAATGTAAGACCAGATTTTTTCACACTCAATAAAGCTACAGTACAAGAAGATCAAGTTCATTTTAGAAAATTACAACGTACCAAAGAAATGGATAAACAAGCACTAGTATCCACCGCTGAATACATCGATAGACTATTAGATGTAATCCAAATGAAGCTTGCTGGTAAAGTAGCTTTACCCGCTATTAATTTACCCAACTTAGAAGAACATAACAAGAACTTCAATATAGAAAAGCCATTAGATATTGAGCGAATAGCTGAGTATTGTAGAGAGTATTGGGGTTTAGGACATGGTCCTATTAGTAACATGACAAGACTATGTGAAAACATGGGAGTTATTATCACTCTATATGGCATGCATGAGGGCAGTATGGATATCGATGCTTTATCAGTAACTTTAAAGCGTCCTATCATTATCAGCAGTACATCTAAAAACAACGCTTTTCGTTTAAGATTTGACCTTGCTCACGAACTTGGGCATCTAATTTTTCACGAGGGTATTATTACAGGCTGTAGAAAAACTGAAAGCCAAGCGAACCATTTCGCAGGTGCTTTCCTTCTACCTAGAGCAATAATGATTAAGTATTTTCCTTCTATATTTAATGGCAGAAGCTTTAATTGGGCCAATATGTCAAAGTTTAAAATGCATTTTAAAGTGAGTAAAGCTGCAATTTTGTATCGTGCCAAGCAACTTTCTTTGTTAGATGACAAACAATACCGAAGAGGCGTTATTTATTTGAAAAATCAAGGTGAGTCTCGTCAAGAAGCTGAAGACAAAAACCTACAGTTGGAACAACCAGAATTACTTGAAAATTGCATTACATATTTAGCAGAGCACGAAAATATATATATTGAAGATATTGCAAAAGAGCTTAAGGTTACCCCTCAGTTTCTAGAAGATTTAGTCTCTATGAGTTTTCACAACTCATTATATTCTCGTAATTATAGAATTAAGAAGCTAGGTTTAGAAATTAGCTAAATGTATTTTTATTAAGGAAAACTATTGGCTTATGGATAACTCACGTGTCCTTGCTCAGACAAATAACCTACTACCTTTTGACGGTCAGGTGTATGATTTAGGCGTGGTCATTGATGATACAAAACTGCTTTATCATAACTTATTAAATAACCTTTCTTGGCAGTCTGATATCGTCACCTTATTTGGCAAAACCCATATTACCCGCCGCCAAATCGTATGGATGGGTGATGCAGGTATCAGCTATCGCTACTCGGGTCACGCGCGTCAAGCTGTACCGTGGTCTAATACGGTAATGGATGTAAAACAGCTTGTTGAACAACACCTACTAAAAAATGGTATTAACGCGCGTTTTAATTCATGTTTACTTAACTATTATCCCTCAGGAAACGAAGGCATGGGCTACCATGCTGATGATGAAGCTGAGCTTGGCGATCAGCCTTTGATTGCCGCCTTATCGTTAGGCGCTACCCGCAAGATGCTGTTTAGACCTAAAGTGACTGCCAAACCCAAACCCAAACCCAAATCTAGCGCCCATACAAAAACGTCAGATAAAGTTGATCTTTATTTAGAGTCAGGACAGCTGATCGTGATGGCCGGCGTCACGCAGCAGCATTGGAAGCACAGTATCGCCAAAACGACTAGGGTCAATGACGGACGTATCAGCTTAACTTTTCGGCGCATGCTGGCTACGCCCTTATAATCCTTATAACATTGGGGTAACCTGAGTAGTAGCTTAACCTGAGTAGTAGTTTAACCTGAATAGTAAACCACGCTGTGATGACGTAAATAACAAGGCTTAACTATCAGGATCTACTGCTAACACTATTTTGCCAAAGGTATCACCTTTTTGGAGCTTAGTGTGGGCTGCGACAGCATCGGATAATGGATAAGTGTTTTGAATATGCAGCTTAAGCTTGCCCTCATGCATCTTTTGTAGCACCTCTGCCATAGACTGACCCGAGGGTTTGCAAGTAAAACCATCAACGGTTAAGTTTTTACCCTCTCCAGCTTCTTTGAGCTTATCCGCCCAAATAGTTGGCAACACTTTGACGCGGGCGTCAGATTTTAGCGTACTCAGCGCGCGCACACCTGCATCATCACCGACTAAATCTAACAAGACATCAGCTTGTAAGTCAGGAAAATCCTCGTCTTTGGTGTAGTCAATCCAGCCCTCAAGCTTAGCTTTATCGATAAATGTATCGAGTTTACCGTACTTCTCAGGCGAGCAAATCACTGTGACTTTTATATTGTCGGTAGCGACTTTGTCTATAAGTTGCTGCACCACCAATTGACCGACACCGCCCGCTGGCGCATTCATCACCACGTGCTCGCCTGTTTTTATGTTCGCAAATTCGACAAACTGTAGCGCGGTCTGTCCTACGCAAGGTAACGCGCCTGCTTGCTCTAAAGTAACGCCGTTTGGAACTTTTGCTAATAGATTAGCATCAACTGCCATATATTCAGCATAGCCGCCGCCAGCAAAAGTCAGGGCGGCAACTTGGTCACCCATAGCGAATTTATCACTGTTGCTTTTGACCACCACGCCCGCGACATCAAAGCCTAGAATAGCAGCTTTGTCATGATCGAACTTTTCTTTTTGAATATTATTAGCGCCCCAGCCTTTGCCTTGACGCGTTTTGTAGTCGACTGGATTGATACCCGCGTAAGCGACTTTGACTAAGACCTGATCGTCACTAAGCTTAGGCACATCGACACCGTCTTGATATGTCATGACCTCGGGTTCACCAAATTCGGTTATAAGAACAGCGTGCTGCGTACTTGGAAGATCAAAAGAGGCGTTGGTATGGTTAGCAGTGGTAGTATTCATAGTAGCCTTCCTTGTGTTGGTTACATCTTATAAGGAACTTCTTAGCTTTATCAAAACCGCGTAAGCTTAGCGCTAATAGGTAGATGGTCTGATAGCGCTGACCAAGGTTTGCCTGTATGTACCCACGCCTCTTCAACCACCAAATTACGCACGTAGATACGATCTAAGCTGAGCACTGGCAATTTGGCTGGAAACGTTGGCGACAACTTGCCATGACAATGTCGAAACGCTTCTACCATACCCAGATCTGAGGCGAGTTTATCGCACGACATGCGTTTCCAATCGTTAAAATCCCCTGCTAGTATTAGCGGCTGATCGCAAGCAATCTCATTGCGCATGTAGTTGCTGATCGCTTGATACTGCTTGACGCGGTCACGCTCAAGTAAGTTGAGATGCGCGCACAACACGACAATAGGCGTCTCCCAACCGACAGGCTGTACCTCACAGTGCAAAACACCGCGCTGCTCAAGCTTGTTAACGGTGATATTGACGTTGTGTTTGGGGTCTAAAGGAAAGCGGCTGAGTACCGCATTGCCATGGTGACCATTGTCGTACTCTGAGTTTTTACCGTAGCTGTTTTGTAGCTGCAAGTACTCACCAAACCACTCGTGCTGTGACTGATCTGGATACTCGTTGTACTGGATGTTGCGTTTGAGGTTCTGTCCTTGCACTTCTTGGAGACAGATAATATCAGAACCGACAGACTCTAGCGCTTGGGCGATACCTTGCATTTTGACTTGGCGATTCATAGGCGACATGCCTTTGTGAATATTGTAACTGGTTAAAACAAAAGAGGTCGTAGTCATATATATCGTAATTTATTAAAAGTGAAAGTGTGGTCTTATTAACCATAAGTTTTGTTTAAATAGTCAATAATATTCTTAGTTTTGTACTCTTAGTTTTGTACTCTTAGTTTTCATACTCTTCTTTTTATATTACTCTTCTTTTTATATATAGTAGCATTATCTTTAGGGTGTGTTGAAACTTACAAGGTACTGCACTCTTTAGAGTCATGCGCAAACAAATGATCAATGGTCGCTTGCAAAACGCAAAGATCGCAAGTTAGCATTTTTAATGCTTGTCGCCTTTAAAGCTTTAACTCATGCAAATCCAAAATGCAAAATGCAAAAGGACATTGATTCTTTATGAACCAATGCCCTCAAATGCTAATTTATATGGTCTATTACAAACTTATGATCTATAGATCAATAGCGAGTAACGAGAGCAATAGGTTGATCCTCGCCCATAATATCTTCAGGCATAAAGACCACTTCACCGCCATTGTGCATCACGTGTTCAATGATTTCACCAATAGCGTCGTCGGTAACGCCTTCACCTGATGGATCATCGACAACATTTAGTGTCTGCGCTTTTTCGTCAATCTTGGCAGGCTTGATATAACCGCGACGGACGTATAGCGTCTCACCAGCCCCTTGGAAAGCGCCGCGATAGACCTCTTGTAGATCCGTACGTAGCATCTCTGCACCGCGCGCTTTATCAATCTCGCTCATTGCTGCTTCGTGTAACGATGAACGGTACTCTTCTACTGCTTCTTGCACGCCGTCAACGATGTGCTGGGCGCTACCATCGTCTAAATTGGTAACGTTGGTAACCGTAGCGATGATGTTGTCTGGACGATCACAAACTTCTTTATAGTAACTGACGTTTTTAGCGTCTCCCACGATGACAAGTGGCATTTTGTGCTCGCCCCACAGCTCTTGTACGCTTTTGTCCACTTGATTAAAAAACTCTTTGAGATGGCTGCTTTCGTTGTTTGATGAGCGATCAGAGCCACCATCGCCAGTGGTGTATAGACCATTATTATCGATAGGGAATGGGATGTTTTCCATATTGTTTTGCGCATCGTCATCGGCTTCAAACTCTCTGACCACGCGATCATTTGATGCTTCAATCAGACGCGCCATATCGCGCGTTAGAACCACCGCATAGAAGTGTACCGCACTAGCCATATCACGTACCAAATCACGCGTTGCAAAGCTATCTGAGATGACCACGCGCTCAGTGGTATCAAGCGGCATACGAATGATTTGCACATCATCTGTGCTAGCAAAAATAGCTAGCGTGTCAAGATTATAATTATGATTGAGATCATCAGTCTTGGCGTGGATAGCATCCATGATCTGAGTGGCGGTATGTTTGTCATACTCGTTATTTAGGCGCTCTTCTGCAACCTTTAATTGGTTTTTGAGGGCAATAGGATCTTTCTCGTTTGCTGGATGCTCGCGATGTGTTTTTACAAAGATGCTGACCGCAGGATTGGCTTTGGTTTGACGTAAACTTTTGAGTGTTGCTTTCATAAAGTGTGCTCCTTATTTATTATTAACTCAATACTGCACGATTAAACAAAAATAGTTGGTATTATAAAATAGACAATTTAATTGGTATTTTTAGTCCTAACGCCTAAATAGCGATAGTTTGTCTGATACTCATCGTTTTATTCTTCTCATTATCTCTTGGCATCAGACTCTTTTATACTATCAATACCACTCCTACAGCTATATGGTGAGTTTGCAAGCAAATGATGACGCTTTGTAAGCGCAGCGATAGATAATCAATCATGCCATAGCTTATGGGTCTAGCTGTTATAGACTTGTATTTCGCGCTGAGTATACCCATCTTTTATAACATCAGCCGTCCTTGTCATTGTATGTGTAAGTGTAAGTATAAGTCACTCTAAGCGTAAGCGAGCTGTTGCTCAGTTTAGTTTGCAGTAATACAAACCTACGAGGCGGCCCTTCTATTATTGGATACTTATATGACCACTCTTGCCCCTGATCTACATTTGATTGATTTTACAACCACAACGCCCGAGGCGCTCAAGCAACAAGTAATTGATGCTATTGAAAATGCGAATGCTTTTTTGGATGCGCTTTCTTCTGCTAGCCCTAATGACGAGCAAGGGCTTAGCGCGGCGCATGCTTTGCGCGATATCATGGACTTTGATCATATCAATCTCGCTTTGGATCGTAGCTGGGGCGTGTTGTCGCATCTAAACAGTGTGATGAGTAATGATGATATCCGTCACGTCCATCATGAGCTGCTTCCTTTACTCTCTGCTTATGGCACGCGCGTAGGTCAACACGAAGCGCTGTTTAATCGCTATCAGACGGTTGCTAATGATGCCGCTTTTATGGCGCAGCTTGAGCCTGCACGCGCGCGGGCTATCGAGCTTGCCTTGCAGCGCTTTGAGCTATCAGGGGTTGCCTTGCCAAAAGCTGAGCAAGATGAGTTTGCTGCTATTCAAAGCCAGCTCTCCACCTTATCAGCGACTTTTTCTGACAATATTTTGGACGCTACGCAAGCTTTTGCCTTGCCTTTAGAGCCTGAGCAATTGGCAGGTCTTACCGAAAGCGGTTTGGCGCTGTTAGCGGATGCAGGCGAGCAGTACAAAGCGCGCCAGCTTGACAACGCTACGCTTACGCAAGAGGAGGTGGACGCGCTACCCTCGCCTTATTATGTTGCTACTTTAGATATTCCTGTGTATTTGGCGGTAATGACTTACGCTGATGATCGTCAGCTACGCCAGACGCTGTACCGCGCTTATGTGACGCGGGCTTCAGAGTTTGATACGCATACGAACAAAAAAGGCGAAGCGCTAAATAACGCTGAGGTTATGAGTCAGATACTAGCACTGCGCGAACAAAAAGCGCACTTATTAGGTTTTAATAATTACGCTGAGGTTTCTTTGTCTACTAAGATGGCGGAAAGCGTTGCTGAGGTTGAAGAATTTTTACGTAACCTTGCTGCGCAAGCGGCGCCTACTGCCAAGCAGGACGTAGCCCAGCTACAAGACTGCGCGCGCGAACACAACATCGCAATCCTTGAGCCTTGGGACAATGCTTACTTAGCCGAGAAGCTCAAACAATCTAAGTTTAGCTTATCGCAAGAGGAGATCCGTCCTTATTTCCCCTTACCAACGGTTATCGATGGTCTGTTCGCTATCGTTAAGCGTTTATACGGCATTAGCGTTGTAGAGCAAGAGATTGATGAGAATGAGCAAAGCACCGGCGTATCACGCTGGCACAAAGACGTGCGTTTTTATCAGCTGTTCGATAGCGATGATAGCCTGATTGGCGGCTTTTATTTCGATCTATTTGCTAGAAGTGGTAAGCGCGGCGGTGCGTGGATGAGTGGTTTTCAAGCGCGTTATCGTCATGATAGTGCAGGGTACGAGCAGTTGCCAGTGTGTTTTATGGTGGGTAATTTTACGCCTGCCCTTGGCGGCAAGCCTAGTCTATTGACGCACAATGAAGTCTTGACCCTATTCCATGAGTTCGGTCACGGTCTACATCATCTACTCACGCAAGTGAGCGTTGGTGACGTGGCAGGTGTCAATGGCGTTGAGTGGGACGCCGTCGAGCTACCTAGTCAGTTTATGGAAAACTGGGCATGGGACGCTGAGGGTATTGCGCTTATCAGTAGTCACGTCGAGACTGGTGAGCCTTTGCCGCAAGATAAGCTCAATGCTTTACTGGCTGCTAAAAACTTCCAAAGCGGTATGCAAACCCTGCGTCAAGTCGAGTTTGCGCTGTTCGATTTGCTTATTCACGCCCATACCCCAACGCTGGATTATAGAGGTATATTAGCCACACTAGATGAGGTGCGCCGTGACATCGCTGTGATGCCAACTCCTGATTACAACCGTTTTGCTAATGGCTTTAGTCATATCTTTGCTGGCGGCTATGCTGCGGGATACTACTCATACAAGTGGGCTGAGCTGTTGTCAGCAGATGCCTTTAGTAAGTTTGAAGAGGAAGGCATCTTTAATCCAGCGACTGGTAAAGCGTTTCGCGAGACTATCTTAGCGGTTGGGGGTAGTTTTGGTGCTAAGGTGAACTTTGAGCGCTTCCGTGGTCGTAGCGCCAGTATTGCGGCACTGCTACGCCATAGTGGATTCACGAATAGTAAAGATTCTGCAAATACTTCGATCAAGAGCGAGGCAAGCTAATGCGTTATCAGTCCACTCGTCCCAAGCGCCGGTTTTTAGCCGGCGTCAGTTGTCCTAAATGCCAAGCTATGGATGCGGTTGTACAAGTCAATATCGCTTTGCCAGAGCCCGATGAGTACATTGAGTGTACCCAGTGCGGGCACAGCGAGCGTCGTCCTGATTCTGATGAAATTAGTGCCAAGAATCATGCGCAAGACGAGCTTGCGCGTGATGCCTTGTCTACAGGCACTAGTGGTACGGTTAAGTTTAAGTTATAGATCACGCTTACTTCCATCTCATCGTTGACCGAAGATTAGCAATTGTTAGGTTTTTTGTTTCTAATTTGTTATAGTATGCTTACTTCAATTTTACTATATTGATATTGGCATGAAAAATAAAAACTCGCGTAAGCCTTTGAGCCGTCCTCTTAACCCTACGCGTAGGCACACCTCATCGCGTAAGCCATCATGGCTGTGGATTATTGCTATTGCTGTTGTTATTGCCGCTATTGCGTATGTGGTTTGGACGCAATCCTTATCCCGTACCGCAGCACCTGTGGATACTGTCAAGCCCGCTGAGCAACAGGCGCAAATCTCAGATGACACTACTGTATCGACTACAAGCGAGGTAGAGTCTACTACTGAAAGCCTAAATACGGATGTTCCTATAAACAGTGAGAGGAGCACGTCAGTTGTAAGTAATGAAGCAAGCGATGCGAATACGGATAAGATTATCAATGCGCCGCTGCCTGCAACCAATAGCTTAGCTAAAGAAGAGATTGATCGTTTAAGAGATGAAGAGCAGCGACTAGCCGCGCAGCAAAAACTTGCAGCTGAGCAGGTCGAGATGAACAAGCAACTCACTGAGATGAAAGCTGAGCAGATCGCCTTATTAGAGCAGCAAATCGCGCAGTTAGAAGCCAGCGGTAGAACTACTCCTTAAATATCTGATCACAAAAACGATTTGATATCGATAATACTTATGACAACTGAATTAGGGGCGAGCACTTATGGCGATACTGTCACTGACCCATGCCCCTATCTTGAGCAGCAATGCACAAGTACTTATCTTACCTGTCAATAGCGCAGGTGTCCTCTTAGACCCTGTTCTTGGTCGCTGCAAGACCCTCTTTCCTGATAATTACCAACGCTACTACCGTGCCTGTCGCGATAGCACGCTACATGCAGGTAGCTGTCTGCTCCATAAACGCCAACGTGAGCTGACAGGACTTGGGGTCGCACACAATGGCCATCAGCCCAATTATATTGCCAACCTTGTGATCTCAGACCACCCTTATCATCCTACTCGCACGCGCTGGCTCAACGAGGCGCTCGTTGATTTGCAACAGCAACTAATCCCTTTGATTCGCTATCAAGGCATACGCCGAGCGGCCCTACTAGCAAGGCCTCTACTATCTGATACCATCTCTAACAAAGAGGCTAGCGCTTCTACTAGCAATATAAATAGCATCGATAACGCAAGCGCTCTGCCTCTGGATTGGCAAACGGTTGTCCTACCCCTTATTACCCAGCACTTACAAGGTTTATCCAAGTTACGTATTGATGTGCATATGCCTAAGCTGCCTAATATCTGATGACTAAGACATAAAATACTGCTTAAGTTTGTCTTTAAAACTTAATAAAGACACGTTAATACAATGACTAAACGTTATAAAACTTACTATTATTCTATTCTTATCGCATGCCTATCTCAGTGTTATACTGGATATGCAACGGACCTTAAGTGGCTGTTTTGCCATGGAAGCAATATAGTCAATCAATATTAATGATGGATCGACTATACTTTATACAAGGATGACTCATGAAGACCCTTAGAACCCCAGACGAACATTTTACAGATCTACCTGATTTTGACTTTGCCCCTCACTACCTTATGATTGATGATACCGAAGGCGGCGAGCTGCGCGTACATTATCTGGATGAAGGCCCAAAAGACGCTAATCCTGTTTTGCTATTACACGGCGAGCCGTCGTGGTGTTATTTGTATCGCAAAATGATACCCATTCTGACTGCCGCAGGACATCGGGTTATCGCCCCTGACCTTCCCGGATTTGGACGCTCTGATAAACCTGCGTCCCGTACGGATTATACCTATCAGCGCCACGTTGATTGGATGCAAGCAGTACTTGAGCAGTTAGATTTGCAAAATATCACTCTGTTCTGTCAAGACTGGGGCGGCTTAATTGGCTTACGTTTGGTCGCTGACAATCCAGAGCGTTTTGCACGCGTCGCTGCTGGCAATACCATGCTCCCTACAGGCGATCACGACCCAGGAGAGAGCTTTCGTCAGTGGCAACAGTTCTCGCAGGATACGCCGCAGTTTCATATTGGCGGTATCATTAAAGGCGGTACTACCACTGAGCTGTCGCAAGCCGTTATCGACGCTTACAATGCCCCCTTCCCTGATGAGTCGTATAAAGAAGGCGCAAGACAGTTTCCTATACTCGTACCGACCACGCCAGATGATCCGGCATCAAAGGCTAACCGCGCCGCTTGGGGCAAGCTTAGCCAGTGGACTAAGCCTTTTATCACCTTATTTAGCGACTCCGATCCGATTACCGCAGGCGGCGAGCGCGTATTGCAAAAGCTTATCCCAGGTACCCAAGGTCAAGCGCATACCACTATCACTAATGCTGGACATTTTTTACAAGAAGATCAAGGAGAAAAAGTAGCTGAGCGCTTAGTCCAGTTTATCGCTGATAATCCTTAACACTTGGCTGCCTTCAATAGATTTTTGACCTCATTAGAGTTATTTATTATGTAGTGATATGCAAGCAGGCGGTTACTAAATAAGGGTTTAAGCAATAGCCTGTGTGTTCTTGTAGACATTGAACAGTAAATTTATATCTATGTATTGATTCACATGCCCTCTTATCCTAGTATCTTATCTATGGGTAAATAGCATGATTCTTATGGTTTAAAAACTATAATTTCAAATACATAGATAAGGAGAATAATGAATGTCAAACAATAACACTCAAAATAATAATACCTCTACTGAAAACGATGCGGTCATCGGTGTAGAAGTCGTTAAAGACGATACTGTCGTGTATGAAGATGGCGATTTTGAAGAGTACAACGAAGAGCACGACTATGAAGTCGATACTGATGCCAGTTTAGATATTGCCAGTTCAGATATTGATAACATTGATACCAAAAGCACTGACGCAAAGAGTAGAGCAGACAAAAACTCAGATGCTGATAATCGCCAAACAGCTGACAAGGACCAGACGTCTAACGACAGTGATGACTCTGATAAGAACAACCGCAAGAAAAATGACGATAAGAAAAAAGATAACAGCACAACAGATGATACCGAACAAGACGACAAATCTGGTATGACAATATCAGGTATTTATCAGTGGGCAGCTAAGCTAAAGGATGACTTTACCGCCGGTACTAGTGGCAAAACGCAAGATGTGTCAGAAAAAGCGACCGCTATGATGCTCAGCAAACTTATAGATGCTGTCGATCTTGAACTCGTCGCCTTTGATAAAAGCTTAGAGTTCGCAAAAAATCTTATCGCTACTGCCGAAGAGAGACGCGAGAAGATAGTGGCTAGAAAGCAGAAATATCAAGGTATGATTGATGAGCTAGATCAAGAAGACTAATTTTAGCCAGTTAGTTAAGAATCCAATGTCAGACGTTTACGATCAGCGTTTGACATTGGATTTTTTGTATTTTATTTCGAGAATACAGACCAGCCTGTCTGTTTGACTAGACGCTCTAATGCTTTTGAGCCGAGCTTAGAGTTCCCAACAGGATTAAGGCCGGGTGACCATACCGCAATTGAACCCTTACCTGGCGCAATCGTCAAGATGCCACCACCGACACCGCTTTTTCCCGGCAAGCCTACGCGATACGCAAACTCACCAGAGCCATCGTAGTGACCGCACATCATCATTAAGGAGTTAATCCGCCGCGACTGCTGTGAGTTAATCACCTTCACTCCTGTAGGTTGATTGACCCCATTGGACACCAAAAACAGCCCAGCACGCGCCAACTGCTCACAACTCATCGCAATTGAGCAGTGATGAAAGTAAGTATTAAGTATCTTATCCACATCGTGTTTGAGGTGACCAAAAGATTTCATAAAATGAGCTAATGCAGCGTTACGATCCTCATGGTCGATCTCAGACATCGCCACTCTATAATCAAAGCCAATCGAATCATCATCTGCGATAACTTGAACAAACTGCAAAATCTCATCCAATATCTCTGTGGGTTCGCGTCCGCTCATAATCGCATCGACCACTGCTATCGCGCCCGCATTAATGAAGGGATTACGCGGCTTTCCCGATTCATATTCTAATATGGTAATAGAGTTAAATGGGTCGCCTGAGGGCTCACGACCGACGTGATTCCAGAGCGTACTCCCCAACCTATTGAGAGCTAGGGTTAAGGTAAATACTTTAGAGATACTTTGAATCGAGAACAGCGTATCGGCATCCCCTGCTGAATATACTTTCCCATCAGGGGTTGCGACGGCGATACCGAACTGGTTTGGATCGACATGAGCCAACTGCGGGATGTAATCTGCCACTTTTCCACGCTCGGTCTCAAGCGCCATTTCTGCAGCGATATCATCTAGAATGTGTTGCATCATAAGGGGGTAACCGTGCTTTATTGGTTTGTTGAGTTAAATAGTGTCGAGTTTAACTGAATTTAGCAAGATGTTGCGTGCAGCTTACGACACTCAATATTGTAAAGTATAAATTACTTTCATAATATTATTCAGAATCAGAACCTAAAAAAACCGCCCCGACCTAAGTCAAAGCGGTTTTTCTAACTCTACTGAAACTATTTATTCAGCAGTTGCTTCCTGCTCAACGCCTTTCATGGTCAGTTTAATGCGCCCACGGTTATCGACGTCTTGCACAAGTACTTTGACCGTCTGCCCTTCTTTTAGATAGTCAGAGACATTCTCGACGCGCTCTTCTGCGATTTGCGAGATATGTACCAGACCATCAGTGTTCGGTAGCACATTAACAAAGGCACCAAAGTCAACGATACGCGCAACTGTACCTTCATAGGTTTTGCCCACTTCAACTTCAGCGGTCAATGCTTCAATCTTACCGATAGCCGCTTTCGTCGCCGCTTTGTTCTCACCAAAGATACGGATCGTACCGCCATCATCGATATCGATGACCGCGCCTGTCTCTTCGGTCAGCTGACGAATCATCGCGCCGCCTTTACCGATCACATCACGGATCTTGTCAGGATTGATCTCAATCACGGCATAGTTAGGTGCATGCGCATTGATCTCTTTGCGGCTCTCAGGTAATACTTTGTTCATCGCATCTAAGATATGGATGCGGCCTGCGTGGGCTTGCTTCAGCGCCTGCTCCATGATGTCAGGGGTAATGCCTTCGATTTTGATATCCATCTGCAGCGCTGTAATACCATCTTTAGAACCGGCAACTTTAAAGTCCATATCGCCAAGATGATCTTCATCACCCAAGATGTCAGATAGAACGGCAAAGCGCTCGCCTTCTTTGACCAGACCCATGGCAATACCAGCAACTGGCGCTTTTAGAGGGACACCAGCATCCATCAAAGCAAGGCTGGCACCGCAAACAGAGGCCATAGAAGACGAACCGTTTGATTCCGTAATCTCTGATACCACACGGATGACGTACGGGAAGCGCTCGCTATCAGGTAGCATCGCTTGCACACCACGGCGCGCTAGGCGACCGTGACCGATCTCACGACGTTTTGGAATGCCTTCGCGGCCCGTCTCGCCTACTGAGAAATGCGGGAAGTTATAGTGCAGCATGAAATGATCACGGATCGTACCCGCTAATGAGTCAATCATATTGACATCACGGCTATTGCCTAAAGTCGTCGTGACCAAGGCTTGCGTCTCACCGCGTGTAAAGAGCGCAGAACCATGCGTGTAAGGCAGTACGCCTACTTGAATATCAAGCGCGCGTACGGTCTCAAGATCTCGGCCATCAATACGCGGCTTACCCGATAAGATGTTATCGCGAACGGTACGGTATTTTAGATCGTTATAGATGTCTTTTAATTCAGATACCTTACTATCATAATCATCAGAATCCGCATCACCTGCTAAAGCCTCTATCGCAGCATCTTTAATCTCATCAAGCTTAGCATAGCGCTCTTGCTTATCAGTAATCGTATAGGCATCCGCGACTTGTGCGCCGAACTTATCTTTCATGTTCGACTCTAGCGTTGCGTCATGCTTAGGCGCTTCGAACTGCTGCTTTGCTGTACCAACTTCCTCAGCGAGTGAGATAATGTTATCGATAACAATTTGCTGCTGCTCGTGCCCGTACAGAACTGCGCCTAACATCTGATCTTCTGATAATTCTTTGGCCTCAGACTCAACCATGAGCACGGCAGACTTAGTTCCTGCAACCACTAGATCAAGATCACTATTCTCTAATTGCTCAAGCGTTGGATTTAGGACGTACTCGCCGCCCATGAAGCCAACACGTGCGGCTGCAACAGGACCATTAAATGGCGCATCAGAGATAGCAAGTGCTGCTGAGGCACCAATTAAGGCAGCGATATCGGCAGACTGGGTTTTATCTGATGAGATGACAGTGGCTGTAATCTGAATCTCATTGACGTAGCCTTCTGGGAATAGCGGACGAATAGGACGGTCAATAAGACGTGAGGTTAAGGTTTCAAACTCGCTGGCACGGCCTTCGCGCTTGCCGTAAGCGCCTGGAATTTTACCTGCAGCGTACATTTTTTCTTGATAGTTTACAGTTAAGGGAAAGAAATTTTGACCCTCACGCGCTTCTGATTTGACAACAGCAGCGACCAGTACTGAAACGCCGCCCATGTGTACTAAAATAGAATTGGCTTGGCGGGCAATACGGCCAGTTTCAATAACCACTTGTTGATTACCGTACTGAAATTCACGCTTAACCGTGTTGAACATTGACGTATTTGTCATATAGGTTTCCTAATATTAATGATTAAAAATAATACCAGCGCTATAGCGCACGTATATTATTGCGAAAGTTTTTTGTCATCATGAATGAATAATGACAGTGTTAATAATGCAGTTGTGCTTGATCTTATCTATGCTTTCTTGATTGTTGTCTAATCGATCATCAGGACTTATTGCCTCTCGTACGTCTTACTCTATCGATATATAATCAATTCAAAATAAAATCGATACCTGAATATCGTCGTGCTCGGGTTACAAATCTTCTTTACTTGCTGTGCGCATCACACTTTTTGATACTACGGAACTATAGTCAATCAATATTAAAAGTGGTACAAGGCAGACGAGTGCAAGTACTACAGTAGTAGACTAAACGAGTCTAACGCTGTAACACTTTAATAGTGATTCGACTATATCATTTATAAAAAAACATCCTAGTAGCACTAAAGCGGTTTTATAGTGAAACAACTATGTGCAAGGCGTTCCTATTCTAAAATGGACTTCTTATAAAAAGGCTTTTTAATCTGTAATCTGTTCGCTCTAACCTGTTCTTACTAGTGCAGCTAAAGAAATGTCGGTGTTTACGCTGCACTATTTTACAGTGATTTATAGCCATTGACCAATTAATTGCAAAACTTAGCAAATACTGCTACTCCCATGATCCGACTCTAACCTCGTTATAGAAACTACTAAGAACAAAAAAGGTCAAAAAGGGATTAGAAAAGATCAATTTATTCATTCAGAAGTCATATCCTATCGAATAGCCATAAAAAAACGGTGTGAAATGACTCCACACCGTTTTGTATAACCTTCAAGTCGTATGTTACCACTTCAATTAACGACGTAGACCTAATTGGCTAATAACTGTCGTGTAACGACCAAGATCTTTACCTTTCAGATAATCTAGTAGTTTACGGCGCGTGTTAACCATACGGATAAGACCACGGCGGCTATGGTGATCCGCTTTGTGCTCTTTAAAATGGTTTTGTAGGTCGTTGATACGCGCGCTTAGGAGTGCAATTTGCACCTCTGGTGAGCCCGTATCGTTTTCACTGCGCTGATATTGAGCAATGATTTGTTCGCGGTCGGTATTTGTTAGCATAATAATCTCCAGCAATGCTAAAGCCCAGATATACTCAATTATGAGTATTTTTAAAGGCGTAAAAATAAAACTTATATATCATTCAGGACAACCCTGCATTACTAGAGTTAACCTATTAATAAATAAGCATAAATGGATGACAATCTAGCACTCATTGATCATGACAGAACAATGCGCTAAATCGACTGGCAATTATAACAAGAAACTGCTGAATTATCAGCAGTTTCTTTAAATATTTTTAATTATTCGTAATGGATGGCAACATTACTTCTTATTACGTTTGGCTTCATCTTCAGTCGCACTGCCACCTAGATCATCATCATCAAGCGGTACTGTAGTAGCTTCAGCCAAACTGTCAGGTGTATCATCTTCTCGTGGATTAATATCCTCAGCGAGTTTTTCTATTTGTTTTTCTTCGGCATCCATATCTTTTTTGGGCTTATCCATCATTTGTCTCCTAAGATTACCATTATTAAATGCTGATCTAAATATTGATTTAAATACTGATTTAGATACTACGTCACGTATTAAATCTCAAAAATGCTAACAAGTAGTTAACATTCTGAATATATTAAGATTTTAGAATTACTTTTAGTTATCGTCTTTCTTAGCGTTTTCTACATTATCGGCGATGCGATCTGCAGCCTTTTCATTATCTTTGGTATAGTTATCTTCGGTTTGGTTCTTAAGTGAAGCCATCGCTGACTCAGAACGTTCTTGTTCGATCTTAGTATCGTTTGGATTAGGCTGTGCCATAATAAATTCCTTAATATTTTAGTTATTTAAACGAAATGAGATTTAGAGTAATAATTAAGATAATGCTTTATCAATCGCTTCAACGAAGTTCTTGATGTCATCAGGATTTCGTGAAGTAATTAAGTTGCCATCAACGACAACGGTTTTATCTTCAAAGTTTGCGCCAGCGTTTTCAAGATCATTTTGCAGCGTGTGATAAGCAGTTAAAGTTTTACCTTTAGCGATACCTGTATTAACCAGTATCCAAGGCGCGTGACAAATCACTGCTAAAGGCTTACCAGCATCGTTGATAGCGTTGACAATGCTATGAGCTTCTTCGTTGCCACGTATAGTATCTGCATTTACCGTACCGCCTGGTACAACCAACGCATCATAATCAGCTGGGTTAGCATCTTTTGCAAAATTATCAGCAGTAAACGTATCTGCCTTGTTAACATCTTGCTGCATAGCTTGTACTTGCTTGTCATCATTAGTAGTAATCAGCAAGGTCTTATAGCCCTTTTCTTCTAATAGCTTATTGACCTCTTCGTACTCAGCTTGTTCAAAATTATTGTGGAGTAAAAAAGCAATGGTTTTCATAGTAATCCTTATATTTATGAGTAAATTTTAGTTAGTAAGTAAAATTAAGTTTTTATTATAATTAGTCTTTTACTTTCCAAAATAATTATTGTTAATGTTACTTATAATCTTACTTCTTATTATTACTTATTATTTTTAGCTTCCTATCTTCCTATCTTCCTATCTTCCTATCTTCCTATCTTAGTATAATTATTATTTCTCCTAAACTATCTTATAAAGTTATTATTTTCTTATTTATAGTTATATCAAATTATAGTTATATCAAAACTGAACGCTTTCCTTAGCCTTCATATTAAGTATATAAAAAAAGCAGGTTACACCATAGAAGTAACCTGCAATGAAATGTGAGGATATGTGATTAGTGTAATGCGCTGGTAATTAGTATAAGGTAAAACTACAGTTGGATGAGCTTTTTAGGTTGTAAGCGACCACTTAGACTCAAAGCTCCTAAACCGATGAAGCAACCTGACTCGTCAACAAGACGAATATCGGTAGGTATCTCTTGAGCTAAGTTAGTATCAGTATTGCGTGCACCACTAATATCAGTCTGTGAAGGCCTGTCTACGAGTGTATTTGGATTGCTTAGCTGCTGCTGAACTGTAGTGGCGAGGTAAGCTTTCAGCTCACTATCGATCTGTTCAGTTACATTTAAACGTTGACCCAAGCGTACACGGGCTACTTGTTCAGCGCTGAGCGCAAGCTTAGCGTTAATATCTATGCATGCATCTACTGGTAGGAGCTGGGTTTGACGTGTCTCAATAGTCATAGCCTCAAGCGTGGGCAGATCAACGGCATTATCGATAGTAAAATTGCCTACTTGTAAGCGGCGTAAAGCAGTTAGATGTCCTACGGTACCAAGAGCTTGAGCAATATCTTCTGCTAAAACACGTACATAAGTCCCTTTAGAACAAGTGACTGTTAGCTCAATACGTGTGTCACTGATAAGGTGAAGCGCAATATCCTTGATCACAATAGCTCTTGGTGGCCGCTCAACCTCTATTCCTGCGCGCGCATACTCATACAGCTTTTTGCCATCCTTTTTGAGCGCAGAATACATCGGTGGTACCTGCTGCTGCGCGCCCATAAACTGCTTAGCGATAGCGTCAAGTAAGTCTTGCTTCAGTACAGGAACAGCCATGTGCTGGATTACTTGACCCTCCGCATCACCTGTATCGGTCTGCGCCCCTAACAATACAGTAGCTCGATAAGACTTATCGGCATCCAGCTGATAATGACTAAACTTGGTTGCCTCTCCTAAGCAAATCGGCAATAAACCTGTCGCCATAGGATCAAGCGTACCTGTGTGACCAGCCTTTTTGCTATTGTGCTTGGGCGATTGAAATAAGTATTTGACCTTTGACACAACCTGCTGTGACGTCATTCCTTGTGGTTTATCAATCAATATAACCCCAGAAACTTTAGTTTTATTCGATAATGTATCAGCTTGTTTAGACATAGCAGCAATTTACTCGTCGTCTTCGTTTTGTTCTGTCTTATTGACTGCTTGATTGATCAAATCCATCATGTAGTTGCCACGCGCGGTGACTTCGTCATAATGAAAACGCAGGCGCGGTGTAGTACGAGTCTTTAGGATATGACTGAGCTGCGTGCGCAAAAAACCAGCGGCTTTATTTAGTACCTTAATGCTGTCCTCGTGGTTGGTCTTGGTCATCGTATCGTTGAGCTCAGGCTCCATGATAGTGACATAGATATCTGCGTATCCCAAATCTGAGCTGACTTTGACGCTTGAGATGGTAACAAAACCCGTTAGACGTGGGTCGTTTACTTCATCGCGAATAAGCACAGCCAGTTCACGCTGAATCTGATCTCCTAAACGTTGTAGACGTTGATTCATAGTATTATCCTAGTATTAAATATAATTATCGTTTTGGGTACAGCTTTGGGCTTTACTATAGCGATAGTTTTGCTGTAAAGGTAAGATAAAAAAGGCCTAGCAGGATAAACCTGTTAGGCCTGAGTCTATCGTAATAACAGTACGCTAAGCTAAGCGAGCTTGCATCTACTTAATGCTCAAGCTTAGATCGTGCGTTCGAACTCTTGGATCTCAAAGACTTCGATCTTATCGCCTGCTTCGACATCGTAGCCACGAACTGCAAGGCCGCATTCCATACCAGTACGCACTTCATTGACGTCTTCTTTGTAACGACGTAACGACTGCAATTGACCGGTAAAGATCACTTGGTCATCACGCAATACGCGAATAGGTTTGTTGCGATAGATAGTACCTTCAACCACCATACAACCGGCTGCTGCGCCAAACTTGCTCGAACGGAACACTTCACGCACCTCGGCGACACCGAGGATTTTTTCACGGTGCTCTGGTGCTAAGAGTCCACTCATCGCTGCTTTGACGTCATCAATCAAGCCATAGATGACGCTATAATAGCGAATATCCATACCGGCGTTGTCGGCTTTGCGTCGAGCCGTACTATCAGCACGAACATTGAAGCCTAATAATACTGCTTCACTAGATTCGGCAAGCGTTACATCAGACTCTGATATAGGTCCTACGCCTGAGCTAATCACGCGTACTTTGACTTCATCGGTTGATAGCTCATTCAGTGCTGCTAACAACGCTTCGAGCGAACCACGAACATCGGTTTTTAGGACAATGTTTAAGAAGGACACATCACCTTGTTCCATCTGCTCAAACATGCTCTCAAGACGCATTTTGTTCTGACGCTCGAGCTGACGCTCACGCTCACGATTGCTTCTAAAATCAGCAACTTCGCGTGCTTTTTTCTCATCCGTTACGACTAAGAACTCGCTACCAGCAGCGGGCGTATCAGGTAATCCTAAAATCTCAACAGGGATGGAGGGGCCTGCTGATTTGACGCGCTGCGCGTTTTCATCAGTCATCGCCCGCACTTTACCGTAGTATTCGCCAGCCAGTACGAGATCGCCTTGCTTTAGTGTTCCTTTTTTGACGAGGACACTGACTACAGGACCACGACCTTTTTCGAGACGCGACTCAATGACTACGCCCTGCGCTGCACCGTCTACAGGAGCTTCTAGCTCCATAAGCTCAGCTTGTAAGCTAATATATTCTAATAGCTCATCAATGCCTTCGCCTGTTTTAGCTGAGATACGCGCCATTGGCGTATCGCCGCCCCATTCTTCAGAGACGACTTCTTTGGCAGTCAGTTCATTGAGGACGCGATCAGGATCAGCATTTGGCTTATCCATTTTGTTAATAGCAACAATGAGCGGTGTACCAGCAGCGCGAGCGTGATCGATGGCCTCTTCTGTCTGCGGCATCATACCATCATCAGCGGCAACAACGAGCACGACGATATCAGTCGCTTGTGCACCGCGTGAACGCATGGCACTAAAAGCGGCGTGACCGGGTGTATCAAGGAAAGTAATCACTCCTCGATCAGTCTTCACATGGTAAGCACCAATGTGCTGAGTGATACCGCCCGCTTCGCCTGTAGCAACTTTGGTCTCACGAATTTTATCAAGTAATGAGGTTTTACCATGATCGACGTGACCCATGATAGTTACTACGGGTGGACGCGTTTGGACGTTACTGCTACGCTCATCAACCGCTTCATGAAGGTCATCTTCAACTTTGGTATCGCTGACGAGGACAGGGTTGTGACCCATCTCTTCTACAATAAGACTAGCGGTGGCTTGGTCGATAGTATCGCTCTCACGTGCCATCTCACCCATTTTCATGAGTAGTTTAGTCACTTCGCGCGCTTTAACCGCCATGCGCTGGGCTAAATCGGCAACGGTGATCTGTTCTGTAACCTCAACATCGTAGATAATTTTTTCGACTGGTTTTTCAAACTTATGCTGCGCTGCTTGCGTTGAGGTCAGACCATTTTTGCGGTTTTTGATCTCGCGCTCGTCTTGATTTTTGCGACGACGGCCGCGTGCACCAGTACTATTAGCGCCGCGTTTGATCTCACGGCGCTCTTTTTCAAACGACTCTTCTAATGCTTCACCGACAATACCTTCTGCTAAAGGCTCATCTTTACGAACTTCAGCTACTGGTTCCCGATCCGTGTACTTACCAGCCATCTTACGCATCTGCTCAAGCGTACGCTTTTGCGCTTCTTCAGCTTGTTTGCGGCGGGTTTCAGCTTCTATTTGACGTAAGCGCTCTTCTTCTTTCTCACGTGCTTCACGCTCTTTGCGCTCGCTTGCGCTTTCAACTTTTGGCTTAGTCGGTGCGGGCTTCTTCTTTGGCTGCTCTTTTGATTTTACTTCAACCGCAGCTTTACCGCCTTTTTTGACCACGACAGATGCCGCAACATCATCGTTCTTGTCATCGGCGTTTTTGTTTGAACCAAGGCTTGCACGCATAGCAGCAAGCGTTGCCGCTTGACGTTCCTCAGCTTGCTTTTTGGCAGCGGCACGCTCTTCGGCTTCTTTAGCAGCGCGCTCTTTTGCTTCAAGCTGAGCTTGTTCACGTGCAGCAAGCTCTGCTGCAATCTTTTCTGGATCAGGTTTTTCAAATACTTTTTTCTTACGTCTCTCAACGTTGACGCTCTTAGACTTACCTGACGAACCTGTGACGCGCGCGGTACTCGTCGTCTTAGATTTAAGACTAATGCGGCGCTTCTCTTGTTGACCATGACTTTGCTTGAGATGCGTGACCAGTTTTTCTTGTTCACGCTCAGTTACCAAGTCATTTTCTGCGCGAGCTGGTAGGCCTGCATCCACAAGCTGCTGTTGTACAGCGCTTGTAGTTTTGCCCACCATCTCTGCCAGTTCTTTGACGGTCTTATCTGCCATTTATTATCACCTACTGTCTATTGTTTGCTACGTGTTCAATTCAGTTGTTAGCTACAAATGATTGTGTTAAGGCTAGTATGATTTATATGTTAATACTAGCGCCTCATTGTTAATAGCACATCACTGAAAAGACAGCGATGTGCAGTTAGCGCCTATTCATCGAACCAAGATTCCCGAGCTTTCATAATAAGTTTTCCTGCGGTTTCCGTATCTAAGCCTTCGATATCTTCTAAATCAAATACCGCTTGCTCTGCTAAATCATCTACGGTAATGATGTCTTTTTGAGCCATTTTATACGCCCAATTTACAGTCATTCCTTCTAAATCTTGCAGCTCTTGGCTCGGCTCTTTCATATTTTGTTGTTTTACCAGCTCATCTGCGATGACGACCTCTTTGGCGCGCTCTTGAATCATATCAATGGCTTCATCATCTAAGCCTTCGATATCATAAAAGGTCTCGACAGGAACATAAGCAACCTCTTCGATACTAGTAAAACCGATATCAACAAGAGCTTGTGCCAGATCTTGATCCACTTCCAAGCGCTCATAAAATAGATCGATAAATTCTTTGGTCTCATTTTCTTGACGCTGTTGATACTCTTCTTCGAGCATCATATTTAGCTTATAGCCCGTCAGCTCAGAAGCTAGACGTACATTTTGACCTTGCGAACCAATAGCGCGCGCTAATTGATCGTTGGTGCTAAAGACGATATCAGCAGTTTGGGTATCTTCATCTAAGATAATACTGCTTACATCAGCGGGTTCAAGGGCGCTGATAATGAACTGCGCTGGGTCATCAGACCAAACAACAACATCAATACGCTCGCCATCAAGCTCTTGTTGTACCGCTTGAATACGCGTACCACGCATACCGATACAAGCCCCTACAGGATCGATGCGGCTATCGTTGGTTTTAACAGCAATCTTAGCACGCGTGCCAGGCAGACGCGCTACGTTGCGGATCTCAATGATTTCTTCTGCAATCTCAGGGACTTCTTTTTGCATAAGCGCTGAGAGCATCTCAGGGTGGGTGCGCGAGAGCAAAAGCTGCGCTCCGCGATTATCACGGTTCACATGATATAAGATAGCATTGATACGCGACTTTGGACGCAACTGCTCGCGCGGCAACATCTGATCGCGCGACAAATAACCTTCTGCATTATCACCCAGATCTATGATATAGCCATCACGCGTTTGTTTTTTGACCTCACCGTACATCATCTCACCAATTCTTGGCTCAAAAGCATCGGCAACAAGCGCACGCTCAGCTTCACGAATCTTTTGAATGATGACCTGTTTGGCTTGAGTTGCCGCGATACGGCCAAACTCGATGGATTCGATCTGCTCTTCTTTAATATCGCCAATAGACCACTCGTCTTGATCCAAGTCAGTAATTGCGAGCTGACAAGCTGGCATTTCGTGATCTTCGTCAGCAACGACAGTCCAATAACGGTACGTGTCATAATCGCCAGTTGAGCGGTCGATGGATACTCGCACCGCTACTTCTGGTTGATCGGTGTATACTTTTTTCTTAGTAGACACGACTAGGGCGTCTTCTATGGCTTCAAAGATATCTTCAGGGTTTAAGCCCTTCTCATTACTAACAGTTTCTACTACCGTTAAGATTTCACGACTCATGCTATACCTGTCCTATCATTTTATCATTGACTTGCGTCTTATAATTGGGGTACTAACGCTATACTGTCACCGTAGACCACTCTTAATACTAAATTATGTCTCGCCTACTACAACTGTGCTGATTTGGTAATAAGGGTTTATCCCTAAAAACTTAGTAGCTACTCGTCCTCAAAGACCAGATTGGCTTTATCGATGTTACTATAGGCAATCTCAAAGCGCTCGCCATCAGTCGCTGTTAGCACCAAGGATGATTCATCCATACTCTCAAGTTTGCCTGTCGCTTTACGGCGTTTTTTATCGCCTTGCCCTATCGCTTGGATAAGACGTAAGCTAACTGTCTGACCGATATAGTCGCGCATTTGCGTCTCTGAAAAAAACGCCCGATCGAATCCTGGGGAGGACACCTCTAAAACGTACTCACCTGCTATGGGGTCATGCACCTCTAAAACACCGCTAACTTGGTGATTAACCGCCGCGCAATCTTCAATAGTCACATGTTTGTCTTTTGCTTGTTCATCAGGTAGCGCTTCTATATAGATACGCAGCAAAGAGCGATTGCCTTGCGGTACAAACTCTACGCCCCACAATGCGACATCACAAGCAGCAACGGCAGGTTCGATAATAGTGGTAAGCTCTGTCACTTTGGTCGACAATTTCATAATCTATTTATGGCTTCCTATGGCGGTATCTTATACTAAGAGCAAGTGCTGCTCCTATAGACATTATATTACGGATAATACACGACTCAATACGTAGCGTATCAGCTTATAGAAGAAGAACATTGCGCTCTTGAAGGATAGAGCTTAGCACAAGTAGGCAATCACTATGCCAGCACTAAGCGTTAGATACAAAAAAACCCACAAGCATAATGGTGGGCTAATTGACACTGACTATGTAGTGCACAAATATCAGTATAAAAAGTGGTAGCGGGGGCTGGATTTGAACCAACGACCTTCGGGTTATGAGCCCGACGAGCTACCAGACTGCTCCACCCCGCAACAATTTAGAATGCGTATTATAGGTAGGTTATGTAGACTTGTCAATGCTTATTTGAAATTTCGACAACTAAAACACTGAGCGCTACTACGTATAATTTGGTGCGATTGGGGGGACTTGAACCCCCACAGCTTGCGCTACCACCCCCTCAAGATGGCGTGTCTACCAATTCCACCACAATCGCTTTGTACTATTCTCTACTCTCAAACTTGTACTAAGCTTTAATAAATGACTGACAATCTAATAAATCACTTACTAAAGGTTTGCTGTCCAACCGAATCGTTATCTTGTAATAGCTTGAGGTATAGGCTTATACAAGGACTCTTAAAAACAGACAGGCATTGTAAAACTAACGTCCCAAAATAGCAAGCACTACGCTAATAAAAGCGTTTTACTGCGGATTTTGCGTCAAAGGACGCGGCGTCTGCGGCACTGAGACTGGTGCATCTAAACGAAACTGATCTTCGGCTTGTTCGCGAGCATGAACCGCAAGCACCATACTGGTAATAAAAAATATAACTGTCAGCACCGCTGTTGCACGAGTCAAGAAGTTAGCAGTGCCCGCGGCGCCAAAGACTGTACCCGACGAGCCAGCACCAAAGGAGGCACCCGCGTCCGCGCCTTTACCATGCTGGATTAAGATCAAGCCGATCATAGCAATAGCCACGATAATGTGCAGGGCTAATATAAACGTAAACATGATGTCCTCTTTGATCGCATGATCTTTTATCGGATAGTGAAACTATAAATAGTTAAGTTTTGAACAACAAATAACGCAGTCTATAACAACTTATTCAAAACCATAAATCTAGTCGTTTAAATAAGGCGCATTGTACACGATTGCAAGGCGAGTGTTAACTCTACTTTTTTGAGCTAAGCCTTAGCGCTTGCAAACGCCTCAGCAATGGCCAAAAAACTTTGGGCTTTTAGGGAAGCGCCGCCAACGAGCGCGCCATCTATCATGGGATCTGCGGCAAAACTACTAGCGTTGTCAGCATTAACACTACCACCGTATAATACACTGATATCGGTAAGTTCAGCCGCGTAGTCCGCTAGCGTCTGTTTGATATACTCATGAGTACGGCTTACCTCAGAGACGGTAGGTACTTTACCTGTGCCGATAGCCCACACGGGTTCGTAAGCAATGATTAAGCGCTCAGTCATATTGTCAATGCTAGGAGCATTTGGGGTATCATTATTAGTATCTACATTTGTAGACCTCAAGCTCTCTAACACTCCTGGTATGACACTAAGCTGCTCGCCTAAAACGCTGAGCGTCTGCTCGTTGTCATACTGCTCTTGCGTCTCACCGATACACAGGATAACGCCTAAGTTTTGTTTAAAGGCAAAAGCCATCTTTTGTACTAATCTATCGTATGGCTCTTTATGATACTGACGGCGCTCAGAGTGACCAAGGATCGTCCACGTAGCACCAGCATCAGCGATCTGCTGCGCTGAACAATCGCCTGTATACGCTCCTGTACTATCACTGTGCGCACTAATATCTTGGGCGGCGCACAGTATTGGCGTCTCTTGCAAGCGAGCACTCACAGCGGCTAGATGAATACAGCTAGGTGCTACCATAAGCTGACACGTATTTGTTAAACGACCTTCTGTAGGCGCTAATAAATCGTTTACTAATAAATCATTTAACAGTGCCTGAGCCTCATGACTCGTCGCTGGATTCTGTTTCCAATTTCCAATTACCCAAGCTTGCATCACTTATCTACCTTTATATATGTATCCGTCTTAGTGCTCGTTATGTGCTTCTGCCTGACTGCTATCTTTGGTCACCGTACACCTGCAATCGCCGATGATTATAACAAATATTTGACCCGCACATACGTTATCCTTTTATAGTACACCTTTTATTCTTATGACCACTTTCAGGGCGATTTCCTTATATCGCTATTTTTTACTGATAGTCACTACTTAACTATACTTTTAACTATGTTTTTAACCGCAATTAAATTCAACCATGCATTCGACGGTGCACAAGCTAAGCCATTGTTTTATTATTACAACTGCTATGAGTTACATAAATGCTATAGTATAGTGCACTTATTACTAACGTTATATATACGTACTTAGTCTTTTTATATTTTGTCATGTTTTTTGCATCGTTTCTTGGATGATGGACTTAATATCATCTACCGCATGTCGTTATTATTAATGTATATATAGGTAATCAAATATTGAGAGCCGTAAGTCTGAGTATGCCGGATTTGGAATTTAGGAGAGATAAATGTCTATCGCAGCGAGTAAGTACGGCGGTTTAGCCCAGCAGCTCATCAGTGAAGGCGTCGTTAGTGACGCTCATATGAAGACAGCTTTGGCGGAATCGCAGCAGCAGCAAATAGGCTTAGTGCCCTATCTAGTAGACAATAAGATGGCTAAGGCGTATGAGCTTGCAAAAATGCTCTCGCAAGCTTTTGGGGATCCTCTATTTGATTTAGATGCTTTAAATAGCGAAGTGGTACCTAAAGACCTCGTCGATGAAAAAATCGTACGTAAGTTCAACGCCCTACCTATATTTAAACGCGGCCAAAGACTATTTGTAGCGCTCAGCGATCCGACGCGTATTGATGCAATCGATGCTATTGCTTTTAACTCGCGGCTATCTGTTGAGACGGTTGTGGTTGAGGAAGATAAGCTCAAAAGGCGTATCGAAAGCCTCTATGCAGATACGATACAAAGCTTTGATAGCTTCTCTGATGGCGACCTAGCCGTTGATTTTGATGAAGGTGCTGAAGAGGACAATGAGACCAAGCTTAGCGACGGTATTGATGAAGCCCCTGTTGTTAAGTTTGTGAATAAAATGCTGGTTGATGCTATTCGTATGGGTGCATCGGACTTACATTTCGAGCCTTATGAAAAGAGCTATCGTGTGCGTTTTCGGGTCGATGGCGTCATGCAAAAGATGGCAAACCCGCCTGTGCAGCTGGCTGGTAAAATTGCCGCACGTCTCAAAGTTATGTCGCAAATGGACATCTCCGAGCGCCGCGTACCCCAAGACGGTCGTATCAAACTCAAGCTGTCTAAGAATAAAGCGATTGATTTTCGGGTAAACTCCTTACCGACTTTGTTTGGTGAAAAAATCGTATTGCGTATTTTGGATCCCTCCTCCGCTATGCTCGGCATCGAGGCTCTAGGGTATGAGCCGGATCAAAAAGAGATGTTCTTGGAGGCGCTGCACAAGCCACAAGGTATGCTGCTCATCACAGGTCCCACAGGCTCTGGTAAAACGGTCTCGCTATATACAGGGATAAATATTTTAAATACAGGCGCGACCAATATATCGACTGCTGAGGATCCTGTTGAGATCAACTTAGAAGGTATTAACCAAGTCAACGTCAATCCTAAAGTCGGTCTAACCTTTGCCAATGCACTCAAGTCATTTTTGCGTCAGGATCCTGATATCGTGATGGTTGGTGAGATACGAGATTTGGAGACTGCTGAGATTGCGATCAAAGCAGCGCAAACCGGTCACATGGTACTCTCAACCTTGCACACCAATTCAGCTCCCGAAACTTTGACGCGTCTACGTAATATGGGTGTGGCTTCCTTTAACATTGCCACCTCAGTGAACCTCGTTATCGCTCAGCGACTTGCCAGACGTCTGTGTAATACCTGCAAAAAACCTATCAATGTACCACGCCAAAGCTTACTTGAGCTCGGCTTTTTGGATGCGGATTTGGATAATCCAGACAATACTATCTATGAGCCCGTTGGCTGTAGCGAGTGCCGCGAAGGGTATAAAGGTCGTGTTGGTATCTATGAGGTCATGAAGGTGAGCCAAGATATCTCACGCATCATCATGGAGGATGGCAACGCTATTGATATTAAGGACGCTGCGCTAAAAAACGGCTTTCGAGATCTGCGTCGCTCCGGCATTTTGAAGGTACTGCAAGGGGTTACTAGCATTCAAGAGATGATGCGCGTCACCTCAGAATAGCGAGCGCGATTTAACTTATTGAACAAGATCACATTTGGCTCTGATAAAAATATAAAATAAAACAGATAAACACTATTTATTTACGTTAAAATACAGTAAGCAATGTGACGATGATATTCTTTACCTAGTTACAACAGGGTACTTAGTCACAACAGGCGCAAGAGACTACACTTGAGGATATACAGATGGCAAAAGCTAAAACCGATATGTTGTCAGACTTTGTCTACGACGGGGTTAACCGACGGGGACAAAAAGTCAAGGGAGAGACTACCAGTCGTAGCTTAGAGTTGGCAAAGGCAACTTTGCGTAAACAAGGCATCTCGGTCAAGGGTATTAAGAAAAAGCCCAAGCCTTTATATACGTTCAAGCAGTCCATCAAACCTGTCGATATTGCCATCTTTTCGCGTCAATTAGCGACGATGATGAAAGCCGGTGTTCCTCTGACTCAATCCTTTGAGATCGTCGCCGACTCACTTGATAATCCTAGTATGAAAGATTTGGTGCTACAGATTAAGGCGGATATTGAAGCAGGGGGTACGTTTGCATCGGCTCTACGCCGTCACCCGCGCTACTTTGATGATCTGTTTTGTTCGCTTGTAGAGTCGGGTGAACAGTCAGGGGCGCTTGAAACCATGCTTGAGCGCGTCGCAACTTATAAAGAAAAGAGCGAGCTGCTCAAAGCTAAAATCAAAAAAGCCATGAAGTACCCTATCGCTGTTATCGTTGTTGCTATCATTGTGACGATGATTCTACTGATCAAAGTAGTTCCGGTATTCTCTGATTTATTTTCCTCCTTTGGTGCTGAGCTGCCTGCCTTTACACAGATGGTCGTAGGTATGTCTGAGTGGATGCAGTCGTGGTGGTTTATTCTTGTTATTTTAATTGGCGGCGCGATCATTGCGTTTTCAGAGGCTAAAAAACGCTCTAAAAAATTCCGCGACTTTTTAGATCGGGCGGTGTTAAAGATGCCTATTTTTGGCAATATTGCCTATCAAGCGGTTATTGCTCGCTTTTCGCGTACGCTATCAACAACTTTTGCCGCTGGTGTACCCCTTATCGATGCCCTCGACTCCACAGCTGGCGCCGCTAATAACGTCGTCTTTTATAACGCCACGCAGCAGATCAAAAACGATGTGTCGACCGGTCAACAATTGCAGTTCTCTATGCGCTCGACCAATTTGTTTCCTAGTATGGCGATCCAAATGGTCGGTATTGGCGAGGAGTCAGGAAGTCTTGAGGAGATGCTAGATAAAGTAGCCGTCTACTACGAAAACGAAGTGGATAACGCCGTCGATGGTTTAACCAGTCTTATGGAGCCGCTCATTATGGCGGTACTTGGGGTGTTAGTTGGTGGTCTTGTGATTGCAATGTACTTGCCAATCTTCCAGATGGGTTCAGTCGTAGGCTAAAGCACGGCGTAAAAGCTGTTCCGTAAAGCCTATCAAGATGGTTAAGGACTGTCGTTTAATGCAATTTATAACCCTGTTACAAAGTCATATGACGCTGGCCTTGGTTGTTTTTGGACTCTTAGGGCTCTGTGTTGGAAGCTTTTTAAATGTTGTGATCCACCGCATACCGCTGACCATGCTGTATAACTGGCGTCAAGAATGTAGCGAGTTTATGACGCAACAAGCGGATATGCCGCGTACGCATACGGCGCCAATTGCTGCTATCGTAGCAAATGACACGCCTATTACCCTGAGCACACCAGCTTCTCGCTGTCCGCACTGCGCGCATAGGATTAGATGGTACGAAAACATTCCTGTAGTCAGCTGGCTTGCGCTACGTGCCCGCTGCTCAAACTGTCATGCGCCTATTAGTCCGCGCTACCCTATTGTTGAGCTGGTCACAGCGCTGCTATCCGTTATCGTTATCTACCAGTTTGGGGTCAGCGTCCAAGGTATCGCGGCACTAGTGCTGGTCTGGACACTCATTGCGCTCACAGGTATTGATTTTGATACTCAGCTCTTACCTGATCGTCTCACCTACCCGCTAGCAGGACTGGGTTTAGCCGTTAACTCACAAAGCTGGTTTGTCACTCCAACTCAGTCTATTTGGGGCTTGCTACTTGGGTTTTTATCGCTGTGGATCGTGGTAAAAATCTTTTATCTTATTACCAAAAAGCACGGCATGGGACAAGGCGACTTTAAGTTACTAGCAGTCTTAGGCGCATGGCTTGGCCCTATGATGCTACCGCTGATTATTTTGTTGTCCTCGCTATTAGGCTCTATCGTGGGCATGATACTTATGAAAAAACAAGGTGAGAGTCGTCCCTTTGCTTTTGGGCCTTATATTGCGATTGCAGGTATTATCGCCTTGCTCTACGGCGAGCACATCGTTAATTGGTACTTAGGTATGTACGTTTAGACACGCTTAGTTATCCACGTTTTGATCTCTATTTCTAACTGCACTCATCTGTCTTATCCATTGACGTCATTGACCGACTTACAACTGCGGTAATACCTAGCAGTTGTCATTAAACTTCTTATCATCCTTTAGCAAAAAATTGCATTACACCAACGCTGCTAATAATTTTAGTTGTTATCATCGTCATTATGCGCCCTATACACTCTAGTCATAGAGCGTGACTCACACTACATATTGGATACCATAAGTGATTACTATGCCAAATTACGCCCCATCGTCAGCTGCTGCAATATCGCCTACACAGCGCAATAATAAAACCTTAGTCGTCGGTTTGACAGGCGGCATTGGCAGCGGTAAAACCGCGGTAAGTGACTGGTTTGCGGCGCAAGGTATTGATATCGTTGACGCTGATGTGATCGCGCACAAAGTGGTTGCCAAAGGCAGTCCAACGCTGCGTCAGATTCAAAAGAAATTCGGTGATTGGACGCTGACACCGACAGGTGAGATGGATCGGGCGGCGGTACGCACGCATGTGTTTACCCATCCTGAGGCGCTCATTGATTTAGAAGCTATTACCCATCCTGCTATACGTGAGGCAGCAAAAGTGCAGCTGCTTGCTAGTACCTCGCCTTACGCCATATTATCAGCGCCACTACTCATTGAAGGGGCTGAGGCAGGTCTTGCTCATTTATGTCAGCGTATTTTGGTTGTGGATGCAACAGAAGATACGCAAATGACGCGGGCAAGCCTGCGTGATGATCAAAGCGTACAAAAGATAAAAGCGATCATGAGTAATCAGCTGAGCCGCGATGAGCGCAATCGTCACGCTGATGATGTGGTGTTAAACGAAGGCGATCTGCCTACGCTTTACGCTAAGCTTGAACCGCTACATCAAGCCTATCTTACTCTTGCGCAGCAGCTAAAGTACGCTGTCGATTAACCTCATACAGCGCCATGCCTGTAGCCACACTGACGTTTAAGCTCTGTAAGTTACCGTACTCATTACCTGACATCGGGATATAAACGAGCTCATCGCAGCGCTCAAGCGTCAAACGGCGCATACCATCACCCTCAGAACCCATGACCAAGGCTGTCTTACCCTGCAAGTTTGCTTGGTGTATGGGTTTAGCGTCAGCGTTAAGCGCCGTACCAAAAACAAACACACCTGACTTTTTGATTTGAGTGAGCGTACGAGCCAGATTGGTGACGCTTATAATAGGCATCATCTCAGCGGCGCCTACGGAAACTTTGGCTACGGTAGGCGTTAAGCTTGCGGCATGATGCTTGGGACAGATGACCGCGTCCACACCCATCGCCACTGCCGTACGCAAACAGGCGCCAAAGTTATGGGCGTCGGTAATCTGGTCAAGAATAAGTAGTAGACACTGCTTGCGCTCTGTAATGGTATCTAACAACCCTTCATCTGCAAATGCTAGCGGTCGGGCGTTTAATACCAAGCCTTGGTGCTGCGGACTACCACACAACTGTGTCAGTTTGTCTTTTTGAGTAGGTTGTATGCTGATACCATTATTTTTTGCCGTCTCTATAATGGTCTGTATTTGCACATCGCTTTCGCGTCCCGGTTGTACAAATAGGCTGAGTCCATCAAGTGGGCGGTGCTCAAGCAGTGCTTCAATAGCGTGAATACCATAAAAATAGCTGGGTTTTGCCATAAGGGGTCTACTGATTAGAATGAAAGGTGAAAATATAGGAGGATGACTAGAAGTTGATGACACTGATGAACGGTGGTGCAACTTGTGAGTATTTAGATAGCTGATATAACCAGTTGATGGTACAACTAGGATGGTTAGTATAGTTAATTAAAGTAAATACTCAAATCAGGTACAACCGCATTGTAATCATGAGTCATACCTGTGTGACTCGCTTTTTAACCTTCTAAATGACAGACGTACTGAACAATCTCGTCGGTACGTAAATTAAAGCCACTATCGCCTTCAACCATAAACGACTGACCAGCTCGGTAATAACTAAAGTCTTCATCACCATTAATTTTAACTTCGCATTCACCGCTGATGATTTCAATACGTTCAGAGGTATTAGTACTAAAGTGATAATGATCAACCAGATTGTCACAAGGCAAAATAACACCTAAAGTTTTGTGACGCCCATCTTCGAACATAATAGTATGGCTTGAGCAACGACCATCGTACGATATCATCGCTTGGGCATTGACGGTCACGTTAGTAAATTTTGCCGCTGTCATAGTGGCTTCCTTATCAAATAATTGTTGCTAAACTAAATGAATACATCAGTAACGACATCAAAAGGGTGCCTCAGCTGCCGTCAATACACATCGTAAAATGATAACCAAAACATGCACAACTTATAATGCAATGAGTTGCATCAAAGTGATGTGGCAAGAGTTTATCATTGTGTGAGATTATGCTACCACATTATATCTATAAAGTTTGTTACCACCGCTGTGAAAATTTTACTCGAATTTAACATTTTTTTGCTAAATATCTTTAGTGCTGACGACCTTATATATTTTGTCTGATCAAATATAGAGCCATAAAGTAGGTGTGGTAACCACAAAATCTTATTGCCTGCTGTGGTTAACGCTAAATTGTATAATATAAATCCGCATAGCAACTCAGCTAATGATCTAGTAATCGCACAAATTTTAATAGTAAATAGGTCGCGCTCTTTGTATGATTGATTACTTTAAAGGTTTGTATTTACACAAATTTGACACCATACTATTGCCCTATTTAATCTATTTTGGACGACAGTGTTCTGCTGTCAGGTGCAATTCATGGTCTATTACGCGAGGCGTTGATGCTACTATCCTTAACACTACATCAGTTTGCCCTAATCGCTCAGCACGAGCTTAGTATGGCTGAGGGTTTTAACGTCATTACGGGTGAAACTGGCGCTGGTAAGTCGCTGCTTCTAGATGCTTTATCCTTGTGTGTGGGCGCGCGTGCCGATAGTGCTATGGTCAGACACGGCGCTGAAAACGCGGATATCTACGCGCAGTTCGATGTTACGGACAATAGCGTTATCGCGGAGTGGTTCACACAAAACGAGAGAGAGTTTGATGATGAAGTAATGATCCGTCGGCAGCTCAGCAGCAATGGCCGCTCAAAAGCGTGGTTGAATGGGGCGCCTGTCAGCTTAGCTGAGCTAAAAAGCTTAGGTAGTTTGCTGGTGAATATCCATAGTCAACACGCGCAGCAAGCGCTACTTAAGCCGCAATTTGTCGTGCAGTGGCTCGATGAGATGGCGCAAACAACGTCGCTTGCGGTGCAGACCGCTACTAGCTACCAGCACTATCACCAGCTTAAACGCCGCGCTGATGACATTGCTAGCCGCGAGTCGCAGCGTCAAGATAGAATACAGTTATTACAAAATCAGCTCGCTGATATCGCACCGCTATTAAGTGTCAATTACGATGAGATCGAAGCGGAACACGAAGAGCTCTCAAACCTTGAAGCGCTTATGCATGAGGCTAGTCGCAGCTTACATCTGCTCGATAGCGATACCGATGAGCCTGATGTTATGAGCCTGCTTGGGCAAGCCATTAAGCTATGTGATACTCAAGCGGGCGTTAGTCAAACCTTTGGACTGGCCGCAGAGCAGCTGCATTTAGCGCAGCAGCAGATTACAGAGGCAACTGCCCTCCTCTCTGATTACGCCGAGCAGCAGTTGCCTGATCCTGAGCGCTTGCAGACTCTAGATAGTTTGATTAGTCTAGCTCATCGTCTCTCGCGTAAGCACAGCTTACCAGCAACTGAGCTTATAGAGGAAGCCAAAGCGTGGCAGGCGCAGTTAGAAGATTTGGAGAACGAGCCAAGCAGCGATGCGCTCGCTACGCAAATCGAGGCGGCCTGGCAAGAGTATTTAACCTCCGCCCGTTTGCTCAATGACGCCCGAAAAAAAGCAGCGCCACAGATCAGCCAGCAGCTTATCGAGCAACTACAGCCCTTAGCGCTGCCCAACGCACGCTGCGAGTTTGTCTTTACTAAACGTGCCGACTCCTCTCAATACAACGCGCAAGGCTGCTTTGATATTGATCTACTGTTTAGTGCCAACGTTGGTATGCCCATGCAGCCTTTACATAAGATTGCCTCGGGAGGTGAGCTGTCACGTATGGCACTTGTCATGCAGGTGCTACAAGCCACCAATGCTGACCATAATGCAGCCAAACCTATGCTGGTCTTTGATGAAGTCGATGTCGGTATCAGTGGCGGCACCGCACAGGTGGTCGGTGAGCTACTGCGTACACTTGGCCAGTCGCAGCAGCTCCTTGCGATCACGCACCAAGCGCAAGTGGCAGCGCAGGCGCATCAGCATATCTTAGTGCAAAAACATCACAATGAGCAGACCCAAAGCGAGCTCGTTGTCCTAGCAGGTCAGGCGCAAGTTGACGAGTTAGCCCGTATGTCAGGCGGCGTCACCATCACTGATGTCACTCGTGATCACGCGCGCAGTTTACTCAGCGACGTCAAACACCCTTAAACAGTAACTTTTAGTTATTCGCTTTGATGGATTGACACTGATGTATGAGTTGATTTTCTGCTCAACATCGCCATATAACCTGTCACTCTTTTATTTATTGTACCTGTTTTATGCCTAGAGCTAATCTTACTCATCATTTCTTAATTGCAGCGCCGCAGCTTTCAGACCCTAGGTTTGCAGAGGCGCTTATCTATATCTGTCGCCATGATAAGCAGGGCGCATTGGGTCTTATGATTAACCGTCCGCTTGAGCACGCTCGCGTGGGTAAGCTGCTTGAGGATTTGAGTATTGAGGTGAGCGATCCGCAAGTGATGGAAGATGTCGCCTTAGAGGGCGGACCTATGTACCCTGAGGTCGGCTTTGTGCTGCACACCGGACAACCCGAGTGGGCATCTTCTTTTGCCATCTCAGAAAACGTCTGCATTACTACCAGTC
The DNA here is from genome assembly GCA_947489525.1 of uncultured Psychrobacter sp. Lineage (GTDB taxonomy): Bacteria > Pseudomonadota > Gammaproteobacteria > Pseudomonadales > Moraxellaceae > Psychrobacter. Next base: position 600,121 of record CANLDW010000002.1, read on the forward strand.
AAGATGTACTGGGGCGCATCGCCGCTGGTCACGGTGTCGGTCATTATCATTTGTGTCTAGGACATGCCAGCTGGGGTAAAAAACAGCTGGAAAATGAGCTCGATAGTGGCGACTGGCTGGTGTGTCCTGCTGATTTGACTTTGTTGTTCGACACACCATTTGATGAGCGCTGGCGCTCGGCTGCGGACAAAATCGGTGTCAATTTTGACTATTTGAGTAATGATATTGGTCATGCGTAGTACTGATGCGTAGTACTGATGCTTAGTACTGAGCGTAGTACCGATATTACAGGCATAGGAGAGCTTTGCTGCGATGAGTGAGCGTAACGTCATAAAAACCCATATAGATAGCCAAGTGGCTGAAACTACGCCGCAGCCGCATCTTATATTGGGGCTAGATTACGGCGTCAAAAAAATGGGAATGGCGCTTGGTAATACCTTGACTCAGACGGCACGCGCCTTTGATATTCTAGCGATGAATAATGGTCAGCCTGATTGGGACAATCTGCTTGGTATTATAAAGGTATGGGGCATCACCCAAATCGTCGTTGGCCTACCGCTCAATATGGATGGGTCAAGCTCTATGCTCTCAAAGCGGGCGCACAAGTTTGCTCGTCGTTTGGCACACCGTTTGCTTGAGCAGCGCTCAGGCGCTAGTGTCATGCTATGTGATGAGCGTCTCACCTCAGTAGCGGCTCGCGAGATCGCTTGGGAGCGTGGCTGGATTACAGATCCGCGCGATCCAATCGATGATATTTCGGCTTGTTTGTTGCTATCAGCGCATTTTTCTGATCCCAGTCACAGCATAGCTATTGATGCGCCAAGAGCCGATTAGTTGCACTCGCTGTATGTTTTTCAAGTACTATACATAATACGGTGCATAGCCAAAGCGTTTGAGGTTAAGGCGTCTGAAAACATATAAGTATGCTACCTTTGATATTATCTATACGGATAAATAACTGATTATTATGACGACGGTCTCCGATCAAAAACAACACGGCTTTGCCCCGCTTGCTATCGAGCGCATTCGCGGCGCGCAGCGTGTTAATCGTATTGCAGTATATATGCTCTACGCTGCTATGCTCGCATTCATTCTGTTTGGCACTATCGCTAGTATTAAAAGATTCCACGACAGTCAGCTGCTATATCAATTATATTTTACGCTACCCTACGCACTGATTGCCTTAACGATCCCTATTACCCTTTACAGTGCCTTTATTATTCATCGCTACCGTCTCAGTCAGCCCTCTATGGTTGCACTAGCTATCGGTGTTTCAACTATCGTGCTTGTTGGCGGCTTACTCTTTGCCGATACAGCATGGCTAGGACTCTCTTGCTGGCTTGGCGTAGCGTTTTTGTTTAAAGCTAATTTTAAGCGCTTCTTTGACTTTTTGGCAGATCCGTCCACTTAGTCATGACTCTTTTATTACTCTATTTATTCCTATTACTCTATTCAATACTATGCCTATGACCACTTCCTCTACTGACTTATCTCAACCAATCAATCATCACTTAGACACGCAAGGTCTCATTTGCCCAGAGCCTGTTATGATGCTGCATCGCACTATACGCCAAGCAGATAGTGGCGAAGTTGTTGAGATCCTTGCGACCGATCCGGCGACCACACGTGATATTCCTAATTTTTGTCGTCACCTTGGTCATGAGCTTGTGCATCAAGAAACGCTGGCAGAAAATATCAGCTTAGCTATCGATCCTGATGAGATCACCGTCGATAGCGATAAAACAGTACCAGAGACTACTACGCTCTATCGTTATCTGGTAAAGAAAAAAGACGCCTAATCGCAATCTACATACAAAGTATGACTTACATTATACTGCTTAAACCGATTAAATCTTAAGGATAAACCACGTGCTCCTACCTCAACAGCAATACGTACAGTGGTTTGAAAATCAAAACGGAAAAGAGGTACAGCAACGTGCGCGCTGGCTCTCTGCTAGCAATTATGAGCCGCCTGAGCGTATTGTCTTAGTTGATGATACTACCAGTGCTGATGAAGCTTATCGTTTAGCGAATGCAGGAATCTCAATGCTATGGCGCGGTGACTTTTATAACGCGCGTCAGCTAATGCAAGCCCTCAATCGGCGCATTGAGCGTACAGAGGCGCGCTCCAAAAAGCGTAGAGTAAAAAAAGCCAATAACGCACCTAATCAGGATGCGTCTACTCAAGATAGTCGCAGTCAACACACTTTGCCAAACTTATTCCATCAGCAGCGGCAAACGACTGCTCAGCGCGCGCGACTTTTAAGTCGTCTGCTATTAGAATTTGACGCCAATTACGTCAGTCAACTACGCCGCGCTCCTGACGTCAGCAAGGCATGCATCGTGGCCTTTGGTCAGTTTGAGGAAGAGAAGAGTGAGCCGTGTGTGCTCTCCTTTCGTGATTTGCAAGGCGCTCTAGGTGCAGCGCAGTGGCGCAAAAAAGGCGTAAAAATCGATAGTTTAGACTTGTCTATTTATCCGCACTACGGCGTCTTTGCGCCCACTCGTCATGAGTATGTGCCCCTACTCCTCGAGGCGCCGTTGCCAAACCCTTGCGATATCGCCTACGATATCGGTACGGGAACGGGCTTGCTAGCAATTATCTTAGCAAAGCGCGGTGTTAAACAAATCATTGCCACGGATCTCAGTCCGCGAGCGCTCGCCTGCGCTAGCGATAACTTTGCACGTCAAAGTCTATCTATACAGCTACAGCAAGCGGATTTGTTCCCGACCGATGCACCACTTGCCGATCTAATCGTTTGCAATCCACCTTGGCTACCGGCCAAACCTACCTCTGCGCTCGAATATGCCGTTTACGATGCCAATAGCGCGATGCTGCGCGGATTGTTACAAGGCGCAAAGCAGCACCTATCTGATCAAGGCGAGGTGTGGCTGATACTATCAGACCTAGCTGAGCATCTGCAGCTGCGTAGCCGAGAAGAGCTGCTAAGTTGGATTGATGCGGCTGGTCTGAGCGTAAAATATCGTTTGGATACCACACCGAAGCATAATCGCAGCCAAGATAAGACCGATCCGCTGTATGCCGCGCGTAGTAGCGAGATTACCTCGCTTTGGTGTTTAGAGAGTACATCCTATGAGCCGTGATCGCGCCGTACAGCAACGTCAGCCCAAAGCGCTTGCCGTCGATGACGAGCCAAGCTATATGACTGAGTTTCGTCAAGCCATGCTGGCGCGCGGTCTGGCAACGCGCACGCGCAACGCTTATGTCCGTGACTTGCGTACTTGCGAGCTGACCAACAAAGCCGCACTGACCCAATGGCAAGCGGACGATGTACTGCATTGTCTCTCTATTCTTACGCAAGAAGGCAAAACCCCGCGCACGCAAGCGCGCATGCTCTCAAGCCTGCGCCAATTCTATCTGTGGATGATCGCTAGCAATCTGCGTGAAGACAACCCTTGCGAGCGTATCAAAAGCCCTAAACTCGGACGTCCCTTGCCCAAAGACTTAAGCGAGTCGGATGTCGATAACCTGCTTGCCGCGCCTGATACCAGTACCGCGCTGGGACTACGTGATAAAGCCATGCTAGAGGTGCTCTACGCTTGTGGTCTACGCGTCAGTGAGCTGATTAACCTTTCTCTTGAGCAAGTCAATCTCAATGCCGGCTGGCTACAGATCACCGGCAAAGGCAATAAAACGCGCCTCGTACCTCTAGGCGAATACGCCGCGGACGCGCTGGAAGATTATCTAACGCATGGGCGCGGTGAGTTGATCGCGCATTTGAAATCTGGCAATTGCCAAGCGGTGTTTCTGACCGCGCAAGGGGGCTATATGACGCGGCAGAACTTTTGGTACTTACTCAAAAAGCACGCCAAAGTCGCTGGCATCGATAAGGAACTCTCCCCCCATACCCTACGCCACGCCTTCGCTACCCATCTGCTTAATCATGGCGCGGATTTGCGTAGCGTGCAGTTATTGCTTGGACATAGTGATCTATCCACCACGCAGATTTATACCCATGTGGCGACGGCGAGATTGCAGAAGTTGCATGCGGAGCATCATCCGCGTGGCTAGAATCGAATTTGAACATTGATTGATGATCGTAAAAGGAATATCTAGTGCTACAAGCCAAGCCCTCTACTCCGCCCAATCTAACCAAGAGTCAAAACTCTGTGCTCAAAACGCTCACGATCATGGGTTATTTAGAGGGCACGTCCTTTCTGTTATTGTTAGGCATTGCGATGCCCATGAAGTATATGCTGGACATCCCCGAACCTGTAAGATATATCGGTATGGCGCACGGAGCACTGTTTATCGGCTATATTGTTGTGCTGATGTTCACCGCGAGTAAAATAAAAATGCCGTTATGGGCACTACCCGCTGGGATCCTCGGCTCGTTTTTGCCTTTTGGGCCGTTTGTGTTTGATCATATTTTGAAGAAGAAGTTGAGAAGGTAGCTAAATTAACGGCTGTTGATTTAGATAGGAATAGTAATTAGCGAAAAGGTAATAAACGATCGAAACAGTAAAAAGATCAGTCCAACTCTAAACCCCGTACTATTGACGAGACTTAATAGTCTTGGATTTAATTTGATGAAATCATTGATGATATCGGCAATGACAAACAGCACTATGAAAGCTGAAATTAAAATGAGCAGTACTAACTGACTTTGACTAAAAAAATCTGTTAGATATAAAATGAATATTGATAGGATAAAAAGAACCAAACCTAACAATTTGAAATAAATGGATTTTTTGATATCTTTTTTGGTTTTAGGTTGTTTGATCAAAAAGTCTTCTGTAATCACTCCTTTAACCTGCAAGACTAACAGCACTGTCATTAAGAATATAATTATGAAGATAAATAGTAATAACACTCGATAGAGTCCTTATTAAAGTTTGGGATTGACTAGTGGATATTACGAGGCTGGGCTTTTAGCCCAGCACTATCTATAAAAGATCAAAAACTTTAATATCAACAAATCTACTCGCTTATATATAAAGAGATAATCTTAAGGTGTTAGCTTAACTCGTTAATTCGCTGGGCTAAAAGCCTAGCCTACAAAACTAAATTATCTATGAGTTTCACATTATCTCATACACTCCAAACGACTATTCTAATCGTTTTTATAGCCAATCACTATATTAGGATTACGTACCTTTATCTCTTGATAAAAGTGCGATTTGTGTTTTGGAGATATCAAAACCCTGTCGTCTTTATAGCGTATCTCTATTCTATCTAATGACAGCGCTGGTGCAGAAAGTGCATTTCGAGTGGGGGTAATATGTGAGATATCTGCAAGCTCAATATATTCAGTAGAAAAACCATTATCCACTTGCAACTGGCTATCGGTTAAGGTGTATTTAATACCAAAGACAGGTATAACTATGAGCGCTATGAAGGGTGTGAGAATAAGAGCGAGCAATATACTTTTTTTACGTGAACGCTTATCACCTTGTATCCATTCCCACAATGGAATAGATATCATCGCCAATAGGACAAGACAAAGAACGAAGGCAATCCAAAAATCGACTTTAGATGTGAATATAATACCTGACATAACGATGCTTAAACTTTGTTTATTATAAAACCAATTTTAGCATGATAATCTGTGCACCAATTATTAATCCTTATCTTGAAGGTGCGCTAGGCGCACCCTACCTACCCTTTCGCTATTGCAGTTCAACAACAAGCTAAACCTAAATCAAACTAGGCTTTTTAGCCCTGATAGTAGCGGTATCCTGTTGCAGGCGCTGGCAATGTGGACTGTGGCTAGGGATGGTCTCGAGATAACAGGAACAGCGCTAGACACGATAGTCCGCATGCCAGCGGCAAGGCAGATACAAGCGGATAGCAGGATCAGCTCCCCATACTTAACCTACCCACACTCCTCTCTTTTAACGATCCTCAACTGAAAACACGTGCGGTTGGCGCTACACTATAACCATAAAAATTGGGCGGTGTACGCTTAGGACAGGGAGTCTGTTATGTTTGGTTTTGATATCGATATGGAGCTGATGGGGTATCATTTTTTTCAGTTGGGGATTGCGTTTGTGTTATCGTTGCCGATTGCGCTGAACCGCGAGATGAATGATAACGGCGCGGGTTTACGCACATTTCCGCTGGTGACGATTGCGTCGTGTGCCTTTATGCTAGTAGGACGTGATATCTACGTGGATGGCGATGCCGAGGCGCGTATTATGTACGCGATTATTACGGGGATGGGCTTCATCGGTGGCGGCGCTATCTTTAAAGGTAGCGGCACTGTAAAAGGGACAGCGACGGCGGCGGGGCTTTGGAACACGGGGGCAATTGGGATTTCGGTGGCGTATAGTCGTTATGAGATTGCGATTATTTTATCAGTGGTGAGTTTTTTGATTTTACAGTTCTCAGAACCTTTTAAATCTCATAGCAATAAGGAGTCGGATTAAGGGTGGCGCCAATATCCCTGCGCGTCATTCAAATCTATAGCTGAAATCATTGCCTTTAGTCGTTACAATACCTTTTATTTTTATGGATTGAGACCTTTATGAGCCATCGACCTCCTGCTGAGCTATTAAAGAGCGCCGAACGCTGGCGTGAAGATATTCACTTTGTGGATGACGTGCTGGGTAAGCCGTTTGCGTTTACGACCACATGGGGGATTTTCTCGCCGCAAAAGCTCGATGATGGTAGCCTGATGCTGCTTGATTATGTGGACTTTCAAGCAGATGATGATTCAATCGATTTGGGCTGCGGCTATGGCGTGCTCGGAATGACGGCAGCGCGCGAGTGTCCGAACGGTCAGCATACTTTGATCGATAAGGACTTTATGGCGGTAGAGTATGCGCGGCGTAATTGTGAGAAAAACGGCTTGAGCAATGTCGATGTGCATTTGTCCAATGGCTTTAACCAAGTGGCAGCGGACAAAGACTTTAGCTTGGTGATGTCAAACTTGCCTGCCAAGGTTGGTAAAGAGCAGCACTATCTATACTTCCTTGATGCCTATGCGCGGATGCGTCCCGGTGGGCGTTTTTATGTGGTGACCATTAATGGCCTACGGCAGTTTATGAAGCGCTCGTTTACTGAGGTGTTTGGTAATAGTGACAAGGTCAAGCAAGGCAAAACGTATACGGTTACGATGGCGGTAAAAGAATAAGCTTATTTAGAGCATAAAAAACCTGCTGGATTTTTGTGCAATATAGCTATAGAGCCACATTGCTACATTTGGCGTTTTATTAAGTAAAAGCCAAGCAGCGCACTACCAACAATAGGCAGTAATACCATAATAAAAGGCGAAAAGCCCGTCGCTAACGAGATAAAACCAACTAAGTCTTGGATGTAGCTAAATAATAAGCCAAACATCAAGGCGACGACGATACGTAACCCCAAGCTGTGCGTGCGCAGTGAACCAAAAACAAAAGAGCAAGCAACAATGACCAATGACAAGATGGACAACGGCGAGAGCAGCTTTTGCCAAAAGGTCAGCTCGTGCAATAGTGAGCGCTGGTCTTGTCCACGCATAAACTGACGATGCGCGTACAGCTGGGTGAGCGATAGATCCTCAGCTTCCCGGGTCAAGAGGTAGACGGACTCAGGTGCGAAAGGCAAGCTTAGAGTGTCGGATATTGCGGTGTCTTGACTGCTATCAAAGCCTGTATTAATGGTCAGCGTCGTCATGTTTTTTAGCTGCCACTCGTAGCGATACTTGGATGCAGCGTCAGTGGGGTTGATCGGAGTACGACCTGTATACTGTCCACCTTCGGCGACAACCGCTGTCTGTAAACGCCCATCATTATCTAAATGCCAGCGCTGAACCTTGCCGATATTGCCTTCTACATCCGCGTAATCAATGTAGAGAATATCGCTCCCATCTGGCTGCGTCTCGCCTGCTGCATCGCTTTTTAAGCGCGGCTGCACGGTCCAATATCCCTCAACCGAGGTGATACGCTCTTGGATGTCATCGTTATTAATATCTTGCGCTAGCTGATTGCTATACGGCAGTACAAACTGATTGATAACAAGCGCCAACAATACAAAGATAAGCGCTGGCTGCAGTACCCAGCCAACGATTCGATAGACGCTAACCCCTGAAGCACGCATCACTACCAGCTCGCTTTTGCTGGCTAGTAGTCCTAAACCAATGATGGCGCCAAGCAGTGCGCCTGTTGGCATAAACTGCTCTAAAAAGTAAGGCGAGCGATAAAAGATATACTTGAGCGCAGCGCCTATCGTATAGCTATCATCTATTGAGTCCAACTCGCTTAAGTAAGAGAACACCAGTTGTAGCGCCCACAGACCAAATACTGCTGAGATAATAGCCAATAGGGCATTTATCTTGACGTAGCGACTGAGTACCGAGAGCGACGTTACCTTACTTTGCCGTGTAGACGAGTTTGCTGAGGCGCGCATCATAGCTGCCCTCCATCTACGCTTGAGGAGATACTGTTGTTCTGCGCCTGTTTACCATCTAACCGAAAGCGCAGCCGATGCTGCAAACGGCTGGCCCAATTGAGATACAGCGCTAACATCATAAACCCAACGATTAACCAAGCATAGGACCAGACGCTAACGCTGCCTTTTGCCACGGCGTTCTTTAAAGAGATAATACCAAGCGCGCAGCTCACAAATAGCAGTATCGCTGGAAACAAACGCAGCCAGCGCCCTTGACGCGGGCGTACTTGTGCCAGTGGTACGGCGAGCATAGGCGCAATAATCATCAGCCAAGGCAGCGCAAAGCGGTAGCCCACCTCGCCTTGAGCAGCGCGTATCGTCTCCATACTCGCACCCGGCACATTGCCGCTAGCTATTTGCCACAGCGGCGTGATCGCTTGCGTTTCTATATTATGTTCTGTGACGGTTGCGTTTGAGGATTCGAGCAGAGTAATGCGGTAGCGATCAAAGCTGACTTGATTGTATTTGAGACTATTAGCACCGACCTCATAGCGACGACCTTGGAATAAGTCCAATTGCGTGATGCCACTGTCACCGGTGTCTACTTGCTCAGCGCGTCTAGCAAGGGTGATAGTGTCTTTACTCACCGCTGAGCGCGTATCCACTATTGACTTAGGAATATCTGGCATGTTCAGTGAATCAGCAGTGTCATCTTGAGCCATTGTGTCATCTGTATCATCAGGTTCAGTTTGAATCAAGATGACATCTTGTAGCTGCGTTTTATCATCGCTTAAACTACCGACATATAAGTTATAGTTACCGCTGCTAATAAACTCATTAGGACGAATCAGATCAAAAGCACTACTCAAAGCTTGCTGCTGCCAGATGCTCTCTGACGAGCGCACTCCCCACGGCTTACCCACAATAGACAATCCTGCTTCACATATAAAAAACACGATAATCAGAGGAATCATCAGCCGAGCTAGCCTGCCACGCGAGACGCCGCTAGCGTTCAATACGGCCATCTCTTGATCGACGTAGAGCCTACCAAATACCAGCATCAAGGCGATAAAAAACGCTAACGGCAAGATAAGCTCTAAAAAGTACGGTAAGTTATAACCGATAATCGTAAACAACAAGCTGATATCAAGATTGCCTTCTGCTGCAATTCCGAAATAGCGTATCAAACGTCCGCCTAACATCATCACGACCAAAAACCCCAAAACCAAAGCGGTCGTTGAGGCAACTTGTTGGGTCATATAGCGACGTAATATCACAATAAACACTCTTGATAATTGATAATTACCTTTACTAGGAGTACAGGTACGAGGTTGTAGGCAAAGTCGGTGTTATGATTTATAGTCACCTGACAGTTTAGTTTGTAGTTTGGTGTGCTTACGACGTTTACTAAGTATATATAGTTAAGTAATCATAAACGAGCTTTAACGACTCATAAGCCAAAACGTATAAGTATTGGTTATACAAATAGCTGCTAATGCTAGCATAGTTTGTAAAGGATGGCTGTTTAATGTGCAGTAAATAACCACTCTGCCTGATAAGCGGCCTTATTATACTAACTTATTGTTGAGGGCAAAGAAGAATATAATGTATAAGATCGTGTTTGATTGATTCAATATAGAAGCCCTTTATAAAGGCTTTGTTTGTGCTTCGTATCCTACCTGCAATATCACTGGCAATCCTTGCTAGAATCTACTAATTAAGATCGCAATTCTAAAAGGTTTTCATCAGCTCTTATTGAGCAGTCTAACTACTTGGTTTAGCTCCTTAACTTTTAATAATAAAAAACTTATCTCACAACGGAGAACACTATGTCTAATAACACATCATCTAATAGCAACGCTGCCCCTGCAACCTTACTTGAGCTTGCTGGTGGTCAATACAGTGAAGTGAAATGGTCAAACTGCGCGATCGTCTTTATTGATTTTCAAAACGAGTACGTCGATGGTGCGATGCCGTTAGGTGAGCCTGGTGCTAAAGCAACCAAAAATGCGCGCTTAATACTAGACCAAGCCCGTAAAGACAATCGACCTATCTTCCATATTGCCCATCATGGCGAGAAAAACGATGGTGTGTTTGATCCGTCAACCAAGAATGTCGATATCGTTGAGAGCTTGCAGCCGATAGATGGCGAAAAAGTCATTACCAAAAAACACCCCAATGCCTTTTATAATACCTCGCTACAAGCGGACCTTGAATCGACGGCAGCCAAACAAGTCCTCTTTGTAGGGTTTATGAGTCACATGTGCGTCAGCTCAAGTGTGCGCGCTGCGTTTGATCTGGGCTTTGAGTGTGTGGTTGCGCGCGATGCCTGTGCCACTCGCGCTTTGCCTGATCCGCAGGGCAATACCATCAGCGCAGATACCATGCACAACACCGCTATGGCAGCCATTCACGATAGGTTTACCGCTTTAATCACTACTGATAAGCTGCTGAATAACTAATAAAAACCGTATACCGCTATTCGTTGTAGGGGCAGATGAGTGACAGACGCTTGCGCGCCCTTACGCAGGGGTACTGCGCCACCCTACAACGGTATGCTACACTACTAGCGTTAAAACTCTCCCTACGGCAAGCCTGTATGAGACAAAAGCCTATATGTGATAGAAGTATCTTTAAGATAAGGTATAACCTTTAAAATATACTCTACAAACTTAAATAAGGATAATAATATATGAATATTAAACTGACCCAACACCTACCTAAAACGCACACTCAAAAAATACTAAAAAAAGAAGCTAAGGATAAAGACTCCAGCTGTCTGGTGGTACTGGTCGATAAAGACAAAAACATACTAGCACCAGCGGCGCTGAGCACTTATCAAGAACGTATCGAGCAACTCATCGATGTCTCCCACTTCAACGGTGGCGTTGGCGAAACAGTGGCAGACTATGCGCTAGCAGGGGATAAAAAGACTACTAAACAAAACCCACTACAGCTCCTACTGGTTGGGGTTGGTGCAGCGAATAAACTAAGTAACAGCACCTTGCAAAAAGTCGCTAAGACAATCTATAACAGTACACAAAAACGCGTTGCCTCTATCACTATCGCTTTGGACGATGATTTAGATGAAACGCAGTTTGGTCAACTTGTCCTAAACCTACTCGCTGCAACCTACCGCTTTGATAAGTACAAGTCTGAGCAAAAAACGCCAGTGCTTACCGATATCTACCTCCTTGCTGATAAGTCCCTACAATCTGCTTTAGATTTTGCTCAGTCTGTATTCGCAGGTCAAAGCCTAACTCGCGATGTGGCGAATGAACCAGGTAATATTTGCTTCCCAGGCTTTATGGCAGAACAAGCCGAAGCACTTGGCAAAGCGCATTCAGACGTCTTAAAAGTGACGGTACTGGGCGAAAAAGAAATGGCTGCGCTTGGCATGAACTGCTTTTTAGCCGTAGCAAAGGGCTCAGTACGCGAAGGTAAGCTGGTCATCATGGAGTATCAAGGTAAGTCAAAATTTAGTGCCAGCAGTACCGCTCCGATGGTCAGTAGCGCCAAAGTCAGCGAGAGCTTAAAAGCCTTGACTGATAAGCTGCCTGCTAAAAAATCAGCTAAAAATGATAGTGAGCAAAAACGAGCAAAAGCCAATCCTGATGCGCCTATTGCCCTCGTCGGTAAAGGCATTACCTTTGATTCAGGTGGTATCTCTATCAAGCCCGGTGCTGCGATGGATGAGATGAAGTTTGATATGGGCGGCGCCGCTGCCGTACTGGGTACAGTAAAAGCCTTGTGTGAGTCGCGTTTGCCTATCAACGTTGTAGCGACGCTTGCTTGCGCAGAAAACATGCCATCAGGAGAAGCGACGCGTCCGGGCGATATCGTCAAAGCGATGAACGGCAAATCAGTTGAGATCTTAAATACTGATGCTGAGGGTCGTTTGGTACTAGCAGATACGCTTTGCTACGTACAACGCTATCAACCAAAAGCCATCATCGATGTCGCAACGCTAACTGGGGCTTGTGTAATCGCCTTAGGTCACGTACGTTCAGCAGTGTTTAGTAATGATGAAGACGTGCTGTTTGAGCTTGAAAATGCCAGCATGCAATCAGGCGATCTAATCTGGCACATGCCAATGGATGATGAGTATCAGTCGCAGCTTGACTCTCCTATCGCTGATATGCAAAATATCGGCGGGCGCGCTGCCGGAGCCGTGACTGCTGCTTGCTTTTTATCGCGCTTCGTTGAAGAGGGTCAGGCATGGGCGCATTTAGACATCGCCGGTACGGCATGGAACTCGGGTAAAGAAAAAGCGGCGACAGGTCGTCCCGTTCCGCTATTTATGCAGTACTTAAAAAACTGCGTCACATCAGCGTAGTGTCCTATGCAAAATGTGCAAAACGTTAGCTTTTATGTGCTAAGCGAGAATAAAGCCCAAGATCTCTTGGGCTTTATTTGTCAGCTGACACAAACCGCGCTTAACAAAGGCGCCCAACCACTCCTTATTCTTACAACAGATGATACACTGCTAGATGCTCTTGATGAGGCACTATGGACTTTTGAGCCAGCAAGCTTTATTCCGCATCAACGCTTAGAGAGTAGTGAGACGTCGACTACGAATAATGCGCCTGTACTACTAGGCTCTTATTTACCAGACGCTTTTACAGGTATGGTTGTCAATACCACATTGCATCCTGTTCATGACTTTGTAGCCGCGCACGCTCAGGTAACTTTGACGCGTGTACTTGAGATTATCAAGCCTGATGAGGTCAGCGTGCAGGCAGGTCGTACTAAGTACAAGCACTATAAACAATTAGGCTTTGAGCTGACGCACTTTAAAGTGTAGCCAAACTCAGCAACACGTTTTATTTATCAATTATCTACTGTTTTAACTTTATATTAGGAAGATACAGATGCGCTCACTCATTGACATGTATCAGCGAATAGGACTTGTGCCTTTAATCATCATTGGACTGATACTCGGAATACTTATCGGCTGGTTACTGCCCAGTTTTGGTATTGCTTTGGGCTTATTGGGGACGTTGTTCGTTGGCGCGCTAAAAGCAGTCGCACCAGTACTGGTGTTTATATTGGTAGTAGCGGCAATTAGTCAGCATCGTAGTAGCGACGGTGAGGTTTATATCAAACCTGTCCTAGTCCTGTACATTTTTGGCACCTTGTTAGCAGCACTGACAGCAGTTGGGGCGAGCTTCTTATTTCCAACGGAACTGGTATTGGTCAGCGGCGAGGCAGTAGAACAGATACCACCTGCTGATCTAAAAGAAGTCCTAAACAATCTATTGATGAGTCTAGTAGCCAACCCTGTCAACGCCATTGCCAATGCTAACTATACAGGTATATTGGCGTGGGCGATCATCATCGGTTTTGCTCTGCGTCAAGCTAGTGAGGCGACACGTACCGCTATCACTGATTTTTCTGATGCTATTACTCGGGTAGTTAAGTGGATCATTGCTTTAGCGCCTATTGGTATCTTAGGTCTAGTGGCAAACACCGTTGCCGAAACTGGTTTTGGGGTACTATTGGGCTACGCACGCATTCTTATGATTTTGATTGGGTGTATGCTGTTTATCGCATTGATTGCCAATCCACTCCTAGTATTTATAAAAACAGGCAAAAACCCTTACCCGCTTGTTTTTACCTGCTTGCGTGAGTCGGGTATTACTGCCTTTTTTACGCGCAGCTCAGCGGCCAATATTCCTATTAATATGAGTCTTGCTGAACGATTAGGTCTCAATAAGCAGACTTACTCAGTTACTATTCCACTAGGGGCTACTATCAATATGGCAGGCGCGGCCATTACCATCAACGTTTTAACTTTAGCCGCTGCCAACACTTTAGGTATTGAGGTTAGCTTTGCTTCAGCACTGCTGCTCAGCTTGGTCGCAACCATTAGCGCGTGCGGTGCATCAGGGGTACCCGGTGGCTCACTACTGCTGATTCCGCTTGCTGCCAGTTTATTTAGTATTCCAAATGATATCGCCATTCAAGTCGTCGCTATTGGCTTTATTATCAGCGTGCTACAAGACTCTGCCGAAACCGCGCTTAACTCGTCAACAGACGTATTGTTTACTGCTGCGGCAGATCCAAAATATGCGCGTTAAGTTTTTATCGTTTCCCGTATATACCAAAAAAGAGCATATTCATGCTCTTTTTTTGTGGTGCTTTGATTAAGTATTGAGCTTTCAGTCACAAGCTTTCAGTATTAAATAAGCTTATTTCAGATGACTAATATCCACCTCAATGATGGGCGCTGCATTGTCCATTTGCCGCTTTAGCTGGCGCAGTTGTTCGAGCTCATCCAATAGCTCTAAGATTAAGCCAATAGCCGGTACGCTGGCATCAAAGTCGCGGCTTAAGCGTGATGCTCGGCGCACGGTCGTGAGCTGATAACCACTAAACTGCTGCTGCTCTGGAACATCGTATTCAATAATGTTTTCGTCTATCAGCGCCATAACCCAATGTGGCTCTTGACCACAGGCGGCTACTAGCTCATCAAAACTCATAATTAGATCGGTTAATTCAGTTGAGTGTTTCATCGTTACTATCCTCTTTGCTCATTGAGCGTATCCATATTCTAACGTTTAGCTACATTGCTTTAACTATCGCTCTTATTGTAAAAAGGCGTCTGCGTTATCGCCCAAACGTTAGCGCTCGATTGTCACGGTGCCAAAGGCTTGTTTTAGCTGCTCATAAGCTTGCACGGCCTCGTCGGTACTGATTTTTGGATTAACAATATTTAAGGTCAAGTACAGATCACCTGCTTGTTTGGCAGGGATGCCTTTACCCTTTAGTCGCAAGTTGCTGCCAGATTTGCTGTTCTTAGGTATAGTCACGCCAAGCGTTCCAGCAGGCGTTGTGACATTAATCTTCTCACCTAACGCCGCCTCCCACGGGGCGATATTTACTGTTTGATAGACATCAGCGCCTTCTAAGCGGATGCGATCACTGTGAGTGATTTTTACCTTTAAAAATAGATCACCGTTTTTGCCGCCGCCTATACCAGCAGCGCCTTGACCGGCTAAGCGAATCTGCTTGCCATCGGTAATGCCTTTTGGAATCTTTATTTTTAGAGTCTTATTATCGTAGCTGACACTACCGTTGGGCTGACGGACAGGGACATTGAGCTTAATACTGTAATCGTCACCGCTGTAAACGGATGCCAGATCGACGTTGATCTCCGCATGCTGATCTTGACCTTTACTCTCTGATGACCCAAAGCCACCGCTAAACTGATCAAAGCCGCCTTGACGCCCGCTACCTTGGCCACGCGCGCCGCGACCAAATGCCGAAAAGATATCATCGAAGCGAAAGCCACCACCACCAAAAGCTTCACCTTCGCCAAACTGATCCTTAATATCTTCCCAGCGAAAGCCGCCCTGAGCGCCGCCTTGACCACCAAAACCTGCACCACCAAATCCGCCTGCCCCGCCTTGATTAGCAAATGGATTATTCAGCATAGCATCGTACTCAGCACGCTTGTCTTTGTCTCTGAGCGTCTCATACGCGTTGTTGATCTCGGCAATCTTATTATCCGCGTCAGCATCGTCACTGACGTCCGGATGGTACTGGCGTACTAGTTTACGGTACTTTTTTTTGATTTCAGCGTCTGAGGCGTCTTTACTGACCCCAAGAATGTCGTAATAGTTTTTTTCTGCCATATGAGTTGTCCTTTTTTTATATTTTTGCCCTGTTGTATAGCATAACGCAGTTCAGGCTTATTTTTTGTTTTTAAACCTTAAGGGACTCGTAGCGTTTTAGTCAGTCTTATATTTGTTCGCGTCGCAAGTTTTACAATCCTTTTTTAAGGGTTATGTTAGTGATGATCAAGTTGTTCATAACAAAGCGCTATGGTGTAGCAAAAAAAAGAGCAACCGTTAGCGGGTTGCTC
The DNA here is from genome assembly GCA_947489525.1 of uncultured Psychrobacter sp. Taxonomy (GTDB): domain Bacteria; phylum Pseudomonadota; class Gammaproteobacteria; order Pseudomonadales; family Moraxellaceae; genus Psychrobacter. The sequence goes on from CANLDW010000002.1 coordinate 616,320, forward strand.
TTTTACACAAGCGACTTAGATAAGTCGATTTATTAAGCGAGGTGTCTTGCGCTCAATGGTATATGGATCTATCTACAAAATACTTTTGCAGTACGCGGCGTGTAGATACCAAAGGTTACCACGCTAAGAGCGACTTCTAAAGGCTGTTGAATCGTCTCTACTTTAGCGACGTTTTCGCCGCCATTACAAACTTGTGCGGCGTCAACCGTTTGCTCTTGACCAATACCTTGGATGAAGAAAGTTTGCGACTTAGAGTAGGTCGGTACGACTTGATTAGTAGGCTGAATCAATGCGGTTTGCGACGCGCAACCTGATGCCAATACTACTGAACCGAGTACAGCTGATACGATGAGTTTTTTCATTATTATGTCTCCTTACTGACAATAGACGCGAACTTGACGAGGGGTGTAAATACCAAAGGTCACCACGCGCAGCACTACATCTACAGGGTTTTCTTCGGTTTGAATGCTAGCAACGTTTTGTTTGCCATTACAGGCTTGAGCAGCATCAATTTGTTGTGACTGACCTATCCCACTTAAAAAGAAGGTTTGCATCTCGTCAACCTCTGCCTCTGTAGCTGCAGTTGGCGCAGTTTGTGATGATACAAGGTACGTTTGAGTAGCACATCCTGAGGTGAGGATAGCGAGCAGAGCTAGAGTGGCTGCTTTCTTCATGTATAACTCCAAAGATTAATATTTGTTCAGAGAAAAAATATTACTCTTAAACTTGCTATAAAGCAACGAATTTGTAATGATTATTATACTTATATTTCTGCAACCTTATCTTGCCTTGTTATTCACACCGGAGTAACTATATTAGAAATCAATCTAAAACACTGACAATTTCTTTTAATATGAATAAGTTAGTGCTTATGACTTAGGGCGTTTTTTACATAAGAGTAAAACTATTGCAAGATAGCTCTTGTAGAATAGCGTCACTATTTTAGTTAGCAGAAGTAAAGAGCGCATAGGCAAGAGTATCTGTCTATTTCATTAACAACTCATAGGTATTGAATGTCTTATTTTATTAAGTCTTTAGTGGTTACTTTATCTTTGCTTTTAAGTATCAGTTCTTTTGCTGGTAATACAAGCTATTACGGTAGTAAGTTCCATGGTAAGCGCACCGCCAGTGGTAGCATCTTTAATATGCATGAGATGACGGCGGCTCACAAAACGCTACCCTTTGGTACTGAGGTTGAAGTCACTAACAAAAAGACGAAACAAAGTGTCGTCGTAAAGATTACAGATCGAGGCCCTTTTACTCGTGGTCGTATTCTTGATTTATCCAAAGGCGCGGCGAGTAAAATAAATTGCCAACTTTGTACTACTACCATGAAGATCCTCTCTTATGGTGATGGTAAATATCGTAGACAGTAAATCATTAAAAAAGGAGAGCACATGCTCTCCTTTTTTATGTCTTATCATCAGTCAAGATGAGTCTCAGCTAAATTCAGCTTCCATCTCTTCAAGCGTCGTCATGGCAATCAATAGCTTCTCTTCATGTTCACTATGCTGCTGCTGCAACGATGCCTGCTCCTCAAGTAATTTGAGTAGATCCGCTTTACGGTTTTCTTCATACAGATCCGTTTCAGCTAGTTTTTTCTCAAGTGTTGTCAGTTTAGTATCAATCGCTGCTAAAGATTTTTCATTCGTCTCAATATCACGACGAATAGGCGCTGTCAGTTTGCGCTGTTCGGCTGCTATCTTGCGCAGCTCCTCTTTACTAAGAGGGTTACTAACAGCGGTATTGTCTGCTTTAGTCTGTACCGGACGAGACGTTGCTGTTAAGTGTTCAAGCGTTTCAGTATTACGCCCTTGATTAGCTTGCACATTGGCTTTAGCCGTTTCACGTGAAACGAACTTTTTACTCTCTTTTTTGTTCTTAGGCTTTTTGTCGCTATTCTTGTCAGCCGCATTATCTTGTTTGCGCTTCTCTGCCAGCCACTTACCGTAATCACTAATATCACCGTCAAACTCATCAATACGGCCATCATGAACTAAGTAGAGCTCATCACAGACATTGGCAATGAGTTCACGATCATGCGATACAAGGACGACCGCGCCCTCAAAGCCTTGTAGCGCGAGTGTCAACGCTTGACGCATTTGCAGATCTAAGTGGTTAGTGGGTTCATCAAGTACCAGTACGTTAGGGCGTTGCCAGACGATCAGGGCGAGCGTTAGACGCGCGCGCTCACCGCCTGAAAATAACTCACTTGGCGTGTCGATTCTCTCGCCGCGAAAATCAAAGCTACCAAGGAACGAGCGTAGCTGGGCATCTGAGGTCTTACCTGCTAGACGCCGTAGCATCTGTAGCGGTGAGGCTTTAGCATCCAGTGCGTCCATCTGATGCTGGTTAAAGTAGCCAAGCTTTAGGGTATCGGAGACGCGATAACTGCCCGATAAAATCTCAAGCTCCCCGACCAAAGCTTTTATCAGGGTCGACTTACCTGCGCCATTCATCCCTAATAGCCCAAGGCGGGTATCAGGCGTGACCTGTACATTTGCATTATGCAGTAGCGGTGTCTCGCCATAACCGATATCTGCTTGCGTCAGCTCTATGAGTGGCGAGCTCATGTTAGCAGGGGGATAAAATTTGAATGAGAACGGGTTATCTGCCATCATTGGTGATAGCTCACTCATACGCTCAAGCTGCTTAATACGGCTTTGCGCTTGCTTAGCTTTACTGGCTTTGGCACGAAAACGGCGAATGAAGTCATCAAGGTGCGCGCGGGTTGCTTGTTGCTTCTCAAACGCTTGCTGCTGCTGCGCCATACGCTCATGACGGGTGCGAATAAACTGCTGATAGTTACCTGTGTATAGGGTGATTTTTTGTTGTTCCACGTGCAGGATGTGATCGACAGTCGCATCCAGAAACGCTTGATCGTGCGAGATGACGATGACAAGACCTGTAAACTGATTGATCCAAGTCTCAAGCCAAAGGATAGCATCTAGATCCAAATGGTTAGTAGGCTCATCAAGCAGCATAAGATCAGCGCGGCTCATCAAGGTCTTAGCGAGGTTTAGACGCATACGCCAGCCGCCAGAGAAGCCCTCTACGGGCAGCTCATGCTGGCTGGTATTAAAGCCAAGACCCGCCATAATCTGCGCCGCTTTGGTTGGCGTCCGGTAGCCATCGATCTCATCGAACTGCTGATGCAGCACCCCTATTTGCTCGTCGCTTATCGAACTTAAATCATTTAAAGCCGCGTTAATCTCGTACCACTGCTCATCACCGCTTAACACATAATTGATGGCCGTTTGGCGACTAGCACCCACTTCTTGCGCCATATGCGCAACGTGCCAGCTATCGGGTATACTGACTTCACCTTTATCGAGCGTGACTTCGGTATCACCTGTACCCATTTGCGTTAGTAGCAGCGCAAACAAGGTTGACTTACCTGTACCGTTGTTGCCAGTCAAGCCAATCTTTTGGTTGGGATGTAGCTGAAAGCTTGCGCCGCTAAATAACACACGACCATCACGGCGTACGCTTACGTCTTTAAATTCGATCATAGGGTTTCTTCATTTTAAGTGATATATAGAGGTATGCTGAGTGCTTGATACAACTAAAGGATTGACTGACAATAGAGTGGATGCAGACTATTATTTCAAACGTATACAGACTAAGCAAACAATTAAGCTACTTTTTTATTGTGAGCTGCTGTAGTTGGAGTATCATTGCTATAAATCAAGTGCCATAAATCAAGCCATTGTCCTTGATAAATCAAGCAAAACCCCAATTATGATATACTGGTAAAATACTAATGACATCAGAGAGTTGTAAAGCGTAGACGCAGGCGTAGCTCATAATTATAGCAATCACTAGCTCTACGTCTGCACCAAACACTCTGATTTTAGCCACTGAGGTAGATATGAACGAACAAGCCAATCAATTTAGTCCAAGTACAGTAGATCCTACTGTGCTCAGCCTCACGGATAATGCTGCGCAAAAAGTGCGCCGTCTACGCGAAGAGGAAGGCGATAGTAGTTTGATGCTACGCGTCTATGTTACTGGCGGCGGCTGCTCGGGGTTTTCTTACGGTTTTAGATTCGACAGTGATTTGAACGAAGACGACGCTAACTTTGATAACGATGATGTCACTTTGGTTATCGATTCACTCAGTTATCAGTACTTGCAAGGCTCTACGGTTGATTATACTGAAGGATTAGAGGGCGCGCGCTTTGTTGTTCAAAACCCAAACGCAACCACAACGTGCGGCTGTGGTTCGTCCTTTTCTATATAGACTTCGATGCTCTAATATAGCTTAAGGTCTGTTATACGTATTTGACTACCTGTCATGAAACGTCAAGTCGCGTTTGTTTTTCTACAAGTTTTAACAAGATTAAATAAAACAACTGTTGATTGATACAATGTTTTCTCCTCTTAGTGTACAACTGTACTCTCATAAATATGGCTCGTACCGATAACGCAATCAAATGTACATCTAATCGGTTTTATGTTGTTTTTAGATAAGTATATGCTTAAATGGACTCTTATATTAAGTAGCTCTACTAAACAATATAAACGCTGGTGAATATATAGTAAAAGACAGCATTTAATGTGCTGTCTTATCAGTTTGGCACTGGGCTTTGATGGTTGTAAACCAAGTATTGTTCTTTTGCCATTCAAGATTTGATCAGACGTAAACCACTTGTTGTATAGCTATTAAAAAATATTGTTCCATTATCTAATTCCTATACATAAGGTATATACACATGGCTAAGTTATCACTTGACGAGTTAAATGAAATTGACGGCTTCATCGCAGCAGCACTGGTAGACGGCGAATCAGGATTGGCGTTAGCAACGACAGGTACTGGTATTGACCTTGAGCTTGCAGCCGCTGGTAACACTGAAGTGGTGCGCTCAAAGCGCAAAGTCGCTGAAGCATTAGGTCTAAACGAAAATATCGAGGATATCCTCATTACCCTTAGCAAGCAGTATCACTTGATCCGTCCGCTCGTACGTAACGAAAACTTGTTTTTGTATCTAGTACTAGACCGTCAAAAGTCGAACCTAGCAATGGCGCGTCACAACCTAAAAAGCTTTGAGACTGAATTAGACTTTTCGTAGTTCAGGTATCAACTAGTCTAGGTATCAATCTAGGTAGCGACTGGCAGTCTTAGTAGCTGGAGTCGTTATCACAAGCACCTACCCTTACCGGTAGGTGCTTTTTTTACGCGAATAAAAAAGCAAAACAGTACAGGCAAAGCTTACGCTATTTGTAATTGTACGTGGTTTTTAGTACCGCTTTGGGCTAAACTGACGGGATTATTAGCCCCTTGATTATTCTTTTACGCTCGCCTGTAATCTGCGGCGATCCGCCATAATAAATAACATTAGATGACTATTATGAGTAATGTTGTAAGTAGCTTTGTCGATTTTAAAATTCCAAGCTGGTTTGAGACCCAGCACCTAGCAGGTATGCTACGTGGTATCGAAAAAGAGGGTCTGCGCGTAACGCCTGATGGCTATTTAGCGCAAACACCGCACTCAACCAAGCTTGGCTCAAAGCTGACTCACCCTTTTATCACTACAGATTACTCTGAGAGCTTGCTTGAGCTGATCACGGAGCCTAAAAATACGCCAAAAGAGACGCTCACTATGTTGCGCCAACTGCACGTCTTGGTTTATCAAGGCATTGCAGCAGATGAGCTGATGTGGCCGCTGTCCATGCCTTGCATGCTCTCATCGGATGACAAAGACATTCCACTCGCTGACTACGGTAGCTCAAACACCGGTAAGCTCAAAACCTTGTATCGTAGCGGTTTGGGTATCCGCTATGGTCGGCGTATGCAAACGATTGCCGGTTTGCACTACAACTTATCCTTTGGTGACGGCTTATTTGAGCACTGGCAACAGCAGAGTGCAAACACGCAGACATTAACTGAGTTTAAAAACGATAAGTATCTGGGACTGATTCGCAACTTTAAGCGTCTGACAAGTTTAGTGCTGTACTTACTCGGTGCTAGTCCTAGCGTTTGTCCTTGCTTTTTGACAGGACGTGAGCACGATTTGGAGCGTTTAAACGACTCCACTTATTATAAGCCTGCGGCGACCAGTCTACGCATGGGTAAGCTTGGCTATACCAATAGCGTGCAAGAGCAGCTTGATATTCGCTACAATCATCTACCTGAGTACGTTGCAGGTTTACGCCGTGCTATCCAAACGCCGCACGAGAGCTTTAAAGCACTAGGACTTGAGGATAGTGAAGGCAATCCTATTCAGATCAACGACCACATCTTGCAAATAGAAAACGAATACTACAGCCCTATCCGCCCCAAACAGATTGCGATGAGCGGCGAGACGCCAACCGAAGCGCTGGAGCGCCGCGGCATCGCTTATGTTGAGTTCCGGGCGATTGATTTGGATCCCTACAGTGATGTCGGTATCCGCTTATCAAGCGCTTGTTTTTTGGAAGTGATGGCTTTGTATTGTCTGCTAAGTGACTCCCCTGATCTACTGCCAGATGAAGAAGAAGCACTCGCTATCAACCTTGACCGCGTCGTCAACGAAGGTCGCCGTGAACAGCTACATATTATCAATAACGGAGAAGAAGAGCTGCTTGAGAGCTGGATGCTGACGCACCTCAGCCGTATGCAGCCACTAGCAGCAATGCTCGATGCTCACTACGGCGGTAATGACTACCGCGCGGCAGTTGCTCTCATGCAAGGCAAAGCCGCTAATCCCGAATCAACCATATCAGCGCAAGTCAACTCTGATAGTGAGCGTTTAGGTAGTCTGTGGCAGCTTGGCTTTACTTTAGCAAAGCTGCACCGCGAGTCTTTGTTACAGCAAACCTTGAGTCCAAATACGCAAGCTAAGTATGAAGTACTAGCGGAAAAATCTATCCTACAGCAAGCTGAGATTGAAGCTGATGAGACTGAGGACTTTATGGACTTTATTCAAAAGTATCGGTAATCTTTATCGTCTTATCTTCTTGTTAAAGAGTAATTGAGCTATGCAAAAATTGACTACATATCGCAGCTTACAAGTGTTCTTAGTGCTCATGAGTATTATAGGTATGAGCTTTGCGCTGTTTTTCTTGCAGCGCTACATGGGTTTCTCGCCTTGTCCGCTATGTATCTTTCAGCGCATCGGTCTTATCGTTATGGGCGGCTTCGCCTTTATCGCGGCAGTATTCAACCCTAAGTCAAAGGCGATAAGGCTTTTATTATGGCTTGGTAGCTTAGCAGGCATCACTTGGTCAACAGGCGTTGCAGCAAGGCATGTTTGGCTACAACACTTGCCCGCTGACCAAGTGCCCTCTTGTGGCCCAGGTCTGGATTATTGGCTGGACACGTTGCCGATGCAGCAGGTGCTAAATGAAGTGTTTGCAGGTTCAGGTGAATGTGCGCTTGTAGATTGGCGCTTTTTGGGCTTAAGTATCCCTGAGCAGGCACTGATTTTGTTCAGTATCTTATTGATCGTCCACGCTGTTATTTTGTTTCGTATCTTAAAGCCTAACCAAACGCGCCGCTTTTAATCCTTTAGTCTTGTCACTTATCAATAGCGCCATTTCTCACTCCTAGCTTTTTCTGTGTCTTCACAGCACATAGCCCCTAGACTACTATTTATAGTCTAGGGGCTATGTGCTTTAAGCTTTTGTATTTCGCTTTGAAATTCTTAGTAGTATTCAACGTAGAGAATTCATTTAAAGAATTTGGCACAAATATTGCAAATTATCTAGCATACGAGTGTTGGGTTCATTGACAATATACGACTGCAAAAGGCTGCTTATGATACCGCTTATCTTTATCTCATCGACTTACAGAACGATAGGTTGTAAAGTAAGCTTGCCTGTCAGATCGCTACTGCCACTCACTTTTGCAGTCCTACTGAGCGCCTGTGATGGGGCATCATCGACTACCAGTACATCATCAACGACTAGCTTTTCTTCCTCGACAACTGAAAAATCGACTCAAATCACCCCGCTTGAACAACAATCCATCTCAAACTCAAGTGATGATCCACTAGACGCTATACAAGATAACCCAGAGCATGATGGTTACGAGTCCGCACAAGTGAGGGCGCGTAACACGAGACAGTACTCACCTATGATCTCAGAGAAATCTGATGATAGCGCACTACAAGCGACGTTAATGGGCGATTATGGCGGCGTACTACCTTGTTTGTCATGTAGTAGTATTGAGATCACCCTTAATTTGTTTGCTGATGGTAGTGTGACTAAAACGAGTGCTTTTAAAAACTCTAAAACGCTACCTGATACCGCTGTCAATTATGGAACCTACAAACAAGACAAGGATGAGATCATTATTGTTTATGGCAAAAGAGTCATCGAACGCTATCTTATTCAAAACAATAATTTGGTGAGGCTAGATGGTAATGGTGAGGCGAATAACGACTATACGTTGTCACGTCTATAACGATGCGCTCATAGCTGCTAATCCAATATTCAATGATCCGAAGCCTGCGCTTTATTAACATCAACCTGACGCCTCATCCTTTAACGCCTAACGCCAAGCCTACTGCTTAGGCGTTTTTTATTGGTCATCTTATCTGCTTTACTTTACAATGAGCGCTATTTACGTCTTTATGTATAGCGGGCTGACGCTCATAACCTCTTGGCGCTCATAGCGCTGTGAGTGTTACGCTTTGTCTGCTTATGGGTATTAGAGCAGCTTTGGTTTTTTGTTAATTGTTGAGCGGGTACGGAGATCTTATGCACATTCACATCCTTGGTATTTGTGGCACCTTTATGGGCTCGCTTGCCCTATTAGCGCGAGATCTTGGTCATAGGGTAACGGGGTCAGATACCAACATTTATCCCCCTATGTCAACTCAGCTTGAGCGTGCTGGTATCACGATTGAGGAGGGTTATTTGGCGACTCATTTGCAGCCTGCTCCTGATTTGGTCGTCGTAGGTAACGCAATGAAGCGCGGTATGGACGTCATCGAATACATGCTCAACCAAGGGTTGCGTTACACCTCAGGGCCGCAGTTCTTATCCGAAGAGGTACTACAATCGCGTCACGTTATTGCTGTTGCCGGCACGCATGGCAAGACCACGACGACAACGATGCTGGCTTGGATACTCCACTACGCTGGTATTGATACAGGGTTTTTGATTGGCGGCGTCCCTGTGGTTGATAGCCCTGATACACGCCTGCAAAAGATCTTTGCCCACAGTAGCTATCTGGGCGCTGAGACTAGGAGTAAGGCGTTTAAACGTACTGTCCCGCCAACCACATCAACATCAACATCAACATCAACAACAGAGCATAAAGGTTATTTTGTTATTGAGGCTGATGAATATGACTCTGCCTTTTTTGATAAGCGCTCAAAGTTCGTTCACTATCGTCCGCGCACCGCTATATTAAATAATTTGGAGTTTGATCACGCTGATATTTTTGCTGATCTAGCAGCTATTCAGACGCAGTTTCATCACATGCTCCGTATGATACCAAGTAGTGGTCAAATTATCATGCCAGCAGACACGCCAAGCTTGGAGGACACGCTAGCCAAAGGCGTTTGGACGCCTGTTTGGCGCACCTCTATTGCTGAGTCTTTGACAGTAACTACAGCTATGGGTAATACGGGTAGCGACTGGCAGGCTGAGCTAATAGCAGAGGATGGCAGTCAGTTTCGCGTTGGATTTAGTAATGCACCTGACGATACAGGGGTGGTAAAATGGTCGATGAGCGGGATGCACAATGTCAATAACGCTTTGGTGGCTATAGCTGCCGCTTATAATGTAGGGGTTGATATTGCGACTGCTTGCGCCGCCCTATCAGCTTTTGCGGGTATTAAACGTCGTATGGAGCTCATTGGTGAGGTTGACGATGTCTTAGTCTTTGATGATTTTGCTCATCATCCTACCGCTATTACGACGACGCTTGATGGCGCCAAAAAGAAGCTAGCAGGCAGGCGACTGTGGGCTGTTATTGAGCCGCGCAGCAATACGATGAAAATGGGCATTCATAAGGACAGTTTAGCTCAGTCCGCTACGCTTGCCGACGATGTACTATGGTACGAGCCTGCGGGTCTAGAATGGGGTCTCAAAGACGTCATCGAAGCCTCAACCACCCAAATTGCTAATGCTAAAGATGCGGTTATTGAGCCTAATCGTCAACAGGTTATGAGCAGTATTGACACTATAGTTGAACATTTAACGACTCGCGTACAAGCAGGTGATGCTATCGTTATTATGTCAAACGGCAGCTTCGATGGCATTCATCAGCGTTTACTGCAATCTTTACAAGCTGCTCATGTAAACCACTAATACCAGCGCTGGCATAAATATTAGCTCATTATCCTAGCGCCTAGCTTATGGTCAATAAACCGTCCTCATTGAGTAAAAGGGTTAGGCTGTTTACTCTTTAATTGTTAACATGATATTAATTTACAAGTTAACTTTACTTATATGTAACTCATCATTTACTTATCCCTTCTGTAAAATAGCATAACGTGTATTTAGCTCACATAGCCCGTACACAGGTAACATTTTGTGCTTACTTTTAGGTTAAGCGAGTGTTTACAATAGCGTTATCAATTAAACACTTATAAATAGCTATAACAGATCATAACTAAAGAGAAGGGAGAACGCAGATGAGCTTTATTTGGATGATTATTGTAGGGTTGGTAGCGGGTCTACTGGCACGTGCCATCAAGCCAGGCAACGATGCTATGGGCTGGATTATGACTATTGTACTAGGTATCGTAGGCGCGATGCTAGGCGGTTTTATTGCAAGTCTTCTCGGTATTGATGCCGATGGCGGCTTTATAGGGCTTATCTTCTCGGTGATTGGCGCAATTATTTTGCTTTTCTTGTATGAGATGATTATGAACAGACGCCGCGTCTAATTTATAATTGTGGTTAGTTTACACTAAGAGGTCTTACTTATGAGTAAGGCCTCTTTTCAATTCAGGTTTTATTTGGCTACAAGTAATGGAGTGTTAATAAGTAATGGAGCGCTGAATTGATTAAGTGCTGCGCCACTTAAGCAGTATGTGACTGCAGGTGTCTCTTTAACACGTATTGATAAGCATTACTTTTGTCCCCATTTACCTTATAATAACCAACACATTTTATTACCACTAACTGATTTATTTTATTCGTATTATCGAGGTGAGCTGTATGGCACTACTCCCAATTTTGAGCTATCCTGATCCGCGCCTGCGTACGATTGCAAAGCCTGTCAAGGAAGTTACCCCTGAGATAAAAACCTTGATCGCTGATATGATTGAGACGATGTATGATGCCCAAGGCATAGGTCTGGCGGCCAGTCAGGTGGATCGGCACATTCAACTGATTGTTATGGACTTGTCTGAGGATAAAAACGCGCCAATGGTTTTTATTAATCCTAAGGTGACACCTTTAGTTGAAGAAAAACAACCTTATGAAGAAGGCTGTCTGTCCGTACCGGACGTCTACGACAAAGTTGAGCGTCCAAACAAGGTTCACATTGAAGCACTTGATGAAAATGGCGAGCGTATTGATAAGGTAGTTGACGGTCTACTGGCGGTCTGTATTCAGCATGAAATGGATCATCTCAATGGGGTTATCTTTGTAGATTATTTATCCCGTCTTAAACAGACCCGTGCTCGTGATAAGGTTAAAAAAGTGCTTAAGATTCGTGAAAAACAGGCAGAATCAGCAGCTAATAAGCAGGCACAAGCTAGTAATGTCTAAGCTGTGCTCACTTAGTTCGCGTATGGCTAGTGTAAGTTGTTAATGTAAGTCAGTATTAAGTCACTATTAAGTCACTATCAAATCTTTTCTTGTCCGTCTATCAACACTTATAAGTAACGCTTGGAGTGTTTACGAACACTATATTTGTGCTATTTTCAGCACCTTCGCATTCACTGTTTTTATTAAAGGCTCTTGACTATGATCAAAATTGACCAATATTTTGACTCTGCCAGCTGGCAGAAATTTACTACAGTAAGCGAGGGTCGCGAGACGCCGTTTTTGATTGTTGATCTTAGCCGTATTAAGACAAAATATGATGAGATGGTCGGTCACTTTCCCAATGCCAAAATCCACTATGCGATGAAAGCCAGTCCGGCTGTTGAGGTTATCAACTTACTCGCTGATCTAGGTTCAAACTTTGATTGCGCCTCTATTTATGAGCTTGATCGAGTGCTCGACTGCGGTGTTGAACCGTCACGTATCTCTTATGGCAACACCATCAAAAAAGCTGAGCATGTCAAATACGCTTTTGATAAAGGCATCACGTTGTACGCCACCGACTCAGAAGCAGATCTAAAAAACATTGCGACACATGCTCCAGGTTCTAAGATATTTGTACGCATTTTAGTGCAAGGTTCCGAGACGGCTGAGTGGCCGCTGTCACGTAAGTTTGGTTGTCACCCCGATATGGCGATTGACCTACTGATTCAAGCTAAAAAGCTGGGGTTAGTCCCTTATGGCATCTCTTTTCACGTGGGCAGTCAGCAAAAAGACGTGGCGGCGTGGGATGACGCGATTGCTAAGGTCAAATACATGTTCGACTGGATGAAAAATGAAGAAGGCGTTAAGCTACAGATGATTAATCTGGGCGGCGGTTTTCCGACTAATTACATCAGTGAAGTCAACCCGCTTGAAGTCTACGCCACCGAGATTAAGCGCTATCTGTCTGAGGATTTTCACGATGATGAGATGCCTGAGATCATCTTAGAGCCGGGTCGCTCACTCGTTGGTGGCTCAGGCGTACTCGTCAGTGACGTCGTATTGATCTCGCGCAAATCACACACCGATCTGACGCGCTGGGTCTACACGGATGTCGGCTTGTTTCAAGGCTTAATCGAAACTTTGGGTGAGGCGATCAAATATCCTGTTTATACGCCAAAGATGGAGACGTCTAAGAGCGAAGGGACGGTGGTACTGGCAGGCCCTACGTGTGATTCGACAGATATTATGTATGAGGAAGCGGGCTATCAGCTACCGCAAGAGCTGGAGATTGGCGATAAGATCTACTGGCTGACCACAGGCGCTTATACCAATTCTTACTCGTCAGTTGAGTTCAACGGCTTCCCGCCCCTCGAAGTCGTTTATATTGACTAAGAGGCACTAGAGGTTGTCTATAAAAAGGCGTGATACTGCTTATTACAGTATCGCGCCTTTTTTGTTGCTTACTTTGCTTCTTACTTTTTAATTTTGCGCAAAAATTACTCAATACGAATTATGATTGGGGTAGTACTATTTGTACTGACGCTACTGCCGTAACGCGAGTTTTGTGTTTGATTACTTTGTGCAATCTGCCCAATCGTAACCCACTGTCCGCGTGGCACAACGATAGTGCTATTGAGCCTTTGAGCTTGTATCGCCGCACTTTGATTATAGCGATTTTGGCTATTTTGATATTGTACTAATGTCTCTTCAGCCTGAGCTAGGTTAACTTCGACTTGTCCGTTTGGTAATAGTCTTGGTGTCACTTGAATACCTTGTATCGTTGGCAATAACACCTGCTGCTGAATAATAATCTGAGCTGAAGCAGAAGGGTTATAACGGGCATAGCTATTGACCTTACTGTTTTGAGTAAGCGCATAAAGCGTGTCCGTACCGATGCGCGCGGAGGAGCCAGATAGCGTTTGGACTTGATATAGGTTGTTACTCTGCTGCTGACGGCTACTTTGGTTAATAACGCCTGCGCCCTGAATACCGCGATTACTGATAATAACCCGACCGCGTTGGTTACTACCTTGCGTACTGCTGCTATTACCCACGCGTACTGCGACGCTCAAAGGCTCAGGCTGGGTATCAATCTGTTTGAGGAGCTGCTGCACCGCTTGATAATTAGCTGGGGTGGTGTGTAGTACCAGTTTGCCTTGATACGTGCTCGCACTGCCACCTTCAGGACTGGCGTTTAATTGCTGGCGTACAGCGGGTAGTAGCGCGTCGCCGCCGTAGGTATCGATAACGTAGGTTTGAGAAGGCGCGGCTTGAACGGACAAAGGCGCACTGAAAATGACCACTCCAGGCAATAGTGATATTTTTAAAGCTCTAATACACACGTCCATAAGCTTCTAAATCCGAATCAAGTGACCAAATAAATACGTTGACGTGTTTGTTTCTATTGGCTTTATTCTTAGACTGCAAAGACTCGTACTCTTTAATAATAGACAAGTCTGTCAAGCTCATACCTTCATTAGGCTTAGCGGGTGTCTTATTTTGTCCGGCTTTTTCAATAAATTCAGCAATCCAAGTTTGCCATTCTACTCTCAACTCAAAATCGCTGATTTCAAACGGCAATTCACTATTAAAAGTTTTTTGCATCATGTCTACAAAGCGCTTGGCAGTTTGTCGCCGCGTGGTTCCATCACCATTTTGACTGATATGATTGCCAACCTCTACTGCTACCACGAACGGTATAATGAATGAACATCCAGCTTCAGAATAAGTGATAAAATCTGCTATAACCTTATCTCTGTCATTATTTCTATTAGGAACATCTAAGATATTTAATAATATACTAGTGTCCAATAAACAGATATCTGCCACTTAATCAGTCCCCTGTAGCTGATTTAGCCAGTCTAGAGCTTGTTTTTTACGCTGTTCTGGGGTAGTGGGATGTTTTATAAAACGCTCAACCACGCCTTGCGTCACGAGATCACCTAAAGAACCTTGAGCCACTAATCCGAGGTAATCATCTAAATCGCCTAAGCGTACCAGCTTGCTATCTCCTTCTTTTGGGTCTCTATAACAAAACACCACATCTGCCAAGGCTTCATCAGGAAGCGCGTCCATTAACGCAGGATTATGCGTCGATAGTAATAAGTTAAGCTTGCGCTCTTCTGCATACTGGCGCATCAAACTTAATATCTCATGCGCGCGCGTAGGATGAATACTGTTATCAATCTCCTCGATAACTACGGTCGATTCTTCTGGTACAGACAGTAGCGCTGCTGCAATACCTAACACTTTTAAAGTGCCATCTGATAGTAAATCCATTGTACGTTCAACGGGTTGGTCACCAAAAGTTTCTATCAAAGCAAACTCAATACGACCACGGTGATCTTCATAGAATTTGATATCAGTGATATCTTGTTCTGGTAGGCTTCTAACTAGTTTTAATAATTTGAGTTTCTCATCTTTTATTTTACAGATATGATATAGAACACCTGTAATATTGGATCCATCAGTTCTTAAACTATTATCTGAAATACTATCCGCTCTCATGCTATTAGGTACAAAGTCGAAGAAAAAAGATTGTTTCAAAAACTGTCGAATACTATCAAAATCAGACCAAGCTTCATTTTTTGCTTCTTCAAGATTATCTAAGACAGCAATGTGTTTATCAACCATTAGAAATTCAGATATATCTGTATCATTATTTTTGTAAATAGTAGTGTGGCTGTTTAACTTAAGACTACGTAAGTTATCTAATTTTTGAGCGCGTTTAGAAAGCATATTTATCTTATCTACTACTTCCATAGTATCAAACTTTGATATGTCAGGAAAATAAGGACTTTCTAAAAGTTTTAGAATGAACACCTTATCTTTATTGGATCTTAGAATTTCACTTATAAGCTCTATACTATTTGAACTTATATCAAAAATGCCTTCATACTCTATATCTTCTTCGAATTTGAATAGTAATGCGAACTGCTCTGTTGAATTAAACGCCAAATCCTTAATACTGCCCCGCACAACCTTATCACTATCATTAACCCTATTTTTAAGCGTAGATAAGCGCTCGCCGCCAGCAACCCAGCTTAAAAAACGAAAAGCTTCGATAGCGTTACTTTTCCCTGACGCATTTGCCCCTATCAAAAGCGTTAAAGGTGACAAGGGTAAAGTTGCCTCCTTATAGCTTTTAAAGTTTTTGATGGTAATACTGGCGTTATTTGTCATCTTAATCTCGCTTATAGTCAGGTGCTTGAGCTAATGCTACTCACTCAGTCCCAAAACATCTTGCATATTATACTGACCTTTGTTTTGATTGATTACCCAAGTCGCTGCTCGCACTGCGCCTGCGGCAAAGGTCATGCGCGCGCGCGCTCTATGAGTGATCTCCACCACTTCGCCATCAGCGATAAACATCACGGTATGATCACCAATAATCTCGCCGCCGCGTACCGCGTGTATACCAATCGTGCCTGTTTCGCGCGCGCCGGTTTGTCCTTCGCGGCCATAAATAGCGACCTCTTTTAAGTTCTGATCGCGCGCGGTTGCGACGGCTTCAGCCATCATATAAGCCGTGCCTGAGGGCGCATCGATTTTATGCTTATGATGCGCTTCAATGATTTCGACATCGGCATCATTGCCGAAAGCTTTGGCTGCCATCTCTAACAGCTTTAACGATAAATTAACCCCTGTCGAGTAGTTACCCGCATAGACAATAGCGATATGTTTGCTAGCATTACGCAGTACTTGCTCTTGTTGCTCATTAAAGCCTGTGGTACCGATAACCATAGCGACATTGTGCTCAGCACAGATCTGCATGTTTTGCTCGGTTGCATCTGGCAGACTAAAATCAATTAAGACATCTATATCATCAATCACTG
The DNA here is from genome assembly GCA_947489525.1 of uncultured Psychrobacter sp. Taxonomy (GTDB): domain Bacteria; phylum Pseudomonadota; class Gammaproteobacteria; order Pseudomonadales; family Moraxellaceae; genus Psychrobacter. Next base: position 632,789 of record CANLDW010000002.1, read on the forward strand.
CTTGTAAGTCATCAACGATTTGAATATCTAGACGACCGATAGCGGCAACTTCTCCAGCATCTGCTCCGACAAGGCTAGAGCCTTCGCGTTCGATCGCAGCGCTAAGAGTGGTCTGCGCATTGTCCTGCACTGCTTCAATCAGCATACGACCCATGCGTCCACCTGCACCGATGATGCCTACATTTATCGTTTTATTATCGTTTTGCTTACTCATATTTTGTCCTAAAATTCTTAATACTTGAAATTACTATTGTTCTTTAATTCTATAAATATCATAGCATGAATTGTTTTTGCCGCTACTGATGAAATAGTAATAAAAAAGCTCCATGGTTTCACGTGAAACTATGGAGCTTAAAATACCTATAAATCAATATCTCAAAAATCTAGCAACTATCCATTTATCAGTCGAATAACTCGCCAATCTTTTTAAAGAAAGATTTCTTATGTGGCGACTGTTGATGCTTACTGTCACCATCTAGCGTGTCTTGGAACTGACGCAGCAAGTCTTTTTGCTCACGGGTTAGGTTCACAGGTGTCTCAATCATGACACGGCAAATCAGGTCACCTTTCATCGTCGTGCGTACAGGCGTCACCCCTTTTCCACGCACGCGTAAGAGCTTACCACTTTGTGTGCCCTCAGCGATCTTGATATTGACTCTACCATCGAGTGTGGGAATCTCAACTTCTTTACCCAGTGCAGCATCGGTAATGCTAACCGGCACATCCATATATAGATCTGCGCCTTGGCGGGTAAAGACTTCGTGCGGCTTGACGCGAACTTCGACGTATAAGTCGCCGTTTTGTACCCCTGCACCGCCCGCTTCACCCTCGCCTGCTAGGCGCACGCGATCCCCATCATCAACGCCTGCTGGAATAGAAACCTCAAGCGTACGCGACTTTTCTTCAACACCGCTACCGTGACAAGTTGGGCACGGATTTTTGATTTGTTTACCATCACCACCGCACTGTGGACAGGTTTGCTGTACCGCAAAAAAGCCTTGTTGCATACGGATCTGACCTTGACCATGACAAGTTGGACAAGTCACAACGTCTGAGGGGTCTTTAGCACCTTTACCATCACAGGTATCACAAGGGGCAGGCGCAGTAAAGCTAATCTCTTTTTTAGTGCCACGTACTGCTTCTTCTAAGGTAAGCTCTATCACGTAACGCAGATCAGAGCCGCGACGCGAACGTCCACCGCCGCGCGCTTGCCCAAAGATGTCACCAAAATTACCAAAGATATCGCCAAAGATATCTTGGAAATTACCGCCGCCTGCACCGAAGCCGCCAGCGCCGCCCATACCATTTTCAAAGGCTGCGTGTCCCATGCGGTCGTAAGCTGCGCGTTTATCTTCATCGCTGAGCACTTCATAGGCCATTGAGGCTTCTTTGAACTTCTCCTCACTATCAGGATCATCGGAGTTGCGATCGGGATGGTACTTCATAGCAAGCTTACGATAAGCCCGTTTAATCTCTTTGCTGTCTGCGGTTTTACTGACACCTAATACTTCATAAAAATCGCGCTTACTCATGGGCTCTCCTATCGTTAGTACAGCATTGAAGATTGTTTATAGCGACTGTTTTTATATGATCGATTGTGTTTCACATGGAACACTATAATGCATCACCACTGCCGTGCCGCTATCGCTATCTCACAATGCTGCGTAACCAAATCAATTAATAAAAGTTTGCGCTATTTATGGAGATGCTAAGCCCTTTTATCAAGCATGACCTCGAGTAAATTATACCTTAGTCGTTATATAGGCTTGCCGTATACTGTTTGAGGGTTTGATGTGCCCTATTCATAAGTGTCGTAAGTCGTGCTAGTATTTATCGCGCTTCTCATTTCTACAGCCGTCATAGCTACGCTCCTCAACTCGTACAAGGTCTCACTCTCTATGAAAAAGCTTATCTTATTTCTCATATTGTTGATCATCGTTGTCGTCGCAGTCTATGCAGGCTCCCCTTATTACAGCGCCTACCAGCTCAAAAATTCTTATGAGAACAAAGATGGCGCAGCGATTGCGGCAGCGGTTGATTTTGAACAGCTGCGCCCCAGCATACAAAGTCAGCTGACAAGTCAATTTGCGCTGACCTTAACACAGTACCCTCTGGTCGCTGAGCTTGGCGGCGAACCGCTTAAACAGGCGGCTGATGAATTTATTGAACAGGCCGTGGATACTGCTGTTACCGCGCCTAATGTAGAGCGACTGATTAATACGCAAGGTCAAGCCAATACTGCTACCAAGGAGCTAGCAGCAGCGTGGGCGATCGCCAGCAATCAGGTGGATCTACGTGGTCTAATCCAAGACTTAATTGTGCAGCGCGGCGACGTCGATGCGGTGATCCAAAATCAGATTCAAGCGATCATGACCAAGCAAGCAAACGAGCTGGAACAGCGCGCTACTCAAGGTATCGACAATACACCTACCTCTAGCTACTGCGGAATCAATTGTTTTGAGATCACAGGTGAGGTCAAAGGCTATCCCATTACCGTTGAGATGCAGCGTGATGGATTGGTGCAGTGGAAAATCGTTGATGTGGTACTGCCTTAACTGGTAAACAAAAGATAAGCACTTGCTATCTGACCAGTTTTTACATTCAGAATTACTTAATGCGTTTTACTTAATTCCTAAAAATTCCAAAAACTCAGGACTCTCAAAGCTGGCTTGATACGGCACGCCGTCCTCGCGAAATATCATAGGCGTCGCGAACACGGCTAACCCCGCTGCCCGCTTGCGATTAGGAGTTATATAGTCCGCCATGCAATTGACAGGTGCAGGCGTCATCTTACCTGCTAGCATCGCGTCGTCTAGTGCCTTGCGCCGACTGTCTTTATCTGGCTGACACCAGATAGCACGCATCTGCTTAGGCGACTCTTTATAGAGTGGATAACCAATCATTTTGACCGTGACGCCCTTTGTGTTGAGCTTATTGACCTGCTGATGTAGCTTGCGACAGTAGGGGCAGTTCACATCGGTTGCCACATAAACGATAGCGCGCTCGCTACTAATAGCAGGATACGTGATCAGCTGCGACTCATCAAGAGTGCTTAATACAAACTGGTTTTTGCGCTGCTCAAACCGCTTATCAAGACCCATAAACTGATTATTTTCGATCACCGATATTTCGCTATCGATCAAGTACTGTCCATCATCCGATACCAAAAACGCGATACCCTCTGCGCTTGCACTCCATAGCACGCCGGGCACTGCGGTATAAAAAAAAGGTAAGTTGCTATCTAAAGGCATGCCCACTTGTGAGCTAGCAATACGAGTTGGTGTACGGTGTGCAGGACGCTTGCTTTGGTTAGGGTTTTTTTGTAGCTCACCTTGAACCACATATCTCCCATCAGCGGTGATATGTAGCGGCGGCTGCCCAACTAGATTAACCTGATACATATTGGGCAAATTCGAGGGGTTGATTGAGACGATGTCGGTCTTGATATTTGTTTGAGCGAGTACGCGGCGCAAATGGCGGTCTACTTTAGCATCCACATTAGCGCTAGTGTCAGTAGCAACCATTTGTATTGGAAAGGCATTGTTACTCATGACTGACTCAGCATATATAGCTTGTGAACATGACAGTAGACTCAGCACGCTCAGCATTTTTGCTATGCGTTTATTAAATACGAGGCGCTTGATAAATACGAGGCGTTTCACAAGGACAGTCCTATTTATATCGTCAAAGGTAACGCGTATTGAGACGTTATGAATACAATAATACATTAGCAAGAATAGCAAACGGTAGCACAAGGTCTGCGTATAAAGGCAATAGACGTGCTAAATTTGCAAAAGCGCTACTGAACGCTAAGGGATAAGCAATACTAATCCCATTTTTAAAATAAAGATAAAAAAAGCAGCTCGCTAACGGCTGCTTTTGGATAGTTATAAATAAACACCTTTATACTTAAAACTTCTCGACTTCCTCGGGCGTCAAAAAGCGACTATCCCCCTTCTCAAGCCCGTCTAAATCGATATGTCCGATGCTGGCGCGATGCAGCTCGGTTACTTTATTACCGAAGTAACCCATCATGCGTTTGACCTGATGGTACTTGCCTTGCTCAAGGGTCAGGCGGGCATGGGTCTCATCGATAAACTCAAGAATCGCAGGCTTCGTCGGCTCATAATCGCCTTCTAGCAATATCCCCTCGCCCACCTTTTTAATGGCTTTTGCTTGTGCGTCCTCATCCATAGGCTCCGCTAAAGTCAGCTCATAAACCTTGGCGTGTTCGTGTTTGGGACTGGTGACACGGTGTAGCCAGCCGCCGTCATCACTGATCAGCAGCGCCCCTGTGGTATCGACATCCAAGCGTCCAGCGATACGCAAACTGCCAAGCTCTGGTACGGCGATTAATTCAGTGACGATAGGATACTCTTTGGCTTTTAGAGTACACTCAAAGCCTTCTGGTTTATAGAGTAAAATATAGCGATTGCCAGTGGCAACGGATAAAGGCTCGCCTGCCCATAATACCTCATCATCGACGATATCGACGTGTAACCCGGGGTCTTTTACCACCTCATCGTTAACGGTGACCTCGCCGGCATGCAAGATCTTTTTGGACTCTTTACGCGACAGCTCAGTGGCTTTACTAATAAATTTATCGAGACGCATACTTTTTACTACCTTTACTAATATATAGTCAATCAATATTAAAAGTGGTACAAGGCAGACGAGCGCAAGTACTACAGTAGTAGACTAAGCGAGCCGGCCGCTGTAACACTTTAAGAGTGGTTCGACTATAGGGTTTTGTTATAGTGAAATAAAAGTACAGGGCACGCCAAATATAGATAATAAAGACAGCTCTGTTTATGAAGCAAGTTTAACATATTCAATCAAAACTAAAGGGGTTGATAAAAAAACCCATTGTGAAAAGCACACTATATAAAGGCATATCATTAAAACAATATGAGTTATCAAACCCTGCAAAAACCGGTCACTGCCAGATTAGAGATTAAAAAGTCCGAATTTATTAGCTACGCTTACCCAGTCACTACGCGCGAGCAAGCCATGTTTCATGTGGAACAATTACGCGAAAAGTATCCTGATGCGCGTCATCACTGCTGGGCGTATATCATTGGCGATCCTGACAATACTACTAGCGCTGGCTTTGACGATGACGGCGAGCCAAGTGGCACAGCGGGACGACCTATCTTAAATGTGCTGCAACATAAATCTATCGGCAACGTGATTATTATCGTCGTACGCTATTTTGGGGGTATTAAGCTTGGCGCAGACGGCCTAACACGTGCCTATGCGAGCGCGGCGCAAGCGGCGGTTGATGAGATGCGATTACAGCCTTACGTGCCAATGGCGCAGGTACAGATACTTGCTGATTTTGCGACTGAAGCCCAATGTCGTTATATTGTAGAGGACTTAAACGGTCACGTTGCTGATGTCACTTATAGCAAACAAGTTACGCTCACTGTCACCCTTGCCGAGGCGGACATTGGGACCTTAAAAGCGCGCTTGGCGATGGATGGACGAGTGCTTGAGGATTGAACCTGCTAGCACGTAACAAGCCTAACGAGTAATCATCCGTTCACTCAAATCGATTGGTTTTAATCCCTGCTATCGGTATGATAAGGCAATATTTTTAACCGCTAATAAGACTCAAGTATGTTTATATACAACGCTCCCGAATCCTTTAAACCTGCGCCGTTTAAACCGCCGTTTTGGCTCGCCAATCCGCATCTGCAAAGCATCTTGCCTAAATTCTTTGCGCCAAAACCGCCCTCTTACGAGCGCACCATCAAAAAAGACTCTCTTGATGAGACCGATATTGCCTACGACTTTTATAACGCCCAGCCAGCCGATAGTGATACCCGCATACAAACGCCGCTGATCGTTTTGTTCCACGGCATGGAAGGCAGTAGCGATAGTCATTACGCCCGCGCGCTCGCCTATGAGATGCACGCGCAAGGCTGGCACTTCGTCGTCGCCCACTTTCGCAGCTGCGGCGGTATCCCAGCACAGGGTCGCGTCTTTTATAACGCTGCTGACACGGGCGAGGTGCATCACATGCTACAAAATCTTAGCCAGCAATACGCTAATATTTATGCCGTTGGCGTCTCGCTCGGCGGTAATGCGCTCGCCAAATACATGGGCGAGTACGGCAATGATGCCTTGTGCCAAGGCGCCGCGGTCATCTCCGCCCCCGTCGATATGTCCTCAGCCGCGCTTAGTATGCATAGCTTTTTAAGCCATCGCATCTACACGCCGTACTTGCTTAATCCGATTATCAAAAAAGCCCTAGCCAACGACATTACCAAAGAAGAGATTGATGCTATCAAAGCCGTCAATCGCATCAGTGACTTTGACCATATCTTTACCGCCCCGCGTCACGGCTACCGCTCCAACAACGACTACTATCATAGCGCCTCTGCCCTGCCCTATTTGATCGATGTCACTCGCCCGCTGCTGCTAATCAGTGCCAAAGACGATCCATTCTTAGGCTTTACCGCCACCGCAAATGACGTATCAGACAGCGTAACCCTTATTGAGACCAAGCACGGCGGGCATGTGGGTTATATCCGTTATCGTCCCAATAAAGACAACTCTAAGAGTAGCGATAAAACCAATCATAAAAACAGCGACAAAAAATCTAAAACTTCAAAGTTTGATATCAATTGGCTACCCGAAACCGTCAGTGCTTATTTTCGCGCTATTGGCGTAACCTCTCAGCAATAATAGGCTATCCTCGTTTAGCGTCTAGGTACGGATGCCTAGGCCGCCTACCCCTTAAACTTTTGAGATTGTATTATGTACCCTTACGTGCGCTACACTAAGTCCATTGTTGATGCTTTTATTACTAATAAAAAAGACCAGCCTTTAGCGTTTGATCAAGTCAGTGAAGTGACTGTGCGCTGTAATGTCACCGATATTGACCCCATGTTTGAGATGAATAATGGGCGCGTACTGACCCTTTATGATCTCGGTCGTACCGATTTTATCATTCGCACTAGGCTTGCCAAGCAGCTGCTTAGGCAGCGCTGGAGTATGGTGGTTGCCGGCAGCACGATCCAGTACCGTAAGCGTATTCGCCTGTTTGATAAAGTCGTGATAAAAACCCAGCTTGTAGGCTTTGATACGCGCTGGCTGTATCTTGAGCAGTCGATGTGGGTTAAAGGTAAACCTTGCTCCTCCGTCCTACTACGCGTAGGCGTGACCAAAGGCGGCAAGGTGATTGAGACCGCCCGCGTACTAGAAGTCTTGGGTCAAGCCGATTGGAAATTGCCGCCGACAGGCTACGTGGCAGAATGGATCAAAAGTGACAATGAGCGTCCTTGGCCACCGCAGGTTTAGGTTGAAGATGATCTATCAATGCAGTAGCCAATCTTGCCATCCGCTTGTATCTACTGCTATGAGCGCGGCGATGACACGAGATGCGGCATTCCTGTTGCCTCGATACTCCCTCATCTCTAGTCACCGCAGCGCGCTCAAACCAGTAGGATACCGCTACTGTCAAGGCTAAACCGCTTTTGGGGCGGGGTTTGATGGGTTCGAAGGCGCTGGCAACCTTATAACTACTATTTGGTAACAATACATTATACAAATAAGTATAATAATTGTTAGGATAGTTATGAGTACAATACTCAATCAAAGCTTATAAGGAGAATAAAATGGCTGATAATACAAATCTTCGCACTGATTATGTCGGTACACTATTCGACAATACGGACTCCAATCCAAGCAAGATCACCCTAGCCTTTACTATGGCGAACAAAGCCCTTGAACAAGGTCACTCTGCCTCCGTCATACTGATGGTCGATGCGGTGCATTTGGCGCTGCCAAACGCTCTAGATAAGGTTGATATTGGCGCACCTTTTAAACCCGCTAAAGCGTTGCTCGAAGCCTTTGTAGATAAAGGCGGCAACGTCCTCGTCTGCGGTGCGTGTATGGAGCACAACGGTATCGAAGACGCCGCTATCGATAAGCGTTTTACGAAGATTAGTGGCGATGATGTCGTTGAGCTGTTGATGGCGGCGAAGGGCTCTTTGCAGTTGAATTAGTAGTTTAAGTTTTATAGATCAGTCAGTTTTCTTAGCATCTTTTTGGTGGTTTGGAGGCTGGCTCTTTCTAATCGTGCTTAATCGCCATAAAGTGCCTTATGACTTCGTTAATATGATTACGAGTCTCGTCATCTTGCTGTAACAACCAATTCATCACATCATCATCAATAGGCGATGGATTGTTGAACGCGCTTTTGTTTGCCTGATAATTCTTTAAGACGTTTGGCACCACATGATTTTCTCTAGAAATATCAACGTCTTCATAATTTAGATGAGTATCAACCATTGTATCCTCCTATCTGTTTTTTACTCGGTTTAAAAGCCGTAATAACTGTCAAGCTATCATCACCCGTTTCAAACCAAGCGACAGCTAATAACCTGCCTTTATTACTCATACCAACTGTCAAAAATCGCAACTCTTCATAATCAAAACGAGCATCTATATTAGTAACCTGTATTGGGTCATCGAAAACCGATATTACTTCATCAAAATCAACTTTCCTACTGTCATACACTAACTCAAACTTGTCATCGTTCCAATAGAACCAAATACCATGCTTAAATATTTCTAGCATGATTTGCTTTATCCTTTCTTATGTAGAGTTCAAATATAGATATTATACTTTAAAAAACTTAACGAGAAGTTTGTATTATGTGATTTGTGTTATCAGTCCATCAGGAAGCGCCCTGCATACCAGTCGCTTATCATTTTTAGAGGAATAGGGTGCGCCCCGCGCACCGATTGTTTATCTCATCATCATTTTTTAATCTAAAAAAATGAATAAAACGTAATATGACTGGAATAAGCGTCATAAAGTTAGAATTTAGCTCAATTTTTGGTGCGCTGGGCGCACCCTACAGCTCAGAACTTTTAGTTTGGAGAAGTAGATAGTAATTACTATGACTGTGGTAAGAGTTCCAAGGTAAGAAATTGGTTAAGCTTCTGGCAGGCTGGGCATACCCTGTAGCTACTAGAGTGAATTGTGCACAAGCTTGGGAGTGCGAAGTGTATAGTAAGTGAAAAGGATTTATACCAGTAGCACAGTATTATTGACATATCGACATTATTTCAAATTGGCTATAATGACTGTACGCAAGTAGTTAATAAAAATCAAATTTTGGAAAACAAGAATGAACCTAAATCAGCCCACAGTCATTGAATTATTTAACAAACAAATACGCTTTATCATTCCAATTTTTCAAAGACATTATGTGTGGAACGAAACAGAACATCTTCAACCTTTATGGGAAGATGTTCTGAATAAATGTGAAGAACGTCAGCAATACTCATCAACCCAAATTCATCCTCATTTTACAGGCTCAGTTGTTTTATTTCAGGAGGCTAACAATACCAGTAGTCTTGCAACTTATAGCGTAATAGATGGTCAACAACGCATGACTACTTTTCAGCTTATGTTAATTGCATTTAGAGAAGTATGTAGAATAGTAGTAGAAAGTGAACATAAGCAAACACTGATTAAAGACTTTGACAACCTTATATTTAATAGTAAGTCCTTTGGCGATAAGAATTATGAGGAGCAAAAATACAAACTTAAAACTACTAAATTCCATTCTAAAAACTTCGAGTACTTAGCTAACCATACTTATGAAGAGATTTACCAAAACATTATTCTTCCTGTTAAAGACGAGTACGGCATTGGGGAGAAAACATTTGTATATGAAGCAAAACGTCGTAACAGAATGCTTGCCAATTATTTATTTTTTAAAGAAAAGATCACTGACTTTATAAATACGTTTGGCATACAAGATGTTGAAAATAATATTCTGACACTTTTGAATACTATTAAATATGATTTTCAATTTGTAGAAATCAACTTATCTCATAATGATGATCCTCAGATGATTTTTGAGACTATGAATGGTCGTGGCGCTTCTTTAACTGAAACGGACTTGATTCGAAATTATATTTTTATGAGGGCTTCTAGTGACAACCGAAATCATGACTCAAATATCGATAGTATTTATGAAAAACATTGGGATGAATTCGACGATCCTGAAGTAAGTTTTGAGTGGCATGGTAAGGCTACACGTGGACGTTTTACTGGAGTAAAACTTCAGTTCTTTATGGTTGACTATCTTACATTGAGCTTAAGAAGAGATATACGTTATGAACAAGTATTTTATCAGTATAAATATCTTGTAAACCATCAAAATTCTTTTAGTAGGATAGAAGATGAATTAGTAAGTATAAGTAAATACAGTCAGATTTTCAAAACTATCAATAATCCTCAAGGTCAGAGTCCTTTGGAAATTCTTTCGGTTAGATTGAGTACTATGGACAACAGCACCGTTTATCCATTGCTAATGTTAATTGAAGGTGATATAGACATCACATGGAATGATAAACAAAAATATTATAGGTTGCTTGATAGCTATTTTACTAGGAGATTGTTATGCGGAATGACATCTAAAAACTATAATAAAGTTGTATTGGATTTAATTAAATTTATAGACAAAGACAAAGATTACTATAGTTTTGAGAGTTTCTTAATATCTAAATCCTCAGAAAGTGCACTTTTTCCTTCAAATGAACTTTTAAAGCATAATATCTTAAATGAGCAAATTTATGAACCTAGAAAGTCAAAATTTTTATCTAATATTTTTTTAGAGGTCGAGAAATGTATTCGTAATAATAAACAAGAAAGCATCACTATCAAACCTGAATTTTTAACGATTGAGCATTTGCTACCTCAGAATTGGCATGAGCACTGGACTATTGATGATGTAAATGTAGAAAAAAGGGATATAGAGATAGCTAGTCAAGCTAAATTCGCTGACGGCGATAAGAAAGAGTATTATCAAAAAATTGATGCGCGTAATGTAGCCCTACATACACTGGGAAACTTAACTATACTTACAAATGCACTTAACCCTAGTATTTCAAACTCAAATTTTATGGTCAAAAAACGGGCCATCATTGAGCAGTCTACGCTTATGATTAATCGTTATTTTTATGATTTTGAGGAATGGAATGAAGAAGCTATAGCGGAACGTGGTGAAGCACTGTATCGAGTTATTAAAGATATTTGGGCGTATCCATCCTCTTAAAGATATTTGCTAGCTGTGAATCACGCTATAGTCACTTAACTACAAAACCGTAGTCAAAACTTTTGACTACAAATCTGTAGCCAACTCCCTTAAAAATAGTAAAGGTAGACATGAGGTGCGGTTTAGCCCCGATTGTAGCGGATATACTTAGCAAAGCACAGGGTTGCGGGCGCTTAGCACGGGGCGGTATTGAGGCAACAGGAACGACCCTTGCTATTAGCGCCCGCCCATGTGCGAGCTAAGATAGTAGCGTAAAGCGGGATTAGCTACTTTTAAACCTACTTTTTAAGCCCTTCCCGAAACGCCTTATAATCCTCCGCCGTTTGATCGACCGCCTCCACCATCGGCACGTGACCGATGTCTTGCATCATAATGATCTTCGATTGTGGGATGATGTCTTTTATGACGTTGACCGTCTCAGGTTTGATGACTTGATCCTTCTCGCCCCACACCACCAGCGTTGGGATGTCGTATTCGGCGATGACGCGGGCGCGCTCCTCGACACCGTCCATGACGATTTGCTCTAGGATATCAGCGTGCAGCGCTTTATTAGCGATACGCTCTTGGGCGAATACGGCTTTGACTGACTTTGGAATATATGGCGGCTTATTCATGACAAAATCGTACATATCGTAGAAGTCTTCTTTGGTATTCACCAGCAGCGGATTGTTATCGAGGGTCGCGTCCTCTAGCGATTTTGGAATACCCGCTGACCAAAAGCCTGCCGTATCAACCAGCCATAAGCTTTTGACCTCATCAGGATACTTTGCCGCATACGCCACACTGATCGCGCCGCCCATAGAGTTACCACCGACGTGCAGATTTGAGGCGACGCCTTTAGCGGTCATTAGCTCATGCAAACGCTTGGCTTGCGCCTCTGACTGATAGTCAGCAGCGATAGGTTTGCTCGACTCGCCAAAGCCTAAGAGGTCGGGAATAATGATATGGTAGCCCGCCAGCTTATCTGCGATACGAGTAAAGTTGTCCTTATTACCGCCGAAGCCGTGAATGAGGAGTAACGGCTCGCCTGTGACATTGGCGTTTTCGGCATAGACCATACGGTCGCCTGAGGACAGAATAAAGGATTTGGTCTCAAGATCTGACTTATTGCGCTCGTATTGAATAAGGGTTTGGGTGGTATTGACGGCGAGCGTATTGGGTGCGGTAGTACAGCCCACCATAGTCAGACTGAATAGCGCGGCAAGGCTTAAGCGTTTGAGAAGCATTGAAACATCCTTGAAAGAGTAAAAACAATCGATGGTTATGATTTTAACGATAAACGTCTGCTGAGGTTTTTTAATGTATAACTTAATAGTCAGTATCTTATTGATTTGTTGCTAACAAAAAATCTACTGCCGCTGCCGCATGAATAGCAGTGGTGTCGAACACAGGAATAGGGCTGTCTGCTTGTTGAATCAGTAGTCCGATTTCGGTGCAGCCTAAGATGACGCCCTCGCATCCTTGCTCGGCCAAATCATTAATGATTTGCTGATAATACTGACGTGAGCTGTCCTTGAACTGTCCGACGCATAGCTCGCTTTTGATGATCCGATGTACCTCTGTCCGCGCTTCGTCTTTTGGTATGAATACTTCTAATCCTGCATCTATTAGGCGCTGCTTATAGAAGTCTTGTGTCATAGTAAACTGGGTACCAAGTAAAGCGATCGTCGTTAGTTTCTGCGTCTTAATCGCTTGAGTTGTAGCATCGGCAATATGGATAATTGGTAAGTCGCTTACCGCTTGTACTGCATTAAATAGCTTATGCATGGTATTAGAGGCAATCATTAATCCCTGTACGCCGGCGGCTTCTAGGCGTTTGGCACTGCTGGCCATCATCTGACCTAATTCGCTCCACTCTCCTTGTTCTTGTCGCTCATTGATAGGACCGAAGTCGACGCTATGAATCAGTAGATCCGCTGAATGCAAGCCACCAAGTTCATTTTTGATACCCTCATTGATTAGGCGATAATAGCTCTCGGTGCTCTCCCAGCTCATACCGCCGATGATGCCTAGGGTATTTTGTTTACTCATCATAATGTTATCTCAACAGGGGTTATGGATATGAATAGGTTTCTGTCTGAAACTTTATAGTAGTATTATGCATACTTTTGTTACAGTAAAGTCGATTTAATTTCGATAAATTACCCTAATTATTACTTTACATCAGCCAGCTTACTGTCAATGCTTACTACTAATGCTTACTACTAATGCTTACTACTAATGCTTACTGTGAATATAGCAGTGAACGTTGCCAACAGGACCTATAATGGACATAAAGTCTCAGCTAGTCTCTACAAAACCGCCATTATCGACATGGTTACCCTTAGGCTTGCTAGCTTTGAGTCTTGCTGCTTTGTCAGCGTGCGGCGGTAGTGATTCTGATATTAGTCCTCATACGCCAAAGGCCGTGGATACTCTCAACGCTGCAACCTTACCTATCATATCCACTTCTACATTCGCTCAAACCGAAGATACCACCCCTTTGACCATGCCTGCCGTTGTTGCTGAGGACTCGCGTTATGATCGCAGCAATGCGCTCGATCGCATACCGCTTGATGATAGTACGCGCCAGCATCTTTACGTCTCAACGACGGGCGATGACAAGGCTCGCGGCGATTCGATAACGCAGCCGCTACGCACGATCCAGCAAGCCGCTAAGCTTGCCACAGCGGGTACAACGGTACATATTGCCGCAGGAACGTACCAAGGGCCTATCCGTATCGATAACCAAGGTACCCTTGCACGCCCTATTGTCTTTAAAGCTATGGAGCCTAATACCGTCATTGTTAAAGGAATGCCCACAAACAACGCCGAGCGGCTATTAACGATAGATAGCGGCGAGTACATTATTGTCCGTGGTCTGATTATGACGGACTTTTGGAACGAGGATAACAGCCTGGCGCCTACCGGTATCTATATTACAGGACGCAGTCATCATATCTTACTTGAGGACAACTATATTCATCGCTTAGGAACGCGCGCACCAGATGGTAATGCGCATGGTATCGCCGTCTACGGTCAGCAGCCTATCACCGATATTCAGCTCATTAACAACCGTATTGAATATCTCAAGCTAGGCTTTGGCGCAGCGGTAGCTGTAAGTGGTGATGTGGAAAATTTTGAGATTAAGAGTAATACCGTGAGCCATAATAACAATATTGGTATCGATATTATCGGCTATGAAGGTATTGCTGCGCTAAATGATTACGCGCGACGCGGTGATGTCATCGGTAATACAGTTAAGGATAATAGCAGCCGTAGCAATCCTGCGTATCAGGGCGCCATCTTGGCAGACGGTATCTATATCAACGGCGGCAAGCACGTTTTGATCGCGGGTAACAAGGTGAGTGGCAACGATATCGGTATTGAGGTGGCAAGCGAGCACGCTCATGGCTTGGCGCAAGATATCGTCGTACGTGACAACATTGTCAAAAACAATGATTACACAGGTATCGCGGTAGGCGCGTACAGGCAGGCTTTGGGAGCGGTCAAAAATGTGACGCTCAAGGACAACGTTATCGCTAATAATGATCTTGGTGGCTCGGAAGGCGGTCAATTGCTCGTCGAGTACAATGTACAAAATCTTGCGGTACTTGATAATTTATTTACCAATTCGGCTTCACGTTATATGATCGTTGCGACTAATCTTAGTGATAGCGTGTTTGACAATCGCACGCTACACATGCAAGGCAATCGTTATATAGACATCGCTTTTAGTGATCAAGAGCTACAATTACCGCTATTGTGGACACTTGGTAGTCTGACCTTTACTAATAATAGCGACTTTGAGCGCTGTGCCATACGTCAGCAATGCGTCAGACGCTGATCTTGTCAAATCAAAAAACCAGTCTTTTATCTTATTCACAACGAGCCGCCTTACTAGTACCTAGTAGGGTGGTTTTTTAGAACAAATCATTTAGGATGTTTTTATGGCTCTCCCTACTCCTAGAATACGCTTACGCCGCCAGTACTATCGCCTCTTATTTACAGGTCTTATGGCATTGATGATGTCGCTTATCATCTCAGCCGCCCTCATACTGATTAAGACCGGCTATAACGATCATTTTTTTGTAGACTTAATGAGCTCGTGGGGATTGGCCTTTTTATTTGCTTGGCCGAGTGCGTATATCTGTGCTTATTTTGTGCAAGAGCATGTATTGAGTCATATTGAGTTTTATTAGGGGTCACAACTTCAATACTCCAAACCTGTGACAACACGAGGTAACTAAAGTGACCTTGTTAGCAATCCACACCTCTTGTTAAGGTGGTTGTTAGTTATTTTTATAGGATAAGGAGAGCCTTATGCAAGCTTATCTACTCTATGAGGCAGGCGGTATTGATAATTTAATTTTAAGTGACATTGACACACCAACGCCCAAAGCCAATGAAGTACTTGTTGATATCAAGGCCATCAGTATTAATCCTGTCGATGTCAAGATACGCGAGATGCCTAAATTGCTTGATAAAGTCTATGGTACCGACAGGCCGCTAATCTTGGGCTGGGATATCGCTGGTATCGTTAGTGAAGTCGGTCAAGAGGTAACGGATCTTAAAGCAGGCGATAAGGTCTTTGGACTGGTCAACTTCCCCGGTCACGGCAATGCTTATGCCGAATACACTGCTGTACCAGCCGCGCATCTTGCTAAGATACCTGATAATATCTCCTTTGAAGAAGCCGCTGCCACCACGCTTGCCGCGTTGACTGCGCTACAAGTGCTAAGCCCAAGAATAAAGGCGGGCGATAATGTACTCATCCACGCAGGCTCAGGCGGCGTTGGGCACTTTGCCATACAGATTGCCAAAGATATCGGCGCGTATGTCATCTCAACCTCGTCGGCATCTAATCGAGATTTTGTGCTGTCGCTAGGCGCGAATGAGCATATCGATTACAAAACTGAGGACTTTGAAAAAATCGTCTCAGGTCTTGACTTTGTATTGGACGTCATTGGCGGTGAGGTGCTGGAGAAATCTTTACAGGTAACTAAAGATGGCAAATCTATCATCTCGTTGCCTAGCCCTAAATTTTCCGACAAAGCTAAGGAGTATGCTAAGCAGCATGATATTGACATCTCTTATTTCAACGTGACCTCAAACGGCGATGACATGCAGACGTTAAAG
The DNA here is from genome assembly GCA_947489525.1 of uncultured Psychrobacter sp. Lineage (GTDB taxonomy): Bacteria > Pseudomonadota > Gammaproteobacteria > Pseudomonadales > Moraxellaceae > Psychrobacter. The sequence continues at coordinate 648,988 of CANLDW010000002.1, forward strand.
AAAATGCTGGAAGATGGCACGCTCAAAGCAAACGTCTTTAAGACGTTTGCCTTTACAGACTTAGCCAATGCGCACCGTCAAGTAGAGACCAATCGGACAGTAGGCAAAACGGTGGTCAAAGTGTAAACCTTTACTCAAATATAAGCGCTACCTTCTAAAACATGAGTCATACTGCTACTTATCAGAACCGTAAAACATAAATAAGACAAGCCTATAAACAACAACAAAGGAGAACATTATGCGTAGTGTAAGTTATCAAAAATTTGGCAAACCAACCGAAGTTCTCAGTCTAACTGACAATCCTATCCCAGAACCAAAGGCCAACGAGGTGCGCGTCAAGACGGTGCTCGCTTCCATCCATAATCACGATCTACTGACCATTCGTGGTCAATATGGCTTTAAACCTACCCTGCCAGCGATCGCCGGCTCTGAGGCGGTCGGCGTCATTGATGCGGTAGGCAGTGAGGTTAACGATTTAAAAGTCGGTCAACGCGTCGCCGCCGCCAGCGTCCAAGCCACTTGGGCACAGTATTTTGTGGCATCAAAAGATATGGTATTTGCTGTACCGGACAGCTTGAACGATGAGATGGCGGCGCAGCTCATTGCTATGCCGCTAAGCGCACTGATGATGATTGAGTTTTTAGAATTGCAACCGGGTCAATGGGTTATCCATAACGCCGCAAATGGCGCGGTCGGTAAGTCGCTGGCCATGCTGGCAGCCGCGCGCGGTATTAAAACCATTAACGTCGTCCGTAGTCCGGACGCTCTAAAAGAGCTAGAGGATTTAGGCATCAAAAACAATGTCAGTACTGCCGATGAGGACTGGAAAGAGCACGTTCGTCACATCGTTGGTGATGAACAGATTAGTGCCGCCGTGGATTCAGTTGGCGGTGAAAACAGTGGCGAGCTGTTATCCTTATTAGGTCACTACGGTACCTTGGCCTCATTTGGTTTGATGTCGGGTAAACCTATGATGATCAACCCCACCGATATGATTTTCAAACAAGCGCTTATGAAAGGCTTTTGGGGTAGCAAAATTAGTCAAGAGATGAGTGTGGAGAATAAACAGCGTCTGATTAATGAGCTGATTGATAGAGCCGTTGATGGTCAGTTAAAACTGCCGGTCGAAGCTATCTTTGATCTAGCTGATATTACTCAAGCGGTCGATGGTAAGCTGCAAGCGGGTAAGAATGGCAAGGTATTATTAAAGCCTTAGTTTACGGTTATTATTCTATTATCAATATAGGTGATTTATTATGGCTAAAAACGCCCTTCAAGCACAGCTGCTAAAAGCTGGACTGGTTGATGACAAAAAAGCTAAAAAGATAAACAAGCAAGTAAAGCATGCTAAGCGTACGGGTAATGAAGATACCGACGCCAAAAAGGCGCTAGCGGCCGCCCAAGCAGAAAAGTTTGCTAAGGATCAACAGCTTAACCAAGAAAAACAGCAACGCTTGGAAGAAAAAACGCTAAACGCCAATATCGTACAAATGATTAAGCAGCATCAAATCAGCGATACGGCAGGCGAGATTACCTATCAGTTCGTCGATGATGCCAAGATCAAAAAAATCTACATCACCCAAAAGCTCTACGATCAAATCGTCGCCGGTCACGTGGTCATCGCGCGCCTAGAGGACACCTATGCCCTACTGCCGCGTCCGCTAGCGGACCGTATTAATGAAAAGCAAGAAGGCTTTATTGTTGAATCAAACGACAAATCAGAGGACGAGCTTGCCGAAGATGATCCCTACGCCGCTTATGTGATCCCTGATGATCTAATGTGGTAGCTGTAAGGTTTTAATAGTGATACCTGATAACCTTGTGCTTACTCTTAGGCACAAGGTTTTTTTCGTGCTACTTATCGCGTCCTTTGTATACAAGCCGTTAGGTTCTATGCCATTTATCTTACAATTATCGAGCAAGCATAACGTTAGGTAACTAAAGTCAGCTTGAGGGCGTCAAGGTGGCCTTGTTAAGGTTAAAGACTAGATATTTAAAGCGTTTAAAGTATGGGTACGAATACAACGACTTCAAATTCAAAAATATAAAAAAGGAAATGTTATGCGTAGCGCAACTTATAATAAATTTGGCAAACCCTCAGACGTCCTAAATATTACGGATACCCCGACTCCAGAACCTAAGGATAATGAAGTTCGGATCAAAACCATCTTATCCTCTATCCACAATCACGATCTGGTGACTATCAAAGGCGAATACGGTAATAAGCCTGACTTACCTGCTACTGGCGGCTCTGAGGCCGTAGGTACAATCGACGCTCTAGGTAGTGAGGTTAAAGGCTTTGAAAAAGGTCAACGCGTCGTGGTTTCAGGCGTACAAGGTACGTGGGCCCAGTATTTTATTGCGCCTGCTGATAGCGTTATCCCGATCCCAGACGCTATCGATGATGAAATGGCAGCGCAACTGATTGCTATGCCAATGAGTGCTTTATTGCTGATTGAGTTTTTAAACATCCAGCCGGGTCAATGGATTATCCAAAATGCTGCCAACGGCGCGGTCGGTGAATCAATGGCAATGCTTGCCCCTACTCGTAAAATTAACACCATTAATCTAGTACGCAGTAAGGAGTCCGAGCAAGAGCTGATCGATCTAGGGATTACTGAAAACAATGTGATTACTGATAATGATAACTGGAAAGAGCAAGTTAAAAAGCTCGTTGGTGACAGCAAGATCAGCGGCGCGGTCGATGCCGTCGGTGGTCAAGCAGGTGGCGATCTGGTATCGCTGCTGGGCAAACATGGTGCCATGGCTGCACTCGGCAGTATGTCTGGCAAGCCGCTTACCCTGAACCCTAGCGATCTGATCTTTAATTTGGCTAAGGTAAAAGGCTTTTGGGCAAGCGATCTCATGCAAAATATCAGTAAAGATGATATGCAGCGCTTGACCCGCGAGCTGATTGAAAATGCGGCTAATGGTACATTTAAACTCCCAACTGGTGGTATTTACAACTTAGACAATATTCAAAAAGCAGTCTCTGATGACGTGCAATCTGATAAGAAAGGGAAGGTGTTGATTAAACCTTAATACGATCGCTTAAGAAGAGTTGCATAAAAAATAAATATAATTGAAAGGGAATAATATAATGGCTAATGATAAAACCTTTAAAGCGCTAGTCGTTGAACAGACGAGCGACGGCGAGTTTAAAAAAAGCATTCAGGAGCGTCGTGACAGCGATTTACCTGATAATGACTTATTGATCGAGGTGCATTACTCATCACTAAACTACAAAGACGCGATGTCAGCCTCGGGCAATAAGATGATTACCAAAAACTTCCCGCACACCCCCGGTATCGATGCCGCTGGCGTGGTGGTGAGCGACAAGTCTGGCACTTTTAAAGAAGGCCAAGAAGTCGTGGTCTTTGGCTATGACTTGGGTATGGACACTGACGGCGGTCTGGGTCAAATGATCTCTATCCCTGCCGATTGGGCGGTCGCTCGTCCAGAGGCTTTGAGCCTAAAAGAAGCGATGATCTACGGTACAGGCGGTCTCACCGCAGCGTTAAGCGTACAAAAACTACAAAAAATGGGCGCAAAACCTGAAAATGATCCGGTAGCCGTAACTGGTGCATCGGGCGGCGTTGGTAGTATGAGTATCGCCATTTTAAATCATTTAGGCTTTGAGGTTATCGCCTTTTCAAGCAAAAGCGAGCAAGCCGATCATCTAAAAGAATTGGGCGCAAAAGAAGTACGCAATCCTGATACTATCAATGAAGTCGGTGATAGACCCGTCGGTCGTCCACAATGGGCACACGCTATTGATACGCTAGGTGGTGATTTCTTGGCGAACCTCATTAAGCAAACTAAGCCGGGCGGCGCGGTAACCAACTGTGGTCTGGCAGCATCGACTGAGTTTTCGATGACGGTATTGCCTTTTATTACTCGCGCGGTATCGCTACTCGGTATCGATTCGGTGTATATTCCACTCGAAGATAAAAAGGAGATTTGGGAGCGCGTCTCAACTGATATGAAACTGCCTAATCTTGAGCAGTATTGTGAAGAGATTACCCTTGAGCAAACGCCTGAGTACTTAGATCGATTCTTAAACAATAAGACCACAGGGCGTTATGTGGTGAATGTAAAGGGTTAGGGTTTTGATTTAAGAGTTGATTTTATAATGGCAGTGCTCTTTTGGGGTGCTGCGGTAACCCTCCCAAACCTAAGACACTTATAAAATAGAATTAAGCTGCCTGATTTAGTTTTTGTATTGGCGTAAAGCC
>CANLDW010000003.1 GCA_947489525.1 uncultured Psychrobacter sp.
GTGGAAGCGCAGCGATGCGTGTAGCTAACCTGTACTAATTGCTCGTTTGGCTTGACCATACAACACCCAAGTGGTTTGTATCAAGCATTATATCGATATCACCTATTACTCTTGATTCAGTCAAGTAGTATGATAAGTCATACCACTACAGACTCATATCTAACCCCCTTTGCTGACGACAATAGCACGATGGCACCACCTGATCCCTTCCCGAACTCAGAAGTGAAACATCGTAGCGCCAATGGTAGTGTGGCTCCGGCCATGTGAGAGTAGGTCATCGTCAGCTCCTTATTCTAAGAAGAGTCATCTCAAACGAGGTGGCTCTTTTTTTTATTCTAATTTCTTTGTGACCTATTATGCAGAAAATCCCCCCTAAGGGATTTTCTCTTGCGCTCGGGTCAAAGCAGTGCTTTGACTATTTCCTCGCTCAGGTCATCGTCAGCTCCTTATTCCTAAAAGCCCCCTTTGCTAACGCAGAGGGGGCTTTTTTTATATACGAATTTTGTGCATAAAAATAGCCAGTATTTCTCGAATACTGGCTATTTTGCCTTTAATATAAAGACTGCTTTTTTTAATATCTAGTTAGTGTTATTACTAAACACTTCTTTTAGACTGCTTGGCTCTTTACGTTTAACACCGTTCATCTTATGACGAGTATCAGAGGATGTTTTGTACGCTTGCAAACGCGAGTTTTGAATAACACCAATAGGGCGGTTCTCTTCTAAACATCTAAAGGTGGTAAAGGTAAGGTCTTCTATTGCTTCCACATTGCCATCATCTGGCACATCTTGACAAGGAACGGTTAGGGTTGCGACCGTTACAAACGGCGCGTCAGATTCATCCCATTCTTGTGTCAGCTTCTCGATAGGTTGCTTTCTAAGATTGCGACATAACTGTATCTGCACATTAAACTGGTAGTCATGTTCTTGAATCTCTTGAATAATTGCAGGACGAATCGCTTCATCTTCGGTAAATAAATGAATATCACGGCGCTTAATCTTAGCTGCTGAAGCTTCAGTAGGCGTTACTCTAATCTTACCCATATAGTCACCATGACGACAGGCGCCCTGTGAGAAGTAGTCGTATAGCCAAGCGTTTTTAGGTGGGATAGTAGCCAACTTTCTAAAGGCATTTAAAGTTCTGATGCCCTCTGCGTCAGGAAACTCTTTACCGTATTTAGTAAGCCAGTTAAATACTAGCTTGCCTTTACCAAGCAGTCCATCTCCTAGATAACCATTCAACTCAAAATTCAGTTTAGATAAATAACCATAATCTGCTAGGCTATTAGTAAAGAAAATAGGGCCATTGACTAAAGCATAATCAAAAGTAGTACAGTCCTCCTCGCTAGGCGTTAGCTTTTTACCGGGTACATCGAACACTTTAATAGCTAGTCCTTGGCCTAAGCCTAGTCTTCTGTCAGCATCAACGCCAGCAGCAGCATTCGAGAATCGAATGACAGCATCGTGAATACCTGGTTTAGCGTAAAGACCTTGCGCGTATTCCTTAGGCAAATTATCCAAAATCTCAAACTTGGCTTTTAGGCCACAGTAGCTTTTGGCATGAACGGAACGAGTGTGATGATTGATGTCATTCGCTTCTTTGCTCTTTTTTACGTATGCGCGTATATCAGCGGTGATCATCTCCATAGTCTGCTGATCTTCTAGACTAAGAGTAGTATACTTCTCATCGAATTTAACGTATTTAGGTTTAAATAGCTTTTTTAGCATAATCGGTGCCCTGTATGAATAGAATAATGATATCCAAACTATTTTACAAAAGTTTGGATATCATTGTTTTGGCTAAATAGGAGTAATGTGTAAAGAAATATAGATATACCTACGCTATTTATAAGTGATGGTACAAATCCAGCGTTTAACTTCATAACTTTGATTGACTCGGCTATTATGGCTTTGTACCTTTAGTTCAATATACGGATAGCAAATCATATGACTACATCAATAGTTACTTACCAAGGTGACCTACGCACCGCTGCCGTTCACCTGCAATCAAACAAAGAAATCATCACTGATGCGCCAACGGATAATCAAGGTAAAGGTGAAGCATTTTCACCAACAGATTTGCTTGCGACGAGTTTAGCCAGTTGTATGTTGACGATTATCGGTATTAAAGCTCGTGATATGAGCATTGATATCACAGGCACTACCGCTGAGGTGACTAAAGTCATGGCAGCTGAACCTAGACGCGTGAGTGAAGTGCATGTGGACATTACTTTTAAACATAAACTAGACGATAGAACTCAAAAAATATTTTATAACACTGCGCTCACTTGTCCCGTAGCGAATAGCCTACATTCAGACATTGTGCAAAAAGTCATTTTTCAATATGAGGGTGAATAATATGACGATTAAGACACTGCTGATTGTCGCGCATGCACCCTCTCCTAATACTGAAAAGTTGGCGAAAGCGGCGTACAAGGGTGCTACTCATCCAGACTTAACTATCAACGTCACTCTCAAAGCACCGCAAGACACGCAGCCTGAGGATGTATTAGCAGCAGACGCTTTACTGTTAGGTACGACTGAGAATTTAGCCTACATGTCAGGGTTAACCAAAGATTTTTTTGATCGCTGTTATTATCCGGTATTAGAGCACAAGCAAGGCATGCCATTCGCACTATATATTCGTGCAGGACAGGATGGCACGGGTACTCAGCGTGCTATGCAGACGATCATTACAGGACTGCGCTGGCATCAAATTGGAAATACCCTTATTCTAAAAGGCGAATGGCAGGATGAGTTTGTGTATCAAGTGGAGGAGTTGGCATTGACGCTAGCTGCAGGAGTAGAAGCGGGTATTTACTAAGACTATGAGCTGTGGATAAAGTTATGAATAAAAATAATCTTGGAAACACAGATATAAATTTATACGCTAAGCTACCATTTTCGCAAGCTTGTGAGAATAATAAAGATGCGATTTTGGAAATATTGCGACTAGAGCTGCAAAACTACCAGCACGTATTAGAGGTAGGTTCTGGTACTGGTCAACACAGTGTTTATTTTGCCGCTAATTTACCGCATGTACAGTGGCAAACCAGTGACGTGAATGCTAATCATACAACCATCAAAGCGTGGCATGATGCTTATCCAGTGTCTAATCTTTATGCACCTTTGACGTTCGATTTAAGGACAGACGTTGTGCCTTACTCAACGACTACAACCTCTTATGATGCTGTCTTTACTGCAAATACCCTACATATTATTGCATGGTCTTTGGTAGAGAAGCTATTTGCGTCAGTACAAACGATTTTAGATGTTGAAGGTAAGTTTATTATCTATGGACCATTCAATGAAAGTGGGCAGTACACTAGTGAGAGCAACCACAGATTTGATATATCGCTGCGACAGCGCGATCCTAATAGCGGGATTCGTGATAAAGAAGACATTATCGCTTTGGCAACTAGCTGCGCTTTGAGTTTGTCACAGCAGTATAAAATGCCCGCAAATAATGAGATCCTAGTATTTAAGAAATTGAACGATTAAAGTGTGTAGTATAAGCTGATGAGCCCAGTACAATGCCATAAGCATTTACATAGCGTCATAACTTAGAACTGGGCTGTAACCTAACTTATAGTGTAACTTAACTTATAGTGTAACTTAAACTTATAGTGTAACTTAAAAATTATAGTATAGGGCGGTTAATCAAATCACCGCCTTATACGGATAATAAATTACCTATTTATAGGTATTCTCTAAGAAATTCAGATAGCGATTCCAAGAGCGTTTATCGGCGCGTTCATCATATCTATCTGGGTTGTTGAAGTCTGTGAAGGCATGTACCGCGCCGCTATATGTAATCATCTCATGGGGTACGTTCGCGGCTTCTAAGTCTTTATTGAGAGCAGTAAAATCTTCGATAGGCACAGCTTCATCTGCCGAGCCATGAAACACAAGTATCTCGCCGCGAGTTTTATCATAGCTTTGTCCAACCGGTTTATCCAAACCACCATGAAAGGGTACAAACGCCTTTTGTGGGAATCCTGAACGCGCAAGCTCCAACGCTACACTACCACCAAAACAATAGCCCATCGTCACGCCCTCACGCGCATTATTACCTTGGGCTTGTCCAGCGTTCAAAGCGCCTTCAAGCAAGCGCCGCATCTTGACTCGGTCGTCATATAGTGCAGAGGTCAGACGCTTTTTATCTTCGGTAGCGGTAGGGCGAATGCCTGTACCAAACATATCGGCAGCAAACACGTTATAACCCTCGCTCGCTAGCATATCAGCACGGGTTTTTTCATAATCAGTCAATCCGTCCCAATCATGAATCAATAAAATAAACGGCGCGTTTGGTCTATCAGCTTTGGCATAGTAGCCTTGATAGGCTTGATTATCTACCGTATAGGTAATGTCTTTAGTGGTTATTGCAGCGGCAGTTTGGCTATAACCAACAGCTACCGTACTTAGAGTAATGGCTAATAGTAGTGAGCGGTAAGAGCGGGTGACGGTATGAGTCTGGGTCTGTGACATAAAATATCCTTAATTTTATTCTAGAGTCGAACTTACAACGCGTACAAATAGGTGTGTTTATAAAATAAGAGTGACAATGTAAGCAGCAATTAAAATCATACAGGAGATAACGACTAGATTACAAGAATCGATTGTCATTATCGTATAGTAAATAACATCTTGAAGCCTTATCTAAAAACAACGAACTATAAGGTGTAAGCGCTCAGGCCGACGCTTTATCGTTTTAGTTGCCAAGGATATATATGGACTCAAGATTTAACTAAATATAAACAAGGTAATCATATGTTCACTGAGTTTTTTCGGTAGAATTATTTGTAAACTCATACAAATTCAATCATTTGAATAATATAGTTTTTTTCAATCTTTCAACCATCCACTTATATCACTACTCATTGAAATATTTATTACTAGGTTGTAGGGCTCCTAGGTTGAGGGTCTTACAAATTTAACTTCGCTTACCAGCTAGGATACACTATGAAAAAGGATATTGATCATACTGACCCCGCCAAAAACATGAACACTGAACGTGGCAATGGCGGTGAAACTCATCAACGTGCAGATGATAACGGCAAAATGTTAACCACTCAGCAAGGGGTAGTTATTGCCGATAACCAAAACTCGCTCAAGGCAGGCAGCCGTGGTCCGACATTGTTAGAAGATTTTGTATTACGTGAAAAAATAAATCACTTTGACCATGAACGTATTCCTGAGCGTGTGGTTCATGCTCGCGGTAGTGCAGCACATGGCTATTTTGAATTAACTGAATCATTAGAAGAATATACGACAGCAAAAATATTAACTGAGACGGGCAAGCAAACGCCAGTATTTACGCGTTTTTCTACTGTTGCTGGTAACAAAGGCTCAAAGGATACGCCTCGCGATGTGCGTGGATTTTCAGTCAAGATGTACACCGAAGAAGGTATTTGGGACCTAGTTGGTAACAATATGCCTATTTTCTTTATTCAGGATGCTATCAAGTTTCCAGATTTAATTCATGCTGTTAAGCCAGAGCCAGATCGTGGTTTCCCGCAAGCGGCGTCTGCCCACGATACCTTTTGGGATTTTGTCTCTTTAAGCCCAGAGACGATGCATAACCTGATTTGGCTTATGAGTGATCGTGCATTGCCGCGTAGCTTTAGCATGATGGAAGGTTTTGGTATCCATACCTACCGTTTGATCAACAAAGAAGGTAAGAGTACTTTCTTCCGTTATCATTGGAAGCCAGTTGCCGGCGTGCAATCATTGATTTGGGATGAAGCGGTCAAAATCTCTGGCGCTGATCCTGATTATAATCGCCGTGACATGTTTGAAGCGATTGATAACAAGATGTACTTTGAATGGGAGTTTGGTGTTCAGCTCTTTACAGAAGAGGAAGCTAATGAGTTTCCGTTTGACCATTTAGATGCCACTAAATTGATTCCAGAAGAGATGGTGCCTGTAAAAACTATTGGTAAAATGGTACTCAATCGCAATCCAGATAATTTCTTTGCAGAAACTGAGCAGGTAGCCTTCTGTCCATCTCATATACCACCTGGTATAGACTTTAGTAATGATCCTTTACTGCAAGGTCGTTTATTTAGTTATTTAGATACGCAATTGTCGCGCTTGGGCTCACCAAACTTTGCTCAGATTCCTATTAATGCACCAAAATGTCCATTTGCAAATAACCAGCAAGACGGTCATATGCAGATGCAAGTGCCTAAGACTCGAGTCCTTTATGAGCCTCAAAGCCTAGATCTAGACCGTCCACGTGAAAGTCCTCAAAAAGGTTTTAACTCGTTTCATGAAAAACTGGACGATGGCGTAAAAGGTCGTATCCGTGCTGAGAGCTTCGCTGATCACTATAGTCAGCCACGTATGTTCTATCGTAGCCAAACCCCTGCTGAACAAGCACACATTGCATCAGCCTACGCGTTTGAGCTTGGTAAAGTAGATGCGCCGCATGTTCGTACTCGCGTGCTCAGTCACCTTATCAATATTGATGAAGATCTAGCAAATCGTGTGGCTAAGGCGCTAGGTATGACATTGCCAGAAGCAGCTGAACCCGCTGCGCCCGTACTGGATATGGCAACGTCTGAACCCCTACAAACGATTGGTCGTACGCCTAAATCACTAAAAGGCCGTTTGGTTGGTATCTTAGTGGCTGAAGGATCAAACCATGAGCAAGTTAAGAAGTTTGAAGATGCTATTAACGCTCAAGGCGGCATGGTCAAAATTGTTGCTCCTAGCAAAGAAGTCAAGCTTGACGACGATACGCGTATCCAAGCAGATGAGCGTGTCGCTGGCGCACCATCAGTATTCTTCGATGCGGTAGTGAGTATCATTATGCCGGATCAAGCTAAGAAACTGGCGGAGGATAGCTCAACGCTAGATTGGTTCACTGATGCTTATGTGCACTGTAAAGCGATCGCTTATTGCGGTGCAACAGACGAGTTTATCTTAAGCAAACTACCGGTCAAAAAAGATAGTTTTGTTACGCCGTTAAAAGAGTTAAATACCTTTGTAGAAAATGCTAAATCGCGCTTATGGGAGCGTGAGCCAAAGGTACGTGACTTGGCTTAATGAGCCAGAACCTTTAACAATTTTATCTTAAACCAGAACCCAGCCTAAGCGCTGGGTTTTGTTTTTATATGACATACGTCTAACAGACCCATCGCATTAAAATCTATAGTCACAAGCGTTCACTGAATACTACTTATAAAAGTATTTTGAGCGCTATAATAATACGGTGTAGGTTTAAATATGAACAAAAATAGAATTGTTCAAGGATGAATAATGAGTTTGACTGAAATTGTAAGACTAGATGGTTATATCCAAAGTACCTATATGGCAGTATATCCTGACAAATTGATGCTGCTAGATGGCTGTTGTCGTGCCGATGTCCCTATGGTTCTCGATTATATTCAGACAAAGCTAAAGCGCCCTTTAACGGATTTAAAAGTCGTTGTAGTCACTCATATGCACCCTGATCATGCAGGCGGCGCCAATGCACTGAGAAGAGCCACAGGTTGTCTGTTAGTTTCAGCTGATAAAGATAAGCAGTGGTATGCTGGTATTGGTGGTCATACTATGCATCTGATAGACATCGCTTTGGCCCATTTTGTGGCAAATCGTAAGCAGCGTCCTCGCAAATTGCTATGGTATCCAGCCTATTTAAAGCCGGATGTTCGTGTAAAAGACAAGGATAGAATTCCAAGTTTTGAAGATTGGCAGGTACTAGAAACCCCTGGTCATACTGATAGGGATTTATCCTTGTTCCATACGCCCACTCGCCAAGTTTATACCGCTGATTTAATCATCAAGCTACGGCATAAGTTTGTAGCGCCGTTTCCTGTACATTACCCAAAGGCATATGTAGACTCTCTACAAAAGATAAAAGACTTAAACCCTTCTAATGTGATGATGGCGCATGGGTGCGAGCTGGTTATCGATCAACAGACTTTTGATGCCCTAATTGAGCGAGCACCAAAAAAACCAAGAACCATTAAAGATACGATTAAGCACAAAATAAAAGGCGGCAAGGGGACAGTTAAAGATTACTAAGATCTAAAAGCTTTGTGAAACTTTACTTAAAATAGCCAAATTTGAGCCATAAAAAAAGCCCAGCCATTGATTGTAATGGTTGGGCTTTTGAATATGGTGGACCGACCGCGACTCGAACGCGGGACCAATTGATTAAAAGTCAACTGCTCTACCAACTGAGCTATCGGTCCTGAGCGGCGTAAAAAAATTGTATACAATTTTAGCCGCGCAAGAGAAAATCCCTTAAAGGGGATTTTCTAAAAACTTCGCACATAATCATTATATCTGATTATTCGCAAGGGAAATCCTTTAAATAGGATTTCCAAAGGTCTTGCTTACAAACTAAGTCTTAAAGACTGACTGTTCGCAAGAATAATTTCCTTAAAGGGAAATTACGTAAAACTTTACTAAAAATGGTGGACCGACCGCGACTCGAACGCGGGACCAATTGATTAAAAGTCAACTGCTCTACCAACTGAGCTATCGGTCCTGAGCGGCGTAAAAAAATTGTATACAATTTTAGCCGCGCAAGAGAAAATCCCTTAAAAAGGAATTCTTTAAAACCTGACACCTTAATAACACCAAGTTTACGCTTAAAGATTTGTATCCCTAAACGTGAGAGCACATTATATATATTATTGGGATAATTACAACCCCGCTGCCGCAAAAAAAAGTGAATGTCACGTAATTTGGTGCGTTTATGCTAAAAAGTTTATGCTAAAAAATGGTAACGACCTAAAAAGTAGCAACGACCTAAACTGATAGAGTCGAGCGTAAATTCGTATTTATCAGCTAGCTTATGTAGATTAGAACTAGTCCCTTGATAGGGCATCAACAGGATCGAGCTTAGCTGCATTACGCGCTGGCAAGAAACCAAAGACGATACCGATCAAGGTTGAACATACAAACGCTGCGATAATAGATGTTGGCGAATAGATGACTTTAAAACTCTCGCCGGCAACGTTATTAATTAGCTCACCGATTGCAAAGGCAAGACCAATACCTAATAGACCGCCTAAGATACAGACCAATATGGCTTCAATTAAAAATTGCTGCATTATATCATTTTGCCGCGCACCAACTGCCATACGCACACCTATCTCGTTTGTGCGCTCAGTCACAGAGACAAGCATAATATTCATGACGCCAATACCACCAACGATAAGCGAGATAATAGCGATTGAAGATATCAACAAGGTCATCGTGCCTGTTGTGGATTCAATGGTTTGCCTAATAGAATCTGAATTACGTATACGAAAATCATCAGCACCGTGGCGACCTTCTATCAAGGTGGAGATTGCGCTTTCAGCAGCAGAAGATGAGATACTATCATCAATCAAAGCGACAAAACGCTCAATATTAGGGCTGCCTACGAGACGTGACATCATTGTCGTGTAGGGCATATAAAGCGTTGGTGAGTCCACTTGCCCACCAAAGCCGCTATCGTTAGGAGCAAGGACGCCAATGACGCGCCCCGGTACACTACCGATGAGGACAACCTCACCGATTGGGTTATCATCGTTTGGAAAAAAGGTTTGCTTAGCATTATCATCGATAATAATATCTTGAGTACGCGTCAAGATACTCTGTTCATCAAATCCTTGACCTTGGGCGAGCGTCTCACCGCTGACAGCCAAATAGTCCTTACCGACGCCGCTGATACTTGCGGCTTCTTGTATGTTGCGATAGCGCACGCTCATATTGCTATCGAGTTGCGGGCTGACACTGACGACATAAGGTTGATCGGCCACCGCTTGCGCGTCTTGCGGGGTTAGATTGTCATCGTTGTATTGGCGTCTAGGATCGCCCCATGGATAGCCATCAATGACGGTAATAGTATTGGTGCCAAGCGAGCTGATATTAGCAAGTATTTGCTCTTGAGAGCCTTTACCAAGACCGACCACAGATACCACTGAAGCAATACCGATGATGATACCCAGCATAGTAAGAAGGGTGCGCATCTTATGCGCGCGCATGGCGAGCAGCGACATTTTAAAGGCTTCAAATAAGCGATCGATGAAGCTGCTGAGCTTACCCTTACGGTGTTTATCCAATATAGGTTCAGGTCGGGTTTGAGTCGGCTGATAGTGCTCAGTCTGATAGTCCTCAATGACGTAACCGTCTTTGAGCTCAATCACGCGCTCAGCTTGCTGGGCAAGGCCAGGGTCGTGGGTGACCATAATGATGGTGTGACCTTGCGCGTTTAGATCTTGCAAGATCGTCATGACATCCTCGCCTGATTTACTATCAAGCGCGCCGGTTGGCTCGTCAGCTAAGATAATATCCCCACCATTCATGAGGGCTCGGGCAATAGAGACGCGCTGCTGCTGGCCGCCTGAGAGCTGGTTTGGGCGATTATTCACTTTGTCCGCAAGACCCAAATCAGCCAGTAAAGACTCAGCACGATCGCTACGCGCCCCGCCATCCATACCAGCGTACACGGCAGGAACCGCAACGTTATCACGAGCATTGATATCACCGAGCAGATGATAGCGCTGAAAGATAAAGCCGAAGTGTTCGCGACGCAGCTTAGCCAGCTCATCGGCGTCAAGGCGGCTGACTGATTGTCCAAATATTTTATATTCACCAGCGGTTGCCTGATCAAGACAACCCAAAATATTCATTAAGGTGGACTTGCCAGAGCCGGATTGACCAATAATAGCAACCATTTCACCTTGATTAATGGTCAAATTGATGTCGTGTAGCACTCGAATAGTCTGCTCGCCTGCCTTAAACTCCTTGATCAGTCCTTTAACTTCCATTACGGGTGTCTTGGTTGCTGTAGGAGAAGCTAAATCTTGTGTATCCATGGGCATGCCTATGTCAAACGATTGTCAGTGAGTCTCAAGCCTTATAATTAAAAGGGGCGACCACCTCGACCACCTTGACCATCATTCGTTTGCTCTTCACCTAAAATAACTTCGTCCCCGACTTCTAAGCCGTTTAAAATCTGCGCATTAACGCGGTTGTTAATACCTACTGTTACGGGCTGCTCAACCACTTCACCGTTGTCTTTGAGTACACGAACCATCGCTGTTGCCACGTTAGAGTCGCTATTCGTATTATCTGTATTAGCCCTATCGCGATTGCTAGCAGGCTGCAGCGCTGCCGATGGAATAAGTAGAGCGTCTTTTGCTTCGTCGATGACAATATACACCTGCGCGGTCATATCGATGCGAAAACGGCGCTCATCATTAGGGACTTCGATATAGCCAATATAGTAGATCGCTGAATCTGTCGAGCTGGTATCACTAATGTTTTCAGGTGCAGGCTCAATGGCTTTGAGCGTGGCATCATATTTTTGATCAGGATTACCAATGATATTGAAATATACGGGCATACCAGCTTGAACATTGATCACATCAGCTTCTGAGATTTGCGCATTGATACGTACGGTCGATAAGTCCGCCAAGGTCACAATAGTTGGCGCAGTCTGATTGGCATTGACGGTCGTGCCTTGCTCGGTAGTAATTGAGACGACTGTACCTGCCATTGGTGCGCGAATTGTAGTATAGCTAAGATCTTCTTCGGCGGTACTGACATTGGTCTGTGCTTTACGCAGCTCGGCACGTTGACTGTTGATGTTAGCGCGAGTGGTCACAATAGCAGCCTTTGCGGTATCGATAGCAGCGCGTGCGTTATCGACGGCAGCTCGCGCCGTCTCTACACTGGTCGCTTGGGTGTCGTACTCTTGCTGTGAGATGGCATCGATAGCAACGAGATCCTTTAGGCGCGCAAAGTCTGCTTGTGCTTGTTTAAGCTCGGACTGACGGCTATTAAGATCCGCTTGTGCGCTCTTTAGACTGGCCTGACGACTCAAAAGCTCAGCTTCAGCGCTTTGAATCGCCGCTTCACTTTGCTCAAGACTGGCTTGCTGGTTACTAAGATTATTTCTTTGAGTCACCTGATCGATCTGGGCAATTAGATCACCTTGCTGTACTTCATCACCAACCTCAACATACAAGCGCGTGACTTCTCCTGATACCTGTGCGCCAACATCTACCGTATTGAGTGCCTTTACCTTACCTGAGGCCATCACATTGTTTTCGATATCGCCAATCTCAGCGGTCGCGGTAATGTAGTTTGGCATCTCTTCGGTGGGTCTTAAGAAGTGGTAAGCTGAGGCAATAAGGGCGACGACCACTAGGGCAATTATCCCCCACTTCATAGTAGACTTGGTGCTCATTTTGCGCATAGGACAGTCCAGTAGCAATAAACTTAAGTGTGAATATAGTAAAGGCTTGAGAGGTAAAATGGAATGATAATTACTTTGCGAAAGGTTAAGGAAGGATAAGGGGTAAGTGGTTATTGATTAGAAGGTATTAACGAAGAGGACAAAGTACTAGGAAGCGGTAAATAGACGATGCCCTGACAGCTCAAGTGCAGCTTGTAACAATAGCTCCCACGCAGGCTGCTGAATAAGTCCTTTGATCGCTTGATCGCAGCGATACAACAAGTCTGACCAGTGGTGGATATCATCTTTAGACTGACGACGACAGGCTTGCTGGTACAAGCCTTGTTTACTGCGCCAAATACCTAAGCGTTGCGGATCTTGACCATCCATAAGCGCTAAAACTAGGCGCATATCTTTACTGATCGCCCATAATACTAGGGTAGTTGGCTCATCAGTCGCTTTGAGCTGAGTCATAATCTTGACGACCTGTGCGCTATTGCCAGCCAGCATAGCGTCGGACAAATCAAAGACACTAAAATGAGCGTCGCTGACTAACGCTGCTTGTAAATCGTCGATATCTAAAGCAACACTAGTGCTCGTTTGCTGGTCATTGAGCGTAGCAATTTGCGGCGCAAATAAGTAAGATAAACGCCACAGTGTCTGATAAGCGCTGAGCAGATGGTGCTCTGTATGCGACATCAGTAGCTGCCACGCATCTTTTGATAAACGCAGTCCAAATCGCTCAGCTTGAACCTGCAATAGCTGCTGACGTTGACGCTCATCAAATAAGTTACAATCGATGACGTGCCCGTACTGCTGAAAGGGTACAAACCACTTACTGCTTTGCGCGCGTTTGTCTTGTTTGGGCGTCAGCCACAATACGCTATGACTGTGACTACCTGCCTGAGCATCAACAGCGAAGCGCTCAAGCTCGGCGATTACGCCTTTGTCCGGCTTATGATTACCCGTCACAATAAGCGCGCTAGCATCATCAAATAAGGACTGACTGCCAAGCTCAGATAACACCTCTTGCCACGTCTTTGCTGAGACAAGCTCAATGCGTTTAATCGCATAGTTTTGCTGTCGCCAGTGCACGATAAGAGCATCTATCAGCCACTGCTGTAATAGCGGCTCATCACCATGCGCCAGCCACAAGCCAGCTACCGAAGCAGTCGCTTGAAGCAGTTTAGGATACGCTTGGATAAAAGACGCTTGCATAGTATGGTCAGTGCCGTGTGATGAGTACCGTGGCGATAAACTGTATATAGAGTTTAAGGCGCAACAGGTATAGGCGTAATAACTGTTGTCGTCGCCGAGCTTTGTTCTATTTGCGCCGACTGATTAACGCGTGCAGGTGCTACTTTAGGAAGAGCAATGGCTACGTACTGATCCGTAATGCGCCGAGCAAGACTGTTGTAGAGCCAATCGCGAATCTGATCGCCCTGCTGATCGTCAGTACTGACTGACGCTTCGTTAAATTGATAGCTGCGCTCAACTTGTATTAAGTTGGTCAAGGTAACAGGTTGGCCGTTTTGCGTCACCTCGTAAGTGACATCTGCTGAGAGCACTAAACGAATCTCTGTCAATACACCCACTAGCTCATACCGTCTAAAACGCACGTTATTTACCTTGATAACAGCAACGTCTTGTTCAGCGCCGTCTATAGCCACACTAGCGTCTTCAATCAGGGTCATCGTGTCAGCAACATTGACACCCAGAGCTTCTAATCTATTGATCAAGGGTAGCTTGAGTGGAAAAGAGACGCGATCATCGTCTAAAACGACAACGGTCTTGGTCGCATCAAAACGCAAAGGAGCATCATAGCCGCGCAGATGAAAGCCGCAAGCTGTTAAGCTTGTTGCTGTGCCAATGATAGTAACTAAGGGTAGAGCAGCAAATAGTAGTGGTTTTAATATTTGCAAGCGACAAGTATGCTTACGCGGTTGACCCGGCAACGACTTTGCTCTCCTTTGATAATACGACATAACAGCTATCCTTTTGTTCGACAAGACTTGACGTCTAACCTGCAACCACAATATTAACTAATTTATTCGGTACGACGATCTCTTTTTTGATCTCACCGGTAATGAACTTAGCCACGCTCTCTATAGTTCGCGCTTGCGCTTTTAGCGCTTCAGGATCGCTGTCTGGTGCGACATCCATCTTACCACGCACTTTGCCATTGACTTGCACGACCATCGTCACTGTATCCTGTACTAAGGCGCTAGCATCAACAGCAGGATAGCTTAATGTCTTGGTATCAAACCCCATCAGCTCCAGCAAATACTCGCCAATGTGCGGCGCGTATACCGAGAGCATAATAAGCAAATCACTCAAGGCTTCATGCTGCACCTGTAGATCCTGCGCACTTGTTGCTTTAAAGCCGGCAAGCTCGTTAGATAGCTCCATCAGACTTGAGACCGGCGTATTGAGTGCTAAGCGCTCACCGAGATCGTTGTCAATCTTGGCAATGGTTTCGTGCGTTTTACGGCGCAGATTTTTGGCCTCTTTACTTAAACTGGCGCTATCTAATGCGCTTTGCTGTAGCGCCGCTACCTCAAAGCCTTGGTCTTTTACTGCTTGCATGTGATCATGGGCAAGACGCCATACCTTTTTGATAAAGTTATAAGGACCTTTGAGCGCGTCATCTGACCATTCAAGCGTTTGATCGGCAGGCGCGGTAAACAAGGTATAAAGGCGCACCGTATCCGCACCGTACTGATCAATCGTCGTCTGTGGATCGACGCCGTTGTTCTTTGACTTTGACATCTTTTCGATTTTGCCAATAGTGACAGGCTGACCGTCTGCTTTTAGGGTAGCATGAATGGGCTGACCGCGCTCGTTGTATT
This sequence comes from uncultured Psychrobacter sp., assembly GCA_947489525.1. Lineage (GTDB taxonomy): Bacteria > Pseudomonadota > Gammaproteobacteria > Pseudomonadales > Moraxellaceae > Psychrobacter. The sequence continues at coordinate 15,033 of CANLDW010000003.1, forward strand.
CAATGTTGACATCATCTGCAAAATAATACGTGGTACTACCGTCGCTATTGATGCGATTAAAAGTACCTGCAAGTACCATACCTTGGGTCATCAAGTTTTTAAACGGCTCATCACCTGTGACGAGGGATTCATCGCGCATTAGCTTGTGAAAAAAGCGCGCGTAGAGTAAATGCATAACCGCGTGCTCAACACCGCCGACATATTGATCGACGGGTAGCCATTTGTTCGCGGCAGCTTTGTTCACCATATTATTATCATCGTTTGGACTGGCAAAGCGCGCGTAGTACCAGCTGGACTCTACAAAAGTATCAAAGGTGTCAGTCTCGCGCTCAGCGGCGTTACCACACTTAGGACAAGTAGTATTGACGAACTCAGGGATGTTTTTGAGTGGATTACCGCGACCATCAGGGACGACATCGGTTGGCAATACTACAGGCAAGTCTTGCTCTTCAACGGGTACGGTACCGCAGTGCTCACAGTTGATCATAGGTATTGGGCAACCCCAGTAACGCTGGCGCGAGACACCCCAATCGCGCAGACGATACTGAATCTTTTTTGAAGCAAGTCCTTGAGGTTCAAGCTTGGCTAGCATGGCAGCAAATGCTTGCTCAAAGTCCATATTATCAAATTCGCCTGAATTTATAAGCGTGCCGCGTTCAGTATAAGCAAGATTTGGCACGACACCATCTATCTTAGCTTGTGTGCGTACAGACTCGGCGTAGTCTGTAGGAGATTGAATGACTTGCTTGATGGGTAGAGCATATTTAATTGCAAATTCATAATCGCGCTCATCGTGTGCAGGTACTGCCATGACTGCGCCTGAGCCGTAACTCATTAGCACGTAATTGGCAACCCAAACCGGTACTTCTTCGCCAGTTAAGGGATGAGTAACCGTAAGTCCCGTATCCATCCCGATCTTTTCAGCTTTGGCCAAGTCTGCTTCGGCTACTGAGCCTTTTTTGCACAGCGCATTAAACTGGGCGATAACCTCATCGCGCTCAGCGGCATATTGTGCGAGCGGATGCTCAGCGGCAACGGCAACGTAAGTAACGCCCATCAAGGTATCAGGACGGGTGGTGAACACGTCTAACGTGTTATCCTCGCCAGCGAGCGTGTAGGGGAAGTGAACTTCCATACCTGCACTGCGTCCGATCCAGTTGCGCTGCATAGTAAGTACTTCTGAGGGCCAGTGTCCTTCTAATTGATCTAGATCATCAAGCAGCTCATCGGCGTAATCGGTAATATTGAAGTAGTACATCGGAATGTCGCGCTTCTCGACAGGTGCGCCACTGCGCCAGCCTTTACCGTCGATGACTTGTTCGTTTGCGAGTACCGTATTGTCGACTGGATCCCAGTTGACTGTGGCGAGCTTTTTGTAGACTAAGCCTTTTTTGTACAGCTGCAAAAACAGCCACTGCTCCCACTGATAATACTCAGGGCTACACGTGGCAAACTCGCGCGACCAGTCAATGGATAGTCCAAGCAATTTAAGCTGCGCGCGCATGCTATCAATATTGGCAAACGTCCACGCGGCAGGCGGCGTCTGATTGGCAATAGCGGCGTTTTCTGCGGGTAGGCCAAAGCCATCCCAGCCCATAGGCTGCATGACCTCAAAACCCTTGAGACGATAGTAACGGCTTAATACATCAGAGATGGTATAGTTACGCACGTGCCCCATATGCAGCTTACCACTTGGGTAAGGGAACATGGAGAGCATGTAACGAGACGGCTTATCGCTTGGCTCGTTATTGACTTCAAAGCGCTTATCGCTTGCCCATTTGGCTTGCTGCTGCGCCTCAATAATCTGCGGCTGATAGTGGGTGTTGTTATTACCGCTATTGTTCGCATCAGCGTTATCGTTGGTATTATAGGGGTTAATAGTAGCTTGATCTGTTGTCACGGCGTTGCTCATAATGGGCTCTGGTAGTTGGCTCAAGATAGAATAGAGGATGAAAATTAGATACGCTAGAATAGCGCAAATCTAGCAAAATTGCGATGATTGAAGGTAAGAATAGTAGAAGGAAACTAACCACTCATTCATTTTGATATAATATATAAGGAACAACCATGACCATCACGATCTACGGTATCAAATCTTGTAGCACTATAAAAAAAACGGTTACTAAGCTCGATGAGCTAGGCGTTGACTACACTTTTCATGACTACAAAAAGCAGGGCATTGATAAAGCAAACGTCCAGCGCTGGGTTGATAAGCTTGGAGTAGATAAGGTATTAAACAAACGCGGCACGACGTGGCGTAAGCTAAGCGATGAGCAAAAGCAGGCCGCAGACGCTGCTGTCAACACAGCTATCGATTTATTGGTGGAAAATACCAGTATGATTAAGCGCCCACTTGTAGAAGGGGTGCATAACAAGCAGCCCATTCTACTTTGCGGTTTTGACGCAGAGACGTTTGATAACGCCTTTTCTTAAAGATCTCACAGCTAATTGCAGACACTATAGAGGTAGGCGCTATAAATAATGTCCTAGCATAATAAGCTTTAATAAAACCTGACCATAAAAAGGCTCAGTAAAATCTAAGGTCAGGTTTTATTACCCCTACGATAAACCAAATCACACTAAACAGCCAAATGATGAGGACATAAAGTCTAATTTGCTCTGCAGTCCAGTCTAGTGCAAACCACTCAATAAGAAAAAAGGACTTCCAGCCTTCTACCCACTTGGCGCCACCATAAGCTATGATCCACCAACAATACAGACTCTCAACAATAAAAAGCATACACCACAGTGTTAATGACATAGCCACGCTCGCATTTATTACTAAAACTAACTCAGCGCTGACCCTACTTCACGGCTAATAAGCGTACCAACGCCTTCGTTGGTAAAGATCTCAAGCAAGGTCGCGTGCGGCACGCGGCCATCGACGATGACTGCACTTTTGACCCCGCCGCGCACCGCATCCAGCGCGCACTGAATCTTAGGAATCATACCGCCTGAGATTGTCCCATCATCGATTAGCGCATCCACTTTTTTGGGCGTAAGTCCTGTGACCACTTCACCGTCACGGCCCAATACGCCTTTGATATTAGTCAGGAGCATCAGCTTCTCCGCCTGCAAAAATTCAGCGACTTTACCAGCAACTAAATCAGCATTAATGTTATAGCTGTCACCTTGACTATCGACGCCAAGCGGTGCGATGACAGGGATAAAGTTCGATGAGATAAGCATATTGATCACGTCTTTATTGACGCTGACCACATCACCAACAAAGCCTAGATCCACTGGTACGCGAGTGCCATCATCAGTTACTTTTTCCATCAGCATCTTTTTGGCTTGAATGAGATTGGCATCCTTACCCGTCAGTCCAATGGCCCGCCCGCCATGCTTGTTGATCAAACTGACGATAGATTTATTGACGCTACCGCCTAGTACCATCTCAACGATATCCATTGTGCTTTTGTCCGTGACGCGCATACCATCGATGCGCTCGGACTGACGCCCCAGCTCCTTAAGTAAATTATCCACTTGTGGCCCGCCACCATGTACGACAACAGGGTGCATACCTACAGTTTTGAGCAGTACAATATCGCGCGCAAATGAGCTCTCAAGCTCTGGATCAGTCATGGCATTGCCGCCGTATTTAACTACGATCAGCTTGTCCACGTAGCGTTGGATATAGGGTAGAGCAATAGTGAGTACTTCAGCGGTATTTTTAGCGTCTTCAAAGTTTAGTGACATTATAAGCTCCTAATTTATTATGGGCTATTATGGGTACGTGCTGAGATAGAGTTTACAAGTAGAGTCTAGCTGCCATAAAAGTTAGGTGATACTAAAAACTAAGCAGGACGAATAGCGGCAATCTGCGTGGCAAGCGTCGGATCAAATCGTTGGCATAGCTTTACAAAACGGTCTTGCACTGCTTTTAGATCCGTTACACTATCACCTGCAAAACGCACCGTAAGATTATGACTGGTATTGGACTGTCGCACGATACCAAAACCATGCTTAAAGTCTAAGCGCACCCCATCAATACAAGTGAGCTTGGTATCCTGTGGCAGTAAATGCTTTGCTGCTTCTAACTCTGTTTGCGCTTTGACTGATACGCAAGTACAGTCTGATGACAGACACGTGTCTAAGCTTGCATCAGATTGAGCTTTAGTATTGGTGTCAGCTAGCAGATAAGCGCAGAGCTGGGTTAACTGTTTGACAACAGAGCAGTGCATAGGCGCAGTTTGTGGTATGGGCAGGTAGTGATCGGCTGTACTGACGAGCTTTGGCAACTGATCGGTGACATCGGTCAGCTGATACGGCGGCGCACTGATAGGCTCGCCCCATACATCGGTATCTGCAGATAATGTCTCGTCATAGGCTGCTGTATAAGCCAGCCAGTGTAGCAGACGCAATCCGGCGTACATGGCATCGTCATAAACGGTGAAGTAGCTGTCATTAAAGATAAAGTGCCCTGAGAGCTCACCTGCAAAGACAATAGGACTGTCATTGGATTGTAGCTGTTGACGCATCAAACTACTGCCCGTCTTACTGATAATAGGCTCTGCACCAAGCGTGCTTAGCAAAGGCGCTAGATGGTGTGAGCACTTAATATCAAATAAAACCTGCGGCGTCGCAATCGTTGCTGCTTTTACAGTTTTGCTATCAGCAGTCGTATGCTTGATTGAGTTCAGTATCTGGTTTTTAAGAGTCTGACTTTCTAAAGCTTGCGCTTGAAGTAATTGGGCTTGTAATGCTTTGTCTTTAATGGATAAAGCTTTGGCCGCGAGTTTTTTATGGCTCAAACTTGAACAATGAGGCGTTAGGGTATCAATATTTGAATCATCGATACCTAAACTCTTGGGACGTTGAGTAATAGCAACTTTGGCAAGCAAATATAATAAATGATCAGAGGCAACAACCTTACCACTATTATCTACAATCATGAGCCTGTCACCATCACCATCAAACGCCAGACCAATATCGGCATCATTGACAATGACGGTTTGTTGCAATTCTGCCAATCGGTTGGGTTCAGTGGGATCAGGATTGCCCATAGGAAAGCTACCATCAGGCCTATCATTGATAATGATGACGCGTTGGCAAAAGCTGGTAAACAGGGGTGCGGCGATACGGCTGGTAGCACCATGCATGCAATCGATAACGATCGTTAAGTCGAGCTTTTTTATCGTGCGTCTATTGGTCGCGGATAGATTTTGCTCCGGATAAATCGTCGTAAACACCTCAGCAATGGCTTCAATATAAGGCGCCGCTACAATATCAGTCGGTAGTCCAATAACAGAGAGCATCTTGCTGACGTCATTGGCGCTATTAAAATGTTTACTATCGTCAAGACTTTGATTATCTGTATTCGTACTAGAACTTATATAAGCAGGCGGTTCTACATTGGATGCAGTATTGACTGGCGCAGCTTCATTGATGTTGTACGGCTTACGCCGCGCGCGCGTACAAGAGGTCTTGTCTTGAGCGCGGACTGGTATCAGATCATGGTAAAGCGCTTGTATGTCCTGTGCACTGGGGGAGTTATTACTGACTAACCATTTAATACCCAAAATACCTTTTGCCGAATGGCTAGCGGTCACCATAATACCGTGACCGTTATACTGCTCCGTCCAAAACGCCATCATCGGTGTGGTGATTAAACCTAAGTTAAGAACTTGTAGTCCTTGCTCTTGTAAAATAGCAGCAAGCTGCTTGGCAATTTTATCACTACCGCAGCGCACATCAAAACCGACAATCACTGTCGTGGTTCTGTACTTAACCTCACCTATTGGATAAGCGCTTGTAGGCTGGCGCTGATACAGGCGTACAAAGGCATTGCCTACGGCCTCTATAAAATCAGGAGTAAAATAATGCTCGTCACCGCGTATATCGTAGGCACGAAATAAGGCGTGCTGCGCGACAAAAAACGACATGACGGCACTCTCCTTATGTAGAGGTATGAATAAAAATACTAGCTCGTGATAAATCACGTAAATATCTACAGCTGAGCAAAGGGCTGCATCTTAGGGCTTAAGGCGGTAGCTATTACTGACGACCAGAGTGACCAAAACCGCCTGCACCGCGTGCGCTTTGATCGCTGAATTCACTGACAACTTCAAACTCAGGACGTGCGATCGGGACTACAATATACTGCGCCATACGCTCACTTGGATTCAAGACAAAATCTTGATTGCTGCGATTCCAAATACTGACCATCAGCTCGCCTTGGTAATCGGCGTCAATGAGACCGACTAAATTGCCCAATACGATACCGTGTTTGTGACCAAGTCCGGAGCGTGGCAAAATCATACCCGCATAGTTAGGATCACTGATATAAACCGCAAGACCAGTACCTATTAAATGAGTCGAGCCTGCGACTATCGTCAACGGCTCATCAATACAGGCACGCAGATCAATACCCGCTGAGCCATCAGTAGCGCGTGTGGGTATTGCAAATGCTTTATCATTAAGAATTTTGGGATTCACTATCTTGACTTGTACCGCTTGCATACTCACTCGCTCAGAATTTATTGATTGTATTTATTATTTCGCTTGGTTTTATATTTCACTGTGTTTGGTTTTATATTTTATGATGCTTGGTTTTATATTTTATATTTTATATTTTATATTTTATAGTATTAATACGCTTGCTAGTCCCAAAAAAGACATAAAACCGACAATATCGGTAACTGTCGTCAAGATTACAGAGGCTGATAAAGCTGGATCGATATTCATGCGTTTGAGTATCAAAGGAATACTTATGCCCGATACGTTAGCAGCGGTCATATTAATCGCAATAGCAAAACCTATGACCATGCTGATTTTAACATCATGAAACCATAATTGAGCAATAAAAGCCATAATTATCGCCCATATGATACCGTTTATCGCGCCAACCCACAGCTCTTTATTAAGTAGCCATACGCGGTTAGAACCCCCGATCTGACCCATAGCCATACCGCGTATCACAACGGTCAAGGTCTGTGAGCCTGCAATACCGCCCATACTGGCGACGACAGGCATCAAAATGGCAAGCGCTACGACTTGTGCGAGCACTTCTTCAAACTGACCGATGACGGCGGCCGCAAGTAGTGCCGTACCTAAATTAATTCCCAACCAAACACTACGACTCTTGGCACTGGTTAGAATTGGCGCGAACAGCTCCTCGTCTTGACTCACACCGGCTAGGCTTTTCATCGTGCTATCGACGTCATCTTGGATAATCTCCATGATGTCCTCGCCGTTTAACTGTCCTACTAACTCACCAAAATCATTGATGACCGGGGCATAGCGAATGTCCTCTGAGCGAAAAATAGCCGCCGCGTCTTGAATATCCAAGCGATCATTAATCGTTACTGCCGCATCAATAAAGTCTGCTACTAGCGCACTTTGATCGTGTTTGATAATATCGACCAAGCTTAAGAGTCCAAGTAGCTGCTGGCTTTGATCAACGACCAATAGCTCTTGGCTTTGGTCATCGAGTAAGTCTTTGTCATCGCGTAGCCAATCTTGTACTTGCGCCAGACTGATATGATCTTGCACCTGAATGATATCAGGATCCATATAGCTGCCAACTTCCCAGTCCTCATACGTATCGAGCTTGTTGACCTGAACGCGAATGTCTTCATCCAAAGTCGCCATCACAGAAGTGCGCACCGTATCAGTAACGGTCTCTAGAATCTCTGAGATGTCTTGGGCGTCGAGATCTTGTGTGAATGCAGATATCTGTTTAGAAGAGATATTCTCCATTAAAGGCTGACGCGTATCGACCTCAAGCTCAGCAAGCACTTCGCCTTTGAGCGCTTCTGGAACTTGTTGCCAGATTAGAAGTCGGCTCTGAGGCGGAAACGACTCTAACAGGTTGGCAATCTCATACTCTGATTGCTTGGCCAAAAACTCACTAATTGCGTTATACGCCTTTTCGGCAACCAGATCCTGTAGATAGAGTAGCTTGTACTCAGCACTATACTCTAGCGGATTATAATCCGCTGGTAGTTTTGAGGGTTGGTTGGTATTAGGCGTTGGGACAGACATAAAGGTTCCAAGTTAATAAATAGAATGATTGAGGCCTATGGGTGCTCGGAAAAAAACAGCGCTTAGAGCCACTAACGCTTACCTAATAGGGCACGAATATTTGCTAGATATTCATCAGCGACCGCTTCTGGATTCTTAGTCGCTTGCTTCTTTTTCGCTTTAGCGGGCCAGTCGATGTGATCTTCTGGTAATTCATCTAAAAACCTTGATTCGGAGGTTACGCGCATCTGACCCCCTGCACGGCGCTGAGTGGCAAGCGTCAATGTCAACTCACGGCGCGCACGGGTGATACCCACGTACATTAGACGGCGTTCTTCCTCAATTGTCTCACTAAGAATGGAGTTGCGATGCGGTAGCATCTCCTCTTCTAAACCCATAATATAAACATAGTCAAACTCCAAACCCTTTGCCGCATGCAAGGTCATCAAATTGACCTTGTTGGTATTCTCTTCTTCTTGCTGCTGCTCTAGCATGTCGAGTAAGACGAGTTTGCGAATGATGGTATCGATAGTACGATCTTCGTCTTCCTCCGCGCGGTTAATCAGCGACTGAATACTCGTGTAGAGCATGTCGATATTATCAATGCGGTTTTTTTCTTGCTGCGGTGTTTTGGCATCGCTACGTACAAAGTCAATGTAGCCTGTCTCATCGATCATTTGTCTGACGATGGGGACGGGGTCAGGGTGTTGATCCAGCTCGCGCGTATAGTGTTCAATAAAATCACCAAACTCTTTGAGCGTACTATAAGCTTTGCTTGGCAATACATGAGCAAGCCCTGCATGCGTACAAGAGGCCAACAAAGAGATACTGTGTTCTTGTGCAAACAGTCCGAGCTTCTCAAGAGTTGCAGGTCCCATGCCGCGCTTAGGCGTATTGATGATACGCAAAAAGGCACTGTCATCCTCAGGGTTTAATATCAGGCGCAGATAACCCATGATATCTTTGATCTCACTGCGGGCAAAAAAGGATTGACCACCCGATAACTTATAAGGTATCTGCAATTGACGCAGCTGCGCTTCTAGCATACGCGCCTGAAAGTTACTGCGATAGAGTACCGCGTATTGCTCCCACTCATTACCATGGCGTAGTTTATGGGTGACGATCTCTTTGGCGACGCGTTCAGACTCATCATCGTCATTGCGGCAGTTGATGATGCGTATTTTCTCGCCTTGTCCTTTATCCGACCACAGCTTCTTTTCAAACAAATGCTCGTTGTTAGTAATGACCGCATTAGCTGAGGTCAAAATACGACTAGTAGAGCGATAGTTTTGCTCAAGCATAACAACTTTAAGCTTAGGAAAGTCCTCTTTGAGCAGCGCCATATTTTCAGGTTTGGCGCCGCGCCACGCATAGATAGATTGATCATCGTCACCAACGACCGTAAAGCGTCCTTGCGGTCCGACCAAGTATTTGATCATCTCGTATTGGGCGGTATTGGTATCTTGGTACTCATCGACCAGTAGATAGCGAATACGGTTTTGCCATTTATCACGCAGCTCTCTGTTCTCGCGCAGTATCTTGGTCGGTAGGACGATCAAATCGTCAAAGTCAACGGCGTTATAAGCGCGCAAGTTGCGCTCATACAGGGCGTAGAGAGTTGCAAAGATCATATCCTCTGGATCGTCTAAAGTTTCCATCGCCTTATCAGGCTCAATCAGATCGTTTTTCCAGTCTGATATCATCTTGATCGCTTTACCGACCAGCTCACGACTCTCAGCACCAGACAAGTTGTCGCGCATCATCAGCTCCATGAGCAGCCGTTTACTATCATCGCTGTCCATGATGGAAAAATTACCCTTGAGCGGCGTATGGATCAGCTCGTAACGCAAGAACTGCAAACCAAATTGGTGAAAAGTTGAGACTGTAAGGCCGCGCGTTTTTTCGCTGGGCAACAGCTTACTTACCCGCGCTTTCATCTCACGGGCTGCTTTATTAGTAAAGGTTACTGCAGTGATACGCTCCGCTGGCATATTGCACTCCTCGATCAGATGAGCAATCTTGCGGGTGATCACTGAGGTTTTACCAGAGCCCGCTCCAGCTAATACCAGTAGCGGACCTGATACATAAAGCATAGCCTCATTTTGTTTGGGGTTGAGTTGACTCATAAAGTAACCTTTGGGACAAGTGGTGCAAATAGGGCACAAGGTAAAAACGTAGTAGTGCGCTTTTATGCTATAACTTTGACGCCTTTACTTAGCTTCAGTACGGCTAGTTTAAAAGCTATGTTAAATGCTAGCACTAAGTACTGCTAACTGAGTAATAATAGTAGTAAAATCGGGAAGATAGCAGCAAGCCACTAGCAAATTCGGTGAGGTATTATAAAGCAAAAGTGGCGCTTTTGGGGAAGGGATGGCGAAAGTATGTTGGAGAAGTATAAGAAAGGTTTGCCTACAGCGCACCTGTTCGCTTAACGTAACAGGTGCTATAAATGGAGAAAAAACTAAGCGTTATTCAACTGCCGGGCTGCTTCAAGGGCAAAGTAAGTCAAGATACCATCGGCCCCCGCGCGGCGAAAGCCGATCAAGGATTCTAAAATTACTGCGTCAGTCAACCAGCCATTTTGAATCGCTGCCATGTGCATCGCATATTCGCCAGAGACTTGATAAGCAAAGGTCGGTACGCCAAAAGTATTTTTGACTTCACGAATGAGATCAAGGTAGGGCTGTCCGGGCTTAATCATGACCATATCTGCGCCCTCAGCAATATCTAAAGCGACCTCATGCAACGCCTCAGCACGATTACCAAAGTCCATCTGGTATTGTTTTTTGTGTCCGCCTTTTAGATTACCAGCGCTGCCGACTGCATCACGAAACGGACCATAATAAGCAGAAGCGTATTTGGCAGAGTAGGCCATAAGCGCAGTATTAGCAAAGCCCTCATCTTCAAGGGCATCACGCATAGCTTTGATACGTCCATCCATCATGTCGCTTGGTGAGATAATATCAGCGCCAGCTCTAGCATGAACGAGGACTTGTTTGACTAAGACCTCAACTGTCGCATCGTTGACAACATAACCACTGTCATCGAGCAGGCCGTCTTGTCCATGTGAGGTGTATGGGTCAAGTGCCACATCGGTCATCACTACCATCTCAGGCACCGCATCCTTTACCGCAGCTACGGCACGCGCTGCAAGTCCATTGGCATCGTAGGCGGCCTTGCCGTCAGGCGTTTTTAGCGCGTTGTCGATGACGGGGAAGATATCGATAGTGGTGACGCCTTCGCTGAGTAATTCCTTAGTGTAAGCGACCAATAGGTCAATGGATAAGCGCTCAACGCCTGGCATACTCGCAACTGCTTCGCGCTGATTCTTCCCTTCTAAAACAAAAACAGGGGCGATAAAATGTTTGGGATGCAGTTCAACTTCGCGGATCATCGCGCGTACATTGTCGTTGTAGCGCAAGCGGCGCAGGCGAGTTTCAGGGAATTGACGATTAAAAGTGTAAGACATGTAAGCTCCTCGTTTTGGTTATAATCTTGTAGTTATAAGTTTTTAATCACGAAATTTGGATGATAGGTTTTAATTATTCGATTGAAACAACATATATCAAAGGTAGCATATAAAAGCAAAAAGCCCTACCGAGACGGTAGGGTTAATGTATGACTGAATTAAAAACAACAGTAATTAAAAACACCGGTAATTAAAAACATAAGTCACCCTCAAAAGCCTACTGCGTCGTGATAGGGGTCACGCTCACTGGGGCAGGCTTTTGCTCAACTGGGATGTCCTCACGCAATATGCCAACTGCAGCATCCGCATCATTATCATTATCGATATCGACGATGGCTTTAGGATCAAAGACAGCCCGAGTAGGCGCGTTATTTTGTCTAATCGCATTAGCCTCAGGCACCGACGCCACGCGGGCAGAGCTTGCTGCATCGATAGCGTACTCTGCTTGCGACTCTGGGGTTTCTGTCAGTAGGGTTGGCAAGTCTGCTAAGTTGGTATAGCGTGGTACGGGAATGATCGTTGGCACATCAAGATTTGCACCGCCGCCAAGCGCTTGATAAAGCTCGATTTGACTAATGAGCTTACGCAGCTCTAGATCCAATATGCCTTGCTGCGTATCGAACAAAGAGCGCTGAGCATCAAGGACATCTAAATAGTTTGAGATACCCGCTCTAAAGCGCGCGTCTGCAATCTCATAAGTCTGATTGAAGTTATCTTGTAGGCGATACTGCGTCGCCAACTGCTTTCCTAAAGTCGCCCTTGTCGCTAAAACGTCTGAGACTTCGCGGAAAGCGGTTTGGATAGTTCGTTCGTAATTGGCTAGGTTCTGCTCGCGCTCAATTTTGGCAACGTCATAATTGGCATCTAAGCGCCCACCGTCAAAGATCGGTACGCTAATATTAGGGCCAAACGTCCAGCCATAAGAGTCGCTCTCAAATAAGTTGCTAAAACTATCGCTACGTAAGCCTACGCTAGTAGCGAGGCTGATCGTTGGGAAGTAAGCGGCACGCGCGACGGCAATGTTAGCACCAGCAGCTTTTAGATCGTACTCTGCTTGCAAAACATCAGGACGATAGCGTAGAAGCTCACTTGGCAGACCCGTACTAAAGACCTCATGAGTCGTAATATTACTAACCGCAGGCGTTGGCAACAGCTCGCTTGGAATGGGCGCACCGATAACAAAGCGCAGTGCATTCCGTGAGGTGAGAATACTGCTTTGCGCACGAAGAACTGCAAGCCGAGCATTCTCTAACGCTGCCGCTGACTGCAATGAAGGTAGTCTGGGGTCAATACCCGCCTCAAAGCGAGCGTTAGCAATCTCCAAAGAGCGTTCACGACTTTCAACGGTGGCCTCGGCTAGCTGAAGCTGGGCTAGGCTATAACTCAAATTGGCATAGCTTTGCGCGATGTTACTAATCAGACTAATCTGCACCGACTCTTTGGCAGCAGTAGTTGCTAAAAAGTTCTGTAGCGCTTGATCTTTTAGGCTATCAATTCGGCCCCAAAAATCAAGCTCGTAGCTGGCAAGTCCTAAGTTAACACTGTAACTGTCTGTCGTCTGTCTACCACCAATGCGTTGACCGTTAGGCAAATCAGTACGAGGAGAGGATTGACTTTGACGCGTATAGTCGAGCTGACCATTAATCGTTGGTAGATCGCGTATGTCGGTGATACGGTACTGCGCACGCGCTTGCTCAATGGCAAGTAGCGCGCTCTCGAAGTCTTTGTTGTTCTCTAAACCGATTGCGATCAGTGCTTTTAGACGATCATCGCTATAAAAGTCTTGCCAGCGCTGTGCTGCTAGACTGGGTTGATCTGCACTACTCACGGTCTCGTTATCGAACGCATCATAGCTTTGTTCGATAGCAATATTAGGCTCAGCAAGGATAGGTCCATTATCCACCTTTGGCGGTATAGTCGTACAAGCTGCCATACTCATAGTCAGCGCGCTCATAGCAAATAAACGTCCTGAGCTAGTCATACACTTGCAGCCAGCAAGGGTTTTGAGCGTTAGCGGGTTACCTGCCACCGCGCTGGAGGCTGCTTGACGCGGCAATCTAGAAGTAAAAGGGAAACGAAAACTCATTGTGTATTATCTCCAAAGCTTGCAGGCTGATAACTCCCAGAAGGAGGTCGCTTTTCTGTATTGTCGGTTGGCGCAGGCGGGTTCGGCTCATTATCATCACCGTTACCATCAGGGTGATTACCGTTGTCGCCATCATTATTACTATTGTTACCACCACCGTTATCGCCATCAACGTTGTGCGCTTCATTGCCTTTGTAAGGGAACAAAGTACGCACCCAAACATAAAAGATAGGAATAAAGAAAATACCTAAGAAAGTGGCGGTAATAACGCCGCCAAGCACACTAGTACCAATAGCGTTTTGACTACCAGAGCCAGGACCATTCGCGATAAATAGTGGCACAACACCCAGTCCAAACGCAAGTGACGTCATAATAATTGGACGTAAGCGTTGTCTTGCAGCAAGCATGACCGCATCTTTGAGACTGTTGCCTTCTTCTTGGTGCTCTTTGGCAAACTCGATAATCAAAATAGCGTTTTTGGCGGACAAACCAACCACAGTTAATAAACCCACTTGTAAGTAAATGTCATTATCAAACTCACGTAGCCAAGTCAATAACACAGCGCCCAATACCCCAAGCGGAATAACGAGAAGGACAGAGAAGGGCACAGACCAACTCTCATAGAGCGCAGCTAAGCATAAGAAAACGACGAGAATGGAAATCGCATAAAGTAGAGGCGCTTGAGCACCGGATTTTTGCTCTTCAAGCGAGATGCCTGTCCACTCATAACCGATGCCCTCAGGTAACTGGCTAATCATGTTCTCCATAGCATCCATGGCCTCACCCGTACTTAAACCTTCAGCAGCATTACCCTGAATATTCATGGAAGGAAAGCTGTTGTAACGTGTCAAAGTTGGTGAACCCAAACGCCACTCACTATTTGAAAAAGCGTTAAAGGAGATCATATCGCCATCAGTGTTACGTACGTACCACTTACCGATATCGTCAGGATTGGTACGGCTGCTAGGTTCACCTTGAATAAATACCCGCTTGATGCGACCCCGATCAATAAAGTCGTTGATGTAACGTGAACCCCAAGCCGTTGAGATAACACTATTAATAGCGCTCATGGACAGCCCGTAAGCAGCGGCTTGTTCTTGATTGACATTGATTTTGAACTCAGGCGCGTCCTCTTGCCCATTAGGACGGACACCAGCAACTTGATCGTTTTGTGCTGCCATACCAAGGAGCTGGTTACGGGCAGCAAGTAGACCCTCGTGACCCACATTACCCACGTCTTGTAGCATCAGATCAAAGCCGCTAGCGTTACCAAGCTCAGTAATCGCTGGCGGTACGGTTGCAAATACGAGCGGTGCTTCGTTGATTTGAGTGGCAAAGTATCCATTGGCACGATTCACAATCGCTTGCGCTGTATTTTCTTCGCCTTCGCGGTTCTCCCAGTCACTTAAGCGTACAAAAGCTAGACCCGTATTTTGTCCTTGTCCGACAAAACTAAAGCCTGCAATAGTAAAGGTTGAGGCCACATTGTCCGCTTCTTGGGTTTCATAGTAGTTGCGTACCTTATCAAGGACCGCTTGGGTTTCACTTATCGTCGCTCCAGAAGGTAGTTGCACTAGCGTAAACATAATACCCTGATCTTCTTCGGGTAAAAACGAGCTCGGAATACGCAAGAACACAATAGCCATTACAGCGATAACTGCAGCATAACCGATCAGATATAACCATTTTACGTTAACGCTTTTACCTACAAAGCGCTCATACATACGGCTTACCTTATCAAAGCTACGGTTAAACCAACCAAAGAAGCCTTTTTTCTCGTCAGATTCCCCTTTTTTGTGTGCTTTACCGCGTTTGAGTAGAGTCACGCATAAAGCGGGGGTAAAGATAAGGGCGACGAGTGCCGAGAGCACCATTGCCGTAATCAACGTAATAGAGAACTGACGGTAGATGACCCCAGTTGAGCCGCCAAAGAACGCCATGGGTACAAATACTGCCGATAAGATGATCGCAATACCAATAACAACTTTACTGATCTCGCCCATCGACTGTATGGTGGCATCCTTGACGGAAATATCAGGATCCTCCTCCAGTATGCGCTCAACGTTTTCGACAACGACAATAGCGTCATCGACCAACAAACCGATGGAGAGCACCATAGCGAACATAGTCAAAACGTTAATACTAAAACCTGCCACGTATAGCACCGCGAAGGTACCTAGAATAACGACAGGTACAGCCAGTGTTGGAATGATAGTGGCGCGCCAATTTTGTAAAAACAAAAACATGACGATGAAGACTAAGACAATAGCTTCAACTAAGGTATGGACAACCTGCTCAATCGAGAGAGTAATAAAGGGCGTCGTATCATAAGGTACGACGGACACTAAACCCGGTGGAAAGTTGGCTTCGAGCTCCTCAATACGCTGTGCAACGGCTTCACGAGTGTTCAAAGCATTAGCGCCAGTCGCCAAAGAGATACCAATACCGGTCGCCGCATCGCCATTATACAAGGACTGGACGCCGTAGTTTTCACTACCAATCTCGACCTCAGCGACATCACCAAGACGAACTTGCGCGCCTGAGCTATCGGTTTTTAAAAGGATGTTTTCAAATTCCTCAGGGGTTTGCAGATAGCTTTGTATCGTTACCGTCGCACTAATAACTTGATCTTCAGCAGCAGCTGGTGCTTGACCGAGCTGACCTGCTGATACTTGGGCGTTCTGCGCGCGTACGGCTTCGACCACATCGTTTGGCACCATACTATAGCTACGCAGACGTGCAGGATCGAGCCAAATACGCATAGCGTAAGCAGAACCGTACAAGTTGGCGTTACCCACACCGTCAACGCGGCTAATTTGATCGAGAACGTTTGAGCTAATGTAATCGGCAATATCGGCGCGATCCATGGTGCCGTCTTCTGATATAAAGGCTTGTACCATAAAGTTACTGGCAGAAGATTTGGTAACATTGACCCCTTGACGCTGTACGGACTCTGGTAGGGAGCTCATCGCTGCCTGTAGATTGTTCTGTACTTGTACTTGCGCAATATCGGGATCAGTACCGTTTTCAAACGTCAGTCTGACTGTTGCCTCACCACTCGATGAGCTTGATGAATTGATATACATCAAACCATCAAGTCCCGTCATCTGCTGCTCAATGACCTGAACGACCGAATCTTCAATGGTCTGTGCGTCAGCCCCAGGATAGTTTGCGCGTATAGAGACAGTTGGCGGTGCAATAGAGGGGTACTGCTCAATCGGCAAACTGATAACCGAGATAATCCCCAACAGCATGACTAAGATCGCCAGCACCCACGCAAAAATAGGGCGGTTAATAAAAAAACGTGACATAGTGTATCCCTAAGCCTTCCTATCTTTAGAAGGAATTAATTCGTAGTAGCAGATGTAGGCTCTGTGGTCGCAGTATCGTTATCGCTTGCCGCGCTTGGAGCTGTTTGCGCGCTAGGTGCATTTGGAGCAGCGCTTGCTCCTGCATTATCTAGAGGTTGAACCGTGACTTCTTGCTCAGGTCTGAGACCAGCACCACCGATAACAACGACTCGATCACCAGATTCCAGACCATCAGTAACCACCCACTTACCTTCATAAGTACCATTGATAGTGATGGGACGCACTTGAAGTTTGCTATCTTGATCAACGATATAAACTTGTGGTTCGCCTTTTGGCGTACGAGTTACCGCACTTTGCGGTATTAAGGCTGCATTAGGTATGACGCTTTGGATCAGACGCGCAGTCACGTACATGCCTGGCAGTAAGACGCCATTAGGGTTAGGAAACACGGCACGTAAAGTGACCGAGCCTGTAGACTCATCGACCGTAGATTCGGACAATGCAATCTGACCACGTACAGGGTAGACTGAGCCATCTTCAAGGACGAGCTCAACCGTATTAGAGCCGGCTTGCGCGCGACCCTGAGCCAACTGTTGCCGCAGCTTGAGCATATCGGATGAAGACTGACTGATATCAACATAGATAGGATCTAAGCGTGACACAGTCACTAGTGGCTCCGTCTGTCCAGCGCTGACCAGCTGACCTGCCGTTACGTTTGAGCGATCTGTACGACCAGAGATCGGCGCACGCACAATAGTACGGCTCAGATCAAGCGTATTAGCATTTAGGTTGGCTTTGGCTGCTTGGATATCGGCACGAGCGCTCTCAATACCCGCTTGCGTCTGACCGACTGCGGCGCGTGCGCTCTCGACAGCTGCTTCAGCCGTACGTACTTGTGTCTTTGCCTGCTCGTACTGCTGCTGTGAGATGGCATCAATATCTACTAACCCTTGCAAGCGCTGTAGATCGTCACGCGCCTGCGCAAGAGAGGCCTGACGACTGACTAGCTCTGCTTTAGCATTAGCATTATTAGCGATTGCGGTCTGATAGTTGGCTTCTGCTTGTTGCACTGCAGCCTGACCACTAGCTACGGATGAGGTGTAATTGTCTGTATTGATGCGATACAGAGGCTGATTTTCTTTGACCATACTGCCTTCACGGAACAATACCTCTTCAATGACACCATTGATCTGTGGTCTGACGTCCGCGACTTCATAAGCGGCAGTACGTCCAGAGAAGGTCTGTACTTGAGGTATCTCACCAAATTGAACCGTTTCAACATTGACAACGGCAGGCGGCATTTGCTGCGCAGCACCGTCTTCAGCGCCATCCTCATTTCTATCACAGCCAACCAGTACAGCTCCAGAGAGCAGCGCTGTGGTTACAAGCGCAAGAGTAAAATGCTTCATCAAAGTCCTCGGCGATAATATTATAGGAATATCATAAAAAGCATCGTTGTTGTTTAATGGGCTAAGTTAGCTCATATCAGACCATAAACAGCGTACGAGAGCTTTTATTTAAGTAGTAAATAGTAAATAGGGATATCGGTTAGCGATTTTATAACAGCATTCACTATAGCGACTAACGGCTAATATTCACACGTTAGAACAGTAAGTTTTAGGAATAAATAGCAGTAGATAATCGACTATAGTTTTGAGTAGGTTTAACAATGGCATTATTATAAACTATAGGGTCTACCCAACAGTCAAGCACCAAGCGCTTCGTTTTGCTCATTAAATGAATAATATCAACTTACAAAACGTCGTAAACCACGGCGGTAAAAAGACCAAAACTGATAAATGGGCGGCAGTAAAACATTGTTAAATTTTGTTATAGCTACGCTTTGAATCACTCCAATGTCGCCAGATGACTGTACAAGTGCACAATAACAAACCAATATAAACGATCAATTACGCCTATACTTTTAGTTAAGTCCAGTCCTGTGCTACAGCAGACGGGCGCTTGCCATTTGAGTTAACTGGTATAGACCTTGACGATACCGATTGTCAGGTAGAGTGCCCAAAGCCTCTTGCGCGCGTTTGGTCTCCTCTAACGCGCGAGCCTTACAGTATTCCAGTGAGCCTGAATGTCGCACGAGTTCAATCAAGTGCTCAGCATTCGGTGTTTTACCCGTTTGGACGGCAAGTCGCAGTTGCTCGTAACCTTCTTTATCGCTCTGTTTCAGCAGCTCAAGCGCCTTGATAGTTGGCAGGGTAGGTTTACCCTCGGCCAGATCATCGCCTAGGTTTTTGCCCATAAGTTCGCTATCGCCACTGTAGTCAAGCACATCATCAATAATCTGAAAAGCGTTGCCAAAGTGCTGACCAAAATCTGCTAGCGCCTGCAAGTATTGCTCTTGACCTTGTAAGATAGCAGCGCCTTGAGTCGCCATCATAAATAGGCGCGAGGTCTTGCCATCAATAATGCGTAGATAATCCTCTTCAGTGGCTGATGGGTTATGTTGATGCTGTAGCTGGAGTACTTCGCCCTCAGCAATATCACAAGTACCATCCGAAAACAGCTTTAATAGAGAAAGGCTTTGAAAGCTGACGAGTAAGTTAAAGGCACGTGCGATGAGATAGTCACCAACTAAGACGGCAGTCGCATTGTCCCATGTTGCATTTGCCGTTGGTTTACCGCGGCGCTGTCCTGATTCATCGATGACGTCGTCATGGACTAAGGTTGCGGTATGCAGCATCTCTGTAATAGCTGCTAGATGCATCGCGTTGTGTGATGGCTCATCTTGTAGCATACGCGCGCACAATAGCGTAATGAGTGGACGCATACGTTTGCCACCAGCGTTGATAACGTGCTGCGAGACGCTCATAACCAGTTGGACTTTTGAATTTAGACTACCAAAGACCTGTTTGTCCATGATCTCAAAATCATCGGCCACAATGCTCTGGATATCAGTGTACTGCGGGACTGCTTGAGAAGTAACGAGGTCGTGTGTAAAAGAGGTACTGGTCATAGTAATAATCGTATATATAGAGATCGTGAATAGAAGTATCGTGAATAAGGAGTAGAGTAGGGCAACTAGTACAAACGTATTAAAGACTAAACACCAATTAGTAACGTATTCTTGTTTCTTATATTTAAGTCGTTTTATTTAGATAGTTTTAGCAGTTATATTATGTAAGATCCGACTTCAACGAATTACGATAGCATATCGAGTTACAAGTTTTATAGTGTACTAGGTTGGGGTATGGCGTCGCATCTGACCAATCATAACATAGCTGCTAATCTAATTTGTTGACGAAAATAAGTATTTTAAACTTATATCCAATATATGCCTATGCTAATATTTGTAAAACTGCTTAGCTTGTCGTACTGATTTAACCCATGTTTAACCCACGAGTAGCATAGGATACTGTTTAGTCTATAGGATTGCATTAGTCTGTGGTATTGAAGGCTGCATAATCAGACGCACGTTTATCACATCCAAATAGCTTATGCACTTAACTTATAGACGGTTCGTATACTTATAGATAGTAACTTGCTTTTATAGCAAAAAAGACGTAAAATCTTGCCTTTAATTTTTCCCTGTCGCGTTCGTTATTGAAGCGTTGGTATCACATCAACCACGGCCCACGGGTTAAACGGAGTCAGACAATGTACGCAGTAATTAAAAGTGGTGGTAAACAGCACCGTGTAACCAAAGATGAATTGCTAAAAGTTGAATTGCTAAAAGCAGAAAAAGGCGAAACAATTACCTTTGATGACGTCTTAATGGTTGTAGATGGTGATGACATCAAAATCGGTCAGCCTGTCGTTGAAGGGGCTAGTGTCGAAGTAGAAGTGGTTGAACATGGTCGCGGTGAAAAGATCCGTATCATCAAGCACAATCGCCGTAAACACTACCACAAAGAGCAAGGTCACCGTCAGTGGTATACCTTGTTAAAGATCAAAGCCATTAATGCCTAATAACTGACTCAGCACTGATGGAATATATTTGCTGTTGTGGCAACTGTTATAGCAACTATAGTTATAACCACCATAAGAGTAATCGAACCTCCATGACGTGCTTAGCCATTCATATTGAATAGCGCACTAAAGCTTAAGAATTATCGCATAGGCGATAAATCACACTAACAAGGAGAATTATCCATGGCACATAAAAAAGCTGCCGGCTCAACTCGTAACGGTCGTGACTCAAACCCAAAAATGCTGGGTGTCAAGATCTTTGGTGGTCAAGCGATCACTGCAGGTAATATCATCGTTCGTCAACGTGGTACTGAGTTCCATGCAGGCGAAGGCGTTGGCATGGGCCGCGATCATACTTTATTCGCGCTAAATGACGGCGTAGTAAAGTTTGCTACTAAAGGCAAGTTCAACCGCCGTTATGTTATGGTTGAAAGCGCCTAATATTGATGGTTTTATAAGATCTGATACTCAGAGTCTCAAAACCGATTAAGGTAAGTAAATCAGTATCATCTATCCCTGTTGCTTTATAGCAATGGGGATTTTTATATTTATTCGGCAAAAACCCTAAAGACAGGTAAGTATATTAAATAGAGCGTATGCGAGTAGGTTGCAATCCAAGTTACAAGCGAGTATGACAGGCGTAGTAAAGATTGCAATTTATGACTAGGCGCGTAATGAAAAAGCTGGCACACTGTTCGCATAATCAAGATAGAAAATACCTTATATAGTGGCTGTTAAGAGTAGTAGGCGGCGGTAATTGCTAGCAGCGGTCATCGCTATTTAAAAGGTAATGTATTTTTAGAGAGGATAAACGATAATGGCGACAACTAAGACAATGCAACAAAAAATGATAAGTGGAGTGTTGGCTGCTGTATTGACAACGACCTTTGGCGTTGCAGCCCCTATAATTGTGTTGAGCCAGTCAGCTCATGCAGCACCTGCAGATAACTTAACGGCTGCCAAGCGCTTAAATACGCTACTTACTAATGCCAAAAGCATGACCGCAAATTTTAGTCAAACAACTAAAGGCGCAAACAGTGGTACCTTTAAAGGCTCTATGAGCGTCCAGCGTCCCAATAACTTTCGCTGGGAGACAACGTCGCCATCAGAGCAGTTAATCGTTGCTAATGGCAGCTCAATGTGGATTTACGATAAAGACTTGGAGCAAGCGACTAAGCAAAGCGTTGATACGCAAGTAGGTAATACACCAGCGCTATTACTATCTGGTGATCCCGCTAAAATCGATCAAAACTTTAAAATTACGCAGCCGTATGACAATAAGAACTACTATGTGTTGTATCCAAAATCTGATAGTGCTAGTTTTAAGAGTTTATCTATAAGCTTTAGCGGCGGTAAGCCTACGATGATGGTGCTGAACGATACTCTAGGTCAAACAACCTCAATTAAGTTTAGTGGCACTAAACTTAATCAGAATATCAGCAGTAGTCAGTTTAAGTTTGCCCCACCAAACGGGGTTGACGTCATTAATCAATAATAACTAACCGCGTTTTAACCTCATAACGCTTAAAAAGGATAAACTAAGCAAGTTTATCCTTTTTTTTGTTCTTTATTTTTGGCAAAATATGCCAAATAATTTTGCCTTAGCATAAACTAGTCTTTTAAAGACATGTTTTGTAGCATATAAAATGACCACTCAATACAGTTAAAAACTGGCTTTTGGGTAGTGATATGCGTATAGTAAACGGATATTTTAAACCAGTTATTAAGCTATTACCGACTACCTATGATAAGCCAAAGATAAGCCAAAAGCTGCGAACACAAGCTTAGCTCAATAAGCGATGTCGTGTTGGTATTTAGATAGTTACTACCGCTAGGCTACAGTCACAGTCTTGTCGTCAATAAGCTTAACAATTGGTCGTTACCAGCACAGATAGCTGTGTTTTCGTTTGCGTCATAGCACTGATTGATTACTTTAGACTGATATTAGACTGTCGCTTATATTTAAGCTGTCATTAATATTTAGCTATAAATAAATAGTCTGCTGCGTTTTGACACTCGATTGGGTGAGGAGCAAGTATTGTTATGTCTGCCTTTAATTGGTCAGCTGTTGCTTTTATTCTAGCCGCTTTGGGCTTAGTCATATTTATGCTAGTCGTTCCGCGTTTATTAGGCGGACGCTCGAGTGGCATGCAAAAAGAAGAGATATTTGAAGCAGGTGTTGTCGGATCAGGCAATGCCCGTATTCGCTTGTCTGCTAAATTCTACTTAGTCGCTATTTTCTTCGTTATCTTTGATTTAGAAGCGCTTTATCTATACGCTTACGCCGTATCTGTTCGCGAAGCCAGCTGGCTTGGTTTTGCAGCTGCCGCGATATTTATCGGGATTTTGATCATAGGTTTGATATATGAGCTGAGTCTTGGCGCCATGAACTGGTCGCCTGCTGATAGAGGGCAAAAAGGCGCGCGCTTGCATGCAGCGCCAGCGGGTTTTAGTTTGGCAAGCATCACAAAGTTTGATGGTGTTGATGAGTTGATGATTGATCCAACAGGTAAAGTACCTGCTCAGTCATCAGGTCAAATCAATGTTTCTAATAGCATTGAGATCAACCGCAGACATCTACAAAATATCGATCACATTAATACAACAGGTAATGTCACATCGGTCGACTTCGCAGAATCCACTGCTCCTACCACTGTCGATAACACCTAAATGTCAGTCATGGCTACCGATGTACAACTTCACTGCTGCTTACTGAATACTACCCGTCACGTGCACTCTAAGGGTTAATTATTATGAAATACACTTTGACAAAAGCCAATCCTGATGCAGAGGTTTATCCTGCGCAGACTCGTGAAACTGTTAACGATCCTATCGAAGATGAGGTTAATAAAAACGTCTTTATGGGTAAGCTTGAAGACTTAGTTCACTCGACTGCGAATTGGGGACGCAAAAACTCGTTGTGGCCGTTCAACTTTGGTACCTCGTGCTGCTATGTAGAATATGCGACCACCTTGACGGCTGTCCATGACTTATCCCGTTTCGGTGCCGAAGTTATTCGTGCTTCACCGCGTCAGGCAGATGTTATGATTGTGGCAGGAACTTGTTTTGTCAAAATGGCCCCCGTCATTCAGCGTCTGTATGAGCAAATGCTTGAGCCTAAGTGGGTCATCTCAATGGGCGCCTGTGCCAACTCTGGTGGTATGTACGACATCTATTCAGTGGTACAAGGCGTGGATAAAGTCATTCCTGTTGATGTTTATGTACCGGGTTGTCCGCCGCGTCCAGAAGCGCTGATCCAAGGCTTGATGCTGCTACAAGAGTCCATTACCAAAGAGCGTCGTCCGCTTGGTATTCATGTCGATGATCAAGGGATCTATCAGCCACAGATGGTCGCTGAGCGCGACCGCAAGCAGGCCGATCGCATCGCGGTTAAAAACCTACGTAGTCCAGATAGTATTTAGAACATAGTATTTAAAACTTAGTATTTAAAACAATGTCTAGCATCTATCAACGTTTCGTTAAGATCAATGAGGAAGCACCCCATTCATGGTTACGGTAGTCGAAAACACAGATCCTAAGATCAAACCTGTACCAGCGGTTATCAGAGAGCTGGGTCACAAGTATGCTGGCAAGTTTGTTGTACAGCAGACCCTTGATGACATTCCAACCGTTTGGGTGGCACGCGCTGATCTATTAGATGTTCTCTTATTTTTGCGTAAGCTACCTAAGCCTTATGTCATGCTGTTTGACCTATCGGCAATAGATGAGCGCTTGCGTCAGCACCGTAATGGGTTGCCCGATAGCGATTTTACGGTGTTTTATCATCTGATGTCGCTTGAGCGTAACAGCGATATACGTATCAAAGTCGCGCTTAGCGAAGATGATCTTAACGTTCCTAGCGCGACCAATATTTGGCCAAACGCAAATTGGTACGAGCGTGAAGTTTGGGATATGTTTGGTATTATCTTTGACGGTCATCCGCATCTAACGCGTATTTTACTGCCCAAGTACTGGGAAGGTCACCCACTGCGCAAGGAGTACCACGCCCGCGCAACCGAATTTACCCCTTACTTCTTGAATGCGGCAAAAGAGCAGTACGAGCAAGAAAACCTGCGTTTTGTCCCTGAAGAGTGGGGCATGAAACGCTCAGGACGCGATGAGGACTTTATGTTCTTGAACATCGGTCCCAATCACCCTTCAGCTCACGGAGCATTTCGACTAGTGTTGCAGCTCGATGGTGAAGAGATTGTCGATTGTATTCCAGATATTGGCTATCATCACCGCGGCGCTGAAAAAATGGCTGAGCGTCAAACGTGGCACTCCTATATTCCTTATACCGATCGCATTGATTATCTTGGCGGCGTCATGAATGAGCTGCCTTATGTTATGTCGGTTGAAAAACTTGCTGGCATCACTATACCGGATCGGGCGCAGACCATCCGTGTTATGCTGAGTGAGTTTTTCCGTATCACCAATAATTTACTCTACGTCGGTACGTTTATCCAAGATGCAGGCGGTATGACGCCAGTGTTCTATATGTTTACCGATCGTCAAAAAGCCTATGATGTTATTGAAGCAGTCACAGGGTATCGTATGCACCCTGCATGGTTCCGTATTGGCGGCACAGCTGCCGACTTGCCGCGTGGTTGGCAGCGCCTTGTACGTGAGTTTTTGGAGTGGATGCCTAAGCGTTTGGATGAGTACGTCAAAGCGGCGCTAAAAAACAGCGTGTTAAAAGGACGCACTCAAGGCGTTGCACAGTACAATGCCAAGCAAGCACTAGCGTGGGGTGTGACTGGTGCAGGTCTGCGTGCTACTGGCATCGATTTTGATCTGCGTAAAGCACGTCCTTATATGGGCTATGAAAACTTTGATTTTGAAGTGCCGATTGGCTATAACGGTGATGCCTACGATCGCTGCATGATTAAGATCGAAGAGATGCGTCAATCGCTGCGTATTATTCGTCAGTGTATGGATCACATGCCGCAGGGTCCTTATAAAGCGGATCATCCATTAACCGTACCGCCACCCAAAGATCGTACTCTAAATGACATCGAAACGCTGATCAATCACTTTATCTCTGTCTCTTGGGGGCCGGTCATGCCTGCCGGAGAGTGTGCGACGATCGTTGAGGCAACTAAAGGCTTGAACAGCTACTACATAACCTCCGATCGCGCTACGATGAGTTATCGTACGCGTATTCGCACACCGACATTTGCTCATATCCAGCAGATGCCATCAGTTATTAACGGCTCCTTAGTATCGGATGCCATCATGTACTTAGCTTCGATTGATATTGTTATGGCAGACTGTGATCGCTAACCTTGACGACTGGTTTTAACGGATAAGTACTATTAACACCCTAGCGCCAAATGGCACACCAAACCGCGATAGCTTATAATATGTGTAGCACGCTTAACCCCTTTATTATAATGCGTCAGCGTGATGAGTGAGGAAAGAAAAAAGATTATGAAAATTGTTTCCGATAAAATGCCTAAAGTCGATGTGGCAAGTATCTTGACTGCTGAAGAGATCAACGCCATCAAAGAGTTTATGCACCATTATCCGCATGCGCGCGCCGCATCTCTAGATGCTCTAAAAACCGTACAAAAGCGCAATGGCTGGGTGGATGATGCCCAAATGAATGCTATTGCCAATCTATTAGATATTGCACCTTCCGATATGGATGGGGTTGCTACCTTTTATAACCGTATCTATCGTCAACCCGTTGGTCGTCACGTTATTCTCATCTGTGATTCAGTAGCTTGTTATTTGACAGGTTATGAAGCATTGAGTGCTGAGATTAAAGCGCAGCTGGGTATCGACTATGGTCAGACAACAGCAGACGGTCGTTTTACCTTATTGCCAATTTGCTGCTTGGGTAACTGTGATAAAGGTCCTGCGGTGCTGATTGGTGAAGACACCTATGGTCCAGTGCAGCCTGATGAGGTAGCACAACTATTGGAGCTATACGCATGAGATTAAGTCTTTCAGAACAGATTGCTCGTCGTCAGCAAGGCAAGGCGCCAAGTCAGCTCAACGATCAACGCATACCTATCTATGGGGATAAACAAACAGCGACGAGTGAGACGCGGCCGTTAACGTGGCGCTTAGCCCATCATGATGCGGTGCTAGATTTGGCAACGTACGAGTCGCTACAAGGGTTTGTGGGTCTCAAACAAGCGCTTGATAAACCTTTTAAAGACGTTGAAAACATGATTAAAGCGGCCAATGTTAGAGGTCGCGGCGGGGCAGGCTTTAATGCAGGTTTAAAGTGGTCGTTTATGTCACCGCCTGATGGGCTACCGCGCTACTTGATTTGCAATGCTGATGAGATGGAACCGGGTACGTTTAAAGATCGCTTGCTTATGGAGCGGCTACCGTTCCAGCTTATCGAAGGCATGCTTATTACTGCGCATGCGATTGGTGCTACCGACGGTTATATTTTTATTCGCGGTGAGTACATACTCGCGGCTGAGCGTCTCGTCAAAGCTATTGATGAGTGCATAGAGAACAACTTACTTGGCACAGGTATTTTGGGTACTGACTTTAGCTTTAATCTGCACGTACATACGGGTGCTGGTCGCTATATCTGCGGTGAAGAAACTGCCTTAATCAACAGCTTAGAGGGCCGCCGAGCCAATCCTCGTACCAAACCGCCGTTTCCACAGATATCTGGGGCGTGGGGTCGTCCAACGGTCGTAAACAACGTTGAGACCCTGTGCAATATGCCAGCGATTCTCGTCCACGGCGTAGACTGGTATGAATCACTAGCTGATATCAAGGGTAAGAGCAAAACGCCTGGTACAAAACTGTTTGGCTGCTCCGGTCTAGTCAAAGACCCTGGTCTATGGGAGCTACCCTTCGGCTATACTGCGCGCGAGATCATCGAAGATTTTGCTGGCGGTATGGTTGATGGCAAGACACTCAAAGCTTGGTTGCCAGGGGGTGCATCGACGGACTTTTTGACCGCTGAGCATTTGGATACGGTAGTTGATTTTGACGCCATTCAAAAAGCGGGTAGCCGTATGGGTACGGGTCTTATTATGGTAGTAGACGAGACCCAAGACATGGTGCCGCTATTGCGTAATCTTGAGATTTTCTTTCAGCGTGAATCATGCGGATTTTGTACGCCGTGCCGTGATGGTTTGCCGTGGGGCGTCAAGCTGCTCACTGCTATCAATGAGGGTACTGGGCAATTAGGCGATGTCGAAAAGCTTGAGGAGCTCACGCG
Source organism: uncultured Psychrobacter sp. (assembly GCA_947489525.1). Classification (GTDB taxonomy): domain Bacteria; phylum Pseudomonadota; class Gammaproteobacteria; order Pseudomonadales; family Moraxellaceae; genus Psychrobacter. Next base: position 42,983 of record CANLDW010000003.1, read on the forward strand.
CGATCTATGGATTGGCAAAACCTTTTGTGCTCATGCTCCAGGTGCTATGGAACCTTTGATGAGCGCGCTTAAATATTTCCGCCCTGAGTTTGATCAAAAGATTGTATCAGCGGTCGGTGAAGATGTCATTGAGGCTGCAGTCAGTCAGCAGCCAGTAGTGAAATAAGGAGAGCGGCATGGCAGTCATACATATTGATGGAACCACTGTCGAAGTAGATAGCAGCGACAATTTGCTACAAGCGTGTTTATCGCTTGGTATCGATGTGCCCTATTTTTGCTATCATCCTGCATTAGGTTCAGTCGGCTCGTGCCGTCAGTGCGCTGTAAAACAATATCAAAACAAAGAAGACCTAGAGGCTGGCAAAGGTAAGCTGGTCATGTCATGTATGGTTGCAGCTGACAGTGATATGTACATCTCTGTCACCGATGAAGAGGCCAAAGCGTTTCGTAAGTCAATGGTTGAGCTGTTGATGACCAATCACCCACACGATTGTCCAACCTGTGAAGAGGGCGGGCACTGTCACTTGCAGGACATGACGTATATGTCAGGTCACAGTCGTCGTCGTTATCGCTTTACCAAACGCACACATCACAACCAAGATCTAGGGCCGTTTATCGCCCATGAGATGAACCGCTGTATCGCTTGTTATCGCTGCGTACGCTTTTATAAAGACTATGCAGGCGGTGAGGACTTAGGCGTTTATGGTTCGGCAAATCGCGTGTACTTTGGTCGTGACGAAGATGGACAATTTGAAAGCGAGTTTTCAGGTAATCTAACCGAAGTCTGCCCGACAGGGGTGTTTACGGATAAGACCCATTCTGAGCGCTACAATCGTAAGTGGGATATGCAGTACGCGCCCAGTATCTGTCACGGCTGCTCTGCAGGTTGTAATATCTCGCCAGGTGAGCGTTATGGCGAGCTGCGCCGTATTGAAAACCGCTACAATGGTGAAGTTAACCGCTACTTTTTGTGCGATCGCGGCCGCTTTGGCTACGGTTATGTTAACCGCGCTGATCGTCCGACTCAGGCGCTTGAGCGCATCAATGACAAGCACGTTAAGATTAATATTGATTACGCGCTTGATGAGACTATCAAACGCATTGATGGCAAAAAGATTATTGGTATTGGCTCGCCGCGCGCCAGTCTTGAGACCAACTTTGCGCTTAAGAGTCTCGTGGGCTTTGGTAATTATTCAACAGGGCTTAACCATCAGCAACAAACACTGGTTAATAAGTGTATCGAAGTGCTCAGTACCGAGGGTATGCATAACCCATCAATGACAGAGATTGAGCGTCACGATGCGGTACTGATCTTAGGTGAAGATATCACCCAAACCTCATCGCGCGTCGCTTTGTCCGTCAGACAAGCGGCTAAAAATAAAGCGCTTAAGATGGCGGCAGCGATTAAGACCCAAGCATGGTTGGCTGAACCTGTCAAACGCATCGGTCAAGATAGCTATAGCCCGGTCTACGTTATTGATGTCGCAGAAACCAAACTTGATGATATTAGCAAAGTCAGCGTAGTCGCTACCCCTGAAGATATTGTAGCGCTAGGCTTTAAGGTCGCTGATGCTATCAGTGCGTTCGCCGATGATTTAGAGCAAATTGATGATCCACAAAAACAGGATCAGCAGAATAATGACGATGCTATGCAAGCACTTGCTCAGCAAATTGCTTACGATCTAATACAAGCGGATCGACCCTTAGTCATCTCTGGTACAAGCTTATCCTCAACGTCGCTTATTGAAGCGTCGGCGCAAATAAGCCAAGTGCTTAGTGAAAAACGGGCGGCTATTAAAGCAACAGAGAAAAATCAAGTCGAAACGCATAACGCTAAGGTACGTGCCGCAAAAGATCAGGCGCAAACAGATCAGCCTGAAGAAGACAAAGAGTTATCAGCCAAACCTGCTAAAGCGGGCACAGGTACTAACAAAGCAGAGCAAGAGGACATCAATCGCGAGCCTGCGGACGCATCTGAGCTCAAAGAAGTTAATGAAAACTATCACGAGCACGCGGGTATTTACTTAACAGTGCCTGATGCTAATAGTATCGGGGTATGCCTGCTTGGTGGGCACTCTATAGAGGAGCTATTAGCGACTGATTTCGACGTGGCTGTTATCGCTGAAAACCAGCTGACCGATGCGATGAGTACAGAGAAGCTAGATGAGCTACTAAGCAAAAAAACAGTGATTGCACTGGATCATCAATTGCTTGATTGGCACAAAGATGTTGATATCGTCCTGCCAGCAGCAAGTTTTGCTGAAGCAGATGGGACTTTAGTATCCGCTGAGGGTCGCGCGCAGCGCTTCTTTCAAGTCTATGATAATAATTACTATCATCCGCTTAGTAGTATTAAAGAAGGTTGGCGCTGGCTACATGCCGTACATACCAGTATGCAAGGCAAAGATGTGGACTGGACGCAGCTTGATGATGTCATAAATAGCTTAGTTGCCACTCATCCTAAACTTGCAGGGATAAAAGATGCTGCTCCCGATGCCGACTACCGCATCACTGGTCTCAAAATCGCGCGCGAGCCGCGTCGTTATTCAGGTCGTACGGCCATGCGCGCACCGATCTCAGTACACGAACCGATGCAGCCAAAAGATCTTGATACCGGTTTGACCTTTTCAATGGAAGGGTACAGTGGCAAAGAGACACCAAGCGCTATGATCCCATTTGCTAACGCTGCTGGTTGGAACTCGCCGCAGGCGTGGAACAAATACCAAGACAAAGTAGGGGGAAGTCTGATAAACGGCGATCCGGGTGTGCGCTTGTTTGATCGCTTAGAGCGCTTATCAAAGCGTCAGTACATCGCACCGCAAACATCTTCGGTTGCGACAAATATGCAAGAGGGTAAAGCTAAGCTCGTTCCTATTTATAATATATATGCCAGCTCGACTATTGCCTCGCGCAGTCCAATCGTCGCAGAACAGCTCCCTGCTACAACGTGGCGTATCGGTGTAGAAGATGCTCAGACTTGGGGCATTAGTGCAGGCGACTACTTAGCTATTGAGATAGATAAGCAGCAATTTACGCTTCCAGTACAGCTCGTCGCTTATTTAGCGGAGGGCTGTATTGGCTATCCCGTTGGGCAAGTGGGAATCATTCATCCGTCGATGCCAGCCTCAGTACGCAAAGTTGATGCGCCTATCACTAGAGTAGGTAGCATGGGTGAGGGAGACCAAGTTGTGATCGTTGAACCTAATACGCCTAACAACATCTCGACAAGTGTACAGGAGGTATAATATGCAAATTACTCGTATTATTCCCGATGTACCGCGTTTTTTGGCGGATAGTTTGACCCTTGAGACCTGGTCAATCTTATTTTTAGTTCTACAGTCTCTAGTTATCTTTTTGGTCGTGGTTATGGTCGCGGCTATTATGATTATCTACGAGCGGCGCATGCTGGCACTGTGGCAAGATCGTTATGGCCCTAATCGCGTAGGGCCTTTTGGCTCCTTGCAATTAGTCGCTGATATGCTAAAGATTTTCTTTAAAGAGGATTGGACGCCTAATTTTACAGATAAGTTTATCTTTACGCTTGCGCCTGGTATCGCTATGTTTACGGCGCTGGCCTCGTTTGCCATTATTCCTATATCCCCTACGCTTGGGGTCGCTGATTGGGATATTGGCATTTTATTCTTTTTTGCTATGGCAGGCATTGCAGTATATGCCGTTATGTTTGGCGGCTGGGCATCAGCGAACAAGTTCTCCTTACTCGGCGGTCTACGTTCAGCGGCGCAAACGATCAGTTATGAAGTGTTTTTGGGCTTGTCGTTAATGGGTGTTGTCGCTTTAACAGGCTCTTTTAACCTGCGCGAAATCGTTGAATCTCAGATTGACGGCTGGTATATTATCCCGCAATTTTTTGGGTTTTTGACCTTTGTGGTTGCCGGCGTTGCTGTGACACACAGACACCCATTTGACCAACCTGAAGCTGAGCAGGAGCTTGCTGAGGGTTATCACGTTGAATACTCAGGTATGAAGTTTGGGATGTTCTTTATTGGCGAGTACGTCAACGTGGTGTTGATATCAGCACTCATGACTTGTTTGTTCTTTGGCGGCTGGCTTGCACCATTTAATTTAGATATTCCCTTCATACCACCCGCTTTTTGGTTTATTATCAAAACGCTATTTTTTATGACGCTGTTTGTCTTGGCGCGTGGCTCATTAATGCGTCCACGTTACGATCAGGTGATGAATTTTGGTTGGAAGGTTTGTTTGCCGATAACGTTAATTAATCTCTTGATTACTGCTGCTGTCATTTTGCTCTTTTTTCCAACCCTATAACTCATGTCAAAAAACGCAATGCGCTTTGGCGCGGCTAGTAGTCATTGTGACGGAGGCAGTAGGGTAGAGCCAGTTAGGATCCAGTAAGGATAATGTACCTATGTTTACGAGCATAAAAAAAATCGTTGTTGGTTTTTATACCATCGTGCGCAGCATGTGGATGGTCAATAGCCATGCGATCAGACCACGCGATACTATTCTCTATCCTGAGGAGCCAGTACCTGTTCCGCCGCGTTTTCGTGGACGTATTGTTCTGACTCGTGATCCTGATGGTGATGAGCGCTGTGTGGCCTGTAACTTGTGTGCAGTAGCTTGTCCCGTTGGCTGCATCTCGCTACAAAAAGCAGAGCGTGAAGACGGACGCTGGTATCCGGAGTTTTTCCGTATCAACTTCTCTCGCTGTATTTTTTGCGGAATGTGTGAAGAAGCTTGTCCCACTACTGCCATTCAGCTAACCCCTGACTTTGAGCTTGGTGAGTACAATCGTCAAGACTTAGTGTACGAAAAAGAGCACTTATTGATATCAGGTCCTGGCAAGTATCCTGAGTACAATTACTACCGCGTCACTGGTATGGCGGTCGCTGATAAACCAAAAGGCGCGGCGCAAAATGAAGCGGCACCTGTGGATCTAAGGAGCTTGCTGCCATGATGGATATTTTTGTACACCCTGATACTGCAGGCTTTTACGCGCTTGGCGCTGTCGCTATTTTTGCAAGCTTAAGAGTCGTCACGCATGCCAATCCTGTGCATGCCATTTTGTCTATGATCGTCTCTTTGCTCGCCATATCGGGCATATTTTTTGTACTGGGCGCACCGTTTGCAGGTGCGCTTGAGATCGTCGTTTATGCAGGCGCTATTATGGTGCTGTTTGTATTCGTTATTATGATGCTCAACTTAGGCATGGCAAGCGATGAGCGTGAAGAGCGCTGGCTTGATGCTAGAACGTGGGCAGTACCTACAGGTATGACTCTCATTATTGCAGTCATACTCTACGCTATGATAGGTCTTAATCACGACGAAAGCGCTGTAATCGGCGGCGTAACGGTTCCTGCAAAAGCGGTTGGTACAGTTTTATTTACTAAGTACGTGATGCTAGTGGAAGTTGCCGCACTGCTCTTATTGGCAGCATTAGTTGCCGCTTATCACTTAGGTAAGCGTGATCGCGATGAAAAAGATGGTCACCGTAACGATCCTATTTATAATGTCCGCGCAACCGAGCTTGATAATCCAGATAGATATGATAATAGCGCAGGCGATACGGACGTGCTCAAGACAGCAAAACCTTATGAATACGAAGAAGTAGATCCGCATGACTATGTGGGTGTACAACGTGTTACGCGCAAGGAGACAGACTGATGGTGCAAGCAGTAAGCGCGGCACAAGAGGTGTCAACCGTCCCTTTTGCCCATGAAGTAGCAGGCTTTGTTCAGCCTGTAGCAGCAACCCAAGATATGCTGGGTCTAATACCGATGAGTCACGGACTTATTCTAGCAGGCATCTTATTCACTATTGGCCTTTGCGGTGTGATGGTACGGCGCAACTTTTTGTTTATGCTAATGAGCCTTGAGATTATGATGAACGCTGCCGCCTTAGCCTTTATAGTGGCAGGTAGCCGCTGGGTTGATCCAGACGGCCAGGTTATGTTTATCTTTATTTTGACGCTCGCCGCTGCCGAGGCCGCTATTGGTCTTGCGATACTACTACAGTTTTATCATAAGCGTGGGCATCTCGATGTCGATAGCGCCAATGAGATGAAAGGATGATGTCATGAGTTTATTACCATTAACCTTTATACTACCGCTCATTGGCTTTTTGATTTTAGCCTTTATGCGCGACAAATTATCAGAGCAAGCCGCCGCGTTTGTTGGTGTCGGCAGTATGGGACTATCAGCGCTTTGCACGCTCATCGTTAGCGTTATGTTTTTGAGCAATAATCCTGCAGGAACAGTCGTACAAGTACCGCTGTGGACGTGGCTACAAGTAGGTGATTTTGCTCCAAGCTTTGGTTTGAGCTTCGATGGTTTAGCCTTAACGATGACGGGTATTATCACAGGTATCGGTTTTTTGATTCATCTGTTTGCTGCATGGTATATGAAAGGCGATACCGGCTTTGCACGCTTTTTTAGCTATATGAATTTGTTCGTCGCCAGCATGCTACTGCTGGTATTGGCGGATAACTTGCTACTGCTGTATTTAGGCTGGGAAGGCGTTGGTATTTGTTCTTATTTGCTCATCGGTTATTATTTCAATGATCGCGCTAATGGACGCGCGGCAATGAAGGCCTTTACAGTGACACGTGTCGGTGACGTCTTTTTAGCCTTTGGCTTGTTTTTATTGTTTCGCGAGTTCGGCACCCTTAATATTCAAGAGATTATTACGCGCGCGCCTCAAGTATTCGATGTCAATAATCCTATTATGATTTTGACGACCATGATGCTCGTTGGCGGCGCTATGGGTAAGTCAGCACAGCTGCCTTTGCATACATGGCTTGCTGATGCGATGGCAGGACCAACGCCGGTATCAGCGCTCATCCACGCTGCAACAATGGTGACCGCAGGCGTTTATCTCATTGCACGTCTGCATCCTTTATTCATATTAACGCCTGGCATTTTGTTGTACTGGGTGGGCGGTGTGGGCGCTTTGACCTTAGTCGTTGCTGGTTTTTGCGCACTTGCGCAGACAGATATCAAACGCATACTTGCTTATTCAACGATGAGTCAGATCGGCTATATGTTCCTAGCCCTTGGTGTTGGCGCGTGGCAAGGCGCTATCTTTCATCTGATGACGCATGCCTTTTTTAAAGCTTTGCTGTTCTTATCGTCAGGTGCGGTGATTCTTGCTGTTCATCACGAACAAAATATCTTTAAGATGGGCGGACTGCGCCGTAAGATACCGCTTGTGTTTTGGTGTTATATCATCGGCGGCGGCGCACTAGCTGCGATACCTTGGGTCACGGTCGGTTTTTATTCCAAAGAAGCGATCTTGTGGGAGACTTATGCTACTGGGCATCAAGTTTTATTCTACATGGGTGTCTTTGGCGCGTTTTTAACCGCGCTTTATACTTTCCGCATGATCTGGATTGTATTTTTTGGTGAGGAAAAAACGCACGCGCACAAGCTCTCAGGCGTCTCTTATTGGTTGCCGCTGAGCGTACTTTTAGTGTTATCAACGACTGTGGGTGCTTTAATCATGCCGCCACTGCAAGGGGTGTTACCTGAGAGCTACGGTCATCTACTAGAGGCGGCAGGTCAGGCACATGGCAAGCATACTGCTGAATACATTGCTATGGGCGCTCTAGCAGCAGGACTTATTATAGCAGCGCTATTGTATGTAGTGGATAAAGGCCGTATGCTGACGCGTTTTAAAGCGTCGCGTATCGGCGGATCTTTATTCTACTGGTGCTATCACGGTCTAGGCTTTGATGCGCTTTACGATATGGTATTTGTAAAACCCTTTTTATTCATTGGCCGCCTGCTAAAGACTGATCCTGTCGATAGAACGTGGAACCTACTACCTATGCTGGCATCAGCAGGTAATAAAGTATTGTCTCAGACGCAAACTGGGTCTCTTCGAGGCTACGCGGCAAGCTTTGGCTTGGGCGTTGCTGTATTACTAGTGCTGGTAATGATAACGGTGGTATAAGATGATTGAGTTACAACAAACGTGGATGCTACCAGCATTAATCGCTATTCCCTTTATCGCAGGATTACTGTGCTGGTTAGTTGAGCGCATTAATAAGCGCTTGCCGCGCTGGATTGCCTTAATTGGTATGTCGCTGACCTTTGTGTTATCGCTAGTACTATGGCAAATCGGCGATTTTAGCGGTATGAGTCAGCAGGTGATTGCACCGCAGTCTGCTGTGCCTTGGATTGCTGAATTTAGTGTGCCATGGATACCCAGTTTTGGTATCAGCTTTCATTTAGCGTTGGATGGTATGTCGCTGCTCATGGTCGCACTAACCGGCTTTTTGGGCGTGGCAGCGGTGGCTTGTTCATGGAATGAGATTCAGCGCCGAGTAGGGTTCTTCCACTTGAACCTGCTTTGGAGCCTAGGCGGAGTCATGGGGGTATTTTTAGCCATTGATCTGTTCTTGTTCTTCTTCTTTTGGGAGATGATGCTCGTACCAATCTACTTCTTGATCGCTATATGGGGTCACGATGTGGTTGGGGGTAAAACCAAAGAGTACGCCGCGACTAAGTTCTTTATTTACACACAGGCGTCAGGCCTTATTATGCTGATCGGTATTTTGATGCTGGTCATTATTAATTACGCGCAGCGCGGTATGGTTAGCTTTAATTACAATGATCTGCTTGGTACTTCACTTGGAGGCTGGGAATATCCGATCATGCTGTGCTTCTTTATCGGTTTTGCTGTCAAGCTGCCTATTATGCCTTTTCATGGCTGGCTACCTGATGCTCATGCGCAGGCGCCAACGGCAGGTTCAGTAGATTTGGCAGGGGTACTGATCAAGACTGCAGCCTACGGTCTGATTCGTTTTGTACTACCTCTATTTCCAGAGGCGTCTCAAGAGTTTGCACCCATTGCGATGACGCTTGGTACTATTGGTATATTTTATGGCGCTTGGCTTGCCTTTGTACAAACCGATATGAAGCGTTTGCTGGCTTATACCAGCATCTCACATATGGGTTTTGTCGTACTGGCAATATACGCAGGTAGTCTGCTCAGCTTACAAGGTTTGATGATTCAAATGCTTGCGCATGGACTGAGCTCAGCGGCCCTGTTTATTATGGCAGGTCAGTTATATGAGCGTTTGCACACGCGCGACCTTACGGTCATGGGCGGCATGTGGGGACAGTTTCGCTATTACGCGCCCATTCTTATGTTCTTTTGCGCTGCGCTTTTAGGTATTCCAGGTACGGGTAACTTCATTGGTGAGTTTATGATCTTGCTAGGCTCGTTCGCTGAGTATCCTGTATTTGTGGTACTGGCAACGTTTAGCTTAGTGCTGGCTGGCCTGTACTCTCTTATTTTGATCCATCGTGCGCTATTTGGTGCTAATACTGTAAAAGAGGTTGCGATGCACGAAGCAAAATCGCACGGTCTACCTGTACGTCCACTAAAAGATCTAGGCAAGCGCGAGCTGTCCTTACTCTTGGTGTTAGCTGCAGGCTTGGTATGGTTAGGGCTGTATCCACAGCCTGTACTGGATACCTCAAGTCATGCTATGCAGTGGATTAATAACGCCTATCTTTATAGTCAAGTCACTCAAGTAGATGCGCTGCAGCTACTTGATGCTATGGAGGCTCGTTAAGTCATGAATGAATTTACGACAAATGATTTGATGGGGCTTGCGCCTTACGCGCCAATTATTATTGTAGTGATTACGGTATTACTTGTGATGATCGCAATTGCGGTCAAACGCTCGCACTTTATTACAGGTACGATTACAGTTGTCGGTCTCAATATCGGTCTCTTTACCCTACTGGGTCAGATGACGGGCATTATTACTATAGGTGCTATACCGCCTATCGCAGAATCGCTGTTTGTAGTGGATAACTTCTCGCAGTTCAATATGGTCGTTATCTTTATCTGTGCGCTGGCATGCTGCACACTCTCGTATGCTTACCTGGCCAATCTAGAAGACAATAAAGATGAGCTCTATCTACTCATGCTACTGTCGACTATTGGCGCGCTGCTTATGGTTTGCGCGCAGCACATGGCATCATTCTTTATGAGCCTTGAGATGCTATCAGTGCCTTTATACGGGCTACTATCCTACACCTTTTTGCGTAGTCGCTCGCTTGAATCCGGTCTTAAGTATCTGGTGTTATCAGCTGCGGCGTCTGCCACGCTACTCATGGGTATGGCGTTTATATACGCGCAGGTCGGTACGCTCAGCTTTAAAGCGATCAGCTTAGTATTGCCTAATATCTTTGAGTCGCCACTACTGATCTTGGGTGCGGCTATGATGCTCTTTGGCATCGCCTTTAAGCTCTCAGCCGCTCCTTTTCATGCATGGACGCCTGACGTTTATGAAGGCGCGCCTGCACCGATTGCCACCTATCTTGCCTCAGTCTCTAAAGTTGCGATGATGGCCTTAGGAATCAGATTTTTAATTGATACGTCGTTATTAGCACTGCCTTCTATGCAGATGCTACTTATGGTCATGGCAACCTTATCTATCCTAATAGGTAACTTGTTGGCTGTACGCCAAACCAACTTAAAGCGCCTGCTAGGTTATTCTTCTATTGCTCACATGGGTTATGTGCTTATCGTCATCGTCAGTGTGGGTTCGGCGGCAGACAGTATCTCTAGCATGTATATGGCCATTTATGCCTTTACTTCCATTGGCGCTTTTGGCGTCGTGACGCTGATGTCCAGCCCTTATCGCTTGGCTGGGGAAGCGGATGAGCTTTTGCATTATCAAGGCTTGTTTTGGCGTCGTCCCGTATTGACTGCGGTGATGACAATTATGATGTTGTCGCTCGCTGGTATTCCGCTAACGGCAGGCTTTATCACTAAGCTGTTTGCTATATTAGCTGCCGTACAAGGCGCCAACTGGTTCTTGGCAGGTATGATTATTCTCGGTAGTGCTATCGGTCTATTTTATTATTTGCGAGTGATGCTGACCTTATTTAAACGTCCTAAACAATTTATTGAGTTTGACGTCTCTAAGCAATGGGGTATCCGTACAGGCGGTATGATGGTTATTGTTATGACAGCGATCATTGTGTTTTTTGGTATCTTACCCAACAGTCTTATTGAATGGTCGAGTCTAGCGCGTATCTGGTAGATGTATTGCTGATATATTAATAGCTAGACACGTTATACGAAGTTACGCATAGCAAAACAAGAAGCGCTAAGTTTATGATAAGCTTAGCGCTTCTTTTTTATCTGTGATAGACAAACAATAAGTGTGACCTATGAGCGATAATATTCAAAAGGTTAAGGTACTCAGCAAGACCACGTGGACTGATAACTTATTTAGCTTTACCGTCAGCCGCCCTGATAGTTTTAAGTTTACGGCAGGGCAGTTTGTGCGATTAGGCGTGAACCCAAGCCAGCTTAAGTATTATCAAAATGGTGAAAATGGGGCAGAGACGGATGTGGTAAACGAAGATATTTTTCGCGCCTATTCTATTGTGTCATCTCCCTTCGATGAGGTGCTAGAGTTTTTCTCTATTGTCATCCCTGATGGGGCTTTTACCTCGCAATTACAGCACTTACAAGTTGGTGATGAGCTGTTACTTAATACTACGCCGTTTGGTTTTTTGACCTTGGCGCGTTATCAGCAGCCGCTACCAAAGGATCTGTGGCTGCTTGCAACAGGAACAGGACTAGCGCCATTTTTATCAATGCTACAAGATATGCAGCCGTGGCAGGATTATGAACATATTGTTCTGGCTTATAGTGCGCGCTCACTTGAGGAGCTGGCGTACGTCGATAAGATTAAAGCTCTACAAGAGGACTTTGGTGAGCTGGTTGATCATCCAGCCAAGCTTATCTTTATTCCTATTGTAACGCGTGAGCCCGTAGCAGATGCGCTGAATGAACGCTTACCTAAGCTGTTGACAACAGGAGAGCTACAAGCTCGTGCTGGTATTGACTTAGATGCCAGTAGCACCCACGTCATGCTGTGCGGCAATCCAGATATGGTGGAGGACACCAAAGAGGCGCTCAAGGGGCTAGGGCTGAAGATGAACAGACGCGGCGAGGGCAATATTGCTGTTGAGAACTACTGGTAATCTTACCAATGTGCTAATAGCAGTACGCCGCGATTTTAAATAATGTCGCGGCGTACTCGTATTCATTTATTAACTAATAACTATGTCAACTAATAAGCAGATCATTGTTTATAGCGTCGTAAGCCAAAGCCGTCCTCATTATTCACGGCTAGGGTCAGTTGCATCACCTACAGGATTAATAGGACCTGCCATCATCTCGGGCTCAGCCTCGCCGCCATAGTATTTATCTTTGGTAGTCTGACTTTGCGAGTTTTGCGCTTTGTTGTCCTTATCTGAGCGCGGACGAACAGCATCGCTACGGTCTTTTTCGCTGATAATATCCTCGCCGCTATTACCGCCTAATAGATCACGGTAGTTCACTTGCGTTTTTAAAATCAGCTGTTCTTCTTCTACCTCACCGTAGTTGACTTGGGCTTTGTGCAGGGCGCTCATGATTTTATCGTTCTTTTTAAGCCAGCGATTAATATCAAGATAAATGATGTCTTCTTTAGCGCGCGCAATATTAATGTAGGAAAGAATAAAGCCTAACGGATCCTTTTTGAGTACACTGTGGTAAAACCAGATGGCAAGCTTGATACCTTGACGTTTAATAAAGGATTCGCAGCGTAGGTTTAAGACATCAGTATAAGTCAGTTGACCAAACACAAAGCGCTGAACGTTGCGATCCAATTGTACGTGTACTAGCTTGAAGTTACTTGCAACTTCCACATATATCCCTGCCACATCGATGGTACAAAACAATCGAAACCAATCATCGTGCAGCTCGACACGTAGCTCTAAGATAGCACCGACGTTGTCGGTGACAAACTTTTGCAGCGCATCATTGACGTAATGCTGGGCAACAGGCAGTCTAAATTCGCCTTCAAGCTTGTCCGTCGTTTTGCCGTACAAGTTTTTGAAGATACTTGTGATACTATCCCAGCCATTACTGAATGACGCTTCAAAACGATAACCGATATTGCTGGCAAACTCTTCAAAATCATCTGAACTATTCACGTTACTCAAACTTATCATCCTTATAGGTATAGGGTCGCAAAAAAACAAACGCTAGGAAGTAGTTGGGTTAAACAGCACTGAATGCGCTATAGTTCCAGTGCTATTTGCCAATAGATTTGCGCTGCGTGAGAAAAACTTACCGCTTTTTTGCGCTAAATGCCAACAGTATATAACAAAAATGGCAGCGCAAAAAATGCAAGCTGTGATTTTGTCGTAAACAAGCGCTGTAACGCGCATAAATGCTTATCAGTCGAATTAAGTATAGACGCTAGCGATATAATTAGCGCTCATGCTATGATAGCGTCGGCGTTTTTATCCTTTTGTCTTTCAAAGGTGCTGTTCTAGATGTATAGCGCTTATGGCAATAACGTTTAACGCCTATTTAATGCGCTTATGAGACTGAGTACTGTGGCCCATATTAAAGATTCACAAAGTTACCATTTTTCAGATCACGTGCCTGCGCGTAATGTCAGCATGCCTGTGGCTATCGTTGTTGCCGTCACAATACATGCGGTAATTATCTTTGGTATAAGCTTTTCGATGGGTCAAGATCCTGCCGCGCTTATGCAAGATGTTGCCAAGGCTTTGACAGATAATATGCAGCCCAATGAAGACGCCCACTTTATCGCTAACGCTTCACAAGAGGGCGGTGGTACGGTACGTCAACAGCTGCGTCAAGAGTCCGCCCAGTCAAGTCCGCTTAGCGCCGAGCAGATGAGCGAAACGCAAGATGTGATTGATTTGCAGCGCCAAGTACGTCAGCAGCGTTATCAAGAGAGCTATTTGCGTACGACGCTCAGTTGGCGTCAAGTAAGCGTTGAATCCGATAACGATAGCAAACAAGCGCAAGATGACTTAATTGCGCAAGAAGAGCGTTTGCGCAAACAGATCGCCACCCTTGAGGCACAGCTCTCGCAACGTGAGCAAGCGTTTGCCACGCAGTCCAAAGTAGTAACAGTGGATAGTAACTCAACCACACGCGGGGCGGCAGCAGATTACATCGATACGTTTCGCGAGCATGTAGAACGCGTTGGTAACTTGCACTATCCGGCACAGGCGCGCGCACAGGGCATTACGGGTGAAGTACGTTTAATGGTGATTATTGGCTCTGATGGCAATATCAAAGCGATCCGTCTGCTTGAGAGTTCAAACTCTACTATATTAGATGAAGCGGCCAAACAATCCGTACGTCAAGCGGCACCTTTTGGCAGATTTAGCAACGATATGAATGATATTGTTGAGCTGCGTTTGATTCGTACTTATCGTTATAGCGATAAGGTGGAAGTGACTTATTAAAATTATCAGATGGGTAACCACTGACCTACATTTTAGACTATTACCAACATGAGCATCTATTAAATATGGAATTTTTGGGGTTTACCATCGATGTGGCAGCACTAACTGATAGTGCCATAGTTATTCTTATTAAAATAGGTTTGGCTATTGTCATCTTTTTTGTGGGACGCTGGGTCGCCAAAAAGGCTGTCACCTTTGCGAACCGGATTATGGTGCGCGGTCATATGGAGACCACGGCAGCAAACTTCTTGAGTCGCTTACTTTATGGCGTACTGCTTGTCGTTGTTGTGCTAGCGGCGCTCAACCAAGTCGGCGTCCATACTACCTCTGTCGTCGCTATATTAGGCGGCGCAGCTGTTGCTATTGGTTTATCGCTAAAGGATCAGTTATCAAACTTTGCCGCAGGTATCATGATTGTCACCTTTCGCCCCTTTGTACGCGGCGACTACGTACAGATCAGTAGTTATACAGGTACAGTGGCTGAGATTACCTTAGTAAACACACATTTAACGACTATCAACAATCACGATATCATTATCCCAAATGGCGATATCACTACCTCCGCTGTTATCAACTATACGGCATTGCCTAATCGCCGCGTGGATATTACCGTCGGCGTTGGCTATGATGCTAACATCAAGACCGCTAAAACCTTGATGTTAAATCTAGCTAGAGAAAATAAGATGGCATTTAGTGATCCTGAGCCTGTGATACGCGTGACCAGTTTAGGCGATAATTCAGTCGATTTGACATTAAATGTGTGGACAACGAATGCCGACTGGTGGGCGCTACAATGTGATTTACTTGAACAGTTTAAAGAAGTGTTCGATAATGAAAAAATCGACATTCCCTTTCCCCAACGCAGCGTACATATTAAAGGACTTGATCAAATGGTCAATAACATGGATCAATCACAAAAGCTGCCTATGGATAAGGATTAACAGAATTGCGATAAGATATAGGTATTAAATATACGGATTAGGCAAATTGAGCTCAGCTAATATATCAATCTCAAAGCCCTCCATCTCGTTTTGCTCAGCCAGTCCAAGCTCATGATCAAATCCTAGTAAATGCAGCATGCCATGAATGAGTAAATGTATGACGTGCTGCTCTACGCTTTTGTTTTGCTCACTTGCTTCTCGTGCTATAACCTCATGACAGATAATCAACTCGCCAATTGGCAGTGTGGGCATAAGCGCCACAATGCTCGCTGGCATGTCGCTTGGATACGATAAAATATTGGTGGCATAATCTTTGCCACGAGCCTCTAGGTTTAGCGCTCGTCCTTCCTCCAAATCAGTGATATATAGCTCTAACGCCTTAGGTTTGGTATCCCAAAGCTCTGTACTGTCTGCAAAGTAGGGTAGCGTCAAGCCGTTTATTATCCGCATGTCTATATAGTTCAGGGTCGCAAGCATCGTAGACTGCACTACTGTATGAGCGTAATAACGATCAAGCGTTTCTTGCTCAAGGCTATCAGCTGCGCTAATATCGATATCTACTGCAGGGTTTGGCATAACACTATCCTTTAATAATACGTCTTAGCAGCTATACATCATAAAAAAACCGAACGCTAAGTCCGGTTTGTCTTATCTAAATCTACAAGCCAATTACAACTTAGAAGCAGCACTACTGATGGCGTCTTTACGCTCTTGCTCTTTGATGCGCTCTTGCTTGCGTTTTTCTTGAAGGACCAGCTGCTCTTCATCAAACACATCGTAAGCCTCAACGATTTTTTGTACCAACTGATGGCGCACCACGTCCTTTGAGTCAAACTTTGTAATGTGAATCTCATCAATACCGCTCAAGATATCTAGAGCTTGCGCCAGTCCTGATTTAGTACCACGTGGTAAATCAACTTGTGAGATATCCCCTGTGATTACAGCACGTGAGCCAAAACCTAAGCGCGTCAAAAACATCTTCATTTGCTCAGGCGTGGTATTTTGTGCTTCATCCAAGATGACAAAAGAGTTGTTGAGCGTACGACCACGCATATAAGCGAGCGGCGCGATTTCAATCTCTTGGCGCTCGATCATTTTACCTACTTTTTCAAAGCCAATCATCTCATAGAGCGCATCATATAAGGGACGTAGATAGGGATCAATTTTTTGCGTGAGATCTCCTGGTAAGAAGCCAAGCTTTTCGCCGGCTTCAACAGCGGGACGCACCAGTAAGATACGCTCAATCTCATTACGCTCAAACATATCTACCGCGCAGGCCACTGCTAAATAAGTCTTACCCGTACCAGCAGGTCCAATACCAAAGGAGACATCTGAGCTGAGTACATTTCTGACATAGCGCTGCTGATTACCACCGCGAGGAATGATCTTGCCTTTACGCGTGCGTAGACTGATAGGCGTAAAATGATCGGCGCTGTCCGCATTATCCGCATCATCGTCAATATCCATCTCATCCTCAGCGTCTTCATCACGTGAGATACTGGATTGAATGATGAGATGCAGCTCTTCTGCGCTAATGTCTTTTGAGTTTTGCGCCTCGTCAACGAGCTTATAAATAATGCGCTCACCGCGCTCAACGCCCAAGACATCACCACTGATACAAAAATCACCTTGGCGCTGGCTGATTTTGATATCGAGACGGTCTTGTAGATACTTCATGTGGTTGTTGTATTCGCCAAGCACAGTTTTAAGCTGTGCTGGGGTTAACGAGTCAAACTTGATATGGCGGCTCATGGAATCTGTCAAGCGGTTATCCTTGTATTGATTGCCCTTAGTAAATACCAGTAGTAAGTACAAATGAATGCGGGCGCAGTAATAAATATGAATAATAAAGCGGTCGCGCTAAAATGGAATGATAGTGATCTGAAATTGCTAACAATAAAGGCTAAAAGTGGTGAACTTCTGTCGATTTACCTGCTAAACGCTAATAAATGGTAGGTTCTAAATCAGCAGTTGCTTGTCTTTATTATGGTTGATAGTTTTTAAATTTCAAGCGGTGCGTGAGCGCCAAGCGCTAGTTTTTGTATGATGATTGCAACCGCTTACAACTCGGGTTGCGCTCATAAGTAGTGCCTATGAGTCGCGCTGATACAGAGACCGCACTGTATAAAAAGGTAAAGCAGGCTATATACGCGCGGCTAAGAGCACTGATAGCTGTCAAATTTATGGTAATCTAGTCTTATAAAATTATTATTAAGAAGGCTAATCATGCAGCACTCACAATATCTAAATACCAACTCCCTTAGTGCCACCGATTATACCGCCCCCTCTAACAGTCCAACTCACTCAACTCGGCCGCATGTACTGATTGCCGGCGGCGGGCATGTAGGACTGTCCTTTGCGCTATTGCTTGCGCATCAGGGTATCGCCAGCACCTTACTTGAAAAAAACAGCTATCCCGATATTAGCCCTGATGATGACAAGGGGCGCAGCCACTACTTAGATAGTCGCAATACGGCGATCTCACGGCGTACCGTACAGATCTATCAAGAGATTGGCTTGTGGGATAAGCTGCAAAGTCATGCGTGCCGTATTGATGCGGTGCAGATCAGCGAGCAAGGCAGCTTTGGACAGGCACAGCTTAATAAGGCGGAGGAAAACGTCGAATCCTTTGGACAAGTCATGGAAAATGCTTGGCTGGGCCGTAAGCTATTGTTAGCGGCGCAAAACGAGCCTTTAATTACCCTGATTGATAACGCTGAGGTCACAGCTATTGATCAGCACTTGGACAGTGTAACCCTGAGCTTTAACCACAGCGCGAATGATAAGGTGCAACAACGACAAGGCAGTGTACTGGTCGCCTGTGATGGGCGCGACTCAAGCGTGCGTCAGCTACTAGGTATCGGTACCAGTACTTACGATTATGAGCAAACCGCTATCGTCGGTGTGGTAGAGACCTCTAAGCCCCATGAACATATCGCTATCGAGCGCTTTAGCCCGGCAGGACCGCTTGCTGTATTGCCACTAACTGATCCAGAAGGCGATGGCAATCATAACGACCAAACAGGTCATAGACGCTCGGTGGTCTGGATATGTCCAAAGGGCGAGGAAGCAAAATATCTAGAGAACGATAAATACTTTCTGCAGACTCTACAGCACGCTTTTGGTCAGCGCGCTGGTACATTTATCAAAGCCGGACGCCGCGGCGCTTATCCATTGACGCGCGTACTGGCAGACCAGCAAGTCAAAGGGCGCTGCGTGATTATGGGCAATGCGGCGCACACTTTGCATCCGGTTGCGGGTCAAGGCTTTAACCTGTGTATGCGTGACGCCCATGTACTGGCGCAGATGATGAGTGCGCAAGCTGCAATAGGTGCAGATATTGGAGACTCAAATCTACTAAAACGCTATGAAAAAGCGCGCCAAACCGATCAAAAACGAGTGATCCGCTTTTGCGATGCGGTCGTGCATGGCTTTACCCATACCAATCCAGCTATCAAGCTTATGCGTAATGTTGCGCTGGTCGCTTTTGACAAACTTCCCAATGTTAAGCCGCTCGTTGCCACTTATGCGATGGGGCTAAAATCCTAGTGTGACGTCTTTTTATTGCGTGTTTATACTTACGAGTAGCTATTAGGAATACCTTATGAATAATAACCATACATTGATCGTTGGCGGCGGCGTCGTTGGTATGACGCTTGCCCTAAAGTTGGCGCAAAATAAGCGACCTGTTACCTTAATCGATGCTCAGCCGGAGCGCGATACCTCTGATTGGCAGGCACTGTTAGCCAAGCGCGATGCGCGTGTTTACGCCTTGAGTCTCGCTAGTATTGGTTTGCTGCAAGACGTAGGCGCTTGGCAAAAAATTGCCCAATCTGGGCGCAAAGCGGACTATTCTCAAATGCAAGTCTGGCAATTAAACGGTAGAGGCGAGCTACTCTTCGGCGATCATAAACGCACAGATCGTCTGGGTAGTATGGTCGAGCCACTAGTGATTGAACATGCCTTGTGGCAACGTGCCTATGAAGACGATGTCAGCGAGTACTTAACTGTTATTGCAGGACAACAAGTCGTTGATATGGACTGGTTAGGCGATGCCGGTTATCGCGTTACTTTGGATAACGCTAGTATTATTGAGGCTGCACTAGTAGTCGGCGCAGATGGCCGCGGCTCGTTTGTACGCCAGCAAGCCGCTATTGAGCTGGATACTTTAGACTACAACCAAACAGCGATTTGCTGCGCTATTAAGACCACTAAGCCCCATCTTGCCACCGCGCGCCAAGTGATGCTGCCTACCGGGACTTTAGCGTTATTGCCACTTGCTGATATCACCGTTGAGGACAAAGCTTATCCGCAGCACTGGCAGTCAATCGTCTGGACGCTACCGCGCAATCAAGCGTTAGCGCTACTAGAAGAGAACGATCGCACTATCGCAGATAAGCTTGCTATCGCTAGCAACTATGAACTTGGCGCCATTGAGCAAATCGAATCGATTGCCAGCTTTCCGCTTACTGCCCAGCAAGCCACACGTTATACCGCGCCTAATATCGTTTTGGTAGGTGACGCCGCGCACGGGGTACATCCACTAGCAGGACAAGGGCTAAACTTAGGTATGCTCGATGTTAAGGAGCTATATGAGCAATTGACTGGGGACTTTGCCCGTAGTGGGGGTACGCTGTGGGGTAGTGGTCAAACGCTGCGCCGTTATGAGCGTTTGCGCCGTCCACATAACAGCGTGATGATGCATAGCTTCTCAGCGCTGAACTGGCTATTTGCAGGATCAATCGCCCAGCTGCGTCCTATTCAGCAAATCCGTAGCGAAGGCATGTACCGCGTGGGCAAGATTAAACCCTTGATGAAGCTATTTGCCAAGCAGGCGAGTGGGGTTTAGGGGTGTGGACTGAAGCTTTAAACAAAATAGAGAACCGCCACTTGCAAAAGCAGAGGTGACGGTCATATTGGTATCTATGATAACAGATAATAAATAGGTATGCTATCCATTTGACAAATAATAAAATCTATATATAAAGCTCAACAAGGCAAACCTCATGCTTATCCCTAAATACTGGGCGCAATATAAGCAGCGCTTTGAATCCTCGGTAGTATCAAATGGCACAACAAAGTAAGCCACCATCAAACGCTACGGCTGGTCGGATGTCAGTCAAAGCGACGCCTTAGTGCATGCTAAGAATCGCGTAGCAGATGCTCATGAACGCTGTCTAGCAGGCGAGGATATCATACGCCGTGAACGCAAAGAAGAGTACAACGACAGCAACGGTATTCCTATTCGCGAGCAAATTATCTCTGAGCGAACCTTTCCCAAAGACAAATTCGCCTATACGACTAAAGTTATCGTCACGCGTAATAGCTATGGCGCGCAAGTTGCGAACGTCGACAATATCGCTATTATTGATATCGATAACGCTGAACTATTGCATCACCTTTTTCCAGACCAATATGATCGCCACGGCCTTATACAGTCAGTTGTTAATCAAAATCAGATTATCACTAAAGGACTCATTTGGAGCTTGGTTATTATTTTCGCGATTATTGCCAGTATCATAGCGTGGCAAGGCTGGTCATGGCTGTGGTTAATTGCGGTGATGATAGCGGCAACCGCTTTTTTATGGCAAAAAGCCAGTAAAGAAGAGCAAGAGCGCCAGCAGAAGATAAATGCTGACCACGCTGCACTTCTACCTTTTATGACGGGCCTAATTCAAAAGCGTATTAACAGTTATCCTGATGAGTCTTTTCGTCTTTATAAAACGCCCTCGGGTTTTCGTATCATCGCAACCCATGAGACTGTTTTGCCTAATGACAGCATCGTTATAGAATGGTTTGCCTACTTCCATGCCGATCCTAATTATGTGCGTCTGTGCCAAGCGCAGCAATGCTTTCGGGCACGTTTGGGCGCAAAGCCGTGGCGCATGACTGAGGTGACAGAGCGAGAAGTACTGAGCAAAGATATTCCTACCACAGACTTTTGGTCGATGCCTGCAGATGACGTTGACGCCGAAGAAAAATGAGCCATGTCTAGCAGAGCTTGAAGCTAGGAAAAAATGGCTGGCTGACTATGATAAGTTCGCTCAAGGGTATAGTGCTTGTCGTTTTATCAACAGCTTTAAAGGTAGGGAAGTTAACAATACTAAATCGACGCTCATTGCTATTAATGAGTTTATCCAGTGGCATGATAGGGTTTGTCAGGTGGATAAGGATGTGCCGCTGGCGTGATTGTTAGAACTAACTAAAAAATATTTATTTTAAGTGCGCCTACCCTTATTCAAGACCAGACGCTTACTCAAAAATGCTAAACCTACTGCGTCTCAAGCCAAGCTTGAAACATCAAAATATCCCACAACTGACTCTGGTGATTGTAGGCGCCGCTCAAGTGTTCTTGCCACATTTTGCGTATTGGGGCGGGATGGAAATAACCCTGCTTAATAAGTAACTTTTCATCAAGCAAAGCCTCAGCCCAATCACGCAATGAGCCGCGTAACCAGTCATGTAGTGGAATACCAAAGCCCATTTTAGGACGTTCAATCAACTCACGGGGGACATGATTGAATAGCACTTGTTTGAGTAACCATTTACCTTCACCATGGCGAATCTTGTAATCCAAAGGCATCTGCCATGCCAGCTCAACGACGCGATGATCGAGTAGTGGTACCCGAGTCTCTAGACTGTTTGCCATCGCTGCTCGATCAACTTTGACCAAGATATCATCGGTCATATAGGTTTGAGCGTCCATAGCCATCATGGCATGTTCAAAGCTATCTGTTGCTGGCCAGCATGCTGGATCACTGACTAAAGTTTTCGGTTCGGTAGCGCCGATGACTAACTGTTCTGGATGCTGCCAATGACTAGTTAATGTTTGATAAAAGTCCTTTTCGCTATTGAGGCTGAGCACGCCAGCGAGCTTGTGCGCCTTGTCACCGGGTGTACGTATACGTAGACGCTCAGGCATCATAGGACTGAATAGATCAAGGATAGTATCCCAACGCTTTGGCGGTAGAGTAGTGAGCAGCTTTGCTATGACTTGGCGCATAGGTTTTGGTAGCTTGCGACTCTTATTCCAAATTCGCTGTGCCATTAAATAACGATTGTAACCACCAAATAACTCATCCCCACCATCGCCGCTTAGTGAGACTGTAACATGCTGACTCGCTAATTGACTGACCAAAAAGGTGGGAATTTGCGAGCTGTCTGAAAACGGCTCAGAGTAGATATGAGGCAATTTAGGAATAACCGCTAAAGCGTCCTTTGGCTGAATATACAACTCGGTATGTTCTGTTTTTAGATGATCAGCAACAGCTTGGGCGTGCTTTGCTTCATTGTAGCCTTTATCCTCAAAACCTATGGTAAACGTCTTGACAGGTCGCAAGCTTTGAGCTTGCATCAAAGCCACGATAGTACTGCTATCAATACCCCCGCTTAAAAAAGCACCGAGAGGGACATCAGAGAGCATCTGCTCGCCAATACTTTGAGTCAGCGTAGACTCTAATGTAGAGACAGCTTGTTCTGGACTTCCTGTAAATGGGTTTGCTAAACCAGCCTCAACAATGGCATTAAAACTCCAGTAGGCTTTTGACTTTGCAGCTTTTGCTTTATTTAAGTCAGTTAATGGCAGTTGTATCCAGTGCCCTGGACGCAGCTTTTCAATACCGCTATAAATACTAAAGGGAGCAGGGATACAGTTATGACGCAGCAGTAGAGTAATAGCGTCACGGTTGATGTCCGTTTTGAATGCAGGATTAGCTTTGAGTCCTTGTAGCTCCGAGCTAAAGTACAATGCGTCTCCCTGCCAACCCCAATAAAAAGGCTTTTCACCCATTCTGTCTCGAGCCAACGTTAATACTTGATGTTTATGATCCCATAAAGCAATAGCAAACATACCAACCATTGCTTGTAACGTGGCTTCAATACCCCATGCAGTTAAGGCTGCAAGTATAGTTTCGGTATCTGAGTGTCCGCGCCAAGTCGGTGCTTTGTTTTCATTGGCTAAACGCTCACGCAGCTGAAAATGGTTATAGATCTCCCCATTAAAAATAAGCACGTATCGATCATCTTGTGAGTGCATGGGCTGGGCGCCAGCAGGTGATAAATCTTGTATAGCCAAACGACGATGACCAAACATTAAACCCGTCGACTCGTCTTGCCAGCTACTAGTCGCATCTGGACCACGATGCTCGATAGCTCTATTCATCTGCTCTATTACTACACTAGCAGAGAGGGTAGTAGAAGTATTAAAAAAACCGTTGATACCGCACATAACTGCTTTACCTTTTTATTAGTTAAGAGTTGTCTTTTTGCAAACAAATGTTTTGCTTATAAAAATGATTTTGTATTTCAATAGAGGTAGTGAGTGACAGTATACTCTTTTGCTATTGTATTTAAACTATCACCACGCCGAAAACACCACCATCAACACCGGAGAGACGATATTAATAATAAACCCAAAGCTAATGGCTAACGGCACGACCTTTAAACCGCCTGATTGCTGAATGATGGGTAGAGTGAAGTCAAGACTTGTGGCACCGCCAAGCCCAACGGCTCCTGACGGGTATTTACGCATAAACACGGGTATAAACAACAACGCAAAAAATTCACGAATTAAGTCATTAAATAGGGCAACACTACCCCAAATCGCGCCATAAGCATCCGTCATGACAATAGCCGATAGCGAATACCAGCCAAAGCCTGACGCTAATGCCAAGCCTTTAGTCCATGAAACATCGGTAAATAACAACGCAAAAACTAGTCCACCAATAAGTACTGAGAAAGTAAAAATAACACTCATTTGCACGCCGCGTTTATTGAGCAGCACTTCTTTGAGGGTGATGCCTGAACCTTTGAGGCCAATACCGACCAGCAGTATCAGTATCATCAACAGAATAGTCATGGTGTTTTCAGGCGGAATATAGTCCAATGGCAACAGGTAGCCAATAATCATACCGATGACGACGCAAAAGACTTGCAGTAGACTACCGCGAATACTCACGCGATGCTCTTTGGATTTAGCCTTTGGTTTTTTGGCTTCCCAAGGCTTTAGATGATCAAACAGCATGAGTCCCAGCAGCCCAGTACCGATAGTCAATACCGCTAAGACAGTCACATAGAGTGCAATCTCGCCCAATTGGCTACCCAAGCCTTCCACTTGTGATAGCTCAATGCCGATAAGGGTTAAAATAACAAATACTAGGTAAGACAAGCCTTTGTCAGCAAAGGCAGTCAGCTTGGGATTGACAGGAATGGCAAAGCCAATGAACATCGGCGTAAGAACCAAAACAAGGGTGATAAGGCTTTGCATAAAAAGGCTCGTTAGATTTTAACCAGCCGACGATTGTATCATATTAGGTCTTAAAAGCTGAGTATACGAGACCTATTAGACAAACAGAAATGATAGTATTTAAATTCAACCCACTGCGCTGAGCGCTTCACTAACGATATTTGTTACAGCGTTTTGTATATGACCTACTTGTTGCTTCGGCGTAGCCTCTAGAGGCTTAACGACACTGACTCTAGCTTTGGTTGCTAACAGAGGGTAGTCCGCTCGGTAGTGTCCGCCGCGACTCTCATAGCGCTGATAAGCTGATTGAATAATTAGCGTTGTCAGTTGTAGTTGACGCGCCAACTGATAACGTGCCAAATCATACTTGGTTAAGGTGTCAGAATCAGTTAAGACGGATAAGTTTGACATACTGATATTATTATGCGCTTGCCACTGCTGTATCTGTACTAGAGCGTCTTGTAGCTGCTGAGCACTGCGTACAATACCCATGTTTTGCGTCATAAGGGTTTTTAGCTGAGTTATTATAGACATGATATCGTTAGTGGTAAGGGCGGAGTAATGATTATTGACTACTGATGTTACGGGTAAGTTGATGGTTTGCGCAGAGCCGAGGGTCGGATAGGTCCAAACGTCGTCTATAGCTGGTATAGCTATAGTAAGGGCATGGGCGTCGTTGCTTTTAGATTGCTCTGATTGCGCACTTAGGTAAAGCGGTAAGTGCGCTGCGATATTGCGACCGACGACCACACACTCTAATAGTGAGTTGCTTGCCAAGCGATTAGCACCATGCAACCCTGTATAGGCCACCTCACCTGCAGCGTACAAGCCTTGCACATCGGTCAAACCATTGGCGCAAGTCACGACGCCACCGCAGCTGTAATGTGCGATGGGCGCAACGGGTACTGGGTCTACAGTCATATCAAGGCCGGTATCTAAAAGCGTCTGATAGATCTGAGGAAAGTGTGCTTTTATAAACTGACATGGCTTGTGACTGATATCAAGATGCACGTAGCCAAGACCGTTGTTGTTGATTTGCTCGGCTATTGCACGAGCAACGATATCACGCGGGGCAAGCTCAGCCCGAGCATCAATATCCACCATAAAACGCTTGCCAGTTGTGGGGCAATACAAATAGGCGCCTTCGCCGCGCAGGGCTTCTGATATCAAAAAACTGCTGTCATCTACTGCCAGTCCAGTTGGATGAAACTGAATAAATTCTAAATTTGCCAAGCGGCAACCTGCTTGCCATGCCATCATCACTCCATCACCAACGCACACATCAGGCGCACTGGCACGATCAAATAGCTTGCCTAAACCACCGCTTGCTAGCACTACGCTGCGGCTATAAATAGAGAATAGACGCTGCTGACTGTGGTCAAAAACTTGCGCACCCTGACAGCGTTTGTTAGCAGTGTTATTAATTGATAAAGTGTGATTTGACGCTACCGTGAGTAATCCAAGCGCTTCACAAAATGGCAAGAGAGTAATATGAGTCGCTGCTTTTACTTCTTTGATTAAAGCATCCATGATGTGCCGACCGGTCGCATCATCAGCATGAGCGACTCGGCGATGATTGTGACCCCCTTCTTGAGTTAAGTGTAGATCGTCAGTCTGTAATGGTAATGGGTTGTTTAAAGTCTGCGCTGTGCGAGTAAAAGGCACACCTTGCTCGCATAGCCACTGCACGGCTTGTTGTCCTGCACCCAAGATACGTGTGGTATTGTCAATTGCGCAGAGCCCTGCGCCAGCGATAAGGGTATCCTTGATATGAGCTTGCGCGCTATCATTTTGATCTAAGCTTGCTGCAATACCGCCTTGCGCGTAGTAACTGGAGCAAGTCTCAAGATCCGCTTTACTCAGTATAGTAATATTGAGCGATGCGGGCAGGGCAAGCGCGGTACTCAAACCTGCCAATCCTGCACCAATGATCAATACGTCCGTATGCATATGAGCAGTGCAGGCACTATCGTCTGTTGTGTTAGTGCATAAAGCGGCCATGTTACGCGGCTCCAACATTTGCAAACAGTGCACGGTCTTTGACAATATCACCGCTTGCTTCTACGCGCAGCTTTTGTGATTCCGCAAAATCAAGCATGCGCTGCAAGGGCTTTATCGCGTCAGCAGCAAGCTCAGCGCTCATAAGTACCTCACCGCTATAGTCAGTTAAGCACTGTTCAATACCTTTAAGTCCATTCATCGCCATCCACGGACAAAACGCACAGCTTTTACAGCTGGCACTCTCGCCTGCGGTTGGCGCGGCCAAAAAGCGCTTGGTTGGCGAGCGTTTTTGCATCTCGTGCAAAATACCTAGGTCAGTGGCAACAATAAAGGTATCAGCATCCATCTCATAGGTAGAGGTAAGCAGCTTACTGGTTGAGCCGACGACATCAGCGAGGGCAACTACGCTATCAGGCGATTCAGGATGCACCAGCACCTTAGCATTGGGATGCTGTTCTTTTAATTGCAGCAGCTCTGTTGCCTTAAATTCATTATGCACTAGACAAGAGCCTTGCCATAACAGCATGTCAGCGCCGGTCTCACGGGCGATATATTTACCTAGATGACGATCAGGACCCCAGATAATTTTTTCACCTTTAGCATGCAGATGACGGATAATATCGATACCAACCGAGGAGGTCACCACCCAGTCAGCACGGGCTTTAACTGCCGCGCTGGTATTGGCATAGACGACTACTGTGCGCTCAGGATGGGCGTCACAAAAGGCGGAGAACTCATCGATAGGGCAGCCCAAATCAAGCGAACACTCCGCTTCTAAATCTGGCATCAGTACCGTTTTTTCCATGCTGAGGATTTTGGCTGATTCACCCATAAAGCGCACGCCAGCCACTACCAAGGTTTGCGCGCTATGCGCTTGACCAAAGCGTGCCATCTCTAGCGAATCCCCAACGCAGCCGCCAGTTGCTAGCGCTAAATCTTGGATAAAGGGATCGACGTAATAGTGAGCCACTAGTACGGCGTTATTATTTTTGAGTAACTGCTTGATGTTTTCTTCGACCACAAGCCTTTCGCTATGCGGTAGATCTACAGGAATATTAGCTTTGGCATATTCGATATTCATTCGATGCGAGATGCTGTTGGCACTAGTAGTATTGGAGTCAGCCTTAGTGTTCATTATAGGGGCGTCGTAGGGATAGATGTTCATAACCATAGTCCTTGCAAGTGGTAATGGATCTGATAAACCAGGAAGTAAAGTACAGTAAAATGATTGGAGAGATAATAAGATAGCTTTATTATGCTCATTTTGAGCATAAATACAAGGATTTTTTATAAATCTAGCAATGCAAAGCTTTTTTATAGTTATAAAGCTTTATTATTTTATATACTGACTTTTATATACTGGTAAGGCTAAGCTATGATGAGCTAGTATCTACGATATGCTGCTAAATCGTCGCTAGATTGTCTTACAAAGGAATTTCATCATTTTATGACCTTGTCTTATTCGCATGCTCATCAACAAGGCAGCGGTACCACTGAAGTGGTGGCGGTGCTCGTTGCTATTACAAATCACGTGGCAAGGGTGCTCACCGTGGATCAGGGTAAGCTGTTACCGAATGGCCCTTTGATGCCACTGCATCGATCCTTACAAGCAGGCGTACGCCAGTGGGTTGAGGAGCAGACACTGCAGCCACTAGGTTACATAGAACAGCTATATACTTTTGTCGACACTAATAGACGTAACATAGATGGTCACGCATTGGTCTACGTAAGTTACTTAGGGCTAGTGCAAGAGACGCAGACACATACGCTTAAGAGTAAAGCGTTATGGCGCGACTGGTATGATTATTTTCCGTGGGAGAATCATCTGCAAGGCATGCCAGCGGCTATTACGGAGCTGATTGTGCCAGCGCTTTGGCGTTGGGCTGCGAGTGCGACTAATACCGCAATTCAGCAGCGGCGTGAACAGCGCATTCAACTGTGCTGGGGCGTAAGTTTTGATGAGCACTCAAGCACTAATTCAAGCTCCAAGCCCAAGCCCAAGGCGCGCGGTAAAGGGCAACACAGCGACTGGGTGAGCGAACACGTGCTGCTACGCTATGAGATGCTATACGAGGCGGGTTTAATACCTGAGTCCCCTGATTATCCGCCAAGCTATTACGGCGCTCAGCTGCCTATAGAGTGGTCGCAGATTATAGGAATACCTATGTATTACGACCATCGCCGCGTGATTGCAACTGCGATATCGAGGCTACGCGCCAAGATAGAATATCAGCCGCTTATCTTTGGTTTAATGCCTGATAAATTTACGCTATCGCAGTTGCAACAAAGCATTGAGGCGTTATCAGGTATACGCTTACACAAACAAAATTTTCGGCGACTGCTCGACACTCAGGATCTAGTGACCCCAACCGGAGAGAGTAGTAGTGCTAACCGAGGACGGCCAGCTAAGCTTTACCGTTTTCGCCATGATATTGAACTACAAAGCCTTTTGATGGATAGTAAATTACCGAAGCAAAAATAGCTGGTGCTGTATAGTCAATACGAAATAAAATCGATACGTTGATATTGTTGTGCTACTGGTACAAACTTTCCTTGCTTGCTGTGCGCTTCGCACTTTTCGATGCTACGCAACTGTTATCTAAACAAGTATCCCAGTAGCAGGATATCGGTTTTAAAGTGAATCAACTATATATCTATCAAAGCTGGAGAACACGAGTTGCATATTTATAAATTGTCTTCTATACGCTTGTCAGTTCACTAACTTTACGCTATATTTATGCTCATTTTGAGTTTAATGTACGACTGCTCAAGACTTACTTACCACATAGGCGAGAATAAATGAAAGCACAGCGAGAGCCAGCTCTAGATCAAGTAGTACTCAAACCCTTAGTTGCAGCCGCTTTAATAGAAGATTTAGGTCGCCGCGGTGATGTCACCTCGCAAGCAACGATTCCAGTAGACAAACAAGCGACATTACAGATCAAAGCGCGGCAAGCAGGTGTGATATGCGGTATGGACTTGGCTCGTCTTGCTTTTGCGCTGGTAGATCGTGAGATTCATTTTGATAGTCAAGTTCAAGATAGCGACTTTGTGGACGCCGGCAGCGTACTCGCAACAGTGCAAGGTAATGCACGGCATTTGCTGACAGCAGAGCGTACGGCGCTTAACTTTTTAACGCATCTTAGCGGCATAGCAACAGCGACGAGACAAATCGTAGATAGTGTTGCTGAATATCAGACGAAAATTACCTGCACGCGCAAAACCATTCCCGGTCTACGTATTGTGCAAAAATACGCCGTACGCTGCGGCGGTGGTCGCAACCACCGTATGGGACTCGATGACGCGATCTTAATCAAAGACAATCATATCGCCATCGCAGGAGATATCAAAACCGCAGTCAAGCAAGCAAAAGACTTTGCAGGACATCTGATTCCAATTGAGATTGAGGTCGATACTTTAGAGCAACTGGAGCAAGCTTTAGATGCTGAGGTGAGTTTGGTGCTGCTAGATAATATGAGTCTTGAGACGCTTAGACAAGCGGTTAAAATGTGTCAAGGACGCGCAAAAACAGAAGCCTCTGGCGGCGTTACTCCGCAGACCGTACCTGCTATCGCGCAGACAGGTGTAGATTTTATTGCTATGGGCTATCTAACCCATAGTACAACAGCGCTTGATATTGGACTTGATTTTAGAACTTAGAGTTTTTAACAATAAAAATCCCGCAGAACTCAAAAACTTTATCGATAACGCTACATATAAAGACTAAGCGAAGTTTATGATTTAATTCGCTTATCTTCTTATGCTACAATGCCGCTTTAAACTAGCTACTTGGTCATCGTTGCACTCGCACGATGGCCTTATTTTTTATGATATCGATAAACAAGCGAGCGCTCAGTGAATACTGAAATTATCAAAATCATTCTGGCCTTTGTGGTACTGATTAACCCTTTTAGTGCGCTGACGCTATTTTTAGATCTTACCCGCGGCTATTCCATGCACAGTCGGCGTAAAGTGGCACGCGTGGCTTGTCTGACCATTTTTATTACCATTAGTTTTTTTACGGTAGCAGGTGAGACCTTGCTCAAGGCGCTTGGTATCTCTATCGGCTCCTTCCAACTGGCAGGCGGCATACTCGTGTTCTTGATTGCGCTAAATATGATGAACGGGGATGGTAATCCAGTTAAACCCGATCAAGAAAACTTCGATATTGAATACGATAAACACGCACCGCCGAGTACCGCCTCAGCAGTCGTACCCCTGGCGATCCCTATGATGATAGGCCCTGGCGGTATCTCGACGGTGATTATTTACTCCTCTCAAGTCTCAGGTGTTTTGCAAATATCAGCGATTATCATTGCAGGACTGCTCATCAGTCTTTTTTGTTATCTGGCGCTGATGGCAGCTGGTCGTATTAGTCGTTTGTTAGGTGATACAGGTCTTAACATTATGAGCCGTATCATGGGTATGTTACTGGCTGCAGTTTCTATTGAAATTATCGTCAGTGGTCTGCGGACCTTGTTTCCGAACTTATTATAAAAGTGCTTAGATAATTGGATTTATACTTAATTTACCTGCTATTATGATGAGTAGTTCATCAGTACTAACAACTCAGATTTTTTTGACCGAATACCTTGATAAGGTGTTCGGTTTTTTCGTTGCGGCTCCATGAACAATTTGCGTCACTTTAGCCTTGATACAGATGCCAGGCGAGATAAAACATAAGCAGACCGACTAGTGCATCTAGTACATTCCACGCTTTGGGTTTTGCAAATAAAGGTTGCAGTAAACGCGCGCCATAACCCAAAGCAAAAAAGAACACAAACGATGCACTGACAGCGCCCAGCGCAAAGGTCAGTTTACTACTCGCGCCTGTTGATACCATACCAACGAGCACTAACGTATCTAGATAGACGTGCGGGTTTAGCCAAGTAAAGCCAAAACATAGCAGCAAAGACTTTTGCAGGCTCGTCACGACTTGTCCGCTAACATCAAGCGCGTGTGATAGACGTATACTGGCGTATAAACTTTGCAAACCATAACCGAGTAAAAACACAATACCAGCAAACTTAGCCACATCTATAAGGTTAGGATAGCGCGCGGTTACCGCACCAAAGCCTGCGACACCTGCTGAGATCAGTAGGGCGTCACTAACAGCGCAAAACAAACAAATATAAAAGATGTGTTCGCGTCTCAGGCCCTGTTTGAGAACGAAAGCGTTTTGAGAACCAATGGCAATAATAAGTGACAAACCCAGCAAAAACCCAGCGCTAAAATCAGTTGTATTCATAAGGGGTTACGACTTATTAGAGACTAAAACGGTGACGTTTACTTACTGGCAGGGTAACCAAAAGCTGTTAAGATAAGTTATTAAATGGCTAAATGCAATAGTAGTGAATGCGTTAGTTGTGTATAGGCTTACTATGTGTTTACAGCAATGGCTTGTATCCGATTTAGGCGGTGCTGCTTGTTATCAGTGAAAACAATCGCATATATAGGATAGAGATTTTATTGTTATATTTCAGCAGATAGGTGAGGAGCACTCTAGATAATGGTCATCAGTTTGACAAGAATGCTACAGTCCTTTGGGCAAGCCGAAGAGGATTTGCCTACGAGTGCGGCAAGAACGATTCAGCAAGCAGTAAGTGACGAAGAGGGCATTACCGCAAAAGATGATGAGAGCCAAAAGCTATCACCGCTCAAAGAACCACAGCGTGCCAAACGCATTTGCGAGGCGCTTGCGCAAGTGAGTGATATAGGTTCACCAACGCCCCTAACTGATCGTTACTTAGCTAATCGTGAAAACTGGCGCTCGCCCAATCGGCCCCCTTTTGACCCCGATACTCTATGGTATCTCAAACATGGACGCTGTCCGATTATGACTGAACTTATCGATGTTGTTGATGAAGCGACTTTAAATGCTATGCCTATTGAAGCGGTGGCGATATTAGATCGGATAAATGGTAAGCTCAAACGTTATCGCGAGTGGAGTCAAGAGCTCAATGAGCAGCAACAACAGCAACACAATGAGCGCCAATTTGTTATCGATAAATTAGTGACTGAGAGCATACCAGAAGCACTATATCACTATGAACAGCTACAACGGTTTAGTCCTCATCGCACTAAGAATACGATTGTGCAAGGTAGTATGACCGCAGGCGATATACTTACCGATCTATTTTTGGAGGTCGACTATGAGCTTGATGAGCTACTCGATGAGTTGCATCAAACTGTGCTTAATCGTTTGGCGTCTACGCATCGTTACGTCAAAAGCCGTACTCAAAATTAAGTCATCATAATAATAAAGTGCGAAAAGTATAAGAAGTTTTAAGGAGTAATCATGACTCAAGCTACAGCATTATTTGTGATGTTCATCCTATATGGTGTGTTGCCAGCAGCAGGGCTGTACTTGGGTTATCGCGGTATTAAAAAAGTCACTGCCCCCAAGATGCTTGAGTACAAAGCGATGCCGCAGTTGGGTTACATTCCTGAAAAAAGCTTACCTGATGATATTAGAGCTAAGCTTGCTAGTATTGATGCTAAGGGGGAGAAGCTACGAGTCATATATGGTGATACCAACAATGACGGAAAAATCGATGACACGGACACCGTCAATGAAACCTATATCATGATCCAAAATTTAATGGATAAACATATACCACAGGTTGTTGCCGACTATCGCCGCTTGCATGACTTAGACGGCGCAAGAGTTGATACAACTAAGATAAAAAATTCTGAGGTCACAGGTAAGGAGGCAGTGTTAGAAGTCCTTAATACGATTGATGCCCAATTTGACGATTTACTTGCAGCATCCTATCATCAAGATGGTCAAAAACTATTAGCGACTAATAGATACTTACAGCAGCGCTTTGATACGCCAGTGCCTCGTCAGACAACGCCGATAGCAACTTCTGTTAACGATACTCAAAGTATCGTTATTGACGATTCCAAGCGCTAAAGGAGTAGGAGAGTAGGTCAGTATGAGTGTGCTTTTAGGAATAGGTATTATTAGCACTGTTACAGTGGTATACCTTGGTAAAAAAGGCTGGCAAGCGTTTCATAGTGCTGTGGGTATTACACCTGGCACCCTAACTTATCAAGACCTAAGCATACCCGTTACCATGAGATGGCAGCAACTGGATTTAGACAAACGACATCTTGCAGATTTGCCTACCCATCTGTTGGCTCAACTACAACGTATCGATAACAAGACTGAGATTTATCTGTCTTACGAGCAAACACTAAACGAGCAATACATTACGCCTGTAGTGACTGAGAACCAGTTCAACGTGCAAAAACTTCTGCAAACGCGTCTGCCTGAGATGCTCGCTAGTCGCTACCGCTTATTTAACTCTAGTTTAAATACTCAAGATCATGCCAAACAAGAAGCGAATACGCTGCTACAAGAGGTACTCGACACGATCGAGCAGCGTCTTGATACCTTACTTAAACGCATTGAGGCTGACAACATACAAGAGCTGCGAGTGATGAAACGCTACATCGATAGTCAAGAATAACATCACAGACTATGGCGCACGATAGTCAAAAAAAGCTGTCAATGAAGATTAAAGACAGCTTTTTTATTGAAATTTAAACAACAGTATAGTACTCATTAACCTTTATTACTGCGACCGCGACTATTACGCGACCCGCGACCAGCGCTACCGGTACTTTTTGTTTTATCAGTATTGTCTCGTTTGTGAGTAGTCCGTTGGTTATCACTGCGCCGTGCTTTTAGTGGTTTATTCTTAATCCGTTCTTGCTTTTCTTTAGCAGCGCCGTGCAGACCTGTCCCATAGCGCGGACGCAAACTAACCAGATCGGTAAGGGTGTTGATATCCTTTTTATCGAGCTCTAAAAAACGACCCGTACGTAACTCTTTTGGCAAAGCAATCGTACCATAGCGCGTACGTAGCAAACGACTAACCTTGAGACCTTGTGATTCAAATAAGCGGCGCACCTCACGATTACGACCTTCTTTGAGCTTGACGTGATACCACTTATTCACGCCTTCACCGCCGCCTTCTTTTATATCTTCAAACTGCGCCATACCATCCTCTAGCATCACGCCTGCAGTCAGATTGCGCGCGATCTCTGGTGTTACCTCACCCAACACGCGTACAGCGTATTCGCGAGTGACTTCGTTTGAGGGGTGCATCAAGCGATGCGCCATCTCACCATCGTTCGTAAATAGGAGTAACCCCGTTGAGTTGATATCGAGACGTCCAACCATAACCCAGCGGTCGTGAGTCAGCTTCGGCAAGCGCTCAAAAACAGTAGGACGGCCTTCAGGGTCGCTTGCGGAGCACACCTCGCCCTCAGGTTTGTAGTAAGCCAACACGCGGCGACGCTTTTCGCTCTCAGCGGTATATTTTATTTGCCGACCATCCACTCGAATCTCATCACCGGGCTGAACACGATCGCCGATAGTTGCAGGGCCATTATTGACGGAGACACGACCCGCTTTGATGACCTCTTCCATCTGCCGCCGAGAACCTAAACCCATACGGGCGAGTGCTTTTTGTAGTTTTTCATCTTTCATAACGATATCCTTGGGTCGGTAAACGTACATTTCGCAATGTACTATAATCTATGTATGATAATAGCTGTCTATTCTACGCTATTTACCATAATGATACAGCGCCTCATTCAAAAGATATATCTAGAGTATCTTCAATAAGTTGCTACGCTGTTAAGAAAGCCACAGATATAATATTATGAGTTATCTAATAGTTAAATTGACTAAAATTAACAGTCAATTATCTAATAGCTCATCACTTATGTTATTATTGCCTTTTGTTTTTGCTTATCTATCATTAATAATAGCCAATGTGCTTGTCTTTTATTTAATGATTGCGCTACTTTAACAGTCGCTACTACCTGCAACTGAGTACTATAAAGGTTTTTATTATGCATCAATCATCCAAGCTACTGGGTGCAACAGGCTTACTACTCATAGGTTTGCTGTCTGGTTGTGCAAGTACTACTATTAATTCTGGCTTACAGTCAGGCGATTTGCCACCAGTGGGCAGTTTTACTGCTGCTAATGGAATACAATTTAATGTCGTACCTTTGAGCCTAGCGACATTACCGCCAGCGCAGCCGCCACAAGTCAATAATGATATTTATCAGCTTATTCAGAACTCTACAAAGTCACAGTACAGAATTAGCGATGGTGATGTATTAGCGATTCAAGTAGCGGGCTACGAAGACGTCTCCAAAAACACAGCGGGGCATCCAGTAGACCAACAAGGCTATATTCAGTTTCCCTTAATTGGACGTATTCAAGCGGCAGGTCTCACAGTACCAGAGTTCACACAAAAGCTTCAATCTCAGCTGCGCCGTTATCTTAAATTCCCTGATCCACAAGTTAATATTGTAGAGTATCGAGGTAATAGATTTTTTATTGACGGTCAAGTGAATAAGCCAGGAGAGTACCCGATAGCTGATGTCCCTGTATCTTTATATAGTGCGCTTTCATTAGCAGGAGGCGCAACAACACTTGGCGATTCTAACAGCGTTGTACTCAATCGTAATGGTCGCAGTTATAATCTCAGCTTGCAGGACCTACGTGAAGTAGGCGCTTCTGGCAATCAGATCTATATTCAAGATGGCGATTCTATTCACGTAAACAGTCAAAGCCGGAATCAAGTTTATGTATTAGGAGAGTTGGGCGAGATCGAGCCAGTTCCAATATTAGAGCAAGGATTAACATTAGCTCAAGTACTCGGTCAATCGGAAGGTTTAAACTCTTTTACGGCTGATGCAGCAAAGATATATGTTGTTCGTGACAATGTAGACTATCAACGTACTAATATTTATTATGTTGATATGCAGCATATAACTAATTTTGCGCTTGCCAATCGTTTTCAAATGCAGCCTAATGATATTCTATACGTTGATCCAACTGGTCTGACGCGTTGGAATCGAGTGCTGAGTGCAATACTACCTTCAACGTCAGCAGTCAGAACGCTTTCAGACTTATAGTCTTATAGTCCCCCGTTCTTGTAGTAAACACTGTTTGAGATGCACTTTATTAAAAAATCGTTATAGGTAGTACAGTTTATGGCATTTGAGAACATACTTGTTGTCTGCGTTGGTAATATTTGTCGCAGTCCTATTGCTGAGGCGTTATTAGCTAAACAATACCCTGAAAAGAATATTGATTCAGCAGGTGTTTCAGCGGTTGTTGGCCATGGCGCTGATAGTAAAGCAATAAAGGTTATGCAAGACGATGATATAGACATCAGCGCCCATATTGCCAAACAGATCAACGAATCTTTAGTAACGCGTGCAGATCTAATTTTAACAATGTCAGACTCACAGACTAAGTGGATTGAGAATCAATGGCCTCATAGTCGTGGAAAGACGTTTAAACTAGGTCATTGGACAAATAAAGATATTGCTGACCCCTATAAGCTTGATGAACAAGCATTTATTACTGCTAAACAGGATATAGAAAATAGCCTTAAGCAGTGGACTGATAAAATTAGCTAAGCTATGGACCCTTATGAATACAGATTCAAATAATTTATCAAAGCCTGCTGCTAAAGATAGCGATGATATTGATTTACTAGCGATAATGTTCTCTGTACTGAGCGGCTGGAAAACTATTTTGTTTTTTGCCGCTTTAGGTTTGTTAGTAGGACTACTTTATAGTCGTTATGAGAATACAACCTATAGCTCGGATGCTCTAATACAGATAGAGTCCAGCTCTGGTGGCGGTCTTTCATCATTAGGAACAGAGTTTTCCAACTTAGTAACCTCTGAAGCTAGCTTAGCGCAGACAGAAGCCGAGCTCATTAAATCACGGATGGTATTAAAGCCTGTCGTGGATTTACTACATTTGTCAGTAAGACTCAATGATCCTACTATTAATACACTCGATAAAATAGAAACCAATCATATTCCCACGCAAGAAAATACTGCTCAAGGCGTAACACTAGTGACTGAGGACGGTGAAGCTAGTGTCAGTCAGTTTGATGTCTCCATTCGCTACCTAGATCAACCGTTTACTCTAGTAAGATCGGCAAATGGGTTCATCTTGAGTAATGAGTTTGAGGAGTTCAGTGGTCAATTCAATCAGCCTAATCGTTTTCGTGGTATCGAAGGTTCTATTGTAATCAATGTCGATGATCTACCTGTTGATGCTCATCCTGTTAGTATTAGAAAACAATCGCTACAGAATACAACGGATGCAATAAATAATAATTTAACAGTAGTAGAGTTAGGTAAGCAAACTGGTATTATTGAACTTACGATGCTAGGTCCAAATCAAGACCAAATCAGTCGTATTTTACGTCAGATAGTCTTATCTTATATTGATCAAAACAACTCACGTGGTTCAGAGGAAACGACTAGAACCATTGAATTTATGGAAACTCAGATACCAGATTTGAGACAAAAACTTGAGGATTCAGAAGCGGCCTTTAACGATTTTCGTACAGAATATGGCACCATCAACGTTGATGAAGAAGCGAGTATATTAGTAGCAGAAAACGCTCGTATCGATAGCCAACTCAGTGAACTTAGACTCAAAAAAGCAGATTTAACCACGTACTATACTGAAGAACATCCTTTAGTCATTCAGATTAATGATCAAATCGCCGAATTACAAAATAGAATCAATGAGATAGATAGTAGAATTGCTGAGCTGCCTGAAGTCCAAAGAGAGTTTTTACAGCTTTCAGAAGATGTTGGTATTAACCGTGAAATTTATCTCAATCTTCTAAAAAACTATCAACAATTACAGATTGCGCAAGCAGGTCAAGTTGGCTTTGCTCGTATCATTGATTTACCTATCAATACCTATCGTGCCATAGCGCCTAAAAGATCTTTAATCATACTATTAGCAACACTAGCTGGATTATTACTAGGTATCATGGCGGTATTACTCAGAAACATGCTGAGAAATACTGTAAAAGATCCAGAACGCTTAGAGGCGAGAACAGGGGTACCTGTTATTGCTACTATTCCACGCTCGCCGCAGCTTACTCGGTTAAATAAGATCAAAAAGTCACCAGATCGTTTACTGGCTCATACAGATAGTGGTAGCTTAAGTTATGAAGCGATCAAGAGCTTAAGGACGAGCCTTATCTTTGGTATGAGCGCAGAAGTACGAGCAGGTCAGCGTGCAAAAGTTATATTGATTACAGGTGAAAGTCCAGGGGTAGGTAAATCGTTTATCTCTTCAAATTTATCAGAAGTGTTCGCTCAGCTTAATAAAAAAGTATTGGTTATTGATGCCGATATGCGCTTAGGTGAGCTACACGAGGTGTTTAACATAAGTAAAGAAAACGGTTTAGCGGATTA
This sequence comes from uncultured Psychrobacter sp., assembly GCA_947489525.1. Taxonomy (GTDB): domain Bacteria; phylum Pseudomonadota; class Gammaproteobacteria; order Pseudomonadales; family Moraxellaceae; genus Psychrobacter. The sequence continues at coordinate 81,727 of CANLDW010000003.1, forward strand.
CTTGACACAAAATACCAGTAGTATAGTTGACGTAGTGCATCCTACTAGTATGGACAATGTTGACTTTATACCAAGAGGTAAGCATCCAAACAACCCATCATCATTACTATCAGGTGGTAAGTTTGATACTTTGATGAAAGAGCTTAATGTTCACTATGACTACATAATTGTTGATTCACCACCAGTACTAGCCGCTTCAGATGCTATGGTACTCGCACAACGTGCAGACAAAGTGCTCATGGTTACAAGGTATAACGACTCGATAGAAGGTCAGTTGATATACGCTGTCAAACAGATGAACAAAGCGAATATCCAAGTCGATGGCATTATTTTAAACGATATGCAACAAGGCGTTATGAATAAGTATAGCTATCACTACAATTATGCCTATGGTAATAACAGCACTAATTAATTTATTCGCTATACTAGCTATTATTTATACATATGTGCTTTGTAATGAAGCGCATATTTATTTATGGTAGTTACGAAGAGGGTAAAGTCTCCTAACATTACTACTTAGAATTTGTAGTATCTTCAATTTGATAACCATCATAAGAATCACTCATACAACCGGTTAAAACACTATGATAGATGTGGACAATATTAAAATAGCCGTCATCGGTCTAGGCTATGTAGGACTACCATTAGCAGTTGAATTTGGTAAGCATTTGCCAGTTGTAGGTTTCGATATTAATGATACTCGTGTTAGCGAGCTATCATCAGGTAAGGATCATACTCTGGAAGTCAGCTCCGATGAGCTAAAACAGGCTAAACACTTGAGCTATAGCTCGAACATAAAAGAGCTTGAAGATTGTAACTTTTATATCGTCACCGTACCGACTCCTATCGATGACTATAAACAGCCGGATCTAACGCCATTGATCAAAGCATCAACGGCGATAGGAAGTGTCCTTAACAAGGATGATATCGTAGTGTACGAATCTACGGTATACCCTGGGGCAACTGAAGAGATATGTATTCCTGTATTAGAAAAGGTCTCTGGTTTAACTTTTAATAAAGATTTTTATGCAGGCTATAGCCCTGAGCGTATTAATCCTGGCGATAAAGAGCATAGAGTCACTAATATATTAAAAGTAACTGCAGGATCTACTCCAGAAATTGCAGATTTTATCGATAACGTTTACAACTTAGTAATTACGGCTGGTACTCATAAAGCGTCTTCTATTAAAGTCGCTGAGGCCGCAAAAGTTATAGAAAATACTCAAAGAGATGTCAATATTGCTCTTATCAATGAGCTTGCAGTAATTTTTAACAAGATGGGTATAGATACTGAGGCCGTACTAGAAGCTGCAGGTACTAAGTGGAACTTCTTACCCTTTAGACCGGGTTTAGTCGGTGGACATTGCATCGGTGTTGATCCTTATTACCTCACTCACAAAGCGCAAGCAATTGGTTATAATCCTGAGATTATCCTAGCAGGCCGGCGTCTCAACGATAGCATGGGTGAGTACGTTGTGACCCAATTAGTAAAAACGATGATTAAGAAGCGCATTCAAGTTGAAGGCGCTAGAGTCCTCATCCTAGGGCTGAGCTTTAAAGAGAACTGCCCTGATGTCCGCAATACTAAAGTCATCGATATCGTCCATGAACTTCAAGAATACAACGTTGATGTTGATGTATATGATCCTTGGGTAGATATCACAGAAGCAGAGCATGAATACAACATCAAGCCTGTAGTGAAACCTCAAGATAACCATTACGATGGGATCATCCTAGCAGTCGCGCACCAAGAGTTTGTTGATATGGGTATTGGTGCGATTAGAGCACTGGGTAAAAATCAGCATGTTCTGTATGACCTAAAGTATATCTTTTCCAAAGATGATTCTGATATTCGCCTGTAATAAAAAATAAAACTAGGAAAGCTGTTATGTCCAAATATCAAGAGACGCAACAATTATTAGCTCAACAACCTAAGCTATGGTTAATAACTGGGGTAGCTGGTTTCATAGGCTCAAATCTTCTTGAAAAGCTGTTACTGCTTGATCAGCACGTTGTTGGTTTGGATAATTTTGCAACTGGATTTCAACACAACTTAGATGAAGTACAAGGCGTAGTAACTCAGGAGCAGTGGCAACGTTTCAATTTTATTGAAGGTGATATACGTAAATTAGAGGACTGTCATTTAGCTTGCAAAAATGTTGACTATGTATTGCATCAAGCGGCGTTAGGCTCAGTACCGCGCTCTATAGCTGATCCCATTAATACGAACAGTGCCAACATTGATGGTTTTTTAAACATGCTCGTTGCAGCACGCGATGCAGAAGTGTCTAGTTTTACCTATGCTGCTAGTAGTTCCACTTATGGCGATCACCCAGCACTACCAAAAGTTGAAGAAAACATCGGTAAGCCTTTGTCACCCTATGCTGTTACTAAATACGTTAATGAGCTATATGCCAATGTATTTGCTCGTACTTATGGTTTTAATACTATTGGTTTGCGGTATTTTAATATCTTTGGTAAACGTCAAACCCCTGACGGTGCTTATGCTGCAGTGATTCCCAAGTGGACAGCAGCTATGATTGCAGGAGATCCTGTTTATATCAATGGTGATGGCGATACCAGTCGAGATTTTAATTTTATTGAAAACGCAGTACAAGCAAACATATTGGCTGCTGTAGCCGAAGAAGATGCTAAAGATGAGGTATATAATGTTGCTGTTGGCGGACGTACAACACTAAAAACTCTGTTTGTGGCACTAAAGGATACATTAAATCGTAATGGCGTTGAATATGCGAAAGAGCCGACTTATAGAGATTTTAGGGAAGGAGACGTACGTCACAGTCAAGCAGACATTACTAAAATTAAAAACGCACTAGGCTATGATCCTCAGTTTAATATTGTTGAAGGCATTGAAAAAGCGGTGCCTTGGTATGTTAAAAATAAGTAGATAAGTTATGAATATATTAGTCACCGGTGGCGCAGGTTTTATTGGTTCGGCTGTAGTACGTCATATAATAAAAAATACAGATGCTAAAGTCTTAAACGTTGATAAATTGACCTATGCAGGTAACTTAGAGTCATTACGAGAAATTGAGCAGAATTCAAATTATCGATTCATGCAGTTAGATATTTGTCATGTTGAGTCCATGCGACAAGCATTCGATAACTTTAAACCTAATATAGTCATGCACCTAGCAGCAGAATCACACGTTGATCGTTCTATTGATGGACCTGCAGAGTTTATCAACACTAATATTGTTGGCACTTATACTTTATTAGAGGCGGCTCGTCACTACTGGCAAACACTCAATCAAGACGAGCAGTCCACATTTATATTCCATCATATATCGACTGATGAGGTCTATGGAGATCTCGAAGGTACATTAGATTTATTTACTGAATCTACCTCTTATTCACCAAGCTCTCCTTATTCAGCTTCCAAAGCAAGTTCTGATCATTTAGTACGTGCTTGGCAGCGCACGTATGGCTTACCCACAATTGTGACCAACTGTTCTAACAACTACGGGCCTTATCATTTTCCTGAAAAACTTATTCCTTTAGTCATCTTAAACGCGCTAGACGGTAAACCGCTACCGATTTATGGCAAAGGAAATCAAATCCGCGATTGGCTGTATGTAGAGGATCACGCACGAGCTTTATACAAAGTAGTCACACAAGGATCAATAGGAGAGACCTACAATATTGGTGGTCACAACGAAAAACAGAACATTGAAGTCGTTAAAACTATCTGTCATATCTTAGATGAGCTGAAGCCGCAGCCTGATGGACAGTCCTATGAATCATTAATTACTTTTGTAAAAGATCGTCCAGGACACGATTTACGCTATGCTATTGATGCTAGTAAGATAGAACACCAACTTGGCTGGACGCCTGAGGAAACCTTTGACAGCGGTATTCGTAAAACAGTTGAATGGTATTTAGATAACTTAGAGTGGTGTCGTAGAGTTCAAGACGGTAGCTACCAACGCGAAAGATTAGGAACAGGTGAATCATGAACACAAAGGGGATTATTTTAGCTGGAGGTTCAGGGACACGGTTATATCCTATTACTAAAGGAATCTCAAAGCAGCTGTTGCCGATATATGACAAGCCTATGGTTTATTATCCACTATCAGTTCTAATGCTTGCTGGTATCAAAGAGGTACTTATTATTAGTACACCTGAGGATATAGATGGCTTTAAGCGTTTGCTAAGTAATGGATCTCAGTTTGGTATTCACATAGAGTATGCTGTACAGCCTAGTCCGGATGGTTTAGCACAAGCGTTTATCATTGGTGAAAAATTCATAGGTAACAGCAATGTTTGCTTAGTTCTCGGCGATAATATTTTTTATGGTCAAGGGTTTACGCCTTTACTGCGCCAATCAGTAGATCGGAAAAAAGGAGCCACGGTTTTTGGTTATCAGGTCAAGGATCCAGAACGTTTTGGGGTAGTTGAGTTTGATGATAACAAACGGGCTATTTCGATAGAAGAAAAACCTAAAAGACCCAAATCGAACTTCGCGGTAACCGGTTTATATTTCTATGATAATTCAATTATTGAGATTGCCAAACAGGTTAAACCCTCTGAAAGAGGTGAGTTAGAAATAACGAGTGTTAATCAAGCTTATTTAGAAAAAGGTGAATTAAGTGTTGAGCTACTAGGCCGTGGTTTTGCATGGCTAGATACCGGTACTCATGAAAGTCTACTTGAAGCAGGTACGTTTGTAGAAACTATTGAAAAACGTCAAGGCTACAAAATAGCTTGTTTAGAGGAAATTGCGCTTAGTAACGGGTGGTTGACTAAGCAGCAGGTGTTGGAGATTGGTCAAAGCATGAGTAAGAATACTTACGGTCAATACCTAATATCCTTAGCGGAAGAAAAAATATGAGTTTAGTGCAATGGATCAACCTTACTGATATAGGTGATGAGAGAGGGGCGTTAGTGGTCGCCGAGTCGAATATCAACGTCCCATTCAGTATTGAAAGAATTTACTATATTTTTAATACTAAGCAAGACGTACCCCGTGGTTTTCATGCGCATCATGGACTAAAACAAGTTGCTGTATGTCTATCTGGTAGCTGCCGTATGTTATTAGATGATGGACAGTGTAAAGAACATGCTTTACTTGACTCTCCTGTAAAGGGTTTAGTGGTTGATAAGCTAATATGGCACGAAATGTATGATTTTTCAGAAGATTGTGTACTACTTGTATTGGCTGATGCACACTATGATGAAGCAGACTATATTCGAGATTATGATGAGTTCTTAGGGGTAGTGAACGTATGAGCAAGATTTTAATTACAGCTGCAGGTACGGGCGCAGCATTTTCTTATGCATCATCAATAGCTAAAAACTTTCCTGATTTAGAAGTTATTACAGCTGATATAAATGAAGCAGAGTATACTACTGCCGCTCTATACGCGAAGAAGCACTATCAAGTACCACTTTCAACATCAAGCGATTATCAAAACGTCATTGCTAATATCATAACGCAAGAGAATATTGATTTTTATTTGCCTTTATTAGATTTGGAAATTGATGCCGCACAAAGTAATAAGGTACTTAAGGATAAACTCGTCGCAAATAATAGCGAGTTTTGTCAAGCTTGTATTGCAAAGGATGATTATCATACTTGGGCTTCTAAAGAAGAAATAGCTACGCCTTCTATAATAGAACTTAATCAACTTAACGATGACAAGCTATATGTAGTCAAAAAGAATGGTGGATTCGGTAGCCGAGATACTGAAGTTCTTAGGGCCAAAGATTTAATAGACTTAGACATTAATGGCTATTCGATCTACGAGCATATAAGCGGTACGGAATATACTATAGATTGCTTCCCTAATAATAACAAAGCTATTACTACTATAAGAGAACGGGTAGAAGTCAAAAATGGCGTTTCAGTTAAAACTAGAATTACGCAAAATTCATATCTGAATCAATTAGCAACTAAAATAGTACAGTTGTTTGGATTGACTCATCCTTTTTGCTTTCAAGTTATAGAACAACAAGATATCTACTACCTTATAGATGTAAATCCTAGACTAGGAGGTGGTACAGCAATGAGTGCAGTAGCGGGCTATGACTATTTTTCAGCACATATAGCATATATACTCGAACAAAACCCTAAACCCTTTTTAGAAAGTGTTCATGATAGTTGTATTGTTACACGCCAATACGCAAATTATTTAATGAAGGTATTGTGATGCGTATTGGTTTCGATCTAGATGGCACACTAATTACTTGTGAGCCTAAACATAGTGTGTTGATGTCGATCCTAGCGAATGCCCACCATGTTAGATTTGATAGAAATAAGTACTGGCAGGATAAAAGAATGGGTCTCAATAATAAGCTTGCATTAATCAACCAAGGGGTATCTAAGAGTACGGCAGCTCAAATGAATACCATTTGGATTAATAGTATAGAACGTATAGAATGGGCATGTTTTGATAAACTGTTTAGCGATACGAAAGTTTTATTACAAGAGTTAAGAGCAAAAGGACATACTTTACACCTAGTTTCGGCGAGGAATCATATTCCAAACGCTAATTTACAACTGAGGTTATTAGGAATTGATCAGTTATTTGATTCAGTAGATTTTGTGAGCGTACAATCTAAAAAGACTAAATCGTTTTATTTCGAAAAAAGATTCATTGATTGCTATTTTGGAGATACTGAAGCTGATTTTGAAGCCACTCAAATAGTAAATATAGATTTCTATTCTGTCTTGACTGGTATGAGAAACAGAGAATTTTTTGCAAGTTTGATTCCAAATAAAAGTATCAACAGGAACTTAAAACAAGCATTAATTTCAATGAAGAATAATTTGTAATAATATTTTTAGTACTGAGTGATTTGGTGTTTGAGAGTTCGCACAAATTATAATAATAAAGGTTAATAGTATGATTCCTTTCCTCGACTTAAAAGCTATAAATGCTCAATATCGCAGTGAACTTGTTGACGCCTGTACTAGAGTCATAGATTCAGGTTGGTATATTAACGGTAGTGAGCTTACCAGTTTTGAACAGAATTTTGCAGACTATTGTGGTACAAAACATACGATAGGTGTCGCTAATGGTTTAGATGCGCTCACTCTGACGCTTAGAGCTTGGAAATTGCTCGGTAAGTTGAAAAAGGGTGATGAGGTTATAGTTCCTTCTAATACTTATATTGCAAGTATATTAGCTATTAGTGCTAATGAGCTAACGCCTATTTTAGTGGAGCCTGACATTGACACTTATAATTTAAGTCCTGAACTAACAGCGGCTGCGGTTACTTCTAAAACAAAGGCAATCCTTCCCGTTCATCTATATGGTCGTCTAGCTGATATGCCTTCGTTGTTGCAGATAGCTAAACAGCATGATTTATTGGTTTTAGAGGATGCAGCACAAGCACATGGAGCAAGTCTTAATCACCAAAAAGCGGGTAGTTTTGGTGACGCAGCTGGTTTTAGTTTTTATCCCGGTAAAAATCTAGGGGCATTAGGAGATGCTGGCGCAATAACTACTGATGATGATGAGCTAGCTGAGACATTGAAAGCATTGCGTAACTATGGTTCTCACGAAAAATATAAAAACCTTTTTCAAGGCGTTAACAGTCGTTTAGATGAGATACAAGCGGCAATGCTCAATGCAAAACTAGGTTTTTTAGAAACGGAAATAGCTCGTCGTCGTGAAGTTGCAACGATGTATTTGCAGCAAATAAACAATGATGCCATTGTTTTGCCTTTATCAGCCACTGAGAATCATGTATGGCATGTTTTTGTAGTTCGTTGCGAGCGTAGAGACGACTTACAGAAGTATTTGGCAGACCAAGGCATTCAAACTCTTATACATTATCCAATACCGCCTCATAAACAGTCAGCGTATCAACAATGGAACCAAGACAGTTATCCAGTTTCTGAAATGATACATGACCAAGTCTTAAGTCTTCCCATAGGACCAACAATAACGGATGAACAGGTAGCTGCAATGATAAGGGCATGTAACAACTTTAGTTAGATTGTTTATAATAATAAAGCGATACCTTAGATAAAAGCTATTTATAAAGACTTAATATACATCGTCAATTCTCTAACTCAGCAGTATCGTCTATCTTTGAGAAAATTTTAGTCCCAAAACATTCCAAGGAAAATTTATGTTATCTAATAGTACTATTTTAATCACTGGTGGCACAGGTTCTTTTGGCAATACTTTCGTGCCAATGACGCTTGCCAAATATAACCCCAAAAAAATCATTATATTCTCTCGTGATGAGATGAAACAGTGGGAAATGGCGAAGAAATTCGTCGGTGATGATCGTGTACGTTTTTTCATCGGCGATGTCCGTGATAAAGATCGTCTATATCGCGCCTTAGATGGTGTTGATTATGTCGTCCATGCGGCAGCAACTAAGATTGTTCCTACCGCCGAATACAACCCGTTTGAATGTATTAAAACAAATATCAATGGCGCGATGAATCTAATTGATGCGTGTATTGATAAAGGTATTAAAGGCGTAGTAGCACTGTCTACTGATAAAGCCAGTAGCCCAATCAACTTATATGGTGCGACTAAACTAGCATCAGACAAACTTTTCGTAGCAGCTAACTCATACTCTGGCGAGCATGGTTCTAAGTTTTCGGTTGTTCGTTATGGTAATGTAATGGGTTCACGTGGATCTGTTATTCCATTTTTTATGTCAATTAAGGATACAGGTGTTTTACCTATTACTGACGATCGAATGACTCGTTTTATGATATCGCTGGAAGATGGGGTTGAGTTAGTATGGCACGCCTTCGAAGATATGGTAGGTGGCGAGATCTATGTTAAGAAAATCCCATCCATGAAGATGACGGATTTAGCTCGCGTTGTTGCACCAGATGCTGAACAAAAAGTTATTGGTATTCGTCCAGGTGAGAAGCTGCATGAGCAAATGATTAGTGCGGAGGATGCTTACTATACTTATGAATATCCAGAACACTTTAAGATATTGCCAACTATCAATGAATGGGCAACATCCAAAGAGCGTATTAAAGACGGTACACGTGTTCCTGAAGGATTCGTGTATGCGAGCGATAATAACAGTGAATGGATGAGTGATGAAGATCTGCAAAATTGGATCGATACCAATCGTACAAAAATTGGCAATATATAGTTTTATAAAAATTTCAAAAAGCTATTATTGCACTCAGTTTTAAGTGATAAATAAACCTATAAAGCTTGGTAGCATTGCACCTACTTATAGCATTATAGGTTTTAACATTTATAGTCATTTCCATAAAATCCAAAGCAGTATTACAGTTACAATAAGGACATTTGTTATGAAAATAGCGATCATACCTGCGCGCGGCGGTAGTAAACGTATACCACAAAAGAATATTAAAACCTTTTGCGGTAAACCTATGATCGCATGGTCCATAGAAGCTGCTATAAAAAGCGATTGTTTTGATCGAGTGATGGTCTCCACAGACAGTGAAGAGATTGCGACAGTGGCTCGTAAGTACGGTGCTGAAATACCTTTTATGAGACCACTTGCTTTAGCTGATGATTTTACTGGTACTATACCAGTGACTAAACATGCCATTGAGTGGTATGAAGCACAAGGACATACTGTTGATGAAGTGATGTGTATCTATCCAACAGCACCTTTAGTGCAGCCTAATATAATAATCGAAGCTTATCGCCAGTGGAAAGACAATCATGCCAACTATTGTTTTACGGCAACGAGTTATGCCGCTCCCATTCAACGAGCATTTAAGCTAACCGAAAACAAACGGGCAGACATGTTCTCACCTGAGCTGTTTAACGAACGTTCACAAGATTTAGAAGAAGCGTATCACGATGCTGGTCAGTTTTACTGGGGCAAGCCTGAAGCGTTCAAACGTCTGGAACCCGTTATATCTAAAGATTCAAGCCCTTATATTCTACCTAGGTATTTAGTTCAAGATATCGACACACCTGACGATTGGATTTTAGCAGAGCTATTATACAAGGCTCTAAAGGCTAATGGTAATTTGACATAACAATGACCTGATTACTACGTTTAAGTCTGGACGTTAAAGTATAGTAATATTAAATACTAATCTGTACCATAGCGCTTTTAAGTGTGGACACTAAAACTATGCAAAACAAAAAGATACTAATTTTAGGAGCCAACGGTTTATTAGGTACTCATCTATTGAACCACGATCGTTTAGATAACTACACTATCGCTGCACATCATGGACGAGGTGTAGAGAAGGGTGCTGATTTGAGTATCCTTGAACAGACCACAAGCTATCTAAATGATATAGCGCCTGACGTCATTGTAAACTTAGTTGCTTTAACGAATGTTGACTACTGTGAAGAGCATCCTAATATTGCTTATTTGACAAATGTCAAAGTTGTTGAAAACATTGTATATTGGATAAAGCGTCACGATCAAAACGTTCATTTAGTACAAATATCAACTGATCAAGTGTACGATGGCAAAGGTTTACACAGTGAACAGATGCCAGCGTTAAAGAACTATTATGCGTTTTCAAAATATGCAGGTGAACTTGCAGCCAGCACCGTCAATGCGTCTATACTACGTACGAACTTTTTTGGGAAAAGTAGAACCTCTAAACGCGTAAGCTTTACAGATTGGCTCTATAAAGCTTTAACGAAAAATGAGACGATCCAAGTATTTGATGATGTGTATTTTAGTCCTCTATCCATGAATACTTTAGCAAATATGATTGCATTAGTTATCGAGAATGAAATAACAGGTACTTATAACGTAGGTTCAAGACAAGGATTGAGTAAAGCTGAATTCGCGTTTAGCTTTGCTAATGCGTTGTCTTTAGACACAGATAATATGACGAAATCACATATTGATAAAGTAGATATTGTTAAAACTTATCGTCCAAAAGACATGCGTCTCGATGTCAGTCGATTTGAGAAAGCCTTAAACATTACTCTTCCGGATCTTAATCAGGAAATTATAAAAGTATCAAAGGAGTACTTATAATGAAAAATGATAATTTATTAACCATTAATGATAAGAAGATTGGCGAAGGTCAACCTGCTTACTTTATTGCCGACATTGGCGCCAATCATGATGGTGATATCGAACGTGCAAAAGATCTGATTTACCTTGCAGCAGAATCTGGAGCAGATGCAGCTAAATTTCAGCATTTCAAGGCAGACACCATCGTAAGTGATCAAGGTTTTAAAAGTATTGGTAGTCAAATATCACATCAAAAAAACTGGAAAAAGTCTGTCTTTGATGTTTACAAAGATGCCAGTATCAATCTTGAATGGACAGACACTTTAAAAGAGACTTGTGAGAAAGCAGGAGTTGCATTCTTTACTAGTGCTTATAGTCTTGATTTAGTCGATTATATCGACCCTTATGTTCCCGCTTACAAAATTGGTTCAGGAGATATTACTTGGATTGAGATGATCGAATATGTGGCAGAAAAACAGAAGCCCTATATTATAGCTAGTGGCGCGTCAACTATGGATGATGTTGTTAGAGCGGTAGCAGCGGGACTAAAGATTAATAATCAAATGTGTCTTATGCAGTGCAACACCAACTATACTGCTAGTCTTGAGAACTTTAAATACATTCAGCTAAATGTGCTACGCGTGTTTAAAGATATGTATCCAGATCTAGTTTTAGGACTTAGCGATCACACCCCAGGTCATGCAACGGTATTAGGGGCGGTCACCCTAGGTGCAAAAATGATCGAAAAGCACTTTACAGATGATAATGATATAGAAGGTCCTGATCATAAATTTTCTATGAATCCAACATCTTGGCGTGACATGGTAGATGCTACTCGTGAGCTTGAAAATGCTTTAGGAAACGGTATCAAGAAGATCGAAGATAACGAACAGCAAACCGCTATTGTACAGCGGCGATCTATTCGAGTATTGTCTGACTTACCTCAGGGTACTGAAATTACTAGAGAGCATTTAACTGTGCTTCGTCCTTGTCCTGAAGATGGGCTTGCGCCTTATAACATGGACGAAGTCATTGGCAAAACGACTATCAATAAAATTGAAGCTGGAGAGCATGTTAAGTGGACCGATCTAAAATAGGCTTAGTCATTCCTGCCTATAATGAGGCAGCTACTATATATGAAGTTGTAAAAGCAGCTTCTGAATATGGTCAACCTATTGTCATCAATGATTGTTCTAGTGATGACACTGCCTCTCTTGCTGAAGAAGCAGGAGCAGTGGTGGTGAATCATGATAAAAATCTTGGTTATGACGGTGCACTCAATTCCGGTTTTGTGAAAGCGTCCGAAATTGATTGTGAATATATCATCACTTTAGACGCAGATGGACAGCACAATCCAGCACTTATTCAGCAGTTTATTAATGAGCTTGATAAGGGAGCTGATGTCGTATTGGGTGTAAGAAGCAATAAACCACGTATAAGTGAACATCTATTCGCTTTATTTACATACGCTAAATACCGCATAAAGGATCCTTTATGCGGTATGAAGGGTTATCAAATAAAGGTCTATAATCGTTTAGGACATTTTGACTCTTATCGTTCAATAGGTACAGAGCTTATGCTTTATGCGGCACGCAATAAATTTAGTATTATACAGATACCATTTATTGTAGGCGAAAGGCAAGATGCACCGCGCTTTGGTAGTTTAGTTAAAGCCAACGCTAAAATACTAAGGGCTATGGTTAAGAGTATAAAAAAGTAAATAATAATTTTTATAACCTATAGGTGAATGTGTGAGAATAAAAAATGCCATAGTGATGGCTACATCAGCGGGCTGCGAGTGTGATACTTGGATGCTAGTGATGTCTGCCTTAAAAGAAAAGGTAGGAATACACCCTCGTTATCTTATTTATTACAACGATAAGAAACTACAAAAAGGTAAAGATAAGTTCTTGGCCGAAGTGGGAGAGAATGTGTTCTTCCATCATGAGTTTGATAACTTTAAAGGCCGTGGATATCCTGCTACCAAGAAATATAATGTTTTAGACAGTCAGCTGCTGCACTCTATATCCAGCTATGAGCTCATCGCGCTCAAAATGATGGATAGGTTTGATCCATTAGATAATGCTTTTTCTTTTACCAATCGTCAGTATTATTTCCGTAAACTTGTGCTCAAATGGCTCGACATCATCGATGAGATGTCAATAGATATATTCATTAGTCCTGACATACCGCATCGGGTAAGTGACTATGCATTGTACGTGGCTTGCCGCATTAAAAAAATAGAATTTATTTATTTTGATCTAACGCCGTTTGGTGATGCCTCTCTTATAAATGACTCTATCACTGACTACGACGCAGACCTATTTGATTTGGAAGGCAGCGTTCAGGTTAATGCAAATGAAGAGGCGATAACCAGTAAGTTAAATAGTTGTAGAGGCCAGAAGGATGATTACAAACTATGGTATATGGAAGAGCAGGATGAACGAGCAAATATAAATATTCAAACCAAGGCTATGAAATCAGCTGGTCGGTTTCTTAAAAGCAAATGGTTGTATAGACCTGTTTCCGCTTTTAATAACACTTTCATAAGCAACCACTTTAGTTTTTATGTTAAGCCTCATACCATGCCGTATGATTCAGATTTTAAACTTGTGGATAAAAGAATTATTGATTCGAAAGTCAATAAAAAAGCTAATGGCTATTTACCGCTCTACAACGCGCTTGTGGAACAAGTTGATCTGACGCAAATGGAGTATGTGATCTTTGCGCTGCATCATCAACCAGAGGCGACAACTTCTCCTAGCGGCGATGTGTTTGTAGATCAACTACTGGTTATAGATATGCTGGATCGTCTGTTACCACCGCATATCAATATTTTGGTCAAAGATCATAAATCCCAGTTCCTTGGTGTATTAGAATCACCAAGTGCAGGGCGCTCACAAGTCTTTTATGAGCGTTTTAATGAGTTTTCCGATAGAGTAAAAGCGGTACCGTTGTCGTTGAATGCTTTTGATCTCATTGATCATGCCAAAGCGGTGGTTACTGTGACTGGTACAATAGGCATTGAGAGTTTGGCTCGAGGCAAGCCAGTATTTTGTTTTGGCCGTACTTGGTATCAACACTGCAAAGGCGCTTTTAGAATAAAAAACGAAGATGACGTATTGTCCGCTTGGCATAGTATCAATAATGACTTCAATATTTCTGACGAAGATGTCGATGCTTATGTTGCAAAAGTTGCTAAGCACTTTGTTTGGGGGTTACATTCGGGTGCGTATAGAAAAATCAGCCATCGCAGCCAACAAGAGACGGTGACTAATGTCGTTAGTGGTATTACGCATTTCTTAAAGAATAAAAATTTCGTTTAATTCACAATTATGTTGGTGGCCAATGTTAAAAATGATCCGGCAACTATTTTCGTTGCTTACGCCTGAACAAGTTAGACAGTTTTATATCTTACAAGTACTGGTAGTTATTATGGCTTTTACCGAACTTGTAGGTATCGCTTCTATCGCTCCTTTTATGGCACTCGTTGGAGACATCAGTCTACTAGAAGGCGATGGCGTCTTTGCTATGCTCTATGAGTATGCTGGCACCCCAGACCCTACTGATTTTTTATTTTATACGGGTTTATTCGTGTTATCGATGTTAACGCTATCTACTCTAGTCTCTATGTTTACCACATGGAAGCTGTCTCTTTACGCCTCAAGAGTAGGTACTGAAATTGCGGATAGACTATACATTCACTATATACAGCAGAATTGGTTATTCCATGCTAGTGGTAGTAGCGCGCATTTAACCAAACAAGTCTCCTCAGAAGCGCTACGAGTTACTGATAATATTATTCAACCCTTGCTTAGAATGAACGCCAAAGCGGTGTTGGCTGTTTTTATTTCGGTTGGTATTCTTATTTATGATCCTATTATTGCTCTAGGTGGATTGTTATTATTCGCTTTTGCCTATGTTGTAATGTACAAGATAGTACGCAGACGTTTACACATAAATGGTCGTAATATGTCTTTAGTTTATACTAAGCGTTTTCGGCTTATGAACGAAGGTTTTGGCGGGATTAAGGATGTTTTACTACTTAACCGTCGCTTTGATTTCGTAAAACGTTTTGAGCAAAGCGGAGATGTATTTGCTTATGCTCGTGGTACAACTGCGGCTATTGGACAAGTTCCGCGTTACTTTATGGAGCTTATTGCGTTTGGCTCTATGATAGGTTTAGTCCTATTTTTGATCAAAACCCATCAAGGTGATTTAGGCACTGTTCTTCCTATATTAGCAGTATACGCATTAGCTGCCTTTAAGCTATTACCAGCACTACAACAGATCTATTTTAGTATGACGCAGATTAAAGGAAATGTTGCCGCTTTTGAGGCCATTAAAGGTGATTTGCAAGACAGCTCAAACAATCCTACTGTCATTGAAGAAAACCTCAATAAGCATCTCACTGTCAACAAACAGATAAAACTGGATAATATAAGTTTTTCTTATCCTAACAAAACTGAGCCTGCAGTCAATGGTTTAAACATGATCGTACCAGCTAATAGCGTGGTCGGTCTAGTAGGCGCTTCAGGGTCAGGTAAATCGACAGCGATAGATTTATTGTTAGGACTATTGACACCGGATGAAGGTAGTTTATATGTAGATGGTGTACCAATTGATGCTGACAATAAACGAGCTTGGCAAAATACATTAGGATTTGTACCTCAAAGTATCTTTTTAAGTGAAGGGTCTATTGCAGAAAACGTTGCGTTCGGGTTACCTATCGATAGTATTGATTCTGCTCAAGTCACTAGAGCACTAAAACTTGCTCATCTTGATGAGTTAGTAGAGCAACTACCCGAGGGAGTAGATACTAAAGTGGGGGAGAGGGGCGTTCAACTCTCAGGTGGTCAGCGTCAACGCATCGGTATCGCACGCGCGCTTTATCATAAAGCGGACGTTTTAATTTTTGATGAAGCGACTAGCGCATTAGATGGAATTACAGAAAAGATTATTATGGAAGCGATTCATGAATTTAGTGGGCAAAAGACTATAGTCATGATTGCGCATCGTCTAAAAACTGTACAAAAATGCGATATCATTTACATGATGGATAAAGGTAGAGTAGTCGACCAAGGTACTTACCAAGAGCTAGTTAAAAAGAATAAAAAGTTCAAAGAGATGGCTGAACACTCTTGAAGACAACCGCTTAGTATTTAACTCTCATATTTACCACTTCTCGTTTTATCTAACGGCTTGATTATGACTCAACCCATCAACGTCTCTGTTACTGTTATTTCTTATAACTCTGCCGAAACGGTTGTCGATACTCTAAACAGTATCCTAAACCAAGAGTATGGTGCTGAGAATATCGAGCTTATTATCTCAGATGATGCTTCGACAGATAACTGTGTTGAAATTATTGATAAATGGCTTACAGCTCATTCACAAGCATTCTTACGTGTTAACTTAATTAAGAATACGATCAACCGAGGTGTTACTGGGAATTGTAATATCGCTTGGAAAGCAGCTACTTGCGATTGGATAAAACCAATTGCTGGTGATGATATATTAATGCCCAATTGCATCAAAGATAACGTAGAGTACATTACGCATCATCCTAAATGCGAAATTGTTTTTTCTAAAATGGAATGGTTTGGTAGTGAACATAAAATTACGCCTGAGCCCTACGATTTGAGATTCTTTAAAGTTGATAGTGAAAAGCAACACGATTGGTTTAAGGTTTTTAGCTTCAATATAGCTCCTTCTGCTTTTTTTAGCAAAAGTATATTGGAAAAAGTAGGTTATGCTAATGAAGAAATCAAAACAATAGAAGACAAACCCCTTTGGCTTAATATTACAAAAAAAGGTTATAAACTACATTTTTTTGGTAAAGTTACTGTAAAGTATAGAAGAGCAGAATCGTTATCAACATCAAATCACAAGTATATAAATAGTAACTATTTACAAGACTTAATTGCTATTAACAAGAAGTATAAACTACCATTTTTTAAATATCCCGTACGTGAAATTTTAAGATATGAACAATTAACGATGTACAACTCTATGTTGTTAATAAGTCTTATCTCAAAAAATAAAAAAAGCAAATATACAGATTATATGGGCCGAGCGACTTGGTTGCTAAGACCAATTCACTTAGTTCAACGACTAAAATTTAAAGGTTACAATAGATACTTTTATAATCAAAAAAGTGATAAAAATTCATAAAAGAGAATGTAATGAAAAGAGTTATCACTTATGGCACTTTTGATCTTTTGCACTACGGTCATATAAATCTTCTTAGACGTGCCAAACAGCAAGGTGATTATCTTGTAGTAGCTTTATCTACTGATGAGTTTAATCTAAAATCGAAAGATAAGGTTTGTTATTTTAGTTATGACAAAAGAAAAGCGCTGTTGGAATCCATTCGTTATGTCGATTTAGTTATACCTGAAGAGAACTGGGAACAAAAAACTATTGATATTAATTTATATCATATTGACAAATTTGTTATGGGCGACGATTGGGCAGGAAAGTTTGATTTTTTACAAGATCAATGCGAGGTTATATACTTGGAGAGGACGCCTGAAATATCTACTACAAAAATAAAAAAAGATATGAAGAGATAGCATATTGTCGACATACTGAGGTTTTACTGTGGGTTTAACAAAAATTTTTGATATAGCTTATTCAAGTACTATATTCTTAACCTCTCTTGTGACCCAAGATAACGACACGTGGTTATTTGGCTCTCAAGGTGGTTATAGCTATGCCGATAATTCTAAGTATTTTTTTGAATGGATGTTAGCCAATAAACAGCAGGAAACCTGTTTTTGGGTAACTAAAGACAAAGCTATATATCGAGATTTGCTTGCTAAAGGTGTCCCAGTATTATACTTTTATGATCTGACTAACCTCGTAGCATTTGCAAAAGCAAAATATATTGTGAGCACGCATAGTCATACAGGTAACGATGTTTATAAATTTATTCATAAAAGAAAAGTGTTAGTTACTCTTTGGCATGGTATACCACTCAAAAAGATGGGAGGTGCTCCAAGGAGAAGTTATTTGGAATACCTAAAGGTAAAAAACTCACCTGATTTATTTTTAGTAACTTCCAAAAGAGATGCCAATCTTTTTAGTAAGATCTATCATGTAAGTATAGATAAGTTTTATGTAGGGACGTATCCCAGAATAAACAATCTTGTATCAATAGCTAAAAAGAAGAAAACCGTTTTATATGCACCAACATTTAGAGATGGTATGGGTCAAGACTACTATGACAAGTATGTTTTTCCTAGCACTCATGAGTTGCAACAACTAAATAAGTTGTTGATAAATTTTGAATATGAATTCTTGATAAAAATGCACCCTTATGTAAATGCTACATTTCCTGACCTAACTCATTATTCTAATATAAACACTATTTCTGCTTTTGAAGATGTACAAGAACCATTGAGTAAAGCCGCTATATTGATTACTGATTATTCCTCTATATATTTTGATTATTTAAATTTAGATAGAGAGATGATCTTCTTTATACCTGATTTTGAATGGTACTATAATAAATCAAATAGAGGTTTATTGTACGACTATGAAGAAGTCACACCAGGACACAAGACGACCAGTTGGAGCGAGGTGCAAGAGAGATTAAAAGAGATATTTGAAAGTCCAACGTATTCTGTCTTTGCTGGGAGTAGGAATAACATACGTAATCATTTTTTTGCAAAAAAGAATGTAGATAATACTGATCTTTTTAATCTATGTAAAAGTATAAAATGACCTAAATAACTATTTTTTAATAATTATTTTTTATAGTGCCAGTATAAGAATGATAGTTATCGCTCATTATCATATTTTGGATAAGTTTATGAATATATTGCATATAATATCAGCGCCTGCTTCAGGCGGCGCTGAGGTTTATGTCAAGGATTTAGTTAAGTGTCTTACAAAAGGGGGTCACAATATGCATGTGGCTTTTTTGAGTTCGGCAACGGATGCCAATAGAGATATAGAATATGAACAAAGGTTCTTGGCGGACTTACATTCATCAGGTGTCAAGACTTACGTAATCGGTAACGAAACCCGTAAAAAGCCTTGGCTTGGAATGTTGAGAATAAGAGCATATGTTAAAAAAAATAATATAGAGGTGTGTCATACGCACTTGGTCTACGGCATTGCTTTTTCTTCACTATTGAATATACCGGTCGTTTATACCCATCATAGTATTGATCAAAGATGGGGTAAGCCAGTTTATTCTGTTTTCAATCGCTTGGTCGATGAATACGTAGGTATATCCAAGATCTGTGCTGAAGCCTTGACTGAATATACGGGAAAAGAAATTAATACAATTACGAATGCGGTTACTGAAGATAAATTTTTAGGCTATGTCCGCCATCGAAAACTAGACGACAATGTAGTTTTTGCTATGGTAGGCCGTATAAACCTTCAAAAAGACTATCTCAATATGCTACAGGCCTTAACACTTTTGGACAAAAATATACAAGATAGGATTAAGGTGCTTATAGCAGGTGAGGGTGATTCTGAGTATAAGAGGGAGCTTTTGACTTATGTAAGCGAACACAAATTGGATAGTATGGTTGAGTTTGTTGGCGTCAAAACTAATATTCCAGAGTTTTTATACCAAGCCGATGTTTTTATGATGAGCTCATTATCTGAAGGGTTACCAATTGCCTTGATTGAAGCGGCTGTATTGGGAATGCCGTGTATTGTTACTGATGTAGGCGGATGTTCAGAGGTGATAAATACTAGTCATAATGGTGTCGTTGTCCCTGCCCGTCACCCAAAAAAACTAGCTTCTGAGATAACCAAATTTGTTTCAGATCATACTTTGATAGAACAGCTCTCTGGTAATGCAATTGATAATGCGCATAAATACTCAATAGACATTGCCGCAGATGCGCATATCGCGTTATATGACTCACTACTATAAGTAATAAAAACTGCTGTAAGTAATAAACGCTGTATAACAGGCTTCCAGTCACGCGTTGTAATTTACATTGACCTGACCATAACGACGTGCTCTACGAACACAATTACCCTCGTATAACAGAATCATGAAGAGTAATACAACCATGAATACAATCTATCTGTGCGCTATAGCTCAGCCTTGGATTAAAACTATAAAGAGGCTGAATACTGAATTCGATCTCAATCCATCGTATGTCGTACATTGGCAAAACGATGAAAAAGAGTTTGTAGATGCAAACTTAAAAAACTGTCACTTACAAAAAATTGATGATGCTTGGAAAGGCTTAGGGTTTCCAGCAGATATAGATCGCTATATCTTTGATGAGCAAGAGCTAAGTCAGATCTCTTATTATGAGCTTGTCGGGTTAAAGATGATGGATAGGCTCGATCCCGATGGCGAGTCCTTTCCCTTTAACAATCGTCTGTATTTTTTTCGTGACTTGCTAGGGTATTGGTTTAATGTGGTTGATAGTAGGAATATAGAGCTGGTTATTTCGCCATCGATACCTCACCGCGTGTTTGACTACGCACTATACATCGTGTGTAAAATAAAAAATATAAAGTTTGTCATGTTTCAGCTTACGCCTTTTGGTAGTAACAGCGTATTGACGGATGACATTGATAGCATGCCCATGCTAAAAAGTGAGGCTACGCAAAATGCCGAACCGTCACAAACCGTTCAACAAAGAATCGCTAAAGTTCATAACGATTATGATAAAGCAATACCAAGCTATATGCTAAGTCACGCCGAAAATGACAAAAAGAACTATGCAAAGCTTTCTTTAGCGTATTCAAAAAAGTTGACTCGCTCTTATAAACTTTTGACCTCATCTCCTAATACTTATTGGGTTGAAGATGGTTTTGCGCCGAGTGAGACTCAATACTCGTGGGTAAAGTTCTATAGCATGCAGCTAAAACGCAAACACTTGGTTGAGGATTTCAAAAAACAGTACCAAAAAATGATAACACAAGCGCTACCTGACAAGTATGTGTTAGTAGCACTCCACTATCAGCCAGAGGAGACCTCTTGTCCTACAGGCGGGGCTTATTCTGATCAAATACTGATGATCCAACTGCTCAACCAGCAGCTACCTAAAGACATTACTATTCTTGTAAAAGAGCATAAATCTCAGTTTTACGCGCATCAAGAGAGCGCGTCAGGACGAACGCCGCTATTTTATAGACGTATCCGCGAGATATCTGAGCGCGTGAAGTTCGTCTCAGAGACGCATGATCCGTTCGAGCTGATTGATAGTGCGCAGCTGGTAGTGACGATTAGCGGTACTATTGGCTGGGAGAGTGCGATCAGAGGCATACCTGTACTAACGTTTGGTAGAGCCTGGTATGAGGGCATGCCTAGAGTCTTTAAGATTAAGACTAAAGCGGAGTTAGCATCTGCTCTATCTCATGTCAAAGAACAAAGAAACAAAGACTTGACTCCTGAGATTATGCAGTTTCATGCGGCTTTGGAAAAGAAGTTTATAACAGCCAAACATTACAAATCTTATTTACCAAATAGTGATGTTACTATGGATGAGTCTGTGGATAACTTAGTATATGGGTTAGAAAGGTTTCTAAGTATGCTAATGGATAAAAATGATAGATAACTGTAGTATGTTTTCTGTATAAAATTAATCTAGGAATACTATGAAAAATTATTTAAAAAAAATAAGACATCTTTTGTGGAAGAATAGTATTAATTCTATTAATTCTTTATCACCTACTATTGCCACTAAAATAATGCATTATAAAAACACCGGTGAGAATCTTAATCTTAAGCACCCAACAAAGTTTAACCATAAACTTCAGTGGTTGAAACTGTATTGGAACGATCCATTGGTAACAGATTATGCAGATAAGTATGAGATGTACAATCAAGTAAAAACAAATGGGGATCCTCAAATATTAAACAATTTATTAGCTGTTTATGAAAGTACTGAGGAGATTTGTTGGGAAGATTTACCTGACAAGTTTGCTTTAAAGTGTACCCATGGGTGTGGTTATAATATTGTTACTCAGGATAAATCGCAACTTAACAAAAAAGAAGTTTTTAGACAGTTAAGCAAATGGATGAACGAAAGCTTTGGTGAATATAATCTCGAGTATCATTACGATAGAATAAAACCAAGAATTATATTAGAGGAATATATTGAAACTGACAAAGGGCTTTTACCTCTTGATTATAAAATATACTGCTTCGATGGAGTAGCTAAATTAGTTTTAGTTTGTTCTGAGAGAGAAGATGATCTAAAGCTTGATTTTTTTGATCTTAGCTGGAATAGGTTGAACATTGGTCATAAAAAAGATGAGAGTGACAAAAAAATTGAAAAGCCGAACTGCTTTGATGAGATGGTCAAACATGCTGAATCGCTAGCGAAACCTTTTCCTTTTGTAAGGGTTGACTTTTATGATAAAGATGGCGTTCCTATTTTAGGTGAATTGACATTTACTCCGGCTGCTAATATGGCGCTTTATTACAATGACTATGGTCAAGAGTATCTAGGTAGCCTATTGACCCTTCCTAATAAAAAGTAGTTTCTTATTGTGTTATAGATCAAAAGTTTAAAAGCTACTCATATATTAATTTTATAGAAGGTTTATTATGCTTTTTACTGTTGTTATACCTACGTTTAATAGCGCTAATTATATTGAAAAACCATTGAAATCTATTGAAAAAGCTTCTGGCACTCAAGACTACGAAATCATACTAGTGGATGATTGTTCGAGCGATATAGGAGCGTT
The DNA here is from genome assembly GCA_947489525.1 of uncultured Psychrobacter sp. Classification (GTDB taxonomy): domain Bacteria; phylum Pseudomonadota; class Gammaproteobacteria; order Pseudomonadales; family Moraxellaceae; genus Psychrobacter. Next base: position 104,320 of record CANLDW010000003.1, read on the forward strand.
AAAAAAATTAGTAGAAAATTTTGATCAGGCTTATGTTTTTGAAAAAAAACAAAAAACAAATGCAGCCGACTCAAGAAATATGGGTTTTTTGAAATCTAAAGGTAAATATGTATTCTTTCTAGATTCCGATGATTTTTTCTTGCCTGATGCTATTGATAAGAGAGTTGAATTTCATAAGTCACATAACATAGGCATTGCTTTTGGAAACTTTTTAGTTGAATCATATAAAGCTACCAAAAAGTCAAATCTACCTAACTATTTTAACGAAGACATGCGTGAGTATATTTTAATCAAAAAAGGCGATTTTAGATCATCAGTACTATCTATAGACAAAAAACATTTTGGCGGTACAGTTTTTGACCCAAAGAGTCGAAAACACCAAGACTGGATTTTTGCGTTTAGATGTTGGGACAATAAAGAGACAATAGGTTTTGATAAAGAGTACATGACTGTTATCGATATCAGTGGAAACTCTAGGATGAGTGGATCATTGAATATCGATGCTAGCCGTTACTTTTATAAGAATTATCTAAGTAGTGTAAAAGATATAAACAGCTTTTCTAGTAATAATTGGTTGCCTGGTATTCAAAACACTGATCACGAAGCATGTGAGTTCTTTGCTTCTATCTATGAACCTCTAAATAAAATGGATTTCTTGAAACTTAAATTCTACGAATTAATAAGTAACAAAAACATAATTCCATACAGTAGTCGTGCTGTATCTAAACTTAAAAGAATTAGAGCTAAATATGTATCTTAAGCTTCTTCTTAAACATTATATATTACAAAAATAATTGAAATAGATAAAGCTATACAATGTATTGTTTACAGTGAATGTACTATGAGCTTATCGATTTGGAAGTATGTATGAAAGTACTATTAGTAATAACAGGTCTAGGTATGGGTGGTGCTGAACGTGTAGTTGTGGATCTTGCTGATGGTTTGGTTAGCAGAGGGCATAAGGTCAAAATTGCTTATATGACTGGTCCAGAACTGGTACTACCTAAAAGTGAAGAGATAGAAATTGTATCCTTAAAAATGAAGAGTTCCAAACAGATACCTACGGCATACCTTAAACTTAGAAAATTAATAAAAAAATTCCAACCTGATATCATTCATAGCCATATGTTTCATGCCAATATGCTGACTAGATTAATCAAGCTTTCTATAAGTACTTCTAATTTAATAAATACATCACACAATACTATAGAAGATGGAAACATTAAAGCTAGAATGCTGGCTTTCAAAATTAGCGATAGTCTAGCAGACATATCTACAAATGTAAGTAATGAGGCCGTAACTGAATACGTTCGTGGAGGCGCTGTAAAGTCTGAACGTATGATTACAGTACCTAATGGTATTGATGTAGACAGGTTCAACTTTGATAAAGTAGCTAGAGCGAGAATAAGAGAAGATTTACAGCTAGTTAATAAGAAGATGTTGTTAGCTGTAGGTAGGTTTACTCCACAAAAAGACTATCCAAATTTGTTAAATGCATTGCATTTATTAAGGGATAGCAGGCAAGATTTTAAAGTTTTTATAGTTGGCGATGGTCCACTAAAAAGCGATATTGAGCAGCTTATTAACGATTTAGAGCTGACAAACATAGTTGAGCTTCTAGGCACGCGAGAAGATGTCTCTAGTCTAATGTCGGCCACTGATGTCTTTGTTTTATCCTCTGCATGGGAAGGTTTTGGCTTGGTCGTTGCAGAAGCTATGGCGTGTGAAAGGGCAGTGGTTGCTACTGATTGTGGGGGCGTTGCTGAAGTATTAGGTAATACAGGTAAATTAGTACCGCTAAAAAATTCAGAAGCATTAGCAAATAAGATCGATGAAGTATTAGATATGGATTCTACTGAATACACCGAAAATGGCACTATAGCTAGAGAGCGTATTATTGAGAATTACTCTTTGAATATAAATATCGATAACTATCTTAAGTTGTATAAAATTCTTATTAACAATGCTCTATAATAAACTACCCTCTTTACACAGAAATAGCTTTTACGTTTTTTATCAGTTACATGTACTGGTATCAAAAATTTTAAAGAATATAAGAGTAATACCGAACTACCGAACTATCTTAAGTTAGTGAACTTGCACTACCAATAGCACTGAACTGAAACGCTTTTAAATTGACTCACCCGATAAATAACTGCTTGAAAAACATGTTGAAAGAGCAACTATGACCATTTGTGCTCGCTTCCTGATGGTTTTTATGGTAGTACAGGGCAGAGTTGGAATCAGCTAAACGTGGTCAAAATAAAGTCCCAATTAGATTTTGAGGTGGCGATTAAATCGATATTAGATATCCAAGATATTGAGTTTAATAAAGACGATATTCTCATTTATACCTCTTCACCTGATGAAAACATACGAGATTATTTAAAGAGTACGCTGTTTTATATCAATGACGAGATAGAGATCATTCCTAGTTATGAGATGTTGATGGCACATGAGGATAAAGGTTTTAAAGCGAAAAAAAGAGATCGCTCAGTCTTTAGATAATCCTTATCTGTCTTTAGATATTGCACAGTCTGAGACTGATTGCCACTTAATAGAGTTTCAAGGAACTAATTTTGGACCCTATACTCTATTGAACGCTCCTTACCAGTATGTATTTGAGAATAATAATTGGGTTAAAGAAAAAAATAACAAAGACTTAGAAGCAAACTATGCTTATGCTCTAAATTATTACATTAAGACGAAACGATAATGTTTTGTTTGCAGATGTGATGACAAAAGAGGTCTTTGGAGGTAAGGTATGAAAGTGCTTATAACAGGCGCGACAGGGTTTATAGGTTTTCATTTGAGCAAAAAGCTACTGGAGCAAGATGTAGCGTGTTTCATTGTCGGTATCGATAATATAAATGACTATTATGACCCTACATTAAAAGAGGCGCGTCTAGAAATACTGGCTCAGCAATCAACATCTGAGAGCTTTCAATTTATCAAAATGGATCTTGCTGATAGGGACGCTATGACTCAGCTATTCTCTGAGCACAGCTTCGATATCGTCGTCAATCTTGCCGCACAAGCAGGGGTTCGTTATTCTATTGAAAATCCAAACGCTTATGTCGATTCAAACCTAGTAGGGTTTGTGAATGTTCTTGAAGGCTGTAGGCACGGCGCAGTTAAACATCTGGTTTATGCCAGCTCCAGCTCCGTATATGGTATGAATACTAAGCAGCCTTTCAATACCAACGACTCAGTAGATTTTCCTATAAGTTTATATGCTGCAACAAAAAAATCTAATGAATTAATGGCTCATACCTATAGTCATTTATATGGTATACCGACTACAGGTTTGCGATTCTTTACCGTATATGGCCCTTATGGTCGTCCTGATATGGCTTATTTCTCTTTTACTGAAAAGATACTAAAAGGCGAAACTATTGATGTTTTCAATAATGGTCAAATGCAAAGAGACTTTACTTATATTGACGATATAGTAGAAGGTATAGCACGTGTAATGGAACAAATTCCTACCACTAATAAATCGTCTATTACAAATGCAGAGGCTCCATATAAAATCTATAATATCGGCAATAACAAGCCCATCAGTTTAAGACGTTTCATAACTGCTATAGAAAAGGCTTGTGGTAAAAAGGCTAAAGAAAATTTATTACCTATGCAGCCAGGTGATGTACCTATAACTTATGCTGACATTGATGAGCTTGCTAATGCCATAGATTTCAAACCTGATACTTCGATTGAAACAGGTATTGAAAACTTCGTTAAGTGGTATAGAGATTATTACGCTACTTAAATTAATAACTACTAAAACAACGCTAGCAGACATATAAATGAAGATTGCTCATATAATAACTGGGTTAGATGGGGGAGGAGCAGAAGGCGTCCTCTACCGATTAGTAACTCATGATAAACAAAACCAGCACGTCATAGTTTCTATGATGGATAAAGGCAAATACGGGTCTTTATTGTTAGACCAAGTGTTTGAGGTTTACTGCCTAAACATGAAACCTGGAAAAATCATGTCTCAAGATATAGCGAAGTTGTACCAGTTTTTAAAAACAGCTAAACCTGATGTAGTGCAAACTTGGATGTATCACGCTGATTTTTTGGGTAGGTTAGCTGCAAAATTTTTGGTAATAAAAAAATTTGAAGTTTAAGAAATAGTAACTACTGCTAGTAGGTGAAGGTTTAATTAAGATATAGTCGAACCACTATTAAAGTGTTACAGCGTTAGACTCGTTTAGCCTACTACTGTAGTACTTGCACTCGTCTGCCTTGTACCACTTTTAATATTGATTGACTATACCTAAGCAGCAATTATATTTTTAATGTAGTGACAGTTTGAACATACATAAAATCTTGAATGATTCAGGGTTTTTACTTAGGGTCATAGAAGATAGTAGAGAACAGCTAATGTCAGACATAAACTGGATTTATAACTATAGTTTTTTGGGAGTTAGATTATTTGACTTACCAAGCCTACTAATGTGTTTGCTATTGATAATGGTGCTGAGCTATAAATTTGCTATACCAGTAATACAGCGTTTTGTACTAATGCTACACTGCTTTTTACCGTTTGTTTTAAATGATGTTCTGTTTAAAGTCAACTATATGCCTGATCAATTAAAGTATTGGCGGGGTGTGAATGCGATCAGGGATGGTGAGATAAGCCTTGTTGAGGCGTTTACAGGTGGCGACAATGTTCTTCAAGCCAGCGCATTTTTTTCAGTCATGCCTTTTCCTACCCCTGTTTCACCCATTAGTTTAGGGTTTTATAATACTTTTATTTATATTGTCTTATTTTTTATTCTTTATGCAAAAAACGTCTTTACCAAAGTTTCATTATGGTTTTATCTGCTTTTTCCAAGTATGGCGTTGTATACGGCCTTAAGTCTTAGAGAAACTTTGATCCTGTTTTTTATGATTTTGTCAGTCGTTTATGCTAGGGAATCCAAACTATTTAAGACGGCTCTTTGTGTGTTTCCTATTTTGCTACTTAAGTTTCAAAACTTTTATATTGTAGGTCCAGTCGTCCTACTGTATTTTATATTTGACGTAGCAAAAAAGGGAATGGGGCCTATCAAAGCACTACTTATTGGTGTCATTGGTTTCGCTGCCTTACTCATTTCAGCACCTTTTGCCTTACCCTTAGTGAATAAGTTTAGAGTAGCGATGTTCGTTGAAGACGGCGGCGACCCAGAAGATATTGAACTTATTGCAGGGGTTGGTGATTTTGTTTTTCAAGGTTTAACTTCAGGGTTTTATTTTTTATCTAAGCCATTACCTTGGGAGGCGAGTAGTGCGCTACAGTTAATTCAGTCTTTTGAGAACATCGTTGTACTAGCTATTTTGTTTTTGATTACTCGTCAGGCTTGGAAGAAAAGTATAGATAAGTTGGCGTTTTGGCTACTTTTTATGGTGTTTGCTATGTCCGTATACGGTTTAGTAGTAGTTAACTACGGTACTGCAGTGCGCTATCGTTATGGTTTTGTGGTTATGTATGTTCTATTCGTTTGTGCAGATTGCAACATCATAAGTTTACGTAGTGAAAGAAAAACAAAAAACTATCGTCAACCTTCTACAAAATCGTTACAGCATCCTTCTAGTCAAACGTACTAAGATAAATTTTTTTACCTCTTAAACGCGTATAAACTATGAAATTTCTGATTTTTTCGAACTATTTGCCTCATGTGTTGAATTTTAGAGGGAAGCTTTTAGAGTCTATTGCAAGTTTAGGGCATGACATACATGTGGTTGCTCCTGATCTAGAGCAGCATCCTAAAGACTATCGTATATTAATAAACTTAGGTTACCATGTCCATGCAATTCCTATGAAGCGGACAGGAACTAATCCTGTTGTAGATACTAAGACCTTTTTATACAGTTACCGCCTGCTCAAAAAGATCAAGCCTGATTATGTATTAGCATATACAATCAAACCAGTCATTTACGGTACCATAGCCGCATGGCTTGCAGGTGTACCGAAACGATTTGTTTTAATTTCAGGGTTAGGTTATACCTTCCAGCAAGTAGAAGAGACAAATAAACGAAATGTCTTCCAAAAGTTTGTGCATGGTCTTTATCAGCAAGCGTTAGCAAAAGCTACAAAGGTATTTTTTCAAAACCCAGATGATCTCAATTTGTTTAAAAGCTTGGATCTGATTGACCCTAACACGCCAGCAGTCATCGTGAATGGTTCGGGCGTCGATGTGTCAGACTTTGAGGTAGCTTCTTTGCCAATTGATAATTCTGGAAAAGTAATTCCCTCTTTTTTATTAATTGCTCGACTTTTAAAAGATAAAGGAATTATTGAATACGTATCTGCTGCCAAGCAAATAAAGCAAGATTATCCCAACGCTCAATTTCATTTAGTGGGATCAATAGATGAAAATCCAGCAGCTATTAGTCAAGCGCAACTAGATAACTGGATCGCTGAGGGAGATATTACGTATTGGGGTCAACTTGATGATGTGCGTCCCGCTATTAAAAACTGTTCTGTCTATGTCTTGCCTTCATATCGTGAGGGAACATCTCGTTCAGTATTAGAAGCTATGGCTATGGGTAGAGCGATTATAACTACTGATGCACCAGGTTGCCGCGAGACAGTAATATCCGGTGAAAATGGTTATTTAGTCCCGGTAAAAGCAGTCGATGAACTGGCAGACGCTATGCGCAAATTTATCGAACAACCTGAACATTACAAGCGCATGGGCGCAGCATCAAGGCGTATCGTGTTAGACAAGTATGATGTAAAAAAAGTTAATGCTCACATGCTGTCAGAAATGAATATATCTTAAACTTGTAGTTTAGATTTATTATTTTGATCAACTTGGCTTTAACAACACTTAGCCTGAGAGTGTAGCTACGATCTACATAGTTATGCTACCAGGTAACTTATTAAAAATCTCTACTCAATATTTTAGGTTTATAGATGCTCAAAAGAATTCTTGACGTTGGTATCGCTTCAACCGCTTTGGTTGTATTAGCACCCGTACATATTGTAGTGGCCTATCAAGTTAAAAAAAATTTGGGGTCGCCTGTACTGTTTCGTCAAACACGAGCTGGTATGCATGGCGAGCCATTTGAGATTATAAAATTTCGTACAATGAAGGATATTACAGATACTGATGGTAATGTTTTACCTGACGAAGAACGTTTGACAGAATTTGGTAAGAAACTACGAGCTAGTAGTTTAGATGAGCTACCGCAATTATGGAACGTACTCAGAGGAGATATGAGCATAGTCGGACCTAGACCGCAGCTCATGGAGTATCTACCCTTGTATAACGAAACCCAGTTTCGACGGCACTTAGCTCGACCAGGAGTGACAGGTTTTGCCCAAGTGAATGGACGTAACGGTATCAGCTGGCAACGAAGATTTGAGCTTGACGTTTGGTATGTTGATAATCAATCTATGTGGCTCGATTTTAAGATACTACTCAAAACAGTTAAACAAGTCATCACAAGGCATGGTATTAGTGCAGAGGGTGAGGCAACAATGAGTAGGTTCTTAGGTAATAATGAAGAGTAGAATAAAATAAGCGAGTAGTGGAAATGGCATTTACTGTAGCTCATATGGCAGCAGTATTACCATTGAAAAGGGTCAAGTGGCTTTGTTTTGATGCTTTATTGATCGGTACTATGCTTCCAGATTTACCTTATTACATTGATGGAAGTAAAACCGTCAGACAGTTATCACATGAATGGATAGGATTATTTACCTATTGTCTGCCTTGGGGATTATTGGTATTCACAATATGGTTTTGGTTACTCAAACCTGCTGTCATAGAGCTAATGAAACCTTGGTTTGCAGGTTTGAAACCACATGATACAGTATACCGTGATTATAGCAGTAACGATAACAATCTGATCTCCTATACTTCTTACCCAAGATATATTGTTGAAATTAAAGCTTGTATTAAATTTGGACTTTATTTTTGGTTAAAGGTTATATTAGGATTGTTGTTAGGAGCAGTTACACACCTACTTTGGGATGGAATAACTCATTCTGATGGGTTTGTCGCAATACAAATGGAATGGCTGCAGCATCCCATAACGTTATACACATTTAGTACTATGACTGGCGCTCGTATTTTGCAATATTTAAGTTCTATAGTTGGTTTGTTTATCTTGATTAGCTCTTTAATATACAAAAGAAGCGCTAGTACAAAGTTATTTTTATTAGAACAATCACACAAAAAAGAGAAAAAGTGGCTCAGTGTTGTCATATTGGGTTTAATTCTGAGTCACTCTTTTTTTTGGTTATATCTACAAGTGTCAAGAAGCCAATCTTTGTTTATGAGCGATAACTATACATTTTTTGCTGAGACTTCAGTAAGTTTGATTCAAAGTCTAGTTGTTGGTTTGATTATCTATGCCATAATTTTTCAGCTAGTACATTATTTTATTACTATTCATTCTAAGTACTAAACTACAGTCTTACATCTTAAAAAGTATTGGTAATGCATCGTACCTAGAGGGTGCATGATAATTTATCAACTATAAAGCAGTAGCTCGTCAGTATTTTAGAGACCCTTTAAACATCTATATAGAAGTGGCTAACTATGTACCAAAAATTAAGCACATTACTCGGTCTAAGTATGATTTCTGTTGTGGCTTCAGGTCAGAACCTATACATGAACGACCTTAAACTGAAGGCCGAGCTGGATTGGTTGAATAGTCAGGGAGTAACTCAAATAAGTACGAGTACTTGGCCGCTAACGACTAACGAATTGAATAGAGGTCTAACCGCTGCTACTCCTGAGACTGCTGTTCAGCAAAAAGTACTAAAATCAGTCAAAGAGTCAGTAGCTAAACACTCAACACTAGGACTGAATGCTAGTGCTGGATTATATTTGCAGTCTGATCGTGATCAGCTACCGCAGACGTTCGGTGATGATGTTTTAGCCGGACAACAAGCAACGGCCTCATTAGGATTTAGTAATACGCAGTGGGAAGGCAATTTACAAGTCAATTTAAAAAATGACAAGGCTATTCAAGAAGGTAGCGATGTTAGTTTAGAAGGCTCTTATCTGGCAGGTACAGCTGCAAATCAATGGCTTATCGCAGGTCAGATTCCAACATGGTGGGGTCCTGGTCATGATGGTAGTCTAATTCGAGGTGATGCTAGCATTCCAGTTGCTGGGTTTACTATGCAGCGTGATGTTCAAAGTGCACCTAGTTCTAACTATTTGTCTTGGGTAGGACCTTGGCAGTATCAACTTTTTGCTGGGCAGTTTGATGATTATGAGGCTGTACCAGATGCCAAACTTTTTGGCGCACGTTTGGTAGCGAGTCCATGGAAATGGCTTGAAGTTGGAGCGTCACGTAGTTTTATGTGGGGTGGAGATGGACGCTCTGAGAGTTTTAGCTCGTTTTTCGATGCGCTTAAAGGAACGGAAGATAATGAGAGTACTAACAGCAGCGATTCAGACGACGATCCTGCTAACCAGTTAGGAGGGTTTGATGCTAAGGTTAATCTGTCATCATTGATAAATGTTCCTGCTAATGTATATGCGCAATATATCGGTGAAGATGAAGCTGGTGGACTGCCTGCCAAAAATATGTATCTAGCAGGTGCAGATTATGCTTCTAATATAAAGGGTAAGCCTTATCAAGTTTATGCTGAGTACACGGATACGCGTAGCAGTGGTGATGTTGAGGGTATCTCATATGATCATTTTATTTATACTGATGGCTACTACCAACACGGCTATCCACTAGGGTATGCTCTTGGTGGAGATGCTGAAAGTATAGCTGTAGGTGGCCGATTATGGCTTGATGATAAAAACTTCATTAATGCTAAAGTACAACATGCTAAAGTCAATCAAGCGGATGAGTCAATAAACAGAGCCTTTCCAGAAGATGATGAATTAACAAGTATTGATCTTGCTTGGGAACATCAGCTGCAGCCGCAAGCGCTTATATCCACTAGACTGTGGGGAGTAGATTCTGACAATCGTTCGAGTGATATTGGAGTAGGTATTGGAATAGAGCTTACTTCCAATTAAAGAGATATTCAAATAATTTAAAGAAGTTTTAGTCCAAAGCTAAGTATACTTAGAAAGTGTTTTATGACAATGGTATTTAGTTTAGTCAATTAGTTTCTTGCTATAATTTATTCAATTCAAAAAAATTAGCTTAGTGCTAATTTTTTTTGTTTAATACACAGTTGAATTTAATAGTCGTTATAAGTTTTTATAACAGCGATAGTGTTATCGTTTACTGAAAAATTAATTCTTATCTAAACTGATTTATAGAGTCTACTATATGAGCTCAATGAACCGTAAAATAGGTATAGGGGTTCTATGGAACTTACTTAGCTTATTTATAACTCGTGGAGCCAGCACAGTATTCACACTGTTTTTAGCTCGCTTACTAGTGCCTGAAGCTTTTGGTTTGATTGCTATGGCGACAATAGTATTTGAGCTTGCCAACATCTTTGTCAACTCAGGGCTAGGTACCGCACTTATTCAAAGTAAAAGTGTCAATGATAAAGATCTTAATACGGTCTTTTATACTAATCTGATATTGAGTATATTGGCTTACAGCATTATGTTTGTTGGCTCATCCTATGTCGCTAGCTTCTATGCTCAACCAGATCTGGTGCTAATTATAAAGATTACCGGATTAATTGTAATCTTTAATGCGGCTAGAATCGTTCAGACAGCTCTCTGTAGCCGCAATATGGACTTCAAGTCATTAATGAAGTCGAACGTCCTTAGTATAATTATCTCTGGTGTTTTGGCGGTGGCGGCAGCTTGGTATGGTTTGGGCGTATGGAGCTTAGTCATTCAAATGCTTAGCTCATCGCTGATCTCTGTAGTCGTGCTTTGGATTATCAGTCCATGGCGACCAGCACTGAAATTTAGTGCTGAATCGTTTTTCCGTTTATTTCGATTTGCTAAAAATCTATTAGTAGAAGGTTTATTAGAGGTTTTATTTAAAAATTCTTATATTCTAGTTATTGGACGTTTTTTTGGCGCTGAAGCAACAGGTTTGTATTTCTTTGCTAAAAAGATAAGTGATCTGATATCTCAGCAATTAACTGGTGCTATACAACAAGCAACTTTTCCCGCATTATCTAAAATACAGGATGAAAATCAAACCCTGAAGGAGAAATATCGTCAAATTGTACAGTTGATGATATTTGTCATTGCGCCGGTAATGGCTTTGCTAGCTGGTCTTGCGCCTATATTAATAGGTATAGCTTTTAGAGAGTCATGGAATGCAGCTGTACCTTATTTACAGCTACTCTGTGTAGTAGGCGCTTTATTTCCTATGAATGCCATCAATATTAACTTATTGTTAGTGAAAGGACAGTCTGGCTTACTATTAAAGATAGGACTACTCAAACGCGGCGTGAGTCTATTATTACTGTTCTTAGCGATTCCTTACGGCGTATCGGGAATTATTATTAGTCAAATTGTAGCAGCGCTCTTGTCTTTAATACCCAATACTTACTTTTCAACTCAGCTTATAGGCTATTCGCTGATCAATCAGATAAAAGATGTCATTAAGCCTTACAGTAGTGCTGTGCTAGCAGGTTTAGGAGCTTGGTTGTTAGTGCAACAGGCCGACAGCTACTCAATTCTATGGTTGATGGCAGGTGGACTAGTTGGCGTACTTATCTATATAGTCTTTAGCTACTTAATTCGCGCTGAAGGCATGGTGTTCTTAGTCGATAAGCTATTAGCTAGGTCTAAATACAAACCAGTAGATGAATAAGTAGATTTATCAAAAATTAAAATAATTTATTTTTCGATATTAACGAAATATATCAAAAGTAAAGCTAAGTCACGACAATGTATCGAATCTTTGTATTTTATACCTTATAAAAAGTCAATTTCGATGTCGTGTCGAACGATAACAACCAAAATAATCAAAAAATTTCTTATTGTTATCATATGTTTATATTCAGAGTTTATATTATTGAGTAGTCAAAAAAGAGTAAACATCAGTTAATTCTCATATATAAATATAATTATTGGATGCTTATTAATCTAATAACTTATGATAATGTACTGAAAGTTTTTGATCAAACTGAGTGTAAAATTTCTTTTATTGGAATATTTTGCATTAAAAAGGTGTATATCGTTCTATTTTTAATTAAAAAAATAAACGTTTACTTACTATAATCATAGCAACGGTGTTAAGTCAATGATTCCTTATGGACGTCAAGATATAAGTCAGCAAGATATCGACGCAGTAACCCATGTTCTTCAATCAGATTTTTTAACGCAAGGTCCTAAAGTTCCTCTTTTTGAACAGGCTATCATGGATGTTTGTGGCGCTAAGTATGCCGCAGCCGTTAATAGCGCTACCTCAGCTTTACATATTGCTTGTTTAGCTTTGGGTTTAAAACCAGACGATTGGCTTTGGACTACTCCTAATACTTTTGTAGCTTCAGCTAACTGTGGGCTCTACTGTGGCGCAAAAGTTGATTTTGTCGATATTGATCCCAAAACTTATAATCTAAGTGCTCAAAAACTTGCAAAGAAGTTAGAGGTTGCTGAAAAACAAGGTCGATTGCCCAAAATAGTAGTGCCCGTACATCTTAGTGGGCAGTCTTGCGATATGCAGGCTATTCACGCCTTATCTAAGAAGTATGGTTTTAAGATTATCGAAGACGGCTCTCATGCTATTGGCGGTAGATACCAAGGAAAGCCGATTGGTAATTGTCGCTATAGCGATATTACGGTATTTAGCTTTCATCCGGTTAAAATCGTTACCTCAGCTGAGGGCGGTATGGCAGTGACTAACGATCCAAAATTGGCTGAGCGCTTAGAGCTGTTTCGTAGTCATGGGGTTACCCGTGATGAGCAGTTAATGAGTAAACCTGCTGATGGACCTTGGTATTATGAGCAAATAGAGCTTGGATACAACTACCGCATGACGGACTTGCAAGCAGCATTAGGGGTATCTCAGATGCAGCGTTTGGAGTGCTTTATACAAGATCGGCATCAAATAGCGCAGCGCTATGATCAATTGTTAAGTGACTTACCATTAACCCTACCTTGGCAACACCCTGATAACTATTCTGCGATGCACCTCTATGTGATTCGCTTGCAATTAGATAAAATAGCTAAGACCTACCTTGAAGTATTCGACGCTCTGCGCGAAGCTAGCATCTTAGTTAACTTGCACTATATTCCTGTTCATACTCATCCTTTTTATCAAAGAATGGGCTTTAAACTAGGGGACTTTCCGGAGTCTGAACAGTACTACAAAGAAGCGATTAGTCTCCCTATGTTTCCTTCGTTGACTGAGGAGCAGCAGGATTACGTTGTTTCAGTATTGAAGGAACAGCTTAGTTAAAGGTTATGAATTAGTCGTCAAGTAACTAAAAGCCTAGGTGGCATTATGGATAATAACAGACAGAAAATAATATTAGGGACCGTCCAATTTGGGCAGCCTTATGGCGTGGCTAATCAAGACGGTCAAGTGCCAAAAGATGAGGTAAGACAACTGCTTAAAAAGGCTTGTAAGTTTGGTATTACGACTTTGGATACCGCTATCGCTTATGGCGAGAGCGAAAAGGTGCTAGGACAGCAAGATTTGCAAAATTTTGCGGTTATTAGCAAATTATTTGAGATTCCCGATGACGGCTCTAACATAACAGACTGGGTGGAGCAGCAAGTACAAGGGTCGCTTGCGCGCTTACAGATCGAGTCTCTAGAAGCATTACTCTTGCATCGTCCGGCTCAACTACTTGGCAGTGGTGGTCAAGAGCTGTATCAGGCCATGCTAGGTCTAAAAGCACGCGGCGTGGTCAAGCGGATAGGGCTGTCAATGTATGGCTATCAAGAGCTACACGAGGTTATAGATAATGTTGATGCTGATTTTGATATTATCCAAGTGCCTATAAATCTCTTTGATAGACGTTTGGATAGCTCAGGACTACTTAAAAAGTTAAAAAGTAAAGGCGTTGAGGTGCATGCACGCTCGGCATTCTTGCAGGGTTTATTATTGATGCCTGAGGAGAATGTCCCTTCTTATTTTGCCCCATGGAAGGATATATTTAAGAGCTATCATCATTGGCTTAATGCTAATAATATTTCAGCACTACAAGCCTGTTTGGGCTACCTAAACCAGCATCCCGATATAGATAAAATTATTGTCGGTGTGGATAATTTAGCTCAGCTCAATGAGATTGCGGCTGCTATAGATACTGCGACTAAAGCGCCGCCTTTAGAGCTACAGTCCGCCGATGAAGGTTTGATTAATCCGTCAAGGTGGCAACTATGAGTTTAAGACTAGGGGTTATAGGCTTATCTGAAGGCAATGGGCATCCATACTCATGGAGCGCTATTTTTAATGGTTACGATGCTGACGCTATGGAGGACTGCGGTTATCCTGTGATTCCGCGTTATCTTGAGCAGCAAAGCTGGCCTGAATGCCGTCTAGAGGGTGCTGAGGTGGTGGCTGTATGGACGCAAGATATTGCGCAGTCCAGACATATTGCCAAAGCAGCGCATATCAAAGAAGTAGTGTCAAATTATAGCGATATGCTAGGCAAGGTCGATGCGGTGCTGCTGGCGCGTGATGATGCCGAAAATCATCTAAAATACGCAGAGCCTTTTTTGCGCGCAGGACTGCCGATTTATATTGATAAACCCATTGCCTTATCGTTAGCTGCTTTGGACAAGCTGTATGATTTGCAGCAATACGAAGGGCAGATATTTACCTGCTCAGCACTTAGATATAGCCAAGAGCTGATACTAAGCGAAGCTGACAAACAGCGACTTGGGCAAATAAAACAAATCACTGCTTTTACCCCCAAATCTTGGCAAAAGTACGCCGTGCATATTATTGAGCCTGTGCTCAATATGCTGCCTGAAGGCGATACTGCTATCGAAATGGTCTCTTTAGCTCATAGCAACAAGGCTGATAATATTAATAGTTCTAATGAAACATTAGATGAAGCAGGCAGTTTGCTGGTGCGCTGGCAAAGCGGTATTCAAACGAATTTCTTTGCTGTAGGCGTCGGCAAGACACCGATCACTATCAGAGTATTGGGTAGTAGTGATTTGCAAGATTTGACTTTTACCGATTCATTTTCAGCCTTTAGAGCCGCTCTACAAGCCTTTGTAAAGGGTATAAATAATAAACAAGTCGCATCTAGTAGATCATTTAATGAGCGAGTCGTTGCACTGTTGGAGAAAGGAGTATGAGCGACCAAAGTATTCTTATTACCGGTGGTACTGGCAAGTTTGGGCGGATATTCGTTAAGCACTTTTTGCAAAAAGGCTGGCAAGTCTTATTTACCACCACTAACAAAGAGCGCGGCGACAACTTGATTACGTCATTAAGTAGCACTTTAGATACTTATGCCGCTAATAATAATGATAATAAAGCCGTAAGCGACAGACTCATATCTTTAGTCGTTGATTTGACAGAAGACAATGCGGCGCCAAAACTTGTCAAGTCAATCAAGGATAAAGGCTACAAAGTCAATCACTTGGTCAATAATGCTCGCAGTTTGGATTTTTTGCAAACGGACGATAAAGGTCAAACCAAGCGCGACCACTTTATGGCCGAGTATCTAATGGATGTGGTCGTACCTTATGAGCTATCGATGGCACTGTTTAATACCCAACCTGATGCTCTGCGAACCATAACTAATATTGGCTCACAATACGGTATGGTCGCTGCAAACCCGCACTTATATGATAATCCGTTAAAAGGCTTACCCATTCAATACGGGGTGGCAAAAGCGGCAGTGGTACACCTGACCAAGGAGCTTGCAATCCGCTTTGCAGATAGCAATATTCGGGTGAACTGCGTGGCTTATGGCGGCGTTGAAGGGCGCGTTGATGATGCTTTTAAAGCCCGTTATGCCAAGCTGACCCCAAGCCGACGAATGCTCGCTGAGCAGGACATAATTGGTCCTTTGGAGCTGCTGATAGCTGCTAGAGCTAGAGCCATCAATGGCCAAACCATTCAAGCAGATGACGGCTGGACACTATGGTAGATCAAAACATCGGGGTAAACCAAAACATAGCTATTATCCCGGCTCGCGGCGGCTCAAAGCGCATACCCAAAAAGAACATCATTGACTTTAATGGTCAGCCGATGATCGCTTGGAGTATTCAGGCCGCTAAAGACTCAGGCGCATTCACACGTATATTGGTCTCAACCGATGACCCAGAGATTGCAGAAGTAGCTAAAAGTTTGGGCGCTGAAGTGCCTTTTTTGCGTGAGCAATACGCTGACGATCATTCTAGTGTGAGCGAGGCAACCGCAGCGGCTTTGCAGCAGGCTATGGACTATTGGCAAGAAGACTATAAGGTCGTGGTGCAGCTGATGGCGAATTGTCCTTTGCGTGACGGCTTAGATATTAAAGCAGCACTGGCAAGCTTTGAGCAGCATAAGCGCACAGCTCAGATCAGCTGCTTTGAGTACGGCTGGATGAACCCTTGGTGGGCAGTTACGCTGGACGCGCAAGGTGAACCAAACCCCCTTTTCCCTGAAGCGCTAAAACAGCGCTCGCAAGATCTGCCAACGCTCTATTGTCCAACGGGTGCGATATGGATATCGACTACAGAAGCGCTGCTTGAGCACCACTCTTTTTATTCTCCGCAGCATGTATTTGAGCCTTTGTCTATCAGGTCGGCTATGGATATAGATGACTATGCAGATATGCGTATGGCAAAGGCTTTATCACTGACAGATAGTAATCAAGGGTCGTTTTAAGACTATGAGAGTCGTATTCCGGGTTGATGCTTCCATTAGAATAGGTACAGGTCATGTCATGCGCTGTTTGACGCTGGCAGAGGAGCTACGCCGGCAAGGTGCAGAGTGCAGGTTTATTTGCCGTGCTCATACTGGTCATTTGATAGAAAAGATACAACAAAAGGGTTTTCAAGTTTATGTACTTGAAGATGTCAATATTAAACACAAGACAATTAAAACAGCAAAGACATCTTTAATGTCTACTGCTGATGAGGAAAATCAGCTTTTCCATGCGGACTGGCTGGCCACGACGCAGTTGCAAGATGCCCAAGACTGCTTAGCTATTATGCAGCAGTTACAGCCAGACTGGTTAGTAGTTGACCACTATGCGCTGGATAAGAGCTGGCAACAAAGGCTACAACCTTATTATGATAAGCTGATGGTGATAGATGATCTAGGGGACAGAGAGCATATAGCTGATCTTTTAGTTGATCAAAACTACGGCTCAACTACAGATAAATACAAAGGCTTAGTGCCTGCTGATTGTAAAGTATTAGCCGGTACGAGGTTTGCCCTATTAAGAGAGGAGTTTGCACAGTGGCGCGATTATAGTCTTAAGCGTCGCCGCAATAGTCAGCATAATAATAGCTGGGTCAAAAACCTGCTCGTCACCTTAGGCGGCGTTGATCCAGATAACTATACTGAGCAGATATTGCATCAGTTATCTCATGTCAATTGGTCTGAGTCTCTTGAGGTTATAGTTGTTATGGGGGCAACGGCACCGTTTTTAGACCGTGTTATGAGCAAAGCTGCCACTATGCCTGTGCACACTATAGTTAAGACTAACGTAAGCAATATGGCAGAGCTTATGAGTCATGCCGATTTAGCAATAGGAGCCGCAGGCTCTACCACTTGGGAGCGGTGCTGTTTAGGACTCCCGACTATACAAATAGTTATAGCTGAGAATCAGCGCCGAATTGCCGAAGATTTAGCGCAAGATAACATCGTCAAGCTATTAAATAACGCGAATGAGTTACCAGAAGCACTTAAAGATAGAAAGACTTGGATAACGCCTTTAGCAAACAGCGCCCAGCTAGTGACCGACGGTTTAGGAGTCAAAAGAGTGGTGGATTATATGATAAAAGGCTATCAGTTATGAAGATACAAACCCCTACATTTGGTGAAGTTGAGCTATTAGACTTTACGACTTTAGATGACACCATGAAAGATCGGGTGCTTGAGATGCGCAATCATCCTAAAGTCAGAGAACAGATGCATAGCCAAGATATTATTGATAAAGACGATCATTTAAAGTTTATCGCTAGCCTAAAAGGTAATGATTATAAAAAGTATTTTGTCGTAAAGTATAAACAGCAGCTGCTAGGCGTTATCTACTTTACTGATATAGATCCTAAAGATAAAAGCGCTGTGTTTGGCATTTATGCCAATCTATTTGAGAAGAGAGATAAAATAGGTTCTATGCTAATGGAGACCGCTTTGACTTACTTCAAAGATATCTTAGCTTTCAAAACCTTGAATTTAGAGGTTTATGAATCGAACCAAAGGGCAGTGGGATTATATGTAAAATTTGGATTTGTAGTGGACGATTATTTTTATCATAACGAACACAAAGTACTCACCATGAAATGGGCTGAGGATAAGTAATGAATTATATCGTGGCAGCTATAGGAGACTGGAACAAAACGCAGTTTGATAACCAGACCCGTAATCTAAAAGGTAGGTGGGCTTATGTCTCAACCCCGAATGAGTTAAAAGAGCTTATAGACTCAGGTTTTGATCCTCGTTATATATTTTTCCCGCACTGGCGCTGGATAGTGCCTACTGATATTGTCAATCAGTTTGAATGTGTTTGTTTTCACATGACTGATGTGCCCTACGGGCGGGGTGGGTCTCCGCTACAGAACCTTATTATCCGCGGTCATAAAGAGACCGTCTTGACGGCATTACAAATGGAAGAAGGATTAGATACGGGTCCTGTTTATCTAAAAAAACCTCTAAGCCTCGCGGGTAGAGCTGAGGCGATCTATGAGCGTGCCAGCACAATGGCTTGGGAGATGATAGCAGAGCTTATCAGTAAAGAGATTACCCCCAGCGCGCAGCAAGGTGAGGTCGTGAGCTTTGAGCGTAGAAAACCTGAACAAAGCGCGCTTCCAAATAATTTAACCCTTGAGCAGGTCTATGACTATATTCGTATGCTAGATGCTCCTAACTACCCCAAAGCTTTTATGCAAACTGAGTCATATCATATCGAGTTTGAGCAAGCCCATTTGGGAACCGATGAGATCACAGCAACGGTAAAGATTAAACTAAAGGATTGATAAATGTCTTACATCGAAATTGACGGACGCAAAATAGGTCGAGGTTTTAGACCTTATATACTGGCAGAGTTATCTGCAAATCATAATGGCGTGCTTCAAAAAGCGCTGGATACGATAACGGCGGCCAAAAAATGCGGCGCTGATGGTATCAAACTGCAAACCTACTCTGCGGATACCATGACTATCGATTGTGATACCGATGATTTTAAGATTAAAGGTGGATTGTGGGATGGCTACAAGCTTTACGACTTGTATAAAGAGGCACAGACGCCTTTTGCTTGGCATAAAGCCATGTTTGATCATGCGCGTAGCATAGATATCACTTGTTTTTCGACCCCCTTTGACGAAACGGCGGTTGATCTATTAGAGGATATGAACGTTCCTGCCTATAAAATAGCCTCGTTTGAAGCGACAGATCTACCTCTAATCAGATACGTCGCCTCAACCAAGAAGCCTATGATTCTATCCACCGGTATGGCAAATTTTGCTGAGATAACGGAGATGGTTGCGGCAGCACGAGAGGGCGGATGTGAGGATCTGATAGTGCTGCATTGTCTCAGTAGCTATCCTGCGCCCATTGAGCAGTCAAACTTATTAACGATCAATGATATGAGAGAGAAGCTGGACGTACAAATTGGCTTATCTGATCATACGATCTCGAATACCGCTGCCATCGTAGCAACGGGTCTTGGAGCGACATTGATTGAGAAGCATTTTATTATGGATAGAGCTGATAAAGGGCCTGATTCCTCGTTCTCTATAGAACCCAACGAGTTAAAGTCTTTGGTTGAGCAAACCCATGATGCTTGGTTGTCACTGGGTGAGGTGGGCTACGATAGAAAACCTGCTGAAGAGGCTAATGTAAAATTTAGACGCTCCGTCTATTTTGTAAAAGATTTGCCAGCTGGTAGCATGGTTACTGAGGATAGCATCCGCCGTATCCGTCCAGGCTTTGGACTAGCGCCTAAGTATGAGCAAGATATCATAGGCAAACGCCTAAAGACTGCGGTCACTCGCGGCACACCAACAGCTTGGGAGTTATTCGATGAGTAAAAATATTCTAGTGGTAGCGGCGCATGCCGATGACGAAGCAATTGGCTGCTCGGGTACTATTGCTCGGCATGTAGCTGAGGGCGATAACGTGCATCTGCTATTTATGACCGATGGGGTTGGCGCGCGTGAGATTGTCGCTGATGAGGCTGATGATCGTTTAAGCGCAGCTGAGCAAGCAGCCAAAATCTTAAAAGTAAGCTCAGTGACCAATTTAAGCTTTCCTGACAATAGTATGGATGCCCTACCGCTCCTTGATATCGTCAAAGAAGTCGAGGCTAAAATAAAAGAGGTAAAGCCGGAGATTATCTATACTCACCATATAGGCGACTTAAATGTTGATCACCAAATAGCGCATAGAGCCGTGATGACAGCATGTCGCCCGCAACCAGGTTTTGGCGTAAAAGCTATTTATGCCTTTGAGGTGCTCTCAAGCACTGAGTGGCAAACCCCAAGTGTACTGCCGTTTATCCCCAACGTGTTTGTTGATATAAGTGAGTATCTATCTACTAAGATGCAAGTGGTCACTGCCTATGAAGAAGAGATGCGCGATGTGCCGCATTCGCGTAGCCTAAAGCATATAGAGCTATTGGCTCAGCATCGAGGGTATTCGGTGGGCGTTCATGCTGCTGAAGCCTTTATGCTCGTTAGGGAGATAAAGGGGTAACTTCAATGAATAATGGTGCTAAGCACTAATATGAAGCTGATTCAAGTCCGGCATTGGCGGTAACTCATTCAAATCGCTCAGCCCAAATGCATCTAGAAACTGCGGTGTGGTATGCAATAGGGCGGGGCGACCAAGCGTATCTCGATGCCCTTTTTCAACAATCCAGCCTTTATCGAATAGCTGACGCAAAATACCACTTGATAACGTCACACCGCGTACGTATTCGATATCGCTACGGGTGACGGGCTGTTTGTATGCAATCACACTTACGGTCTCAAGCAAAGCCTGGCTTAAGCGCTCTTGGCGCTGCGGAAAAACGCGTTGAATTAGAGCGCTATAGCGATCTGCGATCTGTAAACGGTAGCCGCTAGCGCTTTTATGTAGACTAAGCGCGCTTTTATTTAGCCGCGCTTGCAACACCTCTAATGCGCTTTGCAACTCTTTATCAGATAAAGACAAATGTTTTTTGAGCATAGTAGCAGTAAGTGGCGCTTCTGAGGCGTGTAATAACACCTCAATGTCTAGGCTTATAGTCTCGTAGTTATTCGTAGTATCTAGGGTTGTCATCATAAAACTATCCTTTACGCCAACCATTCTAAAGTCAATTGGCGCGGCTGATTCTCAAAATCATCCTGTACTATTCCAATTAACTGGCGTTTCATCAGCTCAAGCACGGCAACGAAGCTGACCACTACGCCAACTTTGCCTTGTTTTTTGTCAAGTAGCTCATAAAAAGGACGCCTACCGCTCATGCTTAGCTGTCTGCTAATACTGGCAATACGATCCGATAAAGGGATAGTATCCACTTTGACAGTATGCATCTGATAGTCAGGTTGTAGCTGCATCTTAAACAAGCTGTCTATGAGTAGGTTTGGCGAATAGTTTGGAAGCTCAGCATTCATAATACTTTGATCCGGCATACTAACGAGCGCTAAGAACACATCACGCTCAAGACGTACTAGCCTGTCTAGGCGCAGACTGGCTTGCTTAATCTGCGCGTAAGCTTCTAAGCGACGGGTCAACTCAGCCTTGGGATCACGCTCCTCAGTTGACATCTGTGGCTTGGGTAGTAACAACTCAGTCTTGATCGCAATCAGCGTTGATGCCATCAGTAGATAATCACCTGCCAACTCAAAATGCTCGGTATCAAGCTCACTGATATAAGCCAGATACTGCTCAGTGATTGGGAGAATAGGCATCTGGGTTAGATCAAAGTTATTCTTTTTGACTAAGTATAATAAAAAGTCTAAGGGACCTGCGAACTGCTCAAGCCAAATGGCAAAAGCCTGCGGTGGCACGTAAAGATCATCTGGTAAATGTTCGATAGGCGTCTGATAAATACGTAGCGGCGCTAAATTGCTCTCTGCTAGGTTGCTCATCTGCATATATAAGGTTATTTGAGCTTAGCCAGTGGACGAATACCAATGGCACGGCGCGTTTTATCAAGCTGCTTACGGCTGTGACGACGTGCTTTATCGGCGCCCATTTGCAAAATCTCTTCGAGCTCCTTTGGGTTAGCCATTAATTCTTCATAACGGGCTCGAAACGGGGCAATCTCATCATTGATCTTATCAAAGAGCGCTTGTTTGGCATCGCCCCAACCTATACCAGTTGCAAACTGCGTACGCATATCAGCGATCTCGGTAGGCGAGGCAAAGGCTTTATAAATCTCAAACACTGCTGAGGCATCGGGATCTTTTGGTTCTTCTGGTAGTTGTGAGTTGGTCACAATTTTCATAATAGCTTTGTGCATCTGCTTCTCAGAGCTGACCTGAGAATTTGACTCGCCAAACAGGGGAATCGTATTGCCATAGCTTTTGCTCATTTTTCGGCCGTCAAGCCCTGTTAGCAGAGGCATCTCATCATCAACAACTGCGTTTGGCAGGGTAAATAAAGGTTTGTATTTGTGATTAAAGGTGCCAGCAATATCTCGCGCCATCTCGATGTGTTGTATTTGGTCGCGCCCGACTGGTACGTGGGTGGCGTTGAACATCAAAATATCAGCCGCCATCAGTACAGGATAACCGAATAAACCCATAGTAATACCAAAATCTGTGTCGACGTCTTCTTTTGCCATATTAGCATCAACAGCAGCTTTGTAAGCATGAGCACGGTTCATAAGACCTTTGGCGCACGAGCAACTTAGTATCCAAGCCAGCTCAGGTATTTCAGGAACATCGGACTGCCGATAAAAGGTCACGCGTTCAGGGTCGAGACCGCAAGCGAGCCAAGTGGCGGCAATCGCCTTGGTTGATTCATGAATGATAGCGGGATCGTAGCACTTAATAATACCGTGGTAGTCTGCTAAAAAGAAAAAAGCATCGTGATCACTATTCTGAATGGATTCTATAGCAGGTCTTATAGCGCCAACATAGTTGCCTAAATGAGGTATGCCGGTTGGAGTGATGCCTGTAAGAATGCGTTGTTTTGATGCGTTAGCCGCTTGCTCGTTTGTATGCAGAGTCTGACTCATAAAATACCCGTTAAAGTAGTCATTATTGATTGCAAAAAAGTTAGGAAATGCAGTGGTGGCAAAGTATAGCAAATACTGAATGTGAGCACGATCTACTTATAAATAGTGCTGCGCCCTTTAGGACCATGCTTGAAACGACGATGAAACCACATCCACTGCGTAGGGTCGATACGTATCAGACTTTCTAGGACTTCGTTGACTCGAGTAGCGTCTGCGACCTCATCTGTACTAGGATAATTATCAAGCTCAGGCGTAATCGTCAGATGATAATGTGGGCGTTTACCACGCGGTAGGTTATCTGGTGTTTGCCGATAAGTATGTAGTGCCATCACCGCAGGCGGGCGTTGTTTACTACCCAATTTTGCCAGCCGTCGCGGCATTGTAATTGTAGCAGCAGGTACGCCAAAAAATGGCGCCATAACACCTTGTTTGAGCCCATAGTCTTGATCAGGTGAGTACCAGATAACATGACCTTGATTGATAGACTTAACTAGACTACGCATATCGCGGCTAGATATTTGCTTGCCAAAGATACGCGTGCGCCCATTGTAGATAAACCAGTCTAACAGTGCGTTGTTTTGTGGACGATACATACAGTCTGCGGCAAAGAACTGCGTACATAATCTGCCACCTAGATCCAACATAGTATAGTGAGCGCCTAATAAAATAACGGCACGGCCTTCTTTTTGTGCATTGACTAGATGCTGTAGTCCTGATATGGATACTGTGCGCGTAAACAAATTAGGCCGGAACCAAGCACATAAAGTCTCAAATACACCGATGCCTTGATTAACGAAGACCTGTTTTGCCATCAGCTCGCGCTCAGCGTCTATCTTTTCTGGAAAAGCGAGCTTAAGATTGATCAAGGTGTCACGGCGCCGTGATCCCGCTATATAATAAACGGCAATACCCAAACGGCGTCCCAACCAAAACTGCCAACGTAGTGGCAAATAAATCAGGGGTAAGATAAGCAAGAACAATAACCAATAGCCCCAATAATTCGGTAGTAAAAAGTGCAGTTGAAAAGGTTTTTTGTCTGCCTGAGCTGTATGTTTATGCGTTTCTATAACAGTGGGCGTACCAACAGGTAAGCTTGGCGATTTAGTAGAGTCGCCTTGAGAATTGATTGCAGGTCTGTTCTTTTTAGCTTTACTAGGATCGTACTGTTCGGGCGCTTTCATAATGTCCTTTTATCGCACTATTTTAATGCCAAACCTGATAATAAAAGTTGCTACTATGATGGGCGAGTGCGTTTCGCATTGCAAGGTTATTTTGATGTAACGTCTTCTATTATAACTTTGATTTTATGTGCTATTTTATCTTTGTGCTATGCGTTTTATCATTATAAAATCTGTACGCGTCGATACAAGAAAAATAGACATAAAAAAACCTTATAAACTGATACCAGCTTATAAGGCTTAACAAGTTTATCGTTTCATCCATGCTGATTATGATGACATCATCACGAGAATAACCAGCTGATAAATGATAGCCTTGATTAACGTTTTGAGAATTGTGGACGTTTACGTGCTTTACGTAGACCAACTTTCTTACGTTCAACTTGGCGTGAGTCACGAGTCACAAAACCAGCAGATTTTAATGCAGGTTTGTTTGTCTCATCAAGCTCAATTAGAGCGCGAGTGATACCGTGACGAATAGCACCTGCTTGACCACTAATACCACCACCTTTTACTGTGATGTATAAGTCGTAATCATTAGGGGTGTCTAATAACTCTAATGGCTGACGTACTACCATGCGTGAGGTTTCGCGGCTGAAGTATTCATCAAGTGGCTTACCATTGACAACAATGCTACCAGTACCTTTTGCTAAAAAGACACGAGCGGTAGACGTCTTGCGGCGACCAGTTCCGTAATTGCGTTCCATAAGTATATCCTTAGATGTCTAGTTCTTTAGGTTGTTGTGCGCTATGTGGATGTTCTTCACCAGCATACAACTTAAGCTTTTTGATCATAGCGTAGCCAAGAGGACCTTTTGGAAGCATACCCTTAACTGCTTTGTGTAGAACATCTTCAGGCTTATGTGCAATCAGCTTATTGAAGTTGGTTTCTTTAATACCGCCTGGGTAGCCCGTGTGACGATAGTATTTTTTGTCTTGTGCTTTCTTACCCGTTACCGCGATCTTTTCGGCATTGATAACGACAATGAAGTCGCCAGTGTCAACGTGCGGCGTGTAAGAAGTCTTGTGCTTGCCACGTAAGCGAGAAGCGATTTGTGTGGCTAGGCGACCAAGGGTCTTGCCGTCAGCATCGACAACATACCAGTCATGGGTCACGTCAGCTGGTTTTGCACTAAGTGTTTTCATGATAAAACCTTAAATTTAGAATTCAATGAGAGTTTAGCTGGGAACGGGGCTCTCAAAAAACAGACTGCACATTATAAGCAGTAGCGCTTAAGCTTGCAAGCCGCAATGGGGTTTATTTTTGTCTTATAACCATAAAAGAGCGACGTTTAGCCGCTATTTGATGTTTTTTTTCGTAGGTAGCTCGATTATGTCGTTGATAAACGATAAAGTCCAGCAAAAACCTGTCCTACTTTAGTGTGTTTGAAGCATTCAAAGCCCTTAATTTCTTTAGAACTATTATTACTATCAATGAGCTGAGTATCACTAATTGATAGATCATCAAGTAGTTGCGTTAAATCCATACTGAGATCTTTATCGGCTTCTAGATATATCAAAGTATCAGCAGTAATAAACTTACTACGTACAAGGGCCTTTAAGATAGGTTGCCATAGATTTGCTGCATAAGGAGGGTCAATAAATATGAGGTCAAAAGCTTGCTGGTTGGTACTATTTGCACTATAGGTTGGTAACCTAGTAGGCTCAGCGAGTAGGTGTTCAGCGCTACCTTGAATAATATTATAAGTAGCAGGGTCAAGACCTAGTTGTTCAGCACTATGCTGTAACATCTGGGTTTGCACGCGATCGGTTTCGATGAAGGTGCAGTGAGCCGCGCCGCGAGACAAAGCCTCAAACCCTAACACGCCGCTACCAGCACAGCTATCCAATACCCGCGCGCCGTGAATGTCAGCAACTAGCCAGTTAAATAGTGTCTCACGCAGACGATCAGGTGTGGGACGTAGACCCTCACTGCCAATAAACGCTACGCTACGGCGCTTTAAATGACCGCCTATAATTCGTACGTTGCCAGCAGTATGGCTTTTGGTTTGAGAGCGGGGCTTTGACATAGAGTACTCTTGAATCCCTTAGATAGCTTAGGTTTACTCAGATGTTGTTAGGTTGGCGGTAGCGTCAGTAGGCGTGTTTGCTGCTGCCATTGCTTCCATCTCAGCTTGACGTTCTTGTTGTTCGCGCAAGTTGTCACGTGCTAATTTTTCAAAAGCTTTGCGGCGTTTAATGACTTTGAGCTCATCAGCTGAGGGAGGCAGTATAGGATTATTATCGCGCTGCAATACCCAGTAATCAAATAATGCACGTCCGATAGGAGCCGCTGTAGCACTGCCACCGCCGCCGTTTTCAACCAGTACTGCAAGAGCAATCTGTGGATCTTCAACAGGGGCAAAGCCGTTAAACCAAGCGTGATCCCAGTGACGCTTATCAAGGGCCGCTTTGTTATAGCTTTTACCCTGAGCAATGGACTTGACTTGCGCAGTACCTGTCTTACCAGCGATGCGATAGCGATCGGTATAAATACCACGGCCAGTACCGCTTTTGACCACACTCTCCATAGCATCATGCATGCGTAGCCAGTCTGAGGGCTTGCCGTTGTAGGCAATTTTGCCATCGGGTTTAGTAATGACATTCACTTCGGCAGCGCCATCACTGCTCTTGAGTAGATGCGGGGTAATGTGATGACCTTTATTGGCAGTCATAGCAGTGGCGTTCGCAATTTGTAGCGGAGTCGCCAAAAAATAACCTTGACCGATACTCACTGAGATAGTCTCACCGGGTAGCCAGCTTTTATCGTAAGTATCTTCCTTCCATTTTGGTGAGGGCATGATACCTGACTTTTCGTTAGGCAGATCAATACCGGTTTCATTGCCAAAACCAAAGCGCGTCATCCAATCATGCAAACGCTGAATACCCATCTCATAAGCAAGCTTATAGTAATAAGTGTCAACTGACATAACCACCGACTTCTTGAGATCGACAGTACCATGACCACCGCGTTTCCAGTCACGAAAACGATGCGAGTCGCCAGGTAAGCTAAAATACCCAGGGTCGTAGATCGTCGTCTCCCAATCACGCAAACCGTAGTGGATACCACCTAGACCTTCAAAGGGCTTGATCGTAGAGCCAGGGGGGTACATCCCTTGTAGCGCTCGGTTATATAATGGCTGATCAATATCTTCGCGCAACGCATCGTAGTCTTTAAAGGAGATACCTGAGACAAAAGGATTGGGGTCGTAGCTTGGGTTACTGACAAAAGCAAGCACGTCGCCATTTTTGGGATCGATAGCAACAATCGCGCCGCGCCGACCAGCTAGCTGCTGCTGTGCTACCGTTTGCAAACCATAATCTAAACTTAAGGTAATATCATTGCCAGACAAAGGCGGCTTGGTATCAAGCTGGCGCAAGATATTACCGTGCGCGTCCGTTTCAACCGACTGATAGCCTGGCTGTCCAAGTAAAATATCCTCATAAAAATCTTCAATACCAATTTTACCAATCAGATCGGTACCAGCGTAACGGTCTTTATCGATGCGCTTGCTTTCTTTGTCATTGATACGGCCGACGTAACCAATAACGTGCGCAAACAGTTCATCATAAGGGTAGGCACGAGTCATTTTACTTTGAATAGTGACGCCGCGAAAAAATGGCTTGCGCTCACTAAACTGAGCCACCTGCTCATCAGTGAGATCGATTTTAACCGTGACGGGATTGTTCCTACTCTCGTTCAAACGCGATAGGATGTCGGTGATGTCTTTTTGAGTCAGCTCAAAGATAGGGGCGAGCAGGTTTAATGTACGCTCTGGGTTTTCTACCTCATCAGGACTTAGCATGGCGGTAAAGACCGGCTGGTTGTCAGCGAGCAATATACCGTTACGATCATAGATATAGCCGCGGCTTGGTGGCGCTGATATAAGTTTAATGCGATTATTGTCCGCTTGGGTCGTGTACTTGTCATGGGCGTACACTTGCAGATAGCCGTAACGTAGCAGTAGAACGCTCAGCCCTATAAACATGAATACCCCAAGTATAATGATACGGCGCATAAACATGCTGTTGATTTGCTCGGTATCTGCTGCAAGCGGTTTATTCATATAATGGGAGTACTCGGTTCGTTCTAATTCGGTTTGTGCTAATCTAATTCGCTTTGTGCTAAGACGTTAGATCTTCAAGTTTGGGATAGGTCAATATAAACGATAAAAACAATACTTTCAATCACATAGCCTATTTGTATTGCTGATACTTATCTCATCTTAATAGGGCAATGTTAGAAGGTTTTTGGGCACGAAATTATAACAGAAGCTTATTTGCGCTTCATCGTATTTCGAATCAAAGGACTTAAATCAATAAAATAAAAGGCAGTAAAATAAAAGCTAAAAGCGCAATAACAAGCTCGATACTAATAAGTCGCTATAAATCAAGGTGCTATAAATCAAGGTGCTATAAATCGCTGTTTTAAAAGTCCAATGATAATCGGCTATATGGGGATATAGGCTGTACGATACAAGCAAGGGGGCTGTCACTGATAGTCACAACTTGCTCTCGTCATAAGCATGCTAATAAATAACAAGTATGCTAAAATTAGGCGATTTGTTTTATCACACTTAACACGCACATTTAATTCACAATAAGTAAGCCATAGTTTAGGTGTTTAATAATCTAATAAGGCAGTGCTTACGTTAGCTAAGCACACTTGAGTATGGCATTATTTACTATCTTTTGTCCGTACCAAGCAGCGGGTTATTCGTGTTATCACCTTCAGCTTATGTTAACCGTCACGTCAGGGGCATAAACAGTTATGGTCGCAACTTCTATTTGGCAGACGATCGCTGAGCATCCAGAATTTTTTGCTATGCTGACTATTCCGCCTGTGACGGCGCTTGTCACTTGGTTGCACGTGTGGATGGCACTTAAGATGCTATTTTACCCCATTAAGTTTTGGGGTATTCGCATACCAAAATTTCCTTTTTTTGGTCTGCCGGGTATTGGTTGGCAAGGTATCGTGCCGCGCAAGGCGGGTAAGATCTCTGGTGTCATTGTAGATCAAACGCTCTCAAAGCTTGGCTCACTAGATGAGTTCTTTCAAGCGATGGAGCCTGAGCAGATGGCAACGTTTATTACTGAGACTGTGGATAGTAATCTTGAGATGCTTATCGACGAGATCATGCTAGAGCGCTCGGAGGCCTTGTGGGGCAATGTTCCTTATGCGGTCAAACGCCGCATCTACGCCCAAGCGCATCAAGCGCTACCGGACATTATGCAGTCTTTGGTGACCGATCTGACCTATCACGTTGAGGATTTGGTAGATATGCGTCAGATGATCGTCAATAAGATGGAGAGCGATCGACGTTTAATGGTCAATATGTTCTTAAGAGTCGGTCAAAAAGAGATTAATTTCATCTGGCATATCAGTGCGCTCATTGGGCTAGTATTCGGTATTATTCAGATGTTTATATTTTTGGTTGTGCCGCAGCATTGGACCGTACCGTTCTTCGCCGCGATTTGGGGCTTTTTGACGAACTGGATTGCGATTTGGATGGTGTTTAATCCTGTTGAGCCGCACTTTATATCTTACATTAAGTTTTTTGAGCGTCGCAAGAATTTTCCATTTATCGCACTACAAGTACCGCACAAGGCTCAGTTTCGTTTGCAAGGCGGCTTTATGAAGCGTCAAGATGAGGTCTCTGAGGTTTTCGCTCAGATCGTTGTCAAGGATTTGGTCACCCTTGAGAACATCATGAACGAGATGATGTACGGCGACCGCGCTGCCCAAACGCGTGAGCTTATGAAGTCGCATCTGTATCAGCTCCTAGACTCGCCTGTCGTTAGTACGACTCTACGTATGGGGCTGGGTCGCCGAGAGTTCGGTCACCTCAAAAATACCATTATTGATAAGTCTATTATGGCAACCATGGTGCCACTACGCGATCCTAAGCTTAATGAGAGCCGAGCGAGCAAAATATTTGGTCTATTTCGCGATCGTATTCGCGCGCTATCACCTCACGAGTTCCAAAATCTGCTACGTCCTGCGTTTCGTGAAGATGAGATGACGCTTATTATTTTAGGCGGTCTGACCGGATTTTTGGCAGGCTGGTTGCATTTAGTCTTAGTATTTTTCCCCGCAGTACACTAAAAGTATATAAACATTGATGTTTACAACGCATAAGCAACGCTGCGCACGGTAGTGTAGCTGTAAACCACTCCCATGATAAATTAGGGTAAACAAGGTTAGACGGTATGTTGATCACAGAATTGGGTTATTTCGCCTTATTGACCGCCTTGATGTTGGCGATTTTACAGGTGGTACTACCAACCATAGGTGTCATGGGTGATAAGGTTGCGTGGCAGCGCTTAGCACCCAGTCTTGCTTGGGCACAGTTTGCCGCAATGATTGTCTCGTTTGTCGCATTGATGGCAGGCTTTTATTACAATGACTTTAGTCTTGTCTATGTCGCTCAGCACTCCAATACTTTGCTGCCTTGGTATTATAAGCTCTCAGCGACATGGGGCGGGCACGAAGGCTCATTGCTGCTGTGGATGACCATTATGGCTACCTGGTGCGCACTAGTATCATATTTTAGTCGTGGTTTGCCGCTGTCCATGCGCGCGCGCGTACTCGTCATTCTAGCGGGTGTGCAGATGATGATGCTGGTTATGCTCATCTTTACCTCGTCACCCTTTGATCGCACCCTACCTAATTTGCCCGTTGATGGCGCAGATCTTAATCCCGTGCTACAAGATTTCGGACTGATCATTCACCCGCCAATGCTCTATATGGGTTACGTGGGTATGGTTGTACCCTTTGCGTTTTGTATGGCAGCACTTTGGGAGGGCCGCTTAGATGCTGTATGGACACGCTGGTCGCGTCCGTGGGCGCTTGCTGCATGGGGGTTTTTGACTATTGGTATCGCGCTTGGTTCGTGGTGGGCGTACTATGAGCTTGGTTGGGGCGGCTGGTGGTTTTGGGATCCGGTTGAAAATGCCTCTTTGATGCCTTGGCTGGCAGGACTGGCACTGCTGCACTCACTTGCGGTTACTGAGAAACGCGGCGTGTTTAAAGCGTGGACGATTATGCTAGCGATCTTTGCGTTTGCGCTCAGTCTGCTCGGTACGTTCCTTGTGCGCTCAGGGGTGATTACCTCAGTACACTCATTTGCTGCTGATCCTACGCGCGGTCTGGTTATTCTGATTATTCTTGGTATTATCGTCGGCGGCGGCCTGCTCATGTTCGCGGTACGCGGCTGGCGCTTGACGGTTGAGAGTCAGTATCGTCTGATCTCACGTGAGTCGTTTTTGGTGATTAACAATGTCATCATTCTTATCTCAACCTTAGTGGTGCTTTTAGGTACGCTGTATCCCATTATCGCAGATGCCTTTAATCTCGGTCAGGTCTCAGTTGGCCCTCCCTACTTTAATGCCTTGTTTGTACCTTTAACTTGGCTGTTATTGGTCGCTATGGGAATGGGTTCTAACATTCGCTGGAAACAAGATAAACGTCCTTTGTTAGGCGTAGGAATGGTCATTGGTGTCAGCAGCCTTGTTCTCGCTGCTATTATCACCTACTTTACGCATCCCTCATCGATGCTCAATATCGGGGTGACTTTAGCCGTAAGCTTTTGGGTCTTATTATGGATGCTGGTCGATTTTAAAGACAAAACCAAAAATGCTCCAAGCTTATTCAATGGACTGCGCCGCTTGCGTATGAGCTATTGGGGGCAACAAACCGCTCATATTGGGGTTCTCGTTGCTGTCATCGGTGTCGCCTTTACGAGCAGTTTAAGTATAGAGCGCGATGTCGCCCTTGCTGCTAATGATACCGTAAATGTGCAAGGCTACGACTTTACTTTAAAAGGTCTACAAGAGATCAAACAAAGCAACTTTGATGCCACACAAGCTGAGGTTTTAGTCACCAAAGATGGCCGTGAGGTCACTACTCTTTATCCTGAAAAACGCAATTATATTATCAGTACCATGCCAACGACTGAGGCGGCCATTGACGCCAGTTTGATGCGCGATCTATACGTCGCTTTGGGTGAGCCTATCGCTGAGGGCAGCGAGCAGTGGGCAGTGCGCATCTATGTCAAACCCTTGGTTCGCTGGATATGGCTTGGCGCTATCATCATGGCTCTAGGCGGTCTGCTTAGTATGCTCGATAAACGCTACCGCCTTAAAAAGACTAAAGTATTACCTTATAAGTCAACCGTGCCACGTACTGGTATTCAGACAGAGGAGGCTTTATGAATTCAACGAATGATCCTAATCAAAGTGATAAGCGTCACGTCAAGACGATGAATAAAAAGCAGATGAAGTTATGGTTTTTAATTCCGTTGATTGTGTTCTTGGGTTTGGTTGTTATGCTCTATATGCGCTTAGGGCAGCCTACCGATATCGTAACCAATACGGCACTTGAGCGCCCCGTGCCTGCGTTTGAGCTGCCGCTACTTGCAGATACGAGCCGGATTATGACCAACGACAATCTGCCCGATGAGCCATTTTTACTCAATATCTGGGGCTCGTGGTGTCCGACTTGTATCGTAGAGCATCCCTTTTTAATGGAGCTTGATGAGCGCGACGTTAATATCGTTGGGGTTAATTATAAAGATGAGATCGGTAACGCGTTGGGCTACTTAAACCAGCGCGGTGATCCTTTTTCTATGTCGATCCAAGATCTATCTGGTCAGTTCGCCCTTGATTTAGGATTGACAGGCGCTCCTGAGACTTTTACCGTCGATGGGCAAGGGGTCATTCGTCAACACATCATCGGTGAGGTTAATGAAGAGAACTGGCAAGCACGTATTGAACCATGTTTGACTTTGCTAAATGAAGCAAGTCGCAATAGTGTTAGCCCAAACCCAGATGAAGTTGCTGAGAGATGCCAATGAAAAACGTCTTCTTTATAACGTTTGCAACGTGGCTACACGTACTATTGGCTGCTCTACTGAGCATGGCAGTACTGAGTACCACGGCTATCGCCGCGATAGATGTCTATGACTTTGATTCTGTACAACAAGAAGCGCAGTATCGCGGCCTGATCGAAGAGCTACGCTGTCCTAAGTGCCAGAACCAAAACCTAGCAGGGTCTGATGCGCCTATTGCGCAAGATCTTAAGCAAAAGACCTATAATCTGGTTAAAGAGGGTCGTAGCGATGGCGAGATTCGGGCGTATATGCAGGAGCGCTATGGCGACTTTATCAGCTATAAACCGCCGGTACGTCCATCGACATGGATACTATGGTTTTTCCCCCCTTTATTATTGATCCTACTCATCACAGGTTGGTTTTGGCAAAGTCGTCGCCGACAGTTCATTGCCAGCGGTCAGAGCGGCGAACATGTGCAAACCAATAGCGCGGCGCTTAGCCCAGCTGAAAAAGCCGAGCTTGACCGTCTTTTATCGCGCAGCACGCCAAGCGACCAAGACATCACAAGCCTTGAGGACAAAAAATGACTATATTCTCTACAATGGGCTTATTTATTATTTTGAGTCTGATAATCGCTTTAATTTTAGCCGTCATTGTCATTATGCCGTGGCTACGAGCAGCGCGTACGTCTGATCAGCCTGTGGATAATCAGCTGTTAGATATCAACGTCGCTGTGTTCCGTGAACGCTTAGCCGAACTTAAAACGGATAAAGACAGCGGGACTATCGATGACAGTCACTACCAAAATCAAAAACTTGAGCTTGAGCGCCAGCTGCTAGATGCGCAGCGCGAAGTGACGCCCATGAAAGCACCGAGTAAAAAGAGTCAGCTCATTGTTGCTATTTGGGTGCCGGTACTAGCTGCGCTTGCCTACGTACTCGTAGCAGATCGCACACCAGTATTTGAGCTGTGGGCAAGCGAGGACAAAGTTGGGCAAGTGGCTGATGATTTATTAACAGGACGAATTGATCAGCCTCCTGAGTGGGCTATTGAAGATGGTACTCAACTGATCACGGCGATGCAAACCAACGTCTATCGGCACGCTTATGATCCTGATCGCTGGATGCGCTTATCGGAGTTGTTTTTATCGCTTGAGGCCACGCCATCTGCTCTTGAGGCCTTGTCACGTGCCTACCGTCTCTCTCCAAACAATGAAGAGATTGCAACGACTTATGCGCAGATTAGTTTTTTTGCTAATCAAGGGCAACTCGACGCCACTAGTCGCCGCGTTCTTCAAGACGTGCTAATGAATAATCCACAACACGAAGGCGCGCAAATGCTCATGGCGATGGGCGAGGCGCGTAGTAGCAACTTTGCTGAAGCTCAGGGCTGGATTAAGCGTTTGCGAGCTAGTATCGCGGCAAAACCTGGCGATCACAGCCAAGCGTTGGCAAGTCTGGATGAGCTGAGCGCTAATGTCGCTATGCAGCAACAGCAAGCAGCCGCAGGCGTTGAGGTTACGGTTAGTATCAATACAAGCTTGTTACCCCTTATTGAAGCGGACGACGTCTTATTTGTCGCTATCCGTGACATCAATGGTGGGCCACCATTTGCTGCTAAACGTCTACCGATCAGCGTCATTCAACAAGGCGAGGCGACAGTGAGCTTGAGCGATCTTGATGCTATGATGCCTGAGCGTACCCTAGCATCTGCCCGCGCGCAACAGGCGCAGCTGGCCGTCATCGCTCGGATCAGTCACAGTGGTAACGCCATCGCCGAATCAGGCGACTTATCAGGTAATCCTGTGCCCATAAGTCCTGAACAGACTCAGGTCAACGTCGCTATTGATCAGCAAATTCCCTAATAATAGAAGTAAAGCCACTATAATTATCCATATTCGATAGTGGTTTATCATACCCAGCATTGTTTTAGCAGTATGGTGTGCAACGCTCTTGTATGAACAGATAAGTCATCGCAACTTATTAGCGTAAACTTAAAAATACTTGAGCTTTATTAGGTCACAAGGTAAGGTAGCCTTGCAATCCTTTCATCCCTGAGTTATTTAGTCCCTAAATCCCATTTATTGAGGAGAGTCGTATTATGATGCGTATTATTTTGTTAGGTCCACCAGGCGCAGGCAAGGGCACGCAAGCCCAGTTTATCTCTAAAGAGTATGATATACCGCAAATCTCAACAGGCGATATGTTACGCGCTGCTATCAAAGAAGGTAGCGAGCTTGGTAAGCAGGCTAAAGACGTGATGAATGCTGGCGGTTTGGTCTCCGACGATTTGATTATCAACCTAGTTAAAGAGCGCATCAGTAAGCCTGACTGTGCTAATGGTTGTATCTTTGATGGCTTTCCGCGTACGATACCGCAAGCACAAGCACTAGCTGATGCCGACGTTGCTATCAATCACGTGATTGAGATCAGCGTTCCTGATGATGAGATCGTCAAGCGCTTATCAGGTCGTCGCCAACATCCAGACTCAGGTCGTGTCTATCACATTGATCACAATCCACCTAAGCAAGAAGGGATTGATGATGTGACTGGCGAGCCGCTTATCCAGCGCGACGATGATAAAGAGGAGACGATTCGTGAGCGTCTAGCGACTTATCATCAGCAGACCTCAGCGCTAGTAGGGTTTTATCGCGATAAAGCTGAAAAAGGCGGAGATGCGCCTCACTACGATAAATTCGACGGTACGCAGCCTATCGATGAGGTCAAAGAGCAAATCTTATCCGCGTTAAAGGGCTAATGCAAAGCACTTAGCACGCTTAAAAAAACCCCTGCCAACAGCTCATGTTGACAGGGGTTTTAAATTTCTCTAAAGCCTAAGCTTTGCCTTGGGCATCAACTTGTGCTTGCTGCTGACTTTGCGCGTAGGCTTGGTCAAAGTTGACTGGAGCAAGTAGCAACTGCGGGAAGCTACCACGAGTCACGATATCACTGATAACCTCACGAGCATAAGGGAACAAGACGTTAGGGCAGTAAGCGCCTAAGATTTGTCCGATTTGATCTTCAGGAATATCTTTTAGCAAGAAGATACCCGCTTGATGCACCTCGGCGATAAACGCCGCTTCTTCAGCATTTTTGGCCGTCACGCTCACTGTCAAGACTACTTGGTAATGATCATCATCAAGCTTTTCAGCATTGCTTGATAAGTTGATATCAAGCTCAGGGTTCCACTCTTTTGTGAATACTGCTGCGCCTGGTACTTCAAGTGACATGTCTTTGACATAAATGCGCTCAAGCGCTAGTTGCGGTTGTGCTTGTTCTTCAGCCATGATAATTCCTCTACCTATTAGTCAAAAAGTTGGATATGTATTTATTGTAATCTAAATACAAACCCAAGCTCTATAGTTATTTACTGATAAGTCATATATCAGCATAAAAGTACTACTTATTGGATTTCTTATTAACTTCTAACTCTTAACCCGCTAATAACTCATCAAGCTTGCCTTGTTGGTTCATCTGGTTAAGTTCAGTGAAGCCGCCAATAAAAGTATCACCAATAAAGATTTGTGGCACCGTACGATAGTTATTGGTCTTTTTCATAAGCTCGCGGCGGTCATCGCTTGTCATATCGTGCATGCCTACTTCTTCGTAGTCTACGCCTTTTGATTGTAGTAGTTGTTTGGCGTTTGAGCAATATGGGCAGATAGGGGTAGTATAAACTTTTACTGGTACAGTCATGGGAGATCCTTATTTTATTAGTTTTTGGGCAATTAGTAGACATCACATCCTTGATTGCCGTTGATTAAACAGAGTGGAATAAGTTTGCTTTACTCCTAATAAAGTGGGGATAGGCATCTCAAATTCAAGCTAGTCTCAGCTAAAACAGCTAAAAGGCGATCGGAGTGAGGAAGCCGTTACGAAACATCGCATTCAAACTCAATAAAGAAAGGATAGTCTTGATAGCAAAAAACACTGCAAACACAGTGTTCTTAATTTTAATACTCAATAAGCTAGCTTAACGTTAACCCTTATTTATGCAGACTCGGTTTTACTTTGGCTTTTTTAGTTTGAGCATTTTTTAAACCTACAAGCGGCATACCCGCACCTTGCCAACCACCGATACCGCCTTCTAAGCGATAAACGTTATCTTTTGCGATCATTTGCACAGCAGCGCCTGCTTGCACACCAATATCACAGACAATGATAATGGGATTTTCAATAGCGCGAATTTCATCCAAGCGCTCATTTAATTCAGCGAACGGAATATTACGACTGCCCTGAATATAGCCGGTTGCAAATTTCTTTTTGGCACGAATATCAATCAGTTGTGCGTTTTGGGAGTTCACCATCATACCCAAGGTATTTGGCGATATTTTTTTGCCGCTACGCTTGTTCTCAATGGTAAAGAACAAGATGGCAAGTACCGCTAAAATACCAAATAAAAACGGGTGGTTGCCCATAAATTCAAATGCACGATCCAAAGCATACCTCCAAAGATAAGTGTTCTATTAGGCTCAGTCGCCTAATAAAAATGAACAAGGCGCTATTATACCGACTCAACCCTCCATAGTAAACGCGCGATAGTTTAACCTAGAAGTAGTTAGCCATATTCTGTCGCTACAAGTAGGGCGATACGAGCGATATCTTACACAGATAACGATTGAATAGGGCTGATTAATACGGCTTAGTGTCCGCTTCTTCTTGCAAGGTTACTAAGTTCTCAACGCGGCGCTGGAGCACTTCGCCATCTGCGACCGCTTGCCATAACGCGCAGCCCTTGCTGTTATGCGTATGCTTGCAGTCACGAAACTGACAGTAACCCGAGAGCGGTGCCAGCTCAATAAAGCCTGAGATAATATCTTCAGGGGTGAGATGCCAGATACCGTACTCGCGAATACCTGGCGT
The DNA here is from genome assembly GCA_947489525.1 of uncultured Psychrobacter sp. Lineage (GTDB taxonomy): Bacteria > Pseudomonadota > Gammaproteobacteria > Pseudomonadales > Moraxellaceae > Psychrobacter. Next base: position 142,370 of record CANLDW010000003.1, read on the forward strand.
ATCGACGATACCGCCTTGGGTGAGATCATCTGGATTAAAGGGTAGCAGGCGACTTGTGGTCGTGGTGTGCTGACCGAGCTGTGAGTTCTCTGAGATGATATTGACGCTTTGAGCAGACTCGGGCAGGAGGGCATTGATCAGGCTGCTCTTACCAACCCCTGACTGACCGGCAAAGATAACTAATTTATTGTCGATATAGCTTTTAAGCTCACCAAGTCCTTGCTGTGCTGCGCTCTCAGCGATGTTCTCAGGGCAGTCCACTGAGGTTAGGACGCTCTCATAACCGAGCGCGGCGTACTGTGTGAGCAGCGCCTTAGTATTTGCATCAGTATTTGTATCAGTATCTGCATCATCATTTTCGGCGAGTAGATCTGCCTTATTAAGGACTAAAAGCGGCTGTACGCCTGCGTGATGACAGACGACTAAGTAGCGATCAATCAAGGAGGGCGCAGCAGCAGGCAGGGGCGCAAAAACAATAGCTAAGATATCGACATTGGCAGCAACGGGTTTGAGCTTATGATAGCGATCCGGACGCGATATCAAGGAAGTACGTGGTTTTACCGATTCGATACGACCAAAGCCTGTGTTAGGATCAGCGGTCCAGCGCACCTGATCGCCCGCTGCCAGCATAGGCAAATTGGTACGCACGTGACAGCGCCATATATCGCCAAGCGCTATATCCTGCCAAAACGGTTCAGGATCATCAGCACCGATCTCAGGCTGCACCGGCATCACCGCAGGCAAGCTGGTAACTTGCACTTCTAACTGCTTGCCATAGTGTGCCATGACCACCCCATCCATCAAGCTGTCATCAAGACTGTCTTGGCTGTCGAGTTGCTGCTTATCAATGCGACGAAGCTGTTGTTTGGTGAGTTTGCGCTGCCGAATCAATGCCATAAATACTACCTATTAAAAATATCTCTAAGTGTAGCTTGAAAATTTGCTAACATACAGCCTAAAGCGAAGCGGCTAGGCAGGGGTTTTGTAACCTTTAGCCTAAAACGCTGCTAAGTTATTTTACACGTTTCTGATAGGACACTATATGAGCACCGATGACCATCCCAACAAGATTAAAATCAAAAATCAAGGCAAAAAAGGGCTGGTATGGATTGACCTTGAGATGACGGGTCTAGATACGCTTAACGATGAAATTATCGAGATTGCAACGGTTGTCACTGACGAGGACTTAAATGTACTGGCAGAGGGCCCTGTGTTTGCAATTAAAGTATCGGATCAAACACTAAATAAGATGGATGATTGGAACACCAAGCAGCACGGACAGTCAGGACTCGTCGATCGCGTGCGCCGGAGTACGACAACACTTAGCGAGGCAGAAGCGGAAACTATTAAGTTCTTAAATAAGTGGGTCGATAGCGGTAAGTCGCCGATGTGCGGCAACTCCATTTGCCAAGACAGGCGCTTTTTGGCACGGCAGATGCCAGAGCTTGAGCGCTTCTTTCACTACCGTAACTTGGATGTATCCTCAATCAAAGAGCTGTGCTTTCGCTGGCGTCCTGATATCTTAAAGAATTTTGAAAAGGGTGGTAGTCATTTAGCACTTGATGATATTCGCGACTCCATTCGTGAGCTAAAGCACTATCGTCAGCACTTTTTTAAGTTGATGGATTAAAAGTAGGATTTGACTAGGGCGCGCCCTATACTAAATATTCAAACTCCGCCAAACTAAATTGTGCATCGCTATCCGTTTCGACAACCGCGCCAATGACCGCGCTAACTTTTGGCTTACGCGTATCGCTATCTTGTAGCCGCCAGTCACCAAGCACATAGCGTATTTTATGATCAGTGGTGCTGTGAATATCTGGTCGATGGGTATGACCATGCAGTAAAGCGTCGTTATGGCTAAGCACGCGATCTACCTCGCCCTTATTCACATCCATAATATGCGTGGCCTTGTTGGCGTTACTTTGCCGACTTTTTTTACGCATGTTATCAGCGATAGCGAGACGCTTCTCAAGCGGTTTGTTCAGTAGATACCATTTAGTAAAACGATTGCGCATTACCCTGCGAAACAGCTGATATTTTTTATCATCGATGCACAAGGCATCACCGTGCTCAAGACGGTAGGTTTGTGTACCGATTATTAAAGAGTAGGGCTCATCAATAAGCTCGCCGCCGAATAGATTACAAAAGGGTTGACCGAGCAGAAAATCACGATTGCCATGCATGACTAAGATTTCACAACCCTTGACGCGCAGTGCTTTGAGTTTAGCGATCAAAGGCGTGAGCCAATGCGTTTGCCTCTCTTCTTCTGATAATGAGAGATACACGTCATCGCCAAGCCACACCTCAAACCAATCGCCAAGTATAAACAAGCGTTTAAGCGCAGGCAGCGCAAGGCAGTCATCAAGCAGTGCCAAAAAAGCCTGCACTAAGGCAGGCTCATCAGGCGATAAATGCAAATCGCTAATCAATACTTGCCGTACCTGATGCGGGCGGGTCGTAATCAAATGATTGAACGTTTGCATTTATGGGTATCCTAAATTATAAAGCATTTACTGAGAAACAATCTTGGCTGATTGAATGACAATCGGCTCTTTTGGTACGTCAGCATGCATACCATAGCGGCCCGTTGGTACGCTTCTTATCTTCTCAATAACGTCCATACCGTCAGTGACTTTACCAAATACCGTATAACCCCAACCTTGAGCGTTTTTACCAGTATGGTTCAAGAAGTCATTGTCTTTAACATTAATAAAGAACTGGCTGGTGGCTGAATGTGGATCTTGGGTACGCGCCATAGCGATGGTGCCTTTATCATTTTTTAGGCCATTATCCGCTTCGTTTTGGATCGGGGCATTGGTGTTTTTCTCGTTCATGTCAGCGTCCATACCGCCGCCTTGAATCATAAAGCCATCAATGACGCGATGAAAGATTGTACCTTCATAATGACCTGATTGGACATAGTTCAAGAAGTTTTCAACCGTTTTTGGTGCTTTTTCTTCGTTGAGCTCAATAGTGATATTACCCATTGACGTCTCTAACTGTACTACTGGCATGTTGCTCATGGTTATCTCCTGAGTGTTTGTATTGGAAAGTGAATTGGGCTGAGTCTCTGGTGTGATTGTATTATTTGTACTGGTGCAACCTAGTATAAATAAAGGGGCAAATACGCTGGCAAAGCCAAATGTCTTGATGGCATGCATAGATATTCCTTGTGGTTCTAAGAGGCAATCTTAATTTAGATGTCAATTTAGATGCCAGTCTAACGGCTTTTTTAACCCTTGTCATGTATCTGGCTGTTAATGGCTTTGCAAAAGCTGATAGAATAACGTCATTGCCCTTTATATCTTATAAAACATCTACATTAAACCAAAATACTACCTACATTATATGACCTAGGAGCGACGCTACATGAGTGAGCACGCAAAAAACAACGCAGCACATGACGATTCAAAAAACGACTTTATTCGTAATATTATTCGTGACGACATCAAAGCAGATAAATATCAACAAATCGTCACCCGTTTTCCGCCTGAACCCAATGGCTACCTGCATTTAGGTCATGTCAAATCAATCTGCTTAAACTTTGGCGTGGCCGAAGAGTTCGGCGGTATCTGCCATCTGCGTTATGATGATACTAATCCAACGGCTGAAAAACAAGATTACATCGATAACATCAAAAACGATGTACAGTGGCTGGGCTTTGAGTGGGCAGGGGAGGCGCTACATGCGTCCAGCTACTTTGATCAGCTCTACGCGTGGGCGTTGCAGCTGACCCGTCAAGGCGATGCCTATGTCGATCTACAAACGCCTGAGCAGATTCGTGATAATCGCGGCTCTTTTAATGAGCCGGGCACGCCATCACCGCAGCGCGATGCCAGCGTCGAGGATAACATCAAGCGTTTTATGGATATGAAAGACGGCAAGTATAGAGATGGCGAAGCGGTACTGCGTGCCAAAGTAGATATGAGCAGCCCAAACATGAATATGCGCGATCCGGTGATTTATCGCGTGATGCACCAAGCGCATCATCAGACGGGGAACACATGGTGTATCTATCCGATGTATGATTTTGCGCATCCGTTATCCGATGCGATTGAGGGCATCACTCATTCATTGTGTACGCTTGAGTTTGAAGATCATCGCCCCTTTTATGATTGGATCGTAAACAAGATCGGCTTTGAGAAACCGCCGCATCAGTATGAGTTTAGTCGTCTAAACGTCGATCATACCTTGACCAGTAAGCGCAAGCTCAAACAACTGGTCGATGAGGGCATCGTTGAGGGCTGGGATGATCCGCGTATGCCGACCATCGCCGGCATGCGTCGCCGCGGCTATACGCCAGAGGGTCTGCGCGACTTTAGTGATCGCGTCGGCGTCTCAAAAGCGGACGGGGTCACTGATATGCGCCTGCTGGAGTTTAGCATTCGCCAGTCGCTGGACACGACTACCGCGCGCGGTATGGCAGTGCTCAAACCGCTAAAAGTGACCATTACTAACTTTGCTGAAGCAGTAAAAGATTGGGAAACGCAAAAAGCCGATAGCGTCAACGCGCGCTGGGATGAGAATGCGCAGACCTTGTGGCTCACCCAGCCCAAGCATCCAAACGTCGATATGGGCGAGCGTGAAATTCCTTTTACCGAAACTTTGTATATCGATCAAGGCGATTACGAGATAGAACCGCCGGCAGGCTATAAGCGCTTATCACCTGAGAAGCCTGAGATTCGTTTGCGTAATACCTATGTACTGGCGGTCACTGAGCATATCACCGATGACGAGGGGAATGTTGTTGAGCTTAAGGCGACTATCGATCCGACGACTTTAGGCAACAATCCTGAAGGGCGCAAAGTCAAAGGCGTTATCCACTGGGTATCAGCAAGTCAAGGCGTGCCAGCAACTGTGCGTCTGTACGAGCAGTTATTCAGTGTCGAGGATCCAAGTAGCGTCAGCGATGTCCACGATGCACTTAATCCCAACTCCCTCACCGTACTTGAAGCGGTCGTCGAGCCTTCACTTGCCGAAGCGGAGGCGGGCACGCGTTTTCAGTTTGAACGCGAAGGTTATTTTATTGCCGATAGTGAAGAGCATACGCCCGATAAGCCGGTATTTAATCAGATCGTTAGTTTACGGGACAGCTATAAGCCCGCCTAGTAGAGGTATTAACCGCTATAGATATAAAAAATTGAACAATAGTAGTTTGCAAATGTACCCATTTCTAGTACGCTAGGAATGGGTTTTTTATGAACGACTACTAAATGTTGAGGGAAAATAAAGCCATGAGTCTAAACTGTTATAAATGTACTGATGAGACCTTGTTACCAACTAAGCTTGATAACACGCTGTCAGCTCTAGGCTGCAAAACTTGTGAAGGGACTTATGTTGATCTACTTAGTTATCGCACTTGGCTTGAGAACCATACTATAGATAGTGAAAGTAAACCTTTAGAGACTTTTAGTGCTGATGAGTTAGACAACACCGATAGCGCACTCATCTGTCAACGTTGTCGCAAGTTTATGCTCAAATACCGTATCAATAATGAGCACAAAAATACTATTAACGTTTGTCACACTTGTGATGATGTCTGGCTTGATCGCGGTGAGTGGTCACTCTTAAAGTATCTCAACATGCAAGACAAACTTACTGCGGTAATGAGCGAGCCTTGGCAGCAGCAATTACGCAAGCAAGACCGCGAGCAAAACTTTCAAAAGATCTACCAGCAAAAGCTTGGCGATGACTTTGCCAAGGTAGAAGAATTTGCTAAGTGGCTAAGCACGCATCCGAATAAGAGCGAGGTTCAGCATTACTTAGCTCAGTATCAGGCTGCTCCGTAAAATTATCAGTCTTTGCTTATCAGTGCTTGTATAGTCTCGTATCGAATAATCGCATTACAATCCGTCACAAGACATTCATAACCAGTTTGCTAAGATAAATGAGGACGAATTAGAAGATTACTCACGTGCTTGAGTCTTGTAGGCACGTTTATAATAATACAGCGCTGCCCCTCTTAAAGACGGCGCTTATCATAAATAAAATAGGAGCTAAGCATGGCACATTTACGTTTAGGCGATACCGCGCCGAATTTTGACGCAACGACCACCGAAGGCGATATTAATTTTTACGATTGGGCAGGGGACAGTTGGGTGGTTTTATTCTCGCATCCTGCCGATTATACTCCAGTATGTACCACTGAGCTTGGACGCACTGCAGCACTAGGTGGTGAGTTCCAAAAGCGCAACGTCAAGCCTATCGCGCTTTCAGTCGACGGCCTAGACGATCACAAAGGCTGGACAAAAGATATTGAAGAGACCCAAGGCACTACGGTTAATTTCCCTATTATCGCGGACGCGGATCGTACAGTTGCTAATTTATACGACATGATCCATCCCAATGCCGATAATACGGCAACAGTGAGAAGCGTGTTTATTATTGATCCGAATAAAAAGGTGCGTCTGACGCTGACTTATCCTGCCAGCTGTGGTCGTAACTTTAATGAGATTGTGCGTGTTATTGATGCCCTTCAGTTATCAGATGAGTATAACGTGGCAACCCCTGTTGATTGGCAAGACGGCGATGATGTGATCATCCCGCCGAGTGTCAAAAACGAAGACATTGCAGCCAACTATCCAAAAGGTCATACCGAAGTTAAGCCCTATCTACGCACGACCCCTGCCCCTAATAAATAAAAGGTGAGAGAGTAAGCCAGCAGTACCGTTACATATATCAAACCCTATGGCTTATGGTCGTAGGGTTTTTATATTGGTATGATTAGATACCCAAAAAGGACTTTACTATGAAAAAACTATATATCACTCGTACTGCGCCAAACCCACGTAAAGCGCTTATTCTACTAGCATCAAAAGGTATTAGTGTTGATGATATGGACGATTTAGAGGTTATCGATATTGATTTTGCGACTAGAGAGCAGTTCTCGGATGCATTTACTACCATAAATCCTATGCAGACAGTGCCGGTGTTAACGCTTGGCGACGGTACGGTACTCAATGATTCGCAAGCTGTTTGTGAGTATCTGGATCGCGTATACGGAGAGCGTTCAGTGATGGGTAATGATGTGGTACAACGCGCAGAGGTTTGTGCGATGCGCCGTATTGCAGAGTTTGAGGTACTCTATAACTACATGCTGGCTTTTCAGCACAGCCATCCTTCAAAGGCTGAGCGTGTTGAGCAAGTGCCGGAGTTTGTAGCGCCTTCTATTGCTCGTGCGATCAAAGCCTTGCCTTATTTTGAGCGTGCTTTGCAAGGTCGTGAGTATTTGGTTACTGATCATCTAACCTTTGCTGATATTGTATTGTATTTAGGGTTAGACTTTGGTAAAGCGCTAAAGGTTAACCCAAGCGAGCACGGCGATAACTTAGCTCGGTTCTATCAGATGATGCATGAGCAGTTTAGTATCAAAAAGATGGCAGCCAGTAACAGTTAATAGCTTATGATAAGCAAATAACTAGTAATGCGAGCAATAACTTAACAAGCTGTAAATCACTGTGGTTTACAGTTTTTTAAATGTATGAGTTTGATAGTTTAGATATATTAAATAATAAAAGTAAGTCAGCTAAACATAACGTTACATGACAGAAAAGAATCAGGGTTATAGTGGTTACCGTTATAAGTAAAGCGTGCACATGCTATTTTTCCTACAATGTATACATACAAAATAGCTACGCAGTAGATCGCTGCTAAAGAAAATGCAAAAAATGCAATAGGTAAAAGTATGAAGTCATCTTTAAAAATCCTAACAATACCAGTGCTACTAACTGTCAGCTTAGCACTGAGCGCTTGTGGAGATGCTCCTGAAGCGGGTTCTGAGTCTAGTAATCGGCCTAGCAACAACGCTAACTTGAATGCTCCTGCTACTACCCATACACAAACAGATAGTGATAACCCCATTGTCAGTAACCCTAACGGTAGTCAGATCAGTGCTAATAACAGTAGCCAAAGCGGTCAAAGCATTGAAGAACAAATGATTGATGAGCTAAATAAGTATCGCTGGACCTTGATTAGAGCTACGGATAATGACAATACACCATTAACTGCCCTTACTGATATAAAAGATCAAGTAACCCTTAAATTCAGCCAGTATGAGGGTGATCATATGGTGAACTATAGCGTGGGCTGTAATACGATAAGCGCCAACTATGAGCTGCAAAACACGAGCTTAGTTATCGGTGAGGGTATGAGTACTAAGATGTCATGCGGCGCTATTGATAGCGCTGAAAATAATTTAAACGAAAATATGCATGGTAACCACCAGATCAGCCTAACCAATAATGAACAACCCATATTAACGCAAGTCGCTAATGATATGACGACACTGATGTGGGAGGGTAGGTTGACTGCGCAAGCAAAATATAACGGTAAGGGTGAGACTATCTTTTGGGCAGTAAAAGCGGCAACTGAGCCCTGTCTAGATGAGCCAGCAAAGTCATGTCTACAAGTCAAACCTATTACCTACAATGATGCAGGATTACAGACTAGTGCAGGTGAATGGATATCGTTTGCCGGTCAAATTGATGGTTATAACCACGATAACACCCATACCGATGTCCTGCGTCTGCAGCGCTACCGATTGGATCCGACTGAAAAAGATACGGTAGAAGCTTACGATGCAGACCAACAGTATGCGTATGTATTAGATGCTATCATCGAGAGCACAGTAGTAGAATCTTGAGTCAGTACGGATTAACGAAGCTGACCTAAGTCCTCCTCTGTTAAACGCCAGCGACCTTTTTTCTTAGAGGTACCGCGTCCACGCATATTAGTACCAAGCAATAGCTTGTTCATTGAGTGACTGGAGTGAGCGTGACAGATAGCACAGGCTAAACCATCAGCAGCGTCTGCTTGCGGCATGACATCCAGCGTTAAAATACGACAGACCATCTCTTGAACCTGCTCCTTTGCAGCCGCGCCATAACCACAAACGGCCTGCTTAATCTGACGCGCAGTATATTCAGATACTTCCAAATCTAACGCTACCATAGCTGCGATCGCCGCCCCGCGCGCCTGTCCAAGCTTTAATGCTGAGTCTGGATTCTCTGCCATAAATACTTGCTCGATAGCGGTATGGATAGGCTCGTTAGCATACTTTAGATGATATTGAGTGATACGAGTCAAACCATTGAATATACGTTTGAGGCGCTCTGGCATCTCTTTGGTATCCGTGCGGATAGTACCAGCGTCTAAATAAGTCAACTTATCGCCTGTTTGCCTGACGATACCGTAACCTGTCATACGTGAGCCAGGATCAATGCCGATGATAATTGCCATAACGTTTTGTGTACCTGCATTTAAATTGATAGCTTAATAATAAGCCTTAAGTTTGATAGTATAGCAATCAATCCCCATATACATCATAAGTTAGTGCTTTTAATTTGCACTAAAATTTGCACAGAGCTTTATGCTGAGTTGTGCGTTATTTAGCTTTTATTTATAGGACAATATTTATGGGTCAGATAGTTGGTATTGCCATCGTTTGGTTTATCATTGAGATGTTACTGTGGTATCTAATTGCCCAGTTTATCAGTGGCTGGTGGGTATTTATGTGGTTTATTATCGCCGCTGTAATCGGTATTGCCCTCATACGTAAAGGCATGGCAGCACTCAACCCTATGGCGCAGCAGATGAAAGCGGGTGGTATGATGAATCCTGCGATGCGTCCGCAGGAGTCAACCATGATAAAAAGTGTCGCTATGGCAGTTGCTGGTCTTATGCTACTTATTCCGGGTATCATCAGCGATCTATTGGCACTACTGGTAGTGTTACCGCCTGTGCAAAAGAAGCTTAAAGACATGGCAAATAACTACGTCATGAACAATCAGCAAAAAATGATGGAGATGATGGCAAAGCAGATGGGTGGTCAAAATCCATTTGGCGGTGCAGGCGGTATGGGCAGCGGTCAAAATCCATTTGGTGGCGTAGGCGGTATGGGCAATCAAAACCCATTTGGTCAGCAACAAAACCCGTTCGGTAACGTCTTTAAACAAAATACGACGGTAGATGGAACAGCTAAAAACGTTCCAAAGGATGTCAAAAAGATTACTAAGTCTGCTAATGACGAATAAAAGCTTATTCTAAATCAGTGGCACGCTTATGAGCTGGTATAACGCCTACACTAATTAGACAATAAAAAGCCCCTAACGCTTAAATGTTAGGGGCTTTTTGGCTATAGCGTATGCTATAAAAATATAACAACCGAAGTGCCGCCGTAGAATGGTGACCCATGAACCGTGAAGTTCAGGGCGGATACGTCATTGCCTCTGCAGGTTTCCTGATACACTGCAAGCAGTGCAGGCATACACAATGAAGCAATAGGTAGCGTATCCTAATAAAGCATTATCGGCTCAGGGAATAAACATCTACTAGCGAGCACTCCAGAATAGACTTATCTTAACGAATGCAATAAGTGATTGCAAGACTGATTTACAGATTGCTACGCGGGCACGCATCATGAGTCGTTGTTTTTTATAATATTATTAATGCTATAAGGTTTATAGGTAAGTATTATCAAGCACACTAAAAAACGTCAAATATCTATGAAAATATGGCAATTTTTCAGCTATTTTCAGATATGTGTTAATATAGACAGCTTTAAACTTCCTAATATAACGATTTTTAGTATACAGCGATATAGACGTTCATTCACTTGAGGAGCGGTAATTGATGATCAGTACCCAACAGCAATCAGATTCTGTCGATAAAAATAAGCCTAACAGCACAGCTCATGATGATCAGAGTAAAAAGATACCGCATGTCCTGATGATATTGGATGGCTTTGGACATCGTGAAGATGATAAAGACAATGCCATTAAAGCAGCGCATACGCCTAATCTTGATAGAATATATCAGCAATACCCGCATGGGCTGATATCAGGCTCAGGGGAGGATGTGGGTTTGCCGGCGGGGCAATTTGGTAACTCAGAGGTTGGTCACATGAACCTCGGCGCAGGGCGTGTACTTTATCAAGACTCCACTCGCATCTCAAGCGAGCTTGCTAATCGTGAGTTTTATAAAAATGATGCACTAGTAGCGGCTATCAATGAAGCTAACGAGCGCGGCGGTAATGTACATATTATGGGTCTGCTCTCTGATGGGGGTGTACACGCGCATCAAGATCATATCGAAGGCATGTGCCATTCAGCACTAGTGCACGGCGCCAAAAACGTCTTTGTACACTGTTTTTTGGATGGGCGCGATACTCCGCCCAAATCCGCTGATAAGTACATCAACCGTCTACGCGATTATTTAAACAAGCTAAATGCGCATTACGAGGGTCGTGTACAGATCGCTAGTATCGTCGGACGCTACTTTGCGATGGATCGTGACAACCGCTGGGATAGGGTGCAACAAGCTTATGAGCTAATCACTGAAGGCAAAGCTGAGCGCATGTCAACGCGTGCCGACGGTGCTATTCAGGCAGCCTATAAGGCTCGTGAAACGGATGAGTTCGTCAGTCCAACTACCGTCATAGAGCATGGAGAAACGCCTTGCACTGTTGATGACAATGATGCCGTCATTTTTATGAATTTTAGAGCAGATCGCGCGCGTGAATTAGCACAAGCCTTTGTTTTACCTGATCATGAGTTCTCAGGCTTTGCCCGCCACAAACAGCCAAAGCTCGCTGCATTCGTGATGCTAACAAAATATTCAGATGTCTTAGCTAACAGTCCCAAAGCGAGCATTGCCTATTATCCAACGTCTTTGACCAATACTTTTGGCGAGTACTTGCAGGCGCAAGGCAAAACCCAACTACGTATCGCTGAGACCGAAAAGTACGCGCACGTAACCTTTTTCTTTAGTGGCGGGCGCGAAGAGGAATACGAGGGTGAAACGCGCATACTAGTGCCATCCCCTGATGTGGCTACTTACGATCTGCAGCCTGAGATGAGTGCCCCTGAGGTTACTGATAAGCTCGTAGCCGCTATCGAATCAGGTAAGTACGATGTCTTAGTCGTTAACTATGCCAATGCTGATATGGTGGGTCATACGGGTATTTTTGACGCAGCAGTGCAAGCGGTAGAGGCGCTCGATGTCTGCATTGGGCGCGTGGTTGACGCGGTACGCGCAGCGAACGGTCACATGCTAATTACAGCAGATCATGGTAATGTTGAACAAATGCAGGATTACGAGAGTGGGCAGGTACATACGCAGCATACCACGGAGCATGTCCCCCTTATTTATGTGGGCAAGAAAAATGTACGTGTGCGTAGCGGCGGTAAGCTCAGTGATGTCGCACCGACGATGCTAGCTCTTATGAATACTAAGCCGCCAGCTGAGATGACAGGTGAGAATCTGTTAGAATCTGTGTCTTAGGTTTTTTTAGTAAATTGTCATTGGAATGAGGAGGGATAGTATTATTCCTCCTTTTTTGTACGCCTTTTTGCGTTTTGATTGCAATAACCGTATTGCAATAATCCTATAGTGTTTAAGCTTGGCTTAATGCTACTTTATAGATTGCTTGTTCTATAGAATGCATTTAAATTTTGGATCATCCCATGTCCCTTAACTTGTCTTTTTCATTTGTTTACACCGCTATTCATAACTTGCTTGTAGGCTCATTACTGGGAGCTTGCGTCTTTTGCCTGCCAGCTGCTGCCATTAATTCCTCTACATCACTAACTTCTAAAAGCGTAAACTCTGATGCAAATCCAACAGCAAGCCTGCAGCTTATCGACCTCAACAATACCGAGGGCGACGTTGAGAATCAATTGAGCTTGGCTGAAATGCTGGATGCTGCAGACCAGATAGATAATGTAATGGATACGAGTGCGTTAGATGATGAGATCAATACCGATATCCCAGTAGAGGTAGATAATGTCTCGCTAAATGCCATCTCTCCTAATACGCTCAAAACGTTTGTTGCTGTGGTGGATCTAGTACGCCGTGAGTACGTTGATACGGTCAATGATGAGACCCTGTTTAATAATGCCATGAGCGGTATGCTCACTAAACTTGATAGCCATGCAGAGTTTTTAGATGCTGAGGCTTATGACAACCTGCGCGCTTTTACTGAGGGCGACGTCGGCAGCGTTGGGTTAAAAGCAGCGTATCAGCCCGAAGTTGGCTACTGGGTGGTAACGCAGGTGGCAGACGATTCCCCAGCTGACAAAAAAGGTATTAGCACTGGTGACTACTTGCATCAAATTGATGAATTTAAGCTTGATAGCGATCAGCAAAGCAACGATATAGAGCAGCGTTTATCTGGTATCGCTGGCACGCAAGTGGACGTGGTGATCTCAAAGGCGGGACGCCGCAAACGTACTATTAGCTTACAACGCAATAACCACTCTCCCCAAGTCATTGAGACGCGTCTGGTCGATGGAATAGCTGTGATCAAAATACCAGCTTTTCAGAACAATACACGCGAGATGATACTCCAAAGCCTTATACGCTTAGATCTACCCGTCTCTGGTATTCTCTTAGATGTGCGTGATAATCCTGGCGGCGTTCTACAGTCCGCGATCAGTGTTGCCAGTTTATTCATGAGCGACACTGATGTTGTACAAGTCAACAGTCGTAATAAGCCTGTACGGACACTGACTACTATGGGAAGCGCGATACTCGAAGACTTACCCGTTGTTGTTTTACAAAATCGCTATTCAGCTTCAGCGGCAGAAGTGCTGGCTAGTAGCTTACAAGCACAAAATCGCGCTAAGATTGTGGGTGAGGTCAGTTATGGTAAGGGCTCAGTACAGTCCGTCATACCCCTCAATGATGAACAAGCGGTTAAATTGACGGTTGCCCATTATTTAACCGCTGCAGGTGGGAAGATAGAGAGTATCGGCGTAGAGCCTGACGTGAGCTTAAAGGGCAGTGAGAGTACATGGGAGACACAAGCGCTAATGCAGTTGCGCGAGCAAGCACGAGTGCCGGGTATACGCTTCGCGCGTCAAGAAAATCCTGCAATCGCGTCTGGAGACGGACGTCTACCTTAGAGTAGAAAAGGGTTTACATACTGTTTATGTATAGTCAATACGAAATAAAATCGATACGTTAATAATACCGTGCTACTGGTACAAATTTTCCTTGCTTACTGTGCGCTTCGCACTTTTCGATGCTGCGCAACTGTTATTTAAAATAAGTATCCCAGTAGCACTGTATCGGTTTTAAAGTGAATCAACTATAGTAAATTTTACACTGCTTGCGCTTTAGAACAATACTTACTCATTCGTTACTCTATTGATCCTCTGCAATGTCTAGTTTTTTCATGCGATAACGTAAGGAGCGAAAGGTTGTACCGAGCAAGTCAGCCGCTTGGGTTTTATTCCAGTTCGTCTGTTTTAGCGCGGTGATAATCAGATGCTTTTCTTGCTCTTGTAAATAATACTCTAACCCTTGTAGTGGTAATTCACCGGCGGCTATACCTAACTTGTCCTGTTTGCCTACTTTCTCGCTATCATAAGCGTCGTCGCTCGCGCTATCGTTAGGGACAGTCTCATGACTACTGATAACATCAGGCACGGACTTACTCATAGAAGGGTAGTGCTGCGCCATTGTACGATACGGATGGAGATTGTTAGTGGTTTGTTCTGTATTCTGCTCGCGCGCGCTAGCTACTAATGCCAAGCTTGTTTGAGGTGATGTATTGTTTTTAGCACTCTTGTGTGAGGTATCAGTATCCAACAAACTCTGGTTGGTAGTAGTATCTTCATCTTGGTTCGCATTGAGATCGGGTAGCCCTAAATGACTGCTCTCTATCGTCGCAGTCTCAGCTAACGTCACCGCGCGCTCTAGTACATTGCGTAGCTCACGCACATTACCAGCAAAATTGTGCAATTGTAGGCGCTCGGAGGCGTCGCTACTGAGTTCAAGCGGTGCGTCTAATTGCCACTCCTCAGCGATCAGGGCTAAAAAGTGCTTAGCTAATAAAGGAATGTCTTCGCGGCGCTCGTTGAGTGTAGGGAGGTTAAGCTCAATAACATTGATGCGGTAGTATAAATCCTGACGAAACGCGCCGCTTTGCACCAACTGGTTTAAGTCCTTGTGAGTCGCTGATAAAACACGAATATCGACAGGTACTTCTTTGGTATCACCAATAGCCCGTACTGTTTTTTCTTGAATCGCACGTAGGAGCTTTACTTGCATTGCAAGTGGCAAATCAGCGACTTCATCCAAAAACAACGTGCCGCCATTGGCTTGTTGAAACAGACCTTGCTTATCAGCAACCGCTCCTGTAAAACTGCCTTTTTTATGACCAAAGAATTCAGACTCCATAAGTTCTGACGGGATGGCGCCGCAGTTTACCGGTACAAAGTTACCATCACGGCGCGGGCTTAAGTCGTGGATCAATTTGGCCACCACCTCTTTTCCTGTCCCTGAAGCGCCCGATAAAAACACAGGCGCCTGCGAGCGTGCAAGTTTTAAGATGGTACGTTTTAGCGGCTGCATGACGGCTGAGTTACCGATCAGACGGCTGTCTAATAAGTGCTGTTCTGGCGTACGCTCTGAGGTGGTTTCAACCGCTTTATCTTGATGAATCACTTTAAGGGCATTTTCGACCAGCTGACGCAAGCGCGGTAGCTCAAGCGGTTTATTCACAAAATCAAAAGCACCAAGCTTGAGGGCTTCGATAGCCAGATCCATACTGCCATGCGCAGTAATCACGGCTATAGGTTTGCTCGAGCTGTTGCTAACGTGCTCAACCATCTCAAGCCCTGAGCCATCAGGGAGCCTTAGATCAGTCAGACAAAAATCGTAATCTTTTTCTTGCCAGTAGGCTTTGGCTTGCGCTAACGTATAAGCGGTGTCACTCTTGATACCCATTTTGGTCAAGGTGATTTGCATCAAACGGCATAGATCTACTTCATCATCAACGACGAGTGCGGTAATGGTCATACATCTCTCATTTAAATTTTGATGGGTTGAACAGCTGATTTACGCCGTGCTAACAATAGGGGCGATTAAGCGAAAGCACGTTTTTCTGTAATCAGGTATGTAGAGGAGGCGCGCTTGGTTTGCTTCGCAAAACGCTTGAGATAAGTACAAGCCTAAGCCCGTACCTGATTTGTCAGTGGTAAAAAACGGATCAAATAAGTACTCCAAATCACTACTAGCAACGCCTGCGCCATTATCCAAAACATCGATTATAACATCGTTCTTAATACAATAAATTTCGATTTCAACATAAGTGTGTGGATGTGCGTAGCCACCATGACGTAGACCGTTGTTGATGAGATTGATTAAAACCTGCTCTAATTGATTGGTATCAAAGCTAATAACCGGCTTATCTTGCACCCGCAAAAAGACATCGTGCTCCTTAAAGTAGTTATCCACAAACAGGGGCATCCAGTCGTTTAAAACGATGGTTTGTTGATTAGGTATTTGCTGGCGTGACAGTTTTAAGATGTTCTCAATGATACGATTGACACGTTTGGTTTGCTCAAATATCATCGCGTGTAGCTCGTAGTTAGCGTCAGCCTTATCAACCTTATAAGACTTATTATTCTCGTCAGTAGCGCTGTCATCGCTCAGCGTCTGTGCAATAGCGCTATCTTCCATAAGTAACTGGCTGGCTTGCGAGATCGCGGCTAGGGGGTTTCTGACCTCATGAGCGATGCTTGCTGTGAGCTGACCTAAGGAGGCCAGTTTGAGTTGCTGCGCGCCCGCTTGTTCGCGGCGTAAGTCCTCCAGCATGATAAGCTTACTATTATCTTTAAGTGGAATGATCTGTACGCGTACCTTACCAATCACAGAGACATTGGCTTGTTCTGGAAGCTTGTATATGAAGGTGCGTGATTGCCCTGCTTGAGTATTCAAACAAACGTAGAATAGCTGCGCGTGCTGTGTACTCAGCTGGTGCTGGAACTCAAACAATAAAGCGTTATCACAACTAAGTCGTTCTGAAACACCGTTCTTACTAACCTCAAGCTTTGCGGCAGTAGAGCGAGCCGCGCGTCTTTTAATACTCAAAAGCTCGTAGGCGGCAAGATTTGCTAAGACGACATGTTCTCTATCAATAACGATGACACCGTTGACCATTTGACTAATGACTTCTTCGTTAATGACGTTTAGACGCGCAACTTCCTTAGCTTGACTCGCGGCTACTTTCTCGACTTGAACCAAGCGCTGAGATATCGACCAGCTCAAAAATCCCACGACCAAAAAACTCGCTGACATAAGCAAAGCGTCACCGAGGTTGGTGAGGCTCATACTGCTGGCAATAGCATAAAAAAACTGTTGATAGATAACTAATATAATTGCCAGCAAGGTAATGATGAGCGCCTGCGAGCTGTGCAGTAGCATAAAGCTTGCAGCCACGACGACCATATAGAGCATCGTTAGCTGTAAGTCAGGCGCGCCATTGGTATATAGCAGTAAACTTAAGATAATGACGTCAAGCGCTAAACCAAGTGCTAATTGTCGTCGTGGCTGTTTGGGTACTACCAAAAACAGGCCAAGTAAAATCAAACTGAGCAGCACATAAAAGCTCAGCGCTGTTTGCTGCAATAAGCTAGGTAATAGCGAGCTCGTATCAGCACTGAGCGTTACGTATACCATGAGCATAAAAAACAAACTAACAACGAAACGATAGCTGCTATAAATCAGTCCAAGCCTACGCAGCTGCGGTAACGGCAGTGTATCATCTTGCTGAAAGTATTCAGTGATGGCGTCTGTAGTTGATCTTATAAGCGGGCTATTTAGCATGGTATCACTGATTCGGTAGGATAATGAGGTGCGGATAGTGGGCAGTTAGGGTTGGATTAAACCATGGCGGATCGCGAGATGAGTGAGCTTGACGTCGCTATCGACGCCAACTTTTTCGTAGATACGGTAGCGATATGTGTTCACCGTTTTGACGCTGACAAACAGCTGATCAGCAATTTGCTGCGGACTTTGGCAGTTAACGACCATCATAGCGACCTGCTTTTCGCGATCGCTTAATAAGTCAAAAGGTGAATTGGCATTGTCTGATAACAGAACCTCTGCCAGTTGTTCTGCGACGTCTTGGCTAAAGTAACGTCCGCCCTGATTGACTTTTTTGATAGCTATAATCATCTCATCAAGCGCTGTTCCTTTGGTAATATAGCCATTGACGCCTGCTTTAATGAGCATTGATGGATAGGGCTGGGCGGATAAGCTACTAACGGCCAAAACCTTGATACCCATATCGAGCTGGATCAGGCGTTTGGTTGCCTCAAGTCCACCAATATTAGGCATATTGACATCGAGAAGTACCACATCAGGTTGTAGCTTACGTGCCATTTTTATGGCCATATCTCCACTATCAGCCTCACCAACCACTTCGATATCAGGACTATCTGCTAACATACGGCTGATGCCCATTCGTACCAGATCATGATCATCTACTACTAGTACTCGAATCATAAATATACTCTTAACGGTTCATTTAAATCAAAAACTTACTTGAAGGCGTCATTTTGTTAACGCCTAAAACATTATCTTACTATCATAACGCCATCACCTTACATAACGCCATAATCTTGCACGCTAAATAGCGAATCTGCTAAATTAAACATGACAATAAAACTATCTTACGTTAGTGTTAAAATATATTGCAGAAATATTAAGCTGATGTAGTAATGTTTAAAAGGGTTTAAAAAAAATGCTGAAATCAATTCGACTGATTAAATTTGTATGTAATCCATGATACACTAAAATAACAATAACTCTAAAAAGAGTATTTGCTAATCTAAATGTAGACGTTGATTGTGTCTCATTATGCGCTAATTTTAAGCTATTTAGTTTTAGCTAAATAAGCAGTTTTAGCTCACAGTGCTGCCACGATAGTAATAGAAACAGTAGGGGGAAGGATGACACATCTACCATTAACAAAGTCGCGTATCATCGTGGCTATGGTTTCACTTGGTTTGGGCAGCATGGCTCAAGCGGCACTAACGATTAATGGTAGCTCAAGCTCTGAGCCAAGCGCGCGCTTGAGCTGGGGCGGAGCTAGTAGTTTATCCGAAGCGCGCAATATCATGTACAAAAACAGCGCTCCTATTAAAAAGATTGATAACGGCTACGGTACAACTAACGTTACCAATGCTAATAGCTTCGCGAGCACGAATAATAGCTACGCCAGTTATGGTACTAATAGTTATGGTACTACTAGTTACAATAACAGTTATAACACTAATAACTACAATACGACCTATCGTGGCAGCTTTGGTAGCAGTGACATGCTGCCAATCAGCACAGACTCTCGTAGTGTGGCGGTGATAGATGCTGAAACGGGCGAATCTATTTATGAAAAAAACGCCGACGTCGCGCGTCCTATGGCGAGCATTACTAAAGTTATGACAGCAATGGTAGTACTTGATGCTGGCCTTGATATGAGCGAAGAGATTACGCTTGAACCTGAAGATTTTGTTGGACCAAAACGCGCCAGCTCGCGCTTAAAGTCAGGGGATCGTTTAAACCGTGCCGAGCTACTGCTGATGTCTCTTATGAAATCAGAAAACCCGGCGGCTAAGAGTTTGGCTCGTAATTATCCAGGCGGCTACAGTGCCTTTATGCGTGATATGAACCTAAAAGCACAAGCGCTGGGTATGAATACTGCTTATTTTGGTGATCCGACCGGGCTTGATAAACGCAATGTTGCCTCTTCAAACGATCTCGTTAAGATGGTGCGAGCTGCCGGTAACTACGATGTGATTCGTAGATTCTCAACAACTAAGAGCTATGACTTCTTTGTAGCTAATTATTCCAGCGGTAATCGTACCTATAAGGCTAACAACACCAGCAGCTTAGTGCGCTCAGGTGATTATCCAATCGGTATCTCAAAAACCGGCTTTATTAATGAAGCGGGACGCTGTGTGGTTATGGAGACGCGTGTAAACAATCGCCCTGCTATCATTGTGATATTAGGCGCTAATAGCTCAGCAACGCGCTGGGGTGATGCCAAGAATATCCTTAATAGCTTAGCCACGCGCCGTACGGTGTAACCTAGCTGCAAGCTATTAATGAATAGTAAAACCTATCTGTTCTTATAAAGACTGTTATTATTTATAGCAGTCTTTTTTATGAGTAACCATACTTTTGCAATAGGCAACGTTATGAACAGAGTACCTAAGCTTTACTTACTGACCAACGATGATGAGTTTGAGGTTTTAAAGCAAAAGCTTACAGCAGCTTTAAAGACAGGTGCTGTGTCTTTATTGCAGATTAGGCGCAAGCAAACTTTGGCTGGCAAAGGGTATCAAGCTCTTTATCGTGAAGCGGAGCAAATCGTCGCTTTAGCGCAAGCTTATGAGGTTCCTGTTGTTATGAATGACGATATTGAGCTGGCAGCATTACTTGGTATTGGCGTGCATTTAGGGCAAGATGATGGTGACCTTGCAGTGGCAAGAGCAAGGCTTGGAGCGGATAAAATCATTGGTCGTACTTGTCACAACGATGTGGCGCTTATCCAAGAGGCGAAATACGCAGGCGCAAGCTATGCCGCGATGGGAGCAGTGTTCCCCTCCACGACCAAACCCGATGCTAAGCGCGTCTCAATAGATCAAGTAAAGCAAGGGTCTGAGCAAGGCATTGACATCTGCGTCATCGGCGGGCTTAGTGTGAATAATATTGAGCTACTAAAGGGTTTAGCGCTGACTTATGTAGCGGTCACAAATGATATTATGAATTTATCAGTGGAAGATATTGGTGCGCGTTGTCTAGAGTGGCAACGTATATTTAGCGCTTGGTAGCCTGCGTTGGCAATAAATAAAATAGGACACAAAACTGGTTTTTAAAACTAACTCTAAAGATTAAGGTTTAAAACTAGCTCGTAAAAAAAGACACTTAACGCATGCTAAGTGTCTTTTTTTAGTGTTTGTCGGTATTTAGCAGTATCTACAAATGCTAGTTTTAGATTAAGTGCGCTCGTTTATAAAAGAGATATCTGCATACCTATATGATTATCCCTTATCTACGAATAAATAGCTATTCGGCATGTTCCATACATAAGGTTGCATAAGGGACGGCTTCTAAACGCTTTTCTTCAATTTGCTTACCACAGACTTCGCACTCACCATACGTACCGTTTTCGATACGACTCAAAGCGTTTTCGACGTAGACAAGGTTTTGACGGGCTTCACTCTTTAGACTTTGACGCATATCATTTTGACGATAAGAGATCGCCTGATCTTCCCAGTGCTCATTTAAATCATCTTGTGGGTGCTGGGTATGATCGTCAATTTTATCGATACGGGTTTCATATTCGTCTTTTAGTTTTAATAGTCGATCTTTTGCGGCATCTAAATCAATGCTCATTATATTCTCCTAATAGCGTGTTATTTGTCGTTCTATCATAAAGAGGCTTAGGCGTGAGTACCACCACGAATTGTTACTGACTTTTTAGTTTTGCTGCTAAGATTAGGTCATAAAACTGCTAGAATGTAGCGCTAAACGCAGCCGCAGTATGTCAACTGCCAAAACAATACTCGTATTTTTATAGTACAACCTAATATCGTAGGATAGGAGCGAATAATGAATTTTTTGCGTATGAGTGAGCTTGATTTAAACCAGAAGGTAGTGCTGATTCGAGAAGATCTAAATGTCCCTATCAAAGATGGCGTGGTGACCAGTGACGCGCGCTTACAAGCTTGCTTGCCTACGCTTGAGATGGCGTTAGATAAGGGCGCAGCTGTTATCGTATGCTCACACCTAGGACGACCTAAAGAGAGCGTAGCTGAAGCTATCTACTCGCTTGCGCCAGTAGCAAACTATCTTAATGATAAGCTCAAAGCAAAACTATCTGCGCCTGTTGCACTCAATAAGGATTATCTGTCCAAAGGCGTCTTGGTACAGGCAGGGGAAGTGGTCCTACTCGAAAACGTACGCTTCAATATTGGTGAGAAAAAAAACGACAGTACGCTTGCCAAGGCTTATGCCGATTTGTGCGATGTCTTTGTTATGGATGCGTTTGGCACCGCACATCGCGCGCAGGCCTCAACCGAAGGCGTTACACAAGCGATGCGACAAGCAGGTAAAACCGTTTGCGCCGGCCCCTTACTTGCCGCAGAGCTTGATGCGCTAAGCTTAGCACTTGAAACCCCAGCACAGCCTATGCTCGCTATTGTTGGCGGCTCAAAGGTATCGACTAAACTTGAGGTGTTGCATAGCTTAGCTGAGATCTGCGCGCAAATTATCGTGGGCGGCGGTATTGCTAACACGTTCTTGGCTGCTAAGGGTTATGGCGTTGGTGCCTCATTGTACGAAGCTGACTTGGTGGATACCGCGCGTGAGATTATGCAAAAAACGACTATTTTATTACCAGAATACGTTGTGGTTGCGGACAAAAGTGAAATCGATTTTGCTAATTTCACAAGCTCATTACAGCATGCAACTGCCACCATAAAATCTATTGATGATATCGCTGAAAACGATATGATACTTGACATCGCCCCAAAGAGTGCAACCTTATTAGCAGATGCCATTATCAACGCTAAGACCATATTATGGAATGGGCCAGTTGGTGTGTTTGAAGTCGATGCCTTTGGCGCGGGTACAAAAATAATAGCCGATGCTGTACAAGATAGCACAGGCTTTTCTATTGCAGGCGGCGGTGATACTTTAGCGGCCATTGATAAGTATCAAGTAGCAGCAGGCGTGAGCTACATGTCCACAGGCGGCGGGGCGTTTTTGGAGTTTGTAGAAGGCAAGACATTACCTGCAGTCGCAGTGCTACAAATGTAATGTTAATCACGGCTAAACAGAATTTTGTATTAGTATTATTAACCATAAATCATCTAAATTTAGTTTTTGTTATTATAGTAAAAATTTTTATTGCATGTCCTTATTACAGTCTATAAGATAGCGCAACCATGTATTTTGACATGCATTATTTACTCGAGGTTTATTATGTTAAAACGTCATTTATTACTTGCTAGCATTCTTGCTGGTACTTTCGCAGTCACTGCATGTAGCCAACAAACCGAAGAAAACACTGAAGCAGCTGTTGAGTCTGCAGGTGATGACATCGCGGCTAACACTGAAGCAGCAGCGACTGAAGCTGAAATTGCAGCGCAAAACGCAGGCAATGATATTGCTGATGGCGCACAAACAGCAGGCGCTGTAGCGACTGATGCGATTAATAACACAGGTGAAGCAATTGCTGATGGTACTAACGAAGTCGTTGGCAGTACCGCTGAAGTTGTCTCTGATGGCGCAAGCGCTGTTGCAGACGGTGCAAACGAAGTTGAGGTTGAAGCGGATCAACAGTACTAATCTCCATGTTTCAAAGCAGTCAACTGCTTAGATTGAGCATTATTTTATCTATTAAGCTTTGGTTACTACCAAGGCTTTTTTTATGCGTCAGTGTCTATCAGCAGTCATAGAGAGACCGCCAAGTTTTGTTATACTAGTCTGCTAATATTAAACCTAGTGTTCGATTTTTGACCCGTCTTATTACCAAGTTTACGATAACGTATGGTTCTAATCGTGGCGATAGTATAGGTCGAATAAGCAAAAATAACGTGTACCCACAACTCTTCTGTAGCGGATAGGTAAGACATTATGATTGGATTTATCACTGGACAAGTGCAGTATTTGATGGCGCCAACGGCTTGTATTATGACCAGCTCAGGCGTGGGCTATGATGTTGAGCTACCTTTGTCGTCGTTTTGTCAGTTACAAGTGGATGCACCAGCCCAGATTTGGACTCACTTTCACGTGCGAGAGGATGCCCAATTGCTCTACGGTTTTATTGAGCGTAAAGAGCGTGATGTGTTTCGGCAACTGATTAAGATAAACGGTGTGGGAGCCAAAATGGCGCTGGCTATGTTATCTGCTATGTCAGCAGCGGAGCTTAAGATGCATGTTGAGCAAAACTCAGAAACGGCGCTCACACGTATACCGGGTATCGGTAAAAAAACTGCTCAGCGCCTGCTTATAGAGCTCAAAGATAAGCTTAAAAATATAGAAGTCGATACCTCATCGGCAGGGTTTGAGTTTCAACCTGCACCTGTATCCACTGAGGGCAGCATTATTGCAGAAGTAGAAGGCGCGCTAATCAGTCTAGGTTATAAAGAAAGAGAGGCTCAGCAAGCTATAAAAGCTGCTAAAAGTAACGGCGATACCTTTGATAATACGCAACACTTGTTAAAAGCTACGCTGCAGCAATTATCTGGCTTTTAAATTCATTTAAAAAGTGTCAGTGTACCTCTTCTGCTAAACTATATATGGTGAGCGACAACAGTTGTCGTATAGTGTTGGGCGTGTCACGATAAAGCCAGATTTTGCATGACTTATCCTTAGTCTTTAGTTATGCTAGATTTTGGATAATACCTACTTATAATTTATAAACAATGATAAAACTACTATGATGCAAGAGCGGTTAATTAATCCATTAGCAGGGGCAGGTGATGCACCTGAGGCGACCATTCGACCAGCGCTACTCGCCGAGTATATCGGCCAGCCTGTTGTACGCGAGCAGATGGAGGTTTTTATTGGTGCTGCGCGCGGGCGTGATGAGGCACTGGATCATACGCTAATCTTTGGGCCACCAGGTCTTGGTAAAACAACACTTGCGAATATTATAGCGCGAGAGATGGGCGGTAATCTGCGTTCAACCTCAGGTCCTGTACTTGAGCGCGCAGGTGATCTGGCAGCCATGCTAACCAATTTAGAAGCTGGGGATGTGTTGTTTATTGATGAGATCCACCGTCTAAGTCCAGTGATCGAAGAGATATTGTATCCAGCAATGGAGGACTTTCAGCTCGATATTATGATCGGTGAAGGTCCAGCAGCACGCTCTATCAAACTTGATCTGCCACCCTTTACGCTAGTGGCAGCAACAACGCGCGCGGGGTTATTAACTTCGCCGCTGCGCGATCGCTTTGGTATTGTGCAGCGTTTGGAATTTTATAACATTGCTGACTTGACTACGATTGTTAGCCGTGCAGCTAGGCTAATGAGAGTAGCTATGAGCGAGGATGGGGCTGTAGAGATCGCAAGGCGCGCACGCGGTACGCCGCGTATAGCCAACCGCCTACTGCGCCGAGTGCGCGACTATGCCGAAGTCAAAGGCGATGGGCGTATCAATGGTGAGATTGCTGCTAGTGCGCTTGACATGCTAGCCGTTGATAGGCGTGGTTTGGATCATTTAGATAGACGCTATATTGAGATACTGCACGAGCGTTTCGATGGTGGTCCTGCTGGCGTCGAAGCGGTTGCTGCTGCTATGGCTGAGGATCGTGGTACGCTAGAAGATGTGATTGAGCCTTATCTTATCCAGCAAGGGTACGTACTGCGTACAGCGCGTGGACGAGTTCTGACCCAGATGGCTATCGATCAGATGTTGTAACGCTTAAAGTTTGTAGAGTCAAAAAAGCATCGACTGTGTGATGATACAGTCGATACTTTTTTTGCTCTTTATTATTTTAAGTCTTAAAAACTAAGCCAAAATACGCCAAACGACGACTAAAATAGCCAATAGATAAAAGACAGGCGCAAACCAACCGACTTGGGTTGCAATCGCAATACATATACCAAAGCCTGTCAGCGCGAGCCAATCGCGGCGACGATCATTGAGCATGTCTGCGCGAATCTGCTGCATCTCACGCAGTTGACTGTCCTGACGCGCGCCCTGTGAAGCCAAACTTTGCAGACCTTGATCCAGCAGTTTAGGGATGTCGGTGGTTGACAGTAATAGTTCAGGAAGCTGCGCGCGCAATTGTTGTAAGTTGCGCATAGGATCAAGCTGCTCTTTGAGCCAGCTACTAAGGATAGGTTTGGCAAGTGACCAAATATCGAGATCAGGATATAGATCGCGTCCTAAGCCCTCAACGTGTACCAAAGTTTTTAGTAAAAGCATGAGCTGCGGTGGAATACTCATGTGATGGCGGCGCGCAATATCGAGTATCTGCATGAGCACCCCAGCAAAATCAATCTCGTTAATAGATTTTTGTAGCATAGGACCGACTGTACGCTTCATATCACGCATTAAGGCATGTTTGTCAGTATTGGGCGGTATCCAGCCGGCGCGGCTAACGATATCGACGACAGCAGTAAAGTTATTATTGATGACCGCAAGCAGCATGCGCGCCACGATCAGCTGATCATCCTTTGATAGCGTGCCCATGATCGCGCAGTCAAGCCCGATGTAGCGCGGCTCGTAACCAAGGCTGACAGGGGTGTCGCTGATAAGGGTCTCTATAGGCGGGGTTTCGACAAACACGTTACCCGGATGCATGTCGGCATGAAAAAAATTATCGCGAAAGACTTGAGTAAAAAATATCGTCAAACCTTTTTTGGCAAGAGCAGCACGATCATAGCCAAGCTTATCAAAGAGCTCAATATTTGATATCGGTACGCCTTGAATGCGCTCCATAACCATGACATTTTTGGCAGCATCATAGACTTCAGGGACGTACATCAGTGCCGAGTTCAAAAAGTTATCACGCATCTGCATGGTATTGCTTGCTTCAAGCGTGAGATCCAGCTCGTTGAGCATCACTTGCCGGTAGTCTTCAACGATATCGATGATATGTATTGCACGCGCCGCTTCAATACGCGCTGAGACCCAGCTTGCCAGCTCTCGTAGTAGCTCAAAGTCTGCCACAATAGTACGTCTGATATCAGGACGGACTACTTTAACAACGACTTCACGACCATCGTGCAAAGCAGCAGTATGCACTTGCGCGATAGAAGCGGCGGCAAGTGGTCTAACATCGAAGCGAGCAAACAAGGTATCAAGCGTTTGACCAAGACCATACTTAGGATCTTCAATCTGCCCAATAGCAACACTAGCTGCAAAGGGTTTTACCTTGTCTTGCAACTGTATAAGTTGCTCGATAATGTTTGGCGGCACTATGTCGCGGCGAGTGGAGAGCAGCTGACCTAATTTTAGAAATAGCGTACCCATGTCCTCAAGCGCATATTTGATCGCATTGGGCTGATGTGACTTACCCCAAGCTGCTGGATGCATACGAATCAGACGCATAATCGGTTGCAGCTGCGGTGCCTCTTCAACTGATAGATGGGTGTCAATACGGTAAGTGGCCGCAATACGCCAAAGCTCAAGTAAACGGGCGCGATGAGATAATAGCATGGGTGTGCTCTAGATAAAGGTATGAAAGTATAGTCGGCGCGATACAAAAACGCCAGCAAGATAGTAAACTAGCAAACCGTGCTTAGCGTTTAGTCTTTTTAGTATTTAGTCTTGTCCTTTGAGCTGAGCTTGCTGCGCTTTTATTTGAGCCAAGCGCGCCTCTTCACGCTCTACATCAGCGCGTAGTTTTAAGAGCTGCTGCTTGAGATCATCAGCTTGTGCTTTATCATTAGGATCCGGAGGACTGTTGCCTGTAACATCGTTCGCCCAGTCGCTAACATCATCAAAGGTGCGCTTAGCACTATCGCGAAAACTACCTTTTAGATGAGTAATAAGCAGCTGCAGCTGGCTTGCCATAGGCGCCCCAATTAGCGGTTCAAACTGCCCAGCAATATCAGGATCGAACCCAGCGACGAGCTGTTTTAGCTGCATAAGCACTTTGTAATCGCCCTCAATAGGCAGATTGCCCTCAGCGCCGCGCATTAGGTTTAGAAGCTGAGCGGGGTTATCAACGCTAACGGTACAATCAGGGCGGCTATGCCCAAGACGCGACTGCTCTTGACTCGCTCTTTGGCGGGCATCAGCACCACTTGGCTCAAACACGCTCTTGTCAGTCACAGGCTCAAAACGCAAACGCTCGTGATTAAACAGGACATCTAAGTGGATCTCAGGCACATCTATATTAAGCCGTAATACTTTACCTGCTAAGGGTTCAAGACCTGCCTTAGTAATCTCGTCGCTTGCAATTGCAAAGTTAATTAGCTTTTCGGCACCAGCCAAAAGTAAAACAGTTAGCATATGGCTCTCACATGATTAAAAGATCGTTTTTACAGCGCTTACCTATCTCTTATAGGCTTTTTGTTTAAGCATTTAATTCGGGCTGCAAGCTTACGCTTTAAAGCCGCGATGCACAGCAACAATACCAGCAGTTAAATTATGATAGTCGCAGTTTTCAAACCCAGCCTGCTTCATCATTTGTTTGAGCGTCTGCTGATTGGGATGCATACGGATAGACTCTGCTAAATACTGATAACTCTCTGAGTCATTGGCAATGATTTTGCCCATCATAGGCAGAGCGGTAAACGAGTACAGATCATAGGCCTTTGATAAAGGTTCAAACACAGGTTTTGAGAACTCAAGTATAAGTAAGCGTCCGCCTGGCTTTAAAACGCGGTACATAGCGCGCAGGGCGGCGTCTTTATCCGTGACGTTACGTAGACCAAAACTAATCGTTACCAGATCAAAGCTCTCATCTTCAAAAGGCGCAAGCGTTTCAGCATTGGCTAATACAAAATCAACATTATTGCAGCCTGCATTGATCAGGCGCTCACGACCAACCTCAAGCATAGCAGCATTGATATCTGATAATACCACGTGACCGCGTCGCCCAACCTCACGGCTAAACACTTTAGCGAGATCGCCTGTGCCACCCGCGATATCAAGGACGTGTTGGCCGGCGCGTACGCCAGATAAGCTGATAGCGTAGCGCTTCCAGAGACGATGAATACCAAAAGACATCAAGTCATTCATGATGTCGTATTTTTTGGCAACAGAGGTAAAAACATCCGCCACGCGTGCTTGTTTTTCCGCTTTTTTGACGGTTTTGTAGCCAAAGTGAGTATCTTCAGCACCATCAGTATCGAGTGTATGCGGATTGTTGATGTCATCACGCTGATGAAACGTCCGCTGTTTGGTTGGGTGAGTTTGCGCTTGCTGCGTACTTGCATTTGGCATGGTTTGCTGTTGACCTTGAGGCGCGCCTGTCGGGAGATCTTGCACATTCGTAAAGTCAGAAGTCTGGGCACTGACGGTAGGTCGAGCAGTGGTTTCAATAGTAGACGCAGGGCTTTGACGCGCTCGTGCCTGCGAGCTGGTATTTTGACTATCGATGATACTCTCTCTCACCAGCTTATTTTGTAGCTCAGCACTGCTCGTTGTCGCAGGGTTGTTTTGCGTATCTGAATTATTGACAGGATGACTCATAATGGTGTCCTATTACGTATTTTTTGCGCGGATATAGCGGCTATTTTTATACAATATTATCATACACCAAACGATAAGGGCTTACTGTTGGTATCATGAACCTCATCAATAATTTGCAGCTCACGCGTACAAAACGGCTCAATAAAACTGCTAACACTGCTGAGCGGTTTCATTGCTTTAAAGCCTGCATCGATGAAGTCGTATAGCGGCTGAAAATTATGACGATAAGCGGTACTCTTAGCCAATCCAAACGCCTTTTTAAGCATAAAGGAGTTGAGATGTTTGTCAGTACGATAGCAGACCTCTTTTAGATTATTGATCTGTGTGCGGCGCTCTTTGGCCTCATCAACGGCGCGGTAAGCGGCGAGCATATTGTCTTCATTGACAGGTAGATCGTTCTCAAGCAGCCATTGGGCAAGATGCATGTCAAGCTCAATGGCCAAAATAGCGGCTTGGATACCCATGCTACCTGCTTCTAGTGATTCTTCTTTAGCCAGACGTTGTAGCTTTTTAGCCTTAGGCAAGATGCGTCCAAGCTGCTCGGCGAGTACCTTAAAATCATCACCACCGTACAGCTGGGTCAAAAAGTAATCCGCCATAGGCTTGTTTTTTGGTTGTTCGAACAAGGCTTTGTGCGTACTACGGATACGCGCGCGTTGCCAGTCTTGTACTTCGTTAAGCTTAGCATGAAGTGCTTCATTCTGATGATAAGGTAGAGCCCAATAGCGATCTAAGTGCTGCTGCAAATTGGCTAAAGCTGACATAAATATATCCTATTTATCAAAGGGTTAACATGAAAAAGTTTAAATAAAAAAAGTGTCTCAAGGTTTAAAAATAGATCGCCCGCATGAGTAGTGTAGATTTGGCTGGTAATAAGTAGCTAATAAAGATGACTCATAAAACAATTTATAAACAGTCAGCTATGATATACCAAACCCATCTGCGTTGTCGTTGCTGGCGTCACGTATTTGCTCGATAATCATAAGCTCACGCGCGCAAAATGGATCAATAAAGCTGACCACACTATCAAGGGGTTTCATGGCAGCAAATCCTGCATCTATAAAATCATAGAGCGGCTGATAATTATTATTATAAGCGGTGCTCTTTGCCAGTTGAAATGCCTTTTGTAAAAGGTAGGAGTTAAAGTATTTATCCGTACGGTAACACACCTCTTTTAGGTTCTCGAGCTGCAAGCAGCGCGCTTCAGACTCGTCGATAGTGCTGTAGGCTCTCATAATATTTTTTTCAGTGACAGGTAGCTCGTGAGCAATTAACCACTGCGCCAGATGCAGATCCATTTCAATCGCTAAAACCGCTGCTTGAATCGCCATGTTACCAGTCTCAAGCACAGAGTCTTTAATCAAGCGCTCAAGCTTTTGCGCTTTGGGCAGCAGCCGTGCTAACTGTATGGCAAGCTTTTTAAACTCAGCGCCGCCATAAAGCTGATGCAAAAAATACTCCGCCATCAACTGATTTTTTGGGAGTGTAAATAACTCACTATGCGTTTGTCTAATGCGTTGTCGTTGCCACGCTTGTACCTCGTGCAAGGCAGTATTGAGCGTGGGATCTTCGTGATAAGGCAGAGCCCAATAACGTTTTAAATGTTGTTGTAACTCCATAAAAGCCGTCATGACGTCCTGTCCTGTATTAGCTTAAAGCATCAAATTCAACCCACAAAAATAATCATTTAACCTTTAACTATTAAAATTCGTTATATTAAAAAAGTCGTACATTAGGTAAGGCTAGCCATAGCGAATGACATTGTAGCTGTTTTCTTTCATTACTTTGTCAGTATGTGACCGCTTTATCGATTAAAAGGTATACGCTAATGTCTATCTTAAATACTATAAGCATAAAGTATATCATTCACATCTAAACAAGCTCTTTAATTAAATAAAATACATACAAATGCCACATCTTGGTATGGCAGTCCATATCTTAATCCATCAATAAGGAAATGTTATGTCTACACATCACAAGGAAGATAGCGAGAAGAATGACAACAAAGATAAGGATAAAAAAAACGCTGCGAATAAAACCCAAAGGGTGAGTGATCAGTTTAGTGCAGAGGTAATTGAAGAGCGCTTGACGCCTAACCCGCTTAGCCAGTTTGAGATGGATAAAGATACGCTTAGACTCGCGCTTGTCACAGCTCAATACGCGCTACGAGCAACGCGGCAGACAGAGCCACCAACCAGCAACAAACCTACTGGTCTACTTGTATTAGTCAACGGTATGGAGCAGGCAGGCAAAGGTACAGCAGTAAAACAGCTGAGACAGTGGGTAGACCCGCGCTTACTCAAGGTGGAAGCAACTATTGGTTACCCGCCGCTGTCATCGCAGCCCATTTGGCAAGCGCATACCAAGGCCCTACCACGACATGGTGATGTCATGGTTTATTTTGGCAATTGGTACGCTGATCTGCTCTATAACGTCATGCGTATGGCAACCTCAAATACGGGGACTAATAACCCTTTAGAACCATCTAAAGCCGCTCAGGCTGATGCAAAGCAGTTAGCATATGCATGGCAAGACTATTTGCGTAAGCAGCTTGCCGTGCTACAAAGCTTTGAGCGTGACTTAGTGACCAATCAAACGAAACTGCTTAAGTGCTGGTTTCATGTTGACGCTCAAACCTTGCAACAAAGGCTAAATGATGACGAAGCCGATCCAGATTTTCTATATCAGATCGACTGGGATAACGCTGAGGTATTAACGCAATTCAATGACGTTGCAGCCGAGCTACTACGTGCGCAAAACGACTGGGTTATCATCGATGGTAGCGATAAATCGCAAGCGGCAACCCATTTTTGTCATGAAGTCATGAATGCCGTGCAAGAAGCGCTGGTCAGTAGCCAAACGCAAAGCCATGACGCTGATAAAGAAGAGCAGGGTAAGACGGATAAAAAGTCAGCTACTCCTCACATTGATGCGCGTAACATTGGTTCGCGTATAGATAATAGCCATGCTGTTGTTGCTGCTAAATTAGCAGCCTTCAAACCGACAGATATACCTGATGAGCTGCAACGCATTAATAGCGATAAAATCAAAAAAGCCGAATATAAAAAAGCGCTTGCAGATAAACAGACAACGCTTGCTAAGTTGATAAGGGCAAGAAGCAATCAGCACATTATTTTTGCTTTTGAGGGTATGGACGCCGCGGGCAAGGGCGGCGCTATTAAGCGCATGGTCGCACCCTTAGATCCACGTGAGTATCAGATATATAACATTGGCGCGCCTATGCGTCATGAATTACAACACCCGTATTTATGGCGATTTTGGACGCGCCTGCCCAATGAGCAAACCGATCGTATTAGCCGTGTTGCAATATTTGATCGCACTTGGTACGGACGTGTGTTGGTTGAACGGGTCGAGCACCTAGCGACAGACGGTGAGTGGCAACGCGCTTATGACGAGATTAACCGTTTTGAGACAGATCTTGTTAATGCAGGAACCCTAGTGGTTAAATATTGGCTCGTTATAGACAAAGATGAGCAGCTCAAGCGCTTTGAGGCTCGTCAAGAGACGCCGCATAAGCAGTTTAAACTGACAGATGATG
This sequence comes from uncultured Psychrobacter sp., assembly GCA_947489525.1. Taxonomy (GTDB): domain Bacteria; phylum Pseudomonadota; class Gammaproteobacteria; order Pseudomonadales; family Moraxellaceae; genus Psychrobacter. Next base: position 174,877 of record CANLDW010000003.1, read on the forward strand.
ACTGGCGTAACCGTGAACGTTGGTCTGATTACGTCCAAGCGGCCGCTGATATGCTAGCGCGTACAGATACCACTGCTGCCCCTTGGTGCGTCATTGCGACTAATGAGAAACGACAAGCACGGCTTGCCGTTTTAGACCACGCGATTGCACAGTTATCGACCCTTGGACACAAATAAAGGATGCGGGTATAAACTGGTTCATTTTCAGTTACAAATCTCGCAATATCCCCATGCATTAAGCGTCTATATTTAATATAATGGGCGCGTAATATTTGGTGTGAGTGATTGCCAAACCACACCATCGAGTAATGTGTCAAGTGTTTCAGTATTGTAACGCTCCAATACGGGCTGATACCTGATTGAGATATGCACATTTCATAGAGTCCTATGCGTCTCTTACTTCAGCAAACCTATAAAAGATATATGAGATGTACGTATGCCGGTGTCATCACATGGCAGTCGAGTGCATCAGTTTTATATAACCTCAACCAGCTTATGCAGGGCGTATTTACGTATGGGTATTAGCAGTAGTTCTACCAAGGCCACCACACCTGTTGGTTCTATGAGAGTGAATCTATTTTTTGCTTTTTTATTGATTGGGATGACCGGCTATTTTTTGTGGTGGGGTCTTGATTACACCATGCACCAGCAGACACTGCTGTTTGTGCTGGCAACAGCCTTTGGCGTCTTTATGGCCTTTAATATTGGCGGTAACGATGTTGCAAACTCCTTTGGCACCTCCGTTGGTGCAGGTACCCTCACGATCCCGCAAGCGTTAGGAGTCGCTGCTATATTTGAAGTATCGGGTGCAGTATTAGCGGGCGGCTCTGTAACGGATACTATTCGTAAAGGCATCGTAGATTTGGATGGCTTGAGCGTCACGCCCAATCAGTTTATCTACGTCATGCTCTCCGCTCTCATTGCTGCGGCATTTTGGTTGTTGTTTGCTACCCGTAAAGGTCTGCCTGTATCAACTACCCATGCCATCATCGGTGGCGTCGTTGGTAGCTCAATTGTCTTAGGGATTGATTTAGGCGGTACCGAAACAGCGCTATCCACAATCGATTGGGGTACTATCGGTACTATCGCTATCTCTTGGGTGTTGTCGCCTTTGCTTGGTGGCTTGCTGGCTTATTTGCTCTATGGTCAGATTAAAAAAAATATCATTGAGTACAATGATAGAACTGAGGCGCATATTAGTGAGCTTAAAGCGGACAAAAAGAGCGTCAAACAAAGCCATAAGCTCTATTTAGAGACGTTATCAGAATCTGAACAGTTGGCTTACACCTCAGCAATGCTACGCGATCAAGAGATTTATAGAGATGACGACACAAGCATTGATGATTTAGAGACCGACTATTACAAGCAGCTTTATAAGATAGAAAATGAGCGCAATAGTCTTGATACTCTAAAAGCGCTCAAAAAATGGGTACCGATGATCGCGGCTCTGGGCGGGGCAGTGATGACCTCTTTAGTCGTGTTCAAAGGGCTTAAAAACGTCAACAGCAACATCACTACCTTGCACGGTATACTTATTATGGGGATGATTGGCGCTTTGGTATGGCTGGCGACCTTTATCTACACTAAGAGCATTCGCGGTAAGCATAAAGAAGATCTGACTAAAGCAACCTTTATTATGTTTAGCTGGATGCAGGTGTTTACCGCTTCCGCTTTTGCGTTTAGTCACGGCTCAAATGATATTGCCAATGCGGTCGGTCCTTTTGCTGCTATTATGGATGTGATTCGTACCAACGAGATCGCTGCACAAGCTGCTGTACCACCAGCGGTGATGTTGACCTTTGGTGTAGCGCTAATTGTTGGTCTGTGGTTTATTGGTAAAGAAGTCATCCAAACCGTCGGTACTAATTTGGCTAAGATGCATCCAGCTTCTGGTTTTTCAGCGGAGCTGGCTGCTGCTGCGGTCGTGATGGGGGCGTCAACGCTTGGTCTTCCTGTGTCAAGTACGCATACACTTGTTGGCGCCGTGCTTGGCATCGGTATTGTCAATAAGAACACCAACTGGGCGCTGATGAAACCGATTGGACTGGCTTGGATTATTACTTTACCCGTAGCCGCGTTATTGTCCGCCTTAAGCTTTGTTATTCTAAAAAATATCTTTTAAATAAAAGCGGTTGTTAAACTACTCGTTAAAGCGCTAAAACATACTTAAATTAAGTAACATCTAGCGTCTAAAAAAGCGCTTGTCGACCTCATACCGATAAGCGCTTTTTTGTAGTACAAATAGGACAATGTCCTTTTAATAGTACCCTTAATCCGTACCGTACTTTTGACGTTTTTTGGCAAAGAAGCGATCAAGTCGATCCATAGCATCTTCTAAATCGTGCAAATTAGGAAGGAACACCACACGAAAATGATCGGGCGCGTCCCAATTAAAGCCTGTCCCTTGCACCATGAGCACGTTTTCTTCTAGCAGCAGATCCATCATAAACTGCATGTCATCTTCGATAGGATAAACGGCAGGATCCATCTTTGGAAAACAATAAAAAGCCCCTTGCGGCATTGTGCAGGAGATACCTTTAATAGCGTTCAGACGTGTTATCGCCATATCACGCTGTTTGTAAAGGCGACCTGTCTCAGCGGTCAGTGCCTGCATACTTTGGTGGCCGCCCATCGCTGTTTGGATAGCGTATTGTCCCGTGACATTAGAACATAAGCGCATGGAGGCGAGCATATCAAGACCTTCGATAAAGTCTGTCGCATGATCTTTTTTACCAGAGACCATCATCCAGCCGGCGCGAAAGCCTGCGATACGGTGCGACTTTGACAGTCCATTATAAGACAATACGAGGACATCCTCAGTCAGCGTACTCATAGGGGTATGCACGACGTCATCATACAGAACGCGATCGTAGATCTCATCAGCCATAATAATCAGATTATGCTCGCTAGCAACTTGGATAATTTGCTGAAGCAGCTCATCTGAATACAACGCGCCCGTTGGGTTATTGGGATTGATCACGACGATACCTTTGGTTTTGTCAGTGATTTTGGCTTTGATATCCTCAATATCGGGTTGCCAGTTATCCTCTTCATTACAGCGATAATGTACCGCTGTACCGCCTGCTAAGTTCGCCGCTGCCGTCCATAACGGATAGTCAGGCATTGGAATCAGTACCTCATCACCATCGTTCATTAGCGCTTGCATCGTCATTACAATAAGCTCTGAGACACCATTACCAAGATAGACATCGCGGACATCGACAGCCGATAGCAGGCCTTTTGCTTGATAGTATTGCAGCACCGCTTTACGTGCTGAAAATATCCCTTGAGAGTCCGAATATCCTGTCGCTTCAGGCAAATTGACCGCGACATCGCGCAAAATCTCGTGCGGCGCTTGCAAACCAAAAGGGGCAGGATTGCCAACGTTGAGTTTGATAATACGTTTACCCTCAGCTTCCATTTTATTGGCAGTTTGCAGTAGTGGACCACGGATATCGTAGCAAACGTTTTGTAATTTGTCGGATTTTTTTAAAGAAGACATAGTAGTACCAGTTGTCGTAGAGGAAGATGAGGAAGGTATAGCAGTTATAGAAGGCGCGTGCGCACGATGAACAGTATTAGTTTCTAAGCTACTATTAGGCATAAAACCAGTATCAGATCGCGCACTGGCATCATGTTGAGTGAGCATCTCATTATCGAGATCACCGCGCAATAAATAGCCCTCTGTACTACCTAAAAGCCGTGCAAGCGTCGGCAGCTTTGAGGAGACAATACCATTCGTACCGCGCTCCCAATTTGATATAGCGCCGCGACTGACTTTTGCGCCAGCTTTGGTCATTGCCTGCGCTAGTTGCTCTGCGGTATAGCCCTTATCACGGCGCAGTTGTACTAGGCGCGCTGCTTGCGCCAGCTTATCTTGGTTATCGGACATAATATATAAGACCTTATCGTAGTAATGGACGTTATGCTGACAAATGAAATCCACAAGCAATCTCTAATGCAAGATATTATTGCATTTAAACCTTGTTTTCAACATGTATTTATTCTACTAATGCAAGAAAAACTTGCAATTCACTTGATATGATACTCCCGTTACCAAATATCAACGCAATAAGGTGATATCTGAATAATTTTGATCATCTTATGCCCTTGAATGTCAGCACAATACATAGCATATAGTTGATACGATTATCAGCGCTATGCATTAAGCTATGTACTAGAGAAAACTGATGATAAAAGTATGTTAATAAGGACAAATTATGCAAGATAAGCAACTGACTAAAGAAGAGATCAGCCAATTAACCGAAGCCGATTGGAAACAGCGTCTTAGCGCTGATGAGTATCATGTTATCCGCGAGAAGGGTACTGAGCGTCCCTTTACTGGGGTCTATAACGATGTCAATGACAAAGGCATCTATCGCTGTAAAGCATGCGGTGCTAAATTGTTTGATTCAGAGAGTAAGTTTGATGCAGGCTGCGGCTGGCCAAGCTTTGACCAAGGCATCGATAATGCGGCGATTGATGAGCACGAGGACAACTCGCTTGGCATGCGTCGTACCGAGGTGACGTGCAGTAACTGTGACGCCCATTTGGGGCACGTGTTCCCTGATGGCCCGCGCGAGACAACAGGTATGCGCTACTGCATCAACTCAGTGTCTATTGATTTAGACAAAGCAGAGTAGTTGACCTAAACGCCTAACACTGAAGCGGCGCGATTAATACTATCGCGCCGTTTTTTTTACTGTATTATTGACACTTGTATCCATTATCAATGACTTTATGATTTCAACCTTACCTGATACTGAGAATTCAATAGTTTATTCACACTGGTTTATTCTAGTCTCAAATATAAACCCAATAAAAACAGACGTTTGCTATCACACCAAAAAAATAGCATATAAAAAGGTAAATAGGGTTTGACAGCTCAATGTAAATCTATATAATACACACCCACAGCACAGAGCTTTATTGGTTCTATGCTGTAGGAAGTCTATTTAAAGGGTGACAGCTTTAGATGTTAAGACCTTCAAAAAACTTTAGCGTTTAAAATTGCAGTGTTATTTATAAGATTGCGTTTAGCTGCAAAGTTTTAGGAAATCCTATTTAAAGGATTTTTAGTACCATCCAGTGTAGGCAGAGTTTTATAGAATTTACGTTAATGTAAATTCTCTTGCGCTCGGACGAAGCAGTGCTTCGTTTTGACTAACGCTAGATGTAGGACTTTTGGAAATCCTATTTAAAGGATTTCCCTTGCGAACCTAAAATTGCAGTGCAATTTTTTTACGGTTCTCAGGGTGATTAGCTCAGTTGGTAGAGCGTCTGCCTTACACGCAGAATGTCGGCGGTTCGAGCCCGTCATCACCCACCACTTATTAGCTAGTGAGCCTTAATAGGCTAAAAGCTAAAACGACCTAAGCAGCGGTAGTTCAGTTGGTTAGAATACCGGCCTGTCACGCCGGGGGTCGCGGGTTCGAGTCCCGTCCGCTGCGCCATATTCTGTAGTAAGCAGAAAACGAATTTAGACTGTCAAGTTTAAGCAAGTTTCGCCTCAAACATAACTTTGTTTGAGGTTTTTTTGTGTCTGTAAAATACTGACGTATCTTTTAGCTTTAAACTCATAAGATAGGATCGGAAGGACAAGTAACTAAATCACGACATCAGACAAATAACTCAAATTGAAAGCCAACTCGTTCACTAGTAAATTCCATATAAAATCAAATTTTTAACTTCAAAATCTTTAACCTCATAAGAACTAAGTATTGAGCTTAAGTATAAAAAATAGAACGTTTCGCGTTCCATATACAAAAAGGGTGTCAGCATGGGTCAAATCAGCGACTGGGTACTATCAATCATGGCGAAGTTTGGCTACTTTGGCATTATCTTTGCTATGTTTGCCGAAAACGTCTTTCCGCCTATTCCCTCCGAAGTCATTATGCCTGCTGCTGGCTTCGCCGCCTCGAAAGGCGATCTTAATCTCATACTCGCTATTCTAGCAGGCACACTAGGCGCAGTATTAGGTGCACTGCCCTTATACTATCTAGGACGCGTCTTTGATGAAGAGCGTTTGATGGCTATTACCGAAAAGTACGGCAAGTACCTCTTTGTCAAACCTGATGACATTACTGCAACCAATGACTGGTTTGATAAACACGGCAAAAAAGCAGTATTCTTTGGCCGTATGGTGCCAGGCGTACGCTCTTTTATCTCCATTCCTGCGGGCATGAACAAGATGTCACTGCTACCCTTTTTGGCACTAACTGCCCTTGGCTCCAGTATATGGACAGCAGGGTTGACGCTAGCTGGCTATTATTTAGGCGAGAACTACGCCTCCATCGAAACCACGCTTGCCCCTTATTCAAAAATAATTGGCGGGATAGTCATTGTCATCATTATCGGCTGGTTCGTCAAACGTCGGAGGAATAACAAAAAAAGCTGAGGATTGTGACGTAGCGGAGTAGTCGAGACATTGCTTAATAAAAGTAATTTGTAGCCACTCCTGCTTTTCGCTGCTATCTGCCTTGTCAATGGCGTGCGGACTATCGTGGCTAGATGTGTTCCATCATCCGAGCGACCACACCTAGCCACAGTCCGCAGCGCCATTGTCATCAGCAGGATATCCGCTGCAATCAGGGCTAGCGGTGAGATCTATTTTTTGCAGATAGTGGTCGTGGTTGGAGTTTTTGTACTAAGCGAGACTTAGAACTTCACATCGAGCAGTACGTTTTGAGCGTGAGTTGCTTTTTATTAGTTAGATGAAAAAACTACCTTTGGATGGTTAAATAGAGATAACAAATTATGCTTTCTCACCATCAAACTGCCAAATCACCTCGCCCCAATTGTTGTTAGGATAATCAGGCATCATATCTCCTTGTTTAAAGTAAGCGCGGCTGTTCTCTTTAGCTAAAGTGAACCAGTAGCCAGATTTAGGACAAGGCTGATTGGGCAGACAACGTCCTTTGGCTTGACTAGTAATTTCAGGTTTAGCGGTAGGCTGGTTTTCGTAGTAGGGCGTCATGTCTTCACCAGCCTCTTGACGCTTGATAAATTCATCGTAGGTTATTTTATAGGGATCAATGGATACAAACTTACTGGTATCAATGCCTGTTTTTTCTAGCACAAGGGGTAGGGTATAGTCGGGTTGACCTTGTTGGATGTCTAGGCCTATCTCAAGCGCTTGGGTTTCAGCATATAACCTAGACGTAGGTAAATTTTGATAAATTTATGTAAAAAGTGACTCCATAGTGTCGTTTGGATTATCATAACTAATATAACTATTAATATAATTTTCTTCAGAGCTAAAATCTAAGCTGACCATATAGACGTAATTATTGACCTCTTCTTCAAAGTTGTATTGCATTCTAATCTCTAAAAACACATCAGTACCATGTCGCAAACTCCATGTTTGTAAACTTGGTAACTGCTTAAATTGAATAAAAGTTAAAGGGTATTGATAGTTTACAAAATCATCTGCAACGTTTTCGCTAGTACCGTAAGTATAGCTATCTTGAATAGATATACGAGGGTCGTCAATGCGGTGATCATCTGACCAACCATGCTCTTCTAGTTGTTTAAATAACTTTTGCATGGCGATGTATGCGTCATTCTGGGTGACGCCATAGCTTCCTTGCGCATTTTCAATGAAAAAGCGGATAGCAGTAGATTGTATTCCTCTCTCTGATCTATCATGATCGAAGTAGCCTGAGGTGCTACTGACATTTTCAATGGTAAGCGGCGGAATATTAGGGTAAGTAAACGTGACAGTAGCATAGTTGTCGCTAGGGAAACGTAGTTTATAAAAAGTAACCCCTAAGCTGCCAATATTGAGTGGATTATCGTCAAAGCTCCAATACTCTTCAATATTTTCATTGTTTTTTTTGAAGGTTTCTGGACTCTCTTCTACTGAAACATAGGCATGAGGCGGCATAATATTCCCTTTATTATTTTCACTACAGGCTGCTGTAGAGAGTGATAATGAAATTGCTACTAATACTGTTTTGATAAGTTGATGTCTAAACATAGCTATTCCTAAGTTTGGTTAATCCATCCTGCTATTTTTACTATTTCTCCTTCAACCTTATCTCTTTTCTCACCGTTCATAAGTTCAATAAATTGTTCAGCAACATCTTCAATCCAGTCCATTCTTTTAGTAATATCAGCCAGTTTGATATCATCTGGTGCCACATTCTTTAGATCGGGATCATCAGTATCTGCCTCAGAGGTATAGACCATTTGTAGTTCAGGAATGGACATTTTTCCTCTTCCAATTTCAGCTAGCGCTAATCCTGCTTTAAAGTTACTTTTTTGATAGATTATCTTTTGTAGTACTTCACGTTGTTCATGATTAGCAAGCTTCATAAGATTTATTCTTTGCTGAGCTTTTCTTTCATCTTTCTTAGTAGAACCAAGCTTTTCAAATTTTTTAGTCGCGTCGAAAGCAGGTCTAATATACTGACTTGTACCAAGATTGCGTATTTTGGGTAGTACATCGTATGCGCCATGTGAATCATAGACCATAGACTTAACTTCTTTAATATAATTATTTGAATTACGTTGTGTAATACATTCAAAGAAGTTTGGACTACATTGATTGTACTCAAAATGCCATCCAGCGATATCTTGATATAACCAAAAGTTACCGAGTTTAAAGTTATATTCAACACCAAATACTCCACCATCTGCTGAAGTAGACCAATGACCTAGAGCATCAGCCACGGTTTTACTGGCAAAAGCACCAAGTCCCATCCAAAAATGTCGACCTTTAAACTTTATATCACCATTGACATCGCTATGTTCCAAATAAAATTTGGCATATACCGCTGCGATTCGTCTGGCTCTTGCTTCACCGTCTTGTACTACTCGTAAATGGATTGTAGAAGAGGTTTTGTCTGAGCTTGTCGTTAGTTTTTCAAAACATTGGTACTGAGCGATAGACCACGTAAAACTGCAATCCATTGTTTGGTTAGCACAGCTGTTTTTTACAGTATTGGTATCAAAACTAAGTTTTGCCATCTCATACTCGCTATAGGTCTTTTAAACCTTCAATAGGCTTAAATATTATTTTAGTTTCTAGCTTTTCTGCTTCTGTGTCAGTATCTGCTCTTACTGTTTTACCTTCATCATCTACTCTTCCTTTAATACGTAACTTTCTACCCAACAATTCATAATCAATATTCTTTATAGGTATTCCTGCTGCATTCAAAAACTGAACCTGCTCATCAAAGAACTCTTTTTTTAGCAACTTATCGAAAGGTAAGCGCGATAAATAACTGCTATCAACCGCGCCCACCGCCTTGCTATGCTTACCCCCTTTCTCCGTCACCTCTTTAGCAGCAATCGTAATATTAGACCCATCTAAAGTAATACTCGCACCGCCTGCCGTTATCGTGACTTTGTTGGTTGCGACGACTTCTACCTCTTTAGTGGAGGAGGCGATGTTAATATCTTGCTTGGCTGTGGCTTCCAATTTTCCTGTATGCGCGGAGAGAGTTAGGTGGTCTTTGGCGTTGGTGACGCTCACTTGACCATCGGCTATGATATTGAGCGATTCATTGCTAATCTGCTGGTGACTATCACCACTACTGATGTGCATGTCTGCTTGCGTGGTACTGGTCATCTCACCCATGGTTCTATGGACGAAGGTATCTGCGCTGACATAGCTGATGTCTGCATTGCTGTCGATTAGGGTAAATGGCGTCGTTTGATGGGTGCTGGTTTGTTGTTCTTTGGCGATAGTCTCAAGCTGAGTTTTAATCGTTTTATGATCGTTCACATTGCGACCCAGTCCGGTTGCTAACTGCGTGAGACGCTCTGCTAAGTGCTGACCACCGAGACTCGTTTGAGTGAGGGTCGAGGTATGTTGTTAATAGTTGTGCTCTTGGACTTGCGCGTGAGTCTGGGCTTGGGTGAACAGAACTAAAAAAACATAAAAAAATACTATAAGGTGTTTGAATTTACTATTTTAGTTAGAAGTTCCTGTAAGTCATAAGTACTATGTGTCACTTATAATAGTTTAAAAATGATCCTATTCAATATCAATTTCACAGAAGCTAATACATATTTCCTTCGGTTGGACAAAAATCATCACTAACTTTTATTTGGTCTGAAGAGTTTTCTATATTCAAGGTGAAACTATTCTGTCCATTTTGAACGAAGCAAATTCTTGGACCAAAGCCTGACCCATTACCTTCTTTCATATCTTTGGTAAGAAGGCCAGTATAAAAATTGTATATATGATAAGGAGTCATTTTAATAACATTACCATCGGTAGAGTTTATAGTAATGTTGTCTCTAAAGTTAAAAATAGCACAGCTCTTTTCTGCACTTATTTTTTTTAATGGTATGGTCACATTATCGTCATTATATAAGGTAGTCAATATTCCCTTTTCAATATTTTTAGAATGGTCTACGCATAGCATATTGTTGTTTTGCTTATAAAAATTTTTCGTATGACTTACCATTGTTCTGTGAGGACATCCTAATAGTAAAATACAGCTAAATAGTAATAAGGTAATAGTAATTTTATTCATAAAATACTGCGCGTTAGTTGCGGCGCTGATACCTTGCTTCTTTATTGCGCCATCACTTTGTGAATCGATAATACCCATCTTAAGACTAGCATTTATTTGTCCGTCTTTGACGTTAAACTGTGAGTAGGCGTTATCCTCTCTATGATCGCTTATCCATTCACTCAGATGATTGTCCTGATGGCGATAACCACTCTCAATCGCTTGCGTACTATCGGTAGCAAACAGGCTAGGGCGGGTGTGGGTGAGGAGACTACCCGTGTTAATGAGATGCTCGCTATCACCGATGGACTGTATGAGGGTTTGATCATCAGATCTGTGGGTGAAGTGACTGCCGTAGTTGCTACCCGCTTGTGCCTCAAGACGGTTGATGGCTTGTGCGGGGTTATCCAGTAAGTAGTTGCTTGTTGGGGTAATATGATTGCGGCTATCACTATCGCTTTGCATACCAGTAATACCGGTCATTGGTGGTAGTACGTTTCTGCTATACAGATGACCGACCCACGGGGTATCAGCATGGATTAGGGTGAGCTGAGTGAAGTGACTGCCTGCATCTAAGCTTGAGGCATGACGCTGATTATGACGACGGCTGATACTAATACTAGTAGTCTAAAATTTAACTGAGTGAAACTGTGTAGCCTATGTCTCTACCAGTTTCTTCATCATATTTTCTAAAAGGTAGAAACCAAATATCAACAACTTTTCCTTTTTTCCAAACTTCAAAAACCTTTTCTTGTTCTATAGTGTAGGAGGATCTATTCTCTGAATCTACTATTGAAATAGTTAGTGAATCAAGACTATCTTCGAATAAATCATCTTTTACAGCAAATGAAATTGTAGATTGATAAGGGCCAATATATATGTAGTTAGATATTTTATGAGAGTATAGTTCTATAGTCGCCTCATGCGGGGGTATTACATTGTGAAAATTAAAAGTAACTTGAACACTGTTATCTTTTTCAAAGCTATTTAAATAAAGGCTATATTCTTTTTTCAAATCTGCCTGAATGAGTAAAAAGTCTTTCTCATCAAAATATTGATGATTAAATGCATTCATTGATTTCACCATATAAATATACGAAAAAACTAATAAGATTATTAGCGTAAATATAAGGAATGTGAGTTTTAATTTTTTGTTGATCATATTATTTAGGACTGAATCTAGTCATTGTTGAAGGTAATCCTGTAGGGGTATTGGCAGCAACTGGTATTTTTAATCCACCCCCTTTTCGCCATAATGAATAACCAACTGTTCCTTCTGATACCGCCCCTCTAGGAATCCATCCCCACATATTTTTATAACTTTCACCTAATTCTGGATGTAGTAATGCTTCATAATTTTCTAATATAGAAATGACATCATTACTATTTATTTTTCTTTTATCTTTAAGGTCTTCAGATATTTTTTCGGCATCTTCCTTAGGGTTCAAAATATTACTATATAGTGTACGTTTATAAAATGCATAAAAATCCATATTATGTCTATTTGCGAATAGTTGAGCAAAACTGTTGTCAGGATTTGCCTCGTTAATGTCATTAAACGATCCTTGAGTCCTAAGTGTTATACTATCTGCCATTCCTGTTCTACAAGCGTACGAACTAGCTCTAGCTGAACTAAGAAAGTTAGTGTTACCAATAGCATTTATATCTGAAGTAGTTAAGTCGATATTAGGTCTAGCACTATAATTCAAGGTAATCTTTCCATTCAACCCATGGCAAAAAAAAGCTAAGTCTTTTATTTTATAGTTTTCTCTATCCGCGTTTAATAGTTCTATAATTTTTGATTTGGTTTTCAACGCGACAAAATTTATGTTATCGGTAAATTCTATTTCGTTTTTTAGTCCTTCAATAGCCAATTTTTCTAAGCGAGTATAGCCATAATCAACATAAGCAATTGTTACTTTATCGCATTCTCTAAAATTAATTCTACTTTTGATAAAAGGATATGCAGCTGCAATAAACATATTCTTTAACCAAAAATTATTATACTCAAATTCAGAACCAATAAATATAATATTTTCAGTTTTTGGTACTTTCGTACTTACTACTGCTCTATTAGTATTACTTCTTGGACTAGTTGATGATTGTCCAATTCTTTGCCAGTTATCGGTCATTAGAATCTTACCTCTATTTTAAGATCTTCAATTGCATAGCTCTCTATTACTTTTGTTCTGCCTTCATCATCTGTAATCCCTGTTTCAATACTTCCATCAGGTTTCGTAATTTTATAGTGGCAGTTTGGTATAGGTTTTTGAGTATCTTCATCAACGATCACGAATCCTTCATCATATACAATTCTTAAATTATCATCTGTTTCTATCGATTTACTCGGCAACCCTAAAAGCCCCAACCCATCCATACTACCCCCCGCCTTGCTATGCTTACCACCTTTCTCCGTCATCTCTTTGGCCGCGATAGTAATATTACTACCATCCAAAGTAATACTCGCACCCCCTGCCGTAATCGTCACTTTATTAGTCGCCACCACTTCTACTTCTTTAGTGGATGAGGCGATGTTCACATCCTGTTTAGCGGTGGCTTCGAGTTTCCCTGTATGCGCGGATAAAGTAAGGTTGTCTTTGGCGTTGGTCATACTCACTTGACCGTCGGCTATGATATTGAGCGCTTCACTGCTAATCTGCTGGTGACTATCACCGCTACTGATGTGCATATCTGCTTGTGTAGTGCTGATCATCTCGCCCATGGTTCTATGAACGAAGGTATCGCTACTGACATAACTGATGTCGGCATTACTATCGGTAAGTGTGAATGGCGTGGTGTAATGCGTTTGGGTTTGTTGCTCTTTAGCGATGGTTTCTAATTGAGTTTTGATGTCTTTGTGGTCATGGACGTTGCGACCGAGTCCGGTTGCTAACTGCGTGAGACGCTCATTTAGGTGCTGACCACCTAAGCTAGTCTGAGTCAACGTCGGGGTATGCTGTTGATAGTTGTGCTCTTGGGCTTGCGCGTGAGTTTGTGGTTGAGTGGACAGGGTGAGCGCTTGTCCTGATTTGATATTAATCTGCGCGTTGGTTGTGGCGCTGATGCCTTGCTTCTTTATTGCACCATCACTTTGTGAATCGATAATACCCATCTTAAGACTAGCATTTATTTGTCCGTCTTTGACGTTAAACTGTGAGTAGGCGTTATCCTCTCTATGATCGCTTATCCATTCACTCAGATGATTGTCCTGATGGCGATAACCACTCTCAATCGCTTGCGTACTATCGGTAGCAAACAGGCTAGGGCGGGTGTGGGTGAGGAGACTACCCGTGTTAATGAGATGCTCGCTATCACCGATGGACTGTATGAGGGTTTGATCATCAGATCTGTGGGTGAAGTGACTGCCGTAGTTGCTACCCGCTTGTGCCTCAAGACGGTTGATGGCTTGTGCGGGGTTATCCAGTAAGTAGTTGCTTGTTGGGGTAATATGATTGCGGCTATCACTATCGCTTTGCATACCAGTAATACCGGTCATTGGTGGTAGTACGTTTCTGCTATACAGATGACCGACCCACGGGGTATCAGCATGGATTAGGGTGAGCTGAGTGAAGTGACTGCCTGCATCTAAGCTTGAGGCATGACGCTGATTATGACGACGGCTAGGGGTCAGTCCGGTCACATGACTCAGGCTATTACGCGCTAGATGAATAATATGAGTGGCGCGGTAATGGTGATTCAACGAGCTGTGATCGGTTAAGATAAAGGTATCGGCGACGTTTAAATCAGTGGCTGTAGCAAGGGCATGATACTTCTGATACTGGCTGTGATGACTTTGCGCAAGGATACGGGCTTCATCAATGCTGTCGGTAGTGCTGACCGGAGCAAAAGCGGCTGGGGTGTCAAGAGTTAGGGTCGAGGCGCTAGTTTGGTTCGCCACATCCGCTGACTGCGCAGGGTGCGAGACTGCAGAGCTGTTAAAGCGCTGCAGACTCACGTGACTTGGCTGGGTCGCATACTGCTCGCTAATAGCGATAATAGGCGCGTCACTTCTATCGTGCAGGACTTGACCGAAACGCAATGCGCCAATGTTTGAGCTAATGCCGTCCTCAGTGCTGGGGTAGGCGGAGGTAATCACCAGCTTAGGCGGGGTATGCTGCTCTGTTTGGGCGTGCCTTAGATAAGCGGTCAGTCCTTGCCGCGCGAGACGCTCGCAGATATGGCTCCAATCGCTCATCTGCCACTGGGTCATGCGCGCTGGTGTCCAGCTGGCACTATTATTACTGGCATCACTGCTGTCGTCACTGCCGCCACTGTCATCCACGACGTCAATCTCAAAGGGCGCGGTGCGCTCGCTCACCATTGCTTGCACGGACATCTCCGTGTCTATCTGGTTGCGCGTGTCTTGGTGCAACTGGTACGTGCGCGGCTGAGTGATTAAGCGGTAGTAGCCATAGCTGCCTTCAAAGTCGAGCTGTTTGCCATCGATCAGGTGTAGGTGACGATAAGCGCTGCCACTGGGCACATCAAAGCTTAGGGTCAATGTGCTACCGAGTAAGTCGGTTAAGAGGGATAGGGGCGGCAAGTGGCGCTCATGGATATAGACGTGTAGGACGTAGGTGTCGATGCCGTGCTGCTGATTAGGGTGCGTGAGTGTAGTCATCAGCTCACCCTCATCAGTAGCATCTAACAAGCGGTTGAGCCAGTCTTGATGATGACTGATATCTTGGCGCATGCTTGGCGTTAGCGCTTGGGTGCTGCTTTCAGTACCGTAGAGTCTGTCAGCGATCATGGGCAGGGGGGTGTTGGTGATACGGAGCATGAGGTGACCTCTAGGTTAATCGGTAGCACAACAAGCGATTGCTGTTTTTATTGACTTATCCATTGACGACTTATCCATTGACGACTTATCCATTGACGACTTATTCAGCAATTATTCAGCAAGAGTAAATTCGATGCGACGGTTGCGAGTGCGTCCCTCTTCACTGTCGTTGCTGGCAATAGGGTCAGTGTCGCCTCTACCCGCGATACTGATACGATCAGCGGCGATGCCTCGACCGATTAGATATTGTTTGACCGCTTTGGCGCGCTCGTTTGAAAGTATAAGGTTGGCATCAGGGTTACCGACATTGTCGGTGTGTCCGGTGACGACTACAGGCTTATCCACACGGCGTAGCACATCGGCCATATCGTCTAAGATGCCAAGCCCTAAAGGGGTTAGGGTAGCACTGCCAGATTCAAACTCAACGATGCGGTTGTCAAGGGTGTCGTCGATCAGACTTTGTTCTTCTTCTACGACGGTGAGCTGATTGTCGAGCTGGTATAGATCGGTCAAGCGCGTATGGATACGGTTTTGGATGGCCTGCTTTTGCTCAGGGCTACTGACTTTGCCGTGCAAGCTAATGCTAGTGCCGTGGATGTCGATGCGACCTTGACGAATACTTGAGATGTCGCTGTCGATAATGGCGGTGGCGATCTGCTGCCAGTTGGTGGGCAAGCTGATATTGGAGCGTACGTCAATCTCATCTCTGACGAGTTTATTCGGATACTGCGCTTTGAGCTTGTCCAGCAGTTGCTGTTTGTCTGAGCTGGTGGCGACAACGCCTTTGATGACGACAGGCACGTCCGCTGGACTCTCATCAATATTGTCTGCCAAAACTACAGCACTCATCATAGATAAGGCAACACTAGCTGCTATCAGTAGGCTTGTTTTGTGATAGCTCAGCTTAGAGGATACGCTTGAGAGACGGGTGGACATATACATACCTTTTTACTCTTAAAGTGAATAAACTTCTAAATTGAATAAACTTCTACTAGAAGTTAGCGACAACCCTTTTGATTAAGCTACTGCGCTAAGAATATCTGCTTGAACAGTTGTCTAGTATCATACAGGTAAAGATCGTCTTGCAACAATATTTTATTAAAGCGCGTCAGACCAATATCGTTATCGATATAGCCTTGAGTCCAGTCGCTATGAGCGATAATAACCCAGTCATCAGGATAAGCGTCATCAGTGCTCGATAGTTGACTCAATACGTGACCATCAGGCTTAGAAAAACTCATGAGCAGTCGGTAGTGATCACCGAGCTGATAGAGGTAGGTGTTAAAGTACAGCTGATGCGGCTGATAGAAGCCATGGATCAAATCGTGCCAAAAGGTTGCCAAATAAATAGCGCTTGCTTTATCTGCTCCTAGTGTCCAGCAGATAGTCTTGTTAAGACCATCAAAGCCTTTGCTATACGTTGGCAAAAACAAGAGTCCAGTAGCGATAATTTGCTGCACAAGATGCGACTTACTTATTTTTAGAGCAGCTGCCATATCCTGCAAAGTTGTGGTATTGACAAAATCGTAGTAGTGGGTACTGGCATTTTTATCAAGGATAAGATGGCAGTCATTTAGCTCATCTATGACATGTACGTTATTTGCCTGCGACTGCGCCGTACTCAAAGCATTATAAGTGTCTTGCCATAACTGTTGTGACTTGACAGGCAAGTAGTTCATCCACTGCTTTGGTTTATCTAGGTGAGCTAAACCAAAGCCGATTAAGGGATAGTGGCGTTGACTGCTATCTTGGCTGGGTATCAGAACGCCAGTTAGAACTTCGTTGGCTGCCGTGTCTACATGACTAAAGTTTAAAGCCGCCAAAGCTGTATTACTACTGCCGTTTAGACTATTACCCGAAAGGGTGAGCGCTTGACTGACCCACTGATCGATACGATTGGTCTCAGCGATGTGCGTACGTGCACGTACAAAATCGCCA
This sequence comes from uncultured Psychrobacter sp., assembly GCA_947489525.1. Taxonomy (GTDB): domain Bacteria; phylum Pseudomonadota; class Gammaproteobacteria; order Pseudomonadales; family Moraxellaceae; genus Psychrobacter. Next base: position 192,060 of record CANLDW010000003.1, read on the forward strand.
CGAGCAGGCAGCTTCCCAAAGTAAACTAAGGGTAGTGATTCAGGAGTCATTGTGCTGGCTCCTGTCCACTGTTCGTAGCCGTGTTTGTAGCTTGAGTCGTACTACCAGTTTGATCATTGTGGTTTAAAGCATTGTTTGAAGCATTGTTGGACACGTTGTTGCCTTGATTATTACCTTGAGTGTTATTGTTGACGGTAGTAGCGCTTGGCGTACCTGTACTAGTATTGGACGGCGTGGTAACCGCAGGGTTTGAGGTCGGCGTGTCACTACCTGATGTTGGCAGTGCAGTACGCGTAACGCCAAGGCCGATGACCTCCTCAGGAAGTTTCATGCCAGTGAAAGGATTGGCAGAGCCACTTTGGCCACCACTGCCACCGCCTGAACCGCTGATAATTCTGAAGCGTACGGGTACGGTGATACCATCACCTGTCCACGCCATCTCAAAGTAATCTTCGTCAAGCTCAGTGCGGCGTGCGCTATTGATAAAGCGCTCAACCCCAAAGCTACCTGCTTCCTCAAATATTGTGTAGTCGCGGCCATCGTAGTCCTTGGCTCTAATACTTGCGCCAGGCTGGCTGCTTGGATTTGGCCAGACAAAGGTGGTCCATGCCTGCGTGCCCATACGGTAGCGCAGTTGCTGACCGTCCAAGACGATCGTATATTCCGTCAGACCACTGACCGGAAGTGGCATAATCTGGAAGGTGGTTTGACTACTTGTCGCCCCATTGCCCGAAGCGCTTGCACTGTTGCTACCTGTATAGTTGGTAAAGTAGCGCCCAAAGTCAGCGACAAACTGAGGATTTAAACCCAAGCCTGCGCCGTTCCAAATTTTGCTTGAGATCTGATCGCCGCGGCGAATGATAAAGGGCGATAAGGTCTCGTTCACAAACCGTGCAACGTAGCCATCATCGCCAAAGAATTGACCGATCTCAGCAGGCGTCGCCTCTAAGTTTGCATTCGCAGTAAAGGGGTATTTACTGCTGAGATTATCTGCAAAAGGCTTTTGCACTTGCGCTTGCCAAACTTTATTAATCTCTTCGCGAGTAGGCGTAAGTAACATGTTGAATGAACGCGTCAAGGGCTCACTTAATACCGGACGGATAAGCTGCTTAATATCAGAGTTTGCTTGACTGAGTATCTGCTCATCGAGTATTTGCAAAGATTTGGTGAGCTCTGAGCCATCAGGACTTAGAGTTTGTGAGGCAAACAACAGCGCATCAGGACCGATATCATCGCTGCGCGCAATATTGTTGAAGCGCGTTCTGATATTGCCAAGGCTTGTCAGATAGTTATCAAGCAGCGATAGGTCTTGGTTGTCCTCGCGCGGCGTGACTAGAGCATGTATGGACGCAAACTCCTGCGCCACCATACCGGTACTAGCAGGTACTGCGCTTGTAGTATTGCCTTGAGCGCCATTATTCATGGCTGCTTCTGCTTGACGTAGCTCAGCTGGCGCTTGACGCAATATGGTCTGCTTAAACCAGTTAACAAACGAGCGACGTGAGCCTGAACCATTACTGCCTTGCTCAGCGGCTTGATTGTCCCATTGCGTTTGACGATCTACCGTTTCAAATAAGGTTTTTAACGGCGACTCTGTGGGGTTTGATAGCTGATTGAGCAGTAGCGCATGATCATCAAAGCCTTTGCTATCACGGATGTAAACTTGCGATAAAAAGCGCTTCCACTCCGTAATATAGTCTTGTTTATAACGATTGACCAAGTACTGACGGATCTGCTCAGGGCTACCAGTCAAGGTGAGATCGTCTTGACTGCTCGTACCCAGCACCCAATCATCGGCAACCACTCTATTGGTCGCCGCGCGATCGATCTCGTCACTAACAAAGGCGTCCCACGCTTGTTTGGTAAAGGTACCTGATATCGCATAGCCGCCAAGCAGCGTCTCATTGGCATTGTTTTGAGTAATCTGAGCAACGGTAACTGAGGGGAAGCGAGCAGAAGCGCGCATCTTGATCTCAGAGTAGACGCGCTCACGCGCTGGCTGCCCTTTACTGGCTTTAGATAAGGTTGAGCGCGTGTTATCAACTAGTGCTAAATCGTTTTGAATAAGCGGAAACGCAGGATCATCAGCATGTGCCAGACTAAAGCTTAAGATGCGCTCAGCTTGACGGATCATCTGATCACGCGGCATATCAGCGCGGTTGGCCTCAAGCCACGTGCGCCAAAACCGCGTCATCTGATCACTTAGATGACTGGTCTCTAGATGTTCGTGATTGCCGAGCATAAGATAGGCTTTTAAGGCATTGTAAGCATCTTCGACGTCAGTAGGATCGGACTGAATATAAGTATCCCGATCGACCACTTCGTTATCTTGTTCTGAGGGCTCACGTGCCTGTAGCTGTGCAGCATTGGCATTGACTTCAGTCAAAAACTGCTCAATGTTCTGTTTGGTTGGCGTCAGCAGAATAATACCGATACCGTTGTAGTACTCAGATAAAAGCTTTTGTTTGAGCTTATCACCTTGATATAAACCAAAACCTAAGGTCAGCGGGCGATCGTTGCCATAGCCTTCGAGCTGCTCAATACGGCTTTGCAAAATCGTTAGAGATTCAAGCTGCGACTGTAAGTCTCCGTTAGCAGCTTGCTGAATTTGCGCTACTTGTTGCAGGTCCGCTTCCACGCGCTCTGTGAGCTGTTTGTTGTTGGTATACGACCACGTCCACAAGCCGACAGCGGTACACAGCACGAGCACAGAAGCCAACGCCGCCAGCGCACGATAACTACGGCGATCTCTGTTCTTGTGCTGCTTAACCAGATGCTTATCCTTTAAGATAACTTTTGAGAACAGATCGTGTAAGAAGTAAGGCTTATCTGCCGCATCTTGTTGATTATTCAAAGGAATCGTGGGAGGATGCAAATCATAGTTTTGTACCATTTGCAGCGTCATCTGGCTGCTAACCTGACCCTCTTGTAGTGCACTGGTAAAGTAAAACCCGCGCAGTATTGGCTTAAACTGAAAAGGGTTGTCCTCAAACAATGCATGCATCAAGGTTCTGATCATCGGACGCAGCGACTGAAATTCCATAGGAAACGTCATTAGACTTGGCGAGACCGTACGCTGATGACGTAGTGAGAGCTTGGTCGTGCTTAAATCCTTGAGGCCATTAACTAAGATGTTAAAGTGCTCTTCAAACACATCGGTGATATTGACGTCTTCAGGATCCTCGGGGTAGGGAATAGTCGCGCCCCATACCTGCTCGCGATCCTCTTGTTCGTAGTCGTTGAAAAAATCGCGAAAGCCAGATATTAGATCCATTTTGGTAAAGACCACGTATACAGGGGCATAGACTTCTAACTGCTCTGTTAGATCCTGTACACGGCTACGCAAGTTTTTAGCCAGATCTAGCGCGTAGCTGGGATCGTTTTTAGTCAGCTCAGCGATGCTTACGGCGATGATGATGCCATTAATAGGAGCTTTAGAACGGTTCTTTTTGAGCAGATTTAAGAACGACAGCCACTCTGAGCGATCCTCTTCATAAGCGGAGTAGCGACCTGCGGTATCGAGCAGGATGCCTTCGGTTGAAAAGAACCAATCACAGTTACGCGTACCGCCTACACCTTTGACAGATAGGGTATTGGTCTTTTCCATAAACGGAAACTTAAGTCCTGAGTGCAGTACTGCTGAGCTTTTACCTGCCGCAGGATTGCCGATGACCATATACCAAGGCAGCTCATACAAGGCCGCTTTACCCGTTTGATCACCAAGCTTTGATTTGCGAATGGTCTTAATCGCCTCTTGCATCTGCTGGCGTAGTGCTTGTACTTCCTGCGCGTTTTCATCCTTTGCTAGGCGCGCCGTATCCGCTTCACTATTGTCTTCGACAAGATCAGCCAGATCATCTGCGGCTTTTTTGCGTTTACGCCACCAGTAATACCCAAGTCCTGCTAATGCGCAGACAACGAGTATACTTACAATAATTAAAAAGGTAGTGAGGGACACATAATCATAGAGTAGGAACAAAGCGACTATGATACCTAAGACTACAAGTACTCTTGGGTCGTAAATGAGGTGAAAAAACCTTGAAAACATGCCTGCTACCTAGTGTGATGTAATAGAGAATCGTGTCAGTGTAATCGTCATAAAAGCCAGCTACAACGCGTCAACGCGTCGTTATGTCATCAATAAAAACTGATATATAAGTGGGCTAAAGGCTTTCTTGCGCCTTTAATAGCCACAGCAGACAACAGCGCTTATGTTGAGTGATAAGAAAAGTAGTATCTGCTAGCGGTTGTTCATGAGCGGTCATATCAATCATTAATGCAAGGCTTATAAGTGGCGGTAACCATAAGTTTAATGGCATATAATGCCCTAAATTGTACTCATTTACTAGAGCTCCGCGTGCTGTAAAATCATCGATAAAAGTCATAAAGGTAGATAAGTCAGCTGACTGCGTTGCTGGATTAATGTCTGATAATATGGTCAATTTATGCGCTGCTAAATCGTCGTCACTTGCATTAGCATTAGCACTAGCATCGGTCTTGTGTCGCTTATCTTTTGTCACTTGGCTTTGGGTATCAAAGACAGCAATAGGCGGCGGTAGAACAAATGAGTGATCTATTAATAACTGTTTGATGGTTTTTAAGTTAGCGGCATAGTACTGGCGCGCGCTGAAACGAGCGTGCTCGCTATCAAAATCTGCATCGTTATTTGCAGTGTTTGCAGTGCTTATATTGTGGTAAATCTTAGTCAAGGATAAGGCTACGCTGTCCTCTATATCTATGATGTGCTGCGCCGCTTCGTTATAAAAAATAAGCAAAGTACCAGCTTCACTCGGAACGTTATTTGCAGCCGTTATGTCCAGCTGGGCCTCAAGCCATTGCTCATTAATTTGCGAGTGAGCGGCAATAAATAGACAAACCTGAGCTGTTGTGGCCTCAGCTAGTGTCATCACTTGCTCCTCTACAAAATCCAGTGGCTGATAACCATCAGTAGTAGCGGCGTCTAAAGCTAACTCGTCATCCATGCGAATGACGTCAATATCAAACCAAGCGTCAAAGATGCCATAAGTCTCTAACTGCTGAGCCACAAAGGCGCTAAGAAATTCAGTATCAGCGAGGGCAGGCACGCAAAGGTAAACGGCTAGCTCAACCGTAGCTACGGGTTCGCTAAGCACTTCATCTTCATTATCTTTGCTGACTAAATGACGCGCTTGCCACTCAGGATGAATGTGTAGCGCTGAATTAGGCTCATAGCTATCTTGTTCAGCTAAGCGTCCAAAGTGTTGTGCAAGGACGCTAAGCGCTGCATCGCTTAACAGCAACTGCTCATTGATAAGTGCTGCTAGTCTTAAGTTTAGATCGTTTTCTGGGTGTTCATGATCAAAGCTATCTTCATTAAAACTGTCGCTCCCGTCTTGATCAAAACTATCATTATCTGAATCTGCGTGATGCGTATTAGATATTGTCACAGGAGTCGTAATGACGCGGCTAATAGGTTTAACTAATAAAGGGACACCGTCAAAATCAGTTAAGCTTTCGCTCAGAGCCGTAACATCCTCGTCATTGTCATGAATATCAGACCAGTTATCGCCCTCAGGCAGACAGACACTGGCATATACAAACAAAGAGTGAGTGGCAGGCGCTTGCGGCAACTTGGTTTTAGTTTGCGTATTAGCAGCTGCTGCTGGCGCGTTTTCCGTTTTTTTTTGTCGCCAACGCAGCAATACAATAGCGCCAACGAGCACTAGCGGGATGCAAAAAAACCACAAAAGTAAGTTAAATGAGCTGAGCTGCTGCGCGTTATCTTTGAAGTACATCCATACTAGTATCAAGTATATAACCAAAGTCGCCACTAAAAAGTAGCGTGCATACCTCATTATTTTAGCACCGCCCATCTACTAGACCTTTTGTTCGAATATCTTTATGGCTGCTAGTTTATGTTATTTATGTCGTTCTTGCTACTTTAGTTCGTTATTTATACCACTGGTCGCTGTATAATGACACTTATCTTCATTTAAAGTTATTTACTCGATATTATTATTTGGTATTGTGATGAAATAGGACAGCGACGCTTTTTTATTCAGGTTTTTTTATCGAAGTGGCTTTTGGTTAAAAATTAAATACAATTCAGTTGAGTGTAACCTGCCATAGTGCGACAAATGTCTATATAATGACTGCATTTATAGGTGCGCTTTTGATACTGATGATAAGTTTATATTTATAAGTGTCCATCGTTGCCCTACACGTTGCTTATCTCTTTTATGATTTATCTGCTAGCTGCTACGTTTATTGTGATTTCAATTGTCCTGATCATCATACTCTTTGATCAGCAGTTGTACGTGCGCCTGCTCGCTTGGATAAGAACCAGAGTTACGACTCACTACCAGCGTCTGCGCTCACATAAATCAAAAGCTAAGGCGTCAAAAACGCGCCCGCCATTAAGAGCAGCTTTGCGTCATGCTATAAAAGCACCAAAGACGAAGAGGGCGCTAGTACCCGCGTTTTCACTATTAGCGATTATGATGACAACGGGTATATGTTACTTTTTAATTACCCACAGCTCGCTTGCGGTATACCATAATCAAGAGGTACCACTGAGCGCTGTAAACTCGCAAATCAATCAGTTGCTCGTGGGCGAGCGCCTAAGTCCGCCGCCGCCGCCGCCTGAGGAGCTGTTTGCTGAGCTTGAAGCTGAGGTGGCAACGTATCAGGCGACGCCTGCTGATACTAATTACTGGCCTGAGGCGACGCCGCAAAGACCGCTTATTCTGCCTGAACCTGATCTGGCTGACCTCAACATGCAAGACGGTACAAAAGGCTATTCAGGTGATATGTTAGCCACCCATTTAAATAACGGTCATATCAATATTAAAAACGCGGATAGGAACTGGAACAAGATGAACTCTGAGTTTGTACAGCGCCTCTTAACGGTATACAAAGTTATGAGTGATCAGTATGGTTACGATATGGTGCTGCTTGAGGGTTATCGTAGTCCTGAGCGTCAAGCTAGATTACTTAATAAGGGCTCACACGTCACCAAAGCAGGCTCTTATAAAAGCTATCATCAGTTTGGTCTTGCCGGAGATAGTGCGTTTATTAGAAATGGTAAAATCGTCATCTCTGAAAAGGATCCGTGGGCGATGCAGGGCTATAGGTTATATGGTAAAGTAGCCAAATCAGCAGGACTTGTCTGGGGCGGCGACTGGCGCATGATGGATTTAGGTCACGTTGAGCTACGCAAAAAAGGCGTACTGGGTCGACCGGATATGGCTGAGCTCCTAACCAGTCAGTAATGTGTAACAGCATCGAATAACAACAAGAGTCTATAAAAAGTCGTGGAGTATATACAGTAGTATGAAAACCCTTATCAATAAAATAGCGGTTTGCGGACTGCTTAGTAGCACGTTGTTGGCCTGTAGTACAGTTGACTCGATGCAGGCTGACAGTGTGTCCGCGGCGAATAGCCAAATGACTGAACTTACCAATACAGCGGCGGATACTAAGACGAGTATAACCGATAAAATCAGAGGTCTGATCAGTAGTGAGACGGCGCCGATAAATGAGGTTAACAACGATCTTCAAGCGTTAAAGGCGCAGTTAGAAGTCCAGCAGCAGCGCCTTGAGACCATGAATCAAGAGCAGCAAGCGCTACAAGAGCAGCTTAAGCGCCAAAGCGTTACGCTACGTGTCCGTCCTACAGCCAGTGCCAATGCAGGGCGTACGACTGTCGGTACGGCTAGCACCGCTTACGTGGCTTTTTTAGAAGATGAAAGTCAGTTTGCTGATCTGGAGGAGTTGGCAGTAAAAGAGATCAATGTCATCCCAAAGCGTGAGACAGCAGTCAGTCTAAATATTGCGCCTGAGGCAAAGTTTATCGCAATAAAGGTAGGCCTACGTTATACCAAAAAACGCTCGCAGATTCTTATTCCGCTTAGCAGTGTCGATTTTGATAGTGATTTGGTACTAAATATAGGGGCGTGCGATGTGAACATCGAATCGGGCATTGATCCTAAGCTTGCTGCTGCCTTTACGGCCAAACTTAATTATTATCAGCAGCCACTAGTCAGCTGCTCATAGGAGAGTGTCTTGAGTAAACATCGAGTATTATGGGGAGAGGGGCTGTTTTTGCGGCCGCAGCATTTTCAGATTCAAGACGCCTATCATAGCTCACAGCGCGCGCTTAGTATGCTGCTTGCTCATCCTTACGCTTATGGTATTGTCGATGTTCAGATCGACCAGCAGCTTTTAGAGAGCAACCTGCTCAGCTTTGAGAACATCTATAGCGTATTGCCTGATGGTACGATATATCAGGCACCGCGTACCGATGCCTTACCAAAAGCGCTAACCTTAGACACTCAAGATAACGGCGATGAGATCTACGTGTTTTTGAGTCTCGAGATTGTGCACACTAGTGGTCATAATATCCAAACTGAACACAGTGATAATCCTGCTCGCTACGTCAAGGCAGCAGTTGAAGCGCAGGACTTATACAGTCAAGCAGCAGAGGCAGTTATCGATGTCATCAAGCTATCACCAAGCTTGCAGCTTAGCCGCTCAGTACAAGCGCCCAGCCAAGATACCGTCTCGGTACTAATCGCTAAGCTATCGCGTACGACTCAAGGCGTGTATCAAGTGGATGAGGATTATATCGTGCCAAGCGTACAGATGGCGAGCAATAGTGCGCTGATGAGTCAAGTGTATCGTTTGATGACGATGATCAATACTAAATCCAGCTCTCTATACGATCACCATCGTCAGTCTAACAATGACTTGTTAGAGTTTCGCTCATCGGACATTGCTTCATTTTGGTTACTGCACGCACTAAATACCGCTTACTCAAAACTTAGTCATTTATACAACAATCCTAAGCTGCACCCCGAGCGTTTATATGAAGCGTTCCTAGACGTTGCCAGTCAATTGGCTACTTTTAGCTCGCTGTACAAAGTAGGCGATCTACCTTCGTATCAGCACAATAATGCTAACGACTCTTTTATTAACATTATCGTTATTATTAGGGAGTTGTTAAATACGGTCATTGCGAGTAACTTTATCTCCATTCCGCTGCGTCAAAACAAGCCTTCTTATTACACAGGCGATCTGAGCAGTGATAAGATCACGCGCAACTCACAGCTGTATCTATCAGTGAGTTCTTCTATCCCAATGCATGAGCTTATCGATATCGTACCTAGACGCTTTAAAGTTGCCACGCCAGATGCGGTCGAAAAGCGCGTATTGTCGGCACTGCCAGGCTCGCCCATCTCGCACGTTGCCCAAGTGCCAAGCGCTATTCCAGTGCGTCCAGGTTTTAGCTATTTTACCTTGGAGCCCATAGGGGAGCTGTATGATGAGATGATCAAGTCTGAATCCATCTGTATCTACGTGCCCAATGGCTTTGATGATCTAAAGATTGAGCTGATGGCTATTGTGCAGTAGCGTCGCGCGCTGTATTTAAATTAATGCATTAGGAATACTCATGTCAGGGAATAATCAAGCAGGTTCGGCCCCCTCACTATTAGATTCAGGTGAGGTGGCCTCAAAGGTTTCGGTTGATAGTCTCAATCGCCGCGTCAGTAGCCAGTCACTGGTCGACATCATGTACGATGGCTTCTACTTAGTATTTTTGCTGCGCAATCACTACTATAGTACCGAGCCGCGTAAGTTTCGCCAAAAGATATATGACTTTTTGGACAAGTTTGAAGCCAACGCTCGCAAAAAAGGCTTTATGTCAGAGGATATCTATGAGGCCAAGTACGCGTATTGCGCGCTCATTGATGAGACGATCATGACCTCACAAGAGCCTGAGTTTCAGAGCCTAAAGGATGCATGGGAGCTCAATCCACTACAGCTGGATCTATTTGGCTCACAAGTAGCCGGTAACGAATTCTTTGAGCGCTTAGATAAGCTGCGCGAACAAGGTGAGCGGCGCCTGCCAGCGCTGGAGGTTTACCACTACGCGATGCTGCTTGGATTTCAAGGTAAATACCGTTTGGAAGCCCCAGAAAAAATCCGCTATCTTATCGCGCGCTTGGGTGATGAGATTGAACACTTGCGTGGCAACAAAAACGAGTTTTCTCCCTTTTGGGCTATACCTGATCAGATCAAACACACTTTAACCAGCGAGACGCCGCTATGGGTCATCTTAGCGGTAATGGGAGTACTGCTAGCTGCCATATTTACTACAATGTGGTATTTGACCAATAGTTTTACCGACAACCAGCTGGCAGCTTACGACACCATCATTCAGGAAAATAAAGAGCAAGCGCATATCTCCATATTTTTGCCTTAATCTATAGCTCATTATATGAAGGTTTATAATAAGATTAGCTCAAACGCTTTGCCAATACCCAAAAGCCTTGCCTATTCACGTCAGGTTTTTAAGTTTAAAACGTTGTCCTCTAGGAATTTAGAACGCAGGCAGGTACAATGACCGCGTCAATTCGCCCTATCTATCGGAGTCACTATGTCATCTGCTCACACCTCTTTTAAAGCTCCAACCGTGCTAGACGGCAAAGCGCTCGCCAAGCAAATAGAGCAGCAATTACAAGACCGCGTCGCTGTTATCAAAGAACGAACAGGACGTACGCCAAGTCTTGCGACAATCCTCGTCGGTGAAGATCCTGCTTCAGCGACTTATGTACGCATGAAAGGCAACGCTTGCAAGCGCGTTGGTATGGACTCTATTAAGGTTGAGCTGCCAAGTGCAACGACGACCGAGCAGCTGATGGCAAAGATAGAAGCGCTCAATCACAATCCTGATGTGCATGGTATATTGTTGCAGCATCCAGTCCCTGATCACATCGATGAGCGCGCCTGTTTTGAGCACATTGATTTAGCAAAGGACGTAGATGGTGTCACCAGTCTAGGTTTTGGACGCATGAGTATGCAGCAGCCGGCTTATGGATCCTGTACACCGCAAGGCATAATGCACTTATTAGAACATTATAATGTTGAGCTTGCAGGTCTTGAAGCGGTGGTAGTTGGGCGCAGTCCTATATTAGGCAAACCTATGGCTATGATGTTACTCAACGCCAACTGTACGGTGACGATTTGCCATTCTAGAACCAAGGATTTAGCTGCGCATGTCAAGCGCGCCGATCTCATTGTAGGTGCGGTAGGTGTCCCTGAGCTGATCAAGTCTGAGTGGATTAAAGCGGGCGCGATTGTTATCGATGCAGGCTTTCATCCAACTGCTGATGGCGGCGTTGGTGATATTGAAAGACGCGGCATCGCTGAGGTGGCAAGCGCGTATACACCGGTACCAGGCGGCGTGGGGTCGATGACTATCAATACCTTGATTCGCCAAACCGTGATTGCAGCTGAGAGAGCGGCAAATATCTCCCCAAATACAAACAGCGCATCCAATTAAACATAGGTGTCAATAGCGAATGACGGAATCTCCAGAGCCATCCCCTAAACGCCCTAATAAAATCCAAGTCGCTAACAACGAGATATCTCGTTCACATTTAGGTCTGTATAAGCGTTTGCAATATATTGGTAGAGATTTTGTCGATATCTGCCACTACGTTATTTTATTCTTAATCAGTTTGGTAGTGGTCTGGACCGCAGGTAAAGAGTTTTTTTATATTATCCAAAAGGGGTCTGCAGATCTAAAAGATATTTTGATGCTGTTTATCTACCTTGAGCTGTTAGCGATGATAGGGATTTATTTTAAGACGCATAGATTACCAGTGCAGTTTTTAATATTTATTGCTATTACTGCTTTATCACGGCACTTAGTCGTCGATGTACAAGCCGTATCAGAGAATTTTCACTTATGGTTATTGGCAACTATCTCTTTTGCTATTATGGTGCTGAGCGCTTCTATCGTTATTTTGACGTGGACGGCAAAGATGTTTGGACGCCCAGAGGATTATCTAAATGATCATCAAGATCGCAGCACCGAGCATCACCTGCCAAGTGATACGACTAAGTAGTAGGTATTAAGCAGTAGTAAAGACTTAAAACATAAGTATCACTAAGATAGCACTCTCGTACTCAAATAGTATCTAGCTACGTCTAAATAGCGTAGCGCTTTAGAGTCTCAAGATCGACAAGACTGAGTAGACTTTCGTGACAGGCTTCAAGCTTGAGCTTGGGCGCAATATCAAAATCAAGCGCTTCAACCCAGCGCAGCGCGCAAATACACCAGTAATCACCAGGTTGTAATCCTGCAAAGTTATATTCAGGTAGCGGAGTGATTAAATCGTTGCCACGACTGGCTGAGAAATTTAAAAATTCACTCGTCATGCGTGCACAGACCGTATGCTGACCGACATCTTGATTGCCCGTATGACAAAAGCCATTGCGGTAGTAGCCGGTGATAGGGTCAAAGCAGCAGCTAGCAAGGGTAGTGCCCAGTACATTGGTCTGATTGATCTCAGGATTGGGGTGGTAGGGAGACGACATAGGACATCCAAAATAGAAATATGCGCTAGTGTATCATGAGTACCGGCTAAAGGCAGATGCAAAACTGGTGTGCTTATGATTTGGTGTAATTGTGACTAGGCTAAGCCTAGTGTCTATGCTAAACTAAAAATCAGCTAAACTAAAAATCGGCTAAACCTAAAATGGCTAAACTTAAACGCAACATGTCCGAGTCATTTATCATAATGATATCGCCGTTTTAGCACACTCACTATTCATTGATTATGCGTCAAGTTAACTTAAGATGACTGGGCTCTCTTTGCTGTGTGTGACGTGTACCTATAATTGAAACTGTAACCTTTACTCCGTAATACCGCGTTTTTTGGTAAGCGAGATACCAAACAAGGATTTATTGTGTCTGCCCGTTCTGACTTAGCACCACCTACTCACACTGATGATGTTGCCTCTAGTAGCACGCAAAGTGCTGCCCCCGATCGTTTATCGTACTTTAATAGCGGTGCAAGCGATGTTGCTAATAACTGGCTGCTGCCAGATGGTGTATCGGACGTCTTGTTTGAGGATGCACGCAAGCAAGAGAGCCTGCGCTATCAGTTGACCCAGCAGCTTATTACCCGCGGCTATCGTCTGGTCTGTCCGCCGCTGATTGAATATACCGAGTCGCTACTCAGCGAAGCCTCAGAGGATCTTAAGCGGCAGACCTTTAAGATTATTGACCAATTAACAGGTCGTTTGATGGGTGTACGCGCTGATATCACACCGCAGATTTTACGTATTGATGCACACTCAGGCGGTGAAGGTGTTGCGCGCTATTGTTATGTCGGCGATGTTATTCACACCCTGCCATCGGGTCTATTTGGTTCGCGAACGCCGTTACAGTTGGGCGCTGAAATATTTGGCTGCGCCTCACTCAGTGCTGATATTGAACTGATCGATGTCTTGTTCGGTATAGTAAACAGCCTTAATATGAGTGCGACGCTGCACCTTGATCTAGGTCACGTTGCGATATTTAAGCGCCTAACAGCTATGGCAGGTATTCATCAAAGTGCGACTGAGCAGCTGATGTATTTATACGCTAATAAGAACTTGCCAGAGCTTAAGCGGTTTTGTCAGACGTTGTCTATGGGTGATGATTTCTACGCGCTGGCGCGTTTCGGTCACGATATGACGCAGTTATTGGCTAGGCTATCAGATACTGCCAAACAGGATACTCAGGTGGCGACTGCTGTAGATGAGTTGCAGCGCCTTAGGGCGCATTTGCAAACGCAGTGGCAAATTGCAGTCAGCATTGATGTCACAGAGCTATCAGGCTACCACTATCACACTGGTATTGTCTTTAATGGCTATATCAATAGTGAAACCCAGCCTTTGGTTCGCGGCGGGCGCTTTGAAGGTATGCAGCACAACCACTTAGATAGTGAGCAAGCGCGTGCTGCCACAGGTTTTAGTATGGATATCAGCCGCCTACTTGCGCATACCAAAATTGAGACACCGACGGTTGTTGTGGTCGACTATGATGCGCTTACAGAGGCTGATAACGCACAAAAACAAGCGCTGTACGAGTGTGTCAACGAGCTGCGACAGCAAGGCTACCGCGTGACGGTACCGCTAAGCGCAGACGATATGCCCGTAGGCGTTACACACCGATTGGCTAGGATAGATCAGCAGTGGCAACTCGCCGCCCTAACATCAGCATAGTTTTTTAATTCAATATACAAAGGATTCATCATGGGTAAGAATGTCGTAGTTTTGGGTAGCCAGTGGGGCGACGAGGGTAAAGGTAAAATCGTCGACTTACTCACCGAAAAAACTGCCGCCGTAGCGCGTTTTCAGGGTGGTCACAACGCTGGGCACACGCTTGTGGTCGATGGTAAGACAACCGTTTTGCATCTGATCCCTTCAGGTATTTTACGCGACGGTGTAACTTGTTTTATTGGTAACGGGGTAGTATTAGCGCCCGACGCCCTACTCAAAGAGATGAAAGCGCTTGAAGATAACAACGTACCCGTACGTGAGCGTCTACGCATCTCGCCCAATTGTCCGCTTATCATGCCGTATCATGTCGCGCTAGATCAGGCGCGCGAAGCTAAGCGCGGTACGGGCAAGATCGGTACCACAGGCCGCGGCATTGGTCCGGCGTACGAGGACAAAGTAGCACGCCGTGCGATCAAATTAGCAGACTTATTCCGTGATGACTTAGAAGAGAAGCTGCGCAATCTCATCGAATACCACAACTTTCAATTAACCCAGTATTATAAAGTGGACGCTGTTGATTTCGATGAGACTTATAAGCTGTGTCAAGAATGGCGCGATGCGATCAAAGGTATGGTAACTGATGTGACCGAAGATCTTAATCAGCTGCGCTTGGCAGGTGAGAACTTAATGTTTGAGGGTGCGCAAGGCACGCTACTTGATATCGATCATGGCACGTATCCGTTTGTCACCAGCTCAAACGTCACCGCAGGCGGCGTATCAACGGGTACGGGTATCGGCCCGCTATATTTAGATTACGTACTAGGGATCACCAAAGCTTATACAACGCGCGTCGGTAGTGGTCCTTTTCCTACTGAGCTATTTGATGATGTTGGCGCGCATCTGGCGCGCGTCGGTCATGAGTTTGGTGCAACAACGGGTCGCGCGCGTCGCTGCGGTTGGTTCGATGCCGAGGCTTTGCGCCGTGCTGTAGTGCTCAACTCCTTATCAGGCATTTGTTTGACTAAGCTTGACGTTTTAGATGGTCTAGAAGAGCTGCTGATCGGTGTAGGTTACGAGCGCCCAGAGAGCGAATTCTCAGGCGCACACGATGCAGAGTTTTATGAGTCGGTAACGCCAAAGTATGAAACCTTACAAGGCTGGAGCGAGTCAACAGTTGGCATTACCAACTATGACGACCTTCCAGAAAACGCTAAGATTTATATCAAACGCATTGAGGCACTAATCGATTGTCCTATTGATATTATCTCAACAGGTCCTGATCGCGAGGAAACTATCGTACTACGCGATCCGTATGATGCTTAAGTAGTGTTTGAGTGCTAGGTTAACACTTAGCTGGCACGCGTCATTAGAGAGCAAAACCTCAGAAGTATCTGGGGTTTTTTTATATATTTAACCAAATTCGACCTTAGAACAGGCTTGCAACGTCTTGAGTCAACAATTAATCCTATCATTTACAGTCTTAATCATTATAATAGGCAGCACTCATACGCTAAGCACAAAGTTTTTGTATTGAAAACGGTGGTTTAGTGCTGTGACGACTGACATTAACTATTTTAATTCACTTGTTTAGGAGCTTTTTATGGCTATCGAACGTACCCTATCTATCATCAAACCTGACGCAGTAGCTGGCAACCACATTGGCGCTATCTATGATCGTTTTGAAAAAGCCGGCCTACAGATCGTCGCGGCAAAGATGCTACAACTAGACGACGAAAAAGCAGGCGGCTTTTATGCTGAGCACGCTGAGCGTCCTTTTTATAATGATCTTAAGTCATTTATGACCTCAGGCCCAGTACTCGTATCTGTACTAGAGGGCGAGAACGCTATCGCTAAGCATCGTGAGATCATGGGTGCTACTAACCCAAAAGACGCTGACAAAGGCACTATCCGTGCTGACTTTGCTAGCAGTATTGATGAAAACGCTGTACATGGTTCAGATTCTGCTGAATCTGCTACACGTGAAATCAGCTACTTCTTCGATGACAATGAGATCTCACCGCGTACTCGCTAATAGCAAACCGCGTACTCGCTAATAGCAAACCGCGTACTCGCTAATAGCAAAGAGTTATGCTTGCTCAGAGTATAGTTTACCTTTTTTAGCTAAACTGACACTAAGCTTGCGGTAATCGGCAATTCTCGTGGTAGCGAAAAGGCTTATATCTTTTGGTATAAGCCTTTTTGATGAGTAAGGGAGACGTTCTAAAGCTTAGTTTTGTTTAAGTTGTTGAAATTAGCAAATTTATCCCTCATCATCTACACTCATCCGTGTTATTAAGCCCTTGTGAGCAGTTTTATATACCTACAAAACGCGCTTATAACGGCTTGCTAACTTATTTCGCAAAAAATGCACAATCACTTGTGCCAAGGTTATCTATTATGTCAACTATAACGACGGCGCAAAATTCGGCGCGCGCCAACAGTATTACGTTATTGGATGAAGCAAAAGCAAAAACCAATTTGCTTGGTATGACGCAGGCGCAGCTGAGCGATTACTTCAAAAGTATAGGCGAAAAGCCGTTTCGTGCGACTCAAGTGATCAAGTGGATATACCAGCACGGGGTAACTGACTTTGAGCAGATGACTAATCTGAGTAAGTCGCTACGTGATAAGCTCATGTTTAATGCTTGCGTGACACCGCCCAAAGTGATTCATCGTCAGTATAGCGATGATGGGACACGTAAATGGGTGTTTGAAGTCACAGGCGGCTCTTTGGTTGAGACAGTACTGATCCCTGCTGATGATAGCAAGGTGGATGGTCGTAAAACACTGTGTATCTCATCTCAAGTGGGCTGCGCGCTTGATTGCAGCTTTTGTAGTACCGGTAAACAAGGCTTTGAGCGCGATCTAAGCGCTGCTGAGATCATCGGTCAGCTATGGGTCGCTAACGCATCTTATATGAGCGATGACAACGACAGCCTTGCAGATATTGATCATAGCGCTTGGGAGAACAAAGTTACCAATGTGGTGATGATGGGTATGGGCGAGCCGCTGCTCAATTACGATCCTGTCGTCGGCTCAATGGCGCTTATGCTAAGCGACCACGCTTATGGTCTATCCAAGCGTCGCGTAACCTTGTCGACCTCAGGGGTGGTGCCAAAAATGTATGAGTTGGCACAGGATATCGATGTTGCCCTTGCCATCTCCTTGCATGCACCAAATGATGAGCTACGCAATGAACTAGTACCTATTAATAAAAAGTATCCACTAGCGGAGCTCATTGCGGCGGCAAAGCACTACGTCTACGACGTCAATCCGCGTCACAAAAAGCACGTGACGATCGAATACGTCATGCTGGATGGGGTTAACGATAGTGATGCGCATGCCTATGAGCTTGCTGCGCTGCTTGAGGGTTTACCCAGTAAGATTAATTTAATACCTTTTAATCCTTTTCCACATGCGCCTTATGATAAATCTAGCAACAACCGTATCCATGCTTTTAGTAACATCTTGAGTCAAGCAGGGTTCGTTTGTACCATTCGTCAAACACGTGGCGACGATATTGATGCTGCTTGTGGGCAGCTGGTCGGACAAGTCGCTGATCGTACGCGGCGCTCAGCTAAGTGGCAGCAGAGCATCAAAGATCGCAGCGCTATATAACTGCAGCGCCAAGCCTTTAGCTGTCTTTTATTTGTCTCTATGGTAATAAAAATGTAGCGGGTACGATTAATCGCAACTTAATTGTACTTATGGGGACTAAATCTATTAAACTGATGCTATCTTTGATAGGCAGCACTGTTTTATATTTTCGTGGCGACTATAATGACTCATAATACTGCTCAATTAACGACACCTTGTACCTTATCTTCGCATCACTTACCAACCCCTCAAAAGTCTCGCTCCTATGTTCGCTTATCAAGTGTACCAATATGCTTGACCTTAATAAGTGCGCTGCTACTCGTAGGCTGTCAAAGCACTTCAAATGGTGATTTGCTAGATGCATCTGGTTCACAAACTTCGCAAACAAAGAGCGATCGTGATGTCGACCAGCAAGAGGTCGCCCGCGTGCGCACCTCACTTGCTGCGCAGTACATTCGTAAAAATGATCTGGATACCGCTAAGCGTCAGCTCGAAAAAGCCTTTGATGCTGATAGCAGGTACGCGCCAGCCTATGATATGATGGGCGTTTTGCTGCAGCAAGAAGGCAGCCGCATCAACCTTAATAAAGCCGATAGCTACTTTAAAAAGGCGATTGCGCTAGATAAAGACTTTAATCAAGCGCATAACAATTACGGCGTGTACTTATCACAGATGAAACGCTACCGCGAGGCGGCCGAACAGTTTGAGATTGCAGGCGCGGCGCTAGGTTACGAAGGACGTATTGGCGCGCTTGAAAACTTAGGTCGTACCTATTTGCAGCTAGGCGATCATCCTGCTGCTGCAAAAGCATTTTTGCGCGCGCTTGATGGTAATCGCAATAGCCTTATCGCTCATATTGAGCTGGTGGATTTATTACTTGAGCAGCAGCGTGTAGAGCAGGCACAGCGCTTATATGATGAGACACTTCTGCTTATTAGAGGACAGGGGATTAGTCCGCGCATACTACTACAAGGCATTAAACTGGCGTCAGCGCAAAACAATATCGCAAAACGTCAACAGTTGGCTCAGCAGCTTTTATCTGCCTATCCGCTAAGCGCTGAGGCAAAACAACTTAAGATTTGGCTTAACAATCCAGAGGCACCATGGAAATGACCACCCCATCATCAACGCAGCAAACGAGCGCTCAAGGATCATTTGGGGCTATGTTGCAGCAAGCTCGAAAGAGTAAACAGGTAAGCTTGGAGGAGGCGTCAAGCGAGCTGTTTATACTAAAACGCCACTTGCAAGCGCTTGAGGAGGAAAATTTCTCAGAGCTGCCGCAAGCGGCCTTTGCGCGCGGTTTTGCGATTAACTATGCCAAGTTTTTGGGGTTGGATCCAGTTAAGGTAGCCAGTAGTTTTGACGCCGCCTATCCCGATGAGCTACGCGCGCGCGCAAGCAATAACAACGAGTCGCCACTGCGCCCTATGGGAACGCTGCAGCGCGATAGTCGTAGTCGTATACGCTTTAACCCTCTACTGATAGCAGCAGTGATTGGTCTGATCGTATTGGCAATATTTTTGTATCGTATGGTCAGTAATGCCAGCCAAGACAATACTCAGGATACAGTTGTTGCTGCTGAAGATATATCAGCATCCGAGCAGGCTCAAGGCGCAGCTATTATCGATGAGTCCGGTATTGGCGCGTCAGGCTCTGCGCTAAACTTGGGCGCAGATAGTGCTGCCAATGCTTCACTGCAACTGGTATTGACCGATGAAGCGACAGTGAGTGTGTTCGATGCTACAGGTAATAGTCTGATTAGTGGCAGTCAAGCGCGCGGCAGTTATGAGCTGAGCGGGACGCCACCGTTTAATATCCAGATTGATGATATTGATAGTGTCAGCTTGCAACTCAATCAAAACCCTATTGATCTAAGTAGCTATACAACGGGCAGCTCTGATAAGCAAGCTATCTTTGAGCTTGCGCCTTAATGAGACTGACAAAAAATTTATATAGCCTTTGATAGTCTGTAATTTATGTATGAGTTCCAATTGAAAGGACTGTTTTATGTCAACGACATCGCCTATTAATCGCCGTCTTACCAAAAAAATACACGTCGGTGATGTTGCGATTGGCGGTGATGCGCCAATTAGCGTACAAAGCATGACCAATACTGATACCTGTGATGTGGCAGCAACTGTAGCTCAAATTGAGCGCTGTGTTGAGGCGGGCGCGGATTTGATGCGCGTATCTACGCCAACAATGGACACTGTCGACGCCTTTGCGGCTATTCGTAAGCGCGTCAGTGTACCTTTAATTGCTGATGTGCATTTCGATCATAAAATTGCTTTGGCGGTTGCCGAAGCAGGTGCGGACTGTTTACGTATTAATCCAGGTAACATTGGCAGCGATGCCAAAGTACGTGAGGTTGTGGCTTGCGCTCGCCATCATGGCATTCCTATTCGCATTGGCGTTAATGCAGGCTCGCTTGAAAAAGACATTCAGCGCAAATATACCGAGCCAACAGGCGAGGCGATGCTGGAGTCGGCTATGCGCCATATCGATATATTGGAGCGTCTAAACTTTGATCAGTACAAAGTTTCGGTAAAAGCCAGTAATGTGTTTTTAACAATGGATGCTTATCGCTTGATATCGGCGCAAATTGATAATCCACTACATCTTGGCGTCACCGAAGCAGGTGTTTATCGTACAGGCGCGGTCAAGTCGGCTATTGCTTTGGGCGGTTTATTGCTTGATGGTATTGGCGATACCATACGTATATCGTTAGCCGCTGAACCTGAGGAAGAGATTAAGATCGGCTTTGATATTCTAAAATCGCTTAATATTCGCTCAAATGGCGTCAATTTTATTGCTTGTCCAAGCTGCTCACGTCAAGAGTTCGACGTCATCAAAGTGATGACGGCTTTGGAGTCGCGCTTAGAGGATATCCGCGAGCCGATGAATCTATCGGTGATTGGCTGTAAGGTGAACGGCCCAGGAGAAGCTAAAGAAGCGGATATTGGTGTTGTTGGCGCGGCGCCCAAATCGCTTGTCTACCGTATGGGCGAGAAGAGCCATCTTATCGATACCAATAACTTGGTGGATGAGATTGAAACTATGGTACGAAGCCATGCTGATAACTTGGCAAAGCTACGCGAAAATGAGATTATTCGCGTCAAATAAACGTTTAGGCGCAACGCTTAAAGCGCCTAGTGCTAGTAGCTAGTAGCTAACTTATAAAAAAATGTAAATTTAAAGTTTGAGGATATAACCGTACTATGATCAAAGCCATCAAAGGATTTAACGATATTTTGCCAGAGCAAGCGGCTAAATGGTTACAGTTGGAGGCGGTGCTGGCAGATGTGCTAGCTCGGTACGGTTATGAGCACATCCGTTTACCTATTGTTGAGCAAACGGATCTATTTGCTCGCGCTATCGGCGGCGCGACCGATATCGTTGAAAAAGAGATGTATAGCTTCGCCGATAAGTCCGAGCCGCCAACGCCGCTTACTTTGAGGCCTGAGGGTACAGCAGGCGCAGTGCGCGCAGTGATTGAGCACAACTTGCTACGCGGTGATACGCCAAAGCTTTGGTACATCGGTCCTATGTTTCGCTACGAGCGTCCGCAAAAAGGGCGCTACCGTCAGTTTCACCAAATAGGCGTAGAGAGCTTTGGTAGTGCGTTACCCGATGCGGATGCTGAGTTGATCGCGATGACGCATCTGATGTGGCAGGCGCTAGGTCTAAAAAATGAGATGCGTCTACAGTTAAATAGTTTAGGGGAGAGCGACGAGCGCCGCGCTTACCGGGATGCTTTAGTTGCTTATTTGACCGACAAGCAAGATGAGCTTGATGAAGATAGCAAGCGCCGCTTAAGCACCAATCCGCTACGCATACTCGATAGTAAAGAGGTGAGTACGCAAGCGCTATTGGCTGATGCGCCAAAGCTTGCTGATTTCTTAGGTGCTGAGAGCACCGAACACTTCACCCGTGTGCAAACCTATCTAACCGCGCTTGGTATCGATTATGAGATCAACCCGCATTTAGTACGTGGTCTTGATTATTATAATAAAACTGTTTTTGAATGGGTGACAGATAAGCTTGGCAGTCAGGCAACGGTATGTGCCGGCGGGCGCTATGATGGTCTTATCGGTCAGCTCAAATCAATGGATAGTAGTGATACAAATAAGGCTACAAAGTCTGAGCCTGCTGTAGGTTTTGCAATGGGACTTGAGCGTCTATTACTACTGATTGAAGCAGTAGCGCCGCTTGCGCCTGTCAATGCCTGTGATGTGTTTGTGGTTGCGCATCCTGATGTTTATAGCGCCGGTATTGAATACGCACAAAACTTGCGTTACCAGCGCCCTGATCTACGCGTCAAGATGGCAAGCGCGACCAGTATAAAAGCACAAATGAAAAAAGCGGACAGATCTGGTGCAGCGCTGACTGTGATTATCGCCCAACAAGAGCTTGATTCACAGATGCTTAGCATAAAAGATATGCGCACGGGTGAGCAGCATAGCAAAGCCTTTGATTGGTTGTCTTATAGCGATAACTTTAGCCCGTCAGTTGTTGCTATGAGCACTGATACGTAGTTCATATATTAGCTAATCATATAGTGTTTAGTGTTCGCAGTTTTTATTCATTTTTTCGATCATTTTATCAGGTAACGTCACATGGCTTTAACTCCTCATTCGCCTAATGCAGATAACTCTATGCAAGCACTAAAGCAATATGGTAGTTATATCATTACCGCTATCTTGCTGGCGCTCGCTGCTTACTTTGGCTGGACGTATTGGCAAAATAACCACGCTCGCATAGATACCGTTGCTGCTGATCAATACGCTGATATTCAGCGCTTAAATGAAGAGGTCAGCTTAGCCGCGCAAAATCCTGATCTAGAGGACGAGGCTTTACAAGCCCTAGACGCGAGCCGTACGCAGCTAAATACAGATATTGATACGCTAGTCAGTACCCACGGCGACTCGATATATGCATGGCAAGCACTGATGATAAAAGCGCGCATGCAGGCGGATAACGATAACTTTGCAGAAGCTGCCAAAACGCTTGAGACCGCGCGGGCGATGGATTTAGGAGATGCAGGTCTGCAAGCGATCACCCAGCTGCGTTATGCTGAAACGCTATTAGCAATGGGTGATACGGATGCAGCCTTAGCCGCCGCGAACAACGATATGCCTATCTCGTTTGAGGCCAGTCAACAAGAGCTGTTGGGTGATATTTATCTGGCACAAAATAATAAAGATCTTGCGGTACAGTCGTACAATAACGCGTGGGAGATGCTCCGTAATCGTCAAGAGGTGCGTGCCGTTTTAGCGCTAAAGATGGAGAGTCTCGGCATCATACCTGAGCCTATTGAAGAACAAGACAGCTTGATTCAGACTACTGTGCCTGCGCAATCAGAAGCTGCTGAACCGAAAGTAAGCGTAAATACGACCGATACTAGCAGTGACAGTACGGCAAGTAGTGAACCTGAAAACCTCGCAAACTAAAGCATGAACGAGTAAGCTGCCAACAGGATGTTTTTTAAGCGCTTTAATTTATTATTTACCTGTAGTGAGAACTTATAATGACCCAATCTATCCGCTCAAACCATCTGACCCGCCGAGCACTAAAGACCACTGTCATGCACGTGGCTGTGCTAGCGCTAATGACCAGTGCTGTTGTCGGCTGTAATCGCGGTATTAAGCCTGAGGTAAATGATCCGGTAAAACTGGTACAAATTGCGCAGCCCATATCGGTACTCCAGCCTGTCTTTAGTGCGGATACAGGTAGCCAAAAAGCCAGCAAAAAGGATCCGTTAAGTCTACAAATTGGTTATGATAATAATCAAATCGTTATCGCCTCAAGAGGCGGCGATCTTACCGGTTTTGATGGTGCAGGTCAGCGTTTATGGTCAGTGAATGTTGGCGATCAGATTACAGGTGGCGTTGCGCTTGACCCTTTGAGTCAGACAGCAGTGATCAGTACACGCAATGGTCAAATTATGGCGTTTGATAGTACAACAGGAGCTAAGCGTTGGCAGCAGCAGTTATCAGCTTCGGTGCTCACGCCAGCACTTATTAGTAATAACCGCGTCGTTTTATCCGCCACTGACGGCTTTTTACACGGCTTATCTCTACAAACTGGTCAGTCCATCTGGCAGTTTGCTACGCAAGTCCCTTCGATTAGTGTACGCGGCGCTGCAGCACCAACACTATTAGATGCTGATACCGCGCTACTTGCCACTGCTGATGGGCGTCTGCACGCTATCAAAGTCGATGATGGACTGCCGCTGTGGTCAAGACGTGTTGGCGTCGGTACAGGTGCCAGTGAAGTTGAGCGTATGAGCGATGTCGATGGCAAGCCAGTTGTCGATAATAATCAGCTGTTTGCTATTAGCTATAGCGGTCAGCTGATCGGTATTGATCTAGAGTCACGCCAAGTTCAATACGTCAATGATTTGGCAAGTCTTAAATCTTTAGCGGTTAATAATGCTCAAGTCATTGCCACAAGCTTGGATGGCAAAGTCGTCGCTTACGATCGCAGCAATGGTGAGGTGTTGTGGGAGAGCGAAGAGCTGGCCTACCGTCACCTAACGAACCCTGTTATGATCGGTAATTATATTGCTGTGGGCGATCTGGATGGTATTGTGCATCTGTTCGATCCTAATACGGGCGCTATCGTTAGCCGCGTTGAGACAAAAGGCGCGCTGACTCATCTGCAAGTCCAAGGCAATTTGTTGATGACCCAGAGTACTAAAGGTCAGGCAAGCATTTGGCAACTGACGCGCTAAGCGTTTTATAAATTAATTGTACAACTATACCCTATAGCCTGAATGGCTAAACACGAGAGTAATGCATGAGTATCAAGCCTGTGGTCGCCTTAATTGGTCGTCCGAACGTCGGTAAATCCACCTTGTTTAATCAGTTTACTAAAAGCCGTCAGGCTTTAGTCGCTGATCTGTCTGGCTTGACTCGCGATCGTCAGTATGGTGATGCTGAATATAATGGTAAGTCTTTTATCGTTGTGGACACAGGTGGTATTGGTGAAGCGGACGACGGTAGCGGTAATATTGACGATTACATGTCTGAGCAGTCGCATACTGCAATCCATGAAGCGGACATTATCGTTTTTGTGGTGGACGCTCGCGCAGGTATGATCGGCGCTGATGCTGAGATTGGCAAATTTCTACATACTTTAGGCAAGCCCGTATACGTCGTGGCTAATAAGGTTGATGGTGTCCACGATTCTGCACCTGTTGAATTTTATGCCCTAGGTTTAGGCGAGCCCTATCCAATGGCAGCCAGTCACGGACGCGGAGTTGGCAATCTATTAGAAGCACTGACCGCTACCATGCCAGAGCAGGACAATACTCCTGAACCTGATGGTTTAAAGCTGGCTATCATAGGTCGTCCGAATGTAGGTAAGTCCACACTCGTAAATCGTCTGCTGGGTGAAGAGCGCGTTGTCGTATTTGACATGCCAGGTACCACTCGCGACAGCATTTATATTCCTTATGAGCGCGATGGTAAAAATTACGTGCTTATTGACACAGCAGGGGTGCGCCGGCGCGGCAAAATCGACGAAAAGGTCGAGAAGTTCTCAGTGATTAAAACACTGCAAGCGATAAAGGACTCCAATGTTACTATTATTGTTATTGACGCCCAAGAAGGCATCGTCGATCAAGACTTGCATATGATCGGTTACGCTCTTGATGCAGGTCGCGCGCTCGTCGTTGCGATCAATAAATGGGACGGTCTGAGTGATGATCAAAAAAACTTCATAAAGATTGAGATGGATCGGCGCTTTAACTTTATACCTTATGTCAAGGTACATCTTATCTCAGCCCTGCATGGCACAGGCGTTGGCAATCTGTATCCATCCATTCGCCGCGCTTATGAATCCTCTATGTTTGAGGTATCAACCAACCGTTTGACACAAATTTTGCAAGATGCCGTCGCTGCCAACCCGCCGCCTATGGTCGCCAATCGCCGCATTAAACTGCGCTATGCTCATATTGGCGGACATAATCCACCCGTGATCGTGATCCATGGTAATCAGACAGGCTCACTGCCAAAGAGCTATCAGCGTTACCTTGAAAATCAGTTTCGTCAGGTGTTCAAGCTTGAAGGTACGCCGCTCAACGTCGTTTTCAAACTAAACGACAACCCTTATGCGAATAAAAGCGATACCCCAGCAAAAGCTAAGGCGCAGCAGCTGCGTCAACGCGCTCGCAATAGAGCACAGAAGTTTACGACTAAAGATAAAAAGAAGCCGCGCTGATATATCGTTATATCAGTATGAAAAAACTGCTATATTCTACGTAGTTAGCAGTATACACAGCAGCCTCAAGGCAGATGAGAGGTATGAATAACCGTCCACCGCGTAAATTTTTTACGGTCATCTGGCGTGCTATTTTACAAGCCCTATTAGTTGTGCTAATAGTGGGCTGCTTGATGTATTTTTTTTATGGCTTTATACAATATTATCAACAGCAGCAACGTCATATCCAGCAAATAGGTGCGTTACTTGCGCACAGTGCCTCTAGTGTTAATGGAGCTAGTACTGTCGCCCGCCAAGTCGATATCTTACTAAGTACTGAACCTAGTATCAAAAGCATTGTATTTTATTCGACCACTCAGCCTATCATTGATAATGAACCCATTCAGACAAGTAGGGATTGGCAGAACGCTTGGTTTGCATCCTCAATCAGTACGGATTATCCCGTAACGAGTGTATACGTCGATAATGATGTTATCACTGATCATGCGCAAAGTATGACAACGAATGCATCCGTATCGAAAAATCTAGTCGGTTACATTAATATTACCTTGGATATCGATACCCTGCGTACGTACTGGTTACAGCGCAATATTTGGCCGGCGCTTTCATTTTTGCTATTCATAATACTAGGGATGCTGTTTATTCGTCGTGCGATTCGTAAGCCGGCACGCGACATTGCCGCACTTAGCTCTGTTAGTACTAGCATTATCGACAAGCCCGCGCTCAAGCAGCTACCTTTGATCCAGCAGCGTTATCGGTTTGAAGAGCTACTGCCCATCAAGCAAGCTCTTATTAGTCTCTTTAACCGCTTGCAAGATGCGAACCATCGCTTTGATGCGCTTACAACCTTTGAGCAGCAGCTACGCAGTAAAGAGCGCTCTTTAAATGTCCAGCACCACAATTTCCAGAGTATGATTACCCATGAGCTACAAACCTCGTTAAATGCTATTGTTGGCGGACTACAGCTTTTGGAGCATCAAAAAATAAGCACTGAGCAAAGAGATGCGGTCAATATAATCGATAAGGGCAGCCGTCAACTTATCGTAACGCTTGAGCAGATTATTCAGCTTAATAAAATTGAAAAAAACCAGATCAGCCTACGTATAACTGACTTCAACCCTTTACAGCTCATAGCCGATCTACTAACAGACTACGAGCCTATTGCTAAGCAGAAGGGGTTGACGCTGAACAGTCATGTACATCACATAGACTACACCTTAAATGGCGATGGTAAAAAAATACAGCAGATGTTGTCCATATTGTTAGATAACGCTATTAAGTTTACGATCAGTGGGCACATTACTATTACCTCACAGCTGACGCACTTTAACAGAAGCAATCGCTGGCAAATCAGTATAAAGGATACAGGTATAGGTATTGATGAGCAGTATTTAGACGAGATATTTAATCCATTCTTTCAAGTGGATTCCTCGCAGACAAGGGTTCATGAGGGCATAGGTATAGGTTTGCCTTTAGTCAAACAGTTATCTCAGCTTATGGATGCGACAATTGAAGTGGATAGCAGGCTCAATAAAGGCAGTACATTTACGCTCACAATTACTTTGCCCGAGCGCCCTCAACGTCAGCAAAAACTGCTTAAAGACTTGGTAGTGATTTATTTTTATTATCAAGAAACCAGCTTTTTGTGTGACGAGCTCAGTCAGCTTGGCGCCACTGTTATCGGCGTCCAACAGGAGCAGGCGCTTATCGATGAGCTACAGATCGTAAGGCCTGATGTCGTGATGTTTGCTGAGGATGTATTGCCGCAAAAAGCTGAAATGCTCGCTAAACGCATCCGTGAATATGAGGGTGACAACCGCACTCTATTAATATACTGGTATCTAGAACATCAACTGGCGCAAGTAGATGATTTTGAGCACATGCTCAAAGCAGCTGGCATAGACTACTGTCACGTCTCTGTACAAGGACAAGCGCTGGCATCAGTACTCAAAAAATGGCTGTGGACATAAAAAAGACGTCTGATATCAGACGTCTTTTTTGACTGTAATATATATTAATAAAGAACATTTACCATTAAATAGTGCCTACCACTAAAAACTTATAACCCTACTATTTAGCATCAAAATAAGTTTTGCATCCAGCGTGTGACTCGTTGCCATAGTCTACTCATAAAGCCTGCTTGCTCAATATCCTGAGTTGCTACAACAGGTACAGAAGCAACCGCCTTGCCCTCGATGACCGCCATCATTTTACCAATCTGTTGACCTTTTTTAATGGGTGCTTCTAGGTTATCTGGGATATCGACGACAGTGGTGATTTTGTTTTTTTGCGTTTTGGTGGTCAAAATTTGTAAATTATCTGCAGTCGCCAGCTCAACCTCATCTGTCTCACCAAACCAAACAGGCACTTTACTAACAAACTGTCCAGCGGGCGCTTTAGTCACCGTAGTAAAGTGACCAAAGCCCCAGTTCAATAGCTCACGCGACTGATCAGCGCGCGCCTGCTGACTGTCAGTACCCATAATGACAGAGATGAGACGCATGCCATCGCGATCACTTGACGCAACCAAACAGTAACCCGCCGCTTCAGTGTGTCCTGTCTTTAAACCATCAACGCTTGGATCGGTCGCAAGTAAAGCATTGCGATTGCCCTGCGTAATACCATTATAAGTAAACTCTTTTTCAGCATAGATATCGTAGTAGTCGCCGCTGTTTTTGATAATAGCGCGGGCAAGCTTTGCCAGATCCAGCGCAGAAGCCTGATGACCTTCAGCAGGCATACCTGTTGAGTTGACAAAGTTGGTATTATCCATACCTAGCTTTTGCGCCTGCTCATTCATCAAAATAGCAAATGACTCTTCGCTACCAGCAATGTGTTCAGCCATCGCTTTTGAAGCATCGTTACCCGATTGGATAATAATGCCGCGCAGCATGTCGATCACACTTGCCGTTTGGTTCACAGGCACATACATACAAGACTGACTGCTACTGCCGCGGCACCAAGCATTTTGGCTCATGAGCACCTGTTCATCTTCAGTCAGATCCCCTGATGATAAACGCTGTTCAATAATATAGCTGGTCATCATCTTGGTTAATGAAGCAGGAGGAAGGGGTTGATTGGCATTCTTTTGTGCCAAAATCTCACCTGTATTATAGTCCATCAATACATAAGCGGTATTGTCCATAGTAGGTGCTTGTATGGCTGCACCTGCTACCATAGCGCTCATAGAGACACTTACCCCAATCACTAGCTGTACTAGCTGTTTTTTCATACGCTTTACTGTCATAAATTGTTACACCGCGTCATAAACCGAATGCGTCCACCGTTTTATATTGCTCATTACTGCAACTGATAACTAATGCCTAAAAAGGTTTAGCTACCATAAGCTTAGGATCGCAAAGATGGGAGCAGTATCAAACAGTGGACCTAAAATTAGAGACTTATCTTAGCAAAATGCTAAGCGATGGGGAAATAATAAATATAATAAAATCTCTAAGACAGATATCCCCAAAAAAAAGCTTGTAGAGTAACACTAATTTTAGTGCTGACCTACAAGTCTTATTTTTATGCTATCAGTTTCCTGTTACAAGCAGTAAGAGCCAACACTACAATCAAGAGAACAGAACTAGACTCAATTTTAGTATAAAAGGCTTTCGTGAGTTACTGCCATTATGAGTAACGATACCGAACTACGAGTAGCTCGCGTTGGCCAAATCCTCGCACAAGGCTTTATTTTCGCGTTTAGAGAAGCCCATAGTCCAACTACGAATGCTTTGCAGAATCTGGCGATAATCTTGCTGAGTAGATAGGTACTGAATAGCCGCTTTGGGGTCTTCTAGCGTCGGCATAAGCTCATGCAACTGGACGTTATAGGATTTGTAAAAACGCTGCTTTTGATTATTGCTTAGCATAGGTGGGCAAATCTCTGAGAGCACTTGCATAACGGCAATTTCGTGTTTGGTAATGTTCATACCTGACATATCAAGCGGGATGGTCGTCGCACCGTTGTTAGCCGCACTTGTCATTTGTGACAATAAGGCTACGGAGGTAAGCAGTCCTGCACAACCGACTTTTTTGGCGATAGTAGCAGCTATAGATAATGTTGATTGGTTTTTCATTCAGTATCACACTCGCTTATCTTTATTTAATGGCTATATGTTAATAGGTAAAAAAACAAAAGTCACATAAAATATTGCCTCATGTGTAGATATATTGTGAGTTAAATCCGCGTCGTAGCAACATATCTGTAGTATCTGTATATAAGTTACCTAAGCTTAAAAATACAAACTTATATTGTTATGTACTGTTGCCTATCGTAACGTAGGCAACCTACAGTCCTTAAACAGTCATTAAAAAATAACCTCTAAAAAGGGCGTGAAAACACAAGCTATTTATCACTAAATAAGCGCCGACTAAGTATATAAGCAACTTTATATCAGCACAGGCTATGCAGGCCGGCAGACATCTTGTATGCTACTTGCTGTTATCTTAAAGCAGACCGAGTCACTCATTGAAAAACAAAAACTATTATAGCGGTAATAACTAGACAAAACATATAAGTAGACGAACGGTCAAATACAGGTATAGTAAGCGATGAGATTTTTGGTCAGTAATGACGATGGGGTAGATGCGCCAGGGTTATTAGCATTATTTGAAGCGCTATCAGCCGTAGGTGAGGTCATTGTTGTTGCACCTACTACGGAACAAAGCGGTAGTAGCTGCACGCTTAGTGTCACAAAACCGCTGCATGCGCACACACTTGCATCAGGGTTTGTCGCTGTTAATGGCTCTCCTGCGGACTGTATCCACTTAGCGCTGTACGAGCTGTACGCACATGTTAAGTTTGACTGCGTCATTACGGGTATTAACTCAGGTGCTAATATTGGCCAAGACGTCATGTACTCAGGTACATTCGGTGCAGCGGCAACCGCATGTCTGTTTGGTATACCTGCTATAGCAACGTCTTTGCAGGGCGGTTTCAGTCACAGCGCTGAGCAGGAGCAAAGCGTAGATTATGCTAGAGCCGCCGCTGAGATCATCAAGCTTGTCACACAAACCACTGTACTTGAGGCGCTCAGAGGTTTGCCCTATCATGTATTAAACGTTAATATTCCGCAAGCACAGGCTGGCAATATCAAAGGGTACAGATTGACCCATTTAGGACATAGTCAAATTGCTCGCCCCGTTTATCATATGATTGATCCACGCGGACGTGACGCCTATTGGCTAAGCCTGCGTAAGCGCCCAATTGAGTTAAGTGAGCACCAAGATCGGCTGCCGGTATCGGGAACGGATGAGCAAGCACTGACTGCAGGATATATTAGTTTATCTCCTGTGCGTCTACATCAGTCGTCGAAACAGGCTATTGATCAGCTCGCAGCGCTTATTTAATCTATAAGCTACCGCCATATTTAGGTTGTACCTATAGTGGCACGCGGTTTTATAGATCTATAAGCAGTGAGCAAGCTATTATGTTTACGTTATTAAAAGATAGGATATCTAGGATGAAAAAAGTAATTGCTGGTCTACCATCAGCTTCCGTTATGGTGTTAAGTATCAGTGCTATAGCCACTTTTGCTGTAACGGGCTGTGCGACCAAACCCACGTATCAGACCACGACCCAAGCGGGTCCTAAAATCATTACGAATGCGCAAGGTGTGCCGAACTATTACTTGGTAAAGCGCGGCGATACGGTCAGTCAAATCGCCTCCAACTACCGTTTAAACTATCGCCAGATCGGCGCGATGAACAACTTAGATAGCAAGTATACGATCTATACGGGTCAGTGGCTCAAACTGTGGGAAGGACAACCTGTCCCAGCACCTGCGGCTTTGAATCGCTATAACACTACCTATACTGAACCAAGGTATAACGCGCCCATTTACCGTCCACCAGTGTCCACGCCGTCGCCTTATACAGCGTCTAATACCGTTAGTAAGCCACTACCAAACGCTGGCACCCAAAGCCCCGCCTACAATCCTAATGCTAATATTAATACGAATGTCAATACAGGAACGGCTCAAGCGCTCGGCTATGAGTACCCGAGCCGCAGTCCAGTCATTCGTAACTTTGATGCGTCATCTGGCAATATGGGTATGTGGTTTGCAGGTAAGGTCGGTGATCCAGTGCTAGCGAGTCAAGCTGGAACCGTACTGTATGCAGGTGATGGCTTGCCTGAGTATGGCAATCTGATTATGATTCGCCATAGCGATAACTACATCACCGCTTATGCGCATAACAGTCAACTGTTGGTAAAAGAGGGCGATCAAGTACAGCGCTCGCAGCAAATCGCCCGCATGGGCAACAGTGGGCAGACTAACCAAGTAGCCTTAGAGTTTCAGGTACGCCTAAACGGCAGTCCTATTGATCCGCGTACTGTGCTTGGACGCTAACTAAACGTTTGAGCGCTCATAAAACTTTAAGCAGCACTTTATTTATCTAAACCTGAGACTTTTATGATGTTAAAAAAACAGTATATCGCCTTTTTACCAGCACTCGTTATGGTGGGCTGTACCAGTCAGCAGGCTATGCAAGCGCCGCCAACGAAACCGGTACGTCAAGGCAATGTCCAGATCACTCAGACGCAAAGAGTGCAAGTGCGACCCGCGCCTGCCCCAAAGCCTGCACCGAATGTCGTGATGACCAAACCTGCTGCACCCACAAGCTATAATACCTTTGCAGACTGGCAGTCGGACTTCTCCATGCGTGCATTGTCATCGGGGTATGATGCCGCTACCATCCAGCGTCTACTCAGCTCAACTTATCTCAATCAGCAAGTCATCTCACTTGATTCGAGCCAAGCTGAGTTCTCAAAGATGCCGTGGGAGTACGTTGACTCGGCGGTATCAGATGCACGGGTGAGTACAGGGACGCGTAAATTTGCCGATCAGCGCGCTTTATTAAGGCAGTTAGAGTCGCAATATGGGGTCAATGCCGAGATTATTGCTGCTATCTGGGGTATGGAGTCCTCGTATGGCGCAGTGACTGGGAGTAGTTATTTGCCAAGCGCGCTGGCAAGCTTGGCTTATGATGGACGCCGCCGTGAATTTGCTGAGACGCAGCTATTGTCGCTGGCAACGCTACTACAGCGGGGCGATGTGTCATGGTCAAATCTTGAGGGCTCTTGGGCGGGCGGTATGGGGCAGACGCAGTTTATTCCTGGTACTTGGCTTGCGCAAGGTGTGGATGGCGATGGCAACGGCCACCGTAATCCATGGGCGACAGAAGATGCTTTAGCATCTACTGCTAATTACTTGAGTAATTCAGGCTGGGTGCGTGGCCTACAGCCCTTTTATGAAGCTGTGATTCCAGCCTCTTTTGATTATTCAGTTTTGGGTACAAAGCAGCCTGCTGCAAGATGGGCGGCTATGGGAATCGACACTATTGATGATGTTTATCTTGATGCCAATACGATGATGGAGCTGTGGCTACCTGCGGGCAAAGACGGTCCTGCGCTACTGCTTAGCCCCAATTTCGACGTGATTAAAGTCTATAATAACTCCTCAAGCTACGCGTTAGGCGTGAGCTTACTTGGTCGCGCGATTAGTGGGCAAAGTGGGTTGCGCAAATCTTGGCCACGCTATGAGCGTCCTTTATCGACCTCACAAGTGACTAACTTGCAGCGCCGGTTGACTAGCCTTGGTTATGATACTAAAGGCGCGGATGGTATTATAGGTAGCAATACACGTAGCGCCTTTCAGCGCTGGCAGGCTGCTAATGGACAAGTACCTGACGGCTTTATCAGCCAAAGCAGCGCTGGAGCTCTAACATCGTGGTGAAATGATATGATTACGCCTGTATTTAAGAGTCAATACTGGCAACGGTGGCTGTTATCATAAATATCATAAACAAAAGCACTCTATGATGAGTGCTTTTTGCTTTTATTTAAGAGTCTTTATTAATTTAAGTCCCTTACTTTTAAGAGTAGGAACAAGCGTATAGAATTGGTACGAGTATGAGAAAATAGGGCAGCTGAGTGCTAAACTACAAACGCTTATGACTTATTTATTCTAAAGACCCCAAGACATATCAGTAATAAGAGTACCCTTATGATTAGTATGGAAGATCTACAAGCGGCAATTGCACAGCGTGTGTCCACTTATAATAATAAAGATTTTGTGCTACAAAAACGAGCGGTGCAGACGCGGGCGCTCCTCGAGAGTCGCAATCAGATACTAGCACGTGATATTACCTCACCCTTTGCGATACCAAGACAGCATATATCAGCGATGGATGGTTACGGCATTGCGCAAGGTAGTGATCTGTCACAAGAAACGAGAATTGAAATCGTTGGGGAGTCTCAGGCAGGTCGCCCTTATGAGGGTAAGCTTGCAGCAGGACAAGGCGTACGTCTCTTTACTGGAGCAGTTGTGCCTGATGATTGTGATACGGTCATTATGCAAGAAAATACCAACTTTGCAGTAATAAAAGGCAGTATCGATAAATCAAAGCCTTATTCGATTACGTTATCCCAAGATGCTAAACCTGCACAAAATATTCGTCAGCAAGGTGAGGAGATTGCGTCAGGGGAAGTCGTGCTCAAAGCAGGTAAACGTCTCAATCCTACTGATATCAGCCTATTGGCGAATTTAGGGTTTGCTGAGGTCGAAGTTTTTCAGCCCTTAACCGTGGGTCTGATCGCGACAGGAGATGAGCTGGTTGCTATTGGCAATGAGCTCAGTCATCTGGCCCAAATATATAACTCCAATACGCCAACGCTAAAGAGTATGCTTGCCCATCTACCCGTGACGGTGCAAGACTATGGTATTATTCCAGACAATTTAGCACAAACGACGACCGCCATTAATGAGGCGATGCAGACTTGTGATGTCCTGATATCAACAGCGGGCGTATCAGTAGGCGACTACGATTTTTTGACCACCGTCATTGAGGACTTAGGTCAGATCAACCACTATAAAGTGGCGATGAAACCCGGTAAGCCTTTTGTTTTTGGTGAGCTGACCCAAAACCTTGACAAGCCTGTCTTGTATTTTGGCTTGCCGGGCAATCCATTATCTACAGTCGTCGGCGCGCTACAGTTCGTTATCCCAGCGCTATGGCAGCTCTCCGGTGCACGCTTGCAAGAGCAGCCAACTCCATTGATGCTAAAAGCCTGCCTTACGAATAATGTCAAAAAATCAGCCGGACGCAAGGACTTTCAGCGCGGCATTGTTACCCAAACTGGTGTAGGCGAATATGAGGTTGAGTGCTTTACCAGTCAGCAATCACATAGAATCAAGCAGCTTAGTCGCGCCAATTGTTTCGTGGTGTTAGATAAAGATAGCGGTAACGTCGCAGCAGGAAGTACAGTCATCGTCCAGCCTTTTCCATGGTTACAGCAATAGCGCCTTTGCCAATCTGCTATAAGATGACTACAAAAAATGAGGCAAGAAGCGCTACAATACAAGAAGCACTACAATAATAGAGTAAACTCAAATAATAAAGTATCGCTGATATCAGCGATACTGACGGTAGTAAACTATGAGTGATAATCAGATTCATGTGGGTAATGTAAATAAAGCCAATAACAACATAAACCCCGTTAATACAAACGCGACAGATCTAGGACGTGCTCAGTGGTACGCGCCTAGTCTGCCCAATGGACTAGCAAGAGCAAACAGTGGGGGTTTTAGCGCATCGTCTATAGAGTCGCCAGTAGCTGCTAGTGAGTTGTTGACGGACGGTTTTGCCCGGCGTCTGACTTATCTGCGCTTGTCCATTACTGATTTTTGTAATTTTCGCTGCGAGTATTGTCTGCCTAAGGGTTATCAAGGCAAGCGTCCCGATGATGAGCTTAGTGTCCCTGAGATTGCAACTTTGATACAGGGCTTTGCGCAAGTGGGTACGAAAAAGGTAAGAATTACGGGCGGCGAGCCCTCTATTCGCCGCGATGTGGTAGAGATTATTGAAACCATCAAGCAAACTTCAGGTATTGAGACAGTAGCAATGACCAGTAATGGTTATAAACTGGCCAAACACTTAGAGAGCTGGCAAGCGGCGGGTCTCAACCAGCTCAATATCAGTATGGATAGCTTCGATGCGGCGACCTTTCACAAGATGACAGGGTTTAATACGTTACCGCAGATGATACGTGACATGGATCAGCTGCTTGAAACGACCGACATTAAGTTAAAAATAAACAGTATCTTAATGGCAGAGACGGCGTTTGAGAACCTGATGAGCGCTATTGACTACGTCAAAGATCGTCCTGTGACCTACCGCTTTATTGAGTTCATGCAGACGAGCGATAACAGTGATTTGTTCTTTGCTCAGCACGCCCAGTCCGATATCATTACTGAGTACTTATTAGAGCACGGCTGGCAGACCCACGAGCGTGGTCTTAATGATGGTCCAGCTATAGAGTACAGCCATCCTGACTACAGGGGCCGCATCGGTATGATCGCCCCTTATGCCGCGCACTTTTGCGATAGTTGTAACCGTCTGCGTGTCAGCTCGCAAGGCAAAGTACACCTGTGTTTATTTGATCAAGGCAACTATAATATTCGTCATCATTTGCAGCAAGACGATGTACGAGGTTTAGTCGATACTTTGCATAGCTTTATGCCAATAAAACCTGAACACCATCACTTGCACGATGCCAATAGCGGTATTATGCATAATTTATCTATTATTGGCGGCTAATGAGAGGGCGAGTTGCACCGCCAGTCATTTTTTAACTTCACTTTTTAGTATAGTCAATCAATATTGAAAGTGGTACAAGGCAGACGAGTGCAAGTACTACAGTAGTAGGCTAAATGAGTCTAACGCTGTAACACTTTAATAGGGATTCGACTATATAAAGACATTCTAAGATAACAAGGATTATCCATGAGCAAACCTGAAGCGGCGTTCACTCCTTTGAACATAGCGGTATTAACCGTTTCCGATAGCCGGACGCTAGAGCAAGATACCTCAGGTCAGTATTTAGCGGACAGCTTGACGCAAGCGGGGCACACCTTAGCTGATCGTCAGCTCATCACTGATGATATTTATCAGATTCGTGCCGTCATGAGTGGCTGGATTGCTGATCCAGCAGTACATGCAGTGATCACTACTGGCGGCACAGGTTTTTATATTAGAGATAGTATGCCAGAGGCTGTTAGCGTATTGTTTGATAAGTCCATTGACGGCTTCGGTGAGATGTTTCGTCTTATATCAAAAGACGAGATCGGTATGTCAACAGTGCAATCGCGCGCTATTGCTGGTATGGCAAACAATACAGGTATCTTTTGTCTGCCTGGCTCATCAGGCGCATGCCGTACAGGCTGGGAGCATATCCTCAAAGAGCAGTTGGATAACCGTACGCGTCCATGCAACTTTGTGCCGCATTTTATGGCGCAAAATCCAAATCATAGTTGAACCCTAGTTGAATCATAGTTGAATTTTGAGAGGTGGACTACGACAGTGAAGGTTGATGAGGCTACAAGTGACAAAACCTTAAACAGTTTAAACCGTTTGGCAGGCGTGGTGATTTTGGCTGGTGGCAACTCCACCCGCATGGGAACGCCCAAAGCCCTACTGACACTTCCAACTGGTGAGCGCTTACTGGATTATCACATCAGGCACGCGCTGGCGCTTGATGTCCCTATCCTGCTTGCCGATAACGCGCATAACTTTGCTATCGACGCTGAACTACTTCATCAAGCAACCGTATCGCGTATCAAAGATTATGACGCTGCTGACAGAAATTATGTTGACAGTAGCTATGTTGACAGTAGTAATCAAGGTGACTATAAAAAAACAGGCGGAGCATTAGCAGCAATTGCAGCCGCTTTGCAAACCTTAAAAAAACCATTAGTCAAACACCATGAGCAAAAATCGTGGCTGCTGGTCATAAGCTGCGATAGTCTTATTCCAGCGCCCGATTTATGGCAAAAGCTACAAGCTGCAATAATGCAGGCTAATGATAGGCAAGTGATCTGCCTCGCTGATGCGGAGCATTTATACCCTTTGCTCGGACTTTATCAGCTTAGCCTTGCCTATGAGCTCAAGGGCTATCTTGATAATAATCAACGCCGCGTTATACCTTTTATTGAGCCGATAGTACATACCATAGCGCTACCAGAACAGTGGCATGACCTTACTAATTTCAATACACCTAGCGCTTTTAAAAGGGCAATAAAGTCGTTAGATCGTCAAGTCTAAGTGATTGAATGAAGTAAAGAAGGGATCATGTAGTCTTAACACATTAAAAAACAACAAAGCGTTTAAACGAGATAAAAATAATGAGTAACGACGTCCAAAAAGACCATGAATCGACTAGAGAAAATACAAAACAAACCACGCTGTCGCATCTTGATGGCGACGGTGATATTAAGATGGTGGATGTTAGTGGCAAAGTAGCAAGCACAAGAGAGGCGCGAGCGACAGGGCAGGTACGTTTTCCCAAAAATATTTATCAGCAGATTAAAGCCGCTGATGGTATGACGAAAAAGGGTAGTATTACTCAAACCGCGCATATCGCTGGGATTATGGCGGCTAAACGCACGCATGATCTTATTCCTTTGTGCCATCCCTTGCCTTTGGATAAAATCGTTATTAGCTTTAATTATGATGACGCTGCTAATAGTATCCTTGTTAATGCGACGGTAAAAGTTACGCATAAGACTGGCGTCGAGATGGAAGCGTTAACTGCTGTCAGCGTGGCTTGTTTAACCGTATATGATATGACTAAAGCCATCTCACACGATATCGTGATCGATGATATTCATCTCGTCACAAAGATAGGCGGCAAATCCGATTATCGTCATGCGTAGAAAAATCATATGGTGTTAGAACTGGCAAAGTTACCTTTTAATTATAAGAAGTATAATTAAAACAATATGAAGAAGGGTTTAAGGAATCATTCTAAAGCGCAATGCTATGCTTAGTTTAGCTACCGCGTAATTTAACCATCCTGTAGTTTAACCACCCCATAATTTAACCACCCTATAATTTGACCACCCTGTAGTTTAACCATCGATAGTCATTCAACAGATCAAGATCAGCTTATGAACAGCGATACCACTATGAATATTACTATTTTATACTTTGCCAGCCTTGCCGATGAAGCCAATTGTCAAACGGAAACAGTACACGTCGATACGTCGACCTCGTTAACTGAGCTGTATGAGCAGCTGCGCCAAAAGCATCATTTTAGTCAACCACAACAGCAATTGCGCGTGGCTATCAATGATTATTTTGCTCACTGGACGGATACGATTCATGATGGCGATAGCGTGGCGTTCATTACCCCAGTCGCCGGTGGTTAAACAGTAAGCTAGGCTCTACAATACATTGAGCGTTGCAATCATAAAAAGAGTAGAAAAAAGAGAAGAGATGCCATGACAGATAACGTACACGGTCAATCAATGACGATTAAACGCAGTGTGGATGAGGTCTATGAGATAGCGGCGCGCGATGGCTTTGCCTTGTTAGATACGGCTATCGATGAAAATCGTCTTAAAGCCATGCTTGAGGATGATGGCGCTGGCGCCTTTGTCTGCTTTGAGGGTCGAGTACGCAATCATAACAATGCTACCCAAGTTGAGCGCCTAACTTATTATGGCTACGAGGATTTAGCACTTAATCAGGGTCGCGCTATCATCGCTGAGGCAAAAGAGCGTTTTGAGATCCTGCACGCGGTCGCTATACATCGTATCGGCGCGCTTGAGATTGGTGATGTGGCAGTTTGGGTAGGGGTGGTTTCCGCGCACCGTTATCCCTCGTTTGACGCTTGCCGCTGGATACTTGATACGATTAAAGCTGACATCCCGGTATGGAAGCAAGAGTACTATGATAACGCGGATTCTAAATGGCTTAGCAACAATGGTTAGTTGCAAGCGGTTAGTTGCAAGCGCGCTAGTCACTAACGCTTAATAACGAAACGGTTGGCGATAAATAAATATAATGATAAAAATAAGTAATCTCACGCTAGCGGTTTTGACTCTTGCAGTAGTGAGCGTAAGCTCATGTACTCAGGTAGATAGTACAAGCGAGACCAGTAGCGTCAATGAACCTGTGCTACGCATTGCAGCGGCGTCAAATTTAGCGGAGGTGTTACCCGCTGTTATTAAAGGTTATACGGCGGCGCGACACTTAGACGCGCAAGACATCGAAGTGACTTATGCTTCTTCAGGTAAGCTCTATGCACAAATCAAAGCGGGCGCGCCTTACGATGTGTTCTTAGCAGCGAATCAAGCGTTTCCGGCTAGGCTGGCACAAGAGCAACAATCAAAAGTAGCAACTTATCAACCCTTTACTTACACCCAAGGTCAACTAGCCCTGTATAGTGTGACTAAACCTGTAAATGAGCTTAGCCTAGCCTCGTTGCATAATATCGCTCAAGAGACTGATAGCAAAGTCACTATTGCTAATCCTGAGCTTGCCCCTTATGGTGCATCAGCAACAGCTTACTTGCAACAGCAGAACTTGTATGACACTTTAGTTAAGCAAAATCAGTTGATACAAGCTGAGAATATCGGACAAGCTTTTCAGTATGCGCATACGGGAAGTGCGGACTATGGCTTTGTGGCACAACCGCAAGTGCTTGCTATTCAAGCAACACCTGAACAATTTATCACTTTACCGATTAATTCCTATCCCGCGATTTTACAAGATGGTATTGTTACCAGTGACAAACCGATGGCGCTAGATTTTAGCACTTACTTACGTTCTAAGCAGGCGCAGGATTATTTTGCTAACGCTGGCTACTTGGCCATTAAGTAATAAATAATCTCGATCATGATAAGCCAGTCTTAACCTGTACGTCTTAGAATAAGGGATGAGTTACATTATGATCGAACACTCTCTCCTATCAGACATGCTTAGACCTTTTTGGGTCAGTATTAAGCTTGCTAGTATTACCACGTTGTGTTTGCTCCTGTTCGCCACGCCCTTAGCTTATTGGTTGGCCAGACCTAGCCAAAGGCGTCTCGTAGCCCGTCTTAAGATTATACTGATGGGCGTAGTAGCGATGCCACTCGTATTACCGCCAACGGTGATTGGCTTTTATCTACTGCTGCTATTGAGTCCAAATTTTGGTATTGGTCAATGGTTAAGCGCGCATCAGATCAGTCCGCTTATCTTTACCTTTGAAGGCCTCGTCATTGGCTCTATCATCTACTCCCTGCCGTTTTATATTCAGCCTGTCTACGCGCAGTTCATTCGCATTCCCAAAAGTGTAACCGACGTGGCGAACCTATTGGAAGCTAATCGTTTAAGACGGTTTGTCCGCATCGCTCTACCACAAGCGCGCGTCGGTATTATTTTAGGTAGCTTGATTAGCTTTGCCCATACGATTGGCGAGTTTGGGGTGGTACTGATGATAGGTGGCAGTATCGCTGGTGAGACCAAAGTCGTCTCCATAGCCATATATGAACAAGTTGAAGCGCTCAACTATGACGCTGCGCACGCTATGTCTGCGGTTTTGGTCATTATGGGGATGATCATGGTGGGTCTGATTGCCAGTGTGAATAGGCGCTATCAGCGCTTGTGAGGTCGGTACAATATGTTCGATATGCAATTTTAATAGAATACGTTTAATACGATACTGTCAATAGTGCAGCAAAATCACAAACACGATATCCGTACTTAATAACGCTAGCTCTAACCGCGCTAAACTTGTTAGAGTCTATAGACACTTTTACATTAGCGATGGGGATACATTATGACCACTGAACAGCATATCTTAGCTTGCATCGACGGCTCAGCCGTGACCGAATCCGTCTGTGATTACGCTGCATGGTACGCCAGTCGTTTACATCTGCCTGTAGCCTTACTCAATGTTAGTGATGTTCCTGCCTCCAAACGTCGCGACTTATCTGGTGCTATCGGCGTCGATAGTCGGCAAATCTTGTTAGAGGAGCTCTCATTGCTAGATGAGCAGCGTGCGCGAGTCGTTAACAGCTATAGTAATGCTTTGGTCCAAGATGCCAAAAGCTATATCAAAAGTAACTTTGATGTGCCCGTCAGCACGCATCAGCGCCGTGGTAAATTGCTTCCTGCTATTGAACATTTTAAAGAAAAAAATCGCGCTATTGTCATGGGTAGGCGCGGCGAAGATCATAAACACGATCGCATCAACATCGGCAGTCAGATCGAGACGGTCGCCCGCGGCGCTAACGTGCCCGTGCTCATTTGTTCT
This sequence comes from uncultured Psychrobacter sp., assembly GCA_947489525.1. GTDB lineage: Bacteria > Pseudomonadota > Gammaproteobacteria > Pseudomonadales > Moraxellaceae > Psychrobacter. The sequence goes on from CANLDW010000003.1 coordinate 233,998, forward strand.
GAGGCGTTTAAAGCTCCAAACTCGTATATGCTAGCCTTTGATGGTAGCAAAACGTCAATTAAAGCGGCAGAAATGGTGGCAAAAAGTCCATTATTAAGAGGTATGGAAGGCCATATCGTTATGATTGGTAATCACAATGATGCGGCCAAAAATAGCTTAGTAACGGCAGCCGATCAGCTAAAATCAGCTGGGTTCATGGCGGCGGCGCATCATCTACCAGAGATGGATGCGGTCAACGGTTTATTAAATTTTCAGGTAGAAAACGGTATCGATCTTATTGTGATTGGCGCTTATGGTCACTCTAAGTGGCAGCAATTATTTCTTGGAAGTACCACTACGGAGATTATTGCCAGTACCGTATCACCAATTATTCTAGTGCGTTGATTGGTAAGCTATTTTAAAACAATCACATTCACTAGTGCTTATTCTTATTCATAATCACCTGCTGATGACTTTAGATGGCTTTTAGTGTGAGTAAAAACAGCAAAGCCCGCTACTGTAAGGTAATGGGCTTTTTTATGGTAGTTAACTAACAAACTAACAGAGAAAAAGGTTATTTACATGTTTGACGGGCATTAATATCGGCAGGACTAGCCTCAAATTCAGCGAGCATCTCAGTTATACGCTGATCTTTTTGCTGCCATAGCGCTTCAACCCAAGCAAACATTTTGGCTTTAACGGCCTCATCATTCTCATAGCCACCGCTTTTGATACTCGCAAGTAAGTCTGCTGGTACTTGCATATAGCGCACATCGACACCTAAACGCTCGATATTTCCTTTCCACAAATCACCATAAGTGGGTATGCCGTCAGGATAGACGATGGTCATATCCAAAATACCGTCAATCTCTTCACCCAAAGCGTTGATAGCGAGCGCCAAGCCCCCAGCCCGTGGTCTGAGTAGATGAGTATAAGGAGAGTTTTGTTTATCGCGTTTAGTGGGGGTAAAGCGGGTGCCTTCTAAGTAATTGAGCAAAGTAAAAGGCTTGTCTTTAAGCAGAGCGCAGGCACGTTTGGCCTCTTTGATGTCTTTACCTTGCAGAGCTGGGTTTTTGGCGACGGCGGCTTTTGAGTGCCGACGCATCATCGGGAAGTCTAAAAAATAAAAGGTTTGACCAACGATAGGGATATAGATCAGCTCAAATTTAGTAAAAAAACGCGTCAGGGGCAGACGGCCTTCACTGATATACTGCACAATGCTGGTATCGACCCACGACTGATGATTGCTGACCAGCAAATATTTGCCATCGATATTGACGTCGTCAGGTAAATCGATACGCCAATCCTTTTTTGGTAGGACTTTATCAATCACCGCATTGTTACTATTAATCCAATGATTAGCGATTTTAATAACCGTCTTATCAGCAATAGCAGAGCCGGTGATTATTTTGGTTGCTCCCATAAACCATATCGGGATAGCACCGCCAAAACTATTGGCAGCAATAACGCTTGTGGCCGTAGCAAGCGAGACCGCTTTACCCAGTTTAGGATGACGATCATGCATTTTTTGAAAAAGTGCTGCTAGGCGCATAATAAACTCTCTGTTTTGTCATTATTCACATTAGCTTATTGGCGTTCATCAGTTAAGAAACCCAAAGCAGCCACAAGCTTAATAAGGGACTAGTTAAAGGTATTATCCATATTGCCAGCGTCGTTTTCTAGTCCTTTCGAGCAACCTCTAAGTCATTTGTATGCAAGTCATTTGCATAGGCAAATAGAGCAGGCGCGCCGCCAGTATGCCAAAACAGCACAGAGTCTGTTGACTTAATCTGACCAGTACGAATCATATCTAACAGCCCGCCCAGGGCGCGTCCTGTATAGACAGGATCTAACAAGATGCCTTCAGTTTGTGCCATCACTGCAATCGCTTCATTTTCTAAAGCACCAATCACACCATAGCCGTCACCCACATAAGCAGAATTGAGTATTAAATCGTCACGCGTAAACTGACAATCACTATTGATTAGGTTTGCAGTACTGTTGGCGAGCGCGACAATATGCTCATCAAAAGCAACCGCATCGCGCTCACCTTTGTCGATGTTGATGCCGACAATTTGACAATCATTGGCGTAAATTTTATTACCTAGCATAAGACCAGCGTGGGTCGCGCCTGAGCTTGAGGCAAAAACAATATGGCTAAAGGTTACGTCCATAGCGCGGCGCTGCGCTTCCATCTCTTTATAGGCTGCCAAAAAAGCCACAGCACCGATCTCGTTTGAGCCGCCGTAGGGAATCACATAAGGCTTTTTGCCATCTGCCGTTAAGCGCTCAACAAGAGCTGGGATGTCCTCACCTTTACGATTCACGCCTGCCCAATGGATGTGACAGCCGTAGATCTGATCTAAAAGCAAGTTACCCTGCGCCTGCTTGGGCGCTTGCCCGCCTAATACTAAATGACACTCAAGACCTAAGCTTGCAGCCGCTGCTGCTGTTTGACGACAATGATTGGACTGCGCCGCTCCAGCGGTAATCACCGTATCCGTGCCCTTCGCTAAAGCATCTGCCATGATGTACTCAAGCTTGCGGGTTTTATTTCCGCCGAGAGCCAGTCCCGTATTATCATCCCTTTTGATAAATATTTTGGGGCCATTGAGCTTTTGACTTAAGCGGTTAAGCTCGTTCAATGGGGTAGGGAAGAAGCCTAGAGCAACCCTAGGCAGATGCGTTAAGTCAGACATAAATATTGTCTCCTAAAGAGTCGACTATAAAGGGGGAGGATGATTTGTTCATCATTACGCGTAATACAGTGCGAGCACTAAAAATAAAAGTACGAACCTTTGATACAAAAAATCCATCTAAAGCTGATACATTATGGCTGAGGTTTTGACATTTAAACAAGTCAGTGTTGCTAAAAAAGATATGCATTAATGGCGGCAATAGATCAATGGTTGATTATAGGCTTGTTGATGATAAGATGAGAGTAACCCTCTAGGCTTACTTCATGTTTGATGGTTTATTAAACCTATTTCAGAAACCAAATCGTAGACACAAAAAAACCTCAAACAAAGTTATGTTTGAGGCGAAACTTGCTTAAACTTGACAGTCTAAATTCGTTTTCTGCTTACTACAGAATATGGCGCAGCGGACGGGACTCGAACCCGCGACCCCCGGCGTGACAGGCCGGTATTCTAACCAACTGAACTACCGCTGCTTAGGTCGTTTTAGCTTTTAGCCTATTAAGGCTCACTAGCTAATAAGTGGTGGGTGATGACGGGCTCGAACCGCCGACATTCTGCGTGTAAGGCAGACGCTCTACCAACTGAGCTAATCACCCTGAGAACCGTAAAAAAATTGCACTGCAATTTTAGGTTCACAAGGGAAATCCTTTAAATAGGATTTCCAAAAGTCCTACATCTAGCGTTAGTCAAAACGAAGCACTGCTTCGTCCGAGCGCAAGAGAATTTACATTAACGTAAATTCTATAAAACTCTGCCTACACTGGATGGTATTAAAAATCCTTTAAATAGGATTTCCAAAAGTCCTGACTCTAAAGCTGTCACCCTTTAAATAGACTTCCTACAGCATAGAACCAATAAAGCCCTGTGCTGTGGGTGTGTATTATATAGATTTACATTGAGCTGTCAAACCCTATTTCAGGTTTTTTTTAATATTGAAGATCAGGCTGCATTTATAGTCACGGCTATAGCCGCCGTCTCAGCGTATTAAAGACGCGCCTTGCTCTATACGTGTAATAGGTAATTATTGTATGTGAGATAAAAACGACTATACTATCAAGGCACAACTAACAAGGCATGATAACAAGATCAAAATAAACATGACTATCGATACGACACGTGGGAGGTGAAACATAGATGCTTTAGCTGATAAAGATACCTTTATAGCGTGGTCGTGGGGCGATTTTGCAGGACTTGGTCTCGTACTACATATCGTATTGATGATTGTGATGACACTACGTATCGTATCAGTGCAGCGCAATATTGGTGTATCCATTGCTTGGATAGCAGTGCTGTATACTTTGCCTGTTGTAGGACTCATCGCTTATATATTGTTAGGAGAGCCCATGATTGGTCGGCGCTACCGCGCGCGGGTGGATCAGGCCAGTCTGCTCATGAACGATTTGGCGGTGCGTGCGCGTCTGATATTTGATCAAGGACAGGAGCTACTATCAGAGCAGTATCGCGGCATCAGTCGTATTGGTACGCTAAAGACAGGTTTTGGGGTGTTCTCAGGTCATAGTATGCAGCTGTTGACGGCGCCGCATACGATCTTTGATCACTTAATAAAAGATATCAATAGTGCTAAGCGCACTATTCTCATAGAGTTTTATATTATATATCCAAAGGGGCACGTATTAGCAGTGCTAGAGGCGCTGCAAGAGGCGGCCAGACGCGGGGTTGAATGTCATGTGTTAGCAGATAGTGTCGGCAGCTTTAGCTTTTTTAATAGTCGTGAACACAGAGCCTTGGAGCGCGCGGGCGTGTTAGTCCATCATTCGTTACCCGTAGGATTATTTAAGACCTTATTTAAACGCTCAGATCTTCGTAATCATCGCAAAATCGTTGTTATTGATGGTTATATTGGCTATACAGGCAGTTTTAATCTAGTAGATCCTAAGTTTTTTAAGCAAGACAAAGCGGTTGGGCAGTGGATTGATGTGATGATTCGCAGTGTAAGTGAGCAGTCACTCAGTATTGCCACCGCCATGACTAAGGTGGTTGTGACAGATATTAGTGCTGAGAATAATGATAATCTAAATGCCCTTGATCAGCGGCTCAACAACTATACGCGTAAACTCTACCTATCCAATCCGACTATCAACGAGATCAATAGCCGAGTAAAAGTATTATATAACCCTTCTTATCAAAGTCCATCGTTCGTTGAGCAAACCATAGGGATGACATCGATTGCGATACCGCCAATGCCTATCGTCCAAAACGTCGTCGCGCAGCTGATACCCTCAGCGCCTCAAGTAACGGGGCATGTGATCTACAATACGCTAGTGACTATTATCCACCGGGCCAATCGACGTATTCAGCTAACTACGCCTTATTTTGTCCCTGACGAAACGTTGTCGGGGGCGCTGACAACTGCCGCCAGACGCGGTGTCGATGTGACCTTAATTATTCCTGAAAAAGTAGACTCGTTCCTTGTGCAGCACGCCTCGCAAGCCTATTACCAAGAGCTGCTGGCAGCAGGCGTTAAGATTGCTCTGTTTAAAGGCGGGCTGTTGCATACCAAAACTGTAGTTATTGATGACGACTATTGTTTGTTTGGAACGGTCAATATCGATATGCGCAGCTTTTATCTGAATATGGAGGTCAGTCTAGCCATATATACGCCCGAGATGGTCGAGCAAGTTGCGCAGTGTCAAAAGACTTATTTACAGTACTGCCGATTTTTGGGTCTAAGGGAATGGGAGCAGCGTCAAGGTTATAAGCGCTTGTTCGATAATGTGATACGTCTGTTCAGTCCTTTATTGTAGCGCATCAGTTTTTAGGTTAAGGTAGCGCATTGTTGCTTTATCTTGACTATTGCATAGGATACATTTGTCTCATGAATGCTTCTGCTCTTACGCCGCTTGATTATATTGCCGCAGGTTATTGGCAAGATTTTTTGGTGCGGAGGCCTATTGCAGGCGGAGTCGCTTATGAGGACGAGCTGTATACATGCCAGCTTGATGAGTCATTAGCAAGCTTGCAGCGGGTGGATACGCTCCTGACTCAGATACGCCGCGAGCATAGTAGAGCCAATACTTTGCATGAAAATGAGCTCCTTAACGATGAGCGCTACCGCAACCTATTTATGTTTTTGGCATTTTATGCAGGGCGGGTATTAACGCAGCACTGGCAAAGGGTAGCGCATTGGTATGGTGAGTTTGAGCTACGTAAACGCTACCCTGAGCTACCACTTATAGCTGAGGATTTTTATCAGCATATGGCGGTCGCTTATCGCGATGATATCGCAGGCCACGAGGCTTTATTTTTTCCACTTGAGCCTATTGGTATGCGGGTGTTTGGTCATATTGATCGTGCGTTTACGGCGGTGCAGGGCGGACAGGTCGCAAGCGGTCTGTATCAAGCGGTGCGTGCGCGCTTACCTCATGTAAAAGATGTTGACAATGAAAAAATTACAGACAGTATAAAAAGTGCAGACGCAATTCAAATACCTATAACGACAAGAGACTCAGTAACAACAAAAGACTCAGTTTCAACACCTCAGATTGTAGATAAATTACAGCAAGATAGCGTAAAAGTAAGTGAGCAACCAAGCTCAGCGTCAACCCAAAAAGTCGCACAGTCAGTAGCGCCAACACCTGATATCTACGTGCAACTTATGAAGGAGCTTGATGAGATTGAAGTGGTACAACATGCTGGTAGCGAGGACTATAATAAAGCGCGGCATATATTGGATCAGTTTGAGCAATATATCGCTACGCGCCAGCAACCCAGATCAAAAATTAGTTTTAGCGCTGCGCATCTTGCTGCAAAAAAGCGTGCGCTGACCGTACTACAAAACGCGGCTGAGCAAGGCAATACCACTGCTATGCTACGCCTTGCTATGTATGAGCTATTGGGAGAGGGATTATCCGATAGCGCGCAAAATAGTGACAGTGATAAGTCAGCAGGCGCGTTATTGGTTGAACGCGCGGCTAGCAAAAATGATAGCCGCGCTCAGCGTATGCTTAGTAAAATGTACTACCAAGGCATCGGCGTGCCGCAAGATATAAACAGTGGTCGCTACTGGTTGGAGCAAGCAGCAGCAAATGGTCATGCGCAGGCAGCGAACGTGATTGCAGAGTGGCAGCAAGCAGAAGCGCTTATCGCTTACAAGCAGCAAGATCAAAATAGTATCAAACGCTATCAGTGGCTGATCGGTGCTATTGTGTTAGTCGCGCTTTTGATTATAGTTTTTGTCTAGGGCGTGTTGAACATTCGATCATGGCACTGACAGAGACTATTTTTTAGGCGATGCACAGATAAAAAGAGTAAGTTTAGTCATTCTAAGCGTCTATTTTTATCACAGCAGCGGCAAAAAATAGTCCTGTCCCCATCAGCTTAATACTTAATAAGAGGGGCTGATGCTAAAATTGCCCCATACGGTGTTGCAAGTCTCGCTAAGGTACTAACATTATCATCGACTTGCGCCTTGTCTGGAACAATTTTAGCAATCAGCAGTGCCCATTTATGAATGTTCAACACGCCCTAATATCTCACTTAACATTACAGGCTGCACTATGCCATCTTCTCCTGACGTCACCAAGCCTGACGCATCAAAGCCTATGATATCTACAGATCAGATAACATCCAACACGCAGAGTGTCGCCGTTAAGCCGCCTTGGTACTACCGTGTCGTCATCGCTATCCTAAAGCCTTTATACCGCTTGCAAGTCTGGCAGCGCTCACATAAACACGACAACTATAGGCAAGAGGTCGCACAGCGTTTTGGTAAGCACTATCCGTCGCCGCCTATAGCGTCGCCATTGCACGATGTCACTAATAAGCCTATCAGAACGGACAGTAAAACCAAAACGAAGATCATTTGGTGTCATGCTGTCTCTTTAGGGGAGACCAATACCATAGCGCCGCTGCTCGATGCTTTGCTGGCTCGGGGGTATCAGATCTGGTTGACTAATACGACGCAGACTGGGTTTGCGCGCGGTGCTAGCCGCTTTGCACATGAGATCGCGCAGGGACGGATGAGTCACAGCTATGTACCTGTTGATAGTCCAGCAGTCATTGATACATTTTTGACGCATGTACAACCTGTGACTGCGCTGTTTGTAGAAACTGAGCTGTGGGCGAATATCCTCTATCATCTAAGCGCACGCGGTATCCCAAGTGTCTTAGTCAATGGTCGACTGTCGCTATCCTCGTTTCACAGCTACCAAAAAATTGCAGCAGTCAGCACTAGCATGATGCAGAACCTTACGCTGATCATCGCTCAAGATAATGACTCTGCAAAGCGTTTTCGTCAGCTGGGCGCGAGTAGCTCACAAATTAGAGTAGCAGGCTCGCTCAAATGGGTCATCAATACACCCAAGGCAACAACAAATCCATCAGCAAAAACGACTCTATTAGAAGAGAAAGCTGATCAGAGTCAGCAGAAAAGTAATACGAATAAAAAAGCTATTAAAGAAGCAACTGATACGAGTAAAGGCACTAATGAGGATAAAGATAATATAGAAGTAATGGAGTATGCGTTAGAGCGGCCAATTTGGGTTGCAGCCAGTACCCATAATGGTGAGGAGCAGATCGCCTTAGCGCTACAACAACAGCTATTAGACACCACTGAGCTACGCGATGCGTTGCTAATTATCGTACCCCGTCATCCCGAGCGCTTTGATGAGGTAGCAGCACTTATTGCGGAATCGGGTTTGCAGATAGCAAGGCGCAGCCGTGCTGAACCTGTGACGGCGCAAACACAAGTCTATCTAGCTGATAGTATGGGCGAGCTGATGTTATGGTATAAGCTTGCCAAGGTAGCATTAGTTGGCGGTTCACTCGTCGATATCGGTGGTCACAATCCCGTGGAGCCTGCGAGTATCGGTACGCCCGTACTCATGGGTAGCTATACTCAGTCCTGTCAAAGCGTGGTTGATAAGCTGGCAGGAGCTGGCGCTTTATACCAACCGCACAATAGCTTTTATCATCCTATCGATATTCCTAGCAGTGCGCCTATTGAGATGCCTTTAGTACTAGACCAAACAGCGGATGACACAAGGCTTGTCTATCAGCAGTTGCAGTTTTGGTTACGTCAGCCTGATGTTGCCAAACAAGCAGGAGCGGTGGGAGCGGCGGTCACTTTAGAGCAGCAATCCGTGCTAAAAAGACAGCTGGCTATGATCGAAGAGGTTATCGGCACGCTATGTGTTCAGACTGCTCACAGGACAATTAATAGTCTGGCAGCAGTCAAAGCTGTAGATGATGGTGAGCCAGTGGTTGAGCGTCCAAAGCTATGAATTGTATTTTACTGCCGGCACCTCATTTTGCAGCAACCTCCGCCACAGCTCAGATCAGTTCAAAGGCGCATATTGAGCACATCAATCGGGTGCTTGGTCTGAGCGTTGGCGATAGCATCAAAATTGGGCAGCTGGGCGGCAGATTAGGCAGTGCAGTGATTGCACAAATGACACCGAGTACCGTGTTTTTGCAGGAAGTGCAGCTTACGCTTACGCCGCCGCCGAAGCTTGATGTCACTGTGGTGTTGGCACTACCAAGACCAAAGGTACTGCGGCGTCTGATTATAGATATGACCGCACTTGGGGTACGAGACATTATTCTCATTAACAGCTATCGCACGCAAAAGAGCTATTGGCAAAGCCCGATGCTCAAGCGTTTAGATGAGTTTGTGTTAGAGGGCTTGCAGCAAGGCGTCGATACTATCGCGCCTTCAATCCGTCTACAAAAACGCTTTAAACCTTTTGTTGAAGATGAGCTGCCAAGCCTAATGACGGGCCGCGCTGTTGTCGCTCACCCTGAGAGTGAGTTGTCTTTTACTCAGTACGCACAGCAGCTCGCGGACAAGGCTACAGATGATGTGTCGACGTCATTACTAACAACCTCTAAAGCCTTGTTACCGAGCATGGTTTTTATTGGTGCAGAGGGCGGCTGGATTGACTATGAAGTTGATCTGCTCTGTGCAAAAGGGTGTCAGACGATTCACTTAGGTCCGCGTATCCTACGTACCGAAGCCGCTGTCAACGCTATACTTGGGCAATGGGTGTTATAGGGTGTTAGCGACCGTTTTCATCAGGTTATGTCATCAGACTATTGAACTCAGTGCCAAGATGGTCTACTCAGTAATACAAATGTATTGATAATTAATCTCATTTCCATTAGTATGAAGTTTATTCTTATTTACTGTACTATTTAAGGAAAATCATGTCATTAAACCTTGTTCGTACCAGTTTGTCTTCGACAAAGCGCGCTCTACCTGTTGCTATATTTGGTCTCATGCTTGGATTAGCAGGTTGTGACAATGCGTCTACTACAGATACTGAAGTAGACACTGAGGTAGCAAGTACTGAGCAATCTACAGCCAACGCTATAGCTGCAAATGACGAGCAAGTCGTCACTATATACTCATCACGTAACGAGCAACTGATTAAACCCTTGTTAGATCGTTATACCGAGCAAACAGGAGTAAGGGTTGAGCTGGTCACGGATAAGACAGGACCGCTACTAGCACGCTTGCAAGCTGAAGGGTCTAATACACCTGCCGACATGTTGTTGACCGTTGACGCGGGTAACTTGTGGCAAGCTGCTGAGCAAGGCTTATTGCAGCCTGTAGCTTCTGATATTCTAGAGACTAACGTACCCGCTAAATATCGCGACCCTCAAGGTAACTGGACAGGATTGTCGCTACGCGCTCGTACTATCTTTTATGATCCAAGCAAAGTTGATCCTAACCAATTATCTACCTATGCTGATTTAGCAGATCCAAAATGGAAAGGTAAGCTGTGTTTGCGTACCTCCAAAAAAGTCTATAATCAGTCGCTAGTAGCGAGTATGATGGAACATTTGGGCGCGGAAAGAACCGAAGAGATTATTCGCGGTTGGGTCGATAATCTAGCAACCGATGTCTTTAGCGATGATACCAGCATGCTTGAGGCTATCGCCGCAGGTCAGTGCGAAGTCGGTATTGCCAATAGTTATTACTACGGTCGTCTACTTGAAGAGCAGCCTGATTTTCCAGTACAGATATTTTGGGCGAACCAAGACACTACTGGTACGCATGTAAACATCTCAGGTGCTGGTGTTATCGCAGGGTCGGATAATCCAGATGGCGCGCTCAAACTAATGGAATGGTTATCCTCAGATGAAGCACAAGGTATTTATGCCAGTGCAGACAAAGAGTTCCCAGTAAAAGAAGGCGTCGATGAATCTGAGATGCTCAGAGCTTGGGGGCCTTTTAAGCAGGATGATATCAGTGTGCAAAAATTTGGCGAACTACAGACCAAAGCGATCCAAATGATGGACAAAGCGGGCTATAAATAAGCGCCCGCACGTCTGATATGGTAGTACTACTATGATAACTACAGAGTCGGCTGCACGTGTAAACAATACCCCTACGGACGCTGAACAGAATATCAGCTCAGACCATACTGCTCGCAGACGTCTTATCTCAAAATCAGTCTTAGGACTGATTTCGTTGTTTATGCTCGTCCCTATTTTAATAGTGTTGCTTTCATGGACACAGCCTGTTGCAGATATTTGGACGCACATGGCAGATTTTGTACTGCCAGAAGTCCTAAAAAACACCATCATTTTATTGGCTATGGTGGTACTGATATCGGGGAGTGTTGGTACGGTACTTGCTTGGGTGACGAGTATGTACCGCTTTCCTGGGCAGCGGTTTTTTACCTGGGCACTGATGCTGCCCCTTGCCATACCTGCTTATGTCTTAGCATTTGTAACGGTAGGTATTGTTGATTTTAGTGGCCCACTACAAACGGCGTTACGCGATTTAGGCGTCAGCGCTGCTATTCCATCCGTACGCAACGTCTGGGGCGCAGGATTTATACTGTCATTGGCGTTTTATCCTTACGTGTACTTGCTGGCACGGCAGGCGTTTTTGTCGCAGGGACGCCGCGCTATAGAGGCAGGGCAGATGCTTGGTTTGAGCCGCAGCCGTGTGTTTTTTCGCTTAGCATTACCGCAGGCTTTACCTTGGATTATTGGGGGGTTGCTGCTGGCATGTATGGAGACGCTGGCTGACTTTGGCGCGGTATCTGTATTCAATGTTGACACTTTTACCACCGCCATATACAAAGCGTGGTTTGGCTTTTTTAGTCTGACAACTGCTGCACAATTAGCGGCTTTGTTAATAGGTGTTGTATTTATTGTCGTTTTGTTCGAGCAGTATTGGCAGGCGAAGCGTGGCAATGGGGTGACGCAAGGCAGTACGCAGCGCTTTGAAGCGGGTGCGCTTGCAACTATATCGATGACTTTGCTTTGTACCTCAATATTTTTAATGGCGTTTTTGATTCCATTTTTACAGCTGATCTACTGGACGGCGCTAAATTTTCGCCAAGATTTTGACGCACGCTACATAGATTTTGTGACCAATAGCCTACTGGTTGCGAGTATGACTACAGTGTTTATTGCTTTTTTGGCTGTGATAGTTGCTTGGATTAAGCGTCAATATTCTGATCGGTCGACTAAGCTTATGACCAGCCTTGCCAATCTAGGTTACGTGGTTCCGGGCACAGTACTAGCGGTCGGAGTTTTTATCCCTATTGCGTGGGTGGACAATCAACTAATAGCTTTAGGGATCAGCTCAGAGCAGGTGCTCTCAGGTAGTGTTATAGTGATGCTGCTGGCGTTGTCGACGCGTTTTATGACGGTCAGCTTTCAACCTATTGATCGTCAATTGCAGCGTTTGACTGTCAACCAAGAAGCTGCTGCGAAGCTCCTAAGCGATAGTGCCTACCAGCGCTGGCGTCAGGTGATGCTTCCTGTACTGAGCCCGGGCGTACTCACTGCGCTGTTGATCGGTTTTGTAGAGGTCATGAAAGAGATGCCAATAACCCTGATGACGCGCCGTCAGGGTTGGGATACACTTGCTGTCCGGGTGTTTGAAATGACCAGCGAAGGCATGTGGGGACGGGCGGCACTGCCAAGCTTACTTATCGTATTAGTCGGTTTGCTTCCCGTATGGATACTACTGCGTCAAAGCGATAAGACAGGGTAACGATTTTATAGATGCGACGCGTTCGTTTGTTATTACTGTAGAGCTTTATTACTATAGTTGAATCATTATAAAACCGATACAGTGCTGCTGGGATGAATTTTGCGCAGCCTCTGGCTGCAACGACACAGCACGCCAGTAAAATTTATACCAGTAGCACTGGTAATATTAGCGTATCGATTTTATTTCGAATTGACTATATTTTACTTATAACCGCTTATTGGTACCTTTATGTACACTGACTCGACCAAAACTAACTCTGTATCTGGTACCTCATCAGCTGATACGCCAATGTTTAAGACAAAGTCGTATGAGAGTGAGGAGCCAACGACTTCTACTATGCTCACTGCGCACGCGCGTCGTATTAACGAAGGTGAAGACAAGCTATTTAAAACTGAGCAAAATAGTCGTCCTTATTTTAGTGTCCAAGACTTAGTCGTCGGCTATGATGATACGGTTATTGTCAATGGACTCTCACTAACGTTGGCGCAAGGCGAGATTGGTTGCTTTTTGGGTTATAGCGGCTGTGGTAAGACCACGGCACTGCGCGCTATCGCAGGGCTTGAGCCCAGTCGTCATGGCGTTATTACCTTAAGTGATCAGCGCCTAACGGATAAAAGCGCTAAAGGTTCTTTTACCATCGCGCCTGCCAAACGCGGTATGGGTATGGTGTTTCAAGATTACGCATTATTTGGTCATTTAAGCGTAGCCAAAAACATCGCCTTTGGTCTTAATAAGTGGTCAAACAAGGACAAAAAAGCGCGCGTACAAGAGATGCTAAGTCTCGTATCTCTCACTGAGCATGCGGATAAACGCCCAAACGAGCTCTCAGGAGGACAACAGCAGCGTGTCGCTTTGGCAAGAGCCTTGGCTCCCAAACCCAAACTTCTCCTGCTCGATGAGCCATTCTCTAATCTCGATGTGGTACTGCGCGAGTCGCTTGCGATGAGTGTGCGCGATATCCTAAAGCGCACGCATACCACCGCTATTTTAGTCACCCATGACCAAAACGAAGCTTTTGCCTTAGCGGATAAAGTTGGCGTTATGGACAAGGGTAGGCTGGTGCAATGGGCAACGCCAAGCGAGCTGTATCATGAACCTATCAGTCCTTTTGTAGCAGAGTTCGTCGGTGAAGGCGCGATGATAGATGGCATCATCAAAGAAGGTCATGTCGAGACAGCGCTTGGTGATATATACCGGCGCATGGAGGTTTGTGATGAAGAGGGGCGAGCACAGTACTGCGAATACGATTATCCTAACGGTACACCGATTAAAGTATTAGTACGTCCTGATGACATCATTCACGATGATGACAGTACGCAGACAGCCTTGGTAGTCGGGCGCGTGTTTCGCGGCGCAAACTATCTGTATCGATTACAGCTCGACGATGGACAGACCGTGTTGTCTTTGGTTGCCAGTCATCACAACCACGCTATTGGCACGCGTATCGGTATATTGCCTATGCTTGAGCACGTTGTGGTCTTTGATGAAAAAAACATCAATACCACAACATGGTCAGAATATGATAGAAGGTTCATTTAGTTTTACTATTCTATTAAGGACTTATTTTTTCTAAACAGGCTCTATTCACAAAACAGGTTAGCAGCCAGTGTTTAAAGCTTGCAGCATGGTTTTAGCAAAGTCGTATTATTCAGGGCGGCGCGTCGCTAGGACGTGCAAGTAGCGTCCTAGCCATTTGAAGGGTTCTAGCTGGGAGTAGCGCAGCTCCATACGTATCACCGCTTCAGGACTATTATGACCGCCGCGTTTAAGCGGCGCGTAATCGTGGAAGACGCGCAGACCACTCGTTAGCAGTATCTGATAATCATGAGCAACCAGCCACGCATCCACCTCAGTTTTGGCAACCGGATGATTCGGCGTTAAGCTCTTTTTATTATCAGCTTGATAATCGCTACCCTCTGCTACGCTATCAAGTAAGTTAAAGTTCCCCATAATCAAGTTACGATAGTCAAAGCTCGCTGGGTTATAAAAACACAAAGATAGCGCGCCACTAGGTTTTAGGAGCCGATCAAAGAAGTCCATAATCTCTACGGGTTCAGCGAGCCATTCAAGTAGCGCATGACACAGTATCACATCAAACTTCTGTATTTGATAGGACTTGCTACTAGCAGTCGTGCCACCTTTATCGTCATTTACCAGCTTAGCTTCAAGCGCTTGATAAGGGCAGACGTACCAGCTTATATCTAAATTATCGTCAGTTTTTGCTGCCTGAGCTTTCGCTTTGATGAGCATATTGGCTGAGATATCATTGACCACGACGCTATGACCTTGAGCGGCAAGATCTATAGCAATTTGAGCAAGACCTGCACCCACATCTAAGATACGTAGCGGACGACCAAGCGCTTGTGCTGCTTTTTGGGTGTAGGTAAAAATATCACGGCGTAGTACAGCGAGTCTAATATCACCTTTAAGACCGCCATAGACCTTTTTTTCAAAGTGATCAGTGATGGTATCAAAGCTACGATCCGTGCGCTGATTGTTTGTTGAAGCGTTGTTATCATTCATGACGTTGTTTCTAGTTGTTAGGTGTGGAATAGGAAGCAAATTTTACAAGTAGCACTAACTTAGCACTGATTTAGCATTTACAAGCTTAGCGTTGGCGTCTAATAACCCATCCAAATATCAATTTGGCAACTATGATGACCACAAGTACTACCCCGATAAATACCCAGATGCCAGTACCTTGTAAGTTCTCTTGGTAAGCTTGAGCCAAATAAGCAGAGAGTCCCATGGCAATCAGTAGTGATCCCCAGCGGATTACAGGCAGCGCGCGGTAGTGATGATTCGGATACGCCGCTGCGTAGTCACTTGAAAAGCTATAGAGCACCATCGCTAAAATCCAGACGCTTGCAATAATAATATCCATAGAAAACCTTATAATAGGGGTGTACTGCCAGAGCTAAGATGACAGGTAATTACACTCATTAAAGTAGCTTTGTGTAACCTTTTACGGTATAACTAGTAAGGTATAAGACACAATCGATATTGTCCAATAAACAATAGGATTTATAGAGAATCAACTGCTCAACATAAGTCCTTTTTTTGTAGAAGTGATCGACTTTCACATTATTTTATCTTTGCTAAGGATAGCAACCATGACCATACCTAAACCAAGTACCGCCAACTCTACTGGTACAAACAACTCGCTCAACTCTCATCATACCCCAGTATCCAAACCCTTTATGAAGCGCGGCTTACTATCTGTAGCCGTGGCGAGTTGCCTGCTATTAGTCGGCTGTGGAGATGATGATACAGAGGTGACTTTCAACGATGTCAATAGCGCGGAGCCGACTGAGGTTGAGACGATCAATACGTTTACTAGTAACCAAATAAATGCACTAGTCGGTACTAATAACGCAGCTATACCCGAGGCTGAATGCGACGTAGTCGTAGAAAAAGTCAGCTATCAAACCGTAGGGGCAGCAGGGGAATCTACGAACGCCACTGCCGCCCTCATGCTGCCACGCGGTGACGACGATGATTGCCAAGGCGATCGTCCTGTGCTCCTCTATGCGCATGGTACCACAACCGATAAGAGCTACGACTTTAGCCAAGTCGGAAATGCGCAAAACTCAGCAGTTGGTGAAGCGACCTCAGTTGCGGCGAACTTTGCCGCGCAAGGCTATATTGTGGTTGCGCCTAACTACGCCGGCTACGATGAGTCAGAACTTGATTATCATCCTTACCTCGTTGCTGAGCAGCAATCTGCTGATATGATAGATGCTCTCGATAGTGCGCGCGCAGCTATTAGTGAGCAGCGCCGTGCAAATAACACCAATTACTCAAACATTGGTGATTCAGGCGAGCTATTTATCAGTGGCTATTCGCAAGGCGGACATGTGGCGATGGCAACAGCGCGCGCCTTGGAGCAGCAAAACCAACCTGTGACTGCTATAGCGCCGCTGTCAGGACCTTATGCTTTAGCGGCTTTTGGGGATTTCATCTTTGCAGGTAATGTCAATCTTGGCGCAACTCGATTTGCGCCATTACTAGCGACAGGTCTACAAGAAAAATATAATGTCTATCGCAATACCTCAGAGATATTTACACCCAATTATGCCAACACTCAGCTACCGAGCTTATCAAGCTTTGATGATTTAGTTGCGGCTAATCAATTACCTCAGTTCGCTTTGTTTGAGCGCACACCGCAGAATAATCCAACGCTTGATATGTTGCCGCCCCCCGTAGTGCCTTTTGCTTCTCTTGGGTTTGACAATACTGATTATCTGATTAGAACTGATTTTCGTACCGCCTACGTCGCTGATGCGCTGCGAAACCCTGATAGTTTAATTGCGCAAACAGGTGTATTGCCGGCAGCTAATCCACAAAATGCTTTGCGCCAAGCACTCAAAGATAATGATCTGCGCGGTTATGTGCCGACGATGCCAACGCTTTTGTGCGGTGGTAATCAAGACCCAACCGTATATTATGATCTAAACACAGGTTCTATGGCTGCTATATTGCGACAAGTTAGTATGCAAAATCCCCAAGCCAATCTTAATATTACGGTTTTAGATGTTGATGCTACCAACGCCAGTAGTCGTCCAAATCAGCAAACCTTTAGTATTATTGGCAGTGCGTCCACTAATGACTGGGACGCAAATAGCGTCGTAGCTGATGTTCAAACTAGGTTTGCAGGCGCTCTGCAACAAGTGGGTCAACGTGCAGCAAATCAAGTTATCGCTAATGGTGGCACTCAAGCGCAAGCTGCACAGGCTGCCGCTGGGGCGGTACTCGCTAACTATCACGGTGGTCTGGTAAGCCCAGCGTGCCTGCAAGCGACGCGCGAGTTCTTTGAGCAAGATTTTGATCGCTCATAGGTGCACCTGAACGTAATTTTTAAGCTATAAAACTGTGCCTTACTGGGTGCAGTTTTTTTATGAACAAATACATGAACGTAACCAAAAAAATTGTTGTAAATAGATAAATTATCACGGCTGATATGGTGGTTTTATTACTTTATATCTCGTCAATAACATCATGTAAACGGGCGTGAAAGAAAGCGAGAATAAATAACACGAAAAAGCGGCTAGTCGGCTGTTTTACTTGCTTTTAATGCCATACCAATACCCCCTAATGGACAAAATTGTGTTAAAATAGCTTCTTTTATTTATTATCAAAACTATCGCTATTTTTCTATGTTTTGCAGCGTCTGATAGTCGGTTTATGTCCCATATTTTAAAAATGGCTGTGCATTTGCGCCGCTGTGTTTTTGATTACCATAAAACAGCGCTTTGAACGCGGACAATAGAGATGAGTGAAGGAGTGTATATGAGCGAATCGGTCAGTCCTATTGCTATTGTAGATGAGCTAAAGCAGTCCTATTTGGACTATGCAATGAGCGTGATCGTCTCACGTGCGCTACCTGATGTGCGCGATGGTTTTAAGCCAGTACATCGCCGCGTCATGTATGCGATGCATGTACTATCAAACGACTACAACAAGCCTTATAAAAAGTCCGCGCGTGTCGTTGGTGATGTTATTGGTAAGTATCATCCGCATGGCGACAGTGCCGTCTACGATGCAATCGTACGTATGGCGCAGGATTTTAGCTTGCGCTACCCTATGGTAGATGGTCAAGGTAACTTTGGTTCTATCGACGATGATCCACCAGCGGCTATGCGTTATACCGAAGTACGTATGACTAAGCTGACGCATCAGATGCTGGCCGACTTAGACAAAGACACTGTCGATTGGGAAGACAACTACGACGGCTCTGAGCGTATGCCAAGCGTTCTACCTGCTCGTATCCCTAATCTTTTAGTAAATGGTGCGACAGGTATTGCCGTTGGTATGGCAACCAATATGGCACCGCATAACCTCACTGAGGTCATTAACGCTTGTCTAGCTTATGCTCACAACCCGCAAATATCAGCAGAAGAGCTGATGACGCACATCTCAGGTCCTGATTTTCCAACAGGCGGTATTATTTACGGCCGCGCAGGCATCCAAGATGCGTACCGTACAGGTAAAGGTCGCCTGCACGTCCGTGGTCGCTACATCATTGAGCCGATGAGCGAGACTGGTGTCAACCGTGACCGTGAGCGCATTGTATTCACCGAAATACCGTATCAAACGAATAAAGCCAAACTGATCGAACGTATTGCAGAGCTCGTTCGTGATAAAAAAATTGAAGGTATCACTGAGATACGTGATGAGTCTGATAAAGACGGTATGCGTATTGCTATTGACTTGCGCCGCGGTGAGACCGCTGAGGTTATCGTTAATAATCTATTCTTACAAACACCGCTTGAGTCGAGCTTTAGTATCAATATGGTGGCGCTTGACAATGGGCAGCCTAAGCTGCTGACTCTTCGTCAACTCATCGCCGCCTTTGTGCGTCATCGCCAAGAAGTCGTCACGCGCCGTACTATTTATGAGCTTAACAAAGCGCGCGTGCGCGGACATCTACTCGAAGGCTTGACGGTCGCACTTGCCAACATCGACGATATTATCGAGGCGATTAAAGCCTCTGCCAATCGCGGCGAAGCGCGCGAGAGCTTACTGAATAACACTTGGGGTTCAGGTAGCGTGGTGGCGATGCTAAAAGCTGCTGGCAGTCAATCGGTACGCCCTGAATATATCGAAGGCGAGGATCCCAAAGCGCCGTTTGGTCTCATTGAGGGCACGACTGCTGGCGAGCAAAGCTATCGCTTATCGCTTGAGCAGGTTAATGCAATCTTGGATATGCAATTACATCGTCTTACAGGTCTTGAGCAGGATAAGCTGACTGAAGAATACCAAGATCTACTGCGTGAGATTGCTAATCTTGAAGCTATCCTCGGTGATTTTGATAAGCTGATGACCATCATATCCAATGAGATGATTGAGATTCGTGACAACTTTGGTGACGAGCGCCGCACAGATATTATTGATTCACGTACCGACTTTAGCCGTGAGGATCTGATTCCTGAACAGACCGTAGTGATGACCGTATCGCGGACAGGCTATGCCAAAACGCAGCCCATTGACGACTACGTGGCACAAAAGCGCGGCGGTAAGGGTAAATCTGCAACCGCGATGAAAGAAGATGATGTGATTGACCATCTGGTTGTGACTTCCACACATGCTACAGTGTTGTGCTTCACCGATACGGGGCGCGTCTTTAGCTTGCGCGGCTTTGAAGTCCCGATTGCTAGTCGCGGTTCGCGCGGTCGTCCACTGGTTAATCTGATCGGCCTTAGTGCTGATGAGTTGGTAACGACGATGCTACCCATACCGCAAACCACCGCTGAGGTCACCGGTCACTTTGTGTTTTTCGCCACCGCAAACGGTACGGTCAAGCGCGTTGAACTTGAGCAGTTTGCGAGCATACGCTCTAACGGTCTGATAGCCGTTGGTTTAGAAGATGGCGATAAGCTGGTCAGTGCTCGCATCACTAACGGCAATCAAGAGGTCATGCTGTTTGCCTCAAGTGGTAAAGCAATACGTTTTGATGAAAACGATGCCCGTTCTATGGGTCGTACCGCTAAAGGCGTCCGCGGCATGCGTCTTAATGATGGTGAATTTATTAAGTCGCTTGTGGTCATTGAGGATGATGTTGATGAGATCCTCATCGCTTGCGAAAATGGTTTTGGCAAACGCACCTTTATCGATGAGTTCAACACCCAAAATCGCGGCGGCGGCGGTGTGATTGCTATTAAGACCAGCGCGCGTAACGGCGCATTGGTACGTGCGACCAAAGTTCATCCAGCGGATGATATCATCTTGATATCGGACAAAGGCACGCTTGTCCGGACACCAGTAGAGCATGTAGCCAGCTCCGGACGCAATACGCAAGGGGTCACACTTATCCGTTTGTCAAAGGATGAAAAGCTCGTTGCTATGGCGCGTGTTGAGTACGACGAAGGCGATGAGTCACTGGTAGATGTTATGCGTGAGGATGGCACTTTTGCGCCTGATGGACAAGAGCAAAAGGATGTTAACGCGGCAACTGATGACACCATTGCCACCGAAGTGGGCGATAGCATCGATATCGCTAACGATTACGACTTAGACGATGATGCGTAACTGCCCAGAGCTATAGTAGTAAATCATACAAAGAGTACGCAGCATGAAGAGGGCAGAGGTAGGTAGCAGTCAGTAGTACGTACCGTTACTTTGTCCCTCTTTTCTTTTATTAGCCTTTACTCTTGTAATGAGTTATCACATCTTTATTCAGCCTCTAACGCTCGCGTTGGGGGTTTTTAGTTTTTGCATTATTGTTTTTAATTTGAAGGCTGTTTATGCTTACCTCCAACCAAACTGCTCAAGGCACATTTGCAGCAATAGCGGCAAACTTCTTGTTTTCGCTATTGTTCTTATTCGGATTATTTATGCAGCCGTTGTCTGGCACGCAAGTTGCGTCATGGCGCATACTGATGATGCTGTTGAGTTTGGTCGCACTGGTTAGTGTCCTAAAGCAGTGGCAGCACGTCTTTAAGTATCTAAAAACGCTAAAGACACCAAAAGAGTGGCTGATATTTATTTTACCGACGCCGATTCTAGGCGGACAGATCTGGCTATTTATGTGGGGGCCTGTCAATGGCTTTGGTTTGGATGTGACTTTGGGCTATTTTTTATTGCCGCTGGTGATGATTGTTGTTGGACGGTTCTTTTATCGTGAGCACATGAGTATTTTGCAGTGGCTTGCTGCCCTTTTGGCAGCGGTAGGTATCGGCTATGATATCTTGCAATACGGTACCATATCGTGGGTGACTTTATTCGTCTGTTTGGGTTATCCGCCATACTATCTACTGCGCCGTAAGCTGGCTGTCCCGCCGATTACCGGTCTGTTATCCGATCTAACTTTGCTTACGCCTGTGGTGCTGGTTATGCTCTATAGTAGTGGCGGCTTTAGCGTTGCCGCACAGACGGTCAATCTTTGGTATCTATTGCCACTCCTTGGCGGGTTTAGTGCCTTGGCGATGTCATTGACTATGGTTGCCAGTAGTAAATTACCAGTGTCATTATTTGGGACACTGAGCTACCTAGAACCCGTTTTTTTATTCGTATTGTCCATTACAGTGCTCAGTCAAAGCCTTGAGGAGGGCGGCTCGCTGTTTATGTACGCGATGATTGTTACAGCGCTATCAGTTATGATTGCCGATAGTGCGTTGAGTTACCTAAACCGCCGCCGAGAAGATCGCTTGCATGGTTACAATGAGCCGCAGATTAATAGCTTTCCATCCCGTCAACGCTTAAAGAATCGCCGTATTGAAGGTATATTAAAGGCGCGCCGCTTTCGTAAAATTAAGCGTTATCAGAACAAGATAGATAAGATGTCGCGTAAACTTGATAAGCTTTACTCAAAATAAAACAACATATTTATGTACATATCTATACTTTGACCAGTGAGGCTGTATTTTTATGGTTTCAAAACATATCGTTTGTGTCAAAGACTCTTTAAGTGCGCTATTATCTAAATAACTTTAGGGAAGCTGTTTGGTTTTGGATTTTACACTACTACTTATTAGGATAATTTATGTTGCATCTTCATCATTTAGAAAACTCGCGCTCTTTTCGCATTTTGTGGTTACTCGAGGAGCTAGAAGCGGACTATAAACTGACGACGTATGAGCGTACCAAAGCGCACCGTGCGCCTGATAATCTCAAGCAAGTACATCCTATAGGTCATGCGCCGATACTAGAAGTTGATGATCGCGCGCTGATAGAGTCTGGGTTTATTATTGAGTACTTAATAAAACACTATGATAAAGACCAGCAGTTTAAACCTGCTGATGACAATGAAGCGGCGTGGGAAGCTTATACATTTTGGTTACACTTCGCTGAAGCGTCACTCATGCCGCTGCTGGTGATGCGCTTAGTCTTTACCAAAGTTGTTGAGCAGTCGCCTATGCTAATAAGACCTGTGAGTAAAAAGATTCAAGGTCAAGTTGAAAAAAACATGATCAGCTCAAGCTTAGACAACATGCTCACACTGATGGAGCAGCACTTACAGCATAACCACTGGTTTGCAGGTGAGGCCTTTAGTGCCGCCGACATCCAAATGCACTTAGCAGTCGTTGGTGCTAATGCAGGTTCAGGATTGAACAAAAGCAAATATGCCAACATACTAAACTGGCTCAAACGCTGTGAAGAACGTCCAGCCTTTAAGCATGCAGAAGATAAAGGCGGTCGGTTACAGTTTTAAGTCTTAAATCGTTTATTGAGAGAGTGTCATGCCTGAACAACGAGACCATCGTGACGTTATCGCACATGCAGATAATACATCTCCTATGTCCATAAAAGCTTGGTCGCAAAAGCTACTAGTAGCGCTATTGTGTATTGCAAGTTTCTATGGCGGCTGGAAGTCGTATGAATCAAATATGGCAAATCAATGCTATGCTAGTGGTGGTCAAGTGATTGAGGGCGAGAAGACGATGTTGTGTCAACTCTCTTAATTTTCTTTTAAGGTAATAACAAATTTACTATGCTACAGCTTACCTTTTTGGGGACTTCGGCAGGCGTCCCTACCAAAGCGCGCAACGTTACTGCGCTCGCTATTGAGTGTCTCAATCCTTATCTCAAAGGCGCAAAACAGCAGAGTAAAAAATCGCGCCCTTGGCTGCTTATCGATTGCGGAGAGGGCACGCAGCAGCAGCTTTTACATACCAAGCTGTCTTTGCACCAACTGACTGCCATTTGTATTACTCATGTCCACGGCGATCACTGCTATGGCCTACCGGGATTACTCGCCAATGCAGCAATGTCAGGGCGTACAGAGCCGCTGACCCTTATCGCGCCAAAAGCTATTGCCACCTTTCTCGATAGCATCACTTTGACCACTGAATTACACTTTCCTTATGCAGTTAACTTCATCGCTATCGAAGAGCTGATGCTCAAGGCGTCCAAAGCTACTGAATCTTCTAAAGACAAAGGCAAGTTTGATATTGAGCTGGGCGAGCAGCACCGACTCAAGATAGATATCACCCTGTTATCACACCGTGTTCCGTCACACGCTTTTGGCATTACGCAGTACATCAGTCGGCGCGTACTGGATACGGATAAACTACACGCAGAGGGTATTGCTGCCGGTCCGCTATGGGGGCAGCTGCAACAAGGTATAGATGTCTGCACTGCCACCGGTCAGACACTGAGCGCGGCAGAGTATGTAAACACCGAGCAACAGCGGACGCGAGTAGTCATCGCAGGGGATAATGACGCCCCCGAAAAGCTTAGCGAAGCAATCAGTCATACTGATCTGCTCGTACACGAGGCCACTTATACTGCTGATGTGCTAGCGGCAATACAAGCTAAAGGCTTAACGTTTGACCCCATGCACAGTAGCGCACAGCAAGTGGGCAGGTTCGCGCAGCAATCTGGTCTTAACAATCTTATCTTGACCCACTTTAGCGCCCGCTATCAAAGCTTTGATAACCCAAATAGTGACACAGCTAACATGGGACATATCCGTCTTGATGCAACCAGCGCGTATCAGGGTAATCTGTGGTTAGCTGCTGACTTTGATCAGTACCTCGTTACAGGTAGCCCAGTGATAGCGGACGCTCAAACAGAAGCTCTGGGCAAAGGTGACGTGCAGTATCTAGGCTCTGCGCTTACGCCATAAGATTAGCGTCTCACTTGCCATATAGTCAATTTGAAATAAAATCGATACGCTAATATTACCAGTGCTACTGGTATAAATTTTACTTGCGTGCTGTGTCGTTGCAGCCAGAGGCTGCGCAACCCATGTTTTAAAAAAAGCATCCCAGCAGCACTGTATCGGTTTTACAGTGATTCAACTATATCATTTAGCGTAGAGACAATCATTCATAAGTAATCACCTACAAGACTAAGACGCGTTATCCTCAACGGCCAAAAGCTCGCGTCCATGCCAATAACGACTAAACTGATAAGCCACGCGTCCAGAGCGACCACCGCGCTCAGATGCCCAACGTAAGGCTTGTGTTCTGACATCGGCAGGCAGTTCAGTATCGATCGCCTCATTTTGCGCGCTATGACGACTTTTCGCTAAATAGTGCTGCACGATGTGTAAATACGTCTCTTGTTTCATCGGATGAAAAGATAGCCACAGCCCAAAGCGATCAGATAGTGACACCGTCTCATCGATCGTCTCATAAGGATTGACCTCATCAGTCTGACCGTTGTAAATATTGACATTGTCTTTCATAAGCTGCGGTAGCAAGTGACGACGGTTACTCGTGGCATATACCAGCAGCTTATCTTGCTCAGAATCAAGCGCGCCGTCGAGCACACTTTTGAGCGTGCGGTAGCTCTCATCTTGCCCATTAAAAGCCAAGTCATCGCAGTACACAATATAACGACATTGACAATCAGCAGGTAGATCATTAATAGCCGCGCGTATCTTATCGAGTACCTGTAGATCATCACGGGCAATCTCGATGATACGTAGGCCTTTGCTATGATAGGCTTGCAGTAAGGCGCGGATCAGCGATGACTTACCGGCGCCGCGCGTGCCGGTCATCAGCACGTGATTGGCAGGATAACCCTTGAGAAATTGCCGCGTATTTTGTATAAGCTTTGACTTTTGAGTATCAATGCCCAGTAGATCCTCTAAGCCCAAGAATAAATTGACGGCTAAAGGTTCTAGATGACCTGAGTGCCCGCCAACCCAGCGATAGGCAAGCTGATTGGGATCAATAGTCACTTGAGGCGTAACGCGCTCCTCTAAGAACTGACTCAAAAGATTAAGTAAGGGTTCGGGTAGGGCATAGGTATTGGCAGGCATAATAACTCTTAAAGTTTGTAAATCTAGTGTATTGAATGAAGGTATCGCGGATCAATAACGCATCGTTGATAAAAGGCTTATGCTATGGCGAATAACAGTCTTGAGTTACTCACACCGTCTAGACTTGATGCTCAGGCGCAGGACTTACTGTTACCTCTTAACCAAGAATTATCAGCGCTACAGTATAGAGCAATCATGCATGAGCGACTTAGTCAGCAATTAAATAACAATACGATAGTATACCAAGGTCTCACCCGTGCTCAGCATTCATCGTTTGGTACAGTGATGATTAAATGGCAGCTAAGTGACTGTAGCGGACAGTATAGTTTACAGCACGAAATACAAGTGCTCAAAGCCTTGCAGTCCTCAATATATCCATCAGGTCATGCGCTTACGCCGCCTTGTTTAGCGTTTAAAGACACAAGGCTACGGATAGCAGCAAAAACGTGGCAATTAACGCTACTCGTCATACCTTATTATAGGCATAAGAGCTTAGCCAATTATATTAATACCAGCTATCTGATATCAGACTTACAAAAGCACCTGTTTATTATGCAAGCGGGGCAACTGATTAGCGACTTACATGTACGTGGCTGGCTACATAAGGATATTAAGTCGAGCAATATATTAGTACAAGACGACTTATCTTTAGTGCTCACAGACTTTGCGCTAGCAGAGCGAATCGTTAGTAGCAAACAGGACAGGACAGAGGCTTCTATTCAAAACAACGCCGGCACTCCAGCTTATTTTGCGCCTGAGCGCTGGCAAGGGCAGAGCGCAACGGTGCAAAGCGATATTTATGCCTTTGGGATCTTGGTGTATGAGATATTGGCAGGCACGCGACCCTTTGCTATAGATAAGCAAAGTTGTGATCGTTTAAAGGCGTGGGCGATTCAGCACTGTCAGCAGCCAATCCCAAAATTGCCTTCTCAGTATAGTCAGTATCAAGTGGTTATTGAAAAGGCTTTGGCTAAGCGGGTCAATAAGCGGTATACAAGTATGCAGGAGGTGTTGCAGGATTTAAAACGCATACAACATTGAGGTCGACATTTTTAGGTTTTAACACATAGAACAGATTTATATAATCTATGATTTTACTGAATACGTCTAACAATGAGACAAATACATAATTGCTTTAAACACAAAAAAACCTGCTAAAAGCAGGCTTAATGTTTAATCTAATTTGAGAAGAACTATCGAAAAATGGTGGGGCTGGAGAGACTCGAACTCTCACACCTTGCGGCGCCAGAACCTAAATCTGGTGCGTCTACCAATTCCGCCACAGCCCCATTATCAAAACTCTATCATCAAAGCCATTTAGATTCAAACGTGCTTAAGATAGTTAACTGCTTCGTTAGTGCGTCTCAGTGGTTGGCTATTATATAGAGTTTAGTAGGTTTGACAACCCCTTTTCGCAATTTTTTTTAAATTTTTTACGCGTCTGATGATTTACACGTCCTCATCGATAGTACCAAGGGTATAGCTATTCATCAACAGGCGTGTCTGCTGATGATAGCTCCAATTGTTGTAGTTTACGCGTCAAAGTGTTGCGTCCCCAGCCAAGTAGATTGGCGGCTACTATCTTTTTGCCGCCGCTATGACTGAGTGCTGCTTGCAACAACACGCGCTCAAACTCAGGCGTTGCCGTTTGCAGAATATCGGTTGCACCAGCTTGTAGTGCTTGCTCTGCCCATTGCCCAAGCGCGTGTTGCCAGCTGACAGCCGTTGGGGCTGGCGCAGTAATTAGCGCTTGCTCAAATGAGCCGTCTTGCACTTCTGCTGACAAGGGTGGTGCTGAGCTATTGATCACAGCATCGCTTAGTAGTTCAGGTGGCAAGTCATCTATAAACACCGTATCGCCCGTTGCCATCACTGTCAGCCACAAACAAACATTTTCAAGCTGACGCACGTTGCCACGCCAATCAAAGGCTTGCATGACACGCATCGCCTCTGGATGCAGCTGTTTGGAGGCGGTATTCATCTGCTCGGCTGCACGCTGCATAAAGTAGGTTGCAAGCGCTGGGATATCCTCGCGGCGCGCGCGTAGCGGCGGTAGCGGTAGACGAATGACGTTAAGGCGATAAAATAAATCTTCGCGAAAGCGCCCCTGCTCAACCAAGTGCTCTAGGTTTTGATGGGTTGCGGCAATAATACGCACATCGACTTTGACCGGCTGTTGACCACCGACACGGTAAAACTCACCGTTTGCCAGTACGCGTAGTAGTCTAGTTTGCGTGCTAAACGGCATATCGCCGATCTCATCCAAAAATAGCGTTCCGCCATCCGCTTGCTCAAAGCGGCCTTGGCGCATCGTCGTTGCGCCAGTAAACGCACCTTTTTCGTGACCGAATAACTCAGACTCTATCAAATCGTGCGGAATAGCAGCCATATTCAAGGCAATAAAAGATTGATCTTTACGCGGCGAGTGCTGATGCAGGGCACTTGCAACCAGCTCTTTACCCGTACCTGACTCGCCAGTGATAAGCACGGTAATGGGGGAGTGCGCTAAGCGTCCAATCGCCCGAAACACCGTTTGCATCGCTTGCGACTGTCCAATGATACCGCTTGGGTTGTCATTAGTTGGTTCAGTATTAGCCTGTACTTGTTTACGGTCTTTAGATGATTTTTTCGCAACGCTTTTGTTGGATTTGTTGAATGATGCGCTAGGTGTTTTAGGGTTTGTCAGTGTATCGTCTTGGGCTGCTGAGTCGGTGTTTGTTATAGATGTTTCTTTTGAGCTTGGAACAGCACGCGTTTGTGAACGTTTGGTCGCTTGGTTATCTGGCTTGTCTTTGACTTGATGTGGTAGGGCATTATTGGCTTTATTGGTAGTAATCGCTTTATGAATAGTTGCGACAGCATCATCTAGGTCAAAGGGCTTTGGCAAATAATCAAAAGCACCAGTCTCGTAGCTGTTGATCGCCGAGGTGATATCGGAGTGCGCAGTCATAATCACAATAGGCAGCTCAGGGAAGTGCTGATGCACCCAATTGCTAAAGGATATGCCGTCCATAAGCGGCATGCGAATATCCGTTAAGATAACATCAGGTAGATTGGTGCTAACTTCATGTCCTTGCAATATATCGTTTAGTCGCGTCCACGCCGCCTTTGCCTGTGTAAAGCTGACCACACGTAACCCAGCCTCCTCAAAAGTATCGGCGAGTATCAGGCGCAAGGCAGCATCATCATCAATGAGCCACAAGGTGGCAGGCTTGGACGTGCTTGTTGTCGTATCAATTGTCGCGCTATGGTCAAAAGGTTGAGTCATATATATAGCCTAAGCAGTAAATTTTAAATAAGTGCTCATTTACAAATGTTCAAACATGCCCTAGTTTATTGACGATGGTGCTTGCTAGTCAAAGGGTAGATAGAGTGTAAAGCGTGTATATCTATGATCGGGGTCTTGGCTTGAGCTGACATCAATCATACCATGATGACGACTGATAATATCTTGCACAATGGACAATCCTAAGCCAGTACCACTGGCACGACTCGTCACCATAGGAAAAAATATTTGTTCAATCATATCAGGCGCAATGCCGCAACCATTATCAGTTAACATGACCTTTAGGACTTGGCGGTGCTGCTGTCCATTTATCGTATGCTGGGAGACGACTCGCGTCTGAATATGTAGCTGCGGCGGCTCGGCAGGTTCGTTTGAAGAGTTACTATCGGGTAGTGCACTGTTTGAGGGAACCCTAGATTCAGTCATAGCCTCACAAGCGTTATTGATAAGGTTTAAAAAGACTTGAATCAACTGATCTTTGTCAGCGCGTAGTTCAGGTAATGACAAATCATAATCGCGCTGTAGATTGACCTGTGGGTATTGATTAAGTACTAAGGTGAGGACGTGTTCAATAGGCTCATGGATGTTAATCATCTGTAGGTTAGGCAGCTGATTTGATCCCAAAAACTGGCTGATAAGCTGTGTCAAACGATCCGTCTCTGAGATGATAATCTCAGTATAAGTCTTTAGTTTTTGAGCCGCCGCTTGGATGTTGGTAGCATCACGTGAATCAGGTTGAGCAGGCGTTTCTGCTTGCATAGGGGAGGTATGAGAGACACTGGGCATATCACTAGCGGAGGTCGTTAGTGTGCTGAACTTAATAAACTGGCGCTGTAATAGCTGCGCCGCCCCGCGTACACCAGCAAGTGGATTTTTTATTTCGTGCGCTACAGATCGTAGCATGTGACGCGCGACACTGTACTGCTGCTGCTGTCGCTGCTCATCATTAATACGGCTTTGCCGATCTTTACCCCAAAGCTCAACAATAAAATACGTTTCTGCTTCGTAGGTGACTGGCGTTACGCTGTAGTCGATAGACCCAGCCGCGCTCAACTTCGGATTGATCGTGCGATCGTGATTGATAAAAGGCTGTTGATACTGCGCTGCTTGCGCAAAACGCGCCTTTAGTGAGTAAGTAGGCTTGTTAGCACTTATATCCCGCTTAGCGTTATTTTTATGTCCTAAGTCATCATTATTTTTATGTTTAAAGTCATCTACTATCGCATCACCTTGACTCTGTTTTATAAAATGTTCTTGTGGAGCAAGCAGCGCTAATATGGATAAACTTAAAAGCCGCGTACGACTGATCGCAAGCAACTGTTCGGCCTGCGCATTGGCCCACTTAATATTTAAACCCTCATCAACCCATAAAATAGCGGTAAATAAATGCTTAGTGACAAAGGTGAGATCAGGCGTAGGATTAGACTCAGTAGTAACAGAACGCATCATATAAAAGCCTAGGTAGTGATTACAGTAGTTAATATAGTTAAGATAAACAGTTCATATTTAACCACAATTTTTTTAATAGACGCGGCAAAACTGGTGATTACCGTAAAAAAAACGTACAATGCGCACAGCCAATTTATATCTAGCAAGGTCAATTATGCCTAAAACACCAACGCCATCGGACAACGCTGTGCTTGTAGACAAAAACGATAATACCCTATCATCAGCGGTAGAAGATAGCATCTCAAAGCCAGTAGCCACGCAAACGGTTACTGTGTTCAATCCAGCTGCCGCGTCTGATAGCGCGCAGCCTTATCATCACAAAGCCAACCACAACCAGAACCGTAGCATCGAACAAAGTGGCAGTGTCAGTGCTTATAGGGTTGCGAGTAGCAGTCATAATCAAAGCGCGCAGGCAGCATCCCCAGTTAGTCAGGCGAAGATAGGTTTTGTGTCCTTGGGCTGTCCAAAGGCGCTGGTCGATAGCGAGCGTATCATAACTGAGCTTAGCCGCGATGGCTACGAAGTAGCAAGCGATTATGCAGGCGCAGATCTAGTCGTGGTCAACACCTGCGGCTTTATCGAGTCCGCTGTGCAAGAGTCGCTTGACGCTATTGGTGAGGCGATCAGTAAAAACGGTAAAGTCATCGTAACGGGCTGCTTGGGTAAAGAGGCGGATAAAATACGTCAAATGCATCCAGCGGTACTGGCAGTTACAGGCGCTCACGCTTACGACGAGGTTATCACAGCAGTTGCCCAGCACGTCCCTAGACCTGTACGTGCCACTGATCAACACTACGACCCCAAAATAGATCTGATCAATGAAGCGGGTATCAAGCTGACGCCAAGCCACTACGCGTATCTCAAAATATCTGAAGGCTGTAATCACCGCTGCACGTTTTGTATTATCCCAAGTCTGCGTGGCGATCTGGTTTCGCGTCCCATCGATAGGGTTATGAATGAAGCTCTTGCGCTCAAAAATGCAGGCGTAAAAGAGCTTCTTATTATCTCGCAAGACACTTCAGCATACGGGTTAGATCTTAGATACAAGACGAGCTTTTGGAACGGTATGCCGCTCAAATCCAAGTTTTACGACTTGTGCCAAGCCCTAAATGGTCTTGGCATTTGGGTGCGTTTGCATTACGTCTATCCGTATCCACACGTGGATAAAGTCGTTGAGCTTATGAGCGAGAACAAGCTACTACCGTATCTTGACATCCCTTTTCAGCACGCCAGCCCGCGTATCTTAAAACTGATGAAACGCCCAGCCCATAGTGAGAACACTCTAGCGCGCATTCAAGCTTGGCGCGATATTTGTCCTAATATCGTCATTCGCTCCACCTTTGTGGTCGGCTTCCCTGGCGAGACCGAAGACGATTTTCAGTGTTTGCTTGATTGGTTGGTTGAAGCGCGTCTTGATCGCGTGGGCGCTTTTACCTACTCAGAGGTCGAAGGCGCGGTCGCTAACGATCTACCTGATTACGTACCAGAAGCTATTAAGCAAGAGCGTTACGAGCGCTTAATGGCGCTACAACAAGAGATCTCCGCCCAAAAACTACAAGAAAAAATTGGTAGAACCTTAACGGTACTTGTCGATGATATCGATACCGAAGAGCATATCGCTATTTGCCGCAGTTACGCTGATGCGCCTGAGATCGACGGTCACGTCTACGTCGATCATATCAGCGAGCAGGTCAAAGTTGGTCAGTTCTTAACGGTGACTATTGATGATGCGAGCGACTATGATTTATTCGCCAGCTATCAAGCTTAAGCGTAGATTTGGTAAAGGATAACGCTGTAAGCTAGTATCGATTTTATCTTAGGCGATGATGATAGCGCACTGATAGTTGCCCAATCAGTGATAGAGTTTGCTACAATTGGCGCAATTTATCGCCTTATTGACTATACTATCTTGTGCGTTTTGCCCAACCTTTATATACCTACAGATTAATTTCATTTGTATTATGGCGATAGTTTTAATTATAATTTAAAAATAAAAGGTGCTCTATGTCGGACAAAAATCCTCGTTACTCTCGTATCTTACTCAAACTCTCAGGCGAAGCCTTAGCGGGCGGCAAAGATATGGGTATTGATACTGAAGTGCTAGATAAGATGAGCTTGTCTATTGCACACTTACGAGGGCTTGGGGTGCAAGTCGGTATCGTCGTTGGCGGTGGCAATTTGTATCGCGGGGCGCAACTACAAAAAGAGGGGCTAGTCGGTCGTGTTACAGGCGATCAGATGGGCATGCTAGCAACGGTTATGAACGGCCTTGCGATGCGCGATGCCCTCGAGCGCCGCAATATCAAAACGCGCTTGATGTCAGCCCTGCCTATCGGCGAGGTCACCGAAAGCTATAGCAGCCGTAATGCGATTCGTTACCTCAAAAACGGTGAGGTCTGCATCTTTGTGGCGGGTACTGGTAATCCATTCTTTACCACAGATACGGCTGCCTGTCTGCGTGGTATCGAGATTGAGGCAGGTCTTATCCTAAAGGCAACTAAGGTTGACGGCGTTTACGACAAAGACCCAAGCTTACATAGCGATGCTAAAAAGTACGATGGTTTGACCTTTGATGAGGTTCTAGAGCAAAAGCTTGGCGTGATGGATTTAACCGCCATTGCCTTGTGCCGCGAGCATAATGTACCGCTACAAGTTTTTGATATGACTAAACCCAATGCTTTATTAAATGTCGTTATGGGTGAGAACGAAGGCACGCGCGTTTATCATTAACACGTGTTTGTTATGCATTCAGGCTCAATGCAGACCCAGTTTGAGCACCACACTTATCTAAATTCTAACTATAAAAACGAGTTATCGTTAGCGATATATAAGGATACCCAATGATTAAAGAGATTAAACAAGACGGCGAATCGCGCATGCAAAAGACGCTAGAAGCGCTCGATAACACCTTTAGTAAAGTACGTACGGGGCGCGCGCATCCCGGCATGTTATCTGGCATTATGGTCAACTATTACGGTGCGGATACGCCCCTGAATCAAGTGGCTAGTGTCAACGTTGAGGACTCACGTACCTTACTCGTGCAGCCATTTGATCGCACGATGGTGCAAGCGGTCGATAAGGCCATTCGCGAAGCGGATCTGGGTCTTAACCCTATGACCGCTGACGTCATTCGAGTACCGATGCCAGCACTCACGGAAGAGACGCGCCGTGATATGCAAAAGCTTGCTCGCGGTGAGGCTGAAAACAGCCGCGTCTCCATTCGCAATATTCGCCGTGATATGCTAAACGATATTAAAGAGCTAGCAAAAGAAAAAGAGATCTCAGAGGACGATGAGCGCCGCGCTAGTGACGATATCCAAAAAATCACTGACAAATATATCGAGACGATTGATAGTCGTCTGAGTAAAAAAGAAAGCGACTTGATGGAAGTGTAGTGAGCTGTTGGGTTGAAGTATATCCATGTGTCAACGCCTGTCCGTAACGATATATTTTAATACCGCTCTTGAATGCAATGTTAATAAACGATGCTGCATTTGCAACTGTACGCTTTTTACTGCGTTTGATCATGTATGGCTTAAACGCAGTGACACCTTTTAAACCTCTTATTTCAACTATAAGCAGTCATGCCCATGTCTAGTACCGCCGGCTCGGCGCCTACCCTTATCCCTCGCCATATCGCTATTATTATGGATGGTAATAACCGCTATGGCAAAGCTCATGGTCTTAGACGCGGCGAAGGGCATTTAGCAGGCAAAGACGCCTTAGACCCTATTGTTGAGTACTGCGTCGAAACTAAGATTGAGATCTTAACGGTTTTTGCCTTCTCAAGCGAAAACTGGCAGCGTCCGCCAAGTGAGGTGGCGCTTTT
Source organism: uncultured Psychrobacter sp. (assembly GCA_947489525.1). Lineage (GTDB taxonomy): Bacteria > Pseudomonadota > Gammaproteobacteria > Pseudomonadales > Moraxellaceae > Psychrobacter. Next base: position 267,925 of record CANLDW010000003.1, read on the forward strand.
AATGCAGCTTTTAAGCTTGACCATCACTGAGCAGATGCCGCGTATGAAAAAATACGGCATCAGACTGCGTTTTATCGGTGACCGTCAGCAGCTCAGTTCCGAGCTGCAAGAACAAATGGCTGACGCGGAAGCAAAGACTGCAAATTATAATGCCATGACGTTAGTAATTGCGATCAGTTACGGCGGTCAGTGGGACATCGCGTATGCCGCGCAACAGCTCGCCGAGCGTGTACAAAGTGGACAGCTACAAGCTGAGGCTGTCGATGAGACTTCGCTTGGTCAGTATGTACAACTGGCGGATGCGCCTGCGGTCGATATGTTGATTCGTACGGGCGGGGAATATCGGCTATCAAATTTCTTATTGTGGCAGTCCGCTTACGCTGAGCTATTTTTTACCCCTACGCTATGGCCAAACTTTACAAGTACTGAGCTTGCGCAAATGATAGATGAGTTTGGCAAGCGTCAACGCCGTTTTGGCAAAACCAGTGAACAGATTATAGTAGGCGATTCGCTTTAACTCGCTTCTCCTGTCCTTCAATATATTAAGGCTTGATGCGTATGTGGCAACGGATTAAAACGGCAGTTATCCTGATTATTATCGTTGGCATTGCCCTATTTGCGAGCCGAACTCCGGTACTGTTTGCTCCCTTACTCGCTATTGGGGTTATCATCGCTGCCCATGAGTGGACAAAACTCATGCCCAAGTGGCGTCAGCCTGCTGTATTTGTACTGCTGACGTTAGTTATCACCTTAACATCTTTGATGCTACCTGTGACTTGGGTTGTTTGGTGGGCGATGTCGCTTGTCATTTGGTTGATGGCGCTATCATGGGTGCGCAAATTCCCCATCCATACTCACTGGTATGGTAGAAAGCTTGGCTTGATGGGTGTTGTCATTTTGACTGCGGCTATTACCGCTATGTTTTACTTGTGGCAACAGTCTGCATGGTGGCTACTCTATGTCTTTTTGATGGTGTGGTGCGCGGATAGTGGCGCCTATTTTGTTGGGCGTAAGCTTGGTCGACGAAAGATGGCACCTAACGTCTCACCTAATAAGAGCATGGAAGGACTAGCAGGCGGTCTTGTAACGGGTCTGATCGTGGTTATCGCAATTAGCGTTTTTAAACTGCAATTGACTGGTGTGGCACTCGTCGCCTTTATCGCTTTATCCGCTTTAACGATACTAGCGTCCGTACTTGGCGATTTGTTTGAATCTATGCTCAAACGCCGTGCTAAAGTTAAAGATTCAGGAACCATATTGCCAGGTCACGGCGGAGTGCTGGATCGTATCGACTCCTTGCTGTCTGCTACGCCGCTATTTGCGCTTGGTTTTTGGGGTTTGCAGCACTTAGGACTACTGGTGGTTTCTTAGGACTATTGGTTGCTTAATACGCAGCAAATTCTGTGTTCTTCAATAAAATTTGTATATTTTAATCATTTTATTCATTGACCCAAAGGCTCGTTATGACTCAACGCATCGCTGTCCTTGGCGCAACCGGCTCAATTGGTGATAGTACGTTAGCTATATTGGCAATGCATCCTGACGAGTTTGACGTGTACGCTTTATCTGGCCATCAGCGCTTAGATAAATTACTCATTTTATGTCAGCAGTTTCGCCCGCAGCGCGTTTGTGTCCCTACGGCTGCTACTCACGATTTTGCTAAACGCTTACAGAACGCAGGGTTAGATACTGACGTAGTAGGCGGTGAGACAGGGCTGATTGATATCGCTACCGACAATCAGACTGATACCCTAGTCGCTGCTATTGTGGGAGCGGCCGGTCTGCCCTCAACTTTAGCGGCAGCACGGGCAGGCAAGCGTATCTTATTAGCGAATAAAGAGGCGCTAGTGATGGCGGGTGCGGTCATGACAAACGCCGTAAAAATGCATAATGCGACCCTACTGCCTCTAGACTCTGAGCACAATGCTATCTTTCAGTGTCTGCCGCCTGAGATTCAGCGAGATACCACACAGATCCATGCGCCAAAATATGGGGTGCGCAAGCTGTGGTTGACAGCCTCTGGCGGGCCGTTTTTGCAGCAGACATTTGCGCAAATGCAGCAAGCAGGGGTCGCTGAGGCGATTAAACATCCTAACTGGTCAATGGGTCAAAAGATCTCCGTTGACTCAGCGACGATGATGAACAAGGGCTTAGAGTTGATTGAAGCCTGTCATTTATTTGATTTAAGCGAAGATAAGATAAATGTCGTCATCCATCCGCAAAGCATTATCCACTCAATGGTAGAGTATAGCGATGGCAGCTTTTTGGCGCAGCTGGGCAGTCCAGATATGAAGACCCCGATCGCGCACGCACTTAGCTACCCTGAGCGTATGGATAGTGGCTCGCAACCTTTAGATCTTTATGCACTAAGTGGACTTGAGTTTATAGAGCCTGACTTGCAAAAGTTTGCTTGCTTGCGCCTTGCTCGTACCGCCATGCAAGCGGGTACCCAAGCCACTATTGTTCTCAATGCGGCTAATGAGAGAGCGGTTTCAGCATTTTTAGCTGGTCGTATTCGCTTAACTGATATTGCTGATATTAATGAGCAAGCCCTCAATCAGGTATCGACTGGTTCTTTGGGGCACGATGCAGATATTGAAGAGATTATGGCGATTGATAAAGTTGCGCGCAAGCGTACTGATACATTGATTATGAAACTCGCTTAAGTGCTAATGTTAAGTGCTAGGCTTGAGTGCTAAGCAGTTAGATAATGTTTTACTTATACTGTCAGTTTAGTCAATCCTCTCGTGAGGATATGGCGTATAATAACGAGCTAAGCTGTAATCACTATTTATTATGAATAAGCTTAGCCCATAGGCAGCGGGAGAAGGTAATGACGTTGTTATTAACGCTTTTGGCAGCAATATTTGTACTCGGTCCTCTTATTGCCTTACATGAGTGGGGGCATTACATTGTAGCGCGTTTATGCGGCGTCAAGGTGCTAACCTATTCTATAGGTTTTGGGCCCAAGCTCTTTGGCTGGACGAGCAAAAAAACAGGTATTGATTATCGCGTATCTGCACTGCCACTGGGCGGTTATGTCAAAATGCTTGATGAGCGCGAAGGTGAAGTAGCACCTAGCGAGCGCCACTTAGCGTTTAATCAGCAGCCTCCGCTAAAGAAGATTGCTATCGTGGCGGCAGGGCCACTCATGAACTTTATTATTGCGATTGCACTGTTTTGGGTGTTATTTTTGACGCCATCAGAGCAATTAGCAACTAAGGTTGGACAGATATTACCAAATACTCCTGCAGCAAGTGCGCAGCTACCTGTCGCTGATAAAATAATAGCGATTGATGGTCATGACGTCCAAACTTGGGAGGAGATCAACTATCGCCTCGCTGGACGAATGGGTGAGACGGGCAATATTAATGTCACCTTATTATCACAGACATCAAACGATACAGTCAATGACGTTACAACTAGGCGTCCAGGCGCGCATACTTATCAGGTATCTGTAACGCGCTTTATGCAGGGTCAGGATCAAGGCAAGGATGCTCTTAGCAGTTTTGGCGTTTTGCCATGGCAGCCTACTATTGCCCCTATAATTGGCGAGCTTGCTCCAGATGGTGCAGCAAAGCGTCAAGGACTACAAGTTGGCGACCGCATCACTGCTATTAATGGGAATGAGATAAACGACTGGATCAGTGTCACGCGTATTATAAAAGACAACCCTGAGGTTTTACTTAATTTTGCAGTAGTGCGTGATGGACAACCCGTTACTTTGCAGATTATGCCACAAGGTAAAAAGGATAATTTAGGTAATGATTACGGGCAGATCGGCGCTATGGTGGCTGAGACTGATATCGTTGTTCCTGAAGACTACAAAGCCACTATCGTATACGGTCCAGGCGAGGCGATTGTTAAGTCCTTTCAAAAGACAGAACAGCTTGCTGTTATGACTATAAGCTCGATGGGTAAGATGCTCTCAGGTATGATAGGTTTGGATAATTTATCAGGTCCTATTACGATAGCGAAAGTTGCCAAACAAAGCTTTGATATCAGTTGGAAGATGGTATTATCTACTGCTGCTCTCATTAGTTTAAGCCTTGCCGTACTCAATCTATTGCCTATTCCGGTGCTTGATGGTGGGCACATTTTGTATTACATGATAGAGCTGGTTCGAGGTAAACCCTTATCTGAGAGCGTACAAATAGCGGGACTAAATATCGGTCTACTCTTGCTGGCAGGTTTCATGGTGTTAGCAATTGGTAATGATATTAGCCGTCTGTTCTAATGTTATGCCTTCTACTCAACTCATATAAGTACGTAGATTTAATGGTTTAGAGCTTAAAGCGCTTTTTGGTTTAGAACGATCACCTAGCGCATTTGTGTCGCTGCTGCTGTACTAATCATAATTTTTAGTTTATTTTATGACGCGTTTTATATAAAGTGTCTTGAGTCTGCAAGCGCCATAAATAACAGACGCAAATGATGCGTTGTGAGCTTGAGCAGATGATAGGTGCTTTTTAACTTAACTTAAGCAAGTTTTTTATTGACGGATAGTGTTTATGCGTACGCCTTTATTTATGAGCGCGGCTGGGTTGCCGTTAGTTGTAGCTATGATGAGCATGCCTGTACAGGCCGCAGAGTTTGTGGTCACTGATATCGGTTTTACTGGTCTACAACGCTTAACCCCTGACAGTCTCTATCCAGTATTGCCTATTGAAGTCGGTGATACGGTAACGGATGCAAGTCTTGCAGCGAGTATTAAAGCGCTATATGCCACAAACAATTTTGCTAATATTCAAAGCCGAGTCGAGGGTAGCGCCCTGCGTTTTGATGTACTTGAGCGTCCCACTATTGCTGAGGTCAACTTTGAGGGCAATAAGCTTATACCTGAGGAAGGTCTAGAACAAGGTCTGCAAAATGCAGGACTTGCTGTAGGCGATGTACTACAACAAGCCACCTTACAAGGTGTTGCCAACGAGCTGCAACAGCAGTACATTAGCCAAGGCTATTACAATAGTAATATTGAGGTCGAACAGACGCTACTTGACGGTAACCGTGTTAAGTTAGATATTCGTTTTATTGAAGGCAAACCTGCCAAAGTAGTCGATATCAATATCATCGGTAATCAGCACTTTAGCGATGAGCAGATTAAAGATGTTTTTGCGGTAAAAGAATCATCATGGACTCGGTTTTTATCCAAGTCCGATCGCTACGCGCAAGAGAAGTTAGCTGCTAGTCTTGAGAATCTAAAAGCCCTGTACCAAAATGATGGTTATGTACGCTTTGAGGTCGATAACGCCGTCCTTAACATCAGTGAAGATAAGCGTAATGTCTTTATTGAGATCAGCTTGAGCGAAGGTGAGCAATATCAGTTTGGTGAAGTAAACTTTTTGGGTAAACCTACCTTTGATGTCAATGAGCTGGACGAGTTAGTAACGTTTAATTCAAATGAGCAGTACTCACAAGCTGAGCTGGATGCCACAACCGCCGCGCTTAAAAATCGCTACGGCAATGAAGGCTTTTATTTAGCACAAGTAAGACCTGTACCGCGGATCAACGATGAGACGCGAGTAGTCGATGTCGATTACTATATTGATCCTGCAAGACCCATTTACGTGCGCCGTATCAACTTCTCGGGTAACCTAAAGACACAGGATGAAGTCCTGCGCCGCGAGATGCGTCAGCTTGAGAGCGCACTTGCTTCTAATGAAAAAATTCAGCTATCACGTGCACGTCTGCTACGTACAGGATTTTTTAAAACTGTCGATGTGGATGTAACACCTGTCCCTAATCAGCCTGACCAAGTGGATGTAAACTTTACAGTTGAAGAACAACCTTCAGGCAGTTCAACGATTGCAGCGGGTTATTCACAAAGTGGCGGGGTAACGTTTCAGCTAGATTTAACCCAAAATAACTTTATGGGTACAGGTAACCGTGTACAGGCAGGACTTGCGCGCTCAGAAACTCGTGATTCTTATAGCTTAGGATATACTGACCCTTACTTTACAGAAAATGGCGTATCGCAAGGGGTCAGCGCTTATTATCGCGAGACCAAGTTTGATGATCGAAATGTCAGTAATTATGTGACGGATTCTTACGGTGCAACGCTCAATTATAGTTATCCAGTTGATGAAACCAAACGTGTTAGTGCAGGTATTAATATCGATAATACTGATGTACGGGGCGGGCGCCGTTTAGGGGTCTCAAACGTACAGCAAATCATCGACGATGGTGGTAGCTTTGAGAACTTTACTGGTGAGTTTGAGGGACGTACAGGTTTTAAAAACGATTACACCACTTATAACCTGCTCTTTGGTTGGGATTATAGTACCCTTGATCGTCCCGTATTTCCAACCAAGGGCATGAGTCATGCAGTAGATGCTACAATTGGTTTGGGCGACGCTGAATACCAAAAAGTTATTTACCGCGGCAATGTCTATTATCCTATCTATAAAGACGTCATTGCGCGTGGCTATACTAAGCTTGGCTATGGTAATGATCTGCCTTTTTATGAGAACTTTTATGCTGGTGGTTATGGCTCGGTTAGAGGTTATGAGTCATCAACTTTAGGTCCGCAGTCTAAGTCGTACAGCGATGCGATAAACGGTTTAGATCGTTTTCGTGATGAAGAAGTAGGGGGTAACGCGCTTGCGACCTTTGGTACTGAGCTCATACTTCCGGTACCTTTCAAAGGCGATTGGGCAGATCAAGTACGTCCAGTATTGTTTGCAGAAGGCGGGCAGGTGTTTGATACCGATAATAGAGAAGATCGTGACTTTATTGATCCTAATACCGGTGAACCTATTCTCAATGCTGATGGCAGTACGGTAAAGCTACTCAAGCAAGATAAAGATCTACGCTTTAGTGCAGGGGTTGGTGTTACTTGGTATACGCCTATTGGTCCTATTTCACTGAGTTATGCTGTACCGATTGGCGATAAAGAGCAAGACGAGACTGAAAACGTCCAGTTCCAAATCGGTAGTACGTTCTAGTTAAGTTATTAGCCCGTTACAGATCGCCAGAGTGAGTATCAATCTGGCGATTGTCATATTCACCCACCATACTTATATTTATTATGATAACGATTGAGCAACTTATCACTCAAATTGAGAAGCGTCAGCCTGTCCTTAATAAGACTGAGATTAGTACGGAAAATCTGCATTTAACCTTAAGCGGTATTGGCAGCTTAGTAGATGCCGATCAGACACAGCTTAGCTTTTTGGCAGATCCGCACTATGCCTCAAGCTTGGCTAGCAGCGTGGCAGGTGCAATACTCGTTACAGAAGCGTACCGCGAGCAAGTACCAGCAGGCAGTGTCGCTTTAGTCGTTACAACGCCTTACTTAGCTTATGCGAGCAGTAGTCAGCTGTTTGCGCCTAAGAATCCAGCCTCTCATATACACTCAACAGCGGTGATCGCTGACAGTGCCGTGATAGATCCGCAGGTGCATATTGGTGCTTTTTGTGTGATTGGTGAAGGTGTCCATATTGGTGCACGCAGTGTTCTTAATGCTCACGTAGTTATTGAAGAGAGTACGGTGATTGGTACGGACTGCGTTATTAAGTCTCAAGTCGTTATCGGTCATCACTGTGTAATTGGCAATCATGTCAGAGTGCATGCTGGTGCGAGTATAGGTTCTGAGGGTTTTGGTTTTGCGCCAACACAGGATCCAAGCAGTGAGGGTTGGGAGCGTATTGCTCAACTTGGCCGTGTGATTATAGGCAACAACGTACGTATCGGTAGTAATAGCTGTATTGATCGCGGCGCAATTGATGATACGGTCATTGAAGATCATGTTATCATTGACAACGTCGTCCAAATCGCACACAACGTTCACATTGGCGCAGGCACCGCTATCGCAGCGCAAACTGGTATTGCTGGTAGCACCACTATAGGTCGCCGCTGTATTATAGGCGGCGCGGTTGGTATTACTGGTCATATTGATATTGCAGATGATGTTGTGTTGTCAGGTATGTCTATGGTGACTAAATCCATCAAGAGCGCAGGCAGTTATTCGTCGGGCGTTCCAGTAATGCCAACTGCCAACTGGCGCCGCGCTGCAGTACGTTTTCGCCAACTCAGCCGCAATTAGTTTTATTACTTGTACGCCCTTTAGATACACAGCAAGGATGCATCGCTATGAACCGTATTCCGAACACACCGATGGACAATAATGTAAAAAGCTTAGCGGAGCAAGGCCTAACCTTACCACTGACCTTTGACACATTGAAACACTACTTACCACACCGTTATCCGTTTTTACTCATTGACAAAATCATTGCCTGTACGCCAGGTGAGTGTATTACGGGTATCAAAAACGTGACTATCAATGAAGAGTTTTTTAGTGGGCATTTTCCTGACGAGCCTATTATGCCAGGTGTACTAATGGTTGAGTCTATGGCACAAGTCTCAGGAGTATTGGGGTTTATCACAGCGGGTTTGACCTCTGAGGATGGTTACTTATATTTATTTGCAGGCGTTGATAAGGTGCGTTTTAAGCGTCGTGTTATCCCAGGCGATCAGTTGGTCGTCCGCGCTATTAGTACGATGCAAAAACAAGGCATATATAAGTTTGATTGTACGGTTCATGTCGATGATAAGCTTGCTGCTAGTGCTCAAATTATGATTGCTCGTCAAGAGCAATAGCGACTTGTGTATCAAATGAGATTTGCGCTACGGCAAACCCTATGCTTAACTTTTAATTCGCACCCTTAATACCCTTAATACCAAGACCAAGGTTCATACTATGAGTCAGATCCATCCTACCGCACTCATCTCACCCTCCGCGACTATCGATGAGAGCGCTACTATAGGGCCATATTGTATTGTCGGTGATGAGGTGACTATTGGCGCGCATACCGTTTTACATCGTCATGTTGTGATCACAAGACTTAGCCGTATTGGCGCGCACAATCAGTTTTATCAATTTGCCAGTATTGGTGAGGATCCACAGGACTTAAAGTACGCTGGTGAGCGTACTTGGCTTGAGATTGGTGATCACAATACCATTCGCGAGGCTTGTAGTTTGCACCGTGGTACGGTACAGGACAAAGCATTGACTAAGATTGGTCATCACAACTTGCTTATGGTGAACACGCACATCGCCCATGACTGTATAGTAGGCGATCACAATGTACTGGCTAACAACGTTGGGATTGCAGGTCACGTGACGATTGGCAATCATACGATTATTGGTGGTAATTCTGGTATTCATCAGTTCTGCCGCGTTGATGATTATAGTTTAGTGGGCGGCGCGAGCCTGATTTTAAAAGATGTTGCTGCTTTTACCATGGTTTCAGGTAACCCAGCAGGGGCACATGGTCTCAATGTAGAGGGTATGCGCCGTAAAGACTGGCCTCAGCACACGATTGACGTTTTGCGCCAAGCATACCGCGTTATTTACCGCTCGGGATTAACAACGGTTCAAGCGCTCAAGATACTTCAAGATGATCTATTGCCCAAAGAGCCTAAGATCCAGATGCTCATTGATTCTTTAGAACACAGCAAACGCGGTGTCGTACGCTAGATGGTCTTTATCTATAGTCTTTGTTAAACCACAGCGCTCAGTTGTGGTTTTTTTGTTTTTTATGATGACTTGACTTTTAGTAGGGATTAGCAGAAACTTTCTAGTCATATCCAGTAAGGTTTTGGTAACTTGCTTTAACTAACGGCTACGCCGTTGACTCTTCGTTGATTTATAGGTAGTAGCCGAATCATTTTGAGTCATTGCAATTATATTTTAGGAGTGTCATATGGCTGAGCAAAGGGAAAATTGGTCCAGTAGGACGGGGTTTATTATCGCTGCGGTAGGTTCCGCAGTAGGATTGGGTAACATATGGCGTTTTCCTTATGTAGCGTATGACAATGGTGGCGGTGCGTTTATGGTGCCGTATCTCATTGCATTGCTCACCGCGGGTATTCCGCTGTTATTCTTAGATTATATCGTCGGTCATAAATACCGGGCCGCCGCGCCCCGTGCTTATAAACGAATGGTTAGATCGGCACAGTTTGTTGGTTGGTGGCAAACGCTTGTCTCTTTTGTTATAGCCATTTATTATGCTGCAGTTATTGTTTGGGCGGGCAGTTACATGGTGTTCTCATTTGGACAAAAATGGGGCGAGGATACCACGAACTTCTTCGTTAGTGACTTTGTACAGCATACAGGCGATCTGACCTCAGTATTTGTTCCGCAGATGTTTATTGGTCTTGTCATTGTTTGGGCACTCGCCATACTCATTATGTCAGGTGGTATTCGAAAAGGTGTAGAGCTGGCTAACAAAATCTGTATTCCGCTACTTATAGTATTGTTTGGTATTATGGTATTTAAGGCAGTTACCTTACCAGGTGCAGTTGTTGGTTTGAATGCCTTCTTTGAGCCGAATTGGGAGAGGATGAAAGAGCCTAGCGTCTGGCTTGCCGCTTACGGTCATGTGTTTTTCTCCTTATCAGTAGGGTTTGGTATTATGGTTACCTACGCCTCATACCTTAAGAGAAATACTAACTTGACAGGAGCAGGATTAGTCGTCGGTTTTGCAAACTCATCTTTTGAGCTTATCGCGGGTATTGGTATCTTCGCTGCTATCGGATTTATGGCGATGTCTACAGGTCAAGATGTCTCCGAGGTCGCAAGTGGCGGCGTTGGACTGGCATTCTTTGTGTTTCCCAAAATTATCTCAACAATGGGTGCAAGCGGCGACTTCGTTGGTTTCTTATTCTTTGGCTCTTTGGTTGTTGCTGGTATCAGCTCACTGGTTAGTATCCTTGAAGTTCCTATCTCCGCTTTCCAAGATAAATTTGCTTGGTCACGCAAAAAAGCCGTGGCTGCTATAGGCGGTGTGTGTGCGGTGATATCTATATCGGCATTCTCCACAGGTAGCTCACTGGTACTGGTAGATGTTATCGATCACTTTGCAAATAACATCGGTATTGTTGCAGGTGGCTTATTATCAATCATTTGGGTGACTTGGTTTAATCGTCACAAAATCCCAGGTCTGCTTGAGCATATCAATCGCATCTCAAGCGTTAAGCTTGGCGGCGCTTGGGTATTTATGCTGACAGTTATCACGCCAACCGTACTAGTGATCGCTTTGGGTCTAAAACTTATTGAGCTTGTCAGAACGCCTTATGAGGGTTACTCAACAACTATACTATTGCTATTTGGCTGGGGCGTTGTGGTGTTCTTTGGCTTGGGCGCCTTTATTTTGACGCGTATGAGAGGCGTACATGATAATGAAGATAATAAAGCCCGCGTCATGGACGATGCTCGTTAATTAGACTTAAATGTTAAAAGGAAAATATTATGACGACCTCAGCAATTGTGTTTATGATCATATCCATGCTACTCATTTGGGGCGGTCTGCTTCTCGCCGTCTTGCACCTAAGAAAGCATCCTGACATTCCAATGTCAGAGCTACCAGATGATACTATTTACTAAAGCGTCATTTACTAAAGCGTTATTCTCAAAAAAAATGCCAGTCCCTTAATAATGACTGGCATTTTTCGTCCTAGTGTTAAGCATTATCTAGTGAAGATTAGATTAGATTAGATTAAGCTCAGGAACGCTTTGACCACGTTTAGCATAAAAGTCTTCGACAAAAGCATCAAACCTATCCTGCTCAATCGCCTCTCTAATACCAACCATCAAGCGCTGGTAGTAGCGCAAATTGTGGATAGTTGCGAGCTGCGCGCCTAGCATCTCTTTACATTTATTGAGATGATACAGATAAGCGCGGCTAAAGTTTTGACAGGTATAGCAATCACACTCTGGGTCCAGTGCGCCTGTATCCTCGCGATATTGGCTATTACGAATGCGCACAACACCCGCATTATCAGCATCACCCGTAACAAAGTAATGACCGTTACGAGCATTTCGCGTCGGCATAACGCAGTCAAACATATCGACTCCGCGGCGCACGCCCTCGACTAAATCCTCAGGCTTACCTACGCCCATAAGATAGCGCGGTTTATCTGCTGGCATCATGTCAGGCATGTAGTTTAGTACGGCTATCATCTCATCTTTTGGTTCACCAACCGATAGACCACCGATAGCGTAGCCATCAAAACCGATCTCAAGTAACCCCTCAAGCGATTGTTGGCGCAAATCTGAATACATACTGCCTTGCACAATTCCAAATAAGGCGTTAGTACTTCCTAGCTTTTGGTGTTCATCAAGGCAACGCTGACCCCAACGCAAGGACAGCTCCAAGGACTTTTTGGCCTCGTCATGAGTGGCAGGATAGGGCGTACATTCATCGAACTGCATGACGATATCAGAATTTAAGCTGTACTGAATTTGCATGGATTTCTCAGGCGATAAAAACACTTTAGCGCCATCGATAGGAGATTTAAAATTGACCCCTTCTTCAGTAATCTTACGCATGGCACCTAAACTGAACACCTGAAAGCCACCAGAGTCGGTAAGAACAGGCTTATCCCAGTGCATAAATTGATGCAATCCACCAAACTTATCAATAATCTCTGTACCGGGACGCAGCCATAGATGGAAGGTATTACCGAGGATAATATCAGCACCAATGGCTTCGATATCGCGCGGCAACATGCCCTTGACCGTGCCGTAAGTACCGACAGGCATAAAGGCAGGCGTTTGTACATCGCCATGATTGAGATGAACAGTACCGCGCCGCGCGCGCGTCTGACCACTTGCTGTTTTATGAAGAGTAAACCGCATATAAAAATCGCTGTATTGTAGATGATAATGAGTAGAAGTAATGGCGCTTATTATAACACTGCTAAGCTACGCTTTGGCGTCTATAGTCAGTACGCCAGTCAGTGCGATATTTAGCGTATCGGTAAGCGTATCGTAAGCGGCTACGCTGTTATATCCATCAATCTCAACAAGACATGAAGGGATATAAACAACAAACAGAACTCCATAAAAAAGACAGCCCTAAGCTGTCTTTTTAGTAGGTTACCCAACTTTTGAATGACTGTTATTGGTCTGTTTGCTCGCGAATGATGTTTAACATACGGCGTAACGGTTCGGCAGCGCCCCATAACAGCTGATCACCTACAGTAAATGCGCCTAGATACTCAGGGCCCATATTGAGCTTACGCAGACGACCAAGAGCAACAGTCAAAGTGCCAGTGACCGCCACAGGCGTTAAGCGCTGTACGGTTGCTTCTTTCGTGTCTTCAACGACATCAAGCCATTCATTACCGCTGTTTTTAAGAGCATCTTCGATTTCTGCTAATGGGATATCTTTTTTGAGCTTGATCGTCAGACCTTGCGCGTGACAACGCATCGCGCCAATGCGCACACACATACCATCGATAGGAATCTTGCTATCCGCGTCGTTACCGAGGATCTTATTGGTTTCAACGCCACCTTTCCACTCTTCTTTTGACTGCTTATTATCCATTTGCACATCAATATAGGGAATCAAGCTACCTGCGAGTGGCACGCCAAAGTACTGCTGCGGGAAATCAGCTGAGCGCTGGGTATCAGCGATTTTTTTATCGATCTCGAGGATAGCGCTTGCAGGATCCGTCAGCTCCTTTTCAACTGCATCATGTAGTACGCCCATGCCTTTAATGAGTTCGCGCATATTATTAGCCCCCGAACCACTTGCTGCTTGATACGTCATGGCGCTCACCCATTCGATCCAGCCTCTATTGAACAGCTCACCAATAGCCATTAGCATAAGCGATACGGTACAGTTACCACCAATGAAGTCTTTAGTACCTGTTGCAAGCGCCTTGTCAATGACCTGACGATTTACAGGATCGAGAATAATGATGCTGTTGTCTTTCATGCGTAGGGTGCTGGCCGCATCAATCCAGTAGCCATCCCAGCCGCTATCACGTAAAGGCTGATGTACTTTTTGCGTGTAGTCGCCGCCTTGACAGGTAATAATCACATCGCAATCAGCAAGCGCTGTAATATCATTGGCATCTTTGAGCGTGCTGGCCGCAACACCATCAAAGCTTGGTGCAGCGCCGCCTGCATTACTGGTTGAAAAAAACACCGGCGTAATACCAGCAAAGTCATTTTCAGCGGTCATGCGCTCTATCAATACTGAGCCGACCATACCACGCCAGCCTACTAAGCCTACTGTCAAATTGCTCATGAAACCTAATCCTCTCATTATGTCTTTATATAGTGCTATGCTAGCGCCTAACAATGCCGTGAATGAACAAAAAAAGCAAGGCGTTATTAAGCTATTGAAGCGATTTTGACCGCTGTATATTGAACTACCAAGTCGATCCAATACTATCGTTTATAATGTGTATACTCAGCGAGTATTACAAGGGTGCAATTTATATTTATAAGCTTTTATGACTTGTAGAGTCGCGTGGCAAGTTATAGCTACTGTAACGTTTTATAGTTGCTTTGACAAAAATAAGCGGCATGAGTAGGCGTCAGCGTCACGAGATGCTAAAGTATGCAGTATCGTCCAACAAGGCTACTGGCTAAACGATTATTGAGTTATTCTTTATAAACTTATATCAGCGGTACAGTAAGTCTCGTATAAATATCTGCCGCTACGTCAGCAATTTAATGAATGGTCAACACATATTATGGATTTTCTTTTTATATACTACGCCGTACAGTTATTAGCAGGATTGGTTGTTTTTGTTACCATTTGGGGCTGGTTGCCTGTCGATAATTGGTGGGTACGAGCCGTTGAGTTTCCGCGTATTCAAATTATGGTATTGGGGCTAACCGCTTGGCTTGGTATGTTACTGTCGTGGTCAACATGGCAGCGCAAACAGTGGGCTTTATTTGGTGCGCTTAGCGTGTCATTAGGGTTTCAGCTGCGCATGGTACTGCCTTATACTAGGCTTTGGAAAAAAGAAGTACAAAAGGCTAAGGACAAAGGGGACGGTCAGGCAAGTCAGATCAAAATTATGGTCTCAAATGTTCTTACCCCCAATAATCGCACCCAAGATCTTGTAGATTTGGTCAATCAAAAAGAACCAGACATCTTGATTACGCTTGAGAGCGATAAAAAATGGGAGCGCGCGCTCGAAGCGATTGAGCCTGATTATCCTTATACTGTGAAAGTACCCTTAGATAATCTTTATGGTATGCATTTATACTCGAAACTTGAGCTTATCGATCCTGAAGTTAAGTACCTTATGATAGATGACATACCCTCCATTCATACGCAGATGCGCTTGCCGAGCGGGCGTGTTATTTGGCTTTACTGCTTGCATCCCATGCCGCCAAGTCCAACGGAGGCTGATAAATCAACTACGCGCGATGCAGAGCTGCTCATGGTTGGTAGGCA
Source organism: uncultured Psychrobacter sp. (assembly GCA_947489525.1). Classification (GTDB taxonomy): domain Bacteria; phylum Pseudomonadota; class Gammaproteobacteria; order Pseudomonadales; family Moraxellaceae; genus Psychrobacter. The sequence continues at coordinate 283,128 of CANLDW010000003.1, forward strand.
TATTGAAGAAAATAACCAGACGGCCATACTAGCAGGCGACCTCAATGATGTCGCTTGGTCAAAAACAACGCGCCGTTTTCAGCGTATCTCAGGGCTATTAGATCCGCGTATTGGTCGTCACTTTATCAATACCTTTCATGTCAAGTATCCGTTTTTACGCTGGGCACTGGATCATATCTTTCATAGTGCCTGCTTTACCGTTGTCGATATTAAACGTATGCCCTCAATTGGCTCCGACCACTTTCCAGTTATGACGACTTTGCAATACGAGCCAGAAGAGGCCAGCATACAAGAACAAAACGCGCCGACAACAGACTCAAAAGATATCGATGAGGCGAACAAAAAAATTGAAGAAGGTAGCGTGGAGGGCGAAAAGGTGTCTATGGAACATGCTGAAGAACGCACTGAACAGCTTAAAAATTCAACGTAGTCTATAAGACTAGACGCTACATCAAATCCTATTCATCGACGCGTAAGCAAAAGCGTACAATAAATAGCGTCTTTAGCTTCTAGCTGAGACCATGGCTTTAGCATACAATAGCTTCATCAACACAAGGATAGGCAAGGATGCCTGATTAATCGTGTTGAGGTAGTCATGATAAAAGATAGGTCAGCCCGCTATCTTTGATGTGACTATTTAAGACTCAGGATGAGTTTATAAGGAAGAGATAATAACAATAAGATAGAGCGTAAAAACCCTGAACCTATCGCCCTAGGTTCAGGGTTTTTCTTTGTCTAAAAAAGCAGTATAAAAAGAGAGTCTATTAGAAAAAGCTAGCCGACATTTAAAAGATTGATTGTTCTGCAGCATCTGCCAAGATAAAAACGAAAAACAGCAGATAAAACTAAAGACATGCCCGCGTCACATGCCTATGTTACTTGCCTTTAACTTAATATGGGTTACAAGTGAAATGACCTGTCCTACTCAATGATTTGAATATAAGCACTTGTACGTAAGTCCTGTAGCCAATCCTCACGAGCTTGGGGCGCAAGACGCTGATATAGAGCTTGACGCGCGGTATTGCGGCGATACTCAGCGCTTACATCTTGTTGCCGCTTATCATCGACTTTGAGGATGTGCCAACCAAACTGCGTCTTAAAAGGTGCAGAGTAGTCACCAACCGCTGTGTTTTTCATTACAGCTTCAAAAGGTCCTACCATATCTTGCTCGCTTACCCATTCAAGATCGCCGCCGCGTCCCGCCGAACCGGGGTCATCTGAATAGGTTGAAGCTAGATCTGCAAAGTCAGCACCGCTGCGTAACTGATTATATAAATCATTGATCTTTTGCTCAGCTAAGGCATTGTTTTGCAGCTCATCGACTTTGACTAAGATATGCCTTGTGCGCCACTGCGGTATAAGGGTAATGTCGCTTGATCTTTTGTCAGTGAGCTTTACGATGTCGATACCTGAAGGGGTAACTAGGGGTGCGCTGACACCGCCGACTTCAAGGTTGGTAATCTCATCTGCAAGCTCAGTGGGCAGGGCTACGGCTTTATTGAAGCCCATATCACCACCTTGTAGCGGGATAGGATAGCTACCTTGAGCGTTAAGCAGCGCTTGTTCAACGTCGACATTAGAGTCTAGCAAACGTACGCGCAGCGTTTGAGCAACTTGTAGTGCCTCATCGCGCTGAGCTTGTGACAAGCGGCTGTAGTCGTCCACATAAGGGACGCGTATATGAAGGGTTTGATACTCACTTTGATTTAAGCGTTTGGCCTCAGGTGAGGATAAAAACGCGTCAATATCTTGCTCGCTAATACGTACACGATTGGCTATCTGGCGCTGCTGTAAAGCTTGAATAGAAGCGTCTTCAATGAGCTGCGCGCGCAAAGCTGCATAACTGCCAGGTTGCTGAGCATCCAAACGTTGCTGCAAGGCAGAGATACTACCTAAACCCTCAGCTTGAGAAATTTGCGCTAAGCGTTGGTTGATCGCATCCTCATTTGGTCGAAGACCTGAGCGATTGATTAAGGAGAGTTGCAGCTCGCGTAATATAAGCGCGTTTAGAACCTCTGATTGTAGTTCCGGTGAGTTAGCAATAGGCTGACCTTCCGCTTGCGCTCTTGCTTGGGTACGATTGATTGCGTTCATCAGATCGCTTTTGAGAATAGCATTGTCATTCACTAAAGCGATAATACCATCGGCACTGGTTGCAGGTGACAGACGAGCGGCAAGGTTTGTAGTGGTATCATCTTGATTGGCACTAGTTTGAGTCGTCGTTGGCTGAACAGTAGCTGCCTGAGCGCTCAGGCTCAGCCCAACGCCTGTACCTAAGACCATAGCTAATAATACGGCGCGGCGGCTCTGATTTAAACAAAAAAGTCTCATAGGGTTCCTCATTACATCTATCGTCGGGAATGATAATAGGTTAGTTGATCAATAGTGTTTAGTCTTTCCATGCCGTTTGTACAGGTTCAAAGCCCAGCACTTTGTCAGTAAGCAGTTTACTCAAGCGGCTACTGCTACTACCAAGGCCATTCAAGCGTATTTCAGCCATAATTGCTTGATTAGGCTCGTCTTGCACGTTTAGATCATTGTAGTAACGACGACCATATACCGCAAAACCAATACAGCAGTCCTCGTAATCAACACCTATCAACGAATCAAGCATTTTGTTGCGCTCATAATCGTATTGGCCTTGAGCCAAGACTCGCCACTTACTATTTATTGGGAAAACAGCGGAAGCGGTAAGCGCGGATAGCGGTAATTGATTGGTATTGTCATCGCGCTGACGCTTGACGTAACCGATGTTAAATAAACTATTGATAGACGGCTGGTAACGCAGCTCAGTAGTGATAAAATTGAGATCATAGCTGCTATCTAGCGCACCGCTGATATCCACCCAAACATTATTGTAGGGCTGTGTACTCGTATTCCAGACCATTCCTGATGAGGAAGAGTCAAATACAGGCTGCTGATCATCAAGTGTCACCCGGCCATCATCGATATAAAACTGCTCAGCAATGCTACCATCAAAACGTGTCACACCCGTTGCATCGATGTAACGATAGTTGATACCTGGCGTGATGGCATGCAAATCTTGCAAACGGTCGTGTCCTAAAAACCAACTATCAGAGAATAGTTGCTCGTAGTTGATTGAAGCAATCCGCGAATTAAAGTTAGGAATGTCGTTTTGATCTTCAAAAGGGGAGTAGGTATATTTCAAGCGGGGGTTTAACAGCTGATAACCGCCTAAACTGTCGTTAAAAGCGCCAAACGGTGAACCTGCTTGATACAGATAGAGTCCAGCATCGACGCTCGCTTGTGGCACAAACACAGATTGATCACCATCTTCCTCAGTAAGGTTATTTGCCTCTAGACTGTCCTCATCATAAGCAGTATACAAATGCTGCAAGCTCAACTTAGGCTTCACGTAGCCCCAAGTCTCTTCCATAGGATAGGCGGCGCTCAATGTATTGTAGATACGCGTGCCACTCTTTTCGTTCTCAGAGCCATCATCAATAGACTTTTTAAAATAAGCTAGGTCGTGAGTCCCTGTAATGTCAAACTGCTCTGCCCACGGTAGACGATAATTTAATGTCAGCTGCGGTAAACGCGAATAAGGCTTGTCCTTATCTTCTAATGCCTCACCCGTATTTGTGAAGGCATCCAAGGACTGAAAAGTTTCAACCTTAAGCTCGCCTGTAATGTAGTCATTATAGTAATTCAGACGAGCGCGTCTAGGCAGGTTTAACGTATTGTTAGTGAGACCGAGCGTATCAAAGTCAGAGATATAATCAGCGTCTGATACGTAGCTGTATTTGGCATCCCCACTTAAGCGCGGGATACTATTAGATGACCAGTAGTGATCATAAAAAAAACTTTTACGATCCTCATTATCAAACTCTTTATCGTTAGGTAGATAAGCACCCGTAAAAATCCCCTCACCAAAGTCTTCGGTCAAATAACGAAACTCACCGGCAAGCATAGGATTACGGTTGGTATAGATACGAGTATTAATCGTGGCATCATAGTTGGGAGCAAGGTTAAGGTAATACGGAAGATCGACCTCAAGACCACTGTCACTATTTACCCCAGCGCTGGGTAATAAAAATCCGCTACTGCGTCTGCTGTCAATAGGAAAGTTAAAATAAGGTAAATACAACACTGGCACATCCGCAATACGCAAGGTGGTATTGTATGCTTCACCGCGACCAGTTTCCGTATCTAGATCGATATTTTTGGCTTCAAGCTGCCACTTACGATCCGTTGGTGGACAAGTCGTAAACATGACCTCATCAAGCTCGTACTGAGTATCGTTGGGCTTGTTAAGCTGTTTGGCATAGCCGTGTGCTTGTAGCGGCACACTGGCAAACGCCACCTCTTTAGCGGTTGATTGCCGATTTTGCGTATTGTAAGCCAAGCTATCAGCAACGCCAATAAGCCCACCTTGATTAGCGCGCTGGCTCAAAGAGACTTTGTTTGCATCTGATAAAGCAGTACGCCTCTCGCTACTACCGACATCACCAATGGCTTGATCGGTGAACATCACGCCACCTTGTGCGCTTGCTGTATTGCTAGCGAGATCTAAAACAACGCTATCTGCTCTGATCTGCTGAGTACCTTGATTGACAATGACGTTGCCTGATAGCTCAGCGTAATCGACACTGTCGTAGTAGCCATAGTCAGATTCTGCGAATAACGGTACTTCACCGTTTGGATCTAGGGTGGTTTGATCAATAGAGGCGTCACTGGCAGCGCGCTGATAGTTCGCACTTTGCTCAGGATAGACCCATTGACCTTCGCAGCGCTGGAGGCTATCTACTTCAAGAGCGCTAGGTAATAGTTTAAGATTGCGACCTAGTTTAGGTAGCGTTTGTCTCGCTACTGATGTGCGCTTTGGTAGCCCATCAGGTCGTGCTGGGTCTCTTAGTTGAGAGACATCGGTATCAGGCGTAAGCTCATAAAATTCTGCCAAGCGTACTAGGCTGTCTTGGACGTTATCGCTATCAACGTCGAGACGACTACTACGGGTAATCGGACTGATGACTTGATCAGTCTGCTGATTGCCGTCTGTAGTTTGACTGTCATTACTAGGAGTGTCAGCGATATCATCCAAACGCTCTGTATTATCGTCATATCGAGTACGAGCGTCATCCAAAATAAGAGCGTCTTCCTCTTTATTAGCATTATTGATTGCTGATACCGCTAAAGGTTCAGGAGCGTTATTAGCCGCACCAACTGCTAAGCTTGAGAAGCCCAAGGCTCCAAATAAAATCAAACGGATGCTTTGGTAGAGCGGAGAATATAACAAGGGCACACCTATGATTGTAGAGCTTATTGGGGTTTAACAGGTTGTATAAAACTATTATGTTCGTTGTATCTTAAGAGTACATCTGATAAATATCGGCAGCAAACCACGACAGGCTACAAGTATATAATCTAAAATGCGTCTAAAAAACCAACAAGCAATTTAAATAACGACTTATCATAGTCAAAAAAAACCAAATCAGCTACACTATTTAGCAAATTTTATAGCTTAGACTTGCGAAGTATAGTGATAAAGTCAGGCATAGCGCTTTTGTAGTCGCTTCTAAGCTACAAACAAGCCACAAAACCAGCTCGCAAAAAAAGGGGTGTCACTATCGAAGCTTGAAGTTGTTTTCAAACAAACACCTGACAGCCTAAGCTGAATTGCCCTATTTTAGCAAGTATTTGTCCGACTTATCACAACTTTAGTGATTTCCTCTTTAATTTAACTGGCAACGTTCTTTATGACCACTGTAAACCTTACCAATACCACCAGTCGCCAACAGCAGCTCATGCTGTGGGTACAAAATGCACTCGGTCAACAAGATGTGGTGCTCAATAGCTTACCTGGTGATGCCAGTAGCCGTCAGTATCATCGAGTGCAGCTTGGAGAGGATAAGTCGGCAAGCGCGCGCTACATCGTAATGGATGCCGCCGATGAACAAGAGGCTATGGCACAGTTTATAACGGTTGCTACGCTTATGGCGCCAGCTATTAACGTACCTGACATCCTTGGTCAAGACCTTGCCAATGGGTTTTTGTTGCTGCAAGATTTTGGCGCTGTAGAGTTCGCCCATCTATTAGTCGATGAGCCTGCCGAGACAATTGATGCGCACTATCAATCCGCTATGCAGACCTTGATTGAGCTACAGCGCATCTCCGTTGATACCGCTAGCAAGACTTATAAAATACCGCTTTACGATGCTGCCATATTAGACCGAGAAATGGATCTATTTAGCGAATGGTTTATCCCTTATATTGGCGCAGCGCTTGATACTACATTATGGCACAACTCAAAAACCGCGCTTATCAATGCGATTTTAGCGCAGCCGCAAGTCGTCGTGCACCGTGATTACCACAGCCGTAATTTGATGCAAGATCAAGCTGATACTAGCCGCTTAGGAGTTATTGACTTTCAAGATGCTCTCATTGGGGCATACAGCTATGATTTGGTATCACTAGTTCGTGACGCGTATGTCGATTGGCCAGATATGCAAGTGACTAAGTGGATACATGACTTTTGGCATAGGCAGCAACAGGCTGGTCTTGAACACGCTTCTAGTGCGGCGCAATTTGAAAACGATGTGAACATTATGGGCGTGCAGCGTCATTTAAAGGTACTGGGTATTTTTATTCGCTTGTCTAAACGCGACGGTAAAGATCGCTATCTGGCTGATATTCCAAAGGTTATGCGTGATTTGCTTTTAGAGCTAGATTGGCTTGGTGTGCATGGATCTGAGGATATAAAAAGCGCGGTATTACCATTTAACGAGTGGCTGCGCACCATCGTATTACCCGCTTATCAAAATGTATTCTTAAAATAACTATTAAAAAAGGAGTCGTTATGTCAGTGATCACCCAAGCAATGATTTTGGCAGCAGGGAAAGGTACGCGGCTGCGACCTTTGACACTTGAAACGCCAAAGCCACTCGTTGAAGTTGGTGGACAGGCGCTGATCGTCTGGCACATAAAAGCGCTAAAAGCTGCTGGTATTACCGATATTACTATCAATGTCTCATGGCTCGCCGATAAGCTCATGGACGCATTAGGTGATGGCTCAAATTATGGAGTTACTATTCACTGGTCCGTGGAAGCGGACGAACCCTTGGAGACGGCAGGTGGAATTTATAAGGCGCTACAGGAAGATAAGTTAAAAGATGAGCCTTTTATACTGGTCAATTCTGATGTGTGGACGACCTATGATTTTACTCAATTAATAAATTATGAGCTTAGCAATGATCAAAAAGCACACTTACTCCTTATAGATAATCCTAAGCATAACGACAGTGGTGATTTTGCGATCAATAATGGGCTGGCAAGTGAGCAGCCTATTGGGGACGCTGATAAATACACTTTTTCTGGTATTAGTGTTATATCACCGCGCCTAACAGATGGACTCGTTGAGGGTCAACCCGCTGCGCTTGCGCCATTACTCAAGCAGGCGATGCTTAAGTTCCAAGTCACCGCCGAGATCATCAGCGACAACTGGATAGACGTCGGTACACCTGAGCGTCTAGAGCAAGTCAATGATTTTATTAAGGATAAGACAGTAAAGGTCAAAAATAAGCATCAAGGTGCTTGAGAGCATAAAAGAAAACGAAAGAAGATAAAATGCCGCGTTAATTGGATTAACGCGGCATTTTTACGAGCGGACTTTGATACCGCTCTATACTCCCATCGCAAGCTTGATAAGCTGAGCAATAATAAAAATAGTGAGTAGGCCGGCTAGATACAACCCAATGAACCACGCCCATTGCGACTGTTTTTTACTTAGTTTTTTACTCAGTTTTTTCATACTGACCTCCTGACATCTTAATGCTCATGACTGGTTTTGCCCTTAAAGGTGTAGTAGCCAAAAGCAGTATAGCTTAAGATAATGGGTATCATAACCGCTGCCCCGATCAATAAGAAGGATAGGGTGGTATCTGCTGCTGCTGCCTCATGTAACGTCATCTGATAAGGAATAATATAAGGGAAGAGGGCATAGCAGATACCGATATAACCCATCAAAAACAAACCAATCGTCAATAAAAACGGACGGTATTCGCGCTCAGTACGCAAATCTTTACGCATAAAATAAAACAAGGCAAGCACAATAAGCGGCATAGGCGCAAGATAGAGTAGACCTGGGAAGTCAAACCACCCTTCAAGAGCATCGATGTCTGAAAAATACATAGAGATGGTCACAACGACCATAGCGAGGACTAACGCAGTCAATATCCAGCCAGATATTTTGCGTGCCCAAACCTGTAGCGTGTGCTCAGTTTTGATAATCAGCCATGTCGACCCTAAAAGAGCGTAGCCAATGACTAAAGCGATACCGCACATCACAGAAAATAACGACACCCAGTCAAAAGCCCCGCCTGTAAACAGACGGTTGCTCGCTTCAATACCTTGCACCAAAGAGCCTAGCATAACGCCTTGGAAAAACGCCGCCGCGTAGGAACCAAAGGCAAAAAAGAAGTTCCAGACGTACTGATGTTTTGTGGCTTTAAAGCGAAACTCAAAAGCTACGCCGCGCATAATAAGACCGAAGAGCATAAAGATAACGGGCAGGTAAAGACCGGTCATAATAATGCCGTACGCGACTGGGAAGGCAGCGAACAGACCTCCACCGCCGAGTACAAGCCAAGTCTCATTGCCATCCCAAAAGGGCGCAATAGAGTTCATCATGCGGCTACGGTTTTTCTCAGAACCTGCAAAGGGAAACAAAATCCCACAGCCTAAATCAAAGCCATCAAGCAAGACGTAAACGAACACCGAAAAAGCAATCAAGCCGCCCCAGATTAAGGGTAGATCTAATACATCACCGTAATTAAACATTAGCGTAACCCTCCATCACTAGCGCCATCACCAGCTGAGTCATCTTTAGTGTTCTCCTCAGGGTTACTGTCGCCGCTTAGTGCGCGTCCCTGACCCTCAGTAATCGAATGATCATAATACGTGTCTTCGGCGGCATCGTCATAGGGTTGAGGACCTTTGAAGATAAGCTTAGCAATGTAAAAAGTACCAGCACCAAATACAAAGACATACAAAACAATAAAGCCAATGAGCGTTGTGGCGACTTGCTGAGCAACCAGAGGCGACATGCTCTCGCCCGTGCGGATGACTTCATAAACGGTATAGGGTTGTCGCCCTGTCTCAGTGACAAACCAACCCGCTAAGATAGCAATAAAGCCTGCTGGCATCATCATCATCCATGCACGGTGGAACCATTTACTCTCTAGATCAAACTGTTGTTTTTTAAAGTATTTATACGCGCTAAATAGACCCATAAGAATCATCAGCATACCGATAGCGACCATAACCCTAAAAGACCAAAAGACAATAGGGACATAAGGTTGATCCTCAGGAGCCCAGTTTTTTAGTCCTTTGACTTCACCATCAAGCGAATGCGTTAGGATAAGACCTGATAAATAGGGGATCTTAACCTCGTAATGATTTGTCTGCTCTTCTTGATCAATAACAGCGAACAATACAAGCGGCGCGCCGCGTTCATCCTCCCATAGACCTTCCATCGCCGCGACTTTTGCAGGCTGATGCTCAAGAGTGTTCAGGCCATGCATGTCACCAATAACAGCCTGCATTGGCGCTACAAAAATAGCCATGATCATGGCCATACCGAGCATAATGCGTCCGTGTGCCCTATGTTCGGTATGACGCTTTGACTGCAAATAATAAGCGCCAACGCCGCCAACAGCAAAAGCAGTTGCCAAAAATGCGGCAGTCATCATGTGAGCAAAGCGATAAGGGAAGGAGGGGTTAAAGATAATCTCAAGCCAATTAGTCGGATACAGTAGACCGTCAGCGCCCAGCATAAAGCCCTGCGGCGTTTGCATAAAGCTGTTGGCAGATAGGATCCAAAATCCAGAGATTAAAGTCCCAATCGCAACGATCGCAGTAGCGGCAAAGTGCATGCGCTTGCTGACACGGCCCCAACCAAAGAGCATAATGCCTAAAAACGATGCCTCCAAAAAGAATGCCGTTAGAACCTCATAAGCAAGTAGAGGTCCTAATACGTTACCGGCTCTATCAGAGAAGACCGCCCAGTTGGTGCCGAATTGGTAGGACATGACGACGCCTGATACCACACCTAGACCAAAGACGACTGCAAAAATTTTTACCCAATACTTATAAACCTCAGCGTAGATAGGCTTGTTGGTTTTGAGCCAACGAAACTCAAGCACAGTCAAAAAGCTGGCAAGTCCAATAGAAAAGGCAGGAAAGACGATATGGAATGAGACAACAAAAGCGAACTGGATGCGAGCGAGCATCAAAGCATCGAGCTGGCTGATTGCAAATGAGGCGAACATAAGGTTACCTGTATCTGTAAGCGAACTTGCACATACATCCCTTTATGAGCAAGTAACGATCCGCAATCTCACATAAGTATCGCGGATTGGGTAGTATTATTTGTCTATAAACTGGTGATAACTCTAGTCTATAAGTGCAAATAGATTAAAATTTAGCGAGTTATAGTCCTATTATGCGCCGTCTTAGGATGTCACTCAATCTAAGTAGTACTTGGGACACGTACCTAGTAGTCACTTACAAGCTATTGAAATTAAAAGAGGTTTTAAGACCTTGTAGTTGTATGCTACCTACACCTAAACTCACAGTAAAATATCGCTCAGTATAAAAAATGACTAAATACTGAATAGTAGTGTTTATAAAAGCAAATATAGTAGGGTGTTAAGTAGCGCTTTATCAGTGATCATATTATTCATCATTAATCATAGTATATGACGCGATGCTTAGCTTTTGTTTATAAGCGTTTAGTTTTGCAACGGTTTGTCAGCTTTTACAACTTCTACTCAGAGTATTTATCTCCTATTGAATAGGAGATTATTTAAGCTCAGTATCTTGTAGGTGCTGGTGCAATATACGTCGTAACGTTAGTATGGTTTGAGGGTTTTTTTGAATACTGTGTCCACCGTTGATAATCGTTTCAGAAGCCGCACCTTCTAAATGTGCGCTGGTATAAGGAACGATGCCGTCTGATAGGCGCTTTGTTATGGTTTGACTGATATCACCTTCGACAGTGACCGCAGCGACAAGTGGGGTGTTGGCTGATGACATATCGTTAGTGATGGTACTAACACTGCTGTTATCATCGTTAACGTTATTATCATCTGGTTGTACTTGTGATAAATCGATCTTGGCATTGTCAGGCTGTGCTTGCGCCAGTCCTTCGGTAATATCAGGATCGTCATTAGCGATGATGGAGTGGTAAGTCACGCCATTTGTAATCTCGATATCTTTTGTGAGCTGGATAAAAGAGGACTTATCGCTTAACTGGCTGGCTCCGTTTTGTAAATACAATGCGCCAAGCGGATTTTTTGACAAATCGCCTTCTGTGGCGATCGTCGTTAAATTATCTGTGACAGTTTTGACCAAACCTACAGGCAGATAGATGATGCGTTGTAGCGCACGAGTAAACCAGCGATCAGCGTAGTCCGTCCCTCTAAAGGGTGCGGATAGAAACACTGCGGTATCTACTTGCGGCAATGCATGTAGTCTAAGACGCTTATCTAGCTTGTTCTCGCCAAAAGACTCTTTGAGCACGTTGGCAATCTTAGTTTTTTCACTGGCGGTTAGTACGTTTTGATCATCAAGCGCAATCAAATTATCTTCTAAGTTAGCATTCGATAGCATCATACGCGCGATAACCGCGCCCATACTGTGACTGATAATCACACTATTATTACTGGCACGGTTTTGTCCGCTAGGGTCGGTCTGCTGATACGTCGCAGCAATAAGTTTTTGGATCTGATAGCGGTTCTCAAGTATGGGCAGATTAGTCGGATAAAATATTTGCCACACTTGATAGTTATTGCGCAGCTCGTCATCATTAAAAATATCGTTGGTTAGATTAACCCAAGTATCTGGGCTAGAAGCTAACCCATGCAGCATAATAATGACTTCTTTGTCAGGATCATAAGGCTCAAGCATAAAAAGCTTAGGCAGCGTTGTGCTTTGGTTGCGAGTCAATAAGTTTAAAAAACCCACACCACTGAGCTGATTCTCTGCTAGCCACATCCCGTAGCCTGCTGAAAAATTTGCTGCTATAGGATAAGCATCGCCTAAGATCGTCGCGCTTTTGCTTTGATAAGGATTATATAGATGCACGTCGAGCTGACGACTGCTTAGTACATCGAGCACATTAGTGCCCGTAGGGGTTATCAGTCCTGTTACTAACAAGTGTCCAGTCGGAAAGATACGGTCAATGGGGTCGCTATCGTCCGCATCGCCTTTACTAGTGCTTGCCTGTAATCTACCTGATAAGGACGACTTCAAAAGCTGGCGAATGGTCGCAGTATAACGCTCATCTAATGAGGCAACGAGTGGCACACCTAAACCTGAGCGCTTACTGATGGAGTTGAGGCCAGAGAGACGTAGCTGATATGTAGATACTAAGTCAGCTAGGGCTGAGGTTTGGTTGCGCGCATTTTGCAAATAGTTGTTTTCATTGGGTAGATAGACCCCTAGACTGTAGTCATCGACTTTTATAGCCATTACTTTGACTTGCTTCGTTGAGTCGCCCCGTAGCGGTGCACGGTTAGCAATACTCGCTTCGTTATCGGTAATAATATCGACGTTCTCAATAGGTAAGTATTCTATATTAGTACTGCCCATAGCTTGGAAGGAGTTATTCGCTGTTTGATACAGCTGAGTGATGACATCGTTACTGGCAGCGTTATAGACATCTTGGGTTTGAATATCCACTTCGTTTGGAATGCGATTTTGCATGCGAGCGCTATTTTGTTCAGAGTTTGCACCCTCAAAATTATGTTCTAACTTATCGTAAAATAAATAGGCATAACTGAACTTAACCGCATCAAAGAGTCGCTCTTGATAACGAATTAAGCAGTTCTCACTCTTTTCTTGCTGGGCTATCGCTTCATCCTCACTCAAAGGCGCATTGGCATAGTAAGGATTAATGGGTGGCCGTGCGAGCGCTGCTCGGCAGTCTTGGTTATTAGCGAGCTGACGTGCTCTGGCATAGTGTAGCTCAGCATAAGTAGCCAAAGATGAGCGGTAGTGCTGATTTAGCATACTATCGGCAATTTGCGTCAAGCATAGATCAAAGTATTGAAAACAAGCTTGCTCATTGAGCCCAGCTGACAACAGCACAGATGAGGTCTTGCTACTTAACTTATCGTCGGTGACGATGTTTCCACGCTGCGCGGCAATCGTTTTTGCTGATGACTGCTTACTAACGGTAACGGTGTTACACGCCGATAAGAGTACAACCATGATAAAAAGCGAGATTGCGCTTATAAAGTGGGGCTTAAAGGCGCGCGTAGGCGCAGTGGATGGGTCGATAGAGCCTACGATCGTCATAAACATTTCCAATTACTATAAAAATATAACACAAAACAGAAGTCGACTGGATTGGCTCAGTATTATATAACACTGCGTATTAGGTATCTTGTTTTATTATATTAATGCAGGAGAGACCAGCTTGATTTTATTAACGTTTATAATCGCTCAATACAACTAAAGCAAAAAGCGTAGCTCCTTTATATCAACAAATAATATAAAGCGGCTACGCTTGTGATATCAATCTTGCTTTAAATATAATGTATCTGTTTTATTTAAAATTGACTATATAACATCTTTGCATAGACATTAAGCAGTAGGTTTGACATCGATATCTGGAGCAGGGATATCCCAGATATAATATTTACCATCCTCAATAATTTTAATCTGTTGACGAATGATCTCATTATTTGGATCTTGTTGCTCGAGGCGGCGTAAGCGCTCGAGGGCATTGCTGCGGCGATCGTTTAATAGATCAGACTGTGCAAGGCTTTGCTCAGCCTCAGTATAACCAAGAGCCGCAGCGCGATCCAAATACTTTTGACCTTCTTTAAAACCGCCGCCTTCAGCGAGCATCATGCCATATAAGAAATTAGCCTCGCCGCTATTAGGATCAAGTTTAATTGCGCGATCAACGTAGCGTCCGCCGCGTATGGTATAGTCTGACCCCAAGTCCAGATTACGACCCATGCCGTTTAGTTTAGCAGCTCTAATCAGTACCTCGTAAGAGGCGTTGGGCGCTTCAGCATAAGGTTGAATCCACTCGCTCAAGGCTCTAATTTTTTCGCGAGTGTAGTGACGCTGTGAGCGATTAGGGAAGTTTGGCGGATAGTGACGGGCGTTGGGCGAGACGTCTGCAATGAAGTAATCTAATAAGCTGACGTCTATCTTATCACTGCTAACATCTTGCTGCTGCGGTATCAAGATAGTCGGCACAAAGCTGACAGCAGACAGCTGTACTTGCGGTGTGGGAATATTTGGTAACGCATCGCGACTAAGATCAACACCTGCAGGGACAGTAATAGCCTCGCGCTGATAAACACGCGTAGCAGGAAGTGATGCATTCGCTTGGTTTGCAGGTGTCGCTCCAGTATTTTGTGGTACCTGATAAGGCTGCAAGCTGCTAGCAGGTATATTAAGCGGCGGGGCACTAGCAGCTGGCGTGTTAACAGCTGCGCCATTCATAATGGCGGTGGCAGCAGCTACTGATGAACTAGGCATAGTTGTCGTTGGCGTCGTACTAGACTGAGCTGGCGCGTTATAAGCTGGAACATTCGTTACTGTATTGGCTGCTGAACCTTCTGTTAAGTTGGTTGTTGGGTTTGTTGTTGAGTTGGCTGTTGGATTAACTACTGTATTAGGGGTAGCAGTACTTACGGCTGCGCTAGGCTGCGCACGGCGAATAATCCTGCGACTTGAGTCAACTGCACTAGGAGCTGCTGCGACGTTATTGACAGCACTACTGCTCTCAGTAGTGTTGGTGTTATCAGTCTCAGCAGCCTGTGCTGTCATTGCCATGGTACAAGCGGCTGCAAGAACCGTTAGCGTCGCAATCCTTTGCGAGATATTAAGTGAGTGAGTTGCCTTCATAACCATTACTACCTTGTTTGTGTCAGTGTTAGTCAATCATTGATGGACAAGTACACCAATGCATCTATAAATAAAATCGCCAAATATTGTGTTGTTTAAATATACTCTAGTATCGCGCTTAAGCCTTTATTAAAAGGTCTGATACTGTGGTTGTCTGCGACTGTTTTATAAGTGATAAGCAGTGGCTTTCATTCCATCAGCGAGCTTACGCATCACATGGCGGACTGGGGGTGATAATGCTGCGCCGCCGCTTTGTAGCGCAAGCTCACGGTGGTGCAGCTCTTCAATGTCCATCTGCGCGAGTATCTCCTTTGAGCGCTGATCGTTTGCAGGTAGCCGTCCGATGTGATCTTGTAAGTGCTCACTTACCTGCGCTTCTGTTTCAGCGACAAAACCTAAGCTAAACTCATTTGAGATCGCTCCAGCGACTGCGCCCACACCAAAGGACATACCGTACCAAAGTGGCGTAAAAACACTAGGATGACTGCCAAGCTCATCTAAACGCGTCTCGCACCAGACCAGATGATCGATCTCTTCAAGCGCGGATTGCTGCATATTTTGACGCACACTATCGTCTTTTGCTGCAAAGGCTTGTCCGTGATACAGCCCTTGAGCGCACACCTCGCCAGTATGATTGACACGCATTAGACCTGCAACGTGACGCGACTCTGTAATACTGAGCTGAGGGATATCATCGCTGCTGACGGGTAGAGGACGCGTACTGGGATTTGAGTGCGGGACGACAGCGCGTAGCGCTTTATCAACACCAAGCAAAAGCTTATCGACTTTGGATAGGGGACGCGCTGACATAACTTACTCCTAATCAATAAAACGCGAGGTATCAAACCCGCTTTGTACACTACTGTAGCTCATAGCGGTACAGGATGTACTAGTAGACTATACTCAATACTATAGCAAACATTATCTGCATTCTACATAGTGTTAACTACTTGATATTAACTATTTAGTATTAAGCGCTAAAAGCTAATAAGCTTTAAACGAGCTATCAGTTTGAGCAAGCTATTAAGATATTATAAATCAAACACTTACTATAGTTGATTCACTTTAAAACCGATGCAGTGCTACTGGAATAAATTTTGCGTAGCCTCTGGAGTGCTAAGCGCACAGCAAGCAAGGAAAATTTGTACCAGTAGCACGGTATTATTAACGTATCGATTTTATTTCGTATTGACTATATTATTTTATTGCTTGCTCTCAAAATCATCTTGACTGGTCTGAATAACAGCGTGTTTAACGTGTTTATTAAGTTTGTTATACAAAAACAGTCCAAAAACGATGTTAAGTAAACCCGTTACTAAAAACAGCTGCGGTAGACTCAGTGCCAAAGCGTTAAGTAGGACGATCGCAAAGATTGCTGAGGTCACCATAAATATTGCATTAAAAATATTGTTAGCACCAACGATACGCGCGCGGTGGCTCTTAGGTGCATAAGCCTGCATAGAGGCATATAAAGGCACAATGTATAAACCGCCGCTAAAGCCTAAAAAGAACAAATCAGCAAAGACGCGCCAGCTACCAGTGACTGCAAAGATATCACTGATACCTAGTAACTGCGCGGTGCTCGTGTCAACTTGCAAACTTGATAAGGAGAAATACAAGTCAATGGCAAAAATACTCAAGCCTGCTATGCCAAAGGGTAATAGTTTTAAGCTTACCTGATTTTTAGTCAAGCTTTTACACAAGAGTGACCCAATTGAGACGCCAACCGAAAATAAAGTTAGCAAAAAAATAACCACTGATTCATCACCGTGCAAGATAACTTTGCTAAATTCAGGCGTCTGCGTCAAAAAGGTAGCCCCGTAAAACCAAAACCAGCTATTACCTAAGATGACAAAGAATAAAAATGGCAAGGAGTACAAATAGCGCACGGTTGCCATACTGGTCGTAAAGATGTTCCAGTTGACCTTGAGATCAGGCTGCATGGCTGGCATCACGGGGATGAAGCGAGCAGCCAAATAGCCAAGTACAGCCACCGTTAGGACTGACGCACTTATCCAGTACAGCGACTGTGGCAGCTGGGTAAGCACCCCAGCGATGATCATGCCGAGTAGAATAGCCAAAGACGTACCCATCTGAAACAGACCGTTGGCACCTACTAACTCATTTTCTTTCATGGCTTGTGGCAAATAAGCGTACTTAATCGGACCAAAAAAGGTTGAGTGCGTACCCATCAAGAATAACGCGACAAACAATAACGGATACCACTCAAATACGAAACCGACAGCCGCGATCGTCATAATGACAATCTCAAGAATTTTTATAAAACGGGTTAATTTAGATTTTTCAAACTTATCTGCCAGCTGTCCTGCTAAGGCTGAGAACAAAAAATAAGGCAAAATAAATAGCATGGCGGCCAAGTTATTTAAGATGCTGACTTCAACGCCAAGCTGACTGGCTGCAGTATAGGTCAGAACTAAGATGAGCGCTTGCTTAAAAACATTATCGTTAAAAGCCCCTAAGAACTGCGTAAAGAACATGGCACTAAAACGGCGATGCTTAAATAACTGAAACTGATTAGCCATGAAAAATCCTACAGGTAGAGTACTTAAAAGATGAGAGTAATGTAAAAGCGAGCAGCTTTGGTTATACGTACTGCTCGCTTTAAACACTATTGTCAACGGTATCAAAAACCTAGCGCATTATAAGGTGGGTTTTAGCAAAGTTACGTCGTATAATAGCAAGCCGGCGCCAAAAATACATGAGTGTGATGCTATGATTTAAGAATTAACTAAGTTATGATTTGTAAATTCTACAGTCACCCCTTTTTATACAATAGGTACACTCACCACTTCAGACTGGCTTGATCATTGTCAGTGATTTTGTTGTTGTAAGAGGATAGGAAGTCAGTACACATGAACGATCAGTCGTCACCTTTAACGCATTCGGCATCTATCAGATCGCAAAGTACAGACCATGTCGTAGGCGTAAGTGCGCAAGATGACGGCACTGTTGTGGTGACGCGCATGCATTTTACGCGCTCAGCACTTTTTAGCGCTATTGCTAGTAGCTTAGTCGGTTTTGGGGTAGTGCCTGTTCATGCTGCTGAGACCACTGAGCAGGACGCAGCTGACATGAGTCAAGCCCAAATACGTGCGCAAGCTGCTGAGGTTGGCATATTTATTCCGCCAGATGTTGATGAAGATACTGAGATAGAGGCTGCTTTTGATGCCATTCGCCTTAGACAAGCAGTCGAGGAAGGAGAGGTCGACCCCACTGTATTAGAAGCGTATTACGAGCGTAATATCAGCGACGATACAGACGATATAGATGAAGACAATATAGATGAGGATAACAACGAAGAGCGCTTGGATGGTGAGGTAGCTGACGAGTCTCAAATCGATGGTGAAAACGATTATTTCAATAGCAATACTTTTGCTGACAGCGACTTGAATGATAGCGGTTTTGCTGAACCTTATGACTTTGAAAATAATAACGACAGTGATGACAGTTATACTGATAGCGACATTGATATCGAAAGTAACAATGATGAGTTAATGCGTCAAGCTACCCTCATACAAGGGCAGGGCTATCAGATGATGACGCCGGAGCAAATAGAGCGTGCGCTAGCTGATACTGATATTTTAAATGAAGATAGAGATTTTAGAACAGACCCTTATCAAGACAACAGCACAGAACTTAGTCAAGACAGCAATACCTGGCCAAATTTGAGTACTAATGACGATGCTTTTGATGCGCCAATTGCAACCTTAGATGGCAATCGTCCTCCCCTTGGCTTGGATGTAACTCTAGATGCCGCCAACCTGCCTGCACCTACGAATACCACGACCCTAGGTCGCGATACTATCAGTACCCAAAGCGACACTGATGATGTCATGTCGCGACCCATTAGCGTTAGTGATGCCGTCTCAAGCACAAATAATGCAAGTCTACCAAATGATCCGGTGGAGACACTTGCCGCGCAGGATGCAAATACAGTGACAGGCGCTGATGACACTATCTCTGAGACCATTGCACAAGCGCGTGCAGGCGAGATACCTGATACGTTATATATTACTGATCAAGACTCAGAAGCGCAAACAGTCGCTATCGATCCTGATGACTACCTACCTGAGTATCAAACAGAAACGCAAGCTGTCGCGCAAAGTCTTGAGCAGGTAAACAAACCCAAGACCAGTGCTCGTAACACCAGCAATATTTTTAAGCGCATCTATAATCGTCTATTTAATGGCGGGGTTGAAGCATTACCACGCATAGAGACAACGGTCTATCTACAACAAAGGGGCAATAATGCTCAGCCCGTTCTAGTCGAGGCAGACGAAGATATCCAGCCGATTAACAACATAAAAGCAGCGCTCGATGACAATACGGTACAGTCCGTAGTGGATTTCACCGCCGCGCTACCGCGCTTACGTCAGATTGCGCAAGACGCGGCAAAAGCTGTTGGCTATTACGAAGTCAATATGCGTCTACGCCAACCGACAAGTGATACTATTGATGTCATCATTGAGGACTTAGGCGAGCCAGTACGAGTGGATAATCGCGTGGTTGATGTGCGCGGTGAAGGGATTGAACAAGAGGAGTTTCAGGTACTTACAGAGACACTACCGCCAAAAGAAGGCGATATCTTTAACCACCGCGTTTATAAAAACAGTAAAGCCGCACTTGAGTCCTTAAGCAGCACTTATGGTTACTTTGATGCCAACTGGCTGGATAAGTCCGTCGATATCATCCTGCCTGACAATACAGCGGATATGTCGCTTATCTACGATACTGCTGAGCGCTATGAGTTTGATGATGTGGTGTTTTTTACCTACGATAAAGCCACTAATACCTTGACCCGTGATCCAGAAGCGCTCCCTGTTGAGCTGTCACTGCTGCGTCAATTGTACGACTTTGAAGCAGGTGATCCCTTTTATCGTCCCGCTATTACAAAATTTACTAATGATCTCTCTGCTACGCGCTACTTTAACACCGTCAACGTCGAATCCATTTTACCGCCGACTGATCGCAGCAGTACTCTAACATTTGATAATGACCCTACGGCAACGAATGGCGATAATATCGATGAAGATGTGAGCCTAGGTGCAAGTGGTAATGTTGAGAGCAAGGATGACAGTAACGTAACTGGCATTGTTAACACTGATACTGACTCTTTAGCCACTACGAATGCTACTCAGCCAACTGCTAATGCTATAATTAACAGCACGCCTACAGCTACTACCACAGCGAGCAGCGAGCCATCACCTAGCCTAAGCGCTACTGACAATCAAGTAGATGATAACGAGGTGAGCACAGCAGATAATCGAGCGGCAGCGGATAGCAGCACGACGACGGTAAATGCCGAAGACGTCGCCCCTCTACAGTTTGAAGTCGATGAAGAGACGCAGGAGAAGCTACAGGCAATTAAAGATAAAGCTGAGCGTCTCGTACGTCTACCTGATAATCGGGTACTGGATGAAAAGGACGAAGAAGCTGAAAACTTCTTAGGCAAAATCAGCGATTCCATCAGTGATATTGCCGAAAAGATATTCCCAGAAGAAGAGAGTTTGCTGGATGATGAGGACTTTGTACCGCCAACACTCGAGGGGCGCATTAGTCCTGAGGAGGTACTTGAGAGTAAACAAGTCCCTCTCTATGTGTTTGTTTATGCGGATAAACCCCGTGACGCCCAAGTTGGTCTGGGTTATGGCACTGATACGGGCGTGAGAGCGACGGGCAGAATTGATAACAATCTAATCAATCGTCAAGGGTACCAAGCCGGTCTTGAGACAGAGATCTCAAGGATTAATAAGAATGTTACTGTCTACGGGAGTCGTCCTTGGAAGCACCCTTTAAACGACAAACTTGATGCGCGCTTAACGTACCAAGAGGAGGTGATTGACCAAGGTGAAGGTAACTTTGATTTATCAACCCAAACGCTACAAGCGACAATTGCGCGTAATATTCGCAAAGAGAGCGGTTGGAATCGCAGCTATTCGATGCGTTACCGTTTAGATAAACTTGATACAGATCGTGATGATTTCGATTTAGAGGATTTACCAGTCGATTTTACTTCAGGTAATCCAAAACAAAGAGCGCTGCTCTTTGGTTACGGCCTCAACAAAACGACGGTAGATAGCGCTATTAACCCAACACGCGGTATACGTCAGTATTACAGCGCCGAGGCAGGTTTTGAGAGTGCTTTTAGCGATACTGATTTGGCTATCTTGCGTGCAGGGGTCAGCGGTATATACAGCTTTGGTGAAGATGAGAAGCATCAAGTCCTTGGTAGCTTAAATGGAGGCTATATCTGGGCAGATAATTTCTACGATGTACCATACAAGCTACGTTTTTTTGCAGGCGGGGATCAAAGCATTCGCGGTTATGACTATGAGAGCTTATCACCTATAGAAAACGGCTATCTCACAGGGGGTCAGGTGCTAGCTGTGGGTAGTGCAGAGTATAACTACGAATTTAGGCCGGGTTTTCGCGGCGCTGTCTTTAGCGATGTCGGTAATGCCTATGATAAAAACTTCGATACCGAGACCAAAGTTGGCGTCGGAGTTGGTATTCGCTGGGCTTCGCCTGTGGGCGTCGTTCGTGTTGATGTCGCAGCTGGGGTAACAGAAACGAGTGTGCCTATTAAGCTGCATTTCTTTATTGGCTCACCCTTATAAGCTGATTTTCTATCTCGCCGTTCGTTGGCAATCTTTTTTTAACGTAGTTGAGTGCGATGCTGACCGAAAATAATCCGTCTAACCCATCACCAGATGAAGATCCAGCGCAAAGAGATGCTCGAGCGCTACGCCGCTGGTATCCCTTATCGTTTTTACTCAAATTAATGGTACTGCTTCTTATTGTACTGTTAATTATGTTTGCAGTATTCTTTTACATGGCAGGTACTGACTCAGGGACAAAGTTTATTCTAGAAAAAGTTAGTGCCGAGACGGGTATCGAGTTTAGTTACGGTAGTGGTAATCTGCGCGATGGCTTGATGGTCACTGATATTGAAATAGATGCCACCGATGAGCTTGAGGTCATCGTAGATAAAGCCTACGTCAAGATAGGCTGGCGCGCTGTATTTGCTAAAGAAGTACACTTGCGTGATGCTGATATTCAACGCATTGAGATCATTAACAAAAAGCCGCCAACGGATGAACCTTATGATTATCGTACTATTGAGCTACCTGTCAATCTACGCTTCGATCAAGCAAAGATAAAGACGATCATCTACCAACAAGTCACCAAAGATCCTATTGTGGTGCATGATATTAGTGCGCGAGACTTAACGTGGGTGGGTACTGAGGTGAGTGTAGGTCGCGGCGATCTACGTTACGCCGACATCGTGAACGTCAGTGCCTTGCAAGGCGAGATTGACCTGCAAGGCAATTACCCTCTAGATCTAAGCGCTATAGTTGAGGTCAGTGCTCTTGAAAAAGCCTATATTGATCCTTTAAATATAAAAGCAGAAGGTAGCCTAAAGCGTACAGTGGGTACGGTACGTAGCCGCTACAATGATAGCGATGTGCGCGGTAGCTTTACTGTACAAGGATTGGATGAGGGTTCGCCGTTTCAGGCCAAACTACAATGGGACGATGTGCTTATTCCTTATGTTGAGGATCAAAATATCCGTCTACAAAGCGGCATGGCGACCGCACAAGGCGTCATATCGGACATACGCTTGCGTATCAACACCGACCTTAGTGCCAAAGATATTCCATCAGGTCATTACCAAGGGCGCGGCGTCATAGCGAATAGTCAGCTGCGTATAGACCGTTTAGAGGCGAACGTTCCTGCTGGGCGTTTACTCCTACAAGGCATACTGGATTGGCAAGAGAGTTTTGAGACGACTTTACGTGCAAGTGGCACTAACTTCGATATTCGCCGCGCTATTCCCGCTCAATATGCTGATTTTAGAGCCTACGCACCAAAGACGCTTAATGGTCGCCTATCCTTTAGATACCAACAGCAAAATTTGTCTAACAATGTACAGATTGATGCTGATCTTCGTCAGCGTGATGGCGAGCACGTTAATGCAAATATTGTGCGCGGCAAAAAGCCTGCTAAGTCCAATGAAGAAGCGCCTTGGTATATCAAGGCAACGTGGCAGAATCTAACGCGCCGCGATGTTCCTAACATAGGTAATGTCGATAGTCCTAATGGCCAAGCCAGCGTCATTGTGCGCGGCTCAAGCTTCTCCGTTGATGCAAATGCAATGATCAATGAGCTTAACGCTGCGCCAAAGGGTGACTATGACGTACAAATGCGCAAGAACGATAATGTCATCGATATCAATCGTCTCAATTACGAAGGGATTGTTGGGGATTTATCAGGTACCGGTCAGATTAGACTGGCAACAGATGCGCGTCCTTTAACTTGGCAAGTTGATGCCAGTACCAACGGCTTACTTCCAAAAGAGTATCAAGAAGACCTGCCGCTTGAGCGCCTAGTAGGGCGTGTCAGCGCGCGCGGTCGTCTCATTGACATTACCAAAAACGGAGTTGCTGGTCAGCGCCATATTATTCGTTTGAGCAATACGGACTTGCAAGCGACATTAGATGAATCACAAAACCGCCGCCGTATCGGTATCATGGGTAGCGGCGCTGCTAGCGTTGATTTAATTGATGGTGAGCTGTCTGTGTTTGATGCACGCTTCAATGGTCGGGTAGACACTGCTGATGTACCACAAGGTCGCTTGTCTCTCAACGTAGCTGGCACACCCAACATGATCAGCATTCGTAATATTAACTATGAAGGTGAAGCTGGTGCACTCAATGCCAGCGGCGCTATCGATTTACGTCAAGGTGTTGGCTGGACGGTTGATGGTCGTTTTGATAACTTTAATTTAGGCTACTTTTTACCAAACAATCCAGCGATTCTAACAGGTGATCTGGTCACAAGTGGTCAATGGCAAAACGCGACTGGCAATCAAGCTAATAACTCAGCGGGTACATTACAGCGTTTCGCGATCAACTTCGATGGGGTATTGGACGCTGAGCAGTTGCCACCAGGCCGACTCACTATTGATGCAAGCGGGGACGCGCAGCGTATCAATATCAGGCGCTTTCGTCACGTAGGGGCTGCAGGTAGTATCAGTGCCACAGGCTCCGTTGATATGCGTCAAGGTGTCGCTTGGAATATTAACGCGACAATGAACCGTTTTAATATTGGTTACTTTTTCAAAGACATACCCAGCACTATTACGGGTGTCATCGCCACTGATGGACGCTGGAGTGATACTGAGCAGATTATAAATATCAAACGTATGGATCTAAGTGGTCGCCTCAAAGGTCAACCCTTGAGTGCTAACGGTAGCCTAAGCGCTTCACTCAATCTACCCCAAGATTTAGCAAGTTATTTTGAGCGTCTCAAACAGCAAAATGCAGAGGCACAGTATCAGCAAATCAATGCGTTGATTGAGAGTTTAAACGCCAATAATCTAGTCTTGCGCTGGGGTGATAATTATCTAACAGCGAATGGCACTGCCAAACAGTTACAAGTCAAAGTCAATATAACCAGCCTTGATCAGCTCGCAGCTGAGCTTGGCGGTAAGCTTGCCGGCGGGCTTACACTGTCACAACCTGCTGGACAGGCGCTACCGACCATCTATATTGACTTGGTAGGTTCGCGTCTCTCTCTGCCAGGTTTTGTGCTACGTGAAGGTCAGATCCGTGGCAAGATTGTCAATCTAGCCAACAGTCCCAGTCAGCTCGTTATCACTGCTAAAGATCTAAATGCAGGCGGTCAGACATTCAGAAGCCTTGATGCTTCCTTTACGGGTACAGAGCAGGTACACGTGCTCAACCTCAAAGCGGCAAATGCGCAGATCGATATTGCGGCGCGTCTAAAAGGCGGCTTTAATCGCGAGCTTATGCGCTGGGCTGGTGCAGTGGGTAAAGGACGTATAAAGTCTCAGTACGCGACCTTAAATCAAGTACAACCAGCGCAGCTGATCCTAGATCTGCCG
The DNA here is from genome assembly GCA_947489525.1 of uncultured Psychrobacter sp. Classification (GTDB taxonomy): domain Bacteria; phylum Pseudomonadota; class Gammaproteobacteria; order Pseudomonadales; family Moraxellaceae; genus Psychrobacter. Next base: position 307,942 of record CANLDW010000003.1, read on the forward strand.
CAAAACCAAAACGGTAGCCCGCGTGATCTAAAAGTACAGCTGGCTGCACACTGCTGGCAAGCCGCTGACCAAAGCGGTAAGCTTTGTTTGCGCAAAAACTTAGTTGCCTCTGCTGCGGGTGGTCAGGTAGATCTAGCCCTACAAAAACTTGATACCTCGCTGTTTTCTGCTTTTTTACCGAATGATATTGATTGGCAAGCCAAAATAAATGGTAAAGCGGTTATTGGTTGGCAGCGGGGCAGCTCACCCACGATTAACACCACGTTGTACTCAGACAATGGCAAAATCGGTCTGATTCAAGATGGTGGTGTCCCCGCGAGTGTGACATACAAGCGCATCTCCTTAATAGCTTTGTCTGTATCCGAAGGCGTAAAACTGCGAGTGGATATCGATACGGGTCGTGATGCGCGCGGTTATGCTGAGGTCATTGTTGACCCCTATAGTACACCAAAGCCGATTTCGGGTGCCCTGGTACTCAATAAGCTTAATTTAGCCGTTTTCAAGCCGTTCTTTCCCGGTATGCGCGCGCTTGAAGGTAACATAACTATGGCTGGTGGTTTGGGCGGCACGCTTGAAAAGCCGCAATTTTATGGTGATATTAAGCTTGAAAAAGGGCGGGTGGCGATGCTTGATCTGCCTGTAAATCTGCGTCAAATTAATGCAACCGCCAAAATTCGAGGTACTACAGCGACGATTGATGGTAGGTTTAACAGTGGTAGTGGTGAAGGCACGCTTACAGGAACTATCGACTGGCAACAGCAGCTACAGGCCAAGCTCAGTATTGTAGGGAATCGTTTAGTCATCACTCAGCCGCCGTTATTAGTCGCTGAGATCAACCCCGACATCGATATTATCGTGCGTCCAGAGGATCGTTATGTCAGTATCACAGGAGCGGTCAGCGTACCCTCAGCAACCATTCGTCCTCCTGAAGCAAGCGAAGATGTGATTACCCAAACTGAGGATGCTGTTGTGATCGATAGACGTCTCATCGGTAATATTGATGAAGTACTTGCTGTATCCCGTCCTTGGTCTATCAATGCTGATATTGGTGTTGATTTAGGTGACGATATCAACTTCCGTGGTTTTGGCGCAGTCATACCTCTTGCAGGTGCGATTAATATTACTCAAAATGGCACGGGCGTTATGCGTGCCAAAGGCGTGGTACAAGTGGCACGCCGAACGAGTATTGATGCCTTTGGACAAAACCTTGAGCTCAATTATGGACAAATACGTTTTAACGGCGATGTGACTGCGCCTGATCTAAGTATCGAGGCAGTTAAAACGATCGATAACCAAATAATAGGTTTGCGAGTCAAAGGCAGTGTTGAGAATCCTAATATCACTGTTTTCAACAATGCCGGTTTGACGCAGCAGCAAGCTATGAACGCACTTGTCACAGGTCGTATCAATGATGGTGGTCCCTCGCAGATCAGTGAACAAGGCTTTAAATCGCAGGTTACCAATAACTTAGCGGCAGCAGGTTTTAATGCAGGCTTGAGCGGCACGCGCGGTCTGACCAATCAGATCGGTCAAGCTTTTGGTTTGCAGAGTCTCGTTGTTGATGCTTCTGGTAGTAGCGAGGATACCAATGTTAATGTCACAGGTTACGTGACGCCTGATCTATACATTCGCTACGGTGTCGGTGTATTCAACGCACAAAATAGCTTATCAGCACGTTATCAGTTGACGCGGCGCGTCTATGTTGAGGCAACGTCAGCCATTGAGAATGCAGTTGATATTGTCTATAGCTGGCAGTTCTGAACCAAAAAACGCCTTATTCGTTTGATAAGGCGTTTTTTTAGTCTGGTATGAGCTTTTATTTACAACTCGTGCTGTAGAGCGTAGAACTCGATTTGTATTAAAGCCGTATTAGCGCGTTACTTGGTTAATATCAAACGGTTATTGCGAGTTAAACGCAAGCGATACTCTTCGCCTTCGTGCTCAATACGTACCTCTTTTGTTAGAGCAAATAGATGCTGTGATTGGAGGGTGGGAAGACGATTATCATGACAGTTTAGATAGCGAGAGATAACCATGTTCATAATAAATCCTTTTGATAAGTGGCTGGGGTAGTATCACGGCTAACGATAAATAATGCCTAGCAAGACAAAAAGTAAAAAAATCTATGCAGGGCATACAATAATAAACTAATTAACGATAATGATTATCATTTATATTGTCAGTTTTTACAAGGCTGTTGATATCATAAATAACTAAGATTGAGTAACTTTATGTAACTCATCTCTATTTGTAGTGCCCATGTGATTTTAAATACATAGTTTAATAGCTAAAGGTTTAATAGCTAAAGGTTTAATAGCTAAGGCAAAGCAGCTAATTTAATAGGCAGCTAATATTGAAATTAAGAATACATAAGATAGAAGAGGATCATTTACCGGTATGTCAGACAGTACAGCGAGCCAACTGATGAATAAGAGCGAGAGCACAACCCTTCATGTAGCAATCGCTGTCATATATTATCAAACCCAATACTTGCTTGGGTTTAGGCATAGCACTCAGCACCAAGGGAATCGGTATGAATTTATCGGCGGCAAGATTGAATCTCATGAGGACGCTCTGGCAGCGCTTGTCCGCGAAGTGCATGAAGAGACAGGTATAGATATCACAGACAATACGCTCATTAAACTTGGTCGATTACTTCATGACTACGGTGACAAAAAGGTATGTTTACACGTTTATAGCGCAGCTCTCAACAAGGCACAATACCAGCAGCATGCGACGACTACGCAAGGGCTCGAAGGGCAAGCGCTTTGCTGGGTCAATAAAGATAAACTAATCGCCAATCACTACCCACTGCCTGCAGCTAACCAAACGATTCTGCAATGGTTACAACTACCAGAGCATTTGGTAATTACGTATCCTGTCCAGACGCATCTCATCGATATGACTAGCGATGTCGATAAGACTAGCGATATCATTGAACCTGAGCATAGTTTAGATCCCAAAACTTGGCTTAGCTATCATCAGAAGCAGATAAAGGCAGGAGCATGGACTTATATACGTCCAAAGATGAGGGATGCATCAAAAGAGAAGGGGGTTGATAATATTTATTCTGATTTTAGCCTAAGCAGGCAATTAATGAGGCTACGTCCTGATATTAAGAGTGTCGTAAACATTACGACCTACAATGAACTACAGCAACAGGATAAACGCCGAATCACTGCGGTACAATTATCGCACCAGCAGCTTATGCAAAGTGCCGATAGCGCTACTCAGGATCAGTACGCCAAACTGCCTCAAGACAAACCCCTTATTATCAGCTGTCATGATAAAGATAGTATTGCAGCAGCAAATACACTGGCGACGCAGCGCGTTGAGCACGCTCTGCCAGCGGTTATCGCAATATTTATATCACCTATACTTGCGACCAAAACTCATCCGGACGCTCAGCCGTTAGGATGGACAAATTTTGCAGATTTAGCCCAGCACGCTAATATGCCAGTAGTCGGCTTAGGCGGGTTGTCTCCTATTTTTAATCATACAGCTAATACGCATGGAGCGGCAGTTATCGCCGGGATAAGAGGCTTTGTATCACCTTGATAGCGCCGTAAATTTCACGCCTTTGATGAGTAGTTTTTTGTCATCCTCTTTTGCAGTTAACCACGCACGGCACAGTTGTTTTATCACTTCGTAACTATATATTCATAATCTCATATAAATATAGAAATGCTTACAAACCGTTGCTTTTTCATACACTGCTACACTGTTTTAAGAGATTTATTAACTCTAGTATATAGTGTCGTATGAGAGAGCAGCAGGCACTAAACGACCAAAAAATTTTAGCTACGTCAGTTTAATGACAGACTATTTATAAAGACTTACCACCATACAGTAATTTGCTAATTTTATATTAAGACAACCTCATTTAAGACAATTATATACGGTAATACTATGACAACCAATGAGTTACCTCGATCAGTTAAGCATGATCCACAGGCAACCGGTTCTCAATTAAGGAAGATGAGTTATGACGATTATTCAGACAGCGATGATGACTCGCAAACCGGACATGCTATTATTTATGGTAGTACTTCAGTAAGAACAGACAATGCTTACCACTTAACAGACGGCCATAGGGCAGACCCTTATAAAGCTGACAGCAGTGCTTATGTGTCTAATATGAGTTGCGGCTATAAAAATCAACCAGATCAAACCAGATCTGGAGCTGATGTAGTCTCTGAAACTCTAACAACCCAACTACCAAAAAAAGATCATGTGAACAATAATATGAATTACTTAAACGGGCAATCTCAGCCTAATAGTGCGTTGTATGACATACCAGTCCAAGCAGATACTAATATCCCTGACAGGGTATTTATGAATGGACTGATCAAGCATACCATCATTGCCTTGGCTATAATTATACCCCTTGCGGCATTTTCGGCCTACGCAGCGCCTGTGAGTCCATTAGATAAAGCGGCGAGTAGTGTCATGAAAAAAAACGACAGTTCTAATCATAAAACTACCTCTATTAACAACTCGGCTCATAAAACAAAATCGAATCTTGCGGTCAAGCCTTCTACGATTATTTACAAAGACGCTAGTGTACCAACGACGGTTGATCGGGTAGATCTTGAGCAGTACGCTGGTACATGGTACGAGATAGGACGTTTGCCTATGTTTTTTCAGCGTAACTGTGCTCGTGATGTCACTGCCAATTATACGCAAAAAACGGATGGTTCAGGTATAACTGTACTTAACAAGTGTACTAGCGAAGATGGCTCAGCTATTAGTGCTGAAGGACTAGCTAAGCCTGCTGATGAGACGGGAAGTAAGCTTGAAGTGACGTTTTTGCCTTCTTGGATACGCTGGCTACCAGTCGGACGCGCGGATTATTGGGTACTCGCGCGCGATCCCGACTATAAGACAGCACTAGTTGGTACCCCTGATAAAGAATACCTATGGCTACTGGCACGTACGCCTAATATCAATCAAGAGGCATATGCTAAGTATCGTCAAATTGCTCAGCAACAAGGGTACGATCTAAAGGCATTTAATTTAACGCCGCAAAAAAATCAAACGGTAAATCTAGTGCCTTAGTCTTTAACAAGGCTAACAACAATAAGGCTAACAACAATAAGGCTAACAACGAAGCTGTGTTTGTGTCTATAATCTCGAAACGACAGTAATCTAAGAACATCAATTTCAAAAATTTATGACTGATTTGGTGTTTGGTATTTTCTTTTTTATAGTGTGTTAGGTTTATAGTGTGTTGGGTTTTTAGTGTGGTAGGACTTATAACGCGATGGTACTTATAGCTTAATAGTACCTATAGCCTGATAGTATCTACAGCCTTGGGCTTAACACTGGCAAATTTACGCGTTTTAAGCTAAAATCTAGCCAGCTTGTCTGTGTGTCATCGTCCTTCACGTAACTATAAATAAGAGCAGTTTAAACACTGTTAATATAAGACCCATCTGTCTGAGTTTTTTAAACTGAGCATTCAAGACTTAGAATTTAAAAGTCAGAATTTAAGAATCAGTATTTAAAAATCAGTATTTTCAGTCTTTAAAGCTGAGTATTTAAAAATCTAAGTTATGTAAGCTGTGATGAAAATGACCTACATTATCTAAACAGTGATACCGACACCGCCTGTCAATTATATCGATCACCTTTTACTGAACATAAGGATATCTCTTGTGAGCAACGCCGATAGTCTACGCCAATTACATCAAGACCATTTAAACCGCTACAACAGCCAAGAACAACAAGCCATTGAGCTCATTGGTTTACTGAATAAACTGTACAATGAACAAGACGTACAAGTGACCTTATTTGGTGAAGCGCTTGATACGACCTCAGTAGGTAGAGTGCTTGCGTTGCATCAAAAGGCGGCGACTCGTGGACAAGGTGCTAAGGCTATAGATATTGCAGATACCTTAGCACTAGTGAATACGTTAGCGCAAAACAAAGACATACAATCAACGCGAGTTGACGCTGGTCAAATTATTAGTCATAACCGTGATTTGCAATCCTTACTACAATCCGCTGAACGTGATACTAGTAAAACGAATGGCGCTGCTGATGTGGTGTTGTACGGTTTTGGCCGTATCGGTCGCATCCTAACGCGTTTGCTACTGTCACAGGCATCAAGTAGTAAAGGTCTACAGCTAAAGGCTATCGTGGTTCGTCCTGCAGCAGCAGGTGATTTAGCAAAGCGCGCTTCACTATTAGAGCGCGACTCCATCCACGGTAGTTTTGCTGGTGGGGTTGCCGTCGATGATGATAATAATGGTATGATTATTAACGGGCGCTTTGTACAAGTTATCTATGCTAACGATCCAAGTGAGATTGACTATACGGCTTATGGTATTGATAATGCGGTTGTCATTGACAACACAGGTAAATGGAAGGACGAAGCAGGACTTGGTAAACACCTACAATCAAAGGGCGTACAAAAAGTCTTGCTGACTGCCCCAGCAGGCGGGGATATCAAAAACGTTGTCTATGGCGTGAATAACAATACCGTCGGCGATGATACTATTGTCAGTGCTGCAAGCTGTACGACTAATGCTATTACCCCAACGCTTAAAGTGCTCAATGATGAGTACGGTATCGATACTGGTCACGTTGAGACGATTCACTCCTTTACCAATGACCAAAATCTGATTGATAATTATCATAAGGCGGATCGCCGCGGTCGTAGTGCCGTATTGAATATGGTAATTACGAGTACGGGCGCTGCTAAAGCAGTAGGTAAAGCGCTACCAGAGCTCAGTGGTAAACTGACAGGTAATGCTATTCGCGTACCAACCCCAAATGTTAGTTTGGCGATTTTGAACTTAAACCTTAAGCGCGCTCCTAACAGTGCAGAGGCGCTCAATGAGTTTTTACGCGACATCGCTAACAGTAGTACGTGGCAATCACAGATTGCGTACACGGACTCGACAGAAGCAGTATCCACGGATTTTGTTGGTACAACCCATGTTGGTATTGTCGATGCACAAGCGACTATCGTTACCGATAACCATGCTACAGTCTATATTTGGTATGATAATGAAGTAGGTTACAGCACACAGGTTCTGCGCTTAGCAACACAGATGGCAGGCATTAGTTACGCTCAAATACCAGCATAATGCACATCTAGTGTAAGTTGACGTTAGTAGTAACCAGTAAAAATTAACAAAGCACCCGATAGTCTTCACGGTTATCGGGTGTTATTGTCATAAAGAGCACGTAACGGTATTGAGCAATGTTATAATAGAGACCATTTAGAATAGACACCCTATTAAACAAATACCTAAAACAGATAGATCAAAAAATAATGTGACATTGGATTGGTATAAGTATCTCTGACAGTTCACGCTGTTGTCATGCAGAGTAGAAATTATCCTAGTTTGAACACAATTTTTACAATGCACTGACTATATATTAAAATATTGTTCAAATACACAGTCGCCGACTGTCGCTCAGCGCCGAGCTGAATAGTAAATAAAGGAATGTAAAATGCGATTTATTGATGAAGCCGTCGTAACGGTAAAAGCGGGTGACGGTGGTAACGGAATCGCCAGTTTTCGCCGAGAAAAGTACGTTCCACGTGGCGGTCCTGACGGCGGCGATGGCGGTAGCGGCGGTGATGTCTATGTCATTGCTGATGACAATACTAATACCCTAGTAGACTATCGTTATACTCGTCGATATGATGCCAAACGCGGCGAGAACGGTCAAAGTAAAAACTGCTCAGGTAAAGGCGCTGATGATATCTTTTTGCCTGTACCTATCGGTACAACTGTTATTGACACCGAAACTGATGAAGTACTTGGCGACTTAGTTGAGATCGGTCAGACGCTACTGGTCGCCAAAGGCGGAGACGGAGGTCTGGGTAATACGCACTTTAAAAGCTCAACCAATCAAGCGCCGCGCAAGGCGACCTCAGGTTTTGAAGGTGAACTAAAAGTACTGAAATTTGAGTTAAAGGTAGTCGCTGATGTCGGCCTAGTCGGTTTGCCAAATGCGGGTAAATCCACTTTTATTCGTCAAGTGTCCGCAGCGAAACCTAAAGTGGCTGATTATCCTTTTACCACGTTGGTGCCGAACCTAGGCGTTGTCGATATCGGACGTCATCGCTCGTTTGTCATGGCTGATATTCCAGGCTTGATCGAAGGCGCCTCAGAGGGAGCAGGACTTGGTATTCGATTTCTTAAACATGTCGCGCGTACGCGTCGTTTGTTGCATTTAGTTGATGTACAGCCCATTGATGGTAGCGATCCTGTAGACAATGCTCGCGTAATTTTGCAAGAGCTTGAACGTTTCTCTCCTGAGCTTGCCAATTTGCCGCAGATACTGGTATTGAATAAGATCGATCAGGTAGCGGATGCGGATCTAAACGAGCTGTGTACACACATAGTTGCTGAGCTTGGCTGGACAGGCATTGTCTTTCGTACGGCAACCTTAACGGGCGAGGGAGTCGATGCAGTAAAGTATCACTTGATGAACGAGATTGAGCGCGAGCGTGAACGCGAAGAGGAAGATCCTATCTTTGCTGAGGCACAAAAAGAGCGCTTCGAGCGCCTTGAAGCTGAGGTACGCCGTAATACCGAAGCGCAGCGTGAGGCGTATCGCGCCGCTCGTAAGGCGCAGCGTGAAGGTGCTGATATCTCTGACGATGATTTCGATGATGATGACAATGGGGTTGAGGTAGTTTATGTACCCTAGCTGATTTATTATCACTCTATTTTTAAACCCATAACTAATAGGAGTTTCCATGGCAGCTGGCGAGATAGACAATAAAGAGAGCACGAGTAAAGAACCAAGGTTCATTAAGCAGACTCGTAACTTTAATATTCAGCGCGTTATCGTCAAGATTGGCTCATCCTTATTGACTAATAATGGTCGGGGGTTGGATCGAACTGCTATTTATGGGTGGGCAAAACAAATTGCCAAATTACACAATCAAGGTATGGAGGTGCTACTGGTCTCATCGGGCGCTGTCGCTGAAGGCGTCGTACGTATGGACTTAGAGGAGCGCCCAAAAAAACTAGTGGCCTTGCAAGCCTGTGCCTCTATCGGGCAAATGGGTCTCATTGAGACGTGGTGGTCGGCTCTGATTCAGCACGGTGTCCAAAGCGCGCAGCTACTATTGACCCATGACGATCTATCCAATCGTCGTCGTTATCTCAATACAACTGGCGCGCTCACGCAGCTTCTTGAATGGCGTGTATTGCCTGTGATCAATGAGAACGACACCATTACTATTGATGAGATTAAATTTGGTGATAACGATACCTTAGGTGCGATGTCAGCGGCAATGGTCAATGCAGATCTGTACATTATACTGACGGATCAAGACGGTGTGTTTACGGACAACCCGCGTAATAATCCTAATGCGAAGATGATCCGTCAGGAACGAGCTATGGCGGACTACTTGTTCGACATCGCAGGAGATGGTGGTAAGCTTGGTCAAGGAGGAATGCTCACTAAAATTCGCGCTGGACGCTTGGCTGCTATGGGCGGCTGTCCAACAGTGATTGTCAGCGGTGCTATTGATAATGTGATCACTCGTGTGGTATCAGGTGAAGCGATAGGAACTCTGCTCACGACTAATGATGAAGATAAAATTATCGCTCGTAAACAGTGGCTAGCGGCTCACTTGCGTATGTCTGGTAGCCTTATCGTCGATGCTGGTGCGGCCAAAGCGCTCACTGAAAATAATCGCAGCCTGTTACCAGTGGGCGTGGTGGAAGTGCGCGGCGGTTTCGATGAGGGCGATGTGGTTGAGATCCTTCATCAGGATACTGGCGAACGTATTGCTGTTGGACAAGTTAACTTTTCATCGCAAGATGCACGCCGAGTGGCACGAGAGCGCACGGAGCATTTCGACAAAATATTCGGCAGTAGCGAAGAGCGGGTCGTTATGGTACACCGTGACAATTTGGCTCTTACGATGTAATGGCTTGTACAAAACAATAACGTCAGTGTGCTCAAATTGTTGACGATAAGCGTTAAGCTTAATCTTATAATTATTTACTTTACGTAGCCTTATTCATGGATTGTCATGAATACGGTTCTTTTTTGGAGACTTGCGCATGAGCGCCTCAGAATATAACTCATCATCCACGCATAACTTTGCCCCACTAAAAAACGATAGACTACTACGCGCGCTACGTTTTGAGCCTATAGACACGACCCCAGTATGGATGATGCGCCAAGCCGGTCGCTACTTACCAGAGTACAAAGCGACTCGGGCAGAGGCGGGCGACTTTATGAGTTTGTGTAAGGATACTGACCGCGCTACGGAAGTCACGCTCCAGCCCTTGCGTCGTTTCGATCTTGATGCCGCTATTTTATTTAGTGATATCTTGACCATTCCAGATGCAATGGGGCAAGGGTTATACTTCGAAACTGGTGAGGGTCCTAAATTTAAACATCAAGTCCGGACGCGCTCTGATATTGAGCGCCTACCAGCGTTGGACGTGAATGACTCACTAGATTATGTCATGCGCGCCGTAACCAGCATTCGTAAAGCTTTGAATGGACAAGTGCCGCTCTTTGGTTTTTCAGGCAGTCCTTGGACGCTTGCTACTTATATGATTGAAGGCGGGAGTTCCAAAGATTATCGCTATACTAAAGACATGCTATACAACAAACCTGAACTTCTACACCTGCTGCTTGATAAACTTGCCGTAGCAGTGACCGATTACTTAGATGCACAAATTGTAGCAGGCGCGCAAATCGTGCAGATATTCGATAGCTGGGGAGGAGCACTGGCACATCGTCAGTTTATTGATTTTTCCCACACCTACAATAAGCGCATTATAGCGAATCTAAAAGTGCGTCATCCTGACGTGCCCGTTGTATTGTTTACTAAGGGCGGAGGGCTGTGGTTAAACACGCAGGCCGATAGCGAAGCGGACGCTTTGGGACTGGATTGGACGATGCCGCTTGATCGTGCGCGCCAAGTGTTGACCGAAAGCCAGCGTCAGCTGACTAAACAGCATAAAAAACTGCAAAGCAGCAAAGCTATTCAGGGCAACCTTGATCCTGCAACGTTATATGGTTCGCCTGAGACCATTCGTCGCGAAGTGACACTCATGCTTGATAACGCTTATGCTGATGGTGAAAAGACAGGCTATGTTGCTAATCTAGGCCATGGTATCACGCAGTGGGTGGATCCTGAGCACGCTAAGGTGTTTGTTGATGCGGTACACGATTATAAGTTATAACTAATGATGTAGCCATAACGCTACTTTATGTGTAGGTTACAAGTTAAAAGCTTTTGATTTTTGATTATAAGCGAGCAGTAAGCACTTATTTATAGGTTACGTGGTATTGGTATAGAAGGGATATATTATGATTTCAGCAGCCATTGTCGGCGGAACGGGCTATACAGGCGTCGAACTCATTCGTCTGCTATCAGCGCACCCAGAGGTGTCCATTGATCTGCTCACCTCACGCAGCGAAGCAGGTCGCCGTGCTGATGAGATATTTCCTAGTCTGCGCGGCGTCTCCGACATCGTATTTAGTGATTTAGGGGATAATACCCTGAGCGCTTTGCAAAAGTGCGATGTCGTGTTCTTTGCTACGCCGCATGGCGTTGCTATGCAGCAAGCGGAGGCGTTAACCCAAGCAGGGGTAAAGGTTATTGATCTAGCGGCTGATTTTCGCTTGCAGTCTTTAACCGATTTTGAGCATTGGTATCAGCAGAGCCATAGCTGTCCTGATCTCTTAAAAACGGCCGTTTATGGTTTACCAGAGATTAACCGAGACAAGCTGATTGATGCACTAGTAGTGGGCAACCCTGGCTGTTATCCTACGACCGCGATACTCGGTCTAAAACCTGTAATCACTGAGCAAAATAAACGGAACGAGTCCTTGGTCGATGCGCGTATCGTCATTGATGCTAAATCTGGCGTATCAGGCGCAGGTCGTCAGGCTAAGCTCGACCTTAACTACGCCGAGACCACAGACAATTTTAAAGCTTATAGTGTCAGTGGGCATCGTCACCTGCCAGAGATTGAACAAGGCATAGAGCAGATATTGGACAGTCAGTTCTCGCATCGTATCCGTTTTTTACCGCACCTCGTCCCGATGATACGCGGTATGTTTACCTCTATTCATTTAGAGATCACAGCAGCCGGTCGTGCTATCGACTGGCAACAGGTATTTGAGGCCAGCTATGCTCAAGAGCCTTTCGTTGACGTTTTACCGCGCGGTATGTATCCAGACACGCGTAGCGTTCGTGCTAGTAATCGCATGCGCATCGCTATATATCAAGACAATGAGAGGCGTGAGCTGACGGTACTGGTGGTACAAGATAATTTAGTAAAAGGCGCCGCTGGACAAGCGGTACAGAACATGAACGTTATGTTTGGTATGGATGAGACGTTAGGTTTAAACTTTGCTCCTATCGTTCCTTAAGTTGTCGCTTGTCTTAGTTTTGTCATAGCAAAACTAAGTGCTTAGTATCCATAATTTACGTTTAGCAGGTAATAAGCTTTTTTGTCTGCCGTTTAACTAATCGTATTGACGGTGCTAGGTATTGAATATAAATTCCGTTATAATACCTTGCCCTTATTGCTAAGAGATATCGTCTAAATGCGTATTAAGACTGCTTTTTGCCTGTGCTTGCAGCCAGTACGTTTATCGTGCAACACTACTTTATTACGCTGCAATCAGTGCGGTACGGATCACAATGATGCCATGAGTGTTAAGCTGCGCAAATTACAACGATTTAATGATGCGCAGCGCGGCGCATCGACGTTAGTCTTAGCCTTGTTCGTGGTGGTTGTCGTAGTGACCTCTATCGTGGGCATCCTACTCGGGCACAAGATTGGTTATCAGCGCGGCTATTACTCTACGCAAAGCGAGACGGAGCGCGCAACACTCAATAGTCAACAGGCGACAAAAGAGCTTGAAGCGCTACGCCTGAGCAGTAAAATATCGGCTAATGAAGCGGTAACGGCGAAGCAAGAGCTTGCAATAAGTCTGGCAAATTTAGATGAGCTACGTCAAAACCAGCAACAGCTGTCAATTAAGAATCAGCAAATCACACAGCTAAATAACTTATACGCTGATGTGCTTGGCAAAAAGGGGGGTATGTCTTTACGTATCCTTGGTGCTAAGATAAAACCACTTCCTGAAAACGCTTTTGAGTACGGTTTTGACGTGGCTACACTCGGCACAAATGCTACAGCCAAATCAGTTGATGTCATGCTAGTCCTACTCGATGAGGACAACTTTGTCGAAGTTCCTATAGAGCCTTCTCGTTATAGTATCAAAGGGATTGAGCGTATTAGAGGTCGCTTTGTTATGCCATCAGGGTTCAAACCAAAGCAAATCAAGTTCACCCTAAAATCTGGCGGACAAGAGGTAGAACAGTTATACGACTGGCAGCTTGGTGATATGGTCGACAATATGCCGCTATCCTTGATGGATGTGCCAGAGGTTGATGAAAGTCCTATCGAACCAGAAGCATAAACTCTACATATTGCGTGTTTTTTTATGACTATCATAAGCGTCACATATTACAGGTTGTCGTTTAAGATAAGTGCGCTTATGAGCTGAGTGTTACCGTCTAGACTATCAAGGTATAGGCTGATAAAGCATAAGGCTCTCCAAGCCATAGTCCTGTTTTTATTCCATAATTAGTCGTTTTATGGTGTTATTTTACCAACTCGACCCCATTGTATTTTATAAATCCACAATTTGATGATAACGCACATGTCTTTACAAGCTAAGTCTGCCAGTTTTGACTGGCATTTTCCAAATATTCCAAACCACCGTGCTCAGGACGATGAGACGGAAGGTGAAACCGCGCCACAAGCGGATGTATTGGTTGCTGAGCCTGAAGTGGCAAAGCCGCCTATGTATGCGGTAGTCATGTATAACGATAACTATACGCCCATGGAGTTTGTGGTGTACGTGTTGCAGTCAGAGTTTCGTCACAACGTGGATACAGCGGTACAAATCATGTTGACTATTCATAATACCAGCAAAGGCATCGCTGGTATCTATCCTAAGGATATTGCCGAGACCAAAGCGAAAAAGGTCAATAGCCTTGCCCACCGCGAAGGGTATCCGCTTTTAACTCAAATAGAACCTCATCAAGGCGAATAGAGTCTGTGCGTACATGCGGTCTGCTGTACATCAAAACTGCTATACACTAAGCCTCCTAACTCCTTAAAGACATGTGATTTAGACGCAAGTCAGCACTGTTATCTTGAATTTATTTCAGCAAACCTTATATAAGCTACTGTAGAAAGTAATCAGGACGCTTATTGTTCACTGTCTATTTTATCTATTACCATACCTTGTTAGCCTCTAAACTTTATATTTGCCTCTTGCTCCTGTATTGCCAGCGTATTTTTGTACGTTGTATGCTTTGATACATTTTAGTACGTGTTAATAGATTGACTAACGCTTAGTATCGTGTTGATATAAAGACAAGAAGATAAGCTAAGTCGCAAGCTGAGCGCCGAACTTATCATTCATTACCGCTTTATTAATAGCGCCTTCTAATAGTTTAAAACTGCCCTTGAACAATCTACCTACTGCCCTGATTTACTAACTAAGTCATTCATAAAGCTATCAAATTACAAGATAGATATAACCGTAGGAATTCTTTATGTTAAGTCGTCATCTTGAAGTTTCTTTACGTTTAGCAATGACACTTGCGCGCCAAAAGTCGCACGAGTATCTCACTGTTGAACACTTATTACTGGCACTGCTTGAGAACACTCATGCTGCCAACACGTTAACTGCTTGCAATGCGAATGTCTCAACCCTGAGAAGTGAGCTTGAAGCTTATATAAATAAACATACACCAACGGTAGATGCGGACTCAGATCAGTCGCCGCAGCCGACTCAAAGCTTTGATCGCATTTTACAACGGGCTATTTTTCATGTGCAGTCTATTGGCGGTGGTCGTTTGGTTGAAGGTTCAGATATCTTAGTATCCATGTTTTCAGAACACGATACGTATGCCGTTTATTTGCTCAAAAAGCAAGGCATTAGCCGTCTTGAGCTTACCCAGTATCTCTCACATGGTCAGGACAAAGAGGAGCCCTCTGAGCCGCGTGCTTCTATGACAGGCGAGCGTCGTAGTGCTTCTGAGAAAACCAGCAAAGATCCCTTGGTTGAGTTTGCTACCAACTTAAACCAGCGTGCTGCTGAAGGCAAAACGGATCCACTTATTGGTCGCGCCTCAGAGATTGAGCGTACCGCGCAGGTATTGTGCCGCCGCCGTAAAAACAATCCTTTGTTAGTTGGCGAGCCAGGGGTTGGTAAGACCTCTATTGCTGAAGGTTTGGCATGGCTTATCATCAATGATAAAGCACCAAAGCCTTTAAGTGGCTGTGTGGTTTATAGCTTAGATATAGGCTCATTGATTGCAGGTACTAAATACCGTGGTGATTTTGAAAAACGTATGAAATCACTCCTAGATGCGCTAAAAAAGCAGCCTAATGCTATTTTATTCATTGATGAGATTCATATGATCATCGGTGCAGGTTCTTCAATGAGCAGTAATATGGATGTATCAAACCTGATCAAGCCTGCGCTTGCTAATGCTGAGCTGCGCTGTATTGGCTCAACAACCTTTACCGAATACCGTCAAGTGTTTGAAAAGGATCATGCGCTATCACGTCGCTTCCAGAAAATTGACGTTAGAGAGCCAAGTGTCGAGGATAGTATCGATATTCTTCGTGGTCTCAAGCCGCGTTATGAAGAGTTTCATAATGTCGAATACACTGATGAAGCACTAGTGACCGCGGTAGAGTTGTCTTCTAAACACATACACGAGCGCTTTTTGCCAGATAAGGCAATCGATGTTATCGATGAAGCTGGCGCGTATAAACGTTTAGGTATTATCCCGGACGCGGACGATATCGCTGCAGAAGAGAGCTTTATTGCTACTTTGGATAAAGATTTTGAGCAGCAGATTGAAGCGGTTGACAGTGACAGTTCTGATGATTCAGATGACGTTGCTTTAAGTGATAAAACTAACGATGCTAACGATGCTGCTGTAAATAGTGCACAAAAAGATCGTGACGAGAGCGCAGTAGATGCTGAGCTCAATAGTGTCGATGATCTACAAAGCGCTACTGACTTTAGACGTGGGGATGATGCGAGAGCACCGATAAAAATCGATGTTGCTGATATCGAGGCAATTATCGCCAAGCTTGCGCGCATTCCGCCCAAAGCCGTATCTAGTGATGACAAGAGCATTCTTGAGCACTTAGATCGCGATCTTAAGCATCTGGTCTTTGGACAAGATGAAGCAATTGCGACGTTGGCTGATGCCATTAAGCTATCACGCGCTGGTCTTAAAGCGCCAGATAAACCTATTGGCTCATTTATGTTTGCAGGTCCAACTGGGGTTGGTAAGACTGAAGTGTCACGTCAGTTAGCTAACTTACTAGGGGTTGAGTTGGTACGCTTTGATATGTCCGAGTACATGGAAGCGCATACGGCATCACGTCTAATTGGTGCGCCTCCAGGGTATGTTGGTTTTGACCAAGGGGGTTTGCTTACCGAAAAAATCAATCAGCATCCGCATTGCGTGCTGTTGCTTGATGAGATTGAAAAAGCGCATCCCGATGTCTTTAACTTGTTATTACAAGTCATGGATCATGGTACGCTGACCGATAATAATGGCCGTGTTGCTGTATTCAAACATGTGATTATCATTATGACAACTAACGTCGGTGCGGAAAGTATAAGCCGCTCATCAATGGGCTTTACTCAGCAAGATCACAGCCGTGATAATACAGAAGCGCTAAAGCGGGTGTTCACGCCTGAATTCCGTAACCGTTTGGATGCGATTATTCAGTTCAACGCGCTTGATCCTTCTATTGTGGTTTCGGTCGTTGATAAGTTCTTAGTTGAGCTACAAGTACAGCTCGATGATAAGCAAGTGACCTTGGAGATCGATGATGATGTCCGTGATTACTTAGCTAAAAAGGGCTATGATCGTCTGATGGGCGCACGTCCTATGCAGCGTCTGATTCAAGACGAGATCAAAAAACCGCTTGCCAGTATGATTTTATTTGGTGATTTGGTCAATGGCGGTGTCGTACATCTAACACTTGAGCCTGAGGACCAAGCTGAACAAGACACCGATACGGTCAAGCTTGATAAAGATTCAGAGAAGGGCTCGTCAGATAGTCGTATTGTTCTGACAGTCGTTGAGACTCATGAGCCGCACTCAGATTCTGAGTCAGTCGCCAGTTAATAGCTTTTTATGTTAATACAAAACGGTTACTTCGGTAGCCGTTTTTTTTGTTTGATACTTAGCTTACTTAACATTTATAACGAAATACAATCTCAATCTTTGCTACTATTCTTATTAAATAATTGTGATCAAGCAATAGATATGTATTTAAATCACTTAAATAGGATGAGCTATGGAGCTGTTTGACGATACATCGACTAAAACTACGGCACAAAAAAAAGCCATTTTAGATAATGTGCGCTTGCCTGACGACTGGAAAACGGCGTTAGCAGCAGAGCTGACCTCTACAAATATGGACAATCTACGTGAGTTTTTAAAGCAAGCTTATCAAACGGATACGATTTATCCGCCAGCGCCTTTAATGTTCAATGCTCTAAACCTTACGCCGTTATCAAAAGTAAAAGTTGTCATATTAGGTCAAGACCCTTATCACGGCTCAGGGCAGGCAATGGGACTATCGTTTTCTGTACCCAAAGCCATTCCTAAACCGCCTTCACTTAATAACGTACTCAAAGAGATGGCGGATGATATCGGTACCAGCTATTCAGCGCATGGCGACTTGACGCATTGGGCAGAGCAGGGCGTACTACTCTTAAATAGCTCACTGACCGTCAAGCAAGGGGAGCCTAATAGCCATCAAAATCAGGGCTGGGAGCAATTCACTGATGCGGTCATTGACGTGGTCAACGAGCAAACTGAGCATACTGTGTTTATCTTGTGGGGCAGTAAAGCACAAAAAAAGGGTAAATATATTGATACTGATAAGCATCTGATTCTAACAGCCGTACATCCTTCACCGCTGGCAGCGAATCGCGGTGGTTTTTTTGGCTCAAAACCTTTTTCAAAAACCAATGATTATCTCGTGCAGCATGGACAGACGCCGATTGACTGGCAATTGCCACAATAGTTGATGTCATTTATACAATTCAGTCCTTTAAACATAACTAAACATAATCATACTATTAGTGATTTGTGGTTAATCACTGATACTCAGTGGATGCATTATGCTTTAAGACTTGCACAGCAAGGAGCAGCAGCTGGAGAAGTGCCAGTAGGGGCGGTACTCGTACATCAAGGAAGGGTTATAGGTCAAGGGTTCAACGAACCTATTGGACGTTGTGATGCTACAGCCCATGCTGAGATCGTAGCACTACGGGAGGCAGGGCAAAGGATAGGCAACTACCGGTTACCACCACAAACGACGCTGTACGTTACGTTAGAGCCTTGTACGATGTGTATCGGCGCGCTCATACACGCACGTGTCGATAGAGTGATATATGCGACGACCGAGCCACGTGCGGGTATGCTTGGCAGCCAAATGGACTTATCGAGTCAGCCTTTTTATAACCATCAGCTATCAGTCTATAAAGGATTGTGCCAAGAACAAAGCAGCCAGCTACTCAAAGATTTTTTTAAACAGCGGCGTCAGGCTAAAGCTAAACTTAAAGAATAACAACCCATAGACAGTTGTGCTAAGAGTTATGTTAAAGATCGCTTTAATAACTATTAGGCAGCTAGTGATTGATACAATTTTTTGCTATAATATCGCCCTATTTGCCTGCGATAATATTGTTCTTGGCATAACTAATTGATAACTAAGTAAATATTGATAAAAAGTGACTCTATGACACCTCTTTCAGCGGATACTAATATGGTTATATCACAGGCGGGTCAGTCAGAGTCTGCTCAGCGTTATCCTGTAGTTTGTATCGATGGTCCAAGCGGTGCCGGCAAGGGCACGGTGACATGGCGTTTAGCAAAAGCTTTAGGTTATCAGCTATTAGATTCAGGAGCGCTGTACCGTATTGTTGGTCTTAAAGCACATGAAGCAGGTCTGCTTGATACTGATGAGGCGATTGATGAGAATGCACTGCTGACATTGACACAAAGCTTACATATTGAATTTGAGCCGAATCAACGCTCAGGTCGAGTTGACATCATTGTGAATGGTGAGGGAGTAGGCGAGCAAGTACGGAATGAGACTGTAGGCGGTTACGCTTCAAAGATAGCAATCTATCCACAGGTGCGTCAGGCTCTGCTCAAACTTCAACAAGATATGGCAACGCGATCTGGATTAGTGGCAGATGGTCGTGATATGGGTACAGTGGTATTCCCTGATGCGGATGTAAAAGTATTCTTGACTGCTAGCGCTGAGGCACGTGCTCAGCGCCGAGTAACTCAGCTTATGGATGCGGGTCAGACAGCTGATTTTGATGAGATATTAGCGACGATCAAAGCGCGCGACGAGCGTGATGAGAACCGGGAGGCTGCGCCTTCTAAGCCTGCAACAGATGCTTTAGTGATAGATAGCTCGGCACTGGATGCTAATAGCGTATATGAGCAAGTCAAAGCCTACTGTCAATCGCAAGGTATTTGCTTTAATACTCAATAAAAACAACATATTAAGCACTATAAAGCATCGCTAAAGGTTTGATTTTAGTATAAAATTATATTAGTAACTTTATAATATGAATACAGTATAATAGTGAATACAGCGCCAATAATGGATTGCCCTTTAACTCACTAAAACATTATCAAAGGTAATCGTATAAAGACAGGTGTTGCAAATAAACGTGCTATGCAAGGTGTTTATTAGCAACAAAGGTTTTTTTATATGACAGTATAAGATATAAAACCAGTATTTCGTTTTATACCGTCATAAATTTGATCCGTACTGTGCTGGACAGGCTACGGCTATACAAAGGTAGATATAATGGAATCATTTGCTGAACTATTTGAAGCGAGCATCGAAGAAACAGGTCTGGATATTGAGCGTGGCTCAGTTATTACAGGTTCTGTCGTGGCCATCGATAATGACTGGATCACCGTTGATACTGGTCTTAAATCTGAAGGTATTGTCGCTCGTGAAGAGTTTTTAAGCGAAGAAGGCGAACTTGAAGTTGAAGTTGGCGACACAGTTGACGTTGTGGTAGAAGCCGTTGATAACGGTATGGGTCAAACCTTGCTATCACGTGAAAAAGCCAAGCGCGTCGAGACTTGGAATTTCCTTGAAAAAATTGCTGATAATGACGAGATTGTCAAAGGTGTTATCTCAAGTAAAGTAAAAGGCGGTTTTACTGTTGATATCGGTTCAGTACGCGCGTTCTTACCAGGTTCACTAGTAGACGTACGTCCTATCCGTGATACGACGCATCTTGAAGGTAAAGAGCTTGAGTTTAAAGTCATTAAGCTTGACCAAAAGCGTAACAACGTTGTGGTTAGTCGCCGCGCGGTTATGGAAGCTGAAAATTCAGCTGAGCGCGAAGAGCTGCTAAACAAGCTTGAAGAAGGTATCGAGATCGAAGGTATCGTCAAAAACCTTACTGATTACGGTGCATTCGTTGATCTTGGTGGTATCGATGGTCTATTACACATCACTGATATGGCATGGCGCCGCATCAAGCATCCATCAGAAGTGGTTGAAGTCGGTCAAGACCTAAAGGTTAAAGTGTTGAAATTTGACCGTGAACGTAACCGCGTAAGCTTAGGTCTTAAGCAGTTAGGTACTGATCCTTGGGATGATGTTGCTGGTGAATACCCAGTAGGAAGTGTGGTAAAAGCACGCGTTACTAACTTAACAGACTATGGTTGTTTTGCTGAGATATCTGAAGGTATCGAAGGTCTAGTCCACGTATCAGAGATGGATCACACGAATAAAAATATCCATCCGTCAAAAGTGGTACAAGTGGGTGACGAGATTGAAGTTATGATCCTTGATATCGACGAAGAACGTCGCCGTATCAGCTTAGGTATCAAGCAAACTCTAGCAAATCCATGGGAAGAGTTTGATAAAAAGCATGAGCGCGGTGATAAGATTACGGGTACGATTAAGTCAATCACTGACTTTGGTATCTTTATCGGTCTAGACGGTGGTATCGATGGTCTGGTTCACCTCTCTGATATCTCTTGGAACGAGACCGGCGAAGACGCTATCCGCAATTACAATAAAGGCGATACCGTAGAAGCTATGGTACTGTCTGTGGATGCAGAAGCAAACCGTATCAGCTTAGGTATCAAGCAGCTAAGCTCAGATCCGTTTAACGAGTACCTAGTAAATAACGATCGCGGTGCTATCGTCAACGGTAAAGTTAAAGAAGTTGACGCTAAAGGTGCAACGATTGAGCTTGCTGACGAAGTTGAAGCGTACTTACGGGCTTCAGAGATTCAACGTGACCGTGTCGAAGACGCGACCAAGCATTTGAGCGTTGGTGATGATGTTGAAGCAAAAATCATCAGTGTTGATCGCAAAACTCGTAACATCAACTTATCAATCAAATCTAAAGACGAAGCAGAAGAGCGTCAAGCGATTAAAGATCTTGGTGGTGCTGGTACTACAGCTGCAGCCGGTTCTGATGCGCAGCCAAAAACGATTGGTGACTTGATCAAAGAGCAAATGCAGTAATCTAGCTCTCTTACGATTTCAATAATAAAAAAAAGCGACTGAGGTCGCTTTTTTTTACGTTGACTTTATAGTTAATCAATTGAATATAAATACTTTTTTGTCTCGGTAGTCAAAGTTTGATTCCCATTCAAAATAATATCCGTTATTATTTGCAACGTTGAGTAACCAGAGGTAAGCTGTTACCAACGTATAAAAGTTACTTCGTTTTACTTTAAAAGATGGTGTTTGGTTTTGGGTATTTAGCACATAGTCTGCGGTAATCGATACTATACACGGAATCAAAATATCATTGTAATCATTTATGAATAAGGCAATTGTCACGATGCAGCAAGCAATTAATAAATCTGAATTTATCAATAATTTAAGTGCAAACTGTGAAAATATGGCTGAAACAGTTGTTGATGATGCAGTACGCGAGATACTAAATTTGATGACGCATACGCTAGCAAATGATGGAAGAGTGGAGGTACGAGGGTTTGGCAGTTTTTGTCTTCATCATCGCCGTGCCCGCGTAGGACGTAATCCTAAAACAGGCGAAAGCGTTCCTGTGCCTGCAAAGGCTATCCCTCACTTTAAGCCTGGTAAAGCACTGCGAGAAGCGGTCAATGATAAGGTAGTACAAACTAGCTGATTATATATCTAAGCAATGCAGTAAAGCTTAAGCGGTACCAGCGGCCTATAAAACGATTGTTTATACGTGAGCGTTACTATAGTATTGACAATTATAAATACCAAAGTCTTTATCGGTCGTTTAGGCGACCCAAACTGAGGGCAATTTCAATGCGCTTTATACTGTTTGTATTACTGTTTTTGAGCTTTGCATACGCACTAGGTTTAGTATTGGCAAACAATACTGATATAGGAGTCAATCTTCTCTTTATGCAAGCGCCCGCTATGAATTTAGGGCTGCTGCTCATACTGTGCATGATCTTGGGTATCGTCATAGGTATGCTGCTCTCTTTATTATTGTTTCGCGTCTTTCAGAATAAATGGGAGATATCACGTTTGCAAAAAGAGAATAAAGAGCTGCAAAATCAGATTACGCAGGCCAATATTGCCATTGATCGTCAAGTGCATGCGCCAACTATTGACGAAGCAGTATATGGCACCGGTAGCCGAGTTACTACCGATACAACGCCTACTACACCCTCAGATAGCGCTGTACTCGAAAAGCAAAAGCGCTATTAATACCGCATCCTTTTAAGCCGATACTAAAAGATTGTTATAATGAATAATACCGCCTATCAACCTGCAAGTCTTATATCCCCTGTCATCGTAGCTTTAGACAATATTACCATGAATGAGGCTCTAGCGTTGGCAGATAGTTTAGACCCAACGCAGTGCCGTCTAAAGGTCGGTAAAGAGCTTTTTACGCGCTCGGGTCCCAAAATTGTTAACGCATTACAGCAGCGCCAATTTGAGATATTCTTGGATCTAAAATTTCATGATATTCCAAATACTACCGCGCAAGCAGTTTTAGCTGCCGCTGATCTTGGTGTCTGGATGGTCAACGTTCACGCTAGTAGTGGCTTTGATGCCATGTCACTTGCTAAGGAGCGTTTGATAGCTGGAGGCTATGATACGCTACTTATAGCAGTCACAGTTCTGACTTCTATGAGTGCAGAGGACTTAGTGCAAATCGGTATTAGCAGTCAGGTAGATGAGCAAGTGAACCGCTTAGCGCAATTAACGCAAAACGCAGGTTTAGACGGAGTGGTGTGCTCAGCACAAGAGGCTGTTGCCCTAAAGACGCTATGTGGTAATGACTTTAAACTAGTAACTCCTGGCATTCGTCTTAGTGAAGACAGTACGGATGATCAGCAGCGTATTTGTACGCCGCAGCAAGCGCTTGATAATGGATCTGACTATCTCGTTATCGGTCGTTCTATCACTCAAGATATTGACCCTGCTACTAAACTGGATCGTATTGTACAGAGTTTGCAGAAGTCTTGATAGGTAGCTTATATCGGTAGATAAGTTATGCTTATAGAGTAAACCTAGTCCTAAAGTGAGCTAAACCTAGACTGTATCTGCATAAAAAAGACAACTGCCGTGTTGTCTTTTTTACTTTTTGATGCCATATCAATAAGTGCTACACTGTACAGCTCTTGCTCCTTTAGATTTATGATATGGATTGTATGAAACTACAGATTTTAAGCGACTTACACATCGACAGCTATGCCCGTCAAGATCATCCGCTTGGTCATATTCCTAAAACGGATGCGGATATTGTGTTAGTGGCAGGAGATACCGCCAATAGCGATGAGGGTATGCCGTGGCTACAAGAGCAAGCAGCGCGCCTACAAGTACCCCTTATTACTATTGCAGGCAATCATGAATACTTTGGCGAAGATATACTGTCATTCGATGACAAACTTGCCACTTGGGATAATTATGACACCGCAACTGCTCAAGGTATGCGTGTTCTGCAGTGTCAGGCGTTTGATTGGGATGACGTGCGTATTCTAGGCTGTACGCTGTGGACTGATTACCAGTACGAGGCGGATGAAAATACCATGACCGCTGCTAGACGCTTTATGCGTGATTATCAAAAGATATACGCCGGCGATCAGATGTTCTCACCTGAGATCTCCATGCAGCTACACGCTCAGCAGCGCGCTTGGCTAAAACAGGCGCTTATTGAAGCCTATCAGATAGGTAAAAGAGTTGTGGTCATGAGTCATCATAGTATCAGCCCTTTATCCGTCTCTGAGAAGTATGCTAACTTACCTAGTAATGCTGCATTTGTCAGCGATTTATCAAGCTGGTTACATGAAGCGTGGGCACCAAGGTTATGGGTGCATGGTCACACGCATGAGGCCTTTGATTATCGTATTGATAATACTCGTGTTATCGTAAACCCTCGAGCGTATCCCAATGAAGTCAGTAGTACGGCTATTGCGTTTGCATGGGACAGAGTTATCGATGTTGGTTAGGTATATAAACGATTTAATGTCTATGACTAACCTTAATATACTGGTTACTATGAGAGAATATGACAACCTCCCCAAATTCTGCTAATACATCGCTGCACAAGTCTGTCAATGCGCCTGCGCCCTCACACCTACCAGATAGCATGATATCGTCAGTTAATTTACTACCGACAGGCAAGCGTCTGATACTATTTACACGCCACTCTTTGCGTGAGCGCTCCGATGGTAATGGCTTTGCAAGTGAACAGTTGCCCTTGACCCCTAAAGGCCGTGTTCTCGCAAAATCCTGGGGACGTTGGCTTGATGAGCACTTACCCTATTCACTCGATGTCGATAGTATCTCAAGTCCTATTACGCGCTGCGTCGATACCGCACAGTTAATGCAAGAGGGGGCAGGCTTACAGCGTGATATTGTGCATCAATCGCTCCTAGTTGAGCCGGGTAGCCTAGTGACTGAGCCTAAAGTAGCAAGCGTTATCTTTAAAGAAATTGGCGTACTCAATTTTATTAACCGCTTTTTGCAAGGCGACATAGAAGGTACTAAAAACGCCTACCAAGGCGGGCTTGATCTTTTATCGCTATTTTATCAGCACCAGCCTCAGCCTAATCAGCTCCGCTTAGCGGTCAGTCATGATACCTTGCTCTCTGCGTTTTTAGCGGTGATGTTGGATGTGCCTAAAATCGATTGGAATGATTGGCCAAAGATGATGGAAGGGGTGTTTTTGTGGTTCGATGATGCCCCATTCGATGCGGCCTGTGCCTATTTTATTTGGCGCGGCGCTACTTACGTGCGTCCTATACACACACTACTTGACAGCTATCTTACTATGGGCTTTCAACCTAATACTTTGCTTTTGCCACCTGAGGTGGATTGGTCACGATAAACCTCGCCAGTCTATAAAAGATTTTAGGTAGAGGGTCATTTTGGTTTAAAATTTGAGTCTTTATGAAACAGTTTTTAAGAACTGGTATTTTTAAAAACCGACACAAAATCAACTGACATAAAAAGACCTTGCTATAGAAGCAAGGTCTTTTATTGCAAATAATATCTTAATAGCAAAATATTAAATGCATATTAAACGCATTGTAAGCTTAACAGTAACGCTCTTAAGCTTGTAAGCTTTTGATTGTCTTGTTTAAACGGCTCTTACGACGAGCAGCTTTATTCTTGTGAATAATGCCTTTGTCAGCCATACGATCAAGTACAGGTACCGCTTTTTTGTAAGCTTCGGTAGCTGCGTCATAATCTTTAGCTTCGATAGCCGCATCAACACGTTTTAGATAAGTACGAACCATTGAACGCTGTGATGCAGAGTGCTGGCGACGTTTAGTGTTTTGACGGGCGCGTTTACGAGCTTGTGCAGTATTAGCCACGCGTATCTCCTTGATAAAGACGGATAAAATATGAATGTTGAATGCAATTATGGGTTAACAGTCACTGGTGACGAGCAGCCGTCTCGTCAAACATGATGTCGATGCCAAATACGTATATGTCATCAAAAGCGCCTAAGCCATTTGGAATAATTAAACAGCCTTGACGGGTAAAGGCGGTTATTTTAGCAAATTATTGCGCTTAGAACAATATATTTGATAGCCAATAGCTACATATTAGATAAAGATACGCATCTTAATCATTCATTTAGCGTACTATTTTACTAAACTGTGCGCTATAGCAATAATAACTGATAAAATCTCTTACAATAAATGTGAGCGAATAGCGTCACTATACAGCCAATTTAGGTATGATATGAAAGCGCGTTGTTTTTGCAATGGACTAGATTTTTATAAGCTGTAAATAAGATAGCGCGCAAGCAAGGTTATATATACAGGACAGGGTTTAATGATCTTGGTATCGTTATTATTTTATAACTACAAAAAGTGCTAATGGATAGGGTATGCAGCGAAAGGCAATAGTGATTGGAGCGACAGGACTCGTAGGACAATACTTAGTGAAACAGCTTAGTGAGCTTTATGATACCTTGATTGTGTTAGCAAGACGTCCACCGCGTTATATAAACGCTAGTATGCGTTTTTATCAGATTAATGATTTTGATAACTTACCTGAGGTGTTTGCAAGCGTCAGCGTCGATGCTAGTACCGATGCCTTTAGTTGTTTGGGTACAACTAAGAAGCAAGCGGGTAGTGACGAGGCATTTCGCAAGATTGATCACGATTACAATGTTAAATTTGCGCAGTTGTGCCGTACCAAAGGCGTTGAGAATTTTTTTTTGTTATCAGCGATGCATGCAGATGAGAACAGTCGGTTTTTATATAACCGCGTTAAAGGAGAGACCGAGCAGTCGATCATAGCTCTTGGGTTTAGACACTTGGTTATCTTTAGACCTTCACTATTACTTGGTAAGCACAAAGGTCGTCCTTTAGAAACTATGAGTCAAAAAGCGTTTCAGCTAGTATCTTCTTTTGTTTCAGAATCGCTACCTTTGCATCCTATATCCGCTAAACGCGTGGCGAATGCTATGGCAATGAGTGCACATAGTATTTATGAACGCGGCAAGTATAGTGATAATCCTGTATCCCCCCTTACTAAAATAATAGAAAATAAGCAAATGCTAAGCATGACTCGTCTAAAAAACTAATATAATTTGAGCAAAAAAATAGCCTAAGTAAAAATCAAGTAAAAATTTGGTGTAGATAATTTAAGTACAAATAAAGAGCTCTGCCCTTACTCGTTTTTTTATCAGTCCATTTTCATTAACTAGGAGTATCACCGTGTCTGAATCAAACACTATGAATAAAGAGAACTTTGTTACGTGTGATTTATTGGATGCCAATCCTGAATCACAAGTTTGTCTGCCTAATATAGAAGGTAAGTCTTTTTATAGCTTTGGTGGTAAGGATAGGTTCTGCGGCGAGATTGTCACGGTTAAGTGCTTTGAAGACAATAGCCGTGTTAAAGCGTTATTAAATAGTAAGGGTAAGGATAGCAATGGCGCAGGCAAGGTATTGGTTGTGGATGGCGGCGGCTCAATGCGCTGTGCACTATTAGGCGATATGATAGCCCAGTCGGCAATCGATAATGGCTGGGCAGGCGTGGTAGTATATGGCTGCGTGCGTGATGTCGATGATATGGCACAGATGGACATTGGTGTCATGGCGCTGGGCTGCATTCCGCGTAAATCCACGCGCCGTGATGAGGGTCAAACGGATATTGAGATCAGCTTTGGCGACTTAACGCTGAACTCTGGTATGTTCCTCTACGCTGATAATAACGGTATGATCGCCAGTGACAAACCATTGCTCTAATTTATATTGTTAACTTTACAATAACAAGTCAAAGCGTCCCAATTATTTCTAATGATATGTCTACTCCATATTTAGCCCAGTTTAGATGATTCTAGACTGGGTTTTTTGTGTACGGGTTTTGTTGGAGACTGCCACTATTTTGAGTAAGGATTACAATCACAAACCGTTACGGCATTACTTTTGGTCAAAGCACGAAATATTCGTATAATAGGTGCCTGACTTTTAACTTCGATATTAGATATCATGCCTATCACTGCTTTGACCGATGCATTCTCTCCTATTAATGAGCAACTGTTTCCTATAAAAGGAACTGAGCGCCGTAAACTTGCTCCAGTATATGGCGCTGTTGGTAGCTTGTGGTTAGCAAGCTTAGTGAAAACGTTGGTATGGGATGTCGCCGATCGGTTAAAAGTAGTCGTAACCCGTGACCAAAATCAGCTCAATCAAATAGAGACTGAACTGGCTTTTTGCGGTGTTGATGCCTATGTCTTTCCTGATTGGGAAACGCTGACTTATGATGAGCTATCACCGCATCAAGATATTGTCAGCGAGCGTATCAATCTACTTACCGATATGCCAAGGTCAGGTATATTGCTGATTTCCGTGCAAGCTTTAATGCACCGCGTAGCACCGCCAAGCTGGCTCATCGGTCAGCACTTTGATTTAAGCGTCGGCGATACATTCGATATCAATACTCAGCGTGAGCTGCTAGCAAAAGCAGGTTACCGCGCTGTTGATAATGTGTTTGAGCCTGGTGAGTTTGCAGTGCGTGGCAGTATTATCGATATCTTTGCTATGGGGCAGCCTTTTCCGCTACGCCTTGATCTTTTTGACGACGAGATTGAAACCATACGTTTTTTTCACCCGCAAACGCAGCGAACTCTAACCGATGATGATCTGCGCGCCATGTTGTCAGGCAATGATAGCAGTATGGGGCAGGAGTCAATATCACTATTGCACAAGCTGCCGGATATCTCAAAGCCTATCAAGCAGTTCCAAATATTACCTGCCAAAGAGTTTCCTCTAGAAGAGGGACGCGAGACCTTTCGCGCGAACTTTGCTGCGATGTTCCCTAATGCCAGTAGCCGTAAGTCTGAGCTGCATAAAGACGTGATGGCAGGTATTGCTAGCAGTGGTATTGAGTATTATCAGCCGCTATTTTTTGACAGAGATGTCTGGCTACAAGAAAGCAGTTTATTCTCCTATCTACCAAGTGATGCGCTGTTTATCACTGATGAGCAAATAGGGGAGAGACAAGCGGATTATTGGTCGCAGATTGAGCGCCGCTATGAAGAGCGTCGTCACGATATCGATAAGCCTGTTGTAGCGCCAGAACTATTGTATTTGTTAGCCAATACGTTAGGCGAGCATCTCAATCAGTATCCGCGTGTTGTATTAAGTGCCCGCGATGAGTCATCACCACTATCTGCAAATGAGATAAAAGATACCAGTACAAAAGCGTCGTCTACCTCAGACAAACCAAATAGTATTAAAAGTAACACTACAAGTAGCTCTAAGGGAGTCGTCGCGCTCAGTGCGCAAGAACCACCGCCGTTATTCGTTAATCATCAAAAAGCTGAGCCCTTAGCAGATCTACTTGCATTTTTGCAGCAGCAAGCGCAAACAGCAACACCTGTGCTTATTGTCGCTGAAACGGCCGGTCGTCGTGAGATTTTAATTGAACTATTCAAAGGTAAAATCGACGTCAGCTCCTATGATAACTTCAAGGATTTTTTAGCTGCTAATAGTGCCGTAAGTCAAACGATACCTTCTAGCAATATGGTTCGCGTAGGGTTGACGACAGCGCCTATTGAGCGCGGCGTCTACGTACCCGAGCGCTTAGTGGTCATCAGTGAAACGCAGCTATTTGGCAGGCAAGTATTGCAGACGCGCCGTCGTCGCCAAAGCGGCGTATCGGAGGAGTTCTTAGTCAAAAGCGTCACTGAGATAACTGAGGGTAGCCCTATTGTCCATATTGAGCATGGTATTGGGCGTTACAGTGGTCTTATCACCTTAGATGTCGGTGAAGGAGAGCAGGAGTTTATTCACCTCAAATATGCGGACGATGCCAGCATCTATGTACCTGTCGCTAATCTGCAAATGATCAGTCGTTATAGCGGCGGCGATCCTGCTCTCGCGCCGCTGCATAAGATTGGTAGTGGTAAGTGGGATCGCGCCAAGCAAAAAGCACTAGAGCAGATCCACGATGTTGCCGCAGAATTGCTCAACATGCAGGCAAGGCGCGAGGCAAAAGTAGGTATCCATTTCAAGATCGACATGTCACAGTATGAGCTGTTTGCTAGTCAGTTTGCCTTTGAAGAGACGCCTGATCAAGCCAATGCTATTGATGCCGTTATGCACGACATGAAACAAAACCAGCCTATGGATCGTCTTATCTGCGGCGATGTCGGTTTTGGTAAGACAGAAGTGGCGATGCGCGCCTCTTTTATTGCGGTGAGTGCAGGCTATCAAGTTGCAGTACTCGTACCCACTACATTACTAGCAGGTCAGCACGAAGATAACTTCCGTGATCGGTTTGCCGATTGGCCCGTACGTATTGAGACGCTATCGCGCTTCGGTGGTAAAAAACACCAAGACACTGTGCTAGCAGATCTGGCAGCAGGAAAAGTTGATATTGTGATAGGTACGCACAAGCTCTTGCAGCCTGACGTTACGTTTTCAAATTTGGGTTTAATGATCGTTGATGAAGAGCATCGCTTTGGCGTGCGTCATAAAGAGCGTATTAAAGCCATTCAGACCGATGTTGATAGTATGTCAATGACAGCCACACCAATTCCGCGTACGCTAAATATGGCGCTATCGGGTATGCGAGATATGTCGATTATTGCCACCCCGCCTGCGCGTCGATTATCGATTAAAACCTTTGTGATGCAAAAGACCGATGCTTTGATGAAAGAGGCGATATTGCGTGAGCTGCTGCGCGGCGGGCAGGTGTATTTGCTGCACAACGATGTGGCGAGTATCGAGCGCATGGCTGAGACCGTACGCGAACTGGTACCTGAGGCGCGAGTTGGGGTTGCGCATGGACAAATGCAGGAGCGTCAGCTCGAGCAAATCATGCAGCAGTTCTATCATAAGAAATTCAACGTGCTGGTTTGCTCAACCATCATTGAGACGGGTATCGATGTACCCAATGCCAATACCATAATCATCGAACGCGCTGATAAATTTGGTCTTGCGCAGTTGCATCAGCTGCGTGGCCGCGTAGGACGCAGTCATCATCAAGCCTATTGCTACTTACTTGTACCTTCATTAAAAGGTCTCAAAGGCGATGCCAAACGCCGCTTGCATGCCATCGAGCGCGCCAATACTTTGGGCGCAGGCTTTATGCTAGCAAGCGAGGACTTAGAGATTCGCGGAGCAGGGGAGATCTTAGGTAAGCAGCAAAGCGGTAATATGCAAGCGATAGGCTTTAGCTTATACATGGATATGCTGGATCGCGCTACAAAGGCGATCAAGGCAGGTAAAGAACCGGATCTGAATACGCCGCTTTCCTTAACCAGTGAGATTAATTTGCACAGCTCAGCGCTTATACCTGAAGAGTACTTGCATGATGTGCATCAGCGCCTGTTGTTTTATAAGCGTATTAGTAACGCTGACGATCTTGAAGC
Source organism: uncultured Psychrobacter sp. (assembly GCA_947489525.1). Taxonomy (GTDB): domain Bacteria; phylum Pseudomonadota; class Gammaproteobacteria; order Pseudomonadales; family Moraxellaceae; genus Psychrobacter. The sequence goes on from CANLDW010000003.1 coordinate 339,361, forward strand.
GCTGACGGATATTCGCACGGAGATAATAGATCGCTTTGGCGCCTTGCCCGATCAAACCAAACAGCTATTTGCTGTGCATCGTCTGCGTATACATGCCGAACCCCTAAAGATTAATAAAATCGATGCCAGCACTAGCAGTGTCAGCATAGAGTTTGCGCCAGATACGCCTGTTGACGCACTTGCCATTATTAAGCTGATACAATCAGATGGTCGCCGCTATCGCATGAATGGTGCTTCAGGTATCCGTTTTGATGACGCGGATAAGCTGCAAACAGCACAGCAGCGGATAGCAGTTATCGAAGAGCTTTTGCGTTATTTTAGTGAACATAGGGTCGCAGAAACCGCCTGATCCTAAACGTGATTTTGTACAATGACAACTTTGCATAGTAAAAGTACAAATAAAGCAATAAGCGGCAATTGACCTTCATTATTTACATATTCAAGTACAAGCTATTGATAGCATAACGGATCTAGATCGTCACGCTATTTTATCTGCTCGATACCTGATAAAATAGCGCCTGTCTTCCTTTTTTTATCAATAGTTAATAACAAGAGAACCGTATTATGTTCCAACTGCATCCCAAGCTTGCTGCTGATAGTTTTTTGGTCGGCGATTTTCCGTTATCAACGTGTCGTCTGATTAACGACTGCCAGTTCCCCTGGTTGATACTAGTGCCGCGCGTCACAGGTATAAAGGAGCTTTACGAGTTATCTGAAGCGGATCAAACGCAGTTTTTAAGGGAATCAAGTTGGTTATCAAGTCAGCTTGCTAAAACCTTTCAAGCGGACAAAATGAATGTCGCCGCACTTGGTAACCAAGTACCGCAGCTGCATTTTCATCATATCGTGCGCTATCAAAACGATATGCAATGGCCAAATCCTGTTTGGGGTGTACCTGCTATTCCTTATACTAAAGAGGTGCTTGCCCAGATGCAGCAAACCTTAATGATGGCGCTACGTGGTCACCATCAAATGCCGTTTGATTGGCAAATGCAGTAATTGCATAGATGAGGGTTTACATATTTTTTAATGCGTTTGAATAAGTAGGTTTGATTCATAGCAGTTAACCATGTAGGTTTACTAATCTTTGAATTTTTTGCGCATAAATAGTTTTGTGTTTGTCTAATGGATAAGTGGTAGAGTTTTAGTCACCAGCGACCTAGTTTGTCATGATAATAAAAAGTATAATCTCAGATAATATTTAGTATTAGATCGAAATTATCATAAAGATAAGTAGTACACTCGTGCTTTCTTAATGTTCGATAGTCTGTTTTTGACTAAGCGAAAATCATCCATGAGATTTTTACAACGACTGCAGCCAATGACACTATCGACAGACGAAGGCGTCTATCGATTTGACTACCCCGAAGTCTTTGTGTTGATGTTGACCGCGTTATTAATTACGATGCATTATCAGTTCAGTGCCAGTTCTATGGCGTTACTGGTTGTCATCTGCTTGCCTAGTTTATTGATTCTTATTTACAACTATCGCCGTCAAGTTAGTTTTTGGACGTCGAACATTGTTATTATCCTCTTATCAGTGGTTATTGGATCTCTGCAGTTCTGTATCGTGATCGCGCTGAGCTTGGGCGCGCTTATTGTCGTTCGTGTTATTACTTGCCATGCAGAAAACCGCATAAAGCTCATAGCAGTATCTGTTGTCACCTGCACTGCTTTTTATTATGTTAGTGTCATATTAAACGGTAACAGCATGAACTGCAATCATGGCTGGTTGCCACCTACAGTGTTGACAACGTCCCTTATTGTGATCCTTTGGCATTTCAAGCAAGTTTATGACAAGTATATTCAATTTGAAGCCACTACGGATCAAACCACAGATCGTCTAAACACTATGGTCTCCGTTATCAATAAATTAACACGTTTTGTACCACCGCAAATTTGGGAACCTATCGTCAAATCGGACACAAGCGTCGCTGTCGCTAATAAACGAGCCAAACTAACGATACTGTTCTCTGATATTATCGGATTTACTGAGCTTTCAGATAGCCTAAGCGCTGATAATTTAGCTGATATCTTAAACACCTACATGCATAGCATGACTCTCATTGCTAATAAACACGGCGCGGTGCTCGATAAATTTATCGGCGATGGTATGGTGTGCTTTTTTGGCGAACCAAACAGTCGCGGCACGCGCCAAGATGCTTTGGACTGCGTCGCGATGGCAATAGATATGCGCCGTGAGATGCGCAGCTTACGCCAAAAATGGCGACTTATGGGCTTTGAAGGGTTATACATTCGTGTTGGTATTACTACAGGCTACTGTCACGTCGGTAACTTTGGTAGTAACAATCGTTTAAGCTATACGCTTATTGGCAAAGAGGCTAATCTAGCTGCTCGGCTCGAAGCTATTGCCAAAAAAGATGAGATATTAATTAGCGAAAGCACACACGACTATATCTGCCATGATTTTGCATGTAAATATGCAGGGTCGCATCGGTTAAAAGGATTTGAGCATAAAATCAGTGCTTGGCAAGTACTAGATCCTGACGCCAACAAAGGTCAGCTATCAAAATGGGTAGATCACACGCTACCGGGGTTTAATTTACATCTTAACTTTGTCGATATGAAAGATAATGACTATGACAGTATCCGAGAGAGTTTGAAGGCAGCACTTGAACGTGTTGAAGCTGAAGAACAAACCGCTCTGTCTGTCTACATTAACGAGAGTAAACAAGGCAAATAAATACTTATACTAGACTACAAAAAAAGGATCAGCTTGATCAAGCCGACCCTTTTTATCGTTTTTTGTCTTGAACGTTTTACAGTATATGTAAAACCGTACTCATTGCGCAGTAGCCAGTCAAATACCAATATTTAATGGTTTTCTTTGGCATGATTGAGCGTGTATTTGGGTATTTCAATCGTTAGATCTTTATCTTCAACAATGACTTGGCAAGATAATCTAGAATCAGGCTCAAGTCCCCAAGCGCGATCAAGCAAATCAGCTTCGATATCATCCATCTCGTCTAAACTATTAAAGCCTTTACGCACGACAACATGACAAGTGGTACAAGCCTTTGACATCTCACAGGCGTGTTCTATTTTGATACCTTTTTCAAGGAGTGCCTTACATAGGTTGCTACCCGTTTCTAGCTCAACTTCAGTACCTTCAGGGCAGATCTCAAAATGGGGTAATACAGTGATCTTTGGCATAAATTATCTATCCACTACTTATTATTAAAGGTATAAAAAGGTTAAAACGTACAAAATACTGCATGTCTAAGCGTAACTAAATATTTATTCGCACAGTAAAAATATAGCGCAAAGACGGCTTACCAATCCTGAGCGCTCGTGCCCGCCATACTGTTTTTGACACTTTGGTTCATAATGAGAGCTGCAAAGGCATCGCTATAAGGTTTGAGCTTTGCTTGCTCAGCTTCAATGAGTGCTAAGTCATTAGTCTCTAAAGCCGTTTTTAATGCTTGCATTTGCGCTACTAGACGCTGTTCATCTTCAGCATCTAACAAGGTTTTAAAATCAGTCAATGCCGACTCTAGAGCTAATACTTCACGCTCAGCTTCAACCTTGGTTTCGATCAAAGAGCGCGCTTGTTTGTCTTCTTGTGCATGCTCAAACCCAGCCGTAAGTAGTTGCTCTTTTTGTGCATCGGAGAGTCCATATGTAGGCTTGATCTCGATTTGACTCTCAGTTTTAGTAGTTGTTTCTTGCGCACTCACTGTGAGTTGACCATTAGCGTCTATACTAAAAGTGACCTCAATGCGAGCAAAACCTGCTTTCATAGGCGGAATGCCATAGAGCTCAAAGCGTCCAAGAGAGCGACAGTTTTCAACGGTTTCACGCTCGCCTTGGACAACATGGACGACCATACCGGTCTGCCCATCTTGATAGGTCGTGAATACTTGACGCTTTTTCACCGGGATAGGGGTATTGCGCGGGATTAAAACTTCGACCAAACCTCCCATAGTCTCAAGACCTAAAGAAAGCGGCGTGACATCTAGTAATAATAAATTATTGTCACTGTCACCATTCACCAGTTGATGCGCCGTTTGCGCCGCACCTAGAGCTACTACTTCGTCAGGGTTTAAACGACTAAGTGGCTTTTGTCCAAAAAAAGTCTCAACAACTTGCTGTATAGCAGGCATGCGAGTAGAGCCACCTACTAAGATAACCTCGTCAAGATCTTGCATAGAGAGTTTAGCATCGCGTAATACCTGCTCACAAACGCTTAAAGTACGGCGACTAACAGGCTCCACAATACTTAACAAATCCGTACGAGTGAGTACGCCCTTATAGTTTTGCTCATTCACAACAATATCAATATCAACTTGCTCATCTTCTGTCAACGCTTGCTTATACTCTTTTGCTTGCTGCGCTAGTATGGACTTATCGTGTAAGCTGACCTCGTTAGGGGTGATATCCAACTGTTTTATGAGCCAATTAGTAAGCAGACGATCGATATCATCACCACCAAGCGCGCTATTACCACCCGTTGCTAGTACTTCAAAAACACCATCAGTAAGTTTTAAGATAGATACATCAAAGGTACCACCGCCTAGATCATAGATCAGATAATAGTGCTCGCTATCAGCAGCATCTTTGGGCTTATCTAATCCATACGCAACTGCTGCCGCTGTAGGCTCATTGAGTAGACGCAGGACGTTGATGCCAGCCGCTGCCGCCGCATCTTTAGTCGCTTGACGCTGCGCTTCATCAAAATATGCAGGAACAGTAATTACAGCGCCTTCGATACTATCTATAGGTAGGGCACTGGCTGCTCGTTTCTCAAGTGCGCTAAGAATTCGCGCTGATACTTCTACAGGAGAAACCTCACCTTGTGCGGTGACGAACGCTGGCATGGCATCCGCACTACCACTCAAATCGTAAGGGTGAGAGAACTTTATATCATCTTGACTACGACCCATAAAACGCTTAGCTGAGATAATGGTATTTTTGGGGTCATTGGCTAAATGAGATAGCGCTTCAAAGCCAACGAGAGGCGCGCCACTACTTGGATAATAGACCACAGAGGGGAGTAGAGTATCCGTACTAACGCCTGCCTCTAGTACTTGCGCTTTACCTGAACGTACAACGGCAACTAATGATCGCGTTGTCCCTAAATCAATACCGAGACCAAAACGATGCTGATGGGGCTGGGCACTTTGATTGGGTTCAGCAATTTGTAATAACGACATAGGATAACTCAAGTTAGATAAAGAAATAATTGGATCTTGCAAAGTGAATGCGAATATAAAGCTCAGTATAGCAGGCAAGTGACGCTACCCAAAAACACCGACACTGTCTTAGCGGTAGATTAATATATAGCTAAACGTATAAGTCATCATCATCGTCGTGAGTATCATTAGCAACCTCATCAAGACCAGCAATGACATCCGCTTCAAGTTTGACTAAAAATTTAAGCTTTTGCGTAGCGTCAACTGCTACTTGCCAGTCCTGCTCGTCATAAGCGTTTGAAAATCTAGCAGACTGAGTGTGCAGGCGTTTTGATATCTGTGGATGCAAAGATTTTAAGCGAGTCAAGTCCTGAGCGCTAATCGCCTCGTCCAGCGCTATACGCAGATCCATAGCATCGTCCAAAAAGCCCAGATCGGCAATAGAATGCTCAAGTGTCTGAGCCTGATCGACCATATCAAGTAAGTAAACGGCGCGGCTATCAGCAGAGCTTAGCGTCTGATACGCTTGATTAATCAGTGCTGACGTCTGCTCAGATTGGCGTTTAGCATTTACCTTATCGTCTGTATGACTCGCTATATTATCAGGATGATAACGCTTTTGTAGGACGCGTAAACGCTGATCTAAACTACTTTGTACAAGATCAAATTGAACCGGCTGCTCAAAAAGCGCAAAAAAATTATCAAATGACGTATCAATAGGGGACGAGGTATCCGAAATAGACTCTGCCATAATGAGTACCTTAATATTTATAGTAGTTAGAAGTATTTAAGTTTTTATTTATTATTTGAATATAATATTTCGAATTTCGATCAAAACATTTTACACACATATCAACCCACACACATATCAGCTTAAACGGTAAAAGACTCACCGCAGCCGCACTCGCCTTTTTGGTTGGGATTAGTGAATTTGAAGCCCTCATTGAGGCCTTCTTTTTCGTAATCCATCAATAAACCATCCAAATAAACTAGGCTTTTTGGATCAATAAAGATACTAACGCCTTGACTGTCATAGCGGGTATCGTTTTCATCGGGAACATCAACAAACTCTAAAACATACGCCAAACCTGAACAGCCAGCCGTACGAATACCAACGCGGATACCTTCTCCTTTACCGCGGTTATCCATAAAGTCTTTGACGTGCTTCGCTGCGCGTTCTGTCATCTCAATCATGTTGACTCCTACTTAATAAGGGTACGACCTGTACTTATATAGAGCATAATTTGGAAAATAAAAGGCGACAATCCCATAAGTGTAATTGTCACCTTAACGATATCAGCCGCAGCTCTGCAACTCACATCTTTGTAAAATAATCTTAGGGTATCGTTAACCGACAGCTTCTTCTTTGTCAGTAGCCGTACCCATTTTGCCTTTATAGTCACTGATAGCTGCTTTAATAGCATCTTCAGCAAGTACTGAGCAGTGAACTTTAACAGGGGGCAGCGCTAATTCTTGCGCGATATCGTTGTTCTTGATCTCGCCTGCTTGATCTAGGCTTTTGCCTTTAAGCCACTCGGTTACCAATGAGCTTGAAGCAATAGCTGAACCACAGCCATAAGTTTTAAAGCGCGCATCTTCGATAATACCATTATCGTCAACTTGAATCTGTAAGCGCATAACGTCACCGCAAGCGGGAGCGCCTACCATACCGGTACCAACGTTTTTAGCATTTTTATCAAGATTGCCAACGTTGCGTGGATTTTCATAATGGTCAATAACTTGGTCACTATAAGCCATGAGTTTTCTCCTGGTTAGGTGATGAGTAGATGAATTCTTCTATTTCTACTGATCGATAATTGGGGTCAAACGTCTTACTACAAATATAAAGCTATGACTAACTTTACGTCAAAATATTATTAATGCTCAGCCCATTCTACAGAGTTTAAATCAACGCCTTCTTGATACATATCCCAAAGCGGCGATAGCGCACGTAGCTTATCAACGGCTTCGTGCATCTGCTTGATCACTCTATCTATATCTTCTTCAGTCGTGTAACGTCCAAAGCTAAAGCGAATTGAGCTGTGGGCAAGCTCATCAGGACGACCTATAGCACGTAGTACATAGGAAGGCTCAAGAGTCGCAGAGGTACAAGCAGAACCTGAGGATACCGCTAAGTCTTTTAGCGACATCATAAGCGACTCACCTTCAACAAAGTTAAAGCTAATATTAACGATGTTTGGAACACTGTGTTCGAGGTCACCGTTTAGATATATCTCTTCGATATCTTGCAGGCCGTCCCACAATCTTTGACGGAGCTTAGCAGCATGAGCATGATCTTCTTCATAGCGCTCATTAGCTAAACTAAAGGCAGCGCCTAAACCAACGATTTGATGCGTTGGTAACGTACCTGAACGCATACCGCGCTCATGACCACCGCCATGTTGCTCAGCTTTTAGGCGAATGCGAGGCTTACGGCGCACAAATAGGGCACCAATACCCTTAGGACCATAAGCTTTATGTCCTGAGAAACTCATTAGATCGACTTTTACTTGTTCGACATCGATGCGTATTTTACCAACCGCTTGCGCGGCATCAACATGAAAAACGACGCCTGCATCACGAGTGATTTCACCAATAGCTTCGATATCTGTGATCGTACCCAGCTCGTTGTTTACGACCATAAGCGACACTAGGATAGTATCTTCACGAAGCGCTTCTTTAACTTGTTCTGGTAAGATCAGCCCCGTACCTTTTTGTGGCTCAAGATAAGTGATCTCAAAACCTTCTTGCTCAAGCTCACGGCAGGTATCAAGAACGGCTTTGTGCTCAATTTTACTCGTAATAATGTGTTTACCGCGAGACTGATAAAAATGCGCAGCACCTTTAATAGCCAAATTGTCCGATTCTGTAGCTCCTGAAGTAAACACAATCTCACGCGGATCAGCGTTGATGACTTCTGCTACTTGCTGACGGGCTGTCTCGACCGCTTCCTCAGCTTGCCAGCCATAGCCATGCGAGCGTGAAGCGGGGTTACCAAAGATACCGTCAACGGTCAGATACTCACTCATTTTAGTGGCTACAGACTTTGCAACTGGAGTAGTAGCGGCGTAATCTAGATAGATTAAATTATTATATTGACTCATGCTGGGTTTGCCTCGCTAGTCGGTAAAGTAATAGTAGTAATGTCTTTTGCAGTCGTATCTATAGCAGACATCAATTGCTGACGCTCTGAGACAGATTGTACGTTTTTCATATCTAATAATTGCGCTAAGGTAATATTTTTCAAGTATTCCTCAATGTGGTTTGATAAAGCACACCACAAATCATGAGTTAAGCACATCGTTCCACCTTGACAATCACCGCGACCCTCGCACTGCATGGCGTCAACAGACTCATCGACCGCAGAGATGATACTCATAACATCTATGTCGGCCAAGGGTTTCGCTAGATGATAACCACCAGCAGCACCGCGAATACTTGTCACTAAACCACGTTTACGCAGTTTAGAGAATAGCTGTTCAAGGTAGGAGATGGAGATGGATTGTCTCTTGGCGATATCTGATAAAGATACAGCACCATCTTGTTGTCCTGTTTGTATTGCTAAATCTAACAACGCAGTAACCGCGTATCTACCTCGAGTCGTCAAACGCATAACCTATCTCCATTAATGTCAATTATAAACGTCATCCAGTAACGACTTAAAAAATATATCGTAAATTATTTTTAAGGATAACTGACTTGCTACGTATAATATAATGTTAGAGCTATTATACTCAATCCTGAGTAATTTAGTCAAGATTGATGTGTCACCTTATCGTTAATCAGACTCATGACTGCCATTAATAAAAACAATAGTGCTAAATATTGATAGTTTCCTAAAGATAGTTTTATTGAATAAGCGAGAGGGAGGGCTATATCATAGGATTTGGGCTTACTAGAAGACGTACGTATTACACTAAGGTATAGTCGAACCCCTATTAAAGTGTTACAGCGTTAGACTCTTTTAGCCTATTACTGTAGTACTTGCACTTGTCTGTCTTGTACCACTTTTAATATTGATTGACTATAAGCGCTAGAGAAGCACTTGAGAATGGCAAATGAACATAAAAAAAGGGTTAAAGCTTAACCCTTTTTAAAAATCAGTGGTTCAGCCCATAGCGATATTATCCTGCTCAAACAGTAACTCATTCAAAGCTAAAAAGCAGTTCCGCGTCTAGCAAAAATAAGGATTAATTAAAAAACAGCATAAACAAAGCAATCACAGTGATAAGAGTCACTACAGCGATAGCGATCATCAACACTTTGTTTTTGCTTTGCAACTCTTTAACTGTGGTTTCAAGCTCGCGATTTTTGATAGTTAAGGTATTAATTTGCGTCTGCTGCTCTTTGATACGCAGCTGATAGTTCTCTTTTTTCTGATTAAGCTCAGCATCGGTCGGCTTCGATTTTTTATCATCACCTTTAATCTTTTTGAGCAGGCTTTGAATCAAGCTACCAAAACCTAACTGCATAATAAACTGTTTTACCAGCTGAACTTGTCCCTGCTCACCACGCATCTGTAGCTTTTCTGTTGTTTCTGTATCGTGAGTAGTTATTGCATTGAGTACTTGCACACTATAAGCATTAATAATAACGTCAGGCTCAAGGCGATCGGGCGGCATACTGGCATCCAATAGTACACCTTTAGCACTAAAAGTAGCAAAAACCTCTACATGCGGCAAATACAAGCGCAGGCAGACAACCGTCCCATTTTTAGCTAACGGGTAAGCTGCTTTACGTAGTTCTGGATCTAAGCGTAACAGTAAGGTCAACGCAGATTCAAAGAACACTAAAATGATATTAAGAAAAGAGTTGGACAACGAAGAACGCTTCATATAAATAATCCATTTTTATGTGTTAGATATTAATAAGTACATCAAGTGTCAAAATTATTCCAAAAAATGCGCTTAGATTTGTTTATAGTAACGTCTTTGCAATAGAAAGTAACGTTCTGCAAGCACGTTATCTTAGCACAATATGCGAATAAGTAGCGTTGCGCTTCACGTAAGTTTAGACAGCTCTAAAGTTATTAAGCGTTCTTCGCTAAAAGTGACATTTATGGAGATAGTAAATCATAAGATATGGAGTCATACGCTAGTGTTACGGTTCCATTGCACAGCTTTTGCGTAACGATGAGTGTCAAATAAGTAGTAGAGTACACAAAAATGTGTAAAATTACTTGCGCTCCTTATGTTGCCTTGCTATAAAGATGTTAACAAAGCGTGACCTGTTAATACGTAAATCGCACAGTTCTTATTGCTTAAATCGTATGAGAGCGATACAATGCTTGGCGTGAGCGTTTATTATACCCCTTAAACTTGAAGGAAATTTTATGAATAAGTCAGAATTAATTGATAGTATCGCCGACAAAAGTGGCCTAAATAAGACGCAAGCTGGTGATGCATTAAATGCAGTAATGGAGAGTGTTGGTGAAGCTCTAGAAGCAGGTGACAGCATCTCATTAGTTGGCTTTGGTACTTTTAGCGTAAAAGACCGTAAAGCGCGTACTGGTCGCAACCCTAAGACAGGTGAAGAGCTAAGCATTCCTGCAAGTAAAGTACCAAGCTTTAAAGCTGGTAAAAATTTAAAAGAGCGTTTAAACTAATTTAATACCACATGTACAGATTACCGAAGTACAGATTATCGAAGGTTGACAGGTATTACTAGTTAAATAGAAGAAGGCACCTAATTGTTAGGTGCCTTTTTTGTAGAAATTTACAAAAAGATTTTGTCATACATAGTGTTTTTAAATTAGTGTCTTTTAAATAGCGATTTTTAACCTAAGTGGTAGACAGTGTGTGATAGCGCCAGACTGAGAGTACAGATAAAGCGTGAATATTTTGAGTCTAGGATGAAAATCACGTATTATAGAGCGCGTTTAGTACACTGTATGGTAAGCAAAAGTACAACTTAGATATTTACTTGAGTAGCAGTGCAAGCTTTAGTACACCAACCCTTTTACTGTTGTGCGCTTGGATGTTTACACGTCTAGAGCCCAACAGTGCTCAATCATTATAGGTTTATAAGTAGAGATTACTATGGATAAATTGCGCGATTTTTTGAAAAGCTGGCCGGGTCGCATTCTACTAGTCTTATGCCTATCGCCACTGGCACTATTAGGTGTTGAGAGCTACTTTGGTGGCGGGGTCGATCCCAATCAAATTGCGCAGGTTGGTGAGGCAAGTGTAGGGCTAACTGAGTACCAAACGGCTGTTAATAGTCGACGTACTGAGATTCTAAATCAAGTCGATGATGCTAGTCTTATAAATGAAGATGTTTTGCATGAGCAAGTACTAAAAGGCTTAATTGATCGTACCTTGTTAGAGCAGCAGGCGGGCAAACTTGGTATGACTGTATCCGATGAGACAATTAATCGCTTGCTACGTCAAGAAAGCTTGTTTTTAGATGTGAATGGAGAGTTCTCAAACGATCAATTTGCAAACTTTTTACGCCAGCGCGGCATGACTAAAAATCAGTTATTTGCTGAGTTTCGTAATCAGTTGAGCTTAGATCAGCTTAACGCAAGCATCGTTGGTACGGCAATATATCCTATGCAAGCGGTCAGTCAGTTGATCGATCTACAGCTTGAATCACGTGATATTTGGCTGCATCGTTTTGATTGGCGTGATTATCAAGATCAGGTCGATGTATCAAACGCTGATATTCAAAGTTACTATAATAGCAATAAAGACGAGCTCAAAAGTACAGCTATGGTGGACTTGGCCTATATTCAACTCAGTCCGCAAACGGTACAGATCAGTGCTGTCACAGAGCCTGAGATACAGCAACAGTACGAGGCTTATAAACAAAATCTTGGCATTACTGATGAGCGTAATATCAGTCAGATATTATTGACAGGTAGCAATGCTCGGACACGTGCAAATCAAATCAAAGCTCGTCTCAATCAAAGCGAGTCGTTTGAGGCGCTTGCTAAAGAGGCGTCTGATGATCCTTCTGGAGCCACCGGCGGCGCAATTGGACGTTTTAATCCGTCCGTCTTTGGTAATGATGCTGCTGCTGTTGAGCAAGCTTTAGAAGGTCTAAGTGCGGGTGAGGTCAGCGAGCCGGTGAAAACCAGCTTCGGCTATCAGATATTTAAAGTTACTGAAGATAATGGTAGTCAGGTGCCAAGTCTTGAGAGCATGCGTGACGAGCTGATTGCTCGCGCGCAAGAGTATAAACGCGAAGAGGTTTATGCTGATAAAGTGACAGCGATTAACGATTTAGCCGCTGATGGGTTTAGCATTGAAGATATTGCTCAACAAGAAAACGTTACTCTTAAACGCTTAACAGACTATCGTAAAGAAAACAACACCTCAGTATTGGCTCAGCCTGCTGTTATCAAGCAAGCTTTTGATGATTTTACGATTCAAGATCAAGCAGTTACCGCTGGTATCACGGTAGGTAGCGGTACAGTATGGGTGCAACCTAGTAACTATCGCCCGACTAAAACGTTGAGCCTAGCTGAAGCCACGCCGCAAATTAAGCAAACGCTGCTGCAACAAAAAGCAACATCATTGGCTTTAGCAGACGCGAAGAAAATCGCTGCCAATATTAAAACAGTATCTGACATAGCTAAGCAACCTGTAAGGTTCCAAGCTTTAGGTGATGTAAATCGTCAAACGCCGCTACTCACTGAAAAAGAGCGCGGACTGGCCTTTAGTCAGCAAGTGCCTAAAAATGGCGTCGTGGCTATAGCAAGTGAGACGGATATGGGAGCAAGCGTGATTGTCGGTAATCGTATTGATATTGAGCAGCAGTCCACACTATCTGCTGCACAAAGAGCACAGACGGCAACTATCATCCGCGATAATTTAGGACAAGATCAATTGCAAGACTATTTAGATTATTTGCGTTTGGTATATAGCGTTGAAGTTAACGAATCTGCCATAGCAGAGGCGCAAGGACGTTAATACATTGCTTAATATCTCTTTGTTTTAACCACCAAAAAGCCACTATAAATATAGTGGCTTTTTGGTGGTTAAAACTAAATGTACGCCAGACAACAAAGCATCAGGGTTACTCATAGAAAGATCAATGACGGAAGTGACGCATACCGGTAAACACCATGGCGATGCCGTGCTCATTAGCAGCGGCAATGGTTTCCTCATCACGCATGGAACCGCCTGGCTGGATAATAGCAGCTATACCGACCTCAGCTGCATTATCAATCCCGTCACGAAATGGAAAAAAAGCATCCGATGCCATAACAGCACCTGTAGTCGCTAGGCCTGCGTGTTCCGCTTTGATAGCCGCAATTCGCGCAGAGTTAACACGGCTCATTTGACCCGCCCCAACGCCAATTGTGCGCTGATTTTTGCCATAGACAATAGCGTTTGATTTAACATATTTTGCCACGGTCCAAGCAAATAAAAGGTCATTGACTTGTGCCTCTGTTGGCTGCACATCCGTGACAATTTTTAGATCATTACTACCGATTATTTGTAGATCTTGCTCTTGAACCAAAAGACCGCCATTAACGCGTTTGTAATCAAGTTGAGTAAAGTGTGCAACAGGCGTAGTAAGCTCGCCGCAAACCAGCACGCGTACGTTTTTCTTACTGGCCGTGACGTCCAATACGCCTTCATCTATACTTGGCGCAATGATAACCTCAACGAACTGATTGTCGACAATAGCCTTAGCAGTCGCTACTGTCAGTGGACGGTTGAACGCAATGATACCGCCAAAAGACGACTCAGGGTCCGTACTAAAAGCGGTACGATAAGCGGCCACTTGATCGTTATCGATAGCGACACCGCATGGGTTAGCGTGTTTAACAATGACACAAGCTGGCGCGCTAAAAGCCTTGACGCATTCGAGAGCCGCGTCCGTATCTGCGATATTGTTATATGATAATGCCTTGCCTTGAAGCTGCTCAGCAGTAGCAATCGACGCTTGCGTAGCTTTATTCTCTACATAAAATGCCGCTTTTTGATGCGGGTTTTCGCCATAGCGTAGGTCTTGAGATTTTTTTAACTGCAGATTAAAGGTACGCGCAAAATCTTCTGGCTGCTGTGCTGCGTTTACACGGCTACCCAAAAAGTTAGCGATCATGCCATCGTACTGGGCAGTATGCTCGAACGCTTTAACCGCTAGATCGTAGCGCAGCTCAGCGCTTAGCTCTGAGTTATGACTGAGCGCTTCTAATACACGGTCATAATCTGCAGGATCTGTAATAATACCGACGTGCGCATGATTTTTAGCCGCTGCCCGTACCATAGTTGGCCCACCAATATCGATGTTTTCTATAGCCTCAGACATAGAGACATCAGCGCGTGCAATTGTTTCAGCAAAAGGGTATAGATTAACGACGACAAGATCTATACGATCAATATTGTGAGCACGCATAGTTTCATCATCAGTACCACGTCGTCCTAAAATACCCCCATGAATTTTGGGATGTAAGGTTTTGACGCGCCCATCCATAATCTCAGGAAAACCGGTATGCTCAGATACTTCGGTTACAGCGATACCCTGTTCTGTCAATAAGCGATAAGTGCCACCTGTAGATAACAGACTAAAACCAGAAGAAACCAGACCTTTGGCAAAGTCAACAATACCGGATTTATTGGAGACTGAGAGTAGGGCGATCGGATCTTGACTCATAGCGGTTGTACTCATAAAAAATTCCATAAAAAAGCCTGACGCTGTCGTCTGGCAATAAAATAATAAAAAGGGATAGGTAGGTATGCTGATGTTGTCTACATCAGATCGTAGGCTTTAAGCTTTTTGCGTAGGGTACCACGGTTTAGACCTAATATCTGCGCACATTTAGTCTGATTACCCCGTGTTTGCTCAAGTACAACGGTCAATAAAGGTTGTTCAATCTGTCGTAAGATGAGCGCATACAAATCAGTTGGCGTCTCGTCGCCCAGCATCTTGAAGTACTGGCGCACGACACGTTCAACGTGGACACATAAAGGTTCTGATGATACCTGATTGTTGTGCACTGCCTCTACCTTGTAGTCAGGCTCAGCGGTAACCGCCAAGCGTTCACTAGAACGGTTGTAATCCGAATTTTGAGCCATAGGGTTTGGTACGGAGCTCGCGTAAGGTGACATAAGATGATCCTTAGGGTTAGCAATGACAAACAATAGCGTAGCAAGCCAAGGTATTAGTATAGCAAAAGCTTATAAAGGAATAGACTAATAAATTGGCTCAGCTATAACGCGACTTATCTCATCACTTGCAATAGGTACAGTAAACATCATAGGTTTAAGTCCTTTAGCAGCTAGCTGGTTTTGCGTCGTCAATAGATAATCGTTTGGATCAGCGATGAATTCGCCAATCAATGCATTTGAACCAAAAATCCTGACTTTTACACTAGGCAGTAGCTGAGCTTGCATACTTTGATTATTCAAAATTAATTGAATATCACTAAAGTCGCCACTGGTTTTGATCTGGCTTTTATTGTAGCTAAGATCCGTTATAGACAGTGCTGCCAAATCAGCAGAGGGTAGACGACAAACAGCAATAGAGCAAACCGTTTGCAAACGCTCCGCATATGCTGGGTTCTTTATAAGCGTATTTAGATTAAAGATAACATATTGAGCAAGGAGTAGGAGAACGAGAACCATGCACCCAGCAGTCCATAATACTGTCGCAACGGAGATACGTGCTGGTGAGGTATTGGAAGGTCGTAGCGTTTGATTGTTAGACCTCGTAGCTATAGGAGCCTCACTGGTGCGCGGCGCGCCCATATTAATAAGTAATTGCTCCAAATCAGTGTCAGGTAGGGCGTCCGTCTCTTTTTCTTTGTCCTTTTGCTCTTGTAAAAGCTGTTCAAGCCATGCGTTTTCCGAGCTACCATTGACATTAGCATTGATGCTATTGGCCGCTACTGAGCTGACGCTGGTTTGATTAATGGGACTGTTTTTGTGTTGCGAGGATAGCGATGGAGAGTTTGTAGGGGTTTTATCTAAATCGATGTTAGTCTCGCTTGTCGATACCGTCTTGGGATCATCTAACCAAACATCTATATCATCCAAAAAGCCATAATCTGAATCGGTATCTTCTGACTCATCTATATCCATATCATCATAGATCAAGTCATCGTGAATCAGCTCTTTTGTATTACTGTGTGCAGCTTTTACCTGATTGTTTTTAACATTAAGAGGTTTACTACGTGGCTCGCTTTGCAAGTTATTAGCATCTGTTACAGACTCAGACGCTGCAAGAGTCGAAGAGGCTTTTTTACCTGTGGCAGTGACTGTACTTGTGTTTTTGACTGTACTAGATAATTGATTAGTAGATTTAGTAATAGGTGTGTCAGGCTTATCTATCTTTTTAGAAGTTATTGTTTGCTTGTCAGTGGTCTTAGCACCGTGATCGGCAGTAAGCGGCCTATTGGCCAAAAACTTTTTTTTGCAATGCGGGCAGCTAACAATAGCTTTAGCATCCAGCTGCGATTGTTGTACTTGAGAGTAATTATAACAGTGAGGACATTGAGTTTTGATGGGCGTGTTCATAGGGCTTGGTCCAAAAAAGGATAGTTATCAATACCACTTAACTACTGCCCAAACGTTGCCTACTATATTTATTCCATTTATCACATTATGATAATCGATAGACAATTATGAAGCAGCATCAATGCATTACATTTGACTGCCCCTATCGTAACAGATGTAATTGAATGTTACTAGTCTGTAAAAGTCTAACCTGTAAAAGTCCCAGATAGTCTTTGCCAATGCTGATCCTCCTGCGCACTAAAGGCGTGCTTTGGATCGAGAGCGAAATATGGCTGATACGCCTCAGATACTTGCTCTGTCTGCGATTCTATTAACCCTGCCAGTACAATACGACCTTGAGGTGCAATTAAGGTAGCAAAGTAAGGTGCTAAACTAATTAAAGGTTTGGCCAAAATATTGGCAATAATAACGTCTGCTGGCAAAATCTCATGCTGAGCGCAGTACTCACTAAAATCTTCTGGCAAAAAAGCTTGCAGACAATCGTCGACGTGATTGCGTTCAGCGTTTTGACGCGTAGCCAATACCGCTTGCGGATCGATGTCTACTGCATAAACTTGACGCGCGCCTAGTAATAAAGCGCCGATACCTAATATGCCAGAACCACAACCGTAGTCGATCACTACTTTATCTGCTAGGTCCTCTGTGGTGAGCCAATCTAAGCACAAACGCGTAGTTGCATGGTAGCCTGTGCCAAACGCTAAGCCTGGATCCATAATGATATTAGTCGCCTCAGGGTTTGGTGGTTTGAGCCAGTTGGGTACAATCCATAAGTTGTTAGCGCATTCGATAGGCTTGTAATTAACCATCCATTCACGCTCCCAATCCTTATCTTCAAGTACGCTAACCCAAACGCGACTGGCATGAACTGCTGCGGCGATGTCGTGCCCCAACTGCTCAATAACTTGTCCACTATCAGCATCTTCGTTACGCGTAAAAAGTCCCGTTAATACTACTTCATCCCATAGTGGCGACTCACCAGGTAATGGCTCAAATAAAGGCTGATCGCCTGCGTCGTCGAGTGCAATAGAAACTGCATCCGCCTCCATTAATAACGCTTCTGCTAGATCGACGTCTGCCTTTGCGCACTGTAAGTGCAGTTGTTGCCATGTCATGTGGATCATCCTGAGAGAAAGATAAAAGTAAATGAATAAGGATAGGTGTTAATCAACAGATACTAATTAGTAAATAGGTGCTAATAAACAGTGGGCGATAATAGCTGCACTTAATGGGTATGTACAGCTATTGTCGTTTATTATAGGTAAGTATTATCGCAGGGCTTGCTGTGCTTCGCGTATCACTCGCGAGCTGTTTTGCTGTTGCCCTGATTGTAGGATAATCTGCCATAAAGCGCGTCTGCGGTTATCATCTTGCGAGACACTAAGACCGCGCCGCGCCATAGCTTCCGCTTTACGCGGTTGATTTTTTTTGAGCGAAATTTGTGCCAGATAAAAGTATACCGCTGAGGACTTAGGAGCGAGACGCTGCGCACGGGTAAACGTGGTATCAGCAGAGCTAAGATCGCCGCGCTTGAGCTGGCTCACACCCACTTGCATCAAATTACGAAATGCAGGCAAGTCGCTGTTATCTGAGCGGGTCTGCTGGCGACTGGTTTGCGAGTTTTGCCGAGCGCGCTCTAAGAGTTCATTATGTACTGACTGCGCAGGTGCAGGAGTCCCAGTCCCATAGTCAGGTGATGAGCTGGACGGTGGCAGCGGGTTTGACTCAAAAAACGGATCCTCAGATTCAATAATAACGCGCTGAGTGTTTATACCACCTTGATACTCGTTCGTGGTATTTTGCGGATAAGCGTTTTGATAATCAGACTCTTGTACTCTAGGAGAAGGTGATGAACTGCCTACTGGCGCATTTTGTTCGATACGCGCTGGCGGCTCATAGGGGTTTTGAGCGATACTTTCATCAGAGTCGTTTGGATTATAATCGTAATCATCGCGATCTCTGTTTTGATACGCGTCGTAGTCCGTAGGCGTAGTTTGCACAACCGCCGCAGGACGTTGCGGCACTGTTTGACAAGCGCTTAAGCTCAGTAATGCAGTGCCTAGCATCACTAATGACAACTTGTGTGAGCGCGCGCCGTTATCTATAGTACTCTTAGTAATTGGCGCTTGGCGTGATGCCGTGCTATGAAGTAAGATCATATTTCACCTTAATAATATCGTATTAAAACCACTCAATAGCGCGGTTATACCAAGTGTCAGCGTCTGTATTATCTGGCTCATCAGTATCCATCGTCTCACCATCAGGTATCGCTAAACCTTCGCGTTGACGCTGCTCCATCATAGCGTCTTGCTCACTATCGATACCGAAACGCTCTTGCTGATACAAGCTCAGCGCGCAGCTACTCGCTTCTTCTGGTAAGTAAGCTGAGAGTACTGGCAGGTAGCGCGCATCAGCACAGCGCTCGTTTGAGAGTTTGCCGGAATTATTCTCAAGCCATAACCACTCAATACCTTCAGGTTCAGCTTGGGCAACAGGGGTGAGCTTTAAGCGACTCATGTAGTCGATCCAAACAGGCAAAGCGCCCGTACCGCCGCTTAGACCAATAGGTTTGTTATCATCACGACCAACCCATACAACACTCACATAGTTACCACTATAGCCTGCAAACCAAGCATCGCGGTAATCGTTTGTTGTTCCTGTCTTACCAGCAAGGTTAAGAGAGCTACCCAGTGATTGAGCCCGCTTTGCAGTACCAGTTTTGACCACTTGTTGCAGCGCATAGTTGGTTAAATAGTTCGTCTGAGGCGGGATGCTACGCTGCGTGTTAAGCCCTGTACGCTGTAAAATACGTCCGCGATCATCTATGACAGTACGTATGCTATGGATAGGCGTGCGAAAGCCGCCAGTGGCAAACACTTGATAGACACCCAGCATATCCATAGGGCTTAGATTCACTGAGCCTAACAATGCTGAAGGGTACGTTGGTATTTTTTCTTGCACCCCTAAGCGCTGTAGCTGACGAGCAAAAGTGTCAACCCCAAACTCCATACCTAAGCGCACAGCGCTTTGGTTATATGATTGTGCAAGTGCTGTGGTCAGCGGGACATAACCGTGGTCACGGTTATTGTAGTTCTTAGGGTTCCACTGACTGCCGTCGCCTAAGTTTACGGTGACAGGGGAGTCGTCGACTGGGCTGGCTAAATTATAGCGTCCACTCTCAAGCGCAGTCATATAGATAATAGGCTTTAAAAGTGAGCCGACTTGACGCTTGGCATCAACCGCACGGTTAAAACCAGTAAACTCGCTACCACTACCAACGACAGCGACCAGCTCGCCCGTCTCAGGGTTAGCGCTAACCAGCGCGCCCTCTAGGTTTTTGGCTTTGCTACTACCGCGGCGCAGCTCACCGAGCTTTTTATCAATCGCTTTATCAGCCGCAAGCTGCGCAATAGGATCTAAGGTACTAATAATAATCAAACCTTCGTTTTTAAGATCGTCTGGATAATATACCTCATTGAGCTCGCGTTTGACGATATCTAAAAAATCAGGAAATTGGCTTTTGCCCTCAACAGGTTTATCGGCGATATCCAGAGGCTGCTCAATTGCACTATCAAACTGCTCTTGATTAATTGATCCTACAGCGAGCATGTTAGCGAGTACCGTATCACGACGCGCTTTAGAGTCGTTGGGATGACGACGCGGATTATAGATGCTCGGGCCTTTTGCCATCCCAACGAGTAGCGCTTGTTGATCAAGGCGTAGCTCGTTTAAAGGTTGATTAAAATAAAACTTTGCCGCCAGGCCAAAACCATTAATAGATCGGTTACCATTTTGACCTAAGTAGATCTCATTAAGATAAGTCTGCAAAATCTCATCTTTGCTGTAATGCAGCTCTAAGAGCACCGCCATCATTGCTTCATTGGCTTTGCGTTTGAGCGTACGATCTGAGTTTAAGTAAAAGTTTTTGATCAGCTGCTGAGTAATAGTTGAGCCGCCCTGCATGGAGCCGCCTGAAAAATTGTTGAGTACGGCGCGCGCTATACCGCGTATAGAGACGCCTTTGTGCTCATAAAAGCCCCGATCCTCGGTAGCAATCAGTGCATCGATAAGCGGCTGCGGGACCTCATCCAAGGATACGACTTGCCGATCTTCATTGCTGTCAGGATAAATACCGCCAATACTGACAGGTTCAAGACGGATAATACCGTTTTCGGCAGGCACAGTGCTTTGCACGGACGCAATCTTATTATTAGCAATCGTCATTTTAATGACTTGCTCAGCCTCGACATCATTGGCACTATAAGTAAAACCACGCGTGTGAATAAAGTAGGTATTGCCAGATTTATGGTAAGTACCAGTACTGTCGTACGCTTTATTACTGCGATAATTCAATAGCTCAAGCCAAGTTTTGATGGCGTTGTTGTCTACGGTTGCACCCTGATATAACTCAAGAGGCTGCGAGTATACTTTAGCCGGTATATCCCAGCGTTTGCCTTCAAACTTACTGGTGATAGTGCGATCAAGCTTGATTAAGTATAAGGTCAATAGCACCATAGCGACGATAATGACGATTAGCAAAATAGTGCTAAACACTGCGCCGCGCTGCTGTGTGGGTTGCGAAGGTAGACCGGATTTAGAGGACTGCGATAAACTAAAATAAGAGTTTTGCACTGATAACGCACCGTTATAGGATAAAAAACTGACTCATAATGACGTAAATTGACAATATTTTCAATCTATCATGATCAAGGTCGCAGTCATTAGCAATAAGCGATAAAAAAATTATCATTTGTGGTAAGTATCCTGATAGCTTTTTGCTTACAAAACGAGATCAATGAGCGACTTTAGGCTTTTAATATGAATGAACAACGCCATATAAGATAGCAGCTCATAGCCGCGTTTTTCATGGTTTTTTTATGAATCCATAACGCTGTATAGTCAATCAATATTAAAAGTGGTACAAGGCAGACGAGCGCAAGTACTACAGTAGTAGACTAACCGAGTCTAACGTCGTAACACTTTAATAGTGGTTCGACTATATCTGTATTACGACGCTTTGGCTGTACTAGGCAATATCCCTTTGTTTTTGGTTAAGGAAACATTCCTCACTATGTCCAGCGCTAAGACATTTACGCCCGTGGATACCTTTGATGATCACAATTCTATTATCGATGGACTTGTGCTACCGCCAGCGGGTAGGTGCTTTCACTGCGGCGACTCTGTACCGCAGCCGCCTTTTTATGCAGAAGTGTTGGGTCAAATGCGTGAGATGTGCTGCATGGGCTGTGAGCTTGCCGCGCAAAGTATCGTTGAGGCGGGTCTTGAACAGTATTATCTTGATCGCTCTGAGATCAACCGTACTGCAAGCCTGCCAACTGAGTTGACGCGCCTAGAAGCGTACGACCACGATGAGATAAAATCACAGTTTGTCTACGCGCAAGAGGGGTTATCTGTCGCTGAGTTGTCAGTTAACAACTTACGCTGCGCCGCTTGTACGTGGCTTATCGAGTCGCGGTTGTATGAGGTTGATGGTATTGAAAAGTGTCAAGTCAACCTAACCAACCAGCGTATGCGCGTCATATGGGATGAGTCCAAACTACCGATTAGTCGCGTATTAGCGCTTATCAATGAGATCGGCTACGAAGCTAAACCCTATCGCCAAGACACGCATGAAGCGATGCTAGCGCGTCACAACAAAAAAATGATTTTGCGTCTTGGGATCGCAGCTCTTGGGGCGATGCAAGCAATGATGTACGCAGTTGCTATCTATTTTGGGGAGTACAGTGGCATGCTTATATTCCAGCGTGATTTTTTGCGCTGGGTGTCGCTGTTTGTCAGTATTCCGGTGTTCTTTTATGCCGGTGTTCCCTTTTTTGTGTCGGCATGGAGCGCGGTTCGTGCCCGTCAAGTCAATATGGATGTTCCGGTCAGCGTCGCACTTATCGTAACCTTTTTTGCCAGTCTGTATGCCACTATTACTGGGCAAGGGGAGACGTACTATGACTCGGTCAGTATGTTTATCTTCTTTTTGCTCGCAGGGCGCTACATAGAGCATAGTGCGCGCTTAAAAGCGGCCAGCATGGCAAACGATTTGGTCGTTGTAGAGCCTATATTGGTTCAAAAAATCGGTGAGGATAAAGCAGCGGCGGCGCAGATCGTTGCGCAGCTGCAACAAACTGATAGCTATAAAGCCGATACAAACGTCAATAGCACTACAGATACCCATTTGAGCTTAAACGCCCCGCTGGATGCTCCGCGCTTTATGCAAGAAATGGCGCCACGCGTCAAGCGTGTCACAGAGCGCATAGCAGTGGCGTGGCAACACGATGACAAGTCGACTACTCAAGATGAGCACATAGCGCAAATGGTTACCGCTCAAAGCTTGCAAGTGGGCGATATCATTAGGATTGACGCTGGTGCTGAAATCATAAGCGATGGTATCTTACTCAGTAAGACTGCAACGGTATCGCAAAGCTTGTTAACAGGTGAAGGCGATCTACTCCTAAAACAGCAAGGCGATTATGTCATCGGCGGCGCGCAAAACGACAGTCAACCGTTTGAGATGCTAGTTACAGCGCTACCAGCGGATAGTCAGATCGGTCTTATTGATAGGCTAATGAACCGTGCAATGAGCGAAAAACCAAAGCTTGCTCAGCAGGCAGATAAGCTGGCTCGCTGGTTTGTCGCTCGAATTTTGATTCTGTCTGTCTTTGTGTTCATTGGCTGGTATATCGTTGATCCCAGTCAAGCGATCTGGGCAACGGTAGCTGTACTGGTAGCGACTTGTCCTTGTGCATTATCGCTTGCAACACCCATTGCGTTGACAGTGGCGACCAACCGTTTAGCAAGCTATGGGTTTTTGACCACGCGCGGTCATACTTTGCAGACCTTGGCTGAGATTACTCATGTGGCTTTTGATAAAACTGGCACGCTGACCTATGGCAAGCCAAATTTACTCCACATTGAGACCTCGAGTCCTAGTGGCGTGAGTGAAGAGTCGCATAAAGATAGCCCAGCTAGTGATCAGCTGCTCGCTATCGCTGCGGCACTTGAGGTCGGTAGTCGCCACCCTGTTGCCCATGCGCTACTTACTGCCGCTTACCAGTTGCATTTACCAGCTACCCAAGACTTAACGCACTATCCAGCAGGCGGAGTCGAGGCAACAATCGATGGCGTAGAGTACCGGATTGGTCACGTTGATTTTGCTTTAGACACTACTGATAACAGTAGCTTGACACTTGACTTAGCAAGTCATAAAGCCAGCTCAGCGGTCGTGCTATCTTGTCGCCGCGACGCAACACGCTGGCAGGCACAAGCTTGTTTTTATTTTAATGACAAAGTTCGCGATAGTGCTAAAGCTATGCTTGATAAGCTAAAATCACTGGGTATTAAGTCCGTTATGTTAACTGGTGATCCAAGTCCGCAAGCGCTTCGTATCGCTGACGATCTTGGTATGCAAGCGGCATATAAGGGTCTATCACCAAGTGATAAAGTAGATCATATTCAAAGCCTACAAGCTGACGGCGCGGTCGTACTTATGGTAGGTGATGGTATCAATGATGCCCCCGTGCTCGCTGCCGCTGACGTTTCAACCTCTATTGCGGGCGCCGCGGATCTGGCACAGGTTTCAAGCGATAGTATTATCTTAAACGGGCAAATAGAGGCGATTGCTGCGGCCAAACGTATTGCCGATAAGACTGAGCGCATTATTAAACAAAATTTTCGCTGGGCGCTCGGTTATAACGGTATTGTGTTATTGCCTGCGATATTTGGTTACGTACCGCCTTGGCTCGCTGCTATTGGCATGTCGTTAAGCTCTTTGATTGTCGTACTCAACGCCCTACGTCTTAAACGCTCATAACTACAACACAAGCATTCAACTATAAACCATACGCCATAAAAAAACCGTCTAGATATAGACGGTTTTTGGTACAAGAAAACTTGACAGTATTAGTCTTGCAGATAACTTAGTAGACGCATAAATTCGATATACATCCAAACTAAGGTTGCAAGAATACCGATACTAAATAACCACTCATAATCCTCTGAAACTCCAGCAGCAACGCCGCGGTCGATGTTGTCAAAGTCGAGTAGTAGCGTAAATGATGCAATGACAATGACGAATAAACTAAAACCGATAGCAATAGCGCCGCCTTCGAATAAGAAGGGTAAGCTTGAGCCAAAGGCTAATGATAATACCCACTGAGCGACATACACCAGCATAATAGCGATGATAGCTGAGGTCACAATAGAGCGAAACTTTTGCGTTACCTTTACGATGCCTGAGCGATAAAGACCTAGCATAACCGCAGCGGTGACAAAGGTTGCGCACATTGCAGTAACAGGTACGCTTGGGTACATGCGCATAAAGAACAGTGAGATGCCGCCCAAGAATATGCCTTCAAGCAGGGCATAAGGTACTGCCAGGGTTTTAGCCTTTTGCGGTTTAAAAGTAATAAACAGCGCCAAGCCAAAAGCTGCAAACATACTGCCAAAAGCAGCCATAGTAATAAAGCCTTGTGATAACCCTGCCATCAAAGCGTAGAAAAAGAACCCTACACCTGTGATCGCAGAGAGTCCAAGCAACATGCTGGTCTTTTGTATTACACCCTTAACGGTCATAGGCGCGCCGCCAATAGCAAGCTCAGCGCGGCTGACGATAGGATTAGCCATACGGTTGTCCTCAATAAAAAAGATAAATGATCCCTACTTTAGCAAAACCTAAATTATTGTCAACTGAGTTTACACGATACCGTGCAAAGTATTGAACAAGTTAAAATATTGACTAGCTAAAGCATAGTTGAATGATTTATATATGGGGTCAATTACGACAGTTAACAACGACAATTGACAAAACATGCTAGTTTAAGCGCTCGTTTGTCGCTATCATTACAACGTGCTGATTTTAGTTCTGTAGCTGCATACAGACATAATCTGTTTGCAGCTCTAGTCCGATCGCGTTCACTGGTATAGGCGATAGGTATCGCTACCCCTTATAATAATGTTATGCCGAGTCGTTTTATGGAAAACTCAGCGCAGTCAGAGAGACTGCCGAACTTACATGAATCAGAGCTTTTTCATGCAAGAAAAAATCCAGCTTTTCGCCGCATTGGTCTTATGGGACGTGCGGGTAAACGTAGTGTGACCCAAAGCTTAGTTCAGATTGCGCAAACGATTAATGAGATGCAACTGACGCTAATTATGGATGTGCAGACTGCCAATTTGCCGACATTGGATCTCACTGAAATCGAAAGGGTGAAGATCGTCAAGCGTGGTCTCATTGGTGAGATTTGCGATTTGGTTATTGTTGTAGGCGGTGATGGTTCTATACTCCATGCCGCTGAAGCACTCGCGCGCTACCGCGTACCCGTACTGGGGGTAAACCGTGGACGTCTAGGCTTTTTGGCAGACGTAAAGCCAGACGAAGCTGCCTTTAAACTGCGGCAAGTCTTAATGGGCGACTATCAGCTTGATCATAGGTTTTTGCTGACGATGGAGATACGTGAAGGTCGCCGTATCATTTATGAAGATATGGCGCTAAATGATGTGGTGCTACATGCTGGTAAATCAGTGCACATGATCGATTTTCAAATGAAGATTGATGGTCACGATGTGTATCGCCAACACAGCGATGGTTTGATCGTTGCGACGCCTACAGGTTCAACCGCTTACGCGCTGTCAGGAGGCGGCCCTATCATTCATCCAAGTATGGATGCTATCTGCTTAGTGCCTATGCATCCGCATACGTTATCGAGCAGACCTATAGTCGTTAGCGGTAATAGCGAGATCTGTATACGTATTCATGAGGATAATCGCACGCAGCCTATGGTCAGCGCTGATGGCAAAGCAAGTGTACCATTGGATCAAGACCAACGTTTATACATCCATAAACACCCTGACAAACTAACGCTCCTACATCCACCAGGTTTTGATTTTTATGAGGCGTGTCGCACAAAGCTGCACTGGAATGTCCACGCTGAGGAGTTCAGTCTCGATGGTGATGATGATATGATAGATGAAGAATAGTGCTTATTAGTTAACATACTGATACGTATGATATTTATAAGCTATGATACTAGTGAGAGAGATGATGTATGGATAAACAGACAATACTTGCTACGCTAACGCCTGAGATTGTAGATAACTTTCGTATAGCTATCGAAATTGGTAAATGGCCTGATGGTCGTAAACTAACACCTGAGCAGCGTGAGACTTGCATGCAGGCAGTCATGGTTTGGGAGCACGAGCATTTGCCTCCTTCTGAGCGTACTGGTTATATCCATAAACCTATCAAAAGTGATGGAACGGTAGTAGGCGCTGAGTGCGAAGTTGAACACGAACAGCACTATCCTAATATGCCAAATCCCAAAGGTGCAATTCAGCCTGTTAAGTTCCGTGATAAATAAAGGCTTGGTGATGAGTACAGCCTTTGGGATGAATAAATAGTACTCAACCGTATAATACAGTTAATAAAGAGGCCACACTAAGGTTAATAGTGTGGCCTCCTAGCTAACAGCTTCTAATAGTACTAGTTTATTATAAGCTGCTTGTGTCGACATTTGGTCTGACGGTCAAAGGATTCTTTTCCATCAAAAAACCCTGCCAGCCCCAGTGTAAAAAGTTACGAATGTTAGGATGATCGGTACCATTAGGTGTCTCTTGCACCTTAGCATAATGCTCACCAAATAGCTTGAGCGTATCAAGTTGGTTTAAACCCTGGTGTTTAGCAAGACCAAAGATCTTTGCGCTACCTTCATTCTCGCCTGCTGCATTGTGCAGCATACCATTTACAAATGGCGCTGGCGTGTAACGATAAAAATCATCAATAAAGCTGATCACATCATTATAGCCAATGGCTTTTTTATTCAGACCATTAAGAAGAGCCGATACATCTGATTGGCGAATACTCATAATAGATGACCTCAAAGCAAATTAAACAACGACCACGCTGCGTACCCAATCGAATACGGCCCTAGTCTGTACCTATTTATTAAAAAATAGAACTGTATTCATAACAGAACCATTAAAATTGAAAACCTACTTTTAGTACATTAGCGATTAAAGTAGTCTTCGTCATCAAAAGAGGGCGCAAAATTGCCTTGCTCAAGATGCTGCATCTGCGATTGAACCGAACGCTCTTGTTGAATGCGCTGGTAGATCTCTTCGCGATGTACAGCAATATCTTTAGGCGCATTGACGCCAATACGTACTTGATTACCCTTAACACCAAGGACAGTCACACTGACCTCATCGCCAATCATTAGTGTCTCGCCCACACGACGTGTCAAAATCAACATGCGTCACACTCCTTATGTCGCAATGACAAATTATTAATCATGAAATTATATCTCAATAGCAGAAGCATTATCGTTGCATCACGTAGACATTATACTAGTTATAAGTATCTTATAAAAAAGCACTAAGAACAGCGCTATTAACGATAATGAAAGTGAATTCATTTAGCCCAAATGAGACTCTATTATAAGTGCCACAAGTAATACTGTCACGGATTTTCACAAAACTACTCGGTAGAAGTAGGGTGTTTATGTGTTGCAGCGTATCAATACCCTTATTATTGACGACAAAGTCAAAAAAGAGGCAGCCTATTTTAATTCCTCGACAACTGATCAGTAAAATAGGGACACATTGGTCCCTATTGTTTGTTTTTTATTTATTAAGAGATCGTTTATTAGCTGGCTACTTTGCTCTCACCATCTTCGCGATCCAGACCAAACGCAGTATGCAGCGACTTGACAGCCTTTTCTAAATGCTGCTCTTGGATAAGTACAGAGACTTTGATCTCACTGGTGGATATCATTTGGATATTGATGTTATTTTCAGCGAGCGTTTGGAACATGAGACTAGCGACGCCTGCGTGTGAGCGCATACCGACACCGACTAAAGATATTTTCACCACTTCGCTGTTGCCAGAAACTTCTCTTGCCCCAATCTCGTCTTTAACCTCATCGTTGAGCACTTTTAAGGTTTTATCCATATCGCCACGGTTGACGGTAAAACTAAAATCTGTCGTACCGTTGGTAGATAGGTTTTGGACAATCATGTCAATCTCGATATTAGCGCGTCCCACAGGGCTTAGAATTGCAGAAGCAACGCCTGGGTGATCAGGTACGCCGCGCACAACGATTTTTGCCTCGTCGCGATTAAAAGCAATACCTGAGATGATTGCCTGTTCCATACTATCTCCTTCATCTATCGTAATTAAGGTACCGACGTTGTTTTTAAAATCGTCGTCATAGCGACCGTCATTGTTTTCATCAAAGCTGGATAACACGCGCAGTGGTACGCCGTACTTGCCTGCAAATTCTACTGAGCGAATCTGTAGAATTTTGGAGCCGAGGCTTGCCATCTCAAGCATCTCTTCAAAGGTAATCTTTTCAAGCTTTCTAGCTTTTGAGGTGACGCGTGGATCAGTGGTATAGACGCCATCAACATCCGTATAGATCTGACATTCATCAGCCCCTAGTGCCGCTGCAATAGCAACCCCTGTAGTATCTGAACCGCCGCGCCCGAGTGTAGTGGCGTTACCTTGCTCATCGATACCTTGAAAACCGGCAACGATAACGATGTTACCCGCATTAAGCTCAGCACGTATATTGTGATCGTCGATAGACTCAATGCGAGCTTTATTATAAGCGCTATCTGTTTTAATCGCCACTTGGCGACCGGTAAAAGAGCGCGCGCCGATACCCAGCTCCTTTATCGCCATCGCAAGCAGTGATATAGAGACTTGCTCACCGGTAGAGACCATCTGATCGTATTCACGAGGATCAGGTTGGGTGCTTATCTGGCGCGCCAAATCAATTAGGCGATTGGTTTCACCGCTCATAGCAGAGACGACGACGACCACTTGATGACCGTTGTCATGCCAGCGCTTTACTCGTCTGGCTACGTTTTTGATACGGTCGATACTGCCCATTGAGGTGCCGCCGTACTTTTGTACTATTAACGCCATAAAATTTACCTATCATTCAGTCATAATGGTTTGCAGTTGTCGCGGTACACGACTACTATCACCACTTAATTATTACAGTGTTCACGCCCTTATACATTATTTACAACATAGCGCTATGATCTTTAACCAAAAAGTGCGCACCGTTTTATTCTCATGTTTTTTGGTTGAGTTAACATGCATACCCTAAAAAAGGATGACCTTTATAACACATTCAAACGCTAAGTTTAAACTGTTGCATGCGTAAGATACATGGCGTTTGGTTATGACCCCTATAACTAAACGCTCGCTCTATTTTAAGATTAGCCCCTATATTAGCTTAACTCTTTTTCAATCCAGGCGGGCAGAGCGTTTAAAACTGAGCCCGTATTGTCCGATTTGGGCGCGCCGCCTTGAGCGTAATCAGGCTTACCGCCTCCTTTACCACCAAGCTCTGCTGCTAAGTGCCGGATGATATCGCCCGCTTTTATCTTTGTGGTTAAGGACTTAGCAACGCTAGCAGCTAGAGCCAATTGCCCCTCTTTATCACCGACCAATACGATGACGCTATCGGGAAGTTTGGACTTGATGTCATCCATAAGCGTACGGATGGATTTGCCGTCGACGCCGCTCATCGTACTGATGAGCACAGAAGTACCAGCGAGAGTTTGGACATCACCGAGCAAATTAGCAGCTTGGGCGCTAGCTATCTTTTGTTGCAAGCGCTCAAGCTCTTTTTCATACTCGCGTAGCTTGTCAGCCATAGTGCGCACTCGTGCGGCAACCTCAGGGCGCTTGGCTTTGAGCTGACCGGCAAGCTCGCTTAATTGCTGATCGCCTTGCTGCATGTATTTTACCGCATTCATACCAGTGACCGCTTCAATACGGCGGATACCTGCGGCAATGCCTGATTCAGTAGTGACTTTGAACACCCCGATATCACCAGTACGCTGCACGTGTAGACCGCCGCACAGCTCAATGGAGAAAGGCTGCTGAACACCATCAACGTTGTGCTCAGTACCCATTGTGAGTACGCGCACCTGATCGCCGTACTTTTCGCCAAATAAGGCTACCGCACCTTTATCCATTGCTTCATCTATGGACATATTCTCGATACGAGCAGGTGTATTGGCTTGGATTTGCTCATTCACCAGACGTTCAATGCGCGTAATATCCGCTTCTGTCACAGGTTTGTCGTATGCAAAATCGAAACGCAGTACCTCACTTGAGACCAGTGAGCCTTTTTGACTGACGCCTTCGCCGAGTACATGACGTAGCGCGGCGTGCAATAGATGGGTGGCGGAGTGGTTTTTGGCACTAGCGGCGCGAATACTGGATAGGACTTGCGCCTCAGCGCTCTGCTCAGTATGGATCGTACCCATGGTAACGACACCATAATGGATGATCGCTTGCCCTGACTTTTTGGTGTTTTGTACGTCAAATACACCAGAGCTGCTACGTATCTCGCCAAGCTCGCCGACCTGACCACCGCCTTCTGCATAAAAGGGCGTGCGATCTAAGACAATAACGCCTTCCATACCCTCATCTAAGCTATCGGTAGGCTGACCTTCTTTATAAAGCGCGAGTACCTGAACATCGGTCTCCTCAAGCTGATCATACCCGATAAATTCAGTAGGACTATCGACATGAATCACACTGCTGTAGTCGACATCGAACTTGCCGGCATCACGAGCGCGGGCACGCTGAGCCTGCATGTGTTCATCAAACTCATCTTCATTGATAGCAATACCACGCTCGCGCGTGATATCAGCAGTTAGATCGAGCGGGAAGCCGTAAGTGTCATAAAGCTTAAACGCCGCCTCGCCTGAGAGCGTATCGCCATCTTGCAATGTTTCAAGCTCACTTGCCAGTAGACGTAAGCCTTGCGCTAAGGTTTTAGCAAACTGTGCCTCTTCTTTTTGGATGGCAGTCTCAATCAGGCTTTGTTTTTCAACCAGCTCAGGATAGGCGTCACCCATCTCTTTAGCTAGTGGTGCAACCATCTTGTAAAAAAACTCACTCTCTGCACCAAGCTTATTGCCGTGACGAACCGCGCGGCGAATGATACGGCGCAGCACATAACCACGACCTTCGTTGCTTGGCATCACACCATCAGCGATCAAAAACGCCACGGCGCGAATGTGATCAGCGATAACTTTTAAAGACGCTTGCTGATCATTAGTGATATCTAGAATGTCGGCAGCGGCGTCCATGAGATGAGTGAATAAGTCGATCTCATAGTTGCCGTGTACGCCCTGCATGATGGCACTGATACGCTCAAGCCCCATGCCAGTATCGACACTTGGTGCTGGCAGCGGTAGCATCGTACCGTCTTTTTGGCGATTAAACTGCATAAAAACGCAGTTCCAAATCTCAATATAGCGATCGCCATCCTCTTCAGGAGTGCCGGGCAGCCCGCCTTCGATGTCTGGACCATGATCATAAAAGACTTCGGTACAAGGGCCACATGGGCCAGTATCACCCATAGTCCAAAAGTTATCAGAGGCGTAAGGCGCGCCTTTATTATCACCGATACGAATGATGCGCTCGCTTGGTAGCCCAATTTGGTTATGCCAAATATCAAAAGCTTCATCATCGGTCTCATAAATAGTGACATACAGACGATCTTTGTCGATAGCGAGCCAGTCAGTCGATGTCAAAAACTCCCAAATATAGGCGATGCCTGCTGCTTTAAAATAGTCACCAAAGGAGAAGTTACCCAGCATTTCAAAGAAAGTATGATGACGAGCGGTATAACCGACGTTATCCAAGTCGTTGTGTTTGCCACCTGCGCGTACGCATTTTTGCGAGCTAACAGCGCGCGTGTAATCACGTGGTTCTAAGCCTAAAAAAGTTTCTTTGAACTGGTTCATACCCGCATTGGTAAACAGCAGGGTTGGGTCATTGTGCGGAATTAGGCTAGACGAGGGCACGGCAGTATGCTGCTTGCTTACAAAAAAATCGATAAAAGCGTTACGAATATCGGCTGTTTGAGATGGCTGGCTCACAGCGGCTCCTTAGTGCAGTAGGATTAAGATCAAAACCTGTTTATCATGAGACAAAGGGTGGGCGTAGGCAGCTGCTTATATCTTTGCAAAAAAACGCTGGGTTAAAAAACCCAGCCTACGACTGATGACAACCCCTGTGTCAAAACAGGTAAGCTTAAAATAAGAGTAAATATAAATGACGCGATTTTAGCACATCCGTCCCTGCTCTTGATACCTGATATATAGTCCAAATGTGTTACTACTGAGGATCAGTTAGTCAAAATAGCCGCATCCGTTTTATCTAGCTTATCAGTAATCAATGGATTGGCCTCGATGACTTGCACCGGTAAATATCGTAGCTGTATTTTAATTGGTAGGTAGTCTGGAAAGTTCTCGTCCATATCTTTAGTAATCGCTGCTTCGATTTGGCGGACATCGTATGAGCTTGGGGTCGTTTGACCACGAATAACCGCTCGAACAATCTGATTGCCGTCGGCTCTATCGAACTGAGTATTGGTAAGTACATTGCCTTTATCAATATAGTAGTCATTGATCGTCGCTTTAACATTGCTCTCAAAGGTTTGCTGCTTGGCATTGGTCTTTAAATTAATTGAGAGATACGTCCCTAATACTGCCAATAAGATTAGCGTCACCGCGTTGCGTCTACAAAAGGTATAAAAGGTACTGGCCTTGTAGTCATCATCAACCAAACGCCGAAAGCCTAATATCCACAGTACTAAAGCATTGGTAAATTGAATGGCGATGATGTTGGTAATGGCTAATAAAAGCGCACCAAAGCCGAGCACCATCTCGCCATTTGCAAATAAAATACCGCTGGCAGCGAGCGGCGGCACCAAGGCGGTGGCTACTGCCACTCCAACCACAGCGACGGATAAGTGCGGCGATACCATAGCGTACGCGCCAGCAGTGCCACCTGCTAGAGCAATCATCAGATCCATAGAGGTGGGCTGCGTACGCGATAAAATCTCATTGGTGAGCGGTTGATCATTGTGTAACCAACCCACCACAAACCCGACTAATACCACTATTGATACCCCAGCGGCTACGGTAAATAAGGATTTACGTAGTAGCGGCATACGGTGATCAATGATCGCTAGTGCCACTCCAGTGATCGGACCTAGCATCATCGCCACCAGCATCGCTCCAATGACGACAGCGGCCGAATTAGTCACCAACCCGTAGCTGGCAATAATGGCGGAGAGAATATTCATCACAAAATACATACGACTGGGTAGAGCGTTGGCTTCGATCTTAACGCGCACCTCAGGATAGTCTACTTTTTGATTACTAAACTGCTCGGCGACAAACTGCTTATAGGACTCAAGCTTGGCTTCTTTTTGTTCTTGTATTTCATCTGACTCAGCCGCGCTATCTTCAGCGAGATTATCGGTATGCTCATTAGCAGAATTTTCATCATCAAACGGCTGCGATCCTTCAGTTGATACATCGTTAACCAAAGAACTCGTATCAGGCAAATCATTGTCTGGGGTTTGCGATGAGTTATCACTTAGCGCTGACTGGTTTTCTTCCACGCCATTTGCACGCATTGATTCTACGTTAGTGTTTGGATGGGCAAGGGCGTTCTCGGCCTTATTCTCAGCGTTATTCGTATTTTGTTCTGCTGCATCAAGGATATTGGGATCAGAGGTTTCAACGGAGGCAATGACAACATCAGGACTTGGTGAGGTCATCGTAATTTTAGATGCAGGAGCCTTTGCACCTTCTTCATCAATAGCAGTGTCTGCTTGCGCGTCTAAGTTATCGACATGATCTATGAGGGGCTCAGATGCATAAGCATCGTTCGTTTGATCTGATAATGGAGGATTATCGGGTGAATCAGCAGAGGATAGAGTCATGATGGTTAGTTTTTCTTAGAAGATATAGGATAGTCACTATTGTAATGCCAAATGCATTAAAGCGGAGCAATTTTTGCATATATCGGGCTAAGAAAATAGGTGTAAGCACTAACTAGAATGATATGGAATAAAGGTTATGCTAGTAAAGGACATAGCTGCCTTAATGATAGTTTTAAAAAATAGTCAGTAACTCCCTTATATTAGCATGGTTATAAAAAATAGTCAGCAGTTTAGATTGCCCATAGGGTCTAAGCTAAAAGCTTACTGTTTGTGTGGATTTAGCGTATAAATAAGCTATACCCACAAATAATATAAGGAATTGGATATGAACTGGCCGCTTTTCTCCGTTGTTTACTCCATGGCAGCAACCGTAACTATTGGATTATGTATTATCATTGCTTTAGTCACAGGATTTGACGAGATTGTCCATATTCAAATAGCTGTGGTGATCGGATTCTTATGCTCTATTCCAGCAGCTTTGTTTTTTACAAAAAAGATTAGTCTTATCACAGGTAATGAAGACAGTTATAGCGCGTAGCTGAGATTGTCAGTTGCTCATATCATGTCCAACGCAAAAAAAAGACCTTTATATAAAAGGTCTTTTTAAGTAGTAGGGTAAGCGAATTATATTAGCTCAACAGTCGCGCCATTTTCGATATTGGCATAGACTTCGAGCACATCCCAATTGGTCAGGCGTACGCAGCCAGCTGAGGCCTGACGACTGATACCCTCAGGTTTAGGCGAGCCATGAATACCGTACGAAGGCTTAGATAACCCCATCCACACCACGCCAACAGGATTGTTAGGGCCAGGCGGTAGCATAAAGACTTGTTTGTCACTGCCTTCACCAACTGTTGCTTTATACCAAGGCATCTTGACTCGGTTAACAATCTTAAAGGTGCCATTTGGTGATGGAGTTGCATCACTACCAATAGTTGTAGGGTAAGTGGCAACGAGTTTGTCACCATTGTAAGCGTACAAGGTTTTTTCAGCTTTGTTAGCAACAACGCGGTTGATACGCTCATTAAGCGGTTTACGAGTATTGAGTACAGTGATGGTTTCGCCGGCTTTGTACTCTTTATTCTTATTGAGCTTATCAAGGTAGCGTACATCCATGTGGAAGCGCTCACCTAACATCTCTTTAATATCTTGATAATACAGACCTTTCATCTTTGACTTTGCCTCTGAGCTTGAAGGCGTAGTGGCAAAGTTAGTCTTAATATCGTCTTCTGTAAGCGTATAAGTCACAAGTACCGGTTTAGTCGCAGGGATGTTTTTAATGAGCGCATTCCATGTTTGCTGCGTCATCTTGCCATTGGCAGGTAAGCCTTTCATGTTTTGAAAGTTGACTAGAGCTTTTTTACTGTTCATACCCCAGCCGCCATCAATGGGACCTGGTGAGGCATGATTCCAATCAAGTAACGCCTGCATTTTGATCGTCATCGCTGAGTTGACGTTCATATTAGGCGACCAAGTTGCGCTATTGACTTGCTGAGCGTAATTGGACAGATCAAGTGTGGTATAAGTTTTACCGTCTTTATCAACGATGCTTTTGATTGATGATTCATCGTCCGTATCTGCTAGTTGCACGTTAATAGGCGCCTCAAACGTTAAATCATCAGCGCTATTGTCTGACAAAGCGCCATCAGGACTAGCAAATGCTTGACCCTCGCTGATATCGTCAGTACGTTCAGTATATTCGTCTTTACGCGTGAGCTCTTCTGCGCTCATATTGTCTGCAGCCGCTGGTGCTACAACTGTAGGCGCTTGGGCAGCTTGACGGTTAGCCTTATCTTGAGCATCAATCAACTGATTCATTCGATCAGCGACTCTGTTGTTGCTCGGTTTGAGCGTAGGTGTGGCTACAATTGGATTGTCATCAATAGAGCGGCTACGGTTTTCTTCGACATTAACGCCAGATAAAGCGTCAATGCTAGGAAGATTATCAAGTGTGCGTACAGGCGTTACATTATCATTTGGTGCTGCAAATACGCTAACACCAGCGCCCATAACAGCAAGAGATACCGCAATTACAAGGGGTTTTGCTTTTATCATATCTAGATCTTCTGGTTGCTACTAATGTGGCTATTATGCGCATAATTTAAGTGCTGCGCAAACTTTTAGCGGCTATTTTTTGCCTCAGTGGCAACTTGACGTCAACTACTGACGTATTACCTACAATACAGTAATAATTAAGTTAAGCTTGCAAAGCTAGATTCAATCTATAAATAGATAGGGTTATACTCCTGCTTGTTTATTATGCTTGCGCTTATCTGCGTCTTATTGGCGCAAGCAAAGGTTTGCGTCTATAATGGTAACACTTAAATTTAAGCATCAAGACAAACCGTACTACACAAGACTGATTACTCATTATAATGTATTAAATTAGTCGTTATTCTATTCATAGGCGTAGTCGCTACGACTTCGTCACTAAAGGTGCAATATGTCAGACGAACAAAAAATAAGTGCAGAGGCGTTTCAAGATCAGTATTTTGAGGCACATGACGAAAACGCTGATATGTTTGATGAGCAAGATCAGCTGGCAAGCTTACAAGGTGAGCTTACTGAGGCCAGCGAGCAGCTGCTTAGCATTCGTGATTTTATCCGTTTTTGTGTGACCCAGCTGCGCAGTTATGACGTTGTCGTGGCGCAAGGTACAACGGATGAGTTCGCTGAGGCGTCCGCTATTGTATTGCACTCGTTGTCCTTGGACTGGGCGGCGAATGAGCAGATTTTAGACTGTCGTTTGACAACCTCTGAAAAGCGCGCCGTACTTGGCTTATTAGAGGAGCGTATCGTTGAGCGCAAACCTCTGAGTTACTTAATCAATTTATCCTACTTTTGTGATCTACCATTTTATGTTGATGAGCGAGTACTGATTCCGCGCTCGCCCATAGCTGAGCTTATCCGTCAGCAGTTCTATCCGTATTTTGA
Organism: uncultured Psychrobacter sp.; assembly: GCA_947489525.1. Classification (GTDB taxonomy): domain Bacteria; phylum Pseudomonadota; class Gammaproteobacteria; order Pseudomonadales; family Moraxellaceae; genus Psychrobacter. Next base: position 376,687 of record CANLDW010000003.1, read on the forward strand.
AGTCAACGAGCTGGCTCAGCCACTTAGCACTGCGATTAATACACAAGCTGCGGTATTCTATGAGCATGGTCTTGCGACTAAGCAGTTAGCGCAGCCTGAGCGTATTTTGGATATGTGTACAGGCTCTGGCTGTATTGCTATTGCCATGGCGACCCGTTTTGTCGATGCGCTAGTCGATGCTGTCGACATTGATAAAGGTGCGCTTGAGGTGGCTATGGTCAATGTCGATCACCACGATGTCGGCCATCAAGTCAATGTCATTGAGTCGGATCTATTCGCTAAGCTACCCGCTGAACACCAGTACGAGCTGATTGTCACCAATCCACCTTATGTGGACTCCGCTATTATGGCCGAGCTGCCGCCTGAGTTTTTGTATGAGCCTGAGCACGCTCTTGCCGCAGGTCAAGATGGACTGGATCTGGTACATCGTATCTTGTTCGAAGCGCCAGACTATTTGAACAAAGAGGGTTTGCTCGTATGCGAGGTTGGTGATAGTGAGTGGGCGCTCAAACAGTCGTATCCTGATATCCAATTTGACTGGTTGACGTTTGCTCGCGGTGGTCACGGCGTGTTTGCTATTACCTGTGCTGAGTTGGTGCAGTATCGCGATCTATTTGCTCACTACGTGCAATTACTCGACAATACGGCCTCTTAATTAGATATCGATAAAGTCGATAAATAAGCAGTCAAGACGACATATACATAATGACCCGTTTATAGAGTCATTCATTTTAGCGTTTACTTGTTTAAGGATAGATATGGCAGGCAATAGTATCGGAAAGCTCTTTAGTGTCACCACCTGCGGCGAGTCGCATGGCGCAGGTCTGATGGCGATTGTAGATGGCATGCCGCCAGGCTTAGCACTAAGCGCGGAGGATCTGCAAACTGATTTGGATCGCCGCAAGCCAGGGACGTCTAAATACTCAACGCAGCGCCGCGAAGCCGATGAGGTCGAAATCATCTCAGGGGTATTCGAAGGTAAAACGACAGGTACCTCTATTGGCTTGCTCATTCGTAATACTAACCAAAAATCAAAAGACTACAGCGAGATCAAAGACACCTTTCGTCCCGGTCACGCAGATTATACTTATAGCATGAAGTACGGCTTTCGCGATTATCGCGGCGGCGGGCGTTCGTCAGCGCGGGAGACGGCAATGCGCGTGGCAGCAGGCGCTATCGCCAAAAAGTATCTGTATGAGCGTTTAGGAGTGCAAGTTCACGGTCACGTGACGCAGATCGGTAATGAGTACAGTAATATTACCAATCCTGAAGATATCGATTGGGACTTTGTCAATAGCAATCCATTCTTTAGCGCTGATAAAGAAGCGGTTGGTCGCTTTGAGACGCTGATCGATAGCTTGCGCCGTGAAGGTACCAGCTGCGGGGCAAAGCTTGAGATTATCGCCACTGGTGTGCCAGTAGGTTTAGGGGAGCCAGTGTTCGATCGCTTGGATGCGGATATTGCGCATGCGATGATGAGTATCAATGCTGTTAAAGGCGTTGAGATCGGTGATGGCATGGCGGTAGCGGGGCAGTTTGGTCATAAGGCTCGTGATGAGATGACGCCCGAGGGTTTTACGGCTAATCACGCCGGCGGCATCTTGGGTGGTATCTCCTCAGGTCAAAATATCAGCGTGAGTATCGCGCTCAAGCCGACGTCTAGTATTACGACTCCGGGTAAAAGCATCAATACGGATGGCGAGGCCGTTGATATGCTGACCAAAGGTCGCCATGATCCTTGCGTTGGTGTACGCGCAACACCCATTGCTGAGGCCATGTTGGCGATTGTACTCCTTGATCATTATCTGCGTCATCGCGGTCAAAACGCCGATGTTAAGCCGCCTGTTGATTCAATTACTTAACAATAACTTAACGTAGTCGTGGTTCGACTCGTCAGGTTTAATTTTTTTAGTTTTAATCTTAAAGAACCTTTTACTTTCTTTTTAATAAAGGGTAGTAGAAGGTTTTTTAATATCTAGCTAAAGGCAACGTCAAACTCACTTTTACTCCAGCGGGATACTGATCATCAGCATCAAGGTTAGTAAAAGAAACGTGACCACCGTGATGCTCGATGACTTGCTTGACGAGCGTTAAACCAAGCCCTGTACCTTTTCTTAGTGTATAGCTCACAGGACTAGACTGATTGGAGGATGAAGGAGTAGGTGGCGTATTCAAACTTTGCTTACTTATGCTTTGATGCGATAAGCTAAAGTAGCGCTCAAACACTTTAGCAAGTGCATAATCGGGAAGCTGTTTGCCATCATTGATGATATCGACAGTCACCGAATATGGTGTCAGAGCACTAGCATTACTATGAGCCGTGTGAACATCAATAGTGATCATCGTGTCAGCAAAATGAATAGCATTGTCCAGTAGGTTTTGCAGCGATTGTACCAGCCAAAAGCGATCCGCGTAGACTGTGGTTTGAGCGCTTAGAGTATTTGAGACCGATGAGTCTAGAGGGCTACCATCTAAAGATATAGCAATGGAGGGTAGATTCGCTTGTTGGAGTTTGACACTGTTGTCTTTGATTAGGCTTTGCAGTAGAGGCAATAACGGCGTCAGTTGTCGGTTAAGCTTAAAGGTAGGCTGCTCAACTTTAGCCAATAATAGCAGTCTATCAATAAGTTGCTGCATTTTTATGCTTTGTTCGCTCACTGACTCAACCAGCATCCTTCGATCATCGCCATCGAGTCCTTCATCCTCTAATAGCTCACCGCTGGCTCGTATCGCAGTCAATGGACTCTTGAGCTCATGCGTTAGCGTATGCACGTAATCACTGACATAGGCTTTGTTCTCCAAGCGGTGCTTCATCGTCTCGATCGTATCCGTTAGATGGTTCAGCTCATGACCTAAATAAAAATACGGCTTTTGCGTGTCCTCAGCAAGCGCTCCTGTGTAGCGCGTGACCAGACTTATACTTTGCTTAAGCCACCACGCTACCAGTCCGGCTAAGACAAGAGCTACAACGCTCACTAGTAGTGCGGTTATAAGCATACGCCTGCGCGTATTATCCAGATAAGGTAGGACGCTAGCGACAGGCTTACCAACGCTTACGACGCCGATGATATCACCGCTAATACCTTTAATAGGCTGTGCCACGTACATAATTGAGCTGTCACGCGAGCTGTTATTACTAATGGTACTTCTGGCCCCGTACTGCCCGCGCAAGGTTAAATAGATATCGTTCCAACGGCTATAATCCTGTCCCTCGGCATTGTTTGGCGCAGGTTCGGAGTCATATATGACCATACCACTAGCATCGGTAACGTACACGCGAAAGCTGCTATGAGTCTTGATATCATAGGGTAGTCCTGTAGGATATTCGTCCTTTAACGAATCATTAAATGCGCGATCCAACTGTGCTTGATAAGCTTGATTATACAGCTCACCAGTCTCTAGCGGCTCTTGTAAGCTTACCGCCAATAGCTTACTGGTATCAAACAAGGTATCCTCAATGACTTGTTTGACAGTGGGTTTAACATAGCTGAATAACTGCGCGAATATAATAACGCCGCAAATAATTAACACTAAAGCCACCGCTAACCAAATCCTAAAAAAGATGCTTAAATTAAGCGGACGCTTGGGGATATCTAAGTTTTGCGCCGTACCGATCGGGTGCAACTTGGCATACCAATTAGTCTCAGAGGACCGAGACTTGGGAGTGATATTAGAATCGGTAGACGGCGAGGACATGGACTATTCTGCTTATCAGACAGGGCACAGACCATAACCTAGACCACGATGCGTATGGATGACATCGATATCTGGGTCGATAATGGCAAGCTGTTTGCGGATGGATTTGACATGGCTATCGATAGTGCGGGCTAGGCGATGATCAGGATAGTCGCTGACAGCGTTTAGCAGCTGCTCACGACTAAAAACTTGATTAGGCGCTTGTAATAACGTCAATAAAATCTTACGCTCAGTATTACTCAGATCAAGCTTTTGTCCTTGCCATGCTAGAGAATAATTGAGCGGCTGATATTGCCACAAGCCAGATTGACATGCAAAAGTTAACGCTTGTCCTGATCCTGATCCTGATTCAGAGCGAGGACTTGTTGCAGCTTGCCCAGTAGCGTGTCCTACTGAGGCCGACTCAGCGGACTGCTGCATTAGCAATTGCTCACGTCGCCAAATGGCTTTGAGACGAGCGACTAATTCGCGCGGACTAAAAGGTTTGGCGCAGTAGTCATCACCGCCCATTTCAAGCCCTAATATGCGATCTACCTCGTCGCTACGTGCAGTCAAAAACACCACAGGAACATCCTTGAGCGTTCCTATATCTACGCTGTGGCGTATCTGCTGACACAGGCTAAGCCCATCACCATCTGGCAGACCGACATCTAATATAATCGCTGATAAGTCGTTTGCCTCACAGCTTTGTAGCATAGGCAGTACGCTACTGGCATTGTCAAGCCAAGTAATATCCCAGCCTTCACGCTTACAAGTCACCTTGAGCGACATAGCGATAGCAGGATCATCTTCTACCAGTAAAATATGGGTCATAGGGTATATCTTTGTCTATAATCTGTCCATTATCCTAGCACAAAAGCAGCCGTGAATAAGGCCAGCTGCCATCATAAGTTGTGAAAAATCGATGAATAAGCCTTACACTGGCTCTGTTACCAGAGTAGCTAGAGCTATAGTATACTAGGCGCAATAAAAGCTATGTTGCACATAAATCTATAACTTATACAAGGATACCTACATGAGCCAATATCTAGATGTTGTCATAGTTGAGCATAATCCAGCACAAAAGCAGATCGATCGATCGGTCATTTGGCTTCATGGTCTTGGCGCGAGTGGTCATGACTTTGAACCCGTAGTACCGCAATTAGGGCTAAGTAAAGATATGGCCGTTCGTTTTATCTTCCCACATGCACCTCAGATTCCAGTAACGATTAACGGTGGTATGGTCATGCCAGCGTGGTACGATATCTTGGAGATGAGTCTTGAGCGTAAAATTGACATTGCTCAGATTGAAAAATCAGCCCAACGTATCAATGACTTAATTAAACGTGAAATTGAGCGCGGCGTAGCGCCTGAACATATCGTTATCGCAGGATTTTCACAGGGTGGGGCAGTGGCCTATCATGTTGCATTGGGCTATCCAAAGCGCCTAGCAGGTCTAATCGCATTATCTACTTACATCGCGACTAATGAGCATATCAACTATAACAGCACTAATAAGGACATCCCCATACTGATCGAACACGGCACGCAAGATCCGGTCGTACCCGTTATGTTAGGGCAGCAAGCACAAAAATTATTAACGGACAAAGGATATAGTGTCGAATATAACACCTATCCGATGGCACATCAGGTTTGTATGCCGCAGATCAAGAACATCGGTCAGTGGCTCAATAAAGTACTGAAATAACAAGCTAGGTGACGGGTTAGCATTAACGTTTAGCCCTTGAAAAATGGTTAAATAGCTCTATATAGTAATGAGCACTGAATAATATATAACTCTCTAAACTAATAACTGTCAAAACTATCTGTAATAGCTGTTATATAACACAGTTATAGTTTGCTCAGATAGTAATTTTAAGGTATAATACGCAATCTTATTGGGGATGTTCTGGCTTCGACGCTGGTGATGAAACTCAATGATGCATGTCGAGAGTATATGTCCTCTCGTAAATCAAACATATATTGTTATAGTCGCAAACGACGAAACTTACGCTCTAGCAGCTTAAACCCTGCTTACTGCGCTGCTAATTACCTATAGTTGGTCAGCCCAGTTGAAGCGCACGCATATAGGTTCGCCACAAGGGATTGTCTCAATCGCTTGGGTTCAAAAGTAGAGAATCGTCCAATCCATCCTGCCTGTCGGATCGGTGCGGATTAAAACCAAAGACAGAATCTAAACATGTAGAGTCATGAGCGTAATGCTGGCGGACGCGGGTTCAACTCCCGCCATCTCCACCACATACTAAAAATCCGATCACGTAATGTGGTCGGATTTTTTTTGGTTTTAATTATATATAGTAGATGAGATATAGTAAGAACTATTATGAATTGAGTTTTAAGAAATAAGCGTAGATAACTTTTTTAGTAGCAATAAATTACTCTACTTTTTCTAATGCATAAAAATTATCATCGGTATCAGAATACTCATCATAATATGTAATATTAATTAAATAATCATTAGGTTGCTTGTACTTAATCTCACCGAACCTATCATTGTTATCGAGTTGATAAATGTCAATGTAGTCAGAATTATTGTTTTGAATTACAAAACATTCAAAGTGCTTATCTACTTGATATCCAACAATATCGATCTGACATTCGTCATTCGATATTCTTATAGTATAGTTTTCTCCAACACCTGTTCCTTTGCTCTCTAACATTTGATAAGTACTGTATTCATATAGACCTTGCCATTTTTCATCAATCTTAACTGGTTTGTTTTTCACTGCACGTATATTACTCATTGAATTTTCATAACAATCAAAGATTTCATATTCGTTTTTGACAATATTTCTTATAATATTTCCTGATTCATTCTTTAAAAAAGTTATAGTAAATGGGTTTCCTTTTTGATATAGATTACAAGATGGAAATTTTGAATAGTTGATATCAAAAGAGAGCATACTAATTTTTTCAGATTTTAAGTCTACTTTACTTGGTCTTAATTGTTCGTATCCATTACTATCAGTAAATAGAATATCAGAAGAGGCGTAAATATTCGCTTGTTGAACAAGCAAGCATTTACCGTCATTACTAAGTTCGTCAATATCATCTTGTCCATCTACATAAGGATTACCATATGTATTAGAAAAATGATACTTTTGAGTCTGATGATTAAAAGCAGTCACGTCGCATGAGTCATGTTTAAAAGCTTGACTGAGCTCAATTATTTCAGATGGAGTAAAATATTGTGAATTATCTTTTTCTAAGGCAATATTAGATTTAGCTGTGGACTTATCATTGATTGTCATATTTAAGGACTTTGTTATTTGGTTTGACTCGGTTGTTTGTTTATAGTTTAAGTTATCATTATTTTGAGCGGTCGTAGTTTGAGAAGAGCAAGCACTTGTTGAGGTTGCTAGGAGTACTAACGGAATGACCATATATAAATTAATCATATCAAAACCTTTTTATTGAGATGTCAATGTTACACTAGTAGGATCGTTAAGGCTCTTTTTAGCTTCAGAAAGACTTACTCTTTAATAAACTCGCTATTAGACCTCTTGCAAAAGTCATAGTTTAAGTTCGGAATTAACGATACTAGCAAATAGTTTCATTCTAAGATCATAGCGCTGACGACGGTTACGATATTTATGAGCCACGATTTTGAACAATTTGATTAAGCCTATTTTATGCTCTACTAGAATGCGAAACTTAGCCAGATAGTGATTAGCTTGTTTGCATATCTCTAACAACTGACCACCACGAGGTTTTTTAAAGGGGGTGAAAGTTTGCTCATGTAACTTTGCTATACCCTGATAGCCACTATCAGCCAATAGCTTGGCGTCACAAGGTAACCAGTCCGGATAAGTATCTTTATAGAGCTTAAAATCGTGGATTGACCCTTTGGATGTTTGCACATCAAGTATCAAACCGGTTTGCCAATGAACGATGACCTGCGCTTTTAAGGTATGTTGTTTTTTCTTACCGCTGTAGTAGTCGCTTTGGTTTTTTTTGGACGCTCAATGGGGGTTACGGTCGCATCGACAATAACCACGCTCCAATTGATGTCTTCATCGACGCGACTGGGCAACTTCTTAGGCAATGCAAACTTGCCAGAGTCAATCAGGATATCTTCTACTTTACGAATGATACGGCTAGCAGAAGATTCATGAATACCAAAGTCCATACTGATATGATAAAGCGTACGATATTCACGCCAATAGGTTAGCGCTAGTAGTATTTGTGCTTTGAGACTAAGCACGCTGGGTCTGCCTGATTTGGTCTTTTGAGTCTCATGCGCTTGCATGGCCTCAAGCATGTCATAAAAGGTGGCTTTATGAATACCTGTGTAGCGTTTAAAGCCAGCATCACTTTGTTTAAGTAGCTTATCTATGTTTGGCATATCTATTAAGTAAGTAGAGTTCAATAATATACGTTGTGTCTTACAACGACTTTTGCAAGAGGTCTATTTATCATTAATTTTATGCTACCTGTAATATCAATATCATAGTTTCGAGTACTATCTTATTTTAAGTAATGACGCTTTTTTACTATTCAAAACAATGAAAGATGTCATTGGTTTTGCGTTAACTATTACTTTACAAAACTGATATCTTCCCTAGACTATTTATTCGATAGCTTTTAATCTCATCATTAAGATTAATTTCTATATTTTCATAATTTTTATTTATAATAAAATCTCTATCAGAATTATCTTCTGAACCTGACTTTCCTATCAAAAGTTTATCAATTATCTTTTTATTATATGTAACTATAGTATATTCTTCAACATCTGTCATATTTCTAGCCAAAATATAAATTTCTACATTATTTATACTTGGAAGCTTAAATACGTTGTCTATATATGTGATACCAATATAACTATCCTTTAAATTAAAGGGCAAATCTTCGATATCATAGGTTGGAAATCTATTTTTGCAGAAAGTTTCAGTGTTTCCTATATTGCAACCAATATAATCTTTAAGAATTAACGGAAGTTTTGTTTCTTTCAATATTTTACTTTTATCAAAATTAGATAGTTGTGTTTTAATAGCATTAACTTCTTTCTCTACTTCATTTGTGATTTTTGAATCTTCCTCTATATCCTCTTTAGTGACTATTACCTTTTCATTAATTGCTTTAGGCTTTGATATGTCAGAATTACATCCTAAGGTAAATAATGAAAATAGCATTACAATAAGGTGCATAATCTTCATATCAATATTTTTCCTTTTCTAAAATTAGAATATTTACAATTACTACGCTTAGAGTACTCATTTAATTATAATTAATGCACTTTACAATAAAATATAATCTATTGATTATATTATTCAATGTTATATATTTGTTCAAAATGCTTCTCTGTAAACTCAAAACAGAAGTATCCACTATCTTCGTCACGATAAGCAGATATATCTCCCTCTATACAGAATTCGTTAGAATCTCTATCAAAAGTTAATGTCTTATAACTAATTAAGTATTTGAAAGGATAAACTATATTTTTTTTTGGGTTTATAATGACTATATAACCAAAGTTGTTCTCAGGTACTACTAGAACCTTATCATGATCAAAATTCACAGTTTTATCAGTATTGCTATAAAATATTAAATTATCTTTGCTACAAAAATCTTCCTCACCATAGTCATATTTACATTCTTCATTGCCATTAATTGATACTCTATACTTTGAGTCTTTAGAGTGTACTGAGGTGCAACTGCACATAAAAACTAAAAATATAGCTAATGCAAATCTCATAAATACTCCTAGAATAATTTTTCATCAACCGACATAATTTTTTCAAAAGCTTCTTCTGAACTTGAACCTTGAGATATTAAAGTTTTATAATCGCTATTCATATCCTCTAATGCTTTTATTACTAAAGCTGATGGAGTATGAGCTTTGTTTCCACCTGTGCCAGACCAATAGCTTTGATCTTTTTCAATCCTAATAGTATATGGAACTGATTTGCCACTTACTTTTTTATAGGCAGCTCTAGAAGTAGCAGATGGAACTCCTACTGAAGCCCATATTTTAGCTATTTTCATAGCGGCGGACTCAATGTCTTTACTACTACCAGATTTTATAGCAGTTATAATATTAGTTTTCTTAATAAAATGTTCTAAAAACATCAGTTCTTGTGTTTCAGGAGTCAGTTTAGTGCTTCCTGATAACTTTAATGATTTTTGAATCTCACCTAATGTATCAGGTATGATTTGATATTTACCCATTGCAAAACGTTTAGCTTTATTATCACCACTTAAAGTGCCTAGTTTTCGCCATTCGTCAATAGTTCTATTTCCAATGTCTTCATATCCTGATGTCCATGCGTAATCTCCCACAGTACCTCTGTTAAAAATATCGTATCGTCCACCTTCACTTTCGTGTGATGCAATAACTTTCCCAACGATACCACCTATACTTTTTAAGCTTTGCGATTTACTTTTTATAATAAAGTCACCACCGCAAGCAAGCATTCTATTATTAGTATGGGTACTAAGATCACCACCAATTATTCCTGCTATCGTTTTGGCATAAAAATTTAATTTTTTATACTTTAGCTCGTACTCTCTACTATCAAAATGAACCCAACTACTAGCTCCATCAGCTGTTGTTTCTAACGATATCTCATTTTTTTTGTCCCATCTATATTCTGCACCCATGTAACTTACTAATACAACTTCTCTTATTTTCTCAACGTCAGCTACAGAATTAGCTATTGTTCCATTAGAAATATGACTAAATTGTACATCTAGAGCTTGACCCATATGGTTGACGCTTGTTCGTTTCTTTTGAGCGTTTCTAACGATGCATCTGTATCCTGAGCTTACTAGAAGAGCTTTATAACCTAGGTTTGTAAAAGACAAATAGAACATACATGCTTTAAAAGCCCATATAATGCTTCTATGTATACCAGGGTATTCATTGGCGATATTGTTGCCGCTAGGAACTCCCATTCTACCATTACCGAATCCAGAACATTGACCACAAGGACACTTCATCTGCTCATGGTAAGGGCCAATTGGATATTCATAATTAAATTTATCAATTGCTTTAATAAGTGAGCCACAAATTTTACCTGTTTCAGGTGCCTTCATGTAGTCACGCTGAAATTGTTTAATACAGCGTTCAGTAAGCTCAGTAAATTCCTCGGTAGGCAAAGCACCGCCAAAACCTGCCAATCTAATATTGACTTCTAAAATTAGCTTTTTTTCTGCAGCGGTTGCTGACTTTCCTTTAAATATACAAGCAGGATCATCTTTGCAAACAGTGCCACTTACGACCTTTGGTGTGCCATCTTTTGAGCTGTACTCTTGTTCAACAGGAATTTTTATAGGAGTATCTGTTTTAATTTTCGCATTAGTACTGGCCGCAGGCGCTTCTCCAGCTGGCTCATCATTCTTGCCACCACTCATAGCGTCAGTGACACCTTCAAACCCCTCCTTTGCTTTATCACCTATCCATTCAGCAGCACCGCCAATAGCACCAACCGTTCCTTTTGCTATATCAGTCACAGTATCTAATACACCGTCGAAAAGCCCATTTTCTTCAGCAGAAGAGCTTGGGGCCGTAGTTGGTCTAGGTTTAGCCGTTGATGTGGGGGAGGGTTTAGGACTTGTATGAGATTGTGCTGAACCATTTTCACGAAGTTTAATTGTCTGACCCTCTTGCAACGTTCTTGGGTCAGTAATTTTATTCATACGTTTTAGCTCTTCAACTGATACACTGCTCCTTTGTGAGATACCTGATAATGTCTCTCCCTTTTTTACCTTGTAATGAGTTTGATTTTTTAGAGAATCAGGTCTGTCATTGGTAGTGCCTGTTAAACTACTACCTTTAGGGGGTACTTTAATGATTTGACCTGAAAATATTTTATCAGGGTCTTTAATGGTTGCTTTATTAAGCTGGGCTAGTATTTGCCATGTGGTATTATGCATCTTTGCAATCGTATACAGATCTTGACCCTTTTTGACTTTATAATCATCTGTACCCGATTCAACTTTATGAGTGCTTCTTTTATAGGAACCAGCGCTTTTCTCAAGTGCTCTAAGCTTAACAGTTTGAATAGAGAACGGCGCTTGAACCCGAAACACGCCTTTTTTAGCAGGAACAATAACGTGATGTTTGGCACTAATTAGCTTTTTAGTTAACGGATGACGCACTAAAATATCCAATCGGGTGCCTACAGGTTTTTCAATCCAAACACCTAAACCTTTTGCATTAGATTTTCCTGCACTCGCTGCGAACTTATCACCTGAGACTCTAACTTCATGATAAAGGTTAGCAAAGGGTTTATTCATCAGGTCAACGAAGCGTATTTGAATTAATGTCTGTTTAAGTTTACTCATCGTTGCTATCCTGATAGGAATCTTGATCTAAAGAATCGTTTGTCTGATTGCCATCATTCTCGTTAGAAACTTCTATTTCTTCATCCTCATCAGGTTCAAATTTAATACCCCAATCTGTATCTTTAAAGCCCACTAGTATTTCAACCTCTTCTTCTTTATCACTAATGACAGGTGCAGTACGTCCATGCTCATCTAGCATCCCTTCTATCAGCTGCCCATCGGGACGCAGTATCTGAAACTCAATGTCTTTAAAATCATGCTGATAAAACAAATCATAAACATCGAGTTTGTTACTAAACAGCGGAATCGTCTCAGGCATCATCGGTACTGAGTAATTAGCTCTCGCTCCAGATACCAGTGCCTTCTTCACCGCCTTGATCTTAATCTCCCCCGGACACACCAGCTTAATCCCGCTCTCATCAATCGTCAGTGACGCCCCCGCGCTGGTTTGCAGTTTAATGCGTTTCGGACTCGAGATATTCACCTGACCCGACTCGCTACCGATCGTCACACCTTGCTGGCTATGCAGTTGCAGCTCACCGCCCTGTGCTTGTATTGCGACAGACTTGGTATTGGCACTGATATGCAGTCCTGACCCCCCTTTATCACTACCGGCTTGTCCGGCAATACCTGATAGCGACTCAATACGATCTGCTGTAAGCGTATAGTTGCCTGCTACCACATCCGACTGGGTGCTACCGGATTGTCTAATGAGGGTCTTGGCTGTGGTTAAGGTGTTGTTTGCTGAGGTAAGAATGCTATCTTTACTCACTATCGATACATCGGGTGCGCCCAGCACTTCAGTGTTTAGTGTGTCGTCTATAACTTGCGCTGCGGTTTCAAACGCTTTTATAGACGCGTTAGCACTGCTGATCTCTTGGGTCGATTGTAAGTGCGCCCTTTTGGCCTCGGCGAGCGTTTGGCTCAGCTCTGCGCTCAGTTTCAGCTGACGAACTCCTGCATCATTGACCCATGCTGACTCGTGCTCGTTTTGCGTGTGTCTGATCCCAAAGGTGGAAAGCAAGACGCCACTGTCTGCTGTCGCTTGCAAACCATGATCAGTGGCAAGGTTAATCCCTTGTCCACTGGTTGTCGATTGATGATTGCTGTATCTGTGCCGTAGTACGCCTAATTCCAGTACGTGCTCGTCAGGGGCAAAGACCGCTTTGTTGGTGGTCGTTGGGTGTTGTGCATCGGCTCGGGCTTTGGTATTGACGCTCCAGTGCATGCCGATCTGGTTTGGAGTGTCATCAAAGCTCAGGGTGACTTCAGATTGATCGTTAAGTCCGTACTGGGCGATACCGGTTATCCAGCCACTGTGACTGTCGTCCTCCTTGATTTGTGAGTGTCCCAGACCGCCGCCATGCCATCTTGGGGAAGACCCGTTTTGTAGGTTATGCCTATTGGCGAGTCCGCCGTCACGGGTGGTGATGTCGTTCTCATCACGATCACCCATACCGATACCATCATAGAGACTGCGGCTAATGAGTGGACTGTCTTTATCCCCGTACCAGTAATTGAGCAGCACCGACTGTCCGAGTCTTGGGGCAAACTGCCAGCCATGGGTGGCACCTGAGGAGAGTTGTAGGGATCGAAGCGGCGGGGTTGTGCCATCATCGTGCGGGCTGAGTCCTGCGGATACAGGAGTGGTCACGGTACGCTGCAGACCATCATCGGTGACCTGTGAGGCGTAGCTTGGCGCAGCTGAGGTAGTTTGATCACCGGTACGGGCTTGGGTGAGTCCGGTGTAGGTGCTGCTGACAAAGGCGTGTTTGCTGGGATAAGGGGCGTAGGGAATAGATTGCTTTAATAAGGTGGCGGTCACCCAAACCCCGGTGTCCTGTGCAATCTCAATCCCGTACTGAGGAATAGCGGTATGCAGGCGGTGTGCGCTTGGCTTGGCTGCTACTAAGCCTGTTTGCTGCGCTTGGCTTCGATAGGCATGTTTGCTAGTACGCATTAGCCAGTCTGCTATCAATGCTTGGTGATGGTACGAGACGCTATCACTGTCCGGTTCGATACCAATCATAGTCAGGGCGGTGCAGTAGCTTGCTAGGCTGTTGATGGTTGGTAGATTGTTGATATGGATAGGGCTACCGACATACATGCCGCGCATGGGGCCGGTGGCGGTGTAGTACTCCCTATTACAACCATTAGCAGTCATCCATTGCTCAGCCAGACGCGTGGCAGCGTCATCACTGTCAATGCGTGAAGGGGCAGCGAGTAATACGGCGGTGGTGTCTAGTGCTAGTGGCGAGTCATCATAGGCGTGTCCTTCATAGACAGTGTCAGCGGCAAGGCCATCAGCGCGTACTTTGACGGTAGCAGTGCCGCGCTTTTTAGCGCTTATTTGTAGCTCGTCGACGATGTCGCTACCAGATTGTACTGAAGAGGTGGCGTAGCGGTAGGTTACAGGAATCAGCGTACTGTCCTCAAACGTGCTGATCAGCTGCCAATGACCGAGGGTGTCAGTCGAGTCGCCTGCGATCCATAAGGTACTTATACCGATATCGGCAAGTAGTCCCATAATAAAGTGGTAGTCGCTGATGTCAGACTGGCTGCGCATAGCGAGTGGGGCTGATAAGCGTGCTGCACCCTTTATACTATCAGCTAACAAGGTCTCTGAAACCTGCCACTCAAAGTCGTAGTCGCTTAAGATGGCGGTAATGATATCAAGGGTGGACTGGTTGACAAAGCTACGGGTGTGGATGGACTGGGTGAGTAACCAATCAGGAGTAACGATGTCGAGGCTATAGAAGTGGGCCCTACCGTCTGAGTGCTGGTAGTTGACACCTTTGATAAGGCCGGTACGAGTAATGGGCGTACGATCGGCAGTAAGGGTGGTTAAGCAAACTCTTGTATTGATGAGCGCCAAACAGGCGTCGGCATCTAGGAAGTGTTGGGTGTAGATAAGGATATGCGTTAGGGTCGTTTGGTTAATGGCGCTTGAGCTGTAAAAGGCGGCGGGGTATAGGGCGTCCGAGGGTAAAATGGTAGTATGAACGGTCAGCTGATGCAGACGAGCGGTTTGGGAGGGCATAAAGAAAAATTCCAGAGCTAAGCAATTAAGGGCACAGCCTATCGCTTATCGGGCATGCGCTACACAATTATTTTATAGGAAAAGTATAGAGTTTATTGAAATATTGTCAAGTATCTGTATAATCAGCTTGAGAACATCACGCTACTATTAAACTTAAGTCTTGATTATAGGTTGTAGCATTTAATTTTTTTGAAGATGATATTTTGCTTATGGATAATATTCGTCGTAATAGACCTACTACTATAGGTTTACTAGCAGTTATGTTTAGTGTCAGTGTATTAGCAACTGGATGTAGTAGTAAAACAAAGACACAGTCTGCGTCTACTGTTATTAGCAATGAGTCTCAAACTTCTGCAATCAAACAGCTAGCTGCTCCTTCGTTAAATTACTTGCTTAATGATACCAACGTAGAAAACGCTAGTGAGTTAGATGCAGAGCAGTGGATGCAAATTGCTAAACGCAATTATGCGTCAAAGCATTACGCCCGAGCCTTAAGAGCGGCGACAGAAGCTTTGAGTATTGATGATGAGCAGATTGAGGCGCGTCAAATTGCTATGTTGTCGGCAGTAAAAGTGACTGAAACCAATATTGATTCTTATAATAATAATACGCTGATGAATAGTGCTGACAAAGTAAGGCTCAAGTCTACGTTTGAGAACATGACTAGTCTCATCAATGCGCAAGACTAGTAATTTAGTGCTTTAACTGATTGGACTTACAATGGCTTTAGTTTTATAACAATAATGATGACTGCAGGTTTGCAATGAATCTTTTTGACACAGTTAATTTTAAGATAGCAAAAATAAGTAAAGCCGTGGCTATAAGTTTGGCCTTGACTTGCTTAACAGTAGGGACAGCCCATAGTGAGCTCTCCATTCAAGAAGAAGACCCCGCGTCGAGTGTGACTAATCAATATGACGCTCTAAAAAATGCTGATGCTTCATCAGCCGATCTCCATAATCTCATCGCCACGCTCAATCAACGCGTAGCAGCCAATCCTAATGACTCACTAGCGTGGGAGCTATTAGCGCAAATCTATTATAACAATGGTTATCATGCTTACGCGGTATATGCGGCAAATGAAGCTATTGAAAGTGGTTACAGCACTAACACACTACAAAAGATTTTATTGAACAGCAGCGCTATTGTCTCACAAAGCCAACTACAGGCAGATTATCTGACGGATGATGTGAGCAATGAATTTACTCAGGACTATCAGCGTGCCCTCAGCAAGATATACGGCAAGGTATATGGATTTAATTACGATGAGTCTTTACCAAAGCCGCCTGCACCAGTAGTACGTCCTAGAGCCGCTAAAAGCAAACCAAAAGTACAGCGTGCACCTACTAAAAGAGCGGCAAAACCTGCTAAAAGAAGACCTGCCGCAAAATCTGTAGCTAAGCCAAAGCCGCGCGTAGCTCCGCAAAAGCCTACTCGGCGCGCGCCTGCTAGAAGCAATACGCCTAGTAGTAGTGATCCGTTTAAGATATTACGTTAAGACATATCAAGCTAAGACATACTGCTAAACCTTAAGTTATCTTACCCTTTTATATAACGTAGGTTTAATCCTTTTTGGTTGAAACAAGAACGAAAATTATTTAGGTGATTAACATGGCAAATCAAGATAGTGTGCAAAAAAAGCTAGCAAAGGTTCGCGCTCCGCGAGTGCACCTAACTTATGACGTTGAAGTCGGCGACTCTATTGAAACCAAAGAGATTCCGTTTGTTGTAGGCGTGTTAGGCGAGTTCTCTGGAGATTCAAAACAAGAACAACCACGCCTAAAGGATAAAAAGTTTGTAGAAGTGGATTTAGATACTTTTGATGAGGTTATGTCGGGTCTGGCACCGCGCGCAACATTCCGTGTTAACAATGATTTGAGCGATAAAGGCGGTGAGTTCGCTGTTGATTTAGCTTTTAACAGTATTGATGATTTTCGTCCTGAGTCTGTTGCCAATCAAATTGAGCCACTAAGACAGTTGGTAGAAGCTCGTGACCGTTTGGCTGATCTACGTAATAAGATATCTGCAAACGAGAAGCTTGAGGATTTATTAGATGATGTTCTAGCGAATACTGAGCAAGTCAAAAAAATGGCTGAACAAAACCAAAGTGATGGTGAGGAATAAACTATGAGCGCCCAAGCCCAGCAAAGCCTAGCAGCGACCCAAGATTACGATCTACTTGAAGAGATCGTTAATAAAAGCAACATCGCTAAGTCTGATGACGAAAAAAACCGTGCCAAGTCTCAAATTGCCGAGCTTGCCAACGAAGTTATGCAAGGTACAGTGACACTCTCTGACAACCTTGCTGCTTCAATAGACAGTCGTATTGCGCAAATTGATGCTCTGATCTCAAAGCAGTTAACAACGGTTATGCACGCACCTGAATTTCAAAAATTAGAATCAAGCTGGCGCGGTCTGCACTATTTATGCAGCCAAACGCCGTCTGAGTCTATGCTCAAGATACGCATGCTCAATACCACAAAGCGTGAGCTGACTAAAGATTTTCAGTCGTCTATTGATTTTGATCAAAGCACCCTGTTCAAAAAAATCTATGAAGAAGAGTTTGGAAGCTTTGGTGGTGAGCCGTATGCAGCTATCGTGGGCGATTTTGAATTTACTCGCCAAAATGCAGATATGTATTTGCTTGAGCAGTTATCTCACGTTGCTGCCGCTGCCCATGCACCCTTTGTATCAGCGGCTTCAGCTGAAATGTTTGGACTGGATTCATTCACAGATATTGGTCGTCCACGCGATCTATCTAAGATATTTGAAACCGCAGAATACATTCGCTGGCGCGCTTTTAGACAATCTGAAGATGCACGCTACGTTGCTTTGACTGTGCCCAGATTCTTAGGTCGTCTGCCTTATAATCCAAAAGACGGTACTGTGGTTGAGGGCTTTAACTTCGTAGAAGAAGTATCTGGCAACGATCACAACGATTACTTATGGGTAAATGCAGCTTATGCATTTGCTTCACGCTTAACCTCAGCGTTTTCTGATTATCGCTGGTGTGCGGCCATTCGTGGTGTTGAGGGTGGTGGTCTGGTTGAAGGTCTTCCTGCGCACACCTTTAAGACGGATGAGGGTGATCTTGCGCTTAAATCGCCAACTGAGATATCCATTACTGATCGCCGCGAAAAAGAGCTGAGCGATTTAGGATTTATCCCGCTTGTGCATTGCAAAAACACCAACTACGCGGCGTTTTTTGGCGCGCAGTCCGTACAAAAAGCCAAAACTTATCAGAATGATGACGCTAACGCGAATGCCGTTTTATCAACGCAGCTGCAATACATTATGGCAGTATCGCGCATTGCCCATTATCTAAAAGCGATGATGCGTGACAAAGTAGGTAGCTTTTTGGCGCCTGGTAATGTTGAGTCATTTTTGAACGATTGGATCTCGCGTTATGTCCTGTTGGACGACGGAGCCTCTCAAGAAGCCAAAGCCCAGTATCCACTGCGTGAAGCTTTTGTACAAGTTGTAGAAGTGCCAGGCAAGCCTGGCGTTTACAAGTCGGTGGTGTTTTTGAGACCACATTTTCAGCTTGATGAGCTGTCTGTTTCCTTGCGACTAGTGACCCAGCTACCGCAAGCAAACAATGGCTAATCATTACCTCAACCCTTAACCCAACGTTAACTTTAAATAAAGGTGCAAAATATGAAGGATATCTACATTCAATTCCGCGGTAAATACAAGATTGACGGCGAGTCACGTGATAGCGAGCATAAAGGCTGGCTTGAAGTAAATACATGGGATCACATGATCCGTCAGCCAAAGTCAGCAACCGCTAGTAGCGTTGGCGGTCATACCTCTGAGCGCTGTGAGCACTCGGATATGACATTCCTAAAAGATTTAGATTCAACGAGTCCTAAGCTATGGGAAGCGTGTTCAGCAGGTTATACCTTTGATGAGATTCAAGTTGATTTTTACCGTGCTAATGGTGATAAGCGCGTGAAGTATCTTGAAGTCAAACTCAAGCACGCACTTATTGCAAGCGTTGAGCCAACTATCCGCTCTGAGGGCGTGCCTATCGAAAAAGTTGGTGTTAAGTACGCAGCGGTTGAGTGGACGTACACTCAGCAAGACATTGACGGTACGGCTAAAGGTGCCGTAACTAAGAAGTGGTCACTGGCTAACAACACGCCAACCTATACTGCTTAATATAAAGATAAGCAAAGTGAACTCTAACGTATGCAATACAACAAAGAGAAAGGTTTACTCTTAGGCCTTTCTTTTTTTTCTATTTTGGTTTCTAGCTTCAAAGTGAAACTAGCAACAGGATTAGAAATACAGTGAAAAACATGAGGACATATGAGCTATAGCGCTAAAGAAGTGGGATTTCGCCCAAACTTGTTCGAGCAGTTATTTGACGATGCGCCAAGATATGCTAACCATGAGTTACTGGTACGTCGCCTCAATATCGACGAATTAAAATCGTCTGTTGCCAGTGATTTAGAGTCATTGCTCAACACGCGCTGTGTGGTATCAGAGCAGTTGCAACCATACTCGCAAGTACGCTCATCAATCCTGAATTTTGGTATCTTAGATTTTGTCGGTCTAAGCAGTGCCAATCCCGCTGATTGCGACTATATTTGTCGTCAAATTGCACGAACAGTGGAGCAGCAAGACACGCGTCTAAAAAACGTTAAGGTATCCCTTGATATCGGTGCTGTTGACGTGAACCAACTGTGTTTTTCTATCGAAGCTTTACTCAAGGTTTATCCAGCTCAAGAGCTTGTGAGCTTTGATGCTTTTTTCGAACCAAGCTCACAGCGCTATCAAGTTAAATAAAGCGAGTACAGTTATAGTGTAATGTCAGCTATATATCCTAACTATTGAGGCATTATGGACAGTCTTCTTCCTTATTTTGAGCACGAGCTTAATCTGTTTAATAAGCAGTCAAAAGAGTTTGCCAAAAAGTACCCAAAGATCGCTAACCGTTTGTTAATGAGTCACGATACGGTAGATGATCCGCATATTGAGCGGCTTATTCAGGCGTTCTCGCTTATCAGTGCTCGTATCAATAAAAAGCTTGATGACTCCTATGCTGACTTTACCGAATCATTGCTCGAAGTGGTTTATCCAGACTATCTAAAACCTTTTCCATCAGTATCCGTTGCCAAGTTTAATCTTGGGGTGCAGGCCGGAGCGATGAGTGAGGCGGTACGCGTGCCTAAAGCCAGTGCTTTTGTCACGCAAAAGCTCAATGGCACGCCTTGTCAGTTTCAGTCCACCCAAGACGTCACCTTACTGCCCTTAGAGATCGATAGTGTCACTTTTGAGACGCGCCAAGAGGTCTATGATAACCAGTACGGCTTACTAAATGGTTGTATCAGTATTAAAATCAAAACTCTCAACCCAAGCTTTGATTATCAAGCGCTGCTTGAACATCCGCTTGATGTGTACATCGATGAAGATGCCAGCCAAGGTACGAGTCTATGGGATGTCTTGTGGTGTGATGTCAAACAAACTCACATTCAAACTGGGCAAGTCCATAAAGTAGCAGGCAGTCCTTTTGAGATCATTGGGTTTGATCCTGAGCAACAAATATTACCCAGTCACCGCGTCAGTAATGCAGCATCCTCCCTGTTAAAGGAATACTTTTATTTCCCTGAAAAGTTTAACTTTTTACGCCTAAATCTAGGTCAATACTGCCCAGAGCTAAGCTTAGATAGTAATGGTTTTGAGATTCGCTGCTATTTTAAATTTGATAAAAAAAACACCATTCGCCTAAAGAACTTGCAGCAACTAAGTACCAGTAGTATTAAGCTGTTTTGTACGCCTGTGGTGAATTTATTTAAGACTGCCGCAAAACCTATTCAAGTTACCCATCGCTCCGTTTATTACGATCTAGTGCCTGATACTCGTGCTTTGTTTCAACATGAAATCTATGACGTGATTAAAGTGATTGAATCCAAGCAGGTGAATAACCGTTTAGTACAGCGTGAGTACCATCCGTTTTATGCTCTTAACCATTATCAGCAGCAGGACGCTGGACGCTATTATCATATCAAGCGTGACAAAGACATGGCCGAATTTAAACAGGGCTTTGAATACCAAATCATGTTTGTCGAAAAAGATCGCAAAACGTTCTCAGGTGCGGTGAGTATGAGTGCCTCACTACTATGTACCAATAGAGACTTGCCTTCACAAGTTGTGTTTGGTCAAAGTCGCGGCGATCTATTCAGTGAGGGCATGACAGGGTTTAGTAGTCTATCCCTTCTCAAACAGCCAACACGCACCGCACGATTTGAGTACACAGGTGAAGAGCGCTGGCGTCTGATCTCACTGATCAGTTTAAACTTTTTATCGCTCGCCGCGCAAGATGCTGATCTGATGAAAGAGTATCTATCCCTTTATGATATTACGCAGTCACCTTCTAATAAACAGCTGGTTGAGGGCATTGTATCCGTGACAACGAGCGTCAAAGCTCGGCGTATACAGCGCTTACCGCAGCCCGGGTTTGTACGCGGTACGGTGATTGATATTCGCATTAATCAAAAAAACTTTGCCAGCATCAGCGTGCGTCAGTTCGCGCATTTGCTCGCCCACGTATTTGGCTATCACGCCAGTCTAAACAGCTTCGTTGAGGTTGCTATTAGCGATGCGACTACCAAAGAGGAGATATACCGATGCCAACCGCGCAGTGGTCTCAGTCCTCTTATCTAACTGACTTAGTTGCGACGCCGCAAGCCTATGAGCTATTGCAGGCCTTGCGCCTTGTGCATCATGAGATCAGTATTGGAGCGCCTATCGAGGTGCGTTATCGCTCATCTCTATCGCTTGCCTATCCGCTGGCGGAGATTGAGTCTATGACGCTGAGCGCGCAAGACGATCTTCAAAACGGCAGCCTTGCAGTCGACACAGATACAAACGATAGAGATACAGGCGATATAAAGGTCAGGCAGCTACAGATTTATCCGTCTGTTATTGGATTGACAGGGCCATTATCTGCACTACCGTCGATGTATACCGATCAGCTGGCATCAAGAGTTCACCATAGCAAAGATACAGCAGCGCCTGCGTTCTTGGATTTGTTTAATCATCGCCTGACTGATTTGTACGTGCAAGCGAGCTGGTTTTATAACCTACCTTTGCAGTATGAGCTAAATCATAAAAAAGACGGTTACCTATTAAGTCTACGTGCGCTTGCTCGTCAGCCTAAAAAGCTCACGGCAATAGATAGCTTGATAGCTTACGCCGGTATGATTGCGCCTGGGCGTCTGACCGCCGATCAGCTCTCGCACGTCTTATCGCATTTTTTGGATAGCACGGTTAGCGTAGAGCAGTTCGTGCCTGAATGGTTCGATTTGCCAGCGACAGAGCAAACCGCTCTTGGTGGTCAGTATGCTGCACTTGGCGTGTCCGCATTTTGCGGCGCGCGTGCGGTACAGTTTGATAGCAAAATTAGAATTGTATTTCATCAATTAGATGCGGATCGTTATCTTAGACTCTTGCCCGCTGGGGATATGTACCAGATTATTGTGGATTTTATTCGCAAGTGGTGCGGGGTTAGTTTGGCGGTTGAGATGCAGCTTGAGCTTGATAAAGCGCACATCAAACCCTTAGCCTTATCGAGTGCGAAAGCTTTGGATGCTAGTGGTTTTGGCGGACTTGGACGCGGTGGGTTTTTAGTCAGTGGGCCTGCAAGTAATCATCATGACGACACCCGCTACGCACTACCCATTAGCTAATGATGCTTTTATATAGATAACTAAAATGAAGGATAAAACTTATGAGCCAGTTAAAAGCGGTTATTACCCATTTAAGTCCAAGCTGTCGCCAGTGCTTACAACAAGCGGCGCGGCTGTGTATTGACAAGGGTCAACGAGAAGTTGATATCGTGCATCTACTCCATGAGCTGGTTGCTACACCCAATAATGATATTGATAAGATATTAAAAGCGAATAAAGTCAATCAGCAAGCACTGCTTGTCGAGTTATCTGAGCAATTGCAAACATTAGATCTAGCTACGGGGTCTACGCCTGTATTCAGTCAGCGTTTGATTGCGCTATTGGAGGACTCATGGGAGCTGGCGAGCAGTCAGTATGATAGCGATGGAGCGTTGGAAGTGCGCTCAGGCCACATTCTTTTGGTACTACTAAGCTATGACAGCTACCAATCGTTGCTGCAATCTTTACCTGAACCCTTGCAGTACATAGACAGATTTACTCTAAAAGATGACTACGAGCGCCAGTGTGCTGGCAGTACCGAAGGCAGTAGTCCTACGTCAGCTAAACAACCGCCTGCTAAACAGTCTAAGTCTGAACAAAGCGAAGATACTGATGAAGACGGTGACGAGACTGCTACGCCAACGCCTGCGCTGGATAAATATACTTATGATCTAACTGCCAAGGCAGGTGCGGAACAAATTGATCCGGTGATCGGGCGCGAGTTTGAGATTCACCAATTAATCGATATCTTAATTCGTCGCCGTCAGAACAATCCTATATTGACTGGAGAAGCTGGTGTCGGTAAGACAGCAGTAGTTGAAGGGTTGGCACAAAAGATAGTAGCAGGAGATGTTCCCGATCAGCTCAAGGATGTGACCATACGCAGTTTGGATTTGGGCTTATTGCAAGCAGGTGCGAGCGTAAAGGGCGAGTTTGAGAACCGTCTCAAACAAGTGATAGAGGAAGTACAAGCCTCTACCAAGCCTATTATCTTATTTATAGATGAGGCGCATACGCTAATTGGCGCAGGCGGGCAGGCGGGTCAAAATGATGCTGCTAATTTGCTTAAGCCTGCCTTGGCACGGGGTGAGCTACGTACTATTGCGGCTACTACGTGGTCTGAATACAAAAAGTACTTTGAAAAGGATGCTGCGTTATCGCGGCGCTTTCAGGTTGTCAAAGTCGATGAGCCAGATATCGATACCGCGGTTGCGATGATCCGAGGTCTGAGCGCAAAAATGCAGGATCATTTTAATATTTTAATCGATGATGATGCTTTGCAAGCAGCGGTTGAGCTCTCAGCACGCTATATTAGTGATCGTCAGCTACCTGATAAAGCGGTCAGCGTACTCGATACTGCAGCAGCGCGAGTCAGCTTATCAAAGACTTCTATGCCCAATCAGCTCGATCGCCTGCACGCCACAGACAGACAGCTCAAACAGCATATTAATACTTTAAGCTCGCAATTAGAGCGTATCGGTAGCGCGGATGATAAAGAAAAAATCAGTCAGCAAATTGCCGTCTTAGATGAGCAGCGTCAAGCAAACGAGCAGCGCATCACGGATATGACAACCAGCTGGCAAGAACAGCGCGAGCTTACCGATAAGCTCGATACACTGAACGAAGCGCTCACAAATAAAGACAAAGACGCAAGTCCGCTTGATGGCAAAGCCCGTTTAAATAAACAAACCCAGTATCAAACGACTGAGCAGGCGCTGAGGCAGGCACAAGAGTCGCATCGTCTTGTCCATGCGGTACTTGATCGGCAAGTGATTAAACAGATTATATCTGATTGGACAGGTATTCCGCTGGGCGATATGGCAGGCAATGAAAAGAGTCATATTCTAAGTCTCGCTGCAACCTTGCAAGATCGAGTTATCGGTCAAGATCATGCGATCGACGCTATCGTTAAGCGTATTCACACTGCCAAAGCCCGTCTTGACGATCCTAGTCGCCCGCAAGGCGTGTTTATGTTAGTGGGCCCAAGCGGCGTGGGTAAAACAGAAACGGCGCTAGCATTGTCTGAGGTATTGTACGGCGGTGAGCGTAATCTTATCACTATCAACTTATCTGAGTATCAAGAAGCTCATAGTGTGGCCTCTTTAAAAGGCTCGCCGCCAGGTTATGTTGGTTATGGTGAAGGCGGGGTACTAACCGAAGCGGTTCGTCGTCGTCCCTATAGCGTCCTATTGCTCGATGAAGTCGAAAAAGCGCATCCTGATGTTTTAGACCTGTTCTATCAAGTTTTTGATAAAGGGGTGATGGAAGATAGTGAAGGGCGGCTGATTGATTTTAAAAATACGCTAATTTTGCTCACCAGTAATATCGGCTCGTCAGCAATTATGCAGCAGTGTATCAATACCGATCCTAATAACACTGACTTTAGCGTACCAGATAGTGAAAGCCTTAAACAAGCGATCAACCCGCACTTATACAAGGCCTTTAAGCCTGCGTTTTTAGGACGTCTCACGGTTATTCCTTATTATCCACTAAGCGATGATGCGCTAGCAGAAATCATACGTCTAAAGCTGGATAAAATAACCCGCCGCATCCGTGAGAACTACGATGTGCCGTGTGAAGTCGATCCTGAGGTCATTGAGCTGATCTTATCCCGTTGTCATGAGGTTGACTCTGGTGCCCGTAATGCGGATGCGATTATTAGCCATACGCTACTGCCACAGCTGGCAGGTAAGCTGTTAGCACATGATGACAGCCAAAGCGTGTTGAAGAAAATTACCATATTTGTCAACGAGGACGATGAGTTTGCGTATCGCCTAGATTCTGATCCTATCGTCGCGCTCAACCACATGGCACAGTATAGTGATGAGGATAGTCATGCTACTAAGGACGCAGGTACAAGTACAAAAAGCACAGCTGGAACAACAACCGCTAAAAAGAATGCTAAAAGTAAAGCAGTTGCAAATAAAACGACTACCAAAAAACCAGCCACTACCAAGCAACCAGTAGCTAAAAAAGTCAAACCTGCGACAAAGAAGTCTAATGAGGAGGCGTTATAATGAGTACGAATAACTTGACGCCTATAGAAACTCTAATCGCGCCCATCGATGGTAGTCGCCAAGGTGTAGGGGAGGACTTAACCTTTGATCCGCGCCTCGACGCTATCATTGCTGCGCGCCAAGAGGACGATCCACTACTGGCGCAGGGCAACTGGGTCACTGAGCTAAAAGTGGCGGACTGGGACTTTGTAAAAAACGAGTGCGCCGATCTGCTAACGCACACCAGTAAGGATATCAAACTTGCACTGTGGTACGTCGATGCGCTTAGTCATACCGATCATCTAGCCGGTATCAGCCATGGCTTACGCTTATTGCAAGCGCTTAACGATGAGTATTGGCTCACGATGTACCCGCCCTTGGATGGCGAAGATGACAGTATGGATATTCGCTCAGGTCTGCTGTCATGGTTCGTCAAGGCACTGACTGATGATCTAAAACAGCTGTCTCTAGCGGATAGTAGAACCGAGCATTACAACTATAATTACTACTTGACGGCTCGAGATCACGATAAGCAGCGTCAGCAAAACCCTGAAAGCGAAGCGACCAATCAGCTCACTCTCAGTGACTATAATCAGGCGATCAAAAACAGTAGTGCGCACTGGCAACAAACGCTATTGACGGATCTAAATACGGTCAGTGAGCAGTGGCAAGCGTTGACTGATCAGCTTAACGATCTGATGGGTATGGACGCGCCCGTATTTGCCTCAGTAACCGATCTGTTAACGTCGCTAACTCAGCATCTAAAACCTTTATTACCTGAATCGTTCGATACGCTGGATACCAGTGAAGCTAGTATTAGCTCTGGAGAAAGTATTGCACCATCTACAGATAACAGTGGGCAAGCTGCTAGCGC
Source organism: uncultured Psychrobacter sp. (assembly GCA_947489525.1). Taxonomy (GTDB): domain Bacteria; phylum Pseudomonadota; class Gammaproteobacteria; order Pseudomonadales; family Moraxellaceae; genus Psychrobacter. Next base: position 403,255 of record CANLDW010000003.1, read on the forward strand.
TGTCACTTCGGCAAGCTTTAATCCAAAAAGTGGCGATCATCAAAGTAATCGTCGCCAAGCGCTCAAACTACTGGGGCAAATTCAAGATTACTTCGCTGCCAATGAGCCACATAGTCCGGTCACATTTTTATTGGGCCGAGCTATAAACTGGGCTGACATGCCGCTTGATGAATGGCTTAGCCACATTATTAAGAGCGAAGATCAGCTAGCGATGCTCTCTGACATGATCGGTATTCCGCCTAAAAGCGACTCCTCTGATTATGATAGCTACTAGTACATTGATCACTGTTATTCAAATCACGGTAATACAATTCAAATAGACTGAGATAAAGGGGTGTAATATGGCATGGACACAAACCAAGCGGCACATACAACTGGTAAGCGCCCATTCAGACCTTGCTACTTGCCTCATTCAAAAAGCCGACGTGGTTGAGAGCCTCCTTGGCATGCCGCTGCCGGATAGCGTTTGGGCTATACACGGACTCATGCCAGATCTTAGTCGTTATCCTGCCGCCTACCACCACGACCAGCGCCGCCTATCTGATCAACAGCGCCAACAAGAGCTGTATTGCGGCTACCGGATGCAGCTCACCTTACTGCACCCGCAAGCGGGACTCTCGATCAGCGACTGGCTTGGGCAACCCTTAAGTATCCACTGGAACACCGGCGACCCACTACTGCCCAGCCAAACCCGCCACGGTGTCATTACCGAAGTCACTGCACTCGGCAGTAACCAAGGCCAAGCCGCCTACCAAGTCATCTGTGAACCTGTTCTGTACCAGCTACGTCTTAGCAGCCACAACCGCCGTCATCATCATTTAAGCCTTACTGAGCTCATCAACCAAATTATTAGCCCTTATGGCATAGACATAGAGATAGACGAGGCCATAAACGATCATCACATCCAGCACAGCGTACAGTACAACCAAACTGATCTGGCCTACTTAACCCAGTACTTAGCGCTGTACGGCATCACTGGCTACTACCGCCATGACACAGATAAACATACCTTAGTGCTACTGCCTCACGATGCCACAGCCCTACGCCCAGATATTAGCGATATCCATAGCATCCTAAGCCAAAACCCCGCCAGTCTTGCCGACAGACAAGACCGTATTACCGCTATTCATCCCAGTATCGCCAAGCATATCCAGCAAAGCGAGTTTAATCGTTATGATAACCGCTTAGTGGGACGCTATAGCGGCAGTAGCCATAGCGAACAAACCATAGACGCAGAGAGTCCTAGCACGCATAAACGTTTTATTCACAGTCAGACTTATTTAAACGATGAGGGACTAGGGCAACTTGCCATGCGCTACCAGAGAAGTGAAGAGCAGAACGCCAACCTCGGTAGTCTCATCGGTAACATCCGCCACCTAAACCTGCCCAGTGCCCACTATATCGATGGCAACCCTTACGTCACCGAGCCACTCAGTCTCATCGCCATTCATCATCAGATCAACAACCATATACCAGCCGACTGGCTTGGTGCGGCGCCCTTTGATCCGATTACCTTATTGCCCAACCCAAATTATAAGCGTCACAGTAGTCATGACAACAATGACAGTAGTGAAGATAGAAGTGCTAACAACGATGATGACAACGTCCATCACATCACCGCCTGCTACCTGCCATTCCCGCACCATCACCATATTCCCTACCATCAAGAGCTTAGCCGACTAGGACAACCGCATCCCAGCCTCACTGGACTCATGAGTGCCAGCGTCATTGATACGGCAAGTGGTAGCGCCGTAGACATCGACCGCAACCACCGCGCCCACATTCGCTATCACTGGGAAAATGATAGCAGTGGAGAAACTGGCAGTGAACAAAGCGCCCAGTGGGTACCTATCGCCAGCCACCTCGTTGCCGACCACATGGGACACACCCATCCTCTGCGTCACGGTCAGCATGTCCTCATTGACTTTATTGGTGGTGACATCAGCCATCCGATTATCATTGGTAGCACTCATAACGGTCAAGGTAATGAGGACGCCCAGCACAATCGCATTGCCAGTGACACAGATTTCATCGACGCCACCAGCCCGGCTTGGTTTATGAATCAAAGCCATGCGTATCCCATCGATGGCATCAAAACCCAAAGTATTGACTCTAGCCGTACCGGAGAGGCTAACAAGGACAGCGCCACCAATGGCTATAACCAGCTGATGTTCGACGCGCATCCTGAGAGTCCACAAATCAACCTCTATAGCACCAGTTTTCAGTCCAGTTTAACGCTTGGTCATCTATACCAGCACAGCGACCACACCCGAGGCACTGCCCGTGGACAAGGCATCAGTGTTGAAACTCAGGCGGCTGCTAACGTGCAAGGTAGCACCGGACTACATATCAGTAGTCAGCAAGCAAAGCCGCACATGAGCCATGACAGCCACAGCAACTTACAAACCGCCGACCAGCATCAACAAGCACACATGCAATTGGCGGAAGCACACAAAGCAGTGGGGTTAGAGAGTACCAATAATACTAAAAATAGTAAGCAAAGCGGCAGTAACGACGACAGCCAAACCCCATTCGCCGAGTTTAGCCAAGACACCAACGACAAGACCTTAGGCGAATCAGGACAATGGCAACAGCCTCACGTGCTCATCGACTCCCAGCGTCATCTGGCACTGCTGACTGGACAACACAGCCAGCAGACCAGCACCCAAAGCACACACAGCCATGCCACTGATAACACCCATCATCACAGTCAAACCCAGATGAACCAGTTAGTAGCAGGCGACATTCACTACTACGCCAATAAAGCCCAGACTCATACCGCCGCTCATGGCGATGTCACCATTCAAGCGCATCAGAACGAGATGCGTCTGGATAGCGAGCAGGTGCTACGAATCCATAGCCGTGACAGTATTGAGATCATCGCCCCTGATACGCTGACCCTAAAAGCAGCAGGTAGTGGTATTGAGCTAGCAGGCGGTAAGGTAACGTTTATCTCGCCCAAACAGGTGGGGTATAAGGCGAGTAAAGTGGATTGGGGGAGTGGGGGTGGTACAGGGTCTCCTGCTGTGCATCTGCCGACGGCAAAACTGCCTGAGAACCTAGATTACTATCTTCGCTATATTGTACATGACCAAGATGATAATCCACTTCCCTTTACCAAATGTATGCTAATTAAACCTGATGGTTCAACCGAGATACATACTACTGATTTTGAAGGCAAGTTAAATCTGATTGTTGATGATGAGTCTAAAGACTATGAATTGCATGTCATTGTCCATGAAGAGATTGATTTAGACGACGATAACACAGAGGAGGCAGAGTAATTATGGTAGCTAAATATACAGGGCTTATTGTTGCAGTGCCTTCTACCGTAGATATACAAAAATTCCGCTATGACTTAGTAATTCAGTATAAGTCTGGAGAAGCGACTTATCAAAGAACAACAGGGACAAAGGCAAAGCGATACATTGATCAGAAGTTTAACAATCAAGGTAAAACTATCGAACGCCAATTGCCCAAAGGTGACATTCAAAAAATTAACTATCATATTAAAGTTAACGGTCAGTTAGTCAAAAACATTTCTGCTAAGCCCAACAAAAGCAAGGGTGTGTTTCGTAAATATGAATTAAAAACAACGATTGCAGGCACTAAAAAAGATCCTAATACTATTAAAAAAGTGTTGCTCGACACTACTGAGGTTGGATGGATAATAATTGAAGAACATTATTCGGTTAAAGAATTTCTTAGAAAAATATATAAGTATGAGCCAACGAACAAAGAAGAAAATATATTTCGATCTAATAATCCGCATTTAACAGGCACTCCAGTGCTTAGCTTGCAGCCTGGTGACTTTGTCATATTGTCTAATACTGCAAATAGTAATAATTCTGAACTACAAAAGATTAAGCAAGAAGCTAAAGAGGCCAAAGTTGAGTTTGATAAAGTAAAGAAAGAGTTTGGATTTGAGAGCGAAAGGTTTGCAAGAAATATAGACTTCTTACATGATGTATTGTTGAATTCAGAATATGTAGCTTTAACAGAAAAACCTAGTAGTTCTGAACTACCTTCAAATAGTGTCAACTATGCCGCTATCGCTGCAGGTACTTCTCAAGGGATAGTAACATTTAATGAGGTTAGTAATAAAAAAGTAACGGAAGCATACGCAAAAATAGTCGAAGCCATGGAGTATGAAAAGTCAAATAAGACTAAATTTGCTAATCCTAAAAACTTTAAGTTATTTAAGAGAAAATACGCTAACTTATTTAGAAATTTCGATAATTCATTCGCACAAAGTTACTTCAAATTTAATTCTGGCATACAAACAGGTAAGTTAAGACAGCAAATAAAGAAAAACGTATACGCACGTTCTCCTACATATAAGGGAGGAATTAAAGCATACGCAAAAAACTTCAGAAATATGGGAAAAGTCGATAAATTTACAAAAGTAGGAGGTAATTTACTTGTAGCTGTCAGCGTTGCCGATGCCACTATGAATGTTAAAGATGCATATGCGACAGGTGATAGTGGTCATACCCGAAAAACAATCATTAAAGAAACTTTAAAGCTCGAAGGGAGTTTAGGTGGAGGAGCAGGTGGAGCTTTAATTGGAGCTAAACTAGGGGGGCTAGGCGTTGGTGTTGCCGTTGCAGTATTCGGAGTAGGTACGGGAGGAGCAGGATTTATAATTATTGGAGCATGTGCGGCAATTGGTGGAGTTGCAGGAGGATATTGGGGTGGAAAAGGTGGAGAAACTATAGGTAACTTAATTTATGAATAGGACGTTAAATGGATACTCAAAATCTACTAAGATGGGTTGCAATCATTGTAAGTATTGGTGGAATGATAATTTGGATGATTACATATCAACTATGTACTGTTTACATTAGGAAGAATAAAGAAGATATTGCTAATATTTTGTATAAGGATAAAAATTACTTTAATAAAAAAATAGACGGTTATCAAATACATAGTTTAATTATGACATCTTCGATGGTTTTTAGTCACTATTTAGTATTCTATAAAAAGAGTAAAAGGTTTTATTTAGAAACTGTCCCATGGTGTCCGAACTTAGACGATAGACAAGCACTGAGAATGTATGAAAAACATAAATATCTATTATTATTATCGGAGCTAACTTTTTTGTTAATAGTTATATGGTTTGTTTTTAGCGGTTTATTTATCTGGTTAGCAACAAGAATAGGATAATGCTAGGTTAAAAATTATGGCTCATGACTTATTAATGGGTATTGGTAGTACTATAGTCAGTTCAAAATAAAATTATTATGACCAGAGCAAACATCATAAAACAATTTAGATAAGTCATTTTCTATCCAGCCTTGGCGTAGAAACTTCACTTGAGCCCATTTCTTTTCAATAGGGTTCAAGTCTGGGCTGTAGGGTGGCAGCCACAGAATGCGATGACCATGCTTATTTAGTAGCTTTTGAATGCGTTTATTCTTATGAAACCTGGCATTATTCATGACAATCACGCATTTTGTTTTAAGGCTTGGGATTAGCGAGTGTTTGCACCAGTCGTAGAATATGCTGCTGTTAATATTGTGCTTAAAGTAATCTATGGCAAACAACATCTTTTCATACAGGGCACCAATAACGTTGGTTCGTTTTTTAACTTGCCAGTTGTCGCTATCAATACAAAGGGTACCGATTGGTGCATAGCCATGAGACCGAATGGTCTCATTCTCAAAGCCACTCTCATCCATATAGACGATGGGATAGCCTTGATGCATAAAGCGATCAAGCTTACTTAGGTATATCGCTCTTTTTATCGGGCATGCTTTTGGATGCTCCAAGGTCTTTTTTTTGACTGATACCAAGCCGCTTTAGGGCATGATGAATGCCTGTTTTACTACAGCTTAGACGACGTGCTCGCTCATACTGGTAATCATCGGGATGTTCTTTAACATCATTGAGTAGTACGTCATCTGGTATTTTATAGGGTTTGGTTTGTCTGGTTGTTTTGCTATGAACACGCCGCTTCCAATTCTATATAGTGGTTGGGCTGAGATTGTAAAACTCAGCCGCCTCGGCAAGGGTCATACCGTTATCTATACTTTTAAGAACTTGCATACGAAAATCTAATGAGTAAGTCATGGACTTTATAATAATAATTGTATTTGATAATTAGTTTATAACACTTTTAGTTGGTATTGACTATGTCGCAACAACTCGTAATTCGTTATATGCAGAAGAATTTAAAATCATTGTGTTATTACCTTTATGGCGATGAAGAATACTATGAAGGCAAACTAAATATGTATGATATGTTTTATATAACTTTTATAGCTAGCCCTATATTCATTCAATATCACTTTGTATACAAAAGAAAAGGATACTTACCAATGTTTAAGGGCGACAGTGGCACTAGTATCATACATGCTAACTTAGATGAAAAGAATGCACTTTTATTAGTTAAGAAACATTATAAGTGGTTGGTTTTAAATGTTACATATTTAGGTCTTGGTTTACTTTGGTTGATTGGAAGTAGTTTTTTATATGGTGGGCGAAGCGAATTGGTAGTTAGTCTACATATAATTAATGCACCAAATATATTTAAATGGCTTGCAATAAGTATAGGCATAGGCGGCATGATCATTTGGATGATTACGTATCAATTATGCTTTATTTATTTTAGGAGACATAAGAAAGATATTGCTTATATCTTATATTCGGACAAAAAATATTATGATAAAAAAATGGACGGCTATGATATACATTTTTTTATCATTGCAATGGCAGGTATTTATATGAACTACCATCTAAAATATAAAAAATATGATTCGTTTAAAATACCGCAACTGGCTTGGTATCCTTTAATTAATGACAAGAGTGCGCTTAAGATGTACCAAAAACATAATAAGCTACTTATGGGTTCGTTTTTTACTTTTATTCTTATGGCTTTTTGGGTTGTAGGTAGTGGTTTGTTTATTTGGCTGGCTATGCAAAGCTCATCCCAGTAGCGCTTGTATTCTTTTTAGAGTGCAGTGACTATATCTAGCACGGGCTTTAGCATTTAATCAAGATGAGGTTGTCAATCATATTGACAGTCTGGCACCTATTACCTCAGGACTTAGCACAAATGAGATAGCAACCAACTCATGGTCAGAATTACTCTATACAGGGTCAGCTAGCATCTTTGCAAAGTATGATGCTATTGCTAACCAAGTAGGCGCAACGGTTAGCCTAGCAGAGCAACTTCCTGTACCTTTTATGAAAAACTACCGTACAGGTCAGACATTATCTGGTCTTATGATCTCACAAAAGGAGTATTTGTTTGGCTATCATCACGAAAAGGCGCTGATTATAGTCAAAGGACAAGGAACCTATGCAGATGCCAGAAAAGCGCTCATGAATGGCGTTATGAATGTCGTTGGCAGTGGCAGTTTACCGACTAGAATAAGAGAAAGCGTTGATCAAGCGCTCAAAACCTCAGGTGAAGTTGGACGATTGAATAAACCCTTTGCTCAAAGCTTTATCTACTACATAGACAGAAACGAGCTAAAAGCAGGTATGAATGTCTATCAAAGTAGCAATAGAGCTTACGCCGATAAATTCGCACTCAGGCAGGTTATTGATCGTTCGGTTTTTACAACGCCTGAACTCTTCGATCAAGGCTATAAAGACTATAAACGCTTTGAAGATATTACTAGTAGAAAGATAGACCAAGCAGTTAGAGCCAACAATTTTGGTGCGATGCTACAGACAGTCGCTTGTGTGTTTTTGATTCATAGCTTTTTTACAGCGCGCGCAAAAGGTGAGACTGGAATAGAAGAGGGCGCAAAAGCTGCGGCAGGGCTTATGGTACTTATAGCAGGAGGTTTGGAACTACGCGGTAATGCAAGTCAGCTTATGGTAAATGAGCTTAAATTAGCTGAGAGTGCGGGAAAATGGTAACCCTCCCAAACCTAAGACACTTATAAAATAGAATTAAGCTGCCTGATTTAGTTTTTGTATTGGCGTAAAGCC
>CANLDW010000004.1 GCA_947489525.1 uncultured Psychrobacter sp.
TCTTCTTCATAGGATTCTCCTGCTGATATAGTTTAGCAGTTACTCTCTAATTTTAAGTGTTCTTATTTTTTGGGGGGGATTACCCAATCACCAACCGTTGATTGACACCATCGTAGCAGAGAGTGCAAAGAACTTGCCTTGGCATGCTATGACACAAGCTGCTTGGTCATCTATTTTTAATGGCGGTGCGGCTATTTACGCTACCAACGTGGTCAAGCACTCCGTTATTGCGTAAAACGCTATCAGTCAGCTAACATCCCCTGTTCTAAAAGTACTCAATACGCAGGCTGGTAAACCTTCTGTATCAGAAGCGACTTTCGCCATTGGCTTTTTTCTAGAAAAGCGAATTACCAGAATTGAATTTAGGGGAACACGCGGTCAAGCTATACAGTATCTTAGTGACTTACTGGATAAACAAAACACGATTGCCTCAAAGCAAACTATCAATAAGTTTAGTGTCTCTATCATTAATCAACTCAAAGCCGAAGGAAGAGCTGACTTTAAAAGTAACATCAATGGGCATATGCTTGCTTTACTAGACCTAGACAAGGTACCGACTGCTTTAAATAACTTAGAGTTTGTCAATCCAGCAGACATCAGTAATTGGGTTGGCAGCTGGATATTTGAAAAGATTGTAGAACCTGATGTATTGGATGCAGGTACAAGATCTACCGTTATCAGTAATCAAAGAGTACAAGATATCCATGCAAACTCATCCAAAAACTACACAAACCCACTGACGAACCTAACAGGTGCGCCGAATAAGCAGAAGGCAGCTGCCATCGCAGGTAATATTTTTCAAGCTGCTGCTTGTATAAGCCTGCTTAATGCTGCCGTCACTGGTTCAGGTAGTACGCAATCCAATGAGGTCGCAAGAGCGATTGAGAACAGTGAAGGTTGGGCTAAATTAGCGGGAGGTTTAGGCTTTTTAGTAGGGGGTAATTTAGATAATCAGGCTAATAAGTTAAAGATACAATTGACTAATCCTGACTTACCTGAAAACAGCGCTAAGGTTAAAAAAGTGCAGTTAGAGAAATTTAGTAAATGGGCGAAAGGTGTCAACGTCGGCTCTGGTGCTATCTTTGTAGCTTTTGACGTTTGTCATGCTTATGATGAGCTTGGTAAGGGAAATAGAGGTATGTCAGGTCTATTTGTTATATCAGCAGTGAGCGGAATGGGTTCAGTTTTCTTTATAGGATCTACAACGACTTTAACTGCGGCAGGGCTTTCTATGAGCTGGAACGCTATCGGTTGGGTGTTGTTAGCCATCTCTATCGGTGTCGGTATTCTTATAGCGGTAGTAGGTAATAACCCCTTAGAAGAATGGGTAGAAAACAGTATTTGGGGCAACGATGCCATTAATAAAGATGACTATAAAAAAGACATTCTAGAGTATGAAAATGCTCTAAAAAGTATGGCGGGGTAGAACCATGATAGACATGATAGGACGCGGGAAAAATAAAACCTACGACACTATAGGTAAGGTATATGAAGCTAATAATTTGAAGTATGAGCTGACACCCTACCAACGCTATGACTATCCGCTACGCCCACAGCGTACGGTAGTACAGTTCAACAGCACCTATATGGAATTAGTCGACAGGTGGGAGTCTGAGCGCGGTGAAATAACACATATTCAAAATGCTGCTCTACTACTAGGAGTTGCAGGATTTATTTTATGCACCTATATTTCATTCAGTATTCTTATAAAAGAAGGTTTTAATTGGGTAATAATTGCTATGCTTTTACTCGTTATGATATGGGGTGCAGGTGTCTGGTTTGTCATTCAGCTACTAAGCCGTGAGCTATTTACCTATACCTATTTTCCAGTACGTTTTAACCGCAAAAATGGCAAAGTTTACGTTATCGGAGCCAACAAACAAGTCGAAACCTACGACTGGGATAAACTAAAGATCCATATGCAGAACGATATCAATACGCCGTGGGATGTACGCTGTTGTGACGTAGATGACGCTGGTATTGTTCAGCGCACCTTTAGCCTACCTTTTCTACATACCAGCCCTAATGAGTTTTTAAAACACCACTTCGCCTTTGTCAACGCTTATATGAACAGTAAGACCGACAAAGATATCAAACAAGTGGCAGACAGTATCAGACATGTCTTTCCCATTCATCGGCGCAAAGAAACCCTGCAAGAGAGTATTGAGCGCAGTCGGTTTGAATTCTATAACAGATGGGAGGATATGGAATACCCTGAAACTAGTTTAAAAATTGATTTGCATTACATAGCTGCCACGCCTTTTTGGTTATTAAAGTTACTGGGGCGTCGCTTAGCGGTATTTACCTGTACCACCCCGCATTTTCCTTTCGAGATAGAGGCTGAGTGTGACATAGACCCTAAGGACAAATTTGACTTAAATAAAAACCCGCCCAATCCGCCAAGACGAAAGTACAGCTTACTAGAAAAAGCGGGAATTGGTGTGCTACTTATCGTTGGTTCTATCATTGGCCTGTCTGTCTTTGCCCTATTTATAGACATCATGGGCGCAGCAAGACCGCATGGCGACTATCCGAGCTTCTTTAAGATGCTATGGGATATATTGTTGTTGAAGTGGTTGTAAGTGAGATTAACTATTGTTTAAATGTTTTACGCGAGATAAAACCATCCTCACACAACCAACCTCGAAAACTTATCTTGATATTCCTTTGGCGTCAGCTCGGTTGCGCGTTTGAACAGGCGTGTAAACGACGAGATATCGTTATAGCCCACTTGAAAGGCTAATGACTTTATCGTGACGGCTCCTGATTCTAACAGTCTTTTGGCCTGCTCAATTCTAACCGCTTGGATGTACTCGATAGGGCGCATATCGATGCTAGTTTGAAAGCGTCGGTTTAAGGTGCGCGGGGTAATGTTTACCATAGCGGCAAGCTCGCTAATGGGCAAAGCTTGCTCAAAGTTGTGTTCAATAAACTCCTGCACCACTTTGACTAGACTATCGGAATGCGGCTTATGCAAGGTCACATTGGTATAGCTGTTTTGGCTGCCTCTTTTACTATCAATGATCTGCGTTTTTGCCACTTGGGTGGACATCTCGCGCCCGCAGTAGCGCTCGATGAGTAGCAATGCCAAATCATAAAAGGCGCTACCACCTGCGGCGCAAAATATATTACCTGACTGAGTGACGAATTGATTTTCTTGCAAATCAACCAAGGGGTAATCGCTTTTAAACTTATCGGCGTAGCCCCAATGCGTTGTTGCTGTTTTACCATCTAAGAGTCCTGCTTGTGCCAAAAAAAACGCACCACTACAGTTGCTCGCGATATCAGCTTGAGTGCTGGCAAGACGAGTTAAGTGTGGAAGTAGATCGCGATTTTGCATTAAGACTTTATCAATGGAATCGCCAATTGTGGGAATGAGCAGTAAATCGCAATCTGTCACATCGCTAATATCGCAGTGCGCTTGTAGCATCAAGCGGTTGCTACAGCGGATGTCTTTACCGCCAAGGCTGGCAATTTGTACCTTAAATTTAGGCTCTACGTCCATATTTGAGAAGCGCTGCCAGCTCACCCCAGTAAAGGAGAACAGATCAAGCGCGCCTGTCAGTACACTGCTGAGCACGCCATCGAATCCTAAGATAATGACCTTAAAAGGCTCGCGGTTTGGCATGGGTTTTATCTCCTTTTATTGTTCTTGATTTAGTATAGCCTACGTCAAGCATCGAAATTGTGTAGGCATAGCGTGCCAGCAAAATAAGTATCAGTAGCATGTGGAAACAGACGTGTCAGGTTTATCTGAATCAAACCAACCCTACATATAAATGTCTTTTTCCACCACAATTATGTCATAAATGACAATACGGTAAGCAGGTAAATTAGATTACTATAAATCATAACGTCAATTTTCCTTTAGCGATTGAATCCACTAAACCATTCACTAAGACATAGAGAGATGATTATGGCCGCCGATACTTTGATTAACGATTACGAATTACCGTTCCAGCTGTACGATGTGTTAGAGGTGCAGAATTTAACCGATCATCCTAAGTTTGCTGAGCACAACCGTGAGACCTTTGATGCGGTATTAGATACTGCCAAAAAGATTGCGACAGATTTGTTTCTTCCGCATAACCACTTAGCGGATAAAGATGAGCCGCAGTTTGATGGCAAGACAGTGTCGATGATTGATGAGGTCAAAGTCGCTTTTGACGCTTTTCGTGATTCAGGCTTTATCGCAGGTCGCTACAGTTTTGATGACGGTGGTATGCAGCTCCCTGAGACGGTTATGACGGCGGTGGCAGGCTACTTTATGGCGGCGAACCCTTCGACGACGGCTTATCCTTTTTTGACGTCAGCGGCGATCAATGTGATCTCGCATTTCGCTAGCGATGAGGTTAAGGATGCCTTTATGCCGCGTATGCTCACCGGCGAGTTCACAGGTACGATGGCACTGACTGAACCGCATGCCGGATCCTCACTATCGGATATTAAGACCACGGCTACGCCACAGGACGATGGTTCATACCGTATCAAGGGCAGTAAGATTTATATCTCAGGCGGCGATCACGAGCTGTCGGACAATATCGTCCATCTCGTGCTAGCCAAAATTCCAGGTGGTCCTAGCGGGGTTAAAGGTATCTCGCTGTTTGTCGTGCCTAAATATCGTCTGCTTGATGACGGCTCTATAGGCGAGCGCAACGATGTGCATTTAACGGGGCTACTGCATAAGTTGGGCTATCGCGGAACGACGTCCACGGCGTTGAGCTTCGGTGATAACGGCGAGTGTTATGGCTACCTCGTTGGCGAGCCACACTTTGGTCTGCGTTATATGTTTAAGATGATGAACGAGGCGCGTATCGGCGTAGGTTTTGGCGCAGCGATGATCGGCTATCGCGGTTATCAGTATTCGCTTGATTATGCCAAGGACAGAACGCAGGGCCGCATCGCGCCTAACAATAAGCCTGAAGATGAGGCGACTGCGATTATTAATCATGGTGATGTAAAGCGGATGCTGCTGGCACAAAAAGCTTACACTGAGGGCGGTATGGCGCTGTGTTTGTATGGTTCCAATATCATCGATCGCATGAACACTACTGATGATGAGACCCTCAAAAACGAGCTGTCAGAATTGCTGGATTTATTAACACCAGTGATCAAAGCGTGGCCGTCTGAGTATGGACCAAAGGCGAATGATTTGGGTATTCAAGTGTTAGGCGGGGCGGGTTATACGCGTGAGTACCATGCTGAGCAGTTCTGGCGTGACAATCGTCTCAACCCCATTCATGAAGGCACAAATGGGGTACAAGCACTGGATCTGTCGTTTCGCAAGTTGTGGCAGAACAAGGGTCTAGGGATTCAAGTCCTCAAACGCGAAATCACGCAAGACCTACAAAGTATTACCACCCCTGAGGCGGCAAAGCTGGCAGGTAAGCTTGCGCCTTATATGGAGCATTTGCATGAGGTGTTGGTGCACTTAAGCCAAATATTACCGACTGAAAAAGCCATTACCTTAACGGCGAACGCGCAAGCGCTAATGAATATCTTTGCTTCAATCGTGGTCAGCTGGATCTGGATTCGTCAAGCAAGCATTGCCGAGCAGCTCTTAGCTAATGAGCAAGACGCTGACAAGCAGAACTTCTATCACGGCAAAATCCAAGCCGCCAAATATTATATTGATTGGGAGCTACCTACCATTCAGCGCGATATTGAACTGCTTAATAATGACAACGCGGTATGTACCGATATGCAAGCAGAGTGGTTTTAAATTATTTATTTTAAAAATATTAACTCTCAATTTTAAAGGAATAGACAATGACAACGAATGGAACCCAAGCGGCACTAGCGGATCTGCCAGCCTCAAACGTCGCAGACAAGCGCATCCTAATCACGGGCGGTGCTTCAGGTATTGGTGCGGCAAGTGCACAGCTGCTTGCTAGTCGCGGTGCAAAAGTAGTGATTGGCGATTTGAACGAGGAGCTGGGCGCAAGCGTGGCTAAAGCGGCAGCAGATGCCGGGCACAGTATTACCTTTCACAAGGTTGATGTTACCAGTGGTGATGAGGTACGCGCGCTATTTAAGTTTGCAGTAGAAACGCTTGGTGGTCTGGATGTGGTCATCAACAACGCTGGTATCGACCATGATCCAGCGCCTATGCATACGCTAAGCGACGAGACTTTTGATCGTAATATTGCGGTTAATCTAAAAGGCGTTTGGCACTGTATGCGCGCCGCGATTGGCGTTATGGCATCAAACGGCGGCGGTCACGTCATCAATGTCGCCTCCATTGCTGGACTTCGCTCAGCGCCGCTATTATCTGCGTATAGCGCGGCTAAACACGGCGTTATGGGACTTACCAAATCTGCTGCGCACGAGTACGCGCGCGCCAATATACGCTTTAATGCGGTGTGTCCGAGCTTTATCGATACGCCTATGGTACAAAACACGATGGCAAAAATGGATGAGCGCGCGCAGCAAGCAACGATTAAAGCCAGCCCGCTGCGCCGTTTAGGAAAAGTTGAAGAAATATCGGGAGCCATTGCATGGCTGGCGAGCGATGAGAGCGCTTTTATGAATGGTCATGCTTTCACGCTTGATGGTGGTATGTTGGCTTAGAGATTGATTGGCTTTTAATATTTTATTAATAAGGAGTAATAATGAAAGATCTATTTGATTTAACAGGTAAGATCGCTTTGGTCACGGGCGCTAGTCGCGGTATTGGGGAGTCTATCGCGCGTCTATTGGCGTCACGCGGCGCGCATGTAATCGTCTCAAGCCGTAAGATTGATGCCTGCCAAGCCGTTGCTGACAGCATTGTTGATAACGGCGATAAAGCCAGTGCCTACGCTTGTCACGTTGGCGAGATGGATCAGATCGAGGCAATCTTTGAGCATATCAAAAGCGAGTTCGGTCAGCTTGATATCTTGGTTAACAATGCCGCTGCAAACCCTTATTACGGTCACATTTTGGATACCGATCTTGCCGCTTTTGACAAGACGGTTGAAGTCAATATTCGCGGTTACTTCTTTATGTCGACCGCCGCGGGTAAAATGATGCGCGAGCAGGGCGGTGGGGTGATTTTAAATACCGCATCCGTCAATGGTCTAGTCGCTGGCGATAAGCAAGGTATTTATTCGATTACCAAGGCGGCTGTGATCAGCATGACGAAAGCCTTTGCCAAGGAATGTGGACCACTTAACATCCGCGTTAACGCGCTGCTGCCGGGACTGACCGATACTAAGTTTGCCTCAGCGTTAACCACCAATGATAAAGTCCTTAAAATGGCGCTACATGCCATTCCGCTAGGCCGTGTCGCCGATCCTGATGAGATGGCAGGAACGGTGCTGTACTTAGTCTCTGACGCGTCAAGCTATACGACGGGCGCAACCGTTGTAGTGGATGGCGGTATGCTCGCCTAAAATTAACTTTGCGCTACTGATCACTCATAACCAAATATTTAAGATAAGATACCCAAGATAAGCCCTTAAGATGTTAATCATTTTAAGGGTTTTTTTGTTATCTAAAGGTAATGATGCTATAAACTTTTTATTAGTCATTATATAGTGAGAAAACCACATAAATTGCTCAATCCCATCTCTCTAAAGTTATCTATTACCTATAAGGGTACTCTCATGCGTAAGATTCCTGTTTATTCCCACCCCGCAGCGGGCTGGCCGTCACTCATAGCATCAACGCGCAAACTTATGGACTATAAAGCACTTACGCGCGGAAGCTATAGCGTGCTCAGTAGTAATCAACCAAACGGTGGCTTTGATTGTCCAGGCTGTGCATGGCCTGATCACAAGACCCATAAAACCATTGATGTCTGTGAGACAGGTATCAAGGTGCTTGCCAGTGAAACTATGTCTACCAAAGCAGACGCGAAGTTCTTTGAAACTAATACCGTAACTCAGCTCCAAAAGTGGAATGGTTATGAGCTTGAGCACAGCGGCCGCTTATCTGAACCTCTATATTACGATGCCGAGCAAGATCGCTACGTGCCCATCTCATGGCGCGCAGCGTACGAGCGTATCGCTGAGCAGTTAAATGCGCTGGACTCGCCTGATGAAGCGCTATTTTACACCTCAGGACGTGTCACCAATGAGCCGGCCTTTATGTATCAATTATTTGTGCGCTGCTTTGGCACCAATAACTTACCTGATTGCTCCAACATGTGCCATGAGCCTACCTCAGTAATGCTTGGCAAGCAGCTAGGCGTTGGGAAAGCCACAGTGGTCTTAGAAGATTTTGAAAAGGCAAAACTATTACTATCCTTTGGTCATAACGCGGCAACTAACCATCCACGTATGCTGGAGATGTTAGCGCATGCTCATAAAGAGGGCTGCAAGATCATCTCAATCAATCCGATGCGCGAGCAAGGACTAACAGCGTTTAGAAATCCGCAAAAGCCCACGCATATGGTAGCAGCTCAAAGCGATGATATGCTCGACGATGTTGTTCAGATTCAGATCGGCGGCGATGCGGCACTATTAACCGGTATGGCAAAGTGGCTCGTTGAAAAGGATAAGATCAATACTGATTTTATTGCTGAGCATACCTCAGGTTTTGATGATTTAAAGTCGTGGCTTATGGCTCAAACTTGGGAAGATATCGAAACAGGCAGCGGTATCACGCAAGCAAAAATTGTTAAATTAGCGAAGATGGTCGCTGATAGTCCTGCGACGATTTGCACTTGGGGCATGGGAATTACCCAGCATGTGCATGGCGAGGACAATGTCGCAATGATCACAAACTTGCTACTGCTTATGGGTATGATAGGTATTGATGGCGCTGGGGCATCGCCTATCCGCGGGCACTCCAACGTACAGGGCGATAGAACCATGGGTATCCATGAGCGTCCCAAACAAAAGCTACTCGATAGCTTGGAGCGTGTGTTTGAGCGTCCCATGCCGCAAGAGGATGGTTATGATGTGGTCGCAGGCGCACAAGCACTAATCAGAGGTGAGCTCAAAGCCTTTGTAGGTATGGGTGGTAACTTCGCAGTCGCCGCGCCTGATTCACAAGCTATTCAGCAGGCGCTTAGCAATAATAAGCTTAATGTATTCGTAGGAACAAAGCTAAATGGTACGATGTTATATCCAGGCGAGCACAATATCATCCTGCCGTGTTTGAGCCGTACAGAGCGTCTTATCACTTCAAAAGGCGAGCAGTTTGCCACAATTGAAGACTCTCTATGTCAGATCGTATCGACTCAAGGAACACTAAAACCCATTAGCGATAGTCTAAAGTCTGAGACTCAAATTATCGCTGATATTGCTACGCACGTGTTAGGTGATGATACGGGTATCGATTGGCAAGCGATGAGCGCGGATTATGACCTCATACGTGATTATGTCTCACAAGTCGTTGACGGCTTTGAGAACTTTAATAAGCGTATACGTGAAGCGGATCGCGGCTTTCATTTGTATCACCCAGCCCGTCATCGCGAGTGGGACACTGATAGCGGCAAAGCGCAATTTGAAGTACCACAGTACCCAATCACTTATGTCGCTGACAAAATGGCAAATCAGCGCGCTAAGCTTACTAGTGATCCTGCTAATAGTGCCAATACTGCCAGTAACGATAAGAAGGGTGACAAACAAGACAATCAACAGAAAGTCTGGCAATTCACCAGCGTGCGTAGCCACGATCAGTTCAATACGATGATCTTTGGCTATAATGATCGTTATCGTCAGACCAATCGCCGCGATGTGCTGTTTATGCATCCTGATGAGATGAAGCGCCAAGGCTGGCAGGCGGGTGATAGCATTATGGTAACGCGCAATGATAGCGACAACCACGCACGCACGCTAGGGCCATTAGTGCTCGCTGAGATGGATATCGCTGCCAATGCCGTCGCCGCTTATTATCCTGAGTGCAATGACTTGTTCGATCTTGAGACGCATGCGCCAGAGTCGCATATACCCGCTTATAAATCAGCAACAGTTGTTCTAGAGCGTACAGATAGTGCTCGCTTAGCAGCATCGGCTTAGAGAGCCATTATGTTAGTTGAACAAAAGCCGCGAGTAATTAATGATATTGACAATGTTAGTGATGCCAGCAATACCAGCAATAAGCGCGCGCAGGAGAAGGGGACTAAGGGGACTGAGTCTAGTTTGCAACCAGCTAGTACGCCGCTGGCGCGTGCCTCTGTAGCACAAAAGCACTATTATGCATCGGGTAAATCTGATGCGGGTGCTCAGTCCAATTTTGCCTATGTTGAGAGTCAGCCTGCAAGCCTTGCAGTAGAGGCAGCCGTTGCTATCGTTATCAATGGTATTCACTATGCGGTACTGATGGCGAGCCCCAGCCAGTTAGAATACTTGGCTGTGGGCTTTTTGTTTAGTGAAGGCTTGATTCAGCACAGCCATGAGCTATTGGATTGGGAGGTCACGCAGCTCACTGATGTATCAAGCTTACAGCGCTTTAGTGGAAGTGACAGTTTTAAAAGGAATAGTTTTGAAAGTAGCAGTTTTAAAGGGAGCGGTGCTGCTAATAGCACGATCGATGATGATAATAATCTCGACAATTCTGCTAACTTTGATCAACTCACTGAGCAATTACAAGATTATGATGCGTACGTTGTGGAGCTGGTGCTCAATCAGCGCTGTCATCAACGCATTCAAGCGCAGCGTCGCCAGCTGGCAGGGCGTACTGGCTGCGGAATGTGCGGTATGACAGGTCTAAGCCAAGCACTGCCCAGTCTCAAAGCTTATGCAAAAGATGGCGCATGTCCCAAACCTAGCCTCGATAAGCTGCTGGCGATACGCGCGCAGGTTGATGCCATGCAGCACACGCATCAGCTCACAGGCGCGGTGCATGCAGCGGCGACAATGCAAGGCGAGCAGTTGTATCTATTTGAAGATGTCGGCCGCCATAATGCACTTGATAAGCTTATCGGTTGGCAGCTCAGGCACAAGTCCAAGATTAATGGTACTGGACTTGATCGTACTGAGCTTGATTGCACTGAGCTTAATTGCGTCGTTATGACCTCGCGCTTATCCATTGAGCTGGTACAAAAGTCCATCCGTATGCAGTTGCCTTGGCTCGTCGGTATGTCAGCGCCTACCAGCACGGCAGTACGCGTGGCGGAGCGTTACGGCTTAGGTTTGGCTGGGTTTCTACGTGATAATAGGGTGACTTATTATGCGGGGTATAGTTGATTCACTTTAAAACCGATACAGTGCTACTGGTATGAATTTTGCGCTGCCTCTGGAGTGCGAAGCGCACAGCAAGCAAGGAAAATTTGTACCAGTAGCACGACGATATTAACGTATCGACTTTATTTCGAACTGACTATACTAAGCTAAGTGCTAGTACTATTCATAAAAGATAAGTATTAGGCATAAATATGACTGGCTAAACCGTTATCCTTCATGCTAACTGTTTTATTTTCCTTTCACACACGAAGCTTATATAAACCAACTATCCGCGTCGCCACGTATGGTATTTACCAACTAAGTCTAAGAGCTTTTCGGGGGCATGATTGCGCTTCCAATTGCCCGCAGCGTATTTATTGCCCTCAGCCCACGTCGGATACATATGGATGGTGCCAAGGATTTTGTTCAATCCCAAACCGTGTTTCATGGCAAGGACAAACTCGCTCATAAATTCCCCTGCATTTTCAGCGACGATAGTGACGCCTAATATTTTATCTTTACCTTTAGGGGTAATGACTTTAATAAAGCCGTAATTAGCGCTTTCTGTCACGGCACGATCTAAGTCTTTAAAGTCGTAATGCGTCACTTCAAAGTCGATGCCCTTGGCGATTGCTTCTTGCTCGTTTAGTCCGACACGAGCGACCTCAGGATCGATAAAGGTCGTCCATGGAATCACGCGGTAATCGACTTTGAACTTCTTAAAATGACCGAACAAGCCATTTACCGCCGCGTACCACGCTTGATGCGAGGACACATGGGTGAATAGATAAGGACCTACCACATCTCCTGCGGCGTATATATTGGGATAAATCGTCTCAAGATACGCATCGGTCTCGATCATCTTATTACTCGTATCTATGCCTAAAGCTTCTAGACCATAGCCCTCAAGTCGTGCACGGCGACCTACTGCACAAATTAGCTCATCGTATTCAAGCGCAGTCTGGGCTGCACCTTGAGCATCCGTTGGCTCTACGATCAGGTAGTTTTTACCAGCACGCACTTCACAGCGTAGCGCTTGGTGCGCGGTCAAGATCGTAACGCCGCTGTCTGTCAGTACTTGCTCTGCCAGCACTGAGACCTCAACATCCTCGCGCTTCATAAGACGCGCTCCGCGCTCAATCTGGGTGACATCAGAGCCTAAGCGCGCAAAGGCCTGGGCAAGCTCTGAGCCGATTGGACCGCCGCCGAGTATCACTAGCTTCTTTGGGGCCTCGCTCAAAGTGCTAAACTTCTCCCACAAGGTATCGCTGGTCACATAGCCAGTCTCTTTAAGTCCTGGCAGCTCGGGAACGACGGGACGCGCGCCGGTTGCAATTACAATCGTGCGCGTCGTCAGTCTTTGTACGCCGCCATCGTTTAAGGCAATCTCAACCGTCCACGGATCGATGATTTTGGCATAGCCTTTTAACACCTCAACCCCAAGATCGGTGTAGCGCTCCACGCTATCATTTGGCGCAATGTCAGCGATGACGTTATGGATACGTGTCATAATATGGTGAAACGAAAACTGCGGCTTAGTATCGTCAAGACCGTAGCGCGACGCGTGGCGCATGTGCTCAGCCACTTTAGCACTTTTGATCAGCGCTTTACTGGGGACACAGCCATAGTTTAAGCAGTCCCCGCCCATCTCGCCCGCTTCTATTAGCGTCACTTTTGCTTTGACAGTCGCTGCGATATAGCTGGTGACCAAACCGCCAGAACCACCACCAATAACGATCATATTGCGATCGAAGCTTTTGGGCTTAGTGTAACCTTTATAAACGCGGCGTTTTTTGAACATGGTGAGGATACCTTTAGCGATGAGGGGAAAGAAGCCTAACAGCACAAATGACAAAATTAGATCTAAAGACAAGATACTCGATAAGCTATCAATCTGTGCCAACTGTGTTCCTGCATTGACGTAGACTAAAGTGCCTGCCAGCATGCCAAGCTGACTGACCCAATAAAACGTCCACGTCTTAATCGCGGTCAGACCCATAAGCAGATTAATCACAAAAAACGGAAATAACGGCACTAAGCGCAGGGTAAATAAATAAAACGCACCTTGTTTTTTGACTCCCTCATCAATGGCGTCCAGACGCTCAGGGAAGCGCTGCTTAATTGTATCTCGTAGCAGATAGCGCGAGGTCAAAAAAGAGATTGTCGCGCCAATACTAGAGGCAAAAGAGGCAATGAGCACGCCTTGCACCAAGCCAAACAACGCGCCAGCAGCTAAAGTAAGGATAGCTGCGCCCGGTAGGGAAAGCGCAGTGACTAAGACATAAATCAGAAAAAACCCGCCAATCACAAGTAGAGGCGACTGCGCTTTGTAGGCATCAAACTGTGCCATCGAACCTTTCAAGCCATCCAGCGTGAGCAGCTCATTGAGATCAAAGTAAAAGAAGCTAATAATCAGAGCCAATACAGCGAGTACGAGTATTATTTTTTTTATCATGAAATATCCGAAGGTAGGTTACGACAAGTAAGTGGCGACATGTCGCGCAGCTCTTTACTTTAACACAGCGCGTCTGTTGATAAGTATCGCAACGTTATTCTTATAATAGTTGACCTATCTGTAGGTAAGGATATAAAGAATGCAAATGCTGATCTCGTCTATTTATAATCGTCAGAATACACCCCATATAGCATCAAAGCCTAAACTAAATATTTAAGAAAAGTGTGATGATTAATTATGATTATTATTAATAACCGGATTAGCCTAAGTGATAATGAGGTTGAGATTAACGCTATACGCGCGCAGGGGGCAGGCGGGCAAAACGTCAATAAAGTCGCCTCGGCGATACATCTGCGTTTTGATATTAAGGCCTCAAGTTTAAGTGACGTACAAAAACAGCGCCTGCTGGACACGCAAGACAATCGCCTTACTAAAGATGGCGTCCTTGTGATGAAAGCGCAGCAGCACCGTACGCAGGAGCGCAATAGAGATGACGCGATAGAGCGGCTTAGACGCTTTATAGTAGCAGCGCTGCGTGTTGAAAAAGTACGCAAACCGACCAAACCGAGCCGCAGTGCCAAACGCAAACGCGTCGATCAAAAGACCCAGCGTGGTCGCACCAAAGCGCTACGCGGCAAAGTTGATTTTTAGCAGCTCATTAACCCGTACTATCTCTAAAATTTAAATAAGCATTAGTAATAGCATCGGCATCTTCAATCTGCGGATAATGACCTAAGTCTGACATCACGGTAATATCAGCATCAGGAATAAGCGTACGATAGCGCTCGATCATATGCTGACCTGAGATAGGATCTTTTGCACCCGCGATCAGCTTAACAGGCACAGGGCTGTCGATGATGGCTCCGACCCAGCGCTGACGATACTTTTTGCGCTGGGGGATATAGTTGATCAATTTGTGCATGACGGCCAAACCGTTATTGTGTGTGAGTAGCTGCCATAAGTTATCGATAACCTTGTCACTTGGCGGTGTATGAGGGCCAAATATTCGCTGCAAATTGGTAGCAAATTTTGATTTGTTTATCAGTTTGGAGACGAGCGGTCCTAGCGGCGATAACAACAGCTTTTGAATGAGGATAGGTCGGTGCGTCTCAGGGAATAATCCGCCATTTAAAAAGCACACGCTATGAATAGTAAGCTTACTGCTACCATCCACTTGCCGCGCCAGCAACTCTTGCGCCACCGTATCGCCATAATCATGCGCTAAAATGTGATAGCTACTGACATTATGCTTATCTAAAAATGCCTCAAAGATATCTGCTTGCTCACTGATCAAATAGCGCGCATCCTTAGGTTTATCAGATAAACCAAAGCCTAACATATCTAGAGTAAGTACATAATAGCGCTCGGTAAGCTCATCCCACATGCCCTCCCAATCCCAACTGGCACTGGGATAGCCATGAATGAGTAGCAAGGCGGCTACGTCGTTATTATCTTTATCGCCGCCACAACGCGTAAAGATTTGCCGCCCGTTTATAGACTCGTACTGTCCCAGCTGTTCCCACTGCTTCACACTGATCATCGCGATTACTCCGCAAACGAAGGATCAGTTCGGTGCAGTTTACGCAGTAGGGCAGGCCACGCGATGCCGCCGCCAGCTTCTTTGGTGACCGCTTGCGACGCTGCTTGTATACCCGCTAATATTTGCGGTGATATATGGGTTAAAGTACTGCCGCCGCTTTGTGCTTTGATTTGCACCTCGCACGCTCTTTGCATAATATACATAAACAAAAAGGCATCGGCGACGCTGCTGGCACACGTCAGCAGACCATGGTTACGCAGGATCATAAAGTTGGCATCGCCTAAATCAGCGACCAAACGCACTTTTTCTTCTGGGTTGAGCGCCACGCCTTCGTAGTCGTGATAGGCTAGATTGGACAAGGGAAAAAGCGACTGCTGCGATATAGGAAGTAGACCTTGCTCTTGTGCCGATACGGCAACGCCTGCGCTAGTATGCAAGTGGATGACGCAGTGCGCATCATGACGCGCCTCATGTACTGCGCTATGAATGGTAAAGCCTGCTGGATTGATATCGTACTCTGATGCGCCGAGCTTTTCACCCGCCTGATTGACTTTTACTAGATTGGAGGCGGTAATCTCTTCAAATAGTAAGCCATATGGATTGATCAAAAACGCATCCTCAGTGTCGGGTACGCGCGCGGAGATGTGAGTGAATACCAAGTCATCCCAGCCGTATAGGGCAACCAGTCGGTAGCAAGCGGCTAGATCGACGCGCATTTGCCATTCTTGTTCGCTCACCGTTGATTGCATACTCTGGTGTGCTTCGTCTTTTATCCTATTTATTACATTATTTGCAATAGTCATAGTGTCTTCCTTTACTATTATCGTTATGCTAAATATAGCACTCTTTTATTTATTACCCTTAATATTTATGGTAAAGGGTGTTGAGCCATATTTCTAATTCTTTGTTTCGCACGATAAGCAATACTTTAATACCACTAAAATAAAGAGAGCAGGTTTTTACAGACATCGAAGTTTAATACTTACTAGTTTTGACGCTTACTACTTTTCACACTTACTACTACAAAATAAATGTCATACTGCCTATAACTAACTTTGAGACTATTAAGCACTGTTTTAACAAAGCTTAAACCACTGAGGCAACCCATGATCAATTCTAATATCATTCAGCACCACTTCTTCGTTCCTGACGACAAAAAACTAACCGTACATCCTAAAGCAATGCCTGCCTATGAGGCTTGGCTACAGTTTCGACCTCAGCATGCACGTTTAAATCTAAGTACAGTCGATAAAAACTACAAGCCGATAGTACGACTCATTCCGCACGCCAAAGACCATTTTTTCTACTTTGATAGCTTTGAGCGTATGGCACAGCTACTCGAACATGAGGCTCATATTAGCCAGCCGTTTATGGTCATCGTCGATGATGAGACGCAAGTTGCGACGATGGCATGGGCTGAAGTGCTCAAGTTAAGCGTTTATAGAGAGGTAAACCATACCTCGCTATGGCAACATCTACAAGCAAACTGTCCTGAAGATATATTAAAGGTATTAATGAATAGTCATACGTTAAGTATAGAGGACTATTGCAATTTTGCGGGTATAGTCAGTTGAAAATAAAAATATAAGGTAGAATAGAGCACTACAGGCCTTCGTTTATTAATAGCGTTATTCTAAGTGGTTTCGTTCAAGAGTCGCCAAAAATGCAGCAAAACCCTCATTTGCTCGAGCGTCTAAGCGACTACTGGTTGTTACGCGCACGCGGTTGCTCCAAACAATATCGTAGTTTTGGGCTTCAAACTTTTTGACCAAGCTTACATCTTCATGACATGGTAGGGGATCAAAGCCGCCAACAGCAAGGTAAGCGTTCGCGCTAAAGCTTAAATTTGCCCCATGGATATGGCGGTGTCCCATCTTATCTTGGTAGTGTTCAAGGTAAGCTTCTTTTGTTTGCAGGGTTAAATGCGCCCAGTTATCGACGCTGACAACGCCGCAGATCATAGCCGTCGGCTGATCGGTGATATGTTTGATTTGCTCTACTAGCCACTCTGACGACACGACTGAATCAGCGTCAGTACAGGCCAGCCACGTCGCGCCCTTGGCAATAGCATGACGAATGCCCAAATCGCGCACGCGTCCCACGCAGCGGTAGTTGCAGGACAAATACTCGACGCCTGCG
Source organism: uncultured Psychrobacter sp. (assembly GCA_947489525.1). Classification (GTDB taxonomy): domain Bacteria; phylum Pseudomonadota; class Gammaproteobacteria; order Pseudomonadales; family Moraxellaceae; genus Psychrobacter. The sequence goes on from CANLDW010000004.1 coordinate 17,228, forward strand.
GCTTTAACTAAGACTTCGGTATTATCAGTACAGCTATCGAGCACCACTAGCGGATAGGCTGTAATAATTGCGGGCAGCTGCTTAATGGCAAGCTGTACTGATGTTAAACAGTCACTGATAGTCAGCGCTTCATTATGAGCAGGAATCACGACAGCGAGGGTTATGTTGTCCATAAACGATCAAACCAACTTTTCTTGCATAGCGACGGTCTTTGGCGTGTTTTGCCAAACATCTAATAAAAAATCACTATCGACAAGCTGGCTCTGGTGAGTAAAAACTGGTTGGGTAAAATCAGGCTCATCTTCCTGATTAAATGCCTGCTGTAAGCGCTGATGTACGGTTTCGCCCGTCATTACAAAACCATCAATAGCATAGCGCCAATGACAGCACAATAATGTACCGCCTACTGCAATATTATGTTTAATCCAAGTGATTACCGTATCGATATCAGCAGGTGATAGATAATATAAAATTTCACTGATGACTATTAAATCAAAGGGCGGTTGATAAGCAGGCGTACTGTCTGTTTTTGTTAGACCAGTTTTTGTTAAATCTGCTAGTTGTAAAGTCGATAAAATACTAGGAATAACGCCTTGTATCACCTTGACGTGAGAGGCGTCCGCTAAGCGCTGTTTGGCTAACTGCACCGCTTTATCATTGCCATCTATACTTAGCAAGGTCTGACAACGCTGAGCCAGCAATACACTAAACACGCCGTTGCCACAGCCAAGCTCAATAGCTTTGTCGTACTCAAGCTGCGGTAACACGGCAAGGCACATATCGCGTTTGCGCTGCTCGTACCAGCGGCTTTGATACTGCCACGGGTCGCTATTGTCGCTGTATAAGGCGTCAAAATAGCGTTCTGAATAAGCGTTAGACTGAGCGTCATCGGTAGTAGATGGCGTCGCTTTAGGCGTGTGGCTCATGTAAATAAACTTCCCAAGGTTGACTGATTCTGGCGATAGTTTGCGCTGATAAAATAGGCGGGTTGCCCGTACTTTCATCGATAGTGATTTGGCTCTCAAAACAAGCGATTGCTTGCGCTTTACGCTGTCGCTGATCAGCGTTTAAATCCAGTCGCCGTGCATGATGCCAAGGAATACGGCTATCGGCAGGCTTTGCCCAATGCCATGCCCAGATAAGGACTTGATAGCAGTCTAGGCTATGTTGTTTAGCAAAGGCGGCGACCACTTGCCCTGTGGCTTCATGATCAGGATGACCGTCAAACTCAAACGGTGTTACTAAAATGTCCTCAGGCTGGATAATCGCTGCTAATTTTTTATTAAATTCAGTTTGCTGATGAAACACCTCACCATCAGTTAAATCCAAAGCAATAATCGTCACATGATGATCAATACCTAATGCCTTTAACGCTGCAAGGCTCTCTTGTGGTCGAACAATATCAAGCGTCTCTGGTGGATAAAGCTGCGAGTCTGGATGGCTTTGAGTACCGTTGGTCACGTGAATAATAGTTATAGGATTACCCTTTGCCGCAAGTTGTTGTAGCAAACCGCCGCAGCCTAAAATCTCATCATCAGGATGCGGAGAAAAGATACATATCCGCTGCTGTACTGGAAAATTTGTCCTAATATCCAAGCGCGGCAAGTCTTGTAAACCCTGCCAGTTTTGCCAAGCGTCTTGACTGGTACCATCACCCTCTATTACGCGGTCACCGACGATCGGATGTTGTTGTTTTACGTGTTCTTGATTGACGTGTTGTTTTTTTGCAGACCTGAATGCTACCGTATTATTTTTCTGAAAGTCATGCGCTATAGATGCCATTACAGGCACAGCATCACTAGGCGTTAGAGTTGCCATAGGTTGTCTCGTTTTTTAGATTTATCAGCCGTTGTTTTGCTCGTCAAAATACTAGACAGCTCGCCAATTTTTTGTAAATCGAATGCCCCATGACTTTGACGAATAAACACGGGTAGATCCGCCGCTAGTCTAGCGAAATGGGCGTTGGTACAAAACGGCGCAGCGCCTAATGCTTGACCGACGCTATCTAAGACTTGACGCGCTACTCGCTCTACGTTTGCTCGAAGCGCGCGGATAGCCAGCTCGTGACTATTTTTATGCTGAGATTGTGATTCGCTATCTATGAGATCTGCCACATGATGAAAATACTGCTGAGTGATCATTAGCGCCGTGCTAATCTCACCTAAATACATGGCTTTATAATCATTTGGTTTATGCTGATAAGACGTTAGCAAATAGTCTGCTAGACGAGTCGTTGCCCCATACCAACACGCAGCGACCCCTGCCGCACCGTGCCAGAATCCGGCGCGCGCTAAATATTCATTTGCTGCGCCAACTTGTTCGGCTACTACATTATCAAACTCTATTGTCGCTGTATCGGTCGCCTGCATACCGACCGCTTGCCAGCTACTACCATCAATGGTAATACCTGCTTGCTGCATATCTACAATAAGCAATTGCGAGTCACCATTGTCATTGCGATAAGTCATAAGGCCATAATCAACGATATGCGCTCCTGAACACCACGCCTTAGTACCATTAATTGTACCATTAACAGTGCCTTTAACTTTGCCTTGCAGGCTTGCTTCTTTATGCTGGGGAGATGGGTCTTGTTCGAAGTTTAGAGGAAGCCCCTCGGCTGCCCAAACCGCCCATAGTCCTGTTCTCTGTTTGTCGTAGCCGACTTCATGCAAAATACTTAGCGCATCCAGGTGCGACTCAAACCATTTGGCAATGGTTAAATCAAGGCCTGCAACGTACGCCAATACTTGCCAGCGGATCAAGGTATTTGCATGGTATTTATCGCCGCTGGCAGGGTGAGGAATCTTATCGCTATAGGTGACCAGAACGGCTAATATCTTATGGCGCAGCTCATCTGTCATGACAGACGCATGACTCATTTGACCATCAGCATTTATAACAGTATCTACCGCCGCTTGGATAGACGCTAATACTGTGTTGTTTATCGTTTTACTTACTACGCTTTGACTTAGAGTGTTCACAATAAAATGTCCTAGTTATTGTTATATATTGAACTTTCAGATTATGCTTTTATCAGGATTTTGATGTTTTTTTGTGTCGTACAAATCATCCAAAAAGTCTTGCTGCCAAGCGTGAATATCATAGTCTTTCAGACCTTTTAACAACGTCTGATAACGACTTTTGCGCTCGGCAAGGGGCAGGGTTAGAGCGGTTTTTAAACCTTGTATAATACTCGCTGGTTGCTGGGGGTCGATAAGCACTGCCTCCTGCATTTGCGCGGCTGCGCCCGCGTAACGAGAGAGCAATAATACGCCTGGATTATCTGGATTTTGCGCAGCGATATACTCTTTAGCGACTAGATTCATCCCGTCTTTGAGCGAGTTTACCCAGCCTACATCGCTTTGATAAAACGCGGTCACAAGTTTTTCATGGCATAGCACTTTTTCGCTATAAGTGATGGCTTGCCAGTGCTTTAAAGGGTCATTGTTTCTTAAACCCGTAGCGTTACAGGTAGCGACTTCTACGGGCTTTGATTGACCCTGATCTAAGCTGCTACAAGTGCAATTATCAGCTAAAAACTGTTGATTGACAGCCTGAACACGTAGCTTAACTTGTTCATAAAGCTGCTGATAAACGGGTAAATCCAAGCGACTTGGGCAGGCAATTTGCAAGAATTTGAGCTGGTTTTGATATTGTGGATATTGCTCTAAAAACGCGCGATAAGCTGAGAAACGTGCTAGTAGCCCTTTAGAGTAATCAATTCTATCCACGGCTATTATTTGCTGCGCGGTAGACTTTACAAGGTTTTTTTGACTGTTGTTAGGAGCTGGTACACGCTTAGCAGAAGACAAACGCTCGATTTGATTCTGAATTCTATCGACATTGATACCGATAGGATAAGTGTTAACCGTGAGGCAATGCGCTGGGATTGCATCTAAGTCAAGCGCTAGCTGTACACTCACTGAGCGATTAGTGTAAGTAAAATGCTGCTTCGCCTCACTAGAGTTCACTGCTGAATCTAAGCAGCTATCCTTTAGATAATGCTGTAAGACGGCAAGGCAATTGGCTTTATCTTGCTCCGTTTGCGTACCAATTAAATTATAATGGGCAAGATGATAAATAAGCTCAGCGCTTTTGCTCAGGGTTTGCCAAAACGTTAGCGGAGCAAACGGAATATGCAAAAAAAAGCCGATACGGTTATTCATACCAAGCTTGCGGCAGTGATAGGCCACACTTAAAAAGTGATAATCATGCACCCAAATGACGTCGTCAGGTTCAACAACGTCTTTTAGCTGCTGAGCGAACCGCCGGTTTACCTCTTGATAGCCTGCATAGTCGTCTGGAGCCTGACTGACTAGATGAGACTGCTCGTGCAGCAATAACCACAATACATTATTGGCAAAGCCGCAGTAGTAGTGCTGGTACTGACAAGGGGTTAGGTTAGTGGTGATGTAAGTGATGTTACTCGTGGTTCTTTGTCCATCTACGCTAGCGCCGCTGACAACTTTTTCATGATAATGAAATTCATTGCTCTGTTTATTGCTATCCTCAATCTCACCGTTCCAGCCCATCCAGATAACGGAGCGCCCCTTTAACACATCGTTGAGGGCAACGGCCAGCCCGCCTGCCATGGGACCCTTATCAGGTAATTTAACCCGATTGGATAACACTACTAAACGGCTCATATGATTGACCCCATACCTTTGCCAGAAGCGTTATAAGCCTGGTTAGATTCTAGAGTGGCCTGCTGCTGATAAAAAGCTAAAAAACTTGCTAACAACACCGTCACCTCAGTAGTATCATTGACATAAAAGTGCGCAGCTGTCGGCTCGTGACCGACTTTGATACCCATACCCTTTATGGACTGCAACAGCTGACCTTGAGTTTTTTTATCGTCTCCCTCAAAACGAGAATTGTCACCTTGCATAAAACGGGAATTGTCACCTTGCACCGCGATAAATCCGGCTTCATCAGTAATGTCATCACCGATAAAAATAGGAACAAGCGCCTTGTTTTGCATGTTTGCTAACAAGCTCAAGATAGCGGTGCCTTTGTCAGCGCCTTTTGGCATGATCTCCCAGACACATTTACCTTGCTTTAATAGCCAAGCGTCATAATTTGTCACTGTCTTTGCTATGATGCGATAAGCTGTATCCGCTAGCTCTGGATTTTGCCGATAATGTACAGCGACGGAGTAGGGTTTATCTTCGATAGATAAGTCAGGGTAGGGCATACAGGCTTGTTTGAGGACTTGCTTGATATCATTCAGCTCAGCACTATCGATCTTTACCCCACTTATGATGCTATCAGCGTCCGCTGTAAGCGCTATCTGCAAACCATGCGTCGCAGCAATAGGCAAATTAAGAGGAGATAACATCTGCCTTGCCTCAACAAGGCTGCGTCCCGTCACTGCCGCAATGTTGACACCGCAATCTTGTAGGCTCTGTAAAAGAGTGCGAGTAGTATGAGGAATGACACTGTCTCTAGGATTAAGCGTAAAATCAGCCAGCGTACCGTCGATATCCAAAAACAATCCATAATCTTGTCCATTAGATAAACAATTAGCAAAATTATTTGGCTGGATATATATGGGAGAATGGCTTGAGCTGTGATTTCTTCTTGGATTCACGTTGCATCCTTTCAAGTACAGTATAGAGTTCTAAATACAGTATAGAGTTCGCTTTTAAGCCGCTCAAAGATATAAGTATTATTTACTTCTTCTACATTTATATGGTTCTAAAAGTTGTATGGCTATAAAAGTGAACATAAGCAGTTGAGCTTGACTTTAGTTTGCCATATACCTTGTCACTCTGCGATAGGGTAAATAGTACGTTTGGTATAATTTTTATTAGTTTAACGCTTTAATATGCTAAAAAATTTATTTAGTTAAACATAAAAATGTAAAACCTAAACCCAACAACTATCAAACTTAATATTAGGGTCTGTTGAACATTCAAATGTGGAACTGGCGGCGACTATTTTTTAGGCAATACGCAGTAAAATTTTCGAAGCCTAGTCATTCTAGGATAGACAATTTTGCCATGTATTGACAAAAAATAGACCCGCCCCCAAAATTTATAAAGAGGGGCTGATGCTAAAATCACCCCAAACGTCGTTATAAACCTAGCTAAGGCCCAGGCATTATCTTCGGTGTACGCCTAGTTTGGTGCAATTTTAGCTATCAGCAGTCCTAATATCTGAATGTTCAACAGACCCTAAATTATTCGTTATACTTATTTAGTCCCTAGATGATTTTTTAACTCTTAGCATTTCAAACGCAAACACATTTAACTCAACGAGATATAAAGACTACTTATGACTGCTTTACTACCTTGCCTGTACTCGTTTCGCCGCTGTCCCTATGCCATGCGCGCCCGTCTCGGTATCGTGTTTGCCGAGATGCAGGTAGAGCTATGCGAAATTGTTCTAAAAAATAAACCGCCGCAAATGCTGGCGATCAGTCCAAAAGGTACAGTACCTGTCTTGCAGCTAACTGACGGTACGGTGATTGAAGAGAGTCGTGAGATCCTGATGTGGGCGCTTGAGCAAAACGACCCGCAAGGGCTGCTTAATACAGAGGTTTTGACGCAGGCCAATACGCTTATCGACCAAAACGATAATGAATTTAAATATTGGCTCGATCGTTATAAGTATGCCGATCGCCATCCGGATATGACCCAAAGCGAGTATCGGCAAAAAGGCGAGGTTTTTTTACAGGTGTTAGAAGCGCTGCTAACTGACAATCCTTACTTACTAGGAAATAATGTGACCACGGCTGATATTGGCATTATGCCTTTTGTCCGTCAATTTGCTCACGTTGATCGGGAGGTGTTTTATGATCTGCCTTATCCTAATCTGCAGCGTTGGTTACAAGAGTGGCTTGCGCATCCGCTATTTGTGCAAATGATGATGAAATATTCCCCTTGGCAAGAGGGCGACGAGAGAGTGACATTTCCTTCTTAGCGCACAATTTATAGATTGAGTTTTCATACGTCTCACAGCAAAGTCATGTCATACAAGAGCCATTCAAAACCTATTGACCGCTGACTACTGATATCATACCCACCGCTATATAATAAAGACAGAACACTATGCTACAAAACGCTGTAGAACAACGCCCCGTATTCATGCCCAGAGTCAATAGTGACAATCTGGTCAAGACCGATCTGGTTCGCGTTGAGCGTCATGTGGGCTTTGCCAGTCGGCAGAAGAAAAAATCCATCAATGATCTGCACCACCTCATTCGCAAAAAGTATGGCTTTAACCATGTCTTGGAGCTATCTAGTAAATCGGGCAATAAGTTGAGTTTTTTGCTCAGTCCACTGAGCCTGAAATTGACGGATGAGAATAATGGCGCGCAGCATAGCGTCGAGAACCTCTTTCACGCCAGTAAGGTATTTGAGCACGGCGGCCCCTTTACCGACTTGCTTGATGTCCCGCCAAGACACGCTAAAAAAGACGAGCGCTTGCAAACCTCAGGGCAGCTTATCGGTTACAACGACTTCGGTATGGAGTGGCAAGTAGAGCCATTGACCATGTTTTACGATTGGCTGTATGTTAATGCGCTGAAGCAGAACACGCAGTTACATGCCGAGGTGATGCAGTATCAAGCCTTTACCGATATTGAGTTTAATCCTACTAAGTCTATTCATAGCTCAGCGTATGCGCTGGCTTTGTTTGTAGCACTCAATAAACGAGAATTGCTCGACAATGTCGAAGATCCGATAGCGTTTTATGATTTATGTGCGGGGTTTAAGGTGAGTAATACGGCGCGTCTTTTGGCGGCAGGGTGGGATTGAGATCTTTGCTATCGCATCATAAAGACTTTATTTTTAAGAGGTTTGTATTATGGCTCGTACCGCTAGCGCACTACACATTTTAGTAAAAGACAAAGAGTTGGCTGAAGATATTATTGTCAAGCTTAAAAAAGGCGCTCAGTTCGATGTGTTGGCTAAGAAACATTCAACTTGTCCATCAGCCAAAAAAGGCGGCAGCTTAGGTGAGTTTAAAAAAGGCGACATGATGCCAGCTTTTGACAAAGTCTGCTTCAACAGCGAACTCCTCACTCCGCATTTGGTAAAAACCAAATTTGGTTGGCATGTGGTTAAAGTGCTTTATAGAACGTAGGTGCTAAAGTCTAAGGTAGCAAAGTAAGCTTGATCTGTTGTTGATAGAAAGAACACATAAATTTGTACAGATAATTTGAGTGTAAAACAACATGATAATTTTTGGGACTCGTTTCATAAAAGTGGATAAGTATAGTTAAATCACTATAAAACCGATACAGTGCTACTGGTACAAATTTTCCTTGCTTGCTGTGCGCTTCGCACTTTTCGATGCTACGCAAAATTTATTCCAGTAGCACTGGTAATATTAGCGTATCGATTTTATTTCGTATTGACTATAGTACTCCGACAATAGTATTTAGTAATAGTCTTTCTTTAAGTAATAACGCACCAAAAAGCGTAGCTGATATGGTCGCTGCCGCCATTAAAATCACCACGACATTAGCAGGATTGCCATACTCATAAGCCTTAGTCTCGAATACAAATAAAGTAAAAATGCCGAGAAAGGCACAAATAGCCACTGCTGCCATAATTCGCTTATTACTAGACTTATTGCTAGAGCTGGTAAATTCAGAAGTGATAAGATGCTGATACTGAATGCGTCTTGGCGTTTTACTTAACAGCGCTGATAGCAAGACAAAAGCAATAATCGTTTTAAAAAAGGCAATGTCGTTACTTTTGAGTCCTGTATTTATTAGTAGTATGCTGAATATACCTATGGTGGCGTTGAGTGCGGCTGCCGTTAAAGCAAACACAAAGCCAAGTAAGTGATTTAAATTAGGGTTTATGCTCTTTGAGGTTTTCATAGCTTTGGTTTAACCGATTCATCACTGAGTATCTTTTTTCTGTGCGTAAAGTTAACCGTCAAAAGAATAAGCCCCAGCAACACTAATCCCGACCCAATCAGTTCAATCATCGATAGAACTTCACCATATAGCAGCCAGCCAAAGAATAAGCCCGATATCGGAACCAGCAATGAATAAGGGGTGACTTTAGATAGACCGTGCTGACTAATAAGACGCGTCCATACCGCATAACCGAATAAAGTCACCACTAGAATGGATAACTGCGCTTCGATTACAGCCAAAGCGTTAGCGCACAATATAGCGTCATCAGTACAATTAGGGCATGAATCACTTTCATTATTCGTGGTAGATGTACGAGCTTGCGCAGCCAATGACCGCCCGCCGCCCAGCAGCTGATTGACAAAATATTTATGAGCGCGCACATAGCAAGTAGGGGGTAATTATCCAGCCACGGCTTGCCAGCATGAAACATCGCAAGACTTGGCGCGACTACTGTCATTGTCCACGCTTTAGGATTGAGCCATTGAAACAGCAGTGCTTGTCCAAAACTTAAAGGTAATTCACCAAAGCTTTTTTTAACTTCACTATTTGTGTCAGCCGAATGTTGCCGCTGCTGTTCACGTAATAATGCTTCGTTGATAATAGCGATAAAGTCAGTCTTTGCCATCTGATAGGTGAGCCATAACAGATAGAGCGTGCCCAAGATTTTTATAATAAGCATAATGGATGGGAAGCTGACAACTAACGCTGCCATGCTCCAATAGCTGAGCCAAAGCATAACTGCGACGCCCGTAGTAATACCAAGCATATGAAAACGGCAGGCCCAAAATCCGCGCTTGATACTGCCGTGTAATAACATTAAATTATTAGGACCTGGGGTGATGGAGTTAATGAACATAAATACCGCCAATGCTGTTATGCTGCCCTCAAAGCTTGCAGTTAAGTTCATTTCGTCTACCATCCGTATGGTTCTAAATACTATTGATACACTCAACTATAGTTTAAATAGCCATGACAGACCCGATACAGTTTCACTAGTGGTGAACAAAGTGTATAGTCACTCTTAGCATTACAATTCATTTATCAATAAACTTAGTACAACAATAGGCATCTCGCGCTATGGTCGAAACTGATGATTTGTGAAGTAATTGAGACAGTGTTTAGTTAGTAAATCATAAAGGCTTTTCCTCGTTAAAAATGATTCATCACCACCAATAAGTCGGATACTGTCTGTCCTTGCCTAAACTATTGTAAAATAGTGGTCAACTAATTTTGCGTGTGATAAGAGGTAGGCTAATCATATAGCCAAGTAGCACAAAACTGAGGTGAGATAATGGTTATTCGAGAAGTATAGAGTTAAACGCTTTTCTATTATGATTGATAGTTGGCAAAGACAATCGTCTATACTTGGCAAAGTGTTTAACAAAACTGCTAATGTCTTATAGAACTAAATAAACAACACGCTGCATAAACCAACCACCGCCAGTACACGCTGGATCATCAGGCTGTCTTGCAAGTGAGTATTTAGGTAAGTGGCAACGCCTCTACCCACAGTATACAGACCAAGCATGGCAATAATCATACCGATGAAAAAGCCTGTTGTGTTACTGTTAGCGGGCACTTCGATAGCGTGCGCGGCCCCATGGAGCATAGCGAGTGCACCAAAGCCTACGATGGCTAAGTTATGCCACGTCTTCACCGATGCTTCATTGCTTTGATTAATGCCGTTATTATTAAGCCTAATATTAAAGTAGCGGCTCATCAGTGCCATGGTGAGTAAGACGATAGACAGTACAATGCCGGACTCAATAAACGTACTGTTCAAGCTCATATTTAAGCTTAGGGCAAAACCTGCCACTAAACCTAAGCTCAACGACACAAAGCCTTTTTTAAAGCTATGCATTTGCGTTAAGAGCATGCCCATACCGAGCGCTAGTACAAGATGATCTAGCCCCGTCAAAGGGTGCATGATACCTGACAGTACTGAGTTGCCAAAGGCCCCATCAGCTGTCATCACCCCATGCCCAGGGTGAGCAAATACTAGTGTTGGCAGTCCCGCTAACAAAGATGACAGTGCTAGAGTACGGGTGACCTGACTGCTCAGATTTTTAGCTGTCTTATTTTTAGTCAGGGTTTTTGAAGCTTGTGTGCTCATGATGTGTCCTTAATGGTTTAATAAGTCGATATATAGTCGAACCACTATTACAGCGTTAGACTCGTTTAGCCTACTACTGTAGTACTTGCACTCGTCTGCCTTGTACCACTTTTAATATTGATTGACTATAATCAGGGGGTTGTAGAACATCTATTTATACGTAGCACCTTATGCCGCGCTAATCATGCCTTTATCTAGGATAAAGGTAACGATATCATCGAGACCTTCGCCGGTTTTCATGTTACTAAAGACCACGGGCTTATCGCCGCGCATCTTTTTGGCATCACGCGCCATCACCTCAAGCGAGGCGCCTACTAAGGGGGCTAGGTCGGTTTTATTGATAATAAGTAAGTCAGATTTCATAATGCCAGGTCCGCCTTTGCGAGGGATTTTATCGCCTGCTGAGACGTCGATGACATATAGGGTCAAATCAGATAATTCAGGGCTAAAGGTCGCCGCCAAATTATCGCCGCCAGATTCAATAATAATAAGCTCAAGCCCTGCAAATTGGTGTTGTAGTTCAGCGATGGCAGATAGGTTAATGGAGGCGTCCTCACGGATAGCAGTATGCGGACAGCCGCCCGTTTCGACACCGCGAATACGCTCGGCTGGCATGGCCTCGTGACGCGTTAAGAATTCAGAGTCTTCTTTGGTATAAATATCATTGGTCACCACCGCCATATTGACGTCATCACGTAAGCGTTGACACAATCTTAGCGTGAGTGCGGTTTTTCCTGAGCCAACGGGACCGCCAATGCCTAAACGTAGAGGCGATAGTGCTGTGTCTGAATGGGTATGGTCGGCTTTGGGTGTAAGTGCCATAAATAAATATCCTTAATAAAGTCGTGAGTAATTAAAAGTTTGGTATAAATAAATAGTGTTTAAGCAAAAATAGTGTTTAAGCAAAAATAGTGTTTAAGTAAAATAGTGTGGGTTAGCACTCAAGAGCGAAACAAACGGCTATATTGTCTTTCATGCTGACACGATAGTATCGCTAAATTCGGCAAGTTAGCTGACATATGCAGCTCTTGATAAAGCAGGTTTAGCTTTAAGATGCTAGTCTCCTCTAGGCTATTAGCCGCTAACGATAGTTTTTGCACCTGCAAAAAGTTTTGCTGAACGCTAGCCGCTAAGGGCGGTATGCGCTCACTTAATAATTGCTGCAACTGCCAGATGATACGCTGGCCTGCCATTTGTCCAAGTGGTACAGTCTTGACCGCCGCCAGCACCATGTTCTCAATTTGCCCAAAAGCATAGGTAGTCATAGCTTGCGCAGGTTCCAGTTGCCAATACGAGCTGATATGCGCAAATAAGGGTAAAAACCCATGAGCAAGCAGACGATCAGGCACGTCAAGCTCGAGCACATCACCAAGCCAAGCTGATAAAGACAGCGCCAGTTGGCTTGACTCATAGACAAACTCTTTGCTTTCGCGGCTGGCGTGGTAATCGGCACCCAAAGCATCAGCAAGCGCGTTATCATCACTCATAAGCGCTGCCATCATAAGCGCCAATAGCGGTAGCTCGTAACGACATAATGCCAGTGCTAGATAGTCGCTCATAAACTTTAAGCTACTCGCCTCGTCACAAATAAGCCCAGACTCAATAGCCGGTTCTATACCTTGCGAGTAGGTGTAACTACCGATCGGCAGGTTACTTGACGCCAGCATAAGCAAACGTCCGGTGACGTCTATATCTATAGGGTTTAGCGCAGCTATCGCGTCTATTGCGTCTACCACGTTTGCGCTCGATTGCGCTATGGGCGTATTATGATTAGTCATAAGCGTTGCCATCGCTATGCGAATGTCCGTTATCGCTTTGAGCGCTTTGAGCGCTTTGAGCGCTTTGAGCATGAGCATGTGCATAAGCATGGCTGTGATAAGCGTGATTGTGTTCATGGCTATGAGTATGGCTATGCGCATGACCGTGAGCGTGTCCCCCGTGCTCGCCCTTATAGGCTCCCGTTTCTGGTTCAAACGCTGCTTGTACCGTTTGGGTATGTAGGCCAAGCTGACCCAGCATCGCCTCTAACACGTGGTCAGGTTCCAAGTACAGGGCGTCAGGGGTAATCATTAAAGGCACATGACGGTTACCTAGATGATAAGCGCCTTTCATAAGATTAAAGCTGTTATCAGCAGTGACTTTGATTAACGCTTGCTTAGCGGCCATCACCTGTATCAATTCGCCTTGATTATTAGCCAGCACACTGCCATTTTTGATGGTTTCTGTGCGTGGTAGGTCAATACCGACGGCTTGTTGCTGCTGCGTTTGCGCTTTAAAGCGGCTACGCTGACGGGTATCGAAATCAAGATATAAAAAGTGTTGTGCCTGTTTTTGATCATCGATAACGGCTTGCTGCTTGGCGCTAAGCGCTGCTGGATCGAGACGCTGTGTATATATTTTCATAATCTGCTTTATCGTCCGTTCAAATAGGGGAATAGGGGGTTGATGTCTAGTGAGCTGAGTTAGCACTGCTATTAAAACCCTTTAGAATAAAAAGTAACGCTGAGCCATTGGTAAATAGTCAGCAGGCTCACAGGTCAACAGCTCCCCATCAGCATGCACCTCATAAGTCTCTGGGTTGACTTCCATAATCGGGCAGTAGCTGTTAAATTTCATATCTTGTTTACGCATTTGGCGAATGTTGTGCACCGCTTTGGTGATTTTATTTAGCCCCAACTGCTTATCAACACCTTTATCTAAGGCGGTACGCGACATAAAGGTGATACAAGTTTGCGCTACCGTTTTAGGGAAGCTGCCAAACATAGGGCGATAGTGAACAGGCTGCGGGGTAGCGATGGAGGCGTTAGGGTCGCCCATAGGCGCGGCAGCTATCAACCCGCCTTTGATAATGTTGTCAGGTTTTACCCCAAAAAACGCAGGTGACCATAAAATCAGATCCGCCCATTTGCCAACTTCAATAGAGCCGACCTCATCGCTAATGCCATGGGTAATAGCGGGATTGATGGTGTATTTAGAGATATAGCGTTTGATGCGAAAATTATCATTGCCGCTATCAAAGTCGGCATGACTTAAGGTGATATGTTCTGAGGACTGCTCCGTTTTGGCTGTTTGGTCAGGCGCCAAGTGACCACGCTGCGCTTTCATTTTATCAGCGGTCTGCCACGTGCGAATAATGACCTCTCCAACGCGCCCCATCGCTTGCGAGTCGCTGCTCATCATGGAAATAGCGCCTATATCTTGCAAAATGTCCTCAGCAGCAATAGTCTCGCGGCGTATACGACTCTCAGCAAAAGCCACGTCCTCGGCGATGGCTGGGCTTAAGTGGTGACAGACCATGAGCATGTCGAGGTGTTCATCGATGGTATTGATCGTAAAAGGACGCGTCGGATTGGTTGACGACGGCAAGACATTAGGCTCACCAATGGCCTTTAGGATATCTGGCGCATGACCACCGCCTGCGCCTTCGGTGTGAAAGGTATGGATACAGCGCTCTTTAAAGGCAGCTAACGTGCTATGCAAATAGCCGCTTTCATTTAACGTATCGGTATGAATGGCGACTTGCAAATCGTACTCATCAGCCACACTCAAGCAATTATCAATAGCCTGCGGTGTTGAGCCCCAATCTTCATGCAGTTTTAGACCGATAGCCCCCGCTGCAACTTGTTCGATAATAGGCTCTGGTAAGCTAACGTTACCTTTACCAAGCAGCCCAATGTTCATAGGTATAGCATCGCTGGCTTTTAGCATGCTTTGAATATGATAAGCGCCTGGCGTACAAGTGGTGGCTAGAGTGCCCTCGGCAGGCCCAGTACCGCCGCCAAGCATGGTGGTGACTCCAGACATCAAGGCTGTTTCGCATTGCTGGGGAGCAATAAAGTGAATGTGACTGTCAACACCACCAGCAGTTAGGATTTTGCCTTCTCCAGCGATAATCTCAGTCGCTGCGCCAATCGGCAGAGTCACATTGGGCTGAATATCAGGGTTGCCAGCTTTGCCAATACCGCTAATACGACCCTCTTTGATAGCCACGTCGGCCTTATAAATACCGGTATAGTCAACAATCAAAGCATTGGTGATAATGGTGTCGGCTACTTGACTACCAAGCAGCTGTGATTGGCCCATGCCATCACGGATGACCTTGCCGCCGCCAAACTTCACCTCCTCACCGATACTGACGCTACACGTATTAGGACGCTGGTCGATGTGGCTGGTCAAATCATACTCCACTTCAAGCCATAAGTCGGTATCGGCCAAGCGCACTTTGTCGCCTGTGGTCGGGCCAAAGTGCTCGGCATGGATGCGTCTATCCACGCGTTTTTGCGAGGTGTGTGGCGTGCTCTTGATATCGGCCGCTCCCATCACTTTACCTGCAAAACCATAGATGTGCTGACGACCTGCGATGGCAACCAGCTCTACTTCACGCGCTTGCCCCGGCTCAAAGCGTACCGCAGTTCCGGGTACGATGTTGAGACGGTAGCCAAGCGTGGGTTCTCGATCAAAGCTTAATGCCTCGTTGACCTCAAAGAAATGATAATGCGAGCCGATCTGAATGGGGCGGTCACCTGTATTGACGACCTCTACGCTTTGCACGCAGCGACCCGCATTTAGGGCCATATCACCTGTTTTGATTCTATATTCGCCTACTTTTATCTTTTTATTTTTGCTCATTTTGTCATCCTTCATTGTTCTATAGGTCTTACTAGACAATAGGGTTGTGTACGGTCACAAGTTTGGTGCCATCAGGGAAGGTGGCTTCGACTTGTACATCGTGAATCATCTCAGCAATACCGTCCATGACATCATCAGTTGAGAGATAAGTCGCGCCTTCACTCATCAGCTGTGCTACGGTCTTGCCATCACGGGCGCCTTCCATAAGCAGCATACTGATATAGGCGATGGCTTCTGGATAGTTGAGCTTGACGCCGCGCTCTTTACGACGTTCAGCGACCATACCGGCGGTAAATAGCATGAGTTTGTCTTTTTCGGTAGGGGTTAGTTGCATCGGATTATCCTTAATAGCCTTAATAATGAGTGGTCATGTTATTTGTTTATTTACTTATCACATTAGTCACATCGCTGTTGATGGATAGAATCTATTGTCAAAAGCTATCGCTTTAGAATAGGTCAGAATTAAGAATTAAGAATTAAGTATCCCAAATCCTTGGTCGATGCGGCTCAAGCGCATACCATTTGCGCCTGATAAGCTCGCGGACTTGGTAAAAGGCTTCAAAACAAGCTCGTACATCAGACCCTAGGTAGCGACAATTGATCCCTTGATAGTTGTGCGTACAATAAATGGGTAGGGACTGTTTATCGGTAAGACTGCATATCTCGCTGATCGTCTCATCTAAATACTGTCCCAGCTTTAATGGGTTGTCTTGTAGCTCTGCTGTGATGACATCAATGCTGGGTATGGCCCAAAACGAGCCGTGCACGTGCTGATTATTTAGCCCGAGTGCTGAGGTAAACCAGCGGGTATCGGCCTGCTGCGCGGTATGCTCTTTGACCAATAACACGTTATCTCGCCATATCTCTAAACGATTGGCATAGTGACCATGAGCAAAAGTCTCTTGATACGCTTGACGACCAAACACGGCGATATCCCAAATGAGCAAACTGGCGGTTTGGGTTAAATAAAAGCGGTTAGTAGCGTTAGAGACAGAGTGATCGTAATAAATGCTCTCTTGGGGCAGCCACTCAAGGATAGCGTGGTCATCGAGGTAGGCGCTGATATGTTGTACGGCCTCAACCGTAGCGCTTAATAAGCGCTTATCAAGCAAAGCGCTGCTACTGCTGTCTACAGGCTGACTTGGTTTGCTATATTTTTGTGCTTCGCCATAATGCGCTTGGCGCTGCGCCTGTCGTTGCCCGTACCATTTGCCCGCGCCTGGGGTAGTAATCACCGCGTGACTATTGGCCTCTAGCTTGTACTCCAGTGTTAAGCGGTCATCATCCGCGATACCAGCGGGAGGATATAACACATAGATATGACAAATCCCTGCTTGGTGATCAGGCTCAGGATACAGTGCGCGTTGTACCATCAGTGCCCCAGTATGGGCACGGTGATACAGCCGAGTTTTTGCCGCGTCAGCTGTATGGTCAAAATAAAGATGTAGCGTAGATTGCCAAGTCAAAATAAAATGTTCCTTTTGAGACGTATGCTATTAAAAAAGCGCTTTTAAAAGCATTCTTGAAACGTATGCTTTTAGATGGCTACCAATTCTTGAATGTGGTTGTCTGCCATATCCTCTCCTGCGCCCTGAGCGACCACTTGTCCGCGCGAGAGCACGGTGTAGTTATCCGCCAGCTCCTCTGCAAATTCATAGAACTGCTCAACCAGTACAATCGCCATATCCCCTTGATAGCCTAAATCCTTAATGACCCGTCCGATATCCTTGATAATTGAGGGCTGGATGCCTTCGGTAGGCTCATCAAGTATCAGCACGCGCGGCTCTGAGGCCAGTGCGCGTGCGATTGCCAACTGCTGCTGCTGACCCCCTGACAGATCGCCGCCGCGCCGGTGCTTCATCTCATCGAGTACCGGAAAGATGTCGTATAAGTGTCTGGGAACGCGCCCCGCTTTGCTGTGGGAGAACTTGGCCATACCGATCAAAATATTTTCCTCTACCGTCAGTGTTGAGAATATATCGCGCCCTTGGGGCACGTAAGCGAGTCCGGCGCGCACGCGCTGCTCAGGAGTGAGCTTACTGATGTCTGTACCATCGAGGACAACCTGTCCTGACTTGATTGGGAGTATGCCCATCAGACATTTAAGCAAAGTGGTTTTGCCAACGCCGTTACGCCCGAGTATTACACTGCACTCGCCAACCGGCGCAGTAAATGACACGTCACGCAAAATATGACTGCCGCCGTAGTACTGATTGATTGTCTTAACGTCTAGCATAGAGGCTCCTATGTTTAAATGGTTTTAAGCAGTAAAAGTCAAGCCGTTAGCGTCCAAGATAGGACTCAATGACCGCCTCATTTTCTTGCACCTCAGCTAAAGTACCTTCGGCTAAAATAGCCCCTTGGGCAAGTACCGTGACCTTTTCACTAATGGCATCAATAAAGCTCATATCGTGCTCGACGACGATTAAGGTATGATTTTGTTTGAGGCGCAGACATAGCTCAGCGGTGTGCTCGGTTTCAGCGTCCGTCATACCAGCGACTGGCTCATCGAGCAAGATAAGCTTAGGGCTTTGCATCAGTAGCATACCAATCTCCAGCCACTGCTTTTGCCCATGCGAGAGTAGGCCTGCGGGCAGACGGGTTTTGTCTGTCAAGCGAATCTGCTCAAGGGTCGCCTCAAGTGTGTTTCGAGTATCGGCATCAAGCCTACGGCGCAAACTGCCCATCACACGTTTGTCCTTGGGCGCGGCAAGCAGTAAATTATCGAGCACGCTAAAGTTCTCAAACACCGTCGGGTTTTGAAACTTGCGCCCGATACCCGATTCTGCGATTTGTTCTGTTGACATAGTCGCCAGATTATAGGTTTGCCCAAAGAACACACTGCCTTCGGTAGGACGGGTTTTACCGGTTATCACATCCATCAAGGTCGTTTTGCCCGCGCCATTGGGACCGATAATACAGCGCAGCTCTCCTTCTTCGATGTACAAAGACAAGTTGTTCAGCGCCTGAAATGAGTCAAACCAGACGCTCACTTCCTCAAGGTACAGCGCAATACCGTGGCTAAAATCTGCACCGCGAGGCTTGGGGTGACTCAAACCGTCGCTGTGGTCGTCATCGTAGTCGTATTCACCAAGCGCCTCGGCTGTCATAGCTAGCGACCTCTTAGGCGCTTTATCAGGTAAATTGCTAGACAGCTTAGAGACAAGCGATGTTGATAAATGATTATTGAGCATCAGATTTTTCCTTTTTAAAGCGTGCAAGCAGACCGATAATGCCGTTTGGTAAAAACAGGGTGACAACGACGAATAGGCTACCGAGTATCAATAGCCAAACCTCAGGATAGGCGACGGTAAAGTAAGTCTTAAGCGCGTTGACCACGCCTGCGCCTAAGATGGCTCCGATAAGATTACCGCGGCCACCAGCAGCGACCCACACGGCCATCTCAATGGAGTTAATCGGGTTCATCTCGCCAGGATTAATGATGCCCACTTGCGGGACGTACAGCGCCCCTGCGATACCAGCAATAACCGCTGATAGCACCCATGCCGATAGCTTGTACCAAAGCGTGCGATACCCTAAGTACTGCAAGCGGTTTTCACTATCACGAATAGCGCCGAGCACGCGCCCGTAAGGCTGACCCATCAAATAACGCAGGCCAGCATAAGATAGCAGTAGTGCCAGTGCGGTCACAAAGCACAAGGTAGCGCGCGTGGAGGCGGCAGTAATGTCGTAGCCTAAAAGAGTGGTAAAGCCGGTAAAACCATTGTTGCCACCAAAGCCCGTCTCATTACGAAAGAACAGTAAGGCCGCCGCGTACGTCATAGCTTGGGTAATAATCGAGAAGTACACGCCTTTTATTTTTGAGCGAAAAGCAAAGAAGCCAAAGATGAAGGCAACGATACCTGGCACCAATAGCACCAGAGCGCTCGCCCACCAAAAGTGCTGCGTCCCTGCCCAGTACCACGGCAGCTCAGTCCAGCTCAAAAAGCGCATAAAATCAGGGATACCGTCGCCTGCAGTCTCGCGCGTGAGATACATACCAAAGGCATAACCGCCAAGCGCAAAGTACAGCCCATGCCCTAAGCTCAAAATACCCGCGTACCCCCAGACCAAATCTAGGGCTAACGCCACCATCGCTAGTGCCATAATTTTACCGATAAGGGTAATCCAGTAAGCGGAGAGGTGAAAAGGAGAGGTGACGGGCAGCAAATGCAGCCACGGTACGATAAGTAATAGCAAAAAGCATAAGCCGATAAATACAGCGCTGCGCGGGGTATCAGATAATAATGTAATGATTCTCATAGCTTTCTCCTTAGTCAACAAAACGGCCTTTTAGTGCAAACAAACCTTGTGGCCGCTTCTGAATAAACAGAATCACAAGAACCAGTAATACAATTTTGGCAAGCACCGCGCCAATACCAATCTCAAGCACCGTACCACTGACGCCTAAACCTAAAGAGGCAAGCACTGCGCCCCATACTTGACCAACACCGCCGACGACGACAACTAAGAACGCGTCGATGATATACGTCTGACCTAAGCTGGGTCCGACGTTGCCGACTTGCGCGAGTGCGCAGCCTGCCAATCCTGCCAGCCCCGAGCCAAGCCCAAAGGCCAGCATATCGATGCGTGCAGAGGAGATGCCAACCGCGCGTGCCATCTGCCGATTTTGCGTGACCGCGCGTACAAATAGCCCAAAGCGCGTTTTGTTAAGTAAATACACCAATAGCAGCAGAATAATGACCGTAAAGCCGATGATAGCGATGCGGTTATAGGGCAGGGCAAGGCTTGCGGACACTTGATACGCGCCGCTCAGCCACGAGATGTTGCTGACCTCGACGTTTTGCGCGCCAAACACCATGCGTATCAGCTGCATCAAAATCAAACTGATACCAAACGTCGCCAGTAGGGTCTCAAGCTCACGCCCATAGAGCGGACGGATCACGATACGCTCGATGACCATACCAATCACAGCGCTGACCAAAAACGCACTGGGTATCGCGGCGAGTAAGTACCAGCTTGCCATCTCAGGCAGATAGGCTTGAAATAGGTTTTGCACCACATAAGTGGCGTACGCGCCAATCATAATCAGCTCGCCATGTGCCATATTGATGACGCCAAGCAGCCCAAAGGTAATCGCAAGCCCTAGCGCTGCTAGTAGTAAGATACTGGCAGTACTAAGACCGGTGAACAGATGCCCCGTCCACGTGCTGATCGAGATGCGCTGCTCAATACTTGCTTCAGCCGCTAGCAGCGCCGCCTTAAGATTAGGGTCAAGATTGTCGTTGGCCAACGCCTGTTTGACATCGATTAACACTTGCGGGCTATCGCTGTCAGCGAGCACGTCAAGCGCGGCGATTTGGGTAGCCACGTCGCCATCGCGAAAGTCTAGCCTCGCCTGCAAGGTACTAAGCGCGGCGCTCACTTCTGCGTCATCTTCGCGCATAACTGCTGCGCTGACGATTGCAGGATCTATTTGTTCGATGTTATCGGCAAGGATACTCACCGCTTGTAAGCGCTGCGCCGGATCGTCTGAATCCAGCTTCACTTTTGCTTGTCCAAACACCAGGGCGGAGCGCAGGGCATTAGTCAATGTTACTTGCGCCAGATCGCTTGGCCATTCGTCCGTCAGATCTCTATCAGGATAGCTAAACAGCTCGTCATCAGCGTTTAGCAAATAAGTTTGCCCACCATTGCCTTGATACAGCTCATCATTATCAATCAGCTCAACTAACGTATCGAGACTCTCAGCGGAGCCTGGCCACTGACCTAGCATTGCTTGACGCTGACTAAAGTCTGCAGCCACAAACTGCTCAATGGCATCGTCCTGACTGGTAACTGGACTGGTAAGCGCGGCAGGCGTAGTCAAAGACTGCGTATTTTGCGTAAGCAAACTCTCATCGCTGGCAAGGGTAGAGGTGGCCGCTACTGTATTGCTTACTGTGTTGGTTACTGTATTGGCAGGGGAATGACTATCTACTGCGGTGTCGGCAGCCAAAGCGGGAAGCGGGGTTAAAGCGAGCATAAATGCTAAGCAAAGAAGCACAAATGATAGGCTCAGACTAAGACTAACCGCACTAAATGCCTTGTTAGAGCCGCTAGCCTGCGCGTCATATATAAAAGCATATATAAAAGAGGGATAAGGCGACATGGTGGAATCCTTTTTTATAGTCAACACTCCTCCAACCCTGCCAAGCTAGCCTATAGCTTGGCGGGACTATCAAGGTTTGCTGATATTGGTACCAATAAGAAAGTAAAGCTTGGGATCATCCCTACTTGGGAATGTATTGGCTCCACGGTGAGGCTTGGATAACCTCGGGTGTCTTATAGACCACATCAAATTGACCATCAGGACGAATCTGACCGATCATGACCGGCTTCCACAAGTGATGGTTCTCTGCATCCATCTTTAGTGTATAGCCTGAAGGGGCAGCAAAAGTCTGACCGCCCATGCTGATACGGACTTTGTCCACATCTGTGCTACCCGCGTCCTCCACCGCCTGCTTCCACATATTGATACCGACGTAGGTGGCCTCCATAGGGTCGTTAGTGACGACCTTATCAGCATTGGGCAAGTTGTTATCGAGCGCATACTGCTTGTACTTTTTGGTAAAGTCGTTATTGGTTGGGTTTTTGACCGACATAAAGTAGTTCCATGCCGCTAAGTGCCCTTGCAGCGCGCTAGTATCGATACCGCGTAGCTCCTCTTCACCTACAGAGAATGCCATGACTGGAATATCAGCGGCGTCAATACCTTGATTACCAAGCTCGCGATAGAAAGGCACGTTGGAGTCGCCGTTGATGGTCGATATCACTGCCGTCTTTTTGCCTGTAGCAAAGTTTTTGATATTAGAGACGATGGTTTGATAATTGCTAAAGCCAAATGGCGTGTACTCTTCCATAATGTCGCTATCGGCAACGCCTTTAGACTGTAAAAAAGCGCGTAGTATCTGGTTGGTGGTACGAGGATAGACATAATCTGTGCCTAATAATACAAAGCGCTCAGCGCTACCACCTTCAGGACTCATCAAGTATTCAACGGCAGGAATGGCTTGCTGATTGGGCGCAGCACCGGTATAAAAGATGTTTTCGGACTGCTCTTGACCTTCGTACTGCACCGGATAGAACATCAAGCCGTTGAGCTCTTCAACAACGGGCAATACCGACTTACGCGACACTGAGGTCCAGCCACCAAAGATGACATCTACTTCATCTTGCGTGAGGAGCTGGCGCGCCTTTTCAGCAAATAACGGCCAGTCAGAGGCAGGATCAACGACGACAGGCTCTAACTGCTTGCCAAGTACCCCGCCGTTGGCATTAATCTCCTCAATCGTCATCAGCGCGGTGTCCTTTAATGACGTCTCAGAGATGGCCATCGTCCCTGATAGGGAATGCAAAATACCGACTTTAATAGTATCGCCATTAGCCGCCGCTGTGCTTTGAGTGGTGGTATCGCTAGCTGTCGTCTCCGAGCTCGTCTCAGCAGGCTTTTGACAGCCAGCAAGGCTCAAACTGCCTACAACGGCAAGCGCCACTATAGATAAGCGTGAGGTCAATCGTAAGTCAGTACGAGGGGCGCTGTTCATTGTGGTAACGGTAGCAAGGGTCGGCAATAAAGACATAAACTTCTCCAAAAAGAGTAAAATAGCAACAAGGTAAGTCAATCAATGGCTTTGACTGTTTTTACTATTTTTATTACTTCAATATCTATGCCAGCCAAAAATATAGAAAAGTGCACCACTGTGGTTCTTTATTAAACAAAATAACGCTATGGATTGCACCAAAATAGAACTAGAGGCTCCTATGCACCATGAAGGTTGTATTAATGCTTATGGATTAACATCATTGGTTCTTAGAAGCGCTAAAAATGGGCAGAACAAATGTGTTGGAAGGGTAGAGAGTTCTACTGTCTTGATAAGTCTAAACATAAAAATAGTTGGTAAAACCTATCAAGAGGTGAAAGCTATAGCTAATAATTTAGGTATCAATGCTGATGATAAGTCACTATGGTCAGATACCCGGTATGTTCGAGAGCTATTATCAATAAATCATTATTAAGAAAATGGTATATCGAAGTTAGTAAATTATAGCTAACTAAATTAGAGTTTCAGCCAATACCTCAAATATCCTAGGACTGCTTGCCTGCGCCACATTGAAACGCATAAAGCGCTCAGCACTCTTTGATTGACTAAAGGCATTACCTGGAGCCAAAACGACACCTTGAGCCAGACAGCGCTTAGCTAACTCAGTAGCACTATTATCATCGGGCAAACGGCACCACAGAAACATCCCTGCTTGCGGTATTAGCCATGGTTCAATACCCAATTTAGCGAGTCGTAACAGCGTTTGCGCACGAGCGTCGGCTAAGCGTTTATGAATCGTGCTCATATGTTTACGATAACCGCTATCTGTGAGTGCTGTTAACACAACGGCTGCCGCCAGCTGACCCCCACCAAACCCCGTGGCTATTTTTAAATCCAATATACTCTCAACCCACTCGTTCGGCGCAGCAATATACCCGCAGCGCAAGGACGCCGATAAGGTTTTAGAAAAACTACCGATATAAAATACGTTAGACAGCCCATCTAACGCGGCAAGCCTTGGTGCAGGCTTGATCTCAAAATCAGCAAAGATATCGTCTTCAATAATATATAAGCCAGCAGCCTGAGCCAATTGTAAAACGCGGTAGGCCGTAGCTGACGACAAGGTTGCACCAGTCGGATTATGGATAGCGGCATTGGTGATATAAAGACGCGGGTTATGTTCCTTTATAACGGCTGCAAAGACATCCACATCTGGACCAGTTGGCGTATACGGTACGCCTATGACTTTAACTCTATGGGCACGGAGCAACGCGCGGAAATTAAAATAACAAGGGTCGTCAACGACTACCGTAATGCGTGATAACGACAAGCGTTAATATACAAGGACCGCTTTACGCTATTTACGCGAAAAATGATGGCTATGGCGTCTTAGCGACTACTATAGCCTTCTCTTTTTACGTTTTAGGCGTGATACCGGTGTTGTTAGCTTTTGGCGGCCTGTCTGATAGAATAGGTCGACGAAAAACGATATTCATCTCTTTAGGGTTATCGATAGCTGCAACAGCTTTGATGCTGTTCTATCCTTATACCCGGGCGTTGGCAATAGCGCGATTTATGCTTGGGGTAGGGACGGCTTTAATGGCGGCGACGGCGACCGCCTATATGATTGAGCTGATTGGCTCATCTGATACGGCGCGTGCCACGACTTGGGTCACTGCCAGTACGACGATAGGCTTTGGTCTTGGACCTGCGCTGACTACCATCTCTTTATTATCTTATGACACCCAGCAGCCTGCTAGTTTTTTTATCGTGCTAGCAAGTGCGCTTTTATCTATATTTTTGGTATGGCAATTGCCAGAGACTGCGCCTAAAAGGTCTGGTACGGTATCCATGCTAAAACTGCCCTATTTTAATCGCGAAGTCATATGGTATGGTGGCGGCATCTTAATCTGTTGGGCAACCACAGGATTGGTATTGTCTATTATCCCATCCGTACTAGCCACACATGGACTGGCTAAATATGCTGGAATATCGTCCATGCTTGCTATCAGCTGCGGATTACTATTTCAGCCTATCGCTCGAAAACTTGATCCTCAAGTATCGAGCAAGCTAGGTATTATAATTTTACTGCCTGCGTACGCGCTGCTTGCATGGGGCGCGCTGCATGCGAACCTGCCGGCGCTGCTTTTTGCTGCTTTTCTAGCAAGTAGTAGTTGTTATGGTTTTGTCTATCTGGGAGGGCTATCAGGGGTGACAAGATCCGCTGGTGATCAACAAGCTCGCGCTAGTGCAGGTTATTTTCTGCTGGCCTACACGGGATTTAGTGTGCCAGTGATATTTACTGGTTTAATTGTTGATTGGTATGGCGCTGCTATCGCATTTTATGCTTTTGGATTGTTTTTATTGCTTGGAGCGTTAGTATTGTTTGCAAGTGGGTCTATTTTGAAAGCAGATGTTTTTTAACTACTGATTTTGATTTTTAAGCGAACTATTTAGCAAACACTACTCCTATCCACTATAAATCTCTTAATTGCTCGATTAGCCAACGGTGAATGCCACTATCACTGGTACGTGGATGCCAAGCGGCTATTATCTTAAAGGTAGGCGGTAAGGCTTCTACTTTAAGCTCTTTAACTTTACTGTTTGGCAGTAGTCGCGCGGGATAAAAGGCAATCATGTCAGTGGTATGCAAAATATCTGGCACAGCTGAAAAGCTAGGCACTGACATCACAATGTTTCGCTTAAAACCTTTTTCGGCAAACCACCGATCATGAGAACCGCGCAAGTTAGCACGCGAAGGCGATACCACCAGCTGCGGGTGTGCTGCAATTTGTGCCAGTGTTAACACCTTTGTTGCGAACTCGTTTTTATAACCTGTAATGCATAAATGTTGTTCTTCAAACAAAGTGACATAAGATAAATTATCAGGGATAAACTCTGGAAAGGTAAGCAGTAAATCAAGTTCGCCTGCCGCAATAAGCTGATTGATGTTGTCTGAGGCAAAATCGCGCACTATCAATTTTAAATTAGGTGCTTCACGGCGCGTTAGATTAAACAACTGCGGTAATAATGCCTGCGTCGCATAATCGGTCGCACTAATCGTAAAAACACCTTTATACGTTTGCGGCGTAAACACATCCGGCTCCAAGAGTACCTCTAACTGTCTTAATATATCGTCAATAGGTTGCTGCATCGATAGTGCTTTTGGTGTGGGGACCATGCTATTTCCTTGACGAATAAACAGACGATCATCAAATAGATCACGTAGCTTACGCAGCTGCTCACTGATAGCTTGTTGGGTTAAGCCCATTTTGCGTGCAACTTTTGACAAATTCTTTAGATCAAGCAGTGCCTGTAGCACTCTGAGCTGTTTGATATCCAGCCGATTTATACCATTCATCATCTGTACCATTAATAATTGTATCTTCAACAAGAAAACGTTGTTTCTAATTGTACCTCTAAAACTTTATGCTTACCCATATTACTTCAATGATCAATCAAACCTTAAAACAACGGATAAATTTCAAGTAATAAGCCTATCCGTTTGCTATAAAAGAGAATGTTATGAAACAAACTATTCCTAATACTAATACATTATTTTCGCCTGTAAAACTTGGGCCTTATACACTTAAAAATCGTATTGTGATGCCACCATTGACGCGCTCTCGTAGCACGCAACCTGGCAATATTCCTAATGATTTAATGGCAAGTTATTATGCCCAGCGTGCTTCTGCAGGCTTTATGGTGACTGAGGGGACGCAGATCGAACCCAGAGGTCAAGGTTATGCATGGACGCCAGGTATTCATACGCAAGCACAAATTGAAGGCTGGAAAAAAGTCACGCAAGCGGTACATGCAAAAGGCAGTATTATTTTTGCTCAGCTATGGCACGTTGGCCGTGTGTCTCATACTAGCTTACAGCCCAACCAAAATCAGCCTGTAGCGCCCTCTGCTATTACTGCTAATAACGTCAAAGTATTCATCGAAACAGGACCAGGCGAAGGTGCTTTAGCTGATCCAAGTAAGCCGCAGGCACTGAGCACAGAAGAGGTAAGCGAGTTGGTAACGATGTACGCTCAAGCCGCTCGCAACGCCTTAGAAGCGGGTTTTGATGGGGTAGAGCTGCACTGTGCCAATGGTTATTTAGTGAACCAGTTTATCTCTGAGCATACCAACAAACGTGATGACCAGTATGGTGGCTCGCTAGCGAATCGTTTGCGGTTCCTAAAAGAAGTGGTTGCTGCTGTCAGTGACGTGGTCGGTGCTGATCGTTTAGGCGTCCGTTTTGCGCCTTTGTTTGCGAGTACCGATGAGGATCGTGTGTACTTAGGGCTGGTAGAATCAGATCCTCATTATACTTATATTGAAGCGGTTAAAGTACTTGAGAAAGCGGGTATTGCTTATCTGTCCATTGCAGAAGCTGATTGGGATAATGCACCTGATTTACCAGAGCCCTTTTATCAAGCGGTTAGAGCTGAGTTTTCAGGACGTATTATTTATGCGGGAAAATACACTGTAGAGAAGTCGCTCATTATGTTATCTAAAGGTTATGGTGATTTATTTGCTTTTGGTCGTCCTTTTATTGCCAATCCTGATTTACCAGAGCGCATAGCTCATCATTGGCCGCTCAATGAGGTAGATCCAACCACAATGTATGGTGGCACGGAAATAGGCTATAGCGATTATCCTTATTATCAAAAGTAGCTATTGAAAAAATAAGGCCATTCGTGGTCTTATTTTTTTATAAAGTGAATACTGGATTATGAAAATAATTGAAAATGGCGTAGATAAGCTTAGTAGTGTAAAACATCAGACTTATAAACCTTTTCTAATGCTTCTAACCATGTAGGGGCTGATAGTATGTTCTTGATCGCTTAGATGCGCATGCAAACGATCTATACCATAACGCTCTAATGTTTCACTATGAGCGGCTTTAGCTAGTAGCTCGCACTGATTGCGTTGTACCTGCTGTTCGCTGATGTCACGACTTAGCGCCGCTTTTTTGTACCGGGTTATGCCAAGCACACCGTTTTTTTTCACTAAATCTAATAATAGTACACCCTAAAAAATGACGATCTTAACATCTAAGCAGTAGAGCTTGCTCAATTTTTATATACTGACAAAAGTCGGTAAATAATTCATTCTATATAGTATACACCCATAGTTCTCGTAAAATAACCTGCCTAACAATTAATCACCATTAGTGAGACAAACGATCGCATTCCGAATAGTCCATAACCTAGAAAATAAAGATGAGAATATCGAAGTAAGTCTTCAAATAGCAAATAATGTAGACGAGATGAAAAAACAGCTCATACAAAAGTTAGTACAAGATGTTAAGACCAAATTTTCCGAGAAGTATAGCGATAAACCTTTTCAACTAGATGTCAGTAACATTGGAGAAGGTAAAAGCTATGAGCAAATAAACTTGAAAATATCAAATTTTGATAAGGGGGATATCTCTTTAGAGTTTCAAAAATCAAACTTTGATATACCTTGCTTAGGGATTAAATTTCATCAGGAAGCAGATGTAAAATCTAATCTTCATTCTGAAAAAATGAAATCCTTATTAGAAGAGCATTTCAGAGATAAGAAAATCTGGACATCACCGCTTTGGCCTGCTGGCTATTATTTTGACCCAAGAGATTGGAAAAATTCGAGCAAAGTATGGTTGATGGTTAGAGATAGGAGTATGGCTACGAAAATTTTAGATGAGATAGTCGAAATCTATGAAGTACTAATAAAAAATGGCTATGAAATTACATCATAAATCTTCTGTAGGGTTCTTTACTAAATTAAAATCGAAAAATAAAAAGACGGTCTTACTCAAAGTGATTAATTCCAAATGGTCGATGTAGTCAGGCAATATGAATGTCTAAAATAACTTACAATAAGAATTCCTGTATAACACCCAAATTTTAACCAAAAAAAAGCCCCACCACTCAAATAAGAGTAGTGGGGCTTTTGGCTCAACGTTGGTGATAGGATCACAACGGAGCGATATTTGGAGCGGGATAAGAGATTCGAACTCTCGACCCCAACCTTGGCAAGGTTATGCTCTACCACTGAGCTAATCCCGCTTAAATCATCAATCATGTGATGATGAGGGGATATTATACGGACATTTTTTACGCTGTCAATATCTATAAATAAAATATTAAAAGCTAAGCTTGCTGGTAGAGGGTTTAGACAGTTGAGTAGGTTATAACCCGTCAATAGCTAGTTATCTAAGCCATTTATTACACATGCCTTGTCATTCGTCATTCCGCTAATTGCAAAATCGGCTGACCATATTCTACGACTTGGCTTTCTTCAACTAAAATCTCACTGACCGTGCCAGCTTTATCACTGGTAACGGGTAGCAGCTTTGTCAGCACTTCAACAAACCCAATGGTTTGACCTATCTCAATTGCATCACCTTTTTGTATCAAATCATCCGTCGCGCCATCGGCACTTAAGCGCATATAGCCCACGTGAGGAGAGCGTACTTGTAAAGCCTCTTGGTCTTGGGCATTGTTATTTTTTGCCTCAACAGAGGAATTAGTGTTGTCGCCTGCCTCCTTTGATGATGAGTTAATAGGATTTCGAACAGAGCTTTTAGCGATACGAGAACCATTAACCACAGTAATAGATTGGTCATGGTCTTCAATGGTTATTTGATGCACTTGACTTGCTTCTGTGAGCTTTACCAAGCGTTCAACGGCAGCGATATCCATAATATTATCCTTATCTACTATTTAAAATCAGTTAACTTATACCCCTAACTAATACCTATCAGCTAAGCCCCTAACCAAAACCTAAGTACTGAGCAATAGTCATCGCACTGAGCACACTCATAGCCACTGCGATAACCCAGCCAAAGGCGGCGATCCAAATCGGGTGTTTATAATTACCAACGATCTTTTTTCTATAAGCGGCGATCAGGATAATCACCATTGCTATTGGTAACACCAAACCGTTCAATGTACCGACCAGCACCAGCACTTGCGCCGGCTTACCAATGGTAGCGAATACTAAAGTAGAGATGACGATAAAGCCAATGATAAAAAAGCGCTTATATTCTTCGATAAAGGGGTGAAAATTGGTCATAAAAGACACTGAGGTATAAGCGGCGCCAATGACCGAGGTCACAGAGGCCGCCCAAATGACGATACCAAAGATGATTTTGCCGACGTTACCTAAGATATATTGAAAAGGTGACATCGCCGGATTGGTAGGGTCTAATGCGTAACCTTGCGAGACCACGCCCAAGACGGCGAGGAATAAAAACACCCGAACGATAGAGGCAATTAAAATGCCTGAAACCGAACTTCTCGTCACCGAGTCAAGGTTTTCTTCACCGCTGACGCCTGCTTCTAACAAGCGATGCGCGCCTGAAAAGGTAATATAACCACCGACCGTGCCGCCAACTAGAGTGACGATAGCCACCGCGTCGATCTTATCGGGCATAATGGTTTTGGTTGCCGCTTCAGCTAGCGGCGGGTCTGATTTAAACACCACATAAATGATAAGTATGATCAGGATAAAGCCCATCAGCTGGGCAAATCTATCCATAATAGGCCCGGTCTCTCGGCCTAAAAAGATAGCGACTGCAATGACCCCGCTAATGAGCGCGCCGGTAATGGGAGAGATGTTAAACACCGACTCCATGCCCAGTCCCGCGCCGCCAATATTACCGATGTTAAAGGCCAAGCCGCCAGCGACAATCAAAAAAGATAGCAAATAGCCCACGCCCGGGAACACCAAATTGGCAATCTCTTGCGCGCGTTTTTTAGAGACGGCAACCACGCGCCAAACGTTGAGCTGTACCCCAATATCCATAATAATAGAGATCAAAATCACAAAACCGAAGCTTGCCAGCAAGCTTTCGGTAAAAGTAGCGGTTTGGGTCAAAAACCCGGGGCCTACCGCTGAGGTTGCCATCAAAAAGGCCGCGCCCAAAATGGCGGTATTGTGTTTTTTTAAGGTGCTCATAAACGTCCTTGTTTAGGATTTTTAATGGAGAACAGATATTTTGAGCTTAGGCTCACCTATGGTGTTTGTCGTTATCATTATTTGTTATGACGACTATATTGGTTGTAACGACTACTGACTATCTGTTATTTACTATCTATGCCGATATCTCAATACCTTGCTGCTGCAGCTGCTCTTTGATACTTTTAGCGAATGCTACCGCGTGTTCGCTATCACCGTGCAAGCAAATACTTTGCGCCTCGACCGGCACCTTTTTGCCATCGACACTGGTCACCACCCCTTCGGTAATCATCTCAAGGGCATGACGGCTGGCCTCTTTAGGGTCAGTAATCAACGCGTTGTCCTTGGTGCGTGATACTAGCGAGCCGTCGTTTTCGTAGTTTCTATCGGCAAACACCTCAGAGATAACTTGCATATCGTGCGCTTTGGCCGCTTTGACTAAATGACCGCCTGATAGGCCCATGATCTTAAGACTAGGGTCAAAGCGTTTAATCTCACTGACCACGATATCTGCCAAGTCTTTATCAACCGCAGCTTGGTTATACAGCGCGCCGTGCGGTTTAACATAGTCAAGCGTGACGCCGACCATATCGCATACCGCTTTGGTAGCACCTAGCTGGTAGCTGATAAGGGCGCGGTAGCCATCTTCGTCTAAGTCTTGCTGCACCCGGCCAAAGTTTTCTTTGTCATCAAGGCCCGGATGCGCGCCGACGCGTACGTTGTTTTGTTTTGCCAGCTTGAGGGTGGCGAGCATCTCGGCATAGGAGCCGGCGTGCAGACCACAGCTGACATTGACAGAGCTGACTATGGTGAGTAGTTTATCATCTTGGCCGCAGCCTTCGGCGACATCAGCATTTAGATCAATTTTCATGAGCGTACTCCTTGATACGTGCGATATAACGTTGTCTGTTTTGGCGCTGTGCTAAAGCGTCTTTTATGGTAACGAGCTGAAACTGGCAGTCTTTGCCGTAACGAATTTGCGCCAGCAGTCCAATATCGGCGTCAATGACGCTGGCGATTTTGGGATAACCGCCTGTGGTTTGCGCGTCAGCCATCAGAACGATAGGTTGTCCTTGCGGCGGGACTTGAATCATGCCGATATCGACGCCGTGCGAGCTCATTTGCAGCGGTGCGCCCAGCTCCAGCGCTTGTTCGCCTTTAAAACGATAACCCATGCGGTTGCTACTGGTTTCTATCTTCCAGCGTTGCTCAAAAAACAGCTTTTGCGAGGCGCTAGTAAAGTAGTCGTACTCGCTGTTTTTCACCACTCGAATGCTATCGGTATCGGGTAGGGCGGCCACGCCTATTACTGGTAATTGCGCAGCAGTTTTGGTATTAATCGTATCATTTTCTTGAATGAATCGACCTTTATAGCCGCCAAAATCGGCTTTGTCATTGGTGCTTGCCGACTCTAAAACAGGCTGAATAGCAAAGCCGCCATGGACACAAAGGTAGCTGTACATGCCTTTTAAAGGACGTACTAGCTTTAATATCTGCCCGGCTTTGGCATTGATACGCCAGTAGCAAGCGATACGCTTATCATCCAGATAAGCTTCATAGATCGCGCCTGTGATACAAAAAGCAGTATCTTCAGTAAATTCCAGCGTCAAGCCGCCTAAAGTGATCTCTAAAGCGGGTTCGTTTAACGAATTCTTGATTAAAGCGTTACCGGCTGCAAAGGCCCAGCGATCCATCACGCCACCTCGTTGCACACCCATACTACGATAGCCAAACCTACCGAGGTCTTGGATACTAGCAAGGGCATTGCAGGCTAAAACTTTCATCACTACCGCCTATTTGTTATCGTTAATTTGTTGTTTTGAGATTATTCATCACTCATAAATATCAATAGCGCTAAATTTAAGCGTATCACCAGCACTTAATAGCGTAGGCGACTCTTTGGATAAATCAAATAACTTGGTCTCGGTTTGTCCGAGTAGTTGCCAACCGCCCGGAGAGGCAAAAGGATAGATGCCGGTTTGCTCACCGCCAATACCGACCGAACCTGCTGGAACTTTGGTACGCGGATTGGTATGTCTTGGGAAGTAGAGCGCTTCAGTCAAGCCGCCAAGGTAGGGGAAGCCGGGCTGAAAACCAATAAAGTACACGGTATACATCGCTGCCGTGTGTTTCTCGACTACGTCCTGAACCGATAAGCCCAATTCAGCGGCCATCGCTTTTAGATCAGGACCATACTTGCCGCCATAATGCACCGGAATCTCAGCATGCTTGCCTTGAATTTGTTTTTGCTCGGTGTTGGCGCTTAATTCGGTGAGCTTTTGTTGCAGAGCTTCTAGCTCTTTATAAGTTAAAGGGATGGTAAACACACTGAGCGTATTCATACCGATGACCACTTCGCTCACCTCTGGCAATTGTTGTACGCTATCTGCCAGCGCCCAGCACTGCTGCTGCTTGGCAAGCGTGGTCGGCTTGGGAAAAAATAACACCAAATTGGTTTCGCTACACAGCTGCCACTGCGGCGGCTCAGATGCTGTTGTGTCTTTAGCTGTTGCGTCTTGAATAGCCATAGATTGCGATTCCTTTTTATTGTTGTTTTTACATTTTAATTATTCTTTTTTATTAGTTTAGCCAGTGCTTGATTAATCGATATTTTCAGCGATCCACTGCGATAAATAATGAATACTTACTTGGCCTTTATTAAATTCGGGATCGGCAAATAGTTTTTGGTGCAAGGCAATATTAGTATCAATACCTTCGATTGTGGCTTCTGATAACGCCGCTTTCATCTTATCGATAGCTTGTTCTCGAGTTGGGGCGTGGACGCATATTTTGGCAATTAAACTGTCATAAGAGGGCGGGACGGTATAGCCGGATTCGATATGGCTATCGACGCGAATCCCAAATCCTGCTGGCAGATGGCAATAATCGATACGCCCGGGGCTGGGCATAAAGGTGTAAGGGTTTTCGGCATTGATCCGGCATTCAAACGCATGCCCTTTAATTCTGACGTCTTCTTGCGTATGGCTTAAGGTTTTTCCGGCGGCAACCAGTATCTGCTCTTGCACGATATCGATACCAGTCACCAGCTCAGTAATGGTATGCTCAACTTGGATGCGAGTATTCATCTCAATAAAGAAAAACTCACCGTTTTCGTATAAAAATTCAAACGTCCCTGCGCCAATATAATTCATTTTTTCACAAGCTTGCGCGCAGCGTTCTCCGATTTGTGCGCGTTGTTCAGCGCTAATGCCTGGAGCAGGCGCTTCTTCAATCACCTTTTGATGACGGCGCTGCATCGAGCAATCGCGCTCGCCTAAATGAATGGCGTTGCCATGGGTATCGGCAAGGACTTGAATCTCGACATGGCGCGGTGCTTGTAGATAGCGCTCTAGATAAACCACGGAGTCGCCAAAATTGGTTTTGGCTTCCGCTTGCGTCATTGAAATGGCGTTTATCAGGTTCTCTTCATTTTCAACCACGCGCATACCGCGCCCGCCGCCGCCGCTTGCCGCTTTAATAATCACCGGATAGCCGACTTCTCTAGCGATTTTTAGCACCTCTTCTTTGTCGCTTGGCAGTGCGCCATCAGAACCGGGCACACAAGGGACGCCAGCCTCTAGCATTTGTTTTTTTGCCGCCACTTTATCGCCCATGCTTTTTATGTTGTCTGAGGTTGGACCAATAAAGGTTAATCCAGCTTGGGAGACACGCTCAGCAAAAGCGGCATTTTCTGCCAAAAAGCCATAGCCCGGGTGAATAGCTTCTGCGCCCATAACTTCGGCGGCGGAGATGATCGCTTCTTGGTTCAGGTAGCTTTTGGTAGCAAGGGCAGGACCGATACAGATCTTTTCATCGGCAAGTTTGACCGGTAGCGAGTCTTTATCAGCTTTGGAATAAACGATAACCGAGGTGATCCCCAGCTGTTTGCAGGCACGGATGATACGTAACGCAATCTCGCCACGGTTGGCGATAAGAATTTTTTTAAACATGACGCTGTCCTTGCAACTATAGTCAACAGACTGTCAGCAGACTTTTAACATTCTTTGACTATAAAACTTATTTAATAGCTTAAGTATTTTTGGTTTTATTTTTAGCCGTTTAGCCGTTTAGCCGTTTAGCCGTTTAGCCGTTTAGCCGTTTAGCCGCTATCCATAAAAACCATAGCATTTAATTTACTAGGTTTAATTCACACTAATGGTAAACAGTACTTGGTCAAATTCAACCACATCGCCATCTTCTACCAAAATCTCTTCAATACTGCCGGCGCGATCGGCTTTAACTTCATGCATGATTTTCATCGCTTCGATCACGCACAAGGTATCGCCTATTGCAACGTTATCGCCTGTATTAACAAATTTGTCAGCATTGGGGTCGGGGCGGCGATAAAAGGTGCCAAGCATGGGAGCGGTGATTTGATGGTTTGCTGTATCTGTGTTTGCAGCGTTATCTACAACGTCGTCTGACGTTCTCTCATCTGACATAGCATGGTCTTGGGAGTGGTCTTGAGCAGTCGTGCTATCGAATTTTGAAGCAGGTGTTGCGTTTGACCTTTTTCGCTGTGCCAAGTCATCTTTAGGGCTTTGCGCACCGCTTTGAGTGCTATTGGTATTTGCGGACTGACAAACAATAGCGATACGCTTATTGCCATCGATAACTTCTAGGGAGTTAATATTGGCGCGCTCAGCAATGCTAATGAGCCTTTCTACATCGTTAAAATTGATATTCATATTTTCATCCATATTCTTTGCCGTTTTATTAAAGAAAAAGGCAGATAATAGTCCATTACTGTTTATACTAAGTCATTTGTAACTATTCATAAAGTAATAAAGTATTACGCTTAGTAAGTCGTTGCTAAAATTAATGTGCTTACAATGTATAAGTGACTAAGATACTCATGTTGAGTTATTAGCAGGTTAGCTTTTATCACCAAAAGATATAAAAATTAGCAAAAAGGCTATGTTTGTCACTTGTCTGCCTATGCTATATATAAAGGCGTTCGAACAGATATATTATAGTAAGTATATTTATGACAGTAAATTTAGCTGCTACTATAAAACGATAAATTCTTAATATTCTTAATAACTATTTAAACTTTAAATTAATTCATTTTTCGTAAAAATTTTTATTTACAATTATTAATACAATATAAAAATAAGGAAAATCCCTATGAATAAATCCTACACTATTGCCGATTATTTATTTGAGCGTGTCGCAGAGGCAGGCGCAACCGAAGTATTCGGCGTCCCCGGTGATTACAACTTAGCGTTTTTGGATAATATTCTTGAGTCTGACAAACTGCGCTGGGTAGGCAATACCAATGAGCTTAATGCAGGTTATGCAGCAGACGGCTATGCGCGCGAACGCGGTTTTGCCGCTATGGTCACCACTTTTGGCGTTGGCGAATTATCCGCAATCAACGCTATTGCAGGCTCGTATGCCGAATACGCGCCAGTACTTCATGTCGTTGGCGCGCCGGCAACCGATAAGCTCGACGCTAAACGCCGTATCCACCATTCCTTAGGCGATGGCGTGTTCAATCACTTCATAAAAATGACAGAGCCTGTGACCGTCGCGCGCGCACAAATTACACCTGAAAATGCTGCTTCAGAGATCGATCGCGTCATACGTATGGTGCTTAAAAAACACCGTCCGGGTTACCTTTTGCTCTCTCCAGATATCGCGGCACTGCCTATTTATCCACCGACGACCAAGCTTGATGACAGCCGCGAGGATATTACCAGCCAAGCGGCGCTGGCTGATTTTAAACAAGCACTGATAGATTTTTTACCGAATAAAACCACGACTTTAATGGCTGATCTCATGGTGCATCGTTTGGGACTACAAAACGAGCTAAAAGCTTTGATCGCTGATACTGAGATCCCTTATACGACGTTGGCATGGGGCAAAACGCTACTCGATGAACAAAGCGCGCGCTGGGCGGGCACTTATACGGGGGTGGCGTCCCAGCCTGTGGTCAAGGATGCGGTTGAAAACAGCGAGTGCTTGATTAAGATTGGAGTCGATTATACCGATACGACGACCGCAGGTTTTAGTCAAGATATTGATGAGGATGTCGTGGTTGATCTGCACTATGAGCGCGCGTCCATCGCGGGTCAAAACTATGCGCCTATCGCCCTAAAAGACAGCTTACAAGCGCTACATGAGGTGATGACCTCAGGTATTACCATTGTGCCAAAGCCATTTTGTGAAGCTATGCAAGCGCATGAGCAACAAGGCGCTGATGATGAGGCCATTCGTCAAGAGGATCTATGGCACATTATTGCTGATCATCTGAATCATAATAATTTGGTATTTGCCGATCAAGGCACGGCATATTTTGGTATCAGTGCTGTACGTCTACCAGAGGGGGTTACTGCTTATGGTCAGCCGCTGTGGGGCTCGATCGGTTATACCTTGCCCGCGAGTCTTGGGGCTGCGGTAGCATCGCCGCACAAGCGTAGCGTACTCCTGATTGGCGATGGCTCAGCGC
This sequence comes from uncultured Psychrobacter sp., assembly GCA_947489525.1. Lineage (GTDB taxonomy): Bacteria > Pseudomonadota > Gammaproteobacteria > Pseudomonadales > Moraxellaceae > Psychrobacter. The sequence goes on from CANLDW010000004.1 coordinate 54,775, forward strand.
TACTGACCATACAAGAGATCGCTGTCATGATTAAAGAGGAGATCAACCCCGTAATTGTGCTGGTCAACAATGACGGCTACACAGTTGAGCGCGCGATCCACGGTGAAAACCAGCACTACAATGATATTCCAGCTTGTGATTGGCAAGTGATGCCAAAAGCCTTTGGCGCTACGGATAATAATAGCTTACTGCTCAGAGTGAAAACCGCAGGCGAGCTTAAAGACGCGCTTAAGCGAGCGGCAAACGCGACTGATAAATTTGTTATGTTAGAAGTCATCACTGATAAGCATGACGTACCGCCATTATTAAAAGAGGTAAGCGCAGCGCTCAAGTAGCGCCTTCAATACTCGTCCCATTTAGCCTTTAAGTGATGCTTTTATTTATAAAGCGATCAAGGCTAAACGGGATTTATGACGTTATAGCGTTTAAATTTTTATAAAAATAAGTAGGATATTAAATGACTCATCAAAAGATTAATCCTAAGGCTATGTATGACAGTCTGCAATTTGGCTTCTCTCATGCGACCAAAGCAGAGGGCGGCACAGTCATTCACTGCGCAGGGCAGCTGGCATGGGATAAAGGCGGCAATACAGTTGGTAAAGGGGATTTAGCCGAGCAGACCGAACAGGTTTTTAAAAATTTAAATACCGTGTTGCAAGAAGCGGGAGCGAAGCCTGCCGACGTCGTACGCATGCGAACGTATATTGTCGATCTAAAGCCCGATGACCTACAAGTGGTCGGACAAGCTATCAGTAAATTTTATGGAGAGGTGACCCCGCCCGCCAATACCTTGCTTGGCGTGCAAGCGCTTGCCATGCCAGATCTGCTTATCGAGATTGAGATGACTGCAGTACTATAGTGATTCACTTTAAAACCGATACAGTGCTACTGGAATACTTGTTTTGAATAACAGTTGCGTAGCATCGAAAAGTGCGAAGCGCACAGCAAGCAAGGAAAATTTATTCCAGTAGCACGACATTAATAACGTATCGATTTTATTTCGTATTGACTATAGCATAAAACAACGGCGTAATACGTGGCTGTCGCAGTACGGTAGGCGTCGTCATTTACGTTCATCAACTTAGTTTTTAAGGCTATAAGTTTTTAAGGCTATAAGTTTTTAAGGCTATAAGTATTAAGCGCTAACGAAAGCGCGCTAGCCAGTCGAGGCCTTTACTAAACAGTGCCGTCGCGCGCTGCATCCTAGGGCTTGGCGATTTGTGATACATATTAATTTTGTTCATATCATTATCGTAATGCGCTTTGACCCGTTTATTCATAATTGCAAACCAAAAGGGCGGGATGTAAGCGGGCATAATCATAGAGGCGTAACCGATCGGCAGCTGCGGCGCTTCTTCAAAGTGTCTTAACAGCTGATAGGAGCGGCTTGGGTGCGCGTGGTGATCAGAATGGCGCTGCAACTGGTACAAAAACAGGTTAGTTACCGTGTGATTGCTGTTCCAGCTGTGCTCAGGTTTGGTGCGCTCAAAGCGGCCCTGCGCATCTTTGGCTCTGAGTAAACCGTAGTGCTCCAGATAGTTGACCACTTCAAGCAAGCTAAAGCCATAAACTGCTTGGATACCAATAAAGGGAATAATCTTTTTGCCAAAGGCTGTATACAGCGTACTGTAGAGGAGCGCGGTCATCGCCCAGCCTTGTAATAGCTCATTGTCCTTGTGCCAAAACGGCTTATCGCGGCGGGCGAGGCGTTCGGTTTCGATAGCTATCGCCGAGCGCAGTCCATGAAGTACGGTGCGCGGCAAAAACTGCCAAAAGCTTTCGTTATATTGACTACTAGCCGGATCTCGCGGCGTCGCAACCCAGCGGTGATGACCAAAGTTGTGCTCAATAGCAAAGTGCCCGTAAGCGGCTGGAGCAAGGCTAATACGCGCAAGCGTACGATTGAGTCGGTCGGATTTGTGGCCAAGCTCATGAGCGGTATTAATAGCAATCCCGCTACCGATACCTGCGGTCATCGCAATACCTAAGCGATTGTACCAAGGGAGATCGCGCTTGGCATACTGGTACGCTAAAAGTCCATGCGCCGCATATTGCAGCGGCAAAAATACATAGGTGATCCAGCGGTAATACGGGTCTTGATCAAGGTCTGCCATTGCACTATCGGGTGGATTGCTATCATCACGTCCGACGATCACGTCAGCTAACGGAATAATAGCGTGAATCAGCAAGCTACCTGACCATGCTAGGGCCGTATTTTTTAGATCAGCGCCTTTTTGGTCTTTTAGACTGAGTGCAAAGATACAGCCGAGCAGGGGGAGTGACGGGCTACACAACCAAAAGCGACGTTTAGGATCCCGCCATGCGCTTTGATTGACAGCGCTTTGAATCTTTGCTCTATCATCTTGAGTGAGTGATTTTGTCATGACACAATCCTTTGTGTTAGAGAGTGAAGTTCTGATCACTTATTATGGCGTCTTAAACCGCTCTTCGCTGAATTTATGCACAACAAAATCTCACTATGCGTCCAAAACCAAAAAAAGTTTAGACTTTTATATGGTTTTTAAATAAGTTAGATTTAGATAAAGTAATAGTACCTAAATAGGATGTCAGACAACAACTGTCTTAGGGACGTACTCGACATGGATATTTTAAGTCGCTTGTTCGATGAGATGCATTTGCAAAGCGTGCAGTACATTAGTATCTATACTAGCGGAGCATGGCGTTTGGAACAGCCACAACAGGAGTACCTTACCTTTATCGTTATGGTAAAGGGCGCAGTATTTCTACATTATGCCAATAGCGTGCAAAGCATCACTGCCAATAATATGATGATGCTGACTTCACAAGGTGGTTACGTATGTCAGTCAGCCGCCAGCTTAGTGCAGCCGTACAGCAGCTTTAGTCTACCGACGCACGAGGAAGGTCAGATTGATCTTATGGCTCAAGATGGCGTAACGGCAACGACAGCTGAGACGCATTTTATCATTGTGCGTAGTCAATTTGATGCTCACATGGCACGCCCATTGCTATCGGCGCTACCGACAAGTCTGCCTACACCGAGTCAAAAGCATTCTGCTTATAATGACGTGGTCAGTATTGGTTTGCAGTTTTTTCAATTAGAAGTGGGACTGCAGCGACCGGGCAAAACGACTATGCTAGCGCGGCTTGCAGGTATGCTGATGATTGAGTGTATTCGTAAATATGTCGAGCAGCTTGATACAGCGAGTGTGCTTATAGCTGACGTAAAGTACGATAAAGACGCTTGGGTTGATACGCCGTGGCAGATAGCCACGAATCACGACGAGGCGTTTAAGCCCGATCTCGACCCCGCGATTAACCTTAAGGCTAAAAAGTCGGATAATGATAGTAAACCTCTTGGCAGTACAGAGCATGGCAGTGGTAATTGGCTTGCTGCACTAAAAGATCCTTACTTGTCCAAGACCTTGTATTTAATGCATCGCTATCCTGAAGAGGCGTGGACGATACAGCGCTTGGCAGCGGAGTCGGGGCTGTCACGCTCAGGCTTAAATGAGCGTTTTAAGGCGCTAATTGGTATCACGCCGCAGGCTTATCTGAGTCATTATCGTTTGCGTTTAGCGGCGCGGTTTTTGCGACAAGAGCAGTATTCCATCAGCAAAATCAGTGCCTTAGTGGGATACGCCTCAGACAACTCGTTTAACGGTGCATTTAAGCGGCGCTATGGTCAATCACCAAGTCATTATCGCAAAGCCTTTATACAAGCGGCAGTGAGTTAGTGGACGTCAAGATGAAAATATCTTATTGTTTTGAGCGGGTTTGAGTCTATTTGACTGTTCTAACGCGGTAGTGGCTCATCTCTGCTAATTTTTACCCCGCATATAAGTTACTGACAATATTGTTCTTCATGTGTAGCAGACGCGGGGCAATATCCTCTTTTATTTTATCGCGGCTTAAAACAAAACTTGGCGCGCCGCAGTTAAAGGTGAGCAAACCCTCAGTGGGATGCATAAGCGCAGTAGCGACGGCGTTGACCTCTGGTTGCCAGTCGCCAAATGAAAAGCAATAACCGTAATCGGCGTAGTCTTGAATAGCTTGCTCTAATCCTTTTTTAATACTATCCCACTCATCCTTATATCGATGTCGAATGGCGTCGAGGATAAAGTCTTGCTCAGGCGTTGACATACTCGCAAGACAAGCGCGTCCCATAGCGCTTGAATACATAGGCAAGTACGAGCCAACATTGCGGCGCATGGTCGTCGTACCAGCGCCTTGCACGACGTTGAGATAGACCATCATCAATCGGTCGCGAGTCGCCATCGCAACCGCGCTCTGAGCGTAGTCTGCCAGCTCCTCCATGTAGGGTGTTGCCAGATTATTGATCGCAACGTTTGCCAGCATCGTATAGCCAAAGCCCAATACCCCAGCGGCGAGTTGATACTTACTGCTGGTAGTTTGCTTAAGATAGCCGAGTTTAACCAAGGTATAAGTGAGCCGCGTAATCGTGCCTTTGGGTAGCCCTGTCAGCTCGCTCAGCTCTTGATTACCCAGTGCAGTATGCTGCGGCGTAAAACAACGCAGCAGCTCAAGACCACGCGCAAGCGCAGTCACAAACTGCCGATCATTTCTATCCTTCATCTCACTAATCGGCTCTAGTAGCTCGATATGCGTATCGATATTAAGCTCACTGTCAATATCTTTATTGTCTATCATGTTTTATTAATTCTCTGCAATCCTCAACTAGGCGCTGACTTCTTTGATCATATTACGGGCGATAATGATTTGCTGAATCTGCGTCGTGCCTTCATACAAGCGGTAAAGGCGTACATCGCGATAAAAACGCTCAATGCCGTAATCGGCAATGTAACCTGCGCCGCCGTGGATCTGCACCGCTCTATCCGCCACGCGTCCGCACATCTCAGTGGCGAACATCTTAGCGCATGATGACTCAGTGACCACATCTTTGCCCTCGTCACGCAGACGCGCGGCGTCCAATACCATAGATCTAGCGGCATAAATCTCCGCTTTGGAGTCGGCTAGCATGGCTTGGATGAGCTGAAAATTAGCAATCGGCTGCCCAAACTGCTTGCGATCGACAGCGTAACGCAGGGCATCATCAAGCATACGAGTCGCCGCGCCAGTACTTGCCGCTGCGATATGCAAGCGACCTTTATCTAATACCTTCATCGCGGTTTTAAAGCCAACGCCTTCGACACCGCCTATCAGCGCGCTTGCTGGTACGACACAATTATCAAAGATAACATCGCAAGTATGCGCGCCTTTTTGCCCCATTTTCTTATCCCATTTACCCAGCGTAATACCCGGCGTATCGCTCTCAACGATAAAGGCGGAGATCCCGCCTGCGCGTTTATTCTCAGGATCGGTACGTGCCATAACGGTAAATACGCCCGCTTCTGGCGCGTTAGTGATATAGCGCTTACTGCCATTGATGACATAGGTGTCACCATCTTTTATCGCCGTGGTTCGAAGTGAGGCGGCATCTGAGCCTGATTCAGGTTCAGTCAAGCAAAACGAGCCAATAATCTCGCCGCTGGCAAGCCTTGGCAAGTACTTCTGTTTTTGCTCTTCGGTGCCATCGATGACCAGCCCCGATGAGCCGATACCGTTATTGGTGCCGATCAATGAGCGAAAGGCGGGGGAAGTGCGTCCCATTTCAAAGGCAACGATAACCTCTTCCTCCATGGTCAGGCCAAGTCCACCGTACTCTTCAGGGATAGTCAGACCAAACAGGCCAAGCTCGCGCATTTGACTGATAATCTCTTCTGGCAGGCGATCGTTTTCTGCAACCCAGTCCTCTTTGGGTATCAGCTGGTTATCTACAAACTGGCGCACAGTATTAACGATGTGGTCGAGGACGTCCTTATCTCTTATCATCTACTTTCCTTATTTATTAGCATTAAATTTGATAAACATTGACTTATTTGCGAGTCGCTTGTACTGCATAAGACATGCTTTACATAAAAAGCTTGTTTGAGCTAAACAGCATAATCTATAATAAAATGGATTACAACGATTTCGGTTTTAAAAACCGCAATGCGGTATTTCTAGAATATATTATTTAATAGACTCTGTTAATTTTTTGACAAACCCTCGCATTAATAAAAAAGGATACTCTCATGGAAGAGCCTATCATTCGTTACGATGCCTTAGATAAGGGCGTCGGTCTTATCACTCTCAATCGTCCCAAAGTTCGCAATGCCTTAAACACTGAGCTACGCGAGCAGATGGCAGAGCTTTTTACGCAATTAAATGATGATCCACAGATTAAAGCTATTGTGCTAACAGGCGGTGATACAGTGTTTGCTGCTGGCGCTGATATCAATGACTTCTTGACCACCAAAACTGTCGATGCCTATTTGCGTCACAGCGAGCGCTACTGGGATGCGATTACCGATTGCCGCAAGCCTATCATCGCGGCGGTGAACGGCTACGCGCTTGGCGGCGGTTGTGAGCTGGCAATGCACGCTGACATTATTGTCGCAGGCAAGTCAGCGAAGTTTGGTCAACCTGAGATTAAAATAGGACTGATGCCCGGTGCTGGTGGTACGCAGCGCTTGTTTCGCGTCATCGGCAAACATAAAGCCATGAAGCTTATCTTAACGGGCGATATGATTAGCGCAGACGCGGCGGATCAAATGGGTCTGGTGTCTGAGGTCGTCGATGATGAGACGACTATCGAGCGCGCTATCGCCATCGCTGAGACATTAGCAGGCTACTCGCCAATTGCCTTGGCGCAAATCAAAGAAGTGGCGAACCTTGGCGTAGATATGCCGCTACAAGGGGCTTTAGCACTTGAGCGTAAAGCCTTTCAGATTTTGTTTGATACCGAAGACCAAAAAGAGGGCGCAAAGGCGTTTTTAGAAAAACGTGATGCCCATTATAAAGGACAGTAAGTAGAGCTCAGTAGCTAAAGCTCAGTAGCTTTTGCTCACTAAACCTTGTCCAGCGAGCGGAAGAAAACCAAGGCAAACAAAGGATTGTTATGACGGAACACACACAAGCTATCACATCATTAGCCATTGTTGGCACAGGCGTTATGGGCATGGGTATCGCGCAAATCGTAGCGCAGGCAGGTATCGAAGTTTTATTATTCGATGCCAAAGCTGGCGCCGCTGAGCGAGGGCGGCAAGCCTTGCAAACGACGCTTGAAAAGTTAGCCGCTAAAGGTAAATTTACCGCTGATGAGCTGCAAGCGACTTTAGATAATCTAACAGTGATTGACGACTTAAATCAAATTGCCAAAACTGATATCGTCATCGAAGCGATAATCGAGGACTTGGCAATTAAGCAGCAGCTCTTTAGACAGTTGGAGAGTATCGTCACAAGTGCGACGATTTTAGCCACCAATACTTCATCGCTATCAGTGACCGAAATTGCGTCCGTCTGCACGCGTCCTGAGCGCGTAGCGGGCTTGCATTTCTTTAACCCTGTGCCGCTTATGAGAATCGTTGAGATTATTCCGGGATTGTCGACTAAACCCTTAGTTGTAGAGACGCTCAAATCTTTAGTTGAGCGCACAGGACACTTAGGCGTAATCGCTAAAGACACGCCGGGGTTTATTGTCAATCATGGCGGTAGAGCGTACGGTACAGAAGCGCTAAAAATACTAGGGGAGGGCGTGGCAAGCGCGGCGCAGATCGATCGTATCCTGCGCGATGGCGCAGGCTTTCGTATGGGGCCCTTTGAGCTGCTTGATCTGACCGGTATCGATGTCTCGCATCCGGTCATGGAGTCGATCTACAACCAGTATTACTATGAGCCGCGCTACCGCCCGCATCCTTTGACACGTCAGATGCTAGTCGGCAAAAAGCTAGGTCGCAAAGTCGGAGAGGGCTTTTATTACTACCCAGACAATAAAAACCAAAAGGGTAAAAAAGTCACAGCGGATACAGCGCAGCAACTATCCTTTAGTAAAGAATCCGAGAGAACCCTTAAATCTATTAAATCCGTTTGGATTGGTGCCGATGTAGCTGCAGATAAGCAACAATTGGCTGACTATTTAACTACTCAAAATATCACTATTGATGATAACTATAAGCCAAACTCGGACAGTTTGGTACTGCTCGCCATTTACGGCGAAGATACCACCAACGCCGCGATCCGCTACGAGGTTGATCCCAAGCAAGCAGTTGCTATCGATAGGTTAACCGATTTTTCCGAACACCGTACCTTGATGCCAAGTATGGTTACCGATGAGCAATTTGCCGCGCAAGCTTACGCTTTGTTTGGTACCAGTGATAAGGGTGATCAAGATTCAGATAAAGACGTCAATGATGACAAAGGTTCGCATGCCACACTGATTAAAGAGAGTACAGGCTTTGTCGCGCAGCGGGTGATCGCTATGATCGTCAATTTAGGCTGTGATATGGCGCTGCAAGGGATTGCCTCCCCTGAGGATATTGATAACGCCGTCAGGTTAGGACTCGGTTACCCCTATGGTCCTATCACATGGGGCGATACTTTAGGGGCTGAGCGTATACTTTTAATTTTAGAACGTATATATAAGTTAACTGGTGACCCGCGTTATCGTCCAAGTCCTTGGCTACAGCGCCGCGCCAAACTTGGTATCTCGCTATTTACTCAGCAAAGTAATTTTTAAAGCTAAATGCACAATGAGTCAATGAATTATAAATTTAGCAGTACAGATTCTTAAAACCCAACAAGGAAAGTTATGTTAGATGCCTATATTTATGATGGCTTAAGAAGCCCCTTTGGACGTTATGGCGGCGCGCTTGCCCACGTACGTCCTGACGATTTGATCGCTACAGTGATCAAAGATCTGGTCAAAAAGCACCAACTACCTGCTGATATTTTTGACGAAGTACTCATCGGTAATACCAATCAAGCTGGCGAGGATTCACGCAATATCGCGCGCAATGCGACTTTGCTTGCAGGCTTGGATGTAACAACACCTGCGCAGACCATCAATCGGTTGTGCGCTTCAGGCTTAGCGAGTATCGTTGACGCCGCACGTAGTATTACCTGTGCTGAGGGCGATATTATTTTGGCAGGCGGGGTGGAGTCCATGACCCGCGCACCGTTTGTCTTTGCCAAGACCGAGCAGCCTTTTAGCCGCGACCTTAAGATATTTGATACGACTATTGGTAGCCGTTTCCCCAATCCTGCTTTGGTCGCCAAGTTTGGCAATGACACCATGCCGCAGACGGGTGATAACGTCGCGCGTGAATATGGCATTACCCGCAAAGACGCCGATACCTTTGCCGCAAGCTCACAAGCTAAATATGAAGCGGCTAAGCAAGCAGGATTCTTTGACGCAGAGATCACGCCAATTAGCGCGCCGCAAGGTAAAAAACTCCCAAACAAAACAGTGATCGGAGACGAGCATCCGCGTCCTAGCTCCACTATGGAGGCGCTACAAAAGCTAAAACCTCTAAATGCAAGCGGGGTTGTGACCGCAGGTAATGCCTCAGGTATTAACGATGGCGCAGCCGCTGTCATCGTCGGCTCAAAACAAGCCGCGGACAAACTCGGCTTTAAACCTATCGCCAAGATTTTATCTTCAGGCGCGATGGGTGTTGAGCCAAGCATCATGGGTGTAGGTCCAGTTGACGCCATTAAGCTTGCGTTACAACGCGCTGAATTAACCCTTGATGATATGTCTATCATTGAGATTAATGAAGCTTTTGCCGCGCAAGTGCTCGGCTGTCTAAAGGGGTTGGATATTGGATTTGATGATAAGCGCGTCAACCCAAATGGTGGCGCGATAGCCGTAGGACATCCGCTTGGCGCTTCGGGTACGCGGATTGCGCTGAGTACCGCGCGCGAGCTGCAACGGACAGGCGGGCAGTATGCAGTGATTAGCTTGTGTATCGGAGTGGGACAAGGGCTAGCGATGGTGATAGAGCGGGTCTAAGATTTAAATATTTTAACTTCTAAACTGTTATCTATAACAACTTTATAGCGCATATCGTATAAAAAAAGGCTACCAATCAATAGGTAGCCTTAAGCTAATAATATGCACTAATCGTTTATATACCAAATGATCCATGGATACCCGCTAGTACTAGGCTTGAACCCATAATGGCTAGGATAAAGCCCATCAGTTTACTAAATACCGTGATGAGGTTTTGACCTAAAAAGGCCACCAGTCTTTCACTGGCAACAAAACAAAGATAAGTCACTACCATCAGTACCAGTACAATAACGACGACGATTGCCATTTGTATAAACGAAGCATTTGTAGCGTGGTTCATCGCGGTCACAATAGTACCCGGACCGGCGATAATTGGAATCGCTAAGGGAGAGATCGCCAAATCAGGGCCTTTTTTACTCTCTTTTGCTCTGTTTAGTTTTTCGCCAAACGTTGTTTTCTTTTTTGTTTCCGTCGTATTTGTTTTGGCGGTTGCAGGCTGATTAAGCTCAGCCTGTGCTTCGTTGTTATTCACCTTTTTATTTTTATCACTATCACTATCACTGTCATTGTCATTGTCATTGTCATTGTCACTGTCACTGTCGCCAGTAGGCGTACCGCTCTTCGACATAAGCATATTAAAGCCAATGTAAAAAATCAGTAGACCCCCTGTGATCTGAAAGGCAGAGATGGTAATGGAGAACATCTGAAAGATGTATTTACCTAATAAGACAAAGCCTAATAAGATAATCGTACCAACGATACAGGATTTAAGGGCAATGTGTTTTTGTTCTTCGCCGTCTTTATCACCGACCACACTCATAAAAATCGTGGTCTTAGCGATAGGGTTCATGATAGCGGTTAAGGTTACGAATACTTGCAAGGCGAATTGGACCATATCACTATTCATTGGGTACTCCTTTTAAATGGTTTGCTCTAAAAAGGCTGGTCAGATGACAAATCTTTAGCCTAGCAAACTATTAGTAAATGGCACCTGAATCAGGATCAATAACCACATCAACAAGGTAGCAGCCGTTCTTGTCCATAGCCTTCTTATAAGCGTCAGCAAGTTTTTCATGATTCTCAACCCGTACACCGTCTGCGCCCATACTTTGTGCCAATTGCACGTAATCAATGCCTTTGATGTTCAGGCCAGGTACGTCTTGGCTGCCAAGTATTCTGCTAAAGTCGCGCATTGCGCCATAACCGAAGTTGTTAAGTACAACGATCGTAATAGGCAAGTTGTGTCGTACAGCAGTCCAAATCGCTTGAATGGAGTACATGGACGAGCCATCGCCAATGACACAAATTACGCGCTTATCTGTGGCCATAGCGACGCCAACGGAGGCGGGTAGGCTGTAGCCTAAACCACCACTTGCCATCGTATAAAAACCGTTCGCTTGCGTGATTGGTAGATAGCGCTGAATAGCAGGGCGATGTGACGGGGCTTCTTCAGTGATAATGCTATCTTTGGTACGGGTTTCACTAAGCGTTTTTAGCGCATAGTTAATCGATATCGGCGTGCCTGCGTCTACCTCAGGCGCAGCGGGACGCATTGGCTCAATGACTGACTCAACATCATCTGTAGGTAGTTTGTCTAGTAGCGCTGTAATGCTCTCCTTTATCGTACCTATTAAGGTTGTCGTATTTGAGGCACTCGCGGCATACATAGGATCAGCGGTGATTTGATAGAGTTTAGTATCCGACTCATATAAAGGCATCTCGCCTTCGATATGGATGGTAAAGACAGGCGCACCTATGACTAAGACAACATCGTAATCTTCGAGCTTCTCGGAGAGCTTATCAGGCAGCGCCGGCAAAAACCCTGCAAACAGTGGATGATCTTCTGGGAAGCTGGCACGGCTAGAGTTTGGCGCTTCATAGACAGGCGCTTGCAGACGCTCAGCAAGATCCACTGCTAAGTCAAACGCGCCTTGACGGTCGATATCTGAGCCAACGACTAAAGCAAAGTTTTGACTGTCTTGAATGGATTGCACTAATTGATCCATTGCCTCAGGACTAGGTATGCTACCACCAGCAATTTTAGAATAGGCTGGCATGCGAGCGGGTTTATCCCAATCATCTGATGGAATAGAGACAAAGGTAGGGCCGCGCGGATGCTGCATAGCGATCTCGTACGCCTTGGCGATCGCTCGTGGCACTTCTTCTGCGCTGGCAGGCTCGATACTCCACTTAACGTAGGGCTTAGGAAACTCTGCTGCTTGCATCGCTGCTAGATAAGGGTCAAGCTCTAAGATACTGCGTGCTTGTTGTCCGGCAGTAATTACCAGCGGCGTATGGTTGCGGTAGGCGGTAAAGACATTACCCAGCCCATTACCCAGACCTGCGGCTGAATGCAGATTGACAAAGGCAGCGTTGCCGGTCGCTTGCGCATAACCATCCGCCATAGCGACCGCGGAGGCTTCTTGTAGCGCTAGTACGTATTCAAAGTCTTCTGGAAAATCGGTTAAAAAGTTCAGTTCAGTTGAACCTGGATTACCAAACACTTTGGTCATGCCAAGCTTACGCATCAAGTCATAAACCACTTGATGAACCGTTTGTGACGCGTTTGCATCTTGAACCTTATTAGTAGACATAACAACCTCCTTATTACCTATTAAGTCATGTAACCAAAAAAGAGCTGAGTTAGATTGCTTTTTCTAAGACAGCTCTTTTTTTATCCTATTATCTTGCCGTACTGACTGTTCTATATGTCTATATGGATAAAATGGACTCGTATAGGACAGCTTTGATTGCTCTATTTGCCAACAACGCCTGGCTGTAGGACAATATGTTTGGTCTCGACAAAGTCCTCAAGTGTTGAGTGACCGCGCAAGCGACCAATACCACTTTGCTTATAGCCGCCTTCTTCAAACTCATCGCGCATAACCGCCCAATCGTTGAACCAAATCGTACCCGCTTCAACCTCGCGCGCCACACGGAATGAACGATCCAAATCTTGCGTCCACACACAAGCAGATAAGCCGTATTCGGTCGCGTTCGCCTTCTCAATCGCTTCACGCTCGGTCTCAAATACCTCAAGCGCAAGCACCGGACCAAATACTTCTTGTTGCACGATATCGGCTTGGCTGCTATCAACTTCTAATAAGGTGGGCTTATAGAACGCGCCTTTGGCTTGATCGCCATCCGTGATAGGCCCACCACGCACGAGTACTTTTGCGCCTTTATCAATAGCGTCTTGTACCATTTTATCGACGCGCTCGACGTTCTTTTTATCGATCATGGCGCCCATGTCATTATCTTTATCTAGTGCATTACCGACTTTGACATTCTCAAGGCGTTTTGATAGCTTCTCGCGTACTTCATCAGCAATATCTTTGTGTACTAAAATACGGCTACCCGTCATACAGAACTGACCGGTAAAGGTAGTCAAAGCTTTTTCAACAACAGGCATACAGGCATCAAGATCGGTATCGGGGAAAATAATATGCGGCGTTTTACCACCTAGCTCTAAACCTAAAAGCTTAAGCTCGTCTGCGCCTTCTTTCATAAGCGCGCGCCCAGTGTTTGTGCTACCGGTAAAGCTGATCGTTGGTACATCTGGATGCTCAACTAGCGTCTCAAGCGCATCACGCTCACCTGTGACCATATTGACGACGCCTTTAGGTAGCTCCTTGACACTGGCGATAATCTCCATAATGAGCGCGTTACACAACGCCGTTTGACCCGGCATTTTTAGTACCGCAGTACAGCCTGCGGCTAAAGCGGGCGCTAATGAGCGTACTAAAAGGGCAGCAGGAGAGTTCCAAGGCGTGCTAATACCAGCGACGCCAACAGCTTCTTTAATAAGAATTGAGTACTTGCCCGCTGACCATTCAGCCGAGCGTCCGTATTCGGTATAAATCTTAGAGGCTGCAAAACGAATATTAGGCATCACAAAAGACGCTTCAAACTGCGCTTCGCCTATAGCTTTGCCGTTTTCAGTGGCGATCATAGTAGCAAGCTCATCTTGACGCGTTTCAAAAGCCTCAGCAAGCTTAGTCAATACTTGATAGCGCAGCTCACGATTGGTCTTCCAATCGGTGTTCTTAAAGGTGTCTCTAGCGGCTTTAATAGCATCTTGCATCTCAGACTTACCGCCTTCAACAAACGTACCTATAACTTCGCCCGTTGAGGGGTTGATCGTCTCTTTTTTCTCGCCGCTATCGATCCACTCGCCATTAATATAGTGTCTGGCATGGGTGTCGTTTTTATGGTTATTAGTAGTCATCGTTAATAGTCCTTATTTGTCCTAAATTCAGCGATGTTGCTATAAGTGAGGCTTTATCGCTCAGGTGCTAAAAGTAGGGTATGAGTATGTGAAAAGTAGAAAGCAAAACTGTTTAAATTTTGCTTTTTTTAAATTTGACTTCTTATAAATGTTCTTTACGACATAATTTAATTCCGTCTTATTGTTTTATCCTTGCTATCTAACAACTTTAGTTGTTCAAATTAGGTGTATTGGCTTTACCTAACGTCTACTATACTAGGTCTATTTGTATAAGAATTCTAGTTATTATTGTAAATTTAATTAACTATTTTCTTTATATGTTAAGTAATAGTTAACGAATAATTTAAACTAAGACCATCTATAGCTAATACGAAATAAAATCGATACGCTAACATTACCAGTAGCGCTAATATTACCAGTAGCATGGTATCTTTTTTAAATTGGAGCAACTATGTCATTACTTTATAGTATTAATTCTATGAACTATTGCTTGCACTATATTAAAGACAACAAAAAACCCTTACAAGCCGATGCCTGTAAGGGTTTTCGTTTTGTAAAATATGGTGGGCCCAGTAGGACTTGAACCTACGACCAAAGGATTATGAGTCCTCTGCTCTAACCAACTGAGCTATGGGCCCTAACGGTAGACGCATTATAATACATCAATTTTATAGATTTTCAAGTAAAAGTTAGCAGGTAGGGTGGACTATTTACAAGCTACGGCGCACTACCCCCTGCCAAAGTTAGGCGACGACCACCATCTACGTTGATAATCTCTCCTGTGATATAACTGGCCTGCGCAAGATACAGCGCACACTGCGCGATGTCTTCAGGTGTGCCTACCCGCTGCATAGGTATGGATGCAACAATGCGCTGCTGCTGCCTACTATCCAGCGCCTGATCGCTGTCGACTTCTGGCAGAATGTTAACGCCAGGCGCAATACCGTTGACACGCACATTAGGCGCTAGCTCCAATGCAAGGGACTGTACCATCATTCTATGCGCCGCTTTTGCCATATTATAAATCGTATAATGCTTAAAGGGTTTATCGTGTCCATGAATATCAAGTAAGCTGATAATACTGCCGTGCTGCGCTTGTAAGTAGGGTAGTAGGGCTTGGCTTAGCATGAGCGGTGCTCTGGCATTAGTCATAAATAACTCCTCCCACTGCGCCGTATTGATATGACCTATAGGCGTAGGGTAGAAGCGCGAAGCGTTATGTACCATGACGTTGAGCTGACCGAACACAGCTATAACGCTTTGGGTAAAGTGGTTTAGTGCCTGCTCATCGTTCACTAGCGCTAAGTCTGCAGTAATAACCGCAGCGCTATTAGCACGGCTACGGTTAAGAGTAGCTGCTAGGGTGTCGGCTTTTTCTTTACTATGATGACAGTGGATAATGACGCGGTAACCCTGCGCGTGGGCGGCGTTAATAATAGCGGCGCCAATGCGTTTGGCGCTGCCGGTGACGAGTATCACAGGAGCACTAGATTCAGTACCATTAATATCAGTGTCACTCATATCAATGTCATTAATAAAAGTTGTCTTGATCATAAGTTAGGATAAGTTAGAAACAGTTTGTAGATGTTCGATGCGCGCTTGGCGTAGCGCTGTACCGATCGCCGCGCCTTTTAAACTATCATCTATATTGTCCATACCAATCGCGTGGAAACTGTTAAGCGCTAGCATCATCTCACGGTGCTGACAGGCTAACTGTAGGACGTGGCTTGTAACTAGCAATTGCGATAATTTCTCAGGTTCTTTATGGGCGTTACAGGTTTGAATAAGGTCAATCTTTTGCATGGCACTAAGGCTATTGATAGTGCGCAAATTGTCAGCTTGAGCGGTAAATAAACTTGCAAACTGAGTATGTGCTTTAGGAACTTTGACGCTACTGCCAATAGTAGCAACGTCTTCGACTGCTTGGTTGTTAGTTTTACTGTCGGTCTTATTATCGGTCTTATTAAAGGTATCAGCCTCATTGGAAGTTATACCAAACAAGGACGGATCAAGGCTTGCCATGAGCAGTGCCCAGCGCTGGGAGAGATTGAGCTGCATTTGACCCGCGAAGTACAGCGCCGTTTGTACGGTCTCTCGTATTGGCGTATTTTGCCAAGCTTGATGTAGCGGTGCGAAATAATCTGTCAACGCCCCAATCTCAAATAACTGCTGCCAGTACACCTGCGGAGAGGTTTGCACCATAGCACGGCTTGACTCTTGCCAGACGCGCTCGCTACTTAAGTGCGCAAGCTCGCCTGAATCTACCAATTGCCGCATAAGATCTAGCGTTTCATGAGCGATGCTAAAGCCCAGCTCATAATAACGCCCATAAAATCGCGCGGTACGTAGTACGCGCAGGGGATCTTCGCTAAAGGCTGCCGAGACGTGGCGTAAGATTTTATGCTCGATATCATCAAGGCCACCGTAGTAGTCCACAACCTCGCCGCTGACAAACGCACAGTCATCTAGGCTTTTCACTTCTATTGCCATAGCGTTAATAGTGAGATCGCGGCGCTGCAAATCCTCTTTTAGACTAACGTTTGCTCCTGCATCGACACTAAAACCTTGATAGCCGTGACCTTGTTTGCGTTCAGTACGAGCAAGGGCATACTCATCATGGGTGATAGGGTGCAAAAATACCGGAAAATCTGCGCCTACTTGTTGGAATCCAGCTGTCAGCATATCTTCAGCGGTAGCGCCAACGACAACGTAGTCTTTGTCTTTGATAGGGCGCCCCAAGAGCGTGTCACGTACTGCACCGCCAACGAGATAGACTTGCATGATGATCCTCGGGTATTTTGATATGTATATATACTAAGAGCAGGTAATAAAAAACCAGCCAAAGCGAACAGGTAGCTTTGGCTGGTTTTATTATAGCAAAGCGATTATGCACTCGCATTGCTTAGCTATGTATTATAAAGCTGTTTTTGCTTCTAAGTCCTGCGCTTCTGTGACCGCAAGAGCAGTCATATTGACGACGCGGCGCGCTGTGGCAGCAGGAGTTAAGATATGCACAGGCTTATTAGCGCCTAATAAGATAGGACCGATAGAGGCGCTACTGGTTGCCGTTTTGAGCAAGTTAAAGGCAATGTTAGCGGCATCAAGCGTTGGCAGAATAAGCAAGTTAGCTGAGCCTTTGAGCGGGCTTGATGGCATATCTTCTAAACGAATCTGCTCGCTAAGCGCAGCATCGCCTTGCATCTCACCTTCAAACTCAAAGTCAACGTTCATATCCGTTAAGATCTCATACACCTTACGCATTTTGACTGCGCTATCACGATTTGACGTACCAAAGTTTGAGTGTGAGACCAGTGCCACGCGCGGCGTGATACCAAAGCGGTGCAACTGATCTACCGCCATGATAGTCATCTCAGCCAACTGCTCAGCTGTTGGATCCTCGTGGATGTACGTATCAGCGATAAAGATATTGCGATCTTGCATCAAGACGGCATTCATGGCGTAAAAGTCGTTGACGCCTTCTCTTTTACCGATGACGTTTTGCACGTATTCTAAATGCAACTGGTAATGACTAAAAGTACCGCAGATCATACCGTCAGCATCACCGTTATCGACAAGGAGGGCACCGATAAGCGTCGTTTTGCGACGTACATCGCGGCGCGCAAGCTCAATACTGACACCGCGGCGCTTGTTTTTCTCGTAATAGCCCTGCCAGTAGTCTCTGTAGCGCGGATCATCATCTTGGTTGACGATAGTGATATTGACGCCGTCTTTTAAGCGTAGACCGAGCTTCTCAATAGTGCTTTCGATTACAGCAGGTCGACCGACCAGGATAGGCTTGGCAAGGGCTTCATCGACGACAACTTGCACCGCCAGCAAGACGTTTTGATCTTCGCCTTCACAGTAAACGATGCGTTTTGGATCTTCTTTTGCGCGAGCAAATATCGGCTTCATGACAAACGCTGAATTGTAGACAAACTCAGACAAGCGCTGACGATACGCTCTTAGATCGTTAATAGGCAAGGTCGCTACGCCTGAGTCCATTGCCGCTTTAGCAACAGCAGAGGCGATCTCGATGATTAAGTTTGGCTCAAGTGGTCCTGGAATTAGGTAATCGCGGCCAAAGCTCTTCATGTTATCGACGTTCTTGAGGTTGGTCGTTGGCGTCGCTTCAACGTGTGCCATTGCTGCAATAGCGCGTACACAAGCGATTTTCATCTCTTCGTTAACAGCGGTTGCACCAACGTCTAGCGCGCCGCGAAAGATGTAAGGGAAGCACAGAGCGTTGTTCACCTGATTGGGATAATCTGAGCGACCCGTTGCCATAATAACGTCTGGACGTACCGCATGAGCAAGCTCAGGCATGATCTCAGGCGTTGGGTTAGCAAGGGCAAAGACGATAGGATCCTTTGCCATACGGCGCACCATGTCTTCGGTTAGTATGCCAGGCATGGATAGCCCTAAGAACATATCGACATTATCCATTACTTCATCAATGGTAGTGGCATCGGTATCACGCGCATAGCGCTGCTTTGTTTCATCGAGGTTTTCACGACGGGTTGAGACAATACCGCGCGAATCAGATACGTAGATGTTATCTTTATTAACCCCAAGCGCGCATATGATGTCTAGACAAGAGATTGCCGCAGCACCTGCGCCAGAGCAGACAACAGTGATCTCTTCAATCTTTTTACCGATGAGCTGTAAGGCATTGAGCATAGCGGCAGCTACGATGATTGAGGTGCCGTGTTGGTCATCATGAAACACAGGGATATTCATGCGCTCGCGTAGTTCACGCTCAATCTTAAAGCACTCAGGCGCTTTGATGTCTTCTAGGTTAATACCACCAAAAGTTGGTTCTAAAGCAGCAACGGCTTCGATAAACTTATCGGGATCATTTTGGGCGATCTCAATATCGAACACATCAATACCTGCAAACTTTTTGAACAACACCCCTTTACCTTCCATCACAGGCTTTGAGGCGAGCGGTCCAATATCGCCCAAACCAAGTACTGCTGTCCCATTAGTAATAACACCAACTAAGTTACTACGCGCAGTATATCTTGCTGCAGCAGAGGGATCCTTTTGAATCTCAAGACAAGGTATAGCAACCCCTGGTGAGTAGGCTAGGGCAAGATCGCGCTGGTTTGCTAGCTGTTTGATCGGTGTGACCGATATCTTACCGGGCCTTGGAAACTCATGGTAGTGTAGGGCAGCTTGCTCAAATTGCTCTTTTTCCGTAGTGGATTTGTCCGTATTCAAAGTGATGTCGTCTTTCATAGTAATGGCCATGGTTGGTATAAATTGGAATTAACAAAAAAGATAAAAGCCACTGGCATCTCTTCACGAGTAAAGAGACTTACAGAGGCGCGTAGCAGTAGCAAAAACGATGCAAAACGATCAAGCATCAATATAAAAAACCAGCAAAGGTGCAAAATCGTTATTCTAGCATTATTGACAATTCGCTGACTAGTCAACTGCGATTAAATATGCAAATGTTAACAGCTATCAGTAGCTACTAAGCATCGACTAAATTATCTTTGTACTTATACTTACTTAACTTAATAGGCTTTTGGTCATTTAACAAAATTTAAGACGAGCAGCTAATAGGTAGGGATGGCGCATCAGCAGGCGGCGGCGTAACATCAAGGTCGGTTGCGATGTTTTGTACTGTATAGGGCTGAGCTAACAAATCATACAACCTTGCCACCTCCTCAAACTGTCCTTGTTCGGCTGCAACAATTGCTCGCTGTGCCATGTTATTACGCAAGATATAGACAGGATTGTGTGTACTTAAGCTCTCAATCACAGCGCTTCGATCCTGTTTTTCGATCTGAGTGAGATAACGCGTTGACCAGTCCTGCAATACCTCGCGTCCCGTATCATCAAGCTCGCTTTTGAGTGTGGTAAGCAGTTGCTCTTCATGAGGATGCGCTTCAGGTTCAATCAGGGTTAATAGCGCGCGAAAGCTATTGGTATAGTCAAGCTTATTATCCTCAAGCAAAGTGAGCCATTCAAACGCCAGCTCTAAGCTTGATTGTTCATGGGGCAGTCCAAGCTTACGGCATAGCCCCTGCTGGTAGTGCTGCATAAAGCTGGTCTCATAAGGCGCTAAACAATCGGCTAAGCTTTCACGCGTGACGCCGTCCAAGCGCATAAAGTGTGGCAACCAGATATTGAGGTTCCAATAGCCAATAGCGGGCTGGTTTTGATACGTGTAGCGTCCGGTGTGATCGGAGTGGTTATTAATCCAGCTTGGATCAAAGCGTTCCATAAAACCGAAGGGACCAAAGTCCAAAGTGCTACCTGTAATTGATAAATTATCGGTGTTCATAACGCCGTGGGCAAAACCAATCAGCTGCCAATCGGCGATCATACGCGCCGTGCGTGTGACAACTTCGCTTAAAAAAGCCAGTACAGGCGTCTGACTATCGCGGCATTCAGGATAGTAAGTATCGATCATATAATCGGTAAATTCGCTTAACAGCTCTGGAGCATAGCTGGCTATCCATTCAATATGGCCTAAGCGGATATGACTGTCCGCCACACGCATCAAAGCGGCCCCCACTTCCATACGCTCACGGCGTACTGGCGTGTCAGAGACGACAAAACCCAAAGCATTAGAGGAGGGCACACCAAGTGTACTCAGAGCATGACCACATAAGTACTCACGAATGGTGCTACGCAATACCGCGCGTCCATCTCCCATGCGCGAATATGGCGTTAGCCCAATACCCTTTAAGTGCAAATCTTGCAATACATTGTTGTGATCGAGCACTTGCGCCATAAGCAAACCACGCCCATCTCCCAGTTGTCCTGCCCACTGACCAAATTGGTGTCCGGCATACGCCATAGCTAGAGGTTCAAACTCCTTTGGCACATAAGTGCCGCCTAGGATGTCAACCCAGCGCGCCATTAAATCTTTCTCATCTGTCCAACCAAGTTGCTTTGCGACTTGCTCATTAAAATGTCCTGCCTGCGGATTTTTAAGCGGGGTTGGCGGCTGCTTATGATAAAGACGAGGATCAAGGGCTGCATAGGTATTTTTATAGTTCATAAAGGGGAGTCTCTTAGATGTGTGTATATCAAAACACTATAACATAGCTCTTACTATCAACGCTGTCATCGTCCGTATGGTCTGCGTTTTAATAGCTTGCTTAATACGTGAGTTATTTACAGTAAAAAAATCCCCCTATCAACTAGGATAGAGGGAAGGAGAAAACATAAAAGAGTCATCTAATAAGCAAACATTAAAAGCTTACGCAGCTTTGGTGCTGTGACCAATAGAGCGAAACGCCGTTTTTAGATTGCTATTATGCGCGAGTATTTTTTGCTCAATCTTGGCGTAGTCGTGCTTGAGCTTATCATCCACTTCATGCAATCGATCTGCAAATTCTGTCTTTTTAAGCTCAATGGTTTTTGCTTTGAGCGCTTGCCATTCCTCAACAGTCTGCGTAAAGGCATCGTACTCAAATTTGATACGATCTTGAAAGCTTTGTAGCGCGTGCGGAATGTCAAATCCGTTTGCCTTTATCGTCTCAATATGCTGCTGGGCATTTTTAAACTGCATCTGCACCTCAGCGTGCTTAATCGTCGTATCATCAACAGTACGTAACTCGGTGGTCAGACCCACTTTAGAGAGTGCCGCAATGAGCCATTTAGTCGGATCATATTGCCACCACTTAACCCCGTTACGATAATCGTATTGGAAGAAATGATGGTAATTGTGATAGCCCTCGCCCCAAGTAAAGAGCGCTAAGAAGAAGTTATCACGCGCAGTATTAGTATCGGTATAAGGGCGCGAGCCGAACATGTGGCATAGGGAGTTGATAAAAAAGGTGAAGTGATGGGTAAGCACTAAGCGCAGTAAACCTGCAAGTACCAACGTGCCCCACACATCGCCAAGTAACCAGCCCACAGCAGCAACCAAACCGACGTTAGCGGCTAACACCCACAACCCGTAGTATTTATGTTGAATCTGCAAGACTTTATCTTTGGTTAGATCAGGGATGTTTTTGTAGTCAAAGTTACCGCTTGGATAATTGCGTAGCATCCAGCCGATATGGCTAAACCAAAACCCACGCTTGGCGGAGTAAGGATCTTCTAAGCGGTGATCGACGTGACGGTGATGAGTACGATGACCTGAAACCCAATCAAACGCTGAACCTTGCACTGCAAGGGTGGAGCCTAATAACAAGAAGTTTTTGACCACAGGATGAGCTTTGTACGCACGATGCGACAGCAAGCGATGATAGCCTGCGGTAATACTCATGCCAGTCCATACCATAAAGGCCCCAAAAACCCCCCATACGGGTGCGCTCACCTGATGCGTTGCTAAGTACCAAGGCGTAACAATCGCTGCAGCAATAGGGGTGGCAATTAAAATTGTCGCTGGTATCCAGTTAATTGGCGCTTTGGTAAATTCAAGCTCACGGATATCAATCGTATTATCAATATCCGTAAGAGACGCACGGTCTACCGTTAACTTTTCAACGTCATTACTGTTTAGCGTGCTACTCAGCCACATCTTGATCTGCGTAGACGTAGTAAGGACACCTTTGGTAAAAGTGTTTTTTGTTAAAGTGTCTCTAGATTTGATTGCGAAACGTAAGCCTTTAAGCGGTAAGCCAAGTACTTTTTTTGCGATCATGTTATGTTCCTAACGGTATTTATTAAGACCCTATATTACCTTAAAAAAAACGCAAAGTGAACACTTATACACTATAAAAATATAGCTAAATAACAATAACTTGTAGGAGTTTTATAATTTATTATGCTGGATTGAGTACTGATTTTTGAGCGTAACCTACCTGTATGACTGCCGCAACGTCATAATTATCAGGTGTGAGGTAGTGATAGCAGGGTCTGCCAGATATTAAGGGCGCAGCAACAGCGTGGGATAATCTGTGATAATCGTATCGACATTCCAGTCTACAAGATGTTTGATAACATCGGTATCGTTGACCGTCCAAGCGCTGACTGGCAAGTCATAACGGTGACAATGGGTGATAATTTTAGGACTTAGAAGGGGATAATAAATACCTAATTGAGTACAGCCAAGCTGCAAGGCAGTATTTGGCGCAGTAGCAGTCGTTTCAGGTGTACGCGTAAGCAAACCGCGTGGAATGGGTGCCAACCACTTATTACGCTGTAGTTGGGCGAGTAACTCTACGTCAAAGCTGGTTAAGGTGATAGGCAAGGCGAGCGGAAGTAAGTCGCGAATTAATGCTTGGATGAGTAGTGTGTAGTTCGTGCGCTCGTGGGTTTTGATCTCAAGCTCAATAATATCAAAATCTGTCAGCGGTGTATGGGTTGTCAGCAGACTGGCCAGGGTAATGATGTGATGACCTGATTGCATATGACGCTGAATCTCATTGAGACTAAGCTGATTAAGACGTGCCTGTGAGCCGATTAAACGTTGTAGGGTGTCATCGTGAAATACGATTAAATGTCCATCCGCACTAAGCTGTACGTCAAACTCTATACCAGCGAGTCCATAGGGCTGTAAGCGTTGTACGTGCTCAAATCCAGCCAGCGTATTCTCAAGCGCTTCGCCGCGCGCGCCGCGATGACCGAGTAGACGAGTGTTCTTTAGATTTATCATAGATTCGTTCTTTTATAGTGTATTAAAAAGTTTTAAGACACCGAAGTTAAGTAAATCTAGCAATTTACTACTAAAGCTAACCAGAAGCTTAACATTAAGTATTATTTGTATGTAAATAGGTACTATTAATGACCCTTGTATGCAAACGCCGTATAATAGCCTAATTTTGGTCACCCACTAGACACAATTTTTGAATAGCGCTTAATTTGAATAGCGCTTAAACAGCTTGATTATTGTGAACCCCTCGCACTTTATTTTTACCACATTTTATATTTATAGACAGTATACAGATAAGGAGTAAACCATGAGCGTTGCAACAAATAAAGGAGTTAACTGGCCGCAGGTTGCTGGGCTCGGTCTACTCTGTAGCCTTGCCATCGCAGGTTGTGATCGAGCAGATGATAACGAAGCTGCTGAGATGACTGAAGCGACCCCAGATGTCGTCGTCGAGACGCCTGTTGCCGCTGCTATCAATTGTGATAATCCTCTAGTACAGGATCGTCTTAAAACAGCGCTCAAGTATATGATCAATCAGCGGGCACAAGCGTCAGCTAGTAACTACGCTGATGAAGCTGGGATTAGCCTAAATAGCTCTGTCGTCAGTGCTAAAGCAAATAATATCTTAATTGATGTACAAAATTCAGCGCTTGTACAAGAAGCGAATAGCAATGGCGTCACCACGTGTCAAGCAAGTATCAGTATGACGTTAGCAAGTGAAGATCTGTACTTAGCAAATCAGCTACAAGCAGATAGTAATCAACCTACCTTGCAAACGCGCTTAGCGCAAAACAATATTCGCATCAACAACAACATGCTGGTCGACGACGCCTTCACTTACGTTGTTAGTACCCAAGGGGGACAAGTGCGCACGCGTATCGCTGGTCAACCACCTATACTGAACGCAGTATCTGATGTGGTAGCAGGGTCTGCACTACAAGCTGGTATTAATAGATTACAGAATGAGCGCCGAGTGCAAGAAGCGACGCGACGTAATAGGACACCTCAGACGGATAACCGCGTAGAGAACCGCGAGCCGCCAACGATAACCTCGCTTGAACCAATACGCCCGATCGAGCCTGCAACCCCACCAACGATCAGTCAAAACAGTGAGCCCTCAGCTGCGCCGACAACAAGTGGCACGCTGCCGATTATTCCTGAAGCTCCCAAAGCTGTCCCGCAAGACGACAGCATCGATATGATCATTGTCGAGGATGAAAGTGCAACTTACTAAGGGTTAGTATTGCCGCACCCCCAAACGTATAAAAGCTCGCTATTTATGAGATAGCGAGCTTTTTTGACATCACCAATGGACTATTTAAGGTTTTGTAGGACTTTGCTGTCCCAAAGCACCTCAGAGATATGTTCAGGATCGGTACAAAAACGGGCAGCCACAAACAACCAGTCAGATAGACGATTGATAAAGGTGAGCGCGGGACTACGGATCGCTTGCGTGCGCTCTTGTTGTAGGGCGACGGCTTGACGTTCAGCGCGGCGACAGACCGTACGCGCGACGTGTAATTGACTGACCAAAAGTGACCCTGTCGGTAGAATAAAATCTTTGAGCGCGGGCAAGCTGCTATTCATCGCATCAATTTGCTGCTCAAGCCATTCAATATGCGTGCTTGTGACACCTTCATATTCAGGCATTGCCAGCTCGCCACCAATGTTGAACAGTAAGTGTTGTATGATGATAAGCGCTTGAGAGAAGTCTGTGTTTTCTTGGGTTTTTAAACGTTCAGGCAGAGACTGACGAGTAATGATTAAATGCGTTAGATGAGCGCGTACCAGACCGATATGAGAGTTGAGCTCGTCAATATCTCCCATCACATTAAACAGTGCATCGGCTTTACTCACGCGGCTGCCATCTGCCATGCCCGTGCTACCGTCATCTCCTGTACGTGTATATATCTTGCTTAAACGATTGCCCATACTAACATCCTTAACTGATTTAATTGTCTTATCTCAATACTACTAAATAAGACAGCTTCAGCCGCTATTGTAGTATTTTACGTTCGTTTTCGCTAAGATAATGCGTTACGTTTATGTTGTAGCGCAACATGAGTACGATGACTATTAATAAAGCGATTATCATAAACGCATCACCATTCAACAAAAAGGCTATTAAACGATGACCATATCACTGGCTGACGCCAAGTCCCAGCTCACTATCTACGATTCATTGACCCAGCAAAAGCAGGCGCTTATACCATTAAGTGCAGGGAAGGTCGGTATGTATGTGTGCGGCATGACAGTCTATGATTACTGTCATATTGGTCATGCGCGCGTTATGGTCGCGTTTGATATCGTGGTGCGTTGGCTTTCGCAAATCGGTTATGAAGTCAATTATGTACGTAATATCACCGATATCGACGACAAAATCATTGCCCGTGCCAATGAGAATGATGAGCCGATCAGTGCATTGACCGAGCGTTTCACCCGTGCTATGCATGAGGACGCCGCTACGCTTGGCTGCTTATCTCCTGATGCTGAGCCGCGTGCAACCGATTATATCGGCGAGATGCAGCAGATGATTGAGACGCTAGTAAATAGCGACTACGCTTATACGGGCAACAATGGCGATGTGTACTATGCAGTGGAGCGCTTCGCTGACTACGGTAAGCTCTCTAAACGTAAGCTCGATGATTTGCAAGCAGGATCGCGAGTTGAAGTCGAGACCGACAAACGCAATCCTTTTGATTTTGTGCTATGGAAGGCTGCAAAACCTGATGAGCCTCAGTGGGCATCGCCTTGGGGGCAGGGACGTCCAGGCTGGCATATCGAGTGCTCAGCGATGTCGACAAAGGCTTTGGGCGCGACTTTTGACATTCACGGCGGCGGGCATGATTTGCAGTTTCCGCATCACGAAAATGAGATCGCGCAGTCAGAAGCGGCAACAGGCTGCCAGTACGCGCGCAACTGGATGCATGTCGGCTTTATTAATGTTGATGGTGAAAAGATGTCAAAGTCTGTAGGCAACTTTTTTACTATTCGCGAAGTCACTGCAAAGTATCATCCCGAAACCGTGCGTTTTTTCTTGTTGTCGAGCCATTATCGCAGTCAGGTCAATTTCTCGGATAAGGCTTTGGATGAAGCGCATAATAGCCTAAGTAGATTATATCAAACGATTAAAGTAGCGCAGCAAAATCAAGGACAAGCGCTTACTATTGATAGTGATAGTGTAACAGCAGCGTATAATAATAACTTTGGGCAAAAATTCATCAGCGCTATGAATGATGACTTCAATAGTTCCGCTGCAATCAGTGTATTATTTGAGCTGGCGCGCGAGGTGAACAAAGCAATCAAAGTAGGGGATGCGACCAGCGCTTGGCAACACGCGCAGCAATTAAAAGTTTTGGCACAAATCTTAAATCTACTCCAGCTACCCGTAGAGCAGTTCTTGCAAGCGGCTGTTGGCGCAGGGAGCGAGAATAGGATGTCTGATAACGCCATTGATGCCCTCATTCAAGACAGAGCTCAGGCCAAGGCTAATAAAGACTTTGCTCGTGCAGACGCTATCCGCGATGAGCTCAAAGAGGCTGGAATTGAGCTTGAAGATAGCGCTACTGGGACGACGTGGCGACGCGCTTAAAGATAAGACAATACAATGTTTGATAAAGTGTCTTAAATACGTACCCTAACAAATTAAGTCAGCTAAACGCTGGCTTTTTTTTGTGCACTGCTTTAGCTTATTCACTACTATAGTGAAAAATGTTTTGGCTTATGAAAAACAATCAACAAATACGCGACCAACGGATATACGACGGCAGTTCTACTCTTACCATGAGTTTAAAACAGCATATCATTAGGGCAATTTTTACAGTTGTTGTCAGTTTGCTGAGTTTCGGTAGTGCTTATGCGGCGGTAAATAATACTACTCAAACTAACGAAGCTCAAACTAATGAAGCTCAAACTAATGAAGCTCAAACTAATGAAGCTCAAGCCAGTCCTACAAATCAAGCTGACAATCGACCCTCAGCGCAAGATCCTGACACACTCATAGAATATCTAGAGCAACAGATCGACACGCTACAACGTGAAGGCATTGATCTGCCAGATAGCGCACGCGAAGTGTTCAAAGCTGATGAAGAAAACGTGGTAGATCAAGCGGGTATATTGCAAGGTAGTACTGCATTTACAGGTGAATATAATGAAAACTACTATCTGTTAGAGGAGCTAAACGCAGGTCTACCTCCTCTTAATGAGCCTGCCAATCTTGCCACGCCGCTTGCGCTTTTAGAGTTTTTTCAATCGGCGATTATGAAAGAGAAATATGATTTAGCAGCGCACGCCCTTAATATGAATCTGCTTGAGCCTAGCACGCAAGCCGAGCGCGGTGCGATACTGGCTGAGCGTTTAGATTTTTTACTGAATACCAAAGGACTCTATGTATTTGATGACTTGCCTGATCGCGCTGATGGCTTGATTGAACCCCCTTTGGGTAGTAGCAGTAGCACCGCTGGTATTCCACGTCGTTCCATTCAGCTGGGGTATATTAATTATCGTGAGCGCCGCGTGCCCTTATTCGTTGAGCGCGTCCGCGTAGATGATAATGCGCCTATATGGGTATTCTCAGCGCAAACGGTGGGTAATATAGATAACCTTTACGAGCAGTACAAGCCGCCTGAATTCGCTCAGTATATACCTGATTGGATGACCATACGTTTTTTTGGGATGGCAGTATGGGAGTTTTTGGTTCTCATCTCGTTTTTGCTGGTGACTATGGGGCTAGGTTGGCTACTGAGTAAAGGGGTTAGCGTATTACTTAACCGTTTTATAAATCACAAAGAGGGCGAAAATGATTACGATTCTATGAGCCAAAAAGGGATCATGGATTTTGCTAGCAAACTTGTTGTACCACTGACCTTTACCATAGGGTTCTCACTCGTATTTACGTTAGTCTCTGGCGGCTTTCCTTATATTGATTCGATAGCGACATCGACTAGACCTATCGTATGGATATTTTTAGTGATTAGTGCTATTTGGTTGGGTATTCGGGTTATTAACTTCTTTGCCAATCGTTATCAAGATCTGCAAATCAATAATCTGGATGATGAGGAGTTTGATAAGTACCGAAAACGCAGTACGTACGTCTCCATATTTCGTCGTTTGTTTATCTTTTTTATGGTTATCGGTAGCGTTTGGATTGGGATAAGTGAATTTACAGATATTGAAGGTTTAGGTAAGACTTTACTGACCTCAGCCGGTATTGCAGGCGTAGTACTAGGGGTAGCCGCCCAGCCTACGCTAGGTAATTTGGTTGCAGGCGTACAGATTGCGATGACTCAGCCCATTCGTATTGGGGATACCGTTATGATCGACGGTACGTGGTGTACGGTTCATAATCTACGTTATACCTATGCCATACTCAAGACGTGGGATGAGCGTCACTTGTTTATACCCATGCGCTATTTTGTCACTGAGATTGTGGAGAACTGGTCTCATCCTGAGGTGCAGCAGATGCGACCTATGTATCTGTACTTGGATTATGGGGTCAACATAGAAGAGGTGCGGCAAAAGTTCTTTGAGCTGGTCAAGTCTCACGAGCTTTGGGATGGTGAAACTGAACCTGTCGTCCTAACTGTAGATATGGATGAAGACGCTATTAAGCTGCGCTGCGCTATGTCATCTAATGGCCCTGATGATGCGTGGGCAATGGAGTGTGATATCCGTGAGCAAATGCTAAGCTATCTCTATGATGAACAACACTCTTATCTACCAGCAGATCGTATTACCTTCAAAGAGAGCTAAAATATAACGTGTGAGCGCTTAGCTTATTTGTTATAATACGGCGTTATTTTTAAGGGATAACTGAGCGATTACACGCTAATACTGCGCGCTATCGTATTTGTTTACTCAGTATTCCTACCCATTAAAATAACCAACGCTAGGGGTATGTATGTTAAGAATCGTCGATGAAGCCTTTACTTTTGATGATGTACTACTGTTGCCAGCTTATTCTGAGGTCTTACCAAAAGCGGCTGATCTATCCACTCGCCTTACTAAAGACATCACACTCAATTTACCGCTGATATCAGCCGCTATGGATACCGTCACAGAATCTGAGATGGCAATCACTATGGCGCAGCTGGGTGCTATGGGTATCTTGCATAAGAATATGGATATAGATAAGCAGGCGACCCAAGTACGCCGCGTCAAAAAGTTTGAAGCGGGTACGGTAGTCGATCCTATTACTGTACATCCTGAGATGACTATTGGTGAGTTGCTAAAATTGACGCAGGACAATAATATTTCAGGCGTTCCTGTCGTGGAGAAAGGCACTGATAACGTGGTCGGTATCGTCACGCATCGTGACTGGCGTTTTGAGACCAATTTGTCACAGCCTGTTAGCCATATTATGACCCCAAAAGATCAGTTGGTAACGGTAAAAGAAGGCGAGAGCAATGAGAATATCAAAAAACTCTTGCACGAACACCGTATCGAAAAAGTCATTGTCATTGACGATGATTATCGTTTGCGTGGTTTGATCACAGTGAATGACTTTGCTAAAGCGGAAAACAACCCCAACGCATGTAAAGACGCTAAAGGCCGTTTGCGGGTCGGTGCGGCTGTGGGTACGGGAGCAGATACGCAGGCGCGCGTTGAGGCTTTAGTCGCTGCTGATGTGGATGTAATCGTCGTTGATACCGCGCACGGTCATTCAAAAGGGGTTATTGAAAAGGTCGCTTGGGTCAAAAAGACGTTCCCTCACATTCAAGTTATCGGTGGTAATATTGCGACAGGTGATGCGGCCAAAGCCTTGCGTGATGCGGGCGCTGATGCGGTAAAAGTGGGTATCGGTCCTGGTTCTATCTGTACTACGCGTATTATTGCAGGCATCGGGGTACCGCAGATATCTGCCATTGATAGCGTAGCAAGCGCTCTACAAGATAGTATCCCGCTGATCGCCGATGGTGGTATTCGCTATTCAGGTGATATGGCCAAAGCCATAGCAGCTGGCGCATCGTGTATTATGGTTGGCTCACTGATGGCAGGTACCGAGGAAGCACCAGGCGAGGTTGAGCTGTTTCAAGGTCGCTATTACAAGGCTTACCGCGGTATGGGAAGTCTTGGAGCGATGTCAGGGCAGCACGGCTCCTCAGATCGCTATTTTCAAGATGCTAAAGACGGCGTTGAAAAGCTTGTGCCTGAGGGTATTGAAGGCCGCGTTCCTTATAAGGGTCCAGTCGCTGGCATAGTCAATCAATTGGTAGGCGGTCTACGCTCTTCAATGGGCTACACTGGCTGTGCAACTATCGAAGAGATGCGCACTAAACCTCAGTTTATCAAAGTAACCTCAGCGGGTATGAAAGAGTCGCACGTCCATGATGTTCAGATTACAAAAGAAGCGCCTAATTACCGCGTAAGCTAAGCTAATTAACCCTTCAAGATACAAACAGTCAACAATGCCTCATCATTGCTGGCTGTTTTTTTTCGTAAAATAAAACGATAAGTAAAATTTAGATAAACTAGATAAACTAAATAGTATAAATATAGTTAGACATTTTAGGCATTCAGCCTATTTAGCATTTATTAGCATTGAGGAATATTGACAATGAGTTACTTTGGTACCGATGGTATTCGTGGTAAGTTTGGAGAGTTGCCTATAACGCCAGATTTTATTTTAAAGTTGGGCTATGTTGTTGGTCGTGTTCTCATAGAAAATACGGCTAATGTGGCACGTAGACCAAGCGTCATCATCGGTAAAGATACACGCTTATCTGGTTATGTAATTGAGGGCGCACTACAGGCAGGATTTAATGCCGCTGGTGTCGATGTGCATATGCTGGGGCCGCTACCTACGCCTGCAATCGCCCATCTGACTCGCAGTTTCCACGCCGACGCCGGCGTCGTTATTTCAGCCTCTCATAATCCTTATTTCGATAACGGTATTAAGTTTTTTTCAGGTGACGGCAAAAAGCTGACTGATGAGATGCAAAGCGCTATTAATGACAAGCTTAAGGCGATACTAGAGGATAATGATAGCGTACCTATGCCGATTCACGATCCCGCAAAACTGGGCAAGAACAGCCGTATCAATGATGCTAAAGGACGTTATATTGAGTTTTGTAAAGGCAGTTTTCCTTATCAATACGACTTAAGCGCTATGACAGTGGTAGTCGATTGTGCGAATGGTGCAGGTTATAGTGTCGCCCCAAGAGTATTGCGCGAGCTTGGCGCAACAGTTATCGCCATCAACAATACACCTAATGGTATTAATATCAATGCAGACTGTGGATCGACTCACCCAAAAAGCTTGCAGCGAGCAGTAATAGACAACAATGCGGACGTCGGTATTGCTTTAGATGGCGACGGTGATCGCATAGTGATGGTAGATGAAGCTGGGCGTCTCGTTGACGGCGACGGTATTCTTTACATACTAGCAACTCAAGGGGAGAGCCTAGCGTGCGGCGTTGCTGGAACCCTTATGAGCAATATGGGTTTGGAGCTTGCACTGCAGGCACGCGGCATCGAATTTACGCGTGCCAAGGTTGGCGATCGCTATGTGATGCACGTCCTTGAAGCTAACGACTGGATCTTAGGCGGCGAGCCATCTGGACATATTCTGTGTCTAGATAAGAGTCGTACTGGAGATGCTATTATCGCAGGCCTACAAGTGCTTGCAGTGATGACAGCGAAAGCTCGCGCGCTCAGTGACCTAACTGACGGTTTTGAGCTCTTACCACAAAAACTGGTTAACGTACGTTTGTCGCAGATGCAAGACCCGTATCAGAACGAAGAGCTCGTAGCGGTCTTTGACAAAGCAAAAGCGATACTTGAGGGTCGCGGACGTCTGCTCATTCGCCAATCAGGCACTGAGCCTGTAATCAGAGTCATGGTTGAATCAGATGACGAGATAGAATGCGATGTTATGGCCAATGAGTTAGCGGATAAGATCAAAGCCGTATTGGGATAGGTGCTACTGCACAAAGTTATAAAGTCATGCGTAATATAGGAACCCTTATGAGTATGGATTTCACTGATCAGCGCCTATCATACGAGAAAGGCGTGCTGGATCAAGACTCAGTACCTGCGTCGCCCTTTGAGTTATTTAAGATATGGATGAATGAGGCGCTGGAGCAACAGGTACAAGAGCCTTATGCCATGAGTCTCGCTACTTGCGGTGCGGACATGAAGCCAAGCGTCCGCATTGTATTGATGCGCGAGATTACCGATACAGGCATCGTATTTTATACCAATTACGAAAGCGCTAAAGGTCAGGATATAGCAGACAACCCCAATGCTGAGGTACTGTTTTTTTGGCATGAACTTGAACGCCAAGTGCGTATTAGTGGTTCCATTGCAAAAATAGCGGCAGACAAATCCGCAGCTTATTTTCAAAAACGTCCCCATGATAGTCAAATCGGCGCCTGGGTAAGTCAGCCGCAAAGTGGGGAGGTCGCCAACAGAGAGATTATAGAAGACGCCTTTAACGCCCTGCAAAATCAGTATCCTGATGATGCTAAAGTACCTACACCTGATTTCTGGGGTGGGTACGAGATAACAATCGAAAAGATCGAGTTTTGGCAAGGACGCGCCAATCGGGTTCACGACCGTATTGTTTATATACTACACCCTGAATCTGATAGTTGGCAGACGCACCGTTTACTTCCCTAATAAAAAAAGCAGCTCAATGTCTTTGAGCTGCTTTTATTTTATAACTATAGATTTTAAAATGAGCTATTAGATAGACTCATCATAGTTTGCCTCAAGGCGCATAGTACGCTGATAGCTATCCAAATTAGCCAGTTGCAGTGCATACTGTTCAATGTTTGGATAGTTTTCAAGCGAATGGCGTTTAGCTAAGATAATAAGATCAAAGGACAGCATAAAATCAGCGCCAGAGAGCTTATTACCAACGATAAAGGGCTTATTAGCCACTTCATCATTAAGATAACTGAGCACCTTGTGCTTCTCATCACTGATATACCCCTTTAAAAACTCATTGTCACTGACGCCTGCTTTATTCGTAAATAACTCAAGCAATAAAGGTAGCATCAAAGAGCTCTCAGCGAAGTGAATCCACTGCAAGTAATAACCATAGTCATGGCTATCGGTAGCCGGGCGCAGACGCTCAGGGGCATAGCGTTCAATCAACAGCTCAGTGATCGCACCCGACTCGGTATACTGTAGGCCGTCCATCTCAATGATAGGCGACTTACCCAGCGGATGAACTGCTTTTAAACTATCAGGTGCAAGATGGGTGGTGAGATTGCGTTGATGGCTGACAATCTCATACGGCACCCCAAGCTCTTCTAATAGCCATAAAATTCGCAATGAGCGCGATTGATTAAGATGATGAAGACGGATCATAATAGTGACCTTTATTATTTTAAAAAAGCTATCCTTTGTAGTGAATCCCCGCGATTAACCCTTGAGCCTAGCGATTAGGCGATCTGCAGCTTCCTCTGATGATGCAGGGTTTTGTCCCGTGATAAGCAGTCCATCTTCAACCACAAACGACTCCCAGTCCGCGCCTTTTTCGTAGTTACCACCGTGTTCTTTTAGTGTGTCTTCTAATAAGAAAGGTACAACGTCTGTTAAGCCAACTCCTGCTTCTTCCGTATTGGTAAATCCAGTAACGGTTTTACCCTTAACCAAATATTCGCCGTCAACTTTGACATTTTTAAGCGCAGCTGGGGCATGACAAACAAAAGCAACGGGTTTGTCCTGTTTAACAAACGTCTCAATCAGATTGATGGAGTTTTTATCAACCGCTAAGTCCCACATCGGACCGTGGCCACCGGGGTAGAATACCGCATCAAAATCTTCGGCTTTGACATCTGCAAGCTTTTTAGTACTGGCAAGACGCTTTTGCGCCTCAGTGTCGTCTTTGAAGCGTTTAGTGAATTCGGTCTGCGCATCCTCTGCATCGCTTTTTGGATCCAGCGGTGGTTGACCACCAGCAGGAGAGGCAAGCGTAATATTGACACCTGCATCAAGAAAAGCATAGTAAGGTGCTGCAAACTCTTCGAGCCAAAAACCTGTTTTTTCACCTGTATTACCAAGTTGATCGTGTGAGGTGAGTACCATTAAAATATTCATGTGTATCCTTATTTGTTAGACTTCGTTTATTTGTTAGACTTAGTTAAAACAATCAATATTAAACGATTGATCGTTGCGTTATTTATTACCCTATCAATGGGCTAGATTTAATCAAAGATTACTACTGGCTATTCAACCTCAGCAACCTTAACAACTGTCTTACCAAAGTTATCGCCATTTAGCATATCAACGAACGCATTTGGCGCGTTATCTAAGCCCTCAGCGACGTATTCTTTGGTTTTGACTTTACCGGATTCCACCCATTTACTCATCGTTTTTAGGAACTCTGGAAAGTGCTCGCCATATTCTTCGTGAATAATAAAGCCTTTGATGGTCAGACGATTGCTTAAGACATTGCGAAACAATAGGCCTAAGCGGTCTTTGCCCTCAGGTAGCTCGGTCGCGTTATACTGCGAGACGAGACCGCAGACTGGGATACGGGCATGCGCATTGAGTAAGGGCAATACCGCGTCAAACACTTTACCGCCCACGTTTTCATAGTAGATATCGATACCGTCTGGGCAAGCGGCCTTTAACTGCTCAGCGAAATCATCGGCTTTATGGTCGATACAAACATCAAAACCGAGCTCATTTACGGCAAAGTCACATTTCTCTTTACCTCCTGCGATACCGACGCTACGAACTCCATACTGATTACCTACTTGACCTACCGTTGCGCCAACAGGGCCAGTTGCGGCGGCAACCACTAACGTTTCGCCTTCTTTTGGTTTGCCGATATCGGTAAGCCCCATATAGCCGGTAAAACCTGGCATACCTAACACGCCCAAACCGTAAGAAGGATTCGACATGTTTTTATCGAGCTTAAGAACCCCTTCGCCATCACTGACGCTATAATCCTGCCAGCCGGAATTGGAAACCACGAGGTCGCCTTTGGCAAACTTATCAATATTGGATTCTACGACTTGGGCGACCGTACCTCCTACCATCACATCACCAACTTCCATAGGCTCAGCATAGCTTTTAGCGTCGCTCATCCGTCCGCGCATATAAGGATCTAATGACAAATAGACGGTGCGCAGTAGCATCTCGTTGTCTTTGGGTGTTGGAATATCGCTGGTTACTAGGTCAAAATTGTCCGGTTGTGGTTCACCATGTGGGCGGCTGGCGAGTTTAATTTGACGATTCTGTTGATCGTTTTGCTCTTTATTAAAGCTCATAATAGTTTCCTTTTTTGGTTTTATAAGAAGTTGTACTTATTATTTATCAAGGCGTCGCTTATTAGAATATAGCTATTATCTGTAATATAGTAAGTTCAATATAAAAACGATACAGCGGGACTGGGATGAATTTTACGCAGCCTCTGTCGGCGTAGGCACAGCACGCCAGTAAAATTTATACCAGTTCCGCGTTTAAATATAATGTATCTGTTTTATTTAGAATCGACTATAGTATCTATCATAGCGCGAAGCGAAACTCTTAAATACAAAACTCTAAGGGTTTCGTGTTTTTATTCGTTATGACATTAGTTACGAGGCCTTACTCATTACTGCACGCTCTAAAATACGACGGGACACCTCCAAGTCGTTTTTATTGTGTTCACCCAATTTCACCATGTTGTGTGCTTCTAACTGGGTCACGATAGGATCAATAGCCGTCTCGTCTAATTCGGCATCCGCTAGGCTAACGGGTAGACCCAGCTCACGGAAGAAGTCTTCAGTTTTGCGAATAGCGCGCTCAATAAGGGCATCTTCGTCTTGGATATCGGCATCCTCAACAGATAAGTTCCAAACGTTACGAGCATACTGAATCAGCTTATCTTTTTTACTATCTTTAAGCTCACGCAGAACAGAGGGGAGGACGATCGTTAAGGTGCGCGCATGATCAATATTATGCAGTGAAGTCAGTTCATGACCGATCATATGAGTCGTCCAGTCCTGCGGAACCCCAGCGCCAATTAAACCGTTCAGTGCCATAGTCGCCGTCCACATGATATTTTTTCGGGTTTCCATGTTATTAGGATCTTGCTTGACCGCTGGACCTTCTTCGATAAGAATCTTTAGCAGGCTCTCAGCAAAGGCGTCTTGCACTTTTGCATTCACCGGATACGTCAAATACTGCTCCATGACATGGACAAAGGCATCAGCAATACCATTCATTACTTGACGCTCAGGCAAAGTTAACGTTTTGGCAGGATCTAGGATTGAGAACTTCGGGAAAGCTAAAGGATTGCCAAAAGGTAGTTTAGCTTGACGCTCACTATAGTTGACCACCCCGCCTGAATTCATCTCTGAGCCGGTCGCAGGAATAGTCAGCACCGCCCCTAAATCAACAGCTGAGTCTAGATTTTTGGTATAGCTGATGAGTGCTTCCCATGCCTTATCGCGTGAGACGGTGCCATCTGCTTCTTTTAATGAAGACACCAGTGCCACAAACTTGCTGCCATCAAGGACTGAACCACCGCCCACTGCCAAAATAAAGTCAATATTGTTTTCATTAACTATATCTGCTGCTTTTAGAAGGGTGACAAATTCTGGATTGGGTTCAATACCGCCAAACTCAAAGACCTTGCGATCACCGTTTGTTGCCAAAGCTTCTCTGACTTCAGCCAAAGTACCTGTACGCTCAGCCGAGCCACCGCCATAAGTAATAAGAACGCGGGCATCGGTAGGTACTAATTCT
Organism: uncultured Psychrobacter sp.; assembly: GCA_947489525.1. GTDB lineage: Bacteria > Pseudomonadota > Gammaproteobacteria > Pseudomonadales > Moraxellaceae > Psychrobacter. Next base: position 92,080 of record CANLDW010000004.1, read on the forward strand.
GATAGTTGCTCAATTTGACCTTCGCCAAAGACGATACGTACCGGATTATAGTATTGGAAATTTTTCATAAGCTTCCTAAATGATTTTTTTGAATTGTGTGTTTTTTAAACACTTAATATTTGAAATACTTTGTTTTTAAAATAAGTTGAAAAAATGAATTTATAGAAAGTCAGTATTCAGTATAAAGATACTCACATACTGACTTTCCCATCTGTCTAGAACAAACACCATTGTACATAAATTAGACCGGTCGTCTAGTAAAATTAATAAAAGTTTGGTAAATAGTTACAAAACTTATAGTTACGAACTCAAGCACAGCTAATTTTGAGAATTTAAGGTTCTAGAAGTTTAGCGTCCCAACTGGGTGGTAGTCATCTGCCATACCTCAGCAAGCGGCGTATTAGTCTGGCTAATTTTGGCAATCAGACTGGCCCCAAGCCAAGCAAAATACCAACGTTTGGCCATACTTTCAGCGGCAATATTATCTTGACGCGGAATAGAGCCATCTGCCCAGCCTGCTTTGATTTGCTGAGAGAGCCACTCGATAGTTTGCTCACGGCCAATATCTAATGCCACACGCATAGGTTCTGATATATCAGCCACTTCTGCACTGAGCTTCACCACCAAGCATTTTTCGTGGTTGCAGCCGTTCTGCTGGGTGTCGTACCAGTTTTGAAAATAGTTGTAAATCTTTTGTTGTGCACTGACGTCAGGCGCACTACTAATGGCATCAAGACGCTGTTTATAACTGGTAAAGTAATGCTCTATGATAGCTTCGCCAAAAGCTTCTTTTGAAGCAAAATAATGGTAAAAGGAACCTTTAGGTACGCCTGCGGTGTCTAGTATTTGCTTAATACCGACTGCGGTAAAACCTTTTTGCGCAATAAGCTGATAACCAGTCGCCAGCAAATGCGTTCTAGTATCAACAGACTGATGAGTGGTACTTGTGTCAGAGACGATTGCACCCAGTGTGGTAACAGACATAAAAGTTACACTCTCCTTGAGTTTTTCTTACAAAGTTTATAACGAAGCATTTGTACTTTTCATTGTTTAAATAATGTCCTCTATGTTAGCATTAGACCAGTCGTCTAGCAAGTTGGACTTTAATTACCTACATAAATACTCTTATAAAAAGTACTCTTATAAAGTTAACATAAAGAAAGGAAATACAATGTCAAATAAGCAAACACCAGATAATAAAGCCTATAGCGACTTTCATCTACAGTATATCGCAGGCGAATGGACAACAGGTCAAGATGATAGCGTTAATACCGATATCAATCCTTATACAGGCGATACCATCGTTGAGATTCAGCAAGCCACAGATAAGCAGCTTGATGAGGCTTATAAGGCGGCTAAAGACGCGCAAAAACAGTGGGCACAAAAGCTTCCAGCTGAGCGTGCTGGTTTATTGTATAAAGTGATTGAAATTTTAGATCAACGCCAAGATGAGATTGTCGAGTGGCTGATTAAAGAGTCGGGTAGTACCCGTATCAAAGCCAATGTCGAGCTCGCTACAGCACGCGCAATGACACTAGAAGCAGCGACCTTTCCCAATCGTGTGCATGGTGAAATCCGTCCCTCTAATACGCCAGGCAAAGAGAACTTTGTCTACCGCGAGCCTATTGGTGTTATCGCTGTGATTAGTCCGTGGAACTTTCCGTTTCATTTAACTCAGCGCTCAATTGCGCCTGCTATTGCGCTTGGTAATGCTGTGGTACTCAAGCCTGCTAGTGACACACCCGTTACGGGCGGTTTGTTACTAGCCAAGATATTTGAAGAAGCAGGCTTGCCGAAAGGTTTGCTCAACGTAGTGGTTGGCGCCGGTAGCGAGATTGGCGATGCCATCGTCACTCACGATACGCCAAGTCTTGTCTCATTTACCGGCTCGACCCCGGTAGGCAAACATATCGGTGAGCTGGCGCATAGCGGCGATTATATTAAGCAGTTGGCGCTTGAGCTTGGCGGTAACAATCCATTCGTGGTGCTCAAAGACGCCGATATCGATAACGCGGTAAAAGCAGCGGTGTTTGGAAAGTTTCTCCATCAAGGTCAAATCTGTATCGCTATCAATCGTATCATCGTTGAAGATGCGGTTTATGATGATTTTGTTGAGCGCTTCCACGCCCATGTTAAAACGCTAAAGTTTGGTGACCCAAGCTCGGAGGATACCGCAATCGGTCCTATCGTCAACGAAAAACATCTCAAATCATTAAAAGATAAAATCGCCAAAGCGCAGGAAGAAGGCGCAACCATGCTATTGAGTGGCGAGATTGAAGGACAAGTGGTGCCGCCGCATATCTTTACTGAAGTCACTGCTAATATGGAGTTATTCCGTAATGAAATCTTTGGACCGCTGGTTGGTATCGTCCGTGCCCGCGATGAGAAAGAAGCGCTTGAGCTTGCTAATGATACAGAATACGGTTTATCAAGTTCGGTCTTTACCACGAACATGGAAAAAGGGCTACGTTTTGCTCGTGGTATTCGAGCCGGTATGACTCATATCAATGATATTACCGTCAACGATGAAAGTAATGCGCCTTTTGGCGGTGAGAAGAACTCAGGTATCGGCCGCTTCAACGGCGAGTGGGTATTAGAAGAGATGACGCGTACGCATTGGGTATCTTATCAGCACAAGCCGCGCGACTATGCGTTTTAAGTACAGGTGTCATAAACGCTCTTAACAATCCTAATTTTTCTTAACTTTTTATAATTCAAAATTAAAGACTGCCACTTGTGCAGTCTTTTTTGTGGGAGTAAAATCTATTCGAATAGCTTATCTAGCATGAAAGCCAAGCAAGCCTTCAATCTCTTGTATACTCAGATTGCGTGCTAGCGCTTGCTCCTCCACGGACAAGCGATTGGTATGCTCTTTTATCATTGAGTGAATGCTGCGCGAGATCTCAGATGTCGAGGCATAATACATTTGCGGCTCATCGCGGGTCAGCTTCGTCAAAAACCTATTAATGAGCATACGCTTTTCGGTAGATGCATTTTCTTCTGTCATGATGTTCTCCTGTATGTATCATTTAAGCAGTACAAAGCATGTGAGTCAATGGCGCGATTGAGTTAATGGTAGTAGTTTTTAAAAGGAGGGGATTTAACATGCTATATACGGTAATTGATGCCTCAAAAGGTAATCACCCCAAAAAATAATAACACTTAAAAGTAGAAACTAACTGCTAAAATACCAGCAGGAGATTTCGACATGAAAAAATCAAGATTTACCGACACACAGATTGTTAATATACTCAAACAAGCAGAACAAGGCGTGCCTGTCAGTGACATATTGCGTGAGCACAATATAAGTCAGAGTACCTTCTACAAATGGAGGAGTAAATACGGCGGCATGGATGCTTCATTAATTACCCGTCTTAAAGAATTAGAAGCTGAGAACGCTCGCTTAAAGAAAATGTATGCTGAGGAAAGGCTTAAATCAGACATCTTACAGGATGCCATGTCAAAAAAGTGGTAGCGCCCTCTAGGCGCAAAGAGCTAGCTCAGCATTACATCAAAGCCAGAGCTATTAGCATCCGTTTAGCCTGTCTGATCTTTAATATCAGCATAACCTGCTATTACTATCAGCCAAAGACAGCGGATGAGAATGATCAGATAGCTAAGCTATTGACTGACTTAACAAGCAGTCATAAAAATTGGGGTTTTAAGCTGTGCTTCTTATATCTAAGAAATGTACTGGGACTGCCTTATAACCATAAACGTGTTTATCGCATCTACCGTGAGCTTGAATTAAACCTTAGAATAAAGCCTAAACGCCGTATTAAGCGAGACAAACCGCAAAAGCTTGCTGTGCCCACTTGCATCAATCAAAGCTGGAGCATGGACTTTATGCACGATGCCTTAACTGATGGTCGTGCTATTAGACTGTTTAATGTCATTGATGATCATAACCGTGAAGCATTAACCATAGAGGTTGATTTCTCACTACCGGCTCAAAGAGTGATACGCAGTTTAAACCAGCTTATAGAGTACCGAGGTAAGCCTAATCAAATCAGGTGTGATAATGGCCCTGAATATATCAGCAATGATTTAAAGGATTGGGCAACTAAGCAAGGTATCGTTATCGAATACATTGAGCCTGGCAATCCTCAGCAAAACGCTTATGTTGAACGATTTAATAAGACAGTGCGTTATGATTGGCTTAATCAAGAACTGTTTGATAGTTTAGATCAAGTGCGGCACCAGGCTGAAGCTTGGCTGTATCACTATAATAACGAAAGACCCAATATGGGTAATGGTGGCTTTACGCCGATTCAGAAACTTAATATGGCAGCTTAGTTCTACTTATTTGGTGTTTTAAATTTGGGGGTACTTCCAAAAGACTATAGTCTATTAACGTGATATAAGCTTTATCATAAACACAGTCAACGCTTTGGAAATCCTAGCATGTCGAACAATGAGTCAAATCGTCAGTCGAGCTCTGCCGTGGTTCTGGTATTGTTTCATAATGATCTACGTGTGCAGGATAACGCGGCGCTGATAAAGGCGGTGCAACTCGCGCAGCAGAACTGCTCAACTAAAAGTGAGACTGCTAAAGATGATAGCACTGACGGACGTTTGATACTGGTTTATGCTCCTAGTCTTGCCACTGATATACGCCAAACAAAATGGCATAACGCTTATCAATTCGATGCTATGGGAGCCGCGCGTCAGCGTTTTTTAGATGAGAGCTTAGCCGATCTAGACCATAGCGTGCAGCAACTAGGCAATCGCCTGCTCTATCTGCAATCTAGTGATGAAGACAGCAATAAAGACAGCGCCGCACAGCTATTTGAGCTCATTGAGCAAAACAAAGTGACCGATATCTGTGCCAGCTATACTGCAGACTATGCTCAAAACCAAGCCTATAAAGCGCTACAAGATAAATATGCCTCTATTAACTGGCACTATCAAGCGACAGCTACCTTGTTTGCTGACATGCCGACGACTGAGCTCCCCAAAAGCTTTACTCAGTTTCGCAAAAAAGTAGAGGCAACGCACAATTTATTGGCAGCTAAAGATGATCTAACGGTTTGCTCAGCACCTGATCAACTACCCGCGCTGCCTGAGCGCTTGCTAAATAGTGATGAGTATATGTTTAATGCTCAAATATTTGCTGAGGACAGCCAAGGCGAACCGAATTTTGAGGGCGGCGAAACGATAGCGCTCAAACATTTAAACCAATACTTTGACTCAGAGGCGCCAAGTACCTATAAAATCACACGGAATGCGCTTGATACGTGGACGCATTCGACCAAGTTCTCGCCGTGGCTTGCTAATGGTTCGCTATCGGTCAAGATGTTGCTTAATCGCTTACGCCATTACGAGCAGGAAGTGGTTGCTAATGACTCTACCTACTGGATATGGTTTGAGCTATTGTGGCGTGAGTACTTTTATTGGTATGCCGTTGAGCATCAAGAGCATTTATTTTTGTTCAAAGGCATCACTGAGCGCACCACGCAGACAAGCTTCGATCAGCAGCGTCTTAGTCAGTGGCAACGAGGTGATACGCCATATCCAATTATCAATGCGTGTATGAAGCAGCTCAATAGTACAGGCTATATGTCGAATCGTGGTCGTCAGTTAGTAGCGAGCGCTTTTATTCATGAGCTGGGTCTGGACTGGCGTTACGGGGCAACTTACTTTGAGCAGCAGCTTATCGATTACGATGTCGCAAGTAACTGGGGCAATTGGCAATATCTAGCAGGGGTGGGCGCTGATCCTAGAGGCTGTCGTCAGTTTAACCTCACCAAACAAACTCAGCAGCACGATCCTGAGGGCGTGTTTAGAGACAAGTGGTTGTCATAAGTCACATAATTTTTAGATACATCAGTTGTCTAACCATAGTTGTCTAAGCATGCCAGTTGTAAAAACACAATCATTAACCCTTTAAACCATACAAGCTTTTTTTATGAAAAAACCCAGTCCATATCTCACTTTTGCAGGCACTATTCCTTTTATTATTTGCGCCTTGCTACTCACTTTTGATGTAGATGCGATTAGAGTCCTTGGCAAGACCGAGCAGGTTTTGGCCGTTTATGGTTTAGTTATCGCCACTTTTATGGCAGGGGCGCAGTGGGGTAATCACTTAAGTCTTGATGACAATCATCCATGGGCATTTAGATTACCAATACTGAGTAATATTGTTGCTTTGTTATTGTGGCTTGGGTTCTTAAGTCTTACCACGCTTGGGTTTATAGTGCTGTTGATCCTTGTGTTCTTGGCATTGTTACTCATCGATTATGGATTATGTCGAACACATATTATCGATAGGTCGTACTTTAAGGTGAGGGTTTATGTTACCTGTATTGTGGTTATATCCTTAATTGTGTCAGCGTTTCAGCTTTGAAACTTGTTTTAAAGCATATAAGGGAGACATATATGTAAGCCATAAAAAAAGGCTGCCAAGTGGGCAACCTAGTTTTATCACTACTTTTTTATCGTTTTATGTTGTATGCAACAGTGTTCACGCTTTTTCTAACTTTGGACGCTGTTTCTCAATAGTCTTAAGTAAAGCTTGTTCAAATTCGCCTTTTTTAAACTCAATCATATGCGTATGGGCGGCGCAAAAGTGACGTACATCCCAATCATGAGCAAGTTTGATAGCCCAGTCGCAATATTGTTCTACGGCGTCCGGTGTATTTCTGAGTGCCTTGTCAGTATCGGGCTGTAACAGTACTTCAGGTAATACCGCATCTAGTACTTTGAGTGGCGGCGTTACAAAGGTATCATCGACATGCAAGCTTTTGCTGGCAGGATGATAAACTAAGAGCGAGCCTGCATGTACTGACTCCTCCGGTGCAATGTAGTAAATGCCTTTAGGTAAGGAAAACTTAAGCTCAGGATAGCGTTCAGCTACTGCCTCACTCTCCACTAAATCAGGACTCCAATCGACATCTGGCGCTTGCTCTGGATGGCGACGACTGCCATAGAATGTCGCTTGCGGAAAGTCCTTTGCCATCTGCTCGCAATGTACCGTATGATACGGATGCACGTTGAGTACCGCTTCAACATCGCGACCGTCATTAGTCATCGTCATCACTTGCTTGCGCACCTCGTCAGTCAGCGTATAGCTATCTATAAAGATAAACTTACCTGATTGAAGCTTGACCAGTGAGCAATGCGCGCCAACATCGAGCACACCACCAACTTTAAATGAGCCGCGTATATTCCAAAATCCCGATCCTAAATCATAAATCTTGTCAGACATAGATATTTATCCTTTTTTAATTTTAAACTTAATATTTTAATTACCATGGTTATAACCACAGCTTATTTTGACCCTAGCAGCAGTAACTATAAATTTTTGAAGCTATCCGCTTTTATAAGTACTAAGGTTGCTAATAGCGCTAGTAGCAGGGTAGGGGATAACTAGGTAAATTTGTAGTCAGCGTTTGTTATTACACGTGTATGCTAAGGATTATAAATGCTAAAGTTGATACCCTTAACAACCCTAATTTTCATCTTAACGAGAGCATATTATGTTTAAAATAAAAGTAGAACGCACTGTCAACAAACCAATCGATGAGGTGTTTGAAGCCATAAGTGACCATGCCAGCTATGGCTTATTTAAATCCGTAGGTGTGGCTCAGTTGTTGACAGAAGGAGACGAAGAGCGCAATGGTGTTGGTGCTTTACGCACCGTACAAACGGGCGCCTTTAAAGTATGGGAGCGTATTACCGCATTTGAGCGTCCCACTCATATGCAATATAAGATCGAAAAATCTAGACCAATAAAAATAAAACACTATACAGGCGCAATTGATTTAGAAGATTTAGGCGATGGCACCACACACGTAACATGGGTATCTGAAGGTCAGTTGGCTGTGCCAGTAATTGGCCGTGTGCTTGATCGTAAAATGCAACAACAAGGCGCAAAAGTTTTTAATAGTATGCTGAAGTCCATAGAAAGCCGATAAAGAAAAGTCGATAAAAAAAAGCCGTTAAGTTAGCGGCTTTATTTTTTAATTTTAAGTTTTTATTTCAAGTATGTATAGTATCTTCTACTATTCGCTGCAAACACATCTCATTTAACGTCATTCAATGCGTTTGAGTAATGCTACTTCGAATTACCCTTGCTTTTGGCCGCTTCGATCTCGTTAAAGCGCGCTAATTGCTCGGGCGTCGCTGGTTGTTGATATTTCTCTTTCCACTCAGAGTAAGGCATACCGTAGATGAGCTCACGAGCCTCTTCGTAGTCGATGTCAATACCGCGCTCAGCGCCAGCTGCTTTATACCATTTGGATAAACAGTTGCGACAAAAGTCAGCAAGGTTCATCAGATCAATATTTTGTACGTCTTTACGCTCGTCTAGATGAGCAAGTAAACGGCGAAATGCCGCAGCTTCCAATTCAGTATTAGATTCTAATTTTGCCATAAAATTTTCCTAGTGGTTAATGCGTGCTAGCCGATATATCTTATTCAGAATCAACTAGGGCTTAAGCATTTTCAAGCTTTGGACGCGCTTTGTTAATAGCTTTTAAGAGTGCCTTTTCAAACTCGCCTTCTTTAAATTTGATCAAGTAGGAGTGTGCGGCACAAAAATGACGCACATCCCAATCGTGTGCTATTTGTGTCGCCCAGTCGCAGTATTCTTTACCTGCATTAGGTTCATCTTTTAGCGCCTTTTTGGTCGTGGGATGTAGCATGACCTCAGGCAACATTTTTTCAAGTAATTTCGAAGGAGGACTCATAAAGGTATCATCGACGTGCAAGGTTTTACTAGCAGGATGATAGGCTAATAAGGAGCCTGCATGAATCATCTCATTAGGCGAGATGTAATAAACCCCTTGTGACATTGAAAATTCAAGCTCAGGGTAACGCTTAGCGACCGCATCACTCTCGACCAAGTCTTCACTCCAGTCCACCTCTGGTACGTGTTTGGCATGGCGACGACTGCCGTAAAAGGTAGCTTGCGGGAAATCTTGTGCCATCTGTGCGCAGTGAACCGTGTGGAATGGATGTACGTTCAGTACTGCTTCAACATCTTTACCCTCATTAGTCAGATCCATCACTTTTTTGCGAACGTCGCCTGTCAGTTTATAACTATCCAAAAAAATAAATTTTCCTGATTCGAGTTTGACCAGCGAGCACTGCGTACCAATGTTAATTACACCGCCAATACGAAAGTCGCCACGTATGTTCCAAAAGCCTGATCCTAGATCATGTATCTTCTCTGCCATTGTTATTCTCCTAAATTGTATTAATGATCAATGATTAATGATTTTAGTGGTAAATACTATGAATGGTAAATACTATGATAGTACATTGCTTAATAGACAGGTCACTGACAGATAGTAACGGATTTAAGCCGCTAGTACCGTTACACAACGTTTGCGACTTACCCTAAGTTTTTTAAAATGCTATACCTTAGTTATGACTTGCTAGAAGCCGCTTCCAAATCAGCACGCGCGTTATCAATCCTAGATAGTAGTGCCGCTTCAAACTCACCTTCTGCAAAGACAACCAGCCCAGAGTGCGCTCCGCAAAAGTTACGTACCTCGCGCCAGTTACGCGCAAGCTTTGTCGCCCAGTCGCAGTACGCTTTGCCCGCGTCAGGTTCATCTTTTAACGCTTTGAGCGTAGTCGCATGTAGATTGATACCGGCTTGCACGTCATTGAACTTCTTCGATGGCGCTGTCTGAATAGTATCATCGACATAGATGCTTTGACTAGCAGGATGATAGACGAGCAGTGAGCCTGAGTGTACGGAGTCGTCTGGAGCGATGTAATGGATGCCTTTGGGCAAGGAGAACTGTAGCTCAGGGTAGCGCTTAGCGACAGCGTCGCTCTCAACTAAATCCTCACTCCAGTCCACCTCGGGCACCTCTTTACGATGACGCGCGCTGCCATAAAAGGTAGCATGCGGAAAATCTTTGGCGACGCGCGCGCAGTGCACCGTATGAAAGGGATGCACATTGAGCACGGCTTCAATGTCGTTACCATCATTCGTCAGCGCCATCACTTGCTCGCGTACTTCACCAGCAAGCGTATAGCTATCTAGCAAAACAAACTTTCCGGATGACAGTTTAACGAGCGCTGATTGATTACCGATATCGACCATACCATTTCTGACAAAAGAGCCGCGAATGTTCCAAAACCCAGCGCCTAGGTCATGTATCTGATCTTTTTTAAATTCTGCTGACATATAAGCCTCTATAGTGAATGACGTTCACGAGTATATAAAAGTAGTCTTTTAAGTGGTTTTTTTGAATAATTCTTTTTATTCATTCGGGAACCATAATACGCTTAATTAGTTAGACTTATTGCTACGGTAACTTTTGTTGTACAGGGAACATACAAGCCAAGTATGTAAGTCAGTTACGGACAGTCAGCGTAAGCATAGGTCGATATACGCGGGCTTTTGCTATAGTCTTCTCGACCACATAAAAACTGATCAAAGCGGGTATCGCCATTGATATGACGCTGCATCCACGCGATACTAGGCTTGCTTAGCAGCTTTTCATTCAAGCGGTAACTTGGACAGAGGTGACTGGCGTTATTGACCTCAATCTTCATCTTAGGCCCTGTCGCTTGTTTATAAAACAAATTGGTATACTTGTTATTAGCTGCAATAACATCGTACTCACAGGAGATAACAAAAGTCGGCGTTGTTACTTCACCATAGCTTCTATCATGATAAGGGGCGAGTGGCATAATGGCGCGTACGTTGCTACGCGTAGATGCCAGTTTGAGCGCGCCGCCCCCGCCCATGGACCAACCAATTGCCCCTAAGCGATCAGGATCTACTATATTGCCTACTGTATTATCGCTGATTACATAATCTAAAGCGTGGCTTAACTGCTCAGCGCGGCTATCGGGTCTATCATAAATAGAGTTGGTATTCATTGTAATCACGACAAAGCCCCAAGCAGCTAGGCGGGGTCCCAACCATTTAATCGACGATTCATAAGAGACGTAGCCAGGTATCACAGCAATTGCGCCCAAACGTCCGCAGTTGCCAGCGTTAGTCGGATAGTAAATAGTGCCACCGCCAAAGCCGTCTACTAACTCACGTGGTACTTTTTTGCTAGCAATGTTAAAGGGTCCGTTATTTTTTGTTTGACTTAAATTATCAGCGCTAATTGCACTATCAGGAATACAAGTTACATCTTGGTTCAGCGATGCTACCGACGTTGAGGTTGGCGTTGGCACTGTCTGTGTCGTTTCTGTTAGTGTAATCTTAGCTGAAGCAGGCGCTGTAGACAGTAGCGCGTAGGTAGCTATTGTGGTTGTAGCTATACTCAAACGCGCTAGGCAATTCATCATAGTAGTTGTCTTTTGATAGTTGTCTTTTAAGAAGTTCAGTGCATTGCTTAATAGTCAATCTTAACAAGAGAGTAAGCTGATAAAAGCCGACTTATAATAGGTTTTAATAGTTAATATGTCAAAGGGAGCGATATATAAGCTTAGGGCTTGTTGAACGTTGTTTTTGCTGGACGTTTAAGAATGTCCATACTCAGATAGAACGCCGAGCCACTTGAGAGCCTAGGTGATAAGTATCAATAACATTTTGTGCCCTTAAAACCGATATCGCTCGTGCTATAGTGCTTCATTACTTAATAAGCGCTAAGGGTTAGTATAGTCGAACCCCTATTAAAGTGTTACAGCGTTAGACTCGTTTAGCCTACTACTGTAGTACTTGCACTCGTCTGCCTTGTACCACTTTTAATATTGATTGACTATAGGTAATTAAAATATCTAGAGCGCTACTTTCTTTTTACTTACGCTTTTTAGCGTCCAATATAGTCAGTACTTTGTGAATCATTCTCTTAATCAAATTCGAAATAGCTCGTCATCACTCAGCAACGCGCCTTCACTCATCCTAAAAATAACCATTGGTCTGATCGGAGTGTTCGCTTTTTTGCAAGTGTATTCTATTCAGGCGATACTTCCTGTCATCATGCAAGATTTTGCGGCCAGCGAAGTACAGGCAGGTATGATCGTGGGAGCAACAGTACTTGCCGTTGCCATTACCTCGCCTTTTTTGGGGATGTTGTCAGACGCCTTTGGTCGCAAGTCCTTTATCGCAGGCGCACTGTTGTTTTTGGCACTACCAACTGCATTTATCGCTCAAAGCCCTAGTATAGAATGGCTAGGGGTCTGGCGATTTATGCAGGGTCTATCCGTTCCTGGTATTACGGTAGTCACTATTGCTTATATTGGCGAAGAGTTTGAGGGACGAGCGATCACCGATTTGATGTCCTTTTACGTATCCGGCTCTGTGCTTGGTGGTTTTATGGGTCGGTTTTTGCTGGGGCATTTGCATGAGCTTATCGGTTGGCGCTACGCCTATTACGTCATGACTGCCATGACGATCGTGGGGGCGCTATGGGTAATAAAAATGCTGCCCGCGTCACGGCACTTTGAGCCCAATCCGCACTTTCGCGCCGCTATGCAAACCTTAGGCGAGCATATGACCAACCGTTATGTCGTTACCGCTTCTTTGCTTGGGGTATGCGTGCTCTTCTCACTGATCGGCTGCTTTACTTTTATCAATTTGCATTTGGCAGCTACTCCTTATGAGTTAAGTACTGGCGCGCTCGCTAATATTTTTGCGATTTATCTTATCGGAGTCGTAATAACGCCGCTATCGACTAGATTACTACGCCGTTTTGGCGCGGCGCGTACCGTCCGTGTCGCCGTGATTATCTCTATGCTGGGTGTACTATTAACCTTGGCTGCGCCGCTTTGGGTAGTGGTAATCGGTCTAGGAGTCATGTCTACGGGCGTTTTTATTACCCAAGCGGCAACGATCAGCTACATTGCAGTTAATGTAAAAAAAGGACGTTCCTTGGCCTCAGGTCTTTACTATATGGCGTACTACGCTGGCGGTACGATTGGTGCTTGGCTATGCGGCGTTGTTTATGCGCGGGGTCAATGGACCGTAACAGTGTGGCTACTCCTATTTGTACAAGTGCTCGCCTTATTGATCGCAAGCTTTGGCATGGTAAAGACCTACGCAAAGTAAAAATGCGAACTACTTCAAACTTGTTTTAGAAGAATTTTATATCATTATAAAAGTAATATGGCTTTTAAATGAATGAGCAATTACGCAAGCTCACTCTACATAATTACGCAAGCTCACTTTACATAAGAGTTAATCTTTTTTACTATCAATACAGATTATAGACACCCCTATGTTCATTAGTTTTATTTTTCTTAAGACAATCAATCCCTAAAATAACAAGGAAGTCAGATTTATGTCCAATATTTATCACAGTGCGCCCTCAGCTTACGATTATCCACTTCTGATTAAGCAGTTATTAAATCGCGCTAAGATCGTCTCCCAAGACCAAGAGATCGTTTATGCAGATAAAAAACGTTTTACTTATAAGGATCTGTTCGCTCGTATCAATCGCTTAGCAAACGTCTTAGCGAACCTTGACTTACAAACAGGAGATGTGGTTGCGGTGATGGACTGGGACTCACATCGCTATCTTGAGTCTTACTTTGCCGTGCCAATGTCGCAGTATATTTTACAAACGGTTAATATTCGTCTATCACCCGAAAAGGTACTCTACACAATCAATCATGCGAAGCCTAAAGTGCTGATGCTCAACTCTGAGTTTGCGCCACTGGTCAAAGACTATCAGTTTGAAAACTCAAGTATTGAGCACATCATTTGGCTTGATGATAATGGCGTGAGTGCAGAGGGTATGTTCGGCGACAATCAAGCGCGAGTAGTGGGAGAGTATGAAAGTCTTGTAGACGCTGCTAGCGCGGACTTTGATTTTCCAGACTTTGATGAAAACACCATTGCGACAACTTTTTATACCTCAGGCACCACAGGCGATCCAAAGGGCGTGTTCTTTAGCCATCGCCAACTGGTACTGCACAGTATGGCAGAGGCGGCGACCTTAGGAATGTTACCTGATAAGCAGGGGGTAAGTTATGGCGACGTTTATATGCCGATGACCCCTATGTTCCATGTGCATGCATGGGGTTTTCCATTTACCGCAACGATGATAGGGCTCAAACAAGTCTACCCAGGTCGCTATGCGCCTGATACGTTGCTTGATCTAATTATTAATGAAAAAGTGAGCATTACCCACTGCGTGCCTACTATTTTACAGATGGTGCTCGGCGAGGCGCAAGATCGTAAAGAAAGCTTCAATGGTCTTAAGATGATCATTGGGGGGTCACGCTTGACCGAAGGTCTTGCTAAAGCAGCGCTGGCGCAAGATATTGAAGTCTATACTGGTTATGGCATGTCTGAAACCGCGCCACTCATTAGTCTCACCGAGTTTAGTTTAAATGAGCCTGAGATGAGTGCGGAGCAAGATATCACTCGTCGCTGTATGACAGGTAAGCCCGTGATGATGGTCGAGGCACAAGTATGGGGTGAAGGTAATAAGCCCGCTGGTACGGGTGAGAAACATACTGGAGAGCTGGTACTACGCGCGCCGTGGCTGACGCAAAGCTATCTTAAAAACGATGATGCGGGCAAAGAGCTGTGGGAAAACGGTTATATGCACACGCAAGATATCGCTTATATCCGCGAGGATGGCTATATTAAGATTACTGATCGTCTAAAAGATGTCATCAAATCAGGCGGTGAGTGGATATCATCGCTTGAGATTGAGACCATATTATCCATGCATCCTGCGGTGGCTGATGTCTCAGTAATCGGTGTGCGAGACAAGCAGTGGGGCGAGCGTCCGCTAGCTTTAGTCGTACTCAAACCCAGTCATCAAGATACCAGTGCTGAGGATATTACGGCAGTGGCTGAGCAAGCAGTTAACAAAGGCATTATTCCAAAATACGGTATCCCTAGTGAGTTTAAGTTCGTTGACGATCTACCCAAAACCTCTGTTGGCAAACACGATAAAAAAGTCATGCGAGAGATGTATGCTAATCAGACTGAAGTCTAAGAATGAAGACCGTACTGAACTGAAAAACAGCAGTCTTTATTAAATTTTCATTGAATAGTATATCTACAAATAGTATATCTACTTTTAAACCGATGCTTTAAGCGTCGGTTTTTTAGTTTTCTCATTTTAACCTAGCCAGTCGTTAAGATATGAATTTGAATAATACTTGCTTATAAAAATACTTTGTTGCTATAGTCGACTACGATTAAAACCTTGTGTTTGATTTAATATTGCGCACCTACAATAGATAAGGATATCTCATGCACCACGTTCAACAGCTCATCAACGGTCAATTCACTCAGTCCAATACTGATGAGTGGATTGATATTACAGATCCTGCCACGCAAGATGTTATCGCTAAAGTTCCGCAAACTACCGATAGTGAGATTAATGAGGCCGTTGCTACTGCGCATACTGCTTTTCAAACGTGGCGTAAGACGCCTATCACCACGCGCGCACGTATATTTCTAAAGTACCAAGCACTTATTCGTGAACATATGGATGAGCTGGCAGAAATTCTAACTTCTGAGCAAGGCAAAACGATAGCGGATGCGCGCGGTGATGTGTTCCGTGGTCTAGAAGTGGTTGAGCATGCTGCTGGTATTGCTAACTTGCAAATCGGTGATTTTGTAGAAAATGTTGCTTCCGGCGTTGATACGTATAGTGTCTGGCAGCCGCTAGGAGTTTGCGCAGGTATCACTCCGTTCAATTTTCCAGCGATGATTCCTTTATGGATGTTCCCAATGGCGATCGCCACGGGCAATACTTTTATCTTAAAACCATCAGAACAAGATCCTATGGTAACGATGCGTTTGGTGGAGCTAGCGATTGAAGCAGGGGTTCCCGAAGGTGTGCTTAGCGTTGTACACGGCGGTAAAGCAACCGTTGACGCGCTCTGTGACCATCCTGACATTAAGGCGGTTTCTTTTGTTGGCTCTACCAAGGTCGGTCAGCATGTCTATGAAAAAGCAAGCAAATCAGGTAAACGCGCGCAGTGTATGATGGGTGCAAAAAACCATGCGGTAATCCTGCCCGATGCCAACAAAGAGCAAACCTTAAATCAATTGGCAGGCGCGGCATTTGGTGCAGCCGGTCAGCGCTGTATGGCGCTATCGGTGGTGATACTGGTTGGCGAAGCCGGCGACTGGATCAATGATATTAAGGCCAAAGCTGAGGGCTTAGTCGTCTCAGCTGGCAAAAACGATAAAGACTTAGGGCCCCTAATATCGCCGCAAGCTAAAGCGCGCGTTGAGCATCTGATCGGCACAGGTGTTGATGAGGGCGCAAAATTATTGCTTGATGGTCGTGGCATCACGGTCAAAGGTTTTGAGAAGGGCAATTTCGTTGGGCCAACTATCTTTGATAATGTCACCACTGATATGCAGATTTATCAGCAAGAGATCTTTGGGCCCGTGCTTTGTATTATGCGTGCTGAGAGTTTGGATGCAGCTATGGACATTGTTAATGGCAATCCAAATGGCAATGGCACCGCTATCTTTACCCAGTCAGGGGCGGCGGCGCATAAGTTCCAGCAAGATATCATGGTCGGACAAATTGGTATTAATCTACCCATCCCCGTGCCTCTACCTATGTTTTCATTCTCCGGTTCACGCGCAAGCAAACTTGGCGCTCTCGGTCCCTATGGCAAGCAAGCCGTGCAGTTCTATACGCAGACCAAAACCGTGACTGCGCGCTGGTTTGACGACGCCGCAAGTCAAGGCAAGGTCAACACTACGATCTCAATGTAAAACTCTGTACCATACTTTTTATTTTATTTAGGATACCGCATGGATTTCTCGTTAACCGACGATCAAATTGCTTTTGCACAAAGTGCGCGGCAGTTCGCGCAAAAAGAGCTGAAACCAAACGCCGCTGAATGGGATCGCACCTCACATTTTCCCATTGATGTGATCAAACAATCTGGCGAGCTTGGATTTTTGGGACTCTACACCAATTCAGACTACGACGGCTTGGGATTACCGCGCTTAGACTCAGCTATGGTGTTTGAAGAGCTGGCATGGGGGGATACGTCTGTCGCTGCCTATATGAGTATTCATAACATGGTATCGTGGATGATTGGGGAGTACGGTAGCGCGGATGTATGTCAGCGTTACTTGCCTAGTATGGTTAGTGGCGAGTGGCTTGGCAGCTATTGTCTCACTGAACCTAATGCAGGATCTGATGCGGCGTCACTACGTACCAAAGCAGACAAGCAAGGTGACTACTATGTGTTAAACGGCGAGAAAACGTTTATCTCAGGTGCAGGAGCAACCGACGTATTGGTTGTAATGGCGCGTACTGGCAGTGCAGGTGCTAAAGGCGTCTCAGCTTTCGTAGTTGACGCCCATAGCGCGGGCATTGAGTACGGCAAAAACGAACATAAAATGGGTTGGAAAGCGCAGCCTACCCGTACGATAAGCTTTAAAGACGTCAGAGTACCGGCAGTCAATATGCTAGGTGCGGAAGGTCAGGGCTTTAGTATTGCGATGAAAGGGCTCGATGGCGGACGCATCAATATTGGTATCTGCGCTGTGGGTACCGCACAGGCTGCGCTTGAAACAGCTACTAGCTATGTTAACGAACGCAGCCAATTTGGCAAACCTATCGCACATTTTCAGTCGGTACAATTTAAACTGGCTGATATGCTCACGCAAACCATTACTGCAAGGCAGATGCTCTATCTGGCAGCGAGTAAAGTCGATAGTAACGATCCACAAGCTTCAGTTTACTGCGCTATGGCTAAACGCTTATCTACTGATTTGAGCTTTGAGGTTGCCAACCAAGCACTGCAATTACACGGCGGTTATGGTTATCTCAACGAGTATCCGCTTGAGCGCCACGTGCGCGACTTACGCGTACATCAGATATTAGAAGGCACCAATGAGATCATGCGCGTTATTGTCTCACGGCACATGCTACAAGATGAGGCGCTTAGCCAGCTGCGCTAATGGCTCGTGTTTGACAGCCGCTTCGTTTTTTATACTACTATTTATGAGTTATTTTTATGAGCACTGAGCAAAATAATGCTGATTTAATCCAATTTCCAGCAAAGGAGCCAGTCGTCCTTTTCGATACGCAAACGACAGATTGCGGTCATTTAATAGGCTTTATGACCTTGAATGCCCCTAAATCTCTAAATGCCTTAAGTGTTGAGATGTGTCAGCTGTTATCCAAACAGCTTGAGACGTGGCAAGCCGATAGCCGCGTGGTTGCTATAATTCTTAAAGGGGCGGGGGACAAAGCCTTTTGTGCTGGCGGTGATATACGTAAACTCTATGACAGTATGCACGCTGATGCGCCAATGCCCAACCCGTATGCAACTGAGTTTTTTGGCCATGAGTACCGTCTTTATCGGCAGATGCACTTTTACCCCAAACCTTTAATCTTATGGGGAGACGGCATAATTATGGGCGGCGGTATGGGACTGATGGCGGCTTGTAGTCATCGCATTGTCACAGAGCGCACGCGTTTTGCGATGCCTGAGATTACCATAGGTCTGTTTCCAGATGCGACTGGAAGCTGGTTTTTGCAGCGTATGCCTGCCAAAACGGGTTTGTTTTTGGGGCTGACAGGTGCACAATGTAATGGTAGCGATGCGCTGCTTACTAATCTAGCAGAGTATAGTGTCTCACATGACGCCTACGACACGGTTATAACGCGTTTGACTCAAATGGATTGGCAACCAGCAACGACGCTCAACCAGAGTAGCCTATACAGTATTGCCAGCCAAGCACTAGCTAAGCTTGCAGACGTTAAACTTGCAGAGACTAAGCTTGCAGATAGCAAACTAGCTTTGTATTGGCAGCCTATCCAGCAGCTGATGAGTAGCGGTGACTTAGCAACTATTGATACTTTGATGCGTGATGACGACGGGCTGAGCGCACTTGATCACAACTTTGCTGCGGATAAATGGGTACAACGCGGGCTTACTACCTATCGACAAGGGTGTCCGGTAACGGCAGCGTTGACCTACGAGCTGTTTTACAAGGTAGCACCACTATCTTTAGAGCAGATATTATATCTAGAGCTCAACGTTGCTGTACACTGCGCCGCCAATCCTGATTTTAGAGAAGGGGTGCGCGCACTGCTTATCGATAAAAATAAAAACCCGCAGTGGTCACGTACGTTAGCTGAGTGTTTGACACCTGAGGGACGTCACTACATAGAGCAGCATTTTGAAAATCCTTACAGTAAGGGTAAACATCCTCTCAAAGAGTGGCTGGGCGATGATGCATTAAGTACTCAATACGTGCGTTGAATACGTAAACCGTATTAAGGTTTATGACTTTTAAACCATCAGGTAACGATTAAAGAACCATCAAGGAAGATGACATGAGCATAACGGAAATGGCAAAAACAGCTAAACCTAACATCGCTTTTATTGGTCTTGGTAATATGGGCGCACCAATGGCACAAAATCTACTTAAAGCGGGATACCCTTTATCAGTATATGATTTATCTACCGAAGCCACTAAACGCTTAAAAGAAGCAGGTGCACGTGTTGCTCCTAGTCCTCAGCAAGCGATCGCTGATGCCCAGATAGTGATGAGCATGCTGCCAGCCGGTGAGCATGTGCATTCTGTCTATTTAGGCAACGGCGAAACGGAAGGGATCTTAGCTCAACTGCCAAAGGGAGCGCTCGTTATTGATAGCAGTACGATAGCCGCACAAGGCGCTCGACTCGTGGCCGATGCTGCAACTAAGCAGGGTGTAGATTTTTTGGATGCACCAGTCTCAGGAGGAACCAGTGGCGCTATCGCAGGTACCTTAACCTTTATAGTGGGCGGTACAGATGAAGCTTTTGGCAGAGCCAAACCTATACTAGAAGCGATGGGCAAAAATATCTTCCATGCAGGCGATCACGGTGCGGGTCAAGTTGCAAAAATATGTAATAACATGCTGCTTGGTATCTTGATGGCGGGAACGGCGGAGGCGATTAATTTGGGCGTCAAAAATGGCCTTGATCCCAAAGTGCTATCGGATATTATGCTACAAAGCTCAGGTCGCAACTGGACGTTAGAGGTTTATAATCCTTATCCACACGTGATGGAGAGTGTACCATCTAGCAAAAATTATGAAGGTGGTTTTATGAGTAAACTAATGCAGAAGGATTTAGATCTGGCTATGCACACCGCGCAGCAAGTAGATGCCCGAGTCCCTCTTGGCAACAAAGCAACGGAACTATATACTAAACACGCCATAGCAAATGCAGATAAGGATTTTTCTAGTATTATGACAATATATAATAGCTAATTGTTGTATAGAGGATGTCAGATCGACACTACTACTTCTTATTTTTATATCTATAATTTCACCTACTAAAAGCAGTGAGCGAAAAACGCAAGAAAAGATACGTCTACTCACAAATTACAACAAACTGTAGTAATAACCTATAGAACACCTATTGTGTAAAATTCTTAGGTACGTCAAAATAGCGACATATTTTGTAATACCGTTACTTGAATATTAAATTTATTAGTGTTCATGTATACACCAAGCAGTTACCTTGATTGCGTTATGTAACGAGAATGCTTAATTATACGGTTTGGTATCTCGATTATTACAATATCAATGTAATCTTTACACAATGGCAAATAAAAAGTTGACTCTTAGGGGTGACTTTTAGAGCCAAAATTGTTTTAATCTGCTCAACAAAACGATCGTTTAGAAAACTCTAAATAATCCTCTGTCGGGCGTTTTATTTCATACTTTAGGAGAGTACCTATGAAATTTGTTAAATTAACCGCAATTACTGCCGCTGTTTTGGCATCAACTGCTGCACTCGCTGCAGATCCTGTTGTTTACCAAGAACAAAACTATGCAGCAGCGACTCCAGCTTATCAATATGATCAAAACGCTGGTGTTATCCGTAATACTACTGGTGCAATATTTGGTACTACAAAAACTTTGTTCAATACTGCTATTAACCCAGCAGCTGTTAGCGCAGAAATCGGTACTCTAGGTTACGGTGCAAACCTTGCTTGGTCAATCAACGACACAACTGAACTACAAGCAGGTTGGGCAGGTGGTGATGTATCTGATTTAAAAGATGATTTTGATGTTGATGACTTAGACTATGAAATCGACGACGCTGACTTTAGTAATCCATATTTAGGTGTACAGATTCGTCCAGCAGCAAACTGGTTTACGATAGGTGCAGGTGTCATTGTTCCAGACAATGATATGGATATAAGAGCTGAAGCTGATAATGGTGAATATAGAATTGATAATAAAGATTACAGAGCGGATGGCGAGAATGGAGTAGGTACTTTGGAAGGTACTTTGGAGCATCGTAATGAACTTGCTCCTTACTTGACTGTTGGTTTCCGTCCCAACATCTCTGATAGATGGGGTATATATGGCGAGATCGGTGCCGCCTATATGGGTAAAACAGAAGCTAAATTAGTTGCTTCTAATGGTGCTAATGGTGTGACTCTAGACGGTACACCTGATGCTCTTCGTGCCGAGGAAGTTGCACGTGAAGCAGAACGAGAGCTTGAAGATGAAGATTGGTTAGAGTGGTTCCCTATCGTTAAATTAGGTGCAACGTACCGCTTCTAGTTCTAATCTAATGACATAAAAAACGACCTACGGGTCGTTTTTTATGTCTATAAAGAAAGTATCAGCAAAAATATAATATAAAGATCTACTTTACATCTTATTTTTATAGACAACCACTGCATAACTGTTCTCAAGCAGACAAAGCGTATAGTGAGAGTCTGCTTCCTGAAACGCTAGTACTTCCAAATTTTTATTGTTAACTGCTTGAACAAGTTTAGGAATCAAGCAAGCATAGCTAATACCTAAACCTTTTGTTAGCGTATTATTATTTATTTTTATAACGCTTTCTTTGATTTGCCAAAGTATCTTGACGGCTAAGTCGCGTTTAACAGTAGGAAGCTTCTTTAATATAGCGACTTCATCACGATGATAGTAGCGCGTAGCTATCTGGAAGCTGACTGCGTTATTTTCAATATCGACGCCTACTTGATCACATTTGTTTAAAGCGACTGCTATAGTATCGTCTGAATGACTAAAGCAAATATAGTAGTGGGTCTTCACAAGACGATAGGGGTATTTTGACTCGTCTAGCGTATCATTTATATCTAAATATTCTAAAAGTTGTTGCAGTAATAGACGTACCGCAGCACGCTGCCCCAGGCGTTTGTTACTGTTTTTAGTAGACAGATTCTGCGATGTATACGAGGCGCTATAATACCAAAGCCTCGTTTTAAAAGATGTCTTATGACATATTTTGGGAGCATATATGTTTTGCAACTCATCAAAGCACCACTTAACTTGAGCTATAGCGCACCAAGTATTTGTATTCACTTGAGAATATCTAGTGTGATTGAGTATTATCATGGTGTGCACAAATCTATAATTATTCAAAGTTACTGTCTTTTAAGTGCTAAACTCATTAGAACATATTTGTTTATGCCGCACAAAAAAAGCTCAGTAACCTGATTCTGATTACTGAGCTTTATACATTATAGACTCTATAAATAGACTCTAAAAATAGATTCTATGATTAAATTAGTAAGCTAATTCAGCACGGCGGTTTTGCGCGTAAGCTTCTTCGCTATTACCATTGACAGCAGGACGTTCCTCTCCATAGCTGATAACTTGAATATTGTTAACATTTACGCCCTGAGCTGCCAAATAGTTACGAGCTGCTTGCGCACGGCGCTCACCCAAAGCAATGTTATATTCACGGCTACCGCGCTCATCAGTGTGACCAGCAATAATGACACCAGCAGCTGGATTAGAGCTTAGCAGATTGGCGTGCTGATTGAGAATACTAGCAGCTTGCGGTGTAATTTCACTACTATCAAAACCAAAATAAACCACAGCTTGTAGAGTTTCAGCGTTAGTTATAATCGCGTTGGGATTGTCTATAACAACTGCGCTGTTATAACCTACTTGAGCGCTTGGAACTCCTAGTGGAGCAACAACTACCTCAGAGGTAGCACGTTTAGTAGCACAGCCTGTAGTGACAGCTATAGCACCGGATAGCAAAGCAAGTACAGCGATATTAGAGATACGTGTAGACATGTTGAACTCCTAAAAATATAGCATTGTTTTTGTTGTAAACTGCGTAAGGTAAAAAACGGCAATTACTGTTTATAATATACTAAATGTTAAATTATGTAAGTAGTATTACTGTAAATAACCTGTTTTTTTAAATTAAAAGAGAGTAATTACCATCTATGTTTATCCCAGTTTTCAGGGTTAGCCCAGTAGTCGCTATTTAGCCAGTTTGGTAGCTGTTTGTAGTCGTATAAATTGAATTGCCACAGATTAGACTGTGATAGTAAAGAATGCGTATTTTGAGGTAGTTCATCGCTATCTAATAGCGTTTGTTCTAAAACATTAAAGGGTGTGAACCCGTATGCGCGTAACTCTATTACACTATTGACTGCAATCAGCAGGTGAGCGGCATATAAGTCGCGGTAGCGCATAAGTAAGGGGATATATTGTGAAAATAAATCCTTTGCAACATCAGGTAGCCAAAAACAGACCAGCTCATAGCGTGTAGGATGAGTGTCTCGAAGCAATTCTAAAAGTGATAAACAAGGCGCATTTGCCCACGGAGTTGGGTTTTTAGTGGTGTCCTTGTCACTAGTCTCATCTAACTTGCTAGAATATTCAGATGATCGTTTTTCTTTAGATCGAGATTCTTTTAACTGTTTTTGTAACACTAATTTAGCATCCTCGTCTTGTACGACCCATAATAGCTGTGATTTTTTGTCGGTATCCTCTGCCCGATAAGCTATTGATGAAGCCTGTTGATCTGCTATCAACGATGGAAGTAAGACCTGTATATAGTCTACGAGTAGTGGCAAGGTAATATGTGAGCGGTAATTAGTATGCTGAACCATAAAAGAAACCATTTGCTTGAGAAAAAGGGATGAATTTATCAGGCTACTATATTATTTATATATAACCGGTCATAAAACATAATACCACCCTAATAAATAGAGTTTTAACCCGTAACGCCGTTATTGACAATGCGCAATTATAAGTACCTTTTATAAACGAGTGATACTTGAAATATAGCGATTTAGGTCAATGTAGTCATGATAGACTTTGCTTATTAATAATAGGATGTTTTATGTCAAGCACCGAAACTACTGCTCAAATCATTGATCCTGAAATGGCGGATGTACCCTTACATGAGCCAAATATGCCTAGGAGAATTAACCTCAAAGACTATCAGCCGCCAAGCTTCGGTGTTGATACGGTGGATTTAGATATTAAGCTATTTGACGATTATGCCATTGTTGATAGCAAGCTTAGCATGAACCGTCAGGCAGCAGGCGACTTAGTATTATATGGTGAAGATGTTGAGCTGGTATCGATTACACTCAATGATGAAATGCTAAGTACCGAGCAGTATAGTGTGGGTGGTGGCAAACTGACTATCCCAGGTGCCCCAGATAAGTCTGTACTGCAATTACAAGTTCGTATCCATCCGCAAACCAATACTGCTCTTGAAGGTTTATATATAGCGGGCAGTGGTCGTGAGACCATGTTTGTCACTCAGTGTGAACCTGAAGGCTTTCGCAAGATCACCTTTTATCCCGATCGTCCCGACGTATTGGCTATTTTTACTACGCGTTTAGAAGCCGACAAGCGTTTTCCAACGCTGCTTGCTAACGGGAACTTGATTGAGCAAGGCGAGGTTGTAGGGGCTCCAGATCGTCACTATGCTATTTGGCATGATCCGACTAATAAGCCCAGCTACTTGTTTGCCAGCGTCATCGCGGATTTGGATGTGCTCACCGATCGCTATACCACTAGTGAGGGGCGAGAGGTCACCCTTGAGCTGTACGCCAAAGCTGACGACATTGATAAATGTCATCTTGGCATGCAAGCGTTAAAGGACGCTATGCGCTGGGATGAGGTTAATTATGGCCGCGCCTATGACTTGGATCGCTATATGATCGTAGCAGTGAGCCAGTTTAATATGGGTGCAATGGAGAATAAAGGCCTCAATATCTTTAATACGGCGTGTGTGTTATCTAGCCCTGAGACTACGACTGACACCCGCAGCTTCAATGTTAAAGCCGTCATCGCCCATGAGTACTTTCATAATTGGACGGGTAACCGTATTACGTGTCGTGACTGGTTTCAGCTGTGCCTCAAAGAAGGCTTTACGGTGTTTCGCGATCAATCATTCTCCGCTGACCAGCAATCAAGTGCGGTGCAGCGTATCGATGATGTAGCGATGCTACGTGCGCACCAGTTTGCAGAGGACGCAGGACCCCTTGCGCATCCGGTACGTCCTGAGAGTTTTGTGGAGATTAATAATTTCTACACCACAACCATCTATGAGAAAGGGGCTGAGATCGTACGCATGATTGCCAATACTTTAGGGGCAGAGGATTTTCGTCGTGGAACGGATGAATACTTTCGTCGCTACGATGGCCAAGCGGTGACGGTTGAGGACTTTTTATCAGCGCTAAGTGTTACTGACTCTAAAATTGAGGGCTTTATTGATTGGTATCGACAGCCCGGCACGCCAGTAGTATCCGGCCATCAAAGCTATGATAGCGAGGCGCAAACGCTGACTATTACTTTAAGCCAGCAGACGCGTCACGTGACGGGCTTTGATGCACCGAAACCCTTGCCAATTCCGGTAGCAACGGCATTGTTCGATAAAGACACAGGGGATACTGTCTCTGAGCGTATGCTTCTATTAGAGCAAGCCGAGCAAAGCTTTGTCTTTGAGGATATTAAAAGCGAGCCCATTGTGTCTCTACTGCGCGACTTTAGCGCGCCGGTGCAATTGAGCTACGATTACGAGGACGAAGATTTAGCATTTTTATTGGCGCACGAAACCAATGGCTTTAACCGCTGGCAAGTCACGCAAATGCTAGTAAATCGTATCTTGTTACAAGGTCATGATGCTACCGTCTACTTGCAGGCGCTTGCGCAAACGCTTCCTACATTAGCGCCTACTGACCCAATGCTTGCCGCGCGTCTGCTCGATATACCATCACCACAAGAGCTGGCATCTGCCATTCATAAGGATTATGATCCCAAGTTGATTAAGGCTAAGCGCGATGATCTATATAATCAGGTCGCTCACGTTCTAAAAGATCAATGGACAGGATTATATGAGGAATTGCCCATACGGTCTTATGCAGATACGCCTGAAGCGATGGGCGCGCGCGCACTGCGTAATGTGGTACTGGATATGGCACTAACAGCGAAAGTATCAGGTGCTGATCAATGGGCGAAGCAGCAATACGATAAGGCTAGCTGTATGACTGAGCGCTTTGGCGCATTAAAAGCTATGGTTAATCATCAGACCGAGCAAGCGGATGAGTACTTGACTGACTTTTATCAGCGTTTTCAAGATAATGATCTCGTTATTGATATGTGGTTTAGTGTTCAAGCGGCAAGTCCGCATGTGACAACTGATCAAATCAGCTCATTGTTAGCGCGTGATGACTTTGATTGGCATACGCCTAATCGGATACGTTCAGTGGTCAGTGCGTTTACCGCTCAGCCGACGGTGCTTTGGACATCTGAAGGTCTAGATATCTATATTGGAGTAATTAAAAGGCTAGACGACGCTAATCCAGTTGTGGCCTCACGCTTGCTACAAGTGCTTGCACGCTGGTATACGCTCGTTCAGCCGCAGCGCGATATGGCGCATGACGAGCTCCTTGATCTGCAAAAAAATGCCACTTCAAAGCACGTGCTTGAGAGTTTAGATAGCGTCCTCAGTGCTGGTAAAGAGTGCAGCTAAGCAATACAGTTTTGTATAGGTTGTCACTAAAAAAGATCTGCCTGTAATAAAGTAAAGCTCGTAGGTTGTACGCAATTTGCGAGGTCTTTTGTACTTTGTACAACTTAAAGTTGTTTAGCGTACCCGCTGATTGTGCAGATTGAAGTCTTGTGTCCGAGTATTCTCCTTAAACCACAAAAAACCCGCCTTGTATCTGAGATGAAAAGCGGGTTTGTCGTTGTGCTTATACATAAACGTGACTGGACTGATATTAGCGATTGGGTAATACGTCTTTAATACTATCACGTAGGTTACGAAGCGCTGTCACTGAAGACTCCCAGTCAAGACAACCATCGGTGATGGAGACACCGTATTCCAAAGCACTTAGATCATCGGTTAAGTCCTGACGACCGCCCTTTAGATGACTTTCAACCATCATACCGATAATCGACTTGTTGCCATTTTTAATCTGTTCAGCAACGTTATTGATAACCATTGGCTGCAAATACGGGTCTTTGCCAGAGTTGGCATGGCTTGAATCAATCATAATCTTAGTGCTGGTTTTGCCCTTAGCAAGCTCATCTTCTGCCTGCGCTACTGCTGTTTCATCATAGTTAGGCTTACCATTACCACCGCGTAGTACCACGTGCGCGTAAGGGTTACCTTTGGATTTAATAATAGAAACTTGACCGTCTTCTGACAGACCTAAAAAGCTATGTCCTGCTTTAACCGCTTGCATGGCGTTAACAGCGACCGTCATCCCACCATCAGTACCATTTTTAAAACCGACCGGGCACGACAAGCCTGAGCTCATCTCGCGGTGCGTTTGGCTCTCAGTCGTACGCGCCCCAATTGCCGACCAACTAATGAGATCCTGCATATACTGCGGCGTATTGGGATCGAGTGCTTCGGTCGCACAGGGCAAACCTTTCTCATTGAGATCAATGAGCAGTTTGCGTGCGGTACGTAAGCCTTTTTCGATATCGAAGCTGTCATTCATATCAGGGTCATTGATCATACCTTTCCAGCCCACCGTAGTACGCGGCTTCTCAAAATATACGCGCATGACAATAACAATAGTGTCTTCTAGCTCTTTGGCAAGTATCGCTAAGCGATCAGCATATTCATGAGCAGCCTTGATATCATGAATGGAGCACGGACCCATAACGACAAACAAGCGATTGTCCTTACCATCTAAGATATCTTGAATGGTATTACGGCCTTTTAGCACTGTATTATAGGCACGCTCAGTTAAAGGCAGCTCAGCTTTTAGCTCAGCTGGCGTAATTAAAGGGATGAACTGTTCAATATTCACGTCATCAATATCTGCATTATGGATAGCTGTTGTGGTCATAATTATATATCGTCTAGCTAATTTATGGGAATAATCATTATGGGGTGAAAAAACCTTATTGACAAGGGCAGGGCAGGACTTAATTAACTGATGATTAAAATAGATAAAACAAAATTTCGTTATATTTATCTGTATAATCTTGAGCACGCCCTATATATTTATTCATGTTTTACGCTTGCTTGGAGTGTATGGATTCAGAGTAAGAACACGCTTTAATACCATGCTTTAATACTACGCTTTAATACTACGCTTTAATACAAAGGACTTATTATGACAGATTCTGCTGCGCCGCAAACGCTCAAGCATTTAGCTGCTCAAGTAAATACTGATAAAAAAGCGGACAAAGCCGCGCCACTTATTATAGGTATCGTGGCAGGCGAGGTTTCAGGTGATAGTTTAGGCGCCGATTTTATGAGACAAATGAATAACCTACGTAATGACATTGTTTGGGTGGGTGTCGGCGGCGCTAAAATGCAAGCGCAAGGTTTGCAGAGTATTTTTCCCTTGTCCCGCTTAGCGGTAATGGGACTCGTTGAGGTGATGTCGCAGCTGTCCGATCTGTTTAAAGCGCGCCGCGAGTTACTAGCGGCTTTTAAGGCTGCCAATATCGACTGGTTTGTCGGTATTGATGCGCCAGACTTTAATCTACGCGTGGCCAAAAAGCTCAAGCCCAAAGATATATTTTGTGTTCAATACGTTAGTCCGTCTATTTGGGCTTGGCGCGAGTCGCGTATTCACGGTATTAAGGCGGCAACTGATTTGGTATTGTGCTTGTTTCCTTTTGAGCTGCCTGTATATGAGCGGCACAATCATCCAGCCATATGCGTAGGACATCCGCTGCTGCGCACCCTTGATCATTCTTTAATTGATAAGCCTATCAATCAGCTGCGTAGTGAACTGGTTTGGCATAATAATGGTTTGCAGCAGTTTTTTATTGAGCGTTTTCACGATGTCAGTCAAATGATTTGCGTGATGCCAGGTTCACGGCGCGGTGAGATAACTGCCATTTTACCCTTGATGCTGGATGGTATTCAAAAGCTGATTTTGTTAGATCCTAAACTGTGTTTTATTATTCCAACTGTGGATCAGAATCATCAGTACATTGTACAAGATGTGATTGATAAGCGCTCAGAGCAGCTCCGCGCTGCTATCGTAGTGGTTTATGACGATAGCTTACCAAACTTTAGCCAACAAGCTATGGCAGCTTCCGATATGGTGATGTTGGCATCCGGTACGGCAACACTTGAGGCGATGCTGCTTGAGCGTCCCATGGTGGTTATATATCGTCTCAATCAACTCACTTATCAAATTGCCAAGCGCTTAGTCAAAGTCCCATACGTGGCGCTACCTAACATATTAGCTGATAGGGCGATTATCCCAGAGCTAATTCAAGAGCAGGCGAGTGGTGATAGTATTTGCCGTACGGTGATGCGGGTACTACAGCCGCGTGCCTATAAAGAGCAGTTAGATGATCTTATCGCTACTAAACAAGCGCTACAGCAGCAGAGCAATCACGATCCGGCAGCCAGTGTGGTTGAACAGTACTTCACTCAGCATCAAACTTAATACTCATTAACCAAAGCTTTAGCTACAGGATGCGTCGTAGACAATAGGTTGACGATGGGAGAGGTTCTAAGCTATTACCTGTTTTTATAAAATCGTTGACTTCAAACCAGTACGACTCTTAGTCCATTCAAACTCTTAAGCCAGTAAAACTTTACATTAGTACCGATAGTAACAGCCAATATGATAATAGATGACAAAATTTTTGAGCACTGTATTCATAGTATTGAGATTAAAGGCCAAGAGCTCCAGTTAGCAGCGCCTATTGCTATAACGGGTAAGTTTGACTATGCAAGCTTTGTTAAAGAGCGTGATAATCAAGATCTAAACCCTAGTCAACAGGGTTCACCTGTACAGATCGGCGTAGATGAGGCAGGACGAGGTCCACTTTTAGGTAGCGTCAATATAGCGGCAGTTTTGTTGCCAAACGCGTGGTCAGACTTGATTGCTAATCTACCTCTACGACAAACTCCATTATCGACCTTAACCGACTCAAAGCAGCTGAGCGAAAAAAAACGCGATGCTCTTTATCCGCTTATCAGGCAGTACGCTATTGCCTATACTATCGTCGAAGTGCCAGCAGCAGTTATTGATCAGGTTAATATATTGCAGGCAACGATGCTTGGCATGCGTTTATCAGTAGAGATGTTATTAGAGCACCTAGCGTTAAGCTTAGAGGCGTTAAGCTTAGAGACCTTAAAGGCGCAAAAGGGCAATCTAATAACTACAGAAACAACACAAGTCTTGTTCGATGGTAATCGCTATCCAGAACTTGATTATTTTAAGCTAAACTCTATAGGTATCGATAAGTCAGCTGTCGATTGCCAAGCCTGGGTCAAAGGCGATGCGCGCCATACCAGTATCGCAGCAGCAAGCGTACTGGCAAAAGTCAGTCGTGATCAAAAAATGTATAGTCTACATGCCAAACATCCGCAGTACAGCATTGCCAAACACAAGGGTTATCCTACGCGTGCTCATATAGAAGCGATAAATAGCTATGGGGTACTTGCAGAACATAGGCGCAGCTTTGCACCTGTAAAACAAGCACTTGAAAGTGCATAGTTTAAATGGCTAGTAAGCCATGACTGTAGGTCAGGGTTTTTTACTTAAGAACAATTTATGCTCATGAAATTTTTATTATAGAGCCCTGTCTATAAGTATATGATTAAAAAAGAATAAATTTTATCTTCATTCATTTTAAAGAAAGACTTTATTAGTGACTGTTAAGTATTTATATTCAATAAAAAAAATTACATTAAGACAGTATTTACATTAAGATACATTATAATGCGTTTTCCTAAACATATATTTCTGAACATCACGAGTAGGACGCTATCGTACATCGGATGTAAGACAACTTAACAGGACAGAAAATGGCTTTTAACATAACCAACAAGAATCTTTATGCTGTCGTTTTTACCAGTCTATTTTTAACAGCATGTGGTGGCGGTGGTGGAGGGAGCAGTGATACATCTACGTCAACATCTCAATCCGAAACATTGCTTGAACAAGAACAAGAGGGGCTTGCGCCTTCTCCAGTCAATAATGGAGCAGATATAACTAATAGTGAGACAGCAGCACTTACCGCGAGCAATGAGTTTAGTATTGCCCGTAGTAGCTGTGGACTTGGCGGTTTATCACTTGATCCTGAGCTTGAAGACATTGCCGTCCAGCATACCAACTACATCAAATACGCGTATGCTAATGCGACACCCTATGACCTAAATCCGCATTACGAGCGTACAGAGATAAACGCTGCAAATGCGACAGGCGTTAACAACCCGTTTTTTACTGGCGAAGATTTTCGCGATCGTCTACTTAGCGCAGAATATAATCATTCAAGATATGGCGTAACAGAAAATATCGCACAGGTTATCTATGAAAGCTCTAACGGGGTATTTGATACGACAGAGAATGTGGGCAGTTACATGGCAAGGATGCTCTTAGCAGCCCCCTATCATTTGCGCTCACTGATGACTCCAGCTTTAGATGTTACAGGCTCAGGCGTCACGACTTATACGCCGTATAACAGCAGTGCCGTAAATTATAAAGGCTATATCCTTGTTAATCACGCAGCTATCACTGAGCGTACCAACGGCATGACGGTAGGCGGCGTATTTACTTACCCCTGTGAAGGCGTTACCAATACGGTAACCGCGCTTTATAATGAAACGCCAGATCCAGTAATACATACAGGACGCGATCTTCGCGAAGATCCAATCGGACAGCCAATTTATGTCAATATACCGACAGCTAATATCGCGACGATCAGTAATATTAAATTCCATGATGTTGCGCGTGGTTTTGATGTCCCTGTGCAGCTGATAGATTATCGCGCCGACCCTTTTGAAAACGAGGTGTACGAGTTATTAGACAATGAAGCCTTTATTCTACCGCTAACTGATGATCTAAGAAGCTGTTCTGCTAGCCGTCAAGAAAACCAAAACTGCGGTCTGCATCCCTTTAGTGATTATCGTGTCAGCTTTGATGTATTAATAGACAACGAAATACTAGAGAGCAAATCGTTCACCTTTAGAACAGGTGCTACCAACTAAACTTATTTACAATACTGGTACTAGTTATAATACTGGTATTAAGTAGCTATATGACGTCTTCAAGTTATATTGTTTCTATAAAAATCGTTTCTATAAAAAAGGTATTGATAACCATCTGTGTATCAATACCTTTCGCTGTCAAGGATTAAAACCTACTATCTGCTAAAACGAGGAACTTGGCTGTTCTAAAAATGCTGACTCTTCTGGCGTTGAATCCCGATTTAACGTCTCATTGCGATGCGGATAGCGACCAAACCTATCGATGATCTCTTTATGACGTATCTCATAATCCAAGGTTTGTGGATCCTCTAATTGTTCAAATAAGGGCAGGTAGCGCTCATGGATCAGCGCGGACTCAGAGTGCATAAAGGGCATAATCATAAATTTGCGCCACGCTACAGGTAAACGAGCAAACTGAGGCTGATTGATCGCTTCTTGTGCTAGTACCACTGCCATGCCATCTTGAGTAAACGCGCAAGGCTTATCACGGCACAAGTTACGTGAGAACTGATCGAGTACGATAATCTCCGCCAAGCGTCCAGCAAGACTTGTGACCGAGGTGTTTACATCGGTGTGAGCCTCGGAGCGTCGCCATGTCGCACACTCTCCATTTGACGCCGCTTGCCATAGCTCACCAAATCTATCACGGATTTGCTTGTCAAAGTCACCGTTTTTTTCAAACCAATACGGCTCATTGTCTTTATTAAACCAAAAATCTAGCACGGCACAAGCATCCGAATTCAAGGCATCCAGATTGATATCTTTTACATCCATAGGGGCGTTATTCAGTCGACTGGCTGAGGTGGAGTAATCGGTAGAGAGCGACATGGCATATTCTATTTATAGTGAATTTGGCTTATCATAGCGTACTTATCTAAAGCTGTCATAACGCTATGATGAGCAATTGGTAAATGACGCTTAGATCGAATGCACTATCATTATTAGGTTGTCTTCTATGAGTAAAAAACAGGTCACCTCTTTGACTTCTATTCCCACCCCTTACTATCTGCTCGATGAAACGGCTATCGTCCGTAACATGCAGATTATCGCGCGCTTATGCGAGCTGTCAGGCGCTAAGGCTTTGCTTGCCCTTAAATGCTTTGCCTCATGGGGCGTGTTTGATGCCATGGCGCCTTACTTACATGGTACTACCTCATCATCACTCAATGAAGTACGCTTAGGTTTTGAAACCTTTGGCCGCAATAAGGACGCAAGCGATAATAATAAAGACACAAAAGAAACTCATGCCTATAGCGTCGCGTATAGCGCGGACGAGATAGCAGAAGTTTTAGACTATGCCGATAAGATTATTTTTAATTCCATCTCGCAGCTCAGCGCTTTTAAAGACCAAGCCCGCGCTAGAGATATCCCTGTAGGGTTACGCCTAAATCCCAAAACCAGCAATTCCTCCTTTATCATTGCTGATCCTGCGCGACCGTTTAGCCGCCTAGGTGAGCACGATAAAGATAAAATTGTTGATGTACTGGATGACATTACCGGGGTGATGGTTCATAACAACTGCGAAAATGACAGCTTTGAGGCTTTTAGCGAGAGCCTTGCAGATATTGAAGACAAATTTGGCGACATATTCGCTCAGCTTGACTGGGTAAGCCTCGGCGGTGGTATTCACTTTATTGCCCCGAATTATCCCCTAGAGAAGTTAGCCAAAAGGTTAAAAGACTTTAGTGAAAAGTACGGCGTGCAAGTCTATTTAGAACCTGGTGAGGCCAGTATTCACGGCGGCGGCACCTTGGTCACCACAGTGCTCGATACCATGCATAATGAAAAAAACATCGCCGTAGTCGACGCCTCTATCGAAGCGCATATGCTTGATTTACTCATTTATCGTGAGTCGGCGTCCATGACATCTATCAATAGTCAGTCCGTTGATATTGCACCCACGAATACTGAACAAAAAAATGACGCCTCCCACAATACCATTATCTGCGGACGCTCCTGTTTGGCTGGTGATATCTTTGGCGAATACGACTTAGTCAATGCTAAGCAAAAACCGCTACAGATAGGTGACAAAATCGCTTTTGGCAATGCAGCAGGCTATACTCTGGTAAAGAAAAACTGGTTTAATGGCGTGAACATGCCAGCAATTGTGATTCGCCGGCTAGATGGCAGCATTGATATCCAGCGCGAGTTTGATTACCAAGATTACAAGGCCAGTCTGTCTTAACGTCCACGCTATTATTTACTGCTAAAATCTTATAAAAATTGTTATAATTGTCATGGGCAAAATGCTGCTCATAAAGTGCTAGCATTTGCCCGTCGGGTGCGTGGGTTTTCCTCGGTCTTCCTTTTTAATTCACGCACATCATTCATCTGTTGCTGTTTTGCATAGCCATATCATTGGCATCGACAGGAACATAAAGGAGGATTGTTCATTGAACACCAATCAAACCAGCTCAAATAAAAAAGACGTACTCATTATCGGTGCAGGCGGTGTGGCGCAAGTGGTCGCCCATAAATGCGCCATGCATAACGATATCTTAGGCGAGATCCATATTGCCTCACGTACTAAGACTAAATGCGAGGCTATCGCCAAAAGCGTGCAGGACAAAGCCAGCTTTAAAATACCAGCAACTTTGCACACCCATCAAATAGATGCACTGGATACCCAAGCCGTCATCGATCTTATTAAGGATACGGGCATTCAGATTGTTATCAATGTCGGCTCGGCTTTTATCAACATGAGCGTATTAGAAGCCTGCATTGAGACGGGAGTGGCTTATATTGATACTGCCATTCACGAAGATCCGCGTAAGATTTGCGAGACCCCGCCGTGGTACAACAACTACGAGTGGCAACGCCGCCAGCGCTGCGCTGATAA
Organism: uncultured Psychrobacter sp.; assembly: GCA_947489525.1. Taxonomy (GTDB): domain Bacteria; phylum Pseudomonadota; class Gammaproteobacteria; order Pseudomonadales; family Moraxellaceae; genus Psychrobacter. Next base: position 127,001 of record CANLDW010000004.1, read on the forward strand.
CAATATCACGGCCATCTTAGGTGCAGGCTTTGATCCAGGTGTGGTCAATGCGTACGCGCGTATTGGTTATGACATGATGGATAAAGGCTCAGTGACCGATATCGATATCATCGATATCAATGCAGGCGATCACGGCAAATATTTCGCCACAAACTTTGACCCGGAGATTAACTTTCGCGAGTTCACCGGTACCGTTTACTCTTGGCAAAACAGCCAGTGGCAGACCAATGATATGTTTGAGGTCAAACGCAGCGATGATCTCCCTGTCGTTGGCGTACAAAACAGCTATCTTAGCGGACATGACGAGATTCATTCCTTATCGGCCAATTTAGACGTGCCTAATATTCGCTTTTGGATGGGCTTTGGCGAGCGCTATATCACTGTCTTTACCGTACTCAAAAACCTAGGACTATTATCTGAGCAACCCGTGATCACTGCCGAAGGGCAAGAAGTCGTTCCGCTAAAAGTCGTCAAAGCGGTCTTGCCAGACCCAAGCTCGCTTGCGCCCGATTATACCGGCAACACTTGTATCGGCGACAAGGTCAAAGGTCAGATAAACGGCGTCGATAGCGAGGTCTTTATCTATAACGTCTCCGATCATAAAGACGCTTATAACGAGGTCGGTAGCCAAGGCATTTCCTATACCGCAGGCGTGCCGCCCGTTGCAGCCGCGATATTGGTCGCAACTGGCGAGTGGGACGCGGGCAAAATGGTTAATGTCGAAGAGCTCGACCCCAAGCCCTTTATCAATACCTTAAATCAGATGGGTCTGCCCACCCGTATCCAAGACGCGGACGGGGATAGGGCGCTTGAGTTTGATATTTAGTTTTGTATAGTAAAAGCTTATCTGTGATGGATAAGCTTTTTTTACGGTCACTGTATAACGTAGTAATCTATCAGAGAATAGGGGATAGGGGATAGGGGATATGGGATAGGGGAGCTACTCCCGCCATCCGCTATTATCGACCCCCTTGGGCAGGGCGCGGACACGCTTTGGCGCATTCCTGCTAGGCGCGAGACTACGCCAAAACCTAGCCCGCGCAGCCTGCCCAAGTCAGTCGGATAACCGCTACTGTCGGGGCTAAACAGCCGTGTGGTAGCGGCATTTGTTTTTATAATCAGCGTGCGCCTTATAATCAATACTTTGAGGATACCTATGTTACTTAGTACTACAAAATTCACTGGACATAAATGTTTCGAGTTACAGTACTATGAGTACTTATAAACATATAGAACGAGCGGCAACAAGCCTCAAAGCGGGGCGGGGTAGTCGCTTGCGAGGTTGCTGGCGATAGAGTGCTCGTTTCTGGCGCTGCGGCACCGTATTTGACCGGGTTTATTAGTGTTGAGAGCGACTAACTTACTGTGACCTTATTTACAGCGACCTTAAATTTACAGTGACCTTAGAGCTTTAGATTCTACTTAGAATAGGAGTCAAGAATTTTGCCTGAGCTAAAAACCGTGAGTCTGTTTTTTCTAACCGCATTGGCAGAGATTATAGGTTGTTATCTGCCTTATCTTTGGCTACGCGAAGGCAAGACTATTTGGCTTTTAGTGCCAGGAGCGCTGAGTTTGGCAGCTTTTGTATGGCTATTGACCCTACATCCTACTGCCGTGGGTAGAGTTTATGCGGCTTATGGCGGAGTGTATGTTTTTACGGCTATCTTATGGCTTTGGTTTGTAGAAGGCATTCGTCCGACAATATGGGATATAGTGGGTGTGACAATCGCGCTGTTTGGTATGGTGGTTATTATGTTTGCGCCGCGTACGTCATAAACGGCTTACAATCGAACATTCAATAAATCTCATTCTAATAAACCCGATACCAGTCTCAAATGACTAAAACTGATAATAGTGTTTATAAGTGCTTACTTACGAAGCTATAAGGGTTTGATATAATAAGCCATTAGATAAGCGTTCGATGTTACCCCTTATTATTTATTATCGAGCCGACTCACAACAATACTCACCTCTTTGGTTAATCTATTTTATGCGTATCCGTAAACTTTTTAAATTTGAAAATGCTCACATCGTGCGCAATTGTAGCTCCGAGCGCTGCAAACATTCCATTCATGGGCACAGTTATCAGATCGAACTGATTTTAGAAGCTCAGCGCCTTGATCATGGACAAATGGTCTATGATTTTGGCCTATTAAAGTCGTCGATCAAAGATATTATCGATAGCTTCGATCATGCGATCTGCTTTTGGAACCAAGATGATCCTGAATATATTGCCGCCTGCAAAAAATTTAGCGCGCGCTGGATAAGCCTGCCCGTATCACCATCGGCGGAGCAGTTCTCACGGGTGATATTTTTTTGGGCTGAGCAAATCCTGCAGCAGACGCAAATGCAAAATGGCGAGGCAGATGTCAGCGTGTATTCCGTTATTGCGCACGAAACGGCAACAGGCTACGCGCAGTGCTTCGCGGACGATGTGGTAAACGAGCAAATGGGCAAGCTTGAACTTGCTGATTTTGAGTTTAGTGAGCAAGTCCGTAATGAGTGGCATGATCCTGATATGTACGCCAAGCTAATACGCGGCGAGCGCTTTATTAATCCAACCGTCACTATGCAAGTCGGCGTACTAGACAATGCCAGCACTGACCATGCCAGCGTTAATCATGTTAGCAATGAAGGTATGCGCTGATGTCTATTGCTAACGATAATAATCACTTAGGTAACAACCCAAATAGTGCAGCGGATACAGTAAGTATTACTTTGCATTCAGAATCCGCTACTAAGGCATTGGCAGAGCGCCTTGCTGCCTTACCATTATCGGGTAGTGTTTGGTTATCAGGCGATCTAGGCGCAGGCAAGACCACATTGACGCGTTATTGGTTACAAGCGCTCGGTCATAAGGGCGCAGTAAAAAGCCCCACTTATACGCTCGTTGAGCCGTATCAAATTAAGCAAAGTGATGGTGCTATCAAGCCTGTTTACCATGCGGACTTGTACCGCTTGCAAGACCCAGAGGAGCTGTCCTTTATTGGCTTTGATGAATATCTTGATGAGCCAAATGCGCTCGTTATCATTGAGTGGGCAAGTCGCGCCGACGACTATTTGCCGCCGCCGGCGTTATTTATTGATATAACTGCTAGCACCGATAACAATGAGGGCACTAATAGCAGCAATACAGAGACGCGCAACGTGGTCATCCAACTCTCAAAAGTAGGTCAGTCGCAAACGCTAGATCTATCTTCACTTAACGCCTAATGCTGTATATGAATTGATAAGCAGTATAGCTTCTAAATTTATGGTTTATCCTATCCTTAACCTCATAATTGTCATCCTTATACTATGTCAGATTCTACTCCGCACACGCGTATCAAAAAACTATCGCCGCTGCTGATTAATCAGTTAGCTGCAGGTGAGGTTGTGACGCGTCCTGCGGCAGTGGTTAAGGAGCTGCTAGAGAACGCCATTGATGCCGGTGCGACCCATATTGAGATACGTATTACGCAAGGCGGCACGGGACTCATAGAAGTAGCCGACAACGGAGACGGTATTCATCCTGATGATATGATCATGGCAATTACCCGTCATGCTACTAGTAAAGTTGCTGATGTCGCGCATCTGCATGGTATCGAGACTTTGGGCTTTCGCGGTGAAGCGCTAGCAGCAACGGCAGCAGTTTCTCGCTTAACCTTGACCAGTAGCCATGACGACACGGGCATTGGTCGCCAGCTGCATGTTGCAGGTGTGCTGGAGGATACGCCAACGCTTACCCCAGTGGTGCATAATCGCGGTACAAGGGTGACGGTAAGAGACTTATATTTCAATGTGCCGGCACGCCGCGGCAATCTTAAATCCATCGCGACCGAATTTGCGCATATAGAAACTATCGTGCGTGAAGTTGCCCTAGCGCGTGCTGATGTGACGCTCAGTCTTTATCATGATAATAAACAGCGTCTGCTACTATCAGCAGATGCTGATAATACCTTGGGCGATGATAGCACGCCGCGATTACCGCTCTCGCGGCTTGAGCAAGCATTAGGAGTGGTGCTGACTGCTAATAGTGATAACGTGCTACCTATACGGGTGGATTTATCGAGCTTACTACAGCAAAGCACCTCTACATCCAATGTAGAGGCTTGGGCAGAGATGAGTTTCAAACCTAATATTAGCGGTTGGTTATGGTCGTCAAGTGACAAACAAGAGACCCTGCCAAAGCTGCTATACATAAACGGTCGATTAATAAAAGAGCCGATCATTAGCAATCAGATACGTCAACTTGCAGAGCGCGATGAGCTTGCAGCAATAGGCTACGCGCTATATTTTGAGCTGCCACCTCAGTGGCTCAATCTCAACGTACACCCTGCCAAACAGCGCATCAAGATAAGCTCGCTGAACAATATTATGGCGCACCTTAATCACAGTGTTCTCTTAAAGCTTAAAGCACTTAATAGATCGACATTTACAAATACTCAGGTCTCAACAAAACCATCTATAGACCAAAGCGATACATTTAATAGCGCGTATACCGTCTTACCGTTATCACAGCAAGTACAGTCAAACCGGCAAATGTATGAGCACACAAACAACCTACAACAAGCGAATGACTTATCAGCACAGCCTCTAGAATCTACAACAGATACGAGTGTACCAAGTGCTTATGGCTCTCAGCTTAATACTGTTACCCATACGCTGAGTGCCACTCAAGATGATGATACATCGCTTATCAATAGCTACCATTCCTTGCCGTATTGTCTAGACGTCGTAGACACTTTCAATCACGACTCTCACGTATATAGGTCAACTAAAATACAAGCATTTGAAGCACCGTCTGATCTTGTTTGGCTACTGTTTTATCATAAGAGCCAACTGCAGCTTATAAGTCAACAAGACTGGCAGACTCACTTTAGGCTGATGTTTGCAGCGGATAGGTTCAAAGTAGATAACTGGTCAACTAAAGCTGCTGTTATCAATCAGCAGCTTGCTAATATGGCAGCCCAAATGTCCACACCTGATTTCATAGCTTTTATAGCTGACCTTGAGACGTTACTCAATAACCATTCGTCTACTACTACAGATAGCCAGCAGTTAATCGCATTTATGTTATCCTCAAAAGCAAAATAACTGCTCTGTACGACCTATAAAGGCACTGCTATGGCTGCTTTATCGTTTAATATTCCATCCAACGATTTCTCTGAAAAACTGCATACCAATAGCGTTGTTTGCTTGATGGCGCCGACCGCTAGCGGCAAAACTGCGCTTGCTTATGAGCTGTATGATACTGGTCGTTATGAGCTGATATCGGTTGATTCAGCTCTTATCTACCGCGATATGAATATCGGTACTGCCAAGCCAAGCGCCTCTGAGCTTGAGCGCTATCCGCACCATTTGGTCAATATCGTTGATCCCACACAAACGTATAGCGTCGCCGAGTTTGTCAGCGATGTCGCGGCACTGATTAATCAGTGTCATAGCGGTGGCAAGATTCCGTTATTAGTCGGCGGTACGATGATGTATTACATGGCGCTACTTGAGGGATTATCCCCCGTTCCTGATAGCGATGAGGCAGTACGCCAGCAGGTAGAGCAGTGGCGACAGGATGAGGGTATTGCTGCGCTATACACGTATTTAGCAACAGTTGATCCAATCAGTCATAAACGGCTAAAGCCTGCCGATACCCAGCGTATCACTCGCGCCGTTGAGGTGTACCTGCAGACTCAAATACCGCTAAGCGACTGGCAGCAGCAGCCCAAACACGCATTAGCGCACAATCCAAACCAAAATTGGCACGCGCTTGCCGTCATGCCTGAGCGCGCTTGGCTACATGAGCGCATCGCCAAGCGTTTGGATATCATGTGGCAGGAGGGACTAGTTACAGAAGTTATCGATTTATTAGACAGCTATAGGTTAACGCCTACTATACCCGCTATGCGCTGCGTCGGATATCGACAAGTGCTTGAGTATTTAGTAGCGATACAGCATCCTGTATTTGAGCAGGAACATCTAGACAAGTCGCAATTTTATGAGGCTTTTGCGGCTGAAACTAACAACCCTGAACAAGGCAGTAGTTCAACTAGCATTTTAGAACATGAGAGCAGAGCTTATTTACAAATGCAAAACAAAACTTTGTATGCCACAAGGCAGCTTGCTAAGCGTCAGTATACGTGGCTACGCAAACTTACTCAGATCAACCAGCAACAAGCTACGACCTCTTATCCTTTATCAGTCACTTCCATAATGACTATGACAGAGGTCAGAGACTATTTAAAATAAAAAAGTAGATGAAGTGCTTACATAGGATGTGGTTTACAACGAAGCGTACTATTTATACTAATAGTTATATGTTAACGAGTAATTATAACAAATGACAATAAGTTTCAAATTATTGTAATAATAGCTGCTATAATAGCGAAGTATGAGTGTGTGATGCACTTTGAAAGAAGATTAAACTGAGCTGTATTTTAAGCCATTTAACAGTGTCTGATTAAAAATAAATAAGTAAAACAAATAAGTAGCGACGCTTACAATGATAACATAGTTAAAATAGAGTAGCAGAACTCACGAAAAACTAGCCCTCTTAGATATATGTTTCATAAATAAAATACATTATTGTATTGTACTTAATCGCTATACTATTAAACACTACGCTGAATGTCGTTAAATACTACTATACTGAATACAGCACTGATAATACGCTACTTAGAATAATTAGACGCAAAAAAACTAGTACTCAAAATATAACTATATAAAATTTAGGAGAAGCCTCATGTCAAAGGGACAAACATTACAAGATCCGTTCTTAAACTCGTTGCGTAAAGATCGCATTCCAGTTTCTATTTTTTTGGTTAACGGTATTAAATTACAAGGGCAGATAGAGTCATTTGACCAATACGTTGTACTGCTCAAAAATACAGTGAGTCAAATGGTATATAAACACGCCATCTCGACTGTCGTTCCAGCGCGTAATCCACGTAGCAGTACGACACCAGGCTCAAGCACTAGTCAAGGTACAAGCTATCAAGATCGCGGCTTTGAGCGTGGCGGCAATCCGAGTAATTCAGGCGGTTTTGAGGAACGTGGTTTTGCTTCTAGTCGTAGCGGATTCAATCGCGGCGGTTTTGGTCAAGAGCGTGGTTTTGAGCGTGGAAGCTTCGGACAAGGACAAGATCGCGGCTTTGAGCGCGGTGGTTTTGGTCAAGAGCGTGGTTTTGATACTGGCTCTGATAACAGTAATGGTGATGACCGCGCTAGTAATAGCGACAACCGCGATGATAACTAAACTGACCAAATTAAAAACGTTTAGAGTAAAAATATATACGAAAAGTTAATACTGATTTGATTGCCTACAAGACCTACTGTGATAGTAGGTTTTTTTATGCAAAAAAGCGCAAAAGATGATCTCGCCAGCGAATAATCAATTACAGGATTAAGTAGGCAATACGATTAATGAACGTTATTAAGTCTTAGTAAACATCACTAAGCATTATTAATCATAGGTATAGTATAGTAAAATACCAAGAGCATTAATTTAGACCCAGTGCTAACATAGAAGGGTTAAATCCAAATACCTAGCGACCTTGTAAGTCTTCTCATATTATGGATAGTTGTCAATATGAATAGTAGTGAACCAAATATGCCTCACACCGTACAGCGTGATAAAAAGGATAACTTGACGCATCAGCAGTTCATTCGCACAGCTATTGAAGCTATCAATACTGAAAAAGCGGCGCTTACACTGCTCACAGAACAGATTGATGAGCGCTTTGCAGAAGCTTGCGATATCATACTGGCTTGTCAAGGTCGCGTAGTAGTGACAGGTATGGGCAAGTCAGGACTCATCGGGCGCAAGATTGCTGCAACTTTTGCCTCAACAGGGACGCCTGCTTTTTTTATGCATCCTGGGGAGGCAGGACACGGCGATTTGGGTATGCTGGTAAAAGGCGACGTGCTGCTTGCTATTTCTAATTCTGGTGAGTCGGATGAGATAAAGATGCTACTGCCAGTGGTTAAGCGTTTGGGTATTCCGCTTATCAGTATTAGCCGTGATAAGCGCGGTATGTTACCGCGCGCCGCTAATATTGTACTGACTCTTGGGCACTCGCAAGAAGCGTGTCCGCTAAATCTTGCACCGACTTCAAGTACAACGGCGACGCTTGCTCTAGGTGACGCGCTGGCAGTCGCTTTGGTACACGCACGTAATTTTACCTCTGAGGATTTTGCGCTCTCACACCCTGCTGGCGCACTGGGTCGTCAGCTATTGACGCGGGTTGAGGATCTCATGCATAGCGATTCTAGAAGCTTGCCTGTTATCGATCAGCAAGCGCCGCTGCAAGACGCACTGTTTACAATGTCGGCAGGTCGGCTGGGTATGACCGTCATTATCGATAATAAGAAAAAGGTCGTTGGCGTCTTTACTGATGGTGATTTGCGCCGTGGTTTAGAGAAAGGCGTCGATCTAGCTACACCAATGCACAAGCTTATGATGACCAATCCGCGTCAAGTGAGTAAGACTATGCGCGCCTCAGATGCGCTTAGCGTCATGAACGAAAATGCTATCAGTCAATTATTGGTCATTGATGACGATGGACACTTAGAAGCTATCATTACGCTACACGATTTGCTACAAGCGGGCGTCAAATAATCTAATGTCTACTATATTGAGCAGTCATTTATCTTATGTTGATTATAGGTCTTTAGTTAGAGAATACTTATGCAAGATTTATTAAAAAAAGCAGGCCAGGTCAAACTCTTGGTGTTAGATGTAGATGGTATTTTATCAAATGGACAGATAATATACGATGCTAACGGTGCTGAGACCAAGGCCTTTTCAGTGCAGGATGGTATCGGTATCAAGTCGCTTGCACGCTACGGTATTTTAGCTGCAATTATTACCGGTCGCAGTAGTCCAATGGTTGATAGACGCGCCTCTGAGATCGGCATCGATTACGTCGTACAAGGACGCGATGACAAGCTTGTGGCACTAAATGAGCTGCTGGCGACACTGGATCCTAAGCTAAACATAAGCGCGGCTGATTGTGCTTATATGGGTGATGATCTGCCAGATATAAAAGCGATGCAAACCGTCGGATTTGCAGCCACTGTACCGAATGCACACTCTGAGGTGATCAATCGCAGTGATATGGTGACCACGCGTGCTGGAGGGTATGGCGCAGTACGTGAGGTATGTGATCTTATCTTAAAGGGTCACGGTCACTACGAGGATTTTATAGCGACTTATACGCTAAATGATACTCAGAACTTGCAGGATAATGCATTGTGAATACTCGTATATTAATTGTCTTAGCCCTAATTATTGCTGGTATTGCTGGCTGGTTTTTTCAGCAACAAGGGGAGATGACCTCACCTGTCAATATTGAAACCACGGATGTCGATTATGAAGCGAGTGATATCAAGGCCGTGCAAACCAATGATCAAGGCGAAACGGAGTACGAGCTAAGCGCTGACTCCCTGACCCACAATCCTGAGACTAATCAAGATGAGATGTCAGGTATCACCATGAATTGGGAACCCTCTGCTGAGCAGCGCTATCGTATTGAAGCGGGTACTGCGACGATTAACCAGCAAACAGGCGAGATCAGTCTATCAGGTGGTTTTACGTTAGTGAGTGAAGACAAAGCGGATAACAGTAATGAAGTGGCGCCTATCAAAGTAATGGGCAGTACCTTAAAAGGTAATACAAAGACAGGACAGGTCTACAGTGAAGAGCCCGTTAAAATCGAGCAGGGGATGAACCGTTTTGAAGCGTCTAAAATGACGGCCAATCTAGAGGCAGGCGAGTACGAGTTTGGTCAAGTAGCGGTCGCGTTTACGCCGTCTGATCGTCAAGATAAGGCGCTTTTTTAAATACGTTATATGCTACATTCACTATATGCCATACTGATTTGCTATATGCCCATGTCTTACTATTGCTACAGATTAGCGCTAAAAATCGATACAACTCAACGATAACACCTATTAATTATAAAAAGAGTACTTTTCATGACCCTCAAACATTCGCAGCTTATGCTCTTGCAACACATTAATATCTCAAGTCTACGCACGTTGTCAGTAGCTGCCCTTTTGGTTCTGCCATTGTATAGTCATGCGCTACCCTCAGATGCCAACCAAGAGGTCAAATTGTTAGCGGACAAAGCGACCTATAGCGAGCGCACTGGCGTGACCAGCTACTCAGGTAATGTCATTATTACTCAAGGTACGCTTAAGATGACGGCAGATAATATTACGGTTAATTTATCGCCGCAGCGCAGTATCAATTCAGCGGTAGCAACGGGCAGCCCCGCTACCATGCAGCAAGTGATCACAAGAGAAAAAGGTCTTGCTAAAGGTCAAGCGAATAAGATTGATTACAATGCTGTGACAGGGATTATAACCTTGACGGGCAATGCCAAACTCACCCAAAACGGTGCAAGCTTTGCAGGTAATGTCATAAGATATAGTCTCAAAGCAGGAGACGTAGAGGCAACAGCAGGTGGCAATCAGCGCGTTGAGTTAGTCTTTCCGCCGAGTGATGACAACAGTCGGACGAGTATTCGTTAAACGTTTGGCAATTTATAGTTGCTAGCGTCAGACTAGTCTTAGCTACTAATCTAAATAATAAGAGTAAGTTATGAGTGGTATCGAGTCTTTAGATAACAAAGGTGGCTTTAATAACAAAGAATATCTTGATAGTAAAAGCCCTACTATCGCGCCTCAGCGCTTGAGCATGCAAAATCTAGGTAAGCGCTATGGTAAGCGCTGGGTTGTCAAGGATGTCTCATTTTCAGTGGAACAAGGGCAAGTCGTTGGTTTATTGGGACCAAATGGTGCTGGTAAAACGACAAGCTTTTATATGGTAGTCGGTCTAGTCAATATGGATAAGGGCCGCGTGTCTTTAGGCAATATGGACCTATCAAAATACGCCATGCATGAGCGTGCAAGCTATGGCATTGGCTACCTACCACAAGAAGCGTCAATCTTTCGTAAGCTGTCTATTGAAGATAATATCTTAGCAATCTTGCAGACGCGTCGCGAATTAGATGCAGGTCAGCAGCGTGCTGAGCTTGAAAAACTAATCGCTGAGTTCCATTTAGAACACGTACGTAATTCTTTAGGGATGAGCGTATCAGGCGGGGAGCGTCGTCGCTGCGAGATTGCTCGCGCGCTTGCCGCAGATCCTAAGTTTATTTTGCTTGATGAGCCCTTCGCTGGGGTGGATCCGATCTCAGTCGGCGATATTAAAGAGGTAATATTGGCTCTAAAAAACCGCGGAATTGGTGTGCTTATTACTGATCACAACGTCCGTGATACGCTATCTATTTGTGACAAGGCTTATATTGTCTCAGAGGGTTCAATCATCGCCGAAGGTTCAGCTTGTGATGTCTTAGATGATGAGCTTGTGAAGTCCGTTTATTTAGGTAAGGATTTTAGAGTTTAACGCCAATCATAGTCTTAACCATAGCCATAATCATAGCCATAGCCATAAGGTGTATTGATACATATATTGGTAGGTCGTACTCAATGATAGTGGCACTACTTTTTTATTCTCACCTCTGACAGTGTTTAATACTCCACGACTTCTGACAACTCAATATTAGCAGTACTTTAAAGCATGTCGTATTATCTATTCCATTCATATTAGTCAGTCTTTTTCTAATCCATTTATGCTTGGCTTTGATGCCTTTATGAGTCGTTTGCCAAGTTAGCACTAACGTTTATTTTTTTAGTTGTAACCTGAACAAGGTTTATATCCTATGGCAAAAAACAAAAGCAGCTATGTCTGTCAAAACTGCGGCGCCCACTTTGGTAAGTGGGCCGGGCAGTGTACTGATTGCGGCGAGTGGAACAGCTTAGTTGAAGCGCCAAACGTCAGCATGCCTCATCACAATAAGACCAGTAGCCAGTCCAATAAAACGACTTCTCGCAGTAGTACGGCGGCGGCAGGGAACTACTCAGGTACGCACAGCGCCGTTATGCCGCTCAATGCGGTGAGCGTTACCCTAGATACGCGCCTGCCGACAGGTATTAGCGAGTTTGATCGGGTGCTCGGTGGCGGGTTGGTTGCAGGCTCAGTGGTGCTTATCGGTGGCGATCCTGGTATCGGTAAATCAACTATTTTACTCCAAACGGCGACCAATATGGCGCGCGTTGATTCACTAGCTGGTAGTGCTCTATACGTCACAGGCGAGGAGTCGCTTGCACAAGTGGCGATGCGTGCCAAGCGCTTGGATCTACCGGCAGATCGCCTGCGCGTACTCGCTGAGACTAACGTTGAAACTATCTGCGCGGCGCTAACCCAAGAGCAGCCAGCGATCGCTATTATTGACTCGATCCAGACTATTTATACCGACGCTATAAATTCCGCGCCAGGCGGTGTGAGTCAGATTCGTGAGTCAGCCGCTATCTTGACCCGCTATGCCAAACAGACGGGTACGGCGCTGTTCTTAGTTGGGCATGTGACCAAAGAGGGAACGCTGGCAGGACCACGCGTGCTTGAGCATATGGTTGATACTGTGTTGTACTTTGAGGGGCAGTCTGATGCGCGCTTTCGTATGATCCGCGCGGTCAAAAACCGTTTTGGCGCAGTCAATGAGCTAGGTATCTTTGGCATGACAGATATGGGTCTCAAAGAAGTGGCTAATCCCTCAGCGATATTTTTGAGTCGTTATGATAAGCCAGTAGCAGGTTCCATCGTTATGGTGAGCCGTGAGGGTACGCGGCCGCTATTGGTTGAGGTGCAAGCTTTAGTCGATGACTCTCAAGGGCAGCCAAGACGTATGGCTTTAGGGCTTGATTTTCAGCGCTTATCCATGCTGCTAGCAGTTATGCATCGTCACGGCGGTATTCATACCAGTGGTCAAGACGTCTATGTCAACGTTGTCGGCGGGGTCAAAGTCATTGAGACCGGCTCCGACTTAGCAGTGTTACTGGCCTGTGCCTCAAGCATTAAAGAAAAACCTTTACCTTCGTCATTAGCCGTGTTTGGTGAAGTTGGGCTTTCGGGCGAGATTCGACCTGTACCTAATGGTCAAGAACGTTTAAAAGAAGCCATGAAGCATGGGTTTAAGCACGCTATTGTGCCAAAAGCCAATGCGCCCGCAGCGAACTCACCTCAGTTTAAGGGCATAAATATCATAGCCGTTGAGCGCTTGGACGATGCGATTCAAAACGCTTTTGAGATTGACGATTAAATCTGCTTAACTTGCTATAAAAAATCGATGCCTACAATCAAAAGCCGCGCTTAACTGTGTAAGTTAAGCGCGGCTTTTTAGTGATCTACAAGCTAAAAAGTAAGCGGTTATCTAAGGGCCTGAAACACGCTCGATAGAGACATTGCCGACGCCTTTATTGGTAATACCTAGCTTTTTGGCTGCACCATAAGAGAGATCCATAACGCGGTTACCATGGAAAGGACCACGGTCATTGACTTTTACCACGACACTTTTGCCATTGGTCTTATTTGTCACTTTTACGTAGCAGTTTAGCGGTAGTGAGCGATGTGCAGCAGTTAATGCATTCATATCAAAAGTATCGCCACTGGCAGTTTTACGGCCATGGAACTTACGACCATACCAAGACGCCAGACCTGTTTGTTTAAACTTACTTACTGAGTTTGAGGCTACTGCGGTTAAGCGCTCTAAAACATCTTCATCGTTACTCACCTCCTCGCTGTTACTTGTTAGTAACGAGCTATTCAAGGCGAGGGAGGCAGGCTGACGGGCTGATTTGACCAAGCTTGATGCACTATCATGCTGACGACTAAGCTCACTGAGTACACGATCAATATGAGAGGCGTTGTCCTGTGAGAGCACGGTTTGCGCTTCTACTGCTTGAGCTTCGACAGCAAACGCAGAACCTGCAAATAACACTACAGACATTGTGAGTAAACCAGATAAACGCTTATTCATAACTACCTCATAACATATACTAAAAGAGTCAATTCTAAATCGCTTAGAGTAAGCATAATATCGTCAGACCAATTCTATGATATATGCGTCAGAGCTTTTGTATTGACCAGATATCATTAAGCTTTGATCACTACACGAACTAGCTCTTATGACTCTTACGTATGATAATGATACTATTTTAAAATATTACTCTTAGATACTGTTCTTATTTTATTCAAGTAAGCGCTGGCATAACTGGCTCTAACTTGAAGACTGATAACTATACGATTACCCTATCGCTACAATATGATTAAATGCTAACTTCTTTAGTAGCTATGTAGAGGTTATGTATCTAAAGCACTTAAACGAGAGTACCCCATATTTTTATAAAAGACAAGCGTTATCCCTTTATCCATAAAAGCGAATAATTGGTAAATTAAAACATATTAAAAACTTGACTATAATACAAAAATGATCATTGTAATCAAGTATTTAAACCCTAGTGTAGTTTATTAAGGTAGCCGCATTTTTATTTATATCATCTTATTTATTTTTTTATAAAAAATAAATTTGCATAACTTAAAGTCTTAGTCTAGAGGACTCAACTCTAATAATGACTAAACGGCGTTTAAACTAAGTGCAGTAAAATACGTGATTTTAATCTTAGTCCATTTTTAATCACTAAGTCGCCTTGTGCGTATGAATGGACATGAGTAATCCAAAACCTGCCATCAAAGTGACGATTGCTGTGCCGCCATAGCTAATAAAAGGCAGCGGCACACCCACTACCGGTAAGATACCGCCAACCATGCCAACATTGACAAACACATAAACGAAAAAAGACATCGCAATAGCGCCAGCGAGTAGTCGGCTATAAGTATCCGGATGCGTAAAGGCGATATAGAGGGCTCGCATTAAGAGACAAGCATAGATAAACATGAGTAGGGCGACGCCCAGTAGCCCAAACTCCTCAGAAAAAGCGGCAATAATAAAATCTGTATGCCCCTCAGGTAAGAAGTGCAAGTGCGACTGCGTACCGTCTAAATACCCCTTGCCAGTTAGTCCGCCTGCACCGATCGCCGTCTTTGATTGAATAATGTTCCAACCTGCGCCTTGAACATCGGCTTCTGGATTAAGTAAGGTCAGTACTCGCGTGCGCTGATAATCATGTAATAAGAATTGCCAAGCAACTGCAACTAAGGGAATAGATAAAGCTATCGCGCCTGAGATCATACGCCAAGACAGTCCAGCTAAGAACAATACAAAGATGCCACTTGCTGCAACCAGCAGTGATGTGCCAAGATCAGGCTCTTTAGCAATCAGTAGCACAGGGACGATAATCAAAGCTAAAGTGATTGTGACACTAGAGGACGAGGGCGGCAGCTCGCGCTTGGATAAAAACCAAGCACACATCATAGGCATGCCAAGCTTCATAAATTCTGAGGGCTGCACGCTCCCAAAGCCGGGTAAATTAATCCAGCGCTGCGCGCCCATACGCACCTCGCCAATAATATCAACGAGTACCAGCAATATTAAACCCAGTACATAAAAAATTGGCGTAAAAGAGCGATAAAGACTGGGCGGAATCTGCGCCATAACTACCATAACAACAAAGGCCACGCCATAACTGACCATCTGGCGTAGCACCATACTGCCATTTTGTGTAGAGGCACTATATAAAATCGTCAAACCGATACAACAAATAGTCAGTAGCAGTAAGGTCAACCAAGGATCAATGTGGATGCGCTGCCATAGCGTTGGCTCTTGGCGCTGCCCAAGATGATGGCTTTGACGAGAAAAGCGGTACTGTAAGTTTGTGGCCATAATTTTTGAATCAGGTTTAATGTATAAGTTGCTAACTATAGATAAGAGGACGAGACGCTAAGGCATGCACGCGATCAACAATGAATCGTTGATAACTGGAGAGACTTATTACGCGCTTTTTTTATGACCCTTGTCAAAAGCCATTTTGCAAGCTACTTTGAAAGTCCTTTTTAAAAGTCACTCAATTATAAATATGATAAGTATAAGTGTTAATAACCAAGAGGTTGGCATAAAATGATGACGATAGTTTAGCTTGCTTGCTTAAAATTTGATAGTATCATTGGGATATTTTTGATGACGTATCTTACCGTGTGCCTAGTCACTTCATTGCCGCTTAAGTAAGGATAAATGTGCAAAACCCTCAATACACTCACGAGCATACTTGTAACACTACTAAATCTTTTGGCGCTTGTAACCATTTAGCTTCGCGTCTTATGGCAGGGCTGTTAAACTGGCATGCACTAAGAGGTTGTGCATCAGTGCTACTAATGTGTAGCCTCAGCGTTAGCAGTTACGCTGCTATTTTGACTGACAGTAGTGAGCAGCGTATACAGATTCGCTACGGTACTAACCCAAGTAAAGACGTCTCGAATGGCTATAGTTACCTAAGCAATGTTTATCCAAGCACGGTTTATCAAAGCACAACTTCAAACGCAAGTACCCGTCAGATAACGGGCGATAGTATGCAAGGGCTCATTGAACAAAAACAGCGCCAAGCTGGGCTCGATAGTCGATTATCGATAGAGGAGAGTCAGCGTATCAATCGCGCTCAACCTTTAACACGCTACAACACCACTTATATCAATGAGTACCCAACAGCAACTAATACTTATGCTGGGTTTGGCGTTACAGATTTTAGTACGTGGCTTAATAGCGATCTCTACCGCCGTCAACAAGTCGCTGATTATCAGCGTTACCTAAGTGCGCAGTTGGGCGCGCAAAATGTTCCGCCTATGTCGCAGCTTCTAACGACTGCGCGTAGCTGGGATAAGTGCGGCTATGAGCCTTATCAACTGCCGCCGCGAGAGCTTTGGTCCAATATGGTACCGACCCTACGTTTGTACAGCGAACTCAAAAGTCAGGGTATCTTGCCACCTACTAGCGAGATACGTTCAGTGTATCGTAGCCCTGGGCTTAACGACTGCGCTGGCGGAGCAGATAGTAGTAAGCATATGAGTGCCAGCGCCATGGATATTTGGGTACCTGAATACGACGACAATCAATGGCAGCTGAGCCGTATGCAGGACGGTTTATGCCAGTTCTGGCAGTATCAAGGCGGCATGCATAACTTTGGTCTAGGGCTGTACTCAACGGGAGCCATTCACCTTGATACTGATGGCTACCGTAAGTGGGGCTTCACTCATGCTAGCAGTAGCTCCTCTTGCCGCTACTAAGGGTAGCCATTAAGTGTAGCCACGCTAAAATACGAGTTAATACAAATAGATATATAGACGTTAAAGTCATTTAAACCCAATTTATGCTATTTAACTTATGTTTTAATAACCCTAATTTAATAATCCTAAATATTATGGGTAGGTTTGTACCTCTTAATAACGAGGTTATAAGTATAAGTGAGGATAGTGACGACATGTATGTAGCGCTACAACAGAAAGACACGACCAGCACAGCTGCAGCATACTCAAAGTACCGCCCCATCTTCTATAGTATAGCGCTATCCGCACTACTATCAACGAGCGCCTGTAGCTCTGATACAGATAATACCGCTCGAACGCCTGAGATAAAGAGTGAAAACCCTTTACGACATAAGCAGCAAGAAGCGGCTATGATAGAAGATAGTATTATCAACTCCTATGCCCGCCTTGCTGCTAAACGTTCCGATGTTTGTCCTAAGCTTGTCCAAAAGAACGTTGATGAAAATACGATCGTGCGGGTCGCTGAGATTATGGTTGATAGTCACTGCGATTACTTTTTGTACCCCAAAATCGGTCAATATCTTGATGTAACCGTTGATAGCCGTGACATCGAAGCCTTGCTCATCGTTCCTACCTTGCATAACTTTGCTAATGGCAGCTATGAAGTACAAGCATACGATAAACACGTTATCCGGTTGAATTATAAAGGGGCAACGTACAAGCCCAAACGCCTACGCTACGACATCGCCATTGCGGTTATGGATTAGCCTGGTCTTGATCATCAGCCCAAGGGTCAATCTCTCCAACTGTGACAATCAAAAACTTTTCGGGCGTAAGCGTATCGCGTAGGGTCTGATTTACCTCATCTAATTCAACGTTATCAATACGGGTCATGTAGTTGGTCAAGTAAGTATCTGGCAACTGATAAAAATTCATCATACCAAGTAAACCGTTGATACCAGCATTGCTTGCAAAGCTCATCGGAAAGCTATTTTTTAGATTATCTGTTGTAAGACGCATCTCATCCGCTGTAATCCCTTTATCTAAAGTCTCGTTAATGACATCTAAGCTGGCATCAATAGCAGCGCGCGACTTATCGTTACGCGTTGAAAATCCGATTTGATAAGGGCCGCGGGTTAGCATCGGACTCATAGCGCCGGATATGCCATAAGTGTAACCAAGGTTTTGTCTGATTTGAGTCATCAGACGCGCATTAAAATCGCTACCAGCTAATACATCGTTACCGATAGCAAAGTTGGTTTGCTGCTGTTGTTCTTGGGGATTGGTGGCTCGTTTTTCACCCAATTGTCCCATGAGTACCGTGGTCTGCGAGCTTGGAAAAGGGATATGGATCTTTTTGGATGTTGTTAGTGGTGCAGGCTCAGGTAGGGGATCAGCGGCGCGGCCTGCGGGCAAGCTTGAAGTAATCGACTCAGCCAACGCTTTGGCTTGCGCTAACGTTAAGTTGCCTGTCATCGCAAGCGAGGCGTTATTTGCGACCAAATAGCGCTTTTGAAAGTCTATCAAATCTTGACGCGAGATATCAGGGACGCTCTCAAGCGTACCGGATGAAGGATGGGCATAAGGATGCTTACCGTATAGCGCTTCGCTAAAAGCTAAGCTAGCAAGACTTCCGGGGTCTTGTTTTTGCTGCTGTAGTCCTACTAGCAGGCGCGCTTTATTGCGCTCCAAAATTTGCGTATCAAAGCTTGGCGATTCGAGCATCTGCGTCATAAGCGCGGTGGCAGGCAACAGATGCTCGTCATCTGACAAGCTGCGGAGTGAGACAATAAACATATCTTTGTACGCGCTACTACCTAAATTGATCCCCAAGCTCTCAGTAGCGCGCGTAAATGCTTCTTCATCTAACTGTTTTGATCCTTGCGTGAGCATAGTGGCTGTCATATTAGCGATACCAAAGCCTTGCTCACGGATACGATCATCTCTTGCGCTGCCTGCATTAAAGCGCAGATCGATATCGACGATAGGTAGGGTAGTGGTCTGCACAAAAGAGACTGGAACGCCAGCTGAGGTCTCAAAGTGCTGTATATCAGGCACACTAATAGTCAAAGGTTTGACGTCATTTAAGCTACTCAATGTATCAAGCGCTTTGATCGGAGCGCTGATATCCACCGTACTTGTCGAGCGATACTCTTCGCTATTCTGCAAAGCAGCTTGGGCAGCCTGGGCAGCATGTACAGGTATGCCAGCACTTGCCAGTAGCGCAGCTAGCAGCAGTACTGAGCGCATACACAAAGCGGATTTTATACCAGTAGTAGGCGCGCTTGATTGAGATGAATTAAATAAAGATTGAGGTGTCATAGCAGTCTTCTAGGTTAGCTTAGGGTTCATAAAGGGTGCACTGCGCAAATTAATCGGTACCGGTTACATCCGCTGGTGGTACAACGTACATCACCGTCAGATTGTCATCGACCAAGTAGCGTTTGGCGACCGCTTGGATATCAGCGCGGCTGATCTCATCGAGTTTGGCAGGCAAGCGTGCTATCAAGCTGTCATCAAGACCAATCGTTTGCAGGGAGCCTATCATTCGCGCCTGTCCGCTCATACTATCTTGAGCGTAGATTAGCCCCGTTAGCGTATTGGTTTTAGCGCGGCTGATCTCATCGGCGTCAATAGGATCAGTAGCGAGTTTGCGGATCTCAGTAGTGATTGCCGCTTGCGCCTGCGCTAAGCTTACGCCCTCACGCGGCGTCGCTTGTATCATAAATAGACCATCACCGCGATCGAACAAGTCGTATGAAGTGCCAACGCTTGCTAGTAGACCTTGCTCGCGTACCAAGCGCTGCTCAAGCCTTGCCGATAGGCCGCCATCTAATACATCTTGCGCAAGTGATAACGCGTAAGCTTCTGAGCTATCTTGTCCTGCGGTGATAAGGCTAGGTACGTTATAGCCCATAAATAGGACCGGTACTTGTACTGCCTGCTCAGACTCGACTTGCTGATAACCGCGAAAGCCTTTTTGGCGTACTGAAGGGCGTTTAGGTAGCGGACGCGCCTTTAGATCGCCAAAGTAGCGTTTAACCTCGGCTAACGCTGCGGCCGGTTCGACGTCGCCGACGATCACAAGTGTGGCATTATTAGGGGTATACCACGTCTGATACCAGTCTTTTAGTTCAGGTAGGGTGATGGACTCAAGCTCGCTCATAGGTCCGATAACAGACTCGCCTTTGGGGCTATCGGGTAGGGCAAGCAGTCGATATGACTCGTAAGCTTTGGCTAGTGG
This sequence comes from uncultured Psychrobacter sp., assembly GCA_947489525.1. Taxonomy (GTDB): domain Bacteria; phylum Pseudomonadota; class Gammaproteobacteria; order Pseudomonadales; family Moraxellaceae; genus Psychrobacter. Next base: position 147,277 of record CANLDW010000004.1, read on the forward strand.
ATTGTCATCGGTACGCTGGCGACGCTCCTCCATAACGACTTGGTGCTCTTTGGCAAACTGCGCCTCATCAAAGATAATATTTGTCATGCGATCCGCTTCAAGCTCTAATGCCAGCGCTAGTCTATTAGCAGGAAATAGCTCGTAGTAACCGGTGTAATCATAACTGGTAAAGGCGTTATTACTACCGCCAAACTTAGCAATAAGGCGCTCATAATCATCGCTTGAGACGTTGCTAGTGCCTTTGAACATCATGTGCTCAAGCAAGTGTGAGATACCGCCCTTATTGGCGGGCTCATCTGCCGAACCTACCCGGTACCAAATTTGGGTCATGACGACAGGCGCGCGGTGATCTTCTTTAATAATCACTTTAAGGCCATTGTCCAGCTCGTACTCATGACGATTGGTCATATCTATGGTCAGTGCTGAGGTGTCTGGTGCATCAGGCGGCGCGACTTTTTGATGCATGGTTTGGTAATCAGGATGGTTCGGATCTAATGTATTAGTGCTAATTTGACTGGTTTGGCAAGCGGCTACAGCCGTACTCATGGCAAGCAAGCAAGCAAGACGTAGTTTCAAAGATAAAGGCATAGTACTCTCTGTAAATGAGCTGACAATTAATGTAAAAGAAAAGCATCTATAAGCGATAGTACGTATAGGCGATTATATTGATACAGGTTAGTATTTATGTCGGAATATAGCTGAGCCTACTACAGTATTTTGCTGACGTCAGAGATTAAATCGGCAGTGGGCTCTAACGCTTCAAGCGTCGTACAACCAAGCGCTGACATAGAGAAGACTAGGACGATAACAGCGGTTTTGACGAAGCTTGCGCCTGTGATATGAGATACGTACTGGTACGGCTTTTTTAATAAAACGTGTGTACGTAAGCAAAAAGGTAGCAAATAGGCCATAAGGGACTCAACTATTAAATACTGGTCTGTTTAAACGATAGCGAGGACAACACTCATAACGACGTTGTCGCGCCAGCCATCACACTAGCGGTCGGTCTAAATTCAGAAGTCGTACTACAACCAACCGACGATACGGCTATCAACAGCATAGCACTGATACCTAACGCTTTTTTACTATACTGACTATAAAAAGTTAAACGCATCCGTTGTGTCCTCATTTAGAGTGATTTATTTAGCAAAGACTAGGTTTGTCATAGTGACAAAAGAGACTAGTAAGCCTAGACGAAAATGGACGTTAGGCGCGTTAATTTTTTGTATGCAAACCTTAAGCACAGCTTTCTTATTACAGGCTCTATCCTAAATCCTCTACTCCTTATAAACTCAATGTTAGCGCTGAGCTTGTACTCAACTATGCTAAACTAGTACGATATATCTCACCATTACTCTCATTTTACGACTTTGACCGTGATAATTTTTAGGGCAAATTTATGAATAATTCCAATAATGCCAACCGCGTCGTCATCAACCTTGACGGTAGCCTTGATGATCTAGATGACGATGATATTACCCTACCCAGCATGCCAGCGCAATCAGTGCCTATCATTGACGATAGCGCAGATGATATAGCCGATAGTGCATCCAAACCCGCTGAAGATATTGCCCTCGGCGCGCCGCTAAGCACGCCTGAGACTCAGCGTGCTCTGCAAAAGTCCACTCAAGTAGAGACGAGCAGTAATCCAGCAACGACAACTGTGCCAGTTATGCCGCTACAAGAAAACCTAAGCACAGCGAGTAGTACAAAGTCTGAGGCTGCTAATCGCTCACAACCGCAGCAAGCGCCAGTCAATAACGCAGCCTCTGAAGATAAAAAATCTGAAGGGAAGCAAAAAGGCAGCTGGTTTAATCGCATGAAATCAGGCTTGTCAAAATCGCGCAAAAACTTAGCTGAAGGCATGGTCAATATCCTGATCGGTGGCAAAGAGATTGACGATGAGCTGTTAGAAGAGGTCGAAGATCAGTTACTGGTGGCAGATATTGGCGTCAGTGCGACCAATCGCATTATCAAGAGTCTCACCGAGCAGACCGCGCGTGGTGATTTGATCTACGCGCACTCGCTATACAAAGCACTACAAACTGAGCTGGTTGAGATCCTAGCGCCAAAAGTTGCGCCCTTAGTCATAGATACCAGCAAAAAGCCCTTTGTGATTTTGGTCGTCGGCGTCAATGGCGTTGGTAAAACGACGACCATTGGTAAGCTTGCTAAGCGCTTACAAGGTGAAGGTAAATCCGTCATGCTGGCCGCAGGCGATACCTTCCGCGCCGCCGCTACTGAGCAGCTCCAAATCTGGGGCGAGCGCAATGATATCCCTGTCATCGCTCAAGGACATGGCTCCGACAGCGCCTCGGTTATCTTTGATGCAATGCAATCTGCCAAAGCCAAAAATGTCGATGTACTGATTGCTGATACCGCAGGACGCCTGCAAAACAAGACGCACCTTATGGCTGAATTAGAAAAAGTTGTGCGCGTGATGCGTAAAGCCGATGAGAGCGCACCGCATGAAGGTATGATTGTCCTTGACGCGGGTACAGGACAGAACGCTATCAACCAAGTCGAGATATTCAATCAAGCGGTACCTCTAACGGGTATTACCATTACGAAGCTTGATGGTACTGCAAAAGGCGGCGTGGTGTTCAACATCGCTGAAACGACCGATATTCCTATTCGCTACATCGGTGTTGGCGAAACCATTGATGATTTGCGCGCCTTTAGTCCTAAGCAGTTTGTCGCCGCCTTATTTGAGACTGATGACAAAGCGTAAGTCATAATGATTTGATAGATTCTGTTTGATAAATGCTGTTTGATAGATAAGGAGCCACCATGCTGGTGACGATGACCAAGCTACAAACCTATCCCTTAGTGTTAATGGCAAAAAAGACCCATACTGGTGCCTCTATAGCGGAACCAAAACTTGCTGAGGTAAGCTGGCTTGCTGAAGATGAGTGGTGGACAGACTCAAAATCATTTACCAAACTTAAAAAGTTTTATAGTTTAAAGGACAGCGACTTTAAGTTTATTGACAAAAATAGCCTAAGCAAAGAAGATCCTGCGCAAGCTGTGCTATTAGAGACGATTAAGCAGATCCATGAGTACGCGCAGGAACAAAGAGAAGTGTTTGACTTGCCGTTAGATCTATCACTAGGCACGCTGTTTCAGCAAAAGGTATGGCGCGCCTTACAAGAGATTAAACACGGTGAGACGATAAGTTATGCCACTTTAGCAGATCGTATTGGTCAGCCGACAGCTTATCGCGCCGTTGCTGGTGCTAACAGTAAAAACCCTTTTAGCCTTATAATTCCTTGTCACCGCGTTATTACAAGCGATGGCAAGCTTGGCGGCTACACCGGTGGTTTGGATAAAAAAGAGTATTTACTAGCACTTGAGGGTGTTAAGTGTAAGATGTAGTCTCACAAAGACGCCAAACCTATTATCCAGCGTTTGGCGTCATTATGGCTACTATATAGTGGTAGATGCATTATTCTTTAAACTGCGCTATTTTTTGAATGCGCTACGCTTCTAACTGTGCCAGCACCTCATCAGAGAAGTTGACGTTAGTATAGACTTCTTGTACATCATCTAAGTCCTCAAGCATATCGATCATCTTCATGACTTTTTCAGCATCGTCGACGTTGTCAATCTCAGCACTGGTTGTTGGTGACATAGTGACCTCAGCGCTGTCTGAAACCAGTCCAGCTTTATTTAGCGCGTCTTTGACTTCACCAAAGCGCTCCCACTCAGTAATGACTAACAAGGTTTCGCCATCGTTTTCAATATCTATAGCGCCTGCGTCTAGAGCAGTGAGCATAACCTCATCCTCTAAGCTGACATCAATGAAGCGAATCTCGCCGCGCTTATTAAACAGATAGGCGACTGAGCCTGAGGTGCCAAGATTGCCGTCGTATTTGGTAAAGGCATGACGCACTTCACTGACGGTTCGATTGAGATTGTCGGTCATGGTCTCAACTAATACGGCTACGCCGCCGATACCGTAGCCCTCATAGCTGACCTCTTCCATATTTTCGTTATCACCGCCGCCAGTACCGCGATCCACTGCACGATTAATGGTGTCACGTGTCATATTGACCGATAGCGCTTTTTCAATAGCAGCGCGCAGACGTGGGTTTTTATCTGGATCAGGATCGCCTTGCTTGGCGGCGGAGACAATCTCTCGAATGACTTTGGTAAAGACTTTGCCTTTTACCGCATCTTGACGGGCTTTACGGTGTTTGATGTTTGCCCATTTTGAATGACCTGCCATGTAATATCCTTAAATACGAATGATTATACTAAAAACGATTGCTTATTATTCATGAACTGTATTTTGAGTTTCTAGTAGTTTTAATGCCTGTCTGCAGGCTTATGCAAGGAGCCGTGATTTGTATGTTGTTCAGGGCTGTTTTTTGCTACACTGTTTTGCTAGCAGACGGCAAAAAGCTGCGCCAATATTATAAACCACTTTTATCCATTTTGACTAACGGACGCTGATGTCAATATGCAAAGACGTCAGCTAACTCAGACGCGTAGACTCGCTGAATTTATAAAGCTACTGACCTTATGAAGCAACCTAAGACCGAAGCCATCACTCATTTACGTAACCGTATCCATATCGTTATTGAAGGCACAGATACCCGTTTGGGTAAGCTCTTTGATATTGTGTTGTTAATTGCGATCTTAGCGAGTGTGGCTATAGTGATGCTCGACAGCGTACTTTATATGCGCCTCCAGTACGGTACATTGTTCTTGTATGCGGAGTGGTTTTTTACGATTTTGTTTACGATTGAGTACGCTCTAAGACTGTTCTCAGCACCCAATAGATTTCGTTACGCGTTTAGCTTTTTTGGTATTGTGGATTTACTATCGGTATTGCCAAGCTATTTGAGTCTTATTTTCGCAGGTACGCAGTACTTAATCGTCATTCGTATTCTACGTATTTTACGAGTGTTTCGTGTCCTTAAGCTCAAAAACTATATGCAGCAAGCAGGGTTTTTGGCCTCAGCACTAAGAACCAGTCAACAAAAGATAACGGTGTTCTTTTTATCACTGGTGCTTTTGGTCACGATATTTGGCTCAGTAGTATACGTGGTCGAGGGGCCAGAAAATGGCTTTACGAGTATTCCGCTCTCCATTTATTGGGCGGTTGTGACGATGACGACGGTAGGCTATGGCGATATTTCGCCAAAGACGCCGCTTGGTCAGGCTATTGCAACGCTGGTGATGATTACAGGTTACTCAATTATTGCCGTACCCACTGGTATATTTACCTCAGAGCTGGCGCGTAATATGCGTCCACAGCTCAATCCTGTTACGTGTCCTAACTGCGGTAAGTTCGGCCATGCAGTCGGTGCTACTTTTTGTGATCGCTGTGGGCATGCATTGCATATATAACATAGCAATAGAGGCTGTTTAATGATCTTAAACAAGTAGTCTTAGGCTGGCATATCTATATAATCAAAGACCATAGGGGAGAGATCAATCTCGACTCCTAAGTTGACCAAGTTCCAGTACTGACCCGATACGGTACGATCTAGCATCATCGTCGTTGCTGAGGGCTGAAACTGACCAAAGTACTTTAAAGACGTGCGCATCTGATTGATAGCCTCGTGATGCACTTGACTGCTACCAAAATCAAAGCTGCCCGTATGATAAGGCGCAATGGATAGGGGTTTAAGACCGATCTGTAACCACTGCTCATAAAACTCGCCCGGTACGTCCTTGTCGTCTTCGCGGCGTATATCAAGGGCAATAAGATCTTGCTCAAGAGCGGTGACATCGCTTTTAATCGCGTGCCGAGCAAAGCGGCGAAACAATTGAACTTCACTATCGCTATAACTGCGCACACCGCCAAAATCATAGGCAATCACGCTACCGTCTTCACGAAAGGCAAAGTTGCCAGGATGCGGGTCACAGTGCATACGGTACAGCTCAAACAGCTGCCCGGCGCTAAAATGAAAGAGACGTGCTGCAATTTTTCGTTTAATCTCATTATCCCACGTTGCCGCGACCGCAAGTGGTTCTCCCATCTCCTCAGTCAGCGTCAAGATACGCTTAGTTGAATGACTACTGATGACTTTGGGAATAATAAGACCGTCATCGTCAGCGTGAAAAGCACCGAAAACACGAAGGTTGTTGGCCTCTTTGATATAGTCAAGCTCATCGTGTAAGCTTTGGCGAATCTCATTAAACAGCTGATCTTGTAACTCGCGGCTCATGTTGAGCACGCCTGCAATCTTGAGCGCCATACGCACCTGTTTGAGATCGCTATCACAGTTTTTATCGACATCAGGATACTGTACTTTGACCACGACCTTTTGACCTGAAGGCAAGGTGGCCTTATGTACTTGTCCAATGGAGGCGGCAGCAAAAGGCTCAGTCTCAAAAGCTGTGAATAGCTTATCAATATCATCACCAAGTTCACGCTCAACTTGGGTTTTTATTTGCGCATAGGGCATCGCTGGCGCATCTTTTTGTAGTTTTTCAAGAGCCGTTGCCACCTCAGGCGGGAACACATCCTTGTACTGTGAGGCGATCTGTCCCACTTTCATAACCGCGCCTTTCATCTCCCCAAGCGTATCAGCGATTTGCACGCCCACATCTTGCATAAGCTCTGAGCGCGCCTGTATGCGTTTTTCCTCGTCGCTCGATAGATGCCTTAAAGAGTTTTTGGCGGCTTTTCCTGCAATGCTTGCTGTCATACCAGCAAGCTTCATAAAGCGTTTTCCGGACGATTTTGCCATTCCTATCACCTGTAGTGAGTGTTTGAGCTACTGCCGCAATGAGTGGACATTAGATATCAATATTTTATTTTAATGCAGAGGTACATGTTTCACCAGTCCGCTTCGGTTACCAACATTAGCGCTAGTACGCCGATAGATAATTAAGATGTTACTTAGCTAATCTCCTATTATATGGGCGATTTTGCGTAAGTGTGCACGAGCCAATAGTCCAGCGCCATCTGATAGCCCAAATGACCAAGACCACAGATAACGCCAACGGCCGCATCACTAAAATAGGAATGCTGGCGAAAGGGCTCGCGGGCGTGAACATTAGATAAATGCACTTCAATAAAAGGTTTTTTGGTAGCCACTAACGCATCACGCAGTGCCACTGAACTGTGAGTAAAAGCAGCAGGATTAATGATGATAGCATCTATCTGAGCTGATGCTTTGGCGAGTAAGCCATAATGCTGAACGTTATCCACAAGCTCGCCCTCATGGTTTGATTGAATACAAATAAGCTCAACACCGTAGTTAGCGGCACGGGTGGTTAACTTTTTTTCAATGTCAGCCAGGGTAGTGTGCCCATAAATCTCAGGTTCACGCTTGCCAAGCAGATTAAGATTGACGCCGTTAATCAGTAGGACTCTATTGGTAAGCGCTTGCTTGTGATCTATAGCAGCTTGATTATCAGACGTATTAAGTTGCGAAGTTGTAGGCATAGTAGTCTCTAGTGCTCATGAATCTCAAAATAACTAGACGAAGATTATTGATGACTTGTAATAAAAAATTTAAGTATTTACAAGTTTTATGTTCAGTTCTGATTTTAATCATCATCATAACAGTTTGCTCGTAAAAGTATAAAAAAATATGATGAAGCTTTATGAGCGTCCTAAAAAACCTATGAAAACACTTTAAGTTACAAAAAACCCGTGCTATGATATTTTTCAGACAACAAATATTGGATATTCGTTGCTGGTATTTATGATTAAATCATAATTAAATAAGGTAATTCACCCTTACTTAAATTTTATGACCTTATATTCCCTATGTTACGCGCAAGCACATAACATAATAAAGAATACAAGGACGACGTACACTTTTAGGAAATATGATTATGTCAGATCGCGAACAAGGTATTGTTAAGTGGTTTAATGATGCAAAAGGTTTTGGTTTCATCCAACGTGACGGGGGCGAAGATATTTTTGTTCATTTTCGTGCCATTCAGGGTGACGGATATCGCTCATTAAAGGATGGTGAGAAAGTTGAGTTTAGCGTCGTAGAAGGCGAAAAAGGTCTACAAGCCGAAGAAGTCAGAAAAGTAGACGAATAGCTCAACAGATAGCTCAAATCTTAGTCTACACGTCATCACTTGTACAGATTGTATTGACAATACTGTGGTATGGTCTACCGCTTTATTAACTATTGCATTTATTGCATCACCATTGAAATAGTTAATAACTAGGGTAATGAGTCGCATCTGTGCTAACTACTGCTATACTAAGCCAAGTTTATCACCTACTACCAGTGCAGCCTGCGTTCTGCTTATAGTAGTAGATGATAGCTTGGCTTTTTTGCTATGGGTATTTGTCTACGGCACTCACTATTTAATAGAAGGATATTTTTTTGAGTCATTTTACCGCCTTTACTGATTTGCCATTGTCTGCGCCAACATTGCACGCTATCAAAGATTTAGGCTTTACTGAGTTGACGCCCATACAAGCAAAGATACTACCGCATACGCTGGCACATCAAGATGCGATTGGACAGGCGCAAACGGGCACAGGTAAGACGGCAACGTTTTTGATTACCATTATGGAAGCATTATTACAGCGTCCTTTTAAAGCCGACGAGAGTCGTTATTTGGGTGAGCCGCGCGCCGTAGTTATGGCGCCTACGCGTGAGCTTGCTCAGCAAATATTTGCTGACTGCATAGCGTTGACCAAATATACGGACTTGCATAGCGTGTGTATCATGGGCGGTACTCACTATGATACGCAGCAGCGCGAGCTTGAACGTCAATACGTTGATATCTTAATTGCAACTCCAGGGCGTCTGATTGACCTTATGCAAAAGGGCATGGTCTATCTGGATCGGGTAGAAGTGTTGGTGTTAGATGAAGCGGATCGTATGCTGGATATGGGGTTTATTCCTGATATCAAACGCCTCGTTGGACGTATGCCGGCCAACACCGATAGGCAAAGCTTGTTGTTCTCAGCGACCTTTAATCAAGATGTGATGAATCTGGCATATCGCTGGTTACACGAACCGCAGTTTGTAGAGATCGAACCTGAGCACAAGACCAGTGAGTTAGTTGATCAGCATTTTTACCTTTTAACCGAAGATCAAAAGCTGACAGCGCTCAAACGTATTATTGCCGATAAGACGGTAGACAAAGTAATCATCTTTGCTAATCGCAAAGATCAGGTCAAGCGCCTCTATCATAAGCTGCGCCAAGCTTATCAAATCGTGATGCTATCAGGCGACGTGATTCAGCAAAAGCGTGAGAAGTATTTGCAGCGTTTTAAACAGGGTCAGGCTTCTATTTTAGTTGCGACCGATGTAGCAGGACGCGGCATCCATGTCGATGATGTCAGCCATGTCGTCAATTATACTTTACCTGATCAGCCGGATGATTACGTGCATCGTATAGGTCGTACGGGACGCGCTGGACAAACTGGTATTAGTATAAGCTTTGTGAGTGAAGATGATGCTTTTAACTTGCCAGCGCTTGAAAAGCACCTCGATACGAAGTTTGTGCTGGAGCAGTGGCAACAGTAGCGTTTTAACTTAAGTTTTAATTACTCATACTATGATCCATGTCGTGTGTGCTATGGTTCATACCAGCGTGGCTGGTATGGGAATCGTGAGTATCAGTACTGGGATCCATTGTATTGGGATTCATTGTATGCTGCATCTCACTGTGTTCAATATGCGCACTATGCGACATCGAACCATCAGCCATTGCCATATCGCCGTGTCCAGTATGCAAGTTTGCCATCACTAAGGGCACGACAATAACCGCTAGACCTGAGAGCATCATCAGCGCGCCATTCATTTGGCGCAGGCGCAGACGGCCAATCTGATTGCGCAGCCAGCTCACCGTACTGTGCGTCGCGACAAGCATCGGTACGGTACCTATGCCGAACACAAACATCAGCGCTGCACCGCTTAGCGGATCATGAGCGACAACAGCGATGAGCAGCGCTCCATACACCAGCCCGCAAGGTAAAAACCCCCATAATAGGCCTGCCGATAGCGCGCGCGGATAAGTATTGAGTGGAAATACTTTTTTGCGTAGTGGAGCAAGCGCCTGCCAAAAGCGCATACCGACGCGCTCAAGCTTGGCTAAAAACGGCAGACCAAGCATAGTCATACCAACAAACACCAGTACTAAGCCAAGCAAGATACGCGGCATACTATTGCCAACCAGCAGTGGCGAAAGTACAGCCGTACCGATCAGACCTGCTACTAAACCTAAGGTGGCATAACTTAGTAAGCGGCCAGCATGATAGGTCGCAACCAAACGGCGACGTTTTGCAGCGCTGGCATCCTTCATGGATAAACCGAACGCGGTGACAAGCCCGCCGCACATACCCAAGCAATGAGGCGAACCAAAAAAGCCCATAAATAATGCGGCAATGAGTAATGCTGTGGTCATAAAGAGTATCTCTTAGTCTAACTGACTCAAAAAGGGGTATGAAAAAGGGGGCTAAAAGCGGCGACTTACTCAATGCGTAGTATGATCAGTATCAGAATTTTCGCCAGTTGCTTTAGGAGCATCAGTATCACTATCAGATACACTGGTATGCGCTTGCAAGGTTTGTCTGCGCTCTTGGCGATCATCTAATATAATACGCTGTGAGGCATTATCAAGATCTTCGAACTGATTGGATTTGACCGCGTAACTTACTGCCCAAATAGCCACAACGAACAGCATAAGACTTAAAGGAATCAATAAAAATATACTGAGCATAATAGCCCCTTATCATAGCGACTTTATAATATTATACGCTGATTGCAGGTAGATTGAGTGACTAATAGCCTAACTGAGTAAGTAAGGCTTAAGATCTAATTAGCGCGCTTACTTGCGTCTCCTCGCGGGGTAAGTAGCTGTTCGGTTGTGATCTCGTCTGCACGACGACAGTTGACCTGTGGACGTAGTACATCACGCACATAAGCGGCAATCTCGTAGACTGCACGCCTTGAATGGGTAAGATTCTGTGCAGGCATCATCCAATCACGCTTAACCGGTAGCGGCGCACTAAGAGGCGTGCTATTAATACCATTTAGAGCAAACTGCCGACGCGCGCGCGCCATATGATAATTATCTGTCACCAGATATACGTGGTGGAGCGGTGTACGTTTGGCGGTAAAGCGCGCATTTTCACACGTATTCATGCTGGCGTTTTCACTGATCAAGCCATTGATACCGTGTTCAATGAGCCATTGGCCAAGCCACGGCGCTTCAGCGCCACTTAATACAATAGGCAGGGGCTCATCGTGATAAGCGGCTGCCACTGTGCGCACTCGGTTTAAACTAAAGCGATTGAGTATAATCTGATTGTTATTATCATTAGTCAAACCGCCGCCCAATACCACGTAAGCACTAGGCGGTGCGTTTAGAGCCGTAGGCGTCAAACGAGTCAAGGGTAGATGATTGAGCACATAAATAGCAACGGCTGAGAATATCGGTGTAAATAGGCTAATAATGGTCAAAACGATAAATGTCGTACCAACCAAAAAGGTAATATTGATAATCCGAAACAGTTTGAGCATACGCTCAGCTGAGCGCAGATAATGTCGCCATAACTGCTTAGAAAATGACTGCTTAGACCGCATGCTCATCAAGTCCAATAGTGCCATCAGCATTGACCCAAATAGGTTCACGCGTCAACTTAATACCGAATTGGGCGTAGACGCGGCGAACGATATAATCTTGAGCTTTTGCGACATCAGCTTGAGTTGCTTGATACGGCGCATGATTAGTAAGTACGAGGGCTTGCTTATCATGCGTTGCAATCGGAGCGACGCCTTGACCCTTTAAACCTGCGCGCTCAATTAGCCAGCCTGCCGCTACCTTAATAGTTGAGTCGGGCATTGGATAGCCAACAATATGAGGGTACGTCTCTTTTAAGCTAGCAAACTGCTCACAACTAATGATTGGGTTTTGAAAAAAACTGCCGCAGTTGGGAAGCTGCTTGGGATCAGGAAGTTTTTGCTGACGAATATCAATGATCGCTTGCATCACATCAACAGGTGCATAGGTCGTACGTCCTTGTCCCTGAGCATAATGCTGAGCCACATTTTTTACATCACCATAATCGACAGAAACGTTTGACGGATCAGTATGCAGACGAAAACCAACGCGGCTTATAAGCCAAGTATTAGGCTCACGCTTAAACAAACTATCGCGATAACCGAACTGACATTCAGTGAGTGATAACTGTTGCCAGTGCTTGGTTGGCAAATGATAAGCTCGTACGTAGCGCAAGCAGTCCTCTAACTGGACACCATAAGCGCCGATGTTTTGCACGGGAGCGGCGCCTGTCAAGCCCGGGATCAGTGCTAAATTCTCTAAGCCGTACCAGCCCTGCGACACGGTATAGACCACTAAGTCATGCCAGTTTTCACCTGCCATCACTTCGATGTCGACGTACTCTGCTGTTTGCGCTATGACTTCGATACCGCGCATCACAGGAAGTAGTACAGTCGCATGCAATACCGATGGCAATAAAACATTGCTACCGCCAGACAGTACCAGCAGGGGCATTGACTCACTGTACTGCGTGACAAAAGTATCGATTTGCGCCTCATCGCTAAATTTTACAACCATATCAGCAGTAGAGGCCAGTGCCATAGTATTAGCACCAGACAAGTCGTAAAAACTACTAGTAACAGGGCACAACGCTTGAGTCATAATAGGGTCTATAAGTAAAAGGTTGGGTTAAATAAAGTTAAGCTAAGACAGTTGGCGCAATGAACCATTACACATAAAGTAAAAAGGCATTTGAGAGTAGAGCGCTAAACGTCGCTGTCGCTAAGCGTGCTTCCAGCTCTCAATCCACGCCTTGACGCTTGACTCGATACGCTTAATCACGTGTTCAAAATCATCACCGTCACCAGTATAGGGATCTGGTACGTCATCGCCGCCGTAAGTGGGATCCTCTTCACTAAACAAAGCCAGCCGTGCCAAACTGCCATCGACGTTTGCAATATCATCTTTTATGGCTTGCAGATCCGCTAAGTTCTGACTATCCATCGCTAGTATTAAATCAAAATTGCGAAAATCATCAGCGCTCACTTGTCTTGACACGAGCTTACTTAAATTATAGCCATTAGCTTTGGCATGATTTTGCGCACGTATATCAGGCGCCTCACCTAGGTGCCAATCTCCAGTCCCCGCTGAGTCTATTTTAATATCAAGACCAGCGATGGCCGCTTGCTGCCGAAAGATCTCCTCTGCCGTCGGCGAGCGGCAAATATTCCCTAAACAGACCAAAAGGATAGAGGAAGGTGCAGATATTTTAGTAGACATATAATAACCTTTTTTACGACAAAGCACTCTACAAAAACCAATAGTATGAGTGGAAGTTATGAATATAGTGGGGCAAATGGTGACAGCATTTAACCTAATAGTTGGTGTATTAAATGGCAAGAGTGGTAATCAAATAATAGGGTGATATGTGGTTAGAGGCTTATTGTAACCGCCAATAAGTAACTTCTATACCAATATACGGCTCTAAATACCGAGATGCTAATCTTGATTTTTTCTAAAGCGTTCAAGATCGCGCCGCTCTTTTTTATTGGGTTTGTTATCAGGACGCGCAAGGTTAGCAAGTTTGCGCTGCTCGGCATAATAAGCACGGCGCGCAATGCTCTCCTCAGTCTCAGAGTACAGCATTTGGGCAGCAGTTGCATTGCCGCGCTGGGCGGTAAGTGCTTCTACCACGACGGTTTTTTCCGTCATCGCAGTCGCTGAGCCTTGCCGAATATTGAGCTCATCACCGACGCTAATCTCTTTACTGGTTTTTACGCGGCTACCCGCATAGTGCACCCGCCCGCTTTCAATAGCTTCTTTAGCCAGCGTACGGGTGCGATAAAAACGCGCCGCCCACAACCATTTATCGATACGCATACGCTCAGCATTAGCTTCACTATGGTTGGGCTGGCTGTGGTTTTTATTCATTTTCTTCATCAAAACCTCGTTGATAACTCTATTAATAACAATGAGATAAGGTTTAAATGGAGGCTTATCTAATAATTAAAAGGTAAGCGCAAAATCTGAGCGTTTAAAACTATATATTTAAAGCTGTGCGTTTACGTCTTGGTCTTTATTTTAAAAACAACTGATAGCCAATATTATCGCTGAGTATAGTACAATCGTAACCGATATCAAGCAGGGCATCTTGCAATTGACGCGAATTGTCCTTAGTAGCCTGTACGCCTACTAATACGCGGCCCTCCGCAGCGCCGTGATTGCGATAATGGAATAAGGTGATATTAAAGTCGTTTCCTAATTTCTCCAAAAAGCTAAGTAGCGCTCCTGGACGTTCAGGGAAAGTCACTTTTAATAGCTGCTCGTTTTCGACGTGGGCGTGACCACCAATTAGATGGCGGATATGTGACTTGGCAATATCGTCTTCTGTTAAATCATACGCGGTATAGCCATCCTCTGCCAGCTGGCGACTGATGGTTTGGCGCTCTTTTTCGCCTTCTTTTAGCGCAATACCGACAAAGATAGCGGCCGGATCTAAAGAATCGGGCGAGCGCTTGTTATCAGCGCGGTAATTAAATTCTGTGATATTACGTCCGTGCAAACTGCGGCAAAAGTCTAAAAATGCACCAGTACGCTCAGGAATAGTGACAGCAAAGATGGCTTCTTTTTTCTCACCGATCTCAGTACGCTCAGCGATGTAGCGCAAGCGATCGAAGTTCATGTTAGCGCCGCAGACGATACCAACACAGTTCTTGCCTTGTAAGTTGTGAGTATTAATGTACTTTTTCATGCCTGCAACAGATAGCGCGCCTGCTGGCTCAACGATACTGCGATTCTCTTCAAATATATCTTTGATAGCTGCACATACCTCATCGTTAGTGCAAGTGACGACCTCAGGCTCAACGATCGGATCTGAGCCATCCCGTTTAGGTAGGCGTACCACATCAAAAGGCAACTTGCCAATTTGCGCAACGGCAACGCCATCGACAAAGAGCCCGACCTGTTCTAGCTTGACGCGCTCGCCTGTCGCTAGAGCAGCTTGCAGGCAAGCGGACTGTTCCGATTCGACCGCGATAACCTTGACGTGCGGCGCCACTTCCCCTAAAAAGGCGGCGACTCCTGAGATTAAGCCGCCGCCGCCCACCGCGACAAATACATAATCCATATTGCGCCACTGCTGGGTCAGCTCAAGGCCGATTGTACCTTGACCTGCAATGACCAGCTCATCATCGTAAGGCGGAATAAAGGTGAGGCCTTCAGTCTCGGCCCGGTTGATGGCATAACGATTGGCTTCATCAAAGTTATCGCCATACAAATCAACATTACCGCCTAGCGCTTTGACCGCTGCAACTTTTATATCAGGTGTTGTTTTTGGCATAACGATAATGTTGTTTAAAGAGAGCATGCGAGCAGAGTAGGCAACTCCTTGAGCGTGGTTGCCCGCTGAGGCACAAATCACACCGCGCGCTTTTTGTTCATCATCTAACTGGCTGATACGATTGTAGGCGCCGCGCAGCTTAAACGAGAAGACAGGTTGCAGATCTTCGCGCTTAAAGCGAATGTCATTAGCAAAGCGCTGGGTCAACTTCGGTGCTTGCTCAAGGGGCGTTTGAATAGCCACATCATAGACAGTAGCTTGCAGGACGGCGCGTACCCAGTATGACAACATAGTAGTTCCTAAAAACGATGGATAAAAAGAGAGGATTAGCCTAAGCTGATTTTGATTAGGTTGCAAGGTTCAATTAAGATTTTTGCTAAGATTTTATGGTTTTCTAGATGTTATATTGCTATTGAATTATTGTTCTAGGTAAGATGGTATTTTGCAATGATTGACCAAAGGGTATTGACGAGTTTTGATATGTCTGTATTATTGGACATATGGAAATAACTAATGCTATCGCAAGCTTTGCTGCCCTCTCTCAAGACACTCGCCTAAAGGCCTTTCGATTGCTCGTCAATCAAGAGCCAGAAGGCCTGCCTGCCGGTGAAATCGCCCGTCAGCTGTCTGTGCCCCACAATACCATGTCTGCCCATTTAGCTGTGCTCTCACGTGCAGGTTGGGTGGTCTCACGACGGCAAAGCCGGCAGATTATCTATCGCGCGTCGCTTAAGCATATGGAGGCTGTCGTTCAGTTCTTATTGCAAGATTGCTGCGCCGGACATCCAGAATTGTGTGCCTCTCTCATGGACAGTTTGAGCGGAGGGGAGAGTGCCAAATCTAATAAACAAGACAGTTTTTAGGGCAAGCGCTAAGCTAAGCAGCTAGCTACTTTAATAAACATCTTCTTAATAACTATAGTCGATTCTAAATAAAACAAATACATTATATGTCAACGTGGAACTGGTATAAATTTTTCTGGCGTGCTGTGCCTGCGTAGACAGAGGCTGCGCAACCCATGTTTTAAAAAAAGCATCCCAGTCCCACTGTATCGTTTTTATGCTGAGTTCTCTATAGATTCAAAAAATAGGTGAAATTGCTATGAAACCATTAATTTTTCATAATCCTAACTGCGGTACTTCTCGTAATACTTTAGCCATTATGAAAGCATCAGGCGAGCAGCCAGAAGTAGTGGAGTATCTAAAAAATCCGCCAACCCGTGATGAGTTGGTGACGTTGTTGGCAAAAATGAACCTCTCGCCAAGAGAGTTACTACGTAGTAAAGAAGCCCTCAATGATGAGCTAGGCTTAGATAATCCTGCACTATCTGATGATCAAATTATCGATGCCATGATTGCTCATCCTATTTTAATCAACCGTCCTGTTGTGGTCACGGATAAGGGCGCAGCCTTGTGCAGACCTTCGGAGCGAGTGTTTGAATTGTTAGAAAATCCAGTAAGTCGCTTTACTAAAGAAGGTGGAGAGGTTATTCATTGTTAGCACTCGTTATTTTTATCGTCACTTTGGTTCTGGTCATCTGGCAGCCTAAAGGCTTGGGGATTGGTTGGAGCGCGCTGGGCGGGGCATTGGTTGCCTTAGCTTTTGGCGTAGTACAGTTAGCCGACGTTGGTGTTGTATGGGACATCGTTTGGGATGCGACCTTTACCTTTGTGGCACTTATCATCATCTCGCTTATTTTAGATAAAGCAGGTTTTTTTGGTTGGGCGGCTCTGCATGTGGCGAGACTTGGCAATGGGCAAGGGCGGTTGTTGTTTCCCATGATTGTGATATTGGGCGCGTTTATCTCCGCGTTTTTTGCCAATGATGGCGCAGCATTACTCCTGACACCGATTGTCATCGCTATCTTATTACGGCTTAAGTTTTCACCGCCATCGGCATTGGCTTTTATTGTAGCGACTGGCTTTATTGCTGATACCGCCAGTCTGCCGTTAGTCACTTCTAATCTAGTCAATATCGTTAGCGCCAATTATTTTGATATTGGCTTTGGGCGTTATGCAGCAGTAATGGTGCCAGTAAATATCGTTTCTGTCATCGCGACA
The DNA here is from genome assembly GCA_947489525.1 of uncultured Psychrobacter sp. Classification (GTDB taxonomy): domain Bacteria; phylum Pseudomonadota; class Gammaproteobacteria; order Pseudomonadales; family Moraxellaceae; genus Psychrobacter. The sequence goes on from CANLDW010000004.1 coordinate 164,617, forward strand.
TTAGCAGTGCTATGGATGGTATATGCACGCCAAATCCCAAAACACTATTCCATTGCCAATCTTAGCGCACCAGAATCCGCTATCGAAGATCCGTTAGTTTTTAGAGCGGCTTTTCCGCTGCTTTTCTTGTTATTGGTTGCTTATTTTGCGACTGAGTCATTAGGCATTCCTATCTCCCTCGTCACTGGCGCTGCTGCGCTAGTGCTTATGGCGATTGCCGGACGCTGGTGGCAAGGTGGTCGGGATGCTGTTGTTTCTGTGCCTGACGTCTTACGTAAAGCGCCTTGGCAAATCGTATTGTTTTCAATCGGTATGTACTTGGTGGTGTATGGTTTGGGTAATGCAGGGTTAACGGCTTATGGTGCTCAGATACTCAATTGGTTAGGGCAGCAGGGCAATGTCATCGCTACATTAGGGACTGGATTCCTTTCAGCGATCGTGGCTTCTATCATGAATAATATGCCATCGACCTTGGTAGGCGCGCTGGCTATTGATAGCGCGCAAGTACCGACTGCCACTCGCGAGCTGATGATTTATGCCAATGTCATTGGTAATGATTTGGGGCCGAAGTTTACGCCCATCGGTAGCCTTGCGACCTTGTTATGGCTTCATGTATTGGCAGAGAAAGACTATAAAATCAGCTGGGGGCAGTATATGAAAATCGGCCTGCTCATTACGCCGCCGGTACTATTGGCGACGCTGTTGGCTTTGGTGTTTTGGTTGCCGATGCTGCCGAGTTGTTAAGAAAATAGTGAGAAGCTATTTATAAGTCATTTAAAGGATATCAGTTACAGTTGGAATATCTCATTATTAGAATTGGTTTTACGCTGACATCTATCAAAGTCATCAGTTATAATAGCCGCGCCTTGTATCAGATTTTAATGAGTACCTTTATATTATAGGATTTATGATGAGTGATCAGCACGCCCAAAAGCAAGCCGCTGCCAAAGCCGCCTTAAGCTATATTGAAGACGATATGATATTAGGAGTGGGAACGGGCAGTACGGTCAACTGTCTGATTGAATTATTACCACAAGTAAAGTTGGCAGGTGCAGTTGCAAGCTCACAAGTCACAGAAGACAAACTACGTGCGCTAGGTATAGAGATTGTTGATCTAAACTTTGCAGGTCAGCTCGATGTCTATATCGACGGCGCGGATGAGGTCAACGCGCAGTTGCAACTCATCAAAGGCGGCGGCGGCGCGCTAACCCGTGAAAAAATCGTCGCAGCGGCGTCCAAAACCTTTGTCTGTATGGTGGATGCCAGCAAAAGCGTTGAGACATTAGGTCGCGCCTTTCCTGTACCCATAGAGGTGCTACCACAAGCACGCTCTTATGTGGCGCGCGAGCTTGCGCAAATGGGCGGCGAGCCTGTATACCGCGAAGGCTTTGTGACCGATTACGGTAATGTTATCTTAGATACTTATGACTTAGATGTTACCAATCCCATTGCCCTTGAAAAGCAGCTTAACAACATCGTCGGTGTTGTCTGTAACGGTGTTTTTGCCGCTAACCAAGCAGATGTGCTGCTAAAAGCAGGGAGCAGCGGCGTTGAGACGTTAACGCGCTGATTACAGTCAATCCACTATAATACAGGGCGACTGAAATGCTTTCTTTTAAAACGTGGGTTGCGCCGCCTCTGTGATAACAGCACGCAAGGAGAATTTATACCAGTAGCACGTTATAATAGCTGTAATCCTTTTATTTAGGGCTAACTATATATGAAGCGCATCAAAAAAGCAGAGTATAAGTTATAATCTGCTACTTTTTATTTTACGAGCTTTACAAGCTTTGATACAGAAACCAGCGTATTAAATATACTTACGCTGATAGTTTGATTTTGTCTTTAAGTAAAAACTCCATGAGCGCCTTTTGCGCATGCAAGCGGTTTTCAGCCTCATGCCAGACTACTGAGCGCGGGTCGTCGAGCATATCGTAGGAGATCTCTTCACCGCGATGCGCAGGCAAACAGTGCATAAAGATAACCTCAGGATCCGCCTTGTCAAGCAGTGATGGCGTAACCTGATAAGGCGCGAAGCGGCGCGCGCGCGTGTTTTGCTCAGACTCTTGCCCCATACTCGCCCAAACATCGGTGACGATAAGATGCGAGTCTTTCGCCGCGTCCTGTACATCCTCGACTAAGCTTACGCAGTGAGAGAAGCGCGCCATAAGCTCAGGGTCGGGCTCGAATCCATAGGGTGCCGCTATGCGCAGCTCAAAGCCAAACTGACTCGCCGCTTGCATATAGGAGGAGCACATATTGTTGCCATCACCAACCCAAGTGACGATTCTATTCTCGATACTGCCGCGATGCTCATAAAAGGTCTGCATATCGGCGAGTAGCTGGCAGGGATGAAACTCATCGGTCAAGGCATTGATGATAGGCACGCTTGAGTACTCCGCAAAGGTCTCGACCTTTTCGTGACCAAAGGTGCGAATCATAATAATATCAACCATGCTAGAGATGACCCGTGCTGAGTCTTCAAGCGGCTCACCGCGACCAAGCTGAGTGTCGTTGGGCGATAAAAAAATGGCACTACCACCGAACTGACCCATGCCAGTCTCAAAAGAGATACGCGTACGGGTCGATGACTTCTCAAAGATCATGCCAAGCGTCCGACCTACAAAAGGCTGGTAAATCTCACCTGAGTGTTGCATCTGGCGTAGCTCGCTTGCGCGTTTAATTAAAGTTTCTAGCTCTTGTTTGGTTAAATCAGATAGGGTCAAAAAGTGGCGCAAACTCATAGCAATCCTAGCAGTCGATCACAGTCAATGAACAATAAAGGTTATCTACTCTAGCAGTGTTAAGTCCTGTTTAGAGCAAACTTTTAGTATAGCGTAATTCCCTTTAATGTAAATGCTCAATTTGACGCTATTGTCAGGGTATAAGTCTTGCGCGTTTTACTTGAGCTCACATCGCTATGCGGCGCTTACAGACGCAGCGGACGGGCGCTTAAACGACACAGTAGCTCATAGCTTATGGTCCCAGCGCTTGCGGCGACTTCATCGACGTGCGGCACCTCTCCCCACAGGATTACGGTGCTATCTAGGGCTACCTCTGGCAACGTGCTAATATCAATGACCAGCATATCCATAGCAACGCGGCCGATTACAGGACAGACAAACCGCTCAATGCCAGCAACAACTTGCACGTAAGCGCTATCGTCGACCACACGTGGATAGCCGTCACCGTAGCCGACGCTAACCAGTGCCGTTCTAGTATCGGTTGCTGCAATCCAGCGGCTGCCGTAGCCAATAGCGTCGCCTGCTTTTACTGTTTGTAGCGCCATAATCTGAGCGCTAAACGTCATGACCGCCTGCAAATCAAGCATGTCTGCGGACTGATCGCTCACCGGTGAGCTGCCATATAACATAATGCCGGGACGCACCCAATCGCAGTGATATTCAGGGAAATTCACAATTGCTGCTGAATTGCACAGTGACGCTTTTAGGTCTTGGTCTAGCATCGTTTGTAGGGTGTCAAACACTTTTGAGAAACGCTGAATTTGCAGGCTATTTAGAGGATGCTCACGCACATCGGCATTGGCAAAGTGAGTGGTTAGTATCAGCTGATAACCTGCATCATCAAGACGTTTGGCGGCTTCGATGACCTGCTCTTCGTTAAAGCCTAAGCGGTTCATACCAGTGTTGTATTTTAGCCACACCAGCTTTGTTGCGCTATGTGTCGGGGGCAGTGCCTCCAATGCCCATTTAAGCTGCGGCGCGTGATGAATAACGCAGCTTAAGTCATTAGCAATCGCTTGTTGCCACTCTTGAGCGCTAAATACCCCTTCAACCAAGCCAATAGCTTTACTCCAGCCAAGCTGACGTGCCTCTAGCGCTTCAGTTAGGGTAGCGACCCCAATCCCATCCGCTTGTTTAAGGGCTGGTAGAACCGCCTTTACACTGTGACCGTAAGCATTGGACTTAACCATGGCCAGTATCTTGGCGTGCGGCGCTATCGCCTTAACACGGTTAAGATTGTGAGTCAGAGCACTAGGGTTGATGGTAATAGTAGCAGTACGCATAGTGGACGTCTTAGATAATGAGATTTATACAAACCTTATTGAGTGGTAGCGTATTTGTGAGTAGGTAGGTTCTGACTAAAAAGCGAGATTACTCATCATCGAAACTTACGCCTTGATAGTATTCGGGGGTGAGATTGATAAAGCGGGTAAACTGACCCTCAAAGCCCAAACGTATAGTACCAATAGGGCCATTACGCTGTTTACCGATGATGATCTCAGCGACGCCTTTGTGGTCAGAATTTTCATTGTAGACCTCATCACGGTAGATGAACATAATCAAATCGGCGTCCTGCTCAATAGCGCCCGATTCGCGCAGATCCGACATAATAGGGCGCTTATTAGGACGGTTCTCAAGGCTACGGTTAAGCTGGGAGAGGGCGATAACCGGGCATTCAAGCTCGCGCGCGAGCGCCTTTAGACTACGAGATATCTCAGATATCTCACCGACGCGATTACCATCAAGGCTCGGCACTTTCATCAGCTGCAGATAATCGACAACGATAGCGCCGAGACGGCCATCGTGGTTTTTGGCGATACGGCGACACCGTGAGCGCAGCTCTGAGGGCGGCAGCGCGGTACTATCATCGATGTATAAATGCTTGGACTGTAAATGTTGAATAGCATTCATCATCTTAGCCCACTCATCCTCATTCATCTGTCCTGAGCGCAGATGCGTCTGATTGATTGCGCCCCACGACGATAGCAGACGCATAACAATGGATTCTGCTGGCATCTCCATCGAAAACACGACGACAGGCAGATCCTCATTGAACAAAATACCTTCGGCTAAGTTCATCGCAAAGGTAGTCTTACCCATAGAAGGACGCGCCGCGACAATAATCAAATCGCCGGCTTGCAAGCCTTGGGTTTTGTTATTGAGCTCGACAAACGGCGTTTGTAAACCAATCATGCCATCAGGATTAGATTTTAGCTCTTGAATCTTATCAATGACATTAGTCAAAACGGAGGTGATACCGACAGGGCCGCGTTGTTCGGCGCGTTTATTATGCTGCTCGTTGATACTAAATATCTTGGCCTCAACATTATCCAAGATATCACTGACCGTCTGATCTTTGGGATTATAGGCAAGCGTGAGCATATCGTTGCCTGTTGTAATCAATTGCCGCAAAGTGGACAGCTCACGCACGCGCTGTGCGTAGGCGGTTAGGTTAAACAAGGTAGCTGGGCTTTGGCTCAAAATATCAGCCAAATAACCATCGCCGCCTGCGGTTTTAAGTAGCTTTTGCGCCTCCAGCCAATCGTGTACCATAACCGTATCGTATGGCTCATTCACTGCCGCTAGATGCGCGATCGCATCAAAGATGTACTGATGACGACCCGCATAAAAATCGTCTTTGGTCACAATGTCAGCGATTTTGTCATACGCCTCCTCAATACTCATCAAAGAGGCGAGCAGTGCCTTTTCAATATCAATATTGTGCGGCGGCGTCTGAGTAAGTAAATCGTCGGTTTTATTGGTATCTGCCATGAGTGCCTAGTGTTGTAGAATCGGGATAAGAGGGTAAACTTTTATTGTATAAGTGCAGTCGATTTTGGGGTAAGGTACTGCTAATTGCTTCGTTCAAATATAACCAAGTATTGAGTAAAACAGCGCAGTTGGCAAAAGAGTTATTTCTATAACAAAAGCTGAACTGCGCTGAAAGTTTAACACAAGATTTTTGAGAAGTATGAGAGATTGCTATTCAAGAGCTGCTCGTTAAGCGTTGTCAGTTTAAGGTCGTTACCATTGGCTCTGTTATGCAAGACGCGAGCACATGTTATCCTAGCAGATTATAAGCCTAATAAACTAGACCCTAACGATGCGATTAATAGAAATAAGAAGGATGAGAGTCACATGCAAACAAAGCCGTTATTAATAACGACAGGTGAGCCTGCGGGTATTGGTATGGATATCGTACTTATGCTGGCACAAGAGGGTAAGCTGCAGCACTTTAACAGGCCCATCTGGATCACTGCAGATGCTGGCGCGCTGCAACAACGAGCTGATGAGTTACTGGCTGCTAAAGCACTTGATAAGTGCCCATCATGGCACAGCGTTACTACAAATGCCGCAGACTCAGCGCCTGACATTGCAGCGCAATTAGCGGCGCTGCATACAGATCGAACCAATAGTTTTATTGTCATTAACACGCCTTGCAACGCACCCGTAAGCGCCGGTCATATCGATACCCATAATTCAGCGATGGTTGCCAAGCAGCTGGAGCTTGCGCACAAGCTTGCTATAGAGGAGCAGGTAGCAGCTATTGTGACCGGGCCGCTGCAAAAGTCAGCCCTGATCGATGCAGGTATTCAGTTACCTGATGGTACGATGTTTAGTGGTCACACTGAATACTTTATGCAGCAAAGCGCGCGCGATAAAGTCGTGATGATGCTGGCCAATCAAACCATGAAAGTCGCTTTAGTGACGATTCATTTAGCTCTAAAAGACGTCCCTGCCGCTATTACTAAAGACAACGTACGGCGCACGGTACAGATCGTGCTCGATGATATGCGCAGTAAATTTGGTATTGCAAAACCGCGCATCTTAGTATGCGGACTCAATCCCCATGCAGGCGAGGGTGGACACTTAGGGCTTGAGGAGATTGAGATTATCAATCCAGTATTACAAGAGTTTATTGCCGCAGGCGCAACTATCTCTGAGGCTATGCCTGCTGATACCTTGTTTACCACTCGGCATCTTGCAAACTGCGATGCGGTCATTGCTATGTATCACGATCAGGGTCTGCCAGTGCTTAAGTCGCACGGCTTTGGTGATACGGTCAACTTAACGCTAGGACTGCCTTATATTCGCACCTCTGTTGATCACGGTACAGCGCTGGATCTGGCAGGTCGCGGAGGTGCCAGTGACACCAGCTTATATCAAGCACTCCTGATGGCAAATGAGATGGCGGACAAAGCACAGGCTACCGCCGTTTTATAGCTGTGATACAATAACAGCTATCATTTATTGCCTAGCTCATCAGTATAGACTTCTCCTTATTTTATTGATTAAGACTCTTTTATGTCCAAAAACTCGTTCGATGCGCCCTCTATTGCAAACAGTTTACGCACAGCCAAACACCAGCCGCGCAAGCGCTTTGGTCAAAACTTCCTTCATGATACCAGCATCATTCGCCAAATTGTGGATAGCGTACGCCTTGAGCGTGATGATAATCTTGTTGAGATTGGTCCTGGTATGGGCGCGTTGACCGAGCCGCTTTTGGCTGAGGTCGATGCCATGACCGTCATTGAGCTTGATCGCGATTTAGCTGATAGCCTACGTATTCGTATTGGCGCTAACAGTCATCCTAATTTTACAATCATCAAAGCCAATGCGATGGAGGTGGACTACCGCGAGCTTTATAGTGAGACGCGCGGGAAGCTACGAGTCGTGGGTAACCTGCCTTACAACATATCGACGCCGATATTGTTTCATTTGTTAAGCTTCGCTGATGTTATCCAAGACATGCATTTTATGCTACAAAAAGAAGTCGTAGAGCGCATTACCGCAGATGTGGGCAGCAAGACCTATGGTCGCCTATCCGTCATCATGCAGTACTACTGCGCGACCGACTATCTACTCACCGTACCGCGCGGGGCTTTTAACCCGCCGCCTAAAGTGACCAGCGCTGTGTTTCGCTTGACGCCGCATACTGATAAGCCAGTCGTAGCAGACGATGAAGCCCACTTCGCTATTGTCGTACGCGAAACCTTTAATCATCGCCGTAAGACTCTGCGTGCGATCTTTAAAAAATCTGCAATACTGCCTACGCTGAGCGAAGAGGATTTTTTGGCGTGTCACATCGATCCGCAGGCGCGTCCCGAGACTTTGAGCGTGAGCGACTTTGTAGCCCTCAGCAACTATGCAAAAACAATAGACGTGTCTTAAGTCATTGTATTGAGGAATTATGAGCTTTCGTCATCAGTACGTCATCGGCGATTTGCAAGGCTGCTACGCGGCGTACTTGCAACTGCTAGAAGTCTTAGATTTTGACCCAGACCAAGACAAACTATGGTTTGCAGGGGATATCGTTGCGCGCGGTGAGGACTCATTGAGCACCCTACGCGCTGTTAAGGCCTTGTGCGAGCGCGGCGCGGCAGCGATTGTGCTTGGCAATCATGATATCAATTTGCTAGCAGTATGGCGCAGCGCGGCTAGTCTTAGAAAAAAGGATAAGACAGCGCCTATATTTGCGGCTAAAGATGTCGATGAGCTACTTGAGTGGTTACGTCGTCAGCCAATCTTAGCTTATCCTGACGAGCAAACTGTACTCGTACATGCAGGTATCCCGCCACATTGGAGTATCCTTGAGGCGGCAGACTATGCTAAGCAGGTAGAAGCGCAGCTACAAAGTAGCTTAAAACAACTGGATCGCCTGCTCCCGCATCTGTACAGCAAAGGCGCGGACGACTGGCACAATGATATCCACGGTTACACCAAGATCCGGGCGATTACCAACTACTTCACACGTATGCGCCTGTGCAAACAGGATGGTACGCTGGAGTTTAGCTTTAGCGCTGGTCTTGATGAACCTATGCCTAAGAATTTTTTACCGTGGTTTGAGTGGCAAGTACCGCGCACGCGTAAGGTGCTGTTTGGGCACTGGGCAGCACTCAAGGGTCAGATTGACCTACCTCATGCTAAGGCATTAGACGGCGGCTGCGTATGGGGTAATTATCTGCTCGCGTATCGCTTAAGCGATGGTAAGGTGATTACCTCAAGCAAAGGCTGCCCTATCTCTTAATACCTTCTTTTAGAGCTATTCTTTAAGCTAAAAACGCTTTATCTGAGATAGGGTCTATTCAAACAGGCCCTACTCAAATAGATCCTATCAATCGGGAAGTTTTGGCGGTTTTTTGGGTTTAGGTAAAGGCGTCTTCGCATTGTCGAGTCCTTTATCTTCATCAAACCCGCCAAGCGTTTTAGTGGCCTTATCGTATTGAATATCATCACTGTAAGGGACACTGTTTAGCTCCTCATCGACTAAGCCATCATCCAAATCGACGGTCTTTTTGGGTTTATTGTTATTATGAGCACTGAGTTCCGTGCGCCCGCCATGCCTACTGCTACCAGTTGTACCATCTGACGGCGGACGATCTAAAGTATTGTCACTGTTTTGTCCATAGTGGATATTAGTCATCGCCTCATTGCTTTGTACGTGCGCGCGAATGGACTCAGGCGATATCTTGACGTCCGATAAACGGCGCACGACGTAGTTGTCAGGTATGACGCCATCTGTTTTTTGTAGCGTGGTGTCATCAAAGATAATATGACCTTGACTATCTATGCGAGCGTAATTCATGGGTTTATCACGTGGCCAAAAAAAGTCTGAGGGATGGCTGATGACATGACCAAAAACAAGCTTTGTCAAACGACCCCATTCAAAAAACTGCACCTCTTTTGAGCGCAGAGCCACAAATAGCGCTAATGAGAAGCTCACCAGCAAATTGACGATACCGATAAGGGCAACGCCTAATATGGATACTAGTACTAGCGACCAGCTTATATCAGACGCTGACAGATTAAATAAACCATGTGCTAAATTAGCTGAAGCAAACGCAATATGACGAATATCGATAGGTAGACCAAAGATATAACCAAGGGTCGCGGTACTGCCTAAGAATACCCCAAACAAAAAATTGCCCATAATAGCGCCTAGATTGGCCTCAACGAAGCCACCTAGTCGCTGCAACCACCGTTTAGGCATAAGATACCTAAGCAGCCGGTGGCGCTGTATGCGCGCGCCTATGCTGTTGTAGACCGCTAAATTGTCGTAGTAACCGGCGATTAGACCTGATAAGAACAGGTAAACACCGGCGATAGCAGCATGAGGCAAAGCAAGGGAGCGAAACGGGTCGAGATCATGTAGCAGGTACGCCGCCTTATCATCATCAATCATTGGCACGCCATTATACTGTAGCCAAGCAAAAGAGATAATAAGCGCCACAGGAATCGCCAACATAACGTTACCCATAATCGCGATAAATTGTGTACGCAATATATCGACGACCAGCTCAGAGAGTTTTGTGAGCTGATGAGACTTTTTGCCAGAACCGTCAGAGATGGTCGAGGCGATCGCGGCAGCGGTCATCGCAGGCTGCTTGGTGGCGACCGTACCGTGAATGATGTGGATAAAAACAAAACCTAAGCCATAAATCATGCTATTGACAAAGGCTTTGCCCATCGGTGCCAGTGCCAATTGATAGGCGAGTATCTTAATAGTTGCCATAAAGGCAATAACAAAGCCGCCGATAGAGGCTTTTTTAAACATTTTTTGATAGCCAGATTTGTCTGTGCTGATGTAATGCTCACCGACGCGACTGGCGTTTTCAGTAACTTTACGCGATAGTAGCTTAGTATTGTTATCGATCAGATGCCCGATACTGTAGCGCTGACTGGCAGTGGTCGTGAGTGTTTGAACCATCTCAATGATGGCTTGATCACGCTTGTCGTAATTGTCTGCTACCAGCTCCGTCAAGATACGCATACGCTGCAAGCTTTGATCCAAACGCATCATCATATTCGTCAAGCGTATGGATATCCCAGTCTTATAAATGCGCTTACGCACGGTCGCGACAATGTCTTCGCACTGATCAATCATAACCAAGAGTGGGGCGGGATCCACCGCTTGTTCAGGTGTAATATCGGTTAGAGTATCAAGCTCATGCGCCTGCCGATACTGATTAACAAACAGTACTGCTTCTTGATTCTGTGCCACAAATGACGCTGAAAAATTGAGTATCTGCGGGTAGGATTCCATGAGCTCAGGATGTAGACCAATGCCGCTGATACGATACGATAAGATAATAATCGCGTTTAAAATACTGTTTTTAACGGTAGCAACGAGATCTAAATGACGCTCTTTTACCTTAAGTAGCGCAATCAGCTCCTCCCATTTATCCTGTTCAATTAGCGCCAACCAACGCTCATCACCACGCTTATCAAACAAATAACCAACCAACTCAACTATAGAATCTTCTTGAGGTAGTAAGGGCAAAAACCGATGCCCAACGAGACGCTTTAAGCTGCTAAAAAAACCTTGATCCGACATGATGCCGGTATCAGTATACAACGCAATTTGGCGATGCTGGATGATAAGCTTCAGTATAAAGCTGGCAAGGCCATCACCATACTCTGGATGATCGCGTAATATATCGATAAGCTTTTGCACTTTGTCATTGGCCAAAGCAGGTTCATTGTCATTCACCCGTAGTTCATTGACTAAGCGTTTAAGCACGTCTATATCAGGTACATCACTTAGCGCAGTGATCTGCTGTAAAATACGTTTTATGTCTGGCACGTCGTAGCCTTTATAATTGATGTCACAGTGAGCATTATTTTAATCGTAACACAGGTGGCGCGTTCAAATATTTTGTAAGCGCGGTAGTTCAGAATACGGCAAAAAAGATCGAAAAAAAAGGACAGTCACAAGACTATCCTTTTTACTATTGTCTACTGGTTATTAACTGGCTTCAGCATTGAAGTACTCAAGATCGAAGTTCATCATCGGATCACTGCCGGCTTTGACCATTTGCGCGTGAGCGTCAATACGCGGCAAGATACGACCCACAAAGTAATCTGCAAGCTTGGCTTTGTTGGTATAAAAATCACCATCACGACCATCTGCAGCTTCTACCATCATGGCAAACATATACGAGTAGCATAAATAACCTACTGCATGCATGTAATCGACCGCGCAGCCATTAATCTCGCTCTTACGCTCGCTGATATTAGCGAGTACGGTATGGGTTAATTCTTCAACAGTAGCCGCCGCATCTAGTGTTGCTTGCTTGATACCGTGATCAGCTTGCATAGCATCGACAAAGTCGCGAATCTCACCTAAGAAATGCGTGATATATTTACCGCCATTACGAGCAACCTTACGCCCTAAAAGATCAAGCGCTTGAATACCATTAGCACCTTCATAGATCTGCGCAATACGCGTATCACGAACGATCTGCTCCATGCCCCATTCACGCACATAACCGTGACCACCAAAGACCTGCTGGCAATCGACAGTGGCTTCTAAGGCTTTGTCAGTCAAAAAGGCTTTTGCCACTGGTGTTAGTAGGGCAACGCGTGCTGCCGCTGCTTGTGCTGCTTCAGGATCAGTACTGAACTTTTCGGTATCGAGCTGTTTGGCAACATACATCGCAAAGCAGCGTGAAGCCTCGGAGTTCGCTTTAGCATTGAGTAGCATACGGCGGACGTCTGCGTGATGAATGATGGCATCAGCAGGTTTCTCTGGACTTTGTAGCTGCGTATCACTGCGACCTTGCGCGCGCTCATTGGCGTATATTACTGCGTTTTGATAAGCCAGCTCACTACCACCCAGACCTTGTAGGCCCATAGTGAGACGCTCATAGTTCATCATGATGAACATTGAGGCAAGTCCCGTGTTTTCAGCACCAATCATCCAGCCTTTAGCATTATCAAAGTTCATCACACAGGTGGCTGAGGCTTTGATACCCATTTTATGCTCGATAGAGCCCACGGCGAGCGTATTACGCTCGCCTAAGCTACCATCGTCGTTGACTAGGAATTTTGGTACGACGAACAAGGAGATACCTTTTGAACCTGCTGGCGCATCTGGTGTTTTGGCAAGGACTAAATGAATAATATTATCCGTCAGGTCATGCTCGCCGCCTGTGATAAAAATCTTAGTACCTGAGATATTATAGCTACCATCATCATTGGGTACGGCTTTAGTCTTAATAATACCCAAGTCAGTACCGGCATGGGGTTCAGTTAGACACATCGTTCCTGACCATTCACCGGCGTACATTTTTTCAAGATACGTCTGTTTTTGCTCTTCACTAGCTGCAGCGTTCAAACAAAGTGTCGCGCCAACAGTAAGGTTAGGGTAGAGGGCAAACGACTGATTCGCCGTAAAAATCATCTCTTCAGCGAGCATCGTTACCATCTTAGGAAAACCTTGACCGCCGTATTCAGGGTTACCACCAAGACCGATCCAGCCTGCTTCTGCATACTGCTTATAAGCGTCTTTAAAGCCCTCAGGTGTCGTCACAACGCCATCACCTTCAAACGTTGCGCCTTCTTCATCACCACTGCGATTAATGGGTAACATCACGTTTTTAGAGAGCTTAGCCATCTCTTCTAAAATCATATCAACGGTTTGCATATCAACATGGGCTAAGTTGTCGTTTTTTTGCCAAAATTCAGGCGCTTTAAACACATCGCTTAAGATGAAGCGCATGTCGTTGAGCGGAGCATTATAAACTGACATAAACATTCCTTTTGTATGAGATAAAATAAATAGATGTGAAATAAATAGGTATGAGACAAATTAAATGTGCGAGCCCCTTGCACAAATCAACAAAAAAATTCATCGACGCTAATCACTGATTAAAGATAGCGTTGCAATTACAAAAACAGCGATGCAATTAAAGATAGCATCACAATTTTGCAGACTTATATTACAAAAATTAGTTGAGAATAAGCGCATCACTACAAGCGCTATAAGGGTCAACCATAAGGTAAAGTTTACCAAATTAGTAGGTTATCTTGTGAATTAGTTCGTGAATACTGGGTACACCAAAAGTTAATATTGATGCTTGTAGTCTTTAAAGGGATTAAAAGATAGCAGTTTATCTTGAAGAGGAGGTAATCACAGAAGTCGCATATTAATAAAAATCGACAACATACCTAAAGGTACATTGCCGATGAATACAACTAAGTGTTATAAAATATTTAAATTAAAACTCGAACTGTTCAACATCCATTGTCATAAATGGCTCGACACCAGTGCTAATACGCTGAACATGAGTGGTAGTACGCGGTAAGATCTTGGCAAAGTAGAACTGCGCGGTTTTAACTTTTGCATCGTAAAACGCTTTTTCACTGTTGCCGTTTTTGATCTCGTTTTGCGCGACGAGTGCCATACGTGCCCATAAGTAAGCAAGCGTGACATAGCCACTGAAGTACATGTAATCGACCGCTGCACCGCCGACCGCTTGTGGGTTTTCAGTCGCTTGCATCCCAATACGAGCCGTTAAATCACCCCACTCTTTAATATGCTTGAGTAGGGGACGGGTAAACTGACCCATATCGTCATTGTCTTTGTTATCAGCGCAAAAGTCTTGAATGACTTTAGTAAAGTTAGCAAGCAACTTACCTTGTGAGCCTAATACTTTACGGCCGATAAGATCAAGTGATTGAATCTGGGTCGTACCCTCATAAATACAAGCAATAGTCGTGTCGCGGACGTTTTGCTCAAGACCGTATTCAGTACAAAAGCCGCTACCGCCCATAGCTTGCACGCCGTGATGTGAAGCCTCTAAACCCGTTTCAGTCAAAAAGGCTTTACCGATAGGAGTGAGTAGTGACAACATCTGATCCGCGTATTTACGTGCGTCGCCTTCACCTTTAGCTACGGTATCGGCAAACTGTGACATATAACCAATCAGCGCACGACCACCCTCAGCAAAAGCTTTAGTCGTCAAAATCATGTCACGAACCGCAGGATGTACAATGATAGGATCAGCAGGCAGTTTAGGCGCTTTAACGCCATCTAAGGAGCGAAACGCTAAGCGGTCTTTAGCAAAAGCCAATGCACCTTGGAAGGCATATTGAGAGGCGGTAACCCCTTGGATAGCGGTGCCGATACGTGCCACGTTCATAAAGGTGAACATTGCGTTTAGACCCCGGTTCTTTTCACCGATTAGGTAACCAATAGCACCGTCATAGTTCATCGCACAAGTCGCTGAGGCTTTGATACCCATTTTGTGTTCAATTGAGCCACAAGATACGGCATTGCGCTCGCCTAGGCTGCCATCATCGTTGACCATAAATTTAGGTACAACGAATAAAGATAAGCCTTTAGTACCTTCTGGTGCATCAGGAAGACGAGCTAAAACGATATGAATGATGTTCTCAGACATATCGTGCTCGCCAGCTGAGATCCAGATCTTATTACCTTTGATACTATAAGTACCATCGTCCTGTGGTTCAGCTTTAGTGCGCACTAAGTTCAGATCAGACCCGCACTGCGGCTCGGTCAAGCACATAACGCCTGTCCAAACACCAGAGATTAGATCTGGCAGGTATTTATTTTTTTGCTCTTCAGTACCGTGATGCTCAAGGGTAGAGATACAACCCTCAGATAGACCAGGGTACATACCAAATGACCAGTTGGCAGTACCCATAAACTCAGAGATGGCAGAATTGAGTGACATTGGCATATTTTGACCGCCAAATTCTTCTTCACCAGTAAGTGACGTAAAGCCAAGCTCACAATACTGTTTATAGGCTTCTTTAAAGCCTTTAGGTGTTGTCACTTCGCCATTACTAAAGTGACAGCCTTCCGCATCGCCGCTTTGATTTAGGGGTGACAACTCGTTTTCAGCAAAACTTGCGGCAGTCTCAAGGTAGCTATCTACGATGTCCGCTTCAATGTGCGAGTACGCATCTATAGTTTGGTAATGAGCGGTGCTGTCTAAAAGCTCATGCATGACAAATTTCATATCACGAACTGGGGCTTTATATTGCATGGTTTCCTATCCTTTTTGGAATACTAAAGTGTTACTGAGCGTATCTGCGCCATTGATAGTACAGAAGAGTAGTCATTGTCAGAGCCAGTTGAACGTTTAGGTCCTCTAACAAATTCAAGGTAAAAGATAGGCTTTCATAGATGAATATACAAGGTTGGTCACAGCACTGATAAGTCATCAACCTATCTTGCATCCCAAAGGCTAAGATATTTGATTTAACCATTTCATATAGATTGAATGATTATCTCTAGAGCACTCGTCTTGAGCGGCGATAAGAGGGGATGTAGTGAATAGTTTAAAGTTATACTCCAATTACTTACCGTATTGGGCGCTTAACATGGCGGTAGCAGCTTCGGCAGTTACAGGTTTGCTAAACCAATAGCCTTGACCGTACTTACAGCCCATATCTGAGAGCAAATCACGTTGCGCCTCAGTTTCTATGCCTTCGGCGATAACTTGCATGTCAAGTGCTGCTGCCAGATCTAGTATCGCTTTCACAATTGCATGCTGCGTACAATCGTTGACAATCTTTGAGATAAAGCTTTTATCAATCTTGATAAAGTCAAAAGGATACTCTTGCAGATAGCTTAGTGACGCATAACCCGTACCAAAATCATCAAGTGCTAAACAGATTCCGAGCGCTTTGAGCGCCGCGAGTTGATTTTTGACATTGGTATGACGCTGGATAAGCGACGATTCGGTCACTTCGATATGTAGCTGGCTGGCTTGGATGTTGTATTCAGTGAATAAACCGCTGACTACGGCATAAAATTCAGAATAAGTAAATTCTGCGGCATCAGCATTAATACAAATGTGCTGATCAAACCCCATAGTTTGCCACAAAGACAACTGTTTAGTGATTTGTACGATCATTTGTGAGAACAGCTCAAACGATAACTTATTGGTGACAATAGCTTCGATAAAGTTGCTGGGACTAAGTAAGCCGCGCGTCGGATGCTGCCACCGCACTAGCGCCTCAAAGCCGGTGATCTTACCGCTTGCCAGCTCGATTTTAGGTTGATAATAAGGGACGAGTTGCCCAAGATCTATCGCTGTGCGTAGTTCAGCTTCGAGTTGTAAGCTATTGGCGGCGGCTTCATCAATAGTCATATCGAACCAACGGATATCATCGCCGCCTTGCTGCTTGACGTAGTGCAGCGCCTTTTCAGCCTTAGTTAACAGGCCAGAAAACTGACTGTCGTCCTTTGGATAATAGCTGACCCCAGCTGAAATACGGCAATAGATAGGGGTTTGTTTTGCGTCCTCGTCATTGAGTATAAAAGGACGCTCACACGTTTGCATCAGTCTATCGAGCTGATGACGTACCATATTAGCATCATTAGACTCAAACAATAGACCGAAGTCATCACCACCAAAGTGAGAAAAACAGCGTAACCCATCAAGTTTAAGCTCGTTAATACGCCCTACAAACCGTTTGATAAGCTCATTGATACCATCGGGTCCCAGCATACTTGATAGGCTGCGATAACGATCAATATTGAGACGGATGATGACGACCTCTTGGAAGGTATCCAGCAATAGCTCACTGGTCTGACTCAAAAACACCTTACGATTAGGCAGACCGGTGAGCTGATCGAAATTAAGCAGGTGAGTCAGTTGTCTTTTGTCTTTGACCTCAGAGGACATATCGCGCACCTTACCGATGTAGTAAGGCTTATCATCTACATATAGTTTGCGATAGATAATATGACAATCGAGCGTTTGACCATAGCGCGTTGATAACGAAAACTTGCCCTCATAAAATCCAGTGCTATCTAAGCGATTGCTCAAATCTTGTAAGACAGCTTGCTCATTTTCTGATAAAAATTCAGCAGCGTATATACCAAGTGGACGTCCTAATAAAAAGTCTTCATGATAGCCAAGAATAATCTCATAAGTTGCGTTTACCGACAGGTAACGTAGGTTTTCATCTAAAATGAAGATAGCATCTTGCGACTGCTCACACAGCGTCGTTAAGAGCTGCTGCTTGACTGCACATGAGATTGGCGTAAAGTTCATCATAAGGCGGTTCACAAATTAAAATAACGCTGGTATAAAGGGGAGAATACTCAATCGTTAAACTGCTATTAACCCTCTACTTATTATCATTAATAAGTCCAAATGATAGGTCGAAGCACAAATATAACGTCAAAAAATAATATCTTAAAGTTTAAAGATAAGCTATCAGTTCTATTTAAATAGACTTAATATTTATTATATTATTAATAACATAAAAAGCCGAATTTTAGCAAAATTTTGTTGGTATAAAACCCTTAACTCTTAACCTTAGCATAATGAAGGTGCTTAAACATTAGCAGGACAGTGTAGCCATCATTATAGTAGCTCGATAATATTTGACTTTGCTTATATTTGACTTTGCTTATATTTGACTTTGCTTATATTTGACTTTGCTTATATTTAACTTAGTAGGGCATGTAAGGTAGCTAAGGCAACTACTGGCGCCGTTTCAGTACGTAATACACGGTTACCGATCTGCCAAGGCTCAAAACCAACTTGTATCGCATTCAAGCGCTCATCGGCACTAAGCCCGCCTTCAGGACCAATCAAAAGCTCGATGATAGGTTTAGGCTTTGATAATGTGTCTAAAAGAACTGTTGGCGTTATCCCTTCATCATCAGGTACGCTCAGCACTAAACGCATATCTGCTGGCATGCCAAGCTTATAGTATGGCTGGGTTGCAATTTCGGCAACGATAGGATCGAGTGCATACTGTACGTGCTCAATGCGGTGAGCACTCTTTGAATCAGGTTCTGCACGCTGCGACAGCCAAGTATCGATGGGCATAGGCGCAAGGATAAGCGGTGGACGATTAAGACCGCATTGCTCGCATGCCGCTATAGCGACTTGTTGCCAATGTGCTCGTTTTTTATCTACTTGAGCCGGCTTGAGATTGACCTCGCCGTGATGGCTGCTCAGTAATTGAATCACACTAACGCCCAGCTCACACGACTTTTGAATAGCGTAGTCCATACGCTCGCCGCGGCTCATTACTAAGGCTATCTTGCTAGTGATAGGTGCGCTACGGTCACTTTCATCATATGCCAGCAAAGTAGCCGTTGCCTGCTTTTTACTTATGGTTTGCAAGCGCACGGTATATTCACCGCCAAAACCATCAAATAAGACCCCCTTGTCACCAACATTAGCGCGCAGCACTCGGCACCAGTGGTGAGTGATACTATCAGGTAGTGCAAGGTTTGCGCCTAAGGATAACTCGCCAAGTTTAGGATAAGGGCTCTTAGCACTGCTATCTGAGTGACTGGTAGCATAAAAAAAACGTCGCACTATTTATTATTCCTGTGGTCTAGCCAATTTTAAGCGCTAATATCATAACAGAATATTAATATTATGATAGGGTTGACACTGTCCATATTTTTGCTTCAACACATCTAAACTACTTTTGGAGACCATAAAAAATGGCACTCCAAAGAGTACCATTAATGCAATACAAAAGAATAAGCTATTAGTTAATCTAACAGCCCTAACGCCTCTACCAAACGCTTATTGGGTTCAATCTTGTTCATACTATAAAAGTGTATAGCAGGTAAGCCCTCAGCGATTAAACGCTCGCACAGACGGTAGACCACATCAAAACCAAACTCACGAATTGCCTGACGATCATCACCAAAATCCGCGAGCTGTTTACGAATGTAACGCGGTATATCCGCGCCGCAGCTATCAGCAAAGCGGATTAAATTGCTAGAGTTGGTAATCGGCATGATGCCAGCAACTAAAGGCTGGGCGGCCGTATCAATACCGCGTTTCTCAAGCGTATCACGCAAGTATAAGTAGCTATCAGC
The DNA here is from genome assembly GCA_947489525.1 of uncultured Psychrobacter sp. Lineage (GTDB taxonomy): Bacteria > Pseudomonadota > Gammaproteobacteria > Pseudomonadales > Moraxellaceae > Psychrobacter. The sequence goes on from CANLDW010000004.1 coordinate 183,973, forward strand.
GTTATAAAAAAACTGCGTAATAGCCGCATCTGCGCCTGCTTTATACTTATTAACTAAGTTGTCTACATCGAACAAAAAGCTACGTGCTTGTGGATGCATCTCAGGATACGCGGCCACTTCAATACGAAAGTGATCACCTGAGTGCTCACGAATGAACGCAACCAAATCAACGGCAAAAGGCAGCTCACCCATACCGACTTGTCCTGAAGGTAAATCACCGCGCAGGGCGACCAAACGCCTAATGCCAAGCTCTTTGTAGAGATCCAATAACTCGCCAATCTCGGCTTTATCATCACCGATACAAGACATGTGCGGGGCAATTTCAGTAGCACTACGCACGCTGAGCGCCTTGACGATATCTAGTGTACGCCCGCGTGTGGAACCGCCGGCACCATAAGTGACTGAAAAATAGGCAGGCGACAACTCATTGAGCTCATCAAAGGTGTTCAGCAGCTTTTCTTGCCCTTGTTCTGTTTTAGCAGGAAAAAACTCAAAGGAAAAAGCAGGCTTAGACATAGACAAAGTCCTTGTTTGCGTCAACGTTGTTTGATAGTAGCATTAGTATTTGTACTGCTCAGGCTTAAATGGCCCTTCAACCGGCACACCTAAGTACTCCGCTTGCTTATCAGTCAGCTTAGTTAGCGTACCGTTAAAGCCTGCCACCATTGCAGCTGCGACCTCTTCGTCAAGTTTTTTAGGTAGCACTTTGACGTACAGATTGTCAAAACGATCATCAACGGGTAGCTCAGCAAAACGCTCTTCATATAGATACATTTGTGCCAGCACTTGGTTGGCAAAGGAGCCATCCATTACCCGTGAAGGGTGACCGGTCGCATTACCTAAGTTAACCAGACGACCTTCGGCGAGCAAAATCAGATAGTCATCATCATCGCCTGAGCGGAAGATTTGATGCACTTGCGGCTTAATCTCAACCCAGCGCCAGTTGTCACGCATAAACTGGGTGTCAATCTCGGTATCGAAGTGGCCAATGTTACAAACGACAGCGCCAGGCTTAAGTGCTGCTAGCATGTGCTTATCGCACACATGATAGTTACCTGTAGTCGTGACAATCATGTCGGTATCTTCTAGCAGGCGGGTATTAATGCTATCAGCGCCGCCTGTATTATCACCGTCAATATAAGGTGAGAGTACTTCATAGCCATCCATACAAGCTTGCATTGCACAAATCGGATCAATCTCTGAGATACGTACGATCATGCCTTCTTGACGTAGGCTTTGGGCTGAACCCTTACCCACGTCACCGTAACCAATGACGAGTGCGCGGCGACCCGCTAAAAACATATCGGTGGCGCGTTTGATCGCATCGTTTAGACTGTGACGACAGCCGTATTTATTGTCGTTTTTCGATTTAGTAACCGCATCATTGACATTAATAGCAGGCACTTTTAGCGTGCCTTTATTCAACATCTCAACTAAGCGGTGGACGCCTGTCGTAGTCTCTTCTGAGATACCGTGAATACGGTCAAGCATCTGCGGGTAGTCATTGTGGATCAGAGCTGTTAAATCGCCGCCATCATCAAGGATGAGGTTAGCCTCCCAAAGCTCGCCTGATTCTTCTCCGCCCACGTGGACTTGTTGGCGCAGACACCACTCGTATTCCTCTTCGGTCTCGCCCTTCCAAGCATAGACAGGAATACCAGCCGCCGCGATAGCTGCCGCGGCGTGATCTTGGGTTGAAAAGATATTACAGGATGTCCAGCGTACTTCAGCACCAAGCGCAGTTAGGGTCTCGATTAGAACCGCTGTCTGAATAGTCATGTGAATACAGCCAGCGATTTTTGCGCCTTTGAGCGGCTGCTCATCTTGATAGCGACGACGCAAACCCATCAGGGCAGGCATCTCAGCTTCGGCAAGGGTAATCTCACGGCGACCGTAATCAGCAAGGCTAATATCAGCTACTTTGTAGTCGGTGAAAGAGGGATCGATTGTATGGGCAGAGGGTATGTTCGACACTGCGTCCATAATATGCTCCTATCGTTAAGTTGATAAAAAGAATAAAAACGCAGGTGTCGTTGTTTACGCTGTCCACTGACTAGGTAGTCGTCAATGAAGAGTTACCGAGCCTAACACAGCTTATTGATCGCTGTGGTGCAACACCTCTCGGAGGAAGTATTGTAATGGATGAGAGGACTGTTGTCACCTATTGACTCTCAGTAGTCAATAATGGGAAATACGCCCTAATACCAATTATAAGTTAAAGAGGTAAAAAAATTAGTACCATCGGTATTGTAATTTGGCGCTGTTACGTATTTTTCATTAGTTACATTATTTAAGCGTGCTGTTAAAATTAGATTAGGATTTAGCTGATAGTTACCACTGATGTTAAACAAGCTGTAATCTTCGACCAACTGTGTGTCTGCGTTAGAGATACTATAATAATAATCGTCAACGTACTGATACTCAGCGCGAATATCTAATTTTGGTAATCGATAACCTACATAAAAAAGACCTTTATGTTCTGGACGAATAGGCAAGACATTTCCATCATTAATGCCATTACTATCATCTTCAGCTTTTTGATAATCGTAGCTACCGCCGATCAAGTAATCGTTAATCTCCCAATCTGAAGTGAGGGTAATACCCCTAATCTTGGCCTTTTCAATATTCTGACTATTACCACCTATGTAGTTATTGTCATCATCAAATCTTGCAACAAAGTTTATTAAGTCGTCCACTTTATTATAATAACCTGTCAAGCGAGTAGACTGGCGTAGCGTAGTGTATGAAGCAGATAGTTCATAGTTATCGCTCGTTTCTGGATCCAAATCTATATTAGTTTCAGTACCAGAATAAATATCGTAAAAAGTAGGGGCGCGGAACCCCTTTGCGTAGCTGACACCAAGCTTCAGATCAGGAGTGATATAGTAAGCGCCGCCTACATTATAAGTAGTTTCATCGCCAAACTGAGAATTGTCGTCGAAACGAACGTTAATCTGTCCATCGAACTGCTTTTTATTTAAAAGATAGCCCAAAAATGCGCTTTTGACATACCTATTGTCTGCATCATAAGCGGTGGTATCGATAATTTGTCTAAGATATTCTGCCCCATAAATCCCTTTACCAACAGGTAGTAGATGTTGACCGATAAGGCTAATTTGATCTTGTTTGCTATCGTAAGTGCTACTAAAGTTGCTATAAGTTTCACTCTCATCAATTGAGTGACCATATTGTAGTTTTACAGATGAGTCCGGGCTATAGCGCCAATCGACGAACGCTTGCGCAGCGCCATTTTTCTGATCGGAGTAAGCGTCTTGAATACCAGAGTCAAATTCAGAGGTTGATTTGTTATATATGGCGCTAGCGCCGGCAAGCCACTGCTCGTTAATACGCTTATTTAATGAGAGACTAAAGTTGTTACTATCGTAACCATCATCGTCTATATTGTAGTTAAATGAGTTTGAAGGAAGGGTTGCGTTAATGCCATCGGTTTCGTTGTGACTGGCAGATAAGCTTAAAGCTGTACCGTTGCCATCGGTCAATTGCGCGGTTGCACCATACAGATATTGATCATTTGATCCGGCCCCTGTAGTCACAGAAAATTGGTTACGTCTGACATCATCACCCTTGGTAAAGACTTGAATGACTCCGCCCATAGCGTCTGCGCCATAAATACTAGAACCCGATGCACCATATACAATCTCAATACGATCAATTTGATCAATTGGGAGTAAGTTAAGAGTAGCGCTACCGTCACTCAAAGCGCTATAGCGAATGCCATCTATAAGGACTAATATCTGATTACCAGCATAACCGCGCATATAAAAATTGTTTTTCTTATCCATACCCCCATTGCCGTAGTAACTGATTCCTGGTTGTCTAGTTAAGACCTCCAGCACCGTTTGACCTTGATAACGCTGTAGCTCTTCTTGATCAATGACCCGAGTTTGTGCAATGGTATTACTAACACGAGTTGGCGTGCGGGTCGCCGTGACGACGATCTCATCAAGCTCAACCTCTGGTACTGTACTCGTCACTCCACTCATATTGGTTTCTGCAAGTACGGCAGTCGTCAGTAGACCGGATGCGCCTAAGATGCAATATCTTAAATAAGCGTTTGAGGTTGAACGTGATAAAATCATGAGAGTATCCCAGTGAAAACGTAAGTAAGTAAACAAAACTACAAAATAATGCACAGCGTATGCACGGCACATTATCTACAAAACCCACTAACTTATAAACACCTTTAACCTGCTGATTATTCAAGATAGCATGAGTGACATTCACAATAACGCTGCAACAGCGAATTAGAAGGTAAGAATTGCACAACATTTAAAAACATGAATGAATATATAGTCAATCAATATTAAAAGTGGTACAAGGCAGACGAGTTCAAGTACTACAGTAGTAGGCTAAACGAGTCTAACGCTGTAACACTTTAATAGTGGTTTGACTATAATGATAAGTAATCAGCGCTACCATAGTGCAAAATACTTGCTATGATAACGGCGAGTTTTATCGATTTAAGTCGTTGGCTCCTGACAAGCGACTTAAGGTAAATGACTTGTCCGCTTTTCCTTTATCATTTACTGGTTATTAGATTAAGAGGTTTGCTTTGTCTACCAAGCGTTATAGCCGTCCTGCTACGGCATCCTTATCTACATTTAGAGTAAGATCAGTTGGATCGGTGGCGCTGCATGCTTTGCTCACCCTTATGCTACTGCTAGCGCTGGTATTTAGTTTGCTTACTCCGTCGTATTCAGCAGAATCAAACGTGCTGGGCGTCGGTGATAATGGCAGCGAGGACAGTACAATAACTTCTGTCCCCGATGCTTTTGGTCGTGATACACCGCGTCAGACGGTACAGGGCTTTATCAAAGCGCTCGGCGAAAACGACTTTTTGCTGGCCAGTAACTATCTGAATCTATCAAAGTCTGATAACCCTGCGACGATGGTGCGCCAATTTAAACAAGCTCTTGATAGTGGTGGGCGGTTTTTACCCGACTTGCAGTTAAATAATACCCCTGAAGGCACGCTCAGTGATCAGCTGCCACCCAATCAGGAGCGAGTAGGTACCATTAGCACTGATGATAATTCAGTGCCGCTTATCTTAGAGCGCGTGGTTTCAGATAATGGGGAGCAGTATTGGCAGTTCTCCAATGAGACTATGAGCTTTATACCTGATGTGATAGAGAACACAGAGCCAACTTTAGTCTCGCGCTACACTATAGATGCCCTAGAAGATGAGACACTATTTGGCTATCAGATGGCAGATTTTGTTGCCGCTCTGACGATGATTGTCGGCAGTTTTATTTTTACTTATTTAGCAGTATGGCTGCTATACCATCTCTTGCAACTGGCTTATCCGCGCGTTCGCGGTGTGCCACTACCGTTGCCAAACAAGGTCGTCCTACCTCTATCTATTGTGATCACCGCACTCATACTCTCAGAGATTATGATATATGCCGGCGTATCAGTGACCCTGCGCGAGCCAATAAATCGGTTCACTGAGATCGCCTCTTGGCTAGCGGTGACGTGGTTGTTATTACGTGTCATTGATGCGACATCGACACGGGCTGTTAATATAAGCTATAAAAAGAACCATATAGAGCGCATCGCAATACTTGAGCTGATGCGCAAAGTATTTAAAGCACTGCTGCTTATCTTTGCGCTTATCGTCATCTTTGGTAATTTAGGTTTCGATTTGACAACAGGGATTGCAGCCCTTGGGGTTGGTGGTCTTGCCTTGGCACTAGGGGCGCAAAAGACGATTGAAAACTTGGTCGGTAGTGTTGTTGTCGTGGCAGACTCGCCTGTACGTATTGGTGATTATTGTAAGTTTGGTGACCAAGAAGGCACGGTCATCGATATCGGTATTCGCTCATCACGGGTGCGTACGCTTGCTCGTACGATAGTAACGGTACCTAACGGTGATTTTTCCTCCATGCAGATTGAGAACTTTACCTCACGTGATATGTTCCAGTTTTTGCATAATTTATATATCAAGCGTAATGCAGATATCGACGTCATCTTTAAGATGGTAAATGATTTAGATAAGTTTATTGCTGAGCACGAGTTAACTAATAGCGAGTGGAATCAAGTCAATATTATGGAGCTGCGACAGGACTGCTATGTGATTCAGCTACGTGCTTATGTCAACTCGGCTAATGTGATTGAGTTTTATGGGAAGCAAGATCGACTACTGGTTGAGATACTCTCCATGGTCAAAAAGTATAAAGTTGAACATGCGCTGCCCACTCAGCAGCTTATTGTCAATCAAGGTGAGCTTGAACAGCAGTACGATAATAATGAGTCAGACGTTGATGATGTAGAGTCTGCTATGACTAATGCATTAGCAAAGGATTCAAACACACAAAGTCTTGACGATAATCAACCTGATGCCGATATCGTGGCTGAATCAGATAGTACAGACGTCGATAGAGATAAAAAAAATAAAGCGAATAAACGCCGCAAAAAAGGAACTCTGCACAGTTTACGTAAGCGCACGTTTAAACAGGCTAAAAAGAAGTATTCACTATCAATATGGAACCCGCACCTCTAGCTTAGTAGCTCTCACAACTTAGTAGCTCTTATAACTTAGTAATTCAACTGGTTATAGTGGTACTGATTGTTGGGCACGCAGCGTACTATAGTAGGCCCAAATCAGTAAACTTGAGGCGCTTCGGTACGGTGCCCATGCCTCACTAATACGTAGCAAGTGTTTAGGTGTTGGGCGTGCATCCAGTCCTAAAACACTCATCGCACCGACGCGAATAGCTAAGTCATCGACTGCCAGTACGTCGGCGCGTCCCAATGAGAACAACAAATACATCTCAGCGGTCCAGCGCCCGATACCAGTAACCCCAGTCAGTATCTCAATAACGTCGTCGTCGCTCATGGACTCTAAAGCGGTATAATCTATCTTATGAGTGGCCAAAGCGCGTGCATAACGAACCTTTTGTTTAGATAAGCCTTGTGCGCGTAGTGTCTCATCGTCTGCTTGTATTATTGCTGGCGCTGAGGTTAAGTTGGCATCGTGTAGACGCTGCCAGATGCTACTAGCGGCGGCAACGGACAGCTGTTGACCGACAATCGCGCGCAGCAGTTGCTCAAAGCCACCCGTATTACGCCGCAAGCTTGGTGTGCCAACTTGCTGATGGACAGGTGCAAATTTAGGTTCGAGAGTGATAAGTGCATCGATATGAGTTTCTAGCTCTTCTAGAGTATCAAGGGTTTGTATCGACATGATTATATCCTTGTCTAAGTGCTTTCGCTGCTGTTGAGTGATGCCTAGGTGCAAGACAACGGTTTGTTTATGTGTAATTTATAAATTTATAAATCTATAAGTACATAACGATAAAAAAGGACTGCGATAACGCAATCCTTAGAAGTTAAACGTGCTAGCACACATCTAGCGATCACTCACCAGCCGTTTTGGGTTTTTTAAGTAATACTAAAACCGCACCGTTGCCGCCATCTTTTGGCGGCGCGGAACAGAACGCAAGCACCTCAGGGATTTGACGTAGCCAACCGTTGACGCAGGTTTTAAGGATTGCTTCGCTACCTTTACCGTGGACGATTTTAACCACAGTCTCGTTGTTTTGTTTGGCTTGACTCAGCAGCTGCATCACCGCAGTACGCGACTCCTCAATCGTACTACCATGGATGTCGACTGCATCGTACCAACGTAGTTTGCCTTGTTTGAGCTGATTGAATACTTTGTTCTGTAACGTCGGCTGCTTATAGGATAGGTAGGCTTCACTCGCCACAGGATTGAGCAGCGCTTGCATATCCGATAAGCCTGCTCCCAAATCAACTGCGTCACCGCCTTGGGCTGCTGCACGTTTGGATAGGGTAGCGGCGTCGGGACGGGTAGGTTTAGACGCGCCTGCTGGAGGACGTACGTTTTTGTCGTCTAACTGCTGAACGCCGTGCATCGCTTGCATAAATAATACTTTATCATCATCAATATGCTCGCTATCTAATTGTTTGACCGTTTTTTTAACTTGTTTTTGAGTCGGTAGAGACACAGGTTCGGTCGGCTTTTGGTTTTCGCCTTCAGGCGCGTTGGTATCGCGGCCTTTACTAAGCTGACCTTTGAGCTCTTTGAGCTGATCTTGCATCTCTTTTGAAAATAATGAATTTGCCATAGTAAGTTATATATCTTTTTAATGTGAGTATTTTGGAGCAAGTGATCTTTAAACTAAACAATCTTCAAACACTGTTAGGCTCAGAGTGTAAGTGAATAGTGGTTACTCATTAAACCTGCGGATTAGCCATACTTTACGCTTGCAGCTCTATACCTGCAAGTAAGGATTGTAACGCCTGCCCAGGATGATCGGTTTTCATAAAGTGCTCGCCAATCAAGAAGTTATGAATGTCATGACTGAGCATCAAGCGCACATCAGCGCTGCTATGAATACCGCTCTCAGTCACAATAAGTGGTTTTTGAGCATCGTCAGCTAAAGCGGTAAGCAAAGTATTTTTTAGATCCAGCGTCGTTTGTAGATCTACATCAAAAGTGTTTAGGTTACGGTTATTAATACCGTAGATGTTGTGTGTAGAGCGCGGTAATTGTAACGCACGCTCAAGCTCCTTTTGGGTATGAATCTCAATCAAGACGTCCATGCCTAGTTCAATGCTCAAAGCCTGTAGCTCGTGCACTTGCGCATCATCAAGACAGGCCATAATCAGCAAGATACAATCAGCGCCGAGCAAGTACGACTCGTAGATCTGATAGATGTCGATCATAAAGTCTTTACGCAGTACTGGCAGGCTTGCGGCATTACTGGCTTGCAATAAATAAGTGTCATCGCCTTGGAAATACTCGCGATCGGTCAGTACCGATAGACAGCTTGCACCTGCTTGCTCATATTGCTGGGCAAATAGGGCAGGCGAGAAGTTGTGATTGATAATGCCTTTTGAGGGTGAGGCTTTTTTGATCTCGGCAATAACACCAAGCTTTGCGCCTCTAAGTGCTGCTGCAAAACCGCGACGCGGCTGAGTGTCTGCTACCGCTTTTGCTTGCAAGCTCTCAAGCGATTGGAAGCTACGAGCTTTGGCAACCTCCTGTTGTTTGGTCGCCACAATGCGCTGTAGGACAGAAGGTATAGCCGTTGAACGAGTCGTCATAGTGATATCCAAATAACTAGAGAAATTAAGGGCAAATCATGTCGCCTGCAGTTGTTAATTACGGGCTATTTTTAAGAGTGATAAAACGTACAGGTCACTTTTAGCAGCGATTTATGCGTCAGCGGCTAGGGTTTGAGTGCGGCTAGGGTTTGAGTATAGTCTGCAAGTGCCGTAAGCTTGTCCAGTGCTGTACCATCTTGAATGATCTTTTGAGCGCGGCTGACACCGTTGGGGTAGTTGCTGGCAAGCCCTGCGGTGTAGATTGCTGCGCCAGCGTTCAGTGCTATCATGTCGCGCGCTTTGAGCACTGAGCGATCATGAGTATCTGCTCCTGATAGTGCCTCGCGTATTAGCGTCAGGCTTTGCTGCGGGGAGTCAATATCGAGACCGATAAGCGTCTGCGACTCAATACCAGCGTCCTCTGGCATCATGTCGTACACGCTGATCTTACCGTCTTTTAACTCAGCAACAGTAGTTGACGTCGCAAGACTGATCTCATCTAGACCATCCTTTGCGCCAACAACCATAACGTGACGTGCGCCTAAGTTTTGCATTACCTTGGCAATAGGCTCACACAGCTGAGCGGTAAAGACACCGATGACCAAATTTGGCACGCTTGCTGGATTTGTCAGCGGTCCTAAGATATTAAAAATGGTTCGCGCTTTAAGCTCTCGACGAACCGGATTGGCGTAACGCATAGCGCTGTGATGATTGGGTGCAAACAAAAAACCAATACCTTGCTCTTCAATGCATGCCAATGCTTGCTCAGGGGTCAAAGATAGGCTGATGCCAGCTTGCTCAAGTAAGTCTGAGCTCCCTGATTTGGTCGAAACACCGCGATTACCGTGTTTAGCCACTTGCGCGCCCGCTGCTGCAGCCACAAACGCTGAGGCGGTGGAGACATTAAACAGATTAGCGCCATCGCCGCCCGTACCGACGATATCGACGAGATAATCGCAGCCTTTGGGCTCGATATTTGCAGCTAAGGCACGCATCGCACTGGCCGCTGCTGTGATCTCGTCTATGGACTCGCCCTTCATACGTAGACCTGTCAGTATAGCGCCCATCATCGCATCGCTACATCTGCCTTGCATAATAATAAGCATGACCTCGCGCATCTCATCAAAGGTTAAATCAATGCGCTGCAAGATACGATCTAAGGATTTTGCAAGTAAAGTATGAACTTGCTCATCGCTCAGTGCTTCTACATCGCTCGTAGTAGAGGTTGTAGATAAATCTATAGACGAGGTATCGGAGGTATTATTAAAGCTCATAGTCAAATCGCTTGTAGGTTATTACGTTAAGATCGTTGGATAGGCTTAGCCTACCAGTGGCAGCTCATCTGAGTCTAGCACCGCCAAATCATGGGTCTTTAAAAAATTATTGAGCAGCTGATAACCGGCTTCACTTAAGATGGACTCGGGGTGGAATTGCACCCCTTCAATAGCAAAAGTCTTGTGCCGCACACCCATGATCTCCTCTATGCTACCATCAGCGCGTTGTGTCCACGCCGTTATCTCCAAATCTTCAGGGGCGTGTGTTTTATCGATCACTAAGGAGTGGTAGCGCGTTACTTTAGCAGGGTTGGGGAGATCGGCAAAGACACCTTTGTGATTGTGATAGACATCGGATAGACGTCCATGCATGACTTCTCCTGCCTTAATGACTTGTCCACCAAAGGCTTGTCCAATAGCTTGGTGCCCCAAACAGATACCCAGTATCGGTATGACGCCCTTAAAAGTATCAATGAGCGCCAAAGAGACACCTGCACTATCAGGATTACCCGGACCTGGGCCGATAATAATAGCATCGGGTGCTAGCGTCTTAATCTGCTCAATATTTGCCTGATCATTGCGCCATACGGTGATGTCTTGCTTAAGCTCCCCCAAGTACTGCACGATATTATAGGTAAAGCTATCGTAGTTATCGATCATCAAAATCATAAAAGCATCAACCTAATTACAAGCGAGGATAAAGGAACACGCGCTATTAAAACCGCTGAAACAAGTTCTACAGGTTATCAACTGACAGTATTGACGACAGTCATAACTTACAAGGGTCACGGGCTACGTATTTTAGCACTAATTTTCGTTAGGTTAAATCTAAGGCGGCTTTGATTACAAACACGATTGTTCTGACTATAGCAGATTTGAAGGTGAATGAACGATACGGTTAATATGCACCAAATAAATGCGTTATTAAATAGTATGCTCAATATAAGTGCATAATTTTGCTTATTTAGAGTGCCCGTTATCATTACGTGTGAGTGTTAAGAACACTGAGGTTATAGATTTTTTGAAGATAGAGCGCGTATTAAACTCTTATTTATTTACCTAACTTATTGATATAAATAAATTCAATAACAAATTAGTTTATTAAGGAGTACTGATCACTTATATCTTTATAGGAAGTTGGCACAGCTGTTGCATTCTATAAATAACGCCGATGTTTAAGGGTCGTCTTGTTAACCTTGTTAACATAGAAAAATGAGTCGATATGAGTCTAAAACACTTACGAGTAAATATAAGACGCATAAGAGTTCAGCATTCTCGGTTAAATATTGTTAATATAGTGCCGATAGCGGACACAAAACATTCAAGCTCTGCTGCTCATTAGCCCTCGATAGCTAACAGCGAGTATATTAACTTACACCCTGACTATTACTTTAAAGCACTAACCACCACGGAGACTATTCATGTCGAATAAATTATTAGATCTTATCGCATCCTCTAATGCAAAATGGGTTGATTTTCGCTTCACCGATACACGCGGTAAAGAGCAGCACATCAGCTTTCCTGCTCATAGTATTGACGAAGACGTCATGGAAGATGGCAAAATGTTTGATGGCTCATCTATTGCAGGCTGGAAAGGCATTGAAGCCTCAGATATGATCTTGCGTCCAGATCCTGAAACTGCTTTTGTTGATCCGTTCTTTGATGCGGTTACCGTTGTTGTGACTTGCGATATTATTGAGCCATCAACGCTACAAGGGTATGACCGCGATCCGCGTTCTATCGCTCGCCGCGCTGAAGAGTACTTAAAGTCAACAGGCATCGGTGATACTGCTTATTTCGGTCCTGAGCCTGAATTCTTTATCTTTGATGATGTTAAGTGGTCAATTGATATGTCAGGCGTCAGTCACAAGATTACAGCTGAAGAAGCGGCGTGGTCGACCAATGAGACTTATGAATGGGGTAACATGGCGCACCGTCCACGGGTCAAAGGGGGCTATTTCCCAGTACCGCCAATCGACAGCTCGCACGATATGCGCTCTGTGATGTGTGAGCGCATCGAAGAGATCGTCGGCGAGGGTAGCGTTGAAGTGCATCACCACGAAGTCGCGTCTTGCCAATCTGAGATCGGTGTCGCATTCAATACTATGGTACGTAAAGCCGATGAAGTTCAGCAGCTAAAATATGTGGTACATAATGTTGCACATCAGTTTGGCAAAACGGCGACCTTTATGCCAAAGCCAATAGTCGGTGACAACGGTTCTGGTATGCACGTGCATATGTCCATCTCAAAAGACGGTGTCAATACGTTCTCAGGTGATGAGTACGCAGGTCTATCTGAGACAGCATTATATTTCGTTGGTGGTATCATCAAGCACGCGCGCGCGTTAAATGCGATTACCAATCCGTCTACCAACAGCTACAAGCGTCTAGTGCCGCATTACGAAGCACCGATCAAACTTGCTTACTCAGCGTCGAACCGCTCGGCATCTATCCGTATCCCGCATGTCAGCAGTCCAAAAGCGGTACGTGTTGAAGCGCGCTTCCCTGATCCTACGGCCAACCCATACCTTGCTTTTGCAGCACTACTCATGGCAGGTCTTGATGGTATTCAGAACAAGATGCATCCAGGGGAAGCCGCTGACAAAAACCTATATGATTTGCCACCAGAAGAAGAAGCACAAATTCCAACGGTTGCAGAGAGCTTGGATGTTGCACTACAAGCCCTAAAAGATGATCATGAGTTCTTGTTAAAGGGTGATGTATTCACTAAGGACATGCTTGAGGCCTTTATTGCGCTAAAAGAAGAAGAAGTGCAGCGTGTCAATGTGACTGTACATCCAGTTGAGTTTGACTTGTACTACAGCTGCTAATTAATCAAATATTGTCTTATATCCACAACCAGTTAAGGGACACTTAACTGGTTTTTTTGTTTTTTGTCTATGAACGCTATATAAAATAGTTGCATAGTCCATACGGTATTTATCGTCTAAATGACGCATAATAGTGTTAATAATAACGTATACGTAAAGGCTAACTATGACTCAATTACTGACTTACAAACGGTTAAATAAGCACTCAATTCTAAAATTGCCCTTTGCTTTAGTAATGGGAGCGGCAAGCGCCTATGTCCCTTTAGCATCTGCTGCGCCTATTTATAAGGTTGTCGATGAGGACACAGGTCAAGTGACCTTTACCGATCGTCCGCAGTCCTATGAGCAGCAAAGCGATAAGCGTGTCATACAAACCAATGTATCAACGGCTAGTGAGGGCGCTCAGTCCAACAGTACGAGCGGTACGGATAATAATAGCCAATCTGTAGTAGCTGCGGCAGTTGAAAATAGCGCGCAATCGTCCAGTATGGATAGCGTTAATTATCAAATGGTGATGATTGAGCCAAGTGAGGCGCGCGCTTATCATCGTCCAGCCCAAGTGATCAATGTTGCCGTACAAACGAGGCCTGCGCTACAAGCAGGTGATAGTGTGAGTATCTATTTTGATGGTAATGAGATTGCACGCGGCCTCAGCACATCGATTGCTACCGTTAATGTATTGCCGGGCCAACATAGTATCCAAGCGGTTATCAAAGACAAAAACGGTCAAGTGCTCCAGCAAGTAGGGCGTACGGTACAAGTGATTCAAAACACGAGAGCGCGGCTCAATAGACAGCGCGCTACAGATCAGTTGCAAGCCTACCAAAACCTGCCTTGGCACAAAAAAATACTGTTAAAAATGCGCCAAAATCCGCAAGTACAACCTTAAAGTGAGTTTGCAACGTTAAAGTGATATTTTGGTAGATAAGTAAAAGGGCAGGCCCGAACAATGGCTTGCCCTTTTATATGTAGTTAGTAAAAGTCTATATAATAAGCCGCTCATTTACTTACTAATAACTATTTAGTGAGCTCAATAGTCCCGTTAGCGGTCACTGAGATAGTACTGTCACCTGATTCAAAATTTGGACGGGGGACAGAAGCATCGGATGCGCGCATCTCCATAGCTGCATACACAGGGCGCGGATAGTTATTACCCGTATTTAGATTGACACTAACGACGCGGTAACCGCGAGCGTCCCAAGCGCGCGTTAGGCGCTGCGCCTGCTGCTGAAAGGCACGTGAGGCGTCCGTCATCAGCTTTTGCTCAAGAGCATCTTTTTTGGCTTCTGATACGCCAAAGTTTAGGTTGTCCATCACTAGGCTTGATTGTAGATCAGCGATTAGCTGACTTGCCGCCGTAAAGTCGGTACTTTTTATATCGATATTGGCCTGTCCTGTCCAGCCGATAATTCTGTTGTCATTGTCACTATACTGAGGATAAGTACGCTGTTGTCCCGTTGTGACAGTGACGCTAGGATAGCGCTTAGCGATAGCTAAGGCATTGTTGATTGAGGTATTTAGGGTCGTTGCCAGCGCTTTGGCATTTGGCGCTTGCGCTTTTTTGTATAGGCGCGCTTGCACCTCATCATTAGCGATCTCCTCGCTCACTTCAGTTTGAAAGCTCAACTGATCATAACCACTTGGCTCAGCATGGGCTACCATCGTCATCAGACCTAAAACGCTAGCAGAACAGCTTGCGATAGCGACTCGTTTAAGTAGATTGTTTCGCATCTCTTTCTCCTCATTGTTAAGTTAAAAGTATTATTAGATCATATTAACATAGCAAATATAGCATCAAATGCTACACTTATTTTGTCACTTTTCCATCAGCACGAGTAAATGCATCGCATCATTTTAGGATTGCCCTTGTAATCTGGCAAAAACCTTGTATAATTTGCAACTGGTGGCTCCATTGGTAGCCTCGCAACAGTGTTCTATGAACCCCGCCAGGACCGGAAGGTAGCAACGGTAGTAGATTCAGTGTGTGCCGAGGATGTGCTGATGGAGTCGCTTTTTTTTGTCCAAAATTTGTCATTTACGACATTTATTTAAACTCAGCGTGCGTTGCATCGTTATGGATTAAGCGCTACGATAGACAAAGTAATATCATTTATCGCATGAGTTTTATAACAGGGACGTCAAGAGCATTGTTCAGTAAGGCGGTGGTCATTTATGAGCGACACACAAGATACTCTATCCATACAGCGCCGCGTACAGCAGCGTCAGATCTTGGCGATGATGGGTATTAATCAGTGGGTACAGGCGCAGACCCCAACTCTCGCTATTGCCACTGCGTTATCTAGGATTGATACAACAGCGAATACTGCTCAGATGGTCGCTGCACAGGATTTAACAACGCCCTCCGATGCTCCAGCTTCTCTTACAGATGTTCCGATAAGCTCAGTGCCACATACTGCGCCTGATCAAGCGCTCATAGCTGACCCTGAAGTTGACTCAAATACGGTGACTGCGCCCGTTAGCGACGCCTCTGTTAATAGCGGTAATGAAGCGGTTCATAACCCCTCTATGCCAGCAGTAGATGACAGTCGTACGCTGGTATCTGATGAACTTAGCAATCAACTCAGCACCACTGATAAGTCATCAGGTGAGGCGACCAATAAGGGTGTTGATACCGTGGCTCCTTTTGATCTGCAAGGCGGCCGCTACGGGGATTGGGTGCTTATAGTTAATATCCAAGCACTTAATAATGACAGTCAAAAGCTGTGGCAAAACATCACTCAAGCCTTGTCAATAGAGTGCGAGAGCAGCTCTTTTCCGATTTGCGCCGGCATGGATACCGCAGAGCTGGCTAATGCAAGTTTAGCGGGCTATTTATTTAAGATCGGTAGAAGTGATAGCGTCAATGTAGCAGCTCTAACCGCATTGCCAAAAGGACTTGCGCATCCGAATATCACTGACGCGCCGACACTTGATGCCATGCTCGCTGATAGCACGCTCAAGCGTCAGCTTTGGGAGCAGATATCATCTTAGTTTGAGAGTGCAAAACATCAACAGCCTTTGATGTCATCAAAAGCGCTTTACCTTATCTTAAAATAATATATCTTATGAACTCTATTTTTATTTAGGACGACGACTATGTCAGATAATACGTCTAACCGCTCTGCCGCTAACAACAGTGACCATACAACCACTCATCCACACCGCGTACCTAACTTTTCTGCTGGGCCTGCGACTATACCAACGCAAGTTTTGGCGCGCGCGCAAAACGAGATGCTCGATTGGCAGGGGCGCGGCGTATCGGTGATGGAAGTTAGTCACCGCAGTAAAGAGTACCTTGCGATTGTAGAAAAAGCGGAGTCTAAACTACGCGCGCTTATGGATATCCCTGATAATTATAAAGTGCTGTTTTTACAAGGCGGCGCGAGCTTGCAGTTTTCTGCTATTCCACTGAATTTATTACAGGGTGGGCAGGCGGATTATCTAACTACAGGAACGTGGTCAAAAAAAGCGCTTAAAGAAGCGAGTCGCTATGCTAAGTTGGGTCTGGGCGCGGTCCATGAAGTGGCAAGTGCAAAAGATAGCAACTTTACTGATGTGCCGTCATCCAGTACGTGGCACGTAAGTGATGACGCCGCTTACTTTCACTACTGCGTGAACGAGACAATCCACGGCGTACAAATCTTTGAGCCGCCACAAGTTGATGCGCCGCTTATCGCTGATATGTCCTCATGTATTTTGTCGCAGCCTATTGACGTCTCAAAATTTGGTATGATTTACGCCGGTGCACAAAAGAATATTGGCCCTGCAGGTTTAGTGATCGTTATTATCCGTGATGATTTATTAAATCAAGCCAGCGACTGGTGTCCGCTGCTCATGAACTATGGGCATCAGGCCGAAAAAGAGTCGATGTCTAATACGCCCGCCACTTATTCATGGTACTTAGCAGGTTTGGTGTTCGACTGGTTAGAAGAGCAGGGCGGCGTCGAAGCTATCGGTAAAATCAATCAGCAAAAAGCAGATTTGCTATATAACGCGATTGATAATAGTGCTTTTTATCACAATGCTGTCGCCAAGCCCTATCGCTCTATTATGAATGTACCTTTTACCTTGGCAGACTCTAGTCTTGATAAAGTGTTTTTGGCTGAGTCTGAGCAAGCAGGACTGCTAAGCCTAAAAGGTCACCGTGAAGTTGGCGGTATGCGTGCCAGTATTTACAACGCAGTGCCGCTAGAATGGGTACAGCAATTGGTTGATTTTATGCAAGCTTTTGAAAAGAAATACGCTTAATAGCAATGCGTGTTCTTTGACGTTTAAAACGCAGTTGAGAGCATAGCAACTGCGTTTTTTATTGGGCATACTATTTATGAATGTTCGAATTATGAATGTTCAAACACCCTAGGTTAAAAAAGCTAAATTTGCTATGATAAAAGTTCAGCGCTGAACACATATACGGCGTCAACAGGTTCGCTATAGCGATTATTATGACAAAAAATGTTCTCTTATCCTCAGTATTGTTAAGTACGGTTCTGTGCTGGATGCCAACAGTAGTAGCGGCGCCAATAACGACGACGGTGCTGCAACACAATAGTACCGCCAAATATACTAGTGCGCCGCATCTGCCTTATGCCAACCCAAATGCGCCAACAGGGGGTACGTTGTCACTGGATACGCGTGGAACGTTTAACAGCGCCAATAAGTGGATGACCACTGGCGTGCCGATGATGGGCACCGATTATCTCTACGATACCTTGATGACAGGCTCGCTCAATGAAGCTTTTACTATGTATCCGCAGCTGGCAAGCCGCGTCACTTATGATCCTGAGGACGCCAGCTGGATCATTTATGAGCTCAATCCTGCCGCTAAATTTTGGGATGGATCAGCAGTTACCAGCACGGACGTCAAAGCGACTTTTGATGCGCTATTAACCAAAGGTCCGATGTTTATTCGCAGCTACTTAAGTGATATTAAAGAGGTGCAGATCCTAGATAAACAGCGTGTTAAGTTTGTCTTTGCCTCAAGCGAGAATAAAGAGATCTTACTCACAGTAGGTCAGTTTCCTATCTTTGCCAAGTCCTCTATTGATACAAGCTTTGAAGCTATCAGTCTGACGCCACTGATGGGCAGTGGTCCATATCAGCTTAAAGACGCGGACGCTGGTCGCTCGGTAAGTTACGTGCGCGATCCCAACTATTGGGGGCGTCATCTGATGGTTAACCGCGGGCGCTATAACTTTGATCATATCAAGTTTGTGTATTACCAAAGTGATGAGATCGCCTTTGAGGGCTTTAAATCCGGTCAATACCGTTTTCGTCCTGAGAATAAAGCATCAAACTGGGCTACGGGCTATACCTTTCCCGCTGTCAGGGACGGTATGATCAAAAAAGAGAGCATTGAGAGTAAGACACCTGTGCCAATGCAAGCGTTTGTAATGAATATGCGTCGGCCACTGTTTCAAGATATCCGCGTGCGTCAAGCACTGACGGCCGCTTATGATTTTGAATGGATGAATACCACGATATTTCACAATCAGTACGAGCGCCTGCAAAGCTACTTTCACGGCTCGGAGCTAGCAGCAACAGGAACGCCATCAAAGGCTGAGATGCAAGTGCTAACCCCACTGCTACCAAAGCTTGAACCCATCCAGCGCCAAGCGGTACTTAGCGAGTGGCAACTACCTAAAAGCGATGGTAAAGGCTTTAACCGCGCAGGACTACTCAAAGCACGCCAGCTATTATTGGACGCGGGGTTTTATTACGATGACATGCAGCTGTACCAGCCCGATGGCAAGCGCGCGCAAATTGAGATACTTATGTCAGGCGATAGTCTTAGCCGCGTACTATTGCCTTATATTCGTAACCTAGAGCGTTTAGGGTTTGCTGCTACCCTGCGCCAAGTTGATGGGCCGCAATACGCCGAGCGCATGCGCCGCTATGATTATGATATGACCACAGATGTCTTTGCCCAAAGCTTATCACCGGGTGCTGAACAAGCGTCTTACTGGGGTAGTGCAGCAGCGGATGAAATCGGTAATAACAATACCATAGGCATCAAAAACGAGGCGATAGATCAGGTTGTTGCAGCGCTTAACGATGCTAAAAGCCGTGATGAGATTGTGCTATACACGCACGTGCTCGATCGCTTATTGCGTGCCGGCTATTATTCAGTCCCCTTGTACGGCAAATCGACTACGACAGTGGCGTATTGGGATCAGTACCGTCATGTCGATACCTTGCCAACCAATGCTGTTGGCATAGATTACTGGTGGGTAGATAAAGATGCTGCCGCGCGCGTTGATGCTTATTTAAAGCGATGACGCTTTATCTTAAAATTTTAAAGGTAGCGTTCAATGACAAAAAGGATAGTTATAGCTATCTGCTATAAATGATTATAAGCTTATACTGATGACAGGTTTATATAACGAGTAGCGCGATAAGTCGCACAGATGAGATGCTAAGAATAAGTACAAGACATAAAGATAACTGAGGATTTACTATGAGTATTCAAATTCACCCGATCAAAGCCTTTAATGACAACTATATCTGGACATTGATTAATAAGAATAATAAACAAGCCATCGTTATCGATCCAGGTCAAGCTGAGCCTGTCGCAAATTATATGAAAGATCAAGGGCTTGAGCTGACCTCAATCTGGACCACGCATCATCATTTCGATCACGTCGGCGGTGTGATGGAGCTACAAGAATACTTCCCAATGACACATATTGTGGCGCATAGCGAGCACGGTGTCGAAGAGGATCAGACGATTAAGAGTGGTAGCAGCGTGAGCGCTTGGGGACATACCGCGCAGGTGTGGGATATAGCAGGGCATACAGCTAGCCATATGGCGTATATCTTAGATATCGATGGACGCAAACACTGCTTTTGCGGTGATACATTATTTAGTGGCGGCTGTGGTCGGGTGTTTACAGGTACTATTGAGCAGCTCTATGATAGCTTTCGCCACCTAAATGAGTTGCCTGATGATACGCTGCTGTATCCTGCTCATGAGTACACAGCCAATAACCTGCGTTTTGCACTCTCCATTGAACCTGATAATACAGCGATTCAGCAGGCGCTGAACGACGCTGAAACAAAAACGGCGCAAGGTATACCAACGCTACCTGTCACTTTAGAGCATGAGCGTGCGGTTAATGTCTTTTTGCGCACCGGTGAGCCGAGCGTTATTGCAGGGGTTGAGGCCAAAATGACACTCGATGATCACAGTCCGCTGGCGGTATTTGCAGCGCTGCGGACGCTTAAAGACAATTTTTAAACTATAGCTAGTCCAGAATATAAAAGGTACGAACACTCTAATGTGCTACTGGTATAAATTTTCCTCGCTTGCTGTGCGACTTCGTCACTCCAAAGGCTTCGAAAAATTCATTCCAGTAGCACGGTATCCTTTTTAAATTGGATCAACTATAAGTAAAACTACTGAGCCTTACTACTAAACCTTGTATGACACTATTAACACTTTAAAAAATTTAAATAAACGTGGTACGTTTACATTTTTAATCGTTCACTTTTTAGCTTATTACTCTCTCACTTTAGGACGTCGTGACTATGGGTCGTTATATTCTCAAAAGACTACTGCTCATACTACCGACGCTTTTTTTGATACTACTGGCAAATTTTGTCATTGTGCAGGCCGCGCCTGGCGGTCCTGTTGAGCAGCAACTGGCGCTCATAGAGCAAGGCGCTAAAGACAATGCACTAAACGCTAACGTTGGCACTGGCAGTAATGCGAGCAATTATCAAGGAACGCGGGGACTATCGGAGGAGATGGTCGCAGCGATCAATGCCCAATACGGCTTTGATAAATCAGCGCCTGAGCGCTTTTGGCTCATGCTCAAAAACTACGCCCAGCTGGATTTTGGCGAGTCCTTTTTTAAGGGGCAGTCCGTCACCGACCTTATTATCGAAAAGCTGCCCGTGTCCATCTCTTTGGGACTGTGGAGTACGCTGCTGATATATTTGATAGCCATACCCCTTGGCGTCTATAAGGCAATGCACCATGGCTCAAGGATCGATAAGGCAACTGCGATGCTGCTGGCAATCGGTCACGCCATACCTGTGTTTGTATTTGCCGTTATCCTACTGGTGTTTTTTGCAGGCGGCAGTTACTTTAATATCTTTCCGCTGCAAGGGCTGACCTCGGAGAACTTCGATGAGTTGTCATTACTGGGTAAGATAAAGGACTACTTTTGGCATTTAGCCTTACCACTGCTTGCCAGTACCGTAGGCGGCTTTGCTGGTCTGACTTACTTGACCAAGTTTAGTTTTTTAGAAGAGCTGGGTAAGCAGTATGTTCTCACCGCGCGCGCGAAGGGTTTAGGAGAGCGTCAAGTGCTCTACGGCCACGTTTTTCGTAACGCTATGCTCATTATTATCGCAGGCATTCCAGCTGCTATCGTTGGAATATTCTTCGCAGGTAACTTTTTAATTGAGATTATCTTTAAGCTTGACGGGCTAGGGTTATTAGGCTTTGAGGCCATTCAACAGCGCGATTATCCGGTTATCTTTGGCACGCTGTTTATCTTTACGCTCGTCGGTTTGCTACTGCAGCTCATAAGCGATCTTAGCTATCATCTCATCGATCCACGCATTGACTTTGAGGGGCGCTAATGTCTACTCATCCGCCGCTTACCACTGCTTCACCCCAACCAAAACCGCGCCGTCTAAACCCGGTATGGCAGGCACGACTAGATCGTTTCCGCCGTAATCGTTTAGGCGTGATCTCACTAATTCTCTTTGCCATCATCTTTATAATCTGTATGGCAGCCAACATTATTGCCAACGACAAGCCGTTATTAGTGCAGTACGATAATGACTACTATGTGCCCGTGCTCAAAGCTTATCCCGAGACTACCTTTGGTGGTATTTTTGAGACCGAAGCCAATTACAAGGATCCTGCGGTACAGGCGCTGATCAGTGATAAAGGCTATTACGTGATGCCACTGATCCCGTTTGCTGATCAAACGCCAAACGTGGAGCTGGGTTTGCCGTATCCTGCGCCGCCTAACAGCCAGAACTGGTTAGGCACTGATGATCAAGGGCGCGATGTATTGGCGCGGATACTATACGGTATGCGCGTCTCTTTATTATTCGGTATCGCGTTGACGCTGGCAGGGGCGCTTATTGGCATCATCATTGGTGCGATTCAGGGCTATTATGGCGGCTGGGTCGATCTGATTGGGCAGCGCTTTATGGAGGTTTGGGGCGGACTGCCGCAGCTGTTTATGATTATTATCTTAGTCA
This sequence comes from uncultured Psychrobacter sp., assembly GCA_947489525.1. GTDB lineage: Bacteria > Pseudomonadota > Gammaproteobacteria > Pseudomonadales > Moraxellaceae > Psychrobacter. The sequence goes on from CANLDW010000004.1 coordinate 206,387, forward strand.
GTCTGTTTAGTCCTAACATTATGATCTTATTCGCGCTTATGCTGCTGTTTGGCTGGATGGGACTGGTCGGTTTGGTACGTGCTGAGTTTTTGCGGGCTCGTAACTTCGATTACGTGCGCGCAGCCCGTAATCTGGGCGTGTCAGATAGCAAAATTATGCTCAAACACATTATGCCAAACGCCTTGGCATCGAGCCTTTCGCAATTACCGTTTATTCTAACCGCCAATATCATCGCATTGACCGCTTTGGACTTTTTGGGTTATGGACTACCGCCAGGCTCGCCCTCGCTTGGAGAGCTTATGGTACAAGGTAAAAACAACCTTGATGCGCCGTGGCTTGCCTTATCAGGGTTTTTTAGCTTAACTTTTATATTGTCCTTGCTGATCTTTATCGGTGAAGCACTGCGCGATGCGTTTGACCCAAGGCTATAGTATGATAAACACTGCGACTTACAATGAATCTATTTACAAAGATAAGCATTTAGCTCGGCATAATGAGCCTGTTCTGAGCGTGGATCAGCTGAGCATTCATACCCGAGACCATACAATTTTAGTCGATAGCTTATCTTATCATCTGTACCAAGGTCAGACCCTAGCGATTGTCGGCGAGTCAGGCTCAGGCAAATCGATCGCCAGCCTAGCACTCTTAGGTTTGCTCCCAAATAGCCTAAGCATAAGTGGTCAAGCGACGCTTAATAACAGTGAAAAACTTCCTATCGATAGCAGTACAGCAAGTCATCATAACGAAAACATTCTAAAGTCAATCCGTGGTCAGCGCATTGGAATGATCTTTCAAGAACCGATGACCGCGCTCAATCCTTTGCATACCGTCGCCAAACAAATCGCAGAATCGCTACGCTTATACGGTGTCCCCAAAAATCAATGGCGCGCGCAAAGTATTGCCTTGCTAAATGATGTCAATATCACTGATCCTGAGGATAAGTTAAACCGCTATCCGCATGAGCTCTCAGGGGGTCAGCGCCAGCGCGTTATGATTGCGATGGCACTGGCGCAGCAGCCTGATATCTTAATCGCGGATGAACCGACGACCGCGCTTGATGTGACGTTGCAGCATGAGATTTTAGCGCTACTTAATACGCTCAAAAGCGAGCGCAACATGGCGATGATCTTAATCAGTCACGATCTCAACTTAGTGAAGCGCTACAGCGATGAGATTATCGTCATGCGTCAAGGCCAAACCATTGAACAAGGCCGAACAGCAGATATCTTTACCAATCCAAAAGCGCACTATACCCGCACGCTTATGCAGCAGGACTTTGGACAAGCGCTAGTCATATCTGACGATACGGAAGGTCTTAATTCGCCTGTATTAAGTGTCCATGACTTAAGGGTTCAGTTCCCTATCGAAAAAAGCTTATTTGGCGGTACTAAGCGCTGGTTTGAAGCAGTGGCAGGGGTCGATATGACGCTGCAAAGAGGGCAGGCATTAGGTATCGTCGGGGAGTCAGGCTCTGGCAAAACAACGATTGCCTTGGCGCTCAGCCGGCTGCTCAGCAACCAAGCTAGAGTCAGTGGTCAAGTACAGATAAATGGACAAGACATAATGGCTCTATCTAATAAAGAGCTGCGCCTGTTTCGCGCGCAAATACAGATGGTGTTTCAAGACCCCTTTGCTAGCATTAATCCGCGTTTAACTATCATGCAAATCGTTGAGGAGGGGTTACTAGTCCAAGGCGTCAAGAAAGAAGCACGTGAGCAGGCGGTCAAGGACAGTCTACAAACTGTGCATCTACCAAGCGATTTTGCGCATCGCTATCCGCACGAGTTATCGGGCGGTCAACGTCAACGTGTAGCGCTGGCTCGCGCGCTCATCATGCGACCAAAACTGATCATACTCGATGAGCCCACCTCCGCGCTCGATAGTACGACGCAAGTCACCGTAGTCAATTTACTACGTGAGATTCAGCAAAATATGCAAATAAGCTATGTCTTTATTAGTCACGATCTAAAAGTCGTACGAGCGCTGTGTCAACATATTATGGTGCTAAAGGGCGGAGTATGTGTCGAGTCGGGCGCAACCGAGGCGCTGTTTACGCAGCCAAAGCACCCTTATGCCAAGCGTTTATTGCAGGCGAGTATGCTAGACTAACTATTGGTGATTGACTAAGGATGCATTAACAAAATATTGCTTGTCGCAACACCCTGTTCTGGTTTTAATAAATCTTGTTCGGGTTTAAACAAATACGGTCACTTATCAAAGAGGTAACTGACTATCACCGCCATTCATTGAAAAAGGAATTTTGAATGTCTCGTAATAAACTATCCACTTTCTCCAAGCTTATAAATACTGACGCCGTACAGCATACCAGCTATGTGGCTGTTGCAAAGACGCGTGCCAAATTTCTCAAAGCGTTTTCCTATGTGGTTCCTATTCGTAGACCTATGCTATTTATTGGTGCGGATGCCTGTACAGAGATATGCGACATGCTTATCAATCAAGGTAATACTCATGTTTTTATTGTGACAGATGCGGTACTAAACAAGCTTGGCATACCTAATAAAGTCACTGAGTATCTATCGCAAAGAGATATCCGTTATACCCTGTATGATGGCATTACGCCGGATCCTACCTTTAGTGTGATCGAAAAAGGACTCAAACAATCTACAGACGCCAACTGCGATGCTATTCTCGCGATCGGCGGCGGCTCTGTTATAGATGCGGCAAAAATGATTGCTATGTCGCAAGGTAATCGTTGTAGACCCCAAAAACTAATGGGTCTTTTAAAAGCGCGCAAACCATCTGCGCCGTTATATTGTATTCCAACGACTGCGGGTACTGGTTCAGAAGCAACGCTTGGCGCGGTGGTATCCGATGACGACACGCACCAAAAGTCTTTATCGATTGATCCAAAAATGGTGCCTCTTGCTGCAGCTATTGATCCTACGATCATGCAAGGCATGCCAGCCGCTATTACCGCTGATACGGGTATTGATGTATTAACTCACGCTCTAGAAGCGTGGATGAGTGTCAATGCCAGCGTAGAGACAGACTACTATGCGGCCTCGGCGGTCAAAGCAGTTATGCAGTACTTGCCTATAGCTTATAAGGATGGCACTAATCTAAAAGCTAGAGAGGAGATGGGCATCGCGGCGCACTACGGTGGTATCGCTTTTAACAAAGCAGGACTTGGATACGTCCACGCTATCGCGCACCAGCTAGGCGCTTACTATCATATCCCGCATGGACGCGCCAACGCTATTGTGCTGCCTTATGTATTAGAGGTTAACCAAAAGGCAAGTCAAAAAAGGCTGGCACAATTGACCAAAAGGATCGGTATTTTATCAGCGAATCAAGCAACAACAAGTGATAAAGAGCTGACTGAGTTATTAATTACTCAAGTCAAAGCTTTGATTAATGATTTAAATATTAACATTGCCGTAGAAGGTATGGATCCAAAAGATTTTGATGCTATGGCTAAAGCTGCTGCTAAAGAAGTCAGTAATACCTACTCAGTTCCTACTTACATCGCGCTTGCGGGTATTAAAGATATTTTGCGGAAAATCAAAATGGCAAGCGATCAAAGCAGTGCTACATCGCTATCAGAGCACAAAGCAGCCTAAAAACTTTCCTATATTTAAACGTTTCTACATTTAAACGTTCCTACATTTAAACCTTCCTATATTTGAACGTTCCTATATTAAAAAGTTTCTATATTTTGCCAACTAGAAGTACAAAAAAAGAGGATCTGTTAGAGTGTGTCTAGCAGCTCCTTTTTTGTTATGACTCACTATCATTGGACATCGTTATTCCATAACCTCTATGTAAATATGCAACTTTGCAAGCGTACCCAAATATTACTCATATAGTGTACGTATGTATCCTAGTTATACTCCAATGATTGAAAAACACTTATAATCCCATATATATACCTAACAGGATTCTTTTGCTAACTGCTGAGGGTCGTCCTATTACTTTATGCTAAGAGGCAACTATGAACCGCAAATTACAGATTGGACTAGCGGGTGTCGTCATCGCCGCAAGCGGGGCACTTTACGCGTCTTTTAATACTTATGACGAGACGGTGAATTATACTCAAGTCGACAACCCTTATGCGCCAACTGATCCAAATTTAGCAGTGGCGACAGTAGCGGGCGGCTGCTTTTGGTGTGTCGAAGCTGGATACGAAAAGATACCAGGCGTTGTTGAAGTCGTCTCAGGCTATAGTGGGGGTCAAACACCTAATCCAACCTACAGCCAAGTCTCAGCAGGTGGTACAGGACATACCGAAGCGGCGCAAGTATATTACGATCCTACCCAGATTACCTATGAGGGTATCGTACAAGCGCTGTGGCGTATCGCTGATCCTACCGATGCTCAGGGCCAATTTGTCGATCGCGGTACGCAGTATCGTCCCGCTATTTTTTATCATAATGAACAACAAAAGCAAGTGGCGCAAAAGGCAAAGCAATCCCTGCAAGCGTCTGGTATTTATGATAAACCCGTGGTTATTGAGATCGTTCCTGCCACCACCTTTTATCCGGCTGAGGACTATCATCAGGACTATTATAAGAAAAACCCGCTACGTTATAAGTTCTATACCTTTAATTCAGGCCGCTACCAATTTATCGAAAGCGTCTACGGCAAGGATTATGAGTTAGATGTCAGTAAGTACAAGCCCATGACGAGTAGTAGTACGACTAATCAAGCTCCTAATGTTAAGCAGCCGGTAACAAGTCCCAAAGAAGGGGTTATTATGAATACCACGACAGTGACAGGCTTTAATCCCAATACTTTTGTTAAGCCAAGCCAAGATGAGCTAAAGCGCTCGCTAACGCCTATCCAGTACAAAGTGACGCAAAAAGACGGTACAGAGCGCGCCTTTGACAATGAGTATTGGGACAATAAAGCACCGGGTCTGTATGTTGATGTGGTATCTGGTGAACCCTTATATTCCTCACGCGATAAGTACAAATCAGGAACGGGCTGGCCAAGCTTTACGCGTCCGCTAGATAACAGTTTAGTGGTCGAAAAAGAAGATAAAGGCTTCTTTAGCACGCGTACCGAGATACGTAGTCGTTACGCGGACTCGCATGTCGGTCACGTGTTTAACGATGGTCCTGCGCCAACAGGCAAGCGCTATTGCATGAATTCAGCGGCGCTACGCTTTATTCCGCTCGCTGAGATGCAAGCGGCAGGCTATGGCGAATGGATCGATGAAGTCACAGTTGGTTAACGGTTTAATGGAATCTAATTCAAATAAAAGGACGCTACGGCGTCCTTTTTTGTGGTAATAAAATCGATGGTCTTAAAATGCGGGCTGGCGTTTGGGGATAGCGCCCAAAAACTCATTGCGCGCTTGATTATCGTGCTTGTATTCGCCAAGCATAGCGGTACTACGCGTCGTTGAATGCTGTTTGCTAACGCCGCGCATCATCATACACATATGCGAGGCATCCATTACCACAGCCACGCCGCGGCAACCGGTGACATCCATAATCGCTTGCGCCACTTGCTCGCTTAGGTTCTCTTGGATTTGTAAGCGCCGTGCAAACATATCGACGATACGCGCAAACTTTGAGAGACCAAGGACTTGACCGTTTGGCAGATAGCCGATGTGTGCAATACCGTGAAAGGGTAGCATATGATGCTCGCACAACGAGTAAAACTCAATATTTTGCACCAGTACCAGCTCGCGATTGGTTGATGGAAATATGGCATCATTAACAACGTCATCCAAGCTTTGGTGATAGCCCTCAGTTAGGTGAGCAAAAGCTTTGGCAGCGCGTAGCGGCGTATCTTCTAGACCTGGGCGGGCTAAATCCTCACCTGTCGAGGTGATCAGCTGACGATAAGATTCGATGCTTTGTTGATCCGACGCGGTTACTGATGTGGTTACGGGGGTATTACTCATAAGTCTGGCAGCCATCCAAAATGTGGGTATCGCTTATATGATCTTGCTATATAACAGAATAATGACTCTAAAATTGCTATACGCAGCGTTAATGGGGATTGCACGCGCGCTCTACAAGCTTAAAAGGGCTGTGATTATACTTGAAATAGGCAGCGCTTCATACCGTTGTATAGAATCCCCAACCTCTGTAGACCACGTAAAGGGTTTTAATATATTAGTTTACGACTGTTTACTTAACTTAGATGGTGTATAATGTAGCACTGCTATATCCTATCCACTAGACTATGTCTTTTGATTAACCATTTATTGACCGTATTAACTGCTGAACAAGGATCTATTATGCTATTGCAAGGACATCGCTTCGTTGTTACTGGTATTGCAAGCAAACTCTCTATCGCTTGGTCTATTGCTGAGGCATTGCACCGCGAAGGGGCGTCACTTATTCTGACTTATCCCAATGATAAAATCAAAAAACGCGTTGATATGGCGGCTGAGGCATTTGAGGCAGATATGGTGCTGGAGTGTGACGTAGCATCCGATGCGTCCATCGCTGCCTGCTTTGAACAAGTCACCGCGCATTGGGGCGATGGTATCGATGGCGTCGTCCATGCTATTGGTTTTGCGCCAATGGATCAGCTCGATGGTGATTTTGTCAGTGCCACTACACGTGAGGGCAGTCAAATTGCACATGATATATCGAGTTATAGCTTTGTTGCGTTAGCTAAAGCGGGACGTGAGCTACTCGCCATGCGCAACGGCTCTATGCTCACTTTGACTTATCAAGGCAGTATCTCAGTACTACCGAACTACAATGTTATGGGGATGGCAAAGGCCAGTCTTGAGGCCAGCGTTCGCTATTTGGCAACCTCAATGGGCGGCGAGGGTGTCAGAGTCAATGCGATATCAGCAGGTCCTATTCGCACCCTTGCAGCCAGTGGTATTAAATCATTTCGTAAGATGCTTGATATGAGCGAAAAAATCGCCCCGCTACAGCGCAATATCAGTCAGATGGAAGTCGCTAATGCAGCATTGTTCCTATTATCGCCTTGGGCATCTGGTATCACCGGCGAGATTATGTTCGTTGATGCAGGCTTTAACACGGTGGCTATTAGCGAGCAGCTTATGATGCTGGGTGAGACTGATGAGTAAGCGCTATAGCTGGTATTAATAAAAGCGCTTTTTGCTCGTCAGTAGTTAAGAGAGTTTCTTTGAGAGTATGTTTCTACTTTAGAAAGTATTTTTTTAGAAAGTATCTTTATATTTAAAAAGTGCATTTGCATTTTAAAACTATCTTTTGTATTAAAAGTACCTTTTCTAAAAGGTACCTTTATCATTTAAAAGATCAAGAGGTGGCCTGCGGGTTACCTTTTTTGGGTATACTAAGCGCTTTTTGGTCAACGCATCTAGGCGGCGTATATGATAACCAAACTACCAAAGTGGATATTAAATGGCGGCGCGGTATTGGCATTTAGTGCAGGCTGTGTCAATACGATTGCCTTGATGGGTTTTACCAACTTGTCCGTATCGCATGTGACAGGTAATGTCAGCCTATTTTCGGCCGCAATTGCTCATTTTGATGCTCGTAGTATTCTATATATTGGTGCTTCTTTATTGGCATTCTTAATAGGCGCCATACTAAGTGGTCTTGTTGTTGGACAGACTTCGCTTAAGCTTGGTCGGCGCTACGGTCGCGCCTTGTACCTTGAGTCGGCTTTGTTAGTACTCAGTTATTGGCTCTATCAGCAGCACGACTACTTAGGGCAGCTCGCTGCTGCTATGGCTTGTGGGCTGCAAAATGCGATGGTAGCGACTTATAGTGGCGCAGTCATCCGTACGACACACTTGACAGGTCTAACCTCAGATATGGGCGCTGCGATTGGCAACTGGCTGGCAGGTCGGACTATTAGTAAGCCGACGCTTGGCTTTCAGACCATCATTTGGTACTGCTTTTGCGGTGGCGGCGCGCTTGGCGCGTTTTTATTTACAAAGGTTAGCTACGGCGCTTTGTTTGTGCCTATTAGCATCGTCTTTATCGCCGCTTTTCTTTATAACCAAGCCTCAGATCGCTTACCTGAAAAACGCATCATAAAAGATCCTAACTTGCATAAAAAAAAGCGCTCACCCTAAGGGTAAACGCTTCTTTGTTAGACAATAATTACTTATTGTCTTCTTCATGATCCTCATGCTCATGCATACCTTGCATCATATCAAGCGCTGAATCATCAGTGCGCTGTTGATCTTTTTTATCCAGCCCATCTTGATTGATATCGGTAGGGGCCATCTTGGTGGTCGAATCAGGTTTATCACGGTTTGACATAACGTACTCCTGTTGATTTTGCTTAATCAATGATAGTGGTATATAACCACATAGTGCTCTAATAAACACATAGCGCTCTAATAAACATTATCTAGTTCTATAACTGTTATCAATCATTGCATAAGCGTTGTTGATCTTAACTTATCAAGTATCTAATAGCAGCGCCGGCTTGTACAGGTAGGGTATGAGCGTATTTGGTATCTGTGTGTAACTGCGTGTCGCTGTTGAAATTCGAGTTTAGGATAAAGTCACTTAGCTCAGTAAATATTAATAGTGTAAAAATTATTCTTTATGCTCTTAGTCGCTCAACCTATGAGCGTATTTTTTTATACTATCAAATTACGAACTGGTATCTTTAGTATGCTATCAGTTCTGCTATTTAAACGAGTTAAACAGCGGATTTAGCGTTAATACACACCTAAAAACCAGAAACCAAAAGCTTAGCCTCAGCATTTTACATTGACAAGCATCCAAATATGCAGATTATTGCTCAGCGCTCTTTAATACTTTACCTCGGCGCTCGTCCCTCGCGCAAAAGCCAGCACCGCCGTACAAGGAGTAAAACGCAAGCCGTTTACCTCATCGCGCTCAAAAGCGATACCGTGCTATAGTAGAGTAGGTTTTTGTCGCTCCGTTAACAGCATGTGTATACAGGATACGCCCTAACATGGCTTTAGATATGTATTTTAAGAACGGCATGATTCGTAAAACACGCTGCCAAATCCCTAATGATTTAGTACCCACCCTTTATCAAGTGCATGATAATGCTAGCTTTCCGCATTTGACTTGGCTCATTAATAATCTTTATGACAATCCACAGATTAAGCCTGATATTGCTAACGCATTAGCTGATGAAATGGTGGCGTTTGAACGCTTAATACTCTCCTTGCATCTGCCTTTCCCTCGCGTGCCGCTGCAAAAGGTGCAAAACTTCTTTACTGAGGCGGCTAGTAAGCAACAGACTATTTATACCAGTAGTGATTAGAGTTGTTAATAAATATTAGAACCGATTGTAGAACGGAATCATTTTTTCAAATACTTTCGTATTTTCCGCTGCTATAACCTTATTAGTATTGGTATCAATAATTTGGATCTGACAACTGGTATCTTCAGCTTCCACTTTTTCACCCAAAAAATTAGTTTTACTTCTAAAGTTTTCAGTTGTGGTATTAGCTTTTAAAATATAGTTTCCGTTTGGGATTAGGGTAGCTTCTACAGTAGCAACGCATAGTATTGGCCAATCGCCTAGACCTTTAACCATTTTATGTTGATAAGAAAACCTTAACTTTTTATTGGCTTCGAAAGTATTTATTTCGCTAATAACACCTCGTTCAGCTAAATTCATATAAATAGTCTTAGGGCTGCTATTTACGGCAAGTGCGACAGATAAGGGACTTGGCACTAGTTGTATATCAACTCTTTCCAAATATCCTTTGTCGACAAATCTAGCAGGACTATAAAATGACGCAGGATTAATATCATAGGCTAATGTGGCTGTAGCTGCATTTTTTGGAGGCTGATAGGGTTTTGTGCTCAAACAACCCGTTAGTGTGATTGCAAGTACAGGTAAAATGCTAACTATTTTGTACGACCAAATTGCCATGTGTTTTCCTTAATATAAGTCTAACTTATCCTGATTACTGAGTTAGTTTAATGAGTTCTATTTCAATTGCTAGAATTAAATTTAGTATTATAAGTTCATTAAAAAATTGTTAGTTATTACCTGTTCAATGTTCTAACACCATAACCATCTTGAATCACACTTAGAATAACCCCATACTTTAGGCACTCCTAACACAAAAAAATAGCCTAAGCAAATATGTCTAATACTTCAATAGCAATGCCTCATAACGAGAAAAATTCAGAAAACTCCGATAGCAATTTCGCCAGCAGCTCTAACAACGACTTTGAAAGCTTACCTGTACTCGTCAAAGATCAGCATTATCTAAGCCGTCTCGAACGTGAGCTGGCACGCGCAGCCGTCTCTAAAAGCAGAGCATCTAAAAACCAAGCATCTAAAAACAAAAATACTAATAACAGCGCGAGTAATGATAATAATACTGTTGATGATAAGCAAGACAAGTTTGAAAAAGAACTCGCCAAAAAACGCGCGCAATACGACAAAATAAAAACCCGCTCCCAGCAAGCGGTGCAAGCGCGTATCGATAGTATTCCTGAGAATTTGCCTGCCAAACTCAATCTTGATCTACCTGTCAGTCAGCGCGCCGATGATTTGGTGCAGGCGATCATCGATAATCAAGTCATTATCGTCGCAGGGGAGACCGGTTCGGGTAAAACCACCCAATTGCCCAAACTTGCGATGATGGCAGGGCGTGGTATCACCGGGCAAATCGGGCACACCCAGCCGCGGCGACTGGCAGCGAGAAGTGTTGCCAACCGTATCGCCGAAGAGCTGGGCGAGCCATTAGGTAATACCGTCAGTTTTAAAATTCGCTTTAATGAGCAAGGCACGGCGCAGTCTATCGTCAAATTAATGACCGATGGTATCTTGCTTGCCGAACTAGGCCACGATCGATTTTTAAATAAATACGATACGATTATTATTGATGAGGCGCATGAGCGTAGCTTAAACATCGACTTTATTATGGGCTATCTGAAAAAATTATTGCCTAAACGCCCAGATCTAAAGGTTATTATCACCTCAGCAACTCTCGATACCAAGCGTTTTAGCGAATACTTTAGCCGCTATGATAGCAAGCTCAAACGTCAAGTCCCTGCGCCTATCTTTAATGTTGAGGGGCGCAGCTTTCCTGTCGAAGTACGCTACCGTCCGCTCACCGATGAGCCGGTGACCAGCTCCGATGATGACAGTTTTGATGATTTTGAGGAAAATCTACCGCGCGCTGTAGTGGCAGCGGTAGAGGAATGCTTTAGCGATGCCCAAAATAAAGGTCATGCCGACCAAGCCGATATCTTGATATTTGCCGCGACCGAAGCGGAGATTCGTGAATTACAAGACGTCCTCATTCAGTATGGACCCAAGCATACTGAGGTGTTACCACTCTTTGCGCGGCAGACTTTCGAGGAGCAGCAGCGCATTTTTCAGCCTTCAGGTCGGGGTCGGCGAATCGTTATCGCCACCAACGTTGCTGAGACTGCATTGACCGTGCCCGGTATTCGCTATGTGATTGATTTAGGCTTTGCGCGGATTTCACGCTACTCTTATCGCTCACGCGTGCAGCGCTTGCCGATTGAAGCCATCTCGCAAGCGGCAGCCAATCAGCGTAAAGGGCGCTGTGGTCGTGTCGCGCCCGGCGTTTGTATCCGGCTCTATAGCGAGGAGGACTTTACCAGTCGTCCTGAATTCACCGAACCTGAGATTCTGCGTACCAACCTCGCCTCAGTTATTTTGCAAATGGCTAATCTGCGTCTTGGTAGTGTTGAGAACTTTGACTTTATTGAGCCGCCTGATAGTCGTTTGGTGACCGATGGACACAAACTACTTGATGAATTGGGCGCAATTACCCCTAAAAACGCCAGCGTTGCTAAAAAGCCCAAACGCCAGCAAACCCTTGATCATCTGCGCTTGACAGCGACAGGGCAAAAGATGGCACGCATGCCGATTGATCCAAGGCTAGCACGGATGCTAGTGGCCGGTAGCGACTTTGATTGTATCCGCGAGATGCTCATCGTTGTCGCGGCGCTGGCAGTACAAGATCCGCGTGAACGTCCCGCGAGCAAACGTCAACAAGCGGATCAAAAGCACGCGCTATTTCGCCAAGATGACTCCGACTTTTTATTTTATTTAAGTTTGTGGAAAGCGCTGTTCGAGACGGATGAAGACGGCAATAAGCTGTCCAACAATCAGCGTCGCCAGTTTGCCAAAAAGCATTATTTAAGCTTTCCGCGCGTGCGCGAATGGCGGCAAACCCATCGCCAACTGCTGCAAATGGTCAGCAATCTTAAACTGACCGCCGATAAAAGCAATGGCAAAGATGGAATAGGCAGCGACCCTACCAGTATCGAAGATGAAGAGATCAGGGCGGTGAAGTACGCTAACTTGCACCGCGCCTTATTAACAGGATTGCTCTCTACTGTCGCACATAAGACCGAAAATCGCGGAGAATATCTCGCCGCGCGCCAGCAAAAAGCCAAAATCTTCCCAGCCAGCACGGTATTTAAACAAGTGCCACCGTGGGTAATGGCGTTTGAGATGGTAGAGACCTCACAAGTCTTTATGCGTACCGTTGCTAAGATTGAGCCGGAGTGGATTATCTCCGCTGCAGGTAACCTGCTCAAATACCACTACTTTGAGCCGCATTGGTCAAAGAAAACCGGACGGGTCAAAGCCTACGCGCAGATTAGTTTATTTGGTTTAATTATCGTGAGTAAGCAGCTAACCAATTATGAGCAAGTCAATCTGGCCGAGTCGCGCGAAATCTTTATTCGTGATGGTCTGGTAACCGGTAACTTGGGCCGGCAAGCGCCGTTCTTGCAGCACAATATGGACAAAATTGCTCATGTGGAGCGTATCGAGGACAAACTGCGCCGCCGTGATTTGTTGGTTGACGAAGAAGCGCTGTATCAGTTCTACGATAAAAAAATCCCTGAACATGTCGCTAGCCGCAAAGCCTTTGAAGATTGGCGCGCTGAGGTCGAAAAGAGCGATAGTCAATATCTGTTCTTTACCGATGATGACGTGCTCAATAGCCAAGCACCGACTACAGGCGACTTCCCTGAAGTGTGGCAATTGGGTGATCTGCGTCTGCCGCTGCGCTACGTCTTTGACCCCGCTAGCGACGATGATGGGGTGACCATTCGTGTACCGCTTGCTGCACTGCCGCAGCTTGATGCCATTGAGCTGTTGTGGGGCGTGCCCGGTTGGCGTTATGAGTTGGTATTGCAGTTACTCAAGTCACTACCGAAAGACATTCGCCGTCAAATCGTACCGATTCCCGATACCGCCGATAGTTTGTTTGACGAGCTACAACCCGAGGGCGAGCAAGGTCTGCTTAAACAGCTTTGCCACGCACTGAATCGTCGCGGCATTATGTCAGTCACCCCAGATAAATTTGACCCATCGAGCATTGATCGTTATTTGCAGCCACAAATCTCTGTCGTCGATGATAAAAACCGCGTCATTGAAAAAGGTCGCGACCTAGAGACCTTGCAAATTCGTCATGCCAGCGAGACCAGTCAAGCAGTGACTGAGCAACAAGGCGTGCATACTGAGTTCCCTGAGCACTTTAGTTTCAGTAAGAACCGCCATAGCGCAGGCGTAGTCATGAAGCAGTTCTCCGCTCTAGTCGCTGACGAAGCAGGCACGGCAGTCTCGATTCATCAATATACTGATGTCAATGCCGCGCTCAAAGCCCATCGTATTGGCGTTCTAACGCTGATTAAAGGCAAACTTGGCGCCAAGAAAAAACAGCTCACTAGCCAGATTGACAAGATATTTAAACTCGCCTTCGCGCCGCTTGGCGATATGGAAAAGCTGAAAACCATCGTCATTGATGCTACTTTGGACGCGACTTTAGAGGAGCATTATGTCTTATTCGACCATAGTAGCGACTTGCCTGAGAGCGCTGATAGCATTGCGGTTGATTTGAGCGAAGAACTACCGTTCACCGCCGATGAGTACCAGCAGACCGAAGCCGTTGTCAGCCAAAACTTTTTATTAACCGGGCAAAAGGTTATAAAAACCCTCAAAGAAGTCTACACCCGCTGGCAACGCATTCGTCAGAGTCTCTTGATGCTTGATCGCGAGATATTTGGCGAGTCCATCGATGACATCGAAGACCAGCTTTCAGACTTATATTTAGCGGATTTTGTCTACCGTATGGACTATAGTCATTGGCAGCAGTATCCGCGCTATTTGGAAGCGTTAGAGATTCGTATCGAACGTCTTGAGCACAATCTTGACTCTGACCTTGATGGCGTCTACGCCCTCGACGTGCACATGGAGCGGCTGGTCAACCGCGCCAGCGACCCCGCTATTAGCGACTATCGCTGGATGGTGGAGGAGTACCGTATTCAACTGTTTGCGCAACCGATGAAAACTCGCATGGCAGTTTCGCCGAAGCGTCTTGAAAAAGCATGGGATAGGGTGAGCTAGCATAAGTTTATTTTTTAGGGCAGGCTTTCGGAGATAAGTAACCCACCGTTTTTGCTTTATGAATTGCTGGAGCCTATCGCGCTTTTCGCTTGTATCTGACTTACCGCTGGCGTGTGCTCTATTCCGCTATGTGTGTTCCTGCTCAGCGATACCACCCCTAGCGGAGAGCACATCGCCCGCGGCGGCATCAGGATACCGCTGCAATCACGGCTAGCGGCAAGTCCATGATTTTGCAGATATCAGTCGTGGTTAGCGGGTTTTTAATGAAATGGCTGGATGGGGATAGGATACGCGCAGCGCACCATTGTCATGCGACATACTTTCTATCGGTGCGCTGGGCGCACCCTACGCGAACTGCGCTTGCCTTACAAGTACGCTTATCAATTAAAGGGGTGGCACTGGGTGGGACTCGAACCCACATCAGACGGTTGCTTTTGTTTTAAAACAACGAGACCTCGTTTCTATTGGGTACGCAGTGCCTGTTTTTAATATGGTGTTGCTCGTTATTGTTATTATTTTTTTATTGAGTCAGCAGAGTCATCTGTATTCAAACGTTTTATATAGTTGCCACGACACAAACCTGTTTTTAGCCATTCTACCCAAACGCCTAGATACGCTTCAGTATCAGCGTACCTTGGAGCAGTTTCACTGTAGATATTCAGCTCAAATTGATTGTAGCAAAATTTGCGTTCTTTAGGATTGCTTATCTTTTTTTCTTCCCATATTCCTTGATTCATAATATTATTTATTAAAGTGTCTCTAGTGTGTTTCGTAGGATTGATATACCCTTTTGATATAGACCTAAGTACTTGTTTGGAATAATAAGAGGTTTTGTCCGGTTCAGGCATGTCGACTGTAATATCATCTAGTAATTGAGCTAACGCTTCTTTAGACGGTTTGTCTTCTATAGACCAATACACGTTTTTCTGCTGCTGTATATAATGGTCATAAACTTGCCATAGTCCCAATGAAAATAAAGCCATAAGGATAATGACAAAAATAGTTTGAATGATTAAAATAGTATTTTCCATTCAACATGATGCCTTTTTTAAAAAGTATATCTATTGATCCAGCGCGTTATTTTCTTTCTTCCAGCAATAATCATGTCTATCCCAAGAAATATTAACCGTATTTTGGTATAAGTTTAGAGCGTACTCACCATAACAAAAGCGTCCTATGGCTCCGTTACTATTTTGCGTAGTGGCAGATATTTCTACCCACTTGGGTAGGGTAGCGACATTCATGTGAATAATATTTATTGCCCCAAAAGGTGCGCCTTCATACCTGTAATGAAGTGAGGCGGAACCTGATCGCCTAGTATATTCTTTGACGTCTGTAGGCTCAGGCGCGTTTTTGGTCACCTCAGACATAAGATCGGCGACAGTTTCCTTTTTTGCATAAATAAATTTGTAACTTACGTCGGGTAAAGGTGGATTAAAATATCGATAAACAATAGAGCTGATAATAATAGTCATAATCGCTAGAGTTGAAAATATATCTTTTTTAGGTAAACCATTTGGCTTCGCACTATACTTAATACAAAAAGTCACTGAGAATATGATAACCAAAAGTACAATGACAGCAGAGTATTTTATTAATTCCATAAAAAATTCGTGTTTTCAAAAGACTAAATGAGTGAGTAAGGTACACCTTGTGCACCATTTTTGTAAGATAATCTTCTTATGGGTACACGGGGCGCAGCCTATACGGACTTTATCTCTTCAATTAAAATGCTATAATCAAATATATAGTTGTGATGGGGGTTACCAACTGGAAAGGGTCGCCTGGTATGCTTTGTCATACTCGCATTATCCTGTTCGAATCAGGCAAACCATCGCCCAAGCTTAAATACTGTAGGGGCTTTAACACGGTGGCTAGGTGGTTAAACCTTAAATTTATAAGAAATAATAGGGAGCGTTTCTTATAAATAGGTTTAGATATGTTTGTGGGTTCAAATCCCACCCAGTATTTAAGCGCTCCCTCACTTTTTCAATCTCTCTTATGATGTTTAGTACTGTTTTAATTGCGTTAAATCTCGTCTAAATAAATTCTGTTTTTTATACCATTCAACTTTAAGTTGATGATGCTTTCTCGGTTTGAGGTATAATATTCATTAGTTTTTATGTTGTAGAGCCCAATTCAGGTAGAAGGGATTGTTAGCTGCGGTTTTGTCGTACTACGATGGCGGTATGACAAAAATAGGCTTGCAAGTGACGTTGGTTCAAATCCAGCCCAGTATAAAAACGCCATCCTCTTTTATAACTAACCTCAAAAACAATTTAAGTTTTAATAGAGTCGATAACATCATATACTATAAAACAGATAGTTGAAGGGCCCAATCAAGGTGAGTGGCACTTTCAGTCTAAGCACGGCTTAAAATAGTCAATCTAGGATAATGGGTAGCGTTCTGGTTTGATTAGCTGTTAGTGAGATTGCAGGTTCGAGTCCTGTCCAACTGTCTAAAGCCACCTCCTTCTTTACCTTTTCAGCTTTGAATAATCATTTTGCCAAATAGCGGCGTCTTCTTTTTTCGAATTTGCCTATACCATTGAGAAAATTGAGCTAATCTTTATTAGGTCAACATTAATTAACTATATAGCTATCCAGTAGCTTAGCGGCTAATTGTTCATCTCTCGTAGACGACTCTTTATTATCACGCCACTTTGGAACATAGGGTAGGAGTTCAGAGGGGTAGTCGTCGCCTGATAGTTCAAATAATAAGCATGTCGCAAACTGTTCAATATTGTGATAAGGATCATTTATAGTTATTGCTGGAATTGGAGAATAGTCCCCGCCATAGTAATTTGTAGATACTGAGGCTGCGTCAAGAATAGCAAGCAACTGATTCTTAGCATTACTTTCACCTAATAGTATGCCTTGCTCTAAGTCCAAGATCATCTTTTGATTAGCAAATGTAAAATCTATACAACTCATAATACGCTCTGTCTATGCGTTGATATCTATGATATCAGATTGCGTTTGTGAACATGACTCCTGAAAACTTTATTTAAAGAGTTATCCTTGCGAGCCTAAAATTGGCATGCAATTTTTTAATGCTGTTCATAAATCACCTATGCGGTGGATAATGCCGCTTTGACGCATTGCAAGCCAATCCTCCCTTTCTAAATCACCTATGCGGTGAGTAAGGGCGTTGTTGTTATGCAATACACGGGCTTAAATTTCTAAATCACCTATGCGGTGAGTAAGATCAAAAGTGCAGATCAATCATGCTTTTGACTTTTCTAAATCACCTATGCGGTGAGTAAGTTGGCTGTGAGAACTACATGGGTAATGGCGCATTTCTAAGCCACCTATGCGGTGAGTAAGGCGGGACAGGTACGCCCAAGCGCATAACTTTATTTCTAAGCCACCTATGCGGTGAGTAAGTTAAACTGTACGTCTTGCTCACAGTCCTCATCTTTCTAAGCCACCTATGCGGTGAGTAAGGCAACTTTTCAGGTTAAAAAGCTTTCAGTAGGTTTCTAAGCCACCTATGCGGTGAGTAAGTTTTAAACGCATAGCTCGCATGGTTGGAGACTTTTCTAAGCCACCTATGCGGTGAGTAAGGAGGGAGATTTTTGATGGTCTGTTTAGTAAATTTTCTAAGCCACCTATGCGGTGAGTAAGAGGAATTATAACGTTAAAAAGTCATAAGTGACAAGATATAGAGGGCAAAATACCCTATTTTACCCTCTATTTTTAGCTCTATTATAAGTCTTTGATTAGATTGAAATTTTTTAAACCCATTAAAAAAAGGGTTTTTTAGTAGCGAGATGCGATGTTTTAAAACTGGCAAATACGCTACTGTATGTGGACGGTGCTAACCACGGCCACTTGTCATCTTAATGAGCGTGCGATCTTTTTTCACATAGTGATGATATAGCGCGGCCAAGGCATGGCCGACGACCAATATCCATGCTAACCACTTACCGAATATTTGCTTATGAACAAAATCAAGTGGCGCTTCAAACTCTTCATAAGTGATACCCATGCCATCACGGATGACTGATTGAAATAGAGCAGTGGATTCAAACTTTGGAATAACAAATAAATTAAAAAACTCAGTATCTACGCTGGCGCCTAAATAGCCTGTCAATGGCATGATGATAAGCACGGCATATAAAGCGAAATGACCTGCATGTGCTGCTAAGTGTTCCATCTTAGTACCAGGCTCTTCATCCGGTTGGATATTGCGCAAACGCCATATAATACGCAGGATCACTAATACGCCTACTGATACTCCAAAAGACAAGTGCAATTGTAATGCTGTCCAATTGATAGGAGTGTCATCGACCGTAAACCAATGACGAAAATACACGCTAGCATAAGCGCCTAAAAATAGTAACGCCACGCCCCAATGTAACCACTTGGCTATGGTTCCGTAGTTTGCGCGGGTATTTCTTAAACTCATAAAACGCCTCCAAATTCACAATTGGACTCATAAAAAAATTGAACCACATAATATAGCTAACTCGTAGTCTAAAATATACATTCGACAAAGCTACCCAAATAGCATCACTTATAAACGCGCTATAGTATACTTAATCTAACTTTATCTATTGTATAGTTAAGTAAATTTTCATTATAAAGTTTATTTTTAATCTTATGTGAACACAATTTATTATAGTTTTCTTACCCAATTATTTGCGTGATATTATTAGCGCCAAGACCACATGCAAAGCTTTATCTCGTAAATCTAAATGATCTAATTATTCATCGCACAGCGAAAGCCTATGTGACGGTGACCGCGGCCAGGTGCGTTTGAGAATCCGCTACGGTGCGTGACCGTCAAGGTATCTGCATCGGCATCATAAATATAATCACCGCCTCTAGTAACGCGCTCTTCGATGTTTTCAAAGTCTTCGCGCCCATCTGTAGCATCATAAGGGTAGGGACGCTTAAGGTTGGACGTCCATTCGGCCAGTGAACCGCTCATATCAAGCACGCCAAAAGGAGATGCGCCATTTGGACGACTACCAACCGCACTGGTCACGCCAGTCCGTCCTGAGGTAAAAACGAGACTGTCGTTAGGCGCGCTATTTCCCCAAGGATACAGACGAGTATCATTGCCGCGCGCCGCTGCTTCCCACTCCGCCTCTGTAGGCAAGCGTGCGCCGCGCCATTGGCAATACGCCTGCGCGCCTGCCCACGTGCTTTCAGTTACCGGATGATCGGCATAGTCTTGGCTAACGTTAAATGCGCCATCGCTATAGCTGATACGGGCTTGCGGGTCATCAAGGGCGATGATCGGATACAGACCGCTGCCGCGATCCTCTTCCATGAGTAGATCGACGCTATCTATAGGCAAGTCCGCTCGCGTCGCTCTGCCAGCGCTAAAGGGTTGGTTTACTGCTATGTCTAAGGCGTTTAGATACTCGGCAAAAGCAGCATTGGTGACTTCGGTGCGATCTATCTTAAAAGCGGAGAGCTTGACACTGTGCTGAGGTCGCTCATCCCTAGACCCATCATCGCGACCTAAGGTATACGTACCTGCTGGTATAGCAACCATGCTAGATATCGCGAGGGTAGATTGTGGAGCACGTTTAGGGGTAAAGGCTTCGCTTGTAAGGTCAGTAAACATCGGCGGCTGCGTACTTGATTCATTGACTAATCTAGCTTGAGCTGAGCTATCTGGAGTGCTGCACGCGCTAAGACTTATCAAAGCAATAAGTGAGAGTTTACCGAGTATGATAGGGACAGGGTGCATCATAGACTCCTAATATTAGGACTAAAATAAATAGCCCGTGTTCATGTATATGATTTAACTAATATTTTAATAATGCTATTAAATAGGGGGTATAGTCAACTCTTGACTGGGACTGATGCCAAACAGGCGCTTGTATTCGCGGCTAAACTGACTGGGGCTTTCGTAACCGACGTTCATGGCGATTTGCGCGATTTGTTCCTCGCCCAACTGCATCCTCCGGCGGGCTTCCATAAGCCGTAAATTCTTTTGATATTGCAGCGGACTAAGCCCTGTGATGTCTTTAAAATGCTGATGAAAGCCTGAGATGCTCATACCGACATGGGTGGCCAAATCTTCTATGATGATTGGCTTATCAAAATGCGCTTTTAGCCAATCTGTGGCTTGGGCAATACGTTCTATATGACTATCTTGAGTAACTAACTGGCGTAACTTTGCGCCTTGTGGCGCTCTCAACAAACGATAATAGATTTCTTGTTGAATGAGCGGTGCCAAAAACTCTATATCATGTAGATAACTGTCTTTTAACTGACTGCCATTTAGATGGCGGCTATTTGAGTAGTTGTCACTTAAATCATTATTGTTTTGATAATTAACGTCTGGATAATTAAGCAAATGAATAAGACGCTCGAATGCTGATAGTATCGTGTCATCCAAGTGCCATTTTATACCCAGATAATCCTCATCAGTCATCTGCTGCGCGGGTATCTTTGCCAAAACCTCTCGAATTATCATTAGATTCAATCTCATTGACAAGACGATAACAGGACGATCTATAGTGGCTTGTTTAACATGCATGCTCAAGGGGATATTGACGGGGCAAAACATCATGTGGCTATTGTCGAAGCGCTGACACTCTGTTCCTAAATAAATCTCGCGCGCGCCTTGTAGCACGATGCAGATACTTGGTTCTTGAATATAGCTTAGCGCTTGACTGGGTTTGTCCGCACAATAGAAAAACAGTCCTGAGATAGCGGACTCTACCTTTTGATTCCTAGGCAGGATACTGAGCAGTTGGTTGATGGTTTGAGGGTTTATCATTTCGCGCCTTAACGAGATTTATCGTATAAATATAATTATAGAAATTAATTTTTTTGTAGAATTAGGCAAGTGTATTGGAGGTTTATTCTAACGCTTTATAAGCGTTAGTTCTATAATAAGTATAAACACAGAGGGATAGACAAAGATTTATTTACCACTCAACAAACGCAAAAAAAGGACTCAATTATGAAAATTTTCTATAAAACTCGCGCAACAGCAACTGGCGGCCGTTCTGGTCATACCGAACTTGACGATGGTTCATTAGGCTTCGACTTGGTGTCATTCCAAGAAGAAGGCAAAGAAGGCGTCAATCCAGAACAGCTCTTTGCCATGGGCTTTGCCGCTTGTTTTGATAGCGCGCTCAACTTAACCGCGCAGCAAATGAAACTGCCAATCGAATCATCAAAAACGTCTACTCAAGTTGGTATCGGTATGAAGCCTGATGGCAGCTATAACTTAGACTTAGACATCTATGTTGAAGTCTCAGGTATCGATGAAGAAAAAGCGCAAGAGCTTGTTGAGGCGGCGCATCAAGTATGCCCTTACTCAAATGCCACACGCGGTAATGTCGATGCGCGTTTGCACGTCACTGTCGCTTAAGCACTTTTGACTATTATTTACTATTAAATTGACCTGCTAACAACTATAAATAATTATAAAAACTTAAAGTATGAATTCAAAGCTTGGTGGCTCAACGTCACCAAGCTTTTTTATTATTTAATAACGAGTACAAAAGCATTCGAGCTTTCAAGGACTTAATAAGTACGATCAAGGTTAAGTGTGCCGTCTATCTTTGTAACACTGCTGCTGCCCAAAAAACCTCATTGTTAAACCTATGTTTTGTTTTGTGTGAATAGTCTGCTATTTCTTGAGTCCTTTGCCGTTTTTGCTATGGTAATAGCTTAACAACCATCATATGGGAAAGACTTATGAGCAAAGATAATAATAAAGAGCGCATTATTGATAATTCAGAAGACTTAAAAGCTAAGATTACCGAATCTATGGATGCCTTTAAGCTACGCGCGGATCTATTAATGGCGAACCTTAAAGAAGGCGGTGATGATGGTTATGATCACTCCACCTCTAGCGCTGGCGAGAAAGGTTTAAAGTCAGGCAAAGTATCTGAGCTTACCGTTATCGCGCCACTCAAAGAAGGCGGCGCTGCCCGTCTCAAAGAGATTCTAAAGATCGCTGGTGGTAATCTAAAGGGGGCGACAAGGGTAGGTACCTTACACGATCTGCGTTTTGTATTCTTAGATAACGATACAAAAATGCTGTTTTGTACCGCTTATGATGGTGACTGGGATCCCTACATTGATGATTTTGCGACCAAAATTCCTGAGCTGATGGATATTTTATTCGGTAACGTTAAAGGCTGGCCGGGTATTAAGGACCCCAGCGTTAAACAGTTTATTCTTGATCATCAGATTACCGCTGCAGGCTGGTACGTAGGCGTCCCGCATCTGACCGTACAAGATATTCGCCGTCATGAGCGTATTGTTAAAGGCATCAATAAAGCTTTAGATGAAGCGCAAACAAACTAATTTTCTAGACATTGTGTTTTAAGCGCATAAATTTCAGGGCTTTGATACGGTTATACGTTAATAACGATAAAAAATGAATAGGGCGATTTATGAGTAATGATAATAAAAAACCGCTGACCGGTTTGAGCGATAAGTTACAAGATTTAAAAGACGAGTTTAGCAACCGCATCGAAAACAGTGATTTTGAGACATGGCTTAAAGGCGTGAAAGAGGAAGTTGGTGATAGTATTGAGATGATGGCTCGTAGGGCGCGCGGCGTCTTTAACCCCAATCTCGTCGCCATGCAGCTAAAAGATATTCAATCCATCGTCCTACGCGAGCGTCCCACCCCATATTTTGGCACGGTTGTGGCATTAAAAATCAATAATGCTGATGTTGGCAAACAAATGCTAGCGCAAGTGCTGCCTGATGTGACAGGTAGTGAAGGCTGGCACAAAGACATGCAAGCCACGCTGTCTATCGTCATGACTTATGAGGGTCTACAAGCGTTAGGCGTGCCGGAGTCGTCACTTGATAGCTTTCCTGAGTCTTTTAAAGCAGGTATGGCAGCGCGTGCTGAGCAGCTGCGCGATTTTGATGTTAATGCGCCTGAGAATTGGCTAGCGCCTTTCGGTGATAAGGGTGATATTCATGTCGGCGCCGCTATCATTGCCGATAGCAAAGAGAAGTGGCAAGCCAAACTTGATGAGCTTCGAGACAATCTAAAAGCTCATATCGATGATAACAGTCCTGCTAATGGAGATATAGAAATCCTTATCGAACAAGACTTTGGTTCAAGCGATCATGTCAAAAACGTCTTTGGTTATCGCGATGGTATCAGTAATCCTGAGATTCAAGGCAGTGGTATTCAGACGCCTTCGAACCATGACGGCGATCCTATTGCCGCAGGGGAGTTTGTGCTCGGTTATGAAGGGGAGGCAGGACTAGTTCCGCCTATGCCGCAGCCGGAAGTCTTAGGAAAGAATGGCTCGTTTATGGTGCTACGGGCTTATCATAGCCACGTCGCGGCTTTTAATAAATACTGCAAAGATAATACCGACAGTGAGGAAGAGGCGGAGCTGCTGGGTGCAAAAATGTGGGGACGCTGGCGTTCAGGCGCACCCCTCGTTCTATCTCCCGACCACGATGATAAAGCGCTTGGCGATGATCCTAGCCGCAATAACGACTTTGGTTATAAAGACGATCCTTACGGTAAAAAGTGTCCGTTTGGCGCACATATCAGGCGTATGAACCCACGCGATAGCGAAGATTTTATTTTATCCGATGTGCGTATTCACCGTATCGTTAGACGCAGCGTGGGCTTTGGTGAAGTTGTGCCACCCGATGTAATAGAGGACGATGGCAAAGATCGCGGTCTGTTTTTTATTGGTATTAATGCTCATGCCATGGAGACGGTTGAGTTCTTGCAATCACAGTGGATCAATGATGGCAACTTTATGAGCTTAGGCGAAGAAAAAGATCCTATGGTTGGTTTGCACTCTGGTGATAAAGGAGGAAGTGATAAAGACAGCGATGCAGATACCTTTACTGTTCCGGCTGATCCGATTCGAAAACGCTACCATGGTATCGAAACCTTTAATACCTTGCACGGCGGCGAGTACTTTTTTATTCCAAGTTTATCGGCGCTAAAATGGATTAGCGAGCTGTCTTAACTCTCAGTACCATTTGTAATAATAACAACTTAACAATAATAACCCTGAATAAAATTAGGAAATATAATGCTAAAAAAATTATTTAAACCCAAGTACGTCCTCTACGATCCAAAATATATTGAGCTCACAGCTGAGGATGAGCGCAATATTCGTACCATCACTGATGATATCAAAAGTTATATTGCGCGTAGCGATGAAGCCAGCAATATCGATTATCACACGCGTGATGCCCATGCCAAAGGGTACTGCGCACTAAAAGCCAAGTTTGAGATCTTAGATAATATCCCTAAAGAGTACGCGCAAGGTCTCTATGCAAAATCTGGCATCCATGATGCCGTCATTCGTTTATCCAATGGCTCATCTAGGGTATTTGCTGATCGTAAATTGGGCTTTGCTCAAGGTCTCGCGATTAAAGTCTTTGACGTACCGGGTAAGAAGCTCGCTCCCGGGGAGGAGGACAGCACAACCTTTGATTTTAACCTAATCAATCATCCGGTGTTCTTTTGTAATAGAATTGAGGAGTATACCTATCTCTCAAGACTGTTTTTGGAATTACCTAAATACACGGAGAAGGGCGCGATTGGTAAAGCGCAATTGGCGTTTAACTGGCTGACCAATTATGGCTCAAGATTGCCTACCAAAGAGTCGATCAAAACCTTAAAGGCTATCGGCGGCTTTACGAGGATTGAACCAAAAAACACACTACTATACGACTTTCATTCGCAAGGCGTAGTGCGTCATGGCGATTATATGGCAAAGATACGGGCTACCCCAACCGCCGCGTCTATCAAAAAAGTCACGCGCCGTGATGTCGATGTCGACGCCCGCGAAGAGGCGATGCGACCCCTTATCGTCGAGGAGATCCGCGAGCACGATTATCAGTTTGATATCCAGATTCAGCTATGCCGTAACCTTAAAAAGCAGCCGATTGAAGAGATTACGACGCAGTGGCAAGAGTCAGACACGCCCTTTGTCACCGTGGCGCGTTTGACTATTCCTTGCCAAGACGTACCAGATGACGGTAATTTTGAGATTATGGAAAATCTGTCCTTTACCCCATTTCGCTGCCTAGCTGAGAACCGTCCTATTGGTAACTTACAACAGTCGCGTCTCAGAGCCTATCAAGTCGCCTCCGAGACTCGCCATAAACTCAACGACGTCAAGCGCCGCGAGCCAAAGAGTTTAAAAGAGACGTTTAATAAGTCGTTCTTTTAGACTAATTATTTTGAAGTTTATAGATCAAAAAAAAGCCAGTCGTTATGTGACTGGCTCTTTTGTATCATAAGAATGTGTCTTGTACTAAAAACATCTGCTATTTAAGCTTGGCAGTTTACGCTGTACTCGCGACCATCCACTGATTGAATAGACATGACGCCATAATCGGCTTTGCTCTGCCATTCATAGTTGTAGTTAGAGTTGTCATTATTGACGTAGCGAGCGCCAGAACCTGAAACCGCTTGCGTCAAAATCATTTTTTGATTGCTCAAACCGATCTCTGGCAAATCAATGTTTAGATCAACTGCACCACCATTATTGGCATAGGCGGCACTGACACTACCACCGTCTTCACAGTTATAAACATTGGCATTAGGATTCATCATCAAAGCACTGTCGTTCTTGTTACTCATAAACGGGTTATTAGCGCAAGCTGCAAGAAATAGAAATGCAGGAGCGATAGCTAGTAATTTTTTCATAGTATTCCTCAAAGGTTAGAGTTAATGGTCTGCAGTTTATTATCTTCAAACTGTAGAAACTTATACTACAATATCAAAACCTTACTCTCGTTGTTGTTTGACCCCTCGATAGTAATACAAATGTTTCAATACATTACGGGTTTTGCATAATTTGAGTGATTTGAATTGAGCCTAATCAATTAGATCTAGGTTCTACCTTGGTGTTTTTGCTAAGTACAAAGACGAGTACAGCGCCTATAATAATTATGCTCGCGCTTATAAAACGCAAGCTCAAAGCTTCAGATAAGACCAGCGCGCCGCCAATAGCCGCTAAGATAGGAACACAAAATTGCACAACAGCCGCTTGTGTGCTTTTTAGTAACGGCAGAGCCACATACCATAAGCTGTAGCCCACACCCGAGGTAATCGCGCCGGATATGCAGGCAAGCCAAACCCCTGTAGAGGTAAGGTTTGATAAAGAGCTGAGACCTACGATCAGTAGTAAGGGTAGGGCAACAAGGCTTCTGATAAAGTTAAAGCCCGTTGCTCGTAGTGGCGATACGCACCTTTTGCCGCGCACGCTATAGATGCCCCAAGCTACACCGCTCAGCCCCATAATTAGTGCTCCTGATAATGAGGGCACAGCGGCTAACGGCAGCATTAAATAAACAAATCCTGCAAAAGCAATTGCCAGTGCAATCCACTGCACTGATTTTAGCTGCTCCTTTTGATAAATACCCCAGCCAATCATCGTAAATTGTACAGCAGCAAACAGAATAAGCGCGCCGGTACCCGTATCAAGCTCGACATAGGCCAGTGAAAAGCATAGCGCATAAACCACCAAGCATAGACTACTTATCCAGCTGCCTGTATCACGTAAAATCGCGTTTTTATGCGTTATTGATACGTCACTAACACTCTGCAAATGCTTACCTTGCAAACTGTGTTGTTGTAAATGATGATGCTGTAGACGCGACTTATGTACGAGCATAATAATAGCAAGACAAAACGCGCCACTGAGCAGACGCAGAGCGGTAAAATTCCAAGGATCAATGTAGTCTTTGGCAAGTGCCATACGGCATAGTAGCGAGTTTGCCGCAAAAGCGATTAAGGCCATTAACGTATATATTGCAGCCTTCAAATGAGTCCTTAGTTATAGTGGTATTATTTTAAAAACGATATTCTAAGTAATATAAGAATATCGTTTTTATCTTGGACTACCTTAGAGTAAAAATGAGAAGCAGCTGTTAGGAAACTTGCTAATACCTATGTACCTTAATATTTCTCAATGTTTTTTGGTATCGCCAACGATTTTATCCATAAGTGCAAATAGCAGACCCGATAGCACAAAAGTCATATGAATAATAACTTTCCACATGAGCTTATCCTCGTCAAGCTCGGTCATATTGCCAGAGATATCCATAAATGATTTTAAAAGGTCAATAGCAGAGATGGCAACGATAGCGCCGATAACTTTAAGCTTTAGTCCTGAGAAGTCTACCTTTCCCATCCAGCTTGGACGGTCGTGGTGCTCTCCTATATCTATCTTGGAGACAAAGATCTCATAACCACTAAAGATAATAATCAGTAGTAAACTGGCGACTAAGGCGATATCAACTAGTACAAGGATATCGACGATCACATCCGATACTGAGGCGGCGATGACACTGGTGAACATATAGACCAGCTTTTGTGCAAACTTTATAAACAGCAGAATGATACCTAAAACCAAACCTAAGTAAAAAGGGGTCAATATCCAGCGACTGTTGAAGAGGGTTTTTTCTAATGAGTATTCAATTCTTTTTAACATCAATATCTCTTAATCAATAAATAGAATAGTACCGAGCAATTACCTTTAATAGTAACTTGAACAAATAAGTAAAACACTCCTGTTGTGTCTTAAATAGCCTAAGTGAGTTTAATAAAGATACATTGAACTAGTTAAAGCCAACACAAAGAACAAAGATAAAACACCACTCAGAAGTCCGACTTCTCACCTAGCCAACTAACAACTTGCTGCACCCGCTGTTCCTCACTACCACCAATATACCTAAAGCGCTTGTTATGCCTTTGCAAGTGACGCTCAAAATATGTGGTCATCTCTTCACGCTGATGGGGACTATCACGCAGATCGTCAGCGACCCATGGCGTATCAACCTCAGTTAGCAGAATTAAGTCATAGCGATGCATTAATGCTGCCTTTTTAAGTGCTTCAGGACAATCGCCATAATACCAATGGGAGTAGACCATCAGCTCAAATACACAGGTGTCGCAAAACAGGTAGTTTTTTTGCGGAATATTAGAGGCTGATTGTTTATCTCTAAGCGCTTGCGCAGACTCAGCGGCACACTTATTTTCTAGTGCGACTTGACCACAAGCAATGGGCAGCAGGTCGTCCCATGTGCACGTCAGTTGCTTATCATCCCACTTTGCTTGTAAGTAAGTGCGCATATATTCAGGCACCCAAGGGCAGTCAAAGTGCGCCGCAAGATCGCGGCACAGTGTCGTTTTGCCTGTACTCTCAGCGCCCAAGATAGCAACAGTGATGACAGTATCAGGCGTATGCTGGACTAAATCTTGCTTGTAAGCGGTAGCGTCGTAGCCATTCATAATAGGCCCATATGGCGATAAGAGTGAACACTACGTACTGTAGTGCGGTAAAGGTAAAGCCTTTATAAAAGTAAAGCGGCACGGATATGGCATCGGCGATGATCCACAGCAGCCAATGTTCAATCTTACGACTCGCCATCAGCCACATTGCCATCAAAAACATTGCCGTGGTCAGCATGTCGGTGTAATCCACCCACGTAAATAAATGCAGACCGAGCACAGCGCCCTCAAAGCTAAAGTCGTTATTGATGACAGGACGTAAGTAGTAGATCAACGCGACGAAACTGGCGGTAGCTATCGCTAATAATAGCAAAGTGGGAAGGTCTTCGCGTCTAACGTGCTCAACTTGTACTTCGTTCTCGTAAGCTTGTGGCTTTATTCTTGTTTGCTCATGCGCTTGAGCATTGACGCTGTTATTCGTCTTAGTGCTTACCTTATTAATAGTCCAGTTATACCAGCCGTATAGACTCATAACCGTATAATACGCATTGATAAACATATCGCCAAACAGCTGCCACTGCCACAGTAAATAAACAAAAATGCCAGTACTAACGAGACCGACAGGAAAGACAAGGACACTCAGCTTGCGGGCGAGTAGGACGCTTGCGATTCCAAAGAGGACCGCGATAATCTCAAGAGCAATGAATAGAACCGAGTAATCGGCATACTGACCAAACAACCATTCAAAAAGTGCTTGCATTGCATATCCTAATTACCAGTTTATTATAGATGCCCTAAAACTAGAGCTGATTATAACTGAGCATGAGCAAATTTAATCGCTCCTTCATTAGAGTAAATGATTATTTGTAACAAAGTATTAGCAAAATACGAATATTCAGGCATAATAAGAGCATAGTTTTAAGTTTACAGTTATTCACTCAAATTATTTTTAACGTTGAATGACTATTATTTTATTTTGCACATAATATATATGTAGTAGACAAGGAAGATGATCATGACGACTTGTATCACTGGCACGGGTCTATATATTCCGCCCTATAGCATTAGCAACGAAGAGCTTGTTGAGTCATTCAACCAATATGTCGCTAATTATAATGAAGAGCATGCTGAGGCGATCGCAGATGGTACCCTTGAGGCGCTTGAGCCGTCGTCCGCTGAATTTATCGAAAAGGTATCAGGCATAAAATCGCGCTACGTGATGGAAAAGGCAGGTATTTTAGATACGGATGTTATGGCGCCCGTTATCCCGTATCGTCATTTAGGCGAAGAGCTATCAGTAATGGCTGAGATGGGCGTGGCTGCGCTCAATGACGCGCTGGCAGATGCTGGACTTGAGGCTAATGACCTAGATGGTATTATTCTTGCTTGTTCAAACTTTCAGCGCACTTATCCTGCTATCTCCATTGAGATTCAAAACGCTATCGGTATGGTCGGCGGCTTTGCATACGATATGAATGTGGCTTGTAGTGCAGCGACTTTTGGTCTCTCGCAAGCATACGGTTCGATTGTCTCAGGACTTGCCAAGCGCGTCGCGGTAGTCAATGTCGAGATTACCTCAGCGCATCTTAACTGGCGCAACCGTGATAGCCACTTTATCTTTGGTGATGTTGCAACAGCTAGCATTGTAGAAAACCTCGCTGAGCCAAAGGGCTATGAGATTATAAGCAGTAAGCTGTTTACCCAGTTCTCAACCAATATCAAAAACGAATACGGCTTTATGGATCGCTCTGAGTTTTTGGCGGCTGATACCCAGATGTATCCAGATATTGAGGAGCCAGTCACTGATAAGCTGTTTTTGCAGAACGGTCGTAAAGTGTTTCGTGAGGTCTGTCCAAAGGTCTCCGAGATTATCCTTGAGCACTTGCAAGAAAATGATTTAAAGCCTGAAGATGTCAAAATGATGTGGCTGCATCAAGCTAATGCCAATATGCTTGATCTGATCCTGCGTACAGTCATTGGTAAAGAGGCGGATAAATCAATCGTGCCAAGCGTCATTGATGAGTTTGCTAATACCAGCTCAGCGAGTCCCATCATCGTGTTCCATCGCTATAAAGATCAGCTCAGATCTGGCGATTTAGGCGTCATTTGCTCATTTGGTGCTGGTTACTCAATCGGATCTGTGCTCGTGCGTAAGGTATAAATAAGTTAAGGTAGGCTTAGTTCATATAAGCAGTCAGTAAAATAGCTAAGCGTCGTCTTAGCTATTTTTTTAGCTGTTTCAGACTGACTGTTTTTAATTGATTGGCTGTGTTCAATTACAACGCTCGTATCGCAAATTATAAGGATTTGGGTCATAGTTTTAATGTACTCGCAAAAATTTGCTATAATTACTGCCTTATTTTTCTCATCTAATTAAAAGTCCTTTTATGAAAGAATCCTTGCGCCTGCGTTTAGACCAAATGGTAGACCGTTATGAAGAGGTCACCGCGCTATTATCTGATCCAGATATCATTAGCGACAATAATAAATTCCGTGAGTTGTCTGTCGAACACAGTGATCTAATGGATATTACCACGCTGTGGCAGAACTACGGCCGCGCCGAAAAAGATCAAGCCGATGCCGAGGCCATGCTAGAGGATGCTAACGATCCTGAGATGAAAGAGATGATGCAAGACGAGATTGAGACGGCTCGCGCGGCCATCGCTAAGATGGAAGAAGATCTTAATGTCATGATGCTGCCAAAAGATCCTAACGATAAAGTGCCGGCGTTCCTTGAGATTAGGGCAGGTACGGGCGGCGATGAAGCAGCAATATTCTCAGGCGATCTGTTCCGTATGTACCAAAAATACGCGCAGACGCAGGGCTGGACAGTCGAGGTGCTCTCTGCTAACGAAGGCGAGCACGGCGGTTATAAAGAGATCATCAGCCGCGTATCAGGCACAGGTGTCTATGGGCGTTTAAAGTTTGAGTCCGGCGCCCACCGCGTCCAGCGCGTGCCAGAGACTGAAAGCCAAGGTCGCGTCCATACCTCAGCCTGTACGGTTGCTGTCATGCCTGAGGTTGAGATTGATGATAGCGTCGATCTCAATCCTGCCGATATTAAGATGGATACTTTTCGCTCTAGTGGCGCGGGTGGCCAGCACGTCAACACCACAGATTCAGCGGTGCGCTTAACGCACATTCCGACAGGTACGGTAGTTGAATGTCAGCAAGAGCGTAGCCAGCATAAAAACCGTGCCCACGCCATGAAAATGCTGATCTCTAAAATTCAGCAAGCCAAAGTACAAGCGCAAGTCGATGTCGCCGATGAGATTCGCCGTGACCTCGTCGGTAGTGGCGATCGTAGCGAGCGTATCCGTACTTATAACTTCCCGCAAGGACGCATGACCGATCACCGCATTAACTTAACCCTTTATAAGCTGGATGCGATTATGGAAGGTGATCTTGATGAGCTATTAGACGCGCTATTGCGTGAGCATCAGGCGGATCTCATGGCGAGTATTGGTGGTGAGGCATAAGTAGCTAAATTTTGGCGTAGGCTGGGTTTTAACCCAGCTTTAAAATTTACAAAATTTTAGGGATAAGTCAAAGCCCAGCTTACAATAGATCAGACCAGCAATAAAAATATTCTAATGAAAATATTTTAGTATAAACAAACCCATTAAATTTGAGAAACTTATGTCCAAACAAAACCAAAACAATCAAGCTACTGATGATCAAGCCCCAACGCTAGAAGAGGCCAATGAGCTTATCGCCCAACTACAAGCCAAACTCGATGACATTACCGCTTCAGGCAAGCAGCCTTATCCCAATCAGTTTAAACGCACTGATTATGCACAAGATTTGCAAACGGCTTTTGAAGGTATCAGCAAGCAAGAGATTGAAGAAAAAGCGGCCAGTGGTGATAAAACCCAAGTCAATGTCGCAGGGCGGGTTATGCTCAATCGTGGCTCGTTTATTGTCATCCAAGACATGACCGGTCGCATTCAGTTATATGTGGCGCGTAAAGAGCTAGATGCAGAGACGCTGGCAAGTATTAAGTCGCTTGATCTAGGCGATATCGTTGGCGTATCAGGCTATATCGGACGCTCTGGTAAAGGTGATTTATACGTCCATATCGAGGACATTCAACTATTGACCAAAGCGCTGCGCCCGATGCCAAATAAGTTTCATGGTCTTGCAGATGTTGAAGCGCGCTATCGCAATCGTCATCTAGATCTGATGACCAATGAGACCACACGCGATACCTTTATCATTCGCAGTCAAGTGATTAGTGGTATTCGCAAGTTTATGTTAAACGAGCGATTTATGGAAGTTGAGACGCCGATGATGCATCCGATACCAGGCGGGGCGGTAGCGCGTCCGTTTGAGACCCATCATAATGCGCTAGATATGCCACTGTATTTGCGCATCGCTCCTGAGCTATATCTTAAGCGCTTAGTCGTTGGCGGCTTTGAGAAGGTGTTTGAGATTAACCGTAGTTTTCGAAATGAGGGCGTGTCAACACGGCACAACCCTGAATTTACCATGATTGAGTTTTATCAGGCTTACGCTGATTATCATGACTTGATGGATCTCACTGAGCGCCTGTTCAATGAGCTGGCGCAAGATATTTTGGGCACAACTGAGCTGACGTATCAAGGCGAGGAGATCAGTCTCAAAGCGCCATTTGCTCGCCTTACCATGTCTGAGGCTATCGAGCAGTATGCCGAAAACTTCGATATGACGCGTATTGATGATCGCGATTATCTAGCGGGCTATGTAAGCAATACTTTGCATCAACCAGTGAACGACGTGTTCGGCGTAGGTAAGTTAAAAACAATAGTATTTGAAGAAACGGCCGAGCACAAACTGCGTCAGCCAACCTTTATTACTGAATATCCTGCTGAGACCTCACCGCTGGCACGCCGTAACGACGACAACCCTGAGATTACCGATCGCTTTGAGCTGTTCATCGGTGGTCGCGAGCTGGCTAATGGCTTTAGCGAGCTCAACGATCCTGCCGATCAAGCCGAGCGCTTCCGTGGTCAAGTCGCCGAAAAAGACGCCGGTGATGACGAGGCCATGCACTTTGATGAAGACTATATCGAAGCTCTATCTTATGGCTTGCCGCCAACGGCGGGCGAGGGTATAGGTATTGATCGGTTGGTGATGCTATTTACCGATTCGGCCAGCATTCGTGATGTGATCTTATTTCCGCATATGCGCCGTAAGCTTGACAGCTAAACTATAGTCGGCCTACTATAAATCTGTGTTAATATTCATTAATTGATTATGGATATTACAATTTTATTCGCGGATGCCAGTTGCTATGGGTATGCGATAAGAGGGATATTATGGTAGAGCAGCAAGCTCCGTCTTTGCTTTGGCAGCGGATGATTCAGCAAAGTTTTTTGTCTTTATACAGTCCAGAAGCAAATGATAGTGTCGATCATCAAGGATATGATTGCGTCTTTGAATTTGCTAATGCGACTGTTTATTTCATCGTTAATGAAGTCGCAAAACAGGCACGCAGCAAAGAAGTGAATAGCGCAGTTGTTCGCGTGTGGCGTCAAGAGACTGTTAACGATTTGATGAAACGTCACGCACAGCTCTATGCTAAAAGCAGTATGGCGGACGCAAAGGATAATGAAACGAGCAAGACCGTTTACTTTGTTGGTTTAACCTCACTTTCCATCCAGCATTTAGATTACTCACAGAGCATGACCCCGCACAATGTCGCTTATGGGTATGGAAATCAGTTCTTTGCTGAAGAGTGTGTTTTGGATCTAGATGATGAGGGGAGCATTCTACAAGTATTTAGCTATCAAAGCTTTATTGATCTGCTCAAACAGCTAGCAACGCCTAATGAGCTCATTGCTTTTTTGAAATTTCATCGTCATAACCTGACCGAGTTTGCCGAATTTAAAAGCGAGTCAGCTTTACTACAAACGTTTTTGCAGTCGCCCGCGTTTTTTGAGCAGGCGCTAAGCGTTCAAAACCAGCTTGTCGATGCCAAGCTTATGGCTGAGGTTGACCCTGAGTTAACAAAGGCGGTAGCGTCAGATCAACCTGAGCCTATACAAACCTTGGTCAAAGAAACTTATGAGGGCTTTAAGATTTGGAATAAGCTCTTTGGTAGTCTGATTAAACGTCACTATGAAGCCTTTGCGCCCTTGCCAAAAGAGCAAGTCAAAATACTCGTTGATGAATCCTTATATACCCATAAGCGTCTGGTAGATAATATTTTAGCGTATAAAGAAGCAGATGAGGTCGCGCGCTGGAGTGGTTACGTGTACCATCAGCCCTCCTATAGTGTGCTTGGTCGCTACTATATGGTTGTGTTTTATGCACAGGATGAAGAGAGTAACTTACACGCCTCTAACGTGCGTATGACGCATCAAGATATGTTGTCTGCTCTCAATGCGCAGTTACAAAGTCCTGTTATGGAAGATTTATTTTTGATTGGGGTTAGTTTCCGGCCACATCCTAATAACAACAGCATTGAAGTGCGCATCGATAGCTACCATCTAAAAGGATCAGTGGTCGATGCCAATACGCAGCGCCTCTACAAGCAATTAGCTGAGCTCAAAGCCAAATCGCAATCGAGCCTGAGCTTCGATAACAAAGTCCTTACCTTTTGACCCAGCACCCTATCTGCATTACTCATATAGGCATTTATTATGTCGCAGCAATATCAAGTTTTAGCTCGCAAATACCGTCCCAAAAACTTCCATGAGCTTGTCGGACAAACGCATGTCTCGCAAGCCCTTATTAACGCTATTGATTACAATCGTCTGCATCACGCTTATCTGTTTACGGGTACGCGCGGCGTTGGTAAGACGACTATAGCGCGTATCTTGGCTAAATGTTTAAACTGCGATACGGGCGTGACGAGCAAGCCTTGCGGCGTCTGCGATAACTGCGTAGCAATTGATCAAGGCCGCTTTATTGATCTTATCGAGATAGATGCGGCCTCGCGTACCAAAGTTGAGGACACGCGTGAGCTGCTCGACAATGTCCCTTACGCGCCAAGTCAAGGCCGCTATAAGGTCTACCTCATTGATGAGGTGCACATGCTATCGACGCATAGTTTCAACGCGCTACTCAAAACCTTAGAGGAACCGCCTGCGCACGTCAAGTTCTTGCTTGCGACCACCGATCCACAAAAGCTGCCTATTACGATTATCTCACGCTGCTTGCAGTTTGTACTGCGTCCATTGCCACAAACACTACTTAGCGAACACTTAGCTCATGTATTAGAGGAAGAGCAGGTCAGTTACACGAAACCTGCTTTATGGCAGCTTGCTAGTGCTGCTAAAGGGTCTGTACGTGATGCCTTGTCCTTGACTGATCAGGCCATTGCTTTTGGTCAAGGCGCGCTCGATGATGCCACAGTCAATAGTATGCTCGGGCTGATCAACGCCGCCGATTTAGTGCGTTTGCTAAGCGATATCTACAATAATGATAAATCTGCAGTCGCGGCTCACATTGAGCAGATGCGTATGCAAATGGTCGATGCGTCCAGCATGTTCGATGGGCTTGCAGAATTGCTACATCAACTCGCGCTCACTCAGCTATTGCCTGAGGTCGCTCTTAACATTAACGAAGCGCAAGCTCAAGATATCACTACTCTTGCGCAGCGTATGAGTCCTGATGTGCTCCAGCTCTATTATGAGATCGTTGTACAGGCTCGCGAAGGTATCAAGCTTGCTAGCACCCCTATGCAAGCGCTTGAGATGTGTATTTTGCGTCTGCTCGCTTTTCGTCCATTAGCGCGCGATGCAATAGTCGATGCAGATAACTCTACTAGCTTGCAAGTCGCGCAAGGTGGTGCTGGACACGTCGCTTCACAACATGAGCTGCGCGCTTACGATGTAGATACTGACATCGCTAGTACTACTCAACATATGAGTGAGGTGGACAATGGCAATGATAGTCGCACTGATCTAAACGTTATCAACGATAATAATGATATCGATGATATGCATGACGATACCACAGAGCAGTTTGAGACGTTCGCTGCATCAGACAGCAAAGCTGTTGAATACAGGGATGAATCCGAGTCAGTAGCAGCTGAAGCTCTATCAGGCAGTGAGACTTTAGCATTTGACGCATCGGAGACACAAGCCATCGAACCTGTTGCCGAACCTGTTGCCGAACCTGTTGCCGAACCTGTTGCCGAACCTGTTGCCGAACCTGTTGCCGAAC
>CANLDW010000005.1 GCA_947489525.1 uncultured Psychrobacter sp.
GTTTCAAGTTTCAAGTTTCAAGTTTCAAGTTTCAAGTTTCAAGTTTCAAGTTTCAAGTTTCAAGTTTCAAGTTTCAAGTTTCAATAAACAACATGCTCCATATTTTCATCAAGAACATCTATTTAGGTGTATAATATATAAAAACCATACACATCTCTTAAGGAGTATCCGTATGCGTACTAATATATATATTGATGATAATCTAATGTCTGACGCCCAGCGGCTATCTGGCGCAAAAACTAAAAAAGAAGCCGTTGAGCAAGGACTAAAGCTACTGGTACAGATGCATAAACAACAAAATATCAAACAGCTACGTGGCAAACTACAGTGGGACGGTGATTTAGAACAAATGCGCCAGAATATCGATACCATAGATACGACTGAGCCCTCTGCATGACACTCAATATCATCCCTATGATTATCGTAGATTCGAGTGTTTGGATAGATTACTTTAACGGTATCGTAACGCCGCATACCGACCTCTTAGATACCCTATTGTCGCAAGCAAAAATCGCTATTACAGACGTTATCTTGATGGAAGTTCTACAAGGATTTAAAGAAGATAAGCATTACTCCCAGGCTTTTTCAGCGTTAAATACGCTCACTTGTTACGACATTTTAGGTAAGGATAATGCTGTCCGCTACGTGTCTTATTACCGACAACTGCGCAAAAAAGGCATCACCATTCGTAAATCCAATGATGTTATGACTGCTGGCTTTTGTATTGATAGCCAAATTCCTTTACTTTTTAGTGATAAAGATTTTAATCCTTTTGTCGAGCATCTTGGTTTACTCTCAGCGCTAGACCTCAAAGCTCGTTAATATTACTTTTGAATACTTAGGAAAGTCATTGCCAACACTGTCTACCAATATCGATTTTAATCACACAAAGCATTCTCTACACACCTTCGCTCCGCGCCTACTCGCTTGGTTTGAAACCAGCGGTCGCCACGATCTGCCTTGGCAACAGCACCAAACGGATACTCCTAATCCTTATATCGTTTGGCTATCTGAAGTC
Organism: uncultured Psychrobacter sp.; assembly: GCA_947489525.1. Lineage (GTDB taxonomy): Bacteria > Pseudomonadota > Gammaproteobacteria > Pseudomonadales > Moraxellaceae > Psychrobacter. The sequence continues at coordinate 1,019 of CANLDW010000005.1, forward strand.
ATGCTGCAGCAAACGCAAGTCAAGACAGTACTGCCCTACTTTGCCCGTTTTATGAACTCGTTTCCGACGGTGCAGGATTTAGCCGCAGCGGATTGGGAGGTGATCGCTGAGCACTGGGCAGGTATGGGTTACTATGCACGCGCGCGAAATCTGCACAAAGGCGCGAAGCAATTGGTTGAGGTCATAAACGAGACAGGCGATTTTCCGCAAACTTTGGATGGTTGGGAGGCGATATCAGGCGTGGGGCCGTCGACCGCAGGCGCGATTATGGCAATGGGGCTACATAAATATGGCGTCATTTGTGATGGTAATGTCAAACGGGTATTGACGCGCTGGGCTGGGATTGATGGCGACATTACTAAATCTGCGACCAATAAAGAGCTTTGGGCTTTGGCAGAGCGTCTGACGCCAGAGGATAACTCAGGACTATTTGCACAAGCCATGATGGATATGGGTGCAACTTTATGCGTGCGTCGTAGTCCTGCCTGCCATTTATGTCCATTACGCGAGGATTGTATCGCTCATGCCGAGGGGCGCGAAACGGACTATCCGGTCAAAGCCAAGAAAAAACCCAAGCCCAGTAAATTTAGCAATGCACTAATGATTGAAAACGATGACGGCGAGATATTGTGGTTACAGCGTCCTGACAATGGCATTTGGGGTGGTCTTTGGAGCTTGCCGCTACAGTTTATAGAAAAGGTAGACGGTAAAACGGATAGTAAAGTAGCCTCTCAAGAGCAGGACAATGTCGCTACAACAGATAAGCAAAAGCTTGACGTGCGTAGCAATGACAAACTATACGAAATCGAATTTACCACTGCTGAGCAAATTATTAATGACTGGCTAATTGAGAATAATTTAGTAGCCAAACCTGTAAGCAATACCTTATTAGATGATGCGCCTATTAAGCATTCATTAACCCATTTTCATTGGTATTTGCAGCCGCAGAAATTAACGCTTAATGGTAAGCAGATTGCAGAATTAAAAGGCAAGCTCAGTGCAGCGGATATAGATTTTAAATGGTTAGATAAACAAAAAGCGCAAGATAGTCTAGGACTACCGCGCGCGATGATTAAAATTATAGAGGGTTGAGCTGGGCTAGAAGCACCAGCCTACTTTTCAAAATTATGTATCTATAAATAGTATAGAAAAATGGAATAAAGGTCTTAAGACTTCGGCACCCTTAGCCGCATCAAACCCTCCTGCTGTACCGTGGCAACCAGTTTACCATCTTGCCAAAATTGACCGTGGTTTAGCCCCTTAGCATTAGAGGTAGTATCGCTCCACATGTCATACAGTAGCCAGTCATTAAGATCGAAGGGGCGATGAAAGTGCATCGAATGATCGATACTCGCCGCTTGCAAACCACTAGTCATAAAACTAATGCCATGTGACATCAGCCCCGTCCCTACTAAGTAAAAATCCGATGAGAATGCCAATAGCGCTTGCTGAATGGCGATTGGCTGCGCGCCAAGCTCACGGATGCGTAGCCAATTGGCCTGCTTGGGCTTAATAGGTTCAGGATTGATGGGATCACGCGGCTTGACCGGTTTTATCTCCACATGGCGACGACGCATAAAGCGCGCTTTGAGCGCATCGGGTACTTTACCTACGTAATCTTCTTTAAGCTCTTGTTCCGCAAGCAGATCTTCAGGCGGCGGATAAACGGGCATATCCTCTTGATACTCTAAGCCCTCCTCCATCGGCGAGAACGACGCAATCATCGAAAAGATCACTTGCTCAACAGGCGGCTTACCGCGAACTTGTTTGTACTGAATAGCGGTCACCTCACGCGCCGACAAACTGCGTCCATCACGCAAGCGGCGCACCTGATAGATCACAGGCTGAGTAATATCGCCGCCACGCAGAAAATAACCGTGTAATGAGTGACAAGGCTTGTCTTCATCAAGCGTATGCGCAGCAGCCATCATGGCTTGGGCGAGCACTTGCCCGCCAAAGATGCGGCTACCAACATAATCATGACTTTTGCCTTCAAACACATCAGGACTGACTTCAATAAGCGCAACCGTTGCTAGCAGCTCCTCAATAAGCTTTGGATAATCAGGCATGACGATAATTTTCCTCATTTTTCAGTGAGCGCTAACCATTAGCACTATCTAACCATTAGCACTATGATAAGACTTAGAACAATATAGAGAGATAAGAATATAAAAAAAAGCATCTTACCCAATATTAAGAGTTTTGACCAGCGACTACATGTTGACCGTCCAACTTGAGACTGACTGTTTAGGTTAAAGTGGTAGTGATTAAAAGTCATTTGTCTCAAACTCTTACTGTAATACGTAAAAAAGGAGCGATTACGCCCCTCTTATACGATCCTATCAATTGACTAAGGCTTTACAGCGACCAATACGCGAATGGAGTCAGGCACTAACGACAGATTTGCTAGAGCTTGCTCGCCTTGCGCTTGCAACTGCTCTAAGCGTTCGACCTCTTCAGGACGAACGTTTGGATTAATCGTTTGTAAGTGCTTTAAGCGCTTGATCTCACGTGACCACTGCTGGCTAAAGCGGGTACTTGCCTGCTCGCCAATCTCAGCCAACTGCTCGCGAGCGATATTTTCGGCTTCGTAATAGCGTGCTTCAATCACATCGCCGCGTACTTTGATCACTTGGCGCGCACGGTTTTTATCCAGACGCTCGATATGCGGCATAATCATCTCACTACTGATACGCGCTGATAAATCACTGCCTTGCTCACTGATAAAGACCCGAATGTTTTGCGTGGGCAAAGTTGCAGGCAGATTAAGCAATTTTGGCGCAATGGCTTCAACGCGAAAATTGACCTCTAGTAGCACCATGCCTTGCGGTACCGCAGCGCTTTTGAGCATTGCCACCGTCGTATTACCAAAGGTGCTGGTACTTGCCAGCTCATAGATCGCACGCATCAAAGGATGCTCATGAGTAATAAACTCAATATCTTCACGCACAAGCGCTTGCTCACGCTCAAAGGTTAAGCTCATACCGTCTTCATCACCAAGCGGTAACCCATCGATATAGTCGCTAATCTCAGTGCTATCAATAGGCGCGATCACCCACGAACCATCGCGCTGAATGCTGTGCTCGATATTGGCTGAGGCGAAGAAGCGCTCGATAAACTGCGGCAGTAGATTATGACCATCAAAGTCTTGCATAGCGTCCTTGATACGTCCAGCTACTCGCGGACGGCACGAGTTGTACTCGAGCAGACGATCACGACCCGCTTGCAATTGCGCCTCAAGTCCTAAACGCAGCTGCTTGGCATCAACAATTAAGTCCTCAAGCGCGCGGCGATTCTCCTCGTTATCTGCGCCTTCGAGCAAAGGTTTAAGCTCGCTGATATATTGCTCCTGCACACTTTGCGCCGTCGGCGAGATCTGATTGAACATATTGAGCGCGCGGTCATACCAGTGGTACAGACGCTCCTGCGCCGTACCCTCAACATATGGCACGTGTAGCATGATTTGCTGCGTCTGTCCGATACGATCGAGACGACCAATACGCTGCTCAAGGGTATCTGGATTAGCAGGCAAATCCCACAATATAAGCTGGCTTGCAAACTGAAAGTTACGTCCCTCAGAGCCAATCTCTGAGCACAGCAGTATCTGCGCGCCCTCAACATCGGCAAAGAACGCCGCCGCTTGGTCGCGCTCAAGTAAGGTCATCTGCTCGGTAAAGATAGCTGTTTTGATACCTGCATGCAGACGCAGTACCGCCTCCAAGCTCTCAACGGTCGCCCCACTACGAGCAATAAGTAAGACTTTTTCGTGTTTGAGCTGACCTTTTAGGATATCAATGAGCCAAGGCACGCGCGGATCATCCTCAAGCCAGCCGCCATCAGGCTGATTTTCTTCGCCCCATAGCTGTTCGCGCAGTTTACCCCTCGTCTGATAACTATCTACCCACGTCTCAGGGAGCGGTAACGGATGCGGCTGATTGCTACGACCATGAAAGCCTTTGACGCTCTCACGAGTATTACGGAACAAAATACGCCCTGTACCATGACGATCAAGCAGCTCATTTAGCGCATAAGTGCGCAGCTTGTCATCATCATTAATAGGGGCCAGCTCATCGAGACTGATATTTAATAAGCTACTCAGGGCACTGATTTGCGTATCGCTTAACGGCTTATCTTCAATAAGTACACTTGCTACGGCAGCGGTCTCAGCAAAGGCGTCTTGACCTTCAATAAATTCATCTAAATCATCGAAACGCGCTGGATCGAGTAGACGCAGACGCGCAAAATGACTTTGAGCACCCAGCTGCTCAGGCGTTGCAGTTAATAGCATCACCCCTGGGGTCTGTTCAGCAAAATCGGCAATCAGATCGTACTTATCATTGCCGCCTTGCGCCTCATCCCAATGCAGATGATGCGCCTCATCAACGACCAATAGATCAAAGCCCGCTTCCATCGCCTGATCGTACAGATCAGGATGATCGAGAAGCAAATCCATACCAGCGATAATGCACTGCTCGGTCGCAAAGACGTTTTGTTCAGGATCATGCTCTTTAATTGCCGCGGTTCGCACTAAATCAAACAACGCAAAGTTCAAGTTAAAGCGGCGACGCAGCTCGATCATCCACTGATATTGCAGACTATCCGGCACAAGAATAAGTACGCGCTCAGCTTTACCCGTCAGCAGCTGCTGATGGATAATCAAACCCGCTTCAATGGTTTTACCTAAACCCACTTCATCGGCGAGCAGGACACGCGGAGCAATACGTTTGCCCACTTCATGCGCGATATAGAGCTGATGCTCAATGATATCGACGCGCGCACCCATAAGACCTTTGAGCGGATGACCCGCTAGCGCCGCCTGCATACGCAGGATATCTTGGCGCAGCTCGTACCAGTCGCCGCGCTCGATACGCCCTGCAAGCAAGCGCTCAAGCGGTTTTGCTAGGGTGATATTCGCCGCTAGACGGGTCTCCATAATAGGCTTAACTTCCACACCTTTTTCGTCGTCAAAGGCGCTGTATTTGAGCACGCCCATGACCTCATCGACACCGGTGACCGTATAACTCTGGCCTTGCTGGTCTGAGATGCTGTCACCAATTTTAAAAACCACGCGCGATAGCGGCGCTGAGTTTTTGGCATAGACGCGAGTCTCCTCGCTTTGCGGAAATAGAATATGTACGCAGCGATCATCTACATCGACGACTATGCCCAAACCAAGCTCAGACTCAGTATCAGATAAGTAGCGTTGACCAACGGCAAATTCGGGGTTTAAAGCAGCTATTGTCATAGATCAGTCAGTTCTTTTATTAAATATAGGGTTTGGCGACCCATTATAAAGGATTGTATAAAGCTCACTGCCTTAATGAGGTCAAAATTAGTAATTTCTATACCTAATTGACATAAACGCCCCTTTACCCATTTATTTTAACGCGTTAAGTTAGGTTCATGGACGAATACTCAAATTAAAACAAATCGTTAATCAAGTACAGTGAATAAAAATAGGAGTCAATAATGAAAGCGGTATTATTGGACGAAGCCAGATTCCTACAAGGTATTGAGCTGCCCAAACCTGAGCGCGTTAGCCAGTATGTTAGCTTTAGGAAAACCCCAAACGACCCTAAAGTCATTATTGAGCGCTGCCAAGACGCTGACATTATTATCAGTGGCTCGGTCAAGCTTGGGCGTGACATCATAGAGTCCTTACCGAACCTAAAGCTCATACAACTGACTTCAAGCGGGATGAATGCAGTAGATCACGCAGCCTGCAAAGACCATGATGTCGAGCTATACAACGCTGCAACTTTTGCCGCCAAGGCGGTGCCAGAGCACACCTTTATGCTGATGCTAATGGCTTATCGATCTGGAGTTCATTATCACCATACAGTAGCGGATGGTAGCTGGCGTAAACAAGGCAGTGCAGAGATTAAGACGCTGCCTGTACGAGATATCGAAGAGCAAACTTTGGGTATTATTGGCGCAGGCACGGTTGGTAAGCGCGTCACCGAAATCGCCAAAGCTTTTGGTATGACGGTATTGTGGGCGGAGCATCAAGGCAAAAAGCCGCGTAATGAGGACTATACTGACTTTGACACCGTACTTGCCGCTTCTGATATTATCAGCCTACACTGTCCGCTGACAGAGGAGACGCGCCACCTTATTAATAAAGATACTTTGGCTAAAATGACAAAAAATCCATTGGTAGTTAACGTCGCACGCGGCGGCGTGGTAGATTCTAATGCTATGGCCGAGGCTGTCCTAAGCGAACACGTATTTGGTTATGCCACTGATGTCTTTGAAAAAGAACCCATCGCCAAAGATGATCCCTTACTAAAATTGACCGAGCAATCCCATTTGCATGTGATCTTTAGCCCGCATGTGGCCTCAAACAGTAAAAACTCTCAGCAAAAATTATGGGAGATTGTCAGAGAGCAAGTCAACGCATTTATTGCTAACTATAAACATTAATAACTATAAATAAGGCAATCGTATGAAGGCAGTATTTCTAGATAGAGGCACTTTCTCAGAAGGTATAGAGTTGCCAGCGCCATCGGGCGTCAGTGATTATATGACTTATGAGAGCACGCCAGCAGACTCAAAGGTAATTATTGAGCGCTGCCAAGAGGCGGACATCATTATCACCAATAAAGTAAAAATCAATGCCGAGGTCATTAGCCGCTTACCCAAGCTAAAACTCATTCAGCTTACCGCTACGGGCATGAACAATGTCGATAAAGAGGCATGCGATGCGCATAATGTCACGCTATATAATGTAGCAGGCTACGCGGTCAAAAGCGTGCCCGAACATACCTTTATGCTCATGGTTATGGCGTTGCGCGCTGGCATTCACTATCATGAAAAGGTGGTCAATGGCAGCTGGGCGACTTCTAATCGCTTTAGTCTCATGGATGTCCCACTGGTAGATTTAGAAGGCAAAACGCTTGGCATCATTGGCGTCGGCACAATTGGTAAACGAGTGAGCGAGATTGCCCGCGTCTTTGGTATGACGGTATTGTGGGCGGAGCATCAAGGTCGTACACCGCGCAGTGACGACTATACAGCGTTTGACGACGTACTTGCCATGTCCGATGTGATTAGTCTGCACGCTCCGTTAACGGACGACACAAAGCATCTCATCAATAAAGAGACGTTAGCAAAAATGCACAAACAGCCCCTGCTAGTCAACGTCGCGCGCGGCGGTATCGTTGATAGCCAAGCGCTGGCTGATGCGGTTAATAGTGAGCAAATACTAGGCTACGCCACCGACGTCTTTGAGCACGAGCCTATTAGCAATGACGACCCGTTGTTAAGCCTGAAAGGTCATCCGCGCGTTATCTTTAGTCCGCATAACGCTTGGGGCAGCAAAAGCGCGCAAATAACCTTATGGCACATTTTAACCCAGCAAGTGGCTGACTTTATTAACGGTTAAACTTAAGCCATTTGTCGTTGATTTTACGGTGCTTGAGCATGAGGCGATCCTTTAGATAGCTACTGGTCACAAACCACGGATAGCGATCGCCCTGCTTGGGTAGCTCATCTTTAGCGCGGCGTATGTAGCCTGCTGATAGTGACCCCATAATGGTATCTTCTTGCGCCTTTGCCTCTTCATCGGCTACTTTCGCTTGCGGCAAGGCGACGCGATAACCCTTCTTCTTCATATAACTAAACAGTCTAAGCAAGTACTGACAAGCCAAATCCACTTTTAGGGTCCACGACGCATTGGTATAGCCGAAGATCACCGCCAGGTTTGGCACATTTTCAACCATAACGGCTTTGTAAGTCATACGCGCGCCCACATCGACCACCTCACCATCGACGTACACTTGAGCGCCGCCCAGCATCTGTAGCTTAAGTCCTGTCGCTGTCACGATAATATCAGCATCAATGTGCGTACCTGATTCAAGCTGAATACCTGTTTTGGTAAAATGACTGATATCGTCGGTCACCACATCAGCGCGGTCGCCTTGCAAGGCTAAAAACAAATCGCTATCGGGAACCGCGCACAGGCGCTCTTCCCAAGGGTTATAATCTGGTAAGAAATTGTCGACGGTAACGCCGCTACCCTTTAATTCTTGTTTTGCCCAGTGCTTAAGCAGTGCGCGCATGACACTTGGCGCATGAATAGCAAACTGATACACACCTTGTTGACGCAAAACATTGCGCACTCTAAGTAAGGTATACGCTTGCTGTTTGGATAAGGGCGAGTATTTAGCGGACAACCAGTCAATCGCGTAATCGTCGCCTGGGACGCTAGCCACATAAGTGGGCGTACGCTGAACCATAGTAACGTGCTGCGCGCACTGCGTACTCTCTTCATCAACGAGCGCGGGCAGCAACGTCATAGCAGTCGCACCGCTACCGATAATAGCGATTTTTTTATCATCGTAGTCAATATCGTGCCAGTGCTGCGGATGAATGATTTGACCTTTAAAATCCTCTTCCCCATCGAAACGCGGCTGGTAGCCGTGCTCATAATCGTAGTAGCCCGTCGCGCCAATGATAAAATTCGCCGTTAAGGAAAACACCTCGCCACTAGCGTGATTTTTTATGGTTGCGCTCCAGCGTTGGTCGCTACTTGACCACGACAGTTGCTGCACTTCATGTTGATAGCGTATGTGTTCTGTGATCCCATACTCACGCGCTGTGTCTTTAATATAGCGTTTGATATCGTCGCCGCCTGCCAGCATCCTATGATCGAGCCATGGACGAAAACTATAGCCAAAAGTGAGCGCATCAGAATCCGAGCGTATACCAGGATAAGTAAATAGATCCCAAGTTCCACCGAGATCGCTGCGCTTTTCGACCACTAAAAAGGGCGCTGTGGTTTTATGACTGGCTGCTTTAAATCTTGTTCTAATTGTATTGCGCCGCGACTTATCTTGTTTAAACACACTGCCTTTGTGCTGCTGTAAATAGCAAGCCGCGCCTACCCCTGCAATACCAGCACCTATAATCAGCACCTCATAATCCGTAGCCACTCCTTGACTTTTAGTTGACATCTTGCGGCTGATACGGTCTTTAACCTTGTTTTTAGTAGCGGCAATATCGAACATAATACAGTTCCTTTTTTATGGACGTGCTTGGCATATAAAGCTCCCTTTATAATCATATAACAGACTATCAAGGTTACAGCGGAATTAAAGTAAAAAATAAGGATTAAAAAGGAATAGGACTCTCCCAATCCATCCATGCATTAAGTACAGGATGTTTTAAGCGCAGCTGCTGGGCATGCAGATTTAACCGTGGTTCAATATCTAGTGCAGCACCTTCAGCATAAATAGGGTCCCCTATGATCACATGTCCGACGTGTACCATGTGTACGCGCAGCTGATGGCTACGACCTGTCACCGGTTTAAGCGCTACGCGCGTCACCGCCTCCCCTGCCCGGTCTTCATGACTAAGCACCTCATATAGGGTCAAAGCATGTTTTGACCAGCTTGGATCAACGATGTGGCGCGGCTTAAGCGTTGGCTCATAGCGTACAGGCGCAGAGATCTCACCAGTAGCGCCAATCTCGTTCCAGTGACCAAACACGCGTGCATGGTATTTTTTTTGTGGCAAACGTTCAATAAACTGCTTACTAATATGGGTTTGTGCAACTGCATTTTTGGCAAATATGAGCAGACCTGAGGTATCCATATCGAGACGATGAATGAGTTTGACGTTGCTATTAGCACGCTCAAGCCTTGAGAGTAAGCTGACCTTTAGCGTCTTTCCATCGACACTGAGCAGTCCAGCAGGCTTATCAACCACCCAGATGTCGTCATCTTCATAAACGGTGATCTGCTGTGCAAAATCTTGAAAAAATGTTTTAGGATAACGTTGCTCTTGCTCATTAAGGGCATTAACTTCGGCTTCAGTGAATAGCATAAATACAACTACTTATTTAAGTTGGTTTTGATACGATTAGATGAGATATTCAAGCTTAATTGTCAGGTTTCTGTACTTTGATTTCTGTACTTTGATTTCTATACTTTGGTTTTCATGTTTAATCCTTTGACTTATTGTACTTTTGATTTATTGTATTAATAGCAATTGTTAAGCAATTCAACTAGCCTGCTACAATATGCGACTGACAAACATGCTAAAATAGCATCACATTTTTGTTTATTATTCTTTATGAGTCCATGTCTCTAGAGCGTTTACAAAGCGTATAATCAGACTCACCCTTTAATTTTAGAGATTTAATGCCATAAAGACTACAACCCAAACACATTAAAATAAGAGAGAAAACTATGTCAGACCTTATTGTAAATACTACGGATGCCAACTTTGATCAAGACGTTCTAAATGCTGATATGCCGGTGCTTGTCGACTTTTGGGCAACTTGGTGTGGTCCTTGTAAAGCCATTGCACCAATCTTAGAGGATTTAGCAACTGAATATCAAGGTAAAGTAAAAATCGTTAAAGTCGATGTCGATAATAACCCACAAGCCGCTAGCCGCTTTGGTATTCGCAACATTCCAACACTATTTGTTTTCAAAGACGGTGAAAAAGTAGATTCAGTCATGGGTCTGCAGCCCAAAGCTGAGCTTGCAAAAGTATTAGATAAACACCTATAAATACTTTACTGCTATATTGCAAAGATTCGTCACAGTATAGCCGTCAAATAGCCATTATCTATAACAGATGGTGGCTTTTTTATGCAAAAAACTAGGTAGTGCATCTTTTTTAGCAAAATTTATTGACAAGGCTATCTTTAAGACCGTATAGTCTGCTGACAGGACAAAAACAATCGTTTTATAACTGTCTTGTCGCAATCCTCCTCGTGTTCATCAATGAAGAACACACTAGCACGATTAAGTACAGCTAATTAAATACAGCGATGAGCTCTCATCTCAACTTATCTCCTATAGACGTTAAGTTCTGATAGCGCTGAATACGATAATACTAATTGTAAAAAACCTAATACTATCGAACGCTGTGTTGTTCATAAGCTAGTACTGTGTGCTACTACAGCGCATTTGCTATTGCTACCTTTTGATAATAGGTGACTGCTATCGCAGTTCATTCGATACTGACGCTGAACATAAGTAATAACCTAATTAGTAATAACCCAATTATAAAACTGCAAACGCTTTTATTGCCACGCTACTGGCATCAATATAAACGAAATGTCATGCTGCGTAACACTCATTTGTACACGTCTCTAGCTGAACTCAATGCTGGCTGTGCTACTAATATCTTCCCCGCCTGATCACTTGCTAATGACCTATCTATGAATTTAACTGAACTTAAGAAAAAATCAATTGCCGAGCTGCTGGCTATCGCCAAAGAAATGGGTCTTGATAATATGGCGCGTAGCCGTAAGCAAGATATTATCTTTGCTATTCTAAAAACGCACGCCCGTAACGGTGAAGCCATTTATGGTGACGGCGTATTAGAAGTCTTACCGGATGGTTTTGGTTTTTTACGCTCATCCGAGGGCTCCTATCTAGCAGGACCTGATGATATCTATGTTAGTCCCAGTCAGATCCGCCGTTTTAGCCTAAAAACAGGGGATAGTATCGCTGGTACTATCCGCCCGCCTAAAGATTCTGAGCGTTATTTTGCGCTTCTAAAAGTTGGCGAAATTAACTTCGATACCCCAGATCGCTCGCGTCACAAACTCATCTTCGAAAATTTAACCCCCTTATTCCCCACTCAGCAGCTTAAGCTTGAGCTAGGCAATGGTACAACCGAAGATCTAACCGGTCGTATCATTGACCTGATTGCCCCTATCGGTAAGGGTCAGCGCTCTATTATCGTTGCACCGCCAAAAGCGGGTAAAACGATGCTGCTACAGACTATTGCGCAGTCGATTACGCGTAATAACCCCGAGTGTTACTTGATCGTACTGCTTATTGATGAGCGTCCAGAGGAAGTCACGGAGATGGAGCGTACCGTACGCGGTGAGGTCGTGGCTTCAACTTTTGATGAACCACCACAGCGTCACGTGCAAGTCGCTGAAATGGTTATCGAAAAGGCCAAGCGTCTCGTCGAACACAAACAAGATGTGGTTATCTTGCTCGACTCTATCACACGTTTGGCGCGCGCTTACAATACGGTTATTCCCTCGTCAGGCAAAGTATTAACTGGTGGTCTGGATGCTAACGCGCTTGAGCGCCCTAAACGCTTTTTTGGTGCCGCTCGTAACGTTGAGGAAGGCGGCAGCTTAACCATTATCGCCAGCGCGCTTATAGACACAGGCAGCAAGATGGATAGTGTTATTTTTGAGGAGTTTAAAGGCACAGGTAACCAAGAGATTACGCTTGAGCGTGATCTAGCCGAGAAACGTGTTTTTCCTGCTATTAATATTAAAAAATCAGGCACAAGACGTGAAGAGCGCCTACTCGATGAAGACAAGCTACGTAAGGTTTGGATACTACGTAAGCTTTTGCAACCGATGGATGGTGTACAAGCGACTGAGTTTTTACTCGAGCGTCTTAAAGAAGCCAAGACTAACGATGAGTTCTTTGAACAAATGAAACGTAAGTCCCAAAACTAGATCTGTTATTTATTCTTTACTGCTCGAATACACCTTTTTTGCTTGAATAAAACTTTGTTGCTCAAATAAAAAATCGTCAGTAGGCGATTTTTTATTTTTTATTTTCTCTCAAACCTAGATATCTTTTAGCCTAGCGCTCTTAAGCTATGATACAGACTGGCAACAAGGTTTACAGCCTATTAGCAAAGCTTAGCTTTTCTCCTACGACCAAAAATATTTAAAGCTGGTATCATCGTTCGTATTAAGTACTGTTTTGATATTTAGAGACAATACGTTATATTATAAACAAAGCTTTAGATAAGAAGTTATGCTAATGCTCGTTTTAAAAGAATTGTCTGATAACATTAACAAAATATATAGGTGATAATATGAAATTTACTAAATCTATCGCAGCAACTGCTATTATGAGTTCAGCCTTGGTAATGACTGGTTGTAATTCAGGTCCGTACGCCAATGCAAGTAATCCTGTTAAAGGTGCTACAGCAGGTGCAGCAGCTGGTGCTCTTATTAAAAGTGGCGGCGACAGCAAAGATATCGCCCGTGGCGCTTTGGCCGGTGCAGCACTTGGTGGCGCTGGCGGCTATATCTACGACAAAACTAAGTAGTTAACCTTATCATCGTTAGATAATAGATATTATTATCAGATTTATAGTCAATAAAAAGCCTACATTTATGATGTAGGCTTTTTTGTGTGTCAAAGATTATGATAGCGCTCCGCTAAAAGTATCACAAGCTTGTACATCACCGCTCTCAAGACCACGCGTAAACCAGTCAACACGTTGCTGGCTAGTGCCATGGGTGAAACTATCTGGAGAGACTGTAGCGCCACTTGTACGCGCTAATCTATCATCACCGATTTGACTGGCTGCATTGATAGCTTCATCGATATCACCAGCTTCTAAAAACTGTACGCGCTGTTGGTTACGATTCGCCCAAACGCCAGCAAAGCAGTCCGCTTGTAGCTCTTGCAGTACAGAGAGTTGATTGCCCTGTGTACGGGTCACTTGACGTCTTGCTGCATTGACTTGTTGACTAATACCTAAAAGGGTTTGCACGTGATGACCTACTTCATGGGCGATTACATAGGCCTGCGCGAAGTCACCTGCACGACCTTGGTTGGCGGCATCGCCTGAACCTTGTTGATCGCCTGCAATACCTAGGTTTTGACGCATCTCTGTAAAGAATGAAGTATCAAGATATACAGTTTGATCCCCTGGACAATAAAAAGGTCCGGTAGCGGAGCTCGCGCTACCACAAGCTGAATTGACTCGACCATTGAACAGCACCAGCTGTGGCTCTTGATAAGTTTTACCACCTTCACTGAATATTTGATGCCAAACCTCCTCTGTATCAGCGACAACTACTCTGACAAACTGAGTGTCGCGATCGTCACTTGTTGCAACCTCAGTTGATGACGTATTCCTTCCGCCAGCAACCATCTCTCCTGTTTGTAGCGCTGTCATGGGATTAACTCCAAATACTAGCCATAAAATACCAGCGATAATAATACCACCAATACCACCGCCGATCATCTTACCGCCGCCACTGCTTGTACGTACGTTCGTACTACCCCTTCTGCCTCGCCACTTCATGGTATCCTCCAAGGTTGATTTTTAATATAATTGAGATATGCATAAAATAATGCTTATATTAAAGCTGTATCTACCTTTATGTATAGATTAGGCTTGTTATTTAGACATAAGTTATACATGCCTAGCATAATGAAATCTCTTAAAAAACCTTTTATAATCAACAAGACACCGAAGTATACGAACAGTATTTGTTGTCTTATTGTAAAATTTATTTCTAAGTAGTATCATAAGTCTGAAAAAATCTATAGAATGCGTGGAAGCTGAGTAGCTGTAGCTAATATGAGCTGAGTTCTGAAATGATTCAGGATATCAGTCTTTTGCTGCTGCTACTGCTCATTTCATTTTACGGAGAAAACCTATGAAACTTAAATTACTTGCTCTAGCTGGTATCATGACTGCAACTATGGGTCTAACTGCATGTGACACTGCACAAGAAAATGCGTCAGACGATTTAGCTGATGCACAAGAAGAAGTGCAAGATGCGCAAGACGAGCTAAACGAAGCTGCTGCTGAAGGCGATATGGTAGCCGGAGCTGAACAAGCGGTTGCTGAAGCTGAAGCTAATATTGCTGATGCGCAAGCTGCTACTGAAGACAGCGACCTGATGATGAACGATGTTGACGTCGTAGATCCTGTCGTTGTAGATCCAGTTGATGCTGCTGATGAAGTTGTTGTTGTAGAAGAATCAGCTTACTAAGCTTTACCATTACAAGATTTTTTACTGCAATAAATTCTTTATACTATAGATAAAAAGAGAGCATAAGCTCTCTTTTTTTGTTTTTACTTATTATAAAAATAGACACTATGATGTCACTCATAGAGTCTGTTTTTGTGAGACAAGATATCTTGAAGGGTAGGAATAATAAACAAAATAAGAAGTATAACTGGAGCGTCTGACGCAGAACTAAATTTGACTCAACTCAAAATTGGACTTTAAGCTTGATTAGTACTCAGATCACGCATCAAATCATTAGCGGCTTCAGCGCTTAGCAAATACGGATTAAATTCAATTGTAGTTGAATATTTAAGATAGACCGCTGAATTTGCTTCAGTTGGCGATGCGTAGTTCATCGACCAATTTGACCACTCTCTTCGTTTTAACTCACGGTTCTCAATAATTTGCAGATCGTGATGACGCTGATCAGAAAGTAGCGCATACAGTAGACGATTGATCTGTGCTCTTGGACCTTCGATCGTTTGCAAGAAGTAGTCTTTATTAAAGATGAGCATACCTGTAATACCGTTAGCAGCATTGTTCTCACGTGCTTGTTTTAGAATCTCATCAAAATCTTTGGCCGAAACGTCTGGGTTTGAGCGACTCGCATAAGTCATACTGACTAAAATGTGCGCATCTGTCATTGATTGTGCCATGTTTTATCCCTTATATAAGGTCAATGTAAGGAGCTAGCTTATTGAGAACCAAGATTTTTTCTTACTTGCTCTCTGTTTTTCTTGCTCTTCTCGTTCTTGCTGCGCTGACAAGGTGTCAATCAGCATCAAAATCTGATTGGTACTCATAAGGTAGGGATTAAACTCATTGCCCGTAGAAAACTTAAGCGCCTGCGCCTTGTTCTGTTCACTTGGGATAAGATACTTCATCGACCACTTATTCCAGCGGCGCTGATCGACCTCAGTACACTCAATAACTTGTAGCGAAAAGTGTCTTTGGTCTTTTACGAGCTTACGTAGCAACTCGTTAATAACCGGTCGTGCGCCCTCAATACTCTGCAAAAAATAATTATGGTTAAATACTAAAGCACCAGTAATACCGTTGCGTTCGTTATTTTGCTGCGCCTGCGCTAGAATTCGGGTAACCTCACCGTTTTCATTGTGATTATTATAGCGACTAATATAAGTCAAACGTACGATAATGTGTTCGCCATGTCTCATGTTTGCGCTCTTACCCTCTGATATCTCAGCTAATCCCATAATATACTCCACTTAGTTTTCAAATTGTGCTAAAGCCAGATTGTCCATTCAAAACAGACCCAAAATAAGAAGCCTAGTAAAGGGTTAGATCTGAGTTTTTATTTTTTCTGCAAAGTCGCTCATACCACGCGCTAGTGTATTATCTCCTGACGCTTGTATTCTTTGTACCAATACCAAGAGCTGTGCTGCGGTATTACATTGTTCAAGATCAAGCAGATAACCCCATGCATCTTGAGCAGGAGCGTTTTTTTCAATGTAAGTAGCAAGATCAGACTTAACTGATGCGTAGTCAGTGGCGGTATTCTTTGATTTAAAGAGATTGCCTAATATAGACCCCTTAGCAGACTCTTTATTGTCGTTAGAAGTGCTGTTATTAAAGGTGTTATCAAATTCCGCTTGGCTATCCGCTTGTGGTGACGGAGCTGGCGACGGCTCAGGGACTGGGGGCTGAGCTACTGGTACGGTAGGCGGTACAGCTTGTGGTGGCGGAGTAGGCCTAGGTTCTTCAGCGGCACTACTGCCTGCCACTTCGATGCAATCGAGTTCTAATAATAGCTCAAACAGTGGTGCGACGCCGCCGAACTCAGCGAACATTTTGCTATCATCAAGTGTATCTAAATAATTTTGATAGGTTCGTTTACCATCAATCATAATGAGCAATGTTCTCGCCTCACGCGGTAATACGCCTAAGCTTTGCGTTTTTATCTCGTCTCGGCCTATATCGCTTTTTCGAAAGACATCACTATGATTCATTTTTTGATCCATTACGTATAGTCAAACCGTCGTCATTAAATTACGCTACTGACTAAAATTACACTACTGACTAAATAACTGTTTTACTATTTGTAGAATTAAGACGTGTTAAACATTCAATAAAAACAACGAGTTATTAAAACATGTTAAAATTAAAACTAAGGTTATGCAAAAATAGTATAACAGTAGATTTGCTTTCATGTTAATTAATAACAACTGAAACGATAAACGGTTATTAGCGGAAATAAAAGGCAAAATATATGTCTTATAGTATGAATCACATATCTATAAATAATATTACGTAACAAAAAAACACTTAAGCAAATGTGCAACCATTAATAAATCTTGCTGCTACACATATACTCAAGTGTTCGATAAAATAGTTGGGATAGACGTCTTTCTAATGAAATCTAATCGTTAACTAAGACTGATTAAATAGATGCTCATCAACTTGTTGTCGGAACTTCTGACCTGTCTTAAAAGTAACAACGCGCCGCGCTGATACAGCGACTGGCTCTCCTGTTTTAGGGTTGCGGCCAGGACGGCTGTTTTTATCTTTAAGCTCAAAATTACCAAACCCTGATAGTTTGACTTCTCTACCTTCAATTAAGTTATCCGTTAACTCATCAAAAAAATTCTCAACCAGACAACGGCCTTCTTGGCGCGTCAAGTTTAGCTGATTCATTAAATGCTCGATCATATCAGATTTGGTTAGAGTACTCACAGTACGACTCCTATGCGATGTCATTTGATCTGTCGGTTATGATAGGACTACTAGTATAAAGGTTTTTTGAGGGTAATAGCACAAATAACCTTTATAAATAACCACTTAACGGGGTTAGCTATCCCGTAGTTGCGCCTTGTGCTTGGCGATCAGTGCTTCAACTACCTGATCAGTCGCGGCTTTTACAGTATCGTCATCAAGCGTTTGCGCAGGGTCTTGCCATATTAAAGCAAAGGCAAGCGAGCGCTGATTGGCTGGCATATGCTTGCCCTGATAGACGTCAAAAAGCCACAAATCTGTCAATAATGTACCTGCTGCTTGACGCGCTGTTGTCTCAAGGCTTTGTAAGCTAATATCGCTATCGACAATGATCGCAATGTCACGCCGTACTTGCGGGAACTTACTAGGGGTAATGATAGCGTACTGCTCACGCGCAAGCGCTAATAGTGGTGCAAGATTAAGCTGCGCTGTCCATGTTGTTGGTAGATCAAGCTGACTGGCGACACTTGGGTGCAGTTGTCCAAGCCAGCCGATGTAGTGCTCATCGACGTATAATTTAGCGCTTTGACCCGGATGCAAGAAGTCAAGATCACTGCGCTCGTAACGCACACGCGATCTATCTAGTTGAACCGGCAAAAGATGCTCAACATCGTGTTTGAGATCATAAAAATCTACCGCGCGGTTCTGATACGCTTGCTCATCCCAAATATCGCCAACAGCGACGATAGCGAGGCTTGGCGTCTGTACCAGATCACTGACGCTCTGCCCAACAAAGCTCAGTCCCGTCTCAAAAAAACGTACACGCGACTGTTGACGGTTCAGGTTATACTGCACACATGGCAGTAAGCTTGAGAGCAGTGTACGGCGCATAACCGCCAGATCGCTTGATATCGGGTTGGCAAGAGCTAGCACCTCGCCTAACGCCTTGTCATCAAGCATTGCTTCGAGCTTAGCATCACTAAAGCTAAAGCTGATTGCCTCCATATAGCCAATATCGACAAGGGCAAGTTTCATCTCATAAGTAAGATCCGCCGTATCATCGTAAGCCATACTAACTTGCAAATACGGCAATGTGCTTGGAATATTGTCATAGCTATAGATACGTGCGATCTCTTCAATAAGATCCTCAGGAATGCTAATATCGAAGCGGTGCGAGGGCGGTGTACAGATCAGTGCCTCTGGTGTTTGCTCAATAGTAAACTCAAGCTGGCGCAGTATACGTACCATCAGCTCAGGCTCAATATCGATACCCAGAACCTCTGCAACTTTAGCAATAGGCAAAGTAACGGGTAGCCGCTTTGGTAGCTGCTGCACACTTTCAATCACGCTCGGCGCGCCCGCTTGTCCACTTGTAATATTAGTAATCAAAGTAGTAGCACGAGCAAGTGCCATCGCCGGTAGCTCAAAGTCAACACCGCGCTCAAAGCGCTGTGAGGCGTCAGTATGCAGACCGAAGCGGCGAGCACGACCTGCAATCGCTAACGGACTAAAAAACGCACTTTCAAGTAAAATATTCGTCGTGCTATCCGTCACGCTACCGCGCTTTGCGCCCATAATACCAGCGAGCGCAATCGCGCCCTTATCATCAGCAATGAGGAGCTCATCGCCTACTAAGCTAAGCGTTTGCTCATTCAACAAAGTAATTTTTTCTTGTGGTGCCGCTAGACGTACCACGATATCGCCTTCAAGCTCATCAGCATCAAAGGCGTGTAACGGTTGACCAAGCTCCATAAGCACGTAGTTGGTCACATCAACTAAGAAGTTATGGGTGCGCAGACCGGATTGAATTAACGCATCAGCCATCCATTTGGGTGTCTCAGCGCTACGATCAATTCCTTTGATAGGCTGCAACAAGTACCGCGGTGCGGCCTCTACTGCTTGTACATGGATTGCGGGCGTATCAAGGGTCTCTGTCTTTACTTGAGCCGTTACGTCTGGCGCTTGCATCGGGATATCGTTAATCACAGATATCTCACGCGCAATGCCGCGTACACTAAAGCAGTCGCCACGATTGGGCGTGATAGAGATATCAAAGATTTCGTTATCCAAACCTAAATAGTTACGAATATCCATGCCGATAGGCGCATCGTCTGGCAATTCAAGCAAGCCATCAATATCATCGACCAGATCAATCTCGGAGGCGCCGCACAGCATGCCATTGGACGCCATACCGCGCAATTTGCTTTTTTTGATTTTAAATCCTGTTTCACTACTATCAGGACTTGGTAATACGGCGCCCACAGTCGCAACAGGCGCTTTCATACCGACGCGAACGTTTGGCGCACCGCAAACGATTTGTACTGGTGTGTCATCACCGATATTAACTTGAGTAACGCGCAGCTTATCAGCATCGGGATGCGCCTCAACGCTTATTACCTCACCGACGACCACGCCACTAAAATCGCGCGCCACTGCATAGCGATCGTCAATCTCAAGCCCTGCCATAGTAAGCTGCTCGGCAAGTGCTTCGCTGGTATTAGTAGGATTCACCCACTGGCGGAGCCACTGTTCACTAATTTTCATAAATATCTCGGATCAAAATCATAATAAGGGTATGTCTGATAGACATTAAGCTCACGCATGAGCGCCAAAGGTAAGCACCAACCCAATAATTGGCGTCTAGCCAAACTGCTTTAAAAAGCGCACATCGTTTTGAAAAAACAGGCGTAGATCGTCGATACCATAGTACAGCATAGCGAAGCGTTCAATACCCATACCAAACGCGAAGCCCGTGTACTTATCGGCATCGATACCGCAGTTCGTTAGCACCTTTGGATGCACCATGCCGCAGCCCATGACCTCAAGCCATTTGCCATTGTCGTCTAAGATGTCGACCTCAGCGGAGGGCTCGGTAAAGGGAAAAAATGACGGACGAAAGCGCACCGTAAGCGCTTTACCAAAGAAGGCCTCTAGGAATTCATTGATTAAGCCTTTCAGCTCAGCAAAGGTGCTCGACTCTGTGACCATAAGCCCTTCTAGCTGATGAAACATTGGGGAGTGCGTTTGATCTGAGTCGTTGCGATAGACGCGGCCTGGGCAAATAATACGAATAGGCGGTGCGCTTTGCTCCATGGTGCGAATCTGTACCGGACTCGTATGAGTGCGTAGCAGATAGTGCGCGTCAAAATAAAACGTATCGTGCATAGCACGCGCTGGGTGATGTGAGGGAATATTTAGCGCCTCAAAGTTATAGTAGTCGCTCTCGACCTCAGGACCTGTCGCGACGTTGAACCCTGCTTGCACAAAGAACTGCTGCATGCGCTGGGTGATCATCGTCACCGGATGCAGATGACCTTTTTGCGCGCCGCGTGCAGGCAAAGTGATATCAATGCGCTCGCTGGCTAGTTTGTCGTTGAGCGCTTGGGCGGCAAGCTGTTCTTGCTGAGCCCCTAGCGCGACCTGAATACGACTACGCACACTGTGTAGCCAGCCGCCGTAGGTTTTTTTGGCATCACCATCAAGCGAGCCCATTTGTTTTGACCATTGAGTGAGCGCGCTTTTTTTACCCGTTAGCTGTACGCGTAGCTCTTGCAAGCTTGCCACATCAGACGTTTGCGCAATCAGCGCCTCAGCGCCTGCTGTAAACTCATTTAACTGGCTCTCATTCAGCTCGCTAAGCGTAGAGGATAAAGTCGGTAGCGCCGACAAATCGGTAGCAACAGGGGTAGTCATAAAACGGGCGTTCCTGATTAAACAATCGTTCTTCGATTAGATGAATATAGATTGTAAGGATTTGGGTAAGTATTGCAAATAAATCTTATAAAAAAAGCCACCGACTAGCGGTAGCTTTTATTAATATCGTACTATTAATCAATATCAGATGCAGCTTACTGTACTACCTATTCATACTATCTATAACTCGCGCTATAGTAAGGGAAGCCAATAAGACGCCTAGATATTTAGGCCAGTTCCGCTTTTGCTTTTTCGACCAAAGCACTAAAAGCAGCAGCGTCATGCATAGCGATATCAGCAAGGACACGGCGATCGATATCGATATTGGCTTTTTTCATACCGTTAATAAAACGGCTATAGCTCAGACCGTTTAGACGCGCACCAGCATTGATACGAGCGATCCAAAGACGACGGAATGAACGCTTCTTGTTACGGCGGTCACGATACGCGTATTGACCAGCTTTTGTAACGGCTTGTACTGCAACGCGATAGACGCGTGAACGTGCGCCATAGTAGCCTTTTGCACGCTTTAAGATTTTTTTGTGACGGCGATTTGCCTGTACACCACGTTTTACACGGGCCATAATTTACTCCAAGATAATATTAATAAGTGAAACGACAAATAATGAGGTTTAGATATAAGGGCACATACGACGAACTGCTGCTTCGTCAGACTTATGCACTAACTTAAGACCACGCAATTGGCGAATACGCTTAGGTGATTTCTTGGTCAAAATGTGGCTCTTAAAGGCTTGCTTACGCTTAAAGCCATTTGCTGTTTTTTTGAAGCGTTTTGCGGCGCCGCTTCTAGTTTTCATCTTAATCTTCATGATGAGTAGCCTCTTTGTCTGTGATAGAACCTGGTCGTCAAACACTAATAGCAAGCGATTAACTCGCTTAATTAAGCTATTTATCCATTTGCCTTGAGGTGGGAGGCGCTATTTTAGCAGAAGCGCGCCCATTTTGCCAAGCAAAGTTTTATCTTATCTCAAGGCAGATCGCTTGTATTTCTGCCGACGTTCACCCCTATTGACAACTGGCTTTGCTCAGGTGGCGTTCTCAAGTACAATAACCGCTGCACGCCTGACTATTCTCACGCTGACAACTTATAAGATGACAAAAATGACTACTCTACCTACTTGGCTAAGCGCCATAAAATTTAATGCCGATGGACTGATCCCAGCGATTGCTCAAGATCATGAGTCAGGACGTATCTTGATGATGGCGTGGATGACTGCTGAAGCGTTACAACTTACGGCGCAGACGCAAACGGCGGTGTATTATTCGCGCTCGCGCGCCAAACTGTGGCACAAAGGCGAGAGCTCAGGTCATACGCAAAAGGTGCATGATATTCGTCTGGACTGTGATGCTGATGTCATTGTACTCAGCGTCACCCAAGTCGGCGGTATTGCTTGTCATACCGGGCGCGAGTCTTGTTTTTATCAGCGTTTAGACTTATCTGGTACTGAGCCTAAGTGGCAAAGCGTCGATAAGGTCGTAAAAGACCCAAGCGAGATCTATGGCAATAAAAATAACTCCATGGCTAAAAATAGAGAACGCGCCCATCCTACTCCTAAGGATAACGAAGCCAATATAGATCACGCTGACCACAGTAGCCCATCCTCTATTTTACAGCAGCTCGATAGCGTGCTCGCCGAGCGAAAGCTGGCGGATAGCGATAGCTCTTACGTTGCTAGTCTATACGCTAAAGGTTTAAACAAAATACTTGAAAAAGTTGGTGAAGAAGCGACTGAAAGCATCATCGCTGCCAAAGATTTGGCAATAAGTGATGAGCGAAATGATAAACCTAGCTATGATAAGGCTCGCGATGAGCTAATCTACGAGGTTGCAGATGTTTGGTTCCATACATTGATCACGCTTGCATGGTTCGACATTGGATCCGATGCAGTCTTAGAGGAGCTTGCTCGCCGCTTTGGGCTATCCGGTCTCGATGAAAAAGCAGCGCGTTAGTTGCCCTGATTTTGGAGTATAAGACTTGGAGTATGAGACAACTCAAAATATAGCTATTAAAACTGAGTTTGAGAGGTAGCTGGCTGGCTT
Organism: uncultured Psychrobacter sp.; assembly: GCA_947489525.1. GTDB lineage: Bacteria > Pseudomonadota > Gammaproteobacteria > Pseudomonadales > Moraxellaceae > Psychrobacter. The sequence continues at coordinate 24,192 of CANLDW010000005.1, forward strand.
CACCGTTATAAGACACTATTGTTTATTAAGAGCGCTATTTGATGCGTTATACAGGTTTAAAGTGTTATCATGAATAGTTATAAAGGATGACAACAGTCCTGACTGTTAATTTTACGCCACAGGTCTTAACCAGACATAAGGATAATATTATGGGTAGTTTTTCCATTACGCATTGGCTTATTTTACTCGTCGTCGTCGTCGTGGTATTTGGCACCTCAAAGCTTAGAAACGCAGGTAAAGATCTTGGCGGCGCAGTCAAAGGTTTTAAAGACGCGGTCAAAGACGAAGAGACGGAACACGTACGCAAACGCCAAGTACTTGATCACGATGCTCGAGTAGATAATGGCGCAAGCAAAGTACCCGGTCAAAAAGTGGACGATATTGAAATCCGTCCTACAGATGATACGCGTAAGCTTTAGTGCATACCGCTCTTATATAGTGATCGCTTATGTTTGACATTGGATTTACTGAATTAGTGCTATTTGGGGTTATCGCGCTCATAGTATTAGGTCCAGAAAAGCTGCCGCAAGCGGCGCGTACGGCTGGGCAATGGTATAGCAAAATTCGCCGTACAGTATCGACGCTGCAATCAGAGATTGAGGCTGAGCTTGATCTGGCTGAGACGCGCCAACAAATGCAAAAAGAGCTTGCCAAGATTCGCGAAACTGAGGCTGAGATGCGTCGTGAAATGGACGAGCTACGCGGTAATATTCATGACTTTGAGTACGCCCAAAATCAGCAATTAAAAGGCAAGACTAATAGCACTAATAACGATGATGCCGACCTTCATGACAGTGCGACTACTCAATTGCCACATGACAGGCTAGACCCAAATGTAGTAGATCTTCGTAAAGGCTCACAAGACGATCGTACTCAAACTAATAATAGCTCTAATATTAATACCTCTGATACTAATAACCATCGTAAGCCCGCCGCTTTTGACTACGCCTATGCCAGTACGTCATCTACAACAAAAACAGATAGTCTAAAATCAGCTGATGCAACCAGCACTATAACTAATGTAACAACAACTAAAGTGACAACGCGCCCTTGGGAAAATATGTGGTTCCGCCTTGGAGCTTATGACAAAGCGCGTCGTTTGCCTGCCCCGCCTTATCTACCAAACTATAAAGCTGATACTTTGTTACATGCGCGTTTAGACAATGCAGTACAAAATCACGCTTCTATTAAGTCATCTATTAAGACATCGGAGGCGGAATGAAGCAATTGTTTAAACGGCAAAAAAGTCGCCTAGAAAAAATAGAATCTGCTGACGATAGTAGCGTGTCTTTAGACAATACTACCGTTAGTCAATCGGATGATATTTTTGAGACGTTAAGTGATATGCCTATCACTGAGCACTTGATTGATCTGCGCAAACATCTAATCAGGATATGCGTAGCAGTACTGGTTATATTTTTAGCTTTGGTTGGTTTTTCGCGTGAGCTATATAATTTTTTATCCGATCCTCTAGTAGCTCAGCTTCCTGTTAATTCGACGATGATAGCGACCGATATCACCTCCAACTTTATGGCACCTATACGCTTAACCGTATTTGTCGCCGCTTTTTTTGCGATGCCCTATATCTTGTATCAAGTGTGGTCGTTTGTCGCTCCAGGACTATATAAAAAAGAGAAAAAAATTGCGATTCCTGTGCTGCTGTCCTCTATTTTTTTATTTTATGCGGGCGTGGCCTTTGCTTATTTTATTGTGCTCAAAGGCGTCTTGAAGTTTTTCATCCTGTTTGCACCGCAAAACGTACTGCCTATGACTGACATCGACAGTTATTTAAGCTTTGCTCTCAAACTGTTTATGGTGTTCGGGCTGACGTTTGAGATCCCCGTTGTAACCTTGTTGTTGATATTGGTCGGTATCGTCTCCATTCAGAGTTTGGAAGACAAACGTCGCTATATCATTGTCGGCTGTTTTGCGATAGCTGCGGTCGTCACGCCGCCTGATGGCGTCTCTATGCTTATGCTAGCGATTCCTATGTGGTTACTGTTTGAGCTGGGTTTATTTCTTGCTAAGATACTGATAACAAAAGAGCGCCAATCTGTTTAAATAGCACACAAGTATTTTTACCTTTGATAAAATAAGCTCGTATATCAATTGATTGCGCTTTGAGACTCCTTAAATAATCCCTACTCTAATCTGCCATTGTCTATACAATGGCTTTTTTGTCCCTCATACTGTCCATACTTTTTTGTCGCATGTTAAGCCTCTCACTTTTTAGGTAAATTTTTTATGTCTGCATCCATGCCCGCTTATATGAGCGACCCTACTGATGAGCAATTAAATGCGCTTAATATGGCGATGGATCACAAGTCATTTAAAGTAGTGGCTTATGCAGGTGCTGGTAAAACGACGACGCTCAAACTTATCGGTGAGCGCTTGCGCGGACGCGGTTTGTACTTAGCCTTTAACAAAGCGATCGCTAATGATGCGCGGCAAAAGTTCCCCTCCCATGTCGATTGCCGTACTTTTCACTCGCTAGCCTATCGGCACGTTCCGCGCGATATCACTGCCAAGCTGTCCTTACCTCGTTTTTCTCCTAAACGCTTAGGCGATGATCTAGGCTTGCAGCCGGTACAAGTGCGGCGGCAGATGGATGGCGTCAATAAGTACATCACTTTGACACCTGCACGCTTGTCACGTTTCGTTAGCGACGCGGTCAGTAACTTTTGTAGTACGCACGCCAGTTATCCAGCGCCAAGGCACATCGAGTTTCCTAACTGGCTTGATGACTCAGATAGCGAGCAGCTGCGTGAGATGCTCTACCCTGCTGTTGAGCAGCGCTGGCTGCAATCTATTGATGCCCGTCATCCCGCTGGCATTGGTCATGACATTTATCTTAAACTATGGGCGTTGTCCAAACCCAGCATTCCAGCCGACTTTATCTTATTTGATGAAGCGCAGGACGCTGACCCTTTGATGATGGGTATTTTGACTCAGCAGCCGCGCCAAGTCATCTACGTTGGCGACGCGCATCAGCAGATCTATGAGTGGCGCGGTGCAGTTAATGCCATGAAAAAACTACCCCTACCGCAGACCTTGTTAACGCAGTCGTTTCGCTTTGGTGCCCCTATCGCTGAGGTCGCCAATACGCTACTCAAAGCCTTGCAAGAAGACGTGCCCCTAAAAGGCAATCCTGATAAAAAATCCTCTATTGAAAAAGGCATGGTTCATAGCAAAAAAGACGCTATCCTCTGCCGTACCAATGCTGCTGCCATGGCGCAGCTGCTCACAGGACTGAAACTCGGTCATCGGGTCGCACTGCAAGCGGATACTGAGCGTATGCTTAGGTTCTGCCAAGCCGCTGAAAATCTTAAAAACGGTAAATCCGCTTACGGCGTGCCAGAGCTGGCGTACTTTTATAATTGGGCGGACGTACAAGAGTACTCAGAGACGAATGAAGGTAGCGATCTTAAGACGTTAGTCAAGCTCGTCGATGATCACGGTACTAGCGTGCTTAGCCGCGCGGTTAACAGTCTCACTCGTATTGAAAATGCCGATTACGTCATCTCCACCGCGCATAAAGCCAAGGGTCTTGAATGGGGTAAAGTCCAGCTTGATGATGATTTTTATTACGACATTACCACTAACGGTATCAAGATTAGCCCTGAGGAGCTGCGTCTGCTCTACGTCGCTTGTACGCGCGCGCAAAGCAATTTAGACATCGAGAATATAAAGGATTTAATATCAGGTTTGCAGACAGGCAAAAAGGTGATTTTGGGCAGCTGATCAATATGATTAACGTTTGAGAGGCGTCTATTCTACCCTTACAACGACTTTTAACTGATGACTTGTAGCTGTGATTCGTAACTTATGACCTTTACCTATGACCCATTTTAATAAAATGTTTGATAATCCTGTCCGCCTTCTTGCGCCAATGGAAGGCTTAACTGATCCTTTGATGCGGCAAATTTTGACACAAATTGCCGCAGATTTGGGCCGTCCTTATGATTGGTCGGTGAGTGAGTTTATCCGCGTCACTCAAACTGTCCTGCCTGCCCATGTGTTCTATAAATACGTACCAGAGTTACATCACGATGCTAAGACTGCCGCAGGGACACCTATTCACGTGCAGCTATTAGGCAGCGTACCAACGCTCATGGCAGAGAATGCAGCTTTTGCCTGTGAGCTTGGCGCGCCTGCGATCGATATTAACTTTGGCTGTCCCGCTAAGACCGTCAATAGTCATCGCGGCGGCTCAGTACTGCTTGATGAGCCTGAGGTTATGTATGAGATTATCAGTGCTGTAAGACGCGCTGTTCCTAAGGATATCCCTGTATCGGCTAAGATACGTTTGGGTTATACCGACACCTCAAGGATGGATGATATACGCGGCGCAATTGCCGATAGCGGCGCGGACTGGCTAACCATTCATGCCCGCACCAAAACTCAAGGCTATAAGCCGCCCGCTTATTGGGACAAGATTCAAGGCTTTAACCATCTTAAGATACCCGTTATCGCTAACGGTGAGATTTGGAACAATGAGCAAGCCAATCAATGTATTGAGCAATCAGGAACCACCCATTTAATGTTAGGTCGCGGCGCGGTCACGCGGCCTGACTTAATTGCACGGATAGATAATCAAGAAAGTGCGTTGTTAACATGGCAAGATTTACTAACGCATCAAATCAAGTTTTTAAACGGTATTGCCAAAAACGATACCGTACTTGTCGGGCGTTATAAGCAGTGGCTGGGGATGTTAACCAAAGGCTACGCTGAGGCGCAGCCCGTTTGGGAGGCTATTAAGCGCGAAAAAGATAAAGCGCTGATCATAACAGCGCTACAGACTAGCGCAGCACTATAAGCTGTTTTGATGTCCTGCTACTTTGCTGTTCTACTACTACGTTGCTACGACTATCAGATGCTAAGCCTAATGGCCAAATAAAATAGCATCAGCGAGCACGCCATCGACAGTACCCATAAAATGGAGCGAAAGGTCGCTAAGTTTGCGATATATGCCACACAGTAACCGATGCGAATGATCACGTAGAGCCACGCAAGCGTATTGATAATGGACTGCGGTACAAAGAATAGCATTGCTGCTAGTACTGCTGCCAAAAATACCGGAAGCGTCTCATAGCTATTCTGCTGGGCGGCATTCGCTCGTGCTGCAGCCCCTGTAGTACGCTGCAAAAAATCGCGGGGATGGGCATTGTCAGCCAAACCAAAACCGCCAAAGGCTTTTGCCGTCAGGGCCATACATACCGGCAGTAAACTTGCCACGACCATCGCCCATAACGCTGATGCGGCCGTATCAGGAATAAGCCCAAGGAGCGTACTCATCAGACCTCCCCTGCCACAATTTCAAAATCGTGCGTGATATTGACGCCGCCTTGCATGAGCATACGACTCGCCGAACAGTATTTTTCCGCTGATAGATGAATCGCCTTTTCAACTTGCTTGTCTTTGATATTTTGGCCACTGACAATAAAGTGCAGGTGGATATCAGTATAAACAGCTGGGATGGTCTCAGCGCGATTAGCAGTTAATACGCAGCGCACATCGACGAGCTCTTGGCGCGATTTTTGTAGGATCGACACCACATCATAGCTGGCGCAGCCGCCAAGTCCGAGTAGCACCAGCTCCATTGGACTTGCGCCTTTTTCTTTATCAGCATCGATTTGTACTTCATGCCCTGAAGGCGCTACCCCTATAAACGCTTTGTTCTCTTGCCATGTTACGCTTGCTGTTGACTCTGTCATTACTCATTATCCTTGCACTTATTTACGTGTTGTTATCGTTTCAAAAGTTGTTAATCGCTAGTGTATCACAAGCCAAAACGGCTGGTCATAATGTGGGTGGTCAAGTTATTTTATTGATAAAAAGCGGTAACAAATCTTGAATGAGATGGTGCTGATAAACTATTGATTTTACAGCGTTAAATTTGTGAAACATTTTATAGCAAAATAGCGTTACACATTTGGCCTATTTCTTGCTTTAATAATGACAATGAATCTTATTTCAGTTTACACCTTTATAAGTCACCTTATAATAATTACGACTTATAGAAACGCCATCTGAGATAAGCTATTTTAAATATATAAACAAGGTTACGTCATGATAGATGCAGACGGCTTTCGCGCCAATGTCGGTATCATCTTGGCAAATACACAAGGGCAAGTTCTGTGGGCAAAACGCATTGGACACAACGCTTGGCAGTTTCCGCAAGGTGGTATTGACCGCGGGGAGACGCCGATGGATGCGATGTATCGTGAGCTCTGGGAAGAGGTTGGCCTGCATCCGCGTCACGTGGATCTATTGGCGGTCACGCAAGATTGGCTGCGCTACCGTCTACCCAAGCGCTATGTGCGCCATGGACAGCAGCCCCTATGTATTGGGCAAAAACAAAAGTGGTTTTTGCTGCGCTTAGATGAACCAAATACACAACATATTCGCTTTGATGAAGGCAAACCAGAATTTGACCACTGGCAATGGGTCAGCTACTGGTATCCCTTAGGTCAAGTGATTCACTTTAAACGCGGGGTATACCGCAGGGCTTTGCAGGAGCTGGCACGCGAATTACCCCTTAGACAAGAGCTTATCATTCCAGAGCAAGACAATCACTTGTTAATGGAGTGAGGTTTTAATATTAGATACAGATAAGCTTATAGCGGTATTTAAAAAGCTTGCATCCATAGTGATTAATATGGACGCAAGCTTTTTTTATAACAAAACGCTATTTATTGACTTCACGGCTCACTAATTGTAAGTTTGGCGATGATTGACCTTCAGTTACGCTCATCGTCAATATGCTTTGCGTGCGCGTTCCATAGGTCGGTGCTGGGGTATGATTGTCTGTATTAGTCGATCCATTAGACATAGGATTAAAGGCAACAGCATCAATATAGACGGATGACAGTGCCTGTTCAATCTCGCTAGTAACGCCTGTGCTGGGCAGCTGATTAGGCGGCGCTGGTGTATCATCGGACATCACTGCAAAGGCAGCCTGTTGCCAATATTCAAGCGCGCGATCCTCAGCAATCAAAGGCAATACCTCTTGGCGCAGACGGCCGCGTAGTTTCTCCGTCTTAAACCAGCCCTCATCAGGCTGACCATTTGATAATACGTGTAGTCCTACATGTAGCGGCGTTGGTGCGTGCCCGCGATTATTAACGATGACCGCCTGCTTATCATCGCCAACAACAAGATTAAAGCCTGCGTAGTCCTGTAAGCTGATCTGCCGTGCAAAGGCTAGCGGACTGAGCTTACTAGTCAAAAATTCAGTGACCAGCTCGCCACGCGAGCGCTCATTATCGCCCGCTTGCACGCCATCACGAAAGTTCAACACCGCCGCCCAACGTCCGTTTTGCTGGTAGCTGTCAGGCTCAACGGGTTGGCTGTGAATACCTAGCCACGTACCGCCGCTTTGGCTATCGCGACCTGCAAAGATTGGCATATCACCCCATTGATGCAGCGGCTTGGTTGGACGCGCCAAAAACTCATCGCGGTTAGACACTAGTACGAGGGGCATATCTGCAAACAACTGCCAAGCGATAGCGACGATACACATACAGGATCCTAAATGATTTTTTTTGCTTAGTTGATAGTTAGCTTGGAACAATATTAATGGGCTAATAGCACAGTGCTACCAACATCAGCTAGCAATTACGACGACTATAGCACACGTCGCCTGCTGACTTTATATCTGTTGTAGTCATAGCAAATATCGTTTATAGACGGCTTGCCATACAGCGCTTATTATTTGTCGCTATTTTTGCTATGATACCAAGCGTCTGTGTTGATGTTTTACGGTTTTTTTATTTATCTTATCAGCAATTAATTTTATACTTTGGCGGGCTTTATGCCTAATGTCTATTTCTTCCACCTACACGCATGCGCCACTAACATACGCAACTAAGTAACTTACTATGATAATTCATCCTCAATACGATCCGGTCGCTTTGTCTCTTGGTCCGATAGAAGTGCACTGGTACGGCACCATGTACCTGTTAGCATTTGCAGCCGCTTATGCGCTAGCATGGTATCGTAGCACTAAGCGTGATGCGTGGTCGACCACTATGGTCTCAGACTTAGTGTTCTTTGGTGCGCTTGGCGTCATATTAGGTGGACGTATTGGATATGTATTGTTTTATCAGTTCGGCGAGCTGCTACAAAACCCTGCTTACTTGTTCAAGGTCTGGGAAGGCGGTATGTCCTTTCACGGCGGTCTGATCGGTGTCATCCTTGGCATGTGGTATTTTGCCCACAAGTACAAAAAGACGCCCTTTCAGGTGCTCGATTTTATCGCTCCTTGCGTCCCCACAGGACTGTTATTTGGCCGTATCGGTAATTACATCAACGGCGAGTTATGGGGTCGTATCTCAGATGGCGGTTATAACTGGCTTACCTACTTTCCGCAGGCCGCCGCCTTTGATATGCAGCAGCTACAGGCTAATCCAGCACTACAGGAGCTTATGCTAGAGGTGAACGGTCAGTACCTACTGCCGCGTCATCCTTCGCAGTTATACGAAGCCTTTGCTGAGGGTTTGCTGCTATTTATTTTACTGTGGTGGTACTCTGCCAAGCCGCGTCCGCGTATGGCAGTATCTGGACTGTTTATGCTGGGGTATGGTCTAAGCCGCTTTATTATTGAGTTTTTCCGTCAGCCAGACGCCGACCAAGGGTTTATCCTACTCGGCTGGATGACCAAAGGTCAGATATTAAGCGCGCCGATGATCCTTATCGGTATTGGTCTTATCCTTTATGCCTATAAGCGCGGCATCTACGATTGGGGCAAACAGGCGGCTTATTAATATAGGACAACTCAGCTAAGCGCTATTATTGACGATATCTAATATCAACGAGAGCAAAGATCATGATCACCAGTAAAAATGAGCAAGCGTATTTGGACTTATTACAATATGTCTTAAACCATGGTACTGAAAAAGGCGATCGTACGGGCACAGGGACGCTGAGTCATTTTGGCGCGCAGCTACGCTTTGATCTAGCTGATGGTTTTCCACTATTGACCACCAAAAAGGTGCACTTTAAGTCCATCGTTTACGAGCTATTGTGGTTCTTAAGTGGTAGTACGCACGTGGATTATCTACAAGAGCATGGCGTGCGTATTTGGAATGAGTGGGCAACTGGCGAGCAGACTGCAAAATTTAAGCGCCCAGCAGGCGACTTAGGGCCTGTCTACGGTCATCAGTGGCGCAATTACGGCGCCAGTCAACAGGACAACGGCGAGTACAATAACGACGGCGTTGATCAAATCAGCGAGGTGGTCGAGCAGATAAAAACCAATCCCAACTCGCGCCGTTTAATCGTCTCAGGCTGGAACCCAAAGGAGGCCAATCAAGTTGCCCTTCCCCCTTGTCATACGCTGTTTCAGTTCTTTGTTGCAGATAACAAGCTCTCCTGCCAACTCTACCAGCGCTCAGCGGATCTGTTCTTAGGTGTACCGTTTAACATTGCCAGCTACGCGCTATTAACCCACATGATCGCTCAAGTTTGCAAGCTAGAGGTCGGCGAGTTTATCTGGACAGGTGGCGATTGTCACTTGTATCAAAACCATCGTGAACAGGCCGAGCTACAACTATCGCGCTCACTATATGAGCTGCCGACTCTCACTTTAAATTCAGACGTAGACGACATCTTTGCCTTTACCTATGAAGATGTTAGCATTACAGGCTATGAGTCGCATCCCGCCATCAAGGCTAAAGTTGCCGTCTAGTCATTACCCATTACGAAAAATAAATAAGGATATGTTATGAGTTATGCCCATACCGAAGTGGCTCAAATCGCCGCTATTAGTCGCAACCGCTGTATTGGTAAAGATAACGAGATGCCTTGGCACCTATCAGAAGATCTACAGCGTTTTAAGGCGCTGACCACTGAGAATAAAGACAGCGACATTCAGGGTATTGTGATTATGGGTCGTAAAACCTTTGAGTCGATGGGCGCCAAACCGCTACCGAAACGCTTTAATTTTATTATTACTAGTCAGATAGATTACGCACAAAAGCACGATCTAAAAGAGCGTAAGGATGTCTATGTGGTACACAATTTAGATGACGCGCTAACCCAAGCGGCAAGCCTGGCACATGGCGCGCACCTTGAAACTATATGGATCATCGGCGGTGAGCGTCTGTTTAACGAGGCGATGATGTACACGGACCGTATTGAGCTGACTCACGTCGATACTGATATTAAGGATGGCGATGCTTTTTATCCTGAGCTACCACAAGATTTTGAGATAGCCGCAGAATCTGAATCTAAACATGACGACAACAGCGATCTGAGCTTTAAATTTGTAACCTACCATAAAATAAACGCCTAACGGGTAGGCGCTTATTGTACTTATTTACTCATGTAATACTTTATATATTGTCTTGGCTAAGACAGGTCCAATACCCGTGACCCCTGATAGCTCTTGCTGCGAAGCACCGAGCAGCTGCTGCATACCGCCAAAGTGATTGAGTAAATCGCGGCGGCGCTTCTCTCCAAGTCCGGGTATCACCTCAAGCACTGATGAAGAACGACGCTTATCGCGTTTTTTGCGGTGCGCGGTAATCGCAAAACGGTGCGCCTCATCGCGAATATGCATGAGCAAATGCAGCGCTTTGCTATCCATCGGTAGATCAAGCGGCTCATGATCAATAAAATGCAGTACTTCAAGTCCCGCCTTCCGCCCCTCACCTTTAGCAACACTGACCAGCAAGGTATCATTAAGTATCCCTAGCTCCGTAAGCACTTCTTTGGCTATGCCAAGCTGACCTTTACCCCCATCAATGAGCAATAGATCCGGCAGCGGCTGTTTCTTATAGCGCCGCGTCAGTACTTGTTTCATCGCTGCATAATCATCACCGCCGATAATATCGTGGATCGCATACTGGCGATAATCGCGCCGACGTGCGCCGCCTTGATCAAAAACGACGCAGCTACCAATGGTAGCCTCGCCCATCGTATGCGAGATATCAAAACACTCAATACGATCAATGGGGCGATCGGTGACATCAGCGAGGACGTCTTTTAGAGCGTTGAAGCGTGCATGCAGCTCGAGGTAATCACCAAGCTTAGTCTTCAGCGCGTTATTGGTATTGAGTTTAGCAAGCTCCAACCACTCCGCACGGTGTTCGCGTACGTTGGTTTTGATCACTACTTTACTTCCAAAGTGCGTTGCCAAGGCTTCACTAACCGCTAACTGATCGGGTAGCTCATGACTTAGGATAATCTCACTTGGCAGATCGTCTGTTACCTGAAAATAAAACGACATGATAAAGGCGGAGAGGTTATCCGCAATAGGTTCGCTACTATCGACATCAGGGAAGTAATTTTTACCACCCAGTACCCGTCCACCGCGTACCGTCAATACGTTGACGCAGCTCATGCCCGCTTGGCTGGAGATGGCGATAACGTCCGCCTCCCCTTGTACGGTATAGACTGCTTGCCGCGCCTGTACTTCGCGTAGCATAGAGAGCTGATCGCGGTAAAACACGGCCTTTTCAAAATCCAATTCCTCGGCAGCGCTTTCCATCTTATCGATCAAAGCACTGTGAATATCGCCTGAATCACCCTTCAAAAACCGAACGGTGTTATTGACGTCCTCAGCGTACTCTTCGGGTGATACCAGGCCAACGCACGGCGCACGGCAACGTTTGATCTGATACTCAAGGCAGGGACGCTTACGCTGCTTAAAAAAGGTGTTGGTACACTGACGCATCTGAAACATCTTTTGCATCAAGACCAGCGTCTCCTTTGCCGCATGCGCAGAAGGAAAAGGTCCAAAAAAACGCCCTTTTTGATGATTACCTTTGCCGCGACCATAAGCCAGACGCGGATAAGGCTTATCTGCTGAGATAAAAACATATAGATAAGATTTATCGTCACGCAGCAGGACGTTATAAGGCGGGCGATATTCTTTGATTAAGTTTTGTTCGAGTAGTAGCGCTTCGGTCTCACTGCGCGTAATAATGGTTTCGATGTTATGGATACGCGCGACCAAGGCACGCGTTTTTGGATGATCAATCGTCTTGGCAAAGTAGCTGTTCACCCGGCTTTTGAGTGACTTTGCCTTGCCCACATAGAGGATATCACCGTTTTTACCCAGCATTTTGTAGACCCCAGGCAAATTGGGCAAGCGTTTAATTAAGTGCTTAAGACGGGCTTGTTTGTCATGGGCGCTAGATGCTGCTGCAGTAACCATAGATCCTAGTACTCGTAAAATGATGCGCTTAAAAATAAGGCGTATAAAAAGACTTGAATAGCGTTATTTATGGGGGATTTTGGCAGTTTTGCAAGCGCATTACTATCTAACGCGCACCTTTAGACCAGCGGGACGCTTTTTTATCCACTGAATAAATTTTTGTACCTCGCTGTGCTCTTTTAGGCGCTCTGTTGTATGGTAGTAGTTTGCCAGTTCGTGATTATCAAAGAGTCTGTGAATTTGGCTATGACAAGGACGACAGAGCATCGCAATCTCGCCTTTCATATCCTCACGGCTAAAGGCGCGCTGAGTACGGGCTTTATTGTGCCGAGAGCGCGGTATGAGATGGTGACGCGTGAGCTTGAGTTCTTCGCGACCACACAGCTCGCATTGACCTGCTTGCTGCTCGTCTTGTGTGTAGTTAATCGTGTCTACATCGTTAGCTTTTCTATTCGCTTTTGCCATTACGCTACCTACTCTACTCTATTACTCTATATAAATGCGACCAAACGGAGTTAAAAACAATAGGCACATAATTACGCTTTAGGACTGGTGAGCCTTGATTTTTTTATTTATCATAGCTATTTTTAGGCGTAGTGGCGGTTTTACGTACTAAATGCCAGTGTTCTTGTGTGACGCTATAATTGAGTACAAAGACGAAGCCATACAAGGGATAAAATATGAGTTTGTTACCCAAAAACTTTGAGCAATTAAAACGCGGCGCAAAAAAAAACCTTATGCCAATATTAATACCACACTTGCTTAAATGGCGTATCAATACCTACGCGCCTTATGTTGGCGCTGGCATCAAAGCCGAGCACATCGACCTTGATCAAGGGCTGTGTGTGGTCAGTATGACCCTAAATGCTCTGAATAAAAATATCGTCGGTACGCAGTTTGGTGGCAGCTTATACGCGATGACCGATCCCTTTTATATGCTCATGCTTATGCATCAACTCGGCAGTGACTATGTGGTGTGGGATAAAAGCTCGCATGTCGAATTTGTCGCCCCAGGTACCAGCAAGGTTACCGCGCGATTAAAGATACCAAGTAGCGAGATGATGACGATAAAGGAGCTTGCTCAAGATGGTGATGCGGTGTTTCGAGAGTATCAAGCGCAGATCGTCGATACGGAGCAAAAAGTCGTCGCTGTGGTGACAAAGACGCTCTACATCAGACTCCGTCAATACAGTAAGTCTAAACGTCAAAGTAGTCGTATGGATACTAGTATTGAACCGCCTACACTCTAGTCGATAAATACAATAGTTGCTTATAGTGGAAGATATCGAACAGAACGTTATCTACTCTACCTATACAAAAACCCCAATCTAGCGGCTGCCAGATTGGGGTTTTGTCTTTTTTGGTACGCCTACTTATGTGTAATAAACCTATCAATAAGGAGGTATAGCGACTGCTGCAAAGCTCATAGCGGTATACGCAAGCTATAAATATAAACGAGCTGTATAAGCTATGGCTTAGACTGCCCTTAGATACCAGGTGCAGTCTCAACTGCATCGGGAAAACCGGCGTCAGTCTTTTTTTGCGCACCTGGCTTCGCTGGACGCGCGCCAAGCTTTTCACGGATACGTGCTGACTTACCAGAACGCTCACGTAAGTAGTACAGTTTCGCACGACGAACCGCGCCGCGACGCTTCACTTCGATACTATCGATAATGGGTGAATGCAATTGAAAAGCACGCTCAACACCAACGCCGCTTGAGATTTTACGCACGGTAAACGCTGAATTCAAACCACGGTTACGCTTAGCGATAACAACGCCTTCAAAAGCCTGTAGACGCTCACGCTCACCTTCACGGACTTTAACTTGTACGACAATCGTATCACCAGGTGCAAAATTAGGGCGCTCAATCAATTGAGCATTTTCAACGCTTTGTACCAATGGATGCTTGTTGCTCATGAGAGTTATCTCCTCACATTAGATAATAGAGGCTTGACGCGTATTACCTGTTTGTAATAATTAATCACATCTTTAATAAGACATAACGTAAAAGGGTCATAAATGGCCATATCGGTATGACGCATTTAAATCGTACTAAAATTATATGTATGAGCGTGTTTACACTCTTTGTAAACTTACTGTTTATCGGGTTTAGATAACTCTTTGAGCCATTTTGTTTGCTGCGCTGTTGGCGTAAAAGTTTGCCATAGATCAGGGCGTCGCGCTTGCGTGCGCAATACTTGCTGACTAAAGCGCCACTTAGCGATATTGGCATGATGGCCTGATAGTAAGACCTCAGGAACCCTCATACCAGCAAACTCATGCGGCTTCGTATAGTGTGGACAATCAAGCAGACCATCAACGAACGAGTCCTGCTCAGCGGACATATCATCACCCATAACGTTAGGCAAACGACGTATCACACTATCCATAAGCACCATCGCAGGCAGCTCACCGCCTGTAAGAACATAATCCCCAAGCGATATCTCTTGATCGATATACTGCTCAAGCAAACGCTCATCGATACCTTCGTAACGACCGCATAATAAAATCATACCATCGTACTTAGCCATACTGACCACGCTGCTCTCGCTAAGCGTTTGGCCTTGTGGTGACAAATACACCACAGGACAACTGCTCGGATCATCATAACAACCTTGTAATCCTGCTCGCGTTTTGGCATCCTCAATAGCTTGCACTAAAGGCTCTGCCATCATCACCATACCAGGACCACCGCCATAAGGACGCTCATCAACACGCCGATAGTTATCCGTCGTGTAGTCTCGAGGGTTGATGCAATCGATAGTAACTTGACCTTGAGCGATTGCCCGTCCCGTAATACCAAAATCACGGATTGTTGCAAACATCTCAGGAAAAATACTAATCACAGCAAAATACATCTAGATCCTATTACAACGTCAGTGTCAAAACGTCAACATTAACGACCCGTATATGAACAAGATTAATAATCACTAGGCCACGCAGCGGTAACCGTGCGGCTTGTCATATCAATATCTATTACGGTTTGCTTGTGCCAAGGAATTAGGCGCTCCTCGCTATCTAGACTATCTGACGTTGCTGTCACTCGCATAATATCATGAGCACCCGTTTCAAACATCTCAGTAATATCGCCGAGGTATTCATCCTGCTCATTAACAACACGCATACCGACCAGATCTGACCAATAGTACTCATCTTCATCGGGCTCAGGTAGCACATCTTGCTCTACCCAAAGGGTAACCCCATTCATAGTTTCAGCAACATTACGATCCGGTACTTGCTCAAACTGAGCTACAAGACCTGAACCTTGCTGACGCCACGCTTTTACTGTTAAAGGCTTCACACCCGTAGCGGTTTTCATCCACCACGGCTGCATATCAAAAATAGCTTCTCTGTTATCAGTATCACTAAATACCCACAGCCAACCTTTGATGCCATAAGGCTTCTTAAGCTGACCGATTTTCATAAGGGCAGAAGCGTCTGGGACAGAAGACATAACAGATAACCTAAAACAGCTAAAACTAAAATAAGTAACTAAATAAACCGTCAATAAACGCAAACTACAAATAAAGTAAGCTACAAATAGCTAACGGCGTACCCTGATAAGATCAGTCACGCTATTTTAAATGCCCAAACAACGACTTAAGCAGTCGCTTCAGTGTTTGCTGTAGATTTGTTGTAAGACTTAACTAATGATGCTACGCGGTCTGAAGGTTGCGCGCCTTTTTCTATCCACGCTTGATACGCTTCCATATTAAGACGAACCGCTTCTTCTGACTCTTTGGCAAGTGGGTTAAAAAAGCCAATGTTTTCGATGTAGCGACCATCACGCGCGCGGCGTTGATCTGCAACTACAACTTGATAAAACGGGCGTTTCTTGGCACCGCCCCGTGCTAAACGAATAACAACCATGTGAATTCTCTCTTTCGCAGGTATACCAAAAAGGGCATAATTATATCATAGTATTATTTTATTGAAAACCTATACTCTGTTTATTTAACAATAGCTTAAATGGTTAGTATTGTTCAAGTTGTTTGTAGCGTGGCTACGACGATTGTCTTATACTTTATGACCGCTATGCATGTGCAATCGATAAGAGAGCTATTACCTACTATGACCACCCCAACGACAAAACCTAGTTTTAAGTGGCTGCCACGTTCATACTCTAACAGCTGGCTGACCACCTTGATGGTTGCATTTATTGTGACTGTGAGCGTGGGCGTATCGATCATGTTATTTTGGCGCAGTCTATATTTACCAGAGCTTAGAAACCATGCGCGCTATTTAACGAGTGAGCTACGATTGATGACAGGTGCCAAACAAGACTGGCAAGACAGCCCTGAGGTGCGTCGCTGGATCTACCAGCACTCGCACGTTATCTATGTGGACAATCCATTAGACTTTCCTGAAGTGTCTGACAAGGTGTTTGTCGGGGTGTTTACTGATGTGCTGCAAGAGGAGATCGGTGCGCAGTTAGGTCGACCGGTTGAGGTCTATTTTAAGTTTAAACCAACACCGCAGCTTTGGGTTCAAGACAGCGCTGATAAGAGTTTTTGGCTGCGTGAGCCTGTTGTCTACTACTCGCAATACAGTCCTGGACTACTCGTGCTGTTTTTGCTTGGTATCCCAATACTAACTTTGCTTACTATTATTTTGCTAGTACGACAGCTTAACCGTCCGCTGCGTTATTTGCAGCGAGCGGCGACTAACTATATCCGTCTGGGTCATGCGACCACGCTACCAACGGACTCAGGCCCTACTGAGATACGCCAAGTCAACACTGCATTTAACCGTTTGTTTACGACGCTTAGTCAGGCACAAAAAGAGCGGACTATTATGCTGGCTGGGATCTCACACGATCTGCGTACGCCGCTTACCCGTATGCGCCTGACCGCTGAGATGCTCTCAGATGAGTTCTTTCGAGAGGGGTTGGTCTATGATATTGAGGACATGGATGCCATCTTAGAGCAGTTTATCTCCTACATGAAAGATGGTTCTGATGAGCCAGTACGCTTAACTGATCTTGATGCCATCTTTAAAGAGATTATGGTGCAGTTCGCGCCCATGGAATTTATTTATGAGTCCAGTTGTCAAAAGTTAGTACCAGTCAGGCCACTATCCATTAAACGCTTGATTATTAACCTAGTAAACAATGCTAATCGTTATGGTAAACCGCCTATTTATCTATCAGCAACGATTGTACCTACTTTTTTGGAGACAAAAGTAGTTGTAGATAGTGACGTTATTACTGAAAGTGATGTCAATAAAAAAGCACAAGAAGTGCTATTGATTTGTGTGAGAGACTGCGGGGATGGCGTGGCTGACGATCAACTAGATCGCATCATGCAGCCGTTTGAGCGCGGGGAGACAGCACGTACTACTCAGGGTAGTGGTTTAGGCTTGGCGATCGTTGACCGTATTGCACGCTTGCATCATGGTCAAGTTGAGGCCATCAATCATCCAGAAGGCGGTTTGCAAGTATGCGTACGTATCCCTCTACTCTCAAAAGTAGCAGGCGAGAATGCAAAAGTAGCAAGTGCGAGCAACGATACTACTGAGATAAAAAAGACAACACCATCAAAACAAATAGAAGACTAACCAGTAAGCTGACACAAACTATTGAGTCACTTATCTGCCCCCTAGATTTAGAGACTGACAAGCATCGATAGCGCTTAGTCTTTACTACCAATAGCAGGTGGGATGAATTTTGCACTGTTGGTATAGGGTAGAGGCTGTACAATCTCAGCGCGTGCTGACTCTAAGCTTTGCGTGGACAGTGTGGGCTGATAAAAAAGGTAGTAGCCTAGCGTCATCGCGTTTAATAGTACCAATCCACCAAATAAATATGGCATCCCCTGCCCTCCTAAGTTTAAGTTGTATCACTAAATACCTAAAATACAATCGATTTTTCTCACTTCTTTGAGCGTCTTAGCTAAGCTATAGAAGCGATGCTTATTATTAGCTAGACATATCTTTTTCAAAATCACGATCGCTTTTTTCTTGCGTGAGTTGATCCGCTGAGATGGTTTGAGTCAGAGGTTTAATTGGCCAGGTCATCACAAAGCGCGCACCGCCAAGCTTCTCGCTTTCATCAACTTTCATACTACCATTAAACCAAAACGCAATGCGCGATACAATCGATAATCCAAGCCCGTACCCTCCTGATGCGCGCGTACGGCTATCATCTAAGCGCGAGAACGGAATAAATACCTTTTCGCGATCCTCTTCTGGTATGCCATGACCGTCATCCTCCACGCTTACAAACGCATTGCCCTTTTTCACGCCTGCACTAATAATGATAGTGGTCTCAGCATAGCGCAGGGCATTACCAGCAAGA
This sequence comes from uncultured Psychrobacter sp., assembly GCA_947489525.1. Classification (GTDB taxonomy): domain Bacteria; phylum Pseudomonadota; class Gammaproteobacteria; order Pseudomonadales; family Moraxellaceae; genus Psychrobacter. The sequence goes on from CANLDW010000005.1 coordinate 42,648, forward strand.
TTTTGGATAACTCGGTGCAAATAGCGTTTATCGGCAATCGCGGTTACTTTATTGCTGGGCAGGTCGGTGACAATCTTTATAGGTTTACCTAACGCATTAGTTTCTCGCTCAATTTGTTCGAGTAGCTCACGTAGGTTCACGGGTTCCAAGTCCAGTTTAGGCGAACCCTCCTCAAGCTTTGCGTACGTCAAAATCTCATCAATAAGTCCGTTTAGCGACTCAATATCTTCATCTATATAGTCGCGCTGCATAAAGCGTGAGTCTTCATCATCGGTATCAGCGAGCATATCGACAGCAAAACGGATACGAGCAACAGGCGTACGTAGCTCATGCGATACCGCACGCGTCAGCTCACGCTGTGACTCAATAAGACGTTTAATATGAGCCGTCATAGCGTTAAACGTTGCTGATAAGCGGGCAATCTCATCTTGACCGATAACTTGTACTTGAACATCAAGATTACCGTGACTAACTTCGTTGACCCCGACTTGGATGAGCTGAAGTTTACGCTCAAGCGGGAAGATAAGCGCGTACACCCCCAAGCTTATCAAAAACATACTAATCAAGATCATACTGATGATCAAATTGAGCGGAAACCAGTTGAATAAAGGAATTGGTCCTACAAGCACAGCCATGTTGTTAATCTCAGAGGGCACCACGACCTTGATCGAAGAGTTTCTCTTACTGCTGTTAGTATCTTGTAAGGAGATGACTACCTCATCACGGCGCAGCCGCGCCATCTGATCCGTATCTAACTCAAGACTGTTCAGCTCCTGAAAGGATAACGGAAAAGAGAACTGCTCCTCGAGCTCAGCTAGACGCGCGCGCTTGTCTGCGAGCGTTAAATAATAGGACAGATCATCTAATAAAAATATAGCGATAGCGCGAACTTGTTGCTCTGTAACCTGCGTGATTCTCGCCGTCAACACCTCATTGCTATCGGGTAGATGATGGAAAACATCAGCGTAATTGGGCTGGTTGACATAGCGTACAACAGTATTGTCGTTTTCAAGTCGACGCAGCTCACTAGCATTTAAGTCCAGCTCATCGATAGGTACAATACTAAAGGTCGAACCAAACAAGCTGCTGGCATCGGATAACCAATACTCACGCTGCGCCTCATCCTCTTGGCGCGCAACGCCTTCACTAACCAGACTAAACGCCCCTTTTGCCATACTTTCGCGGTACGACTGTACACGCTCTTTATTGATAGTATCTACTAACAGCTGAGCGAACAGTGCCACACACAAACAGACTATTAGTAGTCCAGCGTAAATTCGGACAAAGATACTGTGCTTTAATGAAGAGACTAATGACATGGATATTTATAACCAACTTGATAAGATATAGATACTAAAAATAGCTACTCTAGTAAAAACGACTAAAGAAGCGGAGCACTCACTGAGCGCCCCTTCGTTTGTCAAAACTTTTAAGCGTTAAAGAGCGCGGCAAAATTTATCGGTCAATTAAACCATAAAATGCTATGAATAAGCACAAAAAACAATAATTTACCCATAAAAAATCCAGCTCTAAGCTGGATTTTTAAAAATTCTGTAAGAATATAGAGCGTTTAGCTCACTTAGTTGCCTTCTTTTACAAATAAGTAGCCTTTACTACGCACTGTTTTAATACGTTTTGGATTTTCAGGATCATCACCGATCTTTGGACGAATGCGCGAGATACGCACATCAATAGAGCGATCTTGACCATCGTATTCGATACCGCGCAGACGCTCAAAAATGTCCTCACGAGATAGGATTCGTCCAGCATTAGAAGCGAGCAGCCACAATAGATCGTATTCAGCACTAGTAAAGTCCACTAGCTCATCGCCTAGGTTGACTGAACGTCCACCATTATCAATAACGAGCTCACCAAACTCTAAACGCTGCGGTACATCTTCTGATGGCGCATTTTCAGAACGACGTAGTAGCGATCGTATCCGAGCAAGCAGTACGCGCGGCTGTGCAGGTTTAGCAACGTAATCATCAGCACCCATCTCAAGACCAAGTACTTGATCCATATCTTCGGTACGCGCAGTCAGCATAAGAATAGGGTTCTGATAATGAGGACGCACTTCACGGCAGACTGTAAGACCGTCACTACCAGGCAACATAACATCCAATACCACTAGATCTGGTTGCTCATTAACGATACGGCGTATCGCACGGTTACCGTCAGTTTCAATAGCGACTTCTAAACCATTTTTAACTAAATAATCCTGTGTCAACATAGCCAGACGTTCATCGTCTTCAACAATTAATATTCGGGGGGTGTTGTCTTCTTCGGTGGTGGTCATTACTCAGTCCTCTAATACATCTCAGTTAAAAGCATCAGTTAAAAGCGATAACATCAAAAAATATGCATCTTAATACCGTCATCTAAGTCAAGCGATAAAACAGTATCATTTATTTTGGTTTATGCATAACAAACTCGGTAACACAGTATACTATTAAATGTGTAACCTCTTATACTATAGCTTATAGTCGTTAACAAAACCTATAAACTAGACTTGTAGAGTTTTTAGTTTGCGTCCAATATTTCGTTAAGTTTAGCAAAGGTCGGTTATTTTGAACATAGCAAATAAGAAAGGTTCAGTTCTCGGCTCAATGTCCAATATTTAAGACTAACTTTAGGGGTTACTTAACAGATATTAATATAACGATATACCACACCAAGCGCTAGTAACTTTTCTGATTTAGTCTATTTTAATAGTGTCTATATACATAAATTAAACACTGGTATAAAAGATAAATAGCTTATTAGTGCATTCACTAGATTTAAGCATAAAAAAACAGCCCTTTAGGACTGTTTTTAAACACTTATTTAAAGCTTATACCCGGTTCTTATACTTACGAATCGTTTGTAGCTGAGCTACAGATTCAGCCAATGAAGCGAGGGCAGCATTCGTCTGCACCGTATCAGATTGATTGACTAACATTTGCTCCGCTTGTCTACGCGCTTCAATGATCTTACTTTCATCAAGATTGCTAGCGCGCATCGCCGTATCCGCAAGGACAGTGACCATCTTAGGTTGTACTTCTAATACGCCGCCTGAAACATATATAACCTCTTCGGCCCCATCAGGAGTTTGGACGCGCATTGACCCTGGTTTTAGCAGTGTAATCAGCGGTGTATGACCTGGCAACACCCCGATTTCACCCTCAGTACCAGTGGCTATTAGCATGCTAATCTCCCCTGAGTACAACTCCTCACGGGCACTTACGACGCGGCATTGTAATGTTGCCATAATTCATTCCTAATTCTAAAAGAGAGTGTATCTTAGCGAGGTTAGGTAAGTAGCATGCGTCTATCAAAAAACCACATAAACGCATGCTACTGAGTATTACGCCGCCGTAGATTTCATTTTTTCAGCTTTGGCGACCACTTCATCGATACCACCTGCCATATAAAACGCTTGTTCTGGTAGATCATCGTATTCACCAGCGATAATCGCTTTAAAGCTGGCAATAGTGTCGCGCAATGTGACATATTTACCCGGTGCACCAGTGAATACCTCAGCAACGTGGAACGGCTGCGATAAGAAACGCTGGATCTTACGTGCGCGATAAACAACGAGTTTATCTTCTTCTGACAGCTCATCCATACCTAGGATCGCGATGATGTCTTTGAGCTCTTTATAACGCTGCAAGACTTCTTGTACGCCGCGAGCAACGTTGTAATGCTCTTCGCCAATAACTTGTGGATCCAGCTGACGTGATGTGGAGTCTAATGGATCAACCGCAGGATAAATACCTTGTGAAGCAATATCACGGCTTAGTACGACTGTTGCATCCAAGTGAGCAAACGTCGTCGCTGGTGAAGGGTCAGTTAAGTCATCCGCTGGTACATATACTGCTTGTACTGAAGTAATAGAACCTGACTGCGTTGAGGTAATGCGCTCTTGCAGTAGACCCATCTCTTCAGCAAGCGTGGGCTGATAACCAACCGCTGATGGCATACGACCAAGCAGTGCTGATACTTCTGTACCTGCAAGGGTGTAACGATAGATGTTATCAACGAATAGGAGAACGTCGCGACCTTTGCCCGTAGCTGGATCTTTAGTATCACGGAAGTACTCTGCCATCGTAAGCCCTGATAGAGCAACACGCAGACGGTTACCCGGTGGCTCATTCATCTGACCATATACCATCGCAACTTTAGATTTGCTGAAGTCCTCGACGTTTACAACGCCAGCTTCTTGCATTTCGTGATAGAAGTCGTTACCTTCACGCGTACGCTCACCAACGCCTGCAAACACAGAGAGACCTTCGTGCTTAAGTGCGATGTTGTTGATCAGCTCCATCATATTCACGGTCTTACCAACACCAGCACCACCGAACAAACCAACTTTACCACCCTTAGCAAAGGGGCAAAGTAGATCAATAACTTTAATACCCGTTTCTAACAGCTCGGTGCTGTTTGATTGTTCTGCATAAGTGGGGGCATCACGGTGAATAGACCACTTCTCATCAGCAGCAACAGGACCTTCTTCATCGATAGGTCGACCAAGCACGTCCATAATACGACCAAGCGTACCAGTACCAACAGGTACTGAAATAGGCGCTCCCGTATTTGTGACCGGCAGGTTACGTTTTAGACCTTCGGTTGAACCCATAGCAATAGTACGAACAATACCATCACCTAGTTGTTGCTGTACTTCTAAAGTAGTATCAGTACCGTCTACTTGAAGAGCATCATAAATCTGAGGCACTTCGTTACGGTCAAACTCAACGTCAAGAACTGCGCCAATAATCTGTACAATACGACCGCTACTCATAGCGTTCTCCTTGATATTCTATATAGGTTTAGTCAATTATGAAACTGCAGCAGCACCGCCAACGATCTCCGAGATCTCTCGGGTAATCGCCGCTTGACGCAGCTTGTTATAAACCAACTGTAAATCGTTAATTAAATCGCCAGCATTATCTGTTGCCGCTTTCATAGCTACCATACGTGATGACTGCTCAGAGGCAATGTTTTCCATGACCGCTTGATAGACAATGGACTCAATATAGCGCCCAAGCAAATCATCGATCAAAGTTTTAATATCAGGCTCGTAGATATAATCCCAGCTCAGTTCAGTTTGCATACCGCTAGCATCGTCATCAAATGAACCTTCTGGTAGTGGCACAAGCTGGTTCACCGTTGGCTTTTGACTCATCGCATTGACAAACTTGTTATACACTAGATAAATACGATCAAGATTACCTCGACTATAATCATCAAGCATTGCTTGTACGGGCGAGTTTATCTGCTCAAAAGTAGGTTTATCACCGTAATCGGTAACCGCGGAGGTAACCTTACCGCCGAAGTTTTTGAAGAAGCTAACGCCTTTAGCGCCTATAACAGCAAATTCGGCTTGTACGGACTGCTCTTGATAGTCTTGAATGCTTTTAGATAATGCCTTGAACAAGTTGATGTTCAAACCACCAGCAAGACCACGATCTGAGGTAATAACAATATAGCCCACTTTGTCAACGGGACGCGATACCATGTACGGGTGCTTGTAGTCCGATGACGCATGTACTAAATGCGAGATCACTCGGCGCATACTATCCGCGTATGGACGACCTATTTCCATGCGCTCTTGTGCACGGCGCATTTTACTTGCTGCTACCATTTGCATCGCACGGGTGATTTTTTGGGTACTTTTAATACTGGTGACTTTGGCACGTATCTCTTTTAAGCTTGCCATAATGATTCCAATATAAGAGGGTTATAAAAAAGTAGGTATGATAAAAAAGCTTTAATAATCAAGTATTCACTATGTGAGCAGTGGAAGCAAGGGCGCAAATATCTATGTAGACAATGCGCCGCTTTAACTTGTCTAAACTATACCTTACTTAGCTCAACCCAGTAATTAATAACTGTGATCTTGCTTAAAGCTTTGAACCGCTGACTTCAAACGAGCCGCGATGTCATCATTGTAGTTTGCGGTCTCGTTGATCTCTTGCATAAGCGCGCTTTGCTCATCATGCATGTAGCGTAGGTACGCTTCTTCAAAGGCACCAATTTTCTCTACTGGCACATCGGATAAGAATCCTTCGTTTGATGCATAAATGACTGCCGCTTGCTCAGCGATAGACATGGGCTGGTACTGCTTTTGTTTCATAAGCTCTGTAACGCGCTCACCGTGATCAAGCTGTTCACGAGTCGCATCATCCAGATCGGAGGCAAACTGAGCAAAAGCAGCAAGTTCACGATACTGTGCAAGCGCGGTACGGATACCACCGGACAGCTTCTTGATGATCTTGGTCTGAGCAGCACCACCAACACGTGATACTGAAATACCAGCGTTAACAGCGGGGCGAATACCCGAGTTAAATAGGCTTGACTCTAAGAATATCTGACCGTCAGTGATTGAAATCACGTTTGTGGGAACGAATGCTGAGACGTCACCAGCTTGAGTTTCGATAATAGGTAGCGCGGTCAATGACCCCGTCTGACCTTTTACTTCACCATTAGTAAAGTTCTCAACGTAGTCAGCGTTAACGCGAGAGGCGCGCTCAAGTAGACGTGAATGCAAGTAGAAAACGTCCCCTGGATAAGCTTCACGACCTGGTGGACGACGTAATAGTAGTGAGATCTGACGATAAGCGACGGCTTGTTTTGATAAGTCATCAAAAACGATTAACGCATCTTCGCCGCGATCGCGGAAGTACTCGCCCATCGTACAACCAGAGTAAGGTGCAATATACTGTAGTGCTGCAGGCTCAGAAGCTGAGGCAACGACTACTGTGGTGTATTCAAGAGCGCCTGTTTCTTCGAGTTTACGCACAACGTTCGCAATCGTAGAGCGCTTTTGACCAACGGCCACATAGACACACTTAATGCCTGACGCTTTTTGCGCAATGATAGCGTCAATAGCTAGTGCGGTTTTACCCGTCTGACGATCGCCGATGATAAGCTCACGCTGACCACGACCAATTGGAATCATGGTATCAACGGCTTTATAACCGGTCATAACTGGCTGATCAACTGATTGACGGTCGATAACACCTGGCGCGATTTTTTCAACTTTATCAGTCATTTTCGCATTGATAGGACCTTTGCCATCAATTGGATTACCTAAAGCATCAACAACACGGCCTAGTAGCTCAGGACCAACGGGTACTTCAAGAATACGACCAGTACAATAGGCCTTTTGACCTTCTTGTAGTTTTAAGAAATCACCAAGTACAACCGCACCTACCGAATCACGCTCTAAGTTAAGCGCCATTCCATAAATCTCGCCTTCAAACTCGATCATTTCACCGTACATGGCATCTTCAAGACCATGAATCTGCACGATACCGTCAGATACTTTGACAATCGTGCCTTCATTCTTTGCAGTTGCGCCCGCATCAAGGTCTTGAATACGCTGCTTAATCAGATTACTGATTTCCGCTGGATTCAGTTGTTGCATTGCCTTGTTTCCTTTAATTTATGATAACCCGCCCACTACTTTATACACGGCTGCTATTAATGCTAAATTTAGCAATGATAGCAAAGGTATGGTATTAAGCAGTCAGCTGTGTTTTTAACTGTTGTAACTTGCCGCGCACTGAATCATCAATGATTTTGTCACCGACTTTGATAGTTGCGCCTGCTAATAGACTTGGATCGACCGATTCGTGAAGCACTACACTGGCATTTAAAGAGCCTGCAAGACGTGTTTGTAACATGTCACGCTGGTCAGCAGTCAATGGGTAGGCAGTGGTCACATACGCATCAAGCTGTTTTAAACTTGCTGCTTTATGACGGCGATAGTGCTCGTAAACTTCAGGAATCAAAGCTAGACGCTCTTGTGCTGCTAACTGATTCACAAAATTATGTAGGGCTGGTGTTACCTTAGGGTAGCTGGCATCACCATTACTGCTGTGACCTTGCGTATTGTTCAAGAGCTGCTTAAAAGCAGAGTCACCTTCAGTTGCAACCTGCGCGTCATAAATATCAATTAGCGCGGCTGACTTTTGCTCAGCGGAAATGGCTGGATCGTCTAACCAAGTATGAAACGATTTGTCACTGACGATAGTACTGGCAATAAACAAAAAGTCCTGCCATTCGCTTACTACATTGTGCTCATTGGCATAGTCAAACGCCGCTTTCGCGTACGGTCGTGCTAAGGTTGATAAGTCAGCCATGATATCCTCACAGTTACAGCTTTGCCGCCAGTTGATCTAACATGCTGGCATGTTTTTGTGCATCGACCTTATCTTGCAAGATCTTTTCAGCACCGAGTACCGCAAGTTCTGCAACTTGGGCACGTAACGATTCACGCGCTTGATTGATCTCTTGATCGATTGCTGCTTGCGCTTGTTGACGAATGCGCTCACCTTCGATTTGGGCTTGCGATTTTGCATCTTCAACGAGCTGGTTGGCACTTTTATTGGCCTGCTCAATTAGAGCTGCCGCTTTGGTCTTAGCAAGATCAAGCTCTTGCTGTACATCTTGCTCAGCGGTAGCTAAGTCTGCTTTTGCTTTTTCTGCGGCACTAAGACCTTCGGCAATTTTACGCTGACGCTCATTGATAGCACCGATAAGCGGTGGCCATACAAACTTCATGCAAAAAATTACGAAAATTGCAAAAGAGATAGCCTGACCGACGATAGTAAAATTGATATTCACGTGATCACCTCTTTGTTAATGAAAAATCAGTCTAATTGGTCACGTTTGGTAGCTGTCTACTTCGTTAAAAAACCGCTAGTAATAACAACCGCGCGCAACCAAACAGTTATAACTGAGCTTTCTGATTAACCTGCTAGAGGGTTTGCGAACAACAATAGCATAGCAATACCGACACCAATCATTGGAATCGCATCGAGTAGACCTGCTACGATGAACATACGGGTTTGCAATTGTGAACCAAGCTCTGGTTGACGGGCAACACCTTCCAAAAATTTGCCACCTAAGATTGCAAAACCAATACCGGTACCTAGTGCGCCAAGACCGATAAGAAGCGCTACTGCGATAACCGTGTAGCCGTTTAATGCTGCTAATACTGGATCCATTGATGTATCCTCATTTACCTATTGAATGTCTAATTAATGTTCTGTAGATGATGCTAATGACATATAAACTATCGTCAACATCATGAATACGAACGCTTGAAGGGTGATAATTAAAATGTGGAAGATCGCCCACGGTACTGATAACGCCCACTGAATCCAAAACGGCATCAGCGCAATCAGAATAAAGATCAACTCACCTGCATACATGTTACCGAATAGACGCAAACCTAATGAAACCGGCTTTGCAATTAAAGTAACAAATTCGAGGATGAAGTTGACAGGGATTAAGATTATTTGCACGATTGGGTTTTTAGCACTAAAGGGATGTAGCGTCAACTCGCCTACAAAACCGCCCACACCCTTGGCTTTAATACTGTAGTAAATAATAAGTAAAAATACTGAGAACGACATACCAAGAGTAATATTAGGATCTGTCGTTGGTACGATTTTAAAGAACACGTGATGTGGATCATAACCCATTGCCGCACCGATTTGAGCAGCAAGACTTGGAATAAAATCAATCGGAACCAAATCCATCAAGTTCATTAAAAATATCCACACAAAGATAGTCAACGCTAAAGGCGCGATCAGCTTTGAGGTGCCACTATAAGAATCGCGAACGTTATTATCTACAAACTCGACAATAAGCTCAACAGCGGCTTGCGTCTTGCTTGGTACATTTGAGGTAACTTTTCTGGCTACCATCCAAAAGATCAAACAAAACAAGATACCTAGACCTATTGACCATAGCATTGAATCTAGATGAATAGCGTTAAAGCCCATCAGACTAGCTTCTTCAGCGCTATGCGCAACTGTCCAGCCCTCGCCCGGCAAATAGCCGTACGTCCAATGCGTTAAGTGGTGAGAGATATATTCTGATGAGGTTTGCTCGGCTGCCATAATGTAAGCTTCTTATTAATCAATGATTTAATTAACTACCAAAAGTATGGTTGTCATTCAATGAGGTCACTGGCGTCTTATCATCCAGCTTAATGCTCAACATAAACGCTGCAAAACGCCGCTGTGCATCGTGACACTTGAGTAGGCATGCGCTACCTCAAGGTTATCGCTTAATTTGGTAAAATTTAGCTGTTAAAAAAGGGCTTGTGATTATTCATTACCAGCCCTTAGTATTTATGCATATTTATAATAGTAATTATGTATTGACGCTTAATATCTGATGCCGTACTTAGAAGCAAAATATTTAGCTATCTATAGTAATGCAGCGTAGTAATTGTGTAAAGTCAATTATAGCTTTTTATTCATCGTATCAATAACGTAATCGCTGTTCGCGTTTATTGACACGGCTTTGCTTACATAATTAAATTGTAAAATTTTAATTATAAACGATTGCTATAATACAAACTAACTCTTATCTGTCAGATAATTAGGGTATCAAGACCATGCTATATTCTTCTAGCTAGGTTTGTCTGTACTTATCTAACGTAGAATAGAATAGTAACGACACATATCGTAAGCGCTAAGAGATCGCAACTAACGTATGTACCAAGACATCCAGTTATGACTGACTTGCATAACTATAAAACCTGCAAATAACGCGGGTGCTGACAAAGGTTGTATAGTAATAAAAATTAGTGCAAAACCGAAAATAGTAAGTAGCCACTTTACCATCTGACCACGATACAGCTGCGTAACAATATGGAGCCGCGCGCGATATCCTGTGTGCCAAAATATAAATATAGTAAATATAGCTTGCGTCATAAAACTAAGCAGAGCACCAAGCGCAGCACCTTGTACGATGAGTAACTCGCTGTGCAGCCACAAAACATCAATCAACCACGCAATGAGAATCAGTGCAAACAAAATCCAAGCTTGACGTTTAAGATAAAAAGCAATCTTATCTCTTTGCGTACGCCTAGCGGGTCTGGTCTGTACAGGCTTAGTATGCTTAGTCATTGGGTTATCCTATCATGCGGTAAATCTATTGGCAGGATAGTAGCCGCTTAATACAAAACTGACCTATCACTGGCTACCCGCCAAAAAATACCTTATAACCCAAATAAAACGCCACTTATTATAGGGAGCATACGCATATCACGCAAGTAAAATATGCATTTTATTAGTACGCTAGCGTATATAAACAGTGCTTTAATGAAAGACAATCAGCGATGGCTTTACTTAATGCTCTTGATTTTGGACATAGCGCTGCAAACATTTTATTTAAGTACAAACTCCAATCAGGTACAAACCCTCATCTGCTGCGCCATCTGCGACCAACCGTTAACGAAGTCTTGACTACCGCTCATATCTTCAGCTCGTACGCTAGTCTTAACTGGTTGTAGCTTGGCAAGTAGTCCTTTACTAGGCGGCGTAGGACTGACCAAACACATCTGTCTGAGTGGACGCTGCTCACTAATACGGCGGATCTGGCTGGCTTTTGGCGCTAGGTGATGATCCGTTGTTAAGCTACCTACCAGTCTTAGGTTCAAAGGCTTCTCTAAGTATTGGTAGGCATCGTGGTATGCCCAGTAAGGTAGCCGTTTATCGTTTGTCTGCGCGGCAACGGCAGCGTCCATACGAGCAGCAAACTTCTTTGCATTAGCTGCGTATGTATCTTTGTACTGAGGATTGGCATGACTATGAATCACTGCTAGTGCACGAGTAATCGCTTTCGCGTTTTCAGGATCAAGCCAGATGTGCGGGTCAAGCGTATTAGCGATAGGCTGAGCATCCACGTCACGCATAGGATAGCGGTTGAAAGCATCGAAATCGAACAGCGCAATGGCATTTGGCGCGTGCTTTAAGCTACCTGCTAGGTTGTTCTCAAGCGCTTCTCCAAACCAGACCACAAAGGTGCTATCTTCAATTGCTTTAATATCGCTTGGACTAATACTACCATGGTGACCCACCTCCCCCGCTTGCAATAACCGCTTAGCAGGCGGCGCTCCTTCGGTGACAGCTTGGCTTAACAAAAACAGCGGGTAGTTGCTAACGCTAACGGTAGCCGCATGAGTAGGTAGGCTAAATCCACAAAACAAAGCTACCATTATTAATACGGACTTTAAGCGCCAAACTAAAAACGGACGGGGCTTATAAGTATAAAAGACAGTCATTGTGCGCTCTTTAAAGCCGCGGTATAGAAAATGAAGATTAGCACTCATGCTAAGTCGCCTTGTATTAAATATACTAAAAGTAAGCAAAAAGGGTGAATAAAAAAGCAAGATTAGCAGGCGCTGATAGCCCTACTAGTTATTTTAGTATGTTATACTATAACAATAAAAATTGCACTCTTATTTTAGGAGCCTGCTATGGCTGATACCTCTAAAGCTTGTGAACACCTGCATGATACACAGCATTTTTCAGCAGATGACATTAGCGCCCGTATGCAAGAGGCTATTGAACAGTGCCGCGCGCGCGGTGTGCGTTTTACGCCGCTACGTCAGCATATCTATAAGCTGGTGCTACAAGCAAACAAGCCGATCGGTGCTTATGATCTCATTACGCAGTTACAGCACATGCGACAATTGGCAGACGAGGATGATAATACCTCTAAGCAGGGGGGTGTCAAGAAAAGTGCAGCTAAAAACGTCGCCCCGCCAACGGTTTATCGCAGTTTGGAGTTTTTACTTGCTGAAGGCCTTATTCATCAACTGACCTCAGTCAATGCTTACGTACCCTGTTGTCATCCGCGCGCACAGCATACGGCCGCGTTTTTGATTTGTACGCAGTGTCAAGGCGTTCAAGAATGTAGTAGTTTACCGGTGCAAGAGATGATGAGTTTTGCTGAGCAAGATGTCAGCTTTCAGGTTGAACGCAGCGTCATTGAGCTTAGCGGGCGCTGTCAGGCTTGCCAGACTGGTTAGTCACGCTCTCTACGTCGTTTTTAGTGCTTAGTGTTCGTTCATGAGTATTCAAATTGTTATTTGTACTTGTACTTTATCTATTTTTAAGCTGTCTTTTGGACGTCTCTTATGTCTCATGCCTCTTCTGTCATAACCACAGTAAGCCGCCGTACTAATCTGCCTGCCGCTAGCACGCAGACTACTCATAGCTTTGCTACGCCAGATAGTCGGCTACTGAGCCTGAATGATGTCAGTTACAGCGTTAATCAGCAGTCTCTGCTCTCTCATATCAATATCGATATCGCTGTTGACGAAACCGTGAGCCTTATCGGCCCTAATGGCGCAGGTAAGTCAACGCTGGTTAAGCTAATCTTAGGACTGATTGCCCCAACGCAAGGGCACATTAACGCCCATCACCCTTTGCAGCTCGGTTATGTGCCGCAGCGCTTTTCCGTAGCCCCTATCTTGCCTCTACGTGTCAAAGACTTACTAGGACAGGCCAATAAAAAGCGCTTGCTTTCTCATGAGCGGCAGTTCATCTTTGAGCATCTGTCCTTGAAGCATTTGTTCACACGGCAACTGCATCATCTATCAGGCGGCGAGACTCAACGCGTTCTACTCGCACGGGCGCTCCTTGATAAGCCCAATCTGCTTATCTTGGATGAGCCTATGCAGGGGCTTGATCCTGATACTGAGGTTTGGCTCTATCAGTTTATTGATGAGCTGCCTGATTTTTTACGCTGCGCTATGCTCGTCGTCTCGCATGATTTGCACTGGGTCATGAAAGGCAGTCGGCGGGTGATTTGTCTTAACAAACACATTTGCTGTGAAGGACAACCAAGCGAGCTTGCTGTCAGTCATGAGTTTAAAAAGCTGTTCGGACATCATTATGAGCAGCCTTACGTTCATCAGCCGCACGCTTGTGAACATCATGCGATAAGTGATTTGCAGTAGTTCAAACCAAACTTACTAAAATTAAGAATAGTTTTACGATCTCTTTTTATAAATAATTTGACGGATATCTGTTATGAGTGCTTGGTTAGCTATCATTGCGCCCGCTTGGATTGCTGGGAGCCTCTTAGCACTATTATCAGCGCCTTTGGGCTGTCTGGTATTGTGGCGGCGTATGGCGTTTTTTGCAGATGCGCTGGCGCATGGAACCCTGCTTGGCGTTGCGCTGGCAGTATGGTGGCAACTTCCTACAGGTATCGGGGTCGCATTAGTTAGTGTTGTTGTCGTTTTGAGCCTTGCGCTTATGGATGATGAGCGTTTGCCGATGGATGCTGTACTAGCCGTCGTTGCCGTCACGCTTTTGTGTTTGGGTTTGCTGACATTGACTCAGCTTACCGACCAGCAAGCCAATGTATTGGGGTTTTTATTCGGTAATTTGCTTGAGCTTGATTGGGTAGACTTGCCCGTACTGGCAGGTAGTGTGTTAGTGGGTTTAGCACTGCTTATCTACGTGTGGCCAGCGCAGATCAAACTTGCCACTCATGAGGCTTTAGCGCGCATTCAGGGTGTTCATCCTATGCGCCAGCGTCTGTTCTTTATGGGTATACTCGCAGGATTTTGCGCTGTAGCGCTACCAGCAGTAGGCAGCTTGTTAATAAGTGGCTTATTGGTATTACCCGCGCTTACTGCACGTCTGTATTCAGCAGCGCCTAGGCAAATGGTTATTATGGCTTTAATTGTGGCACAGTTAGGCGTTACCTTAGGGGTGTGGGGCAGTATATTACTGGATATTCAAACGGGTCTTTCGATTGTATTAGTGCTGGCCATAGTGTTCTTTGTAGCGCTGGTTATCTCAAAGCTGTTATCACTTAGAGCTTAACGCGTTTTACCCTTTGTTTTTTATTTTTGGGCAGTAAAAAAGTATGAATGCACGAGTGCAGATCAAATACGACGCATTAGGCTATTATTTTATTAAACTATATCCTACAATTGTCAACATTTTATAAACCTAGTATGGTATTTTTTATCTTGCTCAGCGTCTTTATTGACCCCTTGGTACTTATTACTTGTTAGTTTGTACGCTACTCTCATAGCGCGTTTGTACTCCTCTTAGGTAGTAACTTATTGAATAGTAACTTATTTGATAGTTAATCCTTAGATAGTCAATCCGCTGTATTTTTACTTAAGGTTTATGCTTATGCCAAGCTATCCTGCCACATGTATCACTACGCCTGACGGTGACGTCAATATTTTACAGATTACTGATCTGCATCTATCGGCGCACAAGGCTTTGCTCGACGATAGTATAAGCGACGTTGTGACCACTTGCCGCGATAGCTTTGAGCAAGTGCTAAAGCAGGCACTAAGTGAGAACAGACGCTGCGACTTGATTTTAGTGACAGGCGACTTGGTCAGTGACGTACAAACGAGCACTTACGATTATATTTTTGCGGTACTTGAGGCAACCCATCTACCCTTTGCTTGTATCCCAGGCAATCACGACGTCACTGACGAGGCCGACAAACACTTGCCATTCTTTGCACGTACCCTTGTCGCTAGAGCCAAAGATAAGCGCCTGCTTAGCCAACATGTTATTGAGATGGACCATTGGCGTGTCCTTTTAGTTGACTCATCAATCCCAGGACAGGTCGCAGGAGAGGTGAAGTCCACTGATATCGACTGGTTGTGCGAGCAGTTAGAGGGCAACGATAAACCTACTATTATCGCTTTGCATCACCATCTGCTTCCTATGCGATCGGCATGGATAGATGCCCATATGGCGCAAAACCCTAAATGCTTTTGGCAACGCCTCGCCTCTTACCCTCAGCTAAAAGCGATTATTAATGGTCACACTCATCAAGAACAAACGTGTCACTACGAGCACATCAAGGTCTACACAACGCCATCGACCTGTTATCAGTACAAACCTTTAGAAGATGATTTTAGCTATGATATACAAGCGCGCCCTGGTTACCGTTGGTTGCAATTAGCCAACAATGGGCAGCTTGCAAGCTGGGTGAAAAGATTGGATACTTGACGACCAATTTTATCGGCTATCATAATGAAATAGCCGTTAAGTAGGTATGTACTACTGTTATTGTATAAATCATTAGTATAATTGTAGATAGAAGCTTGTACCTGCCAGCAAATGGAGTTAAGCAAAATAGTAATGGCTAGGATGGCTGCATCAACCACAAATAACGTACTAATAGGTAAAGTATCATCGTTTAGTGTGCCTTACGCGGCCTTATTGAGGGGCTACCCTTTAAATAAAACTGCAGAACGCAATATAGTCAATTATTGCTGTGATAATGTGATTATACTTAGAGCCATTATACTAGATACTAGGTTAGTCTCATTGAAAGACGAATCACATAAAACGGTGTTACTTGAGTGAGTGGTAAGACGTTTTAGGACTTATAAATGTATAGCATTTTTATAATAAACGTCGTTTTGTTGAATTAATTTGAACCGTAGGATACTAATATGAGCACCCCGACTGCAAATCCTAGTGAGGTTAAGTTCACACCTTACGTACCGGCAAAAGACGAAGAGTATATGTCTGATGCCCAGTTAGAGCATTTTAAAGACATCTTACTTGACTGGAAACAGCAGCTTATCGGTGAAGCGGATCGCACTAAGACCTATATCCAAGATGAGTCCAGTGCTATGCCTGATATCAATGATCGCGCTACTCAAGAAGAAGAGTTCGCTCTTGCTCTACGTACTCGTGATCGCGAGCGCAAACTGATTCGTAAGATCGATAAGTCCATTGCAGAGATCGAAAACGACGATTATGGTTTTTGTGAGACCTGCGGCGTTGAGATCGGTTTACGCCGCTTAGAAGCGCGTCCTACAGCAACTCAGTGCATCGACTGCAAGACGTTATCTGAGATTAAGGAGCGTCAAAATCAGGGTCATACCTAAACGCGCTGTTCGTCACTGTAAGACGCCTGTTTGTTTAACCCTAATACGTTCATAATAATAAGCGACCGCGATTAGGGTCGCTTTTTGTTTTTTATCTCAGCTAGGCACTTATATGACCCTGTCATCTCAATCGTCTCAGTCCACGCGGCCTCACTGCTCTCCTGTTGGACGTTTTGCACCTTCACCAACAGGCGAGCTGCATTTGGGTTCGCTGACTACCGCGCTGGCAAGTTATTGTCATATCAAATCCATAGGCGGTGCATGGCTGTTACGTATTGAGGACACAGATACAGCGCGCTGCGATGCTCAGTTCACGGAACAGATACTCATAGATCTAGAGCGTCTAGGTCTGCACTGGGATGGTGATATCGTCTACCAGTCTGAGCGCACCGATATCTATAATGAATATCTAGCAGAGGTATTACAACCGCTGACGTATGCTTGCCGCTGCTCGCGTAAAGATTTAGCACAGTACTGGGCTGAGCATCCTCAAACTGAGCCTTTCGCTACTCATACTGACGCATCGAGGGATCAAGGTGATACCGTGCAAATACTACCCAATCGGCAACGCTATCCGCGCTGCTGTATTGACGCGCGTCTTGATCGAAAACGGCATAAGCTGCGTATACAACTGCCTGACTATGCTATAGGGTTTATGGATGGTATCCAAAAGATGCAATGGGGCAATCCGCAGCGATCCCTTGGTGATATGGTCGTGCGCCGGCAAGATGGTGTGATTAACTACCTATTGGCAGCCAGCATCGATGATGGTTTGCAGCGCATCACCCACATCATGCGCGGCTTAGATATTTTGCCGCTAACTACCGCTCAAATCAGTATCATGCAAGCAGCGCGTTTGCCCGCTGTTGCACATTGGTATCATCTGCCGCTTATCGTCAACGCTGAGGGGCAAAAGCTCTCCAAACAAAACCTAGCACGGCCCATAGATACCCGCAATCCTAGCCAATTGTTGCAGACTGCTTTACAGCTCCTGTCTCAGCCTGCTGTCGATATAGACACACCAGTGCGTATGCTCAAGCAAGCTGTTGCACAGTGGGATAATACGCCTTTGCAGGGGCTGACGTCCTTGCCTAATCCTTAATCGATAGTCTTGCCACATATCGACTCAATCTGTATTCATCATAAAAAAACGCCGCAACAAGCGACGTTTTATCTCCCTTTTAGTCTCTATATATACTGTCGGCGTGTATAAGCGCTATCTATATTAATAATAGCGACACTGGCTTTTTTCGATATTTGGACTCTCGTTATAAATCTTCAGTAGTAGCGCCACCATAATCAGACTGATCAGCATGGAGGAGCCACCATAACTAAAGAACGGCATGGTCAAGCCTTTGGTAGGGATAGCGCCCATATTCATCGCCGCATTGATAATAGTCTGAATAATAAAGATAACACCTATACCAAAAGCGGTATAACTCATGCGCATCTGACGGCGCTTAAGAGCCACGTAACTGATGCGCATAGCGCTTGCGATGATCAACGCCTCTAGTATTAGGATCATAGTCACGCCAACAAAACCCAACTCCTCACCCGTTATAGCCAACAAAAAATCCGTGTGCGCCTCAGGCAAATGCGACAGCTTTTGTACGCTTTCGCCATAGCCGACACCCGTGAACTCGCCGCGACCAAAAGCGATCAAACTTCGCGCCAACTGATAGTCGGTATCTTGTACATCATCGAACGGATCTAAAAACGACATCACACGTACCAAGCGATATTGCACTGTAGTCACCATCAACACCGCGCCGCCTACAGCCACAGCACCTAGCGCCAAAAACTGCTTGTAAGGCGCGCCTGCAATGTAGAATATAGCAAAGACCGTACCGATAATAACAACAAATGAGCCAAAGTCTGGCTGCGCTAATAACAGTACGGTAATGAGACCCACAACTAAAGCAATACGCAAAAAACCATCCCAGCCGTTACGCACTTCAAAGGAGCGGCGCACCACAAAGTCTGATACAAAAACAATCATAACCAGCTTGGCAAGTTCGGCTACCTGAAAATTTAATAATCCAAGATTGAGCCAGCGCTTAGAGCCATTAATCGGAGTGCTAAATAATGTCAAAAATAGCAGTACGCCTGTGATAGCCAATAAGATAAACTGCGTCTCGGTTTTATAGAGCGTACGCAGTGAGACGGCATAGTAAGGAACAACGGCAGCAACAAAGCCGATTGCCATATAAAGTAGCTGATTTTTAAAAAAGTACAGCTCACTCATACCGCGACTTAGCGCAAAGGGAATAGAAGCTGAGGCCACCATAAGCAAACTAAACACCAGCATACAGCCAACGCTGGACAATAAAATAGCGCGTGCAGAGGGCATGGACAGCACCCCTTTTGAGCCAGCAGTTTGTTCAGACGTTGAGGTAGGTCGAAAAAAAGAAGAGAGCGCCATAATTTTATACACTAACGAGAAAACGAGAAAGAACACAGCGTCTATCTAACGCCACCGTTTATACACTTGCTGACAGTAGCAGTAATGACTAAGCAAAACAATCGTTTATCACAAAATAGCTAGCCTGTGGCTTGCATTCTATCCTCGACCAGCTCACTAAAGCGCGCACCGCGCGCCGCATAGCCGCTAAACTGATCGAAGCTTGCACAAGCGGGCGATAGCAGTACGGCTTGTACTTGCGATAAGCTGCTCGTCGTTACTTGCCCAATAAGAGCGAAAACGCCTTCTAAAGTCTGACACTGATGCACAGCAACGTCATCGCTAATGTCCGCCGCTTTAAGATGCGTTGCAATCAGCTCACTGTCGGCGCCAATGAGTAAGACTTGACTGACGTACTTGTTGATGTAGGGTACAAGCTCGCCAAACTCTTGCCCCTTGCCTTGCCCGCCTAGTATGAGTAGCAGCTTACCATCTTTGGCAGCGTATACAGAACCCAGACCTTCGATAGCGGCTATGGTTGAGCCTACGTTTGTCCCTTTAGAGTCGTCAAAATAGTCGATGCCATCATGAGTTGCGATGTATTGGCAGCGGTGCGGCAACCCTGAAAACTGCTGTAAGGTATCAAGCATACTATCGAGCGGTAGACCTGCAAGCTCGCCAAGTGCCAATGCAGATTGGGCGTTTAATAAGTTATGTCGACCCTTGATAGGCAGCTTATCTGCTGATAAGAGCCGCTCTGTCCCGCGGGCGATATAAATCTGCCCATCAGGGTCGGTAATTAGGCCGTACTGTCCTTTGTCTGGAGCGTGAATACCTGTACTGATTCGGGGTAAATTATCTGCGACAAGAGGACGAGTCAAGGCATCTTCGCGGTTGATGACTACCGACTTTGCACCCTGAAAAATGCGATGCTTGGCTTGATGATAGCCTAGCATGTCGCCGTGACGATCCAGATGATCAGGGGACATATTGAGGACAGTGGCTACTTGCGCGCCTAAATTGGTGACGGTTTCAAGCTGGAAGCTTGAAAGCTCAAGTACTGCCAGCTCCATCGCCTCGTCTTGTAGTAAGCGCAAAGCAGGTATGCCGATATTGCCGCCAACGCCAACATTGATACCAGCATCAGCAGCCATTTGTCCAACAAGGCTAGTCACTGTACTCTTAGCATTGGAGCCGGTAATCGCTACTATAGGCACAGTGCATGCCTCACAAAACAGCTGAATATCACTGACAACTGGAATATGAGCACGGCGTGCGGCGGCTACCGCTTCGGTCTTTAGCGAGATGCCAGGACTGATGACAATACGGGCGGCATGCTGCAATAAATCACTATCAATCATACCAAACTGGCGAATGGTCACAGCCGCTGGCAGCTGTTCTGCTAAAGTGGGCGCAGCATTGGCGTCTGTGACAGCCACACGGTAGCCTTGCTCAGCCAAGTAGGTGGCCACTGATAACCCTGATTGTCCCAATCCGACTACCACTTGCAGGCCACCGCCCTTGTGGAGTAAGGTATCTGCTGCACTCATATCTATTCCTTTTATTGGATACTGCTGTTTTTTGTACACAAATCAAATCATAGCACCGTCAAGCAAATACGCTTGCAAGTAATACGCCTAACCCTTATATAGCGACATGCTACTATATTGGGTAAAGTAGTGATGAGCATCATAACGCTATCGTTTAGGTTTCGGTACTGCTTTTTATTCTACTGTTTTTTTATTCTACTGTGCTATGACGCGTCTATTTTTATCGAGCGCTGCTAGTGCTATAATGCGTACGCTAGAATATATGCAACGATACTTTAGACGCTTTAAATGCTTTTTCTTTAGTGTAACAGGGTGCTACCGTTTTTCATCGTGATCAATATTAGCGCTATGCTACTAGCATTAGTGCTATTTGTATGTATGAGCGTACACTCTTATTTTATCATCTAATACTAATATTAGCGCCCAAGAGATTCGGGCTTACGTCTTATTTTTTATTAGCGCTTATTAGCCGCTAATCTGCCTACTATTTGTAGCCACGCTATCATTTGCCTTTGGTAATGATTATCTTTTTTGCCTCTACCTATACAGTTACCGTTTATTTATGACATCTTTTATTGATAGTTTACGTGACGAGTGGTTTTCTAACGTTCGCGGCGATATTTTATCAGGGTTAGTTGTGGCTCTGGCTTTGATTCCAGAAGCGATTGCTTTTTCTATTATTGCAGGTGTGGATCCAAAGATTGGTTTGTACGCCTCGTTTTGTATCGCGGTGGTCATCAGTTTCGTTGGTGGTCGTCCCGGTATGATCTCAGCAGCAACAGGTGCTATGGCACTCGTTATGGTGGATCTAGTCGCTGATCATGGTCTGCAATATTTACTTGCGGCCACCTTGCTTTGCGGCGCTATTCAGGTGGTTATGGGTATCTTTAAGCTGGGCAATCTGATGCGCTTTGTCTCGCGGTCGGTCGTTATTGGCTTTGTGAATGCGCTTGCCATCTTGATATTTGTGGCACAGCTACCAGAGCTTAACCCCATGACTGAGCGCGTAGGTCTGCCTGTTTACATAATGACTGCTGCAGGCCTAGCGATCATCTATTTGTTTCCACTGATTCCTAAGATAGGACGCGTGATTCCCTCGCCGCTCATTTGCATTGTCGGCTTGACCGCAGTGGCGATGTATATGAACTTAGATATACGTAACGTCGGTAGTATGGGCGATCTGCCTGACTCGCTACCGATGTTTTTGCTACCTGATATCCCGCTGAATCTACAAACCCTGCTGATCATTGCCCCTTATTCGATTGCTCTAGCTATCGTCGGTCTGCTTGAGTCTATGATGACCGCTACTATCGTTGATGAATTGACGGATACACCAAGTGATAAAAACCGCGAGTGCCGCGGGCAAGGTATTGCCAACGTTGTCTCAGGATTTTTTGGTGGTATGGCAGGCTGCGCGATGATTGGACAATCCGTCATCAATGTCAAATCTGGTGGTCGTACGCGTTTATCAACGCTGATTGCAGGTGTTGTGCTGCTTATTATGGTGGTGTTCTTAAGTGAATGGGTCAGTCAAATCCCGATGGCGGCATTGGTTGCAGTTATGATTATGGTCTCAATTGGTACCTTTAATTGGCAATCTATTCGCGAGTTTAAGACTCATCCGCTCTCCTTTAATATTGTTATGCTAGCAACAGTTTTGACGACTGTCTTTACGCACAATCTAGCCTATGGTGTTGGCGTTGGCGTTTTACTCTCTGCGCTGGCCTTTGCCAATAAGATTGGCCAATTCTTAACGATCTATAGTGAGTACGATGATAGTACCAATACCCGCTACTACTATGTACAAGGTCAAGTGTTCTTTGCCTCAACGACGCAGTTTTTGCATAGTTTTGATACTAAAGAAGCGCTTGATCGCATTGAAATTGACGTCAGTCACGCCCACTTTTGGGATGTCAGCGCTGTTGACACTTTGGACAAGCTGGTCATGCGCTTGCAACGCGAGGGCATAGATGTCAAAGTTGTAGGGCTCAACAACGCTAGTCGCACTTTAATTGATCGCTTCTCTGTTCATGATCGCCGAGATATAGGTCTATTGGACTGATGTCTGTACTGATGTCTGTACTGAGGTCTGTTATTAGTAACATAACGAGGTTGCCGTATGAGTAACTTAAAACCAGATAGTGTTATCGCCTGTTTAGACTGTCCTGATCACGTGCAAGCCGTACTCAATGCGAGCATGTGGGCGTCATCACGTATGCAAGCACCCATTGGTCTGCTGCATTCGGTACCAAGCTTACAGCAAAAAGCAGCGGTTAATTATTCAGGCTGTTTAAACATCGATGATGAGAGCACTTTGCTGGATAAATTTACTAGTCATGAGCACTTAAGCAATTGCGAGCTAAAAGCGCAAGGTAAGCTGCTGCTACATCAAGCGGGTGCGTATTGCGAGCAGCAGCACTATAAGGGTAAGACATATACCCTGCATCGGCATGAGCAGTTGAACGAAAGCATCGATTATGTCGATGAAAAGTCGCAGTTGATCGTTATCGGTCATCATGTCACTTGCAAGTCAACGCTAAGCCAGCTTATTCGTGTGAGCCACTGCCCTGTTTTGGTGACTCATACACCATTTTTGCCCCCTACTAGTGCATTATTTGCCTTTGACAACTGTGCCACTTCACATAAGATGCTCAATTGGCTATGTAAAACGCCACTTATCCGTGCCCTTACTGTACATATCGTTATGGTGGCAAAAGAGACCCCTGATAACGTCGATGCGTTACGTGAAGCGTATGCTCGTCTAAAGCAGGCAGGTATTAGTTGCAAAAAGGCCTTATTGGACTGCCGTGACGTTAGCGCTGCTCTACATTATTACCAAAGCGAGCACGATATTGGTCTGATGATGAGCGGTGCTTTTGGTCAATCTCGTTTGCGTGAATTGCTACAAGGTAGTGATACTGAAAAGCTGCTTAGTAGTACTAAAACCCCATACCTACTCTTTCCTAAAGCCTAATTGGCGCTCAGCTATGGTCGCTATTATGCAAGGCTCATATACTTAAATGCTGCCCGTCATTGCCCTATCTCATATCTTGTCTTATCAAATCATCACATGAAATAAGGGCATGGCATCCCAAAGCAGCTAAAAAGTTGGTTATAATAAAGTTTTTATTCAATCAAACGTCCCTGATTGATGCGTTTTGCGTGCCTAACTGTTACTAGTTAAACACGTGCTACACACTGCATTTTTTAATAATTTTTGCGTGCTATAGCTGACTTCTACCTACCCCCTTGAGTAGAAGTGGCATAGTTCTTGAATGGTGTTAAATACAGCAGTAATGATGCAACGCTATAGATCTCAATCTAGGGCATCACTTATACAAGGAAATTTTTATGAAGCTAATCACTGCGATATTAAAACCGTTTAAGCTTGATGATGTGCGTGAAGCGCTCTCAGACATCGGTGTTAAGGGTGTCACAGTCACCGAAGTCAAAGGCTTCGGGCGTCAAAAGGGTCACACGGAGCTTTACCGCGGCGCAGAATACGTGGTGGACTTTTTACCTAAGGTAAAAGTTGAAGTCGCGGTCATCGACGAGATGGTTGAGCCCGCTATTGAAGCCATCACGCGTATTGCAAGCACTGGCAAAATCGGTGATGGCAAGATATTCGTCGTCTCTCTTGAGCAGGTCATACGTATTCGTACGGGCGAGACCGGTCCTGACGCTATCTAATCGATCACCTATACACCTATAGGTCATCCGATATCTTATTGCATATATTCAAGGGGGAATTAACATGCAAAGTCAAATTTTTGAACTCCAGTACGCACTTGACACCTTTTATTTTTTGATCTGCGGCGCACTCGTTATGTGGATGGCGGCAGGCTTTGCCATGCTAGAGGCAGGTCTGGTTCGCTCCAAAAATACGGTTGAGATCTTAACCAAGAACATTGCTCTGTTTGCCACTGCTAGCATTATGTATATGGTGTGTGGCTACGCTATTATGTATGGCGGCGATATTTTTTTAAGCGGCATTGCAGGTACTGAGACGCTAGTTGCAGACGCTTTGGCAGCATCAGCTGAAAACGGCTTTGGCGGTGATTCAGTGTATTCAGCGGCCTCCGACTTTTTCTTTCAAGTTGTCTTTGTTGCGACCTGTATGTCTATTGTCTCAGGCGCTGTTGCTGAGCGTATGAAACTGTGGTCGTTTTTATTGTTCGCAGTTGTCATGACCGGCGTTATTTATCCTCTTGAAGGTAGCTGGACGTGGGGCGGCAAGGATGTCTTTGGCTTGTTTAACTTAGGCGATATGGGCTTCTCTGACTTTGCAGGCTCAGGTATTGTTCATATGGCAGGCGCAGCAGCAGCACTGGCAGGTGTAATATTATTGGGCGCACGTAGAGGAAAGTACGGCTCTAATGGTGAGATACGCGCTATTCCTGGTGCTAACCTACCACTAGCGGCTTTGGGTACGCTGATCTTATGGATGGGCTGGTTTGGCTTTAACGGTGGCTCTGTGCTCAAGCTTGGTGACGTTGCAAGCGCTAATGCCGTCGCGATGGTATTTTTGAACACCAATGCCGCAGCGGCAGGCGGTGCAGTTGGTGCGCTGTTATTAGCTCGTCTCATATTTGGTAAAGCCGATCTAACGATGCTCTTAAATGGTGCACTAGCAGGCTTGGTTGCGATTACCGCTGAGCCTTCTACGCCTTCAGCTCTACAAGCTACGCTGTTCGGTGTTGTTGCTGGCGTGATTGTTGTGTTGTCTATCTTAGCTTTAGACAAAATTAAAATTGACGATCCAGTTGGTGCTATCTCTGTCCATGGTGTGGTCGGTTTGTTTGGTCTCTTGATCGTCCCTCTTACCAATCCGGCAGCGACATTCATTGGTCAAATTGCAGGAGCTGCAACTATCTTTGTCTGGGTATTTGCCGCCAGCTTACTGGTGTGGTTTGTCATTAAAGCGGTTATCGGCCTGCGCATCTCAGAAGAAGATGAGTACGAAGGTACAGATATTGCCGAATGCGGCATGGAAGCTTATCCTGAGTTTGTCAGATAAGGTAAAGAGATAAAGAGATTATAAAAATCCCGCACTACCTAATGGTAATGCGGGATTTTTTAATGATCTTATATAGGGCATTAGGTTACTTGTTATAGGTAGTTAATCTTAAGTAATTAGTACTAATTGGCCATCAGTACCTAACAATATCAGCTTATTTTCTTTTCCACGTTTGACTACGTGAGAAAGGACCAATGTACCCTTTTAACTTTAAGTTATTACCACTTAAGTTAGCCGTCATACGGTAGTCTTTACCTTTTTCAGGGTCTGTAATCGTACCGCCACTGTATTTACCGTTACCATCAGCTTTTAAACCCTTGATAATCGTCGTACCGATGTGCTTTTTACCTTTGGCTGAGTTAGTATCAACCAGTTTACCCGTTAATACGCCATTTGACTCAGTAATTCTTACCGTACCTTTTGGCTCGCCATCGTCAAAAGTCTGCCAAGTGGTATTGTGGAGTGGATCAGCAGCAAATGCCATACTCGCGATACCGATACCAGCAACAGCTAACGTGGTTTTTGTAAATAATTTCATATATCGACTCCATTCGTGCGATGATTATTAAAACGCTAATGTTCTACTCTACCCTTAGAGCAATCCATCTATCCTTACACTTAATTTATTGTTTTGATGATGTAATAGCGTACCGTGGTGCAGAGAATTGAATGATAACTATTATTCATCATTTAAACAGTATAAGCGATGTCATGGCTTATTATAGACAAATAAATAACTTTGCATAGTAATTTTTTTATGAATTATTATTTCTACCAATTATCAACTATATCAAATAGTTACAAGAAAGGATTATCAACTGCATTATCTGATTGTTCGTTTTTTATACTATTATTATCAGGTAAATCATGAGCTTGAATCCGACTTTCAAAGGCGTTTATGATATTGCCAGTCAGCTCATATAGCTGTTTTGCCTGCTCATATCCTGCGACATTTAACCCGATATCGATATCACCATACATGACAATTTTATCGGTTTGATTCTCAATCACCAACTCGCCTATTTGCATGCTTTGATGATTATTAGCAAAAGGTTCAATCATAGTAGCGCTCCTATTGTCGTCAATAGCTATTCTTAATCAGGCTTTTAATTGCGCCATTATCCAATCGATAATTGCTAACACGAACAACATCCAAGTTGGCGCTTCATTATAGCTCTCAGGTAATGCAGAGCGCTCGCCTGCCTTTAATGGTAATCCAAAAGCCTGCGCTTTAGTCCTTGTATCAAGTATAGGTAGGACATCAATACCTGTCTTCTCTGCCAGCTCATCGATACTGATCACCTCTATACGCTCTGACTCATCGTTTGGTGCGTAGTAGACGCCCGCTTCATTAATAGCAGGGATATAAACAGCCTTAAAAAAGTGACTGGGTACGAGTACTTGCCCATCGATCTGCACGGTTTTTTTGTTGGTAAAAGCAACGCCTGTCACGGTGTAGACCTCACCGTACTGCTGCGTCAGATAGCGGGTCGCAGATTCAATATTACGCCAGACATAACGGTTATTACGCGGCGACTGCGGAGCGATATTTGCCAAACTAAAGCTATCGTACTGCTGGCTACGTGTTGCCATATCAGCGTTAGGCGCTAAGTGCCCTCTATCATAACCTGAGCCTGAATAGTCCGCTACTGAGGCACGAATGGACTTAGGCAAACGGCTCTCTTCATGAAAGCTGTCATCGCGGTCAATCTCTTTTGCAGCATTCAGACGTGCGCGTGTTAGATATTCAGCCGACCATAACGGCGTACGCGAGACGCCAGAGTACATAACGGCGAAGCCATCCATACACAAAGGATGGGTATCATTGCTGAGTTTGGTGTTAACAAACTCAGGATAAATACCACCGTAAAAAGAGGCGTTGCAGTCAGATAGGTCATTAGCATGCACAGGTAGCATACTGATAGACAACAGCGCGGCAACAGCGCCTAAAATCCAAGTAGTGACAAGTGTACTTGTACTGCCATTGGGGGTAATAAAAATCATCGTCTGCCTATCATCTGTTTGGCCTGCTGTTTATCCTACTATTTGTTTGTGTGTCACTGATACTCTTTTATGCGCAATAATACGCTATCTGAGCCAGCGCTGTCATAAAAACATGATAATTGCATAAATCAGTAGCGGCAGACCGTGACATCGGTACAGCTATCGGCTATACTTATGCACTCAAAAAACGGTGAAGTGGGTGAGTGGCTGAAACCGCACGCCTGGAAAGTGTGTATACGTTCATAGCGTATCGAGGGTTCGAATCCCTCCTTCACCGCCAATCTTACTAAATGCCCCTTTTCCTATCTTGTCCTAAACACTCCCATACACCTCTGTAACCCTTTATATACAACGCGTCTAGCGTTTTTTTTATGTCTAACGTTTTCCTAACCTAACCGAATATAACCTACCTATCCCTTGGCTTGTGTTGGTCTATATGTTGGTTTATCATCTAACTATATCTTAAATAGACCAACCATAGACCTGTTTTCATTAAGCTTTAGACCAGTATATAGTCCAAATACCTTAAAAAGCGTGCGTCTTAGACAAAGAGAATAGACCAATATGTTAACCGATATTAAAGTTCGTAAACTTAAACCTAGTGAGAAATGTACGCCTTCGCGTCCTGATAAATACAGTGACAAACAAGGGCTACAGCTTTTAGTACGCAGTACAGGCACAAAGACATGGATAAGTGCCTATCGCTTCGATAGTAAGCAAAAAAGGACTACCTTAGGTACATATCCACAAATGAGCTTAGCAGAAGCTAGAACAGCTAATGCTGATATTAAAGTATTAGTAGCTCAGGGCATTAATCCAAAAAATAAAAAGCGTCAAGATAAGCTTGAGAATGAACAAGCTCAGACGTTTAATGACTATGCGCTTGACTGGTTAGAAGAGCGTAAGCGTAACGTAAAGCTCGTACCTATCAGCAAGACTACAATCGCTTGCACAAAGACGTTCTACCTAACTTTGAAAGTATTGCTCTAAAGAATATAACTTTTGAAGACTGTAAATTTATGGCAGATCAGATTGAGAGTAGAAAAACCGTTGATGGTTCACCGCCAAGAGAAGTGACTAGACGTACGATTGACCTTGTTACTAACATTCTTAGAAGAGCTAAAAGAGAACGTTTAATCAATACGATTCATACAGAAGGCCTTAAAGAGCTTTACCCTAAGGCCAAGACTGAGCATATGAAGCACGTTGAGCTTAAAGAGCTACCTAAACTACTTCAAGATATTGAGAACTATCACGGTCATGATCAGACACGTCTAGCAATGAAGTTTTTAGCCTACTCTTTTTGTCGTACTATCGAGCTTAGGATGATGAAATGGGAGCATATCGACTTTCCTAATCGTCTATGGCGTGTTGATATCGATAATCTTAAGATTGCGCGTAAGCACGTCGTACCGCTGTCAGATCAAATGCTTGCAGTATTAGAAGAAATGAAAGACATCACAGGACAGTATGAGTACGTGTTCTATAATACGGGTATGCACCAGCCTTACAGTGCAGAGTTCATCAACAATGCGCTAGATATACTCGGCTATGCGGGTAAACAGACTGGACATGGCTTTCGCCACATCGCCTCCACCAACTTAAACGAGCTTGGCTACATGGGAGATGCCATCGAAAAGCAAATGGCGCATGACAAAAAAGGTAGCATTAGAGCAGTATACAACCATGCTCAGCACTTGGAGGAACGGCGTAAGATTATGCAAGTCTGGGCGGACTTTTTAGACCTGCTCAGAGACACAGGCGAGGTTATAGACTTTCAGACTGCGCGGCAGCAGATTGAGCAGTCGCTTGGTAAGCATAATGAGGCATCGCTGGCAGAGGTGGACAGCGATGCTTTGATACAGGCTTTGAGAGATAAAGGGCTAACCGTTAAAGATATCCAAAGGTTAGCTACTTAGAGAGTTAATAGATGTCTTTACCTTGTTTATCCATAAAGTTTGCTTCGTAATCTGAATTAATCAGCTTATCTAAAATTGCAGTTTGCGTAGTATTTTGGATAGTAGCCATTTTTTCTAGTCTTTCTTGCGTTTGTTTGGTCAATGGCAAGTGATAAGGTTTTTTAGTTTTACCTGCGTCACGGTATTTCTGTTGACTCCATGCGCGTTTCATTTTATCTATGAACAGCTTTTTTTCTGCACTTATTGTATATCTGCGATTACTTTCAATTGTTTCAAATTTAGCATCAAAAAGATCTAGCAACGCTAAAATATTTTTTCTGGTATCATTAGAATCGAAATTACGGTCATGAATAGTGCGAAATAATCTATATTTTATGAGATCCATTTTATTTATTAAATAGTTTATAGTCCATTCTATTTGTTCCTTATTATCAGATTCTAGCCATGCTGTATAGTTATCTTCTGCTTCCAAAAAATTTAAGTATTCCTTAATACTTAACAGCAAATTAACCTTTTTATCAACTGATAAACTTCGATGGTCTCCAGTTAATTTCAAATAATCAAAGCAACTTTGAACTTTATCTAAAATGTTATTACTAGAATAATTATTCTCATTGGCATAATAGTAACGATTTTTCTTAAATAAGTATAAAATAAAAAGCTGTGCCCTTAGATTATCTTGAAGCCAATCGAAAATTTCCTTAGGTATTATCTCAGTATTCACTTCTACTAAATACGATTCTATTTCTCGTACAGTATAACCCTCCTTAGTTAACATCGATATCAGTTCATTCTTGACATTAATATCAGATATATCGTAGAAATTATTACTTGTTCTCCGTAATATTTCTCGGAGTTTAATTACCTCTCTGATAGAGAGCGGTTCTATACAGCGCTTAAACTCTTTCAACCTCTGATCATATACTCTTTCTTTCCGACCATTGTGTACAGGCATATGATTCTCCAATCATCACTCGTGATATTTTCATAATGTTTTTGTATTATTAAAATAATATAACACTATCAATTGTATAGTATTTTGCCTTTGTTTGCGTATTAATTCTCTAAAATTTTCGTATTAACAAACCCTTAAAGTTCTTAGACACAGGCTTGGTAATGCCTATAACGTCAATTCTTACCTGAATGGCTAACTCTACTTTTTTAGAATAGCAAATAACTTAGAGGTTTTTTAAGAGCTAATGCGAGAATACAAGGGATATGGTTAACATAATACTGAGCACTGTAGTGGGTTATTTATATTATTAGTTCTGCCAATTCAGGTATTAGACAACTGATTTCTTAGTAAGACGGTGAATACTCTCATGCTTGGATAATTAAAAAGTACTGGTCAAAGCTAACCTATGAACGAATTCATCATAGGAGCTTAATCATGACATTTTCAAACACTAATCAATCAAAAATTACTGCAAGTGTTGATAATTTAGTTAGAGATATTACACAAGATAAAATTCACTTTGATAAACTCAAATCAATATTGGATGAAGTCTATGTACCGTTTATGTCTACCTTAGATTTTGATTTATTCTACTCTGAACCTATTATAGCTTTTATCGAAAGCACTAACGCTATTGTGGGTGACTTATACCCCTCTGATGTCATTTGGAGTCACGAAAACGTAGAACGTCTTATCAACGCTCTATTATGTTATAAAAAAGATATCGAAAAGGAAGATATAGCTTGGCGTTATCAAGAGTCACAAAATTATAAAAGCCTTGACAGCTACATTAAAAATTTAACTACACATTATTCTAAGCTTTTATTTATTCGAGTTGATTTGAAATATTCAGATGGATTAAACCACTTAGTAACGGTAGAGGATTTCAGTGACCATATGACTAAACTCAGAGAGCTTATTAGTCATCGGCAGACTTGCTTTGAGGATTTGCAAGGATTCGCTTGGGCAATTGAGCAGGGCTATGAAAACGGTGGTCTGCATTGCCATTTGTTGTTAATTTATAATGGCTCTACAAAACAAAAGGATTTTTATTTAGCTAAAGAAGTGGGTGAGAAGTGGACAAGAATGACAGCGGGTCTTGGAGCTTACTATAATTATCACTCCAAAGAGCATAAAAGGCGGTATCAAAGACACGGCAAGCTAGGTATAGGTATGATACATCGTGACAATGAGCTTGAGGTTGAAAATGCAAGTCGTACTGCGCTGTATTTGACCGAACCTAAGAAATATAGCCAACAACTAAAAGTATGGCTGCCTAACATGCGTACCTTTGGACATGGCATATACCGTACATCCAAGCGCCGAGGACTCCCACCCATACCAAAATAGTCTCAAACATATATTATTCACATGAGATAGAGTGCTAATAGCTTTAGCGCGCTTTATCTACCTTATTAGGTCTGCTTCGTGCAGGCCTTTTTTATGCCCAAAATAAAAGGAGTCCTTATGCAAACTATCTGTCCTCAGTGTCATTCATCTACTGTTTATGAGGTCTTTGACCATACTCATGATCTTGTCTTTGAAGAGTTACTGTCCCCTGCTGCCATAGTTGGTCTTAGCGTCGGTATTTGCAAAGCATTAAAAGTACCGCCTGTTGTGGGCGTAGTTGCAGGTACAGCTATAGCCGTGGCTAGACAACACGATGCTGTGCCGCTACTGGTCAATAAGCCATATCGTTGTAGCGACTGTTTACACGAATTTTAGAACCTACTCAGTAATCAACTCATTATTTTAAACAAAATAAAAAGGAACACTACTCATGGCACATTCAATCGAAAACATGGCATACGTTGGCGACACTCCTTGGCACAGCCTTGGCAACCAGCTTCCTAAAAATCAGCCTATTGAAGTCTGGGCAAAAGAGGCGGGTATGGACTGGCGTATTGAGTCCTCAGACGTCAGTTACATGGCAAACAATGACAAAGGGCAAAGCCTCATCATGCCTTTTGACAGCAATAAAGTGTTGTACCGCTCTGATACCCTAGAGCCGTTATCGGTCGTCAGCCAGCGCTATCAAGAAGTACAGCCGCGTGAGATCTTGGAGTTCTACCGCGACTTAACTGAGCAATCGCACTTTGAGCTTGAGACCGCAGGCGTCTTAAAGGGTGGTCGTAAGATGTGGGCACTCGCTCGTACCGGTCAGTCTATGACTTTAAAAGGTGGCGATGTGAGTAATGGCTATCTGCTACTAGCAACCGCTTGCGATGGCACACTTGCAACGACCGCACAATTTACGAATATCCGTGTGGTGTGTAATAACACTTTAGCGATAAGTTTAGCTAACGGTAGTGGCGGTGTAGTTAAAGTACCACATTCCACCTCATTTGATGGTGACAGCGTCAAGCAGCAATTAGGCGTCTCGGTTAAGCAGTGGAATGAGCACATGTATGAGATGAAGCAGCTTACCCAGCGCCGTGTCACTCAAGCAGAAGCGGCGAACTATCTCAACCGTGTATTCAACGATCAGGACAATGACATCATCTTGTTTAACAGCGCTAAGAAAGAGAAGGACGCGGTTCCTAACGCTCGTGCTATGAACCAAGTCATGAGTATGTTCAATGGTCAAGGTCGCGGTGCAGATCTCGACTCAGCACGTGACACCGCGTATGGGCTTTTATGCGCTATGACTGAGTTTGTAGATCATGAGCGCCGTGCAATGTCCACCGATCACAGACTAGACTCTGCTTGGTTCGGTGCAGGCGCTAAGCTTAAAGACAAAAGCTTAGAGGAAGCCTTTGTCTTGATTGCCTAAACTTTATGAAGACACTTGAACGATTAAACCACGCCTAAGCGCGTGGTTTTTTTATGCCGCTTATTTCACCTATCGCTCTAATTAAATTATTAAAGGATTTTATTATGGAAACCATCGCATTAAACACAAGCACACCATTAAGACCAGTAAAGCGTGCTACTACGACCGTTAAAACGCCAATAGACGCCAAACGTAAGGTAGAGGATAAACCTGCCAATCAAGCAAACACGCCCAAGCGCTTAATTAACACCAAAGACTTAAGCCATGACAAATGGCTTGAGGTACGCCGTCAAGGTATTGGCAGTAGTGATGCTGCCGCCGCTTGCGGTATTCATCCATACCTCTCTATGCTAGAGCTGTGGCTGATCAAGACTGGACGCATGACTTCAGATATCGATGAGAGCATTGACGGCTATTCGCCGCTATATTGGGGCAATACCTTAGAACCAATAGTCGCTAAATACTATCAAGAAAAGACAGGGAATAAAGTTCGCCGCGTCAATGCCATATTGCAGCACCGCGACCCTGATAAAGACTTTATGCTGGCAAATTTAGACTACGCCATATCAGGTAGCGATGAGGTACAAATACTAGAATGTAAAACTGCGGGTGAGCATGGCACAAAATTATGGCGTGATGGCGTACCGCTGTATGTGACGTGCCAAGTACAGCATCAGTTAGCAGTGACAGGTAAACAGGCGGCGCATATCTGTGTGTTGCTCTGCGGACATGAAGCGAAGATCTATAAGGTTGAGCGTGATGAGCGCTTGATTGCTTCAATCACCCAGCATGAGCGTCTGTTCTGGCAATACGTAGAGACGGACACGCCGCCTACCCCTGATCATAGCGAGTCAGCAGCAAAAGCCTTAAAGCTGCTTTATCCAACGCCTAAGCCATCAAGTAAAGTCGATTTGCGAGAGGACAAAGGCGCAAATAAGCTGTTCGATAAATTGCTTGGCTATCGCGCGTCTATGGAAGATCTAGAGCAGCAGCACGATCAGGTGAAGCATCAATTGCAAACGCTCATTCAAAACAATGAAGTCGCCGTCTTTAAGCAAGGCGCGATCTCTTGGAAGCGAAGTAAGGACAGTATCGGCCTTGATAGCAAAGCGGTCATGAAAGCCCATCCTGAATTGCTTGAGCAGTTTAGTAAAACTAAGCAAGGCAGTCGCCGCTTTGTCGTCTTAACTAACTAAGCACCAATCAAGTCAAGCAAATAAACCCACGCATAAACGCCCACCGTCACGGTGGGCTTTTTTATGTCTATGCATTATTCAATACAAGGAATACCACTATGATTAAAGGTCTAACCATAACCCCGCCCGTACTTGGCCGTATTAGCATTGGCGGCATTAAAGAGAGCAACGGTAAACGTCTACCTGTGAAAGATGACCAGTTCACCATTACCAGCCAAGTGCAGAATAAGGACGGATGGGTGAATCATCCCCTAGACGAAAAACTGCGTAAGAATAAAACCGATAAGCTCAGACAAATACCCGTACGTATGCTGTTTAACGATCCTGAATTAAACCTGAGAGCAGAATATACCTTGTTCGATAGGCAAACGGGTCGTCCACTGTGTGTGGGCGATGGTGAACAATGTCAACGCAGAACCAACAATGGGGTTGAGCAGCTGCCGTGTCCATCGCCGGATCGCTGTCCCTTAGCTAAAGGCGGAGCCTGTAAACCTTATGGTCGTCTATATGTGAATCTATCAGAGGACGATGAGCTAGGTACGTTTGTCTTTAGGACAACAGGCTTTAATAGTATCCGCACCTTAGCTGCAAGACTAAGCTACTTCTCAGCGGTGTCCGGTAATAAGCTATCGTGTTTGCCCTTGCAGTTGACCCTACGCGGTAAAAGCACCACGCAAAGCTATCGCACGCCGATTTATTACGTAGATTTAACTCTACGTGATTGGGTAACCCTCAAAGAGGCAGTGCAACAGGCAGGCGCTATTGATAAAGAGCTTAAGGAACACGGCTTTGATCAAGACGCGCTTGAGGAAGCGGCAAAGCGTGGCTACGTCAATTCCAGCTTTGAGATTGATAGCGATGGCCTGCTTGATATGGCTGAAGAGTTCTATCCGATGGAGACAGACGATCCAAGCGATACGCCAGCTCAGACAAATGAGATAGCAAGCGATGCTAGCATAATAGCGCAAGGACTACGGCAAAGCGTCACGCAAGTGAAGTAGCAGGCATAAAGGGGCTGATCCGTCAGCTCTTTTTTATGTGCTAGCCAGATACCCGACAACATAAAACGGTGTAAAGATATGGGACTCGGTAAGTATATTAAAGGACGCGCTCTCATTCACTTATAAGGAACACATCATGGTAAAAATAGAGAATTTAACGATTAATATAAATAAAATTTCATTGGAACAAGATGATTTTCTCTCCTTTGAATCGTCAGTAGCTGTAAGGGACGAACTTGTCAATACATTACGTATTATTAGCAAGGATTCAAGATTTGCGGGTCAAACTTTAACTATCCCCGATAAGTGCGAGAAGTACGGGTTTGCAGAGGGCGAATTTAACTTACCTAAATTGCTGGAATTCCTAGCTGATATGTTGGAATAGTCATCAGTAAGCTTAACTTCATGTAAGCAGCATATAGGGCTTACGAAAATTGTGACAGTGGTGAGTTAAAACAGTTGTATGAATAGATGACATAAAAAGGAGCTGATCAAATCAGCTCCTTTTATGCATTAACTAGATACCGGACGACATAGGACGCCGTAAAAAAATATGGGACTCGGTAAGTATATGAGAGGAGACGCTCTCATTCACTTATAAGGAGCACATTATGGAAAATTTAAATACTAATACGCAACCCGAAACGACTATTCCTAGGATCAAAACCCTACCGAGGATGTTGCCCCTTAAGAAAGTCGTTCATCATACGGGACTAAGTAGTACAACCATTTATGACATGCTAGACAAAAGATCTAAACGCTATGACCCGACCTTCCCTACTCAGGTAAAGCTATCTAAAGGGCGTGTAGCATGGGTTGAGAGCGAGATTGCGGAGTGGTTGGAGAGTAAGATAGCTGCAAGAGTTCATTGACCATCGTAAAAATAAGCCGCATCATACGGCTTATTTTTTTCTTCTTTTTGGTCTAATAGTCTAGTAGCATGACATGTAAACTACTTCTTATAGACCCTTTAACCTTATATAGAAAGGTCTAGGCGATACAACAAAGGTTGCAAATGTGAGTTTGAGAAAAGAGATAGCATTAAGTATCTCGGCAGAGCTATCTAAAAGCTTGTCAGAGAAAATAACTAGACAGACTATTCGGTACATGCAAATTTTTGATACTGCGTTAGGTACAGAATATCTGGTCAACCTTTGGGATGACGTTTGTTATCAGCGACAAACTACTGATTCTTTTTCATGGAGTTACTATGACGATATGATCTTATCGTTTGTAGTAAACCAGCTCAAGGAGCTAAGCAACTATGAGGTTAATGCTATCTGGCTGCAAACTGATGCAATCTACGATCAGCTAGATGATATGCAATCTGACGGAATGACTACATCTAGCGAATATTCTGAAGTTGATTTACTTTGCTATACAAGTGATATAGCAAGATATATCATGAGTAACTATATATACAGACAAGCAAATAACTGGCAGAACGATAGACTCAGGCAGCTATTAGGTGACTTTTGAAATACTTCAAGTAGCTAAGTATAGCTATCCTTAGCTGTTTCTAGCTATTCTTAGCTATTTGGAAGAGACCAAGTCCAGCCTTCAGAAACAACTAAACCATCGCGCCGCATTTTCTGCAATAGATTACGCACTTTGTTCTTATGCTGTTTGTCGTCTAACACTTGCGGTAGCTTATTAGCTAGCATTTCATCAAAGTCAGCTAACCTACCTCGCTCAATGCGTGCCATCCTCGACACCAAATACCAAGTAGCCAAATTTCTTACCAGCCAAACATGCGCTATTGGCAAGCGCAGATATACGCTGACCGATCTCATCGGAGCTATGAAAGTTATGCTTAAACTCAAGCCATTCTTGCTCGGTGAGCTGCTGAGTTAGGCTTAGGACAAGGCTTTGGTAGTGATTAGGCATGGCAATAGTCTCATTATCTGATCAGCAATTAGTATAGCTGGACTTATTAGTATGGCAGTATTTTAACGATTTGTGTGATCTCTAGTAGCTTGAGTCTTAAATAAATGCGAAAAAACTACTAGCCTTTCGATATAATAAGTTTCATATAGATGATTTTTGCTTGATTCATTTTGTGCCGTGCGTTATTATTTTTTTATGCTGATTTCGCTAAGAAATGAAATTAGTCTTGTCTTCCCTTTTATCCAAATTAGTAGTTGTACTCGTTCTGTGTTTATTTCCCTGTATGTTGAATTTGTCAGCGTTGTATGACTTGACCAGTTTTATAGCAACCACAGATTTTGTGTATAACAAAGTGAAAGCTTTGACTAACCTTAAAAGTAACAGGAGCAAAGGTATGAAAACAGTTTCGAGAGTCAAAGGTGTGATTGCAGTGTCCTGGGGGTTAGCACAGCGATAAGACTACTACTTAGATAATGTTGTTGGCGGAGGGCTCTGCTTAAGGGCGTACCTTAGACTCCCACTATATTCAGAACCGTCCTATATAGGGCGGTTCTTCTATTTCTATCTTTTAGAAACATCCCTAACCCAAAACCTGCTTAATTAGCTGAAAATTACGCACAGATTTGCATAAACTTATCGACTTTGGCAACGATTCGGTGTTGTCCGTCTTAGATGTACTCAGTGTACTATCTGCGATCAGTCACCATATAGCGTTTATAAAACTCCTTGACTATATAACATATCTGGCTTTTACTATCTAATCGCCACCTTACCATTCATCAGCTCAGACAAGCTCTATCACCTAAGCCCAACTAAATACTTTTCACACCAGCTAACTTGTTTTCAAATGCGGTATCAGCTCACCACTAGGTAGCTCTATTAGGTAAGTAGTCACAAGGTACGGTTCTGCTGGAAAGGTTAAAGCTTCAGGGATTAGCGGGCCATCTATTCCTATACCATAGTTATTCATATTAGCAAAGGATTTTTCAGCAGCTGCTAGTGTGTCCTCTACGATACTATGCATGTATTGATTAAAGGTAGCGACTTCCACAGCACCAGACATCGTGCCATGCTCAGAGCTAAGCTGATAGTTATCAGGGATCTTTACGACCTGTGCCGTTCGGTAGTCGGAACGCGCAAGTATTGTCAGCACCGTGCTTATTTCTTGATCGGTGGCATCTAACGCATAAGCTCTAAATAAAAAGCGCTGAACGACACCTGTCATCTGATCTACGATTGGCCAAATATTTGCTACCAGCTCCATAACGTTTTTCCTGACTATAACTTTAATAGAGATTTGTATTTATTAATTTATAAGTATCGTCTACTCAGGTTGAGCACCACCCACAACAAACGCCCTCAACGCTGCATCAACCTTTATATTGACTTTAAACATAGGAATACTGCTGCCTTCTAGCGCTTCAAAATAGGCTTTTGCTTTGTCTTTATCAACGGTACTCTTAAGCTCATCGAAACGTCCAAACTCATTGATGTTCGATTCAGTCACTACGCTATCTAGAAGCGTGCGCAGTTGGGCTTCATCCAGACCTAGGTTATCCGAAAACTGTTTGATACTGTCATGCTGAGCCTGTGCTTGGTATTTGATGATATAGTCTTTAAAGGTAGTATCAGCTTCAATCTTAACTTTACCACGTTGTACATCGCGCAAGAATATATTAGCGTATTTTTGTTCGTCAGCACTTAGCGTCGGAAAGGCTTTATGTAATTCATTTAGCGCTTGCTCGGCATCGCCCAGCTCAAGCGACTCGATATACTTCTTAAAGCGTTCGTTTAGATACTCGGTATCGATTCTAGCAGTATTGATTTGGGTGAGATGACCTGAGATGTCAAAGGGTACATCACCTGATCCACTCGATGAGCCCCCTTGAAACAGCTCTTTATAACGCATAGCTAAAATTAGATATGTTTGTTCATCGAAGTCTAGCGTGACTCTAGTATCTTCGAAGTCATAGCTTAACTTATCCCACGTAAAACCTTGGATCTCTGCTGCCTCCAAATGGTCGTTCAACTGCTTGAATAGCTTAGCAAACTTAGCTTTGCTAGCATCCGTACTAGGCAGAGCCTCAAAGCTTGCTATCCCATCTGCGCTAAATACCGCTTGGATTTCAGCAAAAACATCATTCATCTTAGCCAGATTACTCTCAAGTTTATCGACAAACAGTCCAATGGGTTTGTCACCAGAGTAAAGCTTGATCGCCGCTTCGATATTACGCGCCATGGTATAAGGCTTGCGGTAGTAGCGAATCGTACCGAAGGGTTTTTCATGACCAAATAAGCGGTTGGTACGCGAGAACGCTTGGATGATATTTTCGTAGCGTATAAGCTTATCGATATATAAGGTATTGACCCATTTAGAATCGAATCCTGTCAGCATCTGCTCAACGACTATCAATATATCCAGCTGCTGATCTGGCGTGCGCTCAATAAACTGATACGGCTCTTTATGCGCTAAACGATTGGCAAGATCTTTTTTAAACTTGCTATGACTGGCTATTTTAAAGTCTTTGTCATATTGGCTATTGTAGTCGGTGATAATCTCAGCCATGCCTTGTTCTTTAAAAATGGATGTTTTCTCATTGTCTGTAACAGTATCAAATAAGGCGCTGATTTTTAGAGTTAGACCTTGTACTTGGATTTGCGATTTTAATAAGCGGTAATAAGTAATGGCTTCAACAATGCTACTGGTCGCAAATATGGCATGGAACTTACCGCCTCGGCTAAGCGTTGGGAAATTATCCAAGATATCTTCAACCACCATGTTCTGGTGCTCATCTGTCAGATACTGCTCTTTGGGTAGATAATCCTCAATACCTTTGATGTATGTACCATCAGCTTGCTTATGCCCTGCCATGGCGACATCATTGATAAACTCATAATACTTTTTACGCTTTTTTTCATCTGCTAAGGCTTCTGCCTCTGTGCTAGATTTTGCTTGTTGCAAAGCTACAGCTTGACGGACTTCTTTATCCTTAAAGGTCGCTACGCGGTATAAGTCAAAGCCTAAGACGTTTTTATCACGTATACCATCAGCAATACTGTAGCGGTGCAGCTCATCGCCGAATATATCAGCGGTGGTATTCATTTTACGCTGGTTTTCGTCATGAATAGGCGTGCCGGTAAAGCCAAAAAATATCGCATTAGAAAAGGTTTGTTTGATGGTTTTGAGCATATCGCCAAAGGTTGAGCGATGCGCTTCATCAACGATAAATACTAAACGCTTGTCCTGCATGACACTCAGATCGTGAGCATTCATACCGCTACTGTCGACTTCGATATTGCTCATTTTTTGGATGGAGGTGACGATTAAGGTATCTTTTGGATCGCTGCTTTTTATTTTGCCAATTAAAGCATGGGTGTCATCCGTATCCTGCACGTCATCGATGTCATCAGCAAAATGTTGATACTGGATAAATGACTGTGTACCCAGCTCAATGCGATCCATCAAAAAGATCACTTTATCCGCATCTTGAGAGCTGGCAATCAATTGCGCGGACTTGAAGCTGGTCATGGTCTTGCCTGAGCCTGTGGTATGCCAGATATAGCCGCCAAGCTGACTATTGGCATCCTGCCATTTGGTAGTAGATACCTTATCAGAGATAGCATTGGCAGCATAATACTGATAACTGCGCATCACCTTTAATACACCATCTGCCTTGTCCGCTACGGTATAAAATCCGATCATCTGATGCGCCATAGGAATAGACAGCAATGATGCTGCGATATCTTTGTAGCTGGTGTACGGCTCATTATAGAAATTTGCCCAGCTAAAATAGTAATCAGCATTAAAGTTGCCATCGGGATTGGCAAAATATACTGACTCTTCAGGATTCATAGCGACAAAAATCTGCACTAATGCAAACAGTCCGGTAAAGATGCCAGCATCGCTATATTTCTCAATTTGATTGCACGCTTGGCTGATAGGCACACCGCTACGTTTCAGCTCAATATGAAAGACAGGCATGCCGTTAATCAGTAGCATGAGGTCACCACGGCGGTCACGCAGCCCAGGCGACTTGGTTGGGAATTGGGGCTGTTTGACGATCTGGTAGCGGCTCTGACCTGCTGCGATCTCGTGGCGATCATATATCTTTAGGCTGATCTCTTTACCTAAATGCAAAGGGTCGTCTGGGTTATCACGGATGATCGAGACGGTCTTACCATTGATAAAGCCGTTGAGCTTAAGCGGTGTCTTTAAGGTATTAATCTGCTCAATGAGCTGCTGCATCTCGCTATCGGTCAGCGGTACGTTGTTGAGGCGATCGATACAACGATTGTTCTCAAATAAGATACGCGCCCAGTTATTGATAAGGTCTTGCTCGGTAGGCCGATTGATAACTTCCTCTTCCCAGCCTTTTTGTTTGAGGATATGGATGAGCGCGTCTTCAAATTTGTCTTCAGATGCAAAGGTCATGGACAAGCCTTCTGAGTTATACAAACATTTTTGCCAATAAGGCTTGTTTAAGGTTTTCTAAAGTTTTAAGCTGCTTGGCTTGTAAGCTTAGCGTATCGTCAAGTTGTTTAAAGAATTGACCGATGGCGGTTTGTTCGGCAGACTGTAAAGGTGTACTAATAATTATTTTTTTTAAACTAGATGTAGTAATTGCAGGATAACTTGTTCCTGTACATTCTTTGAGAACATCATATACAAAACTATCTTTCTGTATATAGCTTAATAGGAAATCACTACTTATATACGGTCTAATTTGAATATAACCTGTAGAAAAAACGAAGTCAGTATAATGTAAATTGAACAGATAATTATTTTTCTGATATG
Organism: uncultured Psychrobacter sp.; assembly: GCA_947489525.1. GTDB lineage: Bacteria > Pseudomonadota > Gammaproteobacteria > Pseudomonadales > Moraxellaceae > Psychrobacter. Next base: position 84,818 of record CANLDW010000005.1, read on the forward strand.
GTCGAACAGCTTGATAAAAAAGATCTCCTTCTTTAGCTAGTCGCTGTGCTCGAGAAGGAGCTTGCTCCCTTGACTCTTTTCTTGAATATAAAAGCTTCGTTCCAGAAACTGACTCTAAATCGACATAATTAAAGTTATCAGGTAAAACTCCTGACGGATTAAAGTCTCCTATACCTCCTAACTCAATTTCAACCCAATCCCCACTAAACCCTGCTAAACGAATCTCAGGCTGCTTTTGTCCTTTTTTTGGGAACATTTTACTCAGTAGCGATTGTTTAAGCGTTTGCGTTTGCTCATGCTTACGGCGCTGTAGGGCAATGGTTTGGTCGATATTTTGAAAAAAGTTGCCGATGGCGATTTGTTCTTGCATTGAATTCGGTAACGTATATTTTAAATGCTTAATACCTGACCAATTAACATAAATTTGTGTATTCCCTTGTGAGGACTTTACAATCTTTTCACGTATGTTATCAGCATTTAGCATTTGATACATAAATTTAGGATAATACTTTTGCTGATCCAATATCAGTCGCTGTGTTCTTTGATTGAACACGTATTTTTCATCTTCATCGATTAGTAAAGCTCTTCCTATGATATTACCTGCTAAAGTTTTATCATTCAAAACCATAGCAAGATCATTTTTATTTAAAACCTTTTTTTTGGTTTTTTCATTTTCTGATGCTCGGATACCTTGATCTGTGTATGTACTGTTTTTCGAGTACGAGCCAATACTTATTACCTTATATTTACCAGTTTTTGCAAACTCACTTTCTAGAGACGTTCCACCTACTGACGACCCGAAGTCCTCCATAGGCCGCAAAGTCCAATCCTCACTAAAACCTGTAAAGCGAATTTGTGGTGTTTGTTGTCTTATACTCATATTACACTCGATTCATAAAAAGCTGATATAACGCAATATTGATATAATAAGAAGTTCTACCAATTTTTTCTTTTTGTAAAAGTCCAATTTCGGTTAGCTCATCAAGATACTTAGTAGCGGTCTTACGCGTGACATCCAAGTCGTTTTGGACAAACTCTATCTTGGTATAAGGATGATTGAACAAATTATTCAATAGCTCTTGGCGATAGATTTTGGGCTTTTGCTCTCGAATTGTATGCTTATAGAGTTGCATCAGTTTTTTCATCTCTTTGATCAATGCAATAGTCGAGATAGCTGTTTCTTCTACACTGTCGAGCATAAACAGTATCCACCCCTCCCACTCACCCGTATCTCTTACCTCTTGTAGATAACGATAATAGTCAGCTTTATTTTGGATAAGATAATTACTCAGATAGAGTACAGGCAAGTCTAGCAAGCCTTGAGTAATCAGATATAGAATATTGATGATGCGCCCTGTACGCCCATTGCCATCGTAAAACGGGTGAATACTCTCAAATTGATGATGAATCACCGCCATTTTAACTAAAGGGTCAAGATCACAAGCCTCATTGTCATTGGTAAAGGTGACCAGGTTATCCATAAGTCTTTTGACATCTTCAGGATGCTGTGGCGGGGTATAAACGACTTGACCACGATTATTCTGTAGCGTGGTGCCTGGTAATTTGCGAAACCCTGCCACGTTCTTTTCAAGCTCTTCTTGAATGGTCAAAATATCACTCAGACGAATGATTTGATTTTTTCTGATAACCGCAAAGCTTGATTTTAGTGCCTGATTATAATTTTGCACCTCTTTTGTCGCAAGGTTTTGATCCATCAAGGACAGTTCAGCTTTAAATAGCTCATCGTGGGTGGTTACTATGTTTTCAATCTCAGAGCTGTTTTTCGCCTCTTGTAAAACGAGTGTGTTTATCAATATGGCTTCATTAGGAATGGACGAAACCACCCCTTTTAGTTCTGCTAAGTAGCGATGGGCTGATGATAGCTTTTTGAGTACCGCTCTAGTTTCTAGCGATTCCATGTCATCAAAGGGTAACTCTTTTATTTCATACGTTGTCATAGACACCTCTTAGAATATGCGTCATTTTCTAGACTTTTTATACAGGTTATGCAGATATGCATAAATAAATGCTTTTTTTACTCATATTTGCATAACATGCGTAAATTTCCTAATATTTTACGCATATATAAGAATTATCTTTCTATAGAATGTATTATTTTAAGTCTTCAACAACGTTTGTAGCGCTTCTAATCCTGCCATATCAAACTCATTGCCTGTTAACTGATCGATCATATCTGCCAGCTCGTTTTCAGATTTTTCTAGCTTCTGTGTAGTGTCTGTATAAGTATCGGCGTACTTATTGGCAAGCGCTTGCGTTTGCTGCGTTAAGTCACTAACCACATCGTCTGCCAGCTGCATCATGGCATTATAAAGCGGGACTATCCATTTATAGGTAAGTAGCTCGTTCACAGTAGCGTCATCTAGCGCTTCGATGGTTTCTTTGGTTTTTTGATGCAAGGCATCACTATCGGCTCTAATCTCAGCTTTGAGTGTTTTTTCTTCCTCTAACAAATCACTGATTTGCACGAGCCTAGCCTTATCGCTATCTTCTGCAAACTCATGCGTGGCTTGCAGGGTCTTAATATAGGCACTGACTTTAGACTTACCATAATCGCCGCCTTTGTTTGCCTCAATGTTGTGCCAATTGACCGCGGACTCATTGGCGACATAATCAAGCCTCTCAGGTTTTTTGGGCTTAGTCTCCAAGAAGTCTAGATAACGACTGAGCGCTGTGATCTCAGGCGTTGCAATATCTGCATAGGCTGAGCTGAGCGCTTTGTTAACATCGCTGCTTGAGAAGCTACTACCGCTATCATTGAGCAGACTCTCTTTTTGTTCTTCATCCAGCTCATCAATAAAGGCTTCAAGGGCGCTGGCGACTGCTTCAAGACGGCTTTCTTTGTCCTGTAGCTGCTGCAATTCATCAGCCAATAGCTGCTGCTGCACCAGCTCAAAGGGTAAGATATGACCTGTCCAGCCATCTTGTACATCCTCTTCTTTGCCGCCTACCTTCTTGGTCACCATATTCGGCACCACTTTTTTAGTGGCTACAAAACCCTCCGTTTGAATAATCTCAAGATCTATCATAATCTGTTGCCATATATCGTCAAGAGACTGATAGGCGGTATATTTATCGATCAGGTCGAACCCTTGCAAGCGCGCAAATATATCATTTGCTAATACAGTCTCTTGTCTAGAGATTTTCAGCGTAGTGGCGTGATCAACCAGCTGCTGATAGAGATAGTCAGAAAAGTTGGCAAATGATGCTCGATAGCGCTCAAAGAATACCTTAACATCTTGGTTTTGATAAATGTGCTGCTCGATGTCTTTGACCGCTAACTGATAGTAAGGCGTGTCGTCTACTTGCGAAAACAAAGTCTCTCGCAAACTAGGGTATGCGTGCCAATAGCGCTGCAACTGATCGATTTCGTGCTGAGGGATACCGCCGAACATGGTGGCATATATGTCCCACGTCTGCGTATCATCTGAGGAGTCTACATAGCGTGGTATGTTGAGGTTGTAGTTTTGTTCACGGATATGCTTTTGACTGACTACGCGCGCGTACTTATCGATGTTTTCTCTATTGATAACAGCGTCAGTGATTCTTTTTATATCAGAGGCTCTTAGCTGATTGTCTTTACCTGCTTTAATAAAACCCTTTGAAGCATCAACGATTAAGATGTCTGTGTTGGAGCGCTTTTGTTTAAGTACCATGATAATAGTCGGAATACCAGTACCAAAAAAGATATTAGCAGGCAATCCGATAATGGCATCGATATGATTGTACTCAACGAGGTTTTTGCGAATGGCTTCTTCATCACCGCCCCGGAATAGGACGCCATGCGGCAGTACAATCGTCATAATGCCATCAGGTTTTAGGTGATATAAGTCATGCAATAAAAAGGCAAAATCTGCTTTGCCTTTGGGCGCAAGACCAAAACGCGCATAACGCGGATCAGATTCTTTATTTTTGGGTTGCCACTCTTGCGAGTAAGGCGGATTGGACACAACAGCATCTACGTGTAGCGGCTGATAGCTATTGATAGGATCGGCCTCATCGAAGTAAGGCCAGTCATCTTCTAGCGTATCGGCGTTACGGGTGACGATATTAGCAGGCAATACACCGCGCATGATGAGATTCATACGAGTGAGGTTATAGGTGTTTTGCTTGAGCTCTTGGGCGTAGTATTTGATATTGTTTGCATCGTCAATGTGACGCGATACAGATTGACCGATATTGATCAGTAGTGAACCTGAGCCGCTGGTTGGATCGTAAATTTCAATCTTCTCTCGATCTTTTAGATGATATGCCATAATCTCAGACATGAGTAGTGACACTTCATGCGGGGTATAAAACTCCCCTGCCTTCTTACCTGCATTGGCTGCAAACATCCCGAGCAAGTACTCATAGATGAAGCCTAGTACGTCATAGTCTTGCTTACCATCCATCGGTATATCTTTGATCAGGTAAATAAGACTACTGGCAGCTTTGCTCTGCGATTTGGCATTTTCACCGAGCTTGCTCAGACCCGTTTGTAGCGTATCAAAGATCCCTTCAAATACTTTTTTTTGCTCGATATTACGTGAAAACGCGGACAAAGCATCACGAACGTCGGATATATCAAAATCACTGCCATTTTTTATCCACGTAGAAAACAGGTTAGGATAAGCAATAAAATAACCTATGCCATTTTTTATAAAGCTTACCGTATCAGTATCTTCTTCTGTGAGACTAGCAATATCTTCATCTGTAAAATCATTTTCTTTGAAAAAACGCTCTTGTTTGTCGGATAAAAACTTGTAAAACACAAAACCGATAATGTAGTCTTTGTATTCGTTCGCTTCGATCTTAGAGCGCATTTTATTGGCAGATTGCCATATTCTGTTTGCGAGCTGTTGCTTATTCATAAGGGGTTCTAGTCTATGTCATTAGATAAGTAATATGACATAGGATTGTAGCGGTTAGTATGGTTGAAGGCAAAGTGATATTAGCTATATATCAAATTAAACTTTTGTTTAATAATAACTGATTTGCAAAAGCTATCGAAATACTAATTATTAAAAAGAATTATTTGGTGATAATATATACTTCAATTGGGGTTAGGGTGATACCTTGTACAAAGCTAGACCAAGATAACATCTTAATACAATTAATTATGAGAAAACTTCCGTTCTTTGCCTTGCCTCTAATACTGTTGCGCTGTTGGTCTATTTGATGGTCTAAAATATCTGATTAATATAATAATTATATATAAATCAAATGCTTATATGTATAGTTGGAATCCCTCCTTCACCGCCAATCTTATCTTTCGCCTGTTTTCCTATGTTGTTCTAAACACTTCTAAATAATACTCCAAGCTTTTTCATATAGAGTTTATACATCCTTGTATCCTAATTACCAAAACTGTTCATTACATTCTAGCTAGCGTACAAATGGTGCTAGCTAATAATTTATACTCATAAATCAGTAAAGGTCTATAATTAGTCATGGCTATGAATTGATAAGATACAATGCTGTACAAAAACGAATAGACGCTATTGAGGACAAGTGATGAAATTATACGGACTGCTATTGGTACTGCCGCTACTTACCGCGTGTATGAGCATGAAAAATGTCAAAGAGCTACCGCCTGAGCTGCTCTATCAGCCGCCAGCAGGTGCGAGCGCGACGATCACGGGTAACATGGAGCCGCGCTTTACGGCTTTGGTCGGTGACCGAGTGGCTTATATCAATGATATCGATGGTAAGCGTGTGCCAAAAGCCAAAAAACAGATCTACGAAGAAACGTGGAATACGGTTTATCCGCTTATTGCAGGTGAGCATAATATCAGGGTTCGTTACAGCATGGGAGGACACTATACTCAGCCCACTGTCATTACGTTTACCGCTGAGGCAAATAAAGATTATCAGTTAGGCTTTGTGACCGATATCGGTACGTCATGGTTTAGTAAAAACAGCTATGCTGATATATGGATTGAGGATAAGGCGACAGGAGAATCCGTTTCAGAAGTGGTACGCACCACCCCACCGCCTGCGCCGAGGACGATTTCTTATCCGGTTATTATTAATAATTGATTAAGCGCATCCATATAAATAACTCTGGTACATGACCAGAGTTATTTCTGTTTTGAGGTTGTAGAAAAATTGAGTTTAAGCTTGCTTTTTTTATAGTATCTACGTGCTTAGTCTATAAATTTTACAAGAGATTTATTATACTAAATTGTAATTGTAGACTCTGACTTCTTCTATAATAGCGTTAGGATCTTCTTCAACCTCTAAACCACCAGCTACGAAGTATATTCCATCGATAAACTGTCCTTTATCATCAGATAGATAATGCACATCTTCAGTATCATCCAGAATTAAATCATGATTTATATCTGAGATGCGGCTACCAATTTTGACACCACCTTCAAAAATATCTCCTTTATAACCTTCGCCAGCGATGATTACACATAATGTTCCTGTCTTAGCAAAACGTAACTCTAGCTGAGGTTCTGAAAAATATATTGTATGTCCGTTATTATTCGGTATTTCATATAGTAGTACGCCTGTGTTATCTAAAGCTAGGTCAACAGTCCATTCCTCGATATTTCCATCAACTATTTTGTCAACGTAATGTAGAAAATCTTCTAATTTTTCACCTAAGGTGAATCCTGCTAGAGATTTGCCTAATTCTGCTTTAGCATATATATCTAATTTGCACATTTATTTAATCACCGTATGTCTGCCGTTGATGTATTGAAGTCTTTGCCCCTGCTGATTGTAAAATGTTGCGTGCTTAGCTGTGCCTACAAATGTCTCAGGATTAATAACATAAACTTTACTATTGCCATAAGCATCTTTTACTGCTGGTTTCATAAAACCAGCAGCATCTTTCTCTGACCCTTTAAAAGCCCGTAGGTTGGGTGGAGCTTGCGACACCCAACACGATAGATTAAGATTAACTATACCCTATTACTCGTAGAATACTATGCAATATCGCAGACACTATCATAAAGGAGCGAGTTATTTTTTTACGATTAACCTTGCTGATAGATCAAGCGCTTTATTAATTGAGCAAATTGACGTTTTGCGAAAATCTTTTAAAACCGTCAAACAAAAGCATCCTTTTTATATCGATGCTATTGTTATTCTACCCGATCATTTGCATATGCTATGGACAATGCCAAATGATGATGCGGATTTCTCCAAACGCATTAAGCTCATTAAATACTACTTTTCTTACCATATAGATAAAACCGAACGTATCTCAAACAGCCGATGTAAAAAAGGTGAGCGCGGTATTTGACAACGACGGTTTTGGGAGCATTGCATCCGTGATGAAGCGGATTATCGCACGCACATTGATTACATTCATATGAACCCTGTTAAGCATGGATATGTTGAGCGAGTGCAGGATTGGCGCTATTCCTCGTTTCATCGATCGGTAGCGGATGGTTTATTGCCTGTGGATGGGGGTAGTTGAGTTCGTCTTTGATAGCTTATTGTTGGGTGGAGAATACAACACCCAGCCTAAAGCGCTGACGCTTGATTAGGCGGTACAGAATAAGTACCCACAACATGAGCAACCAAGTCGCTAGACCCTTCTGAATACAATGAAACTTCGCCAACGATGAGCGCGCGACCCGCCTTTAATAAAGTACACTCAGCGATAATACGAGCGTCTGCTGAGGGTTTACGCAAAAAGTTAATTGTCAAACTCGTTGTCACAGCGAGCGGTACAATACCAATCTTACCCAGTATCGCGATATAGATTGCGATATCGGCCACACTCATCAGTACGGGGCCCGAGACAGTGCCGCCCGGACGCAGCTCGTCTACACCGATAGGGTGCGATAATGTCGCACCCTGCTCATCTACTGCTTCGACGACGCATTTTGTTTGCGGGAACTCCAATGCCATAAAGGCAAGGATCTCTTCCTTGGTTGCAGACATACAGACTCCTGAAAGCTAAATATTCTTACTACACAGCTGATCTTTTATTAAAAGATGGTAGTTGATATATTTAATAAAACTTGCGACAGCTAATAGCATAAAATAACACAAACTATATACTCTTATTTAAAACAAAGTGAACATAACTGCCCTAATATTTTATCTATGACTTGAGTAGTGAAACAAACGTTGTTTTATTAGTCTTTTAACGATAAGAGTTTGTCTACAAAACTTAATAAAAAACAGCCCTATAGACTGTTTTTTGCTATTGATAACGAGGTGAAATAAGTAACAACGAACAAGGTGCAACCTACACCCCGCCCGCCCCTTTACTAGACGCTTCACTGTTTTCAACCAATATAGCGGCGGCGGTTTTTTTCAGGATATCCCACTGCTCATCATCGACATAGATGCCTTGTTTCCATGCGCGCTGATGGGTTTCATAAAGCTCATCGGTCGATATCTTGTGGTTAAAATGTTGAATATCCTCTTCGATGTCAAAGTTTGAAGTGGCAAGCTCAATCACCATATCATTGGTATTGTAATTGGCTTGTGCTTTATCAAAAAAGTAAATATCAGGATACACAAAACCTTGATTTAGGGTAAATAAGGTATGCTTAGGCGCGGAGCCATTGTCCCATTTGGCTAGGCCGGCGATGCCTTTTGCTGCCAAATTCACTAGCTCACTATAAGCCAGCCAGCGGTTATGACAGTTTTGCAGATAAATCTTCAGATGCTCACGATCACCCATAGCTTCAAGCGCGTAGTCCATCACAGCGGGCAGATGACAAACCAAACTGCTGCCTTGCAAATCTAAATGGATCAGTCCTTCTTCTTCATAGACGATATCGATGGGCATATCGCGCTCGTATAAAATATAAGGGCTGGCATTGTTAAAGTGGCGCACGCCATCAAGTCCCGCCATTTGTAGCTCAGCGACCATAGTAGCGATTAGATCCGCCTCGCCGACTTCGCGGTGCATCCCCAAAAAGGCTTTATAAACCGTGGTGACAATCTCATTGCGTGATACGATCATATCTCCTCCCGTGTCCGGCTGGATAAGCGTGACGGTACTGTTTTTAGGGGCAGATCGGCAAGCTCATCTGCCTTTGGTAGCAGTGGAAACAGCCACTCGTCGCTATGCACCTCTGAGAACAGCGGCGCGCCTTGAAACAAGGTCACTCGAACCCAGCGATCAGATCTAGGATCAAACTTAGTGGCTCCAAACATCGATAATTTGCAGCGCAGCAGATGAATGGGCAGTGTGTCTTTTTGTAATACATTCATCTGAATATCACCCATCTTTTTGTGCCCCATCGTCCAGACGCGGCGCGCAATAGAGCGATATTTAGGCTGCTTTAAGATAAATTCTGAGAGTAGCTGATCGGGACTGGCCTGCTTTAAAGCCTGATATAAAGTATTAGCCTGATGCGCTATATCCAAAAACAGTTCACGATCATCGCCCGGCTCTTGCCCGCGCACGCCCATGCGTGGCTCCTCTTTATCTATGGAGCGATACCAAAACCAGTATTTATTCTCAGGCTGGCTAAAATCAATGTTAATCGCCCACTGATAACGACTCTCTAACACCTCAATTAAATCTTTAACGAATTTGCCTTTAGGTAGTGACAGGGTCTCATCGGCGTTGACTTCTTCTTCAAAGCTATCCACGCGCTCAGGGTACAGCTCCATCAGGCAAGAGATAATAACTTCTTGGCTCTCAAAGCTGAGCTGACTTTGATATTGCAAGAAACCTTCCCAGTTATCGTGATCCTGCAGCTTCTCATTTAATTGGCTTTGTAATAAGGTTAATTCTCTGACGACGGTCGCATTTAATTGATCTTGCGGCTCATTAATAGTGACAATTTCAGTAAAATGCTGAATAGCGCGCGCTAGCAAAGCTGAGAAATGGGCAACCTTTTTAGGCTCAATAGGACAGTCCAAAGTAGCTTGCAGCGCTCTTTCGCGACTGGTCAACCACTGATCGACGATACAGGGATGATTAATCAAATAAGGCGCCATACCTAGACCTGTGGCATTACCAATTCCTAAATAGCGCTTAATCTGTGGGTGCAAGGTCACCGCTTTATCGCCGCCGCGCTTTTTGGCTAAATAGTCCACCCAATCAAGGCTAAATTCTCTAAGCAAATACACCGCGCACATCTGCGCGCGAAACGACTGATTAAAATCCTCGCTATGATCAAGGGGTTTAAAGTCATAAATACCGAATTTTCCATTGCCATAGACGGCGGTGGTACGCAAAATATAGCCCACTTGTGCGAGAATATCGAGATCGGGCTGGCGACCGCTCGCAAGTGCGTCAACCGTATGCTCAAAGACGCGCACGCTTTTGTTGGCGCGTGCTAGCACCATGACCATGTTGGAGTTACGGCCTGCCTCTTGCAGCGGTACATTGGCTTTTAGATTATTAAACAGCTCATCGCTAATCTCACCGTACACCAGCCCAAAGGTGACGTCCCATTTTTGCGCGATAACGCGATCATTACGCTCTTCATCAGCAATCTCATTGCAAAACACCACCAGATTATAAACATGTTCAGGGGTTTGCAAACGGTAAATAACCTGTCCAAAGCCTTTGTCATCTAAATCCCAAAGATAGGTGTCAAGCGTCCATTTTTCTCGATCAATTTTACGCAGTAAGGTGCGTACAAAGCTGATCCGCGTCTGATGCATCGCGCCGAGCCTTTTGGCATTCATCACCACATCGGGCGAACGCAGAAACGGTGTTGCGACATCGATGCGTCCATTTTTTGTATAAGCCTGATTCATATGTCACCACCTTTATTAATATGTTGAGCCGGCAACTTGATAAGTATTTTTCAATAGTTACTTCTAAAATATAGTTACATCTAAAATAATGACAACTGTTGCCAGCCATGTTTATTAACAACTATTGATTATCTACTTAACGCAATTGAACGATTTCTCTACCTGTTTTAGCCCTATTTGTTTTTCTATATCTGCTTTTTTATAACTGACGCTCTATGTTTGGCTCAGCTGTGCTTTTTGTCACTATAGTTTCTGTCCCAGCACTTTCTTTAGCAAGCTGCTCCTCGGCAAGACGATGATCGGTCTCTACGCGATTGGGACGATACAGGTCTTGATCACGTGCCATTTGCTGGGCGATTTGCGGCCCATTCCATAAAGACGGCAGCAGGATAAATGAAACCAGTACCGCAGTAATGACGATAAAGGATTGTAGCGCTGACACTCCGCCTGAACCCAAGGAGATAAGGACAATAGCGGTAATCCCCATCATCACCCCCCAAAAGGTACGGATCATCGCATTCGGTTCTCTCTCACCACTTATCACCACGCTGATGGTATAAGTCATTGAATCGCCAGTAGTAATAATAAAAACCGTGGTCAAAATAAGAAACAAAATAGAGACGATCAATGGAAATGGCAGCTGCTGAGTGATAGCAAGCAGGGCTCCTGGTAAGTTAAACCCCTCAAAAGCCGCGCTGACACTGCCCGGATTGGCAACCTCAAACGCGAGGCCTGAACCGCCAACGACAGTAAACCAGAAGCAAGTGACTAACGGCGCAACGATACACACGGTGGTAATGAGCTCACGAATGGTGCGACCGCGCGAGATACGCGCGATAAAGATCGCCATCATCGGCCCATAACCCAAAAACCAGCCCCAAAAGAATACTGTCCAGCCACCAAGCCAGCCTTCATCACCGCGAAAAGTCGCCATCGGGATAAAGTTTTGCACCATGGTACCGACGCCTTGGATATAGCCATTGACGATAAAATTGCTGGGCCCAAAGATTAGGATAAACAGCATCAGCGCTACCGCTAATATGACGTTAAAACGGCTTAAGAGCTGCATCCCACGCGCAAGGCCACTAATGGCTGAAATGGTATACAGCACAATGGCAAATATGATGATAATAAGCTGAGTAACAAAGGTATCAGCAATACCAAATAGCTCATTTAGTGCATAGCTGGTCTGCAATCCCAAAAATCCGATAGGACCAATCGTACCGGCAGCAACCGCGACGATACAGCACGCATCGATAATAGCGCCGGTTTGACCTGTAAGCACGCGCTCGCCAAACATGGGGTACAAAAGTGTGCGCGGTTTAAGCGGTAAGCCTTTATCATAGTGCAAGTGCATCACCACGATAGCGGTTAAGCTACCGACAATCGACCATGCCAAAAACCCCCAATGCATAAATGATTGTGATAAGGCATTAAAAGAGCGCTGTTGTAAGTCAGCTGCTTCGCCATATACAGGCGGCGCTGAGACAAAGTGCGCGATTGGTTCAGCTGCGGCCCAAAACACCCCGCCACCAGCAAGTAGCGTACAAAAAAGAATCGCCATCCATTTAAAATTGTCCATCTCAGGCTTGGGCAGATTACCTAAAATGACCCGCCCGGTACGCCCCGCGCCAACGGCGATCGCAATGACAAAAGTCGCGAGCAGTAGGATTTGCCAAAAAGGTCCAAAGATATCCGCTGACCATGTAAAAGCAGTATTAACAATTGCAGCCAGTTGTTCTTCAGCAAAGATCGCCATCAATACAAACAGCGTTATAAAGCCGCCGCTGTACCAAAACGCTGGGTTTTTAAGTCCTAAGGTGTCGGTATCGGTAGCTATGGGTGCGTGGTTGACATTTTGCGCTGTTATATGAGCGGCTGTTGAGCGTCCTTGCCCATCTGAGTTAAGTCCTTTTATATTAGCCATGATTATAGTTCCATATATACGGTGTCGTTTGAGAGTATATGCAAGCAGTCTCTTATCTCATTTATATCAGTGCTTTTGCCTTTGAAAGGGCTAATCGCTATAAAACCATGCTTGTCTTATAGCGACTTAAAATCAAAATCTGCAAACTTGCCTCTTAAAAATATTAAGCCAAAGGCTTTAATCCTTGTTCTAAAAAGTCAAACCAGTTCTGGCCAATGATTTTGCCCGCGTCAATCTCGTTGAACCCGTGCTGTAAAAGTCCGTTATAAATATTCTCCATACCTTTTTCGCCTGCAAACCAAGGCAGGTTATCCGGCCAGCCAGAATTGCTCGCATTGCCCTCGCCATAATCCATGGCTTTTGACCAGCGTCCATTACGCATCCATTCCAGCACTGACTTGGGCTGATTTAAGCACAAGTCGCTACCAATCGCTAAATGCTCCACGCCGTACTTGTCAGCGCAATTGGCAACCATGGTACAAAAGTCATCAAGGCTGCAGTCGCTACCGTTCGGCAAATGAAAGGGGTATAAGCTAAAGCCAAGCAATCCGCCCGCTTTGGTTAAGGCGCTAATCACAGTGTCCGATTTATTACGCAGTGCATCATGAGCGGTAGTTGGATTGGCGTGGCTAATACAGATGGGACGCGACGATATTGCTATCGCCTCCAGCGTTGATAATTCTGCGCTGTGCGACATATCGACAATCATGCCGACGCGGTTCATCTCCGCTATTGCTTGCTGACCAAAGCGTGTCACCCCGCTGTCCTTTGATTCGTAACAGCCGGTCGCTAGCAAGCTTTGATTGTTATAAGTCAGCTGCATTATCAAGAGACCCAATCGGCGCATTACGCTAATCAAACCAATCTCATCATCGATGGGCGAGCAGTTTTGCGCGCCGAAGAAGATGCCGACCTTGCCCTGCTCTTTGGCGCTTTTGATATCAGCTACCGAATAAACCGGCATAATAAGATCAGGGTTTTGCTCAAAGCGCGCGTGCCATTCAGCGAATCGGGTCATGGTCTGACGCGCGTCCTCGTGATAAACCAAAGTGGCATGTACCGCGTTGATGCCGCTATTTTGCAGCATTTTGAAATAATCGCGATCCCAGTTGCTATATTGCAAGCCGTCAATGACGATATGGTCTTGGTACATCTTGCTATCCTTTTTATGCTTTAATAAAGAATGTCAGCACTCATTAAAATAAGGTTATAAATTGTTTCGTATAGCTGGTATAAATTTTCCTCGCTTGCTGTTCGCTACGCTCACAGAGGCTTCGAAAAATTCATCCCAGCATACTTAACTTTATCTTAGCTATGACAAATTAAGTTTGCGTAGGGTGGGTTAGCGATAGCGTAACCCACCTTTATTCAACGATTTGTATTTGAAATGGTGGGTTACGTTTTATCTGCACCTCTGCAAGAGTTTGAAAAACTAACCCACCCTACGCCTTTATCCTTTATTCCTTCAAAAATTAATACGCCTTTTGATAGGCGGTCTTGACGATGGTATAAAACTCTTTGGCATACTGACCTTGCTCGCGCGGACCAAAGCTCGACTCTTTACGGCCGCCGAACGGTACGTGATAATCGGTACCTGCTGTCGCTAGATTAACCATGACGCAGCCGGCTTGTACTTGCTCTTTAAACAGTGCGCTATTACGCAGGCTTTGGGTAATAATACCGCCAGTTAAACCAAAGCGCGTGTCATTGGTTAGGGCAATCGCCTCTTCCAAATCTTTGGCGCGAATCACGCATGCTAACGGGGCAAAGACCTCTTCTTGGTTGATATCCCAGCTGTTATCCGTGTCGGTAAATAAGGTTGGTGCCATATAGTAGCCATCGTGCTGCATCTGTAGACGCTCGCCACCGTATGCTAGATTGGCACCGGACTGCTTGGCTTTCTCCACCCAGTCCATATTGGCGGCAAGCTGCTTATCATCAACCACTGGACCCATAAAGATACCGTCATCTAATGCGTGACCAACTTTTAGGGTTTTCATGCGTTCAACCATGGCTTCGACAAAAGCGTCGTGGACACTGTCCATCACAATCAGGCGTGAGGAGGCGGTACATTTCTGCCCTGAGCCGCCAAACGCACCAGCGATTGCCGCGTCAACAGCGATTTGCATATCAGCATCATCAGCGATAACGAGAGCATTTTTACTGCCCATCTCAAGCTGGCAGCGCACGAAGTTTGGTGCGGTAGCCGCAGCGACTTTACGACCTGTCGGCACTGAACCTGTAAAGCTAACCGCGTCAATCTCTTTTGAGTGGATAAGCGTGTCGCCTAGTGAGGAGCCGCCACCTAAGAGTAGGTTAAAGGTACCCTCTGGCAAGCCTTGACGGTGGATAATTTCCACTAAGGCAACGGCGCTGGCTGGTGTTAAGTTCGCAGGTTTCCAGATCACGCTATTGCCAAAGGCGAGTGCTGGGGCGATTTTCCACACGGCAGTCGCGGTTGGGAAGTTCCAAGGCGAGATAATAGCAACCACGCCAACGGCTTCACGGGTGACTTCAACTTTGACCCCTGGGCGAACGGAGTCGGCCAAATCACCCATTTGACGTAGCACTTCGGCGGCATAATAATGAAAGAATTGACCCGCACGATAAATTTCGCCGCGACCTTCAGCGAAGGGTTTGCCCTCTTCAAGAGATAATAATGTGCCCAGCTCATCACAGCGCGCAATCAGTTCATCGCCAATCGCTTGCAGAATCGATTTCTTTTTCTCAAGCGGCGTCGCTTCCCATTTCGGCTGGGCAAGGCGTGCCGCAGCAATAGCGTCTTTGACTTGATCCGTGCTTGCTTGCGCAAACTCGCCTAGGTTTTCACTGGTATCGGATGGGTTAATATTATCGACGGTATCGCTACCTGCTTGCCATTCGCCATTGATATAAAGGGCTTTGCTTGGGTCTTGTTTGAGAGCTTGAGTTGACATAAAAAATCCTTAGTAAAACGGGTTTAAACAAATGAAATGGTTTTAAAATATAGTTATATTTATCAGTAAAATGCGTTTAAAACTTAAGGCACAGCGGCATAAACCACCAGCTCGACCAGCATCTCTTCACGCGCAAGACCCGCTATCACTAGCGCCGCGCGGTTTGGATAAGGCGCTTCGAAGTATTCAGCATAGACTTGATTGACGGTCTTTAAATACTCACGGTCGGTCACATAGATAAGCACTTGTAATACCGCGTCCATGCCAACGCCCGCACTGTCCAAAGTGTGCTTGAGGTTGTCAAGCGTTTGCCGTGTTTGCGCTTCAATGCCGCCTGCAACGACTTCACCTTTGTCATCAATAGGAATCTGCGCGGTATATAGCGTGCCGTTATTGTTGACTGCCCACTCAAGAGGAGATTTTGAAGCATAAAGGGAGGTTTTTACTGCTTTTTTACTTGAGTGAGTGGTCATGTCATGTTCCTTAAATAAATTTATAAACGTTTCTGTGGTTAGCATTTATGCTACCTGTCTAAAGGTGACAAATCTAACTCGTTAAATATTAATAATGATAAGTTTAATTTATCACGTAAAATACATCCTACGTAAGCCAGATAAACATATGAGGATGACTAACAATGAAACTACAGCAATTGCGTCACTTTTTATTAATCGTCGAGACAGGCGGTTTTCGGGCAGCAGCAGATCGCGCGCATCGCACCCAAGCGGCATTATCGGCGTCTATCAAAGCGCTGGAAAAAACGCTGGGTCAGCGGCTATTTGAAGTCGGCAATACCGCCACGCTGACCCCTTTTGGTGAGACTTGCCTACCAAAAATTGAGCAGTTTATGGCGATTACCGAAGCGCTTGAGGAGGATTTAAAATCGGTTGCCGCTGGTGACAAAGGCAAGATAAGAATCGCCAGCGTGCCGTCGCTAGTGACCAAATTGCTACCGAACGTGCTTATGGCCTACTCAGAGAAGTATCCGGATATTGAGATTGTATTAATTGATGACAATTCGGTTGGCGTGACCAATAGGCTACTGGCAGGCGAGGTTGATTTGGCGCTAGGTAACTGCAATAGCATTAAGCAAACCGATATCGATTTCACCCCTTTAATCTCCGACCCTATCGGCGTGGTTTGCCTAAAAAGTAATGTCTTAAACAAGCTATCATCAAAAACCAATGACGCGCGTAACCAGAAAGGCTTAAGCTGGCATCAGCTCATAGATCAGCCTTTCATTTATAATGGAACTTGTGTTTTACTTGAGAACACCCCAGCGCAAGCGCTAAACCGGCAAGCGCGTTATACTATCGAGAACATTACCTCACTATTTTCTTTATTACGTAACGATCTTGGCATTACTACTCTGCCCAAATTAGCTTTTCCAGCCAATGAGTCAGAACTGGTTTGGATAGAGCTATTAGAACCGGCATTAACGCGGCAAATTGGTATTTTTAAACGCGCGGACAAAACCATCTCCCCTGCTGCCCAAGCTTTTTATGAGCTATGTGTGGCTTATGTTCGAGCAGATAATTTATTGTAAATGGAGTTGGTGCAAATCGTGTTAGAACTATTTTTAGCTATACCTACATGGCACTTAGCAGGCCTGTTTTTAGCAGGTGTGCTCGCCTTTATTATCTCTACCATTTCGGGCGGCGGCGGTGCACTCCTGTTGATTCCAGTAACTTCATGGATGATTGGAGCACCAGCTGCGCCACCAGTCATCAACTTAGGGACTTTTATCAGTCGTCCCTCAAGACTTTATTTATTCTGGCAGGATATTGACTGGTCACTGATTAAATACTATGTGCCAAGTGCCGTTATTGGCGCGTGGCTGGCGGCATTGTTATTTAGCCGTCTTGAAGGGAGTTGGATTCAGATATTAGTGGGTGCTTTTTTAATCTCTACTGTTTTTCAGTATCGCTTTGGCAAAGTTGATAAGTCTTTTCACATGCCCAAGTTAGGTTTTTTGCCGTTAGGTTTCATCACGGCTTTTATCAGTACGCTCGTTGGCGGTTTGGGTCCTGTGCTCAACCCTTTTTATATGAATACAGGCCTGCAAAAAGAGGATTTAATCGCTACCAAAACGGCCAATTCTTTCTTTGTGGGGCTCGCGCAGATTGGCAGCTATGCTTTTTTTGAGGTACTGAGTGCTCAGCTGTGGATCTATGGACTCGCTTTAGGAATAGGCGCTATTGTGGGTAATGTCATTGGTAAGCGCTTTTTAGCAGGTATAAGTGTGCAGCAGTTTCGGGTACTGCTGATTTTGTTGATGGTCGTCAGCGGCCTGATCATGATCGGACAAAATATCCTATTTTAAAAAGCTATCTATTTGATTATACTAGGATATGTATAATACAGACGCATGGACATGTATTTAATATGATGAGTGCAAACTAACCTCTAGAAAAAGTATAAAATAACGCGTACCATCCTCTCGAAATACAAAATATAACATTAGGATTTAAGCTAAAAATATGAATATAGCCAGTTACGATATGCTAGAGCGGTCTATGAAAGATACTCCTGCAGATTCTCTTATCAGGTTGATATACGTAAGCGAGATAAATACGACTGAAAGCTCAGTATTCGAGCATATCCAGAGTCATTCAGAAGTCTTTAATAAGAAAAATAATATTGTAGGATTCTTATGCAATAACACAGAGAATTTTTTGCAGTGTTTAGAAGGCACAAAGGCTGCGGTCACCTCCCTTATGCAAAGAATATTTAAAGATACCAACCACAAAGATGTTGACGTTGTTTTTGCTCAAAGAGTAGGCAATTATAGTTTTACAGACTGGCGTATGCACAGTCTCAATCTAAGTGATTTACGCTGGAAACAATTTTCTACTCACGTTGAGCTGGGCGAGATATCACCCTTTAAACCAGAGCATTGGCCTTATTGGTTTGTAGAGCATTTTATCGAATGCGTAAAAACCCTCGACTACTCCACCCTAGCTCAAGACCGTATCACTTTTGATAGTTTGGGATACTCTGAAGTCGAAAAAAAGCTAGCTAGTGATAACGTCCTATTTTACATATTTCTTTGTGTACTGATTGGCTCTACAGCGGTGATCTTACTCTATAGATATGATGTGGTTTCTTGATTTTAATGGTAGCTAGTCTAGTTAAGCGCCTATTATCAACCAATGTAAATGGCGAAATTGATTTTCAACCCCGCCCCTGTCTTTTTAACCTCTCAACCTGCCGTTTCGCCTCTAATGCACTCTCCTCAATCTGAAGCGGCGTCAAACCTTTTTTCTTTTCTTTGAGATAATTCAAATAAGTAGGAATATGGGTTTTGCCTAGGTACTTATCTAAATAGGGTAAAAAGCCTGCGTAGTTACCCTTAAACTTGGCGTGATGAAAATCGTGATAGTTTTTGTAGGCTGGGTTTTAACCCAGCATTGTAATTCTGCAAAGTCTTGATGCTAGGTTAAAAACCCAGCCTATACATTGCGCTTGAGTTTCCCATCAACTGCTGCCCTCTTCTTACCCATCTGCAACACTCGCTTTATTACCTTTTTTCTTACTACAATTCAGCTAATTACTGATCAATCGACTCAATATTTTTATATAAGTCATGGCACAATAATAGCAAGCTCAATATCTGAGTATTTAATTTAAAGCGGATTTGAACGCTTAATTCCTTTAAAATAAGGTAATTTGAAGTATTTTGTCTCTTTTGTTAGATGTTTTAGGAGGAAGTCATGAAAAATCTAGTATGCTTAATAGCAGCAGGGTTAAGTTTAAGCGCTTGTACCACCGGTATAAATAGTAGCGTCTCGACTGATAACGTTCAGCAAATTGTCACCCAATACCCTGTAGAAGTGGCTATGACAAATCTATATACCCAACCGTTTAGCGATATACTACATACCTCAATAACGAATGAGGAAATTGTCTTAGATATAAAAGTGACTCCTAAAGGAAGTACTGTATTTAATAATGAGTCAGTACAATCAGCAGAAGTAGTCTCTTCAGTGAAGACGAATGGCCAGATAATAACTGAGCTAGTTGGTGTCAATTACTTCACGGTTGATCCGTTGGTATTTAAAGGGTCTACAGACAATCTAGGACAATATTGGATAGCCTCTCAAATTGCTGAAATCCCTAAACTTGCAAAGGTTGGGGAGTCGAGTACTTATGTGAACGAAACCGTTTATTCTAATAGCACTAAAGACGATAAAATCGCAACTCATACGCAAACATGGTCTTTATCTCAGGCCAGTCATAACACAGCGTGGCTCTGTATAGATACTTCAGAGAACCTACTACTAGACAATGATCCTAATGGTGCCGCGTCAAATTGCTACAAAATCAACCCTCAGGGCGATATATTAGATAGCAAGTTAACGGTGACTTATCGCACGGAAAGCGGGCTTAGAACAATGGATTACGTCAGTAAATAATGTGTATATCAATAATAATCCTACTTCATATGATGATTTGGTTTAAGCGACTTATACCAAATCATCAACTAGAATTTTGCTACTATTCTACTTCTAATAGAATAAACCTTACCCACCCCGCCTCTGTCTTTTTAACCTCTTAGCCTGCCGTTTCGTCTCTAACGCATTCTCCTCACTCTCAAGCGGCGTTAAACCCTTTTTCTTTTCTTTGAGATAATTCAAATAAGCAGGAATATGCGTCTTACCCTTGTCCAGATACGGCAATAATCCAGCATAGTTGCCTTTGAATTTGGCATGATGAAAGTCGTGATAGACCGGGTCTTGTAGAACCCTTGCCAATATAAGAACACATCCATATGTCACCTATTGTTGTAATCTTAACCTCAAAACCGCGCTATACCGCTGCGCTTATTCCTTTTGATATTTAATCATAGCAGGCTAAGCACACTTACGCTTTATTTAAACCCAAACTGGACTGAGTACCATACTCGTTTTGAGTGCTGTACTATTTAAAGTCATGTACTTTAAGATACACTATTTTAAATCATAGTACTTTAAGATACTGTACTTTAAGATGCTGTACTTTAAGAAACAGTGACTTTTGTTGATGGCTAAATAAAGGATTAAAGCATGAAAAACTTAGCGTTGTTGATCGTAGCAGGATGTAGCATAAGCGCTTGTGTCAATATTAGTAATAATCGTTTGCCAGATGTTGTTGGTTTTCCCACTCAGCAAAACGGCGCTGTAGTCACTGAGTACCCCGTGGAGACGGCGCTACTTAACATTTACACCCAGCCGCGTACTGAGACGCTAAGCGCTGCCGAGGGTGAGCAAAACAGTGTCATTGATGTCAAGGTGACGCCCAAAGGCACGATGACGTTTGAGGGCAAACGTGTACAAGGTGCTGAGCGCGCTTATGTCACTCGGGTAAACGGCAAGGTAGTGAGCAATTCTGCCAGTACCAACTACTACACCTTAAACCCAACGCGTTTTTATGGTTATACCGACAGCTCAGGCGAGTACTCGGTAGCGACGCAGACGGCGGATATTCCAAAAGTAGCAAAGGTTGGCGACTCAGGCGCGCTCATCACTGAAAATGTCTATAGCGATAGTAGCAAACGCATCCAGACCAGTCGCTACAAGCAGTCATGGTCACTTGCGCAAGCGAGTCCAACGACAGCATGGTTTTGTATCAATACCTCGCAAGATCTGCTTGCTGTCAGCTCCGATGGTACGACCGCTGAGTGCTATAATATCAATGCCAAAGGCGATATCTTAAGCAGTAGAACGACCATCTCAGTCCCAACCTCTGCTGGTACGCAAACGGTGACTTATACGAGTCGCTAAATGCTAACATCTAAGATCCACCGACTCGGTGGGTATTGTTTGGGTGCAAGCTAGGTATGCACCTTGCACTCTGTCAGTCACTTTTATCATATAAAGCTCTACTGTTATGCGTAAATCCCTACTACCTATCGCCCGTGTGCTTTTGACAATTGCTGGTGTGGTTCTGATTATTGACTGCGCCGCGCTCATGGTTATGGGCAAAATCAATTTCGGTACGCTGATACCCTTTTTGCTTGGTATTGTATTTGTCACTCATGGCATCTATTGGCAACGTATCCGAGCATTTATTGCACGCAGGCTTTTTTATAAGCGGCTATGGTATGTATTATGGGGGATATTTGCGCTATGGCTGGTGAGTTTTATAGTCTTTATTGGGACGCTTCAGCAGCACATACAACGAAGCTTACAGCCACCACCTAAGGTTGCAGCAATTATCGTGCTCGGCTCAGGAACGGTCGATGGCAAGCCGACTCCGACGCTGGCGCGGCGATTGGATACAGCAGCGCCCATTATTAAGGGTCAGCCACACGCGGTTGTGGTCACAAGCGGCGGCGTGGGTATTGGACGTAGTCGCAGCGAGGCAAATATCATGGCGACTTACTTACAACAAAGCCACGGCATTGACTTTGAGCGTATTCGGCAAGAAGGCAAAAGCACCAGCACTGAGGAGAACCTCTTCTACAGTAAGGCGATTTTAGGGGCGCAAGATGTTGCTATTACGCAGCCGATTGCTATCGTCACCAGCGATTTTCATACCATTCGCGCGCGTGCTATTGCTCGCCATCAAGGGTATGGACAGCCCATTACCGTCGCTAGTCCCACGCCGCTATCTATCCGTTATAATGCGTGGTTCCGCGAGTATTTTGCTTTTGTCAGTGGTTGGCTGTTTGGCGAGTATTAACGGCGGTATATCGTCTAAATGAGTGTATGAGTTCATAAAATGTATTGCAGTATAATCAGGTAGCTAGATATGGATTGGACGGGGATTTTTATTCATGATACAACGTGGGGCTTTGCCGCTGAGGTAGCTCTACGCGCAGCTATTATGTTTAGTTTGATTATTATCTTTTTGCGCTTCACGGGTAAGCGCGGCGTCCGCCAGCTCTCCATCTTTGAGTTGACTATCCTACTCTCGCTTGGCTCAATTGCAGGCGATCCGATGTTCACCGAAGATTTGCCCCTTATTCAAGCGGTCATCATTATGAGCGTGGTGATCGGGATGTACCGTCTGTGCACCTGGTTTATGATGAAGTACGAGCCGTTTGAGTATCTGTTAGAAGGCAAGTCCATCTACATCGTCGAAAACGGACTGCTGGTGTTAGAGAAAATCAAATCAGGCAAGATGTCACACGATGAGTTCTTCAGTGAGATGCGTCAGCAAGGCGTGGAGCATTTGGGTCAAGTTCGGGTCGGACTGCTTGAGACCGATGGTAATTTTAGCTTGATACTATACCCCCTAGACGATACGCGCTATGGTTTACCGCTATTTCCCAAACAATACAAAAGAGTCAATGACGTCAACCCTAATTATCACTACGCCTGTATGTACTGCGGCAACGTTGATTATATTGCCAGTCCGCATGCGCTGTGCCCGCGCTGTAAACACAGAGCCAGACGCTGGGCAAAAGCTATTAATAATGAGATTGTGACGTAAAGTTAAATTGCAAAAAGCGCTTAATTTATTTGAACCAGTACCCGTAAAACCTTTATCTAAAAGCTTTTCGATGATAAACAACATTAGGGTTATTACTTATTTTAATATGTTCTAAACAAAAATTTTGTTTAAATGCATTATGATAGATGACAAGAATAAACTTAAGGAAGCCATTATGAAAAATGTACTATGTTCCGCCCTATTGACTGCCACTAGCATATTACTGCTGAGCGCCTGCGCAAGTAATAATACCATGGGCACAGCGAACAATGCGTATCAAGGACAGAGCAATAGCACTATACAAAATGGACAGGGGCAAAACGAACAGCTGACAGGCGATCAGCAACTACGTAATCAGATCTATGATATTGATCTGACCGTTGATCAGCAGCTCAACCTAGAAGCGGACATGCAAGCTCTAAACCTAGCAGCTATCATTAAAGACAATCAACCTGATCTAAACTTGACGGTAGATCAGCAGGTCAAGCTGCAATCTATTATGGACGATGGTTTAGGCAGTTACCAGCAAAAGCTGGATGATATTTTTGAGACGTTAACGTCCGAGCAGCGTCAAGAATTGATACAAATGCACACGCAGTATGTGAATACGAATCAAAGCAGCCGTATAAATCGCTAAGCTAAGTTAAGTTAAGTTAAGTTAGCTTTGATTACAGTTCTGCTTATGAATTCAAGCGCCTCAGTTGGACTGAAGCGCTTTTTTTATAAGTGTTAGTTTTTATTGCTATTTAATAGAGAATTATAAAACCTTTCTATTAACAAGGAATTACGAGAAAGGCGCATAATATACAATTGAGCCATTATGATTACTCTTCTTTATGCCTCATAAACACTAGTAACTTATAGGTGCGCTAGGATAGAGGTATGGACAGTAGCGAACGAAAATCACAATAATAAATCTGCCACTTCTGTATCCCTTATTCGATGAAAAAAGGAGAACCTTATGAAAAAGTTATTAATGAGTTCGGTTATTGCAGTGTCTAGCTTATTTGCAATAGCGGCCTGCGCTCAAACTGGCGCAACGAATCCAAATATAAATCATCCGCATCATAATAACATGCAGCAGTCCAATCACCATCAAGGTCAAATGGGTGTGGGCGCGCACAACATGATGTCGCAGTTGAACCTATCAGCTGCGCAGCGCAATCAGATGCAAGCCATTATGCGGAACAATCAAACCAACTATACGCAAAAACGAGCAGCGATGATGCAAATACTCACGCCTGCACAGCGCCAACAGATGAGTCAAATGCGCTCACAACACATGGATCAAGACCACCATAGGATGAATAAAGGTCACATGATGAACCGTGGTCAAGGCGGTCACATGATGAACAACGATCATATGATAAATAACAGTCAACGACCGATGCAATGATACCGCTACACAAGCTTTTATCAGTAGTTTAAGGATATTCTAACCGCGTCATTTGTAAAGCACACTGAGGTATAGGGTGTGCTTTTTTATGGTTGATCAATAGGTCACTAGCGTGCCTTTAATAGGGCGTGTTAAATTGTGGTTAAAGGTAGTGTAACACTTAGATTTTATTTTATGCCCTTAGTTGTTGGTACAAACCATTAGTTAAGATACTAAAGCGGAACGTGTACAGAGAAACTCATACGTTATACTGAGTAGATTGAGTATTTACTTTCAACTGTCTTTATAAGCCCGCTAACAACAACAATAGGCTCGTTCATGTTTTTAGATATTGTCCTTACTATCCACTTCTTACTGCTTATTGTCATCTACTTACGGGTGCTGACTCGTGATGATCTGACCTCAGCGGCGCGCTTAGCATGGATGGTAGTGTTATTTGTGCTGCCTTATATCGGTGTTGTCGTCTATTGGCTGTTCGGTGAGATTCATCTTGGACGTTACTTTGAGCGTGACTACAGTGATATTATCTCTCGCTTGCACGCGCGCAATCCTGAAGTACTCGGTTCTGATACGACGATGCAAGAGGAAATCGATTCGCAGTATCACGCCGCCTTTGCTTACTGTGCCAACGTGACGGGATTTGGGACGACTACAGGTAATCAGGGCGAGCTCATGCGTGACGCCGATGACACCCGCCAGCGCATGATTGCAGACTTCGATGCAGCAACTGACCACATTCATGTGCTCTACTATATCTGGCTGATTGATGGTACGGGGATTGACACGGCGCAGGCGCTGATACGCGCAGCAAAGCGCGGTGTTAAATGCCGCGCGATGGTCGATGGTATGGGTTCGCGCAAAATGGTGCGCTCAAAGCTATGGCGCGAGATGCAGGAAGCCGGCGTCGAGCTCAGCGTTGCTATGCCGATTCGCAATATCATTAAAGTCTTGTTATTTAGCCGTATCGATTTGCGTAATCATCGTAAGATTACCGTTATTGATGGCAATATCGGGTATTGCGGCAGTCGTAACTGCGCCGATCCTGAGTTTCGAATTAAGCCAAAGTTCGCCCCTTGGGTCGATATCATGCTGCGCGTACAGGGGCCTATTGTTGCGCAAAACCAGATGCTGTTTGCCAGCGACTGGCTCATGCAAAATCCAGAAACGCCTATCGATAGTTTTCCTTTTAAAGACGTATCTAAGCGCACAAAGGCGGTAGCCAGTAACCAATCTGCAGAGCAGACGCTCCACGCACAGGCTATAAAACCATCCTCTACTCGCCATGATCATAAGTCTAACTACGAATACGAGCATGAACCTAAGCACAAGGTGAATACAGCTACAGATAAATGTCAGCGAACGCGCGCACTGGCAAATACGAATGATTTAACACAAGCCATCCATACCAATAGCGCAAACGATAAGGTCAGTGCAAACCCTAGTAGTGGCTTTGTAGGTCAGGTTTTCGCCGATGGACCCACCCAAAGGCGCGGTACGACGCCGCAGTTTTTGGGATCACTTATTGGTCAAGCCAAGCGCGAGATAACGATATCCACACCGTATTTTGTACCGGACTATTCTTTGATTCATGTACTTTGTGCGGCGGCGTATCGCGGTGTTCGAGTCACCATGATATTTCCTAAACACAACGACTCTTTAATCGTTTCAGCAACCAGTCACAGCTACTATCTACAGCTACTTGAGGCCGGCATTGTTATTTACGAGTACACTCCAGGTCTGCTACACGCCAAAACTTTAACCGTTGATGGCGAGATCAGTTTGATCGGCTCGACCAATTTAGATTTGCGTAGCTTCGATCTCAACTACGAGAATAATATTATCTTTAGTGATAAGGACTTGAGCGCTGATATCATGCAGCGTCAGCAGCAGTATATCGCAGATTCAGAAAACGTCAGCTTAGCGCAAGTAAAGGACTGGCCGATATGGTATAGAGTATGGAATCACGTGGTAGCGACGATGGGACCGATTCTCTAGCTCATCTTTTTAGGGGGCTGTTTTTGTAGCACATATAACACAAATTTTGCTTCAGTGCTAAGGGGCTGTGTCTCAGCTGCTGCCAGTAACTCAAGGCGTTTTTCCCTACGCGCGCGATAAGCGTACGGCGTCATTGTAAGTAGGTCTGCTAATGCCTCAGCGGGTAGATCCAGCGGCGTGCTGACTTTATACGTGCCAATCTGCTTAAAATACGGTGCAAGTGCTGATAAAAATTTATCTGAGTCATGCTCGCGGACGTTGTCGAATAGCGCTTGACGGATACTCGCCAAATGACCAACATCGGGTTTGGCAATCACTAAGTAGCCATTGTCTTGTAGCACTGTGGCAAAAACCTCAGGCAAAATAGGACTAAAAATACTACTAATACCCGTTATGCTTTGCGGTTGCAAAGGCAAGTGAGCCGCGCTCGCTACTACTGGGTACAGTACAGCGCTCCTGCTAACCTGTACCTTTTTATTATTATCTTGTTGATACCACAGCTGGCCTACGGCTTTGCTAGCTCTAGCCAGCTCTACTACGGCAGGTTTACTGATGTCGGCGGCAATCATAGTATCCATACCTAGCCCTGACCCTAGATTAGTCATCGCCTCAGTATAATAGCCCTCGCCGCAACCAACATCGAGCCAGCGTATCGGCTGTGATTCGCTGGGCTTATCCTGCTCATAATTGCTTGTGTGCTTTGCTAATAGTGGCGCTATTTGCTCACAGATAAGCGTTTGTAGCGGCGCATAATAGCCTGCGGCTAAAAATCGCTGCCGTGCTGCAATAGAGTCTGAACTATCCCCTGGCGCTTTGGACTTTTTTTGTTGGACTGGTAGCAGATTGACATAGCCTTGACGCGCCACATCAAACGCGTGCGCTGTCAGCTTAGGATTTAAGCTGCCATCACAGCGCCACGTATCGGGCGCAGGCTGTAGCGGGGAGTGACATAGCGGGCAGATAAATAAGGACACAAACGTCTCAATAAAAAAGAATTACGGTGTAAGTTAACGCAGCTTTAAGGTCATCAGCCCCAAGATCACCAAAATAATAGCAATAATCCAGAACCGTACCACCACTTGCGTCTCTTTCCAGCCGATTTCCTCAAAATGATGATGTAGCGGCGCCATCTTAAACACGCGCTTTTTACGTAGCTTATACGAACCGACCTGAATAATAACGGATAGCGCCTCAGCGACAAATAAGCCGCCCATGATGGCAAAGGCAATCTCTTGGCGCGACATAACCGCAATAGTACCGAGCATCGCCCCCAATGCCAGCGCGCCGACATCGCCCATAAAGACTTGCGCTGGATGCGCATTGAACCACAAAAAGCCAAGGCCTGCGCCCACGATTGAGCCGCAGACTACAATGACCTCAGAGTTGTAAGCGATATAGGGCACGTGTAAATAATCGGATAAGATCACATCGCCTGACACATAGGCCATTGCGCCCAAACCTGCCGCTACCAATACGACAGGTAAAATAGCCAAACCGTCCAAACCGTCGGTTAAGTTCACCGCATTTGAGGCACCATTGATGACAAAATAGGTAAAGATAATAAAGGCAATACCAAAAGGCACTGCAGAAAAAGGGATGACCCAGTCTTTAAAGACAGGTAATAATAGATCAAGCATACTACGCGTGGTAGCCGCGTCAGGCTGTAAGGTGGCGATATAATACAAGGAGGCGCCCACGAACAGCGCACCGACCGACAACCAAAAGTACTTTTTGCGCGCAATTAAGCCTTTGGGGTTTTTGTACTTTATTTTTAACCAATCATCCGCCCAGCCTACCGCGCCGAAGATAATCATCACTACTAATAAGATCCAAACGTAGGGATTGTTTAACCGTGCCCAAAGCAGCGTTGATATACCGATAGCGCTTAAGATCAGTACCCCGCCCATCGTCGGTGTACCCGTCTTAATCAGATGCGTTTGCGGCCCATCGTTACGCACTGCCTGACCGTACTTGAGCGTACGCAAGTGGCGGATCACGCGCCCACCAAGCATCGTACTAAATACAAGCGCGGTCACAACCGCAAGCAAAGCACGTAATGTTAAGGAGGACACCGCAGAAAACGGTGAGTAAAACTGACTGAGCCATTCAAACAACCAAACTAACACCGCCTACTCCTCAACTAGCGCATTGATAAGGGTTTCCATCTTCATAAAACGCGAGCCTTTGAACAATACCGTACAAGGCTGCGACTCTTGCGCTTTCAAAAAGGTCTGTAGATACTGCAATAAGTGCGCTTTTTCCTCAAACGCATGGGCACTGATAGCATCGATATCGCCAATCTCTTGCGCACCTGCTACCGTATAAGGCGCAAACTCACCAACGCAGAGCAGTACATCGATACCGGTAGTGGCAATCGTGCGCCCAAGGCTTTGGTGCTCGCTGACTGCCGCCTCGCCAAGCTCGCCAATATCACCGAGCACCATAACTTGTGTACCCGTTTGTGCCGCTAATACTTCAGCTGCAGCACGTACCGCATGCGGATTGGCATTATAAGTGTCATCGATTAGACGGTGCAAGCCGAGCATTTGACTGTCCAAGCGTCCCTTAGCAGGTCGCGCGTTTTCAAGTCCAGTGACGATATCGTGAATATCAATGTTCAAAGCATAAGCACAAGCGGCGGCGGCGAGCGCGTTGTTGACATTGTGCTCCCCTGCCAGCGGCAAATTGATGTCTTTGATTTGCGTACCGATGTGTAGTTTAAACTCACTGCGCTCAGGCTCGACATCGAGATGGCTTGCGCTGACATCGGTATTACCAAAGCCGATGACATGCGAGGTGTACCGCTCAGCGATGCGCCGTAGCTGGTTGGTAAAGTCATCCTTGTCAGGTACGATAGCGTACTGACTATCACTTAAGGTGTGGTAAATCTCAGATTTGGTCTGACAGATTCCCTCGCGGCTACCGAACTCGCCCAAATGCGCAGTGCCTATGTTTAAGATGCAGGCCACATCAGGACGCACGATCTCAGTAGTGTAAGCGATCTCGCCCACATGGTTAGCGCCCAGCTCTATAATAGCGTAACGATGATGATCGGAGAGCTCAAGCAGCATCATAGGGACGCCTAAGTCGTTGTTGAGATTGCCGCGCGTGATAAGCGTTGGCGCAAGGCGACCAAAGATACTACCAAGCATCTCCTTGCAAGTCGTTTTACCACTGGAGCCGGTGATGGCAATAATAGTGACCTCACTGTGCTGCTGGCGACGATAGGCTCCAAGCTGACCTAACGCTAAACGCGTATCGCTCACCACCAGCTGCGGGATACTGGTCGAGATAGGACGCGAAACAATAGCAGCAATCGCGCCTTTAGACGCTGCGGTATTGATGTAATCGTGTCCGTCAAAGTTATCACCGCTGAGCGCCAAAAAGATATCGCCGGCTCTTATGGTGCGCGTATCTGTCGCAATACGGTTACTGGTGATACTCGCCTGTCCTTGCTCATTGGTCTGCCAGTGACTATCAAGCGTGCTGGTTGCTGCGAGTAAGTTATCCGCTTGCCAGACGTATAGGCCTTGCGACTGAATGGTATTACTAGTATCCGCTGTCATAGTGCTTACCTTAATGAAGCTTTTTGTTTTTTATGTGATTTGTGTATGATTTACATATTAAGAAGACCGCGCCGTTTGCGCGAGCGCCTGCTCTAAGACGATTCGGTCATCAAAATCATAGCGTACACCGTTGATCTCCTGATAGGTTTCATGGCCTTTACCCGCGATGACTACGATGTCGTTGGGGCTTGCATTATCAACAGCGTACTGTATGGCCTGTTGTCGTTTCGCATCGATATGCGTGCGCGCGTACTGATCGCGGCTCATGCCAGTCTGCATGTCTTGCAAGATAGCCTCGGGGTCTTCGCTGCGTGGATTATCCGCTGTCAATACCACTCGATCCGCAGCAGCGAGTCCCGCTTGCGCCATGAGCGGACGCTTACCACGATCGCGATCACCGCCGCAGCCGAACACTGCCCACAGCTCCCCCTTACAGTGCGCTTTTAGACTTTGTAGTACTTGTATGAGCGCATCAGGGGTGTGGGCGTAATCGACAATAAAACAGCCCTGATCTGAGAGCACGCGCTGCATCCGTCCCGCCGCGCCTTGTAGCTTTGGTACGAGCGCGGCTATGCGCTCAATATCTATCCCAATTGCGGCAGCTGCTGCTATTGCGGCGAGCACATTTGCGACGTTGAAGCGTCCAAGTAATGGGCTTTTGATATCGAACGTAGAAGGGTTGTGTAAAGAGCAACGCACACTAATATCAGCCCCTTGTAGGCTTGGGGTGATTGTGGTCGCAGTAAAGGTCGCATCTTGAGTTGCATTCAGGCTATAAGTCCAGACAATCATATCGCTTGTGGTTGCCGCTTTGATCATCATAGGCGCGTACTCATCATCAATGTTGATAATGGCGTGCGTCAGCGCTGGAAAGTGCGCCTTATCGAACAGCTGAGCTTTTGCCGCTGCATAGTCCGCCATATCGCTGTGATAATCTAAATGGTCGCGGCTCAAATTAGTATAAATAGCGACAGCAATTGGTACGCCTTGCAGCCGCTGTTGATCGAGTCCATGTGAGCTGGCTTCGAGCGCCAAAACCTCAGCCTGCTCTTGTCCCATCTGATGTAAGAACTGCTGTACCGCAAGCGCGTCCCCTGTCGTATGCGTCGCTTGGGTTAGCTTACCCAAACGGCCATTGCCCGCTGTTCCCATCACCGCGCTACTCATACCCGACAGCTGCGTCAACTGCGCTACCAATTGACTGATGGTCGTCTTACCATTCGTTCCTGTGACAGCGACAACGGTTGGCAGAGCAACAGTCTGCTGGTATTGCAGCCACGCTTGAATCAGCTCACCCAAAAAGTCGCGAATACGCGGCACGTAAATAACAGGACAAGGCAACTCGCTGATAGACCTTGCTAAAGACTCAGAAGATGAAGCAGTTTTGTCATTTGCCGCAGACAACAGCGCCTCAGGTTCAATCTCTGATAAAACAAAAGCCGCTTGCTTGGTGGCGTCAAGTAAGTAGGCGCGGCTTTTTTGTAGGTTGGGCGTCTGGCTTTGTAGCAGCACAAATGCAGCGCTTGCGCTGATCTGACGACTATCTAAACAAAACGCACTAAAGGGAGTATCTAGCACCTTTGCCAACGAGGACTTAATAGCGGCGGCGGGAGCGCTTAAAGCGTACTGCTGGTTGCTATCGAGGTTATCTATTATCTGCTGCAGTGTAAAAAGGGGCGAGCTTGACATATTGAATCCTGAACAGATAGGTGAATAACGTGAATAAAACAACTAAATACAACTCATTATGAAGGCTTGGTCTCTAACGGCTTATCAAGCGGTACATTATACAAACGCAGTGCTTCTTTCATAACGTTATGAAAGACAGGCGCCGCGGTAAGACCTGCGTAGTGTAGCCCTCTTGGATCCTCTACTAGGATTACCCCAACCAAGCGCGGGTTAGAAGCAGGCGCCATACCTGCAAAGACGTTGCGATACTGATCAGTATAGTAGCCACCATCTGGGTTGATACGACGCGACGTCCCCGTTTTACCTGCGACGCGGTAGCCGTCGATAGCGGCGGCCTTTGCCGTACCGCCAGGCTCTGTCACTGACTCTAGCATATTGACAATAGCCATCGCCTGCTCGCGCTCCATAATACGCTTGCTTGGCGGCGCTTTGTCCGTTTTGACAAGCGTTAACGGGTGCATAACGCCGCCTGCTGCTAATGCCGAATACGCTTGCGCCACTTGCGCCAGCGTCACTTGCAAACCATAGCCATAACTGACTGTGGCTCGGCGCGCGGTCTCTTTTTCTTTTGGTGTCACAACCATACCACTACCCTCACCTGGAAATTGCAAAGGCGTCTTGGAACCAAAGCCAAACTGGCGCTGCATGTTAGTGATTTTATCAGGCGGCAGGGATAGCGCAATCTTTGTAGAGGCGACATTGCTCGACTTTTGCAGCAGTGTTGCTAGATTAATGGTGCCCAAATTATTGTGATCACGAATGGTATAGCCCCGCACGCGAATCGAGCCAGGATTGGTATCGATTAAAGAGCTTGTAGTGTATTTACCTGAGTCAAGAGCAGCGGCTACTGTAAACGGCTTCATCACGGAGCCTGGCTCAAAAACGTCAAGCACCGCGCGGTTACGCTGGTTCTCGCCCGTCATCTCGTTGAGATTATTGGAGTTAAATGACGGCCACGTCGAGAGTGCCAGTACCTCGCCTGTTTGTACATCGACAACCATACCTGTGGACCAACGTGCGTCTTGCGTACGTCCTATCTTCTCAAGCTCTTTGTACAATAGGTACTGTAAGCGCGAATCAATGGTCAGCGCCACATCTTGACCTGCTATTTCAGGCTCGAGCTGCTTAATCTCTTTAAGACTGTTTTGTTTGGCATCCTTTAATACCAATACCTTGCCGTCATCGCCTGCTAGTATCTTATCGAATTGGCGCTCAATACCTGCGCGCCCTTCGTAGCCGCCCTCAGGATCGTTAACGTTTTGACCCATAAATCCTAGCAGCTGTGAGTTTGGCTGCGGCTGCGGATAATAGCGCTGAAAGAAGTTTTTTTCGTACACCGCTGGAAAATCAAGTGAGCTGACGCTTTGGGCAATCTCAGGTGTGACCTTGTTGAGTAGCGGCAGATAGTGCGAACCAGGACCTGACGGTAGCGCTGCTTTCACTGCTTCTTCATCGGTAACATCGACACTGTCATCGATAGCAGTTGCTTTTTCTAGCTCAGCGACGGGGATGTTGGCAGCAGTTGCAAGCTGTATTAGATCCATATTATCCAAGCGCTCTTGCATACGAGCGCGTAGCTGCGGGCTATTGGGGTTTTCGATGATAATGCGTTTGAGCTCATAGTACTCGCGCGCGTAGTCGTGCGGACTAAAGGATACGGTGGCAAGTGGCGCACTGACAGCCAGCGGCAGATTGTTACGATCCGTGATCATCCCGCGGTAGGACTTTTGTGTGCGTACGCTGGTGATAAGTTCATCACCTTTATCTTGATAAAACTGAGCATTAGCGACTTGTATGTAGTAGGCGCGGCCAATCAGTAGCGCTAGGATAATAAGCGCTGCGCCCCAAACGGTGCGAAAGCGATTTTTATCGTATTCAAAACCGCCGCGTGACGACGCACCCGTCGCTTTATTAAAAGCAATCTTTTTACGGTTTTTAACACTCGTATACGCGCCTTGGTTCTTGTCCTTTTTGCGATTGCTGCGCTTATCTGTAGCGGACTTTGACGTATTGGCACGGCGTAAAGGTTTGATCACTTTACCGCTAGCCGCTTTTTTATCGCTACTCTTGTTATCACTATTTTGCGTATTCAGCTTTTTATCACTCATAGCCCGGCCTCCGCGGCTTGGATATCGGTGACTAAGCCATCGTTGGTACTGTCAGCGTTGTCTGTAGACTCTGTGGGTACTACGGGTTCAAACGCTACGGGGACACCAGGCTGAATGATAAGCTTGTCTTCGAGGGTTGGCGAGTACATACCTAGCTCAGCCACAGCGCGGCTAGCAATCTGCGGGGTTGCGCTAAAGGTTTGTTGTTCGATTAACAAACGCTGGTGCTCAACTTGTAGTTTGCGTTGTTGCTTTTTCATATCTTGCAAGGTTTTATAATCCTGATGGTATTGCTGCACGTTTTTGGCCGTCTTTATCCCGCTCCATACGATCGCTGCGGCTAATAGCAGTAGCACGACAACATAGATACTAACAACGTTAAAACGCTGCGCGAACAGCTCGCCTATATCAGTGCTATCACTAGGTTTGCCATTAGGTTTGCGGCGTCGGTTTGCCGAATGTTTGGGTAAGGCCATGACGATCTCAATATCAATACTCGTATAAATACATTACGAATGACAGGTATTTTATCATTCGTACTATACACCAGATTGGCGCTTAGCCACTAGCTCACAAGCCAACTGCTGCCTTTATTCATTGATCTATTCATTCATCGTAAGCCGTTGCCGTACGCGTTGCAAGTCGCAGCCACGCACTGCGCGCACGCGGATTATCCGCCACCTCGCTTTTACTCGGTCCGATACGTTTGGGCTTACTAAAATAGCGCGGACGTTTAGGCGGCATTGGCAGATTGTCATCCTCTGGGTACTGCCCCTTACTATGGCGCTGTAAAAACTGCTTAATACGGCGATCCTCAAGCGAGTGAAAACTGATAACAGCTAATTGCCCGCCCGACTTAAGAATAGGTATGCTTTGCTCTAAAAAGCTATCGACATCGCCAAGCTCATTATTAATAAAGATGCGCATCGCCTGAAAACTCTGCGTCGCTGGATGCTTGCCGCGCTGCCAATTGGGGTGGGCGGTCTTTATCACCTCAGCCAGCTTGAGCGTAGAGTCGTAGCTGTCCATCTGTTTGATAGCGCGAGCAATACGGCGACTGTGGCGCTCTTCACCAAACTCATAGAGCACATTAGCCAGCGTCTCATCATCAACATCGGCCAGCCACTCGCCAACTGACTGCCCACGGCTAGTATCCATACGCATATCGACTGCGCCATCACGCATAAAACTAAAACCGCGACTGCCATCATCGATCTGCGGCGATGAGATACCCAGATCTGCCATCAGTCCATCCACTTGCGTGATACCTAAACGTGCCAGACTAGCCGTCAAAGTTGCAAAGCTATCGTGAACCACACGCACGCGGCTATCTTCAGCCGCCAGCACATTTGCGGCGGCAATTGCGGTAGGATCCTTATCAAAGACAATAAGCGTGGCGTCGTCAGCCAGTTGCGAGAGTAGCAAGCGGCTGTGCCCGCCGCGACCAAAAGTAGCATCTACGTAGATACCACTGACAGATAAGCGCTTAGCACTGTCTACGTTTGGTAAAGACTTAACGCCTAGTACCGCAGCCACCGTCTCCTGTAACAGTACGGCATCGTGTACAAAATCAGTCTCAGGCGCATCAGATGCAGTGCGCAGATCTTGAGAGGGGTCAAGGTTATCGGTCGGGATAGATGTAGGACTTGAGGCGGACACAAACAACTCAGTAAATGGCGACCACTTGGGCCAGTAATAGTAAAAAGTGGATAGAAATAAACAAGTTATCACCACACTTGCGTTATTATCGCAAGGATACGCCTGTAGTCAAGCCTAGAATGGCTTTTCGTTAAAAATAACCTATCTCTCTGCTATACTAGCGTTATATTTAGCGTGACGATTTTATAGGCAACGCGCATTCTATAATTTTTATAACATCTGACACGTCCCATAAAAGATCCGCTTTTGCCTGTTTTTTTGACTGTCTTTTTTAATATAAGAGAAAACTATGACTCAGCCTTCCCCTACCAGCAGCCGTCCTGTCCGCACTCGTATCGCGCCATCCCCAACGGGCTTTCCGCACGTGGGTACTGCCTACATCGCCCTATTCAACCTTGCTTTTGCCAAGGCGCACGGCGGTGAGTTTATCTTGCGCATTGAGGACACCGATCAAGCGCGCTCGACCGCACAATCGGAACAGATGATTTTGGACGCGCTGCGCTGGGTAGGTCTCGACTGGGCGGAAGGTCCTGATGTTGGCGGGCCGCACGCACCTTATCGTCAAAGTGAGCGCGGTGATATCTATAAAAAATACGCCCAGCAGCTCTTAGATGACGAGCATGCGTTTCGCTGTTTTTGTACGCCTGATGAGCTTGACGCGATGCGCGCAGAGCAAATGGCGCGCGGTGAGACGCCGCGCTATGACGGTCGCTATGCCGATCTACCGCGCGCTGAGTCGGACAAAATGGCAGACGCTGGCAAGCCCTTTGTGATCCGTATGCGTGTACCCAAAGACGGTGTGTGTAAGGTTGAAGACATGCTGCGCGGTACGGTTGAGATTCCGTGGGAGCAAGTCGATATGCAAGTGTTGCTTAAGACTGACGGCCTACCGACTTATCATTTAGCGAACGTCATCGACGATCATTTGATGCAGATTACCCATGTCTTACGTGGTGAGGAATGGCTCAATTCTGCGCCTAAGCATCAGCTGCTTTATGATTACTTTGGTTGGGAGATGCCGGTGCTCTGTCACATGCCGCTGCTGCGTAACCCAGATAAATCCAAGCTGTCTAAACGCAAAAACCCAACCTCCATCACTTATTACCGTGATGCAGGCGTGTTGCCTGAGGCGCTGCTGAACTATTTGGGACGCATGGGCTACTCGATGCCTAATGACGAAGAAAAATTCACTTTGAAGGAGATGATCGCAAGTTTTGATATACAGCGTGTCTCGTTAGGTGGTCCTATTTTCGATATCGAAAAGCTCAATTGGCTCAACGCTGAATGGCTACGCGCACTGACCCCTGAACAATTAAAGAACAAAATCCTTGAATGGGCAAACGACAGTGACAAACTCACGGCTATGGCAGCGGCGATTCAGCCGCGTATTGAACTGCTCTCTGATGCCGTTAATTGGGGCGGCTTTTATTTTCAAAACTTGCCTGATATTAAAGCGGAAGACTTTGCGCATAAAAACCTCTCGCCTGAACAGATTATGGAGATTCTGCAATTGACGCTATGGCAGTTAGAAGCCCTACCAACATGGTCTGAGCAAAATATCTATACGGTTATAAAAGGCATGGCAGATGCGCTCGATATCAAGATGCGCGACTTTATCGCGCCGTTCTTTATTGCTATCGCGGGCAGCTCATCTTCCACACCTGTGATGAACTCGATGTGGATCATCGGTGCGGATATGACGCTGACCCGTTTGCGTCATGCGATTGACGTGCTCGGTGGCCTCGGTAAGAAAAAGCTGAAGAAACTTGAAAAACAAGCGGCTGAACTGCCTGATCTGTTAGCGGGTGATGAAGAATAATAAAAAATTAGTACTAATAAAAAATGGATATTGCATAGCGAGATCCATTTTTTATTGCGAGTCAAAATAACCTATTGACAACCACTGAGCTATTCCCTAAAATACGCACACTCTTAACGAGGGGCTATAGCTCAGTTGGTAGAGCACTTGCATGGCATGCAAGGGGTCAACGGTTCGACTCCGTTTAGCTCCACCACTTTATTTATCGCTTGTAAGCTGTAAATAACCCGTTATGAGACAGTATCAGCACCTAGGCAAGGCTTTTTTGAATAAATAAGCACTCTGATATTGTAGCTTGACCGTTGTAGCGAGATTGAAAATAGCAGCTGCGACACTCTATGCGTCCCCATCGTCTAGAGGCCTAGGACACCGCCCTTTCACGGCGGTAACGGGGGTTCGAATCCCCCTGGGGACGCCACTATTTGGCGTCATTTGTTAGCCCTTTTGCTATTGGCATAAGATCAGACTAATAAGCGTACCAGTAAAAGCTCAGTCACTAGACAGTGATTGGGCTTTTTTTATGTCTAATACTTCTTAATTCCTTTCTACCTCTAACTTCGTTCTAGTATAGAACATTCATATTACAGCATATTTGTTACTGTTTATTGAACCTGCAAACACTATAAATATCTTTGCTTTCTTTAGTTTTAATTACAAATCACTATACAAGTTCTTACAATTAAATATTTTGGTAACACAGTGTAACGTTAGCATACACAATGTCTGTTTTTTTCTACCTAACAGTATTACTAATCTTAGTGTTTATTTTTTATGATAGCGTTGTATTAGCAGGCTCCAAAGGGGCGGGCTACTTAAGTTAAAGGGTTATCAAGGTTCGATGACCTTAATATACGGATACTACAATCTATAATATCGCAAAATTTAGTACTGAAAACGGTACATTATAAGGAATTGATATGACACCTACTTACACGCCTCAACGACGTCCTTCATGGCGCGGCGTACTTGCCGGTTTAGTCATGGGACTGATAGTAGTCATGGCAATGATTGCTTTAGCCCTAGTTTTAAGCTCATTTTTACCCTTCGATTTAAAAGGCACTAGTATTGCAGGCGGCATTTATGCGGCTATTACTGCTTTAGTTAGCGCTTTTGTCGCAGGTTATTTTGCCATTAAGTTCTCAGCACCAGAGGCTATCTTTGGTGATGGTACCGATATCGATCCAAAGGATGCCTCTTTAACTGGTATGCTAACCGCAGCCTTAATCGTATTGTTTACGACATTTTTTACGCTAAGCAGTGCAACCGGTATCCTCACGTCAGCGGGTAACGTTATTGGTGGTACGGTAAGTACAGTCACCCAAGCTGCAGGTAGCGTTGCTGCCGCTGGTACATCAGCTGCTGGTACTGCAGCTATCGCTGCTCCAGATAGTGCTATTCAGCAATTGCAACAACGTGCGCAAGAGGTTTATCAGACCGTTTCTGGTGACATCAGTCAAGAAGACTTAAATGCCTTAGTTGCTAGAAATACACAAGGTCTAAATCAGACTCAAATTGCCGCGACGACCAATGTACTAGAAGAGATGATTAACAATACTCGTGGTGATGTTGCTGATATGGACTTCACGAGCATTGATACTTGGCGCAACATTGATGACTATGCTAAGCAGCGTATGGCATCAATTGAGCAAACGCTACAAGGTCCTGAGCTTATCAACCGTCTACAAGCTGAAGGCTTAACTGAAGCGCAAGCTATTGAAGTACGCAACGAAGTGACGCAGTCATTTAATGAGTATAGAACTAAAACTGAGCAATACATTGCGCAAGCACAGCAAACGGTTGATCAAAACCTACAACAAGCTGAAGACTTTGCTCGTCAAGCTGCTCTATATTCAGGTCTATTCTGGTTAATCAGCACCATCTTAACCTTTATCGCCGCTACTATGGGTGCAAAAAGCGCAGCAGCAAACCATCGTTTGTCTAAGCCTATCGTCACTTACGGTAACAACGTACGTTAATCTTCATAAGATAACTATTTAATATTTCAAAAATCCTAGTCATCAGACTGGGATTTTTTTGGTTTGAACTCTTTAGATTCAAGTTAAAAGTAAAAGCCTTACGTAGCAAAGCTGATTATATTTTACGACTTTATCAATCCCTTGATAGATAAATTCAAAGACAGATAAGTCCCAAACAATATGACGACCGAACCTACAATAGCGAATAAATCTAACGCTTCGCCAAGCAAAACATAACCAAAAAATATCGCAAATATCGGGATCACTAAGGTAATACTGGTTGCCCGCACGGGTCCAATATTTTTAATTAGCTGATTCATAAACACTAGAGCAATAGCTGTTGAGAAGACGCCGATACAGATCACTGATACCCAGGCTTTTATACTGATGCTCTGACCATAAGGAAACTCATAGATGGCAACAGGAAGCATGACAAGACTGGCAATAAGCATAGCGCCGACTGTAATGCCAATGGGTGACGTATCTTGTAGATAGTTTTTGGTGACATTAGCGCCAACCGCATAACCGACACAACCAAGCAGCGCATAGCCCATGGGTAATAGCATGGGTAGTAGCCCTGAGCCAAGCGCTGCCGCTTCTTCCCCAAATAAGCTTTCGCTCATTAAAATGATCACACCAACGATACCGATGATCAGACCGAGCGTTTGCTTCTTTGAGAGCTTGTCTTTAAAAAAGATACTGGCAATAAAGCCGCTCAGCATAGGTACAGAAGCATTGAGTACAGCGAGTACCCCGGCATTGACTGACTGGGCGGCAAATGAAAACAACACAAAGGGAATGGCAGTCGAAAACAGTCCAACGATGCCTAGTAGTGCCCAGTGCTTGCGTAGCGCTTGCAAGTGGCTTGGATTGATAGCGACAAATACCAGCATGGTGGCGCCTGCAAACAATACGCGCAAGCTTGCAAACGACATAGAACCAAACTCAGGCACACCGACTCTATAAAAGATAAAGGATAGTGACCACATGAAGGACAAAGCAAAAAAGGTTATTAGATCGCGTCTGCTCATAAAATCTCAATTTATCGGTTAGGGCATAGGATGTTTTGAAACATGTATTAATGAAAAGAAATAGCGTGATAATAACGCTTTAATCGTTTTAGAGGGGGTTTATTTTTAGGTTACTCATTTTAATAATGAGTTAAACTAAGACGCTTATAGATATAAGGACAAGACTGTGTTTGGGATTGAAAACTATCTTGGGTTTATCGTTGCCGCGATTTTATTGAATCTGACACCAGGCACAGATACGATGTACATCGTTACTCGTAGCGTGGCGCAAGGTCAAACCGCAGGGCTGTATTCTGTACTAGGTATTATCTCAGGGGTGTTGGTGCATACCCTACTTGCAGCACTGGGCTTGTCTATTATATTGGCCAACTCCCCGATAGCCTTTATGCTAGTTAAGTACCTAGGCGCAGGCTACTTATGTTATTTAGGCTTTAAGATGTTAATGGCAAGCCCAAAGCCCCTCATCGCTAATGCTCTGCATGATAATGAAGTACAGGCGACCAATAAGTCCTTGGACTATAAACAAATCTACAAACAAGGCGTCTTGACCAATACCTTTAATCCCAAAGTCGCGCTATTTTTCTTGGCTTTTTTTCCGCAGTTTATTGACTCAAGTTACGCGCATAGCACGCTATCGTTTTTGCTTTTAGGATTGAGTTTTGCGTTGACAGGGTTCATATGGTGCTTGTGTTTAGCACTATTAGCGTCGCGATTTAGTCAGCGTCTGCGTGACAACCCCTCTATTGAGACGGTGCTCAATAAAATTAGCGGGATAGTATTTATTGGACTTGGGGTTAAATTGCTGACTGAAAAAGGATAAACGATATCCTAACGCAGTACCGCTTCTCTCAGCTCCGGCACATTGGCTACGCCAAGCGTTGCCATCGTCACTTGCAGCTCCTCTAGCAAGATCTTGTTCACGTGAGCGACGCCAAGCGCCCCCGCCAACGCCAGACCATAAATATAACCGCGACCGATACCGACGCCGTCCGCACCCAAAGCAATTAGCTTTGCCACATCGCTACCCGAGCGCACACCGCCATCAGCGATGATTACCATATCCTCCCCCACACTGTGGCGCAGCTCAGGCAAGATATCGGCTACAGCAATAGCATCGGCCAGTACCCGCTGCCCGTGATTGGAGGCGACAATACCCGCGCAGCCAATATCACGCGCGCGCTTAGCATCATTTGGATGCAGTATCCCTTTGAGTAATACCGGTACTGGGCTACGTTTAACCAGCCATTCGATATCTGCCCAATCCGGTGCTTGCGCTAATAAGTCATTGACGCTTTGGGCAGTACCCCTAGCAGAGCTTTGCGGTAGATTTACCGCTTGGCAATAACTTGGTAACGTTGCTTGCACGCGCCGACTCACCGCCCGTATTCCGCTATGCGGCGCATCAACAGTGATAACCAATAGCTGCATACCCTGAGTCGCCAGTTTTTCGACGAGCTGGAGATTATAGTCGCGTCTGCCCTGTTGGGTGTTATTGGTTTGCTCAGCATTGAGTTGACTGGAGGGCTGAGCCAATGATTGCGGCGGCGCTTGCCAATACCACTGCACGGCATGAGCGACTGTTGTTTTTGGCAGTAATGCGCTAAATAAGGTATTGCCCTGACAGCTGAATATACACGGCGTGTTCAATAGGTTAGCGGCTTCAAGCATGGCTCTCTCCGCTTGCGGATGATACAGACCTTGATGGGCAACAGGCGACAACCACAGTGGATGCGGCAAGGTCATATCTAATGGGACAGCGCTGTGCGGATTGTATAAGTGACAGCTTAGATCAATAGGACTGGGTCTGAGCATCTGTGGTAGCCAGCGCTTCTTGTCCAAAGCCGCCGCGTTGCTATACGCGCTGGGCGCAAGGGTGTTTTCGAACAATAGCGCCTGCATAGCAACTGGCAGATGCTCACGCGCTGCTTGTTCGTAATCACTTAGGGTAACAATATGGCTGGGGATTTGCGACCATAGCGGTTGCCAGCGCTCAACTAGACAAGACTCAGTTTGATTGGGATGTATAGTGTTGGGACTTATAGAATTAGGCACTTAACAATCCGCCCATAATCGCAATAGGTTGTGATAGCTCTTATTTAGTCTATCTAGCTCCTCTGCCACTAGTCCATTATCGATATCGCCATGGTTCAGCTGTTGTAGCTTTTGGCGTAGTAAGACGTGGCTGATGTCTAAGTCATGTAATATCTGGCGCTGTGCGTCGCTACGGACGAGGCTTTGCACCCAAGTTACCATCGCTAGACGCTGACCTGAGCGCACGCTATTGACTCGGTGCAAGCTGGTGGACGGGTACAAAATTGCATCGCCTGCTGCCAGCTTGATGGCGTGCTCGCCGTAGTCGTCAGCGATAACCAGCTCACCGCCTTCGTAATCCTCAGGTGCATTTAGAAACAAAGTCAAAGATAAATCAGTACGTAGCCACTGCCCTGTGTCAGGATGGGTGTGCAGCGCATTATCAACGTGCAGACCATACGCTTGCCCTACGCCGTATTGACTAAATAATGGTGGCATAAACGTCTTTGGCAGAGCTGCGGACATAAAGATAGGATGAGCCTTGAGCGCTGTAAGGCACGTATTGGCAAGCGCCGTATAGGCCGGATGGTCGCGGCTAAGCTGCCAGTTGTTTTTCTTCTCTTCTACTCCTACTCCAGCAGTCAGCT
The DNA here is from genome assembly GCA_947489525.1 of uncultured Psychrobacter sp. Taxonomy (GTDB): domain Bacteria; phylum Pseudomonadota; class Gammaproteobacteria; order Pseudomonadales; family Moraxellaceae; genus Psychrobacter. The sequence continues at coordinate 127,703 of CANLDW010000005.1, forward strand.
TGCCGTCTTGCCAATGACTATTACCTTGGGTCAAGGTATCAAGAATCTGCTGGCGCTGCTGGTTATTCAGTACTTGTTCGAGGATTTGTAACACGGTAAACCTCTTTACATTGAAAAAATTGCAAAGCGTATTCATAGACCTGTGGAAGCAGCTAACCGCTATGACTACTATTAGACCATTTTAGACAAGTAAACTCTACAAAGTGCTGTACGCCTTGTAGAGTCGCTTTTTATAAACTTACTTTTTATAAAATTACTTTTTATAAAGTTATTTGCACTCACTAATAGTAGGTAAAAAACCTATCTAAAATTTATAATTGAGCGTAAGCATAGCATTTATCGGCTCGCCTTTGATAGCGCGCATACCTTGGATATTCAGGCTCTCAATATAATCCTCATCGAACAGATTATAGACGTTTAAATCCGCTGATAACGCATCGTTGATACGATAGGAGGCAAAAGCATCCACCGCCCAATAATCTGGAATCACAGGCATAGGCACTTGGCTTGAATCTACGTTTGGATCGGTATGACGCTCTTGCTCGTCGACATAGCGGACGCCGCCGCCAAAGGTGAACTTCTCATTATAGTCATAGCTCGTCCATAAAGTACCCGTCAGCTCAGGTGCCCATCTAGCAGAAGAACCGATACCGTAACGACTACTATTAGCGCCGCCGTCGGTAATTTCAGTATCCATCGTTTGGATGCCAAGGTTAATACGCCAATTCGGTGTAATCTCTCCTTGGGCAGAGAACTCAATACCTTCAACTTTGCGCTCACCAAACTGGGTATAATTACCATTGTCATCTGCCTCAGCCAGCTCATCTTCGTGCTTGGTATGATAATAGGCCAAACCTAATAACAAGCGCTCACCTAGTATATTCCATTTGGTACCGATCTCCCAGCTATTGGTCTTTTGCGGATCAAAGACGGGATTATAATTGGGATCAGTCGCCACGCGTCCTGTGGTGCCAAAAGTGAAGTTTTCGCTACCGGGCGGGGTTTCAGCGCGGCCATAGTTGGCATAGACACTTGAGTTCGAAGTGGGTTTGTACACCACTGCCCCTTTATAGCTGTATAGCGTTCCATCATCATTTAAAGTGCGCGAGCTACCATTGGCAAAGTTTTCCTTAAAATCAGTCTCGTAGTTATCAATACGACCGCCAAGCATCACATCCCACTGCTCGTTCAAGGCAACGGTATCAAAGAGATAAGCCGCCATCGTTTTGGTCTCGCCCTTGGTATCAGTACCTGTGCGTATCAGATCGGACTGCGGCAGACTAGGGTCAGGATCGTAGAGACTGGTGAAGTTATCTGCTAGTGAAGAATAGGTCAATATATTATTCTCCTGTTGCTCCTTTAAAAACTCTACGCCCGTTGTAATATCGTGCGTCAACGAGCCGGTCTTGACGTCCAAGATATTGATATTCGTCGCATTGGCAAAGGTTTCATTTTTTCTATCTACCCCTTGACGAATAGCAGCAATGCGCCATGTAGCAGGATCATCAATGTCCATATTGGCGTCTGCTAAACTCTCATACGCCTCTAAGATATTGCTCATTCTACGGATATTGAGTGGGGTGTTGTAAGTCAGATAAGGCGAGGAAACCCGACGATCCATAGTGGTTCTGGCGTAGCGCGTGGTATTAGTCAGATAAGTGCTATCATCGATATCGTGCTCAACAAAGACACTGTAAATGTCGCTATCGACATCGTCGTAGTCGTCGCGGTTGCCATAATAATTGTCGTCATCTACTTTTGGCCCAGCATTTAGTAGCGCATTGCTTCTGTTCAACAAATCGACGGCTTCTTGCGGCGTTGAGGCGTCGATTAGAGAATAATCGAGCTGAGAGAAATTAAAATCATCGACCGTATAATCAGTAGGACCACGGAAATAGCCGTCCATACCTATTGTCGGAATCCCGCTCTCAGGCGTATTGCGAAGGCGTAGCATTTGCGCGCTGGCTGTCACTTGCGTCGGCGTCCCTGTGCCCCATGTGATACTGGGTGCGATGCCGTATTTTTCGATATCGACCGTATCACGATCAATCGCATCGCCTTTTTCAAACATCAGGTTTAGACGCCCATTAAAATCCTCATTCAGTGGCTGATTGAAGTCCGCGGTTACGCGAGTTTTGGCTTCGGTATCGATACTGATATCCGCTTCATATTCAGTAAAGGGCTTGGGTTTTTTGGTCACGATATTGATCGCACCGCCTACCGCGCCGCGTCCCAACTCAGCCCCCGCGAGTCCTTTAGTGACTTCAATGGATTCAACGTTAAAGGTATCGCGGCTCACAGGTGCTACGTTACGCAGACCATCCACCAAAAATAGGCTATTACCAGAGAAGCCGCGCAGACTGATAGCGTCGCCTTCGTTACTATTGGCATTCTCCCCCATTTGCATAGTAATCCCAGGCGTGTTACGCAGTGCATCTATCAAGGTATCCGCCTTTTGCTCCTCAAGTAGCTCATCGGTTATCACCGTGATAGTTTGCGGGGTATCAACCAAAGGCTGGGTGTATTTGGTATTGGCTAAATAGTCCTCCTTAAAGTCAGCATCAGGCTCAGCAGTTACTGTAATCGTATCTAAGGTCGTACTAGGCAAAGCCTCATCTGCATCTGAGCTGGTGCTTGTGTAGTTAGAGGGCGTAGTTGAGACCTCCTCCACGGCACTTGCCATCGTTGACAATGAAGATAAAGGCACTGCCGATGCCATCATAAGGAGGGTGGATAGTGATGATTTACGAGTGGTTGTAATGGCAGAACGGGTAGTCGTAGTGGTGGCGGTTTCAGAACAATTACGGCTTTTGAGCATGGGTGAATCCCTTAAGTATTAGCATATATGACAAATATAACAATAAAAAAGATAACGTTAATGAGAACGATTCGTATTTTATATAATGGTTAAGGCTCACACAAGTATTAATTTATGTTTCTGTATGGTTCTATGAGTTTGAGATTCAACGATTTTTGCAAGAAATTCGCCATGCATAAAGAGAAGAGGATGAGTGAGGGTGTTGGTGTCAGTCTGACTGGTGAAACTTTGGTGACGCAGGACTTGAAGAGGTTTATCGTCGAACGTCTACAATATTCATTCTCTCATATCTCAAAATAAGACCGTCTGCAGTCAATAGAGTAAGTTTTTCAAGCTTTGATTGAATGAGCAATAGTCTGTCAAAAGGATCTTTATGGATTTGCGGTAAGTTATTAATTGCGCATACATGACTGATAGAGATAGGCAACTCAATAAAACCAAGTCTCAATAGTTCACCTGCAATTTTTTTTGGATCATAGTCAAAATCAGGCTTGCCCAGACTTGCCTTAATTGATAACTCCCAAATGCTAGCCACACTAAAATAAAGTGTGTTCGCTTCATTGTTGAAAATTTCTATTACTTCGGTTGATAAACTTTCTTGTCTATCAATCAAAAACCAAATAAGAACGTGAGTATCTAGCAAATACATTACAGACGACTCTCATTGAACATCTCTACAATTTCGCTATCAAATGCCTGATCAAAATTATCAGGAATGCTGATACTACCTTTTAACGTACCCATTTTGCGTTTATTCGTTGGTGTATCCAAAGGTACTAGCTTGACTTGTGGCACACCAGCTTTTGCAATAATAACGGGCTGACCTAATAGCTTCACATCTTCAACAAGGCGTGATAGATGCGTTTTTGCTTCGTGAATATTAATAGACTTAGTTTCTACTGGCGTTGGATTAGTCATGTTAATTCTCCATTTTTCAACTCATTGCTGAACTAATAATTTTACTTAGTTTACCACCTTAGTCTATACGTATAAAATAATAAAGTATAGCGCGTAGGGTAGGTTAGACTTTTCAAGTTCTCGTTGAGAATGACGAAAAGGCGTAATTCAAATCACAAATCTTGGTAACCTTACTTAGGTTAAGTAAAACAATTTACAGAGAAAATCTATGCTTAAAGAAAATTCGTCGCTCTTAAACCTTCCGTTAAATATGAATCCTAAACAGGCAGTTTTTATTGATGGTATAAGTCATGCCGCGCAAATTATTGAAATGGCATACAATAGGATGTGTGATTCACTAACTAGACTATCTTTTGAAAGTTCCTCTGGAAAGCGTGAGGTAATATTCACACACGTTTTTCTCGATGTTTGGGCATTTATCGATACAATAGATAGGTTTAGATCTTTATGGGTCTTGCAACCAAACGCTCATACTCTTCCTAAAGAGTTTTCTAAAAAAGAGATAAACTCTAAGCTACAACATATTAGGGATGTTAGGAATGTTTCAGCTCATATCGCGCAAAAGGCTGATCAAATTGTGGCTCTAAACTCGTCTGTTCTTGGTTCAATTAGTTGGTTTACTGTAGCAAGTGAATCTCCACTTACAGTAAAAACTCATTTTATACGTCCTGGAATAATGAGAGGAACAATTACAGAAAACCTAGCACAGTCTAGAGGAATAGTAACTTTTACTAATGGAAGTGGCGGTGTTTCTATAAATGCAGGCAAACATTCAGCTAGTTTATCTGATGCATATCATTTAGTTTACTCAATCGTACAGTTTGCAGAAGAAGTTTTAACGAAAGAAATTCCAAAACCTTCTATAGAAAATACTATACCAAGAGACATGTTTGGCTCAGCTGATATTGAAATGGATAATATTTAAATTTCTCAGGTTAATAGTTAAATTTAGGGTGCGCCCCGCGCCCTATTAAATATAAGCTCCCTTAAATCACAACTAATACTAGCAAGAACACGATCTTGCCGCTAGCCCTGATTGCAGCGGTATCCTGACGCAGACGCTGGTGTTGCAGACTGTGGCTAGCGGTGGTATCGCTGAGCAGGAACGCCGCTAGACACGATAGTCTGCACGCCAGCGCCAAGGCAGATACAAGCGAAAAGCAGGATAAGCTTCCTCAATAAAATAACCATGCCTAAAACAGACGAATACAAAAAAGCCCAACCCTCTAGATGAGAGGATTGGGCTTTGTACTCATTAGACAATAATTAATAACTACGCAGCGTCTTTGCTCTCGCTTGCCAATTGACGCAACACATAGTGCAGTACCCCGCCATGACGCACGTACTCGCGCTCTTTTGGCGTCTGCAAGCCAACATTGACCTCAAAGGTCTCCTCTGAACCATCAGCACGCGTAGCAGTCACTTGAGCGGTTTTGCTTTCACCGTTATTTAGACCGCTAATACTGATTACTTCTGAACCATCGAGGTTATAGGTCTCTGCATTTTCGCCTTCTTTAAAGGTTAATGGCAGTACACCCATACCGACGAGGTTAGAGCGGTGAATACGCTCAAATGAAGTGGTTAATACCGCTTTTACGCCCAGCAAGATCGTACCTTTAGCTGCCCAGTCACGGCTTGAGCCTGAACCATACTCTGCGCCGCCAAGGACAACGAGTGGACGGTTGTCTTCTTTATATTTCATTGCCGCATCATAGATAGCCATCTCCTCGCCATCTTGCAGCGTTGCTTTGTCCCCTTTGAAGTAATAAGTATAGCCACCCTCGCGACCGCCCATCATCTTGTTTTTGATACGAATGTTGGCAAACGTACCGCGTGCCATGACTGCATCGTTACCTCGGCGCGAGCCATAACTATTGAAGTCAGCTTCCATGACGCCGCGCTCTTGCAAGTATCTACCCGCTGGCGAATCAGGGTCAATATTACCCGCTGGGGATATATGGTCAGTGGTAATCGAATCACCAAACAAGCCTAAGATGCGTGCGCCGTCGATATCAGGGATACCTTCAGGTTCCATCGTCATCCCATCAAAGAAAGGTGGGTTTTTGATATAAGTAGACGCTTCATCCCATGGATACAGCTGACTATCGGCTGAACTAATCGCATTCCACGCTTTGCTACCGTCGAACACCTCACCGTAGTTTTTGCGGAACATATCGGCGTCGATGTTATTAGCGATCAGCTCGTTAATCTCATCGGAAGTCGGCCAGATGTCTTTTAGATAAACATCATTACCGTCTTGATCTTGACCGAGTGGGTGGGTAGTCAAGTCAATATCGACTGTTCCTGCTAAGGCATAAGCGACAACCAGTGGCGGCGATGCTAGGTAGCTGGCCTTGACGTGGGAGTGGATACGACCTTCAAAGTTACGGTTACCAGAGAGCACCGCTGAGGCGACTAAATCGTTCTCTTCGATGCCTTTTTCGATCACATCAGGAAGCGGACCTGAATTACCGATACACGTGGTACAGCCGTAACCGACCAAATAAAAGCCTGTTTTTTCGAGCTCATCCATCAGCTTGGTTTTTTCAAGATAATCGGTGACTACTTTTGAGCCGGGCGCCAGTGAGGTCTTGACCCAAGGTTTGGCTTTTAGACCTTTGGCAGCTGCTTTTTTGGCAACAAGACCAGCGCCGATCATGACGGCTGGGTTCGAGGTGTTAGTACAAGAAGTAATCGCTGCGATAACCACGGAACCATCGCGCAGCTTATGCTCTTTATCATCGATACTGACGTTAGAGAACACGTCATTAGCAGGCTTATGCTTATGCGTGTCACTCGTTTGGGTATCGACTTCAATGTTAGGCTCGGCGGCTAACTCGTCAGCTTGTTCTTGCAAAGCCCCTTCTTGATCAAAGCGCACTTTACCATCTCGCTCTGATTTGCGATCTTTGGTCATTTTATTAAGCGTTTCACCAAAAGCCTTGTGCATATTATCTAAATTGATAAGCTGTTGTGGCAGGTTAGGACCGGCAAGCGCAGGCTTGACTGAGGATAGATCCAAGTGTAAGTTGCTCGAATACGTTGCTGCGGGTGTATTCTCGTCATGCCACATGCCTTGTGCTTTGGCATACTGTTCAACGAGTTTGATTTGACGCTCTTCGCGGCCAGATAGACGCAAGTAATCAATCGCCATCTGGTCAATTGGGAAAATACCGCAAGTCGCGCCGTATTCAGGCGACATGTTAGCAATAGTTGCGCGATCAGCGAGCGGCATTTGATGCAGACCTTCGCCGTAGAACTCGACGAACTTACCCACTACACCGTGCTCGCGTAGCATCTTCACCACACGCAGTACTAAATCAGTTGCGGTAACCCCTTCATTGAGCTTACCTGTCATCTCAAAGCCAACGACTTGCGGTATCAGCATGGAGGACGGTTGACCCAGCATTGCCGCTTCGGCCTCAATGCCGCCCACACCCCAACCGAGAACACCAATACCATTGATCATCGTGGTGTGACTATCGGTACCAAATACGGTATCAGGATAAGCGGTCAGCTCACCATCTACGTCGGCGGCCATAACCACGCGCGCTAAATATTCAAGGTTGACCTGATGCACGATACCTGTTGCTGGAGGTACAACGACGAAGTTTTCAAAGGCGTTCTTGCCCCAATGCAAAAACTCATAACGCTCGTTGTTGCGCTTAAATTCAATTTTTTCGTTGAGATCGAGTGCGTCTTCACGACCATAGGCATCGACCTGTACTGAGTGGTCGACAACCAGCTCACTTGGGATAAACGGGTTGATCTGCTCTGCCTTTCCGCCCAGTTCGACAACGGCATCACGCATCGCTGCTAAATCAACCACTGACGGCACACCGGTGAAATCCTGCAAGACCACACGCGCCGGCATAAAGGCGATCTCTTTTGAAGCCTCAGCAGCAGCGTCCCAATTGGCAACCGCTTCGATATGGTTTCTGCCGACCGATTGCCCGTCGTCTTCGTTACGTAGTAGGTTCTCGAGTACCACTTTCATGCAGTACGGCAAGGTATTGATATTGTCATAATTCTCAGCGAGTTTAGGCAGACTATAGTAGGCATAGTCTTCACCATCGACGCTCAACGTGTCTTTTACCTTAAAAATATCACTCATAAGTCGCTTCCTCGTTTTGGTTATAGGGAATAATCATTTATAGTTATAAATCATTTACAGTTATAACAGGTGGCTAAAGAGTCGTTCACTAACTAAATCAGCATGTCATAGTGTTAGCTTGCTTGCATAAGCTTGAGCGTCGTCATAAGAAAAGTAGGAACGCTTTTTTACCATAGCAAATTAACAAGGCTTTGTTAACGACTGAGCGTAGGCAAATGGTGATAGAAACGTAACCATCACAATAACTTAGCGGTTTATAAAGGGTGTTATTATTTGTTGCGTTGACGACCGCTCCTAAACACAAAGCGGTCTTCATAAAAGGTAGGATCGGCATTATCCGCCCAAAAGTGCGGCACGCCTAATATAGGTAAAGGTGATAAATGACGCGGGGTAATATCGTCTTGTGCGAGCAAGCGAGTCATGTGCGCGCTCAGCGCCTCATCTAAACAAGCAATACGCTCAGGCGTTGATAAGGCAAAGAAATCTTGGCTCACATTGATAACTACACTGTGCGCGCATAAGGGTTTACGCGGCGCTACGAGCTGCTCAAGCAAGGCATGGCCAAAGATATATACCGCCGCTTGAGCGTTTTTATTAGTATCTGAATGAATCTGCTTTGGATCGTCCCAGCAATCGCGCGGCGCAACCAAACTGCCTCGCCAATCAAAATCTATAAGCGCCTTGCCAATGCTCGCATTTGAGGTCACCAAGATAGCGCCGTTCTCATCAAATACGGTAATGGTATCGCGGACGCGCCCGCGGCTGGCACTCATGTTGCACGAGTACGCGCAGACGGCGGTCATATCGCGGACGCGCCCGCGGCTGGCACTCTTGCTATCAGGATGCTTAGACATCTCCAGCATGTGATAGTAATTGAGCACAGCCTTGGTCTTGGGAAAGGTGAGCCAAATACTACCGTTGAATAAATCATGCAGATTATCGCGGGTCGGAATACTGCCCGTGGTAGCAATAAAGTGCTCGTAGCCCTCGCCTTCGGGTAGCGCGTTTTGGGAGACAAAGCTTAGGGTATGAGGTTGATTGTCAAAAGTGGGTTTGATGGTTGGTAGTGGCGTTTTTAGCTTTTCGCTTTGCTGTTTTGATGCCGTATTCAAAACAGTAGCAATGATATCTATAGGCTGGTCACGGTCTGCTAAAATTTGGGTTTGTTGCGTCTGACTACGCTGATATACCGCTTGGCTAACATACTCTAATTGATTTAGATGATATAGCCACGGGGCTTGCCAGTCGATGTATGTAAAGCTGTCATCTAATAGCGGTTGCAGGCGTACGTTGGAGGGTAAATCAGTTGCGCGCATAGTGAGTATCTCGCTTAGCATAGGGCGGGGCTATGGTATCATAGAGCGCTTTTTTGGCGCTAGATGATGGGCTGCATTGCCTAACTAGATAAGCGTCCTTTTACGACTAATAACGAGTACTTATGGCAAATTTTAATACCCACTTAAACGTCGCTTTTATGGCAAGTGGGGTCGCAAGCTTGACGGTGTACAAAGCGGGACTGATTGATGATTCTGGCTTTTTGATGTGCGTGGTGCTCGGCACGGTAGGCGGCTTGCTACCTGATCTGGACTCGGATAACTCCACCCCGATCAAGCTTGGTTTTAATCTGATCTCGTTTGTCTTTGCCTTTGGTCTGGTCATGCATTGGCGCAGTCAGCTGAGCCTATTATCTTTGATGATATTGTGGCTAGCAGGTTATGCGTTTATGCGTTATGTGGTGTTCTACATCTTTACTAACCTAACTGTGCATCGCGGGGTCATCCACTCCGTACCCTACATGGCGATACTAGGTCTGGGACTGACTTGCTTGAGCCATTACGTCCTGCAAGCGTCCTTAACAGCCAGCTGGTTCTATGGTTTGTTTTTGTTTGGCGGGGCGATGGTGCATCTGCTGCTCGATGAGCTGTATAGTGTCAATCTAACAGGGGCAACGATGAAGCGCTCAGCGGGCACAGCGATGAAGTTTTATCAGCATAATGATAAATGGTGGTACTTATCCTTGTACGTTTTGCTTGCGGTATTGGTTTTTGTCGCCCCGCCGTTTGCGCCATTTTTAGCACAAGTTACTGACCCTGCGCCGTGGATACAGCTGCGAGTCGGTATGCTACCGACAATGCTAGAGAATTTTTTACGTTAATATAAGCTGGTTATACTATGCCGATCACAAACCAACCCTGCCCGTGCCAAATTAATCCATCAGCTGCTAGCGAAGACTTATTGTCTTATAGCCAGTGCTGCCAGCCCTATCACGATTGCCTGCTTAATAGTAAAAGTGATAAAGGGGATGGCGTAAAAGCAGCCAGTATAAAAGTAGCCAATATAACAGCAGAAAGCGCGGAGCGGTTAATGCGTACCCGTTATAGCGCTTTTGTAAAGGTTTTGCCTGATTACATCGTCAAAACCACCCTGCCCGCGCAGCAAAGCTTGCTCGATGTAAAGGCGATTGAGACGTGGGCAAGGGAGACGGACTGGGCAGGATTAGACATCGTCAAACATACGCCAAAACTGGGTAAACGCCATGCGCAGGTGGAATTTAAGGCTTATTATAATAAAGCTGATAGCTTGCAAGCGCATCATGAGTTATCTACTTTTGTGAAGGTGAAAGATAAAGCGAATGATGATGAACGCTGGTACTTCTTAGACCCAACGGTAGCAATAACTGTCACGCAAAAGCAGCCCTGTATCTGCGGGTCAGGGGAGAAGTTTAAAAGGTGTTGTGGGGGTTATTTGGGGTAAAGCTGTTGATAGCGCTGATATAAGCCTTCCATCTGCGCGATATGCTTATCATTGGATAGTAGCTCTATACCGTTTATCTTAGCGGTTGCGAAGTGAAACACATCAAATTTGCGCTTCTCTAAATTCTTCTCGATTCCTTCGCTATCAGCTTCATGTTTATCCAAACGATATAGATCAGTTGCTAAGTCAGTCACGTCTTTGCTGATATCAAGCCATGTAAACTCTTCAATCGCGGCTTTAAAGGTATTAAAATCTTCACTCTCAGCTTGCCAGCTAAACTTTCGCAAAAACTCATATCTTAGTAATGGCGTAATAACCAATTCGACATTATCATCGTTGATGAGCGTCAATAAGTCCGTTAACCTTTCAATAAGTGCACTATCGTTTTCATCGATATTTTTACCTTCTAAAACGTAAGTTAGGAAGTTTGAATCCAGAAGTTTCGCAATCTCTATATCCATTACTGCTGCGTTCCTTCTTTTAGCTCATTAATACGTTTTTCTAATAGCTCAGACAGCAGCTTTTTTGCGTTTTTCTGTTGCGGCGCGTTATCACGATCCAGTTTCAGCCGATTGATATCAATATCAAAAGCATCTTTTAACAAGTCCACAAAAGCGGCATTGTTAGGATGTTCTATTAGCTCTGTTTTTACTACGCCATCGGCTTTATCGCGGTATAGCTCATAAGCTTCGCCATGTTGTAATTGGCTTAAGACAATAGCGGAATGAGTCGTAATATAAAAGGTGGTATTAGGGAATAGACGCTTTAAGGTAGGAATAATAGTCGCCTGCCATTTGGTATGCAGATGGCTTTCTATTTCATCGATAAAGACCACGCCTTTGACGTGGGCGATGTTAGTCTCATTAGTGAAATAGCTATAGCCTGCAATAATAGATTGCATGATTTTCAGTATGGAAGCGAAACCACTCGAAAGCTCTGAGAGTTCTGTTTTTTTATCGGCAACTTTGATGAATACACTTTCGTCACCTGATATTTCTAAAAAATCAGCATCATATTGCGAATCAATTTCATGTAGCAGATTTAATAAGGTAATAATCTCCGCTTCTCGATTATCCTCTTTTTTCTGAAACTTGTTAGAAGATTGCGCACGTTGAACTATCCATTCCTTTATATCTATACCTAAACTGTCCTCTCCATTAGGCTCACGATGTAACCAGTCATGTATTCTCCACACATGTTCTTCAAGTCTTTCTGATTTGGAGCCTATTCTGCTATCAATTCCATTATTTAATGTAATCAACCCTCGGTTAATAATAGAAACCATAACTATGGGTAAGCTAAGCTTCAATTTATTATTACTTTGCTTAGTTAGTAATAACCCCCCTATAGTGAGTTCATCTGTAAGTAAAAAATCTTCGGATATTTCAGTAGGGAACTGTAAAGAACCATAATCAGATGTGATTTCATGGAAAATTGGATTTTTATAAATCTCAATATCTCCTACTACATTATTAACATCTTTATTGTAAATAACATAAGCAGTAAACAAAGCCTCCAAACACTTCGTCTTGCCAATGCCATTTTCACCGATAAGGCAATACACTCTTTGCTCAGGCAAAAAGCTAAGATGCACATCACCTACACCTACCAGCTGTTTGATTTGAATGTCGTTGCCTAACATGGCTACACCTAATATTAGTAATAAATAACATTGACTTTGATAATGAAATAAACGGTCTAAAAGTACAAGTAAATTCTACCCCCTAAACACTCGCCCCAACCGCCCTTGCAATGGCAATCCCTTCTTCAATTGTCAGATACTTACGCTGACTCGGACTGTCTTTAAAAATAACCTCGCCGTCTTGAAATATCAGGCATTCATTGACCGCCAGCTGTTGCCATTTTTCGTTTTCAGTCAAAGGCACAGTGACTAGTATCGTGACTTTATCAGTGTCGGTGGTGACATCACTAAAGTTAATCGCTAGATCATCATCAGCGAGTTTAGCTTCCCCAAAAGGTGCTTGACGAGTGAGATAAAACAGTAAGCTACCGGCATACGCCAGCTGCCAACGACCATTGGATATCAGACAATTAAACAACCCATTGGCTGCAAGATAGCGGCACTGCGTGGTCAAAAAGTTAAATAGCGTCTTGTCATCAGGGCGTGATTTAAACGTACTTTTGAGACGGTTGATTAAATAACAAAACGCCATCTCAGAGTCGGTATTGCCGACAGGCTGGCAGTGCTCGGCATTGCCGTTATTTTGCAGACGCTGGCAGCGCTGAATAAAAGCATCGTTCATCTGCCCGTTATGGGCAAACACCCACTGCTCGCCCCAAACTTCACGAGCAAAGGGATGGGTATTGGCAAGGCAGTTTTGTCCTTGAGTGGCTTTACGGATGTGGGCGATAACGTTCATTGCTTTGATCGGATAGTTATTGATTAGATCAGCGACGGGCGATAAGTGGCTCGGACGGTTATCATGGAACAGGCGCAGACCCGTTGAATCATTAGTTACTTGCGTGTCGTTGTGACCCGTGCTATTGCTATTGTAGTTGCCACTATTGCTTGCGCAGTCGCTATCACTACGCTCAAAGAACGCAATGCCAAAGCCGTCCTCGTGACTATCGGTCATACCGCCGCGGCGGCGAAAGCCTGCAAAGCTAAAGCCAATATCAGTTGGGGTATTGCAGTTCATACCAAGAAGCTGACACATCTAGATTTTGCCTCCTTCATTGTCTGAGCCGTGATGACCCGCTTGCATATCCGGCACAATGCCTAATTCAGCATCACTCATCTGCGCCAGTAAATCCTCACCGTCCGTATCGCTATCAACGCCGCTCAAAATGCGTTTGGCCTGCGCCAGCTCCTCTGCTTGCACCCACAGTACAATGCCGGAGTTCATGCCGGGGATGGCGCTGAGCGGTTGCAAGGATACAGTGATGCCATTATTGCGCAGTAGATTGGCATGGAGCTCGCCTTGCATATTGGTATCGTAACGCGCCAGTTTATGCCAGTTGTCGACTTGATTACTCATGCCAGTATCCTTGGAAGTGAGAGGCTCAGATGAATCGGCTACGCGATGAGACGACCCATTGCGAAGCGGCTTATGATTGGTCGGCTCATTATGCAATGCTGCATATCGTGCATAAGCTGCCAAGCTTTTGAGGACAAGTAAGGTCACAATCAATACGCCTTTATGGAATCTATTGAACGGTAAATATTATATTAGTGTGTCCAGTGTATATTCTTTCACTGTCCATGTGGTATCAGCCTTGTTACTCGAGTTATTTAAGTGACTTGCGTTATTTGAGTTGCTCAAACGCGCGCAAGCTTGTTCGGCAGCATCAAACTGGCTAAAGATACCTTGAATTTGATTATCAATAGTATTCATGACAGCGAAGACCACATCCTGCGCTTTTTCGACGTGCGCCCAGTGATAAGCGGCGAGACGTTTCATAAGGTCTGGGTTTTTGACCATGATATTATCACCCGTACGCCCCTCAGTACGGTTATAGTAGATGACGTTTAAGCGCAGTAGCCAAAAGATAACGGCTGCTTTTGCCAGCATAACAGGCATGGCTTGTTGCTCGGCAGCCTTTAGCGTACGTTTAGACTCGTAACCGTCTAAAAACGCGGTCATCTTACGGCGATCAAAATCGACCGATTCGCCTTGTTCGGCATCGCCCCACGTGGTACAAAAGTCATTAATGGTAATGGCAATATCCATAACGTAGTGCTCAACGCTGACCTCGGTAAAGTCGAGCAGTCCGGTTAGACGCTCCTCGCCTTTTTTGAGATCCCACAAAGTATTGTCCGCGAACATATCGAGATGACACAAGCCTTTGGGCAGGTTTGCATGGGGCAGATCATCATAAGACTGCCAGATATCGCGCATCAGCTTGGCTTCATCACTTGGCATAAACTGGATTTCACGATCGCGCACCTCGCTCCAAGGATACAGCGGTACACCGTAGTCTTCGCTGGGTTGCAGCGCCTCTAACGTCTCGTGCAGCATCGCTAAGGCCGCGCCAATCTCGTGACACATAGCGACTGTCGTCTCTTCGGGATGCTCACCACTCAAGCAGGGTACGACAGTGATTGCTTTATCTTCGTAACGTATGACGTAGCGCTTATCTTCACCCGTGTGCGCTTCATTATCTACAATAGCTAAGGGTGCGGCGACAGGCAGCGTGCCGTCTAACTGATTAAGGATCACCGCCATCTTTTCGATATCTTCGGGCGGGCGCTCTTCAAATAAGGTAAATACATAGCTGTACTCGCCCTCAAAATCATCCGTCGTTTGAATAAACCAGTTCGAGTTTTTGATGCCTTGAGTAATGGGCACGGCGCGCGCAAAAGAGACGCCGAAGCTTGAGCAAAAGGCGGCAAACTGATCATCGGTGAGCTGGGTATAGACGGACATAGACTTCTCTTTGATAAGGGTATGTAATAATGACGTATAGTGAATGATTTTTAGGCGTCATTATACCGAAAAATGCATCGCTTTATGCACGGCTATGATCGAATGTTTAACATGCCCTCGATTATCACGATATCGCCTTTTTAATTTTGTTAGAATGCAGGGATAGATTGCTTTATAAAATTTAGCACATGATAAGTGAGAAAACATGCTAGCAAAACGTATCATTCCCTGTCTGGATGTCGATAACGGGCGCGTTGTCAAAGGCGTGCAGTTCGTCGATATCAAGGACGCCGGCGACCCTGTCGAAGTTGCCAAACGCTACAACGAGCAAGGCGCAGATGAGATTACCTTTTTGGACATTACCGCAACCAGTGATGCCCGCGATACCACGTATCACACCGTTGAGCGCATGGCGGAGACAGTATTTGTACCGCTAACCGTAGGCGGCGGCGTACGCAAAATTGCGGATATTCGCAGCCTGCTAAACGCGGGCGCGGATAAAGTGGCGATTAATTCTGCTGCTGTGTTTACCCCTGAATTCGTAGGCGAGGCTGCGCAAAAATTCGGTACTCAGTGCATCGTCGTGGCAATCGATGCTAAGCGCGTGAATGACATCGAAGTCGATGGCGTATTTGTGCCACGCTGGGAGATATTCACCCATGGTGGTCGTAAGCCTACTGGCATTGATGCCGTTGCTTGGGCGGTCAAAATGGCAGATTTGGGCGCAGGAGAATTGCTAGTCACCTCAATGGACGGTGATGGCACCAAAAAAGGCTATGATCTAGCGCTGATGCAAGCCATTACTAGCCGCGTAAACATCCCTGTGATTGCCTCAGGTGGTGTGGGTAACCTGCAGCATTTAGCCGACGGCGTGTTAGAGGGCGGCGCGGATGCGGTACTTGCTGCCAGTATTTTTCATTTTGGTGAATATACGGTTAGTGAGGCCAAAGCGTACATGGCGGCAAAAGGCATAGAGATGCGTTTGTAATCCAGCTATTTTATAGCGCTTACAGACGATAAATAAACCAAAAAAATGCTATCATAGCGGCTATCTATTGCTTGGTATAATCACGTAAAAATTAATAATCCCTTTCACTCTATTTATAATAAAGGATATCTCTATGTCAAACTTACAACAGCAGCGCGATAATATCACTCATATCGATGGCAATTTGCATCAAAACGAAGACGTCCGTATCGGTATCGTGGTTGGTCGCTTTAACGGTTTTGTCGTTGAGTCGCTAGTAGACGGCGCAATTGACGCCTTACTGCGTCATGGCGTTTTAGGTAGTAATATCACCGTTGTACGCGTACCCGGCGCTTACGAGTTACCCTTAGTGGCTCAGCGTGCGGCAGAGTCAGATCGTTTTGATGCCATCATCGCTTTAGGCGCTGTCATCCGTGGTAGCACCCCGCACTTTGATTTTGTCGCTAGCGAATCCGCGAAAGGTCTAAGCAGCGTCGCTATTGATTACAACATTCCTGTCGCTAACGGCGTATTGACGACCGATAGTATTGAGCAGGCGATTGAGCGCTCAGGTACCAAAGCGGGTAATAAAGGCGCTGAAGCGGCTATGGTCGTGCTTGAGATGCTGGCGGTACTCTCGCAATTAGATATCGATATTGATAGCGATGATGAGTAGTGGTCACTCTTAGTAGTGATTATTTTTAGTAGTGATTATTTTTAAAAGAATACTTACGTTATAAAAATACTTACGTTATAAAGTAGCGCTGGGCTGCATGCTCCTAGCGCTAATGATATACCACCGATCTGCACGATGTGTCAGACGACGACTATTTAACATTTTAAAAACTTTATCTTTAATAGTTTGTTTACGCACGAATCGCACTACCGCGATTGAACGTAAAGACTCTCTAAACATTAGGCCTTGACCCTTTATGACTGATCAAATCAAGCGCGCACTAAGCGATGCTAAGTCTGCCCAAACCAACGCTACTACGAATACTAATGGCACGGCAGAGGAACAACCCTTCGATATGAGTGAGTCGACTTATAAGACCACACATACCGCGGTGCGTAAGGCGCGGCGTTTTGCCCTGCAAGGTCTGTATGAGTGGCTCGTCACTGATCGCCGTTTTGAGACAACGGACAAGCGTAGCTGGAAGGATAATAACGCGCCGCACGATATCGCCGCACGCACGCGTGCTACCAATGCCATGCATACCGTCCATATCGGCTACTATCATGAGATGATGCGCGATATACCTGAGCAGATTGACGAATTAGAAGCACTGATTAGCCAGCACTTAGATCGTGATATTAACAAGCTCGATACTGTCGAGCACGCGATACTATTGATTGGCGCGTATGAGCTACAAAACCGTATTGAGATTCCGTACAAAGTGGTGCTGGATGAAGCGATGAAGCTCAATAACCACTTTGGCGCGACCGACGCGCACAAATTGATTAATGCGGTACTTGATAAGATGGCAGTAGAGCTACGCGCACTTGAAGTGCAAGCCGATAGCAATGCTCATCAGCGTACGTCGCAAAAGGCGGCGGCTAAACAACAGCAAGCTAGCTCAATTGACACTGACACTCGTGATAAAGAACCACAAGAGACAAAACCAACTGCTACTAATAAACCGCGTATCAGCGCGAACAAATCAGGTGTTAAACGCAGTCGTCCCAGCACACCACTAGATAAAAAGTCTGCTACTAACACACGCCAGTCCACACCAGCGGATCAAGTCCGTACCGACGCTACAGCGACTCAGTCAGATACCTCTGATGATCATAACTCCAAATAACCCAGCGCCAAACATAGCCCTAAGCGAGTTTGAGCTGATTGAGCGCGTATTTGCCAAGCTGCATCCTAAAACGCCTACTGATATCGAAAAAGGCATTGGCGATGATGCTGCTGTGATGTCCCTGCCAGCAGGCGCGCGTTTGGTGAGCTGTATTGATACGCTAGTACAAGGTCGTCATTTTAGTGCTGATTGGACGCAAGTCAACGAGCTAGCCTTCCAGATCGGTTATAAAGCCGTTGCCGTCAATGTCTCAGACATCGCTGCAATGGGGGCGACGCCGCACAGTGTGTTATTAGCACTCGTCTTGCCTGAGCGCTTGGCTCATGAAGCGTGGCTTAGCACCTTTGCCAAAGGGTTATTTCATGCTTGCCAGCTGTTTGGCGTGACGTTGATTGGCGGCGATACCACCCGTAGCGAGCATTTAGTACTAAGTATCAGCGCACAAGGATTTATCGCTAATGGCATACCAGCCGTTTACCGCTCAGGCGCGCAAGTGGGCGATAAGGTTTATGTCTCAGGAACGCTTGGTGACGCCGCCTATGCGTTAAAGCATTTTGATACCGAGACAGGTCAACAGTTATCGCATCGACTACATATGCCGACCCCGCGTATCACATTGGGCGTTGAGTTGGCGCGTGCTGGGGCAACGGCGATGATAGATATCTCTGACGGTCTGTATCAAGATTTGAGTCATATCTGTCAGCAAAGCGGTGTCAATATGCGTATTAATTTGGAGCAGCTACCCACCAGCACGCCTTTAGCGCAAATAGAACTATCAGAGCGCCTGCTTTGTCAGCTGACAGGCGGCGATGATTACGAGCTGGCTTTTATTTTGCCTGCTCATATTGACCCACCTATTAGCGACAGCGATACTCCAATCACTTGTATTGGTGAGGTGATTGCTAATGAAAATTCAGAGGAGACGCCTCTTGAGTTATTCTATAATGCTCAAGCTGTTACAATCGAGCATCCTACCCCTTTTAACACTTATCCTAACCTTACCGGTTATCAACACTTTTCAGGGTAGTCTATGACTGATCACGACCCAAGCGCTCACAGCAACAAACCTGATATCCGTCAAGCCAATGACTGTCCGCCGCTACCCGCTAATGCTAGCCTGCTCGACACTATTGTCTATTGGTTAGGGTTAGGTTTGGGTAGTGGTCTGCCACGCCGCGCACCGGGTACTTGGGGCACGCTTGGTGGCTTAATCGTCGCTATTCCTCTGCTGAGTTTAGGTTTTATTCCTTTTTTAATGATTACCGTCTTATCCTCCGTCATCGGCATTTGGATCTGTGAGCGTAGCTCTGTGCTCATGAACGTCCACGATGATCCGCATATCGTCTGGGATGAGTGGGCGGGGATTTGGATCACTTTATTACCCTTGTCTTATATGGGCATCGCCATAGATGACTTTTGGCACAATATTAGCCAGCCTGCCGCTATCTTTGGTCTTGTTATCGCCTTTGTTTTGTTTCGCTTCTTTGACATTATCAAACCGCCACCGATCGGCTGGGCGGATAAAAAGGTCGCTGGCGGTCTTGGGATTATGCTGGATGATTTGATTGCTGGTGTTATGGCAGCCATCGTTTGGGGGGTTATCTACGCTGTTATTTTTAACTTCTTAGATTAAAACTTATAGTCTTTAACGCAGTACACTCCTTTTTGCTATTTGCTTCTAAATAACTTTTAAGCTTAGTAACACTATAACTAAACAATACTTATCTAAAGCGTTATATTTATAGCGCTTTTTTACGTTATAATGTGGAATTATATTTTGTTACATTTGTAGGATTTATATGGATACCCCTCTCTCTGTGATTATTCTTGCTGCTGGCAAAGGTACACGCATGCAATCTGCTAAGCCAAAAGTATTGCAGACCTTAGCAGGTAAACCTCTGCTCAGTCATGTGCTCGATACCTGTCAAACCATAAATGTGGACAGTACCATTGTGGTTTACGGCTTCGGCGGTGAACACGTACAAAAGGCGATGAGTGCATACGAGCTGACGTGGGTCGCGCAAACGGAGCAGTTAGGTACGGGTCACGCGGTCAAAGTAGCGCTGGATAAATTGCCAAAAGACGGTCAAAGTTTAATCCTATACGGTGATGTGCCGTTAGTGAGCGCCGATACATTAGCCGCGCTACAAGCGGCAAATACTCACGGTATGTCAATGCTAACCTTAAGAGTCGATGATCCCTTTGGTCTTGGTCGTATTAAACGTGATAAGGCTGGCAATATAGAGGCCATCGTCGAGCAAAAGGACGCTGATGAGGCTGAACAGCAGATCACAGAGATCAACAGTGGCATATATTGCGTTGATAATGCCCTACTGCATAAGTACCTGCCTAAGCTTTCTAATAACAATGCCCAAGGCGAGTATTATCTGACTGATATTGTCAAGATGGCGGTTGCTGATGGCATTGCTATTGCTGCTATTGAGCCTGAGCACGCTTTTGAGATTGAAGGGGTGAATAACCGCCAACAGCTTGCCAGCCTTGAGCGCTCATGGCAAGGCAAGCTCATCCACGACCTACAAGTGGCAGGCGTACAGTTTGCCGATCCCACCCGCGTCGATATTCGCGGTAGTGTGAGCGCAGGTCAAGATGTGTTTGTCGATGTCAATGTGGTCTTTGAGGGCGACTGCATACTAGGCGATAACGTTTATATCGAAGCGGGCAATGTGATTAAACACGCACGCATTGGTAATGCCTGCCATATTAAGCCGCACTGCGTCATTGATCACGCAAACATCGGCGCAGGTGTTGATATCGGACCCTTTGCGCACTTGCGCCCGGATACGGTGTTATCCGACAACAGTAAAGTGGGCAATTTCGTTGAGATTAAAAAATCTACTTTAGGTACAGGCAGCAAAGTTAATCATCTAAGCTATATTGGCGATGCTACCATAGGCGCAGAAGTCAATGTTGGCGCAGGCGTCATTACTTGCAATTACGATGGCGTCAATAAGTCACAAACTGTCATCAAAGACAAGGCTTTTATTGGTTCAAATGCGAGCCTCGTTGCACCGGTCAATATTGGCGATACGGCAACAGTGGCGGCAGGATCTGTTATCACTAAAGACGTTGATGACAATGCCCTAGCGTTTGGTCGCGCGCGCCAAACTCAAAAAGACAACTTTCAGCGCCCAAGTAAAAAAAATACCTAAAACCGCTACTTTGTAAACATCGAAAGTCAATAGCGAGCAGTACAACAAGCTTTGTAGTACTGCTCGTTGGTTTGTAGTCATTGAAACCTAATGAACACCCCTTAATAAAATATTGAAACATGAAAGCTTTAAAATACTAAAGCCTTAAAACATTTGAACATTGAAGCAGAGGAATACCTATGTGCGGAATCGTTGGCGCAGTCGCCGAGCGTAATATTGCGAATATCTTACTTGAAGGTCTTAAGCGCTTAGAGTACCGGGGCTATGATTCGGCAGGTTTGACTGTCATTCGTAATGGCGAGCTGCACCGCGAGCGCCAAGTGGGCAAAGTACAAGCACTTGTTGATGCTGTCGACGTCAATCCGCAGTTTTTCAACGGTCATATCGGTATTGCGCACACGCGCTGGGCAACTCATGGCGAGCCGGCCCAACGTAACGCTCATCCGCATGTCTCAGGTAAGATTGCCGTTGTCCATAATGGTATCGTTGAAAACTACGCTGAGCTCAAAGAAGATCTGCTCGATAAAGGCTATGAGTTTACTTCGCAAACTGATACCGAAGTTGTTGCTCACCTGATTAATGACTGTTATCAAGAGACTAACAATTTATTAGAAGCGGTACGTGCCGTCATCCCTAAGCTGCATGGTGCTTTTGCCTTAGGCGTGGTGCATGTTGATTGTCCCGATGAGCTGATCACCGTACGCTTAGGCTCGCCTTTAGTCATCGGCGTGGGTATTGGCGAGAACTTTATTGCCTCCGATCAGCTGGCTCTCCTGCCTGTAACCAACCGCTTTATGTACTTAGAAGAAGGCGATATTGCTAAGATTACTCGCGATAATATTACCGTCTATGCCGATGGTATCGAGGTAAAACGCTCTATCCATGAGATCGATGCCAAGCAGCACAACGCTGATAAAGGCGAGTTTAAGCACTACATGCTAAAAGAAATCTATGAGCAGCCTGACGCGGTTGGTCGTACGATTGAGATGGCCGTTGACAGTCGTGACCAATCTACTCTACGCAGTGATTTTTTACAGCGCTATGAGGATAAGTTGGCAGGCGTGCGTCACGTGCAAGTACTTGCCTGCGGTACGAGTTATCACTCAGGCATGGTCGCTAAGTACTGGTTTGAGAACCTAACGCGTCTGCCCTGCTCGGTTGAGATCGCCAGCGAGTTTCGCTACCGCAACCCCGTCGTGGTCGATGACACCCTTGTCATCTGCATCTCACAATCTGGTGAGACTGCCGATACGCTCTCAGCGCTACGTGACACGCAGCAGCAGCAGCCAAAAGGCTTAATCAGCCTAGCACTATGTAACGTACCGACATCATCCCTAGTGCGCGAGACCGATATCTTTTTGCCCACGCATGCCGGCCCCGAGATCGGTGTTGCTTCGACTAAAGCCTTTACGACGCAGCTCGTCGCCCTACTGCTCTTGGTACTCAAAGTAGGCGCAGTGCAAGCGCGTATGGATAAAGCGCGTCTTGCTAGCTTACTAAGCGATCTGTATAAGCTCCCCGGTCAGCTGCACGCGAGCTTGCATCTCGATGGCGCTATTGAAAAGATGAGTGCTAGCTTCGAAGATAAAAAAAGCTGTCTGTTTTTGGGACGCGGGCTCCAGTTCCCAATTGCTTTGGAGGGCGCGCTTAAACTCAAAGAGATCTCTTATATTCACGCCGAAGGCTACGCGGCAGGTGAGCTAAAGCACGGGCCACTAGCTTTGGTTGATAAAGATATGCCAATCGTAGTGCTGGCGCCAAAAGACAGTATGTTCGATAAGCTCAAAGCCAATATGCAAGAGGTGCACGCGCGCCACGGTGAGCTGTTTGTATTCGCCAGCGAAGAGAGCAAAATGGTCAGCGAGGATCGTCTACACGTCGTCTACGTGCCTGAGGTCTGTGAGCAGTTAGCGCCTATCGTCTATAGCGTGCCGGTGCAGCTTCTCTCCTATCACGTGGCAGTCATGCGCGGCACCGATGTGGATCAGCCTAGAAATTTGGCAAAATCGGTTACGGTTGAGTAGGTCTACTGTTTGCTAAAAATTTTCAGCAAGTAATAAAGTAGCATACTACATCCTCCACCCTCTTATATTTATTCATGAGATGGTGGAGGATTTTTTTTGATAATAAAAATAGAAAAGCTCATATAGGAAGTTTTTTATACATCGCTTACTGATTTGGGCTTACTGATTTGGAGTCACCCGCCAAATCGTATTAGAAAGGTCGTCAGCGACAATAAGTGCCCCTTTCGGATCAACCGTTACCCCTACTGGTCGACCAAAAGTCTTGCCATCTTCGCTCTGAAATCCGGTAACAAAGTCAACCGGGTCGCCAGCTGGCTTGCCATTGCTAAATGGCACGAACACGACATCGTAACCTGCCGGGTCTGACCGGTTCCAGCTACCGTGCTCGCCGATGAATGCGCCTTCTGTAAACTTGCCGCCCATCGTTGATGCTGAGAACGCCAAGCCCAAGGGCGCTTTGTGCGACCCAAGGCTGTAGTCTGGAGTCACAGCGGCGGCTACCATCTCGGGTTGCTGCGGCTTGACCCGCGTATCAACATGCTGACCCCAATAACTGTAGGGCCAGCCGTAGAACGCGCCGTCCTGAACTGAGGTTAGATAGTCGGGTACCAGTCGTGGACCCAGCTCATCACGCTCGTTAATAACCGCCCATAATTGATTAGTGCCGGGCTGAACATCCATCGCCGTTGGATTACGTAGACCTGTTGCATAAGGTCTGTGCGCACCGCTCGCAGCGTCGATCTCCCAGATCATGGCTCGATTCTCCTCAACATTGAGACCATTCTCCGTAATGTTACTGTTGGAGCCGATGCCAACGTACAAGAAGCGCCCGTCAGGACTAGCAGTCATCGCTTTGGTCCAGTGGTGATTCACCTCACTAGGCAGGGGAGTAAGTTGCCGTGGCGGTGCGCTAGCTTCGGTTTGGCCAGGCTGATAATCGAACTGCACTACCGCATCTTGATTGGCGACGTATAGTTGATTATCAATCAACGCAAGCCCATAAGGAGCATTCAAATTTTCGGCGAACACAGTACGTGTCTCGTAAGTACCATCATTATCACTATCACGCAGTAAGGTCAGACGATCACCGCTTTTGACCGAGGTAGTGCCTTTAGATATAAAATAACCAGCAAAAAAGTCCTTGGGACGTAGTTTAGCAGCGTTACCACCCCGGCCCTCAGCCACCAAAATATCGCCATTCGGTAGAACCAGTGTCTGCCGTGGAATCTGCAGGTTAGTAGCAATAGCTGTGATGTTATAGCCTGACGGCACTATAGGCCTGCGATCGCCCCAGCCTGCAGGGTCAGCAACTTTTAAGGTTGGTAATAAGCCGCGCTCTGCTTCAGGCAGCTCTGGATTTGCTCCAAGCTGTGCCGAGTCATCTATTTTGCTTTCGCTGCACGCGCTCAACAGCACGGCGACTATAGTGGCTGATAAAATCTTAATCGGCTTCATCGTGCACCTCCATTATGCCAGCTAGCAAGGCCAATCCAAGTTGCAGCGCAAGCCAAGATGACAGTGATTATGGATAGAACAAGTCCGCTTGGCATGCTCGCCCATACATCCTTTGCATGGATAAAAGAGTTAATGACGCCCAGTACAAAGGTTATTAATAGCAATACAAAGTAAATCAGTGGTTTACCTGTTCGTTTATCCCTGCGTACTAGAGATATAATAGAGCCGAGTAGAGCCAAACCATTAAATAACAGCGCCCCTATTAATAGCCAAGAGGCAAAGTTTTTCCACTGCGGCACGTAACTGGACCAATAAGCGTAATCGCTTAGCAAAACACCGATAAACAGCGGCACCATCCCAGATAGAACAAATGCATGCAGGGGATGCAATGGGTACAAGGCGGTGCTAGAGCGTCGGGCAACAGCACTAATCATGGCAACTTCCTTATTATTAATAAACGAGGATTCAATCGACCGCGCTGATTGTATCGATTGAACTATAGTTAATTCACTTTAAAACCGATACCGTGCTACTGGAATACTTGTTTTAAATAACAGTTGCGTAGCATCGAAAAGTGCGAAGCGCACAGCAAGCAAGGAAAATTTGTACCAGTAGCACGGTATTATTAACGTATCGATTTTATTTCGTATTGACTATACGCTTGTATGCTTGATGGAATTCAAATTCTATGAAATAAATACGAAATAGAATTTTCGCTTAAAACATAGCAAAGCCAACAAAATTCTTCAACCTTTTTTATGAAACTTAGTCGATTACTAGTTCATGAACTAGAGACTATAAAAAAAGATTAAAAAGGTAGTACAGCTTTATTATCAGCTGCTCCTAAAAAAACTTTCAGGCTTATCATTTGCAGAACGCGGATGAGTTATTAAATGTTCGTATTCTGACAATTAAGTCGAGTTTATACCTTATCGATGTAGCGCTAATGATTTAATTCACTACAGTTTTGTTACGAGAATATCTATCCACTGCACCTAACAACCAAGAGTAGTTTTTACCAACATAAGTACGCTTAAAAAATATGTTTTGATGATTGCCATCGAACTTTGTAAGCAAACCTTCCAAGTTTGTTGCTATAAATTTGACAGCATTTGACAGTAAGGGTCGGGTTAGAATATTATCAAAGACTCCTTATATACTACCTTACTTAGTAGTGAGTAAGCTCATTGTGGAGTACTGTTATGAAATGGACTAAACCTGCTTTTCAAGATATCCGTATTGGTTTTGAAGTCACTATGTATTTTGAAGCTCGTTAGGTATTTTGAAGCGCGCTAAAATCTGCCAAACTTAAATACATTAAAAGCCCTAGATGATTAGGGCTTTTGTTTTTTTGGAATTATTAATTTATGTATATTCATGTTTTAGGCTCAGCGGCGGGTGGCGGTTTTCCGCAATGGAATTGTAACTGCCATAATTGTCACGGTGTGCGTCATGGAACTATTAAAGCTAAGACCCGAACCCAGTCCTCTATCGCCATATCGGAAAACGGCACAGATTGGATTTTATTTAATGCCTCCCCCGATATTCGCCAGCAGTTGTTTGAGTTTAAAGCAGCGTGGCCAGCGCGCGGGCTCAGAGACACTGGAATCAGTGCGGTAGTCTTAATGGACAGCCAGCTCGATCATACGACAGGGCTATTGACCCTGCGTGAAGGGTGTCCCATTGATGTTTGGTGTACGGATATGGTGCATCAAGATCTTACCACTGGATTTCCTATTTTTAATATGCTCAAGCATTGGAATGGCGGGCTGCAATATCATCAAATTGATCCCAAAAAGACTTTTAACATTGCAGGCTTTAGCGATCTAGAATTTACGCCGTTAATTATTAGAAGTTCTGCACCGCCCTACTCTCCACATCGTCATGATCCTCATGATGGCGATAATATTGCCCTAATTGTGAAAGATTTAAAAACCCAAAAACAACTCTTTTATGCGCCAGGATTGGGCAAAATTGACGATGAGATTTTGGACATTATGAAAGCCTCTGATTGCGTGATGATTGACGGCACTTTATGGACTGATAATGAAATGCAAGAATGCGGCGTCGGCAGCAAAACCGGGCAAGACATGGGTCATCTGCATATTAGCGGCGCGGACGGCTCGCTCAATTATTTAGATCAACTCAAAAACTCACGTAAAATATTGATCCATATCAATAACACCAATCCGATATTAAATGAAGAATCCAAGCAAGCGGCTACATTAAAAGCGCATCATGTTGAAGTGGCGTTTGATGGGATGCAGATAGAATTGTAAGGCGAGAACCCTATATGTTTGAGTCACTTTAGAAGTGTTATCGTTCAGTGCTGCTGGTATTTATTTTACTTGCGTGCTGTGTCTACGCGGACAGAGGCTGCGCAAAATTAATACCAGCAGCACGTGGCTGAATATGTCAGTTTTATCTGGGATTGACTATAAACTAAGAACAGCAATCGTAAGGTAAAGACAATGCAAGAAAAAACAGTACTTAGCGTAGAGGAATTTGAACAAGCGATTTTGGCTAAAGGTCAGTATTATCATATTTACCATCCCTTTCATATTATGATGCATGAAGGGCGCGCAACGCAGCAGCAGATTCAAGCTTGGGTGGCAAATCGGTTTTACTATCAGATCAACATTCCTCTAAAAGATGCGGCTATTATGGCCAATTGCCCTGATCACCGTGTACGCCAAGAGTGGATTCAGCGCATGATTGATCAAGATGGGGTTTATCCTGATGGTGGTGGCCGTGAAGCGTGGTTGGGTCTTGCCGAAGCGGTGGGTCTGACCCGCGCGCAAGTGATCTCCGAAGAGCTAGTATTACCCGGGGTGCGCTTCGCTGTCGATGCTTATGTCAATTTTGCGCGGCGTGCGACGTGGCGCGAGGCTGCCAGTAGCTCACTTACCGAGCTATTTGCCCCGCAAATTCATCAGTCGCGCCTAGAGTCTTGGCCCCAGCATTATCCTTGGATCAAAGAGCAAGGCTATACCTATTTTCGCTCGCGTCTTGATCAAGCTCGCCGCGATGTTGAGCATGGTCTTACCATTACCTTAGACTCCTTTAAAACCGCTAAAGAGCAACAGCGTATGCTGGAGATTTTGCAATTTAAGCTCGATATTTTGTGGACGATATTGGATGCTTTAAGCCTAGCTTATGTACATAATCAAGCCCCTTACCAAAGCGTAACCGCTGACAAGGTTTGGCATAGAGGACTGTTCAAATGAGTTTACCTGTTAATTTACCTGAGCTGGATTTATCCCTTGTGCCCACATGGCGTCCGGGATATCGGTTTCAGTTTGAGCCGGCGCAGGATGCTTATGTATTGCTCTACCCTGAAGGCATGATCAAACTCAATGAGAGCGCAGGTATCATTGGGCAGTATATCGATGGTCAAGCTTCTATCGCTGAAATTATTGATAAGGTACAAGCCCTGTTTGGTGAGGTGCCTGAAATTAAGCAAGATATTATTGAATACATGCTGGTGGCGCAGCGTGAACATTGGATTGATTTATTATGACCACTTCTGTCGGGCTGCCGCTCTGGCTCCTTGCTGAGCTGACCTATCGCTGCCCCCTGCAATGCCCTTATTGCTCCAACCCTGTTGATTATGCTCAGTATAAACAGGAGCTTACCACGCAAGAATGGTTTGACGTCTTTGATCAGGCGCGGCAACTGGGCGCGGTGCAGCTTGGGTTTTCTGGCGGCGAACCCCTCGTTCGTCAAGATTTAGAAGACTTGGTCGCTTATGCCCATCATCAAGGTTTTTATACCAACTTAATCACCTCAGGTATGGGCTTGAATGAGGCCCGAATTGCAAAATTAAAAGCAGCGGGTCTAGATCATATTCAAATCAGTTTCCAAGCGAGCGATCCCACAGTGAACAATGCCTTGGCAGGGTCAAAACGCGCCTTTGAGCAAAAGTATCAGATGGCGCAACTGGTCAAGCAGTACGACTATCCGATGGTGCTCAACTTCGTCATTCATCGGCAAAACATCGATCAGATTGAGCAGATTATTGAGCTGTGTTTGGAGCTGGAAGCCGATACCGTGGAGCTCGCTATTTGTCAATTTTACGGCTGGGCGTTTGAGAATTTGCAAGGGTTATTGCCTACCCAAGCGCAGTTAGTACGCGCCGAACGTATCACCAATGAGTACAGGCAAAAGATCGCCGAGCAAAACATTAAGTGTAAACTTATTTTTGTGGTGCCGGACTATTATGAGGAGCGCCCAAAAGCCTGTATGGATGGTTGGGGTAAGATTTTCTTAACCGTGGCACCCGATGGCACCGCACTGCCCTGCCATGCTGCTTGCCAATTACCCATAGACTTTCCGAATGTCCGAGATAGCAATCTGGCAGATATTTGGTATCAGTCGGCAAGCTTTAATCAGTTTCGCGGTGACGACTGGATGCCTGATATCTGTCAAAACTGTGAGGACAAAGCGCGCGATTATGGTGGCTGCCGCTGTCAAGCGTTTATGCTCACAGGGGACGCGAGCAATGCCGATCCGGTCTGCGGCAAATCGCCTTATCATCATCTCATTGAAGCGGCGCGTGCAAACAGCGCCGCGCCTGTACCGTTTGAGGATTTACGCTTTCGCAATCCCAAAAACTCTAAGCGGCTCACTGAAAAACTATTAAATGACAAATCATTGACTAAAAAACAGATGATTCCTACGCGTACCCTAATAGATTAACAATAATGGATGAACATGAATACTCAGCCTGTCATCTTTGATGGCCACATTTTTGATGGACATAACGACTTATTGACCCGCCTTTGGTTGAGTGCATCCGCTGATCCGGTGCATGATTTCATTTATGGCACGCTACCGGGGCATTTAGACTTACGGCGTTGCCGGCAAGCGGGCTGGATGGGCGGGTTGTTCTCTATTTTTTTGCCGCCATTTGCTTATGTTAAACAGAACCATCCAGATAAGTTGTCTACTGCTTCAGAGTCAGATTTTACGCCGCAGCAAATCGTTGATATTTGCTGCACGCAATTGCAGCTTGCCGAGCAATTACAAAATCGCTCTGAGGGTCAGATTCAAATTTGTACTACGCTTGCACAAATTAAGGACTGCCTGCGCAATCAACAATTAGCCATCGTTCTGCACTTAGAGGGCGCGGAAGCTTTAGCCATTAATCCTGAATTATTAGATGTGTTTTATGACGCTGGACTTAGAAGTATTGGTCCGCTTTGGAATAGAAAAACTATCTTTGGTGATGGTCTAAATGCCTCTTTCCCGCATTCTCCAAATACGGGATCGGGTCTCACCGAACAAGGCAAAGACCTTGTTGTAGCCTGTCATAAAAAGCAAATGATCATTGATGTCGCGCATATGAATGAGCGCGCGTTTTGGGACACTGCTGAGATTATCAATCAGCCTCTTGTCGCCACCCATTCCAATACGCATGCTTTATGTCCGCAGGCCAGAAATTTGACTGATCGACAACTGGTCGCCATTAAAGATAGCGGCGGTCTCGTTGGGGTCAATTTTGATGTGGCTTTTTTGCGTAGCGACGGGCAGCGCGATACGCAAACCTCGCTTGATGTCATCGTCGATCATCTTGCTTATTTACTCGATCATTTAGGCGAGGATCAGGTAGGATTTGGTTCAGATTTTGATGGCTGTCTGTTGCCCGATGAACTAGCGGATGTCAGCGACATGGATAAGCTGCTTGAACGGATGCAACAACGACACTTTTCTAATGAACTTATTGAAAAAATTACGGCAAAAAATTGGTTTAAAGTTTTGGATAAGATATGGCAGTGATCGTTATCTATGCTAATTTATAATTATGTAAGCGATGGACACCGACCTATGGATATCGAAAACGACACTGCCAATCAAATAGACATCATCTACGAAGATGACTCTCTAGTAGCGATTAATAAAGACGCGGGGTTACTCGTGCATCGCAGTTGGCTGGATAAAGGCGAGACGCGCTTTGCCATGCAGCTCACTCGCGATGCGGTAGGGTGTCGTGTCTATCCGGTGCATAGGTTAGATAAGCCGACATCTGGGGTATTACTCTTTGCCAAAAGCTCAGCCGTGGCGCGTAGCCTTGGCGAAGCTTTTACTGAGCACCGAGTGACTAAGCAGTATTTAGCGGCAGTACGTGGTTATATGCCTGAGCAAGGGACTATTGACTATGCGCTGAGCTTCAAGCCTGACGCCATTGCCGACAAGTTTGCTAACGTAGACAAACCCGCGCAAGAGGCTGTGACCCATTGGCAATGTTTAGCGCAAATTGAGCTGCCCTTTGCGGTATCAAAAAAGCATGATACAACGCGCTATAGTCTCGTGCGCTTAACCCCTGAGACGGGACGCAAGCATCAGTTAAGACGGCACATGAGACATATCTTTCATCATATCGTCGGTGATACCAGCCACGGTGACGGACGACATAATCGCTTTTTTCGGAATCAATATGGTTGCGAGCGTATGCTACTGCATGCCCAGACGTTAGCGCTGAACCATCCCGTTACGGGCGCGCCCTTGCTCTTAAAAGCAAGGTTGGATGGGCAGTGGATGCGTATTTTAGAGGCGTTTGATTGGGTGGAGAGTGCTGAGGTTAAAACGACCTAGAATTTAGGTTTTATCTTAAAAGATTATATCAAAGCGCATAGGTTGAATGGAGCCTACAACTCCCAACGAATGCCACTGAGCCTAGAATCAGCTCATTACCCTCTACTATATAATAACCTTTTATCTCAAACTTCTTAATATAGTATTTAAACCAACGCCTTATAAAGAAAATAGATCCCAACCACAACTAACAGTACTGCAAAGCACTTCTTTAATAGCTCAGGCGATAGGATATGCGCGACTTTTGCGCCCAGCTTCGCCGTGACAAAGCTCATACTAGCGATGCCCAAAAAAGCATAAATGTGCACAAAGCCAATGGTATTTGGCACATCGACGTGCTGCTGCATACCAAAGAACATAAAGCCGAGCGCGCCTGCGATAGCAATTGGCAGACCACACGCTGCGGAGGTGCCGACCGCCTTTTGCATAACGACCCCATAGCGCGTGAGATAAGGCACGGTCAAGCTGCCACCGCCAATCCCAAAGATAGCAGAGGCGATACCGATAACGCCGCCTGCTGCAAGCTGCTTGGGCTTAGACGGTAGTACGACAGGCGCATGGTTTGTATCATTAGCGTTAGCACGCCTTTTACCGGCGGTAAACATTCTATAAGCGACCCAAATTAAGAACACCCCAACGATGAGCTGTAGATACAGTCCAGAGAGCAGCCCTGCAATCCCTGCACCAAAAAAACAACCCAGCGCGAGACCCGGGGCAAGATTTTTGAACACCGGCCAAATCACTGCGCCTTTTTTATTGTGCGCCATCAAGGAGCTAATAGAGGTCACAATAATGGTCGCAAGCGATGTGCCCAGCGCCAGATGCATGATGTTATCAGCAGGATAGCCCATTTGGGTAAAGACGATAAATAATAGCGGTACGATGATCGTGCCCCCGCCCACACCGAACAGCCCAGCGGCAAAACCTGCCAGCGCGCCTATGACTAAAAATATAAGTAATTCCACAGGATAATGACTTCTTAATTAAGGGTAATGTAATTAGGAGACGGTGTAGCGCGTCTCACGATTTAAGTAAACTATAAGGTCTCAATGTGCTTGACTTGACCGACATGATGATACGCACGGTTAAAGTAGACTAAGCTTTCCCCAGTACTAGCATCAGTACTGACATCCGTACCGTCATAAGTGTCGTCATCAATGCTATTTTTTGGATCAGCATGCCTGATACCGACCACTCGGCACATAAATACACTGTGCGTACCGACCTCAGTGATGTCCTCAATGATACAATCAAAACTGACTAGGGCATCTTGCAGGATAGGCGCTCCTGTTGCAAGCGTCGTCCAAGAACCATGTGCAAATCTATCTTGGGTGCTCAAGTTGGAGGCAAAAGCATTGGATAGTGCTTCATGCTGCGCGCCTAATACATTAACGCTTAGGATTTTATTATCAATAAAATGACCGTGCGAGCGCGCCGCCTGATTCATACAGACCAGCAAAGTTGGTGGGCTATCGGTGACGCTACATACCGCCGAGGCGGTAAAGCCATACAGACCCGCTGCGCCCTTGGTCGTGATCACATTGACGGCGGCTGCAAGCAGCGACATGGCGTCTCTAAAGTCGGTCGCTTCAATCATAATATCGCTCTCAAATTTATCCCAGCTAACTGAGGTCACGCTTAGGCGTATACAAGCAGTGAGGGGCTAATAAATGCTAAGCCGTCAGCTCTTGGCGCACCATATCCGCGCCCGCGCTTAACGCCGCAAGCTTACCGCGTGCCACCTGCCGTGACAAGGGCGCCATGCCGCAATTGGTAGAGGGGTACAGCTTATCGGCATCGACAAATTGTAGCGCTCTACGTAGCGTATCAGCCACCGCCTCGGCAGTCTCAACCTCATTAGTAGCGACATCG
This sequence comes from uncultured Psychrobacter sp., assembly GCA_947489525.1. Classification (GTDB taxonomy): domain Bacteria; phylum Pseudomonadota; class Gammaproteobacteria; order Pseudomonadales; family Moraxellaceae; genus Psychrobacter. The sequence goes on from CANLDW010000005.1 coordinate 160,582, forward strand.
ATCGCGCCCAGCATCACTTTTTTACCGCGAATCAGCTCAATCAGCTCCATCGGTACGTGCGAGTTTTTGGATTCAAGCGAGATGATATCTACGTTAGACTGTTGCAATTTTGGAAACACGGCCTCGTATTGACGCCATTCAGAACCTAGGGTCTTTTTCCAATCATTATTGGCTTTGATGCCGTAGCCATAGCAAATATGAATGGCCGTTTCACACTTTAAGCCTTCAATAGCACGCTCTAGGGTTGCCATACCCCAGTCATTGACATCATCGAAGAACACATTAAAGGCCGGCTCATCGAACTGAATAATATCAACCCCTGCCGCCTCTAAATCGCGCGCTTCTTGATTGAGAATCTGGGCAAACTCCCACGCCAGTTTTTCGCGGCTCTTATAGTGACCATCATACAGCGTATCTATCATGGTCATCGGTCCTGGCAGCGCCCACTTAATCGGCTGCTCGGTTTGCGCGCGCAAAAAAGCGGCATCATCCACAAACACAGGCTTTGGACGGCTGACGCTACCAACGACGGACGGCACGCTCGCCTCATAACGGTCACGGATTTTGACCGTTTCGCGCTGCGTAAAATCAACGCCATCCAAATGCTCGATAAAGGTGGTGACAAAGTGCTGACGCGTCTGCTCGCCATCGCTGACGATATCGATGCCAGCGTGCGCTTGCTCTTGTAAGGTCAATCGCAGCGCATCGCGTTTGGCTTCAATGAGCGCATCGCCGTCCAGCGCCCAAGGTGACCAAATCTTTTCAGGTTCTGCCAGCCATGAGGGTTTGGGCAAGCTTCCTGCAGTTGAAGTTGGTAATAATATATCCATGTTGTCTCATCTTTTGTAACGTAATATTTAATATCTAAAGCTCTATTAAGCCACTTGTTCATCAGCGCTTTTGTCTATCGCAAAGCCGGCTGCCCACTCATTTAGAATATCCTGATAAGGGACAATAAACGTCTCTTCGGTGAATTTGCCTTGCTTCACTGCCAGCTGGCTGCGTTCCTCACGGTCATACACCACTTGCGTCTTTGAGTAGTCTTGGTAATTGAGACTGGGCTGATAGACCGCGCCTGCTCTGGAGTTGGCATTATAAATCTCAGGGCGATAAATCTTCTGGAACGTCTCCATCGTCGCAATCGCACTAATCAGCTCAAGATCGCTGTAGTCGCTAAGCAAATCACCGGCGAAATAAAATGCGAATGGCGCCACGCTTCCTGTCGGCATAAAGTAGCGCACAGTAAGACCCATCTTATGGAAATAATCATCGGTTAACGAATACGCATCCTGCTGGTATTCCACCCCTAATACCGGATGCTGGTTGCCCGTACGCACATAGGTTCTCTTACTGGACACACTCAAGCAAATCACCGGCTGCTTATCAAACTGAGATTGGTAAGCATCTGAACGTAATAAATGCTGAAACAGCTTGCCATGGAGCACACCAAACTCCGCTGGCGGCTTTGATTCTGGATGGTTGGCAAAATGCGCTGGTAGTACCACACTAAAATCATAATCGCGCACGTAGGATGAGAAGCTATTGCCGACCATACCGCTGATACGGGAGTTATCCTTGTGATCGACAATCGTGGTTTGTAGCATCTCGATACTGGGGAAAGTATGACCGTCGCCTGCCACGTCTAAGTCTGCTGAGATGATATCCACTTCGACCGAATAACGATCGGCGTTGGGATTGTCCCAATGCGCTAAATCATTAAAGCGGTTGTTAATCATTTTCAAGGTTTTGCGTAAGTTGTCTTGACGACTTGCGCCGCGTGCCAAGTTGGCGAAATTCGTCGTCAACCGCGTGCTGTCGGCAGGCTGATAGTGTTCATCAAAACGTATGCTTGAGATGGAATAGGTAAATGCACTCATAATAATAGTCCTCTGCTTTGATCGGTAATGTTCAATCAAATCTTGTATGAGCACATCATACCGAAGGCTTAACATGAATAAAAACGATAGTATTTTAATAAAAGATGAATATTATTCATGTTACTGAGCAAGTGTAGAGGAGCAGACGTCTTAACAGTACTCGCAAAATCTTAAGTTTATATAACATTTGCTATCAAAGCACAGAATGCTAAAATCCGTTTTATTATTAGAACGGATCAGCAGTCGACAGGTTTTGCACTCTATCCTACCGGACGTACCATCTCATTGCACAAGGCTAGATTATGGAAGATATAGTAAATAGTATAAACGGCATCATCTGGAGCGATGCGCTCATCTATTTGTGTCTGGGCGCAGGCTTATTCTTCTCTATTGCTACGCGCGGCTCGCAAGTACGCCTGTTCGGCGAGATGGCGCGCCTCGTATTCAAAGGTAAAGCCAGCCGCGATGGTATCTCCTCGTTTCAGGCGCTCACCTTATCGCTCGCTGGACGCGTCGGTATGGGCAATATCGCAGGCGTAGCAGCCGCCATTGGTTTTGGCGGGCCGGGTGCGGTGTTTTGGATGTGGGTGGTGGGCTTCTTAGGGGCGGCCACCGCCTACATTGAAGCGACGCTGGCACAGATCTACAAAGAACAAGACGCCTTTACCAGTCAGTATCGCGGTGGTCCTGCGTACTACTTTGAAAAGGCGATGGGTCAGCGCTGGTACGGCATGCTCTTTGCGATCAGTGCCCTTATCGCGCTGAGTATATTTTTGCCCGGTATCCAGACCAATGGCGTGGTCAATGCCGTGGCGCAAGTGTTCGGCGAAGGCACAAGCTTAAACGTATTGGGCAGTGAAGTCAGTACCGTGCGTTTAGGCGCAATAGCGCTGATCTTGGTAGTATTTGGGGTCATTATCTTTGGTGGTATCAAGCGCATTGCCACCTTTACCGAGGTGGTCGTGCCCTTTATGGCGATCGGCTACATCGTCCTTGCTCTCATCATCATGCTGATGAACGTTGCGCTGATTCCGCAAGTGTTTGGGCTGATCGTTAGCGACGCTTTTACCGCGCAAGCAGGTCTTGGCGCGGCTATCGGTTGGGGTGTCAAGCGCGGCGTCTACTCCAGCGAGGCGGGTCAAGGCACAGCGCCCCACGCTGCCGCTGCCGCTGAGGTCGATCACCCCGCGCAGCAAGGACTGGTACAGTCGTTCTCGGTCTATGTCGATACGCTACTGGTCTGCTCTGCCACCGCCTTTATGATCCTGACGATGGGCACGTATAACATCCAAGGCGAGTTGCCTGACGGGCAATACATCGTCCAAAACGTCATCGCTGGCACGGAGATCAACTCCCCTGCCTTTACCCAGCTGGCGATGGAGTCGGTCTACGGCGCGTTTGGCAGTACCTTTATCGCGGTTGCCGTGTTCTTTTTTGCCTTTACCACCATCCTTGCCAACTACTACATCGCAGAGGTCAACGTCGCCTATTTGACGCGCACCCGTGGTCGCGGCGCTAACCGCACCGGTATGCTACTGGTCAAGGTGCTGACGATGGCGATGATCGCTTACGGTGGTCTCAATTCAGCAGGTTATATTTGGGCGATTGGCGATATCGGCGTCGGTCTGATCGCCTGGCTGAACATCATCGGTATCCTAGTGATCTTTTTTATCTCGCGTCCTGCTATTACTGCCCTACGTGATTACGAAGCCCAGCGCCGTGCTGGGGTGAGCCGCTATAGCTTTGATCCCATTAAGCTTGGGATAAAGAATGCTGGCTATTGGGAGGCGCGTCATCGTGAGCAGGTAGAGGTCAAAAAAGATCAGGTTTAAAGATGGAGTTTAGAGAGGATAAGGTTTAAAAGTAAGCATACATTAGGGTAAAAATAAAGCCTTAGACCTTTATCCTATCAAAGGCTTATACACTCAGTATAAGTCTTTTTTACTATCGCCAATAATGGCAAATATTGCTATAGTAAGAGATTTTTCGTCCCTTGATAGCGAGCGCTGTCAGCCTGTTTTGTCTATTATTTTTATAGGAATACCCATGACCAGTACCCAGCAACGCGCCGAACTCCAACGCCAAATATGGCAAATCGCTAACGAGGTTCGCGGTTCAGTTGATGGTTGGGATTTTAAGCAGTATGTGCTCGGTACGCTGTTTTATCGTTTTATCAGTGAGAACTTCATCAATTATATCGAAGGCGACGATGAGAGTATCAATTACGCGTCATTCGCTGATGATGACGAGCGTATCGAGCTGATCAAGGACGATGCGATTAAGACCAAAGGCTACTTTATCTACCCAAGCCAGCTGTTTACCAATGTTGCGGCAACGGCACACAAGAACGATAACCTAAACACTGACTTGGCAGCGATATTTAACGCCATCGAGTCCTCGGCTAACGGCTACCCCTCCGAGCCTGATATCAAGGGCTTGTTTGCTGATTTCGATACCACCAGTAACCGCCTTGGTAATACGGTCGCGGATAAAAACACCCGCCTTGCAGCAGTGCTCAAAGGCGTCGATAAGCTGAGCTTTAATAAGTTCGCGGACAATCAGATCGATCTGTTCGGTGATGCTTATGAGTTTTTGATCTCAAACTACGCGGCCAATGCCGGCAAGTCTGGTGGCGAGTTCTTTACCCCGCAAAACGTCTCCAAGCTTATCGCGCAATTAGCCATGCACAAGCAAGAAACGGTCAATAAAATATACGACCCAGCGGCAGGCTCAGGCTCGCTCCTCTTGCAAGCCAAAAAGCACTTTGACGCCCATATCATCGAAGACGGCTTTTTTGGGCAAGAGATCAATCACACCACCTATAACCTTGCGCGTATGAATATGTTTTTGCATAACATCAATTACGACAAGTTCAATATCACCCTTGGCAATACGCTGCTCAATCCGCACTTTGGCGATGACAAACCTTTTGACGCGATCGTCTCCAATCCGCCCTATTCGGTCAAGTGGATTGGCAGCGACGATCCGACTTTAATCAACGATGAACGTTTTGCGCCAGCGGGCGTACTTGCGCCCAAGTCCAAGGCGGACTTTGCGTTTGTGCTCCATGCGCTCAGCTATCTATCAAGTAAAGGCCGCGCGGCGATTGTCTGCTTCCCGGGTATCTTTTATCGCGGCGGCGCTGAGAAAAAAATCCGTGAGTATTTAGTCGATAACAATTACGTAGAGACGGTGATATCGCTGGCGTCCAATCTATTCTTTGGCACCTCCATCGCGGTCAATATTTTAGTGCTGTCAAAGCACAAAACCGATAGCACAACCCAGTTTATTGATGCCAGCTCGCTGTTTAAATCTGAGACCAATACTAACGTCTTAACCGATGCGCATATCGCGCAAATTATGGCACTATTTGATAGTAAAGAAGACACCGATTATCTCGCTGCTAGTGTCGATAACAGCGCTATCGCTGCTAATGATTATAATTTGTCGGTCAGCGCTTACGTCGAAGCCGAGGACACCCGCGAAGTTATCGACATCGACACTCTCAATGCTGAGCTAAAAACCACCGTTGCCAAGATTGATCAGCTGCGTAAGGATATTGACGCTATTGTTTTAGACATCGAAGGTACGGAGTCTCAAGCATGAGTGAGTTAACTTATTTAGAGAAACTGCTAGATGGGGCTGAGGTTGAGTGGAAGTTGTTAGGAGAGGTTGGCGAATTGGTTCGCGGAAATGGTTTACCAAAAAAAGATTTTACTGAAAGTGGTACACCTGCTATTCACTATGGGCAAATTTATACTTACTATGGCTTATCTACAACATCAACCAAATCTTTCGTTTCGCCTGAAACAGCCAAAAAGCTAAAAAAAGTTAATAAAGGCGATGTTGTAATTACAAATACAAGTGAAAACTACGAAGATGTCGGTAAAGCACTCGTTTATCTAGGTGAAAAACAAGCGGTTACTGGAGGGCATGCAACTATTTTCAAACCAAGCAAAATAATTTCAGGAAAATACTTTGCATATTTTACTCAGTCGAATTTGTTTTCAAGTCAGAAAAGGAAATACGCAAAAGGCACTAAGGTTATTGATGTATCAGCAACTGATATGGCAAAAATTTTGATTCCTATTCCCCCTCTCGCCGTCCAAAATAAAGTGGTGCAAATTTTGGATACATTTACCACCCTTACCGCAGAGCTTACCGCAGAATTATTAGCACGTAAAAAGCAATATGTCTATTATCGCGACCAATTATTAACATTTAATAATGACGAAGTTGAGTGGAAAACACTAGATGAAGTTGCAGTAATAGGTACAGGCAGTCACAACACACAAGACGCTCTTGAAGAAGGTAAATATATTTTCTATGCTCGAGGACGTGATCCATTAAGATTGGATGTTTTCGATTTTGATGAAACTGCAATTATCACTGCTGGGGATGGTGCCGGAGTAGGAAAAGTGTTTCATTATACTCAAGGCAAATATGCACTGCATCAGCGCGCCTATCGTATAGTTCCAAATGAGCTTATGGAACCAAGATTTGTATATCATTATATAGTGGCAAATTTCTATAGATATATTCATAAAGTTTCAGTAAGTTCATCAGTTACCTCTCTTCGTAGACCGATGTTTTTAAACTTTCCGATCCCAATCCCACCCCTACCCGAACAACAGCGCATAGTGAATATACTAGACAAATTTGACGCTTTAACCACCTCATTAACCGAAGGTTTACCGCATGAGATTGAGTTGCGCCAACAGCAGTATGAGTATTACCGAGAGCTGTTGTTGAGCTTCCCCAAGCCTGAGGACGTCTAATGGTTGACTACACCCCCATCGCCGAATCCAATAACTTTATCGTCCTCGATAAGTACCTCAAGGCCCATCAGGTCAGCGAAGCTTACCAAAGTGAAAATGAGCTTGAGCGCGAGCTGATAAAAGACTTACGCTCGCAAGGCTACGAGTACCTGCCAGAGCTGACCACGCAAGCGGTTATGCTCGTCAATGTCCGCGCGCAGTTACAGCGCCTTAATAATGTGCCATTCACCGATGACGAATGGCAGCGGTTTTTGCTTGAATATCTTGATAATCCTAGCGACAACAGTATCGATAAGACCCGCAAAGTCCATGATGACTATGTTTATGATTTTGTCTTTGATGATGGGCGTATCCAAAACATTTATCTATTTGACAAAACCCACATCGCCAATAATAAAGTGCAAGTGATCAAACAGTTTGCGCAGACCGGCACGCACGCCAATCGCTACGATGTCACTATCCTCGTCAACGGTCTGCCGCTGGTACAAGTCGAGCTAAAAAAGCGCGGTATCGCCATTCGTGAAGCCTTTAACCAAGTGCACCGCTATAGTAAAGAGAGCTTCAATAGCGATAATTCCCTTTTTAAATATCTACAGCTGTTTGTGATCTCGAACGGCACCGATACGCGCTACTTTGCCAATACCACCAAACGCGATAAAAACAGTTTTGATTTCACCATGAACTGGGCAAAGTCCGATAACACCTTGATCAAAGACTTAAAGGACTTTACCGCGACCTTTTTTCAAAAGCGTACGTTATTAAATGTGCTGCTCAAATATTCAGTATTTGATGTCAGTAACACCTTACTGGTAATGCGCCCTTATCAGATCGCCGCAACGGAACGTATCCTTTGGAAGATTAATAGCAGCTATCAAGCCAAAAAGTGGAGCACACTCGAGAGCGGCGGCTATATCTGGCATACCACAGGCTCAGGCAAGACCTTGACCAGCTTTAAAGCGGCGCGGCTAGCGACTGAGCTTGATTTTATCGAAAAAGTCTTTTTTGTGGTGGATCGCAAAGACCTTGATTATCAGACCATGAAGGAATATCAGCGCTTCTCCCCTGATAGCGTCAACGGCTCAGACAGCACCGCAGGGCTCAAGCGTAATCTGGACAAGGACGATAATAAAATCATCGTCACCACTATCCAAAAGCTCAACAACCTCATCAAAAGCGAGAGCGACTTGTCTATCTATGATAAGCAAGTGGTGTTTATCTTTGATGAAGCGCACCGTAGCCAGTTTGGCGAGGCGCAAAAGAACCTCAAGCGTAAGTTTAAAAAGTTCTATCAGTTCGGCTTTACGGGCACGCCCATCTTTGTGGAAAACGCCCTAGGATCGGAGACCACTGCCAGCGTATTTGGGCGCGAGCTGCACTCCTACGTCATCACCGATGCTATCCGCGATGAAAAGGTGCTCAAGTTCAAGGTCGACTATAACGATGTACGCCCGCAGTTCAAAGCGATTGAGCGCGAGACAGACGAGCAAACCCTAACGGCAAGTGAGAACAGACAACTGCTATTACATCCTGAACGTATTCGCGAGATATCGACGTACTTGCTAACTAAATTTAGGCAAAAAACCCACCGCCTGCAAGGGGCTGGCAAAGGCTTTAATGCCATGTTTGCCGTTAGTAGCGTCGATGCCGCCAAGTCCTATTATGAGATGTTAAATAAACTCCAACAAGACACCTTACAAAAAGGCAGTGCTAAGCCGCTCAAGATTGCGACTATCTTCTCTTTTGCAGCCAATGAAGAACAACAAGCCGTTGGCGAGATAATCGATGAGAGCTTTGAGCTGTCCGCTATGGATAGTAGCGCCAAAGAGTTTTTAAGCAATGCTATTAACGATTATAACGCCCTATTTAAGACCAATTATGGCGTCGATAGTAAATCGTTTCAGAACTACTACCGCGATCTAGCGCAGCGGGTCAAAAACCGTGAAGTAGACTTGCTGATCGTGGTCGGCATGTTTTTGACGGGTTTTGACGCACCGACCATGAATACCTTGTTCGTGGATAAGAACTTGCGCTATCACGGCTTGATGCAAGCGTTTTCGCGCACCAACCGCATTTATGATGCCACCAAGACCTTTGGCAATATCGTCACCTTTCGCGATCTAGAAAAAGCCACTATCGATGCCATTACCCTGTTTGGCGATAGTAATACCAAAAACGTCGTACTAGAAAAAAGCTATAAAGAGTACATGGCAGGCTTTACCGATGTAGTGACAGGTAAGGCAAGACGCGGCTATTTAGAGATTGTCAAAGAGCTGGAGCAGCGCTTCCCGAGTCCCGATGAGATCGCCACCGAGGCGGACAAAAAGGACTTTGCCAAATTGTTTGGTGAGTATTTGCGCGTCGAGAACATTTTGCAAAACTTTGATGAGTTTGCCAGTCTAAAAGCGATGCAAGACTTAGATATGAGTGACGAGGTCGCAGTCGCAACCTTCAAAGCCGATCACTATCTCGATGATGAGGATTTAGCCGCTCTGCAAGCGATCAAAGTACCGAGCGCTCGCACCGTGCAGGATTATCGCTCAACTTATAACGACATTCGCGATTGGATACGCCGCGAAAAGTCCGGCAACGAGCAGGAAGATTCTAATATTGATTGGGATGAGGTAGTGTTTGAGGTGGATTTGCTCAAATCACAAGAGATTAACCTTGACTACATCTTAGAGCTCATCTTTGAGCATAACAAGCAAACCAAGGATAAGTCAGCGCTGGTTGAGGAAGTACGGCGTATGATTCGCGCCAGCCTTGGCAACCGCGCCAAAGAGAGCTTGGTCGTCGACTTTATCAATCAGACTAATCTGGATAACATTCCTGATAAATCGAGCATTATCGAGGCGTTTTTTACCTTTGCTCAAAGTGAACAGCAGCGCGAAGTAGCCGATCTGATCGCTGACGAAAACCTAAATACTGAGGCGGCAAAGCGTTATATCAGCGCTTCCCTCAAGCGCGAATACGCCAGCGAAAACGGAACAGAGCTTAACGCTATTTTGCCAAAACTGAGCCCGCTAAATCCGCAGTACTTAACCAAAAAACAAAGCGTCTTTCAAAGAATCGCCGCCTTTGTAGAGAAGTTCAAAGGCGTGGGTGGTCAGGTTTAGTTGAGCGCTTAACTTTAAAACCAAAAAACCCCGCTACCTAACGATAGCGGGGTTTGACGTTTATGTCTTTAGTCGAACTTGTGCCATCCATAAGTAAAGTTACTTGTTTATCAAATACTTTTAGGTACTTATCTACACTTTATATATTTTCAGGTAAATAATTATGCTATATTAAGCCAATAATCACAAAATATCGTTAAAAGCGACTCAATATGATTACTTATATCCGTTTTGATAATTTTTACTCTTACTTAGAAGATACTGAGATATCTTTTATATTGGGAAAGCAACCTAGATCATCGGATTATGATTTTATAGTCAATACCACGCAAAATGAGTATCGATTAAACAAAATCACCGCCATACTTGGCGCGAATGGCTCTGGTAAGACTCAGCTACTAAAGGCGGCTTCGTTTTTGCGTTGGTTTATGTGTGGTTCAACCAGTAGCCTTGATTCAGAAGAGGCGATACCCTTTAGTCCATTTGCACTCAGTAAAGATAAGCCTTCTTATTTTGAGTTCGGCTTTTTACTTAAAAATACTGATGACGTCTATGAAGAATATCGCTATGAGCTTACTTTGACACAGCATAGCGTGGTTAAAGAGGCCTTATATAAGAAGACCAGTAGTCAATTTAGCTATATATTTATACGCCATCATGACGGTGACGCGCTGAGCTATAAGCATCGTAACTTTGTTATCCCTTCTTTGGCTGATGATGTGAAACAAAATACCTCCCTTATCAGCTATGCCAACTTGCTTGATGAGCCACTGGCAGAAGCAATCATTGAGATGTTTAATAACTACAAAACTAATGTGGTTGCTATGGGCCGCATTGGTAGCATTAGCCAATCCATACCTGAAATGACAGAGTTATTTGCTAAGGATGAGGGTCTAAAACAAACTGCTGAAAAGCTACTGTGTCAGTTCGATACAGGCATCGACGAGATTAATATAAAAAGCGTGATGACGGTAAACGAGGGTAAGCAGCAAGAAGTATTGCTACCCTTTGGTGTTCATAAAGTCGGTAATGATACGTTTGAGCTGATGATTTACGAAGAGTCTAATGGTACCCAATCCGCTTATAGCTTGCTCGGTCTCATACTACCTGTACTCAAAAATGGTGGCGTAGCTATCATTGATGAGCTTGATAATGACTTACACCCCTTGTTATTGCCTGCCATTTTCGATTTGTTTCGCTCATCGCATCATAATCCTCATAACGCTCAGCTTATCTTTAGCTGCCATACCCCTGAAGTGTTTAATTTGCTGAACAAGCATCAAATCTACTTAGTCGAAAAATACGATCAAGCCTCAGAAGCATGGCGGCTTGATGAGATGGAAGGGGTGCGTAATGATGACAACCTGTATGCCAAGTATATGGCTGGCGCGTTTGACGCGATACCCAATCTATAAAGGGCTAGATTATGGCGAAGCGCAAACCTACTAGATCAGTCAACAAAACCACTCTACTCGTTATGGGTGAAGGGGAACATGACAAGGCATTTCTAAGTCATATGAAAGGCCTATATCATCAAAGACGATCTGGGAGTAAAATCACTCTTGATTTTTCGAGTGGGGGCTCACCACACGATATCATCAAGGACACGGTTAAAAAGAGTCGTCACGTTGATTATGATCAGAAGTTTATTCTGATGGATAGCGACGTGCCCGTTAAGCAACAAGATATTAAAGCAGCTGATGATTCAGACATTACTATCTTATATTCAACACCACTGTGCTTAGAAGGCATGCTACTTGATGTTTTAGATCAGAAAATTCCTAATACAGCGCAAAAATGCAAAAGCACGCTGCATCCGCAACTAGCTGATAGCCCTGTACTAGCAAAAAGCTATGAGCTGTTATTTACAAAGCCGGTTCTTGATAAAACTGCTCATACGACAATCAAAGCACTACGCAAGTTACTTAGTAGTACATCAAAAAAGTGATCTTTTTTAAATATCTTCTTTATTGATCACAAGGTACTAAAAGTAGCGTGTCTTAATTTCTATATTATTACTTTAAAACCAAAAAACCCCGCTACCTAACGATAGCGGGGTTTGACGTTTACATCTTTGGTCGAGCTTGTCTCGCCTACTGGCAATAACAGCTTACTTACCAAATACTTTCATACGCTCATCTAATGGCTTGAACTCTTTGTCGCCTGCTGGTTGCTCGATGCTACCAAAGACCATCTGCGCGTTCAATTCCCAATGCTCATCAATGTTCCATGCCTCAGAGACTTCTTTATCGATGATTGGGTTATAGTGCTGCAAATTGGCTCCGACATCGATACTAGCAAGGGCAGTCCAGATCTCGTACTGATGCATAGCACTTGTTTGGTCAGCCCAGATAGGGAACTTGTCTGCATATAACGGCGCTGCAGCTTGCATATCACGTACGACGCTGTGATCTTCAAAGAACATGATCGTACCCGCGCCCGCTCTGAAGCCATCAAGCTTTTGCTTAGTCTGTGCGAACTGATCGTCATCGTTGACGATACCGCGTAGCTTCTCTTCTGTGATATCCCATAGTTTTTTGTGATCATCACCGAATAAGACAACAACACGCGCTGACTGTGAGTTAAACGCTGAAGGAACGTGCAACACAGCGTGCTCAACCAGCTTTACGATCTCATCATTTGATACCGGTAAGTTATTACCTAGACCATAGATAGAGCGACGTTTTTCAACGATTTTTTTAAAGGTTTGTAGATCTGACATAGTCATACTCCAGAATGTTATGGGTGGATGTGATAGATAAATATAATAAAAATATTAACAAAAGCACGACCGCTAACTGATATCTCACCGCTGAGAGTTAAGGGTGAGTAGGCAACGTCCTTGCTTATGACTTCTGCGCTTATTGTAGAAAAAAATAAGCAAAAACCCTATCTCTTTTTTGTAAAAATACTTAACAGTAGCTACTAATTTTAAGTTTTTATTAACGAGTTGCTACTGAGACATCTGTAAAGTCTTTACAACTCTAGCCTTTAAAACCTTCGGGCAATTCAGGGGCAGGCAGACGCTTCATATCTGAATCAACATTACCAAAGCGCTCATGACCGTTGTTCCAGTCGATGATGGACTGCTCGATCTCCTCTTTATTATCCGCGACGAAGTTCCACCACAGTAGAACCTGGTTATTCAGCGGCTCACCGCCGATAAACATCACGCGAGTGCCTTTTTTGGCGACTAATTTGATGCTTTCATTATTCGCGACATCGTGATCATGGAAGCGCAGTAGCTGATCTTGTGGACAGACTTTACCTTCTGACTCAATCTCGCCCTCTGAGACCAAGATACCGTACTCAAAGCCTGGCTCTAGGGTTAAGGTGACCTCGCCGTCCTCCTTCCAGTACACATCGATACCGACCATTTTTGAGTACTGAATCGTTGGCGCCTCAAAGGTTTTGCCAGTCACGCTGGTGTATTTACCTGTGGTCAGAACCATTTGGACGTTATCTTCTTCCCAAGTCGGCAGCTCTGGATAATGATGAAAGCTGCGTTCGATCTTTTGATCGGTTGGCAGCGCGATCCATAGCTGTACCATGCTCAGCGCGCGTGCGGCATCTGGCGAGCCGCCCGTATCTGGGAACACGCTTTGCTCCGTATGACTGATACCTTGCTGAAGACCTGTACCAGCAGTCATAACGTTGACTTGGTTTTTGGTAATCACCTGCTCATTACCTAAGCTGTCTTTGTGCAGTACTTCACCGTCGAGCATCCAGCTAAAGGTTTGCAGATTGGTGTGCGGGTGACGACCCACTTGCATACCGGCCTCTCCCGGACCGAACTCAGCGGGGCCAGCATGATCCAAAAAGCACCACGCACCGATAGGTTTTTTGCCCGTATTCGGTAGCAGACGGGCGATTGGGATACCGCCAACATCAGCAAGTCTTGGTTCTAGGGTTTGAATACTCATAATGCACCTCTTAATATGTCGTAAATGGGTTCAGTAAAATGGGTAACGGTATATTTGTTATTGGTTTTGCTCTGACGCATAGCCTTAACGCATAGGCACTTCCATAAGTAAAACGCGCGCCTCTTCATCTACATCCATCGTAAAGCTCTTAGTATCCCAAATGCCAAGACCGTCACGAGTATCCAATGTGTTACCGTTTATAGTGACTTTACCTTCGAGCACGAGGACATAGACGCCGTTGTTTGGATCTTTTAGATCGTAAGTTTTAGTCACCCCTTTATCAAAGCTGCCCATGTGGAACCATGCGTTTTGGTGGATCCATACCCCTGCATCGTCAGGATTTGGCGATAGAATCTGGTTGAACTCGTTCGGCTGCATAAGCTCATCCATACGGACTTGCTGATAGCGCGGCTCAACGTTCGCTTTGTTTGGGATGACCCATATCTGTAAGAATTTTACGTCTTCAAAATTATCACCGTTCATCTCACTATGCGTGATACCAGTACCTGCAGACATCACTTGGATTTCGCCGGTCTCAATGATCCCGTTGTTACCGATGTTATCACCGTGTCCAAGCTTACCGGCTAGTGGGATACTGATGATCTCCATATCGCGATGCGAATGCTTACCAAAGCCTTGACCCCCAATCACGTGATCGTCATTGATAACACGTAGTGCACCAAAGCCCATACGCTCAGGGTTGTGATAGTTTGCAAAGCTAAAAGTATGACGGCTCTTGAGCCAACCGTGGTTGGCATCACCGCGTGAATCTGCTGCATGATAGATCGTTTTCATAAGTTATCCTTAATTTTTGATGTTTTTTATAAACTATGCCTATATTATAGAGGGTATGTCGACATTGATAAACAGTATAATAAGCAAATAATTATTCTTTTTATTAGAACAGTCGCTGAGATAATAAACTGAACTATTTGAGTAATATAACCATAACAGAATGGACGTTATAAGCTGTTATCATTACTGCTTCGATTAAGGTAAAAAGTGTAACCTCGCTTACTACCTTGCTTTTACTAAATTAATTACTATCCGTGCTAATTTAACCGCCAACAATTATTTTAATAAAAAAGGAAGATGTACTATGGCTAATCATTCAGATAAACCAGCAGCAGATTACGACGTTATTGATAATAAAGAACAACAGCGTTTTGAGATTCATACCGACGGTGAAGTCGCGTTTGAAGATTATGAGTTTTTTACCACCAGCGAAGGTAAAAAGGGGATTGATTATAAGCATACTCAAGTGCCAGAGTCGCTCAGTGGTCGCGGTATTGCAGGATACTTAGTCAAATATATCTTGGATGATGCTGAGCAAAAGGGTCTAGTGGTCAAGCCAACCTGCCCGTATGTCAAATCCTACATCGATAAGCACCCTGAGTATCAGGATAACTCCGTCTTTCACAATGCCAAGGCTTAAACAGCGGTTATTGTGTGACTTATAAAAATGGTTTTATCCACAAAAAACGCCAAGCTTCAAGCTTGGCGTTTTGTTTATTTCAAAGGTTTTATTTATCTTAAAGGCTTTTATTTATCTTAAAAATACTGCCCTAATAACCAGCTACCTTACTTGTCGCTATCGTCAGTTAAAGCGTTGTAGCTATCGATTAGAGGTGCATAGGCGGGGATAGTTTCATAGAAAAGATCCAGATATCCTTGCATATCCTCGCGCCAGTCACGACGGAGCTCATTTGCTACAGCGAAGCACGTTAGCGGTTGTGCGCCGGCAGCGACCATACGATCAATAGCAGAGTTACGGCTTAGCTCATTAAACGTACCTGAAGCATCGGTCACAACAAATACTTCGTAGCCTTCAGCTAGTGCTGACAATGCTGGAAAAGCGACACATACCTCAGTTACGATACCAGCGATAATCAATTGCTTACGACCGGTGTCTTTGATCGCTTGAACGAAATCATCATTGTCCCAAGCATTGATCTGACCCGGACGAGCGACATACGCTGAGTCCTTGAACATCTCTTTTAACTCAGGGATCATAGGGCCGTTAGGACCTTGTTCAAAGCTAGTTGTCATCACTGCTGGCAAATCAAAATACTTTGTCAATTTTGCAAGTGCCATGACATTGTTTTTGAACTCAGCAGGTTCGATGTCGCGAACCAAAGATAACAGTCCCGCTTGGTGATCAACGAATAACACAACAGCATCGTCTTTATTGCCGCGTATAATACAGGGAGGATAAAGGGTGCAATCGCCCACAGTCCAATATAGATGTACAGCACCGCACCGACAAAAGCGCCCATAGTAAAGCTAAATACCAGCGTAAAACTATGACGTAGACTATCCATATTACAGTTATTGCGATCAAATATATAATCGGATAGATCAATACCTAGCTGCGTGGTATTACCTGTCATCAGTAGCGTCGGCTTCATCTTACCCATAACCGTCTTGCCTGCGGTATTACGAATCGCAAAGGCAGTTAGACCTAAGAAGCCTGTAAAAGCAACTTCAAGCGTACCGGCTTGTTCAAACGGTCCAAAATAGATAGCTGATGCTAGAAACGCGAGCAAAAACGCCACTTCTGCAAATAATAAGTTACTCAGTATGGGCTTATTAGCGCTCATAATATTAATAACGCGTTTGATAATAATTACGGTAATCAAGAACACAGGCAGCGCGCCAAGCTTGACCCATAGTCCGTCACCACCTTTGACCAGTCCACCACCAGCCATCACCAAGTTACCTGTGACGTGATTGGTAAAGAAGCCCAGCAGACCGATAAAACCGATTGTATCAATAGCCCCGCCAACAGTCGTTAACATAACTGGGATCTGATAGCGCTGCCAAAATGTTAAGTTAGAGGACGGGTCATTGCTTCTAGCCTCGTCACTCTCGTCTTTTGATTTATCTACATTAGCCACTTTATTCTCCTACAAATGTTGTAAATTCATTGACGAATTTATTCAGAAACTCTTGAGTCTTTTCAACGACCTGACCATTATCATCTAAGCTGTCCGTGGCATGGCTGAGGTATACCTCAGGGCTTATCATCATTTGTGCGGATAACATCTGCATGCTTTTACGTACATCGAGACCACTAGCACGGCCTCCATACGTACCGGGAGACGCAGTTACAACGGCGACTTTTTTATCTGTCCACACACTATCGCCATGCGGACGTGAACCGATGTCTATCACGCTTTTGAGCGCCGCAGGCATCGTGCGATTGTGCTCCGGCGTTACTATGAGTACGGCATCAGCGGCTTTGAGCTGCTCACGAACACGCGTATAGCTTGCGATATCGCGGCCATCATAGTCTTGATTATACAGAGGCAAATCAGCAATATTGACCTCTTCTACCTCGATATTTTCAGGGATTTGCGAAACGATATACTCCGCAAATTTTCGATTGATTGACGCTTGGCGTAAGCTGCCGATAATTAAGCTGACCTTGCTCATGATGATCTCCATTACGAACTAATAATCTTGAATATTGTTACTCTTATTGCATTGTTGCATTACCAAAGTAGTGACAAAAATAGTGCAACAAAAACAATAGGCGTCATTGAGTGACGCCTGATTGCACAATATTAAAGAGGTACTAAAAGGCTATCAGATATCACTATCTATACGTCAATAGCAAGCTAAGCCTGTATCGGTCTAGTGGTGATGTACTCTTCTTGGCGTGTGATGACGCTCATCCACTGAATACGCCCCAGGACCGTGTGCAAATATCATCAAGAAGCCACCCGCCATAGCAAAGTTCTTCATAAAGGGGTTGGTCTGTGACTCATCCATCCAGAACTGATGGAAAATAAGTGCTGATAAAATACAAAAACCCGCCATCAAAATAGAAACAAGACGAGCTTTAAAACCGATCAAAATAGCGATACCACCTAGTACCTCAAGGGCGATAACGAGTGGCAATAGCAAACTAGGGACACCCATAGACTCCATGTAGCCTGCGGTAGCGGCATAGCCTGTAATCTTGCCAAAGCCTGAATAAATAAAAATCATTGATAACAATAGGCGACCGATAGGTGCGCTAATCTCTTGTAACTTATCCATAAGGTTTCTCCTTTAAGAGTGACTACAACTATGTAATTGTAGTTAAAAATATAAGGTTACAGTTAAGCGATTTTTGTTTGACGTCGCAAGAGCATGATTGTAGCGATTGTTTATCTTTTGATAAACTGCAATAATCACAAATATAAGTTCTTATTATTAGAACAATAATGTCTGCTCGCTTAGATTTGATCTCTTAGACTTAGACTTCGACTTAGACTTGACATCTTAAAACTATATAACATATTAAAATAGTATAAATATTATTTTTTTGCTAAACTCAATAGCTGTTTGTATAAGTGCTACTTAACAAAAGAGAGCACCGCGTTTTAACTTTACTCAATTTTATCCGTATTCACTTATCTAGAGGATTAACTACTATGACCACAAAATTTTTTAGACAAACGCATCAAATCTTAGCTATCGCTGCTATCAGTACCTTTGGTCTACTGAGCACCGTGAGCCACGCTGCAACTTACAAGCTGGATCCTCATCACACCGCGGTTCGTTTTTCGGTGGATCACTTCGGTACTTCAACTAACGCGGGTGGTTTTTATAACTTAGACGGCACGCTTGAGTACGCTCCTGAGAGACAACAAGGCTTTATCGGTCTGACGATTCCTATCGCTAATCTGAGCACCGGCATTAAAGCTTTTGACGACCACCTTAAATCTGAAGATTTCTTTAATATAGCAAGGTATCCGACGGCTTATTTTAAATCGACCAATTGGCAGTTTGCAGGTAACAAGGTTGCTGCGGTCACTGGTGATTTAACTTTGAATGGTCAGACGAATCCAGTCACTCTAATAGCAACTAAATTTAACTGTTATGACAGCCCTATCTTGAATGCTGAAGCTTGTGGCGGCGATTTTACAACCACGATCGACAGAACGAAGTGGGGTATGGACACGTACACGACTGGCGGTGCGATGAAAGACATCAAACTCGTCATTCAAGTAGAAGGCAGTAAAGTTGCAGATCTCAACTAAAGGCTATGTATTTAGCTATACTGATACCAGATTGAGTGCTTGCTCGGTCTGGTATTTTTTTTATTAAATAATTTAAGATACGCTCAAACATGACCGCATGGCTGCGAGCGCTTCAAATACGTTTTGACAAAAGATAATGCTCTGAACACGTAAAGTGGCCACAGTAATAAAATAGCAAATATAGGACAGCTGATATGGGACAGTTAGAAGATATGGAGATGTTTGTACGCGTGGTAGAGGCCGGTAGCATCACCGAGGCTGCCGAGCAGCTAAACGTCGCAAAGTCAGCGGTCAGTCGGCGACTCAAAGAGCTTGAAGCGCGTCTTGGCAGTCAGCTGATCAGTCGTACCACACGGCGCTCCAACTTGACGGAGATAGGCGCGCACTACTATGAACAAGCGACCGCTATACTGAGCGAAGTCAATGAGCTCAATGAACAGACCAGCGGCGCCCCTACTCGTATTGAGGGCACACTCAAGCTCACCGCGCCCTTATCTTTTGGTTTGATGCACCTAAGCGATGTGCTGCACGATTACGCCACCTTGTATCCTGATTTGAGCTTTGAGCTGGACTTCTCCGATCGGCAGATCAATTTACTCAAAGAAGGCTACGAGCTGGCTATTCGTATTGGCGAGCTTAAGGATTCAAGCCACCAAGCTAAGCGTTTGACGTCCATCCGTTTTGTCCTTTGTGCCAGTCCTACCTATTTAGCCAAAAAAGGCACACCCAAGGTTTTGGGGGATCTAACCGAACACGACTTTATTCAGTACGGTCTCAGCAAGACCAATCACCTAGAAGTGATAGATGCCCAAGGCGAGCGCCACACAGTCGCGCTTGATTCCAAGATAAAGGCAACCAATGGTGAGTTTTTGGTAGATATGGCAACCAAGCATCATGGGATTATTTTTATCCCAACATTTATCGCATATGAAGCGCTTATACGCGGTGATTTAGTACCCATTTTACAACAGTATCAGCTGCCAAACCTGGACGCCTACGCGGTATATCCTAAAAACCGCTTTTTATCTCAGCGCTGCCGCTATCTGATTGACTTTTTAATCAAGCGCTTCGGTGATGATCCCTACTGGGATAAGTTTTAGAGGGTAATTATTTACTAACTGCTTATAAAACAAGCACCTAACGC
The DNA here is from genome assembly GCA_947489525.1 of uncultured Psychrobacter sp. Lineage (GTDB taxonomy): Bacteria > Pseudomonadota > Gammaproteobacteria > Pseudomonadales > Moraxellaceae > Psychrobacter. The sequence continues at coordinate 180,447 of CANLDW010000005.1, forward strand.
GAATAATTCAACTCAAAAGTTCAGTAATAGCCCTACCAATTCTCAATAAGTATTGTTACTATAAGTCAGTATTATCTCTCACTCATAAGGATATGACTCATGGATCACACTGATCAAGATTTACAAACGCTCGGTATAAAAACCCTGCACGACTTCGATGATGTGCGCCAAAGCCCCCTACCACAGGAGCGTCTCGCTGCTGCACGCCGGCAAGCTGAAGCGTTTCGAGAACGCTTTATGGATGAGCCTGAGGTTGCCTACTACCAAAGTGTCAATCTAGTACGCGTCCCCTACCCAACGTGGTATGCCTATAGCGGCGTCTACAGTCAAAGAAATTATAAGTTCCCTTATCTACATATCTTAAATCGCCTCTTTATCGTTCAATACTACGACTTTTTGGGCGAGCTTAAGACGCTCTTGTTCTCGCCATCTGACATAGATGCGGATCGCGAGACACCGTTCTTTAAGCGCTTAACAGACAAGATGCCTAATTTGCCAACGCTTGAAGGCATCGTCGCGCCGATATTTCGTGATGTCAACGAAGCTTTGGCTGAGATTAACCTAAAGCCTGAAGACGTGGACTACATCAGCTACGATCACCTGCATACCCAAGACGTGCGCCAGTGGTTAGGTTCTACAGATAGAGACGCCTACTTCCCTAATGCCAAATTATTAGTCCATGAAAAAGAGTGGCAAAGCGCACAAGGTTTGTTGCCGCTACAAGCGGAGTGGTACTGCCCTAACGGTATCGATGGCGTCGATCCTAACAAGGTTGTCACTTTTACCAGCAGTATCCAATTAGGTAAAGGCTTAGCGCTGGTGCATACCCCAGGTCATACTGAGGGTAATCATTCACTCGTCGCCCGTGTGCCCGATGGTATCCGTGTAACCTCAGAAAACGGCGTTGGTGCGGACGCTTATGCACCAATGAACTCCAAGGTTAATGCCATTCGCCGTTACGCACAAAACAACGATATGGAAGTGATTTTAAACGGTAATACTTTAGAGGACAGTACCGATCAGTACATCTCCATGGTCGTCGAAAAAACGATCGCAGGTCCCTCTAAAAATCCTGATTTCCCGAATTGTGCCTCAAGTAGTGAAGCCACGCCTTATTGGTTAATCCCCGGTGATAAGGTCAGTCATCTTATCGGCGAGGCGACTTTTGGACGTCTGCAAACGGGTGCTTCAAAAACTAAAAAATCCCCCATCAAGTCTTTATTAGGGCGTTTTAAAGGCAGTGACGTAGCGTCAAGTAAGCGTGCACAGAGGGAAATGGCTTAATGAGTTACTTTACCAATAAAACAGTTTATATCACCGGCGCGGCATCGGGTATTGGGCTTGAAACGGCTAAACAGCTTATTAAACAGGGGACTCATCTGGTGTTGTTTGACGTTCAGTCCTTTGATGAGGTGTTGTCTGATCTGCAAGCGTTAAATAGCAAGGACGCCTCAATAGATACTTATGAGCTTGATGTCACTGATGCGCAGATGGTGACAGCACAAATCGCTGCCGCCGCTGATAACAAATCGCCGGATATCTTAATGCATTTTGTCGGTATCACTGGACCTTGGACGTTCGACGAGATGAGTCAAGAGCAGTTCGAGCGCGTCCTCAATATCAATCTGTTTGGCACGCGTAATGTGCTAGCAGCGGTACGTCCGTTTTTATCGCGCGGTGATCAAGTCATGGTGACCGCGTCGATGGCGTCCTTTACAGGCAGCTATGGTTATAGCTCCTATAGCGCCTCTAAATTTGCGATTTGGGGTATGATGCAATCGATTAATTATGAGTGGCAGCCCTTAGGCATTGATATTACTGTCTTTGCCCCGCCACCGATTGATACGCCCTTAACCCAAGCTGAAGTTGGGGTTATGGCAGAAGCTGGCGTCGGTATGAAAAAGCTGGCAGGCGAGCTCAAAATCGAGGACGCCGTAAAATCTATGCTCAAAGGCGTTGAAAAGCGTGAGTTCCTCGTGGTACCGGGCGTCATGGCGAACCTCATTAGGATGCAGCTGCGCTTTTTCCCTGTTAGCTGGGTCAACTGGATCGGTAATAAAGCCGTTGCACTATCTACAAAAGGTTAAGCCTTATTACTAATAATACCCAAACAGCCGAACAAGTTGCTCGGCTGTTTTTTAAATAAAGGCTCATGCACCCTTCAAAAAAGCCGGTAGCAGTTTGATACGCTCATGCTCAATTATCAGTATCGCAGGTATGTTTACATCAAAACACTACGGCGCTAACGGTCTCATCTTTATACCGCCCCAAGTCACCAGCGCAACCCCAAGGGCAATTAATGCCCCGCCCAAAACCAGCCCTTCTGGCGGCGCCTCGCTCTGCAAAAATACGGCAACGGGCACGGCAACGACGGCGCCCACAGCCCCAAGCAAGCTTAGGAGCACAGGTCCGCCCGTTTGTTGTAATACAAATAATAATAAGAACTGCCCTGCAAATAGTAGAGCTTGCACTGTAATTAACATCAAGGCTAAGCCATTAGTTGCTGGTATGGCTAGTGAGAACTGCGGCAGCATCGCCACTAAGCTGAGCATAAGCGCTGCTGCAATGAGCATACCAGGCGCTAGAGCAATAGGCGAGGCGTCATCAGGCCAGCGCAGCGTGCGATAGATATTACCGATAGCGAGCAATACAGGGCCACAGAGCGCAATCAACACCCATATCACGCTGGCATCAGGCGCTGAAAACTTACGCGCTGCAAGCACCCCTGCCCCAATGAGCGCGGCGAGTACGCCAAGCGCGCGCAATACGCTAAAGCGTTCAATGTTAAGAAGGAGCGCGCCAAGATAGGTCAGTAGCGGCGGCAAAGCGATAATCAATGCCACAAAGCTTGCGCCAACGTGAGGGATCGCTGAGAAAAATACTAAGTTTGCACCAGCCACGCTGACTAGTGCGGCGACAATATAGTACTCAAAGCTGCGCACGCTTGGCGTTAGCAATTCGCCACGTTGCCACGCTACTGATAATAAAATAATAGCAGCGCCTGTGATCGACCAGAATAAAAAAGCCAGTGGCGACAGACCAATGTCGCCTGCATGTTTAGCGATATTGGTAGTCAATCCCAGTAAGCCGCCGCCTGCTAGTAAACAGACAATAGGTATAAGCCAGTGATGCTGTGGATAAGACAAGGTTGATTTTATAGGCTTGCTCATAGGCTACCAGTCAATTGATATACCTTGGTATAGCAAGGCATGTAGACAGCTGCGTTTTGAGGCAACGTAATGGCTCAACTGCTACTGTTTAACCGCTTCAATTTGGATATTGAGATCGACCTTTTCGGTCATACCCAATAACGTATATTTACTTATATCCCACTTTCTGCGGTCAATCGTCGTCGTAAAATCGCCACCGCAGACCCGCCCCTTAAGGATAGGACTTAGATAACAGTTAAACTTCGTCGCTGTTAACGTCACTGGATGCGTGCGTCCACGTAAGGTCAAATTGCCATCGACGCGCGTTACCTTGACTCCATCACTACTGTCTGCAAAATGCCATTTAGAGGACTCAAAATAGGCGTTAGGATACTGCGCGACATCGAAGAACTCATCGCCTTTGAGCGTGATATCAAAGCCCTCATCACCAGTCATTAAGGTATTGGTAGGAATGAGGATCGAGACGCTGCCTGTTCTCGCCTCAGGGTCGTACTGTAGTTGACCAGTCAGATTATAAAAACCACCCGTATTAGTCGAGGTACCAAAGTGGTCAATAGCAAAGCGTACATTGGCATGCGTGGGATCTATCAAATAAGTTTCGGCGTCGCTACTGCCGATACCGACTAGCATCAAAAGTGACACCGCAAACGCTTTACGATACTGACGACTATGCTGACTACTCGTAGTGTATAAGTGTGCCATTACAACGATCCTTGTAAAACTAAAACCATAGCACGCTTTAGGCGCGTGCATCGTATAAATACGATTACGCGTCTAAATACTACCTTCTTGTACTTTATCCTCTTGTTTAAGCTCATCGTCAGCCTTGCCATGAGGGATCAACCACTTGGTAAACCAGCCTGATAGATCATCCATCAGCGTATATACCACCGGAATCACCACTAAGCTGAGTAGCGTTGAGGTGACCAGGCCCCCAAGTACCGCAGCTGCCATCGGGCGTCTAAAGGTAGGATCCGCCTCGCCCCAACCAAAGACGAGCGGCAGCATACCAGCGCCCATTGCAATAGTCGTCATAATAATAGGACGCGCGCGTTTGCGGCACGCATCAATGATCGCCTCAAATCTTACCAGTCCATTATTTTGCGCAATAATGGCGTAATCAACGAGTAGAATGGAGTTTTTGGTGGCAATACCCATGAGCATAATAAAACCAATCATAGAGGGCATAGATAGGCTACTGTTGGTAATAACCAGACCAACAAAAGCGCCGCCAATTGATAAGGGAAGCGCCATCAAAATAGTAAAGGGCTGCAGCAGCTTACCAAAGAGCAAAATCAAAACGCCCAATATACAAACAATACCGACGGACATAGCGATAATAAAGCCGCTAAACAGCTCCGCCATGTTCTCCGCCTGACCTTGGTCAATCACAGTAATAGAGGTCGGTAGGGTTTGCATCGTTGGCGTGTTTTTGACCGCTTGCACCAGCTCACCAAGCTCACCATTGGCGGGTTGTACGGTAATACTAATAGCGCGCTCACGATCTAATCGCTTGATCTGAGCAGGACCGGTGCCAAAACTAAGATCGGCGACTTCGCCGATACGGACGCCTTGCGGGCTACTGCTCGGTACATACAAGCCCTCCAGCTGATCAACGCTCTCTTTTGCAACATCTGGTAGGCGCACGACAATAGGGATCTGACGCGTGTCTAAGTTAAGCTTAGATAAGCGCTGCTCGTAATCACCGACAGTAGCGATACGTAGTGTGTTTGCAATACCTTGCGTTGTCACGCCTTGATCCGCCATCGCTAAGCGATCAGGGGTCACGGTCAGCTCTTGACGCGGCAGACTGCGATCGCTTGTGACATCTCCTGCCATCGGCAGCTTACGAATATCAGCCATGATCTGTTGTACGGTCTGCTCTAACACCTCAGGGTTGGTACTGGTCAATGAAAAGTTATAACCCGTCTCGCCGCCACTTGATAAGCCAACGGTGAATCGCGCGCCGGGTACTTCTGTGAGTAGCGTGCTAATCTCGCGCTCAATCTGCTGCTTGGTAATACGCTCAGCGCGCGGCGCAAGGACAATATCAAGACTAGCGATGTTTTCAGCTTTACCACCGCTTGAACCTGAGTCCATCGCCTCTTGTGCTTCGCCTACTGAGGTAAAGATATGAGTAACCTCAGGCATAGCAAGGATACGCTCGCGTGCCAGTGCCGCCACCCGCTCAGTGTCCTCAAGCGCCACATCTGGCGTCAGCTCAATAGCAACGCGCGTCTGATCTATGTCGTTATCAGGAATAAAAGCGGTTGGTAATAGTTTAACCAGCATTAAGGAGGCAACAAAAAGCATCAGCGTTGCGAGCATCGTGATACCACGATGTTTGAGCGTCCACGCGACAACGTTTAAATACCAGTCCATCAGCTTACTTTGCTTTTCGATGTGTTTTTTCTCAGGTCTTAAGATATAAGCGGCCATCATCGGCGTGATCAAACGGGCGACCAGTAGCGAGGCAAAGATGGCAATAGCCGCCGTCCAGCCGAACTGGCGAAAGAACTGCCCCACGACACCGCCCATAAAGGCAGTTGGCAAAAACACCGCGATTAAGGTAAAGGTCGTTGCTACTACTGCAAGTCCGATCTCGTCAGCGGCTTCCATAGCTGCTTCATAAGGGGTCTTACCCATACGCAAATGGCGAATGATGTTCTCAACCTCGACAATAGCATCATCGACTAAGACTCCAATCACTAAAGATAGCGCTAATAGCGAGATGATGTTTAAGCTAAAATCAAACAGATACATAGCCAAAAACGTCGGAATAACAGACAGGGGTAAGGCCACAGCTGCCACAAACGTAGCGCGCACGTTACGCAGGAACAAAAACACTACGACAACGGCTAATATGCCGCCTTCTATTAGCATTCTGATCGACGCTTCATAATCCTCGGCGATAGGCGTTGCACGGTCATAGACTTTTTCAACACTGATACTACGCATCTCATCAGTGAGCTGCGCGAGCTCCGCATCGACACGTTCCATGACCTCGACTTCACTAGCACCGCGCGAGCGAATAATATTAAAGGCGACTACCGTTTGCCCATCGAGCTTGGCAATAGAGTTTGGATCCGCTGGACCATCCGTGATCTGCGCCATGCGTCCAAGCGCTTGGGTGTCTCCTGTCGGTACCGTAATCTGTACGTCATTGAGCTCGCGAGCTCGCTCGACCGCGCCGAGTACACGAATCGTTTGCGTCGTCGTACCGACCTCCGCCTCGCCGCCCGAGCTGTCTTGTTGAATCCCTGCCAGCTGGTCTGATAACTGAGCAATGGAGAACTGTAGACCACTGAGCGCGATGGGGTCAGCAGCGACCGTAATTTCACGCTCCAAACCACCGATACGACTGATCGTACTGACGCCTGGAATATCGGATAAGCGTTTAGTGATCGTATCATCAACGAACCACGACAGATCTTCGACGCTCATATTGTCAGCGGCGACCGAATACGTCACGACGGGGAAGCCAGCGGTTGAGACCTTAGTAATAATAGGGTCGTTAGCGGCTGCAGGTAGATCGCCGCGCACCTCGCCTACCGCTGAGCGCACATCATCGACTGCTTCTTGAATGTCTTTTTCGAGCACAAACTCAGTCGCAATAGTCGCCACGCCCGTTTGTAGCGTCGTGCGAATGTGCTTAACCCCCTCGATGCTGGTGATTCTGTTTTCAATCTTTTTGGCGATATCGTTTTCAAGCTGGGTGGGCGCCGCACCTGGCAGCGTGACAGTAACCACGACAGCGGGCAAGTCAATATCAGGGAACTGCTGCACTTTCATCTGCATAAAGCCATAAATACCGCCCAGCGTGAGCAGTACAAATAACAAGATAGCAACTAAAGGGTTCCTAATCGAATACGCTGAAACATTTAAACTCATGAGCGTGCCTGCGCAGTAGGATTAGCAGTGCTACTATTGTTGATGACATCATCAACAATACGCACCAGATCGCCCTCATTTAAAAAGCTGCCGCCCTGTTTGACCAAACGAGTCTCAGGATCGAGTGGCTCTGCTACTGCCACATTGTCACCGAGCCGCTCACCAAGCGTCACGCGCTGCTGTTTAACGCGTCCGGTCATAATGCCATTCTGCGTACTGATGTTATCAACTAGCATGATGTAGTCGTAACCATCGTTACTGACCACCGCGCTGTTAGGAATCGTCTGTGTACTGCTGCTACCGAGTAAAAACTCGCCCGTCTGATACATACCCACTCTAGCAGCAGGATTAGAATTGAGACGGGCGTAGACAGTAATCTGGCGATTGTTTGCAGCAGTTGGCGCGATACGGCTCACTTGTCCCATAACGCTTTGCTCATTAGGTAAGCTGACCTTGACAGGTGTACCAACACTGACGTCGCTTACCAGCTTTGGATCGATATCCGCTTGCCACTCAAGCACGCCGTTTTCAATAATAGTAAATAAAGGCTCGCCGCCTGCTACCATACCAACTTCAGCCATTTTTGCACTGATAATTCCGCTAACGGGCGCAGTCACTGTTGCATTTTTAAGCGTTAAGCGCTGATTGTCGAGCCTAGCTTTTGAGGCTTGCAAGGAGGCCTCAGCGCGCAGCTTAGAGGTGCGGTAGCGATCCGCTTCTTGGCGACTGATCGCATCAATATCGAGCAGTGGTAGTACGCGCGCTGCATCTGCGCTCGCATTTGCCAAAGTCGCCTCGGCCTCAGCGACATCCGCCTCAGCTTGCAGGACTTGCTGCTCCATGGCATCCGTATCAAATACGGCAAGTACTTGGCCTTTGCTGACTCGGTCACCTTCTTCGACCAGAACGCGCTCAATAGCGACACCACTGACTTTTGAGCTAACATTAGCAGTATCTTTGGCGCTAATAGTACCGTCGGCTATCAAAGTATTACCAATATCTGCTTGATTGGGCGTTACGGTCTCAACGGACAGCACCGCTTGTTCACTGGCACCACTATCGGATACAGAGTCTGTATTTGGGACAGCTGTTGTCGCCACTTCATCAGTATCGCTCCCCCAGTACCTGCCCAACAAGACACCTGCTACGAGCACAGCGATAAGTACCGGCCACAACCAAGGTGGCATCTTTGCACTAGCTTTCTTGTCTGGTTGGCGATAAGGAGGGGCGGTGTCTGATGGCTGAGCATTAGACGGATTGGGATCTTGAATATCACTCATGATACGTCTCTATAGATGCAGATAATAATAATGACTACGATACCTTATACTAGCTTGCACTAACTTGCACGGACTTGATGCCGTAGCGAATGCACTCTTTACTTTAAATGAGATTGCTTACAACTGACAGGCGTTTTTGCAGCCTGCTGCGTCCTACTACTATATAAGTCGTTTTTAATAATAAGAAATCTGACATATTAAAAAACGTACATCGATAAAAATGTACGTTTTGATTTGTTTGTATCTCACTTATCTTTCATTAGCACAGTATGTCATAACGTACTAAAAACGATAGCCTACACCTAGATAAGTAATGTAGGGGTCGATATCAAGCTTAGACTTTGAGCGTATAAGCTCCTGCCCACTATCGTTTTTGACCGTAATTGTCGTTTCGCTATCCAGCTTTGCATACGATAGTGAGCCTACGGCAAACCAGTTCTCATCAAAATCGTAAGTCCCGCCAATCGTGATAATAGGTGCCAGTGTACTCTCAGCATCAACATCTACCGTCATATCACTACTAGAACTCACATTTTCAAGCGCTGCTCCCGCTCGGCCATCTATAATATTCTGAATCTGATCGCCTGCCCTTTTTAGATCCGCCTCAATACCTGAGTCCAGATCAATATCATCAAAATAAGCATAGATAGCACCGCCAACAATATAAGGGCGGAACTTATTCACACCGGACTTGCCAAACTGATATTGAATACCAGCAGCGGGTAACCAAGCGCGGGCGGTAGATGCCACGTCATCTTGCTCCAAATCAGTGATAGGAATGTCGTTAGTAATAGCAAATTCGGACAATATGGCGCCTGCGCCGCTAGGGGTGACATTGCCTCTGAGCGGCGCTAACACTTCACCTTTACCCGCGATGTCGACTTTGGGCGGTATGCCAGCTTTGACTTCAACTGACCAGTTGTCATCAAAATAATAGTTAAATAACAAGCCAACCGTATCAACATCATCGGCTTCAAGACCCGTATTTGGACTTTCCCAGCGCTCCAAACCACTGATGTTTGTAACACCTGACAAATCTCCCAATACAGGCACATTGGATAAATCAGTATCGTTACCTAGAGCGCCTAAGACACCATTGATTAAACCTACATTAGGTTGATTGGGTTCAATCACATCTAATACCGTACCGACACGGACACTACCGTTCTCGGCTACTGTACCATCATCAATCGCTGTAGTGTTTTCAAACTCGTTAGCATCCCCCTGCGGTGAGGCGTGAAGCCAACCCGCTGAGACAGAAAAGCGCTTAAAGCTACCATCAGTTTTGAAGTAGTCAAAAGCGGCAGAGGCGGATTGAGTAGCTAGTAGAGGTGCGGCAATAGCACAGGTATAAAAAGCAATAGTTTTCATAGGACATCCTTGTGTGTAACCTTTGTTAGCGCAAAATAATAAGACAGCTCTTATCAATAATTAATGCAAACAAAAGTTGTTTTTATATGATCTGTTAAGCTTCCGACATCCTGTCAAAATCTACGTAAAATAAATACAATATATTTCTACAAGCTTTCTAAATTGTAAAAAATCAGTTAAAACATACATTTATAGCTACTTTTAGATAAAATCTAAATATGCTAGCCATAAAATGTCATACTCGTTTTAACATAGCAATGATTAATTAATAAATATTAGTTCATTAATATATGAGCTTTATTTGATATAAAGTTTAAAGAATAACTGGGAGGATAATGTTACAAGTACTAAAATAAGAACATTTCGCGACCATAACTGCCGAATCTAGCGATAAATAAGAACGTAAGATTACGAGTTACTAGGTCTTAAACATTGGGTTGTTCAGAGTGATAGAGACGCGCTATGCATTGGTATAGCGACTGGCCTCAGGCATCCAGCGATGAATAAGTTGGCTGACGTCGCTTTTGCGCGTAGGATCCGATATTAAATGCTTTGCCAAGCGCTGCGCAATGGCAAATAGCTGCTCATCACGGATGAGATCGGCAAGATAGTAGCCTATATTGCCTGTTTGACGTTTGCCCAAAAGCTCGCCTGGCCCCCGTAGCTCCAAATCCTTTTGGGCGATGACAAAACCGTCGGTGCTGTCCCTCAAAACATTTAAGCGCTCAGTCCCCGTCTCAGACAATGGCTTTTGATACAGCAGCACACAATAGCTTTTGGTAGAGCCGCGCCCCACGCGTCCGCGCAACTGATGCAGCTGCGACAAGCCCAAACGCTCAGCATTTTCAATGACCATAAGCGAGGCGTTTGGTACATCGACGCCCACTTCGATGACCGTTGTAGCGATAAGTAGATCAAGCTTACCTGCCTTAAAGTCCTGCATAATCGCTTGCTTATCTACAGACTTCATCTTGCCGTGTACCAGTCCAATACGAATATCCAAGCGCGCGCTTAGATCCTCAAAGGTCGCTTCTGCCGCTTGCGCATCGAGCACGCTTGACTCCTCAACTAAAGAGCAGACCCAGTACGCCTGCCTGCCTTCTTCACAATTGATAGCAATGCGCTCGATGACTTCATCACGCCGGTTACGGTCAATGGTGACAGTCGTAATCGGCGTGCGCCCCGGTGGTAGCTCATCGATGATAGAGGTATCCATATCGCCGTAAACGCTCATCGCCAGCGTGCGCGGAATAGGCGTCGCTGTCATAATCAGCTGGTGCGGCGTACTGCCCGCCACGCCCTTGTTAGTGAGCGCCATGCGCTGCTCAACGCCAAAGCGGTGCTGCTCGTCGATGATTACCAAGCCCAATTTAGCGAACTGCACTTGCTCTTGAAACAGCGCGTGAGTCCCGACGACGACTTGCACGCTATTATCTGCTACAGCGTCAAGTGCTTCGCGGCGCTGCTTGGCAGTCTGTTTGCCTGCAAGCCAGCCTACCTCAATACCCAGCGGCTCGAACCACTGTCTAAAATTGGCTAAGTGCTGTTCAGCTAAGATCTCAGTAGGCGCCATAACGGCTACTTGCCAACCACTGTCAAGCGCGTATCCTGCAGCGCCTGCGGCAACCAAGGTTTTACCAGCACCGACATCACCCTGTATGAGTCTGAGCATTGGAATAGACGTTGCCATATCCGCAGTAATGTCTTGCATGACTCGCTTTTGCGCGCCTGTTAAATCAAAGGGCAGCGCGCCAAATAGATTATCGGTCAGTGGGCTATGAGGGGCGCACTTAGGGGCTTTGTGCTGGTGCAACTGCTGACGACGATACAGTAAGCTGAGCTGATGTGCGGTCAACTCCTCAATGATCAAACGCTGACAAGCCGCGTGAGTACGCGCACTCAACTGCTCAAGCAGGTTGTATTGCTGTTGCGCATCGGTGTACGTGGGCGGGGTATGCAAAAGCACTAATGCGTCAAATATCGTTAAGCTATAAACGTTACGAGCAGCACTTGAGAGTGTTGATAGGTTGGCATAATTAGAAGACTCTGGATATTTTGTATCCGTATTGCTAGCACTATTATTAATAAGGCGAGAGGTACTGTCTGGTACCGTGCGTGCAAGCGTAGAAAAGATATCCTCTGGCTCATAAGCGGTGTTCAGAGGTTTGCTGGGCTCAAAGGATGCCAGCGGCAGATCAGCTACAACAGCGAAGTCGTTGGGATTAAATAAGGTCATAGGTAGCCCTTGACTGCGCACCGTTTGCAGCGCAAGCTTAATAAGCGTGCGCAGCTTGTTCTGATGCAGGCCTTTGACCGTGGGATAAATAGGCTGTAGACCCGTACTAGTAACAGCCGCGCTATCGCTTACGATCTGGTACTCAGGGTGATGCATCTGTTTACCATAACGATTGACTTTGACCTCGCCAAATAACTGTAGCTGAGTGCCAAGACTCATCGTTTGTGCCAAACCGGGATACACCTTAAAAAAGCGCAGTGACAGTGTACCCGTATCATCCTCTACAATAACCGTCATACCGCTGCGTTTATTGTCGATGTGAGTGATGCGCCCTGAGACTAGCGCTGACTGACCATGAGCAACATCGCCGATAGCCACCAAGCGACTGCGATCCTCATAATCGCGCGGCAGGTGCAAGAGCAGATCAAAAATACGCGCGATACCCAACTGCGCGAGCTGCTCGGCAACTTTTGAGCCCACACCTGCCAGCGCCGTCACTGGCATATCCAGTGCCGATACTGGCACATTTGAGCTAAAATCAGTCGATACAGAAGGGGTGAATGCAGACATTAAATATCCTAACGCGTGACTTTTGGTTGAGACTATCAACCGCTGCACCGATATTATAACTGACATTCAGGTAAATTATGCTACCCTATTTGGCAACCTGTTTTAAAAGCATTAGCCCGTCATCGTTAGAGCGTTAATGATGTGACTATTGTCTTTTCTTATTAATATAAAAGGCCATTATGACTGCTATTGTATTGCCTCGTAATCCTAGTTTTTTAGTGTTGCTACGTACTAGCATCCTGATGGTAGTCGCTATCGTCCTTAGTGCCTGTAATACTACGCCCTCAGCACCTACAGTCCTAGAGCCTGCAACTAAGTCGCCAAAGGTGGCGCTCGTATTGGGCGGCGGCGGCGCTAGAGGTTTTGCTCATGTTGGGGTCATAAAGGCGCTTGAGGATAATGGCATTACCCCATCCATCGTAGTCGGCACTAGTGTTGGTAGCTTAGTGGGTAGTCTCTACGCTAGTGGCTACAACATATCAAAGCTTGAGCAACTAGCGCTGACGACTCCAGATAGCGCGCTCACCGACTTTACGTTATCCAATCAAGGCTTTATTGAAGGCATTAAACTCAAAAACTTTATAAACTCGCACGTTGATGGGCGTCCAATAGAAGACTTTCCTATCCGTTTTGGCGCGGTTGCCGCTGAAAAAAACACCTTACAAAAAGTGGTGTTTACGCAAGGCGATGCAGGGCTTGCAGTACAAGCGTCTTGTAGCGTGCCCAATATCTTTATCGCACCGCGTATCCCTCAAGGCGTAGGCAAAAAATACATTGATGGCGGCGTGGTCAGCTTAGTACCTGTGGACAGTGCGCGCAGCTTAGGTGCTGATATTGTTATTGCAGTCGATGTTGCAGCAGCGCCGAGCACTCAGCGCAATATACTGCCTGCGATTACTTCGCTAAGTAGTTTTTGGGCGCTACTTGAAAACAATCTTACACTGAGTGCTGTCGATAATAAAAGTGCATCCATGCGTGCTGAGCGCGATCGTGCTGATATCGTTATTGTTCCTGAGGTTGGTCATATCAGCTCAATAGATACCAGCCGGCGTCGTGAGCTTATCACAGCTGGTAATCAAGCAACAGAGCGCCAAATGGCTGCTATCGCACAACTCATCGCTGAATATTCAAGTCAGACTGTGACTCAATGAAGTGCACAACGTAGGATAAATTAATTGCTCCTTTCTTTATAGCTGCACTGTGTCACTTTACGTACAAAAAAAGCACCACTATGAATGATAGCGGTGCTTTGTTATTAACCCTATTTAGGTAGATATAAAATCTACAGCTGTTAAGACAAACCACTTGGATTATTTGACGCGGGCGCGATATTTAACAGCGACAGTGTCGTTTAACCCCACATCTTCGATGTCCCAGCGCACCGCTTTATAGAACTTCAAGGGGATCTCTTGCAGTTGATTGTCGACTCTGCCGCGTAGGGGCATGCGCGCAAACGAAGTACCATCAGCACTACCATAGGGTAGATCTGGTGCGACCACGCGTATGAGCTCTACCTCTTCTGGAATACTCATCGTCACGGTCATATTGCGCACGCGATCGGCATTGGTGTTCGTGAAGTACCCTTGGTATTCAAGTACATTGCCTGGCTGCAAGCGCGTTGTGCTATCGACAGGAACTAGACGCTCTTGTCCGCTCGGGTCTAGGCTTACAAGCGCCGCTGTGATCTTATTGTTAATGGCTTGCATACTTGAGCCGCCCGCTTGCGTCGTTGCAGGGCTCGCTACAGTATTACCAGCGCTTAGGTGGGTATTAGTTTGCACCGCTGCTGGACTGGTTACTGTTTGTTCTGGTGTTGGCAGCATAGCGGATGCTTGCGTCACCGCCATCATGCCAACGAGTGTACCTGCAATCACATGAAACAGACGATGCTCACAGTACGCGCTAAACGGATTCAATAAATGGTTACTTTTTTTCATGGCAATGATCATTCCTAGTTGATTGATGGGACAGAGTCTTGTTGCTTGTCTTATTGCTTATCAGCCACTTAGCATAACAAAAAGCATTTATACGTATACTAACCCCATGTTGAGATTGTGTACATAGGCGACGTGCCCTATAAATAAAAAGATAGCTCATAACCACGTTTTTTGCTATGGTAAATCTTTGGCCGCAGACGTGCACTTTACGCCGCCTACTTTCTTATTTTGACTACCCTACTGTTCTTACTATGACTATTAGCGCCATGCCACAGATAAACCCTGAATACGTCCATTGGTTTCGTAACTCTGCCCCTTACATCAACACCCATCGCGGTAAAACCTTTGTGGTTATGTTTGGCGGCGAAGCTGTCAATCATCCCAACTTTAGTACGCTGATTCACGACTTCGCTTTGTTGCATAGTCTAGGCATCAAGCTGGTACTGGTACACGGCGCGCGTCCACAGATCGAAAAAAACCTAGCGGAGAGTGGTCTGGAGTCGCCGCTCCACCAAGACATTCGGTTGACGCCGCGCGCGGCGATGCCGGCCATCTTACAAGCCGTCGGTGCCATTCGTTTGCAAATTGAAGCTCAGCTGTCGATGGGACTGGCGAACTCGCCTATGTACGGCTCACGCATTGACGCTGTCTCTGGTAACTTTGTCACCGCGCGACCTTACGGTATACGGGATGGCATTGACTATCAGATGACAGGAGAAGTGCGTTCCATCGATGTCGATGCTATTAAGAACAACTTAAGCCATAACCATATCGTTATCCTAGGTTCTATGGGTTATTCAGCGACAGGTGAGGTCTTTAATCTATTAGGAGAAGATGTGGCATTGAGCGCCGCAGTCGCTCTAAAGGCGGATAAACTGATTTTGTTAGGAGAAGAGGCGGATATCAAAGAGGGTACGCGTGTACTGCGAGAGATGATTCCTAATGAAGTCGATCGCTTCTTACGTGGTCGTAACTTAAACAATGAGATCAATTATTTTTTACACTGTGCCAGCGAAGCGTGCAAGCAGGGCGTCCATCGCACTCACATTATCTCTTATGCTAAAGATGGCGCGCTATTAGAAGAACTGTTTACGCGCGATGGCTCAGGTACGCTGATCAGTCACGACCCTTACGAAGAGATTCGCCGCGCGGATATCGATGACGTGGTCGGCTTGATTGAGCTGTTGTCGCCACTCGAAGAACAAGGCATCTTAGTAAGCCGCTCACGCGAGCGCTTAGAGCAAGAGATTGAGCACTACAGTGTCATTGAGCGCGACGGTATGATCTTGGGCTGCGCGGCGCTGTATCCTTTAGATGATCACTCAGCAGAAGTGGCGAGCGTAGCCGTTCATCCTGACTATCGTAGCGGTAGTCGCGGCGCCGATCTGCTCGCATTTTTAGAGCAACAAGCCCGCAGTCACGGTTTGTATAAGTTGTTCGTACTCACCACTCGTACCGCGCACTGGTTTGTGGAACAAGGTTTTGCTGAGGTTGACGCCAGCGCTTTACCTGAGGGACGCCAAGAGAAGTATCACAACGGTCGCAACTCAAAAGTCTTTCAAAAAACGTTATGATTTACGTGGTTAGTTATGAGTTGCCTAGTGTCGCTAGAATAAAAATGCCCCGATACGATAACGTATAGGGGCATTTTTTTGATCTTATCATTTTTTCTTTATTTAACATCTAACAACTCAACGGTAAAGATAAGCGTGCTGTTGGGCTCTATACCTGCGTTACCTGCTTCACCATAAGCGATATCTGCTGGAATATAAAACTCATATTTTGCGCCCTCTTTCATCAACTGTAGCCCTTCAGTCCAGCCAGCAATAACTTGATTTAACGGGAACTCAACAGGCTGACCACGCTCATAGGAGCTGTCAAATACTGTCCCATCAATAAGCTTGCCTTCGTAATTGACTTCAACCACATCAGTTGCTGTCGGCGATTGACCAGTACCCGGTGTAATCACTTTATACTGCAAACCAGAATCCGTCACTTGTACGCCAGGCTTCTGAGCGTTTGCAGCCAAAAACGCCTCGCCTTCCGCTTGATTTTCTACCGCTTGTGCTTGCATATCTTGGACAAACTTCTCTTCTTGCTCTTGTTGATAAGCAATCAGTACCTCTTGCATCTGCTCTTGAGTCAGAGCGGACTCATTACCTTCATAGCCGTCACGAAAGCCTTGTTCAAAAGTATCAAGGTTTAGATCGCCGACTGCTTCTTTGTTGCCCTCAGCCATCATGTAGCCCAAGCTGTAGCCGACCTTTTCGTTAGCGGTACTTTGCTCGGTGATGGATACGCTTTGGACAGCAGTTTCTTGATTGCCATTATTCGTACTACAGCCCGTAGCTAATAGCAGGGTACTGGCTAACGTCGTTAGGGCTAAGGTAGTGATTTTTTTCATATATTACTCTCAGTGATAAGGTGGTAGTGAAGTGTCACATCGTCGTTATCATAGCAAATCTTAGTTTTGCTAACTACATCTCCAGTAAATATTTAGTGATAGTGTACGTTTTATGTTAACAGATTCTTTATTACTAACACGTTATCACACAACTATGGTCAGTGGTAAAGCTTTGTGTCTTTAAATCCAACATTTTATCGGATAAGCTGATTTAATTGAGGAATTAAGTAACTGATCACAAACATACAGATTATTAGTTAACACTTGAGTTTAAGCTCGACTTAATAAACGGTTTTAATTTAATACGACTTATTGAGTCAAATACAACTTAAGCGAAATACAACGCAAAAATACTATTTATGAAGACTATCTATATTTGTCAGGCGGATTATAGCTCATTTGTACTGCCACATATTCTGGCTCATATATGATAATTAAAGGAGGATAAGATGAATCCAATGTATACATCTTTTAATGGTTATCTTGGTGGGCCTATTGGTTCTATCATTGGCGCTATTTTAATATTTATCATCGGTTGGCTCGTCGCACTTGGTATCGCAGCACTGGTTCGCGGTGTCCTTGCAAAAATAAACGTTAACCAACGTATGAATACTTCAACAGGTAAGACTTACGATATAGAAGATATTATCTCAAAGATTGTTTTTTGGTTTATCTTTATCATTGCCATCTCAATGGCGCTCGATCAGCTTAATCTCAATTCAATCTCAGCACCTTTCGCGAACATGGTTGGTCAAGTACTCGCCTTTATTCCTAATCTAATTGGTGCAATCGCACTAGGTGTTATTGGTTGGGTCGTGGCGACGGTAGTACGCACTCTGATCAATACTGGATTGTCTAAAACCTCTATGGATGAGCGCTTGAGTGCTCACGCTGGCGTCAAGCCTATGAGTAGTACGATAGCCGATATTGTCTATTGGTTTATTCTACTCGTAGTATTGACCATGGCACTTGGTCTGTTAGAGCTTGATGGTCTGTTTGCGCCGCTTAGTATCATGATCAGCCAAATATTTGACGCTATTCCTAACATTCTAAAAGCGGGTATTATTCTCTTTATCGGTTACATCATCGCTAAAGTCGTTCGCGGTATTGTTACCAATGTAGTCGCAACTATGAATGTACAGGCGCTGGCGTCTAAAGCCGGTCTTAGCGAAAAGAACAGTCTGCCTAATATCGCAGGTTCACTTGCATTCTTAGTGGTGATTATTCCTACGATTATTGCTGCTTTAGAAGCACTTAGAATCGAAGTTATTGCCCGTCCTGCAACGAATATGCTGAACAAAATCGTTGAGGCCTTGCCTAATATCTTTATGGCAGTAGCGATTTTAGTAGTCACTTACTACGTTATGCGTATGGTCGCTGATATTATTAAAGGTTTACTTGAGAATACACAAGTTAATCAGTTACCTGAAAAAGTAGGGTTACAAGAAGCGATGGGCACAAAGACTGTCTCTGATCTTGTAGGCTACGCTATTGTCTTCTTTGCCATGCTGTTTGCTGCGATTGCCGCGGCGGATCTACTCGGTTTTGAAGCTATCTCAGCACTCATTACTATGTTTATCGCCTTTGGCGCGGATATTATCCTTGGTGCCATTATCTTATTCATCGGCTTTTGGCTTGCTAATATCATCGCTGGTGTCGTTGAGCGCTCTGAGCAAGGTTCGAAGTTTTTAGCAAATATCGTACGTGTACTCATTATGGGTTTAGTGCTAGCGATGGGTCTAAAAGCGATGGGTATCGCCGACTCTATTGTTAACCTCGCCTTTGGTCTCACGCTTGGTGCTGTTGCCGTTGCCTTTGCGCTATCTTTCGGTCTAGGTGGTAAAGATGCCGCTGCACGTTTGCTGCGCAAGATGCAGGACAAAGTAGATGAAGAGCGTACTGGTCTTAAAGTACAGACCACTCGTCATACTAAGACAGAAACTAAGGATAAAGTAGCGGACTCAGTTCGCGCGAACACCCCTAGTGCTTCGACTGCGGATGCAACGAATACTAACGTCATCAATACGCCGTTAGCTACTGATACTGTTGACACAAGTCAACTAGGTACTGATGGTATTGATACCACAGACATCAATACTGATAACAGACGTACTAGCAGTGACCAAAATAATGGTGATAACCTAGATGATAGTATGCTGCGTGGTAGTGGTCTGTTAGGTGATAACGAGCCTAACGACGACAACAGATAGGTTATACATCAATAGTTATCCATTAATAAAAAAGACAGCCTAGGCTGTCTTTTTTTGTGAAGATAATAATAAACGGTATCTTCTATATCACGCTTGCTACTATTTAGAATTGTCCGCTCTTTGTTGCTGCAAACGCTGGATATACTTTGTTAGTTGGCGCTCGCGCTCGCTCATCGCTTGCACGGGCTGAATCCATAGATCGATATCGATAAACGTATCGTCATTCTCCACTATAAACTCAATACCCATTACCACGATGTGATGCAGCTCTGTCATAGGCAAGCGCGTTGCTACATCCTTTGCAATGCTTTCTAGATTAGAGCGAATTGCCGTTTTATTGTGCTGCGATGCTTTATCCTCTCCATAAAATATAAGCACATAGTGGCGACCCAAACGCTCATAAGAGTGCTGATGAACGACGTAGCCACTCTCTTGTAATGCTTTACTTTGCTTGGGATGACGATATAGCGTACGCACTAGCTCATGACGCGAAAATAGAGACTCATCTAACAATTGCTGCTGCCAGTGCAAAAACGGCTGAGTCTCTTGTTTATCATGCTCTGTGACTTCATAGCGCTCATGAACGACCTCTATCATCTGCGCGCTAAGCTGTGACCACAGCGTAGCCGCCTGCTGCACGTGCTCGTGGTACATCTCTTTGCTGGCACTATTATTATTTTGCGCCAAACTCATGGTGACAAGCGCTGCATTAGGCTTATCTTGCATGCCGTATTTAATCAGCGCATTATCGATCTCGATTGCCTGCGCAAACAGCGCTTGACTACTCATAAGCGATGTCATCGTTGCTGCAATGCTCTTGCTGACATCATGAGCCGATGTAGATTGCAGCTGCTGCATACGGTAGTCTAAGAATCGATACAGCTCGCATGGTGTAATCAACACAGTCTGTAGCGTCTGCCAGTCCGGCCAGCTAAATATCTGCACCTGCTGGGCGTGATCGTTTAGATCTATCACCAACTCTTCATTAAAGTACTGCGGATCGAACTGATGAGGTAGACGCACTGAGGTTGTTGCGGCTATAGGCGTCCCTGCACTATTCGTGTCATCAGTAAGGCGTATGTCTACCACGCAGACTCGCTGATGGGTATCATTGATGGGTAATTGACCCGCTGTTTTTTGACATCTGATTGATGTTAGCACTGCTTTTACTAGGGTTAAGCGTGCTGCATTGATAGCGTCTAACGTACTATCTATAGGTAGATATAAAGTGGCGACCACAATCTCGATACTCCCAAGCGGTAATCGATAGCGGTACTGCAGCGCTTCGTACTGGCTGTGCTCAATCCTATTAGGTACTTGCAGAGTAAGTGTACGAGCAGACGTAGTCAAATAGCACTGTAGCTCTGTCGTAAGCCGCGTCCAGTCAGTTGGTATCGTTAATTGCGCCACACTACTTCCTTTTATCTCTATCCGTTACGGTCATCATTGTTGTTTATGCGCTATATCTAGTAGCAAGCGCTTAGCTCTGTTAATTTACTTATACATTTATATCATGTAAAAACCGCTAGGCTACGAGTAAAGTGAAGATAAATCTTATTTATATCAAAAAAGGATACAATTAATGAGACGTTTTAGAGAGAAAGTCGTTATCGTCACGGGTGCAGGTTCTGGAATGGGGCGAGCAACTGCGATACGCTTTGCCAATGAAGGTGCCAGTGTGGTGTTAGTAGGTCGTACGGCTGAGACTCTAGAGGAGACCGCCGCAGAATTTCCACAAGACAACAGCTGGATTCATACCGATAATTACTTAACGGTCGTTTGTGATATCAGCGATCAAAGCCAAGTACAAGAGATGGTCAGACGAGTGATCGACAAGTTTGAAAAGCTTGATGTCCTCGTTAACAATGCGGGCAAAGGTATGGAGGGTAAAATAACGGATCTATCTAGCGAGGACTGGCGCGCGGCTATCGATGTTAACTTGCACGGCACCTTTTATGTTTGTCAGGCCGCAATGCCGCATTTGATCAAAACCAAAGGCAATATTGTCAATGTCTCATCACTCTCAGGTATTGGCGGTGATTGGAACATGGCGGCTTACAATGCTGCCAAAGCAGGCGTGACCAATCTGACTCGCACCTTAGCACTAGATCACGGCCCTGATGGCGTACGCGTTAATGCGGTCAACCCTACCGCAACGAAGACCAGTATGACTAAAGACATGCGCGAAGATGAGGAAAAAGTAAACAAGTTCTTAGCACGTTGTCCACTAGGTCGCTTTGTTACCCCTGAAGACATTGCGGCTGCGATCACCTTTTTGGCCAGTAACGATGCGGCGATGATTACAGGTATCAATCTGCCTGTAGATGGCGGTGTGAGCGCGTCAAATGGTCAGCCGCACTTTTAATAAAGTATGCAGCTTGGCTAGCAGCTTAGTATTAGAGTGATAGGTTAGATAACCTCAATGTTTCTTTGTTTCTTTCTTTTCTTTTTTATTCAGGTGATTGATTCACATCCTGTAGCGGCTGCGAGAGGCGCTCAGGATATTTAGGTACAACGCCGCGGTACTGCTCATATATCTTTGGCAAATCGTGATCAATGTCACCCGTAGGATAAACGGGCGATAAAAAACGTACTTCCTTGGCGTTATAATCTAGGGCGACTGGCAAAATAGGCACATTAGCTCCTACGGCTAAGTAGTAAAATCCTGTCTTCCAGCTTGCGGTATAGTCGCGAGTCCCCTCTGGCGATAATCCCAAAAACAGTGGCTCGCCTGTCTTAAACTTATCAATACTCGCTTGTAGCACTGACCCTTTGTGCTCTCTGTTAATAGGGATAATTCCCATCCAGCCTAACAACTGTGCCAATACGGGCACTTTAAATAAAGTGTGCTTACCCATGATGCTGATCTTTATATCTAGAGCAAACAAACAAGGTAAGGCATAGACGCCATCAACATTAGAGGTGTGCGGAAGCGCTAAGACCACCGCTTGCGGGATATTAGGAATCTGCCCTACCGTACGCCAGCCAGCAGTTTTCATAAGCCAAGCGCTCACCGTAGGAGCAATCTTACCGCCGCGTTTAGGTATCAAATTGCCTAAATCGTTTTTTGTCAGCTTAGGCAACACTTTAGAGCGGCGTTTCACGCTGTGGTTTGTAGACTTTTGGCTCATAATGGGTAGGCACAACTTAAATAAATAAACCTCATCATAACATCAATATGCGCCTGTTCTCGGTTTAAGACCAGTGCATATTTTTATAAGGCAATATCCGCCAAATTCCCTTTATCCTCAAGCCAAGACTTACGATCGGACGAGCGTTTTTTAGCGAGCAGCATGTCCATAATATTATTGGTTAATATCATATCATCCATATCAAGCTGCACAAGACGGCGCGTATCGCGGTTCATCGTTGTCTCACGTAGCTGCTCAGCGCTCATCTCGCCTAGACCTTTGAAACGGGTGATTTGCGCTTTTTTATTCCCCGGTACATTAGATAAAATGTGCGCAAGCTCGGGCTCATCTAAAGCGTAATGCACCTCTTTGCCCACATCAACGCGGTACAGTGGCGGCATCGCCACATATAAATGACCGGCATCTACCAGCGCTGGGAAATGTTTGACGAACAGCGCACAGATCAGCGTTGCAATATGTAGACCATCGGAGTCGGCATCGGCTAAGATGCAGATCTTGTCGTAGCGTAGCTCGGAGAGATCATCGGATGCGGGATCGACACCAATAGCGATAGCAATATCGTGAATCTCTTGGCTGGAGAGTACAGTATCGGACGATACCTCCCACGTGTTTAATATCTTACCTCGTAGCGGTAATATCGCTTGATAGTGGCGATCCCGCGCTTGCTTAGCGCTACCACCTGCCGAATCCCCTTCGACTAAGAACAGCTCTGCGCCATCACGCAAGTCGCCACGGCAGTCGGCAAGCTTACCCGGCAGCGCTGGTCCTTGAGTAATTTTTTTACGCGCCACCTTTTTGGCGGATTTAAGACGACGCCCGGCTTTGTTAATCGCCAGCTCTGCAATCTGCGCGCCCATATCAGCATGCTGATTGAGCCAAAGGCTAAAGGCATCTTTTGCCAGTGCTTGTACGGCGCCTGCCGCTTCACGACTGGACAAACGCTCTTTGGTCTGCCCTGAGAACTGCGGCTCTGAGAATTTGAGTGACAGGATATAATTAATCCCGTCCCAAACATCCTCTGCCGTCAGCTTGACGTTACGCGGCAGTAGATTGTGAATATCACAAAACTCACGTAGCGCTTCCAAAATACCGGTACGTAGACCATTAACGTGCGTACCGCCTTGCGCCGTTGGAATGAGGTTAACGTAGCTCTCCTGAATCGGCGTTCCGCCCTCAGGCAACCAAGATAACGCAAAGGTAATACCCGCGCGCTCGCCATCTGCGGCCTCGTGATTATAGTAAAACGGTTCAGGTGGTAGCGTCTCAAGCCCATCAAGCTGTTCGGTTAAGTACTCCACGACGCCATCAGTAAATTGCCAAACGACTTTTTCGTCATTGATATCATCGACAAATTCAATAATCAAACCTGCCGCCAGTACCGCTTTGGCCTTTAGCGTGTGCTTGAGCTGTTTGACATTGAACTTAGGCGTATCAAAGAAGCTACCATCGACCCAAAAGCGCACCTTTGTGCCGCGCTTACGCTTATTGGAGCTGACTGATTCGGTCAGCGGCGTCACAGGCGCACCATTTTCTAGCGCCATATCGAACTGGCTGCCGTCACGCCAAACGGTGACTTCAACGCGCGTGGACAAGGCATTGACCACCGAGATACCGACGCCGTGCAGACCGCCTGAGACTTGGTAGTTAGAGGTTGAGAACTTACCCCCTGCGTGCAGGCGCGTTAATATCAGCTCAATACCCGACTGACCAAACTCAGGATGGATATCGGTCGGCATCCCGCGCCCATCATCTTCTACGGACAATGAGCCGTCCTCATGCAGCTGGACTTTAATGGTTTTGGCATAGCCAGCTAGCGCTTCATCGACAGAGTTGTCGATGACTTCTTGCGCTAAGTGATTGGGACGGGTGGTATCGGTATACATGCCGGGACGACGGCGGACGGGCTCAAGACCTTCTAAAACTTCTAACGATTGCGCATTATATTGACTCAAAATGCTTTCCTTAATATCTATAAACTAGGATCTGTTAAACATTCACAAATGGGCACTGCTGATAGCTAAAATTGGTTTAGTCTAAGTAAAAACTGCAGGTAATGCTCATTGCATTGGCTAAATTTTTACAACGAATAGAGCAGTTTTAGCATCAGCCTACAAGGACAGGACTCTTTTTTGCCGCTTCATTGCTAAAAATAGACGCTTAGAATGACTAAACTTACAATTTTTATCTGCGAATCGCCTAAAAAATAGTCACTGTCAGTGCCAAGGTCGAATGTTCAACAGACCCTACTAATTCTATTACCCTATTATAACCAAAAACAGGGCACTAAAGGCCGATAGTGATAAGCTTACGTCATATAATGTCGCTTGCACTAAAACTCAAAAAAGACTTAAAACTGCTGCACCATCTCTATCACTTCCTCTATCACCTCAGGTAAGTGCTGTGCAAAGTCGCTAAACCTGTGATCGCCGCCTTGTTGTATGATAACTCTAGCGCCTTGATGCTGGTAGAACGCGGCGGATATATTGGCATCAAGTAGCTCATCGTCTTTTTTGATAAACGCTACGACCTTATTCGGATAGGCAAGGCTCGTCAACTGGTGCGCGGCAAACCATTGTAAGTCCGCCTTTTTTATCTCCCAGCCACCAGGCGTAGTATAAAGCGTCTCGTCCTTGTGATCGTCCATCCTCAACGTCTCCGCGCTTTTATCCTCTTCAAAACGTTGCAAGGTGATATGGGGCTTGGTACTTGGGTTTAACAATAAGATAGGACAACCGGTCTGATTGCTCACCAGCGTCGAAAAATAGCCCCCTAACGAGCTACCTACTAGTACCGTCTTGGCGTCTGCACTTAATCTGGTGACCAAGTCAGTTAAATAACTCAATACTTGCGGCGGCGGCAAATTTAGATCCGGACGATGCACCTTAATATTAGGATAATGCTTTTCGCAGTACCCTTTCAATAAAAGCCCTTTAGCAGAGTTGGCATCGCTATCTAAGCCGTGGACGTAAACAATATTCATATGCAATCTCAAGGTGGGAATTGGGTATACTGTTATCAGATTTTGATTAAACAAAGCATGAGCATACCACCAGTGCTAAGACGTGGATAGTGAGAAACGCATCAATATATAGTCTAAATTTATGAATCACTACCCTATCAAACCCTATTTTCGATGCCTACAAAAGACAAGGAGACGTCATGAGTGAACAGATTGAACTGTTTGACATCGATAACCCTTGTGTTGGCGTCTGCACCAGTAATAAAAAAGGCTACTGCTTTGGCTGCTTGCGTAGTCGCACCGAGCGCCAGCTTTGGCTTAGCATGAACACTGAACAGCGTAGAGAGGTATTAAGACTCATTATAGGGCGTAAACAACGTATCGAACAAATGCGACAGCGAAAAGGTCAACAGTTGGATTTTGACTTTGAAGACGTCGCTGAGCCGGGTGAACTGTTTTAATTTAAGGATATATATTGTTAATTTATACTTCAATATTAAATATTCAAGTTTACATTTACTACACAGTATGACATTGAAATTTACCCTCCTGTCCCAAAATAAGTCATTGTAGAATGATAAAATAAGCCTAGTAAAACAGGTTATAAAAACAGAGGGAGAAAACAATGAGTGATACTATAGCGAATACCGTAAAAGACACTGTGAGCCAATCTCGTCAAATCGAACATCTTTTTGCTGGGGTAGATACCCAAGACGGTGCTGGAGTTAAATTAACTCGTGTGCTTACGCAGCAGCTACAAGAACGTCTCGATCCGTACTTGATGTTAGATAATTTCAAAAGTGATAATCCAGATGATTATGTTGCTGGGTTCCCTAACCATCCGCATCGCGGCTTTGAAACTATTACTTATATGATCACGGGTCGTATGCGTCATCGTGACAGCGCGGGTAACGAAGGTCTATTGCAAAATGGCGGCGTACAGTGGATGACAGCAGCGAGTGGTGTGATCCATTCAGAGCTACCGGAACAAGAAGACGGCGCAATGGAAGGCTTCCAGCTTTGGCTCAATCTACCTGCCAAAGACAAAATGAATGATCCTTGGTACAAAGACTTCCAAAGTGATGATCTACCTAAATATACCACTGAAGATGGCGTAGATGTTACGGTAATCGCAGGTACATCGCACGGGGTAGAAGGTGCAGTCACGCGCGATATCACTGAGCCGACGTACTTGGATATCCATCTACCAGCAGGAACGAGCTTTAGCCAAGCCATTCCAGCCGATCACAATGCGTTTGCCTTTGTGTATCGTGGTACGGTAGACATCGAAGGGGATAAGGTGCCGACTAAAACCATGGCTATCCTAAAAAATGACACCGATACGGATGGCGTTACTATCACAGCCGATAGTAGTGAGGATACCAAAGTGATCTTAATTACTGGTCGCCCACTACGCGAACCAATTGTGCAATACGGTCCCTTTGTGATGAACAGTCAGCAAGAAATTATGCAAGCCGTCACTGATTTCCAAAGTGGTAAATTTGGTGAAGGTGCTTAGTGGTTAGCGTAGTTAGTTAAATGCTCTATTGTGTTTCAAAGCCCGTATTAGTTTGCTAATATGGGCTTTTTTTGGGGAGTTGTTTTGAGGATTTAAGGTTGTGATAAATAATTTAGACTAGTGATTTTGAATTTAGAAATTTTTAGAAAAAAGATTTATTAATAATATCTACCAGACGGATGAATTACACTATCTACTTAGAAGAGTTAGATCAACTAAACCTATTATGTTTCTAACTTATGGACTCAACTTGTGTATTTAGTATCTGGCGCATTAGTATTAATGAGAACTTCATACCATCTTTTTCTGAAATAATATCCTTAAGATAAATCTTATTGTTATCATACTGTTTTGGAAATTGAATAATGATATAGGTCATTTGTCTTTTTTGAGCTTCCCAGAATCTATATTTAACCTCGGCATGTCCAGAATATTTTTTTAAAAAACGATCTATAGTGAGACCTTTTTTCTGCCAATTTACAAGTTCTTTGCTTATCCATACGTCATTCCATGTTTCAAACAATGGAAAATGGGCAAGAATATTACGGACAAACTTAAATAGAGGTCCTCCAATTTCAGACTCCAATGGTGGCCTTACTACTTCCAAAGTATCAAGAACCAGCTTAAAAGCTTCGTAAGATAGTAGTTCCGAATATACAGCGAAAATGTCTGATACCCTACTAAATCTATACCAA
Organism: uncultured Psychrobacter sp.; assembly: GCA_947489525.1. Classification (GTDB taxonomy): domain Bacteria; phylum Pseudomonadota; class Gammaproteobacteria; order Pseudomonadales; family Moraxellaceae; genus Psychrobacter. The sequence goes on from CANLDW010000005.1 coordinate 207,841, forward strand.
GCTTCCTGTTCCCAAAAACTATCTTCAATAATTTGATCGTATAAATCATAAAAACGATTGTAACCAAGAGATAGGAATAGCTCTTCAGATTTATTGGGCCTCAATTCCATCTCTTGATTCACCTTAAAAATAATAGTTTATTAAAAGACTTAGATTAACACATAAACTGCAATACCAAAGAGTAGGTAAAAAAGGATCTAAATGCGCTAGTATCCAAGTCTTTATCCAACAATCAAATTGAGATTATAATCATGAGCCATACCCATCTAAACCTATGAACATTCAGGCAGACTAAGTAGATTATTAGGCTGCTCACCATCATTTTGAGTCTTCAAATATTTTCTACCACTTGAACTTATCGCAACTCTAACCCAAACCGACTCCCCACCAACACTGACATAAAAATTCCATTTACCTGATTCAATACCTTCAATAGCTTGATCTAAACTTAAATTCCATCGAGAAGCATCTTGGTTAACTCCCCCTACTCTACTAATACGCTCATAAGCATTTTGGCGATCAGTTTTATTAATACATGTTATTTGATGAGTATCAGCCATTACTTTGTCCTCAGATAGATATATTAGATTGTATACTGGTAATTAGAATAATATCGGACTTATGTTTGTCTAATATTTATAATACATCATCATACGATTGTCAATAACATTAATTATTCAAGTTATCAAGTTTCAAGTATAAAAGTCTCCTTACACTTGCATACAGCGGATGCTTTTCAAGGGATATAAAGCTAAGCTAATTGAGGAATGTTAAAGTTTATATTGCAATTTTATACCCACAAGAGCCATGCTTATCGAAAGGAATAGCTGATAGGTCATATGGTGATTACAACATCAAAGATAAAAAAGCCATCAACTAGATAAACAACTGGAGACTTTTAGAAAGGAGAGCTGACGTTGCTCTACTCTTACATGGGTGGACTCACACTACTACTGTCTCAATATTGCTTCACTTTCTAAAATAAACAAATGATTTATCAGCATGAATTCTCGAATGTCGTCGCTTATATTATGTTTAGGTTGTTGATGTGCGCGATTATTGCGATAGGCCATAAAAACATTAGCGAATATAGAAGCCCTTCCTATAGATTCACTTGGATCTAAGTTCTCCCAATGCAAAACCGAGTTATCACCTTGAAAGGCTTTTGCAAATAGCTTAGTGCTGCTTTCATTATTTAAGCCAGTACGCTCTCTAACAATAGATTCAATTTTTCTGTATCCATTCATTATTGCGTTGTCCGGATTTGTTTCAAACTCCAAGGCTTGTTCAATAAGACGTGGATCAATTAAAGCCATAGGAATAGTAAGAGGAAATTCACTGAAAACATTATGCTTACGTTCCTTGTAAAGGTAAGCAGAGTCGTACCACCTAGCAGGACGAACTTTTTTGATACTGTTGATGTACTCAAAGTCTTTAACCGTTAAGCTTGAGCTAGATATGCGTTCAAAAATCCTCTGTGGAACGAGATATTCATCTATATTATCAGTATACTGTGCCAACAAATTTAAGACAAACGCATAGTCTTTTGGCCCTTCTCCATTATAGCCAGAAGCAAAACCATCTTTGACCATTATTTGAATATCAAACTTGAGAGTTAGTAATAGTGCATGCGTACTTGAATGAGTCTCTTCAAAAGTAAGTATTTTTACTTCATGTATTTTTTCGCCAGCATGGATTAGGTTTATAACTGCTTTTTTACATTCTTGCGTAATACCACTGTCACCTATATATTGAATACCTGCTAATTTAGCCTTCACTATTGTTCCTCATTCATTAACCTAAGAGAGAATATACTAGTTTTTGGTAAATACATACAGACAAAAAAAGCCCCCTAACAATTAAGTTAGGGGGCTTTTGGGTATAGAGAGCTGACGATGACCTACTCTCACATGGCCGGAGCCACACTACCATTGGCGCTACGATGTTTCACTTCTGAGTTCGG
>CANLDW010000006.1 GCA_947489525.1 uncultured Psychrobacter sp.
CAATTGCAAGACGGCACAGAGATGGTCATGCCTGGCGACAACGTAGAGATGGGCGTAGAGCTTATCCACCCAATCGCTATGGACAAAGGCCTACGTTTTGCGATTCGTGAAGGTGGCCGTACCGTAGGTGCTGGTGTTGTTGCTAGTGTCAATGACTAAGCTGACTAAGCATACTTAGTCATCCGTAACAAGCACAGTAAAAGCCGCTCTCTTCTGGGGGCGGCTTTTTTGTGGGTGGTATTAGTAGAAGATGACGATAGAACTAATAAAGGAGCACAAATGCTTAGCGTACAAATATGGTCTAAAAGTGATAGGCATAGCAAAGGTAATACAGACGTCATTCAAGCGGTTGCTGATATTGAAAACAAAGTACAACCCTATGATGCATGGTCTTATAAAACACTGTATGAGCTACTTGAGCAAGACAGCATGCAGCTTATCGTCGTCTCTCAAAGTCAGAAAATCATTGGCTACTGCCTTTATCAAGTTATCTTTGAGCAGGCAGAGATACTGCGTATTGGTACGCATCCTGATTATCAGCGCCAAGGTGTTGCTTCGCAATTGTTTTCTAAGTTACATCAGCATTTACAGAAGCTGACAATAGAGAGTTTGATGCTGGAAGTTCGTGCCGACAATCTCTTAGCGATTAAGCTTTATCAGCAGCAAAATTTTAATGTTATTCATCAGCGATCAGGGTACTACAAAACCCCAAACGGTAACGCTGTGGACGCATTGATTATGCAGCGTCTATACGAGTAAGATGAGATAAAGAATGGGTTTGTCTAAAAAAGCATATTGAACGCGTACCTTAGACATTGAGAGTGATTAAGGTTAATTGACTGTTATTGAGAGTCGTTAAATATATCGCCATTTTCGACTTCCATAAGTTTAAGCGTTTCGATACGTTCAGTGAGCATAGTAACCATTAGATTAATATTCGCTTGCTGTTTTTTTACTTGGTTCAGCTTTTGCTCCGTAAGCGTCAGCTGCTCATGAATACCAAGGTTGCCATCGTAATAATCGTCAAGGCTGTTTTTTATTTCAGTCAGCGTAAAGCCTATCGCTTGTGCACTCTTAATAAGTTCGATACGTTCAATAGAGTCAGGGTGAAACTCAGTATATAAGCGTGAGCCTGCCTGACGCTTACGAGATTTGAGTAAGCCAAGCTCGTTATAATGACGGATGGTATCTTTTGTGGTGTGAGCTTGCTTGGCAAGTTTACCTATCAACATAAAGTTGGTACTCATAGTGAACCTCTAACCTAAGCGAAGCGACCACACAAAGGACTAGCGCGGTCCATCTTGCAATTGCCACAAAGTCGTGTTCTCAAGTTCAGAGACGGGTAGCGCCTTATAAGCATCTTTATGCCATTTTACGGAATACTCACTGATTAGCTTATCTAGCTGCGCTAAAAAATCAGCTCGGTGCAGGGTATCAGCGCCCAAACTCAAAAGATGGTCATTTGGCAACTGACAATCAATCAATGCTACGCCGCTTTGACGACACAAACGCGTTAAACCCCAAAACGCTATCTTTGAAGCATTTGAGGCATGGTGAAACATGGATTCGCCAAAATAAATACTGCCAATCTTGAGTCCATACAAGCCGCCGATGAGCTGAGCGTGCTCATCCCAAACCTCTATACTATGAGCAAAGCCGTAAGCGTGTAATTGTGTATACGCGGCTATCATCTCATCATGTATCCAAGTGTGTTCACCTACCGGTAAGCCGTCACTACGCGGCAAGCTGCACGCGTGTATCACCTCATCAAAAGAGCGATTAAGTGTGATCTGCCAGCGCGCGCGTCGTACCTGTTTACGTAGAGATTTGCTAGGCTGATAATCGCTTGGTACCATGACACATCTTGGCTCAGGACACCACCAAGCGATGGGTTCATCTTCATTAAACCAAGGGAACAGCCCTTGTGCGTAAGCTGATATCAGTGTCTCAGGAGCTAAGTCTGCGCCTACAGCAACTAAACCCATACCCTCTGGATCAGCGCTAGCAGGGGCAGGAAAATCGTAGCGCCCAAGCCGTCTAATACAAAAATTAAAAGTCTCAGGCGTTATTTGAGGGTTATCAAACAGCAAACGTAGAGCGTCAGCACTATCAGTAAAACGAGTATAAGCTGGGCTGTCGCTCTGAGGATAGCTCACTTAAGTCTCTTCATCAGCAGTGAGCGTTGAAGCGTAGGTATGATCGGTGGCAACTATTTCGCCAATATCGTCTAGATACTTCTCGGCGTCAAGCGCTGCCATACAGCCTGTACCTGCTGAGGTAATCGCTTGGCGATACACATTGTCAGCGACATCGCCTGCAGCAAACACGCCCTCGACACTAGTCTGCGTGGCGTTGCCATTGAGACCGCTATTGACTGTGATATAGCCGTCCTTCATATCCAACTGACCTTTAAATAGCTCAGTATTTGGCTTGTGGCCGATCGCGACAAAGATGCCATGGCTATCTAACTGTTTGGTCGTGCCATCAAGAGTCGACTCAATGATCACGCCATTGACCCCCATGTCATCACCAACGACCTCTTTAACTTGATGATTCCACTCAATTTTGACGTTGCCGTTCTTGGCTTTTTCAAACAGTTTATCTTGCAAAATTTTCTCTGAGCGTAGGCTATCGCGGCGATGTACTAACGTAACCTCTGAGGCAATATTTGATAAATAGAGCGCTTCTTCAACCGCAGTATTACCACCGCCAATCACCGCAACTTTTTGATCTTTATAAAAAAAGCCATCACAAGTGGCACAAGCGGATACCCCTAAGCCTTTAAACTTAGTCTCAGATTCTAAACCCAAGTACTGAGCAGAAGCGCCTGTTGAGATAATCAAAGCATCGCAAGTATAGCGCCCATTATTACCGGTCAGCTCAAAGGGACGAACGTTAAGATTGACCTCATTAATATGATCATAAACCAGCGTAGTACCGAAGCGCTCAGCATGGGCTTTCATGCGCTCCATAAGAGCTGGGCCCGTTAAGTCAAAAGCGTCTCCTGGCCAATTATCAACCTCAGTGGTTGTGGTTAGTTGACCACCGACCTCAAGACCTGTCACCATGACAGGCTTTAAATTGGCGCGCGCTGCATAAACGGCAGCAGAATAACCGGCAGGACCTGAACCTAAAATGATGAGTTTTTCGTGACGCGGAGTGTCGTTCGCAGTAGCCATATATTTTCCTTGCTAATATAGAAATCGTAAATAATAAGTAAAATTAACAGTAGATCAGAAGCGCATCAGAAGCGCATTAGAAGCGTTTTGTGTTAATAACATAAGGGCAAGACGCTAAAAGTGCAAGTTTGCTAAAACAAATATGGATATTACTTAAGCTTAAGTAGGGAAGTGATGGCGTCTATTTAATGCATTTTAATAGCACAGGGTGATAATCGATAGTTTGCTATTCAGAGCGGCTTTCTTTATAACACTATCGCCACTACCCCTATGTATTTGTTATTATAGGAAGTTATGTTAAGCGTTTTAAAGGTCATCGCATCTAATATGCCTATAGTGTAGGATTTAATTGTTAGCCTTTATTTTTTGTAGGAGCGCAGTCAAACTACTCGTACATTTAGCATAACCCCACTATTTTTTTTAGCATAACAGCACTATAACCAGTAACAAGGTAGATCATACGTGATATCAGCACCGCTTATCGAATATTTAAAAAAAGGAATTTTTACCTTTTTAGGATTAATACTGGCCGTTTACTTGTTCATTATTTTAATGACTTATACCGGTAACGATCCGAGCTGGTCGCATATCAGTAGTGATATGACGACGATTAATAACGTGGGTGGTGCGACGGGGGCGTGGTTATCGGACTTGTTCTACAGCTTTTTTGGTTTTGGGGCGTGGTGGTTATTGGCGTTCTTGGTCTATGAGTGCGTATTGATTTGGTGGAACAACAAGCCAACATTTTGGCTTATGCGTCTTGTGGCTTATGTGTTTTTAATCTTAAGTACCAGCGCTTTATTTGCACAGCTCATTGCAATCGCTCAGCAGTTATCAAACAAGGTGGCAACCAGTGAAAGCGTCGCTGGGGGCATTATCGGGTTTGAACTACATACACGTCTAGCTCAGCTACTAACAGCATGGGGAAGCGCTGCGTTTTTGGCACTATTTGTGGTGATCACGGCAACCTTTGCTTTTAATATCCATTGGCTGACTATTTATCGTAAGTTTATGACGCTATCTTGGTTTGGTTCTGGCGTGCGCGAACAAAACAGTGCGTTAGCCGATGACGAACCCACAGTACCAGAGTTTGAATCTGAGTCTGAGGATGATAGACCAATTGCGCAACCAGAATACGAACAACTACCGCTTGAGCTGCAAGAAGTAGCGGATCATACTCCCAATCAACGTGAGAATAAAAGCAGTCAGTTGGGTCACGTATTAACCGACTTTTTGATCCAGTCGGGTCTAGGCGCTAGTGTCAAAGCGTCTATGAGTGCCGCAAAAGAAGCGGCAACCTCCAGTGCTAATATGGCTACTAATGTACCGGCGACAGCGTTGTCCTCATATATTGATAGTCATAATGGCTCCGCGACGCCTCTACAAAAGCAACGTTCGCAAGAGACTATAAGTACACAAGAGACTATAAGTACACAAGAGACTATAAGTACAAAGGTAGCACCGCGCAAAATTGAGCCCAGCTTTTCGTGGAATGATGCCGATATCGTAGATGATTTGCTAGCAAGCGCGCACAACGCTCAGCATTTAAACCCTGTTACTGCTGACACCTTGAGTACAGAAACTAAGATAGACACCGATACAAATAGGAATGAAGCGTTATCTCCAGTTGTTGATACCTTGGCAAGTGCGTGGCTTGCAGAGCATACCCCTACGGCTTTTTCTGAGTCTGCTACTTCGTCAGACGTGTCGATATCCGATACGCCATCCAATACACCGATTGTGCCTGCCCTGTCCGAGTCCCCAGAAACAGTAGAGCCAGTTGCAAAAACACCAGTATCGCCAGCGGTTGTAGAGCCTGAAAGTGCAGAGCCTGAAAGTATTGCTCACAATATAGAGAATATTCCAGATATAACATCAAACGATACGACCCATGCTGTCATAACTGAGATGAATAGATCCCTGTCTAAAGACGAAGCGGCAATGACTGCAGTGGAAGAAGACAGTGAACCTGTTACTCCTGCTGATGTTGACATGACCCCGACGAATACGCCACCCGCCAATCCAACTGAGCCACCAACAGTTGCAAAGCAGGAGTCAGAAAACTCTAGCAAAGCTGAGCCAACGATTCGCTTTGCAGTACCAGAAGGTGATAGCAGCAATCACATTACTGATATGATGCCTGAAGACGATAGCAGTGCTAGGGATGTCGACGCCCCAGTGCTGCCCGACATCACAGATGATGCTGCATTTAGTCAAAAGTCACGCTCGATGCAAACGGCGGCTTATCGTAGCAGTCTAACGCCTATCCCTGAGATATCTATTTTAGATAAACCTGATCCTGAGCGTAAGCCCAGCTACACAATAGCAGAGCTGGATCAACTCTCTGAGCTACTTGAGATTAAGCTACAAGAGTTCAACGTAAAGGCTTCAGTGGTCAATGCGATTCCAGGTCCTGTAGTGACGCGCTTTGAGGTGGAGCTGGCTGCTGGCGTCAAAGCCAGTAAAGTCACAGGTATCTCTCGCGATTTAGCGCGCTCCTTATCGATGGCCTCTCTACGCGTGGTCGAGGTCATTCCAGGCAAGCCTTATATCGGTATCGAAGTGCCAAATAAAAAACGCGAGATGGTACGTCTCATTGAGCTACTCAGTACAGAAAAATATAAAGATCCTAAAGCGCAAATCAGTATGGCAATGGGTAAGGATATCGGCGGTAAGCCAATTATTACCGATCTTGCGCGCGCTCCGCACATGCTGGTAGCGGGAACCACAGGTTCAGGTAAGTCAGTATTGGTCAACTCCATGCTGCTGTCCATGCTACTCAAATATACGCCAAACGAGCTGCGCTTAATCCTCATAGATCCCAAGCAGCTTGAGCTTGCTAACTATAATGATATTCCGCATCTACTGACACCTGTGGTTACTGATATGACTGAGGCTGCTAGCAGTCTGTCATGGTGTGTGGCTGAGATGGAGCGCCGCTATCAGCTGATGAGTCTGCTCAAGGTGCGTAAGCTTAACGAGTTTAACAAAAAAGTGCTGGCCGCTGAAAAAGCAGGCAAACCGATGCTCGACCCCTTGTGGCGACCCAATGATAGTGTCAGCGTCAGTCAAGCGCCAAAGCTTAAAACCTTACCTATGATTGTCATCGTGGCGGACGAGTTTGCCGATATGATTATGCAGGTCGGTAAGCAAGCCGAAGAGCTGATCACGCGCTTGGCACAAAAATCACGAGCAGCGGGTATTCACTTGATGCTCGCAACTCAGCGCCCTTCTGTCGATGTCATTACCGGTTTGATCAAAGCGAACATTCCAGTGCGGGCAGCGCTACGAGTGAACTCAAAAGTCGACTCGCGTACTATTCTCGATAGCGGCGGCGCAGAAGATATGCTCGGCAATGGCGATATGCTGTTCTTAGGCCCAGGACAGATCGAACCTGATCGCGTTCACGGTGCGTACGTCAGTGATGAAGAGGTCAACCGCGTCTGTGATGCGTGGCGGGAGCGCGGAGCCCCAGATTATATCGACAATATGGCGGGCAACTTTGAATTATCGAGTCCGGGCAGTGGCGGTTCTGCTAATGCTTCAGGCGAAGATGATGACCTCTACAACGACGCCGTTGCTTTTATTATGGAGACGCGCAAAGTCTCAGCGTCCAGTATTCAGCGCAAGTTTAGTATCGGTTATAACCGCGCAGCGCGGATCGTGGACTCCATGGAAGAGGCGGGGCTAGTCAGCTCTATGGGTAAAAGCGGTAAGCGTGAGCTGCTAATGTAAAACATACTTTTAGCTTAAAAAAAAGAGTCACACAAGTGACTCTTCTTTGTTTTGTGGAAATGAAGTATAGAGAATTACCAATAAGTAGCAGGATTGTACTAGCGAGCTTTTGGCTTTAGGTTATACAATCAGATAACCTCTACAGCAAGGATGCTACTATGCTTAAACAAAACATACAGTTTAAAGAATACACTCAATACGACGCGCTAGGTTTAGCGGCGCTAGTCAATTCAGGTGAAGTCAGCGCCAAAGAGTTGTTGGATGCCGCCATTCATCAAGCCAATACACTCAACCCCAAGCTCAACGCCATCATTCATCGTTTTGATGAGCGCGCTTATAATGCCGCGCAAGCAGGCTTACCACAAGGCGCCTTTACAGGAGTGCCTTATCTGCTAAAAGACTTATCCTTTTATTTTGCCGATGAGCCGATCACTATGGGTAGTCGCAGTGTCAATATTATTCCTGATAATGACAGTGAGATCGTTAAGCGCATGAAAGCGACTGGAGTGAATGCTTTTGGTAAGACCAATACGCCTGAATTTGGTTTGATTATCACCACCGAGCCCAAGGCAAATGGTGCGACGCACAACCCCTTTAAAAAAGGCTATAGCTCTGGTGGCTCATCCGGCGGCAGCGCGTCGGCAGTAGCCAGCGGCATCGTACCGATGGCAGGCGCAGGTGATGGCGGCGGCTCTATTCGGTTTCCCGCCTCTTGGTGCGGGGCGTTTGGGCTCAAGCCAAGCCGCGGTCGTAACCCGATGGGTCCTGCGTTAGGTGAAGGCTGGGAGGGCGCTGTTGCCGATCACGTCATTACACGCAGCGTGCGTGATAGTGCAGCAATGCTAGATGCTATAAACGGTCCTGAGATCGGTGCGCCGTTCGTAATTGCCCCGCCTGATGGATCGTTCTTACAAGCTGCTATGCGTGCGCCAAAACAGTTGACTATAGCCCTTCATCAGCAGCCCCTTATCGCTAATACAGTAGTGGACAAGGAGGTATTAGCTGTCTTAAATAAAACGGCTAAACAGTTAGAATCCATGGGTCATAACGTAGTACCCGCTGAGCCTAATATTAATATTGAGCAGTTTTGGCACGACTTTATGGTGGTCGTGTGTGCGCATACTGCGTTTACGATTGATAATGTTAAGCGGCAATTTGGAGCAAAACACGTCAGTAATCTTGAACCGCAAACTTACAATATGGCTTTACTTGGACGCTCACTATCCGCCGTTGATTTGGTACATGCAAAGCATGGCTGGCATGAGAGCCAGTACCAGACAGGTCTGCTGTTAGAGACATACGATATGATCTTGTGTCCGACAGTACCGACGCCAGCGGTCAAGCACGGCGTCCTGCCGCCAAGCCGTATGGATGAGATGCTGATGCGTACCGCTGAGGTACTCAATAAAGGCGTTAATATGGGCAAGTATGCCTTTAGCTCAGGTATGATAGAAAAGCTAAGCCACCCTGTCTTAAGCAAAATGGCATTTACAATGCTCGGTAATGTCACCGGTCTACCAGCAGCGTCAGTGCCTGTTGGTATGAGCAAAAAGGGCTTACCTATTGGTATGCAGCTGATTGGTCGTATGAATGATGAGGCGACGATAATAAGTCTGGCAGGAGAGATGGAGCGGGCAGGTATGTTTACCAAAGCTGCATTTGAGAAGTAGATGAGATTGCAACATCAAATGAAAGCTAATCAAATCGATAAATATCCATGCCTAAACTGTGATGCGCCATGCTTTGGTGCACGACAGAGACGCGTTGACCTGTGCCAAGGGCAAAAAATAGCGGCAATAAGTGCTCATCACTGGGATGGATATCACGGAAATTTGGATACTGCTGCCAATCTAACGCTGTGGGTATGTCGATCTTAAGCTGTTGTAATAGCCATAACTTAAAATCCTTAGCACGCTCATCAATGCTGTCTGCCTGCCAGCGTAGGGATTGCAAATTATGCGTGATGTTACCTGAGCCAATAATCAATACCCGCTCATGGCGTAGCTGTGCTAGCTGCGCGCCTAGTTGATAACACGCCACGCTATCGTAGTGCTGGGGCAAAGAAACTTGTACAACAGGGATATCCGCTTCTGGATATAAATGTAGCAGCGGCGCCCAAATACCGTGATCCCAAACGCGCATAGGATTAACGCTGCAAGTAATACCGCGCGCACTGAGCTGCTGCGCCAGCGTTTCGGCAAGCTTAGTATGCCCAGGTGCAGGATACTCTAGCTCGTACATCTCAGGCTCAAATCCTGAAAAGTCATGCCACGTTTTGGGCGCAGGATTACTACTGATCTCAAGCTTACTCGATTGCCAATGCGCTGACATGATGATAATTGCGCGCGGTGTGGGCAGGTTTTGTCCTATACGAGCGAGCGCGCTAGTTGTCGCTGATTGTTCAACAGCGAAGCTTGGCGCACCGTGCGAGATAAAAAGCGCTGGGAGCGTGGCGGTTTTTTTTGTCGCGTGCGCCCCTTTTGTCGCGTGCGTACCTAAGCTTTCCCACACGCTGTTTGACGATATGGGAGCAGGTGTACGTGCGCTACGATAGCGTTGTAGGGCGTAGGGAGTATCAGATACGGCGGGGTGTGAATAACTCATGTACCGTTTATTAGGGCGCGCGCCTACTTTTCAATCCGCTATGCGATAGATATTTTTATAAAGTTTAACGTATAAGAGCTATACACGCGTTTAGAGATGGTTAGTTACCCCGATGATAGGGGTGGTTGTGGTTGATGCTCATCGCTCGGTACAACTGCTCCATGAGCACCACGCGAACCAGCGGATGCGGTAGGGTCAAGGCGGATAGGGACCATTTTACATGCGCTTGTTCCAGCACTTCTGGGGACACGCCATCAGCACCACCGATGACGATAGCAATATCGTCGCCTTGCTGCATAACGTCTGCAAGCTTTTGTGCCAAGGCCTCGGTCGATAGCATCTTACCTTTGACATCGAGTACCCAGAGCTGTTCACGGCTGCCGCTCGCATGGGCATTTAGTATTGTTTGTCCTTCTTGCTCGCGGTACTGGGTCAGATTGGCGTCCGATGGATTTTTGGCACGCTTAGCAGGAGCAAGCTCAACAATATCCGTGCTTAGCATCGGTTGTATGCGTTTATGATATTCGTCAAAACCGTCCTGCACCCAAGCAGGCATCTTATTACCAATACTCAAAATTCTTATTTTCATATTAAATACTCATTGTAATTCCGCTTAAGATAACGTAACAAATCACCCTTTTGTTGGCTAAATTTTATGCACCATTAGAACGATCGATTGCCGCAAGCCGGTAGCTGCTCTCTAGTACGCTGTACGTTTTTTATTTATTGTTTGCTACAACTAATATCAATGAACAACGGACTCCAAAGTTTCTGAGACGCCTATATGTTGCTCCTTATCCTTTTTATTACTGTCTTTGGTGATGATAGCTAAGGTTGCATCGGACTCAAAAATAATCGCTTCAATCTCATCGAAGCTTTTGATGTCCTCTGATCGCATAGCACTCTCAAGCTCCTGACGCGTCAGGCGTTCAGCACGCATAGCATCAGGTAAAAACTGACCTTGATAAAACACAACGCGCGGCTCTGATAAGATCAGACGACTAAAATGCGGCGAGATTGATGAATACTTCGTTACTGCATACTGCAACAAGTATAAGGTGACAATAGAGGCGCTGCCCTCAATAAACGGAATCTCTTTGAGCAAAATGGTACTAGCGCCTATTGAGCCAATCATGACGGTGACGATCCAATCAAAGTTATTAAGCTGCGAGGTGGAGCGTTTACCTGACACCTTAGTCACTACAACGATTAAAACATAAATCATAGCCGCCGTAAGCACGATGCGTCCAAGCTTATCAATATGGTCGAAAATCAACGTGTCCATAATTTTATTCCTTGCAGATTATCTTTGTCGGTTATTTTGGCGCTAACAATCGATTAAACAGCAAAATGCCAAGGCGAGCACTAACCAGTGTCAATACGATCATTAGGACAAGAGCTGATAGTAAAGGCGCAGGTTGGAGCTTGACCATCTCCATAAATACCGTGCGATTGGCGCTATCAAATACCCAAAGCCACAGCGCTGCAAAAAAAAGTGCGGTTAGCAGCCATACTACCACCACGCTTGCTACACTCAAACGATTGGCCTCACTACGATTAAGTGCTCGTCGCTGGTGCTTGATAAACTTATGTACCGCGATAAAAGCACCGATCAGAACAGAGATCACCACAACCAGTTGGGCGTTGAGTGCAAACTTGCTTTGAATAAGCATAAATAGGGTGCTGGCTAACACGTAACCTAGGGTAAAGAATCCTACGTAGCGCGCGAGGTGTACCCCTTGTGTTTTATCTGTTGTGCTAACAGACGACTTAGACCTTATAGGTTTAGGATACATAGTCTGACCTAAATAAGAAATAGAATAATGAAATACCAGCTAGGGCGTAAGGCGCTGTATCTATAAGACTATAAATAGTGTAACAGCGCAGCGCTAGTGCTGGGCGGTCCAATCGAGCATCGTATCTAAAACGACTCTGGCATTATGCGCATTGAGCGCCTGCTCGGTATTGATTAATCCTACCACGCTATAGTCCTGTCCTGAGCGTCCCTTGACATAACCTGCCATCGCCGTGACGTTATTGAGCGTGCCTGTTTTTATCCAAGCGCGTCCAATAGCGGCAGATTGCGGTAAGCGTTCACTGTGACTTGCAATAGTACCACTGACGCCAGCCACCCCTAATGAGTCCACATAAGTGTTAAAGCTTGGCTGATGATAAGCGTAATTCAATAGCTCGCTCAGATTGCTAGCAGTGACGGTACACTCGCGGCACAGCCCTGAACCATTGGTAAGAGAGGGCGGCGGCGTGGTTAATGTCGTTTGCCACCACTGGTTGATATGCGTCAGCGCGTTGGGATAGTTTGTCGTTTTAGGACGACCAAACTGATATAAGCTCGCCGGCGCTACCTTGTTATCCTGTACATGACTTGTGTTCGTTGAGACGTGAGTATTTGAAGCCTGTCTACCAGCATACGCACTCAGTGATAACGTTACTTGCTCGGTCATAACGTTGTTTGAGAAGTGATTGATATCGTAGATTTGCGCGGCTAGGTCAAAAGAGGGGTAGCTTGCGATCGGTAGCGGCGTGACCGGTAGCGCACGTAAACCTAGCGCGAGATGCGGCATATTGGCACGCGCTTGCATAGCAGGATAAGGGGCTTCTTGAGCGATGACGCGTCCGCTCAAGGTGTTGCCAAGATCTAGCCACTTAGCTTTGATCACCCGCGCGGCAAAATCCTTGGCGTCTGGATAAGCGACCTGAAATACGTGTTCAGCGCAGCTATTTGGCACGTCAGCACCTAGCACCAGTTTATCAGCTTGCCATTCAGGCTCTAGGCTGTATTTGGCTTGCGAGCAGACCGCGGCGCGCGTATCGCTTCGCATGGGTAGCTGATAATCAGCGAGCTGTGGCACATAGGTCAGCTGGGCTTGGCCGTTAGGTAGGGGGTAACTGTGGATACTTACGGTACTAAAGTTAACCAACAAACCATCAGGGCTAGCGTTATACGGGCGCAGCGAGGCATTATCAAAAGCGCTTGGATCTTTGCTAACGTTATCAAAGATAGCACTATCAAGGATAATATCGCCATCAATATGCGTGATACCAGCACGCTCAACACGGTAGAGAAGCTGATTTAGGCGTTCGTGAGTGAGCTTGGGATCACCGCTACCTTGAATAATCAGATCGCCTTGTAAGCGATTTTTGATCACGACGCCAGTATGATAAGCGCGCGTGTGCCAGACAAAATCTGCACCTAACGTATCAAGAGCGATAAAGGTTGGAATCAGCTTCATGGTGCTGGCAGGAGTTCGGGCAACATCAGGGAGGTGACTGACTATCGGCGCTCGATTCTTTAGTATTTGATTGACTGGCTTTTGACTGACTGAGGGGGTTATCGGTGTGCGACTAGTCGCTCTCGTTGCTGGTTGCTGGAGTAGACTTTGATAAGTATAAGGATCATCGGTATAAGCCTGCAGCTGTTGCTCGTTTTGTTTAATGGTCTGTTTTTCATAGATGACTAAGGGCTGCTCAGTATTGAGTTCAGGATTTGTTGGCAGAGCGGGACGACTCTTTGTACCTATATCTATAACTTGAATAGCAGTTGGCAAGCGACTGTCTTCACGGCTACCCACCGGGGTGATGAGCATACTAATATCAGCTGAATTTAAGCCTGCACGGACGAGCGCTGTTTGTACTGGCTCAGGCAGGGTTGCATGAGCGCTTGGTTCCAGTAGGGCTAAAATCACTATCGATAGCGCCGCAATGCGTTTGATGCGTTTGCCCATTTGAAGGCTCTTATTTAGAAGGCTCTTATTTAAAGGACTCTTATTTAAAGGACTCTTGTAATGAGCATCGGCGCGCATGCCGCTATTAAGAGGAAATAATAAGTACATGCAGTCTGCTATCAGGTTGTAAAAGGCACATAGTAGCATAAGTTGCAACGCACACGTATAGCACACTTATAAACGGCACTGTTATACACGACCCTTGGCTTAAGCGCTATAAAAAGTTGCGAATCACTTTACTGTAGAGGATCATCTGAAACTATAGCAGTAGCACGGTATCCTTTTTAAATGGGATCAACTATATTTGAAAATTCGTAGTGTCAGTTAAAAAATGAATAATTACTATCAAAAGAAACCTCTAAAATAAATTTTTTTTATCGTCTTTATTTTCTGTGATTACGTCCGAACATCAGACGATTGATATGTCTTTGAAAGGTTAATTTTTATTTTATTTTACTATAAGCCATAATTGGCTTGCCATACAAAAAAATGAGTTTTTACAAAGAGATGAAGTCATGCTTACCGTCAGTTGTGATTCATGGTAAAGTTACTTATAATAAAAGATCAGTAAGAAATAAATTCATAATTGCTACATTTCAGTAAGGTAATAGTTTTTTTGTTTTTTGTACATCTCACAAAAAAGTGAAAACGATAAAGCGTCAACCTGTCTTTTATGTTCTTACGTTTTATACCTATTTATACTTCATATATAGGTGCGAATTGATGATTGATAAAGAATAGCTTAAAAACCAACGAACAAAAATAAGAGATAGTCGTTGTTATTTTAGCGGTAAACGCCAAGGACGGTTTACATGTCTTATGTTTATGGATCAAAGCATACGGATAACCGTGAAACGCTCAACGTTATGTCGCGGGCAAAGTGCTATGAAGAGCTCAAACAACGTGAAAATCGCTGGTGGCAGGCAGGTCAGATGTTAAGTACGCTCAAAGAGCGTCAAATGTTTTGGTATAGTGATAACAGTCTTATCATGTGGTTAGTTTGGCAATTTGTAGCTTATGTTGTTGTCGCTATGCTACTCATGCTCATTAGTAAACTATTTAACATGCCATTGTCCGTCTGGCAATACTTGATAGTAGTATTACTACAAACTATCGTATTTGCAGTAGCGTTAGCCAATAGATCTCGTCTGGCATCGCGCTTACAAAACAAGATTGACGAACAAGAGCTAGCGCGCGCAGAGGCGTTTAGTGAGATGATCATTCTAGCTGCTGACTGCTTATACCCTGATGTCCATCGCAAAGCGCCTATCACGTTACAAAAGCTTTATGAGGATAGTGAAGTATCTTTTTATCTCTCAAGTTTGCACTGCTTATTACAGCGCGAGGTTGAGGCGGGACGACTACGAATAAAAGAACAACAAAACCAAGCGGATGCTCTTCTCCCGCCTGATCTTGCTGATGATGAGCTGGCTTCCCACGCCAGTGAGATCACTTATATCAGCGCCTTAACAATCAATAGCTAATCCTTCAATAACTAATCTTTTATTGCTCACAGCCAAGCGCCATATTCACTAGGGTAGACTACGCAAAAGTATGGTCAACTCTGGTATTTAAACTGGTTATTAATGCCTGTTTTAGGGCGTCTAATTTCTCAGTCGATAGCGGTGCATCGTTTTGATCGCTAATGTAGAACATATCCTCTGCGCGCTCGCCAAGCGTTGTGATACGCGCGGCGTGAACTTCAATATTTTGCTGCAAAAACACCTGTCCTACTCGAGCGAGCAAACCTGGTTGATCGAGCGTCTCAAGACTCATGATGTGCTGACCTGAGGCGGCATTCAACTCAAAACTGATAGTCGTTGCCACATCAAAATGGCGCAGCTGACGCGGCAAGCGTTTATGAGTCAGCTTAGGCGCAGTCGGATTCTTAAAGGCGGTAATTAGCCGCTCTTTGAGCTCTTCTTGACTCTCCTCATCGACTAGAAGTGTGCCGCTACGATCTAATAATACGTAAGAGTCCAGCGCAAAATTGCGCGTTGCCGTTATAATGCGCGCATCTAGCACGTCTAGATTCATCTGATCGAACACGGCCATCGTCACCGCAAATAGATTAGTCTGATCTTGCGTGTAGACGAATACTTGTACCGCATCAAGTGCCAATTCTCGGTGCTCACGCAAGACGATCAAGGGCGCACTATCAGCGTCGGAAGCTCGTCCGATAGGGGGATGGTTCAAGATTGCCTCGGTATGCCATAATATATCCTCTGGAATCTCACGCAAAAAGTACTCATCGCCCAAGTCGTCCCACAGACTAAGGACTTCATCACGATCCATACGCTGATCATCGACGTTATCAAGCATTTTTAACGCTTGCGCGCGCGTGGCGCTGATCATATCTTGCCTGTTGGTAGGGGCATCAATATCCGCGCGTAAGATGCGCCGCGTCTGTGTATATAACTGCTTCATCAAGGTAGCGCGCCAACTGTTCCACAGCTGAGGATTGGTGGCATTCATGTCGGCAACGGTCAAGACATATAAGTGATTAAGATGGGTCACATTACCGATGAGGTCTGCAAAGACAGTAACGATCTCAGGGTCTGAGATGTCCTTTTTTTGCGCAGTCATCGACATCAGCAGATGATAACGGGTCAGCCAGCCGACCAGATGCGCATCCGCCTTACTCATACCGTGCGCTAGACAAAACTCTATAGCCTCCGTCTCACCAAGCTCACTGTGATTACCGCCGCGACCCTTAGCAATGTCATGAAACATAGCAGCCAGCACTAAAATCTCTTTACGCTCAATACGCTGAAAGATAGAGCTGACCAGCGGGAAGTCTTGACTGACATGCTCATCAGTGAAACGGTGCAGGATACGAATCAAAAACAGCGTATGGGCGTCGACCGTATAACGATGAAACAGATCGTACTGCATGAGTCCTGTCACTTGAGCAAATGCAGGAATATAGTTACCGAGTACACCGTAACGGTTCATTGCGCGCAGGCGATGAAATAGATAGTTTTGTTCCTTTAGATTCGCCAAAAACAGTGCTCTGTGCTCAGGATTATCACGATACGTCTGATCAATACCGCGCGCGGCAATTTTGAGCGCGCGTAGAGTATGGGTGCGAATATACTTGATACCCTGTTTGCCCATCAGCAAAAACATCTCAAGAATAGCGTCTGGATGCTGAGCAAAGACGCGGTGATGGGCAATAGCAATCTGTTCACCAATACGGTTAAACCGAGCGTTTAGTACGTGCTTACTCGGCTGTTCCTCTTCAGGAAGATCCGGCTCAAGAATAGTTTCATAATAGTGAGAGGTCAGCATCTCAGAGAGCGTGGATATTTGCATCGCACAGCGGTAATAGTCACGCATAAAACGCTCAACCGCTGCATTTGGCTCATCATCAGGCTGCGTCTCATAACCCATACGCTGGGCGATATCGCGCTGATAATCGAACAACAGCTTATTTTCGTTGCGCCCTGTCATCTCATGCACATAGTGACGTATCTGCCACAAGTAGCCTTCAGCGAAGTTTAATTCGTCAAATTCTTTTTCAGTCAAAAAGTTTTGCTGTACTAAGTCATAAAGCTTAGTCACGCGAAAATAGCGCTTGGTTACCCAGCCGATGATATGAATGTCACGTAGCCCGCCGGGTGCCGTTTTGATGTTAGGTTCAAGGTTGTACTCAGTCGCGTTGTGCTGGATATAGCGCGCTTTGGCCTCAGCCATCTTGACCTCATAAAAATCGCGCGGCGACCACTGTTTATTAACCACTCGTATGGGGACGTACGCTAAGTCGTCATTACCGATGAGCAAGCGTGCTTCAAGCAAAGCCGTTGCGATGGTATGATCCAGTGCGGCTTCCAAACAGTTCTCGACGCTACGCACCGATAGTGCAGGCTCAAGCTTAACATCCCATAATAGAGCGACCAAGCGATCGATTTTGCAGCTGGTATCAGCGTCAATCTCAGTTGGTGCTAACAGTAAAATATCGATATCTGAATACAGGGATAACTCGCCACGCCCATAACCGCCAGTAGCAAACAGGGCAAGCTCAGTCTGATCTAACTCAAACCATTTAAACAAAGCGATAAGCAGCTCATCAATCGCACAAGCCCGCGCTGCAACGAGCTGGCGGATATTGACCCCACGCTCAAGGGCGCGGCTGATATCCTCGCCGATCTGGGCCAGCCAGTTTGATACACCCGAGATTAGCTTATCATCCTCTACGCTATCAGTAGTAGAGAAGGGAGCTAGGGGAGTGATATGGATGGAGGCAACATCGCAAGTAAACATGAGTGGTATTCCATTAAAAGCAGACATAAAGTATAAAAGTAAATGCGCCCAAAGCACAAAAATAAATGCAACGTCAATCAAAAAAACGAATCAAAAGACTCAGCTAGTTAAGCTAACTGAGCTAACCAAAAAAAAGACCGCCTAAGCGATCCCTTTTATTATTGTGTCAAAAAACTTAAATCTTCTTCAGGTCGTGCGGTAAAGACTTCACAACCGTTATCAGTGACAACCATCGTATGTTCCCATTGCGCAGAGAGCTTGCGATCTTTAGTAATCGCTGTCCACTCGTCAGGTAATATCTTTGTCTGCCAAGTACCTTGGTTAATCATCGGCTCAATCGTAAAGGTCATACCGGTTTTTAGCTCAAACCCTGTGCCTTTTTTACCATAGTGCATGACTTGCGGTTCGTGATGAAACTCATCACTGATGCCATGACCACAGAACTCACGCACAATACTAAAACGCTCAGGCTCGACAACTTCTTGAATTGCAGCACCTATATCGCCTAGACGCGCGCCGTTTTTGACCACACTCATACCCGCATATAGTGCCTTTTGAGCGACATCGCAAATGCGCTGGGCCATGATGGAACCATTACCAACGATCCACATCTTTGAGGTATCGCCGTAGTAGCCATCCTTAATGACAGTCACATCGATGTTAATAATATCGCCGTCTTTGAGCAGTTTGCTCTCGGTTGGGATACCGTGGCAGACCACGTGATTGACTGAGGTGCAGATAGACTTTGGAAAACCATTGTAATTAAGCGGCGCTGGAATCGCGCCTTGCTCATTGACAATATAATCATGAGCGATTTGGTTTAGCGCTTCGGTACTGACACCAACTTTAACGTACTCATCAAGCATGACAAGGACTTCGCTGGCAAGCTTACCAGCGACACGCATCTTTTCTATAGCTTCAGGAGACTGAATAAGGGATTTTTTTATCATAATTATCGATCTTATTGGTATTAAATGTGAATAGAAGGACTCACGTCCGACTAGTAGCGTTACATTATAAACGTAATGGTGACTTTTTTACGCTAATCAAGTCTTGATCTTTAGCAAATGATTCAAAATTACTTTTATAATCATCGCTTTAATTATGACTGTCAGGTCATTAAATGTAGTCTTACGTTACGATAATGAGTTGAATATTGCTAATAATATCAGTAATGTAGTTGTACCCGCTAAATGGACCATTAGCAATTTCGGTTATTCTTATTTTGTCTGTCAATACGATAGAGCATTATAACGTGTCCAAACCCTACTTTTAACAAGGATGTTACCATGATACCTCGTATCAATAATTTAACCACTATTGCTTCTCGCAAATGTTTGCCAGCGCTAAGCGCGCTTGGTACGTCTCTTCTTCTCATGACGATGTCAACGACACCTACGCAGGCCGCTGGACAGTTTTATAACTGTGCTAACGCTAGTGGCTGCGAAAAAGTGGATAGCAAATTTTGGACGTCCAAACATACCGACACTAAGTATCCTATCGTTATGGCACATGGCCTTGGCGGCTGGACGAAATTGTTCAACGCTGTCGATTATTTTTATGGTATTCCGCAAACTTTAATGCGCGGCGGTAGTGAAGTATACGCTACCAAGACCTCATCAGTGCATGATAGCGAGTTTCGCGGTGAGCAGCTGCTTCAACAAGTCAAAACTATTTCTGCAATCTCAGGGAGTCCTAAAGTTAATCTATTCGGTCATAGTCATGGCGGTCATGATATTCGCTATGTTGCCGCCGTCGCACCAGAATATGTGGCATCAGTGACCGCAGTATCAAGCCCAGAACAGGGTTCAAAAATGGCCGATTGGGTCATCGATCAAGTTGTCGAAGGTAGTGCGAAGTCCGGTTACCCTGAGGGCGAGTTCAATGCGGCCTCAAAAGTAGCCATTGCTTTTTTTGATTTCGTTGGGGGCTTTATGGATGTCGGCTCTGGTATCTCATTTTCTGATATACAAGAGCAGGATGGCTGGCAAGCAGTAACCGCCTTATCTACTGATTATACGACTAAATTTAATGCTAAGTTTCCTGCAGCAATGCCAACCAGCTACTGTGGTCAACCAACTGCTACTGAGGTTAATGGTATAAAATATTACTCGTTCAGCGGCGTTGGTCAAATTACAAGGGCTGCTGATCCTATTGATTACGTCTTATCATTGACAGCGCTGCCCTTCGGTGATGATCCTAATGACGGTTTAGTATCAGCCTGTTCAAGTCGCTTGGGTTATGTGATTAGAGACGACTATAAGATGAACCATTTAGACTCAGTCAACCAGTTACTCGGTATGACCGCTTGGGGTCAACCTGATCCTAAAACCATTTATCGAGATCAAGTCAATCGTCTCAAAAAAGCCAATCTATAATAATATTTAACTAATTTTGCTTAATTTTATATAAAGCCATTATGAGTGTTTGACTGTCCACTAGATTAACGTACGAGAGCTTATGCTGTCGTGCGTTTTTTATTGTCCTTTGCTTATTGCTGGGTAAAGGGTACAAAGAAAGACGACTAATGATGAGAGTCTTCCTTTATAGATACTGTAATTTTTGCTTACAATTAAGAAGGTTTTCTTGTCTAATATTTAAAAGGGCAATTAGACTCTTGATATTGCTTACTAAGTAAGGGTTTACCAAACCTGTATTAGAATCAGTACCTTATACTAAGCTATACCGATCGTGCGTTGATTTCAAAGAATGTCATTTAATAATAAAAACTACTTGAACATTACAGAATATGGCAGTATTGTAATATGAGTTGCTAAAGGACTTAGCAGTTGTTTGTTTTATTTATAACGTTTCTATGCGTTTAGCACTTATGTTGCTATGCGTTTAGCACTTATAAAGAAGCAAAGAATCTCACTTATGACAAGGACGCTATCATGACACTCAGTACGAAACCCTTATCTTCCTCCAAAAAATCCCTTACTGCACTAGGAGCTATTAGCGCCGGTGTGCTCATGCTGTCTATGACCTCGACTGCTGCACAAGCGGCTGGAAGCTTTTATAACTGCGCGAATCCTACGGGTTGCGAAAAGGTCGATAGCAAATACTTTACCTCTAACCATACCGACACTAAATATCCTATCGTTATGGCTCATGGCCTCGTAGGCTTTACTAAGCTATTGGGTGTGGATTACTTTTATGGCATCCCGCAAACCTTGATGCGCGGCGGTTCTGACGTTTTTGCGACTAAGACGTCATCTTTTGGCGATAGCCGCGTGCGCGGCGAGCAATTATTGCAACAAGTAAAAACCATTAGTGCGGTTTCAGGCAGCCCCAAGGTTAACTTATTCGGGCACAGCCACGGTGGGCATGATATCCGCTATGTTGCAGCCGTTGCCCCGCAGTACGTGGCTTCAGTTACCGCAGTGGCAAGTCCTGAACAAGGCGCGTTACTCGCTGATTGGGTTATTGATGAAATTGATGGCGATAAAATCAATGGTGAATACAATTGGAGTAGCGAGGCCGCTATAGGTCTGTTTAAACTGCTTGGTAATGTTATGGATCTAGGAGCCAGCATCCCTATCGATCAGCTCCAAGAGCAAGATGCTTACGGCGCGGTGACAGCATTGACGACAGACTATATGAAAGACTTTAATGCTGAGTTCCCAGCAGCGATGCCAACCAGCTACTGTGGTCAACCTACAGCGACCTCAGTGAATGGCGTCAAATATTACTCGTTCAGCGGTGTGGGTCAAGTGACTAACATCGTAGATCCTAGTGACTATATTATGCTGGCGACTTCCAAAATCTATGAAAACGATGCAAATGATGGCTTAGTCTCTGCCTGTTCTAGCCGTCTAGGTTACGTGATTAGAGACGATTATAAGATGAACCATTTAGATTCGGTCAATCAAGCACTAGGCTTAGTCGCCTGGGGTCAACCTAATCCTAAGACGGTCTACCGCGAGCAAGTCAATCGCCTCAAAAAAGCGGGCATGTAATATTCGCTCTAGGGTCGCTACGCTGTAAGCCGGTGGCCTTGTCGTGACGCACTCATAACCCGCTGTTACAAATTCTGCTATTACAAATAGGGTCAACGATGTTGGCCCTGCTTCTTTATACCTTATCGACTTATTAATTAAGATACTTAGCTTATGTCAAATAAACGCCCACTCCCTTTAGTTCCCATTATTATTATCATCGCTATTATTGCTGCCGTGATCGCTATTATTATGTGGTTTAAGCCTGCCCAAGAAATAGAAACTCGGTCAGCAGAAACGGCGTTAGATAACAGTACTGTCAATGCACAAAATTTATCAACGGATAATAGTGAGTCGCAAACAGCCACTACCGTAGCCAATACCAAATTTACAACAGGACTTGAGCGCTTGCCACGCTCACTGCAAGGTACGGATGTCGATGGTGAAATTATCATTGATGAAAACAAACAGTTGGTTGTCACCGAAGGACTGCGCCGTCTATTTGATTATTTCTTATCTGCGCTTGGCGAAGAGGATGAGGCGACTATCTACGCACGGGTTGAGAGCTATATCCGTAGTCATACCCCAGAGCCAGCAGCCAGTCAGGCAGTCGCTATATTCAATCAGTACGCCGCTTACCTCAAAGCCATTCCTGCTATAGAGGATAGATATGGCAATCTGCAGCTACAAGCGACTAGAAGTGGCGAGCTGGATCTCAACGCTGTAACCCAGCAAAAGCAGGACGTGGCAAACTTGCGTCAGCAGTTCTTTGATCGTGAGACTATCGACGCTTTTTTTGGTTTAGAAGACGATTACGATGACTACAGTATGGAGATGGTGCGCATCAATCAAAACGAGCAGTTGACAGAGGCGCAAAAAGAGGCAGCACGGCAAGATTATATCAGCCGCTTACCTGAAGGCGCGACCAAGGACAATATCGAGCAACAAGCCAATCTAGGCCGACTCATGGAGCGTACCGAGCAGATGAAAGCGCAAGGAGCATCGCCTGAAGCCTTGTATAACATGCGCCGCGAACTCGTTGGCGAGGCCGCAGCAGCGAGGCTTGCACAAGTAGACAGTCAAGACGCCAATTTTGATCAGCGTTTTAGGCAGTACCAAGCACAAAAGCAGCGTTTGCTTAGTCAAAAAACGGATCGCGCGCAAGCCAACGCTCAGATCAATCAGCTGGAACAACAGCTGTTTAGTGAGACTGAACGTAAGCGTTTAACAGGTTATGCTGCTATACAACAAAATCAATAGCTACTAATCGTGAACAGACTTACTTAACATTAAGTAACTTATAGTAACGTAAATGACAGTTTTTATTGAATCATAAATCAGTTACTGTAAGGAGTAGTAAACAACAAGCAGAAATACTAAATGTACTTTAACCTTTGTAGGAGCTTACATGAAAAGTTTAACTAAAGTTTTGATGACTGGTATGGTTATGATCAGTGTATTGGCAGGCTGCCAAACCCTAGAAAATAAACCACTAAATGAGCCTGATATCACAGGTACTGACGTTATCTAAGACTGTCACGAGTGATGTCATTGATATAACTTTGTACCAATAAGACACCTTACAACACAGTAAGGTGTTTTTTTCTATTTGTTCAAGCGTAAATCAACGCATAACATCTGTCATCTGTTACTGAGCAGCGTATAAAGGGTTAGCAGGTCACATCTCTACATACAAGAGTCTGTAGCAAAAGGGCTATACAGGACAACAAACCTAACCGTAAGCTTATACTTAACTCATCATGAAGACCTCCTCAAAAGCGTCCATACTTAATGTTTGTGCCAAATAGCTATAACAACAAGCATTAAGAACAAGTCTAAAAAAAGAAATTCAAAATATAATAGTAATTAACAATACCTAACTTGGAGAGAACATGAAAACGCTAACCCCTGCACTGATAACAGGTATCCTAATGGTAGGTACGCTGACAGGCTGCCAAACGACACCAAGCGTAAACGCGCCAATGGCACAGCCTATCACTAACAATATCTTGCAAGCCTATAACTGGCAACTCGTTGATGCCAAACGCAGTAATGGCCAACGTATTAGTCAGCTGTTCTTTAACCCTGCAAAGCCACTAACGCTGAATTTTTATAAAGCGCGCGGTGCCGATCGCGTCACCTTTGTTAACACTTGCAACAACATCAGTGCAGAGTACGATATTGTTAACGGCGATGTTGCGCTAAATAATGTTATGAGCACCTTAATGGCGTGTCCTGAGCCGCAAGCAAGCTTCGATACTGCAACGATGGCTCTCGTACAAGGTACGTACAGCTTAGGAAAAAATGCGAATAACATACCTGTGCTAACGATACGTACCAACGATCAAGTCGCTAACTTCCGAGGCGTCGCTAAATAAGAATAAGCTATCCGTTCAGTTAATTGTTTGATCATCAACTACCTCACGCTAACGTGGGGTATTTTTTTGTCTGAAGTTTTAGCTTATATTGCGTTACACTAGCGTAACCTAAGCTTGCATTATACGGTTTATCTGCCAGCCGCAGTTTAGCCTATATAGTACATTGAGACTCCCTTATGATTAACACTGTGATCAATACCATGATTAACACTCCTGCCAGTCAAGGTATAGCACCGACGCTCGCGCTGTTACTGTTAGCGGGTTGCCAGAGCTTGCCTAGTAGCACACCTAACACTGCTAAAACAATTCATCCAATGACGGCTAATATGCCAAAGAGTGATCGCCAAGGGCGCATTGCTTATGTCGAGGAGCAGGGCAGCGGCGCATCTAAAGTATCGACGCTATATACCATCAGCCCCGATGGAAGCGATCGGCAGCGCATCGATCAGCTAAGTGGCTATATCTACTCACCGGCGTGGTCAGCTGACGGCACTAAGCTTGCTTATAGCAAACAAGCCATACAACAAAACCCAAAGATATATCTCTATGATCGCACTGACAACAAGATTCGTCTGATCGTTGACAGCGCGGGCAGCAACTTGTCGGCCTCGTTCGCCCCTGATGGACAACAGCTCCTGTATAGCTCGACTATAGGCGGCAATGCCGACATCTACTTGCGCGATCTGCGTACGGGTACGACGACTCAGCTCACCACGCTACCGAGCACCGAGGTGCAACCCAGCTACGCCGCTGATGGACGTAGCTTTGTGTATACCAGTGATAAAGTCCGCGCTGGACGTCCACGCCTTTATCGTTATAACTTTGCCATTCGGCAAACACAGCCGATCGCAACCACAGGTTATGCTGCCAGTGCTCAGCTCAGTACCGACGGTCAGCGCTTAGCCTATCTAAATGGTGAGGAGGCTGCCATCATGTCCCTTGCGACAGGTCAAGTCGTGAATTTAGCGAATACCGGTCTCGATGAACCCGCGCGCTTGTCTCCATCGGGGCAGTACGTTATCTATCCAACGCGCACCTCGCAAGTTGAGGGTCAAAGCGGGGGCAGCTTAGTCATCCGTCCACTGGCAGGCGGCAATAGCTATGCGATCAATAGCCAGACAGGTGGCGTTTTACGCACGCCAGTATGGGGACGCTAAACCAGTAAAACCTAAGCCATACTCACTACGGAGATGACCATGCTCACGACACCGGCACAGACGCTACGCTGTCTCAAAACTACCTATGACGCCAAGGTGCTACCTGTCCTAATCGACAAAGCCTGCGCGCTGGCAAGCATTAATGAGCAACGGGCGCAAATCGTACCAAAAGCACACGGCGTTGTGCTGGAGGTCGGCGTAGGCAGCGGACTCAATGCAAGGTACTACGATTCACAGCGTGTTGAACGCGTGATCGGCGTTGACCCGTACTTGCAGCCAAAAGCAAAGCAGCGTTTCGCTCGCGCCGGCATCGACTTTGTCTCACAGCCGTTGTCCGCTGAGACACTAGATCTTACTGATCATAGCGTTGATAGTGTCGTCATGACCTTTACGCTGTGCTCTATCCCCAATCCAACCCAAGCGCTACGCGAGATGAGACGCGTGCTAAAGCCGACTGGCACGCTATATTATGCTGAGCACGGCCTAGCGCCGCAGCCCAAAATCATTCGCAAGCTACAACACGTTGTCACACCAGTATGGAAGCCTGTAGCAGGCGGCTGTCATTTGGATAGAGATATTGAGCAGTTGATAGCGCAGGCGGGGTTCACGGTATCAGGTCAGCAAGGCTTTACCGATAGCGTCACTATTGTGGGTTATCACTACTGGGGCGAGGCGACGCTCAGGCATCACAGCGATGCAAAGTAGACCTCGTTTAAGAGTACAACCCAAATAGGTCGCTGTAGGCTGGCGCTTTTAGCCTAGCTTTATACGAGATAAGGATAATCATGGCACATAAAAAACAAAACCTACCCCAGAAAATATGCCCTGTCTGCCAGCAACCTTTTACATGGCGCAAAAAGTGGGAAAAGGATTGGGACAATGTGGTTTATTGTTCTGAGCGCTGTCGGCGGACGAAGGGTAAGTAGGGTGGCGTTAGACTTGTCAAATTCTCGTAGAGAATGCAGACAAGGCGTAACCCACCATTTTAAATCATGCTAAATCTAAATGGTAAGTGACCAACTCTACGCGACCTAAGCAAAATCAAGAAAAAAGAAAACCGCCACATTTCTGATTGAGACATGCTCAAAAAGTAGAGGAGGCGGTGCTGTTGGAATGGTTATAGCTTATTTAGAACTAAAAAAATAGTAAGCAGCCAATCCTGCTTTTCGCTCATATCTTGGTCGCCCACTAGAGCGGTGACTAATAGCCAGTAGCGTTCCTGTTGCCTCGATACCGCTCCTAGCTAAGTCACCGCAATCTAGTGGTCAACCAAGGATAACCGCTACAATCAGGGCTAAACCACACCTTCAAGATTAGGTTCAAGATTATAATATAAATTAAGTTTTACTAACCCACTTTTCTCTATTGTCACATAACCAAGTATCTAATTTATCTACCTGAATAAATTGTACATCTGTAGCATAAGGCAGTCTTCTGTGAATGCCATAAATTTCTCTAGTAACATATAGCATAACGATATTCGGTAAATTATCTAATTGATTTGGATAGCTTAATAACTTACAAATCCTACTATGGTTTTCTTTAAGAAAACTATATCTCTTTATTATTTTAGGTATATGAGCTTTTTTGCTATCTCCGAATATTCTTTCTCTAAGTCGTCGCATGTCTTGTATACAAAAAGGTGTTTGATTATATTTGCACTCAACCATAATCCAAGTATTAGAGCAAGGGATATAAGTTAGAACATCATAGTCACCAACATCATCAAAACCCTCTTTCTTAAACTTTCTTTTAAAATCGATACCACGATGGCAAAATCTAGAATCAAAGTGACGATTAAAGATATCAAACGTTGTATGTTCAAGTTGCTTTTCTATACTGACCTTCAGATTATCTATTACACTATTTACCGACCTCCAAGGGAAGTTAACTGGAAGAACACCTTCAGCGACTCTACTAAGCCATATATTCCTTGTACGATAAACACAACCTGCACTCCATAAGACATTGTCGTCATCTATGTTTATAAGAGGTTTGATATTTAAACGTTGGTCTCTTTTATTATATTCTAATATAGGCACATCAAATTCATCTATTTCAGAATCAAGCTTTTTTAAAACTCTTTTAGAATCTAAGATTAGAAAATCTAATGATTTCAATATTTCATCTAGCGATAGATTATCTATATTCTGATTCTCGTAATTGAGTTTGAGACAAGTATCAGCTATATGTTGCAATGATGTAAAGTAATGATTTGATAACTCAATCTTCGTTATATCAGCCCAACTTTGCAGAACATCTAATACTATGATAAGAGTCGTAAAGGAAAAGCCTACATCATCTTTAAAAGCTAAATTAATTGTATCAAGTAAATCCTCATTAACTACTCCTATTACCTTATCATCCTCATTAACACCAATACCTAAATTACTACCTGCCTGTTCTAAACCGAATTTATGGTCAGATTCTTTAGACTCATCAGAGAAGAATACTTCTGGTATATATTCATTGTCTATTTCAATGCCACCAACATCAATACCATGATGAAGAACTTCACTAGCAGAATACAACACCATTAACCAATCAACATAGGCAATTATTAACAGCATATCTTGATGCAAAGGTTCTTTACTACCACTGACTTTGTTTGCAACTAATCTTTCGATGAGGTATCTAAAGTTATTGCTATTTTTAGCAAAGTTCTGTTGCAACTCGTATGTAGACTCTTCCCTATCAAAAGCAACTTCATGTTCTAAACTTTGAATTGCACGATAACTGTTATTGTACTTATAATAAATATAGGCATCATAATTACTCAATACTTTAATTATTAACTGGTTTTTATCAAAAACTGTTATTAACTCTTGTAATCTACAGAGATATTTTGATGCAATATCATTTATAACTTGTTTAGCCAAAGCAAGTTCATAACATTTTTTTTCATACCCTGCATCTTTGATTATTTTAGCTAATTCCTTTCTAGCAGTTATATAATGCTCAGGTTTAGGTAAACTATGGAAGCTCTCTAATGAATCAAACTCTCTTCTTTCGGAGCCAATAGATACTCTAGTCCTATTTTTATAAGTCCTTTTTAAAATGTTAGTAGTAGACTCTGGAATATGAGCATTATTAACTTCATAAATAATTTCTAATATCGTTTTAGTTAGTAATCCTTGAAATTCACTGTCAATAGAGTTTTCTACTTCATTTTTCATAGCTAGAATATTAATAGAAAGGCTAACGGTTAAATTATCTTCACCACTATTTCCATTTTGAAGAACTTTCCAAGATAAATTATCGAAGAATTTTATATCGATAGATTGGACTTCGCCCTTATCATTGATTAAATATTTTTTATTTAATACGCATTCGAAGATTATTTTTTGATACTGCTGAACAATGCTAAGTTGCGAAACAATATCTCGTCTCTGTGATAGCGCGTCAGTCGCGCTTTCTGCAAAAAAGTTGAGCATTCTACCGTTTACTTGAGGTAGACCTATAAACTCTTCCACATGCACTATAAAATGTATATTAGTTTTCTCAATTTCAGTTGACCAAGCATATTTAGTCCTATCACTAGCACCTAAAAACTGAATATCATCATATGAACTCTTAGGTATCCATTTAGTCGTTTTGTCAGGTAAATTAACAATTAACTCTTTCCAGTAATCGGATTGATATTTATACCGCCAGTTAGAGCCTGTATGTGGGTCTAGTGCGATAACATCATATTTAGTAGCACCTTTTTCCAAAATTCCATATGAATCCTTAAAGGAACCAAATTTATCTGCTAGTGAGCTCATTGGAGAAAACATACTCTTCTTATGCTTTTCTACAAAATTCAAGAAATCTACAAATTCATCAATAGTTTCAATACTATCAAATATTGAGATAAATTCAGATAATGGAAAAACTTGGCCTAACTCTGTTGTTGGAAGCATACCCGTTGCCGTGGTGACACGACCTGTCAGATATAGAACTTCTATTTTTTCTCTAGGTACTATTTCCTCGCCTTTATTTCTAATATTGAATGCGTAAGGTGCATCTATAAACTTGAAACCCCAGTAATTACTTCGAATAGCTTTTATCAAGTTTGTTTCAAAAACCTTTGCTGTATCTTCGTCACTATCGAGTATGATTACAAAGTAAAACTTATTTTGGGCATAAAAAACAGCAGTTACAACTGTCGAATATAGCTGGCTAGCATCAAATAATTGTAATGGTTGTTCAGCACTCGTATTGATTCTACGATTAACAAAATCTAATAAACGAAATGAAACGTCTTTTGTATCTACAGACTCTTCAGCGAATTTATCTATAACTACAGACAGACAATTACGGATTGAAAAAGGGTAGTATTTTTCTGATATCTGAACAAATATGTTTTGGTTTACTTGTGACTGCATGAATGAATTGCTAAATTCATTGATACTCGAATAATCTTTTTCGTTGCCTAGTGCTGTAATTAGTATAGTAGGTACATCTTGAATATATTCATCTAACGACTCTAATACTTTCTTGCATTCACTCCAAAATTGTATACTTGGAATCTCCCAATAACCGCTATTTATAGACTCAGGTACGTCAATAGTATTTTCTAATTGGTTGATGATATGGTCTTGAAGGCGTAGAGCACATTGTACAGATTCTATATGTTTGGATTTATTACCATGAACAATTAAAGAAGCCTGTAAAAAATCAGGTACTCTTTCAATAACCCCACCATAGAAAATACGGTAAATTTCATTATTTAATTCGAACTTGATTTCGCCCCAATCTACTTCTGGCACATAGTCTTCCATCATAGGAAAGGCTGGAAACATATCTATCAATTGCTTAGTGAGATTCTCGAATTCTTTATACGTACTGAGAGTTTTCTTACTCTTGAACTTTCTTTCAGGGATACTTAAAAAGGTATTTACTAGAATGGACTGCTTAATTGTAGAAGATATATTAGGAAGCCATAGCTCTATGATATTTATTGCTATAATGAGGTCTTTAGGATTGTAATGTTTGAGCAATGAAATAAGATGTGTCTTGAGTGCTAAAAAATCATTCTGCGGTTCAACTTTCGGTACGCCTTTAAACTGATTGTTAATATTTTGAGCTAAACCACTATCAACTATCTTTAATGGTTTGTTCATACCCAACAAATCATACAGCGTTATATGCTTCTTCTTCATTTTTACTCCAAAACTTCATCTACCATATATTTAATCTAATTCAATATCTTCTATTTAAGAATATTTTTTAATAGTTACTATTGTCAGACATTAGAAATATGATGATCTTAAAAAAACTGTAGCCATTAGAGCGGTTCAACTGTGATTGTAGTTGATATACTTGTTTGACCACTGGATTTCGGTGACTCAGTTAGAAGTGTTTACGAGGTAACAGGAACGCTATTCGCTAAACGAATCTCATCCAAACTCGGAAAATCCCCCCAACTGCCAGCCAGTGCTTTGACCTCTGGCGACCAGTCTTGATGCTGCTTGACTTGACGCTCAACGAATTGGCTTAGCCAAAGATTGGGCGGCAAGTTTTCAGCGTGCGCCATCTGATACACCATCGCTGCTACGTCTTTATCAAGCGTTAACGTAATTCGGCTCATGGGTTCACCCTTTTCATCTACCTATAGTTACAAACTATATCATCTTTTATTTATGGCAAATAGAGCAGCTTTGATATAGCGAGGCTTTTTAGCCCTGATAGTAGCGGGTATACTTGTGCGACCAATGGCTTGCGGTGACTTTGCTAGACGGGTTATCGAGGCACCAGGAACACGGCTAGCAATTAGTCACCGCGCCAGTGGACGTGCAAGATATAAGCGAATAGCAGGATTAGCTACAAAAACCAATCCCGCCTTAAAAACACGCTAAAAAACTTCAACAACCAGCCCTAAGCCAAATTCGGATTTAATTCTGTCTACAAAGAGTATTCAATTAAGCAGTTGCAGTCGCCCAATAACCCAACAACGACTAGCGCAAGTGCATAAAGGCCATGGCTGTCATTATGGCATCATTGTAAGCATCATGAGCGCCCAATTCGGGAATATCATAGTGAGCCATAATATTGTTGAGATGACAAGATTGATCAAAAGCCCCTTGTACCAAGCCCCCCATTTGTCTAGCGTATAGCTGACGTACATCAATCACCTGATTGGGTAGTGGTGCGCCCATGTAGGCTTTGGTCAAAGGATTTAAAAAGGCAATATCGATCTGCGGACAAAACCCTACGATAGGGCGATTAGCGATAAAGGGCAATAGCAGGGCGAGCATCTCATCGTAATTCATACCGTTCTCCACCTCTGCTGCGCGTAGTCCGTGAATGACGATGGTATCTGCGTCTGGCATGATGGGCGGGCGACAGACCAGATGCAGACCCTTGCCCGTATCGATCATGTTGTCATTGATATGAATGGCGGCAACCGAGAGCAGGTGATGCTTGCGCGGATTTAGCCCTGTCATCTCGCAGTCAATAGTGACCCACCGCTCTGATGGCGGCGGCTCGAACATCATGGCAAGCTCAGGACGTTGTAGCTTGGCTTTGTGCCAGGACGTGGTTAACTGTTTGAGCCAGTGCATTGTCGGCTCCCTATTTATCCGACTTCTAACTGGTAGTGCTGAGTAAGCTCATACTTGAAGCCTTTGACGACTGCTAGACACTCCTTTAGCGCGTCACGCTCTAGCGCTGACAAGGTTGTCGGATCAACTTGGTGGGCGTATTTATCATCGGCCTCAAGGGCTACTGCTAAGCGCTGCGCCATAAAAAACTCTAATGCTTCGCCTAGCGTCTCAGCGCGCTCTTTAGTGAACATACCAGCATCGACCAAAGCTTTGAGCCGCTCCTTAGTACTGACCGCCTCAAATATATTGTGCTCTAGTGCAAGTGTACGAATACCATGCACTAGCGGAAATAGACCTGTTTTTTTGAGATCGACATCGCGGCGTGTAGGCTTGCCTATTAAGGGAACAAACTTTTGCCACCATTGACCGATATCGCCAAATTGTAAGGCGGCGCGCGCAAACTGGCGGACAAACATAGGATCTGAGCGCAGGTGGGCGATGTGTAGATGAGTGCGTATTTGTGCGAGTAGAGCTTTGTCCCCGCAGACGTACTCGCCGTCGAGTATTGAGGACAGATAAATACCATGCATGGGGTCGGTATTTTTAAACCATAAGCTAATCTGTGCTTTAAAGTCACTGACAGATTGTCGCCATATCGGATTGTTCATCATGATATGACCGTCACACAATGGATAGCCCAATACGGACAGCTGCTGATTAAAGGTATCGGCATACCTCTCCAAGTCAGGATGCGTAAACCCATCACGAATAATCAGCGCATTATCTTGATCAGTACGCATGATCTGCTCACCGCGGCCCTCTGAGCCCATGACAATGACGCAGGTATTGTCAACGACTTCTTTGGGTGCGATCAGTTGCCACAGCCTTGTGAATACTTGCGCATTGAGCTGCTGTACCATGCGGCTAACCACACTAACCTTGACCCCGTTTTGCTGCTGCGCACGAATATAGCGTCCGATCAGCGCCACAGCCGTATTCAAACTGCTTATATCTTGTGCTTGTTCAATCTCGATACTGATGAGCTGTGAGTGATGACCGACGTAAGCGATCAAATCACTTTGCGCTAATACGCCTATGACAGTGTCGTTGTCGTCTAGCACAGGCAAGCGGTGGATACGGTAGCGCGTCATCGTCAATAGCGCATCGCCAATCTCGCTCTTAGCTTGAATCGTGTGCAAATCAAAACTGGCATAATCTTGACAAGGGGTAGCGGCGGGGTCTCTTTGTTCACTGACCGCGCGGCAAATATCATGGTCACTTAAAAGCCCTAACGTACGATCAGACTTAGGTTGTGCTACCAAGTGCGATATCTCGCCTTGCATCTGCTCAGTACGCTCTGGTGGTCGTACAAGGATATGTTTGAGACCAGCGTCTATCATAATACGCGTGGCTTGATACAAGCTACTGTTTGCCTCAACGATATGTACAGGCAGTAAGCTCACATCGGTAACGGGCTGCAAGAGGATTTGCTGTACTTCTAGCTGGGCTGTATAGCTATTAGCACTAACCTGATTGCTGCGCCTAAGCTTGAGCGCCTTTAAACGCTCAGAGAGCTTTTCGGATAACAGCTGACGAACCAGATGATTTTGCGCGCCAATCTTGTCGATAGCGCTGCCATCAACTTGTAGCAATAAAGAGTCTTCGACAGCACAAAACTGATAATGACTCGGCGACTTTTGCGTATTACCGTTTTGTCCGGTGTGCTCAGAGGTACGACGACTATCGAACCAGTCATTACTGTTGAAATGCTTGGTATGGTTGTTACCCAAGTAGGTGGCAACGAATTCATCGCCCAAGCGCTGCTCAATTTGACCTTTTAGAACCACAAAAAAGTACTGTAGATCCTCACTAGCCAGAGAGTCGCCTTTGGCAAGATAGCGTACTTGGGTATGTTTTTTAAGACTAAGACGTTCATCTGCGCTCAAAACGTCAAAAGGCGGCTGGGTAAAATCAAGCTGAGGCATGATATCTTCCTTGAGGCGGTTAGTGCCCACAGTAGTACTATTTAGTATCACTATAGCACTATCACTCTCAAAAACCACAATAACATCATTGTTATTGCAACCTCTTCCTTTATATCAACCTAATAACCCTAAGACAAATTCGGATTTAACCACTTCTCAGCGGTCTTAATATCCCAATCTTTACGTTTGGCATAATCCTCCAACTGGTCGCGGTCGATTTTACCGACGTTGAAGTATTCGCTATCCGGATGCGAGTAATAAAATCCGCTGACCGAGGACGCTGGCCACATCGCAAAGCTTTCGGTTAGCGTGGTGCCGATAGCGTCAACCGTACCGAGCCAATCGAACAGTTTACCTTTCTCCGTATGCTCAGGGCAGGCAGGGTAGCCTGGAGCCGGGCGGATGCCGACGTATTTTTCTTTGATGAGCTCATCGTTAGTAAGTTCCTCATCCGCCTGATAGCCCCAGTAGTCTTTACGAATCAGCTCATGCAAATGCTCGGCAAAG
The DNA here is from genome assembly GCA_947489525.1 of uncultured Psychrobacter sp. Taxonomy (GTDB): domain Bacteria; phylum Pseudomonadota; class Gammaproteobacteria; order Pseudomonadales; family Moraxellaceae; genus Psychrobacter. Next base: position 34,017 of record CANLDW010000006.1, read on the forward strand.
GCTTCGGCGAGACGGTCGCATAGCGCTTGCACCATGATGGCGTTATAGTCGTCGCCTGCGGCTTTGTACTTATCCGACAGCTCTTGGGCGCCAACGATGGAGACGGTAAAGCCGCCTAAATAATCGGTATGCTGCTCGGAGGGCGAAATAAAGTCGGCGAGGCTAAAGTTGGGCTTACCGCTGGCTTTGTCACTTTGTTGACGCAGATGCTCAAAGGTATGCGTTGGTTGTCCGCCGTCCTCAGGCGCTTGGTCATAAACGGTGATCGTATCGCTACCCGTACGGCGCGCAGGCATGATTTTAAACACCCCTTTTGCGGTCACCAGCTGGTTATCAATAAGCTCTTGGAGCATATCCTGCGCGTTACCGAATAAGTCGCGGGCTTCCGTACCGACGACCTCATCATCAAATATCTGCGGATATTTGCCAACCAGTCCCCACGAGATAAAGAACGGTGTCCAGTCAATATAAGGGATTAAGTTATTGATGTCATAATCGTCAAAGACCACTTGCCCAAGCGTATTGGGCGCAGGGGGCACGTAGTTGTCCCAATCGTCATTAAAGCCAAGCTCGACCGCTTCGGCATAGGACAGCTTCGCGGCTTTGGGTTTACGGTTGGCGAGACGCTCGCGGACTTTGATGTATTCTGCGCGCGTGTCATCGATAAGCGCTTGGCGATTGTCTTTGGAGAGCAGTTTAGTCACGACACCGACCGCCCGCGAAGCATCAGTCACGTAGATGACGCCATCGTTTTGATAGTTGGGTTCGACTTTGACCGCCGTATGCGCTTTTGAAGTGGTCGCGCCGCCAATCATTAGCGGCAAAGTCATGCCGCGCTCTTGCATTTGCTTAGCAACATAGACCATCTCATCAAGGCTTGGGGTAATCAGCCCTGACAGCCCGATGATATCGACTTTTTCTTTGATCGCCGTATCGAGGATCGTCTCACATGGCACCATGACGCCCAAATCGAGCACATCATAACCGTTACAGCCAAGTACCACGCCGACGATATTTTTACCGATATCGTGCACATCGCCTTTGACCGTTGCCATCAGGATTTTGCCTTTGACCTCGCCCTCGACTTTTTCCGCTTCGATGTAGGGGTTTAGCCAAGCGACCGATTGTTTCATAACCCGCGCCGATTTGACTACTTGCGGTAAGAACATTTTGCCCGCGCCAAATAAGTCGCCGACCACGTTCATGCCGTCCATCAGTGGCCCTTCGATGACATCGAGTGGTTTGGGGTATTTCTCCCACGCCTCTTTGGTATCTTCATCAATGTAAGTGGTGATGCCTTTGACTAAGGCGTGCTCAATGCGTTTTTCTACCGACTGCTCGCGCCATGACAGATCAACAGTGCTGTCTTTTTTCTTGCCGCCATCTTGGTAGTTTTCTGCGATGGTCATTAGGCGCTCGGTAGCGTCTTGTCCACTCTCGCCTTGATTGCGATTGAGCATGACGTCTTCGATAGCGTCGCGGGCTTCCTTAGGAATATCGTCGTAGATCTCCAGCATAGAGGGGTTGACGATACCCATAGTCAGGCCGTTCTTGATGGCATGGTAGAGAAATACTGAGTTAATGGCTTCGCGAATGGGATTACCCCGGAAGCTAAAAGAGACGTTAGAGACACCGCCTGACACCATCGCATTAGGCAAGTTCTCAACGATCCACTTAGTCGCGTTGATAAAGTCCGCACCGTAGTTATTGTGTTCGGTGATACCAGTGGCGACCGCAAAGATATTGGGGTCAAAGATAATATCCTCAGACGGGAAACCGACTTCATCAACCAAGATGTCATAGCTGCGCTGGCAAATCTCAATTTTGCGCTCGTAGGTGTCGGCCTGACCGTCTTCATCAAAGGCCATGACCATCACTGCGGCGCCAAAGCGCATACACAGGCGGGCGCGTTCAACAAACTCGTCGTAGCCTTCTTTTAAAGAGATGGAATTGACGACTGACTTACCTTGCGTGCGTTTAAGCCCAGCTTGAATGATCTCCCACTTAGAGGAGTCAATCATCAAGGGTACGCGGCTAATATCCGGCTCACCGGAAACCAGATTGACAAAATGAATCATCGCCTGCTCAGAGTCGAGCATGCCCTCATCCATATTGATGTCGACGATTTGCGCGCCGCCTTCGACTTGGTCGCGGGCGACGTCGAGCGCCTCGGTATAGGCTTCGGTTTTAATCAAGCGCAAAAACTTTTTGGAGCCGGTCACGTTAGTACGCTCACCAACGTTGACGAACAGGCTGTCCTCGGTGATGTTAAACGGCTCAAGTCCTGATAAGCGGCAGGCAGGCGCAATTTCAGGAATCTGACGCGGTTTATAGTCCGCGACCATATTAGCGATTTGGCGAATGTGCTCAGGCGTTGTACCACAGCAGCCGCCGACGATGTTGAGGATACCCGCTTTGGCAAAGCCTTCGAGCAAGGCAGCCGTTTGCTCAGGTGTCTCGTCGTACTCGCCAAACTCATTGGGTAGACCGGCGTTAGGATGAGCTGAAACATGGACATTAGCAATATTCGATAGCGTTTGAATATGCGGACGCAGCGCGTCAGCGCCAAGCGCGCAGTTAAAGCCTACCGAGATAGGCTTGGCGTGGCGAATGGAGTTGTAAAAGGCTTCTGCCGTTTGTCCTGAGAGCGTGCGCCCTGAGGCATCGGTAATCGTGCCTGATATCATAATCGGTAGCTCAAAACCGATATCATCAAACACACCGGTGACGGCAAAAATCGCTGCTTTGGCATTGAGCGTATCAAAGACGGTCTCAATCAAGATGATATCGACGCCGCCTTCAATCAGCGCCAGCGTGGCTTCACGATAGTTATCGACCAGCTGGTCAAAAGTGACATTACGATAGGCGGGATCGTTGACGTCAGGAGAGATTGAGCACGTGCGTGAGGTCGGTCCTATGACCCCGGCGACAAAGCGCGGCTTATCTGGATTTTGCGCAGTAAACTCGTCGGCGATATCGCGCGCAATTTTGGCAGCAGTGATATTGAGCTCAGGGACGAGATACTCCATATCATAGTCCGCCATCGATAGCCGTGTACCGTTAAAGGTGTTGGTCTCAATGATATCTGCGCCTGCTTTGAGATGGTCGCTATGAATCTGTCTAATCATCTGCGGCTGCGTGAGTACGAGCAAATCGTTATTACCGCGCACGTCTTGCTCAATATCGGCAAAGCGCTCACCGCGATAATCGGCTTCATCGAGCTTATAGGTCTGAATCTGTGTACCCATCGCCCCGTCGAGCATTAAGATGCGCGTCTGCATCTGCTCAGTGATACGCGCGTGCGCTGTCATTTGCTGTTCTTTAAAAGGAAAAGTATCAGGCGGCGTTAGAACAAAGTCGTCAGTGGCTTTTGTAATGACTGCTGCGGTATCAGATCCTAGTTGGTTCTGCGAGGTGTGCGGTAAGGTCATAGGTGCGCTGCTTATATGATTGGTATTGCAAAAAGACAAAAAAATATAAGGAATAATTCAGTTTGCATATTTTAGCATGAAAAACGTCAATTACTTATGGTGGCTCAAAGATGCTGACTCAGTGCCATTGCAGTCAATAATGCCTCTTTTATCGAACAGTAGTGAACCATTTGCACAAATTTGCATATTTTTGGCTTAGTTATTGTACGAATTGTTCAAAAAAAAGTCAGTATTTACAGGGCTATTACAAAAAGTAGCGTAAACACCGACGGTTAGATAAATGGGGTATGCTAGTTTACAAGCATAAGGTTGAGTAAGCTGTAATAAAGACTCATAGGGTATTGTTTACAGATACTAAATCTAACAAGTGAGTATTCATCTTATTGAGTTATCGTGCATAATGTCAGTAGGTGGCGATACGCAAGATTGTAATAGTCATGTATTTAGTAAGCCTCAAGCTTAGAATGCAACCATAAAGTAGGTATGTGTGTGGTTAGTCCCTGTCAGATATATACCCTGTAAGATAAATCTAATTATCAAGGATATGAATATGAAAATTACCAAAATTGCAACGCTCGGCGTTTTAGCTATCTCTTTAACAGGACTTAGTGCTTGTAATAATATGATGGCAAATAAGAGTCCAATGACTAAGGCTCCTATGAAGGCTCAACCTGTCGCTAATATGAACGTAGTACAAGTAGCACAGAGTAATCCTGATTTTTCTATACTTATAGAGGCGGTACAGGCTGCAGGTCTAGCTGGTGCGCTATCTGCTCCGAGTGCAAACTACACTGTTTTGGCACCAACTAACGCCGCTTTTGCTCAAGCCTTGCAAGAGACGAATATGACTAAGGCACAGCTTTTTGCTAACAAGCCTTTGTTAACTAAGATTCTGACTTATCATGTGATCCCAGCTCCTGTCTATGCAAAAGATGTTCGTCCAGGTAGCGTTGCGATGTTAAGTAAAGATACTTTAACCGTAACGCCACAAGGTAAGCTTATGGATGAAAATGGTCGAACGGTTAATATTCTAAAAACTGATATCAAGGCCAGCAATGGTGTGGTTCATGTTATCGACAGAGTATTACTACCTCAATAAATTCAATTCGTTATACCCTAGTATTAGTTATATTATGACGCTGGTATTCGTACCAGCTCTCATTGTTTGTAATAACTGTTTTGTGGTTATTGCGTATCGTTGTTCAAACATTGTCGTTGTTCAAAAATTGTATAAACACGTACCAACTTGTTATAAACCAAGTTTTTCTGACATATGTGAAATATACTCAGTAAGTCAGTCTCTGATAGTTTAAACACTTAATACTCATTGAAAATGAAAGGATATCTCCATGTTAAAAAAGACTTTTTTATCAATAGCAGTTGCAACTACTGCATTATCTCTAGCCGCTTGTAACGACACTGAAACGGTTGTTGATCCTGTTGAGCCAGAAGTGACCACAGTTGAAGAAGAAGTAGTGGTAGCAGACCCAATAGTCGAGACCGATCCAATGACGACTACGGATACAATGGCAACGCAAAGCATTACTGAGCTTGCAGCTGACAATCCAAACTTATCTACTTTAGTTGCTGCATTGCAAGCTGCTGATCTTGATGAGACGTTGGCTGCTACTGGTACTAACTACACTGTATTTGCCCCTACTAACGACGCTTTTGACGCTTTACTCAATACGCTTGGTGTTACGCAAGATGAGCTATTAGCGGATAACGATATGTTAACGCAAGTACTAACGTATCATGTTGTGCCGAATGCAGTCGTAAGATCTAATGAGATTCCTTACGGCAGCAACATTGAGACGGTCAATGGTCAAGGCTTTACTATTGACAACAATAACGTCATCACTGGCGCAAATGGTGGTACGGCTAATATCGTACAACCTGACATTACCGCTACCAATGGGGTGGTTCATGTGATTGATGCCGTATTACTACCACAGTAAAAGATAAATATATAAGCCCAAAAAAAACTAAAGGCCTGCGCTACCTAAGTGGTATCGCAGGCTTTTTACTGAGTTGTTATTTCGGACTACAACCCATTAAAAGGTTGTTCTGCAACTATAAAAATCCCGCAACCTAGGTTGCGGGATTTTTAGAGACCTAAAGATACTGAATTTATATATTCTGTGTTCTATACTCTTGGATCTTTGCGGAGCGGATCTTGTCGAGTCAGCTCTTGCTCTTGCAAATGACGCTCTTCCCAATACGTTGCGTTTTTAATACCGAACTTCTTAGGATCAAAGACGAAGCGCTTGGCTGTTGTACCGCCGCCTGCTTTGAGCTGCGCTTCATAGTCGCGCAAGATATCGATAGCGGGACGGGCAACAAAGAAGATAACGATAATACCAACAATGTTCAGCCACGCCATGAGACCAACGCCGACATCACCTAGACCCCAAATATAACCTGAGCTATTTAATGCGCCATAAGCGACCATAAACATAATGACCAGTTTGACAATAAATTGACCGGTCTTACTGGCGCCCTTACCCATAGAGCGAGTGAGGTAGGAGATGTTGACCTCAGCGATATAGTAGTAGGCGAGGATAGTGGTAAAGGCAAAGAAGAACACCGCGATGGCAATAAAGGTATTACCAAAAGTACCGTAGACTGATTCCATTGCCATCTGAGTGAACGATGGCGCGTTAATCTCAATATCAGCTGCAACATTTTGAACGATAAACTGGCCATCAGGTAGTGTACCTTGAATATTGTACATGCCAGTCGATAGAATCATAAAGGCAGTCGCAGAACAAACCAATAACGTATCGACGTAAACTGAGAATGCCTGTACCAAACCTTGCTGTGCAGGGTGGTCAACGGCGGCAGCAGAAGCTGCGTGAGGACCTGTACCTTGACCAGCTTCGTTAGAGTAGATACCACGTTTGACACCCCAACCGATAGCAGCACCAAAACCTGCTTGAGCAGTAAAGGCATCACCAATAATCATACCGAACACTTCTGGTATCATACTAAAATTGGTGAACATAATGAGCAGCGCTAAGATAATGTAGCCGACTGCCATAAAGGGAACAGCGTACTCAGTGAAGGTTGCAATACGCTTGATACCACCAAAGATGATAAAACCTAGAACCAATAAGATGATACCGAGAGCGATAAGACGGGTAGTGCCTGTCTCCATGCCAGCAAAACTCATCGCTGAGCCTTCGCCTGCAACCTGAGCGACGGCGTTAATCACTCCGTTCGCTTGTACGCCTGGTAAGAACACGCCGCAAGCGATAATAGAAGCAATAGCGAATAAGATACCGTACCACTTTTGACCAAGGGCGCGCTCGAAGTAGTACGCAGGACCACCACGATACTCTCCGGTGACAACATCGCGCTCTTTATAGATCTGACCTAAGGTGGACTCGACATAAGCGGTGGATGCGCCTAAAAATGCGACAACCCACATCCAAAATACCGCCCCTGGACCACCAAAACCAATAGCGGCAGCGACGCCTGCGATATTACCCATACCGACACGGCCTGCGAGTGAGACCGCTAATGCCTGAAAGGATGAGATACCATCGTTATCAGGCTTGCCTTTAAACAAGAGTCTTAACATCTCACCAAAGAGACGTACTTGCACAAAGCGAGTTAAAATTGAATAAAATAGACCGGCACCCAAGCATAAATAAACTAGGGCTGGGCTCCATATAATATTGTTCGCTAGACTAACTAAACCTTCCATAAGAATATTCCTCAAACGATCCCATACGAGTTACGTACCTTACTAATAATGTTAGACATCTATTAGTAGGTCGATAACGGTCAAGAATAGAATGTCGTTGTCTGTATTTATCCGCTTGGCTTATTATTAGTAATGTATGCTATGTGCGTGCAACACACTATTAATAGAGATATCAGCGGCGGTCGCAATTCCTTTTGCTGTTTTGGTTGCTGCGAGATTGTCTCGCTGTACAGTTATAGCGAGCCAAGTCACGAATAGACCAGCGGATAAAACAGGTCTGTATGACAAGTATGAACCAGTACCCAATAGTGAAGCACTGACGTAAAACGTAACTAATGTTTATCAATACGGTATTTATGTTGAATTGTGTACAAATAATACAATTACGTAACTGCAATTTGCCACAAAATGACAGGAATTACTACATTTTTCTACTCTGATTTCTTCTCTAAATACTAGTTAGGCTTATATAGCGCATCTTCAAAGCAATGCTGTATAAGTTTACTCAAAGACGTAGAAGGTTTTTAAAGTAAATATTTTAATCATTCACGTTGCGCGCTGATTTAGTAAAGTTTTCAGCTGAATTGTTAAAGGCATCAACGTTTTGTAGTAGTGTTTTGGTAATATTGAATTGTAAAAGCCCATTTATATCGCCATCATTGGCTTAACTCTCACATCAGCGCTTTAGATGCGCAGAATTTGTATTATTCATTATTAGGATGACGATTATGACACGCCAAGCATTTGTAAAACCCTTGATACTTTCTGCGTTTTTAGCGACCTCAACGGTGGGCTTAAGCGGTTGTGGCTATAACAATCTACAAGCTCAAGACGAACAAGTAACGGCAACTTGGTCAGAGGTCGTCAACCAGTATCAGCGCCGCGATGATCTCGTGCCAAACTTAGTGGCGGTAGTCAAGCAATACGCCGAGCAAGAGCAAGACGTCTTTACCCAAGTTGCGCAAGCGCGCTCACAAGCAGGCGGTATTACCATTACCCCTGAAGTGCTCAACGATCCGGAGGCGATGGAGCGTTACGCTGAAGCACAGTCGCAGCTCACAGGAGCGTTGTCGCGATTGATGGCAGTCTCCGAGCGTTATCCTGATCTAAAGTCAGATGCGCTGTTCCAAGACTTGCAAGCGCAGCTAGAAGGCACAGAGAACCGTATTGCCGTTGCGCGTAACCGCTATATTCAAGAAGTACAAAGCTATAATACAACCGTGCGTCAATTTCCAACTAATATCACTGCCAAAGTGTTCGGTATGGATACCAAGCCCAACTTTACCGTTGCTAATGAAGAGGCAATCTCAACGGCGCCGACTGTAGACTTTGGTGAATAATCAGCTTGTCTTATGGCGTAGCTTATTTGCTTGGTTATAGATATTGACCGCTACGAGAAGCATGCAACTTATGAGCTTCATGCAAGCGATTATTGTATGGCGATTATTCTCAGGCTTGTATCTTTATCAAGCCTGATAACGGTGAGTGTCATCATAGTGAGCCTAATAAAATACAAAGTGGTAGAAATCATATGCAAAACTTAAAACCCTGTCTAACTGCGATACTTTTAGCGTGGGGGACGTTGTATGCGCCAATAGGTTTTGCAGCCAGTGAAAATGCCGCCCAAAGTAGCGGTATCGCGCTAGAAAATCAAAGCGTTGAGGACTTAGTTGCCATAGCTAAGGCAGGCGAGTCTAACGAGGCGATCAATGATGCGGTGTTAGGGAATGAGGCCATCAATGACGCCATCTTGGGCAATGAGGCTATTAATCCTAATACCACTAGTGACAGTGCTACTGGTTCTACAACTGACACACCAACTGACACGGAAACTCTGCCACCTGTGCAATCTACTGCTACAGGCGTCGATGCCGATAAGCTCATCTTAAACAATCCCGTTATCGACCAAGCCGGTATCTTAAACCCACAAGAAAAGCTGCGTTTAGAGACGCAATTGCGCCAGCTTTATCAGCAAGGCTATGCGCAAGCAGCAGTTGTCATTATCCCAACGACTAATGGCGTGCCCATCTTTGATTATGCACTACAGATTGCTGAAAAATGGCAGCTTGGCGAAGCGGATACCGATGATGGTCTACTTATGGTAGTTGCAGTCAATGATCGCGATTTGTATATTCTATCAGGCTATGGCTTAGAAGGCGTGTTACCAGATGCTGCGCTCAATCGTATTATCCGCGAAGTTATCACCCCTCAGTTTAAACAAAACGACTATGCTGGCGGTATATCAGCAGGGTTTGAGGCCATACAAAATCGCTTGGCCGCTGATCCTGAGGTGTTAGCGCGCGCGGACGAACAAGCAGCGGCGCGCAGCGAGCAACAAAGCGCCGAGGAGAGTCCGTCAGCGGTTTTCTTATTTGTCATGGCGCTGATCTTTGGTAACTTTATTACCAGTATCTTTGGCAGAGTATTTGGCTCTATCCTAACTGCAGGGGGCTTTTTTGTGGGTTCGCTGGCGCTGGGTGGCGGCTTTTTTATGACCTTGATTATGGCGGTGTTTTTGTGGTTTTTCTTGATCGCGCGCGGTTCAGGTGGCGGTCGCGGGGGGCGCGGCGGCGGCGGGGGGGTAGTATTCTTGCCGGGTCTTGGCGGCGGCGGCAGCTTCGGCGGTGGTGGTTTTGGTAGTGGCGGCTTTGGCGGCGGCGGCGGTGGTTTTGGCGGCGGCGGCGCTGGTGGCTCTTGGTAGCAGGCGGCCCGCTATCTTTGATTTTTTTACATACAGTACAGTAAGGATATCGTCTAATGGCTCAACCCAGTACAGCGGCAACCTACCGAGCACCTCAGCCAAGCCTTGCGCGCTGGTGGCGTCAAGTTCTGTTCGTACCTATGCTGCACAGTCGCTGGCTAAATCCTGACGCCAGAGCACGCCTGACAGAAAAGGTGACACAGGCTGAGCGTGGTCATCGCGGTGAGGTTTTTTTGATCATAGAAAACCATCTGCCTATTCAAGAAGCGTATCGCACGGATAGCCGTACGCGTGCTATTGACTTATTTAGTGGCTACCGAGTATGGGATACTGAGGAGAACACAGGCGTCTTAGTCTACGTCAATATCTGCGAGCATAGCCTTGAGATCGTTGCGGATCGCGGTATCAGCGCACACGTCAGTCCAACGGTCTGGCAAGCGATGTGCGACAAGGCGCTGGCTGGTATGGCAAACAAAAAAACAGAGGAGAGCCTAGCAGATCTGCTGGATGAAGTTGGACAACTCCTGCGCCAGTACTATCATTTAGAAGATGATCCTGAAGGCAACGAGCTATCCGATACCGTCGTATTTTTAAAATAACGTTTTAAATGTCACGTTTAAAATTCGGTGTTAAGTATTGAGCTTAGTTAATGTTTAGAAGCTAATGGTAACTTAAGCGCTGAGCTGATTGATTAGCGTGGGCAAGACTAAACCTGCTTTTTCAGCGAGCGTAATATCGACAAAGGTATTGGGTGTCGGATTGGGGTTAATCTCAATCAAGGTCGCGCCGTTTTGCTGCGCCAATTGCGCTAGTCCTGCCGCAGGGTAGACCAAGCTTGAGGTGCCAATGCTCAAAAACACATCACACTGACTCGCAGCGTTTTCTGCTTGCGCCCATGCCTCTACCGGGAGTGCCTCGCCAAACCAGACGATATCTGGGCGAATATAGCTATCGCACTGCGGACAGTGGATCAAATCCTCACTAAAGTTAAGACTGCTTTTATCTTTTTTGCCTTCGACGTTTGCAGTCATAGCGTACGGCGTAGCACATTGGCTACAGCGATTACGCCACAGATGACCATGCAGATGCGTTGCCTGACTGCCTGCTTGCTCGTGCAGATCGTCGACGTTTTGAGTAATAAGGGTGAAGGATTGTCCACGCGTCTCGGCCAGCTGTTGCCACTCAGCGAGTGCTCGGTGCGCAGGATTAGGCGTTTTGTCATGTACTTGTTGCCTGCGCCACTGATACCATGACCACACCATCTTAGGATCACGAGCGAAGGCGTCAGGACTCGCTAAATCCTCGGCGCGGTACTGCGCCCATAGCCCCGTCTGCTTATCACGAAAAGTCGGGATACCACTCTCCGCTGAGATACCAGCGCCCGTTAGGATACAAATACGCGTCTTTGAACTGATTAATGCGGCAGCGCGTTGTATACTAGTCATAAGCTCTGATGCTGCTAACATATCTTAACCCCTACTAATAATGGATGCACCGCTCTATGATAGATGGAATATGGTGGCTTGTCATACTCTTCAGTGTCGTCGCAATACTGTGGCTGATCGCGCAGCGGCGCGGCGGTACTCCTGAACGAAAAGCGTCACTTCATACGACCAAAAACGCCTCTGCGCGTAGTAATAGCCCTGCTAAGCCTACTCGGGCGAGCAAGCCCTTTGGTAGCCTTAGCCTGAAGAATGATCCACTGGATAAAACGGCGATGATAGTCAAAAAGAGCTTTGTAGATTATCAAGTCAGCCGCCGTACTAATCATTTACTGATTACCAAGCAAGGCGTCAAGATTGCGATGATTACTATCGATAAAAAGATAGCCGTAGGTCAACGGCGCTTAGGGGATGTGCCTATTGTAAACTACCATAGCGTACCGAGCCGCGCACAACTGAGCGCTGATCTGCAAACGGTGGAGACGGTAAGGGGGAGATAAAAGCAGATAAAAAAAGAAGCCTTGGCAGCTCTAGGGGATACTACCAAAAAACTTGTCGTTTAATGACTTCTCCGGATCTAGCCAATACCAAGACTTCTTAAGTAAAGCGTATCAAATTAATAAGGTAAAAGTCAATCAAAGTACGAGTGTTTAATGCTTTAATAAATCTCATATTCAGACTTGCCGAGTCCTATTCAATGCCCTTATGATGGCTATGTTTTGTCTAGAATGGGGTGTCTCCTCATCGATAATATACGATTCAAAAATTCTATCTCTGATCAACAAACAATAAGATAACCCTATGAGCAAAAACTTCTCTCAAACCGCGGCTTTCATCTGGTCGGTCGCGGATTTACTACGCGGCGACTTTAAGCAGTCGCAGTACGGTCGTATTATCCTACCATTCACGTTACTGCGCCGCCTAGAGTGTGTACTAGAGGAGACCAAAGCCAAAGTCATCAGCGAGAGTCTGCGTATCGCTGAGATGGGCTTGCCTGAGGAAGCGCAAGAGAAGTTCTTGATACGTGCTAGCAAACGTCCGTTCTATAACACCTCGCCCATGGATCTGAGCAAGATGGGGCAAAGCGATATCAAGGATAACTTAAACACCTACGTGCAGTCATTCTCAAAGGAAGCGCGGGAGATCTTTGAGCATTTCAAATTTGAAGAGTTTGTCGGGCAACTGGCTGACGCTAACCTGCTCTATAAAGTAGTGCAAAAGTTTGCCAATACCGATCTGAGTCCTGAGGCGATCTCGAACCATGAGATGGGCTTTGTGTTTGAGGAGCTAATCCGACGCTTTGCTGAGAGCTCAAACGAGACCGCAGGCGAGCACTTTACCCCGCGCGATATTGTCCGCTTAACGACGTCCTTGGTGTTTATGGAGGACGATGACGCACTGAGCAAGGACGGCATCATCCGCACCATATATGACCCAACAGCGGGGACGGGTGGCTTTTTGTCCTCTGGTATGGAATACGTGCTAGAGCTAAACCCTGACGCGGTCATGCGTACCTATGGGCAAGAGCTCAATCCTGAGTCTTATGCGATCTGTAAGGCCGATATGCTGATCAAAGGTCAAGAGGTCAATAACATTAAGCTGGGCAATACCTTATCCAGTGATCAGCTGGCAGGTGAGCATTTTAACTATATGCTATCCAATCCGCCGTTTGGGGTGGACTGGAAAAAGATAGCAGGCGAGATCAAAGACGAGCACGAGCAAAAAGGCTTCGACGGGCGCTTTGGCGCAGGCTTGCCGCGCGTGTCTGACGGCTCGCTATTGTTCCTTATGCATCTGCTGAGTAAGATGCGTCCGATTACTGATAGTGCTAAACAGACGGATAATAGTGTCAATCAAAACAGTAATCAGGGCAGCCGTATCGGTATTATCCTCAATGGTTCGCCACTGTTCACCGGCGGGGCGGGTAGTGGCGAGAGTGAGATTCGCCGTTATATCCTTGAGGCCGATTTGCTAGAAGCCATCATCGCCTTGCCTACCGATATGTTCTATAACACGGGTATCGCCACTTATATTTGGATACTCAGTAATAAAAAATCGTATGAGCGCCAAGGCAAAGTGCAATTAATCGACGGTAGCAATCTATATAGCAAGATGCGTAAATCGCTCGGCTCGAAGCGTAACGAGATGGATGATGACGATATCAAGACCGTGACTCGTGCCTTTGGCGACTTTGAGGTAATGGATGCGCGTGTGCTTGATAAGCCCGATGAGGTCAAGTCCAACCGGGGTCGCCAGTCTGCCAATCCTAAGATTGAGGCCGCTAAGACCTTTGCCAGTAAAATATTTGCCAGCCATGAGTTTGGCTACCGCCGTATCACTATCGAGCGCCCGTTACGGCTCTCCGCGCAATTATCCGACGCGGCTATTGAGAGCCTACGCTATGCGCCCAAGCCGTTCGATATGGTCATGCCCGCCTTGTATGATGCTTTCGGTAGTCATTGGACGACCAATAGCGACGCCGATTCTGCTACAAACAGCTATGGCGACTTATCAAACGTTATCCTAGAGGCGCGTGCCATGATTAAGGCAGATTTTGGCGAGCTTAAAGAAAGCCAAATCAAAGACGTGCTGGCTCGCAAGGTATGGCAAGATCAACTGGAGATCATGAATAAAGCCAAAGCCTTACAAACGGCTATCGGTAGCAGTCAATTTGATGATTATAATCAGTTTGAAACCGTGTTTAAGCAAGCGCTAAAAGACTCTGAGATTGAGTTAGATGCGAAAGAAAAGAAGCAAATCATAGATGCAATCACGTGGAAAAATCCGGATGCTGAACCAGTGATTAAAAAGACGGTGAAAGCTGCTAATCCGCTCTATGGGGCGTTTAGCTCAGACCTCTACCATGTCAAGGTAACGCTCAATCCGAATAATCAACAAGCGAATAAACCAGCCAAAATCGTAGAGTTCCAGCCCGATAGCGATCTGCGTGATTATGAAAACGTGCCGCTTGATCCTAGCATTACCACGACGGAGCTTATCGAAGCGTATTTTCAGCGAGAAGTGCAGCCGCATGTACCCGATGCATGGATCAATCCTGATAAGGTAGATGCTATCGATGAGGAGATCGGCATCGTCGGTTATGAGATTCCGTTTAATCGGCATTTTTATGTCTACGAGCCACCGCGTCCATTAGCTGAGATTGATGCGGACTTAGATAAAGTCAGCGCGGAGATTATACAGTTATTGGGTGAGGTGCACTCGTAATGGCTGAATTAGTAATGAAGTATCAGAGTTATGAAGAGTATAAGGATTCTGGGGTTGAATGGTTGGATGTTATTCCAAGTCATTGGGTTATGAGCAAAATTAAGTATATTGCACCATTCCAAGTAGGCTGGACACCACCTACAGGCAATGATTCTAATTTTATAGGTAAAAATATTTGGGCTAATATATCTGATTTGAGAGGGAAGGTAATTACTGATACCGTAAAGAGAATCTCAGATAAAGCAGCCAAAGAAGCTTCTATGGATATAACTCCAAAAGGCTCACTACTTTATAGCTTTAAATTATCTGTAGGATCTGTGTCTTTCGCTGGTCGTGATATGTACACAAATGAAGCTATTGCATCTTTCACTTCGTCTTCTCTTTTACCGCTTGAATATCTATATTATGTTCTACCAAAATTTTTGATCGAAAATGCATCTACAAATATATATGGGGCAAGGATTCTTAACCAAGAGTTGATAAGAAATGCGATTATTCTTAAGCCTACTTATAAAGAAGCTAAAACAATTGCTAATTTCCTCGACCACGAAACCGCCCAAATCGACACCTTAATTGATAAGCAGAAAACTCTTATTCAACTGTTAAAAGAAAAGCGCCAAGCCGTCATCAGTCATGCGGTAACTAAAGGCTTAAATCCTGATGCACCGATGAAAGATTCAGGCGTCGAATGGTTAGGGGAAGTGCCTGAGCATTGGTCTGTTACTAAATTAGGTTTTCATACTTCTAAAATTGGTAGTGGTAAAACACCTAGAGGTGGAGCTGAGGTTTATCAAGAAGAAGGGGTTTTATTTCTACGTAGTCAAAACGTTTACAACGATGGTTTGAGGGTTGATAAGGCCGAGAGTGTGTTCATCTCTGAAGTTATTCATGAAGAAATGAGTAATACTAAGATTCAAGGAGGAGATGTTTTATTAAATGTCACAGGAGGTTCAATTGGACGAACATGTATAGTGCCAGATAATTTTATGGAGGCAAACGTCAATCAGCATGTTTGTATAGTTAGGTTACCTAAATCAATGAATCACTTTATATCATTTATATTGAAATCATCTCTAGTAAAAGAACAGATAGACGCTATTCAAACCGGCGGCAATAGAGAAGGATTAAATTTTGAGCAAATTTCTAAGTTTATAATATCTCTTCCACCTGAGAAAGAACGTGAAAACATAGTAAGTTATGTTAAGAGTGAAACTAGAAAAATAGATAGCCTGCTAGAACGATCAAATAATGCCATCCAACTTATGCAAGAACGCCGCACTGCCTTAATATCCGCTGCGGTTACCGGTAAGATTGATGTTCGGGATTGGGAGCAGCCTGAGTAGGGCTATGTTGTAGGGTGCACTCCATGCACCGCTGATAAAGCGATATATAACAAATGCATTTAGAGTAATCAGCTCACTCATTTTTTAGCGTAATAAAAATAAAAGGATCTAGTAGTGAAGGTATTTACGATAACCCTTGTACTCACCGCAATGACTGCCGTGCATACTGCCCAAGCACAACCCTTTGAATGGAAGTCAGAGATGAAACTTTGTCAATATCAAGGCGACTTTGATCCCAAAAAATATACCGCCAAGCAAATTGAAAACTCCCATTTTGTATTGAACAGCTTAATAAAACCAAATCTTGACAGCTTTTCTGAATCTATGAGTAATCTCTTTGTAGACAATATATCATCGAAAGACCCTGAGGTACTGGCTGAAGAATACAAACAAGCCAAGCATCATGTAGAACGACTCGATATAGTGCCCGCAGCAGAGACGCACAAACAAGAACTACTTAAAACCATTGAAGGGGAGTATGAAACGGCTAAGCTAGCTATCTTAGGTTATCAAAACCCTAGCGAAGCGCTCAAGAAAAGTCCACAGATGTGTAAGCACTATTTAGAACCGTTGTTAGGGGACGAAAATGCGGTGCAAAATAAATGGAAGCAAGTGGTTGAAGAGAAAATTGAAGAACAAGTACGTACAGGTAGCTTGAGTGAAGATTTTTATCGTAAGGCTGAGATGAGAGACTATAAAAAGCAAAAGTCGTTGAGTGCTTATTTCTATGCACGAAATGCTATATCTTCTGGATTTTATAACTGTATCAAAAATACGGCTTACCGTCCTGACCGAAAGACGGTATCCGCCAACTACGCCAAACTTAATCGCAAAATATTTGGTGATAATTATACGGGGCAGTGTGTTGCGCAACAGAAAAGTAGGTAAAAACTGAAGATCAGAGCGACTGAGATGGTGCATTTGAAGTTTTACTATTTCTGATTGGTAATTGAAGAGCACTCTACGACTCAATAGCTAGTTATCATTCTTATATTTGTTGCGCTTATCTTCTTTTTCTAAATGTTTGAAAAGCTTATAGTTATTTAGAATTTCTGAATATATTGTATGAGTGCAGCTGATTTCATCGTTAGTTCGATATTCGATTTTGTCATACTGCTCTTTTTCATAGAGCCTCCAAACCTCAGTACCGCTCTCAAATTTTTTGCCTGGCATATATTTTGTTAATAAATCTTTTTTTAGTTTTGGATAGGCAAACATTGAGCTATGATTGAACGTAGGAATCGCTAAATTAGATACATCTATAACGCGAAATTCTGTCTGAAAATAAAACGCTTCAGCATTTGATAGCAGCTCATATCTCTTTAACAGATCAAATATTACGGGAATATCAGAAGATATGATACCGATACCGCATAAGGTTGCAGAGACTCTACCGTTATTGCCTGCTTTAGCGTCTTGGTTGACTTGTTTTAACAGATTATAAATATCGATCAATAAGGCTTTCTCAGAATCATAATTCCATAACCAAAATGACTGGATTTGATCTGAATCACTATCTAAAGGGTTTTCAAAGTCTTTTGTGGGATTAGCGACAAAAAAAGAACCTCCTAGCAGCTTGCAGTCTGGGTCCCAAGGGTTATAGCTTAACCCCTTAGTTCTTCTACTCGACTCTGGAACATAAAATTCTAAATCTAAAAAAATGATTCTGGTCTTGTGATAATTAACACTAAAGTTACGCATTAAAATTCCGTGCTAAAGTTGTGTTCTGTAATTATAAAAAAATACTGCCACTAATGATAGAGTGTGCTGTAGGACTCGTAAAGAAAACATGAAAACCTCTATCTAAAAGTAGACTAAAAGTCACAATTATTATTGAAACGGACTGACCATGACCAACGCCCACAACACCACTTATGAATCTGTATTTCAAACCGATATCATCGATCAAATGCAAGCGAACGGTTGGCAATTGGGTCATGCTAGTAGCTATCAAGCAGACACCGCACTCTATGAGCAAGACGTATTGGACTTTGTCCAAGCTACCCAGCCGCAGGAGTGGGAGAAGTTTTGCAAATCCTTTCCGATCGATTCTGAGCGCCACTTTATTGCAGCCTTGGTTAAGCAGCTGGGTAAAGCCAATGCACAAGCTACCGATAGAGCCTCGCGCACTTATGGCACCTTAGGTGTCTTGCGTCATGGACTCAAGATCCGTAACGCGCGCTTTAGCCTTTGCCAGTTCAAGCCTGAACATAATCTGAACCCCGACATCATGGCACGCTACGAGGCCAATATCTGCCGTATCGTTCCTGAGGTAGTCTATAGCCCGCACATTGCTACTAATAAAAGCAGCGTAAAAGACAGTACTAATCCTACGGACAGCAAAATCGCTAAACGCAACCGCATCGATATCGTGCTGTTTGTGAATGGCTTGCCTATCACCACGATGGAGCTTAAGTCCGAGTTTAAGCAAGCAGTAGATAACGCCATTAGCCAGTACAAAAAGACGCGCCTGCCAACAGACCTTGACACGGGTAAAGCTGAGCCGCTACTGACCTTTAAGCGCGGCGCACTGGTACACTTCGCCGTCAGTCAATATGAAGTCTATATGACCACTAAGCTGGCAGGCGAGAACACCTACTTCTTACCTTTTAACAAAGGCACAAGCGAGGGTGGCGCGGGTAATGACGTGCCAGCCGATAGCAGCCGCTATGCCACCGATTATCTATGGAATGAGGTGCTGACCCCTGATCATTTGCTCGCTATATTAGGGCACTTTATGCACCTACAGATCGAAGAGGAAGAAGACGCTATCGGGCGCAAGTCTAAAAAGGAAACCATGATATTCCCGCGCTATCATCAGTGGGATGTGGTGACTAAATTGGTTAACGCTGCTATTAGTGAAGGGGCGGGCGAGCGCTACCTCATTCAGCATAGCGCAGGATCAGGCAAGTCAAATTCTATCGCATGGACAGCGCATCAGCTATCGACGTTATATAATAGCGACGGCGATAAGCAGTTTCACTCAGTGATCGTCATCACCGATCGCACCATACTCGATGACCAGCTACAAGATACTATCTATCAGTTTGAACACGCCGATGGGGTAGTGGGTAAGATTAACCGAAAAGAGGGCGGCGGCTCCAAGTCTGAACAGCTTGCCGAAGCACTCATAAACGCGCAGCCGATTATCATTGTCACGATTCAAACCTTTCCGTTCGTGCTCAAAGCGATAGAGGACTCCAGCGTTTTGAAGTCGCGCCGCTACGCCATCATAGCTGATGAAGCGCACTCCTCACAGACCGGCTCTACCGCGCGCCAGCTCAAAGAAGTCTTGGTCGCAGGAGAGATAGAGTCGAGCGAAGATATGTTAGATAATGTGGTGGCTGCCCGTCGTCATAGTGACAATCTCAGCTACTACGCCTTTACCGCTACCCCAAAGCCAAAAACCATTGAGCTATTTGGGCGTCTACCTAATCCTGACTTACCTGCTTCCAAAGATAACAAGCCTGCTGCCTATCACGTCTATTCGATGCGCCAAGCGATAGAAGAAGGCTTTATCTTAGATGTGCTCAAAAACTATACCAACTACAAAGTGGTCTATCAGCTCAAGCAAACCCTCAAAGCTGATGATGAAGTGGATAGCCGCCGTGCCAAGATTAAATTGAATAACTGGGTGCGCCTGCATGATCATAATATCGCGCAAAAAGTAAAGATCATCATAGAGCACTTTAATGCTAATGTTAAAGGCTTACTTGGCGGGCAAGCCAAAGCCATGGTGGTAACGGGTTCGCGTAAAGAAGCCGTACGCTACAAAATCGCCTTTGATAACTATATCAGCGATCACGGCTACAAAAATATCAATGCTATGGTGGCGTTCTCAGGGGAGGTCAGTTTTGACGACAGCGATCCTGACAGTGGCGCACTCCTTCCTAATGTGGTCGGTGATAAGTTCACTGAGCACAATATGAATATCGGCCTAAAAGGACGGGATATGCGTACTGCCTTTGATAGCGACGACTATCAAGTGATGCTAGTAGCGAATAAGTTCCAGACCGGCTTCGATCAGCCTAAGCTCTGCGCTATGTACGTCGATAAAAAGCTAGTTGGCGTCGATTGCGTGCAAACGTTATCGCGGCTGAATCGTACTTATAAAGGCAAGGCTGAGAGTGGCACCTTTGTGCTCGACTTCTTCAATGATCCTGAGGATATCTTAGCCGCCTTTCAGCCGTACTATGAGACTGCCACTTTGGCGGATGTCTCTGACCCTGACAACGTTTACGACCTCTTTGAGAGACTGCGAGCGAGCCAGATATTTTTATGGCATGAGGTGGAGCAGTTTGTCGCGGCATTTTATAGCAAGAATAAGTCTAACGCTGCGCTAAGTAATATCTGCAAACCTGCGGTTGAGCGTTGGCAGCAGCGTTATAAGCTGGCACGTGAACAAGCCCAGCACGCTAAGATAATGCTTGAGCGCACCAAAGACACGGATGATGTGGTACTGATTACCAATGCTACCAACGATTATAAAGGCTTTAAAGCCGATCAAGACGCGCTTGAGATCTTTAAAAAGGATCTAGGCACCTTTACCCGCCAGTATGAGTTTATGTCGCAGATCGTTGACTATAATGATAAGGATTTAGAGAGGCTAAGTCTATACGCCCGTAATCTACAGCCGCTATTACGCGCGCGTGATGATAATGACGACGATATTGATTTAAGTAATATTGTTATGAGTCATTACCGCGTCTCAAAGCTCTATCAGCAGGATCTCAAACTACAAGAGAATAAATCAGAGTATCAGTTGGACCCAGGCGGCGGGGCGGGTACGGCGAAGCCTAAAGACGATAAAGAAGAGCGGTTGTCACAAGTGATAAAACGCTTAAATGAGGTATTTGCAGGCGAGGACTTTACTGAAAGCGATATGATCAACTTTCAAAATACGATCTGGGATAAAGTCACTGAAAACGAGATCGTGGTCAAGCAATTTGTCAATAACAGTACCGATCAGATCATGCTAGGCGGCTATCCCGATGCCGCTATGGACGCGCTGTTTGAGAGCCAAGAGGCGTATGAAGGTATGACTATGCATCTATTGTCTAATCCAAAGCAATTCAAAACGTTTATTCGCTTGATGCTGGATACCAAGTTAGGTGCTGAGGTTTCAGGATAGGTTATACAGAGATTAAAAGGTACATAGCATGATAGATAAGAATATCAATCTTTACGATACTGAAGAGGAACAGCTGCGTTATAACGTGAGTATGCTGCCAACCTATTTATTGATGAAAGGTGTACCTGAAGGCAAAGCTTTGATGAGGAAGTTGACAAAAGAGCTTTCTAGGATACCTAGAAAGCAGAAAATGCAGATTGCAGACATATTTGATAATTTAGCTACAACGCAGGAAAAAGGGAGTGTTAAACCAGGAGATATAAGCTTAGAGGAGGGAGAACTATCTAAACACCCTTATGAGTCATTGGTAAGTATGCTTGGTGCTGAAACATCAACCTACTTACTTGAGCATGCTAAGATTGTAGACGATTGTTTGAGTCAGAAATTTGATAGTCAGCTTATTATAGATTTTAAGAATTACTTGTCCAAGACTTTTAACTACGAAGATGAGGCGCTTAATATAAGCATGCCAGCAGGGGAGTTCTATTCTTTTATAGTGCTTAGTTTTATCGCTAATCTTGATGTTGCAGTCCATACTAATTTTTATTCAAGAGATATTATGCCGATTAGTCTGGGCTGGTTGTTTATGCATAAACTAGATCCAGATAAGTGGGAATATGATAAGAAAACTGAAGAATATAAGCTAACCAACAAAAATGGTAGTCCTTTCACTTGCACATCACGCTCGTTCATACATTTTATATTAACAGATCTTTACTTTTATGGGAGCGAGAAAACCAAACGAGTCCGTAAAATGCCAAAAGGCCATTACGGTCTTCGAAATGAGATTAATTGGAGAACGAATGACGAAGATGGTCAGCTGTATAGTTTTTTAGATAGAAAAAGCGAACGTGATAGTAAGAGAAACTGGATTAGTCTTGAAGAGTTTTATTGGTTGTTGGGTATGGAAGAATCTTCAGAAGACACACCTAATAAAGTGTTAATCAGCTATCAGAAGTCATTTATCAAATATATAAAAAATGAAGATATAAATGAACTGGGTGGCAATCCCCCTAGTTTTGAAGGCATGATCTGGTTTATATATGCTTTCTTTCAAAATATTTATGAGCGAGCGGATAAGCTTAGTAAGAGCAAGCAGAGCAAAGAGCAACATTGTTTTATTTGTGATGAGTACTATGGATTATGGGAGTCTATGACGATTAAGTATGAGAAGATGATCAGCGAATATATAGACAATACACGTGTAGAATGGCCAGATTATTTAAAAAAACAAGCCACACGTATTGAACGTATGACTTGAGATAAAAAGTAAAACTAAAAACTACTTATTAGTACGATTTTTACCAGAGATCTTTCCTTTTTTCATGCTAGGTTTGTTCTCCGGATATTGTGAGCGCGATTTACCATTTTGTTTATTAGACACAGTGATCTCCTTCTATTTAGTTTATTTATTTACCTTTAGGCGGGTTATTATCACGACCACCACCTGATGGGTTACCCGTTGTGCTAGGCCAGCCGCCACCATTATTCATATAAATTTTCATAGTTGTTACTCCATTAAAGGTTTAATTTAGTTTATATAGTTAGTTACTAACTGACTATGTTTAATAGAGTAACGCACAATCTTGCTTGAATCTCCCACAAAAGTGGTTTTTTTGGTCAAAAAACGTACAATCAGGTCAATCTATCAAAATGACAGAATAGTCTCGCTATCCCAACAAAGCAAAGCTTTAGGATCATAGGTAAGTGGAAGCTAGTACTGTCTTAAGTGACTATAAGTAAAATTAAAAGGGGTAAGACAAAAGGCCTCGAGCAGTAGGAGACTATACTAAGAAAATAGAAATAAGATATGGTGCGCTCGGCGCGATTCGAACGCGCGACCCTCGGCTTCGGAGGCCGATACTCTATCCAACTGAGCTACGAGCGCTTAATGATGATATCGCTACGAATGGAATCAAAGGTAGCGAGGCAAAAAATCAAGACCGCCTAGTCTAGCAAATAAACACACTAAAGCCAATGCGTGACAGTAGCGATCGCCGTGTTTTGATAAAAAACAGCTCAGTCAATAAACAGTCATGGCAATTTACCCCAGTTGTCCCTTATAATGTCAGGGAAAACATTTAATCATTATAACTGAATATCAATCACCAATTACAAGGGTGATGACAGGCGTTGTATCTATTTGTCGCTGCTGTTTTTGAGAGCAAGACTATAGGATTGCTTATGTCGTCAGCCATTTGTATATGCAATAAGAGAACGTGACGAATGAGAAAAGTAGTGATGTTATCGGCAGCTGCCATTCTAGGAATCGCTAGTATCGCGGTGAGCCAAGCTGAAGAGGTGCTAGATACCGTCGATGTGGCTGAGACCTCTCAGACTGAAGAGATTGTAGAGCGCGCGCCTGCAGTATTAGGTGACGAGACTCAAGCTGCTGCTGATACAACGGATAGCGAGAACGTGGATCCTACTGCTGCTGCCGTGGCTGAAGCACCTGTGCAAGCCGCTGCCGCTGAAGAAGAGCCTATTCCTCAAGATACGCCGCAAGTCCAAAAACTTATCGCGCTTTACCCCAACCTGATCGCTCGTATTCAGCCTGTTGGCCGTGTTTGTTTTGAGGGCGGTGATGCTTGTGATGTCACGGCTCGCGCTGCAGGTGCTTCTGCAAGTGATGGTCCTCGTGATGGCACTGCGGTTTATAATGCAGTATGTCAGACTTGTCATGGGGCAGGTTTACTGGGATCACCTGTATTGGGTGACGCTAGTGCTTGGGGTTCTCGTATTGCTAAGGGTAAAGAGACCTTATATACCCATGCTATTCAAGGCTTCAATGCTATGCCAGCAAAAGGCGGCGCTGATATCCCTGACGAAGAAGTCCAAAATGCAGTCGATTATATGGTTGCCGAGGCAAGCTAATCTTAATGACTCTGTAACACTACTGCTTGGTATAGCGTTATCTTTGGTAGAGGGTTTGTTGATAGCTCATACTGCCAACTGTTTTATGAACACTATACGTCTATGCGTCTATGCGTCGCCGTATAGAACGAAGAGCTTATCTCAGTGCCAAAGTGCTGAGATAAGCTTTTTTTATGGTCAGTCTCGACTCGTAAACGTATTTATCTTGTAGTCATACTAAATAACCTACGACCTAACATTGAAATTGGTTACTAATAACCTCACTTCATAGCATTACCACATTTCTATAATCTAATATCAAAAAACGATAAAGAGGTCTTCATGTCAGAAGTACCAGCACTCACTATCAAAAATTTATCCAAAACTTATGATAATGGCTTTTCAGCCCTTAAGGGGATTGACCTAACTGTTCCTCAAGGTGGCTTTTTTGCTTTGCTTGGTCCTAATGGGGCAGGTAAATCGACGATGATCGGTATTATCAGCTCTTTATTTAAGCCAACCACTGGCAGCGTACACATCTTTGGCACCGATTTGTTAGAAAACCCCTCAATTGCTAAGCAATACCTTGGCGTTGTGCCGCAAGAGTTTAACTTTAATCAGTTTGAAAAGGTGCAAGACATTTTAATCACGCAAGCAGGCTACTTCGGTATTCCTGCGAGCGAAGCCAAACCTCGCGCAAAAAGGTTGCTGACGGCCCTGGGTTTGTGGGACAAACGCGATACCAAATCGCGTGAGCTGTCAGGGGGGATGAAGCGCCGCTTGATGATTGCTCGCGCACTCATTCATAAACCTAAGCTGTTGATCCTCGATGAGCCAACTGCCGGGGTCGATATTGAGCTGCGCCGCTCAATGTGGGAGTTTATGCAGCAGATTAACGTCGAAGAAAACACCACGATCATTCTTACCACTCACTATTTAGAGGAAGCTGAGCAGCTGTGTAAACGCATTGCCATTTTGGATCATGGCGAGATACGTATTAATACAGAGATGAAAGATCTGTTGGGACAGCTATCTGTTGAGACCTTTGTACTTGATTTGACCCAGCCGCTGACCCAGCCTTTGAACATAGATCAGGTGACAGAGATTCATCAGCCCGATGCGTTAACCGTGGAAGTCACTTTAACGCAAGGTGAGACGTTGAACAGTGTATTTGAGCAGCTGACTGATCTTGATATCAAAGTCGCTAGTATGCGCAATAAGTCCAATCGCTTAGAGGAGCTGTTTATGCGCTTGGTTGAAAAGAACATCCAAAGCAAAGATAGCATGAAGGAGGCAGGGCTATGAGAGACCCCATCGTTGTAGATCCAAATGAGAGCATGTCGTGGAGTAAGAGAGGCGTTGCTTTTCGCACCATTTTGCTCAAAGAGATTCGTCGCATTTTGCGTATATGGCCACAAACTTTACTGCCGCCTGTTATTACTATGACGCTGTACTTTATCATCTTTGGGCGTATGATTGGCGATAGAGTCGGTGAGATGGGCGGCGTGCCTTACATGCAGTTTATTGTGCCTGGCCTTATCATGATGGCGGTGATTACCAATAGCTACTCAAACGTGGTTTCCAGCTTTTTTAGTGCCAAGTTTACCGCCAGTATCGAGGAGCTATTGGTATCGCCCGTCTCCAAACATGCGATATTAGCAGGGTACGTGAGCGGTGGTATTTTTCGCGGCTTAGTCATTGCTATCGTGGTTTCAATCGTTGCGCTGTTCTTTACGGATTTGGGCGTTGAGCATTTATTTGTCACAATATTTACTGTGCTTGGTACATCAATTTTATTTTCCTTAGGCGGCTTTATCAACGCCGTTTTTGCGCGCTCATTTGATGATATCTCTATTGTACCGAGCTTCGTACTGACGCCTTTAACCTTCCTTGGCGGGGTGTTTTATTCGATGGAGGATTTGTCGACATTTTGGCAAAATGTCTCGCTACTCAATCCCATCGTCTATATGGTGAATTCATTCCGCTACGGTATTTTGGGCTATTCTGATGTCAATGTCTTTTATTCAATGGCGGCGATATTTGCCTTTTGTGTGGTGTTTTACATCATCTCATATCGTTTACTGAGTGATGGTTCACGAATTCGTTTGTAATCTAAGTTTGAGTTACTTTTACGTTGAGGACGTCCCATTAATAGGATATTAACATGAGCATTCACGGTATCTTAGGTGAGCAAACCACCGATTATCCGACCCAATATAGTCCCGACATCTTATATCCTATTGCCCGCAGTCTAGGACGCGAGGCGATTGGCTGGCAAGCCGATAAGTCCGGTATTGGTGAAGCCAGTATTGATAGATTAAGTATCGGTGTCGATTGGTGGCATGCTTTTGAGGTGTCATGGCTCAATTTGCAAGGGTTATCACAAGTCGCGATCGCGCGCTTTTGTGTGCCTGCAAGCTCGCCTAATATTGTGGAATCTAAATCATTTAAACTATATTTAAACAGTATTAACTTTACCGAGTTTGCGAGTTGGCAGGAAGTTGAGACGTTACTTGCTAAGGACTTGTCGGCCTGCGTACAAGCGGATGTTCAGGTGGCGTTGTTTGCTTTGAACGATCAGCACTCAGAGATGCTGATTATTCAGCCTGAAGGCATTTGTATTGACGATGCTCTAGCCAATAGCTCGCAAAAAGTAGCGCTCAGTGCTCATCCTGATGCTGCCCTACTAACACAAACCAGTTCTGTGGTAGAAAAAGAGGACAGCGGTGAGCCTTATCAGTTCTACTGCAATTTACTACGTAGTAATTGCCCGGTGACCAATCAGCCGGATTGGGGGACGCTCGCGGTGTCTATCACCAGTCAAAAGCAGATAGATAATGCGGCGATGCTACGTTATATCTTAAGTTATCGTCAGCACAATGGCTTTCATGAGCAGTGTGTAGAGCAGATATTTGCAGACTTGAGCGAGGTCTATGAACCCAGCGAATTAATGGTCAGAGCCTGGTATACGCGCCGCGGCGGTATAGATATCAATCCCTGCCGAGTCAGTGATATTTCGCTATTGCCTAAGCCGAGTCGATTGATCCGGCAGTAAGCCCTAATGAGGCTACGCTAAATTTAGCTCAAAAAAAAGCGCCTATTTTATAAAATAAGCGCTTTTTTATATTTAGATTGGGCTACTATCTAGCAGTAACCTTAGCCAATACCTCATCACGGCTGAGCATTTGCTTGTCGCTATCACGGCGATTGACGTATTCGTACTTGTCTTCAGCCAAATTGCGATCTGATACGACAATGCGATGCGGAATACCGATTAGCTCAAGATCAGCGAACTTGACGCCTGGACGCTCGTTACGATCATCAAGCAGCACATTGACGCCTTTGGCTTTTAGCTCATCATATAGTGTGGTAGCTGTTTGCATCACGGTGTCTTCTTTGGACTTCATGGGTACGATAGCAACGTCAAAAGGCGCAATCGAATCATCAATATCTGGTGTTTGTGGCCACATAATGCCATTGTCGTCGTTGTTTTGCTCAATAGCAGCGGCAACGATACGGCTCACGCCAATACCATAGCAACCCATCATAAGGGTAACAGGCTTACCGTCTTCGCCAGATACCGTACAATTCATCGCTTGCGAATACTTGTCACCTAATTGGAAGATATGACCGACTTCGATGCCGCGTTTGATATGCAACGTCCCTTTGCCATCAGGTGAGGGATCCCCTTCAACGACGTTACGGATATCGACCACGCGTGTGATTTGCGCATCGCGCTCCCAGTTCATACCCGTCGTATGTTTGTTGATTTCATTAGCGCCTGAGATAAAATCGGACAAGGCAGCCGCTGTACGATCTACAAATACTGGCATATCAAGATCGACACCGATATAGCCTTTGTGTAGGCCTGCTGCTTTGAGCTCTTCTTCACTAGCCATTGTTAATGGCACATTTACTTCTTCAATTTTTTCAGCTTTTATCGTGTTTAGTGTGTGATCGCCGCGTAGTACGAGAGCAACAAGCTGCGGCTCATCATCACTGTTGTGACCTTGGACAACTAAGGTTTTGACTGTGGTCGCTAAAGGCACATCTAAATGCTCAGCGACGGCTTCACAAGTAGGCATGTCTGTCGTTAGTACATCTTCACGTGGCTGTGTTGGCGCTTGACGTTCTGCGGTATTGACAGACTCTGCTAACTCTACGTTAGCGGCATAATCCGACAAGTCAGAGAAAGCAATATCATCTTCACCGCTATCTGCCAAAACGTGGAACTCGTGTGAAGCAAAGCCGCCAATGGAACCGGTATCGGCTTGTACCGCACGAAAATCTAAACCCAAACGCGTAAAGATACGCGTATAAGCGGCGAACATATCATCGTATGTTTTGGCCAGTGACGTTTGGTCAATATGGAACGAGTAAGCGTCTTTCATCGTAAACTCGCGGGCTCGCATGACGCCAAAGCGCGGACGAATCTCGTCACGAAATTTGCCTTGAATCTGAAAAAAAGTAACCGGTAGCTGTTTATAACTACGTAGCTCACTTTGGGCAAGCGTAGTGATAACCTCCTCGTGCGTAGGACCGAGTACAAACTCACGCTCGTGACGATCTTTGAAACGTAACAGCTCAGGACCATAGTCGTCAAAACGTCCTGTGATTTTCCACAGCTCAGCGGGCTGGGTCATAGGCATGAGTACCTCTTGCGCCCCGATATTCTGCATCTCTTCGCGTACGATACGCTCGACTTTTTGCAGCACGCGTAGCCCCATAGGCAACCAAATATAAAGTCCAGAAGCGATTTTGCGGATTAGACCGGCGCGTACCATGAGCTGACTTGAAGCGATATCAGCATCACTTGGGGTTTCTTTTAACGTAGCTAACAAGAATTGACTGGCTTTCATAAATAAAGCGAAACCTTATCTTTAATAAACAATAAATAAACAAGACGCTTGGCATTTGGCCAAATAGCCGCTACAAGCTGATCTATGTAATGGAGTCATAACGACAATGAGGATCTACGTGATAGGTGATAACCCATTGATATTAAAATAGTAACACTCTTTGATGTGCTTGCCTGCAGATCGACCAGCAATGCATATTTATCAGGATAGAGCAAAATGAGTGTTTTGGATATAAACAGTCTATGGTAGGTAATGTTGGCACAAGACGCAATGACTTTTTGGTTTTTCATAAAACATAACCGCTGGACTGGCCGCTAGTCGTAATAGCAGTTGCCCGCTGCGCTTGTTTTGGCTGTCTTGTAACGAGCACTTTATAACTGTCCTTTTTAACTGTCTTTTATAACTATATTCGTAAACAGTTATGTAGAAGATAAAACAGTTATGTAGAAGATAAGTAGCAGCGACTTGAAGTTGTTGCGCCTTACGCGCATAACTTTAAGGATAAAGGAAGCGGTTAGTTTTTACCCTTGTAAAGCGTGACAAAGTTAAGCGCATCAAAACTGCCTAATCTCAATCCCTATCACTGTGAGGTCGACTAATGAGCACGTCTAATCAACGGACACCTGCTGGCAAACCTATCAAAAGATCTATTGCACCGCTGTCATGGCTTTTGCTACTTATCAGTCTTGTCGCTTTAGCGACTGCTATTTACATCACCCAAAATTCGACTGAGGAACCGATAGAAACGGTGACTCGTGAAGGCGTAATCACACAGATTCAAAAGCTTAACCGCTTAGAGACGGTTGCCTTTAGCGTTGATACTATCATTACCAGCCAGCGCGAGGGCAGCTGGACAAGACTGTGGCAAGATGAGCAAAAAGGTCTATTCGTTGCACGTGGCCGCGTGGCCGCGGGTATTGATCTCAATGCGCTGACTCCCGAGATGGTACAAGTCATACAACCTGATGAACAAGTTGGCTATGAGCAAAATGCTGATACGCCGCAGCCACTTATGCCGCAGATTAACATTACCTTGCCGCCCTCAGAGATATTTTCAGTATACCTTGATGATATTGATATCTATGACTGGCAAACAGGCGCTTTTGGACTGATGCAAGTCGATCCTAAGATTTTAGAGCAAGCGCAAAGCATGGCAAAAAAAGAAGTACTTGAGCGTGCCTGCCGAGGCGATGTGATGAATATCGCATTGAGGAACGCTCAAGCTCAGATGCAGCAATTATTCGCTTTGACAGGGGCTAGGGTTACAGTGACGACTCAAGGTCCTGGTGCTTGCCAGTTGCCCGCGCAAGCTGCATAAGGAATTAAGTTGTATAACGTTTTTAGCAGTGACAGCACGGCACATGAATACGTTTTTTAGCCTAAAGGTATGTGTTTTATAAAAGGTGTCGGTGCTATAACAGAGGGACAAAATAAAGGTCATGAACGTTGTTTGTTGTGAATAGTACGAACGGTAGGATAGAGGGTGTAGTAGGCGTAGTGCTTGGCTGCACTATAGTTTAAAATTAACGACTATCGCTGAGTCTAGGACAGGACGGCGTAATTAATGTGGAGAGAGCATGAGTAGCCTGACTGAGCGATCAAAAGACGGAGTAATCAACGTCTTACACACTGCATTTGTGGGTGTAAAGCCTGGTGATCAAGTCGTCTTAAAGGGTTATTTGCGCGTGCTGCTGCGTTTGGATGCTATGCTTGAATGGGTGTCAGCAAGCGCTACGCAAGTCGATCTATTCATGATTAATGAAGAGTTTCGTGAGGCGCAGAGCGTCGTAAAACTACTGGCGAGTAAACCAACAGCGGCGGTACTCTATGTTAGCCGTACCGAAGATAAAGAAGGCGAGGTGTCTCAAGACAAAATTGTCCTACCTCTTAAACGGCTTAGTCAGTTTAGCGAATGGTTACTGCACTCGGTTGCTGTGTTAACACACAAACCACGCTCTGATACCGAGCAAGCCATGCCCGAGACATCAACACCTGATGGCGAAGCTATTATCTCGACACAAATAAACTCTCAAGCATTAAACTCGCAGCAAACAACTTCTAAACAAACGATCTCTGAGTCAACACCAGCTGCTGATGCAGACAATACTGGCATACACAGTTTGCCAGTCGTACCTGAGAATGACGATAACGCAGCTGAACAGCACTCGGTGATAAACCATTATCAACCACTAATCGATTTGATTAAGCTCATACAAAAACGTCCAGCGGGCTGTTATAGATTGATCTCAGGCGATCGAACTATCGCGGTGATTAAGCCGCGCCGCGCGCTGATATGGTTCAATCAAAATAACGACCCAAAAGTACCGCAAACCCTAGATTTTGACTGGCATTTGCAGCCCTATAATAAGATGCCAGAGGTTGAGCTTGGCTCTGATTTGAGGCAATGGTTGTGGCAACAAGCGTGGGAGCACTACGATCTACTGCTGCCACTCATCAGTGATGATGCCACTTATCGACTGCGTCACTGGATCAAGCCTGTAATCCTTGTCAAAGATCGCTTTGCAGGAGAGCATGCGCTAAGCAACAAAGACAGACAGCATCTTATCAGTGTCATGACCGCACTTGAAAAGTCAGCTTGTGATGTTAATACGCTAGCAAGCAGCGCTGGTATTTCTGTTAAATCTGCCAAAAGAATCGTGGCAAGCTTACTCTTCTCTAGTAGCTTACAGTTTGATAGTTATATTAAGCTGACTGTCTGCATGAGCGCGCAGATGAATGCAAGCCTAGTAGCCGCGAGCAATACATCTAAAACGACTAGTAAACGCGCTACTGACGGCGCAGTCGTTGATAGCTACGACTTTACGAGCCGCGAGCAAGTGGTAGATTACAGCAGTCCCGTCACTACTGCTGACTTTATAGCCGCTAAAGAAGAGCAGGCAACGCTGCCGTCTAATACGACGGCAAACACTGCGCCATCGACTTTAGAATCCAGTGCGCCCTCTAGCTCACAACCCAGTACCAGTGCCGCGCAGCAAGAAAAGCGTGGGTTTTTATCGCGCCTTAGACAAAAACTTGGTTTGTAGAAGTTTTTATTATTACGATTTGCCAAAATTATTGCCATACTTCTAAATTTGAACAACCTCTGACACCGAGGTCTTATACGCTAGGTAGTTATTTATTATGCAACGCTTAAAAATCGTTTTTAGTGGTCCAATGGGGGCGGGCAAAACCCAAGCAATTGCCAGCTTATCAGATATTCCAGTCGTCTCTACAGAGGTTAAAAATACTGATCTTGATGCTCATGACAAGATATTAACGACTGTTGGTATGGATTATGGTGAGCTGACGATGGAGGGCGGTTCTAGCATTGGTTTATACGGCACGCCAGGACAGCAGCGCTTTGATTTTATTTGGCCAATTTTAGTACAAGGGGCGCTTGGAGTCATCATTTTGATCGATCACTCAGCAGCAGACCCTATCAAAGACTTGACGCATTATATAGAAACGTTTAGCAAAATATACCAAGGTCGCATCGTCGTCGGTGTGAGTCAAATCGATAAAAAGCCCAGCCGAGAGTTTGATATCTATCGGCAGTGGCAACGTGATAACAATAGCAACTTTCCTATATTTCCAGTCGATATGCGTAACAAGGATGATGTGCTGCTACTGGTTGAAACGGTTATAACCGCTCTTGAACAAGAAGGCTAATTATCAGCGCCGAGCTAGTCACACTTCATGACTGTTTATTGTAGCTTGGCTCTACATATTGTTATTTTAAACCGACTATACTTATTAATGTGGACAACTCATCATGAATGACACTTTGTTTCAATCGGACGCCAATCGCGTAAAGCCCTCTCATAACTTTGTGACAGCGGCAAAAGATGTCCTGCACGACTTGGTACATACTACCAGTGGCATTGACGGTGTGCTGCTTGCTTCAACGGACGGCTTTGAAGTCAGCTCAATTTTTCAAAAAGACTATGATGGCGGTAAATTATCGGCAGTTGGCAGCTCTATTTTAGCGCTCGTGCAAGCTTTGACTAACGAAGCAAAACTAACAGGGTGTCGCTCCGTCATTTTGGATGCGCAAGATGGCAAGATTATGATCAGCGCTGTGCCCAACGCCAACATGCCTATGATTGTCATCGTCGTGACCAAACAACAAGTATTGCTTGGTCAAATCATGCATGGCATGACGAAGGCTATTAATAGGCTAAACGAGCTTGATGAGCAGTTGAACGTAGTAAATGGCTAAGTCAAGAACCCTTCACTACTCAGAAGTTTCACAAGTTGTGTTTATTTTATAATGGGTTAGATATACAAAGTTGATATTGTCTATAATGTAGTCAATCAACATTAAAAGTGGTACAAGGCAGACGAGTGCAAGTACTACAGTAGTAGGCTAAACGAGTCTAACGCTGTAACACTTTAATAGGGGTTCGACTATAGTCTTATTTAGATAACAACCAACAATAACTCAGTAAATAAACATACTGCAAAAGGTGAGACTTATGAAGATCTTTAAGAATAAAAACAAAACTAGCTCTGATTCTAACGAGTCTCTTTCCCTAGCCACATGGATCATGTTAATTATCAGTTTCTCCTTACTAGGCTACGCGCTATATATCATTCAAACTCGTATCATAGAAAACCGTACTAGGACTGAGATTAAGACGCCAGAAGTTAAAGTAGTCAAAGAAGTCGCTAAAGAGCAGTAACTGCAAAATGCTCAGCTGACGCCATTGATAGTAGCCTTTATATTGTTATATATAGTCGATCCTAAATAAAATAAGGACATTAAATTTTGCCGCGAAACTGGTATAAATTTTACTTGCTTGCTGTGTCTGCGCTGACAGAGGCTACGCAAAATTCATCCCAGTTCCGCTGTGTCTTTTTAATACTGGACTAACTATAGTTCGACTATAGACTTTATGCTTTATAAAACGTAGCACGCTACTCCTTTTTAAACTCATTGATGGCAAGCTTACGCGCCTCTTTATGGTTGACAATAGGTAAGGGGTAGTCGACCTTGGCAAAGTCGCCTTCGGGACTCAGCGCCTTGCGCATTTTATCTTCGCTGTGCAGCGTGCTGGCAGGAATGTCTTTGAGCTCTGGTAGCCATGTTTTGATAAATAAAGCTTTTGGATCGTGTGATTTGGCTTGGCTAAAGGGGTTCATGATACGGAAGTAAGGCGCAGAGTCGGTTCCGGTTGAGGCGCTCCACTGCCAGCCGCCGTTATTTGAGGCAAAGTCACCATCGATAAGCTGGCGCATAAAATAGCGCTCACCTTCGCGCCAATCAATGAGCAAATCCTTGGTTAAAAACATCGCTGTCACCATGCGTAGCCGATTGTGCATAAAGCCTGTGGCATTCAGACTGCGCATGGCTGCATCGACAAAAGGCACGCCTGTTTTGCCCTCACACCAGGCCGCAAAGTCGTCAGAATCATAGGACCAACTGATTTTTTTATCCGTATCTTTTTTATAGGCCTCATGGCGAATAAGCGCAGGTTTATCCACTAGCACATGACGATAAAAATCGCGCCACGCCAGCTCGCTGATCCAGCGATTGATGTCGTCATTGTCGCTATCGTTGCCATGTAACTTCTCTTGTGCGTTCGCCGCTTGTAAGTAGCATTGTCTAGGGCTAATCGCTCCAATAGTTAGGTAGGCGGACATATGACTAGTTCCTTGCAACATAGGCTTATCGCGATTAACGTTGTAGTCGTTAATATCATCAGCGGTAAAGTCCTTTAGGCGCTGCAATGCGGCAGCTTCTCCGGCTGGATAGTCCTCGCGCGCGTACTTGAGCTGGGAGTTGTGATCGATATGAGCAGCGGTGTCGTTTTGCGGGTTAGTCTTAACGTACTGGGCGACGATATCTCGAGCGAGTTTTGCTATAGCATCCTTAGTGTGCGCGCTTTGCTCAGCCGCTTTGAGCGTTGCAAGTTTTGAGTGTTTGCTGTTGTTATTAGCAGCTACCTTTGGCGCGCAATGCGCTTCAACTACGCTTGCCTCTAGCGTATCACGCCACTTTTTATAAAAGGGTGTAAAGACCTTGTACATAGAGTCGCTATCATTGGTCGTGATACTGCGCGGTGGCAAAATGCACTGATCATGATGGCGGCTAAATTCAATATCGTGCTTAGCTAGAGCGTCGGTGATTTGTTCATCGCGGGCTATCTCACGCCCTTCGTACTCATGGTTTGCCATCAGGAAGCGCACTTTGTTTTCAACACAAAGCTCTGTAATCGCCTCAACGCAGCTGTCAAAATCTGGGCAGACATAAACTTGTAGGTTTATGTTTAATTGTTTGTGTAAATCATCAGCTAAAATAGGCAGGGTACGCATGATATGATCACACTGAGCAAGCGACATATCGTGAGTATGCCACTGCTCTGGCGTGATAAAAAACACTGCGCTTACTGAAGCGTCATTATCGCGTGCTCGTTCACACAAAGCACTCAAAGCAGTGTTATCATGGGTACGTAGATCGCGGCGGAACCACATCAGATAGTGTGGTGATTCTTCACTTGAATTTTTAGTATCGTTATTATTAGCAGACGCACTCTTGGACATTTAAATCCCTTATTTTAATCATAAATAAACTAGGGCGTGTTGAACATTCAATCATGGCACTGACAGAGACTATTTTTTAGGCGATGCACAGATAAAAAGAGTAAGTTTAGTCATTCTAAGCGTCTATTTTTATCACAGCAGCGGCAAAAAATAGTCCTGTCCCTATCAGCCTAATATTTAAAAGGAGGGGCTGATGCTAAAATTGCTCCATACGGTGTTGCAAGTCTCGCTAAAGTATTGACATTATCATCGACTTGCGCCTTGTCTGGAACAATTTTAGCGATCAGCAGTGCTCATTTATGAATGTTCAATACGCCCTTAAATAAAAGTATGCTAGGATAAGTTTTGGTATGCAATTAATTTAGCTAATGTGTAACAAATTATCATCATATCTTTATTACGTTTTTGGTAGTGCGCCGTTCTCTAGAAAAATTCACATTTAAGGTTACACCATGCACGTCAAGTTCTGCGGGTTTAGAACGCAAGATGACATTGAGACCGCCGTCCAATTGGGCGTTGATGCTATCGGACTGGTTTTTTATCCGCCAAGTCCGCGTGCGGTGACGCTGGATGAGGCGCAAACGCTAGTCGGCTCGATACCTGCCTTTGTCAGTGTGACCGCCTTAGTCGTCAATATGACCGATGAGGATATGCTAGAGCTTGCCCGTAATCTCGCTTTTGATATCATTCAGTTTCATGGCGATGAAAGTGCTGAGGACTGTAAACAGCTGGCAAACGCAGTGAATAAACGCTGGATAAAGGCCTTACGTATCAACGCCGATACGGACACGCCGCAAAGTATCAATGCTACAATTGAAGCCTTTGCACAAGCGGGAGCAAGCAGTATCTTACTCGATGCTTATCATGAGAAGAAGTATGGCGGTACAGGTGATAGGTTTGATTGGCGCTTGATACCGGATACTAGTCCACTACCTATTATCCTAGCTGGCGGTCTTGACGCTACCAACGTTGCAGACGCTGTAGATCTACCTATTTATGCCGTTGATGTGAGCGGCGGTATCGAACACAGTAAAGGCAAAAAGGACGCTGCTAAAATGCGTGCCTTTATGAAAGCGGTAAAGCGCGATAGATGGCAACACTAGCCGTTTACTAAGCACGACTTGCTTAGCCATTTATGCTTTAAAGCAAATACGTCAACGTCAAAGACCGCTTGCCAAACCGAGCTCAATCCCAAACATGTATACGACTTCCTAGGAATTATTATGAGTGACATTGCAAATAAAGACATCGCAAATAAAGACACTGCAAATACAGACCAAGCCGATAGCGCACAAGCCATCAATACCTTTACCAACCCAAAAGACGTGCAAGACTTTAACCAGTACCCTGATGCCCGCGGTCATTTTGGCGTCCACGGTGGCCGTTTTGTGTCTGAGACCCTGATGGCGGCACTCGAAGAGCTAGAAGCTATCTATACGAGAGTAAAAACGGATCCTGCGTTTTGGGAAGAGTATCACAATGATCTGGTCAACTACGTCGGTCGCCCAACGCCGCTGTATCATGCCAAGCGTTTGAGCGATGAGATCGGCGGCGCGCAGATTTATTTTAAACGTGAAGACTTAAACCACACCGGCGCGCACAAAGTAAATAATACGATCGGACAGGCGCTACTGGCTAAGATGTGCGGTAAAAAACGCATTATCGCTGAAACGGGTGCAGGTCAGCACGGCGTGGCAACCGCTACTATCGCCGCGCGCTTGGGGCTTGAGTGTATCGTTTATATGGGTGCAGATGACGTTGAGCGTCAAAAGATGAACGTCTATCGCATGCGTCTATTAGGCACGACTGTTGTGCCCGTAACCTCAGGCTCGCGCACGCTCAAAGACGCGATGAATGAGGCCATGCGCGACTGGGTGACCAACGTTGATACCACCTACTATATTATTGGCACGGTAGCAGGGCCGCACCCTTATCCTCTGCTGGTGCGTGATTTCCAAGCGATCATTGGCAAAGAGACGCGCATTCAGCATCAACAGCAAACAGGTAAATTACCTGACGCACTTGTCGCCTGTGTCGGCGGTGGCTCAAATGCCATCGGACTATTCTTTGACTTCTTAAATGATACCGATGTCAAAATGTATGGCGTCGAAGCTACTGGCGACGGTATTGAAAGCGGTCGTCACTCCGCACCATTAGCAGCAGGTCGCATTGGGGTCTTGCACGGCAACCGTACCTACCTGATGGCAGACGATGACGGACAAATCCAAGAGACGCATTCGATTTCAGCAGGTCTTGACTATCCGGGCGTCGGTCCTGAGCATAGTTTCTTAAAAGACATGAACCGGGTTGAATACGTCGGCTGTACAGATTTGGAAGCGTTAGAAGGCTTTCATGAAGTCACGCGTAAGGAAGGCATTATCCCCGCGTTAGAGACTGCGCATGCTTGTGCCTACGCGCTGAAACTTGCCAAGACCATGACGCCTGATCAAACTATCGTGGTCAATATGTCGGGACGTGGTGATAAAGACTTGCATTCGGTCATGACCGCGGAAGGGATTGAGTTTTAATCTAGTCTAAGCGATAACCAAAAGGCTATCATTGATAGCCTTTTTACCATTTTAACTTTTTGAGATACTTTGATAATAATTAGAGACCCCTATGACCCGTATTGAAAGCACCTTTGAGACCCTAAAAGCGCAAAATAAAAAAGCCTTAATCCCTTATGTCATGGCAGGCGATCCTAATCCTCAAACGACGGTTGGCTTGCTGCATGATTTAGTCAAGCACGGCGCAGATATGATCGAAGTGGGTTTGCCATTCTCAGACCCTATGGCTGATGGGCCAACGGTGGCGTTAGCAGGCGAGCGGGCGCTCGCAGCAGGAACGAGTACCCGCGACGCGCTTAAGATGGTTGCGGAGTTTCGTAAACAAGACAAAGACACGCCTATTATCCTCATGGGTTATCTTAATCCCGTTGAAATCATCGGTTATGATACCTTTGTAGCGCTTTGCGAGCAGTCAGGTGTCGACGGTATCTTGATGGTCGATCTACCACCAGCGGAGGCGGGGAGCTTTACGCAGCACTTGACCGAGCACGCGATGAATGAGATTTTCTTATTGTCACCGACGACATTGCCTGAGCGCCGTGAGCAAGTATTAACGCATTGCGGCGGCTATATCTATTACGTCTCCTTAAAAGGCGTAACGGGTTCAGCGACGCTCAATACAGATGACGTGGCGCAGCAAGTGCAGGCTATTAAGGCAGAGACAGACTTGCCAGTGTGCGTCGGTTTTGGTATCCGTGATGGCGACTCGGCAAAAGCGATTGGCGAACATGCTGATGGGGTGATTGTTGGTAGCGCCTTGGTACAAAACTTTGCTGATATTGATGCCAACGACGCTACAGCAGTCGCTGCCGCCCAGCAAAGAATTATGACTAAGATGGATGAGCTACGCGCTGCACTAGATAGCTTAAGGGCCTAGTAAAGTGTTTAGATTTATACCAGTTTTACTTCGAACTGATTATGTATAACGTGCTGTGCAAAATAGTTTATTGGCTTTGCTAAATTTAGTTTACGTGTGTAAACTAACATAACTATATAACAGCAATTATAAATAGCGACAATTATGAACGATACAACCGCTCAATCAACCTTATCTGATGCTCACTCTCGGGTAGATACTAACGAAACGACTATGAGTACAAACACTACTGGTACTGAGCCTACAGTAGGCGCTAGTACCGCTGGGCACTCTTGGTTTGATCGCCCCGTTCCAGGGGTCAAGCACCGCCTTACTGCGCCGCTTACCGCCGTTGAGACTGAGCCATCAACGGAGTGTAGTAACTGCCACTCCATGATTACTAATACAGCGCTTATCTTTAACTGCTACGTATGTCCGCACTGCGACCATCACCTGCCTATGAGCGCGCGCGAGCGTTTGCAGTGGTTTTTGGATCAAGTCGATGGGGAGCTTGGGCAGGAGTTCGTCGCAAAAGACCCACTTGCGTTTGTCGATAGTAAACCTTATCCGCAGCGGATGCAGGAAGCGCAAGCTAATACCGGCGAGAGTGAAGCTTTGATCGTGCTCTACGGTAAACTTCGTAATATCGAAGTCGTTGCCTGCGCGTTTGATTTTCGCTTTATGGGCGGGTCGATGGGATCGGTGGTTGGCGATCGCTTTGTACAAGCTGCTGAACAGGCCTTAGCTGAGCACAAGCCACTGGTCTGCTTTGCCGCATCGGGCGGCGCGCGGATGCAAGAAGGTTTGCTGTCCTTGATGCAAATGGCACGTACAGGCGCTGCTGTTGAGCGGCTACGTTTGGCAGGTGTCCCTTATATCGTTGTCTTGACCAATCCTGTCTATGGCGGGGTGACTGCATCTTTGGCGATGCTAGGCGATATTCATCTGGCAGAGCCAAAAGCGATGATCGGTTTTGCAGGTAAACGCGTCATTGAACAAACGGTACGCGAGACGTTAGAAGAGCCGTTTCAGCGCGCTGAATTTTTGTTAGAGCATGGGGTGATTGATGAAGTCGTGCATCGCCACCAGCTTGGCGATACGATTTATCGACTGCTTGCAAAACTCTGTCACGTGCCTAATGTCGACGCTTAGCTCTGTCGCTCTTAATGTCTACACAAGTCTTAAAAAGTAGTAGGTTCAAATTTAGCCTGCTCTAATAGCATTTATTGTCATCGGACGATAAATGCTATTTTTGGTTTTACATCTCGTTTTCATATTTGGTTATTTAGCAGTTTGTTATACACTCTCACAGCGCATCTTTTATAATAGGTTCAATTATGTCCGATACATCGTCTTCCCATTCTGCCCAGCTAACGCTTAATTCCAGTTTAACGGCATGGCTAGATTACATGCAGCAAATTCATGTGTCTGCTATCGATATGGGGCTATCGCGCGTGTTACCAGTTGCCGAGGCGTTGGGTATTGTACAGTCAGCAAAGGACAAAGCGTATGTATTTACCGTAGCAGGTACTAATGGCAAAGGCTCGACCACAGCAGTGATTGCGCAGCTGTGCCAAGCGGGAGGATATCGAACCGCGCTGTACCAATCGCCGCACCTTAGTGTCTTTAATGAGCGCGTGCGTATCAACGGCGAGATGGTCAGTGACCAAACCTTGATTGATGCTTTTTACAAGGTTGAGAGGGCGCGGCTTAATTGTGGTTTAACTTTATCGTTTTTTGAGATGACCACGCTTGCGGCGATGCTGATCTTTGCTGAGTCAAAATGCGACGTCTGGGTGTTAGAGGTAGGACTGGGCGGGCGTTTAGATGTGGTCAATATTATCGATCCAGATATAGCCGTCATTACTAATATTGGTATCGATCACGTCGATTGGCTGGGCGATAATACAGAAGCCATTGGACGCGAAAAAGCAGGCATCTTACGAGAAGGTATTACATTAGTATATGGCTCTGAGGAGATGCCGCAAAGCGTGCAGCAAGCAATTGCTCAGCACAACGTCATCTGTTATCAAGTGACGCAAGACTATCACTACCGTAAGCTTGATGCCGAGATCTGGCAGTACAGTAACGCAGCGGTGACCATGCAGCTACCAAGGCCTGCACTATCACTGATAAATACAGCAAACGCTCTATCAGCAATATTAGCCAGCTCCCTTAGCGTCGATCTGCCTGCTATCGAGCAAGCGCTACAAACCGTTAAGTTGGCAGGTCGCTTCGATTATCGCACGCATCAGGATCGCCACTGGCTTTTTGATGTCGCGCACAACGAGCAAGGCGTCGCCTTTTTGATTGATCAGCTCAGTAGGTTATGGCAAGACCATATTGCTCAGCATAGGGCAGGCAGTACTGGATCTATAAAAATGCTGTTCTCTATGCTCGCTGATAAGGATATCGACAAGGTAGTACAGCGTTTAAGCCAAGCAAACCTACCGATTAGCGAGTGGTTCATCGCCGAGATCGATTATCCACGCGCTGCCAACGTTACGGATCTGCGCTGTATTATGAGCCAGTATGTCGCGGATAATGATATACATGACTATAAGGATTTAGCAACAGCGACGCAGGCAGTGGCGGCGACAAGTGACCCACAAGATTTGATTGTCGTTTGCGGCTCGTTTCATACCATAGGCGCGGCGCTTGCAGCTTTGGGTATATAGAGTCTGTTAAACCTTTGAGCATTCAATAACTTCTAGTAATCCACAAATGTACAATTAACTTGCATATTTGTCGCTCTCAGGTAGCAGACAGCATAAAAAATATACTTTATAATCAAAGTGCTTTTGCAAAAATAGCGTAACCTATAAGTACTGATGGCGATACCGATAGCAATAAGCACTGCTAGTCTGAGTAACATAACAGCTTATAAGTAGAGCGTTTGTGACCCTAGTGTTACTTTCACAGACAATACAGACAAGTCGCACAAACCGCGCCGATCAGTCAGCCTTATTACCAACTAAGAGACGTAAACGGATGAATTTTTCGAGACAAGCCTTATTGGGCGTTGGGATGATTATTGGCGGTAGCGTCATGCTATACGCAATGGTACAGCAGATCGGTGAGACAAATACCACTGAGCCGGTCGCGCTGATAGCTGATGAGACGCCAGCAGATACAGTTGCTGCCACGCCGCTGACCACAGATATCGATACCGAAAAGCGTATTTTAGCACAAAAACAAAGGGAGCGGGCAGCGCGTGTTGCTGAGCAAGAGCGCCGCGCACAGGCCTTTATGCTTGAGCAAGAAAGCGCAGAGGCGCAAGCTCTCGCTAAAGCTCGCGCTGAGAACCAACAGTACAGAGATAATAGTGCGCCGTCAGAAGATGATAATCCAGAGGCGGCAAACCTTGTAGATACTACAAGCGTGCAGCCGCAAACGATTTCAACGACGTCTACTGCTGCAAATACCGTCAATAGAACGGATGCAGAGACCGAACAGCTTACATTAGCAGCGGATAGGGCAATTGAAGAAGCAAGAGCTGAACGTCAAGCACAAGGTCAAGCTAGTAGACAGGCAGCGAATAGACAAGCGCAAGGCGTCCAGCAGCAAACGCAAACTGCAGCTAATAGTGCTACCGAAGCGCCTCAAGCCGTCCAGACTCAAACTCCTAATACACCAAGTGACTATAAAGTTAAGCGCGGCGATGGTCTTATCAAGCTTGCTCGTCAATACAATGTTCCTATTGCAGCGCTAGCACAAGCGAATGATCTATCAGTGTCCTCAGCACTGCAATTAGGTCAAACCATAAAGGTGCCGTCACGCAGTCAAGTTGAGCGCTTAGAGCAAGAAGCAAAAGCAGCTGAGCAAGCGCGTATCGAAGCGCGCAAAAGACAAGAAGCGCTGGCAAGAAAGTCCGAAGAGGCTAAACTTGAAGCCCAGCAAAAGCTGAGCGCCGCTCGTCAAGAGGTCAAAGAGACGGACGCCAAGGGCAGCTTTGGGGTACAAGTCTCTCTAGCCAGTAATCAAGCCGCGGCAGAGAGAGTCGTCAAAAGGTTCAAGGACGCCGGCTACCAAGTCACGACCAGTAATACCAGTCGCGGCGTACGCGTCGTCGTTGGGCCTGAGCGTGGTAAAGTGGCCGCGCTTGCCCTCAAAGACAAGATCAATAGCGATCCCAAAGTAGATACCACTAATGCGTGGGTAAGATATTGGTAAACCCCTCTATACGAGTCCATTAATAGTCTACGCCAAAAAAAACACGACATTCGATGTCGTGTTTTTTGTTTTATAGATTGCCCAATATGCTGTACCCCGTTACGATGCTTACAGCTTTACTATCTACTACTGTATGGTCAGTCAGCCTGCAAGGTTGCCTGCACCGCCCGTTTTTATAAGGTTATACCATGTCATTTGGCGTTATATTTTTAGTTTTAGCACTCGGATTTTTAGGTTTAATGGCGTTACCGTTATCCAAACGTCGCCGTCACAATCAAGAGGCGACGCCGAAACCTGTTCGCGGTGACGATTTAGATATTTGGCCTTTTGCGCCTATGCCTATCATGACAGATACCGAGGTTATCTTTTTCCATAAGCTCAAAAACGCCTTGCCTGAGTATCACATTTTTGTTCAAGTCCAGCTCTCACGCATCATCGAAGCCAACAGCGAGGAGACCAGCGAGCGCAGCTTTTGGTTTAATCGTATCTCTCGTCAAAGTGTGGATTATGTGGTCACCGATGTAGATGGACAGACGACTCTAGTCGCTATTGAGCTTGATGATTGGACGCACAATAGCAAAGCGAGGCAAAAGGCAGACGACAAAAAGGATAAAGCACTTGCCAGCGCTGGCATCGCTATCGTACGCTTTCACGCGGAGCGCATG
Source organism: uncultured Psychrobacter sp. (assembly GCA_947489525.1). GTDB lineage: Bacteria > Pseudomonadota > Gammaproteobacteria > Pseudomonadales > Moraxellaceae > Psychrobacter. Next base: position 77,515 of record CANLDW010000006.1, read on the forward strand.
CCAAGTGCTGATATGCTCAGATATGAGATTATGCAGGTGATTGAGAACTATTAGGTTACTGTTCGATTACGCCTCAGTTTTAGTACTTGTCGCAGGCACTTTTGGGTAGATCACAATCGGTCTATCGCCTTCAAAATACAGTCCCGCTCTTGGCGGCTTATCTACTGACCAAGACAGTGGGGTCAAGCGCTGGTCATAAAAGTCGCGCTTAGTAAACCACTCGATATAATGCGCCAACCGTAGCTTGCGTTTATCAAATGATGCCAAACTACGCGTATCATTCTCATCGCACCACTCGTGCATCGGAAAGCGGCGCTCAAGCCAGTCTAGCCACACAAAGTCGTCAGACTCGTCTGCATTTTCGTTCATATTTAGAGGTAAAAAGAACCGTCCTTTTATCACCCCAAAGCGCTTATCAATCTTGACGCGTCCGTGCTCTTCGGTATCTACCCAAACCGTGCGAAACTGTTTGGTCTGCATGTACGTCATCTTGCGCTCAAGATTGTCATTGGAGTTGATACCCACCCAATTGGCAGGTGCAAAGGGGTAGGAGCCCATAAAAAACTTAATCGCCAGCTCCCAGTGCTCGGTTAGCTTCTCTTTATGGTTGTAAAGAATCAAATCCAGCTCGCCTACCGTTTGCTTGCCATTATACAGCTGAATATTGCTAGCGAGCGTCTCATAAGCATGCAGACCGCGCGCATAGCCGTCTTCTAACCAAAAAGACAGCAAACCCTCAAAATGAAAACCCAAACGATTCGGGCTCGGACGATTTAATAAATAACGGGTCAGCTGTTGATACGCAGTGGTATTATCCAGCGCATACAAGCGCTTGCTATACGTCTCAAACTGCGCCCGCCAAAATTCGCTGGAGTGTACTTCGATGCTATGCGTGTTGTGATGCGGTGCAAAATCAAGCCACCGGGTTAAGACGTTAGGGCAGGCTAAGACAAAGGCCAAGTCTCGTACATAAGGACGCCGGTAAGCTTCCCAAGGTGCAGCATTTATAAGATTAGAAGGGAGGGGGGGCGGACGGCTCGGACATAGAATAGACCGTTATCAGTGATAGGCTAAAAGAAGAGGTTGGTGATTAAACATTTACCCTAACGGCTTGGGGGCTAAAAGTCTATAGAAAGCTAAGTAATTATTAACTCCCTTAAAAAGTTCAAAGTCGACTATAATTTTCAAGCTTTTTGTCAAGAGTTAAAAGCTCTAGACCATGAATTTGAGCTGTGGCTAAAATGATACTATCTGGAACCTTAATTTTATTCTCTTTTCTAAGTTTTATAGTCAGCATTTCCACGTCAGTTGACAGAGGCAAACAAGTGAGTTTTGTGAGAATGCTTTGAAGATTCAATTCATCAATTGCAGTTAACTGACTAAAGCCTAAGATTTCTATGCGATTAATCACGCTGATAGCACATTCATTGAGCCGTACTTGCCGTGTCGCTAACATGTTTAATGCCACATCAGATTTGTTGTAAAATCCTAGTATGAAGCAGGTATCTAATAGATATCTCAAACTACCATTCATCGCGCATTGCTCGCTGGATACTAACAACATCATCTGAGTAGCTAGATGCTTTAGGTAAAGAGTCTAGTAGATCAGTTAACAGTAAATTAGTATCCGTATCTAATACTTCTGAGTCTTTCAATCTTTGTGTATCATTGAGTAGCTCAACAGCATGTTGATAAGCCGTTTGAATGACAAAATTACTCATACTGACACCACTTATAGCCGAAGCTTTTTCAATGACTGCTTTAGTATGCGGTGTGGTTCTTAAGTTTAAGCGTTCGCTTGCGTAAGTAGCCATGGTGTACTCCATCCAAATTAGATTAAAAATATGGTGACTATCTGGCAGTCGCTATAAATATAATATCATATCTATAAAACATTAAATAATTAATAATAGGAACAACAATGACCTACCTTTTACAGATGGACTTTCCGTACATAGGACCTTTTGGTGAGGCGTTCTATGAGCAAATGAAAGAGCTTGCTCAAGATATCGCAAACGAGGAAGGCTTAGTCTATAAGTTATGGACAGAAAATGAAGAGACCCAAGAGGCGGGCGGTATTTACGTCTTTGATAATCTAGAAGATGCTAATCGATATCTTGCTAAGCATACCAAGCGCTTAGAATCGTTTGGCATTACCGGTATTCGAGCCAAGACTTTTAAAGTGAATGAAGAATTAAGTAAGATCACTAAAGCGTCTGTTTAGAATGGAATAAATAATTAGCATAAGGAAAGCCAGCTTTTGGGTTTAAGGGCTGGCTTTTTCACGTCATCTACGTTTAGAACATAATATTAATCACGTAAAAGTTAAGCTGAATATCAGGCAAATTCGATAGCAAAGGTACTAGAATCACTAGCAAAAACTTTAATATGATGAATGACCATTTTAGTGGTTTGCTGAAGGGTATTTGAGATGATTTCGATTTGTTTTTTGTGGTTGGTTTAGTCATGTCATTAGCTCCATGTAATTTATTGAGCCGTAACTCTGTGCTACGGCTTTAAACATGGTTCTATGGTATGTGGTGGGATAGTCTAAGAAAATTCCCTTAACCTATGTTTATGTATATTAACTTAGGTTGAGGTACATTTGATTTATGATTGTGGTCTGCCAGCTTCACTAGCATATTGGGGTATAGAGCTAAGCCAGCTCTTCAAAGTAAATTTTCTTTCAGGAAGCATTTCACTGTATCGCGTATCAATTAGATAACTCCAAACTAGTTCACACATCTCACCAATTCGGATCTTTTTATCATGGTCTTTTGACCATAAATATTGGGCATGTGTATCAGCAATCATTCTCGCTTTCAATAGCTTTGGGCTAACTCCTTTTTTCTTAAACAGTATTTCTGGTTTCTCTACTGCTGGCTTGTTATCTACGATAAGATTTACTAATATCTCTAAGTCCCTATGTAAAACCAAAATATCATTAGGAGTTGCTTCTAGGTTAAGTGCGTAAGTTTCTTTGTTATTGAAGTAATCATTACCTCCTTCGTACATTTCTATTTGATAATCTTCAAAATGATAATAATCTAATACCTTCATGTTGATTTTTGACAGTGCTTTCTCTAGCCCGTACTCTTCAATGTCTTCTTTAGATAATATTGGCTGGTATCTACTTTGCGCTACTTTGATTTTATCGAAGTGATAGTCTTCACCTTGATATGTGCTAGGTCTATCGCTAGGCAAAAGAAATTCTTCTACATCATCTGGGTTAGCATTAAGTCTATTGGGTTTTAACAAGCCTTCAATATCTCCCCATTCATCACTTATCTCAGTGCGTCCTAAAAGTAACATTTGTCCAATCATACGGTTATTTAGTTTTATGAATACACCTACTTCTTTACAAGTAATAGATGGCTTAAAATCACAGTGAAATAAGTAAACATTTATTTGTGTCATATACGTTTTATAGTCTTCACTATCTTTTTCTAATTCATCTAAAAAACCTAACTTATTCTCATCTAGATAATGAGTTCCCATTAAAGAGAACCCTCTACCATAAATATAAGTATTTAAGTCAAACTCATAAATTCTTTTAAGTAATTTTGTTGGCACTACGTTATCGGTTTCAAACTTCCTGTTTAAGTAGTCACAAGCTTCATGCAAACTATAATATTCTGCAGTATCAAAGCTTAACGCTATATCGGTATCGCTCACAACTTACACTCCTACACCATCAAATCAAAATAGGTGCAAGGCGGTGACAGTATAAGGGTGTAAATAGCTGTCGTTCGGGGGATTAGTCTTAGCCTTGCATAGTTATTACACTAGATTTTCAGTATTAACAACGTTGGCGAGCATTCAGTAACCCACTGATTTAGGCTCTATGCTGTTCTCGTGGTACACGTCTAAAAAGGTTTGTAGTGACTGCTTGCCCTCATTTTCTAGTGCTATGATACTGTCACCATAAAAGTCTGCACCGCCATTAAGTCCAATAAATTCCCCTCGAAATAAAGCCAGCTCAGGATCGTATTGAATAATGGCTTTATGCTCATTAATCATCATAATATTTTGCATGATTATTCCTTTTAATCAATTGGTTTTACCTTTGACTAAGTTTAAACTATTTTTTTCTTATGAAACCATAAACTAATAAAATTTTGCCCATAAAAAAAGCCAACCATTGCTATCAATGATTGGCTTTTTGCTTAAACTAAGTATGTGGTCGGAACGGCAGGATTTGAACCTGCGACCACTACACCCCCAGTGTAGTGCGCTACCAGACTGCGCTACGCCCCGAATGACTGCTATTCTACCCAAAATCGTACAGATTGCAAGAGCTAATTATCATAGCTAACCCTTACTATCCGATGCTGGTGATAACCGTCGATTTGACTTAATTGACCTCAGCCTAGCAGCTCTTTTAGGATCTCATTGACCTGCTGCGGATTGGCGCTACCACGGCTGGCTTTCATGACTTGCCCGACCAGACCGTTAAAGGCTTTTTCTTTACCGCCTTTATACTCATCGACCATCGCTTGGTTGTTGGCAATGACTTCTTCGACCATCGCTTTAATCGCGCCGGTATCGGTTTCTTGCTTAAGACCTTTTTCCTCAATGATCTTATCCGCTGCGTCATCGTCAGCGCCGCCCTCGCGCGCGTACAGAGCACTAAAGACTTTTTTCGCCATTTTGCCAGATAGGGTATCATCATTAATACGGGCGAGCAGTCCTGCCAGTTGCTTGGCGCTGATAGGGGAGTCTGCGATATCAGCGTCTTCTTTATTAAGCGCACCAAGCAGATCGCCCATGACCCAGTTCGCGGCCATCTTAGCGTTTATTTGCCCGATCTGGGCAACGACGTCTTCAAAGTAATCAGCAAGCTCGCGGCTACCGGTCAAGATACGGGCATCGTACTCTGAAAGCTCAAGCGCTTCTTCAAAACGCGCCCGGCGAGCTACGGGCAGCTCCGGCATGGCGGCTTTGATCTCATCTATCGTATGCTGCTCAATACGTACCGGCAGCAGGTCAGGATCGGGGAAATAGCGGTAGTCATCAGCGTTCTCTTTGGTACGCATGACGCGCGTTTCATCTTGATCAGGATCGTAGAGCATAGTGGCTTGTACGACGGTGCCGCCATCTTCTATGATATCGATTTGACGTTCGATCTCGCGATGGATAGCGCGCTCGATAAAGCGAAACGAGTTTAAGTTTTTCAGCTCAGTACGCGTGCCTAATTCATCGCCTGGTTTGCGCACCGACACGTTACAATCGCAGCGGAACGAGCCTTCTGCCATCACAGCATCTGAGATACCTAGCCACGTGACTAATTGATGAATGGCTTTGATGTAGGCGAGCGCCTCATTAGCTGAGCGCATATCAGGTTCGGAGACAATCTCGATGAGCGGCGTGCCAGCACGGTTAAGATCGACGCCTGTCATACCATCGACAGCGTCGTGTACCGACTTGCCTGCATCCTCTTCTAGATGCGCGCGGGTGATGCCCATACGCTTAGGATATTCATCCTTTTCGCCTTCATTGACGACGACATCGATATAGCCGCGACCGACAATAGGATTAGCCATCTGGGTGATCTGATAGCCTTTGGGCAGGTCAGGGTAAAAGTAGTTTTTGCGATCAAAGGTGTTGAATAGACCCAGTTCTGCGTTGACACCGATACCGAATTTGAGCGCGCGCTCTACAACGCCCATGTTGAGCACGGGCAGCACGCCTGGTAGACCTAAGTCTACGATGCTCGCCTGTGAGTTTGGCTCATGACCAAAGTCGGTAGGCGCGGTTGAGAATATCTTGCTCTCGGTATTGAGCTGGCAGTGAATCTCAATACCGATGACGACTTCATACCCATCAACAAGCAGTTCTTTACGGACGGTTTGGTTTGGATTAGTAGTGACTGTATTCATTACACCGTCTCCTTGGCGATAGTTGAGTGCTGCAAATGATGATCCGTATGCTGCTGGAACAAATGGGCAGTAGCGAGCAGTTTACTCTCTTGCCAGTACTGACCGATGAGTTGGAGCCCAATCGGCAGACCTGCAGAGGTCAAGCCAACAGGTTGGCTAAGCGCTGGCAAGCCTGCTAAATTGACGCCAATGGTATAGACATCACCGAGGTACATGGTCGCAGGATCAAGGTTATCGCTGAGCTTATAAGCAGCGGTTGGCGCTGTAGGGCTGGCAATGACATCACAATTGGCAAAGGCATCTTCAAAGTCTTTGACAATCATGCGACGTACGCGCTGCGCTTTAGTATAAAAAGCATCGAAGTAACCTGCCGACAGTGCGTAAGTGCCCGTTAGGATACGGCGCTGTACCTCAGGGCCAAAGCCTTCAGAACGCGTACGCGTATACAGATCAGTTAAATCCTTTGGGTTTTCACAGCGATAGCCAAAGCGCACGCCATCAAAGCGCGATAAGTTTGAGGACGCTTCGGCAGGTGCGAGCATATAGTAAGTGGCAAGAGAGATATCAGGATCAGTAATATTGACCTCAACGATGGTTGCGCCTAGATCCTCGTATTGTTTGAGTGCAGCGCGTACCGCTTGCTCAACCTCTTTATCGAGGCCTTTAGTAAAGTATTCTTTAGCGACACCAATGCGCAGACTGTTTAAAGGCTTGGCACTGTCGCCAGCCGCTGCTTCTGCATCATTAATATCCTGCACGTAATCAGGAATATCATGTAGCACTGAGGTCGCATCGCGCTCATCATAGCTGACCATAGGCTGGAGTAGATATGCGCAGTCCTTGGCGTCGCGTCCCATAGCACCTGCTTGATCAAGGCTTGAGGCATATGCAATCATGCCAAAGCGCGAGACGCGGCCGTAAGTGGGTTTGATGCCTGTTAAACCACAAAATGAAGCAGGCTGACGAATAGAGCCGCCCGTATCACTACCTGTTGCGACAGGGACAAACCCTGCAGCAACCGCTGCTGCACTACCACCCGATGAGCCGCCGGGGACGCGCTCAAGATTCCACGGGTTTTGTACGGTGCCGTAATAGGAGCTGCTGTTGTCTGAGCCCATCGCAAACTCATCCATATTGAGTTTGCCAAGGCTTATCATGCCCGCTTGTTCGATATTGGAGACGATAGTTGCGTCATAAGGCGAGACAAAATTATGCAGCATCTTTGAGCCGCAAGTGGTCAGCACGCCTTGAGTACAAAAGATATCTTTATGGGCCATAGGGATACCGAGCAGACGACGCTTATCGCCTTGCGCGCGTCTTTCATCAGCGGCTTTTGCTTGTGCGCGCGCCGTCTCTGAGGTATTGGTGATAAAGCTGTTAACTTTGCTATCAAGCGCTTCGATGCGTTTGATATAGTGCTCAGTTAATTCTGTGCTGCTAAATTGCTTGGTCTGTAGACCGTCGATCAGCTGCTCGGTCGTTAATAGATGTATCTCAGACATAGAGTGTCGTCCGTCAAAAGAGTAATAAGTAATAAATGAGGGGCAATAACAGATGAATAAAAGCGTCACTGCTATTTATCATCGCTAATGGTCTAGGGTTTAATCAATGACCTGCGGTACCAGATACAGGCCATCTTCTACGGCAGGAGCGACCGATTGATTGCGTGCTCGGTCGATATCGTGACGCGCGGCATCAGGACGCATATCTTGATGCACTTCATGAATGTTCGATAGAGGCGTGATACCAGTAGTATCGACATTGCCTAACGTATGCATCAAATTGAGCACCTTGGTAATGTCATTGGCGTAGCTATCTGCGGTGCTCTCATCAACACCTAAGCGTGCTAGACGAGCCACTTCTAATATCTCTTGACGGTTTACGGTGCTATCAGCAATTTGCTGATCTGTGGGCGTGGACTGTGACATCATACCTCCAGTGATAGGGTTAAATGCAAAAGCTATCGGACTTATCAAATAGTAACGGGCGCACTAGACCAACTCAGTTAGGCGCGCAGCGATAAGTCCGTAAGCATTGAATAGTCTAATAATCGTATGCGCTTATTATAAAGCATCTGTCCTAAGTTTACAGAGCACAGACTTGCATTACTGCATAATCTTGTGACAAATAGTCGCAATAATTAGCCACTTTGATAAGCTGCTTGCGCAGACCTGCTATTAAACGTTTACCCTTTAGATAACAAAATGCGTTACAGTAGGCTTATGAAATTAAAGGCTACGGGTTAGGAGGTGTTCTACAGGTATCAATAAGAATAAGAAAGTTCAAGAATATCAAAGAGCAACCGCGCATGCTTTTAGTTAGTAAAATAAGTTAGTCTTTGAAACAATTTCTATCATTTCAAACCAAAATCTGAGTGTATAGGTGCAAATAGCTGTGTTTTTTCCGAGCTAAGTCGGTATAATTTAGCCCAGTTTTGTCACATCTTCACGATTGCTTAGGTTGTAGCGCAAGTAATAGGATACACTCGCTGACCATTACAACCTGTTCGATTTTGGCAAGTAAAGCACAAGTTACCTCATTCGCCTCATTTGTAAGACGCTGGATATATAAGTCATGAACCTGTTTGGATTTTTATCAAATAATATCGCAATTGATCTTGGTACTGCGAATACCTTAATTTTTATCCCTAGTAAAGGGGTGGTACTCGATGAGCCGACGGTCGTTGCACTGCGAAGTAATCGCACGCATAACCCTACTGTAGCTGCTGTCGGTATTGACGCCAAGCAGATGTTAGGACGCACCCCTGACAACATCACGGCAATACGTCCTCTAAAGGACGGCGTCATTGCAGATTTTGAAGTCACGCAAAAGATGCTCAAGCACTTTATTGCTAAGGTAAAAGCCAAACGTTTTATGGCGCAGCCCAATGTTGTGGTTTGCGTACCCTGCAAATCAACGCTTGTCGAACGCAAGGCGATCCGTGAAGCGGTATTATCCGCAGGCGCGAACAAAGTACTATTGCTTGAGGAGCCTATGGCAGCAGCAATCGGTGCAGGCATGCCCGTACACGAAGCGAGCGGCTCTATGGTGGTTGATATCGGCGGCGGCACGACAGAGATAGCGGTTATCGCGCTCTCAGGTTGTGTGTATGCTGAATCCATTCGTATTGGCGGCGACATCTTTGATGAAGCCATTATTACCCACGTGCGCCGTACGCACGGCTGCGTCATCGGTGAGACGACAGCCGAGCGCATCAAGCAAGAGGTTGGCTCAGCGCTCAATGAAGATAGTCAGCTTGAAGTTGAGGTGCGCGGTCGTAGTATGGCTGAAGGCGTGCCTAAGACCTTTACGGTCAATTCAGAAGAGGTGCAAAAGGCGCTTAGCGATCCTTTGAGCGGTATTATTAGTGCGGTAAAAGCCGCCCTTGAGCAAACGCCGCCTGAGCTATCCTCAGATATTGCCGAGCGCGGTATTGTGCTGACAGGCGGCGGGGCGCTATTGCGTGATTTGGATAAGCTGGTCTCAAGAGAGACTGGACTACCAGTGACCGTTGCTGAAGATCCACTCACTTGCGTGAGCCGCGGCGGTGGTATCGCTCTTGATTTTATTAATAACAAAAGCCTTAATATGATCTTTGTGTAGAGATATTATTTATATGTAAGAGTAGTATCAAAGCGCTTTTATGCGATAAATGCTCAGTGGCTAGTACAACGCACATTTAACGATAAAGGTGGCCAGCAGTGCTACCTTTATCCACTATAAAATCCATAAAAAGGTAGTGAATCTCTCATACCTTCTTAATCCATTGCAAAGTAACACTCATCAAGGCGGCGTAGCTATGTAGCGCGCTTTATATATTCGATGTTTGATAGTAGATAACTTATGACGCCTAGTATCTTTGCTCGCCAGCCATTACGACTAAGGAAGACGGCTATTGTACTAATAGTCGCTTTGGTCTTTATGTGGTTTGATAGCAAAAACTCGGAGTGGTTTAATCCGGTACGTAATACCAGCCACGCCGCTATGCAACCGATATATGAGTTGTCCTTATTGCCCAGCTATGCCAGCCACTGGACGCGCGGTAGCCTACAATCAAAAGAAGCCCTACGACGCGAGAATGTCCAGCTCAAATCACAGCTGATTCACGCGCAAGCTAAACTGCAGCAGCAGGATTATATTTTGGCGCAAAATGCCCGTCTACAAGGTATCTTATCTACCACAAAACCTGAACAGTTTGAGCTTAATCTTGCGCAAGTGATTGGTACCGATACCAATCTGCTCCGGCAGATCGTTGTACTCAATAAAGGCGCACAGGACGGGGTAAGAGTCGGACAAACCGTCATCGATGAAGACGGTATTCTTGGACAGATTATCAATGTTTATCCTAATACCAGTCGTCTGTTACTGATAACCGATGAGCAGCAGTCCGTTGCCGTTACTGTTAAGCGTACCGGTCAGCGCGCGATCGTGACCGGGCAGGGCATACCGACCTCAGTGCGTCTTAACTACGTGTTTAAGACCTCAGATGTTCGCGTTGGTGATGAGCTGGTGTCCTCAGGTCTTGGGGGTCGCATTCCAGCAGGCTACCGCGTTGGACGCATCGCCCATATCAAAGATATAGAAGCAGATAACTTTAGAAGTGTTGAGGTAACCCCAGCAGCTAACTTTACGGATAATGCATACGTATTGATATTACAAGATAAGCTAAGTGTCAATTAAGCATTCTGCGCTCTGACTGAGGTAAGTCGCTATGGTATATCCTGAATCTGAACACGCTACAGGACCGCTGTTGATAGCGATTGTCCTTAGTCTGATTGTAGCTTCTTCACTCAATGTCTATCCGCTGAGCTCAGGGTTGGCTGTTCTACGTCCTATGGTACTGATTATGGTACTCATCTTTTGGCTCCTGTTTCAGCCACGCTATGTTGGCATCTTTACTGCCTTTACCGTTGGTATTATTGCCGATCTGCTTATGGACACGCACTTAGGTCAGCAGGCTTTTGCTGCGGTTATGGTCGCTTTTATTATCAAAGTAAGCAGTATCTACGTTAAGCGTTTAAGTAGTGTGAGTGCTTGGCTTGTGGCGTCACTGGCGCTTGTCGTATTTCAGCTGAACTTATGGATATTACAACTGCTCACCCAAGGTGTGTTTGCTGCGCAGTCCGCCTTATCACTATTGATGAGTATCGCTAGCTGGCCGCTGATTCTGTGGGCACTACGTCGTTTCGTTCGCTAGTATTTTATTCATTAGTATCGAATAAATAACGCCCTAATCTCATACCTTTATTTGATCTGATCTTATAGAGATAGGCTTAGCGTTTAACGCTTATTCCATCACAATAAAAATACATAAGGAGGCGCTAATGGACATTATATTGGCTTCAGGGTCACCGCGTCGCCGTGAGCTGCTCGCTAGTGCACAAGTTGACTTTGAGGTTATGAGTGTCGATATCGACGAGACGCCAAAAGCAGATGAGTCGCCCAGCGTTTATATAGAGCGCATGGTAGCGACAAAAGCACAAGCTGCTATTTGGCAACTTGGTACTATGTCCAAAGACCATCAACTGGCTCAGTCAAAAACCTTATCTAAACACTACCTAATACTAACGGCTGATACGATAGGCGTGCTACCAGATGGAAAAACGGTCTTAGTCAAGCCACAAGATCGCGAGCATGCCTATGCTATGTGGCAACAGATGTCTGCTAGCACGCATCAAGTGTGGACGGCGGTACAAGCCACCTTAATCGATCAGTCCATGAATCTATTATGGCAACAGCGAATCCTTGAGCGCACTGACGTGACTTTTGTACCCTTGACAGCAGCTATGATGACAGCGTACTGGGACAGCGGCGAGCCTGCGGATAAAGCGGGCGGCTACGCCATCCAAGGACAAGCAGCGGCTTGGGTGAGCACGATACATGGCAGCTATACCAACGTTGTAGGATTACCGCTTGCGCAAACACTGGCTTTAATTAAACAAGCCGAGGCGTATGTCTATTAAGCTCGAAATTGAGTCAGCCTTTTTGAGATAACGCACATAACGATACGCTAGGGTGATGGGCAAACTCAAATAGCATTTGTTACACTAGCTTTATAAACAATAAAAACGAAAGTGATAAGAGAAAATCCTATGTCTGAAGAGCTGCTAATTAATATTAGTCCTATGGAGTCGCGCGTCGCTGTGCTCGATAATAGCGTTTTAAGCGAGATCTATATTGAACGCAATCATAAGCTAGGTCTCGTCGGTAACATTTATCTAGGGACAGTCGTGCGCGTTTTGCCCGGCATGCAAGCGGCTTTTGTCGATATTGGCCAAGCGCGTACGGCCTTTTTGCACGTGAATGATATGCAGCGTCTGCCCTCTGCAGCAAACAGTCCTATGACTAGCGCACCCTCTTTAACAGATTCTCAAACCATGCAAACTGGGCAAACTGGGCAAAGGAATAGTGCGCTCAACGCTCAGCGCTTAAAACATTTAGAACGTCCAGAACAATCAGACGCCAGCTCCAACGATAGCAGTACCATGATACCTGCCGATGCTTTAGGTGTAACGCCTCCCGTCGTCAGTGCCCAAAATGTGACAACTACGCCTGTACCAAGTAAAGGTTTGATTCAGCACCGCCTGCATGAAGGACAGCACGTACTGGTACAGGTCACTAAGGATCAATTGGGCAGTAAGGGCGCACGTCTGACAACTAATATCTCCTTACCTTCGCGCTATCTGGTGTACTTACCATCAAGCGATCACATTGGTATCTCGCAGCGCATCGATGGGATTGAAGAGCGTACGCGTCTAAAAACCGAGCTGACAAGCTTGATGCAAACGGTCAATCTCAAAGGTGGATTGATTGCGCGTACTGCCGCTGAGCGCGTACCAGTCGATAAACTAGAAGAAGATATTTACTACCTAGTGCAGTTGTGGCGTACTATTTGCGCGCGCCGCCAAGAAATTAAACCGCATCAAAGCTCAGAGCTAATTTATCAAGAGTTATCTTTGCCGCTACGCTCCATCCGTGATCTGGTTCATGCTGGTACCGAAAAAGTTATCGTAGACAACTCACAGATTTATGAGCAAGTACGCCGTTTTGCTAAAGAGTTTGTGCCTTTTGTTTATGAGCGCATTGTACACTATAGCGCTGAGCAGTCTTTATTTGATGTACACCGCGTAGAAGATGATCTGCGTGATGCCTTAAAACGCCGAGTTGATCTCAAATCAGGTGGCTACTTAATTATTGACCAGACTGAGGCGATGACCACTATCGATGTCAATACCGGCTCTTTTGTTGGTGGTAGATCCTTAGAAGATACCGTTTACAAAACCAATCTTGAGGCTACGCACGCCATCGCTCGCCAGCTGCGTCTGCGTAATCTTGGTGGTATTATTATTCTCGACTTTATTGATATGCTCGAACAAGAGCACAAAGATGATGTGCTTGATAGTTTGCAAACTCAGCTTGCAGAGGATTATGCCAAGACCAAAATCACTCAAGTCAGTGAGCTGGGCTTGGTTGAAATGACGCGCAAACGTACCCGTGAGTCGCTCGGTCAGCAGTTGTGCGAACCTTGCGCGACTTGTCAAGGACGCGGCTTTGTCAAAACCGCAGAGACGGTTTGCTTTGAGATTTTTCGTGAGATTATGCGCTGCGCGCGTACGTATAATGCACCTAAGAAATTTACCGTTGTTGCGCATGCCGCTGTTATTGATTTACTATTGACCTCGGAGTCTGACACTGTAGCAGAACTTGAATATTTACTCGGACGCGTTATTACCTTTGACGTCGAAAACCTATATACCCAAGAACAGTACGATATCGTATTAGATTAAAGGGTAAATACAGGGTTTGGATAGGACAAATACCTGTGTGTTTTTATACAAGCTATTGAGTAATAAAGCATTAAAAAACCAATTTTAGCACTTAATAAGTAAGATTTGCAGCGGATATTGCCTTGCAATCAGTTGAATACTATGTATAATACACACCACTGAATTATATACGCGTCGCCATAAAACAGCGGACGCTATGACAGCTAGAGCATCGTTTCTAGCACTATTTCATTATGCCTTTGCTGATTTTCCTTAAGGGGAAGGGTCGGCGGGGCTTTAAATTATTTTGCTTTTGGCATGCTTCTGGTTCTCTTAAACAGCACATTCCGTTAAAGAACGGGCAGCCGCTTGAAGTAAATTGTTAACCAAACGGCTTTTGATCATCTCCTTGCAGCGCAAGAGTGGCAAAAGCATATATTAGGAGCTTGCTGGTATGGCTAACCAGAGAATCCGTATCCGACTCAAATCTTTCGATCATCGATTGATTGACCAGTCGGCACAAGAGATTGTCGATACTGCAAAGCGCACTGGTGCGCAAGTTTGTGGTCCTGTACCGCTACCGACTCGCATTGAGCGTTTTGACGTTCTAACCTCGCCACACGTGAATAAAGATGCGCGCGATCAGTACGAGATTCGTACTCATAAGCGTATGGTTGATATCGTTCAGCCTACTGATAAAACTGTGGATGCGCTAATGAAGTTAGATTTAGCGGCGGGTGTTGACGTTCAAATTGCTTTGGGCTAACGCGTAGAATACCCAACCCATTAATATAAGATATAAAGAGGTCTAAAATGGCGATCGGTTTAGTCGGTAAAAAATGCGGCATGACCCGTATCTTCACTGAAGCAGGCGCATCTATCCCTGTCACAGTCGTTGAGGTCGATGCAAACCGCATTACTCAAGTAAAAAGCAATGATGTAGATGGCTATCAAGCTATTCAGATTACTACAGGCACTCGTCGTGACAGCCGCGTAACTGCTGCACAAAAAGGTCACTTCGCAAAAGCGGGCGTAAAAGCGGGTCGCGGTGTTTGGGAATTTCGTGTCAACGATAGCGACCTTGAAGGCCGTGAAGTTGGCGGTGAGATCCTAGCTGACTTGTTCGAACAAGGTCAGATGGTTGATGTCACAGGACAGAGTAAAGGTAAAGGCTTTCAAGGCCCAGTTAAGCGTCACAACTTTAATATGCAAGATGCGACTCACGGTAACTCAGTATCTCACCGTGCGCATGGTTCAACTGGTCAGAACCAGTCACCAGGTCGTGTATTTAAAGGTAAAAAGATGGCCGGTCAGATGGGTAACAAACGCGTTACCGTTCAAGGTCTAGAAGTGGTCTCAGTTGACGCCGAGAAAGGGTTACTTGTCATCAAGGGTGCCATCCCTGGTGCCACCGGTGGCGATGTTATCATACGTCCGTCAGTCAAAGCCTAAGCAAGGGGATTAACGTGGATTTAAAAACAGTTACAGGTGCGGCGGTTGAGCTTTCTGATACGGCTTTTGGTCGTGAATTCAACGAAGCATTAGTGCATCAGGTTGTCACTGCTTATCTAGCAGGTGGTCGCCAAGGTACACGTGCACAAAAAACCCGTGCCGAAGTCTCTGGCGGTGGCATCAAGCCATGGCGCCAAAAAGGAACAGGCCGCGCTCGTGCCGGTTCTATTCGTAGCCCAATCTGGCGTGGGGGCGGACGTGCATTTGCCGCCAAACCACAAGATTGGTCGCAAAAAGTTAACCGCAAAATGTATCGCGGTGCTATGCAGTGCATCCTTGCCGAATTGATTCGCCAAGAGCGTTTAATTTTGGTTGAAGAGTTAAGTGTTTCTGCACCTAAGACTAAAGAGCTGATCGCCAAGCTAAATGAGTTAAATGCCCCCCGTGCATTGATCGTCACCAAAGAAGTTGACGAAAATCTGTATTTAGCGGCTCGCAACATCCCTCATGTAAATGTACTCGGTACCAATGAAGTGGATCCTGTAAGCTTGATCGCCTTTGACAAAGTCATCATGTCAGTTGAGGCTGCGAAACAATTTGAGGAAGCACTAGCATGAATAACGCAAGACTTTATCAGGTCTTAAGAGGGCCTGTATTCTCAGAAAAATCTCAAATGCTTGGTGACGCGCTTGGTGTGCAGGTTTTCAAAGTTGATTCCAATGCCACTAAACTTGAAATCAAAAAAGCAGTTGAGTTGATGTTCGAAGGTGTTGAAGTGACTAAAGTAAACACATTGAATGTTAAAGGTAAGACAAAGCGTTTTGGTAAAAGTATTGGCCGTCGTAATGACTTCAAAAAAGCCTACGTTACCTTAAAAGCTGGTCAAGATGTACAAATGGCTGATGCTGGTGAAGACGTCGCAAACACGACTGATTCCACTAGTGAAACAGCGAACAACGAATAAGGATTACACTCATGCCTATCGTAAAAGCAAAGCCAACATCACCAGGCCGTCGTTTTGTTGAAAAAGTGGTGCATCCACACCTTTATAAAGGTCGTCCGCATGCGCCGCTTGTCGAATCAAAAGGGAAGTCAGGTGGTCGTAACAACAATGGTCGCATAACGACTCGTCACATTGGCGGTGGTCACAAGCATCATTATCGTATCATCGACTTCAAACGTACTAAAGACAATATTCCAGCGGTAGTTGAGCGTATTGAATACGATCCTAACCGTACTGCTCATATTGCACTTTTAAAGTATGCCGATGGTGAGCGTCGCTACATTATTGCACCAAAGAAACTAGCTACTGGTGATACCGTACAGTCAGGTGAAACGTCCCCAATCCGTCCGGGTAACTGCCTACCACTTAAAAACATCCCATTGGGTACTGTGATCCATAATATCGAGCTCAAAATCGGTAAAGGTGCACAGATGGCTCGTTCAGCGGGTGCTAGCGTCCAGCTACTAGGTCGTGATGGTATCTATGCTATTTTGCGTCTACGTTCAGGTGAAACTCGCCGCGTTCACGTAAATTGCCGTGCGGTTATTGGTGAAGTTTCTAATACTGAAAACAACTTGAAATCACTTGGTAAAGCGGGTGCTTCACGTTGGCGCGGTATTCGTCCTTCTGTTCGTGGTGTCGCGATGAACCCAGTTGATCACCCACATGGTGGTGGTGAAGGTCGTAACAAAGGTCGCCATCCTACTAGCCCTTGGGGTCAGAAGTCTAAAGGACTTAAAACGCGTCACAATAAGCGTACTGACAGTATGATCATCCGTCGCCGCCGCGCCAAGAAGAAATAAGGAAGAATTTCATGCCTCGTTCATTGAAAAAAGGTCCATTCATAGACGCGCACCTGTTTGCTAAAGTTGAGAATGCTCTTGACACCAACTCACGCAAACCTATTAAAACTTGGTCGCGCCGCTCGATGATTCTACCCCAAATGGTTGGCCTAACTATATCTGTGCACAATGGCCGTACTCACGTACCGGTTATCGTTAGCGAGCAGATGGTTGGTCATAAACTAGGTGAATTTGCCCCGACTCGTACGTATCGTGGTCATGGCATTGACAGAAAAGCAAAAAGATAAGGTGCTTACCATGGAAGTAACTGCAAAATTACGCGGTGCCGCCATCTCGGCACAAAAAGTTAGACTCGTTGCTGATGAAGTTCGTGGCAAATCTATTGAGCGTGCTTTGGATATCCTAACGTATAGTAATAAAAAAGGCGCGGTTTTTGTTAAGAAATGCCTTAACTCAGCCATCGCCAATGCCGAACATAATCACGGCTTAGATATTGATGACCTAAAAGTTGCTACTATCTATGTCGACGAAGGCATTACGCTAAAACGTATCCTACCACGGGCAAAGGGTCGCGCTGATCGTATCAGTAAGCGTACCTGTCACATCACTATAAAGGTAGGAGAATAAGTTATGGGTCAAAAAGTACATCCAATCGGAATCCGTCTTGGGGTAGTCAAAAAGCATAATGCAAACTGGTATGCTGATCCTAAACAGTATTCAGAATACCTAATTAATGACATCCAAGTTCGTGAGTATCTACGCAAAAAGCTAGATAACGCCATGATCAGTAACATTATGATCGAGCGTCCTACTGGCGCCGCTAAAATTACCATCGCCACTGCGCGTCCTGGTATCGTTATCGGTAAAAAAGGCGAAGATATCGAGAGACTTCAAAAAGAATTGACCAAAATCATGGGCGTACCTGCTCAGGTCAACATTGAAGAGATTACCTCGCCTGACCTTGATGCTCGCTTAGTTGCAGACGGCATCGCTAGTCAGCTTGAGCGCCGTGTTATGTTCCGCCGTGCGATGAAGCGCGCCGTACAGAACAGTATGCGCTCTGGTGCTCAAGGTATCAAAGTTGAGTTGTCTGGCCGTCTTGGCGGTGCTGAGATTGCTCGTACTGAATGGTACCGTGAAGGTCGCGTGCCACTACATACACTACGCGCAGATATTGATTATGCATCAGTACGTGCAGAGACGACTTATGGCACCATTGGTGTAAAAGTTTGGGTCTTCCGCGGCGAAATCCTTGACGGTATGAACAGTGTTTATAATCCTGTTAAAGAAGAGCAAACACGTGCGCCAAAACGCCGTGGCCGTGGTGGAAACCGTCGCAATTCTGATAGATCAAATGCAGATAGAGGTTAAACTATGTTACAGCCAAAACGTACCAAGTTTCGTAAAATGCATAAAGGTCGTAACACAGGGCTTGCTCATCGTGGAAGCACCGTTGCATTCGGACAAATTGGTCTAAAATCGTTGACTCGTGGTCGTATGACTGCCCGTCAAATTGAAGCAGCACGTCGTACCATCACTCGTAAAATCAAACGTGGTGGTAAAATTTGGATTCGCGTCTTCCCAGACAAACCAATTACTAATAAGCCTCTAGAAGTACGTATGGGTAAAGGTAAAGGTCCTGTAGAGTACTGGGTATGCGAGATCAAACCTGGTAAAGTGCTATATGAAATCGAAGGGGTCTCAGAAGAGCTTGCTCGCGATGCCTTAACGCTTGCAGCAGCCAAACTGCCCTTTAAAACTACCATTGTTAAGCGGACGATAATGTAATGAAGATCAGTGAATTACGTGATAAATCATTAGAAGAGCTGACCCAGTTACTGGATGAAAAGCAGCTTGATGCTTTCCGTATTCGTATGGCTAAAGCAACGGGTCAGTTGGGTAATACCCACGAAGTCAGAGGCAATCGTCGTACGATTGCTCAAATTCAGACTTTGATTAACGAGAAACAAAGAGGCGACTCATGAGCGATAACGATCAAAAAACCACCAATGCCAGCGTATTGACAGGACGAGTGGTCAGCGACAAGATGGATAAGTCCATCACGGTTTTGATTGAGCGTCTGGTTCGTCATCCTTTGTATGGCAAACAGCTGCGTCGTTCTACAAAGATCAAAGCCCATGATGAGAATAATGTCTGCCAGCAAGGCGACCTTGTCCGCATCAAAGAAACGCGTCCAATCTCAAAAACTAAGTCTTGGACTCTAGTTGATGTGGTTGAAAAAGTAGAAAAAATCTAAGTAAATTGCAATAAAAGCTAGAAGCTGTTAGAATAGCCGCCTTTTTAAGGATGCTGATTGCGCCCCGCGTACATCAACTACATTAAGAGTAAGCTGCGGTTATTGCTACCAAAATGCCGACTACTCATACTGTGCTAGCGGCAGCAACTGGTTTTTTTGCTCATACGTGTGGAGTAACGCTATGATTCAGGTTGAGTCTATGCTGGAAGTTGCAGACAATAGCGGTGCAAGGCGAGTTCAGTGCATTAAAGTACTGGGTGGCTCGCACCGTCGTTATGCTTCAGTTGGCGACATTATTAAAGTAACGGTTAAAGAAGCCATTCCTCGCGGTCGTGTCAAAAAAGGCGACGTGATGAATGCAGTAGTTGTACGTACCAAAAAAGGCGTTCGTCGCCCTGATGGTTCTGTTCTGCGTTTTGATGACAATGCTGCGGTATTGCTGAACCAAAACAAAGCACCGATCGCAACTCGTATTTTTGGACCGGTAACTCGTGAACTACGTGGTGATCAGTTTATGAAAATTGTATCCCTAGCACCAGAAGTATTGTGAGGTAGACCATGGCTAAATTACGAAAAGGCGATACCGTTATAGTTATCGCTGGCAAAGACAAAGGCAAACAGGGTACTGTTCAAGCCGTAAAAAACGATCGCATTAAAGTTGAAGGTATTAATATTGTCACTAAGCATCAAAAGCCAAATCAGGCGACTGGTGTTGAAGGTGGTATTGTTAAGCAAGAAGCTTTTTTGCATATCTCAAATGTCGCAATTTTAAATGCGCAAACCCAAAAAGCAGACCGTATTACTTATCAGACAAATGATGACGGCGTTAAGCAACGCGTTTATCGTTCGACTGGTGAAGTTGTGGCGACTGCGTAAGACACTAAGGGTGTAATGGTAATGGCAAGATTAAAATCTTTATATAACGATGAGTTAAAGCAGCAAATCAAACAAGAGCTTGATTTGGCCAACGTAATGCAAGTGCCAAAGATCACTAAGATTACATTAAACATGGGTGTAGGCGGCGCGTCTCAAGATAAAAAATTACTTGAAGGTGCGGTTGCTGATATGACTGCTATTGCTGGTCAAAAACCTGTAGTTACTAAAGCGCGTAAATCAGTTGCTGGATTTAAGATTCGTGAAGAATGGCCAATTGGCTGTAAAGTAACGCTACGCGGTGAGCAAATGTACGAATTTTTAGATCGTCTCATTGCCATTGCAATTCCTCGTATTCGCGATTTCCGTGGTTTTTCGCCTAAAGCCTTTGATGGACGTGGTAACTATTCACTGGGTATTAAAGAGCAGATCGTATTCCCAGAAGTAGACTTTGACAAGATTGATCGTATCCGTGGTATGGATGTGACGATCACCACGTCAGCTAGTACTGATGAAGAAGGTCGTGCGTTACTCAAAGCATTCGGCTTCCCATTTAAATAAGGTAAAGACGTTATGGCAAAGAAAAGCATGATTAATCGCGAACTAAAACGCGAAAAAATGGTGGCTAAGTACGCTGAGAAGCGTCTTAAGCTAAAAGAGACTATTAGTGACATAAACGCAAGCGACGAAGAGCGTATGGATGCGATGCTAGAGCTACAAGCACTACCACGTAACTCATCGCCGGTACGTCTGCGTAATCGTTGTGCTATTACTGGTCGTCCTCATGGTTACTTCCGTAAGTTTGGCTTATCACGCAATATGCTGCGTGAGCGTGTCATGCAAGGTGATGTACCTGGTGTTCGTAAAGCAAGCTGGTAAGGAGTAACGATATGAGTATGCAAGATACTGTTGGGGATATGCTAACGCGTATTCGTAATGCACAGATGGCCAATAAAGTTTCTGTGGCGATGCCAAGCTCTAAGCTACGCAAATCAATCGCAGATCTTTTGGTAGACGAAGGTTATGTTGCAAGTGCTGTTGTCACTGAAGAAGACAATAACAAAGCAACCTTAACTATTGAACTAAAATACTTTGAAGGTAAAGCAGTAATCGAAACGATTCAACGCTTTAGCCGTCCAGGTTTACGTCAGCACCGCGGCAAAGATAACATTCCTACTGTTAAACAAGGTATGGGTGTTGCTATTGTATCTACTAGCCAAGGCATCATGAGTGATCGTGCTGCACGCGCTGCTGGTATCGGTGGTGAAGTTGTCGCCTTTGTTGCTTAAGCTTATTATTGCTTAATGCATCGCTGTAAAGTTTATTTGTATTCCTAATACTATTTCATGGTTATTAAATAAATAGTATGCATTATTCACACTTATTAGAGTTGGATGATGCTGAATGGGATCAACTATGCTAAACTAGCAGGCTTTTTAGCCTGTTAGTTTTTTCGCAATTGTTTGTTACTAACAAAAAGCTGTTAATTTTTAAGGAATATTCCTATGTCTCGTGTGGCTAAAGCCCCAGTAACGTTGCCAAGCGGCGTAAGCGTTACTTTGAACGATCGGCAGGTCGAAGTGAAAGGCAAAAACGGTAATATGTCTTTACACCTGCATGAATTGGTCGAGCTGAAACAGGAAGATGATGCAATCATTCTCTCACCTGCAGTCGACTCAAAAGAAGCTATGATGCATACTGGTACCGTACGTGCATTACTAAATAACTTAGTAATTGGCGTAACCGAAGGGTTCGAGAAACGTCTTCAGCTCATCGGTGTTGGTTATCGTGCGCAAGCGTCTGGTAATAAGGTTACTTTAAACGTGGGTTATTCACATCCTGTAGAGTACACATTGCCAGAGAGCGTATCTGCTGAAACGCCAACTCAAACTGAAATTGTTTTAAAGTCCAACAATAAACAACAATTGGGTCAAGCAGCAGCTAATATTCGCGCTTTCCGTCCACCAGAGCCTTACAAGGGTAAAGGTATCCGCTATAGCGACGAGCATGTAGTTCGTAAAGAAGCTAAGAAAAAATAAGGTGAGTTGAGATGTTTGATAAAAAAGCAGCTCGTCTGCGTCGAGCTAAGAAAACCCGCGCACACATCCGTCATTTAGGTGTTCATCGCCTAACGGTTAACCGTACGCCAAAGCACATTTATGCCCAGATTATCTCTCCAAGCGGTGGTGAAGTGATTGCTCAGGCATCTACCTTAGACAGCAGTCTGCGTGCAAATGCAACTGGTAACGCTGATGCAGCGACGTCTGTAGGCCAACTGATCGCAGAACGCGCAAAAGCAGCTGGTATCACCAAAGTTGCCTTTGACCGTAGTGGTTTTAAATATCATGGTCGAGTAAAAGCTTTAGCTGAAGCTGCTCGCGAAAATGGATTGGAGTTTTAATCATGGCGAGAAATGATAAAAATGAACAGACCGATGGTCTAGTCGAACGTTTAGTAACAGTAGATCGCGTTGCTAAAGTTGTAAAAGGTGGTCGCATCTTTTCTTTCACAGCATTAACAGTAGTCGGCGATGGTAATGGTCGTGTTGGTTTTGGACGTGGTAAAGCACGTGAAGTTCCAGCGGCTATCCAAAAAGCTCTTGAAGCTGCCAAGCGTAATATGATTACGGTTGAATTGAACGAAGCAACGTTATACCATCCGATTAAAGCGCGTCACGGTGCAAGCAAAGTTTATATGCAGCCCGCGTCAGAAGGTACTGGTGTAATCGCTGGTGGCGCTATGCGTGCCGTATTAGAAGTTGCTGGCGTCAAAGATGTTTTAACTAAATGTTATGGTTCTACCAACACTGCCAATGTAGTACGTGCCACCTTCAATGGTTTGCGTGATATGTCGACGCCTGAGAAAATGGCGGCGAAACGTGGTAAATCTGTAGACGAAATTTTGGGCTAACCTTTTAAATTTGGATAGGTGAGTTACGATGAAGAAAATGAAAGTCACTCAAGTAAAATCAGGTGCCCATCGCCTCAAGAGCCACAAAGCAAGCTTGAAAGGATTGGGTTTACGCCGCATTAATCATACGGTCGAGGTTGAAGATACACCCTCAACTCGTGGTATGGTCAATCGCGTCAACTACATGGTAAAAGTGGAGGAAGCGTAATGGGACTTAGATTAAATGAATTATCACCCGGTGTTGGCGCGAAAAAAACTGCCCAACGTCGTGGTCGTGGTATCGGGTCAGGTCTTGGTAAGACTGGTGGTCGCGGTGTTAAAGGTCAAAAGTCGCGCTCAGGTTCTAGCATTCGCTCAGGATTTGAAGGTGGTCAAATGCCTTTGTATCGTCGTCTGCCTAAGTTTGGCTTTACCAGTAAAATGGCAATGACAACTGCTGAAGTGCGTTTGTCTGAGTTAAACAAGATCGAAGGCGATGTTGTTAGCCTAGAGACATTAAAAGCTGCTAATGTTATTCGTCACGATATGAAACGTGCGCGTATTATGTTGTCAGGTGAAGTCACTAAAGCATACACTTTTAAAGGTATCAAAGTGACTAAAGGCGCTAAGCAGGCAATTGAAGCTGCTGGTGGTAGCATCGAGGAGTAGTAACGTGTCCAAGCAATCAATGTCATCATCAGGCATACCGCTCAATCCTTTTGCTTTTATACGTAAGTATGATGAGCTTTGGACGCGTTTACTATTCTTGATTGGTGCTTTGATTGTTTATCGTTTAGGATCGCATATTCCCGTACCTGGTATAAATCCTGTTAATTTAGCGGATTTATTCTCTCGTAATGAGAATACCATCTTGAGTATGTTTAATATGTTCTCAGGTGGTGCGCTTGAGCGCATGTCTATTATGGCCTTGGGGATTATGCCATACATCTCTGCTTCTATTATTGTACAGATGATGTCGGCAGTAGTACCATCGCTTGAAGCCTTAAAAAAAGAAGGCGAAGCAGGGCGACGTCAGCTCAACAAGTATACACGTCAAGGAACGCTCGCATTAGCTTTAATACAATCGCTTGGAATGTGTGCCGGTCTTATTAGTCAGAACTTGACTTTATCTACCGGTCTTACTTTCTATATTCCTGCAGTAACATCGTTAGTAGCCGGTGCTATGTTTTTGATGTGGCTTGGGGAACAGATTACAGAGCGCGGTGTCGGCAATGGTATATCTATGCTGATCTTTGCTAGTATCGTCGCTGGTACCCCTGGCATGATTTCGCAGTCTATTGAACAAGTCAATCAAGGTCAGATGAATCTTATCGTCTTGTGTATCTTTATTGTACTAGGCATTGCAGTAACTGCTGGTATTGTCTATATAGAACGTGCTCAGCGCCGTGTACCAGTCAATTATGCGCAAAAGCAGCAACAAGGTCGTAAGATCTATGCTCAGCAACAGTCGCATTTACCTTTAAAGCTGAACATGGCCGGGGTTATTCCTGCTATTTTTGCCAGCTCTTTGCTATTGTTTCCAGCAAGTTTAGGGCAGTGGGTAGGGCAATCAGCGGATCCGACATTTACGCAAAAGATTTTGCAAAATATAGCTTTGGTGTTGTCCCCTGGTCAACCGCTATATTTAGTTTTGTTCGGTGCAATGATCATCTTCTTTTGTTATTTTTATACCGCGTTGGTGTTTAGTCCGCGAGAAGTTGCTGAAAACCTTAAACGTAGTGGCGCTTACATTCCAGGTATTCGTCCTGGTCAGCAAACACAGCGTTATCTTGATCACGTTTTAAACCGTTTAACCTTTATTGGGGCGATGTATATGACGGTGATCTGTTTGATGCCTATGCTGGTTCAATCCTCTTTTGGTGTACCGTTCCAATTAGGTGGTACATCGCTACTGATTATGGTTGTCGTTGTTATGGATTTTATTTCTCAAGTCCAAGCGCATTTAATGACGCATCAATACCATGATCAGACACTTATTCAATCGCCTACTCAGCCATAATTGAGTAGAAAGATATTTCAAGGAGTATGCTATGAAGGTCCAAGCATCAGTAAAAAAAATCTGTGGCAGCTGTAAGATTGTACGCCGCAAAGGTCGTGTTCATGTCATTTGTACATCTGAACCGCGCCACAAGCAACGTCAAGGTTAATATATTGATTGAGCAGTTTATACTGCGTTATTAATACATTAAAGACTTGAAAAAAAGTGGCGGATGCGATATCATCCGCCACTTGCCGTAGTTTATACCTGATTATTTTATGAATTCAATTTATATGTTTATTCTAATTTTTAAACTATAAAAGGTTAGTAATTAATCAAGTGTTGACAGCAATAAATCTGAAAAACGTTGCTTTATTTGTACTAAATAATAGATGTTTTTCTTTAATGGAGAGAAATCAATGGCTCGTATTGCCGGTGTTAACATTCCGGATAATAAACATGCTGTTATCTCACTAACTTACATCTTTGGTGTTGGTCGCACCACTGCTCAAAAAATTCTTGAAGCAGTTGGTATTGAGCCTGCAACCAAAATCAGTCAGTTAGATGATTCACAGTTGGATGCTATCCGTGCAGAAGTTGCAAATTTCACAACTGAAGGTGATCTTCGCCGTGAAGTTTCAATGAATATTAAGCGTTTGGTTGATTTAGGTAGTTACCGTGGCATTCGTCATCGTCGCAACTTACCTGTAAATGGTCAACGTACTAAAACGAATGCTCGTACTCGCAAGGGTCCACGTAGAGCAATCAAAAGATAATTAACTTAGGAAGCTAAAAGATGGCTAAAGACACTCGCAGTCGTAAAAAAACGGCTCGTCGTTCAGTATCGGAGGGCGTAGCCCATATCCATGCGTCTTTTAATAACACCATTGTTACGATTACCGATCGTCAAGGTAATGCACTGGCTTGGGCCACCTCAGGTGGACAAGGCTTCCGTGGTTCACGTAAATCTACACCATTTGCAGCTCAGGTTGCAGCAGAAGTTGCTGGTAAAGCGGCTCAAGAATATGGTGTTAAGAATGTCGACGTTTTGGTCAAAGGACCAGGACCGGGTCGTGAGTCTGCGGTAAGAGCACTAGGTGCATTGGGTTATAAAATTAACAGCATCTCTGATGTAACCCCAATTCCACACAATGGTTGCCGCCCGCCTAAAAAGCGCCGCGTCTAATATTAAAGACGAAGCTTTTTTATTATAAGAGCTTATAGGAGACATAACAATGGCCCGTTATATTGGACCAAAACTTAAATTATCACGTCGTGAAGGCACAGATCTAGGCCTAAAGTCTGGGGTTAAGCCTTATGACGTGAAGACGAAAAAAGCTGGGCGTCCGCCTGGTCAGCACGGTGTGAGCCGTAATAAGACTTCAGAATATGCACTACAGTTACGTGAGAAACAAAAAGTAAAGCGTATCTATGGTGTGCTCGAACGTCAGTTCGCCAACTATTATAAAGAAGCAGCTCGTAAGCGCGGTGCTACTGGTGAAAACCTACTAGCCATGCTTGAGAGCCGTTTGGATAATGTGGTCTATCGCATGGGCTTTGGCTCAACTCGTGCAGAAGCGCGTCAGTTAGTTAGTCATCGTACCGTTATGCTCAAAAAAGCTGGCCGTGATGAATTCGTCCGCGTCAACATTCCGTCTATTCAAGTAGAAGATGGCGATGTTATCGCTATCCGCGAGAAGTCTCGTGAGCAGCTTCGTATTAAGAATGCTGTCGAGCTTGCTACTCAGCGCGGTATTCCAGAATGGTTAGACGTTGATCATAGCAAATTGCAAGGTACATTTAAACACGCTCCTGATCGTATTGATCTACCTGCTGAGATCAACGAAAGCTTAATCGTTGAGCTATACTCTAAGTAATAAATAGCATTAGGATTAACGCTATCCCAATAGCGTTAATCATTTTGTTAATTAAACCAGTTTAATAAATCGAGGTGACAACATGATGCTAAATGCAACTGAGTTTCTAACGCCAAATGCCATCAGTGTGGATACGGTTAACGAAACAATTGCGAAAGTCACGCTCGAACCGTTAGAACGCGGCTTTGGACATACCCTTGGGAATGCCTTGCGCCGTATTTTGTTATCTTCATTACCTGGCGCTGCAGTCATCGAAGCTGAGATTGATGGTGTTGACCATGAATACTCAACGCTTGAGGGCTTGCAAGAAGACGTACTTGACTTGCTTTTGAACTTAAAAGGCTTGGCTTTGACGCTTCATGACCAAAATGAGGTATTCTTGACCTTGGACAAACAAGGTCCAGGCACTATCACGGCTGCAGACATCGCGTTGCCGCACAATGTCGATATTATCAATCCAGAATTGGTACTTGGTACATTGAGCGCACGTGGTCATCTTAAGATGCGTTTGCGTGTGGTGATGGGTCGCGGATATGAGCCAGCAAATCAGCGCCGTGAAGATGGTGATACTAAAGCAATTGGCCGCTTAAAGCTTGATGCAAGCTTTAGCCCTGTGCTACGTGTTGCTTATCAAGTTGAGAACGCTCGTGTTGAGCAGCGTACTGATCTTGATCGTCTTATCATTGAGCTTGAAACCAATGGCACTATTGATCCAGAAGAAGCAATTCGTAAAGCTGCCACTATTCTACAACAACAGATTTCTATCTTTGTTGATTTGGAAGCTGAAGAAGCGCCTGAGCCTGTGAAAGAAAAAGAAGAGGTCGATCCAGTACTTCTACGTCCTGTTGATGATCTTGAACTAACGGTTCGCTCAGCCAACTGCTTAAAAGCTGAAAACATTTACTATATCGGTGATTTGGTTCAACGTTCAGAGACTGAACTCCTAAAAACTCCAAATCTTGGTAAGAAATCATTGACCGAAATCAAAGACGTCCTTGCGTCTAAAGATTTAGAGCTCGGTATGCGCCTAGACAACTGGCCACCAGCTGACTTACGTGTTGATGATCGTTTTTCTTATCGTAGCCGTTAAACTTTAAGGATATTTGACCATGCGCCATCGTAAGAGTGGAGTCAAGCTGGGTCGTACCGGCAGTCATCGCAAAGCTATGTTCCAAAACATGACTAATTCATTGTTCGAGCATGAATTGATCAAAACTACTTTGCCTAAAGCCAAAGAGTTACGCCGTGTTGCTGAGCCTTTGATCACTTTAGCAAAAGAGGACAGTGTTGCTAATCGTCGTTTGGCTTTTAGCCGTATGCGTAGCAAAGCTATGGTAGGTAAGTTATTTGGCACTTTAGGTCCACGTTATCAAACTCGTCCCGGCGGCTATTTACGTATTGTAAAATGCGGCCATCGTGATGGTGATAATGCGCCAATGGCTTATGTAGAATTGGTTGACCGCGACTAATTGTGTTTGTGAATAATACATTTGTATTGAAAAGCTCCCGATATGGGAGCTTTTTTTATGATTATTATTTGCCTAGGGAGTAAATTTGAGCGACGCAATTGAGAGCTTACAACAACAAGTCGCTAACGTCAGCGGCGCCTTGACGTCGGATTTCAGGTCGACTACTAGTCATATCAACGATAGTTGTCAGCTTAGTTGTCTTAATGCCAGCATTGATAAGCCCATCTATCTGGTTACCAAGCAGCTCTTCGATATCAATAGGGTCATCTAGGATGTCATCGTGTGATGGTAATATCAGTGAGCTGGTCAAAATGGGCTCATCCATAGCTTCGAGGAGCGCTTGAGCAATTGGATTGCCCGGTACACGAATACCAATAGTTTTTTTCTTAGGATGCGCTAATTTTTTTGGGACATCTTTGGTAGCGTTTAAGATAAAAGTAATAGGAGCAGGGGTGTGGGCTCTGAGCTGTTTGAACTGATTATTATCAACAGTTGCATAAGTCGCAATTTCACTCAAATCTCGGCACAATAACGTAAACTGGTGTTTATCATCCAGCTCACGTATTTGCTTGAGCTTTTCAAGCGCGTCTTTGGCGCCTAGACGGCAACCAAAAGCGTAGCTGGTATCGGTAGGATAGACGATAAGCTTATCATTACGAAGTAAATTTGCAGCTTGTTCAATCAAGCGTGGCTGTGGATTATCGGGATGAATATAAAAAGTTTGCATGATGACTCCTTACTTTTTTTAGTCCATAGTAGGTATAGCGTTTATTTAGTATACGACCAAAACCAATAAGGGATATAGTAGCCTGCCGTTAACAGCGGTAAGCAATCGTTAAATAAGCTACTGATGCATAGATACAGCTACTACAGTCGCTTTATTATAGTTATATTGCTTTAAAACGCATACTAAGCAGCGTCCACAGCAGCATTTTAGCATCACGTGGTAATGTCGCAGGATTATTTATATAGTCTTTGACTTGTTCATAGACGTCTTGTGCAAATGTGCTGGTACTAGTATCAAAGTTTGCATTTAGATTATCTTGTGAAACACTAAATTGCCGCATACAAACCAAATTAAACAAACACTCTAAAGCTTGTGGTTTAATCTCCACACGCTCAAATGCCAGCTGCTGTGCCTCAGTGCGTCCATCAGGTGCATACCAGTAGCCAAAGTCTGGTAACTGTCTGCGTGCTTCACCTGCAATACACCAGTGGCTGATCTCATGCAGAGCACTAGAGAAAAAACCATGCGCAAATACAATTTGTGCTTTTTCATTTAAATGTTTAGTCGTGACGTTATGAGTACCGGAAGTATGAGTATCGGAAGTATCAGTGCTAGTAGGAGTAGTACGTATTGGGAAGTATTCAGGCTCATGACCACCGCGTACCAGCTCAACCCTTTGCGTGATAAATAAAGCGTTAAACACTTGTATCAACCATTCAGTAGCCTGATATTCTTGCTCACTATAGATATCGTCGTAAGGGCTACCTATCAAACCTGCGCTTTTATACTCTACGCTATCTTGACTGGTCACAATCCATCCTTTAGATAATTGTGCAAGCCTACATTTTGTATCTGGGCTTAGATTATCCTCTAGCAATAAGGAATCAAAATAACACCATAGTCGCTTGGCATCCCTTGGTGATAATAGATCGGAGAATGAAGAAGTAGATAACAAAGTAGAAGTACGCTCTAAAAGATAATGGGTAGGATGATGTTGTTGCTTTTTATCTGACATTAAAATTAACATCTTAGACAATATAAATTTAAAAAGTTCTGATGTAAAACATCCTAATGTGCAGCCTGCCAATATTCAAAGATTAGATGCTCAATGATGCGATGTCCAATGAATAGTAACATAGTCGCTCTAGCGTATCAGGATACTTTCGATTACTATGGCAGGCAATATCATATCTGTATTTTAGTAGCGAGATCGTTTATGTCAAATTCTACCCCTAACGGGCAAACCAGTCATTCTGATGAGGGGCAAAAGCAAAACGCGTTAGTGCCAGAGCACATCTCATTAGATAAATGGGCAGATACAGGTTTTGAGTGGGCAGGAACGGTAGAGCCAACGTCCTTTAGTCGTCTTAATGGGCTTTTGAACGATGCGCATGCGCAGGAGCCACTCGATTTAGATGCTGATTTATATCGACGTAGTAATGTACTACACTTAGCATTTAAAACAGCAGGAAAGGTCTGGCTGACCTGTCAGCGCTGCTTGCAGCCGGTTGCCATTGATCTAACCGCTAATTATAATATTGCTTTATTGAACGATGAGAGTCAAGTCAACTTAGTCGATGAAAGCCAAGACTATCTACTGCTTGACGAAGTCATCGACAGCACTAAGCCTGACCAGCTGTTACCTTTCAAAAAGATTATAGAAGATGAGTTGCTGCTCAAAATACCTATGGCACCTAAACATGATGATTGTGAGATGGCAGCGACACAGGTTGGCGAAATACCAGAAGATGAAGAGAACGAAAACCCTTTTGCTGCTTTAGCTGCCCTAAAGGGAAAGCTATAAAATAGTTTAGTGTCTACTACGTCTACAAACGGCCTTTAAAAACTTTGTATAAGAGTGTCAAGCAAGGCTTTATTAATGTATCAAACATGCGTATAATGTCCGGTTTATTGCATTCAGACAACACGCTATTTGCTAGTAACAGTGGCAGGACTGACTATCTTTGGTAGCAGCGACCCTCTCTTATTTTGCAAATTGCACGTTATTAAATTTCCGATGCGTCAGACTTAGGGTGTTATAATTTTTTCGCCTCTGTCAGTGTCGACTAAAGCTGAAGTCTAAGCTTATCCCTTTAAGTATAGGAGCTATATCATGGCTGTTCAAAAAAGTCGTAAAAGCCGTTCTCGTCGTGACATGCGTCGCTCACACCATCGTATGGAAGTTGCTGAGCTAAGCATTGATGCGACTACTGGTGAAAAACATCGTCGTCATCATATGACTAAAGACGGTTTTTATCGTGGTCGTCAACTGTTTAAAGTCAGTCAAGACGCATAAGTTACTGCTCATTACGTCTGGTAAGCTAATTAAAGAGCGATCTATTCGCTTTAGGCTTATCAGTCTAGAAGCGAGCAGTAAGTGATGAGTTTATAAAAGCCAAGTTGTTTTGCTATTCTATACAGATAGCCGGATGACTTGGCTTTTTGTTATGAGTAACCTATGCAAACGATGCTTAATTCTATTCTCATAAAGCCACGCGTTGCTCTTGGAAGCGTTTACGACATTGCTACCTATACCACCAAGTATTAGTAGTAGTATAAAATGATCGAAAATAAGCGCCTTATGTCCGATGTGTTAATTGTATATTGTAAGGAATGTAAGCTATGGCATTGACGCCTGATAAAACTGAAAACCTGCCAACACGTATTGCTGTTTTATTTCCTGGGCAGGGCTCACAAGTGGTTGGTATGTTAGAAGAGCTTAGTGAGATTTATCCGCAAGTTCTCGATACCTTTGCTGAAGCCAGCACTGTACTTGGTGAGGATTTATGGGCGATTTGCCAAAATGAAGCGCGTTTAAACCAAACTGAGTACACTCAGCCTGCGCTCTTAGCAGCAAGTATTGCAATATGGCGTATTTTAAAAGATAAGATCGAAAAGCCTTGTTATCTGGCAGGACATTCTCTAGGGGAGTACAGTGCCCTGTGCGCAGCTGGTGTATTGAGCTTTGCTGATGCTATTAAGCTAGTTCATAAACGTGGTCAACTGATGCAGCGAGCGGTTGCAGATATAGATACAGCGATGGCTGCTGTGTTAGGTCTTGAGGATCAGCGCGTCGAGACCTTGTGTGAACAAGCAGCGCAGCATGTCGATGGTGCAGTGGTTGGGGCGGCAAACTTTAATAGTCCAGGACAAGTGGTGGTCTCAGGTAATGCTATTGGAGTTGGCGCAGTGATCGATAAAGTACAGAACACAGGTAAAAAGGCTATTGCGTTGAAAGTAAGCGTGCCCTCACATTGCGCGTTGATGCAGCCTGCCAGTGATGCTTTGGCGACTGAGCTTGCTGGCATAACTTTTGAGCAGGCGAGCATTCCTGTTATTCAAAATCGACATGCCAAAGTTGAAACTAATAGCCTTAATATTAAGCAAGCACTGACGGAGCAGTTAAGCGAACCCGTGCTATGGTCACAAACCATGCAAGAGTTAGCAGATAAGCAGATTAATATGCTTATCGAATGCGGTAGTGGCAATGTGCTGAGCAATTTAGCCAAGCGCCAAGCCCATCCTATCGTTAGTTATCCGACGGATCGACCTGCTCGTATTGATAAACTATTGGAGGTGCTCTCATGAGCCGTACGATTACGCTAGTTACAGGAGCCAGCCGCGGTATTGGTAAAGCGGTGGCCAAACGCTTTGCCAAAGAAGGTCACTTCGTTATTGGCACGGCTACGACAGAAAAAGGCGCCAATCTCATAGACGATTACCTGCATGATACAGGCGGTATTGGGCGTGTGCTTGATGTGCGTGATAGTGCCCAAATCGATAAGTTATTTGAAGAGATTGAAAGTGTTTACGGTGCGGTACAAGTCCTTGTCAATAACGCTGGCGTGACTCAAGACGGTCTCTTGATGCGTATGAAGGATGAGGACTGGGAGAATGTCGTTGATACCAATTTGACCTCGGTTTATCGTATGAGCAAACGCGCGGTACGCGGTATGATGAAAGCGCGCCGTGGTCGTATCATCAATATCACCTCTGTCGTTGCACAAATGGGTAATGCTGGTCAGTCAAACTACGCGGCAACAAAAGCCGGGGTGGAGGGCTTTAGTCGTACGCTCGCTCGTGAGATCGGCTCGCGTCAAGTAACGATCAATTGCGTCGCTCCAGGTCTAATTGAGACGGATATGACCGATGAGCTTGATGAGCGTCTGCTAAATTCCATGCTTGATGCGGTACCCATTAGCAGATTAGGACAACCTGAGGATATAGCAGCGGCTGTACTATTTTTAGCGAGTGATGAAGCCAGTTATATTACGGGTGCCGTTCTACCCGTAAATGGTGGTATGTACATGTAGATAAACGCGTTACATACTGATAATAAAAATTTGTGTGAACGAGTGTAAACTATAATGGATGATGATATAATGCCGATTACTTTTAAGGTAAAGACCTGTATTATAGTAGGGCTTTATTGACGTAGCAGTTAGGCGTTTAAACATCCAAACGTTAAATGAGATAATTCAATAAGGTATCAGTAGTCACTTTAGTTGATGGACGCGCTTTATAAAGAATTATATTTTATAGTTATAACCATTTAAAAACGATAATCAAAACGGGAGAGACCTATATGAGTAATGATACTGAGTTAAGAGTTAAGTCTGCAGTTGCTGAGCAATTAGGTATGAATGTTGAAGACATCAGTAATGATGCTTCTTTTATGGAAGATCTAGGCGCAGATTCATTGGATCTAGTTGAGCTTGTTATGTCTTTTGAGAGTGACTTTGGTATTACTATTCCAGATGAAGATTCAGCTGAATTAACAACCGTACAAAAAGCAATCGACTACGTACAGGCTCAATTGTAATTGTCGTCACTTTAGCTTTTGTACGCCCAGTTAGTCTAATACCGCTTATCTTTATTGGTAGGCGGTTTTTTTATATCGAATAGTTTATACCTGCTACGTCAACATAACATTATTCAACATAGCTTTACGATGCTAAATTTAAGCTTTTGCTATAATCAAAATCGGTCATCAGCGTAACCGAATCATAAAGCCTAAAAGAATCATTATAATTACAGATGCATGTAGGCAGCTATGATAAAAATACTGATGTGTTTATAATAAATATTTAAGGAGTAATAGAATGGGTATATTTAGCTTTGCAAAAGATATCGGTGATAAAATTTTTAATCGTGATGACGACAAGCACGATGCGAATGTTGAGACAAAAGCCGACGCAAACACACCAGCGCCAGCAAATGAGCCATCAGCACAATCTGTTGCCAGTCTCCTTTTGCGCCGTATTCAGCAGCAAAATCTAAATATCGATAATCTCAAAGTAAAATATAATGGCGCTACCGATACTGCTGAGATTAGCGGAACAGCAAAAACTCAAGCAGATCGCGAAAAAGCAATTATTGCTATTGGTAATGTACAGAATGTAGCCAAAGTAATCGATAACATCGATATTATTGATGATGCACCAGAATCAACGATGTATACCGTAAAGTCTGGTGATACATTGTCGAAGATTGCCAAAGATGTCTACGGTTCTGCGAGTGACTACATGCAGATATTTGAAGCGAATAAACCTATGCTCTCTGATCCAGATAAAATTTATCCAGGACAAGTGCTACGTATTCCTAAACCCTAATGGGTAGCTTATTGCTAGTATTTAGCTGGTATAAATCGAACTTTAATAGTCTTAAGCCTAAACCTAATCTTATAGCAAGAACGCTCCTTTGATAGGAGCGTTTTTTATTGCTGTTCTAGTTTTAAGCCAGCGGCGTGCGTAGTTTAAGTTGTTGCTCGTTAATAGCCCAAATAATGTGTTCATCTAACATATCGTTGTGATGTCCCAATCTAGATCTGAGTGCCTCTATTATCAGCTTATCAGGGTTAGCATTGCCTAATCCAAGTGCAACATTACGCAAAAAGTTTAGATAACCAGTACGTCTTAGCGGACTGCCTTGGGTGTTCTCTAAAAAAGTCGTTTCTGTCCACTGCCACAGCTCAAGTAAGCTGCTGTTATCTAGATTATGCCGCGGTTCAAAGTCAGCTACGCAAGTGATACTGGCATAGCGATTCCACGGACAGATCAGCTGACAATCGTCGCAACCAAAGACGCGATTGCCAATAGCGCGGCGATACTTGGTATCGATAACACCATCGTGCTCAATGGTCAGATAAGAGATACAGGCAGCAGCGTTAAGCTCGTAAGGAGCGACAATCGCTTGGGTAGGGCAGATATCGATACAAGCCGTACAGCTACCGCAGTGGTCTGTAACGGGGTTATCTTCAGGTAGTGCAAGACTGATGAATAGCTCACCAAGCACAAAGAAGGATCCTGCTTGCTTATTAAGAAGTAGGGTGTGTTTGCCCGTCCAACCCAGACCTGCCGCATCAGCAATAGGGCGCTCAAAAATAGGCGCAGAATCACTAAAGGGACGAAATACAAAATCAGACTCCGCGCCAATCGCTAAGTGTTGCCAAGCGGGAAGCATCGACTCTATTTTTAAGGCCAGCTGTTTTAGACGGCTACGCATGGTCTTATGATAATCACGTCCCCGAGCATAGCGAGCAATAATGCCTTGATTGGGATAAGCATTATCCTCAACAGTACGAGGAACAGGAGCTTCGGTTAAATAGTCCATGCGCACACTGATGATAGTTTTTGCGCCTGCAACTAACTGCTCAGGATGAGCCCGCAAGTGATGATTATTATGCATAAATCCAAGCGTGCCCTCATAGCCTTTATCAAGCCAGCGCTCTAGATATATCATTTGCTCAGCAAACAAAGGATGGT
This sequence comes from uncultured Psychrobacter sp., assembly GCA_947489525.1. GTDB lineage: Bacteria > Pseudomonadota > Gammaproteobacteria > Pseudomonadales > Moraxellaceae > Psychrobacter. Next base: position 113,273 of record CANLDW010000006.1, read on the forward strand.
GTACAGATAAAAACCCACAAGCGCTAAAGCCAAGCTGCTGTGCTTGTTCAGTGATCCATAGTTTGACTTCAGCTGGTGTCGTAAAGCTAAGAGTATTGACGGCAATACGCTGGCTTGAGTCTTTGATAGGGGGTGATGGAGGCACAGAGGACATAGTGGGTTCAAACTTAATACAGTTATCGAAAGCGAGCAGATCTACTTATTGTACAGGTTGCACAACTTATATAAATGGATGAGTAACACTTATACTCTATGTTAAGCCTACTTAGGGTAAGTACAAGTATAAAATATAATCGCAGTCATATCGATACACAAGCTCGACTGTGACTTTGTTACCCTGATACCAGACGAATCGATCTATTGTTACAACACTCTTATAACGGGTACTAAAATCTAAAAATATAAAGGAGTATGTATGTTTATGACATCTTTGCAAGCGTCGTACAACAGACCTATTGGTCTATACCATAGCGAGCAAATACAAGCTAGAGAGCAAGCTTGGTTCGATGAGGGTCACGATAGTTTTGGGCTTATGCAGCAAGCTGCTTGGCAGATGACGCAGCATATTACAGACAGCTATGATCGGCGCATAAAAAATGCACCTGCTTGTTTACGTGGTAAAGAATCGCCACGCGCTAGTGTTTGGGTTGGAGGTGGTAACAATGGCGGTGACGGTTGGCTCATTGCTCACTACTTGCAACATGCAGGCTGGCAAGTACAAGTGGTTACCGTAGGTATTAATAAGCAAGATGTTACGACCGATCAGCATATTGATACGGACAGCGATAAAGATGACTTACCTGATGTCCTAAAAGCGCAGCGAAAAGCTCATACCTGCCAAGTACTACGCTTTGAGGATTATGAGGACGAATTGAGCGAGTTAAAGCAAGCTGATGTGTACGTTGATGCTTTGTTCGGTATCGGCTTAGATCGCGCGCCACAAGGGGTTTATAAAAAAGCTATTCTTGCATTTAATCAGCATACCTCCAACCACAAATCTTTAGCAATCGCCGTTGACGTACCAAGCGGACTCGTTGCTTCTACAGGGCAAGTATTTAAAGGAGTCGGGGTAAATGCTGATATAACACTGTGTTTAATCGCTCGTAAATTGGGGCTGCATACCAAGGACGGTGTCGATCATAGCGGCATAGTCATCGATATACCACTCATACCTAACGTTGCCTCTAAACCTTGTGCCCCATTAGCTACTTTGGTCAATCAAGCGCACTGTTTTTCTCCCCGCCGGCAAAACAGTTATAAAGGGAGTTATGGTCATGTTCTTGTAATCGCTGGCAATCAAATAGAGGGCTCGCAAGGTATGGGTGGTGCGGCGATACTCTCATCTGCCAGTAGCATGGCAGCAGGAGCTGGCAAGATTACGGTTGCCTGTCATCGTGACTTTCATGGCGCACTACTTACCTCGCTACCAGACGCTATGACGATTAATTTGCATGACAAAGAGGGCGTTACGACTCTTATCAAAGATGCTAGCCTTATCGCTATTGGTATGGGACTGGGTCGCGATAAAAAAGCGCAAGAGTTATTCGTTAGTTATTTGCAAGCGGCAATAGCCGAGAATAAAAGGCTGGTCATCGATGCTGATGGTCTGTATCACTTAGCCCAATTGCAAGCACGTGGTCACGATATTATTGCTACCCTCAAAGCGCATAGCCAACAGCATACCGTTTGTTTTACTCCGCATAGTGGTGAGGCAGCTAAAATGCTTGATAAAGACATAGATACGGTTGAAAACGATCGACTAGCAGCAATCAAAGCGTGCGCTGAACGCTACGGTGGTAATTGGGTGCTCAAAGGCGCAGGCTCCTTGGTATTAGAACAAACCGATCAGCAAACGCAAATCTATGTCTGTAAGGTGGGTAACTCAGGTATGGCAACAGCAGGTATGGGCGACGTTTTGTCAGGTGTGATAGCAGGTCTGCTAGCGCAAGAAGATATCGCAGACGAAGCGCACAGTTTACATCAAGCCGTCTTGATACATGGGCTAGCAGGAGATGTATTAGTCAAAGACGAGGCTATCGATGAGTGTAATACCTGTTCAAGAATGACAAGTCGCCAGCGTCCATTATTAATTGGACAGCGCGGGCTACAAGCACAGGACATGCCTTATGCTATCCGCCACGTGATAGATCAGTTAACTGTCTAATGTTAGCAATGCTACCATGCTGTGCGGTACAACCAATAGGATGATTAATATCTTATCGATCAGTATCTTATGTAAGTTAGACCGTGTCACCAGTACAGTATTGATTGATAGCCTGCTGCACGCGCTCACGTTTAATTTCGATCTCACGGCCATCGAGATAATCGCGTTTACCGCTACTATCCATCTCGTAGATGCGTCCGCCAACGTTGAGATTGGTTAAGTTGTTACGTAAAGATTGACAACGCCGGGCAGTCTCACTCGCTTCTTGCGCTTTGAGACGCGCCTCTAACTGGGCGATACGCTGGTCTTCTGCGCTTACAGTATTATCCTCTTGGCTGGCATCAGTTTTACCTGCCATCTGACCACTGTCGTTTTGTCTGCCATCGCTACGAAACTCAATGACTTCTATACTTCTACCGTTTTGCGGAGCGTGTTGGCTGTACTTCACCTCACCATGAGCGCCAATAGACTTATAAACTTGTACGGCGTGACTGGCATTCATCGACAGCGTAAGCAAAGCGGCAGTGCTGATCGTTGTTAGCAGTTTGGCAGTATTGAGTAAAGCGTGTGCCATAGTTGCAATCCTTTTTTTTAGGTAAAAATATACGGTTCGAAATCATCGTTATCATGAAAGTAGGTATATGATAAGTAGCGACTCATTCATACTTAATCACTCATAGTAACTAATAACTTACAGTATAAATACAATAGCGTTTGATTTTAGCAAATTATACTAATACATGTATATTATTTAATAGCCAATATACGCGCATAGGTCTATAAGTTTTTCTTGACAATAGCGGCTAAAACCTTGAGTATATTAGCAGTTGATTGGTCAGTGAACGGCTTTTATTATATTGCCGTGGCACTTGAGAATAATAAGTCTAGGTTACTTATCGGTAGCTTGAGATTTTTATTTTCTTTGTGACAATAATATAGCAAGGATAGCAGGTTACTAGTGCTATCAGCTATGTATGTTGTCTCCGGACTTATCCGTCTACAATGACTAAGATGAACTTATTATTTTAAACGTACGGGTCAATCCTGTATAACGAGTAAGCATACTATGAGACGTTGTTAATTAATCCTAGTATGTATCAAGTAGCTACTTACTAATAAAGTGGCAGTAGAGTTGTTGCTATCCATTTAAATTATGGGTTTACTCTAATCTTGTATTACTATCTAATAGTGAGCCTCTTTAAAGATGCATTCGCATCTTGTCGCTGTACAACGATAAAATCCTGTCACCGCACTGACCTTTTGTAACTCATAACTTTTATACGTCGTTAGTATTAACGATCTGTTTAAAGACAAATGAGCATATATTCTAGGTATCGATTGTCATCATTGATATAAAGTATATCCCTAATAACGGGTTAGACTTATAAAAGATAGCAATCTTTGCCATAAATAAAGGTGATAACAGTGACGCAAACCACGCAAAGTCCAAACATGACTGGCGGGCCCACTCAAACGGGTAATGCCGCCAAAAATTTTGAAGAAAAGCAGCAACGTCTTGCCAAAAGCGATGAGCCTGTGATGCTATCTGGTGCCGAGATGTTAGTGCAAGCACTGACGGATGAGGGCGTCAAATATATATTTGGTTATCCTGGCGGCGCGGTGCTGCATATCTATGATGCCTTGTTCCAACAAGAGCATATCGAACACATCCTAGTACGTCACGAGCAGGCTGCCGGTCATATGGCAGATGCATATTCGCGCGTGACGGGTGGCTGCGGAGTGGTACTCGCTACGTCAGGTCCCGGTGCGACCAATACCGTAACGGCGATTGCAACTGCCTTTATGGATTCGGTACCTATGGTAGTCATCTCGGGTCAAGTGCCTAGTAGCCTCATCGGGGAAGATGCGTTTCAAGAAACGGATATGGTTGGCGTGTCGCGTCCTATCGTCAAACACAGTTTTCAAGTACGTCATGCCACCGAAATCCCAATGATTGTCAAAAAAGCCTTTTATATAGCACAGTCTGGACGTCCAGGCCCAGTAGTGATCGACGTGCCTAAAGATATGACTGCGCCTAATGAAAAGTTCGCTTATGAGTACCCAGATGAGGTCTTTATGCGCTCTTATCAGCCCTCAAATAAAGGTCATAGCGGTCAGATCAAAAAAGCCGTCGAGACACTGCTAGCCGCTAAGCGTCCTGTGGTTTATGCAGGCGGTGGTATTGTCTGGAGCAAAGCGCACAATGAGCTCACTGAGCTTGCGCATCGTTTGAATCTACCTGTGACTAACACGCTCATGGGACTTGGGACGTTTCCGGGCGCAGATAAGCAGTTCTTAGGTATGCTCGGTATGCACGGAACCTATGAAGCCAATATGAGTATGCATCACTCAGATGTGATCTTAGCTGTGGGTGCGCGCTTCGATGATCGCGTTACTAACAACATCAATAAATTCTGTCCTGATGCTACAGTGATTCACGTTGACATAGATCCGGCGTCTATTTCAAAAACGATCTTCGCTCATATCCCTATTGTTGGCGACCTAAAGTCAGTACTTGGTGATATGTTAGAGATTATCGGCGATGACAAGACGTTAGATCAGCCCGCCCTCAATGACTGGTGGTCACAGATTAATGAATGGCGTAAGCGTCACGGTCTACGCTATGACACCAGTACCGAGCAGGGTATTAAGCCGCAAAGCGTGGTACAGGCCTTGGACAAAGTGACTAATAGCAAAGCCATTATCACAAGCGACGTCGGTCAGCATCAAATGTTTGCAGCGCTGTACTATACTTATTTAGAGCCAGGTCAATGGCTCAATTCAGGCGGACTTGGCACTATGGGCGTGGGTCTACCGTACGCTATGGCAGCCAAACTTACAAACCCTGATCGCGATGTTGTTTGTATCACAGGCGAAGGCTCTATTCAGATGAATATCCAAGAGCTATCCACCTGCTTACAGTACAACTTACCCGTTAAAATACTCAATTTAAATAATGCGCAGCTAGGTATGGTCAAGCAGTGGCAAGACATGCTGTATGAAGGTCGTCACGCACAGTCTTATATGGATTCACTACCAGACTTTGTCAAGTTAGCCGAGAGCTATGGTCACGTCGGTATCAAGATCACAGATCCTGAGACGATGGAGGCGCAGCTGGCAGAAGCTATGGCTATGACAGATAAACTGGTGTTTATTGACGTTTATGTCGATCGTAACGAACACGTCTATCCGATGCAGATCGCTGGACAGACTATGCGTGATATGTGGTTAACAAAAGGGGAGCGTACTTGATGCAACAGCAACATCTGATTTCGGTATTAATGGAAAACGAAGCGGGATCGCTGTCGCGTTTGGTTGGACTATTCTCGCAGCGCGGCTACAACATCGAGACACTTAACGTTGCGCCAACGGACGACCCTAGCATTTCACGCTTGACGCTCACGACGATTACGTCTCCTGAGAAAATTGAGCAAATCACGAAGCAATTGCATAAGTTGATTGAAGTGGTTAAAGTACTCAATCTATCGGATACCGTACACGTTGAGCGCGAGCTTATGCTCATAAAAGTGCGCGCAACGGGTAGCGTTCGAGAAGAGATCAAACGCAGCGCGGATATTTTTCGCGCTCAGATTGTTGACGTTAATGCAAACCTATACACTATCCAGATCGTAGGTGATACCGCAAAGCTTGATGGTTTTATTGATACCATCGGTCGTGAGCGCGTCTTAGAAGTCGTGCGCTCAGGTGTCATCGGTATTGCACGTGGCGAGAAGACACTTAGCGTTTAAACAATTAGCGTCTAAACACTCAACGTTTAAACACTTAGCGTCTAACTAATTACCCAGTATCTACCTAAGTGCGCTACAGGTATAAGAGTATCTTATTTATCATCTAACCCCAACACGACGCGCCTTTTATGACTTATGGCAATCGGCGCGTCCATTACTCCATCATATTCGAGGATTGTATTTATGAATGTTTATTACGATAAAGACTGTGATCTATCTATTATTCAAGGTAAAAAAGTAGCGATTATCGGTTATGGCTCACAAGGTCATGCTCACGCACTTAACCTGCAAGATTCAGGCGTAGATGTCACCGTTGGTCTCCGCCAAAACTCAAGCTCATGGAAAAAAGCGGAAAACGCAGGGCTAAAAGTGGCGGAAGTTGAAGAGGCAGTAAAAGCGGCCGACGTGGTTATGATTTTAACACCTGATGAGTTCCAAAAAGAGCTTTACAATGACGTCATCGAACCAAATATTAAAGAAGGCGCAACGCTAGCGTTCGCTCATGGCTTTGCTATTCATTACAATCAAGTTGTGCCACGCAGCGATCTTGACGTGATTATGATTGCCCCTAAAGCGCCCGGTCATACGGTACGCTCTGAGTTTACCAAAGGTGGCGGTATCCCTGATCTTATTGCTATCTACCAAGATGCATCAGGTCAAGCTAAGCAGTTGGCTCTGTCATACGCTTCAGGCGTTGGCGGCGGACGTTCAGGGATTATCGAGACTACTTTTAAAGATGAGACTGAGACTGATCTATTTGGCGAGCAAGCCGTACTTTGTGGCGGCGCGGTTGAGCTGGTTAAGATGGGTTTCGAAACTTTGACAGAAGCAGGCTATGCACCAGAGATGGCTTACTTTGAATGTCTGCATGAGCTCAAGCTTATTGTCGACTTAATGTACGAAGGCGGCATCGCCGACATGAACTATTCGATCAGTAACAATGCTGAATACGGCGAATACGTAACTGGTACTGAGGTCATCAACGAGCAATCACGCGAAGCGATGCGCAATGCCCTAAAACGTATTCAGTCTGGCGAATACGCGAAAATGTTCATCTCTGAAGGTGCAACCAACTATCCTTCAATGACCGCGCGTCGTCGTAACAACGCTGAGCATCAAATTGAGATCACTGGCGCTAAGCTGCGCGGTATGATGCCGTGGATCGGTGGCAATAAGATCATCGACAAAGATAAAAACTAGTAGCAACACAATCAATACCGTAATGTTCTAAGCGATGATGACAACCTGTGCCTTTTATAAAAGCACAGGTTTTTTTATGCTACAAACACGTCAAGAGCAGCAACTATTAAAACTAAGCTTTTAAAGTAAATGCGTTGTAGAGGTTAACGGTCTTTTTACAATAAACTCTCAAACGGTTGAAAACGCTACTGACTTACCCTATATATAAAGCCGTTAAACACGCATCGTTGTCATAGCTTTGCTCGTGACTCTTTTTAGTTGTTTTATTACAACATCACGCTTTATAGATTACAGGTTATCTACTGTGCAAATATCGAATCTCGACTGGTTTACACCGCAATTTATATACATCCTACTAAGCGCTGTCGTCGCGGTTTTGATTTGGATAGAAGGCGAGATGCTAAAAAAGACCGACGGCAAGTTGCCCCAATCTAAGTTCTTTCAGATAAGCTCACTCATAGACACTTCGTGGTTTTTTATCTCCGTCGTATTATTGTACGTGATCGACTTCAAGCCGCTTGCTGTCGCTGTACCAGCAGCTTACGGTATCTACACTGTCTTTGGCTGGGTATATGGCACGCGTCTGCTTAAGCGTAAGGGCATACCAGATTCGCCCAAAGACTTGGTCATACCTGTTAAGTACATTGCTTATAGCCAATCCTTTGCCATTATATTCTTTGGGCTGTGCTTACTAGTGCTAACGTCTCCTTGGTTACCTTTAACTCAATAATTTAATGCGACTATTATCTATTAAGGCTGATATGAACCGAATAACACCTGTTAAATCAGTTATTAATTCTTTACAAAACACTTCAATTAAGGCTGTTGCATAGCACAAAAACTGTTATAATCGGGCTATATTCATATTGTTTTAGACACAATTTGCTTTACATGCAAAAGGTATAAAACTCGTATGAGTATATGTCAATTAATCGGTGATGGCCTATGTCTCACCAACAGTTAAAGAGTTAGGATAACTTATGTCAGATAAAGTTGAAGGCACTGTAAAGTGGTTTAATGAAGCTAAAGGTTTTGGTTTTATCGCTCAGGACAACGGCGGCCAAGACGTATTTGCTCACTACAGCGCTATCCAAGGTAGCGGCTTTAAAACCTTAGCGGAAGGCCAAAAAGTGTCTTTTATTTTAGGCGAAGGTCAAAAAGGTCCACAAGCTGAACAAATCGAACCGTTATAATCTATCTTCATCAAGCTATATCAATTTATTGAGAGCTGGTGCGAGAGATTAGAATAACGTTTTGTTTGTCTTGTTAGAATAATAAAAATACCGTTTAGATTTTACAAAAAAGCAGCCTCTAATCAGGTTGCTTTTTTTATGAGTAACTTTAGGGGTTAGATCGTGATTTTATTTCAAAATTACAAAGCTTTAGGGGAGATACTATGGAGTGGCAAGCGTGGTTTTTAATAGAATGGCAACAAGTAGTAGGTATTCTCCTATCTGTCATTGGTTTTTATTTTTGTTTAATACTGTTTACACGCATATCAGGTCTACGTAGCTTCTCTAAGCTCTCAAGTTACGATCTTGCTATGACAGTTGGTATTGGTAGTATATTAGCATCCACTGTACTATCAAAATCAACTTCCTTGTTACAAGGTGTCTTTGCTATCGGTATGTTATTTTTACTGCAAGCTTTAGTTTCTATTATTAGACGCAAAGTTAAGCCCATAAAAGACTTGCTGGATAATCAGCCTATTATTTTAATGGCACATGGTGAATACCTTTGGGATAACCTTAAAGAAGCGAAAATCAGCACCAATGATATTAAACAAATTCTACGCAAAAACGGTATCAAGTCGCGTTCTGAGGTCTTTGCTGTCGTGATGGAGACAACCGCTGATATGAGTGTGATTAAAAACGACGATACTGCACCTGATTGGTCTTTATTCGATGATATTCGTGATAATGAGCTATTAGTTCAGTCATCGTCTCTTAAAACAGCTAAGGCTCAGTCTCTTGAGAATAAGCACACTAAATAAAGTCCTATAAAAGAATAGCTTAACTACCTTAGAGGTGTGAAATAACAACAAATTGTTAAGCCTAACTATACGTAGTAATGTTATAAAGGTACTAAATATGCTTATCTGTGCATAAAGTAGAAGAGTAGGGTTGCTGACAGACTGTCTTACACTAAGACAATGACAAATTTATGACGCGTTATTCACGGCGTTATCTTGACGTTGTCCCTATGCTCACGCAAGATAGGCGGGTCTAGTAATTTATGCTTTACGTGTGTGTATAGATATCTATTGCAAAGTGACTTTAAGTGAAGCACTAAAGCTTTATTACTTATACGATTGTGTCAATTTAATCATAATCAAGATAGTAATAACAAATGCAGTAGTTGTAAATACTAAGCTGTAGGCCGTTGTTATGGTTTTCAGCGTAGTTGTAGGCATAGTAATAGCACTGTAGTATATTTTTAAATGCCATTTATTGATGGTTTAAATTGTAGTATCTCATTCATAACATTAACAAACGAGGAACGTATGAAAGCATTAGTAGCGGTCAAGCGTGTCATTGATTATAACGTAAAGGTTCGAGTAAAAGCCGATAATTCTGGTGTGGATTTATCGAACACAAAGATGTCGATTAACCCATTTGACGAGATTGCAGTCGAAGAAGCGGTACGTCTAAAAGAAGCTGGCGTGATTGATGAGATCATTGTGGCCTCAATTGGTCCAAAAGAGTCGCAAGAACAGATTCGCGCAGCTCTAGCTTTGGGTGCTGATCGTGGTATCTTGGTCGTTAGTGACAGCAAGCCCTATCCATTGCAAGTCGCAAAAATACTAAAAAGTATTGCTGAGTCTGAAAGCACGGATATCGTTCTATTAGGCAAGCAGGCTATTGATGATGATAATAACCAAACCGGTCAGATGCTAGCGGCATTAATGGGCGTCGGTCAAGGTACTTTTGCCTCAGAAGTCAAAGTTGACGGGGGTAAGGTAAACGTCACTCGTGAAATTGATGGCGGACTACAAACACTAGCTCTTGATCTACCAGCAGTTATCACCACTGATTTGCGTCTAAACGAGCCACGTTACGCTAAGCTGCCTAACATCATGAAAGCGAAGAAGAAGCCCCTTGATGAAAAGACACCTGCAGATTTTGGCGTAGAAATGGCTTCTAAGCAAGAAATTATTAAAGTGGTACCACCAGGCGAACGTAAAGCGGGCATTACCGTAAAATCAGTCGATGAGCTGGTTGATAAGCTAAAAAATGAAGCAAAAGTTATCTAAGTTGTCTAAAAAACTGCTTCAGTTTTACGAATGATATCTGGTGTATAGCTTGATACTTAATAATTTAGAAATTAGGCGTATTATTTAAAAGGGATTAACTTTAGGATAATACGAATAAACAAAGGATAAAAACAATGGCTATTTTAGTATATGCAGAACACGACAATGCCAGTCTTAAAAAGGCAACTTTAAATACGATTGCAGCGGCAAAGCTGATGGGTAGCGATATACATGTATTAGTTGCTGGTAGTGGTGCGCAAGCCGTCGCTGATGAAGCGGCCAAAGCTGAAGGCGTTGCCAAAGTACTGCTTGCTGACAATGCAGCGTATGAGCATCAATTAGCAGGTAATATCGCGTTGTTAGTTAAAGATATCGCGGGCGACTACAGTCACATCGTTGCTCCAGCGACGACTACGGGCAAGAATTTTATGCCACGTGTTGCTGCACTACTTGATGTCAGCATGATATCGGAGATATCTGGTGTTGTAGATGCGCAAACTTTCGAGCGTCCTATCTACGCTGGTAATGCAACTGCTACGGTTAAGACAACTGAAGATAAGGTAGTGGTTACTGTTCGTACGACTGCGTTTGATCCCGTAGCAAGTGAAGGTGGTTCAGCAGCGGTTGAAACGATTGATAACGTACAAGAGACTGGTAAAGCAAGCTTTGTGAGTGAAGAAAAAGCAGCTTCTGATCGTCCTGAGCTAACATCAGCGAGTATTGTTGTCTCTGGTGGGCGTGCACTTGCCAATGGTGAGAACTTCACAAAATATATCGAACCATTAGCCGATAAGCTAGGCGCGGCTATCGGTGCGTCACGCGCTGCTGTTGATGCCGGTTACGTGCCTAATGATATGCAGGTTGGCCAAACAGGTAAAATTGTTGCACCGCAGCTATACATTGCTGCTGGTATCTCAGGTGCTATTCAGCACATGGCAGGTATGAAAGATTCTAAAGTTATTGTTGCAATCAACAATGATCCAGAGTCGCCTATCGCTAGCGTTGCGGATTATTTCTTAGAAGCCGATCTATTTGAAGCTTTGCCTGAATTGACAAGTAAAGTTTAAATAATTTAGATTTGGTTTAGCTAAAGCTTGGCTTAACAGCATAGCTAGAGCACGATATACAAAAGTCCCGCTACCGTAGCAGTAGCGGGATTTTTATGTGTAGAGTGTTTGCTAACAGCGAGGGCGTGGTTATTTTAGCTGTAGTGCCGCTGGCGCAAGGTTTCATAAAGACATAACGAACCTGCAATAGCGACATTCAGACTTTCTTGACCGTTAGGCTGTGGTAGGGCGATAGGAGTGGCGCATTGCATCAGCTCAGCAGATACACCTTGACCTTCATGTCCCATAATCCAAGCAACCGGTGCTCGTAGATCGTGGGCGTAAATAAGTGTATCAGTATGCGAGCTGGTAGCTAACAAAGGCACAGTGACCTTGTCCAAAATATCTGAGATATCCAGTCCTTCATAAATATGCAACGCGAACTGTGCACCCATACCAGCGCGTAAGGTTTTAGGTGACCAAGCTTGCGCTGTTGTCGCCGTACATAACACCTTACGGATACCAACCGCTGCTGCGGTACGTAGTAAGGTGCCGACATTGCCACTATCTTGTACCCCATCTAAAATTAGGCAGTCGCTATCAATAGAAGGTAAATCAATGTCCGGAACATTGATGATCGCCATAATGTCGATACCCGCGCCTAAGCTACGAACGTGTCGATATAAACTATCCGCGAGCGTTAAGACATAGACTTGGCTTGGCAAGCGAGCAAGCAGCTGCTGAACCTCGCTATGGGCGCGTGCAGAATGAGCGACCAATACCTGCTGTAAAGGATAGTCGCTACGTAGCGCGGCATCAATAAGATGTGTTCCTTCAAGCACAGTTTGCCTGTGTTTTTTACGTTGACGTGCTTGGGTTAATAGGGATTTGACCAGCTTTACCGTCTGATTTTTGTCAGAGGTAATAAGCTCTATATCTGTAGACGTAGACGTCATAAACCACCGCTTAATTTAAGAAAAACCTAATCGTTGTCTGCGTGCTGCAAGTGCAGTTTTTTGATATAGTCAACTTCATTTTTACTGCCCAGTACCACAGGGACGCGCTGATGAATGTCTGTAGGTGAGATATCGAGAATGCGAGCGGTAGCATCTGTGGCCGCGCCGCCTGCGCGTTCAATGAGCAAGCTCGTAGGATTGGCTTCATACATGAGGCGCAGCTTACCAGGCTTGTTTGGATCCTTGGTATCAAAAGGGTAAGTGAACAGACCACCACGGCATAAGATACGGTGGACATCGCCAACCATTGCCGCAACCCAGCGGGTATTAAAATCGCGCCCGCGTACGCCTGTCTTGCCAGCGATAAGCTCATCAATATACTGCTGCATAGGCGCGAGCCAATAGCGATAGTTTGAGCTGTTAATCGCGTACTCGCTCGTATCAGCATCGATACGTACGTCGTTCTCAATTAGTATATAGTCTCCTGTATCAGGATCTAAGCTGAACATAGCCACACCCTCAGCTACTGTCAATGCGAATACGGTAGAGGTGCCATACAAAAGATACCCTGCTGCTAATTGCTGATTGCCCGCTTGTAAAAAGTCGCTGTTAGTGCTGAGGTGTCCTTGGCGCTGATAAGGCAAAATAGAGAAAATAGTACCCACTGCCATATTGATATCGATATTTGATGAGCCATCAAGCGGATCGAACAAAACCAGTAAGCTACCCTCAGTATTTGCTGGAGTGGCATCATCAAGCTCCTCTGAGGCGACGCCCGCACAGTGTTGATTATGAGTTAGAGCGTCCAAAAGTAGATCATTGGCTAGAACATCGAGCTTTTTTTGAGTCTCGCCTTGGACATTCTCTTGACCGGCCTCACCCAAGATATCTGCCAAAGCACCCTTGCGTAGTAGTTGTGAGATGGTTTTACCGACCTCAGTGATTGTCGTAATAACATCTTTAAGCGCAGGCGTGATTTCGGTATTTTTATTAGTGTCTAAATAGGATGTCAAAGTTGTCATATAGCATCTTCTATAAAAAGGTGAATAATAAAGGCGAGCTTATAGCTTGTTTGGTATAGGCGCTAGCATTACTAATAAAGGTGCAGATATCGTATAATCTATTGCTAACGTCTGCATATAGTATCTTTGTCCTGACCGCAAAATCAGCTACACTATATCTATTATAGCGCTTATCTTTGATCCTAAGTGCATGTCAGTCTCTTTGAATACGGCTTGCATGGCTGCGGTAAAGTGTAGCAAATACGCACGAAAATGTCCGCAAATCTACCCGTACCTCTTAAAAATACATATAAAACAATAGTTACTGCTCAATTCTATACTCATAACTAAAGACTTGTCCTTATGCCGCATTCTACAGATAGTTATTCAACGCCAATGATCTCACCCACAGATTACGCTAAGTTTGACCCTGATACTATTCAGCAAAGACTCAATACCTCGTTGAGTCGTCCGCAGCTCAACATCGATGGCCGTATTCGTCATTTTTTGGGCGTGGAGGGGCTAAGCCGAGCCCAGCTACAAGCCATCATCGCCAAAGCTGAAACATTTTTTGATGACAACGGTCAGCTTATCAATCGTCCTGAACTTGAGGGCTATACCGTAATGAATCTGTTCTTTGAGCCTTCAACGCGTACGCGAACGACCTTTGAGGTTGCAGAAAAACGCTTGGGTGCGAACGTCCTAAACATCGATATTGAGCGCTCTAGTACCAAAAAAGGTGAAAGTCTACGCGATACGCTGTGGAACCTGGAAGCGATGACAGCGGACATTTTTGTAGTGCGACATTCAGCCTCAGGAGCGGCGCACTTTATGGCGACAGAGGTGACCCCAGACATTGCTATTATCAATGGCGGCGATGGGTGGCACGCGCATCCAACGCAAGGTATGCTTGATATGCTGACCATTCATAGAGAAGCGCCGCGCCCGTTTGAGGACTTATCAGTCGCTATCGTTGGCGATATTAAACATTCACGGGTTGCTCGCTCCGATATCAGTGCGCTACAGACGTTAGGCGTCAAAGATATCCGCGTCTGTGCACCGCGGACGCTGTTGCCAAAAGGTATTGAGCGCTTTGGGGTTACTGTGTTTGAGAATATGAATGCTTGCGTCGCCGACTGCGATGTCATTATGGGGCTACGTATACAAAACGAGCGTATCGGCTCACCGCTTTTGGCGTCATCAAGCGAGTATTATAAGCATTACGGTATCACTCCTGAGCGCGTCGCAATGGCGAAGCCTGATGCCCTTATTATGCATCCAGGTCCTATGAACCGTGGGGTTGAGATTGCCTCAAGCGTTGCTGATGGTGCTCAGTCCGTTATTTTAAAACAAGTCAATAACGGTATTGCTATTCGTATGGCTGTGTTAGCGCTGGCGATGCAAGGTCAACGCGCGCATCAAGCGGCAAACCATAACGCCAAATAAGTAATACGATACGCTTAGTGTCAGTCTGTTTCTCATATTAATTCGGTAATAACTCTATGTCCAAGCCTAAACCCTCTAACGAGCAGCTCATAAATCTGCTGCCTGAATCATTCAAAAAAGCACTACCCAGTACGGCTATAGATAAGCTAAACGCTCACGATGGCGAGCATTGGCTACTGCCGCCGCTCGTTGATCTGTGCGCGCGCTTGCGGGAACCTGGACAGCAGCAACACGGTACGCTAGCATCAGAAGGTCGCGCGGCACGTGCTAATGGCTTTTTACACGTCGTCGTACCGCCTGATACGACACCTATTTTGGAGAATGGTTCACTCCTGAAAGGGTTACGTGAGCGCGCACTTGAAGATGGTGGTATTTACCTGCACATTTTAGGCGCTTTAACCGAAGGGCTAAGGGGTGAGAATCCCTCTAACATAGCGGGGCTAAAAAAAGGCGGCTGTATCGCAGTCTCTAATGCGCGGCGTCCCTTTGCTAATGATTTAGTGCTACTACGCACGCTCGAATACGCAGCCACCTTTGGTATGAAGGTATTTTTTTATCCCGATGAGCCTAGTTTGTCAGGTCAAGGCGTCGCCCACGAAGGCTATATCGCCTCCTATCATGGTTTGCAAGGTATTCCGTGGATCGCAGAGACGGTAGCGCTCTCAACCCAGCTATTGATGGTTGAGGAGACGGGCATTGCCGCTCACTTTAGCCAGCTATCGTGCAAATCATCAATTGAGCTGATGCGCTGGGCTAAGGATAAAGGTCTGCCGGTTACTTGTGACGTGGCCATGCATCAGCTGTATCTCACCGATGATAATTTGGAAGGCTTTAACGCCCAAGCTTATGTGTTGCCTCCGCTACGTAGCAATACCGATCAGCAAGCGATTCGTCTAGGGCTCACAGACGGTACGATCGACGCTATTTGTAGTCATCATGAGCCTTTAAATTCAACAGCAAAAAAAGCACCGTTTGCTGAGAGTACGCCTGGTATTTCAAACTTTGATACCTTTATGGCACTTGCCTGTCAACTGGTACATGATGGCGTATTGAGTACCACGCAGCTGATTGATAAGATCTGCCTGAACCCGGCACGCATCGCAGGTATCAGCGAGCAGTACGAGCAGATCGGCGGGGCGGTACTCGTCAACCCTAACCTTGAATGGCAAGTGACGACGCAAACCATGCTATCAAATGGTAAAAACACGCCGTTTTTTAATCAGCAGATGCAAGGGCGGGTGGTGGAGACATTCTTTGTCTAATAAGCCGCGAAGAGCTAAGGACGTTAATGTATCTTTTGAGCGCAAGCTGACAGAGGATGAGTACCGTACCAGTGTCTCTAGTGAATCGATCAAAGCGGTCGCGATTTATGAAATCATAAAAGGTCTTGGCGCTTTGCTCGGTGCTGTTGCCTTATGGCTATGGCACACCGATTTAGAGCGCTGGCTTGCAAGCGCCACCACCTCTTGGCAGCATCAATTCGATGAGCTGTTAGCAACGCAAGTTGTCAGTGTCGTTGAGCTTGCCAAAAAGGCCAGCCAAAACTGGACGCTTTTCTTATTGTTGATCATTGCTTATGCCAGCTTACGTTTTATTGAAGCGTACGGTTTGTGGCAAGATAAAACGTGGGCATATTGGTTTAGCGTGATAGGTTATGGGGTGTTTATCCCAGTTGAGCTGTATTATCTTATAGCAAAAGACTTTGACTGGTTTAAGCTAAGTATTTTTGTGCTAAATATCATCATTGTAGTTGTCGTTTATCGCAATATGAAGCAAAAGGGATTGCTGTAGTTTTAAGCAGTCCTCAATTTTTAGGAGCGTATGCTTTACAAAAACGCCTGCTAAGTAAGTCCATTAGCAGGCGTTTTTTGTTTTAGATTTAAGAGAAGTAGTCGTCCTTTATGATGGCTGAGTTGGAGTGATGGTCTTGGCGATACGACCTACACTTAACCCTTGGACTAAGATGGAGAACACGACGACCGCGTAAGTGAGAGCCAGTAGGATATCGCGTTCAGGTCCTACGGGTAGCTGCAGAACTAACGCCACTGAGATACCGCCGCGTAGACCACCCCACGTCAACACTTTCCACGCCCCTGTCGGTAGATTAAGCTGGCGACTTAGGGTTTTGGTCGTCATACCTACAACGATAAAGCGGGCGAGTAGCGCAATGACGATAGTCAAAGCGCCTACAACAAACAAGTTGCCAGAGTAGGCAATCATTACTACCTCAAGCCCAATTAACACAAATAAGATAGCGTTTAAGATCTCATCGATCAATTCCCAAAACAGATCGATGTAGTGACGAGTCTTATCACTCATCGCCAGCGCGCGTCCGCGATTACCTACCATCAGACCCATCATAACCATAGCCAGTGGTCCTGATAGATGCCAGTGGCTGGCAAGCGCGTAGCCGCCGATAACGCCCGCTAGGGTGAGTAATACTTCCTCTTGATAGCTATCGATGCTTTTGATCATGTAGTACAAGATAGCGCCAAGTACGAGACCAAATACAATACCGCCACCGGCTTCAACTGCCAAGGTATGCGCCACGTAATTGGCAGTCGGAATATCACCACTGGATAGGATACCGAGCAGCAGCACAAAGATGACAACACCGATACCATCGTTAAACAGCGACTCACCAGCAATGACCGTCTCTAAGCTCTTAGGCGCGCCTGCCGATGCCAATATACCCATAACGGCAATAGGATCGGTGGGTGAGATAAGCGCGCCAAACAGCAAGCACCAAATAAAGGGCAGAGCAAAACCAAATAGCGGTAGTAAAAAATATAATATTGTCGCAATAAGTACCGCAGAGACGAGCGTACCGATACAAGCGAGTACACCAATAGGCAGTTTATAGCGCTTAAGATCACCGATATTAATATGTAGAGCCGCAGCAAATAGTAGCATTGAGAGCATGCCATCGAGCAGTACTTCGGTAAAATCTAACTGCTCAAGCAGACTGACTTCATAATCGATTAATTGATCAAAGCCCAAAAACCCCAAAAAAATAGCAACCATAGAGAGCAGGATAGAGATGACCATGACGCCAATAGTCGTCGGCAGACCGATAAAGCGATGGTTTACGTAAGCTAGTAGCGCGGTGATGGATAAAAATATTGCGCTGATTTCGAGTATGGAGAGTCCCGTTGCAGATGCCATAAAAAAGTCTCTAGTGAGTTCAAAATGCGCTTAGTTTACCTGATATCACTAGGTTAATGTTTGGCAATATGCAACTTGTGTGAAAGGAGTCTATGACATGACTACGGCATCATCAAGATATTTGTCATTGATACTTAAGTCTTTGCAAGTAAGACGTTTGTTGTTAGCGCTAGTCTTTTGGGGGTAGGCTTACTTTTTCAATCGTTAGCTTGACTGCGTTTGTAGCGCCTCACTGATATGCACAGCAAAGCCGCTCATGTATCTAAAGTGCTGATGCACGCTTTCCTCACTTTGGATAAACTGCGTTGCCTGTTTGCACATAGCAACAAGGTCATCTACAAGCTCGCTATAGTTCAAGTTCTCTTCACCTGCGCGTTCGATAAGTGTGATTTCGTGCAATAGCGTTTGTTGCTGCGCACTATTGACACAAGAGTAGCTCAGATCTGTCATTGCTTGACACAGGGCCTTTAATACCATCAGATCGCTAATGGCGTAGCGACGTATCTCGCCTAAAGAAACATCAATAAAGTCAGAGATTGTAGGTATTTGAGTTACCACTGCTAATATCGCCACTCTCGGCTGGTTAAGGGTGATATCTATAGCATCACTGCTGTGTTCAGGAGTATAGAAGTGATACGGGCTCGGCGGCTGGCGACGCATCATCTCACCTAGACTTATAGTCAGCGACTGCACGCAGTTGACAGCGGTTTTTGGATCATTGATACCAGGCGATAGCGCTCGTACAGCAATCTCTGTCATCTGGCCTAGACTATAAGCGATGTCACTTGAGTGCACTAGACGGGGCTCAAGACGAATGCAAGAAGCAAAGCGCTGCCAAAACTGTCCATCAGGCGTACGCGGCATGGCAATCAAATGCGGCGTTGTCGTTTTTTGGTGATCAAAAGGATGGTCATCTGGGCGCTGATAAAAGTAGCCCATAATATTTTTGTCTGTGACAAAGTTGCCAAGGTTGGTATGCAGTTGTATCACACCGCCATAGTCTTGACTTAATGTAATGAGCGACTCTAAATAGATTTGCTGTAAGTATCCAGAAACAGGCGCATATATAGGCGTCGCTTGCCACTGCTTGTAGGTATCAATTGAAGCATGCTCAACATCGCGCTGATGCTGCACATCGCACGAGTCACTGTACCAATAATAGATATTTTCAAGCGCATCGTTGCAAGCGTCTTGGATGACCCTTGAGGCTTGGATGGCATGTACCATATGTTGCACAAAATACACTAGTAGCAGGGCGCAGACAATCGCCATGGCTATCGCAAAAGTGACTGATAGCTGCGGTACGCCATAGCTGACATCGAATTTATGAATCGATTTTAGTACCAATAAGCTATAACTAAATGTGCCAATAAAAGCCCCAAGTACAAACTGATTGGGCGTATCGGTCAAAAAGTTACGCAGCAGTCTGGGGCCAAACTGCGACGATGCCATAGACAAAACAGCAATAGTAATAGAAAACGTCGTACCAGCAACGCCGAGCACAGCACCTGCAATCGCAGTCATAATTGCACGTGCTGCATCATCATCACCAGTAAAAATAAATGCAAAGTCTTTGATCTCTTCGCGACTAAAGTGCTCGTCAATAGTGACGAAAACTGGCGCCAAAAAGATACCTAAAAGCACACAAACCGTTGGGATAAACCAATAAGAGCTAATAAGGTGCTCCCATAAACTTTTTAGACGATCTGGTATGTCCGTAACTTTTCTTAATGACAAAAATGTCTTGAGCTGCTCTATAGTGTTAGAGATGTTACGAGTCGCGCGCTTCACAACAACTTCTTTAGCATTTTTATTCACTGGAGGGTATTCCAAAGCAGGTATAAAAGGTCTGCAAGACAGCCGCTATTCTTTAGTGCTTGTTCTAGCAGATGAGTTTATTGTTGGATCATCGTCTTCGGTAATCACATCGCCTTTTTTGAAGCGATCGTTTTTGTAGCAATCAGGGCTATCACTAGGGTGAGTAGGATTGGTATTAAAGGGGTTTATGTCATCATTTGGAATAACAGCCTTACGGTTATAGCCATCGCGGGCAACATCTGTATCCTCATCAAAGGTAGTCGGCTCAAAATTTACGGTAGCAGCGTTGCTGTCACTATGAGCGGTCTGCGAGTTGCTAGAATTTTTATAGCGCTTAGATTGTTCGGCGTTTGTCTCATCCCTCATCGTTTCTTTACGAGGTTCGGTGTTTGCAAATATCACATCCAAAGGCAGATCCAGCTCTTCTTTGGCACAAGCTTCTGTGTTTTCAAAGCGACTAACAAGCAGCGCTAGCCATGGTTTTTGTTCATGACCGCACAGATCGTTAAGCTCATCTTTTATGGGGAGCGGATAGGGTAAGGTGCGATAAAAGTCCCATAGGGTCATTTTACTCAGATCTCTTTTAAGGACGAACTCATCATTTTCGGTAATCGTAATCAGATTGCTATCTTGTAAGTAGCTGATATAGGTATACCATTTTGGCAGCTCTTTTCTTCCCAGTACGCTACGCAGCGCTTGTTCGCTGACAGCACTACCCTCAAGATGGCTGCTATACACTAGATTTAGCATATCGAGTAAGCTGAGCAAAGGGTGACGCGGATAGACCTCTTCGGTCTCAAAGATTGTCAAGGTATAGCTGATCTCAACGCCTAATAAAATCAGATTCCAAGATAAAAATATCCATAACAAAAAGATAGGCAGCGCTGCGAACGCTCCATATATCGCCTCATAACTGGTAAAGTTGCTCATCACCGTACCAAAGATGTGTTTTAGTAATTCAAAAACAATAGCAACAATGACGCCTGCAATTGCAGCATTCTTAAAGGGTACGCGCGCTTTAGGAATAAACCAATACATGCCCATAAAGCCAGCGACAGTAATACCTATAGAGACGACTTGTACCCAAAACGACCAGTCAATACCATAGCCAGCTATCTGACGATTTAGGAAGCTTAGGCTTTGTACCGTACTTGAAGCCAAAAACGCTGTACCGAGTACCAGCGGTCCCAAAGTCACAATAGTCCAGTAGCGCAGCATACTTTTGATACCGCCTGAGCGATTGCCTACGCGCCAGATCTGATTAAATGCGCGCTCAATAGTAGTTAGCGTCATAATCGTGGTGATAAACAAAAACATCGCGCCAACGATGGTTAAGTTGGATGACTTTTCAGCAAAATTATTGATGTATTGGCTGACTTGTAAGCTCGACTGTGGTAGCAAATTACTATAAATCACTTCATAGATCTGCGCTCTGACAGAAGCGAGCGCAGGAACAGAAGATAAGATCATCAACAGGACGGTCAACATAGGAACAATTGACAGCAAGGTCGTGTACGTCAGTGAGGCTGCTTTTTGCTGGCAGTTGTCTTCAAAGAAGTGCCGGATCAAAAATTTTGAAAATTGAAACCAACGCTGCTGCAAAAAGGGTAGCTTTTTTGATAGGTTTTCCATATTGACCATATAAAGGCATAAAGATGTCTGTATTGTAACAAATATGTGCCATCTGCACCTGCCAATTAATTGTGACAAAATACTCAGAATAAAGGCGAACGGTACGCTATATACCCAAATCCAGCGTTTGCATGTCAGCTTGTGAGTCGGGCATAATGAAGACTAAAGCCCTGTAAAAGCACTGTACTTGTAACCTTGTACCTGCAACTGGATACGTACTATTCTTAAAACTAAAAGGATGCCTTACTCATGAGTCAAACCACGCCCTATGTGTTGATACTCTACTATTCAAGCCACGGTACGACTAAGGCATTGGCCTACGCAGTTGCTCAAGGCGTCGAAGACGCAGGCATGACGGCGCGTATCCGTACTGTACCTGCGGTTGCCGCTGAGACAACCGTTACCAAGCCTGCTATTCCCGATGAAGGTGATCTCTACTGCACTATGGATGATCTCAAGGACTGTACAGGTCTTGCTATCGGTAGTCCCACTCATTTTGGCAATATGGCTGCGCCTTTGAAGTATTTTTGGGATAATACAGTGACTATTTGGCTGGCAGGCAACCTACAAAATAAGCCTGCCTCTGTCTTTACTGCTACAGGGTCCATGCATGGCGGGCAAGAAACAACGCTTTTGACTATGATGTTACCACTGATGCATCACGGTATGATGATTGTCGGTCTACCGTACGCCGAGCCTGCCCTCGGACGTACCAGTCGCGGCGGTACGCCTTATGGCGCAAGTCATGTCAGCGGCACAGCCCACGACCAGCCCGTGTCTGACGATGAGCGCGAGCTGGCAGTAGCGCAAGGTCGCCGTCTGGCGATTAGTGCAAAGGCACTGGCTCAAGCTCATTGGGGCGGTAATTAAACTGAGCGACTTCATTCATAGCGCAATCAATTAGGGAATACTCATCCTCAATGCCAAACCATGCTGACCATCCGACTGGCAATTCTCCTGACCACACTCCTGCGATGCCAAACCCTAAGCCTGCGACGTCTGCAAAAGCAGATAAACCCATTGCTCCTATGCACAAGCGTTTACTGATCACGTGGTTTGTTTGGCTGATATATCGCTTACTTGGGTTGCCTATTCTCATTAGTTTTCTTAATCCAACTCGCCCAGATATCGTAGGCGGTATCGTCTGGTATGGTCTGTGGCTCATTCCCGCCTTTATTTTAACGCCAGTTATCATGCGCGGACGCTCGCCCTATCTTCTGCTTATCGGTAGCATGTTGACGCTCGTCTATTTAGGAGCAAGTGGCGTGGTTTTATTCACGCGCTTTTACGGTAGTAGCGTCAGCGAGATCCTCGTTTATGGGTTTGATTTTGTTTTGCTATTAATGATAAATATCTGGCTTTTTTTGCTGCTCAAACGTTTACCGTCAATGAACAACGTCGTCAAGCAGCCCCGTTCTCGTTAGATAAATCGCATTTGTTTTACTTTGGTTTAAACGCGAAAAAGGCGGGACTCTATACTCTAGAGCGCCGCCTTTATACGATATAAGCCAGCTATCTTACGTACGACTGACTTAGTTGACGTTAGTGAGTTCTAGGTCCATTTTCTTACCATCGTTGATTTGACTGACTTTGACCGGTAAATAGTCTAAGCTTGGCGCTAGCCAAAAGCTGGTCGAGCGGCTGTTACCATCGTGGATGCGATCAACACGGACGGTGTCAAACGTGCCTGCGGGTACGGTTACCTTCGTATTACCTGACTTTTTAAAGGGTGTTTTTTCAATCTTATCCTTTTTTGCCATGTAGTAATTACCATTAAACCTGCCGTTCAATAAATCTTGGCGAATTTGCACCTCAAGGCTCAAGTCGTCAAAGGCTTGCTGCGACATGTTCATCGTCGTCGTTTTACCTTTATAATTACTGGTTACCTTATTAGCGCTAGGATTAAAGTTAAGTTTGTGCGTGCGCCCAATACCTAATAACTTATAAGTAGTGCTGGCTTTGGTTGGGGTAACGTTATCACTTGCAATGGTAAAGGTACTGTCTTGAGCCGCGCTCGCCACTCCTGCGACGCGCGCTTTGACATTGTAGTTCCACGTATTACCTGATTTTCTTAGCGTACGCGTTGCCGTACCTTTATATTTATCTTCTACCGTAAAACTGTAATTAGCCGTTGAGGGTTGTATGGTTTTGGCGTTGGCAAGCGTAGGCGCGCTCATACTTATAGCTCCGATGGTAGCAATACTAATGCCAGTTGTTATAGCAGTTAGTAATTTAGATTTAGTTGTCATTGTAGGTTTAGTTGTCACTAATAGCATAGTCATAATTATTCCTTAATAAATATATAACACAGGATCTGCTTATGGTGCAGATTTACTGGTTACTTATGTCTGTATTTCAGACTCAACAGCTATAATGGTCATATCTTGTTACATTTTCAAGAGCAAGTGCTGCTACGGATGTGGCGCTACTGTAGCCAATGTTACGCCAACGACGCTTTAATCGGTATTTGTAATATAACGTGTCCATGAGTGAGTAGAAGTGAGTATCGGTGTTAATTTAGTGCTTAAGGGTGCTTAAGGGTGCTTAAAGGTGATTACAAGCACTGATTATGGCTATAGCAGGTACAGCTTATATGGCTCGAGGTTAAGCATTCAAATTTAAGTGTACTCTTGTAAAAAATATTGGTTTTTCACTTGAAGCGCATTACGCTTGCCCCCACTTTTGGAAACAAGCTCAGCACTTATCCAACACGCCTATTTTGTAGCGTTTGTTGCTGCTGAGAGCCAACCCTAAATTCAAACCATTAACCCCTTGGAGACATAGTGATGAATATTCGTCCTTTACACGACCGTATTGTTGTCCGCCGTATAGAAGAAGAAACAAAAACGGCTGGTGGCATATTATTACCCGGTTCAGCGCAAGAAAAGCCATCGCAAGGCGAGATAATTGCGGCAGGCAATGGTCAGATCCGTGATAACGGTGAGACGCGCGCGCTCGACGTCAAAGTTGGCGATAAAGTTCTTTTTGGTCAATATGCTGGTCAAACGGTTAAAGTTGACGGTGAAGAGCTACTCATTATGAAAGAATCTGATGTTTTAGGTGTGCTTGAAGGTTGATAATAAGCGTTGCCTTATAAGCACTTATTTAGCATCTAGATCAATTAACGTGATATTAAAATAAAATTATTGGAGTAATTTATCATGGCAAAAGACGTAAAGTTTGGCATTGATGCCCGTAAACAAATGATGGACGGCGTAAACGTCCTAGCAAATGCGGTAAAAGTCACCTTAGGCCCTAAAGGCCGCAACGTCGTCATCGACAAGTCGTTTGGTGCACCAACAATCACTAAAGATGGTGTCTCAGTCGCCAAAGAAATCGAGCTTGAAAATAAGTTTGAGAACATGGGCGCGCAATTGGTACGCGAAGTGGCTAGCCGCACTAACGATGTCGCCGGTGACGGTACGACAACGGCAACTGTCCTAGCTCAATCTATTTTGCAAGAAGGCATGAAATCTGTTGCCGCTGGCATGAACCCAATGGATCTCAAACGCGGTATCGATAAAGCGGTACGCGAAGCCGTTAAAGAGATTCACAAACTATCTACGCCTGCTGATGATCATAAAGCGATCGCGCAGGTTGGTTCTATCTCTGCCAACTCAGATACCAAAATTGGTGAGCTGATCTCGCAGGCGATGGAAAAAGTGGGTAAGCAAGGCGTTATCACCGTCGAAGAAGGTTCAAGCTTTGAAGATAGCCTAGAAGTCGTTGAAGGTATGCAGTTCGATCGTGGTTATATCAGCCCGTATTTTGCGAACAAGCAAGACAGCTTAACTGCTGAATTTGAAAATCCATATATCTTGCTCGTTGACAAAAAAATCAGCAACATTCGTGAGATTGTGCCTTTGCTCGAGCAGGTTATGCAGCAAAGCAAGCCACTACTTATCATCGCAGAAGACGTTGAAAACGAAGCACTAGCGACTTTAGTAGTCAACAACATGCGTGGCGGCCTCAAGACTTGTGCGGTAAAAGCGCCAGGATTTGGCGATCGTCGTAAAGCCATGCTAGAAGATATCGCGACCTTAACTGGCGGTACGGTGATCTCAGAAGAGATCGGTCTAAGCTTAGAAACTGCGACTATCGATCAGCTAGGTACAGCTAAAAAAGTCACTGTCGGTAAAGAGAACACCGTTATCGTTGATGGCGCGGGTAACAAAGCTGACATCGATAATCGCGTTGACTCTATCCGTCGTCAAGTCGAAGAATCAACGTCTGACTACGATAAAGAGAAGCTACAAGAGCGTATCGCAAAACTTGCAGGCGGCGTTGCGGTTATCAAAGTTGGCGCGGCAACTGAAACTGAGATGAAAGAGAAAAAAGATCGCGTTGATGATGCGCTACATGCGACTCGTGCAGCCGTTGAAGAGGGCGTTGTTCCTGGCGGCGGTGTGGCGCTAGTCCGTGCGATGAATGCCTTAGCTGAGCTAACAGGCGACAACGACGATCAAAACGCAGGCATGAACATCTTACGCCGTGCAATGGAAGCACCACTACGTCAAATCGTCACCAACTCTGGTGAAGAAGCATCAGTAGTGGTTAACGAAGTCAAAAGCGGTAGCGGTAATTATGGTTACAACGCTGCTTCTGGTGAATACGGCGATATGCTAGAGATGGGTATCCTAGATCCAGCAAAAGTTGCGCGTTCAGCACTAGAAAATGCGGCTTCTGTCGCAGGTCTTATGCTAACCACCGAAGTCATGATCACTGAGCTGCCTCAGAGTGATGATGGCATGGCTGGCATGGGCGCTGCTGGTGGAATGGGCGGTATGGGTGGAATGGGCGGCATGATGTAATTTATGCCTCGACTAAATCTGTACGACGTTGTTGACTTTGCTTGATGTACTATATGTACACTTTTCACTTAGTCGCCTAGTCGTACGGCTTTAGTCACTCCATAAACTGCTTGTAAAGCGAATAAAACAAATCCCCGATAAGCTTATGCTTGTCGGGGATTTTATACTTTTATTAGATTAATATTTATCAATTCAACTCTTAAAACACTTTATGCATGTGTATGCATGATACAATAGTAAATTTCCTTAACCAGAATAAGAATATAATGCTTAGTCTGAGAGTTCAAATTGATTAATAGCAAAATAGTTTATAATGGCGAAACATATTCAGCAATCATCAAAGTGTTCCTTCAAGTCAAATGTTGAAAGTAACTGTATGAAAACTAATGAAATTGATAAAGAACTTAAGTCTTTTTTGAGTCGATATGACAAAAATAAATTACCTATCGAAGTTAACTTTCGAGATCTAGTGTATTGGGTTCCTTATTCTGATTCTTATACCCATTATATTCATAGTTACCCGGCTAAGTTGATAAAACATATACCCATATTTTTTCTCAACTCCAAAATAATACTACCTGATAGTGAGAGTACAGTACTAGACCCTTTCTGTGGTTCTGGAACTGTATTGTTAGAGTCTTTACTTACAGGTCATAACTCCATTGGCTGCGATGCAAATCCACTAGCAAGGCTAATCGCCAAAGTCAAAACTACAAAATTAGAAACAAAGGATTTAAATAATAAGAAGATAGCAATCATATACAGGGCTAGAAGACTAAGAAAATTAGTTTCACTAAATGTAGTTAATGTAGAACATTGGTTTTCGGAAAATACGATAAAGCAATTATCTAAATTATATAGAGCTATTAATGAAATTTGCATTGGCGATGAGCTTGACTTTTTTATGGCGGCATTTTCTAGTATTGTTAAAAAAGTAAGTTATGCTGACCCTAATTTAAGTGTACCAGTCAAGATAAAGCCAGAGAAATACAAAGATATAGATATTAGAGTTAAGTTATCAAAAAAACTTATAGCGTTAGAAAATATTGATGTTATAAATGTTTTCGATGATCAAGTCACTAAGAACTTACTAAGACTTTCATTACTAGAGAACTTATCACTTAATAATGTAAGCGCTAAAATTGTATCAAAGGATGCGAGACAAGTTACTAAAAGCTTAGAACCAGGATCTGATTTATTAGATTCTAATAGTGTAGACTTAATTATGACTTCTCCACCTTATGCAGGTGCTCAGAAGTATATTCGTTCTTCTTCATTAAGTTTGGGTTGGTTAGGCTTATGTGAAGAAAGTAGTTTGAGAGATTATGAAAAATTAAGTATTGGAAGAGAGCACTACAATAAATCAGAGTATATAGATCCTGTCAGGTTTGATTTACCCGATATTGATAATTTCCTCGAAATAATAGAGAAAGAAAATCCATTAAGAGCACATATAAATGGTAACTATTTAAAGGAAATGGAAAGCGCAATTTTTGAAATGTATAGAGTCTTGAAGATAGAAAGATACTGTATAATTATTATTGGCAATAATGAAGTTTGTGGCAGAAAGTTTGAAACTCAAAAGTATATGAGATTACTTGCTGAAAGGATAGGGTTTAAAACTAAATTAGTGTTAGTGGACGATATTCATTCTAGAGGTCTTATGACTAAGAGAAATAAAACTGCTAGTATTATAAATTCAGAATGGATATTGGTTTTTAAAAAATGAATGAATTTGATTTCAAAGAGTTATTGAGAATAAAAATAATAAGACTTTCTCAAAGCATATGGGAGGGTAAAATTAACCAAAGTAATCTTACCCGTTGGCTCGAAAACTTTGAATCTTCAACTGAATGCATTGATTGTGAACAAACTCATGCAATGTATCTTTTAAGTAACTTTATGTACTTTGGTTCTAGAGAAATAAGAGAGTTACTCAAATCTCTTTATAGAGATAAGTTTTTTAAACCTATCATTCAAGATGTGCGAAAAAAGAATAATAATGTAAAAGATATAACACAAATTAGTGAGGAAATAATAAGAGAGCTAAAAGCTACTAGGTTCCTTGGAATAGGAAATCCATCAGAGAGTGGTACTCATCTTCTTTATTATTTCAGGCAGGAGAATAACCTAGGTAAAGAAGATTTTATGCATAGCCATGAGATACTATCGTTCGATCGTGATAGTGAAGGTAAAATTTCAATTAAATTAAATAAACCTGAGGTTAAAAGGTATATTCTACTTGATGATGTATGCGGCAGTGGTACCCAGGCTATTCAATACTCAAAGGAGTTAGTATCTGAGATTAAAACTTTAGACTCTAGTATAGAGGTTTATTACTTTACATTATTCTCTACAGTTGAAGGTATGGAAAATATTCGTAGAGAAAGTAATTTTGATTTAGTTGATTGTATTTTTGAACTTGACGAAACATTTAAGTGTTTTTCTGATAATGCTAGACAGTTTAGAAACGAAGAAAAACTGCCTATATCAAAAGACTTTGCTAAGAGTTTTTGTATAAAGTATGGAGTTAAAATATTTAAAGAAGAACATAGCTTGGGCTATAAGGGTAGTCAGTTGTTACTTGGTTTCACACACAATACTCCGGATAATACTTTACCAATAATCTGGGGAGAAGAAAATTGGGAACCAGTTTTTAAACGTTATCATAAAAATTATGGTTTTAAATACTAGTTAATGAGGATGAAAATGGACTTACTCGAAAGAAACCCTTTTACTACTATCAAAGCTAACGATCTTAATGATAGTGAGATAAACGAACAATGGGTAGATAACCCTCAAGGTGGTTTTTTTGACATTTTCTGTCCTACGCATAAGGTGTCTCAATTTATTATTGGAGGAAAAGGAAGTGGAAAAACACATTTAATGCGTTACTTTTCCCACAATTCTCAAAGTATTAGAAATAAAAATTCTATATTAGATGGAATTGTAAAGGATGGATACTTTGGCGTATATTTTCAAGCTAGTGGTCTAAATGGAGATAGATTTGAAAAACTACCTTTTACAGACGAAAAGAAGAAGGCTATTTTTGAATATTCATACGAGTTATGGTGTGCAAATCTAGTAATAAAATCTTTGTTAGACGTAAACAAGGATCAAAAATTATTCACTGACCAAGAAAAATTTTGTTCTGAAGTATTAAATTTGTTTACAGAGAGAGAAGAATATTTTCAAAATATAAAGACTTTAGAGGATTTAAAGGAATTATTTTTTAGTTTGTCTAAAAAAGTTGATTATGCTGTCAGTAATGCATTCTTTATTAAAGACATCGTAATAAATATATTAACTGAAAGAGGTTCTTTGATATTTGGTATTCCTAGATTAATATCAGAACATAGTCAATATTTTAAGGGTGTTACTTTTTTATACATAATTGATGAGCTTGAGAATATTAGCTACTCTCAACAAGTATATATTAATACTCTTGTTAGAGAAAAAAAACTGCCTTGTTCTTTTAGAATTGGAGCAAGAGGTTACGGTATCAAAACTTTTAAAACATTAGGCTCTGGAGAAAAAAATAGAGAAGGTCATGAATATGAAGTAATAAGACTAGATAATCTTTTTAGTAATATGTCAAATTACGAAGACTTTGCTATAAATCTTATATTAAATAGACTTAGTAAGTACAAATTTCTTTTGAGCGAAAAAAATCAAACAAACATACTAAATAGTGATATGAATACTAAAAAGTGTTTTCTTGATAATTTTTTCGAAAATCCAAAACTTTTTGAATTGTTAAATACTAGCCATCCTGAAGAGAAGGAAAAATCAAAAAAATTAATATCTTATAAAAACAGTTTATATGGTACTAAAATACCTAAAGACGTTATTGAGAAGATTGTTGATAATATTTCTTTTAATAAATCTGAGTTAGTAGAGTCCGCTTTAATACACTTGTTATCTCAATATTTATATGCAGATAAAATTAAGGTTTCTGAGTTAATTGAAAATTCTGAAAGTTTAAAGAAGCAAGCAGAGGACTACTTAAGAAACCCTGAAGATAAGTTGTCCCCTGTTGCTAAGAAAATTAGCTATTACAAAAATAATTATATTGCAAAATCTTTAAGAGCTAAACATCACAACAATCTTGATCAATATTTAGGATTGGATAATTTATTTAGAGCTACGACTGGATTTCCTAGGCATATTCTAACTGTATTAAGAAATATTTATAGAACAGAAGTCTTTGAAGGTAGGACACCTTTTTCTGGTACTAGCCAAGTCTCAATCAAATCCCAGCGAATTGCATTGTTAGAGACTTCCAATTGGTTCCATACTGAATGTGGCTCTGAAGGTAAACTCGGTAATCATGTATCTTACTTTCTACACAATATATGTGAACTACTTCGTATTGAGATGTATGCAGATAAACCAGTTGAGTGTTCTGCTTCATCCTTTACCGTTGACGAAACCAAACTATCTCAAAACTCACAGAAAGTACTTCAATGGGCTGAACTAACAGGTGCCCTTACAAAAGGGCAAGATAGACAAGATAAAAACTCTCAAGCTTTAGTTAGCAAATACCATATCAATAGTCTATTGTGTCCGAAGTGGGGTTTATCTCTTAGTCGAAGAGGAGCTCTTACTTTTACTGCCAAGGATTTTGAGGTTTTGATAGACATAGAAAAAAACAAAGACTATGTAGCTATGGTTACTAATTTTGAACAATCTAGGAATGCGCCTTTTGGGAAGGAGCATGATGCAATTCAAATGGGATTGGGGTTTTAAATGCATTATTATATGTATTATAAGCGTGAACTCGATATGTCTAAAGATTGGACTAAATGGGATTTATTTATTTCTGCATTTAATTTAAGTGATAGATTGAAGACGATTTTTGATAAAGTAGAGTCAGAAATAAAATGTTGGTTAGTATTTCCTGAATATGGTTTCGAAGAATATGAAATACCTCAAAATGTTATGAAGTACATGATTGAAAAAGGTTCTGAGGCTGAACAGTTAATACCCATAATTGAAGAACTTTCTATAGAGAGTTTTAAACAAAGGCGTATTTGCGTTGATGCAACTGGATTTATGAGAGCTCAGCTTTTATTTTTACTTGCATACTTTAAAAAGAATGATTTTCAGCAAGTGGATATTCTTTATTGTGAACCAGGAAACTATTCTAAAAAAGAGAACACAAGTTTTTCTGAAGGGTCTTTATATGAGACAAGACAAGTTATTGGTTATCAAGGTTTTAGTTCCCAAACGCAAAAAAAGGATCTTTTGATTGTCTCATGTGGATATGATAGTCAATTAATCTCTAGAGTATGTCAGCAGTATGAAAACTCTGTTATTGTTCCATTACTTGGATTCCCTTCTTTAAGAGCGGATATGTATCAAGAAAGTATTTTAAAAACAATAGCTGTAGAAGAACCATTTGGTTCTACTGACCTTAGAGATCCTATTTTTGCACCAGCTTCAGATCCCTTTGAAACTGCATTCGCCATATCTGAATATATCAAGCAAAATAAATCTTTAGATATTTACGACCATATTTATTTATGCCCGTTATCAACTAAACCTCAAGTATTAGGAATGGGTTTAGTTTTTCTGAATGAATATGAAAATAAAAATGTTTCTATTTTATATCCGTTTAGCGAAAGTTACTCACAAGAGACATCTCAAGGAATTTCCAAAATTTGGAAATATACATTTGAGTTTGGCTAAGTCTCGTTTGAGTATAGTTTGTAGAGTTGTTTAACAATAGCATAGTTTAACAACTTTAAGAGAAGTAATTTATCATTCTTCCTAATTATGATATAAATAGTAATTTTTATTATAATAATGACTTTAGAGAGCTCTTAACTCAATATATTAATAATTTTTATATCGATTTAGTAAGTTTATAAATTTTACTACTGATCCTTCTCATCCCTTCTAAATGTCCACGTCTTATCATCGGACAACTCATCAACGTAATAATATCCCGCCAAATCAAACGCTTTGAGCTGCTCAGCCTTGGTTAGTTTATTATCAGCGGCATATTTGACCATAAGTCCGCGCGCCTTTTTGGCATAGAAGCTGATCACTTTATACTGACCGTTTTTTTCATCTTCAAAACGGGGGGTGATGATTTGCGCGTCCAACGCTTTTTTCTTAACGGCCTTGAAGTATTCATTAGAAGCAAGATTCACCAGCACCTTGTCATCGCTGTCTTGCATGCGCTCATTAATAACCTTAGTAATGTGTTCACCCCAGAACTCATAGAGATTATTGCCTCGAGCGTTATTGAGTTTCGTGCCCATCTCAAGCCGATAAGGCTGAATTAGATCCAGTGGTTTGATGACGCCGTAGAGTCCTGACAAAATACCTAAGTGCTCATTGACATAGGTGGCGGTGTCTTTATCCATGTTGTACATGTCAAGACCTGTGTAGACGTCACCATCGAACAGGTAGCCAGCTGGCTTGGCATTGTCATCGGTAAAGGGTTTGGACTCGCTCCATTGCCACATTTGATTGCGTTTGGCATTTATCTGCGCCAAATCATCGGAGATACCCATGAGCTCTTGCAGATCGATAGGCTCTTTGGTTTTGAGCGCTTTCATTAAGACTTGCGATTGGTTGATGAGCGCAGGCTGGCTGTAGTAGTTACCAAGATTTAGGGGAACAGGGTCGGTTTCGTTGAGAGACTTGGCAGGGGAGAGGACAAAATACATGCGTGCTCCTTGGGCTAATTGGGCTAATAAGGTCTTATTATAGGTTAATGCTACCATAGCATATCAACCGTTAGGGTGACATAAGCCTTTTATAGTAGGGTCTTAAATAAAGTGATATAGCATATAGATAGAGTTGATAAATTATATCTTTACTATAAACAGCTTAAATGTAATAGTAAAAGTTATGACAATAACGGCGGGCTTAACTTTTTATTTACTTATGAGTCATCATTAAGCAATGAAAGGTAGGGGATGATGTCTCTATAATAAAAGAAAATGATGTAAATAACTTTATCATTTATTAGATTGATAGTCTTTGGTTATCTCATTGTGCTTTAGCAATCGCTTATGCATAAAGATAATCAAAGATTTTTTGCGCCATGCGTTTTATAAATCAAGTAAGATGCGTTATGTATTTGAATGTAAGGAGACGGTATGAAGATCGGTGTTATCAGTGCAGATAGTGCACGCGAGAGCCGCGTAGCAATGACCCCAGATGCGGTCAAAAAGCTGCGTAAGCTTGGATTTGAAGTGGTCATACAGTCAGGCGCGGGTCTTGGAGCCTTTTATAATGATGACAGTTACGAGGCCGCTGGCGGCGAGATTGCCGCGAGCAGTACTGATGTCATTACCCAGTCTCAGATTATTACCACCGTCGATGATCTACCAGCAGAACTGGCAGAGCAGATGACCTCAGGTCAGATCGTCATTGGCATGCTCGATCCTTACCGTAATACCCAGCTTGATACTTACGCGGCAAAAGGTGTGACTGCTTTTGCTATGGAGTTATTACCGCGTACGCTATCACGCGCACAAAACATGGATGTCCTGTCTTCACAGGCAAACCTTGCCGGCTATAAAGCGGTACTCTTAGCGGCCAATGAATACTCGCGACCCTTTCCAATGTTTATGACCTCAGCCGGGACAGTTAAGCCTGCAAAAGTCGTTATCTTAGGCGTCGGGGTGGCAGGACTGCAAGCGATCGCTACGGCTAAGCGTTTAGGCGCAGTGGTTGAAGCCAGTGATCTTCGCCCTACGGCAAAAGAGCAGGTAGAATCTCTAGGTGGTAAATGGTTGGATGTACCGATGAGTGAAGAAGAAGCGCAAAAAGCTAAGTCGACAGGCGGCTATGCGTGGACACCCTCAGAGCAGTATATGAAAGATCAAGCTATCGTTGTAGACAAAGCGTTAAGCGGCGCTGATATCGTTATCACGACCGCACAAATTCCGGGTCGTAATGCTCCGCGCCTGGTACACAAAGCCACGCTCGATAAGATGAAAGCCGGCTCCGTGCTGATCGATATGGCAGCGGGTACAGGTGGTAACGTCGAAGGTAATGTTGCTGATGAAACGATCACTACTGATAATGGCGTGCGTATCGTAGGGGCGGCCAATATACCGTCCATGCTCGCCGCACAGTCCTCAGATCTATACGCCAATAACTTAGTTAACTTTATTACCACGTTGATTGCTACTGATGAATCAGCGGATAAGACGGCGCCGAATACACTGGCATTGGACATGGAAGACGAGATTCAGGGCGCATTAGCTGTGACTCATGAAGGTCAAGTTCGTCTTGCGAAGCGTTAATGCTCACGCTGTGTTAGTAATGAATAAATTTTAGGAGGATAACATGATTGCCACTATTTTAGCTGCAGCGCCAGCTGGTGCAGCCATGGCAGGCACGCCATTTGTAGCAATTTTCACCGTATTTGTACTCGCTATTTTTGTGGGTTATTACGTGGTTTGGGGCGTGACCCCAGCCTTACATACACCGCTTATGGCAGTAACTAACGCGCTATCGAGTATTGTTATTGTTGGCGCTATCTTGCAGACGGTGACGATCGATGGTGAGGTATTTACGGCTACTAGTCTTATTGGTGCCTTTGCTGTCTTTTTAGCGAGCATTAATATATTCGGTGGCTTCTCAGTGACTGAGCGTATGCTGTCGATGTTCAAGCCCAAACCCAAAAAAGTAGCTGCGCCAGTTACAGATACTTCACATGATAATGGAGGCAATGTATGAGCGATTTTTCAGCGATGATTGCCGCTAATGCCGACTGGTTTTATTTGGTCGGCGCTATTTTATTCGTTTTGACCCTGCGTGGTTTATCAAGTCCTAAGACTGCTATTCGTGGTAACCGTATGGGGATGGTCGCGATGGCGATTGCGGTCATTACGACCTTCTTTTTAGCCGACGGTCCCATCATGTGGATGATCATCGGTGCTATGGTGTTAGGCGCTGCAGTTGGTATTTGGAAATCTAGAACTGTTGCGATGACGCAAATGCCAGAAACAGTCGCCTTGATGCACTCCTTAGTAGGTTTAGCAGCTGTAGCAATTGCATTAGCAACTGTGCTGCATTCTGATCAAAAGTACAACACGGTGACGCGCTTAGAGCTATTTATTGGTTGCTTTATTGGTGCGATCACCTTTTCGGCTTCGGTTTTTGCCTTTGGCAAGCTTGCCGCGAAGAGCTGGGCAAAAACGGTTAATGGCGGCTGGGTCAAGCCCGTACAAGCGTTATTATTTATCGCGATGTTGGGTTTTGGTGCGGTATATTTTATTACCGATTCATTGACCGCATTCTACGTCATGACTGTATTAGCTATTGCCTTTGGTTGGATGTGGATTGCGCCAATTGGCGGCGGTGATATGCCAGTGGTGGTGTCGCTACTGAACTCCTTTTCAGGTTGGGCAGCGGCTGGTATTGGTTTTACGCTGGGTAACTCCATGCTTATTATTGCAGGCTCACTGGTTGGCTCATCGGGCGCTATTTTGTCATACATTATGTGTAAGGCGATGAACCGTTCACTGATTAACGTCCTGTTCGGTGGTATCGGTAGTTCAGCTGTCGCTAGCGGCGCTGACGATGGCGCACCAAAGAATTACAAGTCTGGCTCAGCAGAAGATGCCGGCTTCCTGATGTCCAATGCCAGCGATGTCATTATCGTCCCAGGGTATGGTATGGCTCAAGGCCGCGCGCAAAATGCGGTCAAAGAGCTGTACGAGCTGCTAAAGGATGAAGGCGTTAACGTGCGCTTTGCCATTCACCCTGTCGCGGGTCGTATGCCCGGTCACATGAACGTTTTGCTTGCTGAAGCGGATGTGCCTTACGATGACATTATGGAGATGGATGAGATCAACTCAGACTTCGCGAGCACAGATGTGGTACTGGTTATCGGTGCTAATGACGTTGTCAACCCGTCGGCAAAAGATGATCCAAGCTCGCCTATTTTTGGTATGCCGATTCTTGAGGTCACCAAAGCGCAAACAGTCATGGTTATCAAGCGTTCAATGAGCACAGGTTACGCCGGTCTTGATAATAGTCTGTTCTACATGGACAAAACCATGATGATCTTTGGTGATGCCAAAAAGATGGTCGAAGAGATGGTACGCAGTATCAATGGCGGTGGTCATTAATTAATGATGGTCTTTGAATAAGAAAATCGTGTAAAAAAGTCACTCAGGTGGCTTTTTTTACGTTAAGGTATGCAGCATTTATAATTAACGACCAAATAGAGATTAAGAGAGCCTTTTATGAACATGTTGATACGCTTTTTTATTATGACCAGCTTGCTAAGACAACAGCTCAAACAACAGCCAGCTAGCCAAACGCTGAGCGAAGAGACGATTATGACGCCAACGGTACGCCAGTATCGCGTGCTGCCTCATGATATGGGCTTTCGTGATCATCTGCCAAACTACCGCTATTTATCCTTTATTGAGCTCAATATCACTAAATGGGTAGCGACGAGTTGTTACCACAAAGGTATCAAACCCTTAAAATGGGTATTGGCTATGCAAGAGATGATCTATCTAAAACCAATCAAGTTTTTGCACAAAATCACGCTAAGTAGTGTGGTCGCCGGTTGGGATCACAAATACGTCTATTTTGAGCATCGATTTTTTGTCAAAAACCAGCTTATGGGCGTGGGTATGACCAAGTTTGTTTTAGAAGGTAAAAAAGGCAAGCGCTACACGCCAGAGATACTCGATATGTATGGCGAGCATCTTACCAACTCTATTACCTCATGGAATGAGCATCAAGTTGCCGTCAAATCTACGCCTGAGCGTCATTAAAAAAAGCACTGCTTTTTTAGACTCACAAGGAAAATCCTTTAAATAGGATGTTTTAATAGTTGGACTACTAGTCATCATTCACCCGTATCAAACTCCCTACACAAGCTCGTCTATATTCACAAGACTAAGTTTGCTAGGATAAGAGCTCACACTTTACAAATGACATGTTTATAAGGAGCGATCATGACCCCGCAAAAACTAAAATGGAGCGATAGCTTAGATATCGCTATTGAGCTTGCCGAAAAATTCCCTGAGACAGATCCGCAATATGTGCGCTTTACCGATTTGCACCGCTGGG
The DNA here is from genome assembly GCA_947489525.1 of uncultured Psychrobacter sp. Taxonomy (GTDB): domain Bacteria; phylum Pseudomonadota; class Gammaproteobacteria; order Pseudomonadales; family Moraxellaceae; genus Psychrobacter. The sequence goes on from CANLDW010000006.1 coordinate 150,575, forward strand.
TGACGGAGCTTGAGGGCTTCGATGATGATCCGCAAAAGTCAAACGAAGGCATTTTAGAATCCATTCAGATGAACTGGATTGATGAGGCGGATTAAACCTTAGTTAAGAACAAAATAATCCATCCAATATAATGGGCGAAAACATGAGTGTTCAAATCAAAGAGCTACCTGAATCGATAGCTTGTCAAGGCATCAGCGTGCGTACTACCAACAATGCTGAGATTAGCCATGACACCGCTAAGCTTGGCCGATTGTGGCAAAAGTTTTATCAAAATTACAAAGCTCATCTGGGTGAGAATGAGGATATTTACGCTATCTATTACAATTATGAAAGCGAGGACTTAGTTGGTGCATTCGATGTAGTCGCCAGCTGGCAAATAGAGAATCAATCAAATCAAGAGCAGTCTGATAACGATACGAGTTCTGTCAATACAAGCTTAGCCGGTACTAGCGCTATTCATACAGACCTAAAAAATACAAGCGCTCTAGTAACAGCAAACATTTCTGCAGGTCGATACTTAGTATTTTCTGAAGAGGGGAGAATGCCAAACACCATAATGAATGCATGGGAGAAAGCGTGGACGTACTTTAACGATCCAAACTGCGAGCATACTCGGACATTCGATGTAGATTTTGAGCACTATATCAATGGCAATTTAGAGTTTGGGCAAGTGGATCTATACATAGGAATTGAATAATGACTTATTAATAAGCGTTAACCTGTTCTACTGTACAGCATAGATACAGTAGGTAATAAAACTTGAACGATTAGTTCAAGTTAATAGTATTCCATTTTTATTAAGATAAATTATAATATACTGAAACTCGTTCTACCTGCTTATAATGCTTTTTAACTTATGAAGAAAATAAGCGGTAGGGTCATATTATTCATAATACGTGTGGCCTAATTGGCGCATGTAGCTTAAAAAAAAGAATATCTATGCAAAAATTCGGTTTATTTTTATCATTAATACTGCTCGCATCTACGTCTTTTGCAGATGAATATGTTATCGGTCTAAGTGTCGATGATGTGTTCGAGCAAACTCATACTCAAACAGGTGCGCTTTTGGTTGAGTATCATGCTGAGCCGTTTCACACTAAAACAAATAGCGATTATTCGTTTGCGGCTGTGGGACAGATCGACGAAGATAGCGATGTATTTGTTGGTCTAGGGGTTCACGCGCAGTGGGAGCTTGGGCATAGTCCATGGTTTGTAGAAGGTAGCTTCACTCCAGGTTATTACGATTATAGTTCAGACGACGATGGTACTGATTTGGGAGGTCATATTCTATTTAGAACCTTACTAGGGTTAGGTTATCAGCTTACTGATGAGAGTAAGTTCTCTGTGTCGCTTGATCATAGATCGAATGCTGGACTCGATGAGGAAGCCAACCCTGGTAATGAAACCTTGGCGTTCAAGTATACGTTTGATTTATAAGCTGAAGGCCAGTTTATCTTATTGCCATTGCCATTGCCATTGCCATTGCCATTGCCATTGCCATTGCCATCGTTTTCATAATCGTGGATGCGTAGCTCTAAGAAGGGTGGCGTCAATAACTAAATCACTATGGTTATAAAAGGATAACTTATGACGACGCCTCAAATTACTTATCAAATCAATACGCCAATCACGCCGTTTCAATTTATTGACGTATTAAAGCGTTGTAGTTTGGGCGAGCGCCGTCCCATAGACAGTCCCTTCATTATCAAAGGTATGCTAGACAATGCGAGTTTATTGGTAACGGTATGGATTGATAAAACGCATGCAGAAGCGGTAAATGATACCAATAGTGATAAGCAGCTCATTGGCGTGGCACGCTGTGTTACCGACTTTAGCTATTGCTGTTATTTATCAGATATAGCTGTCGACGAGGTGTTTCAAAACCAAGGTATCGGTAAAATGATGATTAAAAAGATTGAGCAGCAATTGCCACCAAACTGCAAAATTATTCTATTGTCCGCACCAGATGCCAGCGACTACTATCCGAAGATTGGTTTTACCAAGCATGAGAGTGCGTGGGTTAAGGTGGTTGAGTAACTCATAATATTTTAAATCTAAAAGCTCAATCATAACTAAGCGCTAGCTATTGATATAGATTACTAGCGCTTTTTTAACTTTTGATCGACAAGCTAATCCAACAATAGCTTCTCTAAAATCCCTTCATATATCTGCGCCAGTCTTCCCAAATCATCAACCTCTACCTTTTCATCAACTTGATGGATAGTGGCATTACGTACGCCGAGCTCAACCACTTGCGCGCCCGTCGGAGCGATAAAGCGTCCGTCGGACGTGCCGCCAGAAGTGGATAGGGTAGCGTCCGTACCAGTTACTTTTTTAATCGCATGTTGACAAGCAGAAACCAGTTTACCTTCTGGGGTCAAAAATGGCTGTCCAGATAATTTCCAATCGATAGTGTATTTGACATCATTACTAGTCACATACTTATCAAATATAGCATGAGTTTTTTCTTTGAGTTCTTCTTCAGTGGTTTCAGTTGAGAAGCGAAAGTTAAAGACGGCTGTCAACGTCTCAGGGATAACATTAGTGGCGCCTGTGCCGCTATTGATGTTTGAGATCTGCAAGGAAGTTGCAGGGAAGTAGTCATTGCCGTTATCCCACTTAGCTGCAGTGAGCTCGGCTAATGCTGCCATCGCCGCATGAATAGGATTAGAGGCGAGATGCGGGTAGGCGACGTGACCTTGTTTACCTGTCACAGTAAGTACTGCACCCAATGAACCACGGCGACCATTTTTAATGATATCGCCCAAAGTATCAGTACTAGACGGCTCGCCAACGAGGCAATAGGTAATTTTTTCTTGGCGCGCCTCAAGCGTCTCGATAACTTTTACCGTACCATTAATAGAAGGGCCTTCTTCATCAGAGGTGATAAGCAGGGCAATTGAGCCGTTGTGCTCAGGATGATTAGCGACGAAGCGCTCAGCTGCAACCGTAAAAGCGGCGATACCCGTCTTCATATCAGCAGCACCGCGTGCCCATAAATAACCATTATCTATGGTCGGAGTAAAAGGGGAATGCGTCCAGTTGTTCTCATCCCCTGTCGGTACGACATCGGTATGACCGGCAAAACAAATAACGGGGTTAGATGCGCCGCGCCGCGCCCATAAATTTTTGACCTCCGCATGTTCGCCCGTTTTCTGTTTATCACCAAAGTACATAAACTGGCAGTCAAAGCCTGCCTGCTCTAGTCGCTTGGATAAGATATCTTGGCAGCCGTCATCATCTGGCGTGACTGAGGGACGTTCTAGTAATTCGATACTTAAGTCCAAGGTAGCTTGTTGGTGCGTTTGCGATAAGGGGGTTTTGTGGTTGTCTGACATGAATGAGCCTTTTTTATATATTTATATGAATAATATGATGATACGCTGCTTAGAACCTTAATAACTAGAATCTTTAATAATTGGAATCTCCAATAAAAGGGACTAAACTATCGCGGCGCATCCAAGTAGCAATGGAATAACGTTTACGATGCGCGAGTTGTACTTGGTGCTGTAAGTCACTAGCAAAGATGATAAGACGATTGGCTACTGGCATAACCGTATGATGGACACCGTCGTGATCGACGATCTCTAGCGCACCGCCGTCATCCGCTGTCCAATCATCATTAAGATAAAATACCGCCGATATTACGCGTTCATCACGGCCGACAGGGTTATCGCTGTGCCACTGATAGCCAAAACCGATAGGGTAACAAGCATAGTGTGCTTCACTGTGGCGAATACCTGTAAATAGATTACGGTTGAGTACAGAAGCAAGCTCATTAATACTTTGCAAATAATAAAAGCCTGCCAAAAAATCTTGATTTATCCAGCGAATTTTATCTCCGCGAATATGACTAATGCGCTCACCAAGCGTTAACTGAGCATCACGATAATGGATAAAACCGCTTTCCGCTTGTAAGGCAAGCAAAGCCGTAGCCGCGAATATGTCATCGAGCACTATCCAGCCCTGATTGGCGAACGCATCCAACATAGGGTCACTGAGTCTATGTGACCAATCAACACTAAAGTCTTTAGATTGTAGATGATGCAGACTTTTTGATGACTCATCTTCTACATAGGGAAAAACTGTAGCGGTTTTATCTGAATGATCAGTTGCGCTTTGTGCTTCTGGCACATCAAAATTACTACTAATCATCGTCATAATAGCACCTCCCTATAATCGAAAGCTGGCTTATCGCTAAAGGATTCACAAGCCAGTTGTCAATCACGGCCTTTATTACCAAAACCTCATTATCTTTTCTACTGCCTATGCTACCATAGATGCAATTTTTCTTATTTAAACTTTCGAGACCTGTTGCTACTATGAACTATAAACACGCTTACCACGCTGGTAACTTTGCCGATGTGGTCAAACACATATTACTCGTGCAGCTGCTCAACCAACTTAGCCAAAAGAACAAGCCCTTTTATGTGCTTGATGCTTATGGCGGTCGCGGCTTGTATTCACTAAGTAGTGAAGAGGCGCGAAAAACAGGTGAAGCTAAAGGCGGTATTCAAGCACTACTAAAAGCGGACGATGCGGATGTGGAGCAAGCACCTACCGCTATTAAAGACTACTTCGAGGGCATGAAGCAAGCGCGCTTCACTTATGACAGTAAGGTTTATCCTGGTTCACCGTGGTGGATTGCTCATCACATCGAAAAGAACCCTGATCTAGGTGTGCGCGGTGAAGCGTTTGAGGCCAAAGCAACTGAATATGATGCACTCAACTATCAACTGCACAAGCTGCCCATTGGTATTCACCACCGTGATGCTTTTGAAGGTATAACTGCTGTAATTCCGCCTGCTGAGCGCCGGGGTTTAATATTTCTTGACCCGCCCTACGAGCAGGAGCATAAAGACTTTACCCGTCTCATTGATTTGTTGGTAGCCTCATATAGTAAGTGGCCACAAGGCACCTACGCGCTATGGTTTCCGATCAAAAACCTTGACGCAGTTGAGCTATTCTACAAAAAGCTAAAACGCACTGATATTAGACGCCAGCTGATTTGTGAGCTCAACATCTATCCAAACGATGTTGCCGTCGGTCTAAATGGTACGGGTATGCTAATTATCAATCCGCCGTGGCAGTTCGATAATCATGCTCGCGAAATATTGCGCTTCTTACAACCTGCATTAAAAGTTGCCGATGCGCCAAATATGACTCCAGATAGCGCGACCAATGTGCGCTGGCTGGTTGGCGAATAAGCAAAAAGGACTTTGTTTTATGAGCACTGACAATCGTAACACTTCACCCCTCAATGCTAATTTAGAGCACATGAGCGACAGCGCGGCGACTCAGCCCCCTTTTGTCGATGAGCATGAGTTTAACATTCGCCTCGCAGACAATGATAACTACGATGGTCTGACCTTTGAGGTGATTGAAACTGAGGTCGCTGAAGGTAAACAAGTCGTTAGCCGAGGCGTCTACCTTGCACCTAACATTATTACGACGCTATCGTTGCTTTCAGGCTTTTACTCTATTCTTGCTAGTACGCAAGGGGAGTTTTATAAGGCCTCGTTAGCGATATTTCTATCCGCTATTCTCGATGGGGCAGATGGTAGAGTCGCGCGTATGCTCAATGCCCAAAGTCCTTTTGGGGAACAATATGACTCACTGGCAGATATGCTCGCTTTTGGTATTGCACCAGCGATATTAGTATATAGCTTTGCTCTTGAACCACTAGGACGTATCGGACTGGGTTGTGCCTTTGTGTTTACCGCTTGTGGCGCATTTCGCTTAGCACGCTTCAACGTGCAAGTAGGCATCGTTGATAAAAAATACTTTGTAGGTTTAGCCAGTCCACTCGCAGCTATTTTAGTTACCGCCTCGGTCATGGTAGCCGTCGATCACAATGAGTGGGTGGGTTACTATGATAGCGCTATAACGTTGCTATTTGCAGCGTGGGTAGTCATCTGTGGTCTGCTAATGGTAAGCAATGTGAAATACTATAGTTTTAAAGAATTTGATAAAAAGAAAGTCCCTTTTGTTGCTTTAATCATTGCAGTCCTCGTCCTGAGCATTGTTATCTATGACATTCCTGTCGGTATTTTAGCGATTGGTATTATTTATGCATTATCAGGCATTGTAACTACCATAAGAAGTAAGATGTAGCACTTAAAACACATCAATATAAAAGGCCGTTTGCTATTTAACAGACGGCTTTTTTAGTGTGGTTAAGCGTCAGTGAGGACTATATTTGACGTTGATTTGCCGCGATCTGTTGCAAGCAGTGATGCAAGTGTTTGGGATCTATTGGCTTGTGCAAGATAGTAGGATTAATCGCTTTAGTGGTCTTAAAAAGCTGCGGCGAAGTATTTGCCGTCAAAATAACAAAGGGCGGCGCGGTTAGCGGCTCGCTACTTTCATTTATCGCCATAATAACATGCTCGCCACTCTCACCGTGTGCCAAGCGAAAATCAGTAACTACGATATCTGGCTGATGACTCCTAAAAGCAGCTACAGCGTCAGTAACTGTTTGTGCTGTTATCGTTTGACAGCCCCATGACTGTAGCAATAAGTGCATGGACTTTAGGACAGTAGTCTCATCATCTACGATCAATACAGTTTTACCCGGTAAATAGTCCTTTACAGTATTGCCGCAAGTCACTGCGCTTATCGCTTCATCACAAGTTGGCAAAGTGATTGAAAACTGTGAGCCTCTACCTAAGTTTGATTTTACCTCTAGATCCGCATTTAAGATTCGGGCTAAACCTTTGACAATAGCTAGCCCCAGTCCAAGCCCCTGATTGTTAACATTGTTGCGCTCTATTTGATAAAACGAGTCAAATACTTGTTCGATCTCAGACGGCGTCATTCCGACACCTGTATCCCAAACACTTATTCGACAGTACTCTATTAGGATAGGACCACTGCTAGGTAACTCACGGACACCAACGAGAACACCGCCTTGACGTGTATAACGAATAGCATTACTAATAAAGTTACGCAGGATAAGAGCTACCATCGTCGGGTCTGTCATGACCCAGATATCAGTAGGCTTATAGCGTAGTGTTAAACCTTTACTATGCGCTTGTATACCGAATTCATCGATCAAATGACGAATGATGTTGTCTAGTTTTGTAGGCACGAAGTGCGGGATCATCTGCCCTGACTCTAAATGCGCATAGTCCAATATAGTATTGAGCATCTCACGGCTCGACTGACTGGCAGATTTGGCATAGTCCACAATCTGTTTTTGATGGCAATCAAGATCAGTATCACTCAAGGTTTCGATAAATAGGCTTAACGCATGAACGGGTTGGCGCAGATCATGGCTAGCCGCGGCTAAAAATTGCGTCTTTGCTAGACTGGCCTCTTCTACTTGCCGTGTCTTTATTTGCAGCTGAGCCACCAAGTTCTCATTTTCTAAATATACCAATATAGCCTTCAAGGTATTTAATGACGTATGCTTAGCAAAGAAAATGTTAAAAAACAGCAAACCAAGTACTGCAAAGGATAAAATAGCAAGCCCGCTATCACCCATATAAACGAGTAAAAATATCCAGACAAGGACACTAGGGACAGTATAAGCAATATAAATACGCCAAAACGTCGCCAGACTTGATATGCCCCCACTAAGCAGTCCCAAGTGCAATCCTAACAGCACAATGACTTGCGTGACATTCTGAAGATTGGTAGTAAAAGCTTTGCCAATAGCCAACGCCCATAGACAAGCTATCGCTAACGCACAGATAAATAAAATGTTATAAACCGTGTAGTGTGCTAGATATAAAGTGTGCTTAACAGGTATCTGTATTGCCAGAGCAGACCCGTGTTGTTGTCGTGAACTCTCATTTAAACTATAAAACAAACCCTCTACCTTTCGCCAGTTTCGCCAACAAAACGCTAAGAGTGCAACATGGAAGAGTATCCACAGCATGATAAGTGCTTTGGCAGCAGTCAGCTCCATCAAAGGCACTCTATATAGCATAGAGATAAACATAGGTACGCCGATACCTATAGCTAATAAGAACAATACAGTAAAAAAAGTAAATATTTTGCGCAAAAACGGAAGACTAAGCCTGTTCGCTCTTCTCATAATCAATCGCGTAACCATTTGTAGGGCAACTAAAATAATACATTGGTATATGAGCCAAAAAATATTAAGTGCTTTTTGGTTAGCGTTTAGATCATAGGTGATGTACATGGTGCTAAAGAAGCATAGGGCGGTAAATACCGTACCTAGCAAAGCAAGAGGCATATGTCTAAGGACTAATTTGATTTGCTGAGCGAGTACAGTTTGCGGGTCATAACTACTGGGAATACTGCTGGGTAGTGCTCCAATATCATCCTTGAACATAGTCCACAACCATTGATGCGTGCACAGTCAGACTATGCTGTAATTATATTGTAATAGAGTAGGCGGATCTGATTTAGTCTTCTCTAGATAGATATCCTGCATGTTGAGCAGCAATAATAATCTTAGTGCGATTGTTAACCTCAAAGTGTTCCATTAAAGCAGCAATATGGTTTCGAATAGTATTTTCACTCAAACAAAGCTTATCAGCGATATGCTTGTTACTATGCCCTTCAGCCATTAGCGTTAGGACCTCCAGTAATCTTATGCTTAACATAGGTCTCACATCAGTTACGATAGAGGAGGTGAGATTTTTGTCCAAGTCACTATCTAACAAGGGTAATCTATTGTTTAACAAGCTTTGTACGGTTGTACAAATAAGGCTAGGATCAGCGTTCTTATTCAAAAAGCAAATAGCACCTAAGCTTAATGCCTTATTTATATCTTCATGCTTACTAATTGCAGACAACAACATAATACGAGCAAGTGGCCAGCGCTGTTGAAGAATACTCATACCGTCTATACCGTTTAGACCTGGCAGATGAATATCTAATAAAACCACATCTATATCGTCTATAACCTCAGTTACATCGCTAATCTTCTCTATCTCATAGATAATGGCTTTTAACTTACTACTTAATATCAGACGTAACCCGGCTCGGAACAAGGCATGATCATCCACCAGTAGAATACGTTTATCCATTGTTTCTTCTATCATAACGGCATCCTCAGGTTATGCCATAATATATAACGGTAAGGATAAAATTACGTAGCAATAACGAATTTAGGTTAAGTATTATGTAAGTTACAGAGTATTACTTATACTTTACATTAAAAATGTTCAATTACAAAACCTAACTTCAGCTTGTGATATTTAGAAACAATTCATAATAGTATTTTCAAGTTTATTTTATTCGTATTTATTAAAACATAAAGCGATTTCTATAATGCACGGGATAGATAACATCGCCTAAACGATAGCACAGCCTATATCCGTTAAACTTCTAAACTCAAACAGTAAAATAAATCTAATAAACCCCTTGACCCATTTTCAAATCTACGTATAATGCCACCCAGTCGAAAGGGAAGGCGGAAAAGGAAGTGGTTCACCACTGACTTATTATTAATAGCGAAGCTATTATCAACCGGCCTTTAGTTTGAAGTCATTAGCTGAATAAGATAAAAAACTTTAAACGAAACAAAATAAACCCTTGACACCCAATCAAAACCGTCTATAATACGCACCTCATTAAGGGAGTAGCGAGACAAACTACTGATAACAGTAGCAAAATCAAGCCACTAACTTACTGAAACAAATTATAAAAAAGCTTGACAGAACATCTAAACATGATATGATAGTCAGCTCGCTAGAGACAACCAACCGCATAGGTTTGGGACGACTTTAGCACACAGATACAGACACACCTACATACTGGACGACAGATGTAGGACACTATTTAAAAGCGAAACTAAAGAACAACTTGTGTGGATTTTTGCCAAGAT
>CANLDW010000007.1 GCA_947489525.1 uncultured Psychrobacter sp.
CTGACTAAGCATACTTAGTCATCCGTAACAAGCACAGTAAAAGCCGCTCTCTTCTGGGGGCGGCTTTTTTGTGGGTGAGGAGGTAGGTGGGTAAGGAGGTAGGTGGACTAAAATGTGAGCTTGTGTACTATAGAAGCGAGTCGTAGATAATCTCATAAAATTTATCGTTAAAACTTGCATTCTATATAAAGATAGGTATAATTATCAGCCTTAACACCTATAGGCGATTGGCTCAATTGGTAGAGCATCGGTCTCCAAAACCGAGGGTTGTAGGTTCGAGTCCTACATCGCCTGCCATCTTTATATCATCTCTTTGTTGTATCACACCATCTCCGAAGCGAGTCCTTTATGAGCAATGATCAAGATAACCGTGAAAATAAGTTATCTGATGTCTCAGATATCGGAGCGTTTTCTGGAGGTAAGCTGTCTAAAGATCAACACGTCTCAGCCTCAACCAATACAACGGCTGTAGAAGTTGCCAAGACAGGCTCAACCAAAGATATGATTTTATGGTTACTAGCCGCTGTGTTATTGATAGCAGCGACGCTAGCTAATCAGTACTTGCCAGGTTACTGGCAGCCTGCCAATGACGTCTGGGTACGCATTGGTATGATTGTCGCCCTCGTCGTGGGGGCGTTAGTGTGTTTGGCACTTACGAATCAAGGGCGCGCTTTTAAGATTCTGTTAAGAGATGCTGCCGTTGAGCTACGCCGCGTCACGTGGCCAGATAAAGACGAGACCTTTCAATATACGTGGCAAGTGCTCGTAGTCATTGCCATCGTTGGATTTTTTATCTGGATATTAGATAACTTTTTTAATTGGTTCGTTGGCATATTTATTGGTTAGCATAGCGGGTATTGCCCTATACTTACCCAACTTTTACCTACAATGATCAGGAGCGTGATATGCGTTGGTATATTGTCCAAGCGTTTTCAGGATATGAAAAACAAGTACAGCGTTCATTAACTGATCGTATCAAGCGTAGTGATTTTGCTGATTCTTTTGGTGACGTACTTGTCCCCACCGAAGAAGTCGTAGAAATGAAAGACGGCAAAAAACGCAAAAGTGAGCGTAAGTTCTTTCCCGGCTATGTTTTGATCCAGATGGAGATGAATGATAACACTTGGCATATTGTTAAGGATTGTCCACGTATTATGGGTTTTGTTGGCGGTACACCTGAGACCCCAGCGCCTATTACCCAAGCAGAAGCTGATCGTATTTTAAATAGACTGAATCAAACCGAAGCTGACCCACGTCCCAAGACATTATTTGAGCCTGGTGAAGAGCTGTTGGTTATCGATGGTCCCTTTACTGACTTCAAAGGTATGGTCGAAAAAGTGGATTACGAGAAGTCTAAACTACATCTAACCGTAAACGTATTTAATCGACCTACTCAGGTCGAGCTTGAGTTTAGTAAAGTTGAGAAGCTAGACTAAACGGACATCAACCGGGGAGCTGTTGTCTATTAATCAACGATTATCACATCAAGGATTAATAAACTGGCGTTATCACCCATTTAGGAGAGTATCATGGCTAAGAAGATTGATGGCTACATCAAACTACAAGTGCCTGCAGGCAAAGCAAACCCTTCACCACCGATTGGTCCAGCCTTGGGTCAAAAGGGCGTGAACATTATGGCGTTTTGTAAAGAATTTAATGCTGCGACTTCAAATCAGGAACCGGGTCTACCGATTCCAACTGAAATTACTGTCTACGCAGATAAATCTTTCACCTTTATTATGAAGTCGCCACCAGCCGCGTATCTACTACGCAAAGCTGCAGGCATTGCTAAAGGTTCAGGTACGCCCAATACTGCTAAAGTCGGAAAAGTGACACGTGAGCAGTTAGAAGAAATCGTTAAAACCAAAGATGCAGACTTAACGGCGGCTGGTATTGATGCTGCTGTTCGTACCATTGCTGGTACCGCCCGTTCAATGGGTATTACCGTGGAGGGTGTGTAAATGAGTAAGCTAACCAAACGTCAAAAAGAAATCAATAGCCGTGTTGACAATGAAAAACAATACACTATTGAAGAAGCGGTACAGATCTTAAATGATTTGCCCCCGCTCAAGTTCAAAGAATCTATCGATATCGCAGTAAACCTAGGGGTAGATCCACGTAAGTCTGATCAAGTCGTTCGCGGAGCTACTAACTTACCTGCAGGTACGGGTAAAACTAAACGTGTTGCTGTGTTTGCTCAAGGCGCTGCTGCGGAAGCCGCCAAAGAAGCTGGTGCTGACATCGTTGGTATGGATGATCTTGCCGACAAAATCAAAGCGGGCGAAATGGACTTTGATGTCGTTATCGCGGCTCCAGATGCGATGCGTGTTGTCGGTCAGTTGGGTACTATCCTTGGTCCACGTGGCCTCATGCCAAATCCAAAGGTCGGTACGGTAACACCAAATGTTGCTGAAGCAGTTGCTAATACTAAAGCAGGTCAAGCTCAGTACCGTGTGGACAAGGCAGGTATTATTCATACGACTATTGGTCAAGTAGGCTTTACAAGCGATCAAGTCATCCAGAATGCTCAAGCACTACTATCAGATCTAAAGCGTGCTAAACCAGCTACCTCTAAAGGGACTTTTATTAAAAAGATCACTTTATCTAGCACGATGGGTCCAGGTATCACTATTGATCCTGTTCCATATCGTATGGCTAAGTAAACCGATTAGTTTATACCTTATTTCAAATAATTTTCAAATTAGGTCAGCGTAGCAATCGCTTCGCTGTCTAAGACCGTAGGTAGAGAGCTTCTCAAAATTGATATTTAAGCTTTTAATAAATATGAGTGCTGAGCTGCTTTTGTTAATCGATGACAGATGAAAATCTTAATTGTCCTACGCAGACGGTGACCCACCCAGTTGTTGATAAGAGCCAATAGGGTAACCTATTACTTGATGTCATTCTGATAACGGTGCCGTAATCAGTCGTTATGAGTAAGTCTGATTCATTGGAGTTGCTCGTAACGTGTCGTATCAAGTCAGTCTTAGTTTATCGGTTTTTTACTGATAGGCGGATTGATAAGATTAAAGGAGTCAACTTATGGCATTAACGCTAGAGCAAAAACAACAAGTTGTAGCTGAAGTGTCTGAAGTTGCTGCTAATGCTTACTCAGCAGTAGCTGCCGAATATCACGGTATTGGTGTCGCAAAGCTAACTCAGCTACGCGAACAAGCTCGTGATAAGGGTGTCGTTTTGAAAGTGGTAAAAAATACCCTAGCAAAACGTGCTTTTGAAGGCACTAAGTTTGAGAGCATGTCAGATCGTATGACTGGTCCACTACTTTTGGCTTTCTCGATGGAAGATTTGGGATCTGCCGCTAGAGTCGTTTATGACTTTAGCAAAGAAAACAAAGCTTTAGAGACCAAATTAGTATCAGTCGGTGGTGAAGTTTATGGTCCAGAAGAGCTAGAGCGCGTATCGAAGCTACCAACTCGCGACGAAGCACTCTCTATCCTCATGGCGACTATGAATGCACCAGTGACCAAGCTTGTCCAGACTATGAACGCAGTTCCTGGCAAATTTGTGCGCACGGTAGCAGCAATCAAAGACGCAAAAGAAGCGGCTTAATCGCTTGTTATAACTTAAATTTTACAGTGCTGATTTTGATGTATTGCCATCTCTATCATAAATTTTGGCAAACAATAAAAGCGCTATTAAAATCAATTAATTTTTATCAGATAACGGAGAGTTCTCATGGCACTATCTAAAGATGATGTGTTAAACGCAATCAGCGAAATGTCAGTAATGGATATCGTTGAATTAATCAGTGATATGGAAGAAAAATTCGGCGTAACCGCTGCTGTTGCTGCTGCTGCACCTGCTGCTGCTGGTCCTGCTGGTGGCGCTGCTGCTGAAGAAAAAGACGAGTTTGACGTGGTTCTTGCTAGCTTCGGCGACAAGAAAGTTGGCGTCATCAAAGCCGTTCGCGAAGCGACTGGTCTTGGTCTAAAAGAAGCAAAAGATTTGGTTGAAAGTGCTCCTGCACCAATCAAAGAAGGCGCATCTAAAGCTGAAGCTGATGAGCTGAAAAAGAAACTTGAAGAAGCGGGCGCTACTGTTGAACTAAAATAAGTTCAGTACGCTAATAAAAAAGCTGATAATGCCTTGCATTGTCAGCTTTTTTTTATTATAATTACCAGCTTGACCTTTTGTGTCTGCCAACAGTCGTATGCATTAACATGGTGGATACCCATCAAAAGGACAGACAGTATACATGCAAGCACAGTGCTCGTTTTTTGAACCAAGTAATTCAAGCTAAACGTCAATAGATGTTTGGCATTTTTTTGCGTCTGCATGCTTTCCTTTTAACGCTATAGTTTGTGATGACTTTACCAGTTAATAATTCCAAAGTTATCTTTTTCTTAATGATGATCACTTCAAAACCTTGTTTATATATTTTGTCTATATATATTGTTATAGCCTTTTTAGGCATTGCATTGAAATGAACACAGTGAGTAGTCATATAGCGTATCTAGCAACTGATTTTGAAAGTTAGTAAAATGTTTTTATAAATTTTTACCTATTAATTGTTATAGACAATTGTTTTATGTTGAGCTGATAGCCTATCATTATTAATACCAATGATCGCCCTATTGGTCTAGTTATTATCTGTTTTATATTATCGTTTACGTAAACGGCTGGCATATATATGCTTACCGCCTACGCTTTTCATTTGTATCCACGTTACTGTAAGGACTCTCAATGGCATATTCTTATACTGAAAAAAAGCGCATTCGCAAAAGTTTTGCTGAATTGCCTACCGTTATGGACATTCCGTACTTATTGTCTATCCAAGTAGATTCTTATGAGCAGTTTTTGCAAGAGCACAAAAAACCGAAAGCGCGTGAAAACTCAGGTCTACAAGCGGCGTTTTCTTCTATCTTTCCGATTGAGAGTCATTCAGGGAATGCTGAGCTACAGTTCGTTGAGTACTACCTAGGGGATCCTGAGTTTGACGAGCGTGAGTGTATCTTGCGCGGTTCAACGTTTGCAGCGCCTATGCGTGTCAAAATCCGTCTTATTATCAAAGACAAAGACAGCAAAGATAAAGACAGTAAAGCGGCGATCAAAGATATCCGTGAGCAAAGCGTCTATATGGGCGAGATTCCGCTTATGACCAACAACGGTACTTTTATCATTAATGGTACTGAGCGTGTTATCGTCTCGCAATTGCATCGCTCGCCTGGGGTTTTCTTTGACCATGATAAAGGCAAATCACACTCTAGTGGTAAGGTCCTTTATAACGCGCGTATTATTCCTTATCGTGGTTCATGGCTCGACTTCGAATTCGATGCTAAAGATCTTGTCTTTGCACGTATTGATCGTCGCCGTAAATTGTTAGCGTCTATTATACTGCGTGCGCTCGGTCTGACTACGGCTGAGATTCTAGATCTTTTCTTTGACAAAGTGGCCGTTTATAAAGGCGACGAGCAGTTTGAGATTGATCTTGTTCCTGATCGTCTGCGCGGTGAGATGGCGCAGTTCGATATTGTATCGCCTGACGGTGATGTATTGGTTGAGCAGGGTAAACGTATTAACGCCCGCCGTATCCGCCAGCTTGAAGAAGCGGGTATGACTAAGATTGCCGTTCCTGACGAGTATCTGTATGAGCGTATTCTTGCTGAGGATATTGTCGTTGATGATGAGATCATTGCGCATGCAAATACGCCAATAGATCATGAGCTGTTAGTTAAGCTTAGTGGTACAGAGGTCAAAGAGATCAGTATTTTATTTACTAACGATATCGATCAGGGTAGTTACATCGCTGATACGCTACGTGCTGATAGTACCTCAAGCCGTGAAGAGGCGTTGATTGAGATTTATAAAGTCATGCGTCCAGGTGAGCCGCCCACGGTTGAAACGGCTGAGAAGCTATTTGAGAGTATGTTCTTTAATGCCGATCGTTATGATTTATCAAACGTTGGTCGTATGAAGTTCAACCGCCGCTTAGGTTTGGATTTTGAGAACAGCGATGATCCAGACGTTCAGCGCGAGCGTAGCGTTTTAACAAATGACGATATCGTTAATGTGCTAAAAGAGCTAATTGAGATTCGTAACGGTCGCGGTGATGTTGATGATATCGATCACCTAGGTAACCGCCGTATTCGTTCAGTAGGCGAGATGGCAGAGAATCAATTCCGCGTGGGTCTGGTACGTGTTGAGCGTGCGGTTAAAG
This sequence comes from uncultured Psychrobacter sp., assembly GCA_947489525.1. Lineage (GTDB taxonomy): Bacteria > Pseudomonadota > Gammaproteobacteria > Pseudomonadales > Moraxellaceae > Psychrobacter. The sequence continues at coordinate 6,179 of CANLDW010000007.1, forward strand.
AGCGTTTGTCATCAGCGGAGTCTGATAACTTATCGCCGCAAGATTTGATTAACTCAAAGCCTGTAGCCGCTGCGGTCAAAGAGTTCTTTGGCTCAAGCCAGTTATCGCAGTTTATGGATCAAAATAACCCGCTATCAGAAGTAACGCATAAGCGCCGCGTATCAGCGCTTGGGCCTGGTGGTTTGACGCGTGAGCGTGCAGGTTTTGAAGTGCGTGACGTTCATGACACGCATTATGGCCGCGTGTGTCCGATTGAGACGCCAGAGGGTCCAAATATTGGTTTGATTAACTCGCTTGCAACTTTTGCAAAGACTAATAGCTTCGGCTTTTTAGAGACGCCTTATCGCCGCGTAGTCAACGGTAAAGTTACTGACGAGATTGAGTATCTATCAGCGATCGAAGAAGTTGGTACCGTAATTGCCCAGGCCGACTCGCCGATGAATGACAAAGGTGAGCTTGCTGATGAGATGGTCAGTGTTCGTAGCTATGGCGAGTTTGTGCGTATGCCTGCGGATAAAGTGACGCATATGGACGTCTCACCCAGTCAGGTGGTTTCAGTTGCTGCTGGTCTTATTCCATTCCTTGAACACGACGATGCTAACCGCGCCCTTATGGGCTCGAACATGCAGCGTCAAGCGGTACCAACCTTGCGCGCTGATAAGCCTTTAGTAGGTACGGGTATGGAGCGTCACGTGGCGCGTGATTCTGGTGTTTGTGTCATTGCTAAGCGTGGCGGTGTGATTGAGGATGTTGACGCTTCGCGTATTGTCGTGCGAGTGAACGAAGATGAGATGACGGCAGGTGAAGCGGGTATTGATATTTATAACCTGATCAAATACACGCGTTCTAACCAAAACACATGTATCAACCAGCGCATTATCGTCAACCAAGGTGATGAGATTGCTTTCGGTGATATCTTGGCTGATGGTCCTTCAACGGATCTTGGCGAATTGGCGCTCGGTCAGAATATTCGCATCGCCTTTATGCCGTGGAATGGTTATAACTTTGAAGACTCGATTTTGTTGTCTGAAAAGGTCGTCAAAGAAGATCGTTTTACTACCATTCATATCCAAGAATTAACTTGTGTGGCACGTGATACTAAACTTGGTACTGAAGAGATCACAGGCGATATTCCAAACGTCGGTGAAGCGGCGCTATCTAGCCTTGATGAGGCAGGTATCGTCTATATCGGTGCTGAGGTTGATGCCGGCGATATCTTAGTTGGTAAAGTCACGCCTAAAGGTGAGACGCAATTGACGCCAGAAGAGAAGCTACTCAGAGCTATCTTTGGTGAAAAAGCCGCTGATGTTAAGGACACCTCATTGCGCGTGCCTACGTCTAGCAAAGGTACGGTGATTGACGTACAAGTCTTCACGCGTGATGGGGTCGAAAAAGACGCGCGCGCCCGTGCTATCGAAAAGTCGCAACTCGATAGCTACCGCAAAGATTTAAAAGAAGAGCTACGCATCTTTGAAGAAGCAGCTCGTGGCCGTATCAGCACCCTGCTTGATGGTCAAACGGTCAGCGGCGGATCAGGTCTTAAAGCCGGTACGGTGATGAAACTTGCCGATATGAAAGATATGACGCTTGAGACTTTGCTTGACATCCAACCTGCCCAAGAAGAGGTTGCTGAACGTTTAACGCAGATCGCTGATTACTTAGTCGATAAGCAAAAAGATATCGATGTAAAGTTTGCTGAGAAAAAACGCAAGCTTACGGCGGGTGATGATCTTGCTCATGGCGTACAAAAAATCGTCAAGGTTTATCTGGCGGTCAAACGCCGTATTCAACCGGGTGATAAAATGGCAGGTCGTCACGGTAACAAAGGTGTGGTGTCACGTATTATGCCAGTAGAAGACATGCCCTATGATGAAAACGGCAATACGGTCGATATCGTCTTAAACCCACTTGGTGTGCCATCGCGTATGAACATCGGACAGGTGTTAGAGACGCATTTAGGTATGGCGGCTAAAGGCTTAGGCGATAAGATTGACAATATGCTCAAAGCGCAAGCAGCCATTAAAGATCTGCGAGATTTCTTAGACCAGATCTATAATCAAGTTGGCGGCGAGAGCGTGGATCTTGATAGCTTAAGCGATGATGACATTATGGCTTTAGCAGGTAATCTACGCGGCGGTGTGCCTATGGGTACGGCGGTATTCGACGGTGCGCACGAACATCAAGTCAAAGACTTACTCGAGCTTGCAGGATTAGATCGTGATGGTCAGCAAACCTTGTATGATGGTCGTACTGGTCAGAAGTTTGATCGTAAAGTGACTGTAGGCTATATGTACATGCTCAAACTTAACCACTTAGTCGATGACAAGATGCATGCGCGCTCAACCGGTTCTTACTCACTTGTCACTCAGCAGCCACTGGGCGGTAAAGCACAGTTCGGTGGTCAGAGATTCGGTGAGATGGAAGTATGGGCGCTGGAAGCTTACGGCGCAACTTACACCTTGCAAGAGATGCTCACAGTGAAGTCGGACGATGTTGAAGGTCGTACACGTATGTATAAGAACATCGTTGATGGCGAGCAGTACATGGATCCAGGTATGCCTGAATCATTCAACGTACTGACGAAAGAAATCAAATCACTGGGTATTAATATTGAGTTAAAAGAAACGAACTAAGCGTTTTAAGGCAGTAGCCTTGGACTAATAGCGGTCAATTTATTACCACTACTAGTCCTTTATCTCAACCCTATTCATTGCCTTCATTCATTCGAAGTACAAACTAGAAGTACGAACGACAGCTACTTGAATGATTATAAAGATAACGGAGAAGCAACTTGAAAGATTTACTCGATATCATGCAAAGCCCTACCGCGAGCGGTAACCGTGAGTTTGATAGCATCCAAATTACACTGGCCTCACCCGATGTGATCAAATCATGGTCGCATGGCGAAGTCAAAAAGCCTGAAACCATCAACTATCGCACGTTCAAGCCTGAACGTGATGGTCTGTTCTGTGCCAAAATCTTTGGCCCAGTCAAAGACTTTGAATGCCTATGTGGTAAGTACAAGCGCCGTAAGTTCCAAGGCGTTATCTGTGAAAAATGCGGCGTAGAAGTGACGACCGCTAAAGTGCGCCGCGACCGTATGGGTCACATTGATCTTGCTAGTCCTGTCGCCCACATCTGGTTTTTAAAGTCCTTGCCAAGCCGTATCGGTCTATTGTTAGACATGACGCTACGTGATATTGAGCGCGTACTCTACTTTGAGAGCTACATTGTGACTGAACCCGGTCTGACCAGTCTTGAGAAGTATCAGCTACTCGATGACGAAGACTACTACAAAGCGCTTGAAGAGTTTGGCGACGAGTTCACTGCCAAGATGGGTGCAGAAGCCGTACAGGATCTATTAAAAGATATCGATCTTGATATCGAGATCGATGAGCTACGTGAAGCGATTCCGCAAACAGGGTCTGAGACGAAGCTTAAAAAGATGTCTAAGCGTCTTAAGTTATTAGAAGCGTTCCGCGATTCTAATAATAAGCCTGAGTGGATGGTAATGAATATCTTACCGGTACTACCACCAGATCTACGTCCACTAGTACCGCTAGAAGGCGGTCGCTTTGCGACCTCAGATCTCAACGATCTGTATCGCCGTGTGATCAACCGTAACAACCGTTTAAAGCGTCTGCTTGAGCTGAGCGCGCCTGATATCATCGTACGTAACGAAAAGCGCATGCTACAAGAATCCGTGGATGCCCTGCTTGATAATGGACGCCGTGGTCGGGCGATTACGGGTAGTAATAAGCGCCCGCTAAAGTCTTTAGCTGACATGATCAAAGGTAAGCAAGGTCGTTTCCGTCAGAACTTACTTGGTAAGCGTGTCGACTATTCTGGTCGTTCGGTTATCGTGGTCGGTCCAACGCTACGTTTGCACCAGTGCGGTCTACCCAAGAAAATGGCGCTTGAGCTGTTCAAGCCGTTTACTTATAACAAGCTATTGTCGCATGGTTTAGCCACGACGATCAAAGCCGCTAAAAAGATGGTTGAGCGCGAAGAGCCACAAGTCTGGGATATGCTAGCCATGGTTATCCGTGAGCATCCAGTCCTACTAAACCGTGCGCCAACTTTGCACCGTTTGGGCTTACAAGCATTTGAGCCGGTACTGATTGAAGGTAAAGCGATTCAGTTACATCCGCTCGTCTGTACCGCGTTTAACGCCGACTTCGATGGGGATCAGATGGCAGTTCACGTGCCGTTGACGCTAGAAGCTCAGCTCGAATCGCGTGCATTGATGATGTCGACCAACAACATCCTGTCGCCTGCCAACGGTGATCCGATCATTGTACCGTCACAAGATGTGGTCTTGGGTCTGTACTATATCAGCCGATCGTCCGTGAATGCGAAGGGCGAGGGCATGATTTTTTCTACCGTCAATGAAGCTCTGCGCGCTATCGGTTCAAATGATCTGCATGTGAACGCCAAGATTAAAGTGCGCGTAACTGAGACGCAGTTTGACGATGAGGGCAATCAAAGCGAGTCGACGAGTCTTAAAGAAACCGTAGCTGGACGTTTGCTAATTTGGAACATCATGCCTGATGGTATGGAATTTGATGAATGTAACCAAGAGATGACCAAGAAAAACATCTCGCGTTTAATTAACTCTTGCTATCGCAAAGTAGGCGTCAAAGACAGCGTTATGTTTGCCGATCAGCTCATGTACTTAGGCTTCGCGCAAGCGACGCTATCTGGAGTATCAATTGGTCTTGATGACATGGTTATCCCGCCAAGCAAAAAGCAGATTATCGAGACCGCAGAAGCAGAAGTGCGTGAAATCGAAGATCAGTTTGAGCAAGGTTTTGTGACTGCAGGTGAACGCTATAATAAAGTGGTTGATATCTGGTCACGTACCAATGATAAAGTTGCTAAAGCAATGATGGATAACTTAGCAACAGATAAAGTTATCAATGCTCAAGGCGAAGAGGAAGAGCAAAAGTCCTTTAACTCTATCTTTATTATGTCGGATTCAGGAGCGCGTGGTAGTGCCGCTCAGATTCGTCAGCTTGCTGGTATGCGCGGCTTGATGGCAAAGCCCGATGGCTCAATTATTGAAACACCGATTAAAGCGAACTTCCGTGAAGGTTTGACCGTACTACAGTACTTCATCTCAACTCACGGGGCGCGTAAAGGTCTTGCTGATACGGCACTAAAAACTGCGAACTCAGGTTATCTCACACGTCGCCTAGTCGATGTGGCACAAGATTTGGTGATCACTAGTGAAGATTGTGGTACTGAGCAAGGTCTGCTCATGAAGCCGCATATCCAAGGCGGTGAAATCATTGAGAAGCTCGGTGAGCTGGTACTTGGTCGTGTTACCGCTCGTGATGTCACGTACAACGATGATGAGTCAAAAGTACTGATTCCGACTGGTACGCTGATTGATGAGTACTGGGTAGATGTGCTCGACAAAAACGCTATCGATGATATCTGGGTGCGCTCAGTTATTACTTGTGACGTTGAGCATGGCGTCTGTTCACAGTGTTATGGTCGCGATCTAGCTCGTGGTCATAAAGTGAATATTGGTGAGTCAGTAGGCGTTATGGCGGCGCAGTCTATCGGTGAACCCGGTACTCAGTTAACCATGCGTACCTTCCACGTGGGCGGGGCTGCAAGCTCAGCGTCTGTGGACAACAGCATCTCTGTGCGTAATGCAGGTCAAGCGCACTTTGAAAATATGAAAACCGTTGAGCACACTGATGGTCACTTAGTTATTGTTTCGCGTTCAGCTGAAATCGCCTTGACTGATGAACTTGGCCGTGAGCGTGAGCGCTACAAAGTACCTTATGGCTCAAGCGTTTTGGTCAAAGACGGCGAGCAAGTGGATGGCGGTCAGACGATCGCTAAGTGGGATCCGCACACGCACCCAATCATCACAGAATTTGCCGGTACAGCGCGCTTTAGCGATATTACCGAAGGTATGACAGCGACTGTGAAGGTTGATGATGCCACAGGTATGAGCTCGTTTGAGATCTTAGCCACACGTGATCGTTCAAGCTCCGCTAAAGACTTACGTCCGGCGATTATCCTGAACACAGATGAAGGTAAAGAAGTCGTTTACTTCTTACCAGCTGAGACCATTATCCGCGTTAGCGATGGCGAAAAAGTGGCAGCAGGCTCGATCCTAGGCCGTGTACCACAAGCGTCATCAGGTACTAAGGATATTACCGGTGGTCTACCACGCGTTGCTGACTTATTCGAAGCGCGTCGTCCAAAAGACCATGCGATCATGGCTGAGATGAGTGGTGTGGTCAGCTTTGGTAAAGAAACTAAAGGCAAAAACCGTTTTATTATCACTAACGAAGATGGTGAAGTGCATGAAGAGCTGATTCCAAAGTGGCGTCAGATTAACGTCTTTGAAAACGAGACGGTAGCACGCGGTGAAATTATCGCTGATGGTCCACAAAACCCGCACGATATCTTGCGCCTAAAAGGTCAGACAGCGCTTGCTGATTATATCGTTAACGAAGTACAGGATGTTTATCGTCTGCAAGGGGTCAAAATCAACGATAAGCACATCGAGGTGATCATTCGCCAGATGTTGCGTAAAGTTGAGGTGACCGATGGCGGTGATTCAAGCTACTTTAAAGGCGATCAGGTCGAGTATGCTGATGTGAAAGCTTTAAACGAGAAACTCATTGCTGAAGATAAGTTCCCTGTACAGTATGAGCGTCAACTGCTTGGTATTACTAAAGCGAGTCTTGCAACCGAAAGCTTTATCTCAGCGGCGTCATTCCAAGAAACGACGCGCGTGCTAACGGCAGCTGCAGTGACGGGTAAAGTGGATGAGCTACGTGGCCTCAAAGAAAACGTTGTAGTTGGACGTTTGATACCAGCAGGTACAGGTTTGGCTTATCACAATGCTCGTAAAGATAAAGCGGATCAAAAGCTTGAGGATAAAGATCTCAATGCCGCTTTTGATATGACGGCAAGTAGTGATAACAAAGACTTTGCCAGCTTTGATGAAGCCTTTGCGCAAGAGCTTAGCCAAGACAATTAATCGTCTATATCTAAGCGGTAAATCAAGTTTATAGTAAAAAAGCCAGCCTAAGTGCTGGCTTTTTTACGTTTATAAAAAGTCAAAAATAAGTGGTGATAGAGACTTATAAAATAGTACACTTAAAAACATAGCTATTTGTCACCACTGATTCACTTATCATTTACTTCCCATTACCTCTAATTAGTACAAGGATAATAAGCACATGGCCGGTAAAACTCGCGTTGCTAAGTATCAAGCCGATCGAACCAATCAAAAGCTGTATTTCTGTCGCCTAGCCTGTCAAGCTGCAGGCAATACCAGCGACAAACAGCTGTATCAAGCGCACTGTGAGACTGCTATTTTTCATCTGTATGGCACCTTTGTAGCGTTCACACAAGAGCTGGGTCACTTCTATGGTTTGAACATGACCGCGCCAACCTTGGATGATATCGCGCAGGCACTCGCTGCACGTACGCAAGTCTCTCCCGAGGTGCAGCGCTTACAACAACTGCAAGAACAAGGATTTTTAGCCAATATAGAGCGTGCTTATCAGCGCTGTCTGTACGCTGTACTGCCTGAAGACACTGCGACTGAAAGTAGTGTCATGGAAACGCAAGCAAAGGATCTCATTGTCAACGTCGTCACTTTATCCAATCAGTGGCTACCTGATGAAGCCACGATACGCGAGTGGCGTCAGCAGTCCTTGGAGCTGATTGAGCAGCTACGCGCAGGTATGGTTGAGTTTTAAATACTGGTACGTTCGAAATAAAAAAAGGCTTGGCACTAGTAATAGCGCCAAGCCTTTTTTGGATATCTAGAGTATATCACTACTCTGGTAATTCGGGCATCTGTGTAACAGGTGTCGCTGCAAGCGTACGGGTAGTTTCGATTTCAACATCTTCTTCGGGTTCAGGCGCTTCAGGTTGACGCTGCTGAGTTCTCGGTCTAACCGGTTGGCTGCGCGTCTGCGTCTCTACGTCATCACTTATCGTAGTTACACCATCGTCTGTGATTTCAGTTATTTTTTGCTTAAGCTTTTGCGATTTGGCAGCATTATTTAAAGATACCCACTGCTCAGGGACGCCTTCAAGCTCAGCTTTCATAAAGTCCATCCAAACCGGTAAAGCAGCGACGCCCCCATACTCGCGGCGACCCATGGTGGCAGGTTGATCAAAGCCCATCCATACGACGGCTACATTGGTGGGGTGAAAACCTGCAAACCATGCATCTTTTGCTTCATTTGTCGTACCTGTCTTACCCCCAATATCGTTGCGCTCTAAAGCACGCGCGCGAACTGCAGTACCGCGCTGGACAACGTCGCGTAGGATATCTGCCATATCAAAAGCGACTTGCGGCTTTAAGATACGCGGTGCTTGCTGAGCGGTCACGTACTGTACTACTGGCGCTTTTAAACGATCTGATAGTGGTCCAGCATTATATATACGGTCTGCTTCTAAGTTTGCAGGTTCAGTGCTTTCCGTCTCTATTGTTACTGCAGTAGCATTCTCGTCACCATCAACGTCTTCTGCAGTGGTATCAGCAGTTGCATCGGGATTATTATAATCTTGTAGTAGTGCCAAGTTACGTGCGCCAAGTTGTTCATTAAAACATAGCGCGCAAGCTTGCTGCGGGTTGGCTTGAAACAAAAGCTTATTGTTATAGTTGTAGATCTGTTCGATAAAATAAGGCTGAATGCGGTGTCCGCCATTTGCAAAAGTGGCGTACGCTGTCGCCATTTGTAGCGGGGTCGCTTGACCTGTCCCCAACGCTAAAGACAACGTGGTGGGAAGCTTTTCTTTATCCAAACCAAACTCATCAAGTAAGGTGCGTGCATCCGATATACCAACAGCTTGCAATAGACGAATGGAGACTAAGTTGCGCGATAGATATAAACCACGGCGCAGCGTAATATCCCCTAAAAAGCGCTCGTCAGAGTTTTTAGGTTTCCAATCGCCTACTTGAATAGGCCGATCTGAGACGATGCTGTTAGGACGATAGCCTTTTTCGAGCGCTGTAGTATAAATAAGGGGTTTGATAGTTGAACCTGGTTGTCGCCAGCCCTGTACCGCGCGGTTAAACTTGCTGTGCTTAAAGTCAAAGCCACCGACTAATGCATTAATAGCACCTGTATCAGGGTTCAAAGACACAAGACTGCCTTGTACCTCTGGTATTTGAGCCAATTGCCAATTGCCACTTGCAGTAGGGAGTAGGCGAATAATATCTTTTTCGCTCACAATTTGTCCTGCACTCGTTGGATCGTAACCGATACGATCCGCTGAGATGTATTTACGCGCCCAGCTCATACCTGGCCAATCGACTGTCACATTTTCGCCTGAGGGCAAGCTAGCTTCAAAACTTCGAGCATTCACTTTCGTAACTTTTGCAGGAAGCATACCGCTGTACGTCTGAAAGTTCTCCAGTGGCTCATCATTAGCTTCAGCGCCGCGCCAGCCGTGCCGATGCTCATAAGCTACCAACCCTGCTAGTACGGCCGCCTCTGCGGCAACTTGTGCTTCACTATCAACGGTTAGACGTACACGCCAACCGCCGTGGATGACCTGTTCACCATAACGATCTACTAAAACTGAGCGCGTCATCTCAGCTAAATACGGCATGTTCACATCAAGCTTTTCTTGATATAAACGAATACCAACAGGAGAGTTTACGGCCTCGTCGTGTTGTTCTTGCGTGATATAACCCAACTCCAGCATACGTCCAATGATCCAATTACGCCGGATAATAGCGCGCTCTGGATTGGCAACGGGGTTGAATTTTGATGGGGCTTTTGGCAAGCCTGCAAGCATTGCCATCTCGGCAATAGTGAGATTATCAAGCGATTTGCTGTAATACTTTTTAGCTGCCGCACGAATACCGTATGCCCCTTCGCCTAAATAAATTTTATTAACATACAAGGTTAAGATGTCATTTTTGGTAAATTCATCTTCGATCTTGCGGGCTAAGAACAGCTCAGTTAGCTTACGATTTAGAGTGCGCTCGGGGCTTAAAAAGTAGTTCTTAGCGACCTGCATCGTGATTGTTGAACCGCCAGTTTGACTTTCGTCATCTGTCACTACCTCAGTGACGGCCCGTCCAAGTCCTTTAATACTGATACCGCTATGCTGAAAGAACGAGGCATCTTCTGCTGCTAAAAACGCATTGATAAGATCCTTTGGCACGTCATCAAAAGTGACGGGCAGAGACATGCGATTACCGTATTGACCTATTAGCTTGTCATCATGGCTATAGATCTGTAGCGGCATCTCAAGGTTAGCGGTTTTAATCTCTTGGGTGCTAGGCAGTATGGGTGACAAGTACATTGCCATCCCATAAAAGCCAATAGGAACCGCAAGCGCTAGAACGACAATCAAGGCTAAACAGGCGACGACAAGTCCCACAACGAAGCGGATGAGACGAACAGTAGCGTTTTTTTGGGTCATAAGAAGACTTATTAGCTAAAAGGTGCGACAAGTGGCACATTATACCTTGAACAAAATGCACAGGTCATACTAAATGTGTAATTAGCTGCATTATATTTTTTAAAGGCTTGAAACTAGCTATTAAGTAAAGTATTGTAGTGAATTATTACAAAAGACTATCAATTTGTACATTTTATATAAGGTATAGCGTTTGTGAAGCTATTTTCTTCTAAAAGTCGACGTTTAGTTGGGGTGGATGTTTCTGCAACCTCCGTTAAGCTGGTTGATATATTGCGCCAACAAGGTGTTTTTCACTTAAAAGCCTACGGTATCGAGAGACTACCGACAGGTGTCGTCGTTGATAAGCTGATTGCTGATACCGAGGCTGTCGGTAACATTGTGGCAGGTTTAGCACGGCGTTGTCAGGTAGCAGGAAGTCACGCTGCAACATCGGTCTCAGGCTCAGCGGTCATTACTAAAGTCATTGATATGGATACCACATTAAGTGATGTCGAGCGTGAGGCGCAGATTCGTCTAGATGCTGATCAATACATACCTTATCCTTTAGAGGACGTCAATCTAGACTTTGAAGTATTGGGCCCTTCGCTTGTGAGTGATGACATGGTACAAGTCTTACTGGCGGCATCGCGCTCAGAAAACGTTGATCAACGTGTTGACTCCTTAACTTTTGGCGGTCTACAAACCAAGATAGTCGATATCGAGACCCATGCGATTGAGCGCGCTTTCGGTCTTATGGTGGACAATTTACCAAATTTACCTGAGCTGGTTGCTTTAGTTGATATTGGTCATAACCAAACCACTTTATATATCGCAAAAAACGGTGAATTTATATACAGTCGTGAGCAGTTGTTTGGTGGTGTGCAGTTGACGGATGCCATCCAAAACCGCTATGGTCTTTCCTTTGAAGAGGCAACGACGAGTAAGCGAGAACGTACGTTACCTGATGACTACTATTCCGATGTTCTCACACCCTTTATAGAAAATGCTATTCAGCAAATTACGCGCGCGCTGCAGTTTTACTTTTCCTCGAGTCAGTACAGCAGTATTGACCACGTCGTACTTGCCGGTGGTAGTAGCTCCATTGCAGGACTTGCTGGCATGGCACAACAAAAACTGGGTGTGCCAGTCACTATAGCCAATCCATTTATCAATATGACTATTGATCCGTACATAGATAGTGAGCAGCTTGCGATTGATGCGCCAAGCTTAATGGCTGCTTGCGGTCTTGCGTTAAGGAGCTTTGACTAATGGCGCGTATTAACCTATTGCCCTGGCGGCAAGAAGAACGCGAACGTCGCAATAAAGAGTTTATCACCTTAGTAGTTGCGGTGACTTTGCTAGCATTACTCGCTGCGTTTGCGTCGTGGAGCTATTTTAATAATCAGCTCGAAGAGCAGCGCGATGCCAATGCGTTGATTGAACAAGAAAATACGCGCTTAGATAAAGTGCTCGTTGAGATCGATAGTTTAGAGCAGCGCCGCGAGGATATTATCTCACGTATGCAAGTCATTCAAGATTTGCAAGGTCGTCGTCCTGTGCCAGTTCGCTTATGGGATGATCTTGCGAATGCGATTCCATCAGCGCTATACCTCACTACTTTAAAGCGTGAAGGTGACGTACTGACTCTAACCGGTCTTGCCGATAATCCAAATATCGTATCAAGCTTAATTCGTAATCTTGACAGTAGCCAATGGATGGGCAACTCGGCGGTCAGTAATATTCAGCAAAATATCACGGCTTATGAGAGTGCACCTACGCTGAATCAATCGACTAACAATGGAAGCGAGACGCCACGTCCCATTTATCCAGAAGACAGTTATGTACAGTTTGTCGTAACGACGAAGGTGCAATCCGAAACGCCTGCGCCAACCGATGATGTAGCTGGGGATGCCCTATGAGACTTGACAAACTTAAGAACAAAAAAAGCCTAGTCAAAACCAAAGTTAAGACTAAAAAATCAGCGACACCCAAAAAGCAGTTTGATCTCAATGAGTTCCGGCGTAGTTTTGAATCTTTAGATTCTGAAAACTATGGCAGTTGGCCGCTACCAGTCAAAGTAACCCTTATTGGTTTTATTATCGCTTTAATTGCAGCCTTGGCTTGGGCGCTGCCTATTAGTAGCAAAATAGATGAAATTAGTGCCGCTGAGAATGAGCAGCAAACCTTGCTTGAAAGCTACCGCGAGAAACAATCGCGCGCGCGTCATTTAGATGCCTATAAAGCGCAAGTCGTGCAAATGGAAACTGAATTTAATACCCTGCTGGATCAACTACCAAAGGACACGCGTGTCTCTGAGCTGGTAGAAGGGATTAATATGACTGGCGTAGGTAGTAATATACGCTTTCAGGACATTTCGGTAGAGCCTGAAGTTGAGAACGAATTCTTTATCGAACAGCCTATTCGTATTGCCGCTTTAGGCGAGTATCACCAGTTTGGCAACTTTATCAGTGGTCTGGCAGCCTTGCCGCGTATCATCACGATGCATGATTTTGAGGTTAGCAATCCACAGCCTACATTAGATGTCCTACCGGAGCTAAATTTAGTCCTACAAACCAAAACCTACCGATCAAAAGAGGCGACATCTGATAGTGATGAAGTCCCAGCTGACCCTGCAACTGGAGGCAACTGATGAGCGTAGCACGAGCAAGTATACAAAAGCTGCCAGCAGTATTGTTATTAGCGAGCGCAGCTTTACTGAGCGGTTGTAGTGATCGCGTCGGTATGGCAGAACAGTCAATGACGGACATCCGCAATATGCCAGCGCAGCCTATTGAAGATCCGCCACAAGCTGAGCTGGTTGAGGACTTCGTTTATAGTGCCAGTCGCAAGCGTAGTCCCTTTTTAGCGCCAAGCTTAGCAAATGCGCAGAGCAATACGGCGCCGCTCGATGGCGTACGCCCTGATATCACACGCCCAAAAGAGCCGCTTGAACAGTATGAGCTCTCGCAGCTTACTTTTCGCGGGATCGTGACCTCACCTGATGGTCAACAGCATGCCTTAATACAGCGTCCTGACGGTTCTGTAGCAAATGTCACTGTGGGGAATTATCTTGGATTAAACGACGGCCGTATCGTTGAGATTACGCCGACCCAAATTAATTTGATTGAGATTGTGCCAGACAGCCGCGCAGGGTTCGTTGAAAAGCCCCAGTCGCTGGTCTCTCCTATAAGTTAAGTCGGCAGATTTTTTGAGGAATAAATAATGACCGTACGCAATAACAAGGTAATGAGAATGAATAACCGCGTATCTTCTGCCTTTGCCATATCTGCGCTAGCAGTCAGTATGGTGGCGATCAATACTAGCGCCTACGCTGAATCGCGCATTAATAACGTCTCCGTTGTGCAAACAGCGCCCGCTGTGACGCAAATGCGTTTAGGCTTTATGGGCGCGCCAGCACTGCCTGTCGCTTATGAGCTTACCAACCCCAATCGTTTGGTACTAGATTTTGAGCAAGTGCAAAATGGGCTAGCGAGTCGCTTCACCAATTACAATATTGGCGCTATTAACGATGTGACCACGCTTAGTAGTGATAGCACAACCCGGCTTATTGTAGGACTCAAAGAAGCAGGCAGCTATACGACCGCCGTTGAGGGTAATGATTTATTATTGACCATTGCCGATCCTAATCGTCCTGTCGTTGCTGCGACCGCTTACGCTCCAGCTCCTGTTGTCACAACGACAGCGCCAGTTTCGACAACGGCTATCGTGACACCGATCGTTGAGAGCAGTAGCGCAGTGGTTACTCCAAGTGTCACTAGCAGTCAAGTACCAGCTGATACGATGGTAGTACGAGTCAATCCGTTGTTAGATCCGAATCTGGCTGCCTCACAAGTGAGTCGCCAGTACAACTACGATGGTCTAACGGCACTGAACTTTTCAGCGGGCAGCGGCAAGAGTGGTAGTATCAGCATTGCGTTAGCAAATGAAGCCATTCCTGTTGATGTGCAGCGCCAAGGCAATAAATTGATCGTACGCCTTACTGGCAGCACTATTCCTAAAAATCTACTGCGCCGCCTAAACGCTAATAGTGGTTTGGTTGATAGTATTGAAACCAAAAACCAAGGCAGAAATGGCGTTGTCACTATTAATATGACTAATGATTACGAGTATCAGGCGTATCAATCAGGTAATCAGCTTAATATCAGTATTACCGAGCCTGAGCTACTGGGTGAGCCCACTTTGGAAGAAAAAGTTTATAGTGGAGAGCCGCTATCTATGGAATTCCAAGATGTTGAGATTCGCAGTGTCCTCGATATTTTAGCGCAGTTCACTGACATGAATATCGTCGCCAGTGATTCGGTCACAGGTAATATCACCTTGCGCCTTATCAATGTACCTTGGGATCAAGCGCTCGATATCATCTTAACCAGTAAAAACTTAGGTAAGCGTGAAAATGGTAATGTCATTCTGATTGCACCCGCGACTGAGCTTGCTGAGCAAGAAGCGCGTGAGCTTGCTGCGCAGCAAACCGTCAAAGCCTACGCACCGCTACGTACCGAATACATCCGTCTAAGCTACGCGCGTGCTAACGATGTTGCTACGCTGATTGAGGGGAATGTCTCAAGCAATACGACCAATAGAGGTCTAAATAACAATAATAACGATCTGGTCAATAACATTGATTTTTATAACAATGATGATAGCGGCAATCTGTTATCTAATCGCGGTACCGTTACCATTGACGAGCGTACGAATACGCTTATCGTAAAAGACATTTCGACCAGTATCGAGAACATTCATAAACTCATTGAAAAAATTGATATTCCTGTCCGCCAAGTCATGATTGAGGCGAGAATTGTCAGCGCAACGGACAGCTTTAGTAAAGAGATCGGTGTACGCTGGGGTATTTTATCAGACGGCGCGGCTAATAATCGCAGCTTACTCGTTGGCGGTAGTGATCAAACCTTGTGGGACTTAAAAGACTTTGATGTTGAAACTACAACGGTCAACGGTCAGACTGTCTCTTATCCCTCTTACGATATTACTCGTCCTGATAACCTAAACGTTGATCTTGGCGTGAACAATCCAGCAGGTAGCATTGCTTTTGGTTTACTATCGCTATCGGATGTCATGCTTGATTTAGAGCTCTCAGCACTGCAAGCAGATAATCGCGGTGAGGTGATCTCTACACCGAAGATTTTGACCGCCGATAAGCAAACGGCTAAAGTGTCTTCGGGTACACAGATTCCTTATCAAGAAGCGTCTGCAAGTGGCGCGACAACGACGAGCTTTAGAGAAGCAGCTTTAAGCCTAGAGGCCACGCCAAACATTACCCCAGATGGCAAAATTGGTCTTGAGCTGCTCATTACTAACGGCTCACCAGTATTTACCAACGGTATTGTTGCAATCGCTGAGGATTCTATCTCAACTAATGTCATCGTCGAAGACGGTCAGACCATTGTACTTGGTGGTGTTTTTCAAAACCGTAGCAATAATGGCGTCGATAAAGTACCGTTCTTAGGGGATTTACCTTACATTGGTCGTGCTTTCCGTCGTGATGTGCGTAATAATAACAAAGAAGAGCTACTTATCTTTGTGACAACTAGACTCATTAACGATGGAATTAGTCGTCTCGATTAAAGGTTGTGATCCATTGAGCACGAATAAAAGAGCAGGCCAACAGGCTTGCTTTTTTTATGGAAGCTGGCTTTTACTCACAATAAACACCGCTGTTTACTAGCCAGAATATCGGTGACGTTGTATCATAGTTAATTTGACAGAGTAAGTGTTATGACGGAGGAATTACCATCGGTGTTTTTAGTAGGACCGATGGGAGCTGGAAAGACAACGATTGGACGCTTGCTTGCCAAGCAACTTGGGCGTGAGTTTGTCGATAGCGATTGGTATATTGAGTCGCAAACGGGCGCTGATATCGCTTGGATATTTGCCAAAGAAGGTGAAGCGGGGTTTCGTGAGCGTGAGATACGGGCATTAGATGAGCTAACGCAGCAGCCGCGCATTGTATTGGCAACTGGTGGCGGCGCGGTTATGAGTGCTGATAATCGAGCGTTTTTGCAGCAGCGCGGTATTGTCGTCTATTTGAACGCCCCTGTAGAAGTGCAAATCGCCCGAACAGCCAAAGACAAGTCACGTCCATTATTACAGCAGCCCAATCCAAAAAAGATTTTGCAGGATCTATATCGCGTACGTGATCCACTATATCGACAGGTCGCGCATGTTATTATGCCTACCGGTCACACTTATCCGCGTCACATGGTCAACCAATTACTACGCGAGCTTGAATCCTTTTGTACTTTAAGCACTAATAAAACATCTGATGATCAGTCACCTTAATCTACTATTACAGGAGTAATGCTATGGTAACTGAAACGTTTTACGATAGCTTAACGGTCAGCACACAAAGTCATGATTACCCAATTATTATTACTGATACCAGTAACATGGCTGAGCAGATCAGTCCCTATGTCCGTGGTAAGCAAGTGCTGATCGTGACCAATGATACTGTGGCACCCTTATATCTAAAAGCACTACAAGAACCGCTTGAGCGCAATTTTGACGTAAAAACCTGTGTGCTACCAGATGGCGAACAGTACAAAACTCAAACGAGTATCAACCAGATTTACGATGAGCTTATGGCACAGCATTTCAACCGCGACGTAACTCTCATTGCGCTTGGCGGCGGGGTAGTCGGTGATATGACGGGCTTTGCTGCGGCAAGCTTTATGCGCGGAGTGGATTTTATTCAAATTCCAACCACGCTATTGTCACAAGTGGATTCAAGTGTCGGCGGTAAAACGGGGATTAATCACGCGCAAGGTAAAAACATGATTGGGGCTTTTTGGCAACCAAAAATGGTACTGGCTGATATGAGCACCCTAACCACCTTACCAGCGCGCGAGCTATCAGCAGGACTGGCTGAGGTCATTAAATACGCACTTATTATGGATGCTGATTTTTTAACTTGGCTTGAGACACACATGCCTGCCATGATGGCGCTTGATTTAGCGGTCATTGGTGAGGCAGTCAAACGCTGCTGTGAATACAAAGCTCAGGTGGTCGCTAAAGATGAGAGAGAAGCTGGCGTGCGTGCACTACTTAACTTCGGTCATACTTTTGGTCATGTGATTGAAACGCATGAAGGTTATGGCAACTGGCTACATGGCGAAGCGGTGGCTGCAGGTATGGTGCAAGCCGCTGAATTATCACAAAAGCTTGGTTGGTTGACAAGCGATGAAGTGGCGCGTATCAAACGCATTTTAACTTTGGCTAATCTACCAGTTGCCCCGCCCACAATAGCACCACAAACTGCTATTGAGCTGATGGGTCATGACAAAAAAGTAAAACACGGACAGATACGCCTAATTTTGTTAAAATCAATAGGTGATGCCGTATTGACCAATGATTTTGATACGCAGCTACTCTTTGATGTGTTATCACGTTCACGCTCATAATCCACGCTTACAATCTAGGACATCCCTATGGCAGCATCCTCAACCACTCTTATACGTCAGAGTTATCGCCGTCAAGCGTTGATTTGGCTGGTGCTGACTTTGGTATTGGGTATTATTACCGCTTTGATTTGGATGTTTAGTCAAACGCCAGCAATGGATAATAAAATTGAGAATGCGCCTTTGACTGCTCCACAAGTGCTTAATACGCAGCTTGAGCAGCCGCTGGCTATTGAGTCGCTGCATGAGCTGGATACCGATGTGCAACCGATCAGCTTTGATGAGACAGTCAGGGATTTGCGTAGTTATCCTGATGAATTCAAGGACAAACGTTATTTGCTTGCTAATAAAGGTAAGTGGACGGTGCAGGTTATGAACGTGGCTGAAAATGATGTCATTGAAAGCTATTTAGAAGGTCGCGACGATCGCGATAAGTTTTCTTATTTTCGCTATCTTGATGACAACAATCAAGTACGCTATATGCTTACGTATGGACTGATGAGTAGTCCACAGGAGGCAGTTGGTGCTGCTAAGCTTATAGACTTCGGGCTGCCAAGCGATGTACGAGTACTACCAGAAGAGATCAATCGTTACGTTGGCATCATCGATAATTATGAGCGTCCTGAACCCGTCCAAGATTTGAACACTAAGCGTACGCGCTCTGTTAGATTACAGCCTACAAGACGCGAAGTTCCGGTACGTAATCAAGCGCCAGCGTCTAGTGAAAACACCTCTAATGAACAAGCTACTAATCGCAGTAACACTCAAGATGAGGTGATTAATCCAGCGCAAGAGAGTATACGTCAGTCGATAGATACGTCTGCTACTTTATCGGTCAATGAAGAGCGCGTAGTAGAGTCTGAAAATCCAACACCCAATACAAATAATAATAACGGTAGCACTAAGTCCCAAGCACCGACTGCTACGGTACCAGTTACTAAGCCGCCCGTTGTACCAGCACCAACAGTACCCAAGGTACCGGCAGCAAGAGTACCAGCACCCCCAGTGCCTACGCCCAAAGTGCCAAGTAGTTCTCAATCGAGTAGCAATTCAAACACGAGTACTGCTCCAAAACCAGCAACTAATCCAGTTACATCAAACAATAACGATAGCATCAAAGAGCTTATAAACGACCGGACTAACTAGTTATTACTCTTATCTAAGCGATAGAAGATATGGTTTATTTCTTGTTAGTAGGCAAGAGTATTTTGTATTTATAGTCTTTGGACTATAGTCAATTCGAAATAGAATCGATACGCTAATATTACTAGTGCTGCTGGGATAAATTTTGCGCAGCCTCTGTAAGCGTAGACACAGCACGCAAGTAAAATTTATCCCAGTAGCAGTGTATTGGTTTTATAGAGATTCAACTATACTAATATTTATGCTTTGGTGAACTAGAGGGTTATATAGCAAATTTACGACTATATAGGTCTAGATTATCTTTATGATGGCGCGTTTTACTATAACTTTTTGTTTGTCAAAACGCGTCTGTCAATAAAATTCCTTACAAAATCTGCCTGATGAATCGATAGAAAAGACTAGATTTTTCACTCATCATTAACTAATATGATTATAAGCGATGTTCTGTATAGTTATAGTAATTTATAACTATGCTTACTTTGTATGACCTCATTGTCATACGCTTTGCTTTTGCAGTGCCTCCTTTAATGCTCTCTGAGCACACTTTGCGCACCTTAACCTATTACGTTTTATTAATTCGTATATACGAATATAATCTATCAGCCCGTTCTGCCCACGGGTATCAGCTTATCATCCGCATTGGATAGATAGGCTGTCCGTCTACCTAAAAGGACATGCTATGTCAATGATTTCTTCGCATACCCATTTGGCGACCCCAGATGACTTTTCAGACAACTGCGGCTTTGGCTTGATTGCTCATATTGAAGGGCAAGCCAGTCATGATCTCGTACAAACCGCTATTCACAGTCTAAGCTGTATGACCCATCGAGGCGGTGTTGCTGCTGATGGTAAAACAGGCGATGGCTGTGGTTTATTGCTAGCGATGCCGACTGAGTTTTTTAAAGACATTGCAAAAGAACAGCAGCTTACGCTGGCTGACAATTTTGCAGTGGGTATGGTATTTGTTAACACTGACGCAGAAAAGTCAGAGCACAGCCAACAAGTACTCGCAGAAGAGATTGAGGCTCAAGGTCTAGAGGTCGCAGGCTGGCGTGATGTACGTTTGAATCTAGATATTGTCGGTGAGATCGGACGCGAGACACTACCTGATTTTAAGCACGTGTTTGTAAATGCACCGACAAGTTTAAGCACTGAAGATTTTAATCGTAAGCTGTTTGTTGCGCGCAAAAAGGCGGAACAGCGTCTGGTCGATGATGAATTATTTTACGTCTGCTCGCTAAGCTCGCAAACCATTATCTACAAAGGCTTGGTGATGCCCTCAGATCTACCAGCCTTTTTTCTGGATCTACAAGATGAGCGTTTGGCTTCACACATTGTAGTGTTTCATCAGCGCTTTTCGACCAACACTCTACCGCGCTGGCCACTCGCGCAGCCATTTCGTTATTTGGCTCACAACGGTGAGCTGAACACCATCACAGGTAATCGTAACTGGTCTGAGGCGCGTACGCCTAAGATGAAGTCAGATAAACTACCTAATTTAAATGAGCTGACCCCGCTGGTTAATCGTACCGGTTCGGATTCATCAAGCCTTGATAACATGCTAGAGGTACTCATGGCAGGCGGCATGAACCTGTTTCATGCGATGTCTATTCTTGTGCCACCTGCTTGGCAAAACGTCGATAGCATGGATATGGATCTACGTGCCTTTTATGAGTTTTACTCGCAGCACATGGAAGCATGGGATGGGCCTGCAGGCTTAGTGATTCAGGACGGGCGTTATGCCGTTTGTATGCTTGATCGCAACGGTTTACGCCCCTCGCGCTGGGTGACGACTAAGAATGGCTACATTACAGTAGCATCCGAGGTTGGGGTTTGGGATTACGCGCCCACAGATGTCCTAGCTAAAGGCCGCGTAGGACCAGGACAGATGCTTGTTATTGATACGCATACGGGTCAAATATTAGATAACAAAGCGATTGCTACTTTACTTAAAAAAGCTCATCCTTATCGTAAGTGGCTACGCGAAGAGGCAACGCGTATTCGTGATAATGAACGCTTAGAAGAAGAGCTTGCTGCTAACGCTTATCGCGGCGAGCGCTTAAAAGCGCTGCAAAAGATGTATCACATTACCAACGAAGAGCGCACTGAGATCATCCGTCCCAATGCTGAAAACGGTCAAGAACCAGTAGGCTCTATGGGTGATGATACGCCGATGGCAGTACTGTCACAGCAAATTCGTCACATGGGTGATTTTTTCCGTCAACAGTTCGCTCAGGTCACTAACCCGCCAATTGATCCGCTACGTGAGTCAATTGTTATGTCGTTGCAGACCTGTCTTGGTGCTGAGACCAATGTATTTGCGCCCTCAGCGCGCGATGCTCACCGCATTATTTTGTCCTCGCCTGTGCTATCAGCGAGCAAGATGCAGCAGTTAGAGACCCTAGATGATCCTGCTTTTAAGCTTGCACGCATTGATCTCAATTACGATCACACCATGGCGCTGTCTGAGGCCATTCAAACGATATGCGCGCAAGTCGCCGACTCTATCCGAGCTGGCAATACGCTAATTGTCCTGTCTGATAAAGATATTGCTGCTGATAAAGTACCCGCCAACGCGATCATGGTGACTGGCGCTGTGCATCATTATCTCATCGCTGAGGGCATTCGTACCGATGCTAACTTGATCATTGAGACCGGACTTGCGCGTGACTCGCACCATGTGGCTGTTTTGATCGGCTTTGGTGCTACTTGCGTCTATCCTTATTTAGCTTTTGATGTTATTGATGATTTGGTCGCGACAGGTGAGCTGCTTGGCGATCCGATTCAGGCGCGCGTAAACTTCCGTAAGGGCTTGGATAAGGGTTTGCTCAAGATACTATCAAAAATGGGTATCTCAACCATCGTCTCTTATCGCGGCGCGCAGCTGTTTGAAGCCGTTGGACTCTCAGAAGAGGTTGTAAGCTTATGCTTTAAAGGGGTACAAAGTCGTATAAAAGGCGCGACCTTTGCAGACTTGGCTGCTGATCAGTTACAACTGGCTGCCAATGCGTTTAAACGCCGCATGCCAATCGATCAAGGCGGCTTGCTCAAATTTGTATTTAATAAAGAGTATCATGCCTTTAACCCCGATGTGATTAACAGCTTGCATACTGCAGTACGTACTGGTGATTACGACAACTATCGTCAGTATGCCGATTTAGTCAATCGTCGTCCTGTCGCAACCTTACGTGATTTATTACAGCTCAAGACGGATAACAGTATCGACGTTAGTGAAGTTGAGGATAGCGCTGAGATACTCAAGCGCTTTGACTCTGCTGGTATGTCGTTAGGGGCGCTGTCACCTGAAGCGCATGAGTCTATCGCGATGGCGATGAACACGATTGGCGGTCGCTCAAACTCAGGTGAGGGCGGTGAAGATCCCGTACGTTATGGGACGCTGCGTAACTCTAAAATCAAACAAGTAGCTTCCGGGCGCTTTGGTGTCACGCCAGCTTACTTGCGCTCAGCTGAGGTCATGCAGATCAAAGTTGCCCAGGGCGCAAAACCTGGTGAAGGCGGTCAGTTACCCGGCGGTAAGGTCAATGCCTTGATCGCACGTTTGCGTTATTCAGTGCCTGGTGTCACACTGATTTCGCCGCCGCCGCATCATGATATCTACTCCATTGAAGATTTGGCGCAGCTGATCTTTGATCTTAAACAGGTCAATCCTGATGCATTGGTATCAGTTAAGCTGGTCTCACGTCCGGGTGTTGGTACCATTGCTACGGGCGTAGCCAAGGCTTATGCTGATCTGATTACTATCTCAGGCTACGATGGCGGTACAGCGGCCTCTCCCTTATCCTCCATTCATCATGCAGGCTCACCGTGGGAGCTTGGACTTGCTGAGACGCATCAGTCTCTCCGTGTTAATGGTCTGCGCCATAAGGTACGCGTGCAAACGGATGGCGGTCTCAAGACGGGTCTTGATGTAGTTAAAGCAGCTATTTTGGGCGCTGAGAGCTTTGGATTTGGTACGACGCCTATGATCGCCGTTGGCTGTAAGTACCTACGTATCTGTCATCTCAATAACTGTCCAACAGGGGTTGCCACCCAAAAGGCAGAGCTACGCGATGAGCACTTCATTGGTGAAGCTGAGATGTTGATTAACTTCTTCAAGTTTGTCGCCACTGAGACGCGTGAATGGTTAGCCGTCCTCGGCGTACGCAGTATGGAGGAGCTAGTCGGACGCACCGATCTGCTCGACGTACTAGAAGGCAATACGGACAAACAACGTCATCTTGATCTATCGCCCTTACTGTTTAGCCATCCTGCCAGTAGCGGCAAAGCGCAAACCTGTCAGGTGGAGCGCAATGAACCCTTTGACAAAGGTCTGCTCGCTGAGCGTATGATTGACGATATGCTACTTAATATTCGTCAAGGCGTAGGCGGTGACTATAGTTATTATATCGGTAACTGTGATCGCTCTATTGGCGCGCGACTCTCAGGTGAGATTGCACAGGCATGGGGCAATCTTGGTATGAATGACAAGCCTATCAACTTGCACCTGACAGGTACCGCTGGTCAAAGTCTTGGGGTGTGGAACGCAGGCGGCTTAAATATCGAGCTTGAAGGCGATGCTAATGACTACGTTGGTAAAGGCATGGCAGGCGGTGAGATTGTCATCTACCCACCAAAGGATTCAGATTTTGCAGCAAAGGATACCGCTATCATCGGTAACACTTGTCTGTATGGTGCCACCGGTGGCAGGCTATTTGCCGCAGGTACAGCAGGCGAGCGTTTTGGCGTGCGTAATTCAGGCGCGCACGCGGTCATTGAAGGCACAGGCGATCACTGCTGTGAGTACATGACTGGCGGTATTATGACTATTTTGGGCCGTACGGGTCTTAACTTTGGCGCAGGTATGACGGGCGGTTTTGCTTACGTCCTTGATATGGATGGCGACTTCTTTGATCGCTGTAATCATGAGCTTATTGATCTAAATCGTATCTCAAGCGAGCAAACTGAACAGCACCGTATTCATCTGCAAAAAGTGATTGAAGAGCACGTTGAAAAAACCGGTAGTGCATGGGGTCAGACACTGCTTGCCGACTTTGAGCATTACGTGCGTAAGTTTTATTTAGTGAAGCCTAAAGCGGCAAGTGTCGCTACGCTACTAAAGACAACGATGGCTGATCCGCAGTAGTTACAATTAAGCACTAATCACTTAGTTGTCAGGTTTTGAGCAGGTAAGCGGTAGTTAGAGTATGGCAGTGTAGATGTGCTGGCAGACACAAGCTTCATTTAGGGGCGTGGGCTAGATTTAAATACCTGTTTACTACCGCCACCCACTATGAAAAAGATATAAAAGAGACCGTCATTATGGCAAAACGTTTAGAAAACAACTATCAGTTCTTAGATGTGCCGCGCCTTGAGCCGACTAAAAAAGACATCGTGACTCGAGCCACAGAGTTTGTTGAGATTTACAAACCCTTCGAAAGCGAGGCAGTAGCACAGCAATCGCACCGTTGTCTTGAGTGTGGTAACCCGTATTGCGAATGGAAGTGTCCGGTACATAACTACATTCCCAATTGGCTTAAGATGGCAACCGAAGGTCAAATCTTTCAAGCCGCTGAGCTGTGCCATCGTACCAATACTTTGCCTGAGGTGTGTGGGCGCGTTTGTCCGCAAGATCGTCTATGTGAAGGCGCTTGTACCCTAAACGATGGTTTTGGCGCTGTCACCATCGGAAATGTTGAGAAGTACATCAACGATACAGCTTTTGCGCTCGGCTGGCGTCCTGATATGTCTGATGTGGTCTGGACGGACAAAAAGGTTGCTATTATCGGTGCTGGCCCTGCAGGTCTTGGCTGCGCTGATATTTTGGTGAGAAACGGCGTCAAACCTGTTGTTTTTGATAAGCGTCCTGAGATTGGTGGCCTGTTAACCTTTGGTATTCCAGAGTTTAAGATGGAAAAAGACGTGATGCGCAATCGCCGCGTCATCTTTGAAGATATGGGCATTGAGTTTCGTCTTGAAACTGAGATCGGTACCGACGTCACTATTGATGAGTTGCTAAGCGACTATGACGCGGTGTTTATGGGTATGGGTACTTATACTTATATGCGCGGCGGTTTTGCGGGTGAAGAGCTGGACGGCGTGTATGATGCGCTGGATTATTTGATTGCTAACGTCAATCGCTGTAATGGCTGGGAGCAAGATTCGAGCGAATACATTGATCTAAAAGGTAAGAAAGTCGTGGTACTTGGTGGCGGGGATACGGCTATGGACTGTAATCGTACCAGTATCCGTCAAGGCGCAGAAAAAGTGGTCTGCGCTTATCGCCGTGATGAAGAAAACATGCCAGGTTCACGCCGCGAAGTGGTCAACGCGCGCGAGGAGGGGGTTGAGTTTTTATTTAACCGTCAACCGACCGAGATCATCGGTCTAAATGGAAAAGTCAACGGTGTTAAAGTCGTCACCACTCAATTGGGTGCACCTGATAATCGCGGTCGTCAGCGTCCTGAGCCAATTCCTAACTCAGAGGAGATCATTGAGTGTGATGCGGTGATTATGGCCTTTGGCTTCCGTCCTAGTCCTTCTGAGTGGTTTGAGACGCAGCAAGTAGCACTAGATCCTACTGGTCGCGTTCTCGCGCTTGAGGAGCAAACCTATAAATTTCAGACTGAAAACCCTAAGATTTTTGCAGGCGGTGACATGGTTCGAGGGTCTGATTTGGTGGTAACTGCTATTTGGGATGGTCGTCAAGCGGCTGAAGGTATTTTGGATTATTTAGACGTCTAGATGTTTTAGCACATCAATATAGCCAATCGATTCCAAAAGTGTTTCGACTACACTAGCTAGTATCGTAACGTCTTTTATCTTAACCGAGGTAAAAGACGTTATTTTTTGTGCGATACTGTTCTTGTGCTGTGTTGCTATCCATTTCTTATTCTATAAGTGAGTACGTTGTGAAATCCTCCTTATGGCATCGTCTAGGCGCCCCATTTATTGAGCCATATGCCCGTTACCAACATGCTAATGTCGTGCATGCGATACGTTTAGGCATAGCGATTATACTCGCGCTCTTAATTAATCAGCTCAGCGGCTTTCCACACGGCGAGTGGACGACGATTACGGTTTTTATTATTTTAGGGCTTTTGCAATACCAGGGCGCTATTTATACGAAGGCTAAGGAGCGTATACTCGGCACGCTATTGGGCATTGTCATTGCCTTTGCACTGCTGTGGTTCAATCAAGAAGCGGGAGCTTGGCTATGGGTAGAGTACGCACTTATTGGCATTATTAGCGGTATTATCAGTTACCTAGCAGTGACGCGGCTGGGTTACACTGGACTACTCACCGGTATCACCATGCTGATGATTATCTCAAATATAAGTCAGACCAACCTTATCGAACAAGGTATCTACCGTGCGCTAAACATCCTTATTGGTACGGGCGTCGCAGTCATTGTGACTTTGGTACTACCTCTAAAATCTACGCTTATGTGGCGATTTTTATTGGCGAATAATCTAGAGGCTTGTGCCAACTTATACGCTGGTGTTGGCGACCATATTGATACAGATGTTGCGACGTCGCCCTCTATAACTACCAACAACGGTCAAACGAGTGCTATCCGACCCACAAAAATTATCCGCCCTTCTCAATTAACAGTCTCGCCTGCCACACCTGTTGACAAGGTTCTGATTAAAACGCTACAGCGCATCAATAAGCGTTTATTAGCCGTACGTCCCCACCTTGCAGCAACGGCTAACGAAGCTAAAATCGACATCGACACACTTGAGACCATTCAGCGCACCCATCGTAATATCATCGGCACCATTGATCTGCTATTAAGCGCCGCACCGCGTCTGGCAAACATCGTTCTCGATGAGGACAACCATACGCTACTCGTCCACTACCAGCATGAACTCAGCCAAGCCATGCACAATATAGCGGCGGTACTACGTAGCCCAAACGACGAAGTGTTTCGCCCGATAACGCGTATTACTGTATCTGAATATCCCAGCGTGACACAATCCGCCTTTGAATGGCAAGGCTACTTTTGGCTCACCCAAACGCTGCAAGCGCAACTGCAACAGTTAAGTGATCTGCTGCAAAGCACAAAACCGCAGTGGTATGCCGCGTCCGGTCTGAGCTATCAGCGCCGCGAACAGCGTAGAATAAGAGAGCAGGGCGGCGAGACAGATTTGCACTTATAAGCCGAATTTAAATCATAAAAAACGCTAGCGGCTATACGCTAGCGTTTTTACTTTTACTATCTTTTCTAACTCAAATGTCCAACTCAACGCTTTAGTTTAACGTCCTGTCTTTAGCATATCCCAGTACTGCTGATACACTTGCAGCGCCTCATCACCAACATCTTCTTGGAACTCAGCGTTAGCAAGCACGTCTTGCGGCGGATAAATGGTCGGATTATTACGCACGTCTTCATCCATCAGCTCGCGTGCTGCAGCGTTTGGTGAGGCGTAACCGATCTCTTCACTAATGATTTTGGCGTTTTCAGGACGCAAAATGTAGTCAATAAACTGGTGCGCGGCGTCGACGTTTTGAGCGTTTTTTGGAATAACGAAGTTGTCCATCCATAGTATCGCGCCCTCAGTGGGATACTTGTAGACCAAACTGGTTAAGCCCTCGTCATTGGCCATCACCGCCTCACCGTTCCACGTCATACCAAGATTGGTTTCGCCTTCGATATACGGGATACGCGTCGCGTCCGAATTAAAGGTTTTGACATTAGGCATGATGGTAGTGAGCTTATCGTAAGCGGCTTTGATCTCCTCAGGGTTGGTGCTGTTACCTGAATAGCCGAGGGTCAGTAGCGCCATAGCAAACACTTCGCGCATGTCATTCATCAACATGACCTGATCTTGATATTCAGGACGCCACAGATCATTCCAGCTATTCACGGTAGCAGGATCGATGACATCATCATTGATCGCAAGACCTGTGCTGCCCCACATATAAGGGATAGAGTATTTATTATCAGGATCAACTTTGGTATTAGTAAAAGAGGTATCTAGATTAGTAAAATTGCTCAATTTGGATTTATCTAGTTCTTGTAACAATCCCTCTTGAGCCATTTTTTCGACATAGTAGGTTGAGGGTACGGCAAGATCATACTGGCTAGAATCATCGAGTAGCTTAAGCTTGGCATACATGGCTTCATTGGAATCAAAGGTCGTGTAGTTGACATCGATACCTGTCTCTTCCTCAAAGCCGTCTAGGATCTCTTGCGGCATATATTCCGACCAGTTGTATAAGTTCAGCGTAACCTCACTGTCCGCTGCGCCCTCAGCGGACGCTGTGTCTGAATTGCTACAGCTAGCAAGCGTTAGCCCAACGGCCAATGCAAGGACAGCCTTAGGAAACATGCGTGAGGTAGCGCTGGAGGATAATAAATGCGTCAAGATAACTCTCCTAGATTCAATCAATACGTGAAATTGAGCCAAAACGTAACAGGCTCTAAGCAGTGATATTATTGCAGTGTTACTATTATGGTCATAAAGGGGGCTTATTTAAAGGGCGACTTACTCTAGAGGCCAATATGCTATGATGAGCGTTGGTAAAACTTTACTCTTAGGATCTATTGAGTATTTAAAGGCACACAAAGGCATCACATGACTAACCGCACACGCGCAGGCATTATCACGGCTCTCATTGGACTAGTGGCATTAATTGTATTACTCAATGCCAGTACTGCCGAGCCTGTCATCAATTGGCCTGTTGAGGCTTATTTGGGCACGGTGTTTACGATTGGCTGGATGACAGGTGTGCCTGATTTTTTCACTTATATTCTAGCTATTGTCGTTTTTATCGTCGTCGTTGGTGTCTGTTATAAATTAGGAACTGAGCTTTATCGGTTGCTAGCGCGCCATTAAACTGTTAAACCGTTCAAGCATTAAGCGATAATATCCAAACGCTCAAGTACCGACTGA
The DNA here is from genome assembly GCA_947489525.1 of uncultured Psychrobacter sp. GTDB lineage: Bacteria > Pseudomonadota > Gammaproteobacteria > Pseudomonadales > Moraxellaceae > Psychrobacter. The sequence goes on from CANLDW010000007.1 coordinate 35,052, forward strand.
ATACCGCGCTCCTCAATCGTGCCTGTGACGAAGTCCGCGCGCTCAATTAAAGCTGGCTGCGCATCACCCATCGCGACGGCAAAGCCGACCAAATCAAACATCTCCAAGTCGTTCATACCATCACCGAACGCCATGCAGTCCTCGGCATCGACGCCGTAATACGCGCAAACATCCAAGATACCGCGCGCTTTTGAGGCGTCAATGGGTAAAATATCTGCGCCCGTATTGTGCCAATGCACCAATTTTAAGTCATCTGAAGCAAAATCAACGTTTTGCATTTTATCGATTTGATTTTTAAAGAACACCGAGCACTGATAGACCTCGTTACTTTGATAAAAAAGCGGATCGACAATGGAGTTTGGCGTACGGGCATTAAAATCGCGCAAGCGCTCATTTTCACCCGACCAAGCGATGTGGGTGGCGGAGTCGAACTTATGAATCAGATCACAGGCTTGGCATAATTCTACGATTTTAGCTGTTTGCGTATCGGTTAAAGGGTAGTCGCTGATCACGCCGTCTTTATCAAAGCTGTATTGACCATTCATACAAATAATGGCGTCCAGTACATCCGCCTCTAGTAGCGCTAAAATATCAGGCGGCAGTATGGCTTTTGAGCGTCCGGTCGAGATGACCAGCTTGATATCTGTGTTTGCCAGTGCTTCAAGCGTGGCTTGATTGTGCTCGGCAATGATTCCTGCGCGGCTCAGGGTATCATCGATATCAAAAAAGATAATCTTTGGTGTCGGTATCGGCGCACTGGTAGGTGCGCCGCTTGCCTTGTATTCAGTAAACATAGTGATCCTTTTATATTCTAATTGCTATCGTTAAGCTTGCTGCTTAAAAGTAATTTTAGACTTCTTGATCAAGCTTTGCCAAAAAGTCATTAGCGTAATCCAAATGCGCTTGCTGCTTGTCTTTATCCATCTTATCCCACATGGACAGCAGCATACCAATGCGCGGGTTTTGACTAAAAAAATCACGGTGTACATGCATAAAGCGCCAAAACAGGCCATCCCAAATCGCTGCCCATTCGGTAAGCTCGCCTTTGGACTTGACGGGATAGTTGCTCATCTTATTAATATAGTTGCTACCGCTGATATAAGGCTTAGTCGCCATCAGACCTCCATCGGCAAACTGACTCATACCATAAATATTAGGCACCATCACCCAATCATAAGCGTCAATAAACAGCTCCATAAACCACTGATAGACCTCATCAGGATCAAACTCACAGAGCAGCATAAAGTTGCCAAACACCATCAAGCGCTCGATGTGATGCGCGTATCCGGTCTTAAGTAGCTTTTTAATCGTGGTATCAATCGGTTCAATCCCCGTATCGCCAGTATAAAAGCTCGGCGGTATCTTACGAGTAAAACCCCAAAAGTTACTCGTGCGCTGCTTGCGACCAATAGACTCATACAGCCCGTACATAAACTCGCGCCAACCGATGATTTGACGGATAAAACCCTCTAAGGAATTCAGCGGAATGTCATACTCTTCGCTCACTTCCAGCGTGCGCGTGACCACTTGATTAGGAGTCAGCAGTCCAGTATTAAGCATCGGCGTTAGCACACTATGATGCAAAATATGCGCATCGGCAACGATAGCGTCCTCATATTTGCCAAAGTCGGTAAAGCGCGTGGCTAAAAAGTCCTCAAGCCAAGCCTCCGCTTCCTTATGCGTTGTCGGATAGCGAAAGTCAGGATTGGCCTCACCGTAATGCTCGCTAAAGTTGTCCTCAACGTAGGCTAGCGCTTCCTTGTAATATTCATTTAGTTCAGGAAACTGAATCGTAGGCGGGGTCTCTTTACGCGGGTATTTTTTGCGATTGTCTTCATCAAATGACCACTGACCACCGATCGGCTTTTGCTCATCATCAATGAGTATCTTTTCACGTTTGCGTTGCTCCATATAAAAGTCGTGATGAAACAAACGCTTATTTTGGTAAAACTCACAATACACAGGCAAAGGGTTTAAAAACATTGGCGTTGACGAGCAGTCAAAATCTATATCCGCCTCCAGCACCGCCTGTTGCACGTGCATACGTAGCCAGTCATCGACTAAGTCAATGCAGTAGATCTTTGCAATAGCATCGACATTGTCAGCATCGTCCTTGTGACTGGCAAAACTGGCAATGAGCTTGCGACAGTCGCTATGCTTATGGGTGGATTCAATATAATGTACCGTCTTACCCGCGTCAGTTAGCATTTGCTCGTACGCCTTCATGCTCGCGCGGTGCAAGACCAGCTTTTGCTTATGAAAGGGATACTGAGTAAAGTATAAGTCCTCTTCAATCAGATAACACTCGTCCTGCCACAGGCTAGTATCGGCGAATAATTGATGCGGAAAGATCAGGCTAATACGTTTGCTCATAGCTCAAATTTATGCTGATAAAGATAGTTTATTATAGATGAGCACTTACGAGCATGTCAGGGTAGGTTGTGTTATTTATAAGGCAGCGCCTAGCGATTGATTGTTGCTTATAACAGAAGGCTGTTTTGCGCTGATAACGCTGTAAATAGGATAAAAAACCACCATATATTTAGTTCAAAATATAACAGATACGAAAATTCAACGTGCTACTGGGATGAATTTTGCGCAGCCTCTGGAGTGACAAAGTTGCACAGCAAGCAAGAAAAATTTATACCAGTAGCACTGTATTGTTCTTACATTGGATAGACCATAGTCAGACAGCAAACCGATATTTTACAATCGTTAATAATAAACTAGGACATCGCCATGACCACCTCTAGCCAGAATAATCCTAGCCAGCAAGAGCTTGACGACGATCTGTTTAGCGTCGCTCCGCGTCATCCTGATAGCCGCTTAGAGAGTGATTGGCTGTTCTTGTATGAAAAACTACCACCTGAGCAATGGTTTAGTGCCGACTACGCCTACAAGACTTCCGGCTGGCTAAAGGTGCATACCAATATTCGTAAACGCCAACGTATCCTGCTACAGATCAGCGAAGCCTATATGAGTGGCGAGTTTGACTGGAGTGAATACCGCTCGCAAATATTGAAGCGTATCAATATGCACGTGCTTAAACTGCATCAGCATCACGGGGTAGAGGACGAGGGGTTCTTCCCTGAGTTCGTCAGTATGTACCCCAAGCTTGCGCCTGCCTTTGAGATATTAGGGCATGACCACGAGTATCTTAATAAGCTACTTGATACCTTGCAGGCGCAAAACGATCAACTGGCAAGAAGTGAAACTGAGGACAAAGCGCTGGCCGAAGAGCTCCATAAAACGCTAGTCGCCGTGACTGATTTACTCCAGCAGCACCTCACCGATGAAGAGGATTTAGTCATTCCGATTTTGGGGTTACGGCAGAGTTAATGGCATTAATGAGGAGCGATAACGATCTATAATAATGGACTATATTCTTGCATCGTTATTTACTAAGATGGTAGGACGCTGTATTTAAAGGAATAAATATGACACGCCTTATACCTAATAGTCTACTCGCCGTTACAGTCATGGCGCTATCCACGAGCGCCTTTGCCATGAGCGTTGAATTTAACGACGACATGTGGAACGATGCCCGTATCCCTGAAGGCCAGCAATGCGTAAAGTATGGCGGCATCAATCCAGCGACACCGAGCATGACTGTCTCTGACATTCCTACAGGCGCCGACAGCCTCGTATTCGTCTATGACGATATCAGCAACAAACGCATGCAAAAAGGCGGGCACGGCATTCTCGAGTTCGCCCTACCACAGGGCGCAACGCGCGCTGAGATACCCGCCGTATTTGGGCATACTTATGAGGTGCCCGTAGGGATTGAGATTATAGCCGAGTATCGTAGCCGCGCAGGCGAGAGCGCAGGCGCGTACAAGCCGCCGTGCTCAGGTGGCAAAAACCATATCTATACGGTAGACGTCCAAGCGTGGCAAGGCGATAGAATGATCGATGAAGAAACGGTTGAGATGGGGCGGTATTAGTACCATTAAGCCTTAATAGTAGTAGCTTCTCCCGCCTTGCACAAATAAGTAGAATACCGCTACAGAATTTGCGAAAATGCAAATTCTCTTGCACTCGGACAAAGCAGTGCTTTGTTATTTCCTCGCTCAGGAGCTAGCGGTGAGCTTATGTACTTGCAACTATTGGTCGTGGTTGGGGTCTTCAACTTAAGAAAGAGGCAAGAAGGGTAGGCGCTAGCGTAACCCAGCCTACGCGCTACCATTCTTTTATGTTTGGTCGAGCATAGCTAAAAGGCCGTACTAACAGTCTATCTTCTAATAAACAGTTATCTGATCCCTCAGTGACGAACTCTCTTGTTCTATCTAACTTGCCAGGAAAACCATTAATTTCTATTTCTTCTCCTACAGGAATGCTCACCCCATCCAAATATACTTCAGTATCGCCTTTTTTATAGCGTGTGTATTCGACTGGAAATATTGGTGTTCTAGTTGTATTTGCTGATTTAAAAAGTAAACAGTCCTCTTTTAAAATGAACATTCCTACTAGAGTTACTTTTATAGCAGGCACAATCGCTTTTGGGTCATTATAGTAGGTAAAAATGCCCGTGGGTAAGTCCTTTTTTTCTATACCATGATCAAATCGATCAAACTCAATCTCTTCATCTAGTAGACCTGTCTTATTTGGCTGAGTCGAAGATACACAACCGTATAAAAGACAGCTACTTAAGATAATAGGTAAAATTTTATTCACGAGATTGTCTTATTAATAAGACTGTGATTGATTTTTGATTTGAGAGTCATTTTTGGTATAGTTTCGCTGGGCTAAGAGCCTAATCTACGTTCGCTGCGGCAGAGTTAGGGGTTGGTTTTATTACTTTTTGCGTAATGCTTTAAAAAATTTTTTATTGATAACTACGACTTCCGTTTTTACTTTTTCTATACCAATTTCATGCTCTATTATCAAATCTAACAAAGCCATTTGATTAATAAGAATTAAGCTATGGCTATCTAATGCTTGAGCATATTGCTGAGCAGGTTTGGTAAAATCACTTGTAGTAATAAATATGCCATGATGACGCTGGACGTTAGGTGGAAATCCGCCAACAAAGTTACGAAGCTGACTATTTGAGATATTATTACCTTCACGGTACTGCTTAGCTTGAATATAATAAGTATGAATTTCACCTTTTCCACAGTCTTGTGTAATTATGCCATCAATGCCTCCATCGTTACTTTGTCCCATGTGTCTAGCATTAAGTAGACTGATAGGATTATCTTGATTGCGTTCTTCACTTTTTAAAGACGCTTCAACGACTTTTAGACACAGATGCTCAAACTGTAAAGGTGTTAACTGAAATATCTCATCTAAGATCATTCTTGGCGTAACTTTAACATGATCATTGGCTACAACAACATTAGCATAATTGTTCATAAAGACAGAAGTACGGCGCATCGTTTCTTCAATTAAATGATTGATTAGTGGATCGCCATTTTTTCCATAACAAGTCTTGTTGACTTCTTTTAGTGTTCGAAAGCTTTTAGTATCAAATCTATCTAAATTTGCTTCATAGGTATTAGACGAAACATTTAGGTTTTTATAAGTCAAGAAGTTGTCGCCTGCAAGCCAAAAGTAAATTTTACCGAAAGGGTCTATTTCTATTAGATTTTCAGGAGTGACCTTTTTATCAAAAGGAATTAAATCAGCAAGAGATTGTCCTAAATTTACTTCAAGATTAAAAATTTCACTTTTGACAGCACCAATAGCAACTAAGCAAAGAAGCATCGTTTCACTTAGATAGCTATAACATTCATCAAGCATATCTTCATCATCACCATCTGCATAAATTGCAAATTCCGGATTAATAAAAGATATTTTTAAATGTTTGTCTGTAATTCCTGCAATCTCCGCTACTTTTTTGTCAAAAGCTTTAGAAGTAATGCCATTAGGGCGATTGCATAGCTGTTTTATAGTTTGAATTCCTGCATTAAGTATATCGCCAAAAGGTATCATAAGTGAAGAGCAGTTCATTATTTCATCTCTTAATTCTATTCAACATAAAGGGTTATGCTCTAAACATAACCCTCCTATTAACAAGTATCGACTTATTATACCATTCTAACAGTTCACTTCTTATGCTTAGTAAGCGTAGGCTAGGCTTTTAGCCCTGCTTTCTAAAGCGTAAAAATGCAAAAACCAGACCAACTACCCAACCTCAACCCCAGTCACATTTTGAAAGCCCCTTGGCAACTGCCCACCGCGATTACCGCGACTGCCTTTATAATTTGCCAAATCCATCGGCTTTAAGGTGACATGACGTTTTCCAGCGGTGATAATTAAGCTATCTTGCAAGCTTAATGGCGTGACAGCTAATACCTCTTCATCACCTTTTAAGGTAATCATTTTATTGCCTTTACCGCGGGCTTGTTCAGGTAGATCATCGAGGGCAAAGATTAATAAGTATCCTGCGTTAGTGACGACAGCAACGTGATCAGGGGTGGCTTTTACTGCATCATCTTCACTACTGGTATTTGCATTAGCGTCGATACGAGCGACGGGTAGTAGCTGACTATCAGCGCTAAGGTTGATGATATTCTTGCCTGATTTTTGGTTGGTATCGAGGTTGCCCAGTCTATTAATAAAACCGTAACCATTGGAGCTGGCAAGGATAATACGCTCATCGTTATCGCCTGCGAGTAGCTGCTCAAAGCTTGCACCCGCTGGCGGCTTGAGCACACTGGTCAATGGGTCGCCTTGACCCCGCGCTGAGGCGAGGTTATGCGCGTCAACACTATAGCTGCGTCCGGTGCTATCGAGGACGTAAATCTTTTCATTAGACTTACCGCGTGCGTAGGCTTGGTAGCTATCGCCTGAGCGATAACTCATGCTAGTGGCGTCCACATCGTGACCTTTGGCCGCCCGAATCCAGCCCGCTTTTGAGAGTATCGCGGTGATCGGCTCACTAGGGATAAGATCAGACTCTTTTAAAGCTTGCGCTTCTTCGCGTTCCGCCAGTGGCGACATCCGCTCATTGCCGTGCTCTTTCATATCGGCGGTCAGCTCATCAATGATCAGATTAGTTAGACTCTCTGGATTATCCAAATACTCTTGCAAGGTGGCGCGCTCAGCGTTTAGCGCGTCTTGCTCGCTTTTAAGCTCAATCTCTTCTAATTTGGCGAGCTGACGCAAACGAATATCTAAGATGGCATTGGCTTGAATCTCGGTGAGGTCGTAGTTCTGCATCAAAGTGGCTTTGGGATCGTCTTCTTCGCGGATGATGCGAATCACCTCGTCAATGTGCAAATAGGCAATGAGCAGACCTGCCAAAATGTGCAAGCGCTTATCAATTTTATCAAGACGGAACTGCACGCGGCGGGTAACTACCGAGCGGCGACAGACTAGCCATTCTTCTAAGATTTCTTTCAAATTTTTGACTTGCGGCTTACCGTTTAGGCCAATCATATTCATATTGACGCGGTAATTGCTCTCAAGATCGGTGCTGGCAAACAGATGGCTCATAACGCGCTGGACATCAACGCGCGTTGATTTGAGCTCTAAGACAATACGGCAAGCGTTCTCGTGATCAGACTCGTCGTGGATATCGACGATCCAAGGCAGCTTTTTGTCCATCATCAATTTGGCGATCTGCTCTTGGATTTTATTGCCGGAGACTTGGTAAGGTAGGGCGTCAATGATGACGAGATTTTTCTCTTTAGGGTCGATATAAAAGGTTGCGCGCATCTTATAACTGCCACGACCTGTCTCGTACATAGCTTGCAAATCTTTTTTGCTGGTAATGATCTCAGCAGGCGTTGGTAGGTCTGGCGCCGGTATCGACTGGGTAAGCTGTTTGACCGATAGTTCGGGGTTTTTAAGCAGGCGAATAGCGGCGCGCACCACTTCATTGAGATTGTGCGGCGGAATATCGGTTGCCATACCGACGGCAATACCTGTCGTGCCATTGAGTAAAATATTGGGCAGGCGCGCCGGCAAAGTAACTGGCTCTTGCAGGGTGCCATCGAAGTTATCCTGCCAATCGACCGTACCTTGACCCAGCTCACTGAGTAACGTATTGGCGTAGGCGGACATCTTAGCCTCAGTATAGCGCATAGCGGCAAAGGATTTGGGATCATCAGGGCTACCCCAGTTGCCTTGTCCTGTGATCAGCGGATAGCGGTAGCTAAACGGCTGCGCCATTAGCACCATAGCCTCATAGCAAGCGCTGTCGCCGTGCGGATGATATTTACCTAAGACGTCACCGACGGTACGCGCGGACTTTTTAGCCTTGGCGGAGGACTTTAGCCCCAGCTCGCTCATCGCATAGACGATACGGCGCTGTACGGGTTTGAGACCATCAGCAATATTGGGTAGCGCGCGATCCATAATCACGTACATGGCGTAGTTGAGGTAGGCTTGTTCGGTAAATTCGGCAACAGAGCGCGTGTCCATCACATCATCAATCAGCGCCGCATTATCAATAATATCAGGCATAGAATCATTTTCACTTATCTAGGTTTAGTTCATTTATTAAAGATTATAAGAATAGGATAGCGCTATCCTAAAGGATATTGCGGTAATAAAAAAGGTGTACGGTGGAGTAGACGACAAAGTGTGACGTTTGCTTTTTATATGGAGCAGTTTTTGTATAGTGTGCTTGTTATGTTATGTCGAGCGTTATGAGCTGGATAGAATAAGGACAGTCTTAAAACTATATAATTTATGGACAAAAAAGTATGGATAAAAAACTATTAATAAACAAGCGTTTGCAAAAAAATTAATGCTGACTAGCAATATTTATATGCTATATTGTTGATATTGAATAAGAAATTTTCAGTCAAGTAACTTTCAGAACTCAGGTAGTATTTTTTTATATTGAGTAGTGCGTCTAAAGTGTGTATGTTAAGGAACACAGCGCATTTACCCTTATGTATAGATACTAATTAGGAGCAGTAAGATTATGGACAATCAAGGTAACCTAACTCGTCATAATGACAAGGTTTGGCTAAAAACGTATGACGCGCTTGGGCTGACTTATGATATAGACATGCCAAGCGATGATACATCGCTCATTGATATCCTTGAAGAGAGCTTTACAAAGTTTGATGATAAAACTGCTTTTGTATGTATGGGCTCAACCATCAGCTTTAAAGAAGTTGATTTATATAGCCGTCAAGTCGCTGCCTATTTGCAAGGGCTCGGACTGGTCAAGGGCGACAAAGTAGCGGTCATGATGCCGAACATTTTGCAGTTACCTATTACGGTTATCGGTGTGCTGCGCGCAGGTCTTACGCTAGTCAACGTCAACCCGTTGTATACCACAAGAGAGCTTGAGCATCAGTTGCATGACTCTGAAGCCAAAGCGCTTATCCTAGTCGAAAACTTTGCCAAAACTTATCAAGACATCGGTAAAAACATCGTCGATCATGTGGTCATCACAGGTATGGGTGATCTGATGGGCACGCTAAAAGGCTTTATGGTCAACAGCGTCGTGCGTCATGTCAAAAAGATGGTACCCGATTACAACATCGATGGTAGCATCACCTTTAAAAAGATGCTTAAAAAGAGCTCAGCTCGCAACTACCAACGTCCAAACAATGTCGGTCTCGACGATATCGCCGTATTACAATACACAGGCGGTACGACAGGCGTTGCTAAGGGCGCGATGCTGACGCATAGAAACTTAGTCGCCAACCTCATCCAGTGTAATACCTTTTTGGGTGAGGGTTTTGAGGAATTTGAAGAGACTGGCGAGCAGCCGGTGATTATGACCGCACTACCGCTTTATCATATCTTCTCGTTTACGGTATGCGGCATCTTTGGTCTATATCGAGGTTGCATCGGTTTATTGGTTCCCAATCCACGCGATCTTGATAGCTTAATAAAAGCCTATAAGAACCATCCACCAGCGTTTTTTCCGGCAGTGAATACTTTGTTTACGGCTCTTGCTAACAACGAAGAATTTAAAGCTCTTGATCACAGTAAGCTGCGCATGTCGATGGGCGGCGGTATGGCAGTACTAAGACCAACCGCGGATAAGTGGCGTCAAGTAACAGGTAATATTATCTCGCAAGGTTATGGTCTATCTGAGACTTCTCCAGTAGCGACGGCTAACCCTGTAGATATGGACAATTTTACTGGTACTATTGGTGTACCTATGCCAAGTACTGACATTGCTATCTTAGATGATGCAGGTAATGAAGTGGCACTTGGCGAGCGCGGCGAGATCAGTGTACGTGGCCCACAGGTGATGAAAGGCTACTGGAAGCGTGAAGATGCGACCGCTGAGGTTATGACCGCCGATGGCTTCTTTCGTACTGGTGATGTCGGTATTATGGACGATAACGGTTACGTCACGATCGTCGATCGCAAAAAGAATATGATCCTAGTATCGGGCTTTAATGTCTATCCCACTGAAATCGAAGAGGTGATGTCAGGTCATCCCAAAATAGTTGAGTGCGGTGTCATTGGTATCGATAATGGCGAGAGCGGTGAGGTGCCCAAGATATTTGTAGTACGAGCAGATGAAAGCTTAACCGAAGATGAGGTGCTGGCCTATAGCCACGACAACTTAACCGGCTATAAGCGTATTCGCCACGTTGAGTTTATTGATGAATTACCAAAAACCAACGTCGGTAAAATTTTGCACAAAGATCTGCGTGAACTTGAAGAGCGAAGCAACGCTTAAAACTGAGTTTAGTTAGGTAATGCTGAGCCGTATTACGGAGCGTTAATTCATACGAGATCATTGCTTTACAAGGGATAAGACTGCCTAACGGTGGTCTTATTTTTTTGTCTTTTTTATAGGCGTTGTATCTTGTACATGGAGAAATTTTAGCAAAACTGCTATAGTGCCTGCCACTATCGAGATATATGCTAAGCAAGTATCGCTTTGTTTTGATAAAAGGTTTTATTGCGTGTCAGTCGCCTTTTATCAAACCACTTTATGTGCAATGGCGATGATTTTAATTGTAATCATTAGGATGAGTTATGACGGATACCACCCATAAAAATAAGTCTAGCAGTAACCATGAAACGTCCAAAGAGACGCCAGCGAATACCTTTCCTAATATGCCAAAGATACCGAGCGACAGACCTTGGCTGAGTGCTTATGAGCGCTACGGCATTGATTCCAGTATTGATATGCCTGATGACAACACCTCTTTACTTGAGATTTTTGAGCGCAACTTTCGTCTCTACGGACATCTCACCGCTTATATCTGTATGGGCTCGTCAATAAGCTATAAGCAATTGGATAGCTACAGCCGCCAAATTGCTAGCTACCTGCAAGCAAAGGGTCTTAATAAAGGCGATAAAGTTGGGGTGATGATGCCCAATATTTTGCAGTATCCCATCGTCGCTTTAGGTATCATCCGTGCCGGTATGGTGCTGGTAAATATTAATCCGTTATATACCAGCCGTGAGTTGTCGCATCAATTGCAAGATAGCGGCGCCAAAGCCTTGTTTATCGTTGAGAACTTTGCGCACACCTTTCAAGAGGCTGAAGATAAAGGTCAAGTTGAGCACGTTGTTGTCTGTAAACTCGGCGATATGCTAGGTCTGTTAAAAGGCACAGCGGTCAACCTGATTGCCCGCCATGTCAAAAAAATGATTCCTGCCTACAAATTGCCAGGCAGTACCACTTTTAAAGAAGCCTTAGATGCAGTGTCCGCCAGTCAGTATCAGCGTCCCGATCTTAATTTAGGTGATGTAGCACTGCTACAGTACACAGGCGGTACAACTGGCGTTGCCAAAGGTGCGATGCTCAGTCACGGCAATCTCGTCGCTAATACTTTGCAGATCAACGCCCTCATGGTGAGCGCCTTTGAAGAGGACGTCGAGGCGAACGACGTCATCTTGACCGCACTGCCGCTGTATCATGTCTTCTCATTTACGGTCTGCGGCATGTACGCGATGTACCAAGGCTGTGCAGGCTTATTGATTCCAAACCCTAGAGACATCGATGGTTTGGTCAAACAGATTAGCAAGTACAAGCCTGCATTTATGCCAGCGGTCAATACGCTATTTAATGGACTGGTGCACAATGACAAATTTGCAGAGGTGGATTTCTCTAACCTAAAAGCTGCGATTGGCGGCGGCATGTCGGTACTGCCAAGTGTCGCTAAAGAGTGGCACAACATTACAGGCCTGCCGATTGTGGAGGGCTATGGGTTGTCCGAGACCTCCCCTGTGGTCGCCTTTAACCCGATGACGATCTCTAAGTTCACAGGCAAAATTGGTATTCCAGCATCTAACACCGATATCGTACTGCTGGATGACGATGAGAATGAAGTGGCTATTGGTGATCGCGGCGAGATCTGTGTCAAAGGGCCGCAGGTTATGATTGGCTATCAAAACCGTCCTGATGAGACGGCAGAGACTTTCACTAAGAATGGTTACCTAAAGACGGGCGACGTCGGGATTATGGATGAGAAGGGCTTTATCAAAATTGTTGATCGTAAAAAGGACATGATTTTGGTATCAGGCTTTAATGTCTATCCTAATGAGATCGAAGAGACAATGAGCGAGCACCCTCATGTAAAAGAAGTAGGCGCTATCGGGGTGCCAAGCGATAAGCGTGGTGAGGAGCCCAAGATATTTGTCGTCAAAAAGGGTGAGGTGAGTGAACAAGAGCTACTCGATTATGGCAAAGAGCAACTCACCGGCTATAAGCGTCCGCGTCACGTGCAGTTTGTCGATGAGCTGCCTAAATCCAATGTCGGTAAAATCTTACGTAAAGAGCTGCGTAAAATGGAAGGCCTTGAGTAAGGATCAGATGTAAACCAAAGCGATGACCTACTAAACCCACAGCGCAGTAGTCTTGCTATTGCGCTGTGGTCACGTTAGGATATCTTGATTATTTTATGAAGCCGTACTAGGACTATTTATGCGTATTGATAACCGTGAGCTCGATCAACTTCGTTCAATTAGCTTTGAGCGCCACTATACCAAGCATGCCGAAGGCTCAGTACTCGTAAGCTTTGGCGATACCAAAGTGCTGTGTACGGCAAGCGTTGAGTCCGGCGTACCGCGCTGGCTCAAGGGTAAAGGTAAAGGCTGGGTCACTGCTGAATATGGTATGCTGCCGCGCGCAACCAATACCCGTAACCAGCGCGAGGCGGCGCGCGGTAAGCAATCAGGACGCACGCAAGAGATTCAGCGTTTGATTGGACGCAGTCTGCGCGCGATGATAGATATGAGTAAGCTTGGCGAAAATACGATCTATGTCGATTGTGATGTCTTGCAAGCAGACGGCGGGACGCGTACGGCAAGTATCACAGGCGCGGCCATCGCTTTGATTGATGCTTTAGAGAGCTTACAAAAGAACAAAAAGCTTAAAGCGGATCCGCTGATCGGTTTAGTCGCTGCAGTCTCTGTGGGTATCAAAGATGGTGTCGCTTATCTTGACTTAAACTATGAAGAGGACTCCAGCTGCGATACCGATCTCAACGTCGTCATGACCCAGAAGGGTGAGTTCATTGAGCTACAAGGGACGGCAGAGGAAAGACCCTTTACCCGCGCGCAAGCCGATGACATGTTGACAGTGGCTGAAAAAGGCATCAGCGAGCTTATCAAAATGCAGCAAACCGCTCTAGGTTGGTAAGCTGGGCTAGTGCTTGATATAGAGGTCGTGACCCATGCTAAAACTGACAGATGAGGGCGCAAAGATTACGCTACAAGCACAGCCTGCTACTGCTGATAACGGACTGTTTTGGTTTGGGTCGGCGCTGCTCGTCGGGGCTGTACTCGTGGCTGTGGCAATGAGCTTGCTATCTGAGCGCTTATCCATAGGTGCGCTTGCCCTGCTGATTATTGGTTGTTTTATTTTTAATCTTAAGCGCCAGCAGCGCAAAAAGGCGCTTAGCGGCGTGATTAATGGCGGGGTTTTGTGGGTGCAGACCGGTGAGCTGGTGCATGATGCAGGCGGCAAGCGTACCGCTATTACGCTGCAAGATAGCGATAGGGTAACCCTGTTTGGCGAACAGCTACAGATCGTTGATCGCGATGACAACCGTAAATATCATATTAGCGGCTTTGAGAGTGCCCAAGAAGCCAAAGTCACTAAAGCTATCTTGCAAGGTGAGGCGATGGGTAAGCGTCATGTCAATATAAAGATGCAGAGCGACTGATGTTCAGTGATTAGGACTTGCAACGCTGCGCCTAAATGGTTTATAAATGGCTTTAAATTATTTTAATACTGTGATGACAAGGAAGAAGTCATGTCATGTGTGCGTGTTACCTCAGCTGTAATATTTGGCAGTGCGCTATTAACCTTAAGTGTAGCCAGTTATGCCGATAGCATGAGCGCTCTAATCGCGCAGAAGTCAAGCCAAGTCGGCAATACCTATGGCTACTCTGCAACAACCGTACCGACCGCTAGAGTCAGTAATCGCGCGGTTATTCGGCGCGCTAGCCATGGTGATAGCTATACGCAGACGTCCTCGTATCCTGCGCCTCAATTTAACGGTTCAGTGCGCGCTTACCCGCAAAGCACTTATCAGTATCCGCAAATCCTAAGTAGTCCCCCTAGGGTGTTACCTGAGTTTTTGGGTGGTAGTTATGACAATGTAGACAGTGAGTATTTACCGCTGCTCAGCCTTGCTGAAACGCAAAGTAGTTTGGCGGCGCGTGAGGTTATAAGTACTGCGCGTAAGATGGCGCTCAATGAGCGCACTATCATTCAAGGCGGCTGCTGGGATTATCTCAACGCGGTATTTAAGCGGGCAGGGGCAACGCGTGATACGGTGCATAAGGGTACTTATGGCGCAGGCCCTTACGCACAAAGTAGCGAGATTCAAGCAGGTGATTGGTTATACTATATTAACCACAGCTACAATCGCGTGGAGCACAGCGGTCTATTCGTCGGCTGGGTCGATGAATCAGCCAAGCAAGCGCTAATACTGAGCTACGCAGGTGAGAGTCGCCGTGAGCCTGCCCGCTACAAAGTTTATGACCTTAGCAACGTCTATCAGATTATGCGTCCTATGATTTAGTCTTAACGCCTTATCAAGTTTTAGGGCAATACAGTATTTCATTTGCTTCTTTATATAAACGCTCGTCATAAAAAACGTCCGTCAACACATAATTGACGGACGTTTTAGTTTTTATCATACAAAACTTAAAACAGCTTGGGCTAAAAAGGTTTAACAACAACTAAAATAACAATAAACACTAGCCCAAACACAGGCACTTCGTTAAACCAGCGCCAAAACTTATGGGTCTTATACTGCGGATGATCAACCAGCTTTTTGCGATAAAAACCGCAAGCGCCGTGATAGGCAGACAGGAGAACAACTAAGACTATTTTGGCATGGAGCCAGCCTTGCGTCTTATACACCTCCCAGCCCAAAAATACCATCCACAGACCGAATATCCACGTCGCTATCATCGCAGGCGTCATAATACCCCGATACAACTTGCGCTCCATGATGACAAAGCGCTCTTGGCTGATTTTGTCTTCGCTCATCGCATGATAAACAAATAGACGAGGAAGATAAAAAATGGCGGCAAACCAGCACACCATAGAGATGACGTGCGCCGCTTTGATCCAGTTAAAATAATCTGTCATAAAGTACTCGCGTTGTTCGTTGTAAAGTTAATTCATTTTAAAATTGGTAAAGTGCTGCTGGGATAAATTTTGCGAAGCCTCTGGAGTGCGAAGCGCACAGCAAGCAAGGAAAATTTGTACCAGTAGCACAACAATATTAGTGTATCGACTTTATTTTGAATGATCTATAAAGGGGTATCTAAGTTAGTCGGATCAGTCGGCGACCAAGACTTGCGACTGCTCACCGCTCATGGCGTCAATAACAGGAAGATGTTGCGGCGCTCTAGGTTGAGCCAGCTGCGCGGTTATACCAAGCTCACGCATGAGGCGATCATCGTTTGATTGACTAGCGTTACCAGTGGTAAGCAGCTTATCACCATAAAAGAACGAGTTAGCGCCTGCCATAAAGGCCAGTGCTTGCTCGGCATCGGACAAACTCTCACGCCCAGCCGACAGGCGCACGTAGCTTGTTGGACAGCAGATACGAGTCACGGCAATAGTGCGAATCCACTCCAGCACCGGCAGCTGACCCTCGGCCAATACCTTGTCGCCAAGCGGCGTGCCTTTGATCGGCACTAGAAGGTTGACGGGGATAGACTCTGGTGCTTTTGGCATTTTTAGCAGCTCGTGCACCCAGTCAATACGATCGTCACGGCTCTCACCCATACCGACGATATTACCGCTACAAACGTTAATACCAGAGTTGCGTACCCGTGTTAAGGTGTCCAAGCGCTCATCATAGCTGCGTGTACTGACGACTTGCTCATAATAGCGGCGCGAGGTATCTAAATTGTGATTGTAGTAATCAAGACCAGCCTTCGCTAACTGTTCAGCTTGCTCATCATCGAGCATACCGAGGGTCATACAAGTCTCAAGCCCTAGCGCTTTGACTTCTTTTACCAGCTCAACCACATAGGGCATATCCTTGCGACTAGGATGCTTCCACGCCGCCCCCATACAGAACCGCGATGAGCCTGAGGCTTTGGCGCGCTTGGCGGCGGCAATCACTTTATCAACGTCTAAACGCTTCTCAGCCTGCAACTGCGTTTTATCGCGGTGGTGACCCGATTGCGAGCAATAACCACAGTCCTCAGGACAGTTGCCTGTCTTAATCGATAACAGGGTGCTGATCTGTACTTCATTAGCGTTAAAGTGCTGGCGATGGATGGTTTGCGCTTGCAAGAGCAGATCCATCAAGGGTAAGTCAAATAACTGCGCAATTTGCTCACGGCTATAGCTACCAGAGATAGTATTTAGCACCTTTGTATTATTCAAAGCCTCTAAACGGGTGCTACTATCACTATCAGCCGTTGGTTCTGAGATACTAAGCAGTCCTGCCATGGGTCAAATCCTTTTTATCTAAAGTGAAAATCTTGAGTACATAAAAGAGCAGTATAAGGAGGCGTAGGCAACAAAAGCGCCAACTGCTCCAAATGAGCGGCTGTAAATGACAAAAAAAGCTACGGAATGCTAGTATACCGTAGCTTATTTATAAAATCAGGTCATGATTAAATGTTAAAAGGTTTAATCGACGTTTGGATATCTGAGCGCAAGCTAGCCTATTATTTACCAAGCTTGTGCTTAGCAACACCGACCCAATGATTGGCAAACTGCTGCGCTTTATAAGCGTAAGGTTTGATTTTTTGTACGTAGGGCTCGTATTGCTCTGGTACTGTCGGCACAAGGTGCTTGGCAAGCTTATTAAACCACATCATCAGGCTGTAATCGCCCTCAATATTAAGCTCACCGTTCTGTACGGCGGTCATAAAGGCGGGCAAGCTACCTTTGGTTAAAAGCTTAACCCCAGTCATAGAGTCATTAAAAGTGATAGTCAGATCAGCATCATCAGCGTGACCACTGTACTGTTTAAAATCACCATTATCGAATTTAAAATAACGCGCGACATCAGACTCTTTGCTACCGATCTCAATAGTCACTTGACGATCAGCGAACAGCTTTTGTATGTCTTCATCTTTGCTATCAGCTAACATGGATAGGCGGTAGCCGACGACTGCTAGTAGTACATCTAAAGGATCGGACTTGATATCTAACACAGGAATAGTAAACATAAAAACTCCTAAAAGTAAGGGTAATAAGGACGGTTGCCATCAAGATCACTTTACAAGCGTCTATGGCATCAGTATTTGAATAGCTAGCATAGAGATTACCAATCATAGCTGGCGTTTAGATGGAGTGTAACGATAATTGAGTGTTTATTCTTTAGTAGTTCAGTAGCAGGGTATACTTTTTTGCATAGGTTACATGAGTAGCATGAAGGGTATGACTAAGCCAGAATCGACGACAACTTGGGCTGATTATCTTAACCTTTATCTGTTCCATAAAACGCGCGGTAATCGCACGTTGCAATAAGTCGCTATAACAAGTCATTATAATAAGCCACTACAATAAAAAATGCGCCTTTACTAGCTTAGCAGGCGCATGTATTGGATAAATAGATTTAGTCAAAGCGTCAAATCGTCACTGAAAGCGCGGGGTATAGTCATCATCGTAAACGGGGGAGTGCTCGACATAACGCGCCGCTTCTAACTCACGGCGCTGCTGCACGGTTTGACTCACGTCATCAAAGCGTAGCGCACGGTATAGCACCCAAGCCACCAAAGGCAGCCAGCTGATACCCATAGCCACTACATAACTATGCCACTCTGAGAGCGTGAACCACTGGGAGACGCTATAGTATATCGCCTCAACGCCCAGCCAATAGCCCATACCGCCAAGCAAATACCACAGTAGCCAGCGCTGCGCGGATACCGCCAAAGCAATGGCAAATCCTGCGCCCATGCCTATTGCCAGTAGCATGCCGCTGCTCGCCATATCCATACTTATCATCGAAAATACAGTTGAGAACATCATTTATCTCGCTATTCATAAAGTGAGTTTCAATGTCTCTATTATGAAAGCAAAAAACGCAAATCTAAAGCGTCAGTGGCGACGTTACGACAACCGTTGACGCCTAGTTTTATCGGTTTAAATAAGTTCTAAAAGATGTGGATTAGATGATACTAAAAATCTTGTATAATCGCGCAAACCCGCTACAGACGGCGGCTTCGCTGTCCCCACCAAGATAATAAAGTAACCATAACAGCGCCAAGCAACATCAGACCCAAAGTGGTCAACCACTGGGCGCCAGTAGGGTAGAGCCAGGGTAGCACATTATGTACCGCCTCATTTTGCAGACCGCCGAGCGCATCGATCTTCCAAGGCCATACCTTAACCAAGGAGCCAGCAATAAATCCAGTTAATAAAGCCAACGTTGCTTGATAATAGCGCGACAATAGCCACTTTAGCAGACGCGTAAATAATAGCAGACCTGTGACCATACCTGCGATCAGTGTCAATATTATCGTAAAGTTAAGCGTGTGCACCGCTTCTAATACCGCATCGTAAGCGCCCATAAGCAGTAGAATAAACGAGCCTGAGATACCGGGCAGTATCATCGCACAAATAGCAATGGCTCCGGACAAGAACAAGTATGGCAAGCTTGGTGTGGTTGTCGATACAGGTAAGCTACTGATGATCACCGCGCAAGCGATACCTGCTATAAACAACGCCGCGCGTCCGATATTCCAGCGCTCAATCTCACGCAGTAAGAGAAAGACGGTGGCAATAACTAAGCCAAAAAAGAAGGACCAAATAAGCAGCGGTTGATAATCGAGTAAATACTTAATGGGACCTGCCAGCAGAGCAAAGCTGGTGGCAATACCTAAGAGTAAAACCAGCAAAAACGTTGCATCAACGTGACGCCAAACAGCCTGTACGCCCTTTATGCCGCCTGTTTCTCTAAACACCTCCCAAAGACTCGGCCCGATGCGACTAAGCGCTCCGATAAGGCGCTCATAAATGCCCGCGATCAGGGCAATCGTCCCCCCTGACACCCCAGGGACAATATCAGCTGCGCCCATGGCAATCCCTTTTACGTAGGTGCTAATCAGTTGTTTTGGCGTCTCTTTAGTAGAATTATCTATGCTAGATGATGGCGATGCATCAGGCTGCGGCGATTGTGATGCCGTCATGGACTTTCCTTTTTGGTTTTAGAGTCGTATTAACTAAGGTCTGTTTATCGCTGTTTGCAAGCCATCTACATCTAATAAAGCGCTATACGCGAATAACACGTATAGCCCTTAAACAATAGGCATTAGGATGAAGTTAAATTACTGATTATTTTAAATTACTTATTATTTGTAGGCGTGAGCGCCGGATAGCCTAGAGCGTAAAAGACGCCTTCAAGACCGGTGACATTAATAGCCGCATCAGCGCGCGCGCGTACGATAGGCTTGGCGTGATAGGCCAGTCCTAAGTCGGCAGTCGCCATCATAGCCAGATCATTAGCGCCATCACCGACGCAAACGACTTGTGACATATCGATGCCTAAACGCTCAGCGGTGCGCGCGGTTATGGTGGCTTTTTTTGTACCATTGATGATAGGTAGCTGCACCTGACCGCTGACAATGTCCTCATCAATATCTAAACCATTAGCGTGAACCTCATCAATGCCTAACTGCTCAGCGATGTAGCGAGCAAAATAGGTAAAGCCGCCTGAGACCAGTACGGTGTGATAGCCCAAAGTTTTAAGCGCACTTATCGTTACGCGCGCGCCTGGAGATAAGGTTAAGCGCGTACAAATCTCGTCAAGTACGCGAGTCGGTAGCCCATCTAAAAGCGCTACGCGCTGCGCAAATGACTCATCAAAGTCGATCTCGCCGCGCATGGCCGACTCAGTGATCGCCTCCACTTGGGCGCCAACGCCTGCTGCTTTTGCCAGCTCGACAATGACCTCTTGTTCAATCAAGGTCGAGTCCATATCAAAACAAGCCAGCTTATGCGTGCGTAGCATGTGACCGACCGATAAGATATGACAATCGACGACGTCTAAGTTGGCGTCTACGGTATCAGTATCTTGTAAGCTTGCTCCCTGAGAGCGATGGCGCTGTGCCAAGTCGTGACGCTGTGCCAAGTCGTGACGCAAGCGCGTGGTCAACTGATCGTCAATGATGTGCGCTGCTGCTGTTTTTTTACTAGGGTGCATTAGAGTGTCATTGACAGGCACCAACAAGTAGCGAAACACTTGTATGGGAGTAAAATCAGCTTGGGCAGTTGTAGTGTTCAAGGGGATATCGACGGCTACAAAGTGCGCATCCGTATCTTCTTGCACCGTGACTAAATGCCAGTTTGGCTGCTCATCCACCCACGATTGTACGTACTCATGAATATCGAGCACCGCCTTATCGGTTGGCAGCACAACAATAACAGCGAATAGGGGCAGTGATTGCAGAGTATCAAAATCTTGTAAATTTGTACCCTCAGGCAATAATGAGGCTACAGAATCGACGGCTTGTTGCCATGCTTTACTATCTTTTGGTAACGAATAAGGTGTATTATTTGGCATGGCTCAATTGTCCCTTGTGTGCTTATAAAAGATTAGGAATAATAACAGCTTTATGGCTAAGCGCCTATAGATGACAGCCAAAGTATAGTGACAACCGATGCTACTTATAAGCGTAATTGACTGTATTTTAACTGGGCTTGCTGACAATAAGTTTGCTGATGATAAGTCTGCTGGTAGATCGTAAAAGCGACAGCTCTTTTGAGCATTTATCGATGTTTGTCATCACCTGCATGATAATAGCATCGCTAAGCCTAGCTGTACCTGATACGATAGCCGCTAGTAATGATCTATTAGCTCTTAACAGTACTGCGTACTCTTCCAAACAACGAGCGAGCGTCTCGTTTTTTGATTTCTTTTATCCAAAAAAGTTTAACATATCATGATGTATTTAGCGCCGCGGCAAGGATTGTTTGCCATTATTGTTCTGGTTAGTTTTTGTTTGCAGACTTTACTGCTCGTTATTAGTACCGACCAGCAGTTAAGTAAAAGCCGTACGCAAAAAGGCGAGCAAATGGTCGCCCAGCTGATTGACGAAGCTCGTTTGGCATTAGAGAACCAAGACCGCGTAAGCTTAAGTGTGATTGCCAATCGCTATACCAGTGAGCAGGACGTGACGCGTATTTTGATTAAAGACAGCAGCGGTGAGCTACTCGTACCTGTCGGTAATGCGCCCATGCAGCAAGGCAATACGATCAGTCAAATCGCCACCAAAGATGATGCGGTCATCGGCAGTGTAGCCTTAACCCTAAAAGATATTAGTAAGGGCGAGATCATTACGATGCAGTGGCCGTTTGTCATCGGCTCAATGCTGCTACATCTGCTGTTATGGCTACTCTATGGCTACGTGGCGCGCCCTACTAAAGAGCAAATTAACGCGCTTAGCCGCGAGATTCAAGACTTGCACCGCGAGCAGTATCCCCTCATCGATCAGCGTACACGTCGCCGTGAAGATATCGAAGCACCTATCGATGAGCGCCTTGCTCCTAATGCTGCCGCATCCAATACGACTGCGCAGTCGACCACTCTATCAACTGCTAACGATGATACATCTACTCTAAACGGCATGAATGTCCACAGCGAGCTCAATGCCTATCTAAAAGCCCAGCAAAACCCAGATGCTGTGACAGATGTGCCTGTCGCAGCCGATGAGCAAGCGAATCTCATATCTGACTCCGCTCAAGGTGTAACAAGTAGCCAGACAGTGACGGACAGTACAACAACGCCGTCACCCATGCTATCCCCGACACGCTCTTTTGATAGTGTCAACGTCCGTATTATGCTGCATGATGACTACAACATGCTGGAGCGCCTAGCGCCTGAGATGCGTATGCCGTATTTGGCTCTATGTACCCAGCTACTCAACCAAGCACTGACTCAACTGCTCAAACAGCCTCTATTATTAGGCGTAAGCGCAGTTAACGAGCCAGTATTTGATGAACACGGCGCGCACGCTATTTTAAAGGCGGATAACAGTCACGCGAAGGTTGCCTTAGCAGGGGTGATGCTTGCAAAGCTGTATTTGATGCTCAATAAGATCATCCACGACAAGCACATTGAGCTCTCCCGCTTTGCGCTTCCTGCCAAAGCAGGGGTTAGTAGTAGTGATCAGGGCGAAGCTGTGACTCAACTGCTACAAAGCGTTGGTAAAAAAGAGCAACTGCTTATCTTACTGCCAAACACAGGTCTCAGACAGATCAGCAGCTACGTACAAGTCCGTCATTTAGAGCATCCAACTACTGTCTATGAGCGCGAGTGCGCTATATTTGATGGCGGTAGTGAGGCGATGATGCAGCGTTTGGCAGATGTTCGTAATACAGTACTTATGATAGAAGAAGAGTAGCTATTATTGGCTATATGTTTAATAATGAATAATATCAATTGAGTACCTCTTAACAACGCTAGTATTGTTGTAAAATCGATTGACAATGTACCAAAGAGACCTTATAAGGCATGTGTAGAGTGACGTATTTTTATTGAAAAAGAGGAGTTTGTCATGAGTGACGCTGATATTGATGATTTTGACGACGACTTTGTCGATGATGATGATGCCAAACTGGTAGAAGAGGCAGAAACAAGTGCCCGTACGCGCCTAAGCAGTTTGGAAAAACGCCGTTTGATCGATAACTTACTCGAAGAAAAGCGTCTGGCTAAAGAGCTAAAAGATGAGCTTGACACCCTAGATGAAGATGATGAGTGGGATGATGAATGGGACGACGAGTAAAATAAGATAGGAACACTTTAAGCCTCTGATCTCTGCTATCCTAGATTAAAGCGTTTATACTATCTATCCACTATTAAACGTCAAAGGCAGTCAGATATCAAAGGCAGTAAACGCTAATGGATTTGGCGTATATAACACTTGTATCGCTGATCTTTGATGACGCCCTTTAAGGAAGACGCCGCCATGAGTAATCCACTAAGCTTCGATGAATTATTAGATTTTTTAGACAACCAAAACAACCCTTTTGTACTCGACAGTGTTGCGACGCATGGATTTTTGAGTGCAACAGTTATTGGTCCTGCTTTGCCTAATTGGCTTGAGGCACTATTTGAGGGTCATACCAGCGAAGTGCCTGCCAACGTTGTCGATGGTATCAAGCGCTGGCGCGAAGCTATCCTCGCTGAACTCAAAAACGAGACGCCTATTAGCTTACCTTTTGGTGATGATGAAGATGATGATGCGACAGGCGATATCGACTTTTCAGAAGAGTCTGACATCGTAGCTTGGTCGATTGGTTTTGTAGATGCCATGTATGGTGATGAGGCCAGCGACTGGTTTGCAGATGAAGAAAACGCTGATGATGTTGCTGTGCTTACCTTGCCTATGATTGTACTGAGCGGTATTGATGACGAAGATCCTGAGCTGATGGAGATGCGCGGTGACAAGGACAAACTTGAGCAAATGGCCGATAGTATAGAAGGCAATCTTACTGAGCTGTTTTTGTTGTTTCACACTAATGACTGATAAAAACGCTGCCTTGCCTTAACGCGTAAATTATCCAAAGCCATTACTTTGTAAAGCTACTCATACTATATAAAGCTATTAAGTCTAAAGCCACTAAGGGTATCATTATGACTGTGCAACTCTCCAACCTTGAGCACCTCCCAGGCTATCAGATCACTGAGCGCTTGGATGTCGTCTATGGGAGTACCGTGCGCTCAAAGCACGTTGGCAAGGACTTATTTGCAGGTCTTAAAAACATTGTTGGCGGCGAGCTGACCGCCTACACTGAGCTATTAGAAGAATCAAGGCAAGAAGCGATAGATCGCATGGTAGTCAAAGCCGAAGCCCTTGGAGCCGATGCCATTGTCGGTCTGCGTTTTTCGACCTCTAGCATCGCGCAAGGCGCCTCTGAGTTATTTGTCTATGGCACCGCTGTCAAAGCCATACGTGGTCAGTCCTCTTCTCAAGCTCATCCTCACAGCGATCCCTACATAGCCCCTCAGCAGCAAACAGCACAAACAGCTAGTGATGATGATCTACCGCGTTTTAATCCCTTTGGCTAAGTTTATGGGTTTACGATACTGAGATACTATACCGAGGTGCCATGAACAACTCTTTTACGCAGATGCTTATAAACTACGCGCCGCTTTTGATACTATTTGTGGTCGGTTGGTTCTTTGGTATGCGTCATGAGCGCCAGCATTTAGCGCGTTTGCTGCTCGCAGAAAAAACACTGGGACATATCGTCGTCTCAAGCGAGCGTTTTTATCATCCAAAGCTTGTAGCAGACACTCAAGGTGAGCTAGTACTTGGTAGCGTTGTTATTGCGCAAGATTATTTCAAAATGGTTATTGCACGAGTGCTCAGCCTATTCGGTAAAAACCTCACCACTTATGAGACACTCCTTGATCGCGCGCGCCGCGAAGCGGTAGTACGTATGCGCACGCAAGCCCATGCAAAAGGCTACAACCATATTTACGGTCTACGCTTAGAGGTTAGTAACGTCAATCAGCTCGGTAGTATGGTAGAGGCAATCGCTTACGGCACGGCAGTTATGAGTGATGAGCATAAGGGATGAACACAAAAGTCTGTAATTGACTGACCAGTAACAAAAAAAATCAAATAGATACATCATTGCAACGATATACTCTTTAACAGTGTTGTCCTATCTTTACAGGCAGTTCAGGACGAGAATAGTGCTGCTCATAGCGGCTAATCAGTATGCGATTGAGTAAATAAAGCATTATGCAATGATTATAAATTGACCCATAGACGGGTCTTATCTACATGGATGTAGTTATGGAAAGTGTTCAGTTAGTTACTTTAGTCAATTCGACAGTTATCCCTATATGCCTATTTTTGATTATGATGGGTATGGGTATGACCCTTATGGTCAATGACTTTAAGCGCGTGGTAAAATTCCCTAAAGCGGTAGGTATCGGTCTTACCAATCAGCTTATTCTACTCCCTGTTATCGGTTTTATCTTAGCCAACATTATGCCGCTGCGACCTGAATATGCGGTCGGCGTTATGCTTTTAGTGCTATGTCCAGGCGGTACCACCTCTAATCTATTTACCTTTTTAGCCAAGGGCGATGTCGCACTGTCTGTCACAATGACGGCGATCGCTAGTGTCATTACCGTATTTACTATTCCGCTGGTACTGAGCTTTTCATTGGTTTATTTTATGGGGTCGGGGAGCGAGTTTCAGCTGCCTATTGCTAAGACGATGGTCTCCTTATTTGTAATTACTTTACTTCCTATTAGTATTGGGATGCTGATTAAACGCTTTGCGCCTAGGGTCGCTGATAGCTCGCAAGTACTTGTCTCGCGTTTTGGCGTGACTTTTCTGACCTTTTTGGTGGTGTTCTTAAGCTATGTGCAGCGCGACATTATCGTTGACGCTATCATCAATACTGGCCCTGTGTCTTTACTGCTTAATGTCATCACTATGGCGCTTGGGTATTACACCAGTAAATGGTTTGGTCTGGGCTTGACGCAAAGAACGTCAATCACGATGGAAGTTGGTCTACAAAACAGCACCTTGTCTATCTTTATGGCGCTAACCTTGTTATCCAACTACGATATGTCGATGACGCCTGCGATCTATACGCTCATCATGTTCTTAACCGCAGGTATCATGGTCAGAGTATTTAGCACTAAATTTAGAAGAGAAGAGACAGCTGCACTCGCTGTATAAAAAATAGCTGATATTGTGTTGCACTAGTTTAAACGCTAGCGTCCTGTACTAGAGCGTTAGTAATATATCACTACAAACCTGAAAAGCCCTATGTCATAACTAAGATTATTATGACATAGGGCTTTTGTATGCACTGCACTTTTTATGCTGCATGCGCTTTTAGTATTAAATTAAAGACTGAGTGACAGGTGAAGTACTGAGCTCTCAGCTTTTAGCGCTCACGATTATTCAACCGAGCAAGCTTCCTTCTTTTATCCTCAGTATTGTCTTCTTTGGCTTTGGCAACATCGAACAAAAAGGTTCTGTTTTTGAGGACAGCGACAAACACCACCCCGCCAACGGTATTACCGAGCAGAACGACAGCTAAGAACAATAAATAATTCGCTAAATCCACATGGGTGCCATACATTAGAGCAGAGAACACCTCAATGTTACCCACGATGCTGTGATGCAGACCCAAAAAACCAATGCTACCTGTAATCAAAGTCACCAGAACAATACGGCTGATGGTATCGCGCGCTGAGGTCACAAGCCAGGCGGCAACGCCCATCATCCAGCCTGCCAGCACCGCACTACCAAAAATGACCCACCAAGCAAAGCCCAAAACATGTTCGGCATACGCATCGATATCAGCGACGGTAAATAGCTGCATGTTGAGTCCCAAACCTATCATCAATGCGGCGAATAGACAGCCGCCCACCACATTGCCAGCGATAACGATACCCCAAAGCCGCAAAAGCTTACTCAAAGGCTCGATCTTATTGAGCACAGGTAAGCTAAGCAATGACGTCTGCTCCGTAAACAGCAGCGACTGCCCAATAACGACAATGATAAAGCCAATAGGGTAGAGCAAAGATGCTAAAACCATAGCGAATTCGCTTGGCAGTACTTGGTTCAAAAGAGCAAAGGCGGATAAAATGACAAAAAAGCTGATACCAATCTCAAGCCCTGCGGTAAAGGCGCTGGTAAATAATGATCCTAAGGAGCGATTAAAAGTCTCCTTGGCGTCAATGAACTGCTCAACTAAGATGCTCGCGTAGCTTTTGGCTTTACTAGCATTATCATCATTAGCGACTTTTTTAATGCTCTCTTTTTGCTCTTCACTAAACTCCTCAGGGAAGTCCTCATCGCTGAGACTCTCAGTAACCTTACTATCATCAGCGCTACTATCGCCGCCGCTTTGCGCCTTGTCAGTATGATGGTGCTCGCTATCATCGGGCTCTTGGCGGCGACTAAAAGCAATATCAATCTTATCTTCTCTAGCCGCTACGCGTTCTTCATCCAAGGAGCGCGGCGCAACTAACGGCGTACTTTGAGTATTGTCTTTATGCTTATTCTCTTGGGACACGGTAAGCTCTCTTTTGTAAGGCAAATGACACTGATATTAGTCATCAGAGTGTCCACAAGGACACGTATAAGGGTACGCTATTATAGGGCTCATGAAATCGATAAATGTTGTTAATTGTTTAACTAAGCGACTCGTGATTAGTTGCACTATCCTCTATTATAAATCGCCTTAACCTCTAACAAAATCGAGCTATCTGCGTTAAAATCACTCTACTCACAATATTGATTATCCTAACCTTTCTGTTCAATCCATCTATTATTAATAAAAGATAACACTATGAGCAATCCCAAAACTGACCACTCCACTCTCACCCACTCTATCCAAGCTGCGCTAAGCCAACTTGAGAACGCCTATAATCCGAAAGATGTCGAGGCAGGCATGTACCAAGAGTGGGAAGAGAGTGGTTATTTTAAACCTACTTTTGATCGCGATGAGTCATTCTCTATTGCCTTGCCGCCGCCGAATGTCACGGGTAGCTTGCATATGGGACATGGCTTTAACAATGCAATTATGGATGCGCTGACTCGCTATCATCGTATGGATGGTGACAATACCTTGTGGCAACCGGGCACTGACCATGCGGGCATCGCCACCCAAATGGTCGTTGAGCGTCGCCTAGAGGCTGAGGGTATCCGTCGCCGTGATATGAGCCGCGAAGACTTTATCAAAAAAGTCTGGGAGTGGAAAGAAGAGTCGGGCGATAATATTACCCGTCAGATTCGCCGTTTGGGTAGTTCAGTCGATTGGTCGCGTGAGCGCTTTACTATGGATGAGGGCTTATCAAACGCGGTCAAAGAAGTCTTTGTCCGTCTATTCGATGAAGGGCTGATTTATCGCGGTAAGCGTCTGGTCAATTGGGATCCAAAGTTCCAAACCGCGCTGTCGGATTTAGAAGTTGAAAACCACGACGAGAAGGGCAGTCTATGGCATTTTCGCTATTATTTTACGGATAAAGACGTGACTACCCAAGACGGTAAAGATTATCTCGTCGTTGCTACCACGCGTCCTGAGACTTTGCTTGGCGATACGGCTGTCGCGGTCAATCCGAGTGATGAGCGTTACTCGCATTTAGTCGGCAAGACCATCACACTACCGATTACAGGCCGAGTCGTGCCTATCTTAGCCGATGATTATGTTGAAAAGGACTTTGGTACAGGCGTGGTCAAAATCACCCCTGCCCACGACTTTAACGATTACGAGCTGGGTCGCCGTCATAGTTTGCCACTGATTAATATGTTGGATGAGCGCGCCAATGTCTTAGCTGAGATGGAGGTCTATACCGACTTACAAGTGCGCGAGCCTACGCTTGAGAGCACCCCTAACGAATATGCGGGGCTTGAGCGCTTTGCCGCGCGTAAGCAGCTGGTTGAACAAGCGCGCAAGCAGGGCTGGCTAGAAGACATCGAAGACTACGAGCTAAAAGCGCCGCGTGCTGAGCGCGGCGGTACGATCGTCGAGCCGTTTTTGACCGATCAGTGGTATGTCGCTATGGATAAGCTGGCGCAGCCGGCGATTGACGCCGTTGAAGACGGTCGTATCGAGTTTGTCCCAGCGCAATATAAAAACATGTATATGGCATGGATGAACAATCTACAGGACTGGTGTATCAGCCGTCAGCTGTGGTGGGGGCACCGTATTCCGGCATGGTATGACGATGCGACGGGCGAGATATACGTCGCCCGTACCGAGGCGGAAGTGCGTAGCAAGTACAACTTAAGCGACGATATAAAACTGCGCCAAGACGATGATGTGCTCGATACTTGGTTTAGCTCAGGGCTATGGACCTTTAGTACCCTTGATTGGGCTGATCCTAATGCGGATCCGCGCGTGCTGGAGACCTTTCACCCGACCAGCGTGTTGGTTACGGGCTTTGACATTATCTTCTTTTGGGTGGCGCGCATGATTATGCTGACCATGCATTTTGTCAAAAATGACGATGGCACGCCCCAAGTACCGTTCAAAACGGTTTATGTGCATGGTCTAGTGCGTGATAGCAACGGACAAAAGATGTCCAAGTCTAAGGGTAACGTACTCGACCCAATCGATATTATCGATGGTATCGATTTAGAAAGCTTGGTGGATAAGCGCACCAGCAATATGATGAATCCCAAAGACGCTGCTAAGATTGAAAAGCAAACGCGTAAAGAGTTCCCAGAAGGTATCGCCGCTTATGGTACGGACGCGCTGCGCTTTACTTTTACCTCCTTGGCGAGCACCGGACGTGATATTAACTTCGATCTCAAACGTGTCGAGGGCTATCGCAACTTCTGTAATAAAATCTGGAACGCCAGCCGTTTTGTATTAATGAATTGTGTCGATAGCGAAGGTAATGCGCTACCTATCGACCAAAGCGCCAATCCTGACGTGTGGGAGTTGCCTGAGCGCTGGATTATGAGTCGTCTAAATTCCAGCATCAAAGACATTCATCAGCACTTTGCGCAGTATCGTCTCGATATGGTCAGCCAAGATATCTATGAGTTTATCTGGAATGAGTACTGTGACTGGTACGTTGAGCTTGCCAAAGCCAGTCTCAACGATGACTCGGTAACAGACGCGCGTAAAGCGCAAATCCGCTATGTACTGCTGCATGTGCTTGAGACTGCCATGCGCTTTACCCATCCGATCATGCCGTATCTGACTGAGCAGATTTGGCAGACGGTTGCACCGCTACTTGATCGTAAAAATACCGATAGCATCGTTATTGCCGACTACCCACAGACCGATAGCGAGCTGATTAGCGAGCAAGTTGAGTCAGATATGGCATGGCTACAAGAGCTCATCGCCAGCGTACGTAATATCCGTGGTGAGATGAAACTCGGTAACGCCGTACGTCTGCCCGTGCTACTACAAAATATCTCAGATGAGGAAGACGCACGCCTAGCGCGTATTGCCAATCAGTTTAAAGCACTGGCCAAAGTGGAGAGTTTAACCATTCTAAAAGACGGCGATGAGGTGCCACTATCGTCATCAAGTATGGTCGGGCAACTACGTGTACTCGTGCCGATGAAAGGACTTATTGACCCAACTGCAGAGATCAATCGTCTCGGTAAATCCTATGAGAAATTGCAAAAGCAAGCGGAAGGTATCTCACGTAAGCTCGGTAATGAAGGCTTTACTAGTAAAGCGCCTGCGGAGGTTGTCGATGCTGAGAAGGCAAAATTGGCAGAGCTAGAGGGGCAAATTAAGACTATGGCAGGGCAGATGGAGGAGCTTCGGGCGTTGTAGATGAGCTGCCGCATCGCTGATAGCTTAATAAAGGATTTGAAGCAGATCTTAGTAGAAATATAACTATGAAAACTGAAGATATAATTGCATCCGTCTTAAATGACACGTTTACGGATAAAACTATTATTCCAGAGGACATCAATTCATATCAGATTATAAATATATCTGATATGAATGTACTTAAAGAGTTGGCAGAAAATAGAGATAAATTCTTAATTTTGACTAAGACTGACACTTGGGAAAAAAACGACTCTAGACAGTATATTTTGGGATCTATGGATAAACTAAATTCTTTTTTGAAAGAAGTTTATGAGGGTGCTTGTCGATGTACGAAATATCGCTATGTCTCTGCAGACCCTGAGATTGAGGAGTCTGCTAGCCTGATTGAGATATTAGACAAAAAAGAGTACCGACCGTACTTTGAAATATTCTACAAATGCCGTTGTACATTATGCCATACTCTATTTGATTGCCACGCTTATGAAGTTAGGTTTGGTAGAGGGCATTCATGGAGTAGAAGTAAAACATCATGACAATCATTAGAAAGATTATTCATAAAGATGATATTCCATTATTATCTGCTGAGCAAAAAGAGCGTCTTGAAGCTTTAAAAGACCGTCCTATTGACTTGTCCGATGCTTCTGAAGAATTAGACTGGAGTCATGCGGTGCGAGGCAAGTTCACCAAGAAACGTCTGCCAGTCGATGATGAAGTGT
Organism: uncultured Psychrobacter sp.; assembly: GCA_947489525.1. GTDB lineage: Bacteria > Pseudomonadota > Gammaproteobacteria > Pseudomonadales > Moraxellaceae > Psychrobacter. The sequence goes on from CANLDW010000007.1 coordinate 66,354, forward strand.
TTGAATGGCTACAAAAAGATGGCAAACCTGCTGAGGTACGTCTTAATGAGCTGTTGCATAAGTTGATGGAAGATGAAGGGTAGGGTTAACACTTTAGAACGTTGGCAGAGACTTTAAATAAAGAGAAAAGCAAAAGTTTAAAAAGCATGGCCTCAGCATTGGAGTTCTTGAAACCGTAGAAATATGCGATGCATAGGGTGATGTTTTTTAAAGGCTTCGCTCGGCGCTCGTTCAGAAGCAAGTATGAAATTAAATTTTACATATTGAGGATAATGGATGTCTATAAAGCTTGAACAATTGGTTAAAAGGATAGTGCCTGAAGAAACAATACTTTTTTTTGGTTCAGGCGCTACTATAGAGTCAAACGCTCCTTCAGTAACAACAATTATATCTAACTTAGGTAAAGATTTTGATATTGATACTGAAGGCTATACTCTAGGTGAAATTACTGCAATTATTGAAGAGGACTATAGTCGTCGAGAGTTGATTGAGCAACTGAAAATATATCTTAGTAAAACTCAACCTATAGGCGGCATAAAAAATCTACCTTTATACTCATGGAAGACTCTTTATACCACTAACTATGATAATGTTATCGAAGAAAGCTATAGACAGAAGAACAAAGAACTTAGTGTATATGCGTCCAATCATGATTTTGGTACTCGGTCTTCTCCTCAAGCCACTAAATATTACAAACTACACGGAACTATTGAAAAAGATATAGCGTATGGAGACTCTTCCCGTATGGTATTGACCGACTTTGACTATGATGAAATTGAGGAATATAGAGATGCATTAATGACAAGACTCAAATCTGATCTCATCGATTCTCATTTAATAATAATAGGCTATTCATTAAACGATGAACATATTAAAAAAATAACAAACGAAGCTGTTAAAAGAGGTAAGTCAACTTCCAGTAGTAAAACTACTTTACTTATTTATAGCCAAGATGAGAACAGAGCAAAAATATGGGAAAGGAGAGGGTTTGAAGTCTGTTTCGGAGGTATCAGTGAATTCTTCAACGAAATGGATAATTTTAATGACGGTACTCTTACTAATAGTCCAGAATCCGACAACGTCTTTGATGCTATAACTGGTCTTACTCCTACTACGAAAGTAGTGTCTGAAGAGCTAGTTAAAAGTCCAAATGTCAATCTAATGGTTAATGGAAGCCCTGCATCATATTCAGACATAAAAAATAATTATACTTTTAAAAGAGATATTTTTACCAATATTAAGAATAGTATAATTAGTTCAGAGTTTATTTCATATACAATTTTAGGTCCTAGCGGAGTAGGTAAAACCACTCTAGCTAGACAACTATTATTAAGTTTATACAATGATGGTTTTAAATGCTTTGAACATCGATTCGACTATGAATTTAATTTTTCTGACTGGATTGAATATACGAAGAAGGTTATAGAAAAAGAAGATAAGGCTGTATTATTAGTTGATGATGCTCATAGTTCTTTGAATGAAGTTATGCATTTAATCGAGTATTTAGACCGAAATAATATTGATGCACTTTCTATTATATTGACATCATCAAAAGATAGGTGGACTTTTAGAACAAAAAACCCAAGTTATTTTAAAAATAATATGGACTTTGAAATTAAGCTGCTTTCTAGCTTAGAGATTGATAGTTTAATTAATGTAGTTGAAAATCATGATTCAATTAAGAAGGTAATTAATAGTAATTTTGATGGTTTTGCTCGTTCTGAGATTAAAAGAAGACTTAAAGTTCAGTGTGAGTCTGAAACCTTCGTATGTCTCAAGAATATATATGCCACGGAGAAATTTGATGATATTATTCTCAGAGAGTATGCTAGTCTTGATGATGAAATTAAAGAAATATATCGCTTAGTTTCCGCACTAGAGTATTGCGGAGTAAGGGTTCATAGGCAACTCGTGACTAGACTACTGGGTATTGAGAGTAAGGTTATATCACGCTATTTAGATAGTCTAATTGATATAATATACGAGTACAATATTGATAAGAAGGAGGGGATTTACGGTTGGAAAGGAAGACATCCTGTGATTACTAAGATCATAATAGATTACAAATTTCATGATAAAGCTGAATTATTCGATTTAATAGAGAAAGTCGTAGATAACATTATTCCTGCTTATGATATTGAAGTAAGAAGTCTTAAAGAGTTATGTAATTTTGAAACAGGTATACCTTCGTTAAAAAGTAAAGTTGAACAGAATAGACTGCTCAGAAAAATAATATCTATGGTGCCGAATGAAAGAATTCCTAGACATAGATTAATTAGAAATCTAGTAGAAATTGAAGATTTTGAAAATAGTGAAGCTGAAATTAAAGTGTATGAGAATGATTTTGGAGGAAAAGATCCTACTATATATAGATATAGAACTAAACTTAAAGTTGAGAGAGCCCTGAAAACTAAAGGTATAATGAGTGAAGATAGAAACGCAATTCTATATAAAGCGATTGATGATTTATTAGTATACGTTAACGATTTTCCAGATAATAGGTTTTTGTTAAAAGAGCTTTGTAATCTTGGAGCTATTATAGCTCAGAGAACTGGAAATTTAGAATGGTTAGAGCAAGGTTTATCTCTTTTGAGAAATGCTGAAATTATTACTCAAGATCCTGAGGTGACAAGCTATGTAACTAAGTTCGAAAAGCGTCTTGAAAAACTCTAATTCGTAATTGAAGATAAGTTAGAACGCTCCAGTATTATGCTGTAGCGGTTTTTTATCTAAGAATTAAGCAAACCTTCTAATCACCACCCTGAAACAAACTCAAACCCATCAACTCATCATTTTCAAAGTTGACAATCTCAATCGGTAATTTTAGATGATCGATAATCTCTACTATTCCTTTATCTGCGGTATAGAGCTTAGAGATATCATTAGCGAGTGTGATACTGATAATCTGAATATCGACTTTGATAACTTGTCGCTGATTATTATTCTGTTTAATGTAACCCGAATCTAATAAATCTCGAAATATCTTTGCACTCAAAACAGCAGATTTCATATCAAAGTCAAATATTTGTACGAAACTATTCACTTTAGATAAAAAGGTAGCACGGTCAAAATTGTCGTCTTTGACCAGAAACTCAGCGATGACAGGAGTACATAAACCTAGTGAAATCTCACCACGCTCAAGCGCCTGAATAAATAATCGGTAAGTCTCATTATCATCAACCAGCTTAATCAGAAAATTATTGTCCGCCATCACCATCATGAATGACGTTCCTCAAGCCATGTCGCGATAGGATCGTCGTCATCTTGCCAGCCACTTTTACCATAACCTGCAAAGTCAGTTATCCAAGACTTCGCTGTTTTCTTATTTTCAACTATCTCAAAGCCTGTCGCGTTAAAGCTCTTTAAGATCAGAGTATAGCTTTGCTGAATCTCATAGCAGGCCGTACCTGTGAACTTAATAAGGCTCTCAAAACGCCAAAGTGACTCTAAGTGAGGCGCTAAATCATAAGATAAGCCTTTGGGAACGGAGACCGAGATAGTCTTATCATTACCTAATAAAATAATGAAATGATCAGTATCATCCTTTCCGTGAGCAGGTCTGAGTAGCTTTCCTATAAAGGTTTCTGACTGCTCAAAGCTATGTGACAAAGGCTTACGGAATTCAATATGATGCACCAGATCCATATCTTCATCGTTTACAGCACTGCGACTGGCAAATATGGCAGCATCAATATCAGTAAAGGTCTGTGAATAGCGGCGTATGACTTTATGTATATCGTCTAATGCTTTACTTGTGAGGTTTGAGTTAAGCGTTTCAATCTTATCAGCATAGTATTCAGGTTCTGTCTTTACTTTTAAAACAGCAGAGCCTGAATAAATATTCTCAAAATACAGATGATCATCGCCTAATAATTTGCAAAAATCATCGAGCAGACGACCAATATCGCCTGCTTTAATATTATCTAAATCAATACCGGACAATTTTAGGACGAACGTTGATTTATCAGTCATATCGCCCTCCCATTAGTAAATGCGTAATAAGTGCGTAGAATGCAATCAGTAAGCGAAATTAGTCAGTTTTAATGTATTTATAGTAGCAAAATATGCTACCTCGTAGGTAAAATTATGCGTATTTGCATAACACGGATTGTAGTTATATAATCAATCCACAATTCACCCTTAGCACTTAGAAACATAAGCATATAAGATTAGATTCTTATCTTGCCTAGGGCAAAGAAACCGTTACTGCGTTTGCCGTAGCGGTTTTTTTATGTCTGTCATTTAAGCCGCTGTTGATAATCAAGCTGACCCATGCCGTAGGTGCGGTTTAGCCACGATTGACGCGGTAGCTTGGTAGGGTGTGGCGCATACAGCGCCTTACCTAGAGGTGGTATCGAGGCAACAGGAACGCCACTAGGCTTAGGCGCTGTGCGCCACACCCTGCCAACTACAAGCAGAAAGCGGGAAGGGCTACCCTATATTTAAATCAGGATAGTCAATAAATTAGCTCAACTTTTCTTACGTTGTTTATTTTGCAGCGGATACACCAACTGCGATACAAAGCCTTCTGGTACTTTTGTATTGGCTGTCGTACCATATTTTTTGGGTAAATGCGCTGGTAGATGCGCGGTTTTGAATATCACATCATAAATGGGTAAAAAGGCGGCAAAGTTTTTGTCCCACGCCTCTTTTTCTGAGGAATGATGCCAATGATGAAACTCTGGCGTTGCCAGCAGCCAGCGAAAATACGGAAAACGAAAACGTACGTTGGCATGAATAAAGATCGCATGAAAAGAGATAAACACCAAATAAGCGTAAGTTGCCGCTGGAGAGAAGCCCATAAACAATAAGGGGATATAACCGACAAAACGATTCGCAATCAGCTCAAACACATGCACCCGACTTGCCGCCAGCCAGTCCATTTGATGCGAAGAATGATGTACCGCATGTATGCGCCACAGCGACGGGACTTTGTGCATCGTGCGATGAATCCAGTAACTAAAAAAGTCCACGACAATCAAAATCTCTATAAATTGCAGCACTAAAGGCTGACCACTGACCAGCTGATGCCATGCAGGGTTGAGCCATTGGTTAAATAAAATCTGCGCAGGAATGATGGTAAAAAAACTGAGCAACTGAATACCTAAATGGCTAAACATAAAGTATTTAATGTCGGTTACCCAGCCAGAGCGCAATAGTTTTTGTTCTTTATATTTGGCATAAAACCGCTCCATAGGAATAAACACTAGCGCGGAGATCACCAGCGTCAAAACAAAATAGTCCAAGCCTGCATACAGACTACGCTCATAGTAATTGGGCTCGATCTGTCCTGAGGCGAGCAGCGCTGCCAAAGCATTGAGTAACATCCCCGCCATGCCCCAGCGCTTAGACGGATTGCGTAGTAGGCTAATAACACCCGACACAAAACCAATAATCACACTGGCAAACAAGATGCCACGTAAAATATCGGCATTATATAAGGGTCTAAAATCTGGCGTGGTGAGCAGATTAGGGAATAAAAAACACAGAGCGCCAAGGGTGCTAAGTATGCCCAAAGACACCGCAATAAAGGCGGACACCTGTCCTGAGCCTTTTTTAATTTCACGGTCTTCAAAGTGCTTTCGGAGTAGTTTGCTCATAGTTGTGGTTCATTAATGCGATTTGATTAATTTAGCATTGTTTGGTAAAAATTACTCAACATTATTGGGGCGTATTTGCATAACTCGCATTGTAGTCCTATGATCAAATCACAGCTTACCCTTAAAACTTTAATTAAAAATGTCTAAGATTTATCTCTCGGCTTGGCTAGGGCGAAGAACCGCTACAGTGTTTAATGTAGTGGTTTTTTATGCCTAAAAGTAAACGGCGCGCCATAAGTCGCTCTCATGTTTTGCTACAATAAACATCGAGCCTTAATTAGTCCAAAATACATTAAACCCTCAAAGGACAGCCATGCCTGCTTTTAACCAATCACTACTGCTTGTGCTCACTACCACTTTACTAATGACAAGTTGTGCCAGCATCTCAAATAACCACGCCAATGCACCCTCACAAAATAGTCAATCCACAGGACTCTACAGCTTTCCAAAAGAGATCGACAGCGGCTATTGGGCGAGGGTTAAAGATATTAGAGACGAAGCTGTTGTTGTCGACTTCAATGGTCAGACCGCTCAGAATTACCGCTTTAAATGTCAGGCCGATGGCAGCTATCGGCAACTCAGTGTCGAGAGTGTGAATCTGATTCCAAGTGCGACGGGTATGCAAGTGCAGTATGCTGACGAGCCTATATTCTCTGAGCTGCGTGTAGTGGACTATCAACCGCGCCAATCCTTGAAGTTGAAACAGACATTTACCCATGTAGACTTAAAAAACGTCGTGCATGAAGATAGAGAATTTAGCTATCGTTACACGTCGACCCTAAAGCCGCTTTGTGGTTCATAGGCGAATAAAATTCTATTATGAACCTGAGTAGTGCGTTAAGTTCACAATAACACCCTGTATTTCAGCACTTTTTTACAATCTATAGGTATGTAACTGCTACTATATATTAATATCAGTATTAATAAGATCTTAGTCAGTTCGAATTAAAATTAAATTGGTTGATTTTTGTACTATATGAGACTACGAAGTATCGACTGATAGTCTAAGTACAACGTAAGCGGAACGTACTACTAAAAAGCGAGTGCTTGAATTGTTATTTCCTTAACGTCTGGAGTAATTATTATCATTAGTTTCTTTATACTCTTGTGGGTTATTTTGACCTTTGTGGCATTTATTATCACAGTCAGTAAGATCAACAACTACAAAACGGTGCTGGGTAGAGGCGCAGTAGCCAACGAGACGCGTGATAGTAGGTTTGATGTAGAGACCAGTTTTTATCGAGCGGATGCGACATGGCATGATATTTTGTTTTTTCATGCGTCAGCTTCTGGCTTAGCAACTGTCTTACTCATCCTAGTGCTAAAGGGTCGGATATTGTTCCCGGGTACTGAGAGCTTCTTTGGAATATTATCGCCCATCGCGATCTTTGTGATCAGTATTATTTTATTGCTCGCGGCGTTTTACTTTTTTGCTATCTCTATTGTAAAACTTGGCACAACTTTGAGTAGAACCGAGGTTGAGGGTCATGAGATCAAGACCGCTTACGCGATTGCAGTGTCGGCGACTTACTTTTTATTCTTTGTGATACTCGCGCTGATACTGCATTAATAGAGTTAAATAAAAACCGCTTAAGTCCTAGGCTCAAGCGGTTTTTGATTTAGAAAGCAATTTCATAGCTCAATTATTCAGGATATAGGGGATCAAGCATCTTTTTAGTTTCGACAGAAGTTACTGGTTTTTTGAACACATTATTATCGATTTTACCTGATTTTGTCCATTCAATTTGATTGGTGTCTAAGTTAACCAAACTAATCCCGTAATACTCACCTGGTGCTCTATTTATAATTCCACCTATTAAAGGCGAAGTGGAGGCAGCGACGAGTCTTAAACCCATAGATTGTTTGTTTGCCAAAGCTATTACCACAAATACTTTGCTTACTTTTTCTTTGTTACGGATAACATCCAAACTATTATTATCTAGCCCTAAGTCAATGTATGCACCCTCTTTTGCGTCTTTTGTCGTTTTGATATTTCTTAGAGCACTATACAGATTCAAATAAGATTGATTGGTAATAGAATCAAAGTCGTTACTAGAGCTAAGTACAGGATAGTTAGTGTTCAGAACTTCTTTTGAGTCTTCTGTAAGAAAGATATCCATTTGCGCTAACTCTTTTTGAGTCAAAGCTCCACAAACGAAAGGTGACGAGACATTATTAATATTAACGCCTTTATTGCTGAGTTTAGATTTTAAAGTGCTAGCAATAGTATTCGATAGAGCATCTGAGTGCTGATACATAATATCGTCTTTACCTACCTCAACGCGCAGAACACAAGCATCACTGATAATCCCAACGGGTTGCGATTTTAGATTCTGCTGCGTTTTATCATAGGCCAAGCGCGCTTCAGGACTGGTTGTCGTTGCACAGCCACTAAATACGGTGGCAGCAGCCAATGCCAATGGCAAAGTGATGGTTTTAAGATTTTTGCAAAAAAAAGCGCTCATAAGTGTCCTTGTATCTGTCATAAAAATAGTAAACCTCTGAAAAAGGGTAGCTCAGTTACATAGTTTACGTAAACTTAACAAATGATTGTTCATATTAACACAAGATCTTTCATTGGTTTTTAGTTTTGCAGCTATAAAGTGTGCACATCCACTAATAAAGAAACTAAAATTTCTAACGGTTATATTAATTAATACGTTTAGCTTTTCTATTAATTTAAACTTAACTATTCGATAGAATGTAAACATCTTATTAAAAATCCGACATAAATAATCAGAAACAATATTGCAGCTCAGTTGGCTTTACTGCATGATTGATTTTGTTAAAGTCGGCTCATCTATGTTTTGGTGAGTAATGTTCGTTTACCCTACCTTTTGATAAGTCAATGAGCCAAAATAAAAAAGCCTTTTACTATCGGCCCAAGACCAATCAATCCAGCAATCCTGCTGTCCGCTGGACGTTTGTAATACTGGGTTGGTTGTTCTTTGTATTGGGTATAATTGGCGTTATGTTGCCTGTGATGCCGACAGCGCCGTTTATATTGCTCGCAGCAGGATGCTGGGCACGCAGCTCGAGACGCTTTCACTTTTGGCTCATTAATCACAAGTACTTTGGTAAGTTCGTCCGTGATTGGGAAGACAATCACGCTGTACCTCACTACGCTAAGTGGCTAGCGAGTATTATGATGGCAGCATCAACAGTGATGTTATTTTATCGTCTGCCAGAGGATATGACGTGGATCGCATGGTTGATAGCTATCGTTTGTAGTAGTGTGGCGATTTATCTATTTCGTCTACCAAATGCTGAATAAACCTATCAGATAGGCGTTATATTTCGCAAAACCTAGGTTCAGTTACACAAAAGATGAGATAAGGCTTGCGGTACTGTTATAGGGATATTATAATACGCACAAGCTTAAGAGCAGTTCTGCACCAAATCATTACCTCGTAGTATTAGTTATAATCCTTCGTTTTAATATTTATCGTACAGTAGCTATTTGCAAGCGTTACCGGTCATTAGACCACCAATAAATTAAAAAGTAGGTTATTACTATGTCAGACGTTCAAAAAGGTACAGTTAAGTGGTTCAACGAAGCTAAAGGCTTTGGTTTTATCGCTCCAGAAAACGGCGCAGACGTTTTTGCTCATTACAGCGAAATCAGTGGTTCTGGTTTCAAAACTTTGGCTGAAGGCCAAGAAGTTGAGTTCACTGTAACTCAAGGCCAAAAAGGCCCACAAGCACACAACATCGTTGCTATCTAATTCATGCTTCATGAATAAGCCAGTAAGATGATAAAAGAGACGAGCCTAAGGGTTCGTTTTTTTTTCGTCTGTTGTTTAATATTTAGGCTGCTAAGTCACTCTCAAACGGGTTTTGGGAGTAGGGTTAGGTGTGTTTAGAGCACAGTTAGATCAGTAAGATCTATTACCTCAGTACCTATTATCTTAGTTAAATAAAACTAACCATAACATTGATCAGACCGCCACCTAGGATCAGCCACGCAAACATTATCGCACCTAATATAAGCGGTCGTACACCAGCTTGCTTGATTGCGCTTAGATGAGTCGTCAATCCTAGGGCGAACATAGCCATCGTTAGCAGTAGATCATCAATCCGTACCATCATCGTCTCAAAGCCTGTAGGTAAGGGCAGCCAAGTATGCAGGATGACAACCAATATAAATATAAAAGCAAACCAAGGCACTTGTACGTGTTTTAGGCGAGCAAGTAGGGTTTGTTGCTCGCCATTACCGCTTGTGCTTTTAGTTAGGGCAAACGACAGGAGTAGTAAAAAAGGCGCGAGCATCATCACGCGAATCATCTTAGTGACCACGGCAGTATCACCAACCTCAGGACTAATTGCATTACCTGCGACGACGACTTGAGCGACTTCGTGAATAGTCGCCCCGGTATAAACACCGTAATCTTGCGGACTCAACCAGACTTGTAGCCAGCCTAGATGATACAAAAAAGGGTAGAGCAGCATAGCGATGGTGCCGAATACCACGACGGTCGCGACGGCGATAGTAGGCTTGTACGCTTCAGCTTTGATAACAGGCTGGGCAGCGATAACGGCAGCAGCGCCGCAAATACTAGCCCCTGAGCCAATAAGTAAGGTGGTATGCTTATCGACCTTTAATAGTTTAGTTCCTATCCAATAGGTTAATAAAAACGTAGAAGTGAGCACCATAGCATCGCTTAACACGGCTGGCATACCGGCACTAGTCACTTGTGTTAAGGTTAATTTAAAGCCGTAAAGAATGATAGCAAGACGTAAAATCTCACCTTTGGCGAAGTCAACCCCGTATGAAAGCTGCGGCGCAAAACGTGGATAAAGGGTGTTTCCAAGGAGTATACCAAACAGTATAGCGAGCGTTAAAGAAGATAAACTCAAGGTGCGTCCGCTCGTCCAGACCATAAGACGATTACTTAGCCACAAACAACACAAACTGCCGATAAATACCACTATTAGCCCTAGGATTTGTTGGGCTTGGGGGATGTAACGGTAGAGGGCAGCTGACTGCGCAAAAGATCTCATGCTGACTACTCCTGTATCTGATGCTGTATATGAATAAGCTTATGAGTAGACAGTATAAGGTAAGCTAATCTATAATAAAAACAGATTAATAAGATAGAAACTATCTGTTTTTTAGGTTAATGAGTCTTAGTATCCAACGTCTGAATAAAATTTTTGTTCGTATATGCCGATAGCGATAAGAGAGACAACTGTGGAGAAATCAGCGACTATCCTACCGAAGATCACCTTACGACAGCTGGCGGTGTTTGTCAGTATTTACCAAACGGGTAGTACCAGCCGTGCAAGTGAGGTGCTGCATTTGTCACAATCAGCGGTCAGTAGTGCGCTGACTGCACTCGAAGCACGCCTGCAAATGCCGCTGTTTGAGCGCGTGGGACGTAGGCTCAATCCGCATCCCAACGCCCAGTCAGTATACGTACAGGCGCAAGCGTTATTAGGACAAGCACTCACGCTTGAGCACTACCATAAGCACCAAGCAGGACAGATTCATATTGGAGCGAGCACGACGATCGGTAATTATGTTTTGCCCTCACTACTCGCCAAGCTGTACACAGCACTGCCCAAGAGCAAGGTTGAGATGTATATTGCGAATACGCAAGAAGTCGTTTATGAGATCGAACAGCTCAATATCGATATTGCACTGGTGGAGGGTATGCCGCGACCAAATGATAGCAAGGTCATTGAGCAGCGCGCTTGGCGCACCGATACGCTACTGTTATTTGCTAAACGTGACAGTCGATGGCTGGACGTCAGCGCTTATGATAAAAAGGAGGGCTGCTATAAGCTTACTATGGCGCAGCTGGCGACAAAACCTTTGCTGGTGCGAGAGGTGGGTTCAGGCACGCGGCAGATCGTTGATGAGCAGTTATTACAGTACTTGCCAGAGGCAGGTGTGGTGACTGCGGTACAGCAGTCAGAGGCGATCAAACACATGGTTAGCGCTGATCTAGGTTTGGGTTGTCTGTCACAACACGTGATCCAAGCTGAACTGAACACACGCACGCTCATTCCTATAAAAGTAGCCGGCGTAGATTTAACGCGAACCTTGTGGCTGGTTTGGCACCGTGCCCGTCATCAAAGTCCTATATGGCAAACCTTTTTAGATATTATTGAGTAAATATTAGTCCTTAAAAACGCACCGCTCACAAGGTGCGTTTTAATTTAAGATTAGACAAAACGCAGCGCTAGTTTATTGTGTTACTGGTTTATCTAGCCTGACGACAAGACTATCACAGGGCACATTGGGCAGAATATTATCGGCAGTTGCACCGCTAATCCAAGCGGCAATACCGCGGCGCTCATGACGACCGATTACTAGGAGATCAACGTCGTTTTTGTGGCAGTAATTGACGATCCCTTCACTGTTGGAAATGGCTGTCGTGACCTGAGAGTTGGCATCGCCAAGCTTGTTACGCTCAAGCAGGTTCGCAAGCTTGACGCGTGCTTCTTGGCAGCGCTCATCGTCGATTTGATCGTATAAGCTTGACGCAGGAACCAGCTCGTAACCAAAACCAACCATCGTGTCCTTAACAATATGTAGTACCGATAGCTTAGAACCTGGACGATTATCAACGATCTGTTTGGCTTTTTGGGCGACGATATCCGCGTCGGATAATAGGTCTGTGACCAGTAGTATGTGTTGGTAGCTCATGAGGTCATCCTCGTCATATAGAGCTTTTATAGTAGCACTACTATTGCTTAGTGTTAAGCTAAGATCTTATCACTGCATTTATTCAGGAACAGGTTGATTGAGTTTTACGACCAAACTATCGCAAGGAGCATTGGGCAAGATACTATCAGCGGTGGCACCAACGAGCCAAGCGGCGACGCCATGGCGCTCATGACGACCGATAACCAGTAGGTCGACTTCGTTTTCGCGAGAGTAGTTGATGATACCTTTGCTATTGGAGATGGCGGCGGTAACCTTGGTATTGGTAGCTTGAAGGTCATTCCGCTCTAAGAACTGTGCCAGTTTAGCCCGCGCTTCTTGCCAGTGCGCAGCGTCGGTATCGCCTGAGAGACTAGAAGCGGGCACTAGCTCATAACCAAAGCGTACCATATCGTCTTTTACGATATGTAAGACTGATAATTTTGCCTCAGGCGAGCCTTTCATCACGCGTTTAGCTCTTTGAGCTACGATATCTGCATCGGACAATAGATCTGTAACTAGTAGTATATGTTGATAGCTCATAGCGTACTCCTTGTCGCACTTAAATTATGATACCTAAGTCGTGATTATCCATAACTGTACTTATGATAGATAAAACTTATGATCAATAAATCCATAGTAGCATTATTGATATCGGTTATGAAAGTGAATGGTCATTATTTTATGCTCTTATGTTTTTATGCTCTTACGTGACGTCACATGCTTACCTTTGCTTGACTTATTGCAGCGACAGCCCCATCTAACCTTGACGCATTTTATAACAACTTTTTAAAACCAGTGTAAGCCATATTTTAATCAAAAAGGATAACCATGACTGATACATTTAGTGCTGATTTAACCTTGCATCCTGCATTTGAGCTGATTGAGCACCGTCACATTGAAGCCTTGTCAATGGATGTGCTGATAAGCCAGCATACTAAAACAGGCGCGATGCACTATCATCTGGCGCATCCAAGTGATGAAAATGCGTTTTTGGTGGGTTTTCGCACCCAGCCGATGGATTCAAAAGGTGAGGCACATATCTTAGAGCATGTGGCTTTATGCGGCTCTGCAAAATATCCAGTGCGCGATCCGTTTTTTTCGATGATCAAGCGCTCATTGAACACTTTTATGAACGCGATGACAGCGGCTGATTGGACCGCTTATCCTTATGCTACGCAAAATGAGAATGACTATTTTAACCTGCTTTCAGTTTATTTAGACGCGGCGTTTTTCCCAAATATTCATCCGCTTGACTTTGCGCAAGAAGGTATACGCGTAGAGCTTGATGCTGATGACAAGCCGCAGTTCAAGGGGATTGTATTCAATGAGATGAAAGGCGCAATGAGCGGTGAGATCGACCAGCTGTATCATACTGTCGCGCATCATCTGTTCCCGACAACGACGTATCATTATAATTCAGGCGGCGATCCGGCTGATATTCCAGATTTGACGCATTCTGAATTGGTTGCATTTCACCAAAGCCACTACCATCCTTCTAACAGTGTCATTATGAGCTTTGGTAATATTCCAGTACGTGAGACGCAAGCGAAAATACATGAAGATGCGCTCGCTCAGTTTGAGAGGGGTAATAAGCACGTGTCACGTCCTGAACAGCGCCTAGCAGCGCCTATTAGTGCAACGGATACTTATACCGCAGATAATGAAGATCCTGATCAAACGCATCATGTGGTTGCGTGGTTGCTGCCCGCGATTACCGATCCAAAGCAGCGACTAGCGCTACGTTTATTAGAAGGCGTGCTGATTGAACACGCAGGCTCGCCGCTACGCGCTTATCTTGATAGCCATCCACTGGGCAAAGCACCCAGCCCGTTGTTAGGACTAGATGATAGCCATTATGAGATGGTGTTTTATACGGGTCTGCGCGGCTCCAACCCCGAGCATGCCGAAGCCGTTGAGCAGGGTATTATGGATCTGCTTGCTGAGGTCGCAAGTAAGCCTATTGATGACGAAACTATCGAGACAATTCTACATCAGATCGAGATCGATCAGCGTCATATCGGCGGTGATAGTATGCCTTATGGTCTAAACCTAATGCTTGAAGGCTTTAGTACTGCCATTCACGATGGCAATCCTATTGATGTTTGGGAAGTCGACGCTCATCTGGCTTGGCTGCGCGAACAAGTAAAAGATAAAGAGTGGCTACCGAGTCTAATTAAGACTCATCTACTCGATAATAATCACCGCGTACGCGTTACCTTGACGCCAGATAGCGAAAAGTCAGCGCGCTTAGCCGCCGAAGAGCAAGTACGCCTTGATACTATCGCGATGGATTTAAGTCCTGATGACAAAGATATTTTGCATAAACAAGCGCTCGATTTAGCAGCGCGTCAGGCACAGCCGGATGATTTGAGCCTACTACCAAAAGTGGGTCTAGAGGATGTGCCAACGGATATTAGTCTAAAAGAGGGCAGCCAAAAGCAGGTACAGCTTAGCGGTCAAAATAGCACACTTTTTGAGTACGAAGCGGGCACCAATGGCATTTACTACTATCAAGTCATTGTGCCGTTGACCGATGCTATCGGTAGCACTGGCACAGAGGTACTGCCGGCAAACGACGTCATTAATCATCCGCTACTGCCAATTTATTTAAGTCTGTTATCAGAATTGGGTACGGATACCATGGATGCCTATGAGATGCAGGCTAAGCAAGCAGCGCACTCCTCTGGGGTGACCGCACGTATCTCGCAGCGGACTAGTATTGATGATAGCCAAACGATTAGCAGCTACTTTGTAGTCGCGACGCGCGCGCTAAACCGTAAGGTAGAAGCGATTGATCTGCTCAAAGAGGTTATGGAGCATAGCGTGTTCCGTGAGCATGACCGTATCAAAGAAATCTTGCAGCAGCGCGCTGCCAGTTGGCAGTCGCGTCTGGCAAGCGCGGGACATGCTTACGCGATGCAAACGGCAAGCCGTGGTATGAGTCGTCAAGCACAGCTAGAATACGTGCGTAGTGGTCTGCCTGCACTGGGCGCACTCAAGGACTTTTTGACCCATGCCAGCGAAGATACTAGTCTGTGGGATACGCTAGCAGACAGTTTGATGAGCCTGCATCAGCGTATTATCAGCTTGCCGAAACACGCTATCATTATTTGTGAGGGCGATCAGACTGAGCGCTTGAGTAGTTTGATTGTGAACAGCTGGCAAGATACCAAAGCCCAAGCGTCTGATACTCAAGCTATTGACATCAGCACTGAGAGTACAATCCCGCGCGAATTTGCTGCGCTTGATTTAGATCCTGCTTTAAACGGCACGGCGGACGCAAGCCTTGCGCTTGAGTACAATCCGATTGTCGATGACATCGCGTGGCTAGTGGCGACCAATGTCTATCATAATGCCAGCGTCTATACGGTGCCACCAGCTGAGCATCCTGATACTGCACCGCTGATGGTGCTCGCGCCTTATCTGCGCAATGGTTATTTACATAGTGCCATTCGTGAGCGCGGCGGGGCTTACGGCGGCGGAGCAGGTTACGATGCCAACGCTTGCGCCTTTAAGTTCTTTAGTTATCGCGATCCGCACTGTACTGAGACGTTTGCGCACTTTGAGGCCAGTATTGAGTGGCTGCTTAATGAGCCGCAAACTGATGAGCAGTTAGAAGAGGCAATATTGGGTATTATCTCAGGTATGGATAAACCCGGCTCGCCTGCAGGGGAAGCCATAAAGTCGTGCTTTGCCGATCTGCATCATCGCGGTATAGACTGGCAGCGTAAGATGCGCGCCGCCATCTTGGATGTCACTATTGACGATCTTAAACGCGTCGCTCAGCAGTACTTGCAAGGTCAAGAGCATGTACGCGGAGTATTAGCGCCTTTTGATAAAGAGGACGAGATACGCGCGCTTGGCTTTGAGGTGTGCAAAATCAAGAGCTAGTATTATCCTACAATTGAAAACGCCCTTTCATTTCATAATGAAAAGGGCGCGGTTTTGCGATGGCAACACGTTATAAAAACAGCTGTCATCGCTTTATTTGAGTCACCAAATAGACCTTAATAGCGCTTAATGCTTTTGTCCTTGCTGATTTGATCTTGGTGAATCGGAAAGTCACTAACGCTTGCAAATGCTTTGCGATCAGCGAAGTAATTGGTCAACGTACGGCGTACTGCCTCAAAGGCAATCTCATCCCACGGAATGTCCGCTTCACTGTATAACGCTGAATCCAGACTTTCAGAGCCAATGCCATAAGCGCCATCTTTGAGCTCAGATAAATAGATCACATATATCTGACCGATGTCAGGGATATCATAGACGCAGTAGAGCTTTGGATTGATGACGACGGCTTCTGCTTCCTCGTAACTCTCACGCGCTGCGCCCTCAGCAATGGTCTCGCCGTTTTCCATAAAACCTGCAGGTATCGTCCACAGTCCGTACTGCGGTTCGATCGCACGCTTACACAATAGGACTTTATCCTCATAGAGTACCAGTGAGCCGCAAATCACCTTTGGGTTTTCGTAATGAATGTATCCACAGTTGGGACACACTAGGCGCGGTACATTATCTGTAGGCGGTATCTTACGTTCAGCCTCGTGGCCGCATTGGAGACAATACTGCATATCCTGCCCTTTTTATGTTTTTTGACAACGAACAAACCAGCTGGTAACGAGTGCCATAGGTTCGCACATTATACCTTTTATAGTCATGATTTATCTCAATTAGGATATTAAGATAGCATACATTTAACCGTGCTAAGTATGGATAAAGTATTCAATGACACAGTATTTAATAGCACAGTATTCAATGGAGCAGTAGTGAATAGGAGTGTAGTTGATGCCAATGCCTTTACAGTCAATACGGTGGTTCTTATGCGTGCTAAGATAGCCAATAATCCGTATTGAACCGCACAACAGCGCCAGTACGATCTAAAGGAACATCAGTCATGACAACATCACCGCGCTTTGCATTATTAGACGAGACGTCCTCTAGTCAGCCTAATTTAGCCTCGTCTGTGTCAACAGATATAAATATAGGCGAGCAGATTGCGCGCGATCTCAGCGTCGCTTTACCTGAAGATATAGAGCCGCCGCTACTGAAACAACTGGCAACAAGGTTGCAAGATAGCCTATTACTAGGCTCAAATACCGACGAGGTGACCGAGCGTGCACGTATATTATCTCACCTATATGAGACGCCTATTGCCGATGCTTCGGTGTTGGTTGCTATCACGGACGAACCCAATCCCAAGCTGCTGCTTACGCGCCGCGCCGCCCATATGAATAGCCATGCCGGCGAGGTATCCTGTGCTGGCGGTAAGTATGAGCATGGCGATCGCCATAACGTAGTTACTGCAGTACGCGAGGCTAGTGAAGAGACAGCGCTGCCACCAAATGAAGTCAAGCTCATTGGTCAATTGCCTGTACAAACCTCCAAAAGTGGTATGAGTGTGCGCCCGATTGTAGCCCTTATCGCCCCAGATTTAGTCTTAGTCCCTGAGATTGGCGAGATTGCCCGTATATTTTGGGCAGATTTTGCTACGCTGATTACGCAGCCAACAGCAGAGTACGCTATAGCCTATACCATGCAGGGGCAGACAGCGACAATACTCACGCCCAGCTGGCACGTGGATGGTGAGACCGTATGGGGGCTGACAGGACGCGTACTAGCAAATCTATTGGAAGTAGGCTTCGATCGTAAGCTTGACTGGTACTACCGTATCGACGAGACTTCGATAACGGACGATGACAGCCAAAGTCATCAGCAACTACAAGAGCATTTACAAGAGCGCCAAGTGCAAAAGCAGCGTAAGTCCTAAGCACTAAGCAATAAGCAGTATAAAAAGTTATCACTAAGCTACTTGTAGTAGCTGTCATTTTTTTTAAGCCACCAGTTCATATTGTCTTGTCGCTTAGCGCGAAACGCCTCAAGTTTGCTTGCAACCGTACTGTTGTGTTGTCGCGCCGTATCAAGGGCAAAGAGAATAGGGACGGAGGAGAGCACGCCAAAGCGAATTTTGGACTTAGGTAGCTCTAACCCATCGCCGATATCATCACCAACTAGCGTGCGCGTCACGCTAGCATTGACCATCTCTACAAAACGTCCACGGCGGTTATCTTCACCCATAAGCTGGCGCGGCAGATCGTGCAGCGCCTTTGCCAGTGGTCGACCCATCTTAAAATCGAGCTGCTGAATAGATAAATAAGTATAGAGCCACTCCCAGCATGCCGTCTCATCTTTGGGTAGACGCTGTAGATCGACGCCCATCCAGTAGCTGGCAAGATTCCATAAGTGCAAAATACCTTGTGACTCTTCACTGCTGATACGTGCCCCAAGGAGCTTGAGACCGCGCATAATCAATAATGAGAACTGCAAGTGGGTGGCAATCATGTCCGTCTGGTTGATAGGTATACCCCAATACTCCGTGTCCCAGCTGCCATCAGCATTGTAGTGCTGATCGGCCTTGTCGATGATGCCAGCGCCTGCTTTTAGTTTGCCATTGAGTAAGTTTTGGCGCACTAAGGTATGCACTTGGCGTACTTTGATAGATTGTTGCCAGCCCTCAGAGCCGATAGCGAGCACTTGCGTGATAGGATTTAGCTGCTGCTGCGCCGTATCTCGTAGCTGTGGGTGTTCTGAGACCGCTAGGATATAAGCGTAGGTGCGCATAAGCCTTGGCAATGCATCGTGCATCAGCGCGCCTGTTTGGATAAGCGGCAAGGACAAGGCAGGGATACTATAGCCTGCCATCAGAGCCACATTGCGTAGTAGCCAGATGAGCATCAAGGGGTAACGACGGTAGGCAATCGCGCCAATCTCAGCAAGCTTGGGGTCATACCAGTTAGGGTGCTGGCTGAACTGCTCGCTCAGCGTCACAAATGCATCATTGTTTGTAAGTTCAGGGGCAAGGTCATTATTAATAATGACTTGTTGTAGCGGCTTAGCAAAGCGAATACCATCGCCTACTAGCTGATCAGCAAGCGGATCACCAATATCGTAACCTGCGACCATCTCCTCTAACAAGGATGGCGATATCGCAAAATTATCAGGCAATAGGTGACGCTTGATACGGCGTAGTACTTGTAGATCACTGTGATCATCAGTAGGGGTTGTGCGTCCATGACGCTGATAGGACGCCATAGACTCAACACTTGCAGTGGTGCTCGTTTTATCCATATTCATATCCAAGGTAGGGTAACGCGTACATGATGGACAACCTTGCAAAGCAATCAGTGACGAGTCAAATCTACCGAGGTGCCACTGATGTCTTCTTTTAGGGTGATTTTGAGCACAATGTAACCTGCAATACCTGAGACAATAGAACCCATTATAATTCCTAAGCGCTCATCAAACAGAGGCGTATCGCCGCCAAATGCTAAGCCGCCAATAAACAAACTCATGGTAAACCCAACGCCGCACAATAACGCTGCGCCGTAAATTTGTTGATAGTTCATGCCTCGCGGCATAGTGGATACACCAAGCTTAAAGATCAGCCAACACATCAGCATAACACCTACCTGCTTACCGATGAATAAGCCTGCGGCAATCCCCAAAGGTACGGAGTGGAATAGTTCAGCAAAACCTGCACCTTGTAGTGAGATGCCAGAATTGGCAAAAGCAAATAGGGGCAGAATACCAAAAGAGACGGTATTTTGTAGATCGTGCTCAACCTCTTCCACAGGAGAATGCTCAGGATCTGTGCGATCAAACATAGGAATGAACAGTGCGAGCACTACCCCAGCCAAGGTGGCATGAATGCCAGATTTGAGCACCGCAATCCACATGATGACGCCAATGAATAGGTAAGGGGTAATGTTAGTGACATTGCGCCGATTTAAAAAGTACAAAAAGGGCAAGCATAGAGCGGCAAACCCAAGCGAGCTAAGCGACAGCTCACTGGTATAAAACAGCGCGATGATCAAGATAGCACCGATATCATCAAAGATCGCGATAGAGACCAAAAATACTTTTAATGAGTTGGGTACGCGGCTGCCAAGTAAACTTAAGATACCTAGTGCAAAAGCAATATCCGTTGCCGCCGGTATCGCCCAGCCTTTCCAGTATTCAGGCTCATTTAAGTTAAATAGTAAATACACAATGGCGGGGAATATCATACCCCCAAGTGCAGCGCCCGCAGGCAAGATGATTTGTTTGACATTGGAGAGCTCACCAATAAGCACCTCGCGCTTGAGCTCAAGCCCAACCAAAAAAAAGAAAATTGCCATCAGACCATCGTTGATCCAGTGATGCGCGTCTTTAGCGATCTCAAAATCACCGATACGAATGGCGACAGGGGCATGAATAAAACCTTCGTACCAGACGCTAAGAGGACTATTGGCAATGATCATTGCAGCGATAGCAGCCAATGCCAAAACAATACCACCTGCTGCTTCAAACTCAAAAAACGCTTTGACCCTATGTAATGCCATATCATCCTCAATTACAAGTACTGCAAAAACAATAAAAAGCTCGCTTAGCTGAAGCCGATTCTGCTAGCGGCGTGTATTCATCAATATAATATTAGCAATATAAACCATAAAATGCACCAAACAATATCCACCAGTACACCGCACCACGCTTATCTAAGCCGTGTAGGACGATGTTTTAATGCCATAAAATTGGTAACGCTATTATGACCAGTTAAGCGGCGTGGGTCTAAACCCTTTTTACTTTGAATTGTTATTGAGCGTTTACCGCTCAGTCCTTTGCTATCAAATTAAGCGGTTATAATGTGACTCTATGTCTTTGCTAGGCCTTTTGGGCTAATAAGCAATAGCAAGATTAGGTGTTAAAGGGATTTAACTTTATAATAAAAGGCTTTTGTGCATTTTATTATCGTTAAGGCTGGTGTTATGGACTTATCACTCTCACTTGAGATTATTTTGCTGTTGACGGCAGTGGCAGCACTCGCAGGTTTTATCGATGCTATTGCTGGGGGCGGCGGTCTACTCACCATACCAGCGATGCTCTTGGCGAATATTCCTCCAGTATTAACGCTTGGCACTAACAAGCTACAAGCCGCCTCAGGCGCTCTAGCGGCATCGATTACGATGATTAAAAAAGGCGTGGTCAAGCCCCAGCGTATAAAAACGGCAATCATTGCCGCTTTTATAGGTTCAGTCATTGGCACTATTGCCGTCCAATTATCACCACCTGATGTTTTAGAGACGCTCATACCGTTTTTGATTGCCGCTATTGGTATTTATACCCTATTTGCGCCAAGACTCGGTGAGGTGGAAGCCGCGCCGCGTATCTCAGAGGGCAAATGGCAAAAAGTGGTAACACCACTAATTGGCTTTTATGATGGCTATATGGGGCCTGGCACTGGAATGTTCTTTGCACTTGGTAATGTGGCGCTGCGTGGTCGCCAGATTATTGAGGCAACGGGCGCGGCTAAGGTACTCAACTTGTCTACCAATATTGGCTCGCTGATATTCTTTATATTGGGCGGCAATGTCCTATGGACGGTTGGTCTTGCTATGATGGTCGGACAGATTATCGGTGCTTACTTTGGCTCGCATATGGTGGTCAAAGGCGGCAGTAAGCTCATCCGTCCGATGATTGTGCTGGTATGCTTAGCAATGATTACTAAATACGTTTTTGGTTAAAGAGGGTTTTTAATCCCGCTTTTAACCAAAGATACGTATAAATTAAAGACGGGTATAAGAAAACGCCCAATCTATACAGACTGAGCGTTTTTTATAAATGTGCTTATTCTAGCTGTAGCCTGAAATATCTGACACTATCTGCGCCGATTGACTTCGTCGTACTCACTACCCATTAGACCATCGCTAAAGACTTCGGAGAACTCGCGCTCGCTATCCTCGCTGATATGACCATCAAATACCTCTTTAGTACCTGCCTCAGGATCATTGTACATGGCTAAGTCCATCTTACCCTCGGACTTAGCGACGATAGCAGTCACAGCGGCATCACCGCCAACGTTCACCGCCGTACGCAGCATATCTAAGATGCGATCAACCCCTAAGATAAGCGCAATACCTTCAACCGGCAAACCGACCTGCGCGAACACCATAGACAGCATAATCAAACCAACGCCTGGAACACCTGCCGTACCGATAGAAGCCAGTACAGACATTAAGATAACCGTCAAATACTCAGCAATGCCCAAATCAACACCATAAATATTAGCGATAAAGATCGTCGCCGTGCCCTGCATAATAGCCGTACCATCCATATTGATAGTCGCGCCGAAGGGGACAGTAAAGGAGGCTACAGAGTTGTTCACCCCCATGCGTTTGGTAACGGTACGTAAGGTGATCGGAATGGTGGCATTTGAGCTTGAAGTACTAAAAGCAAAGATTTGCACTTCACGCATCTTTGCCAAAAAAGTCTTGATGGATAGACCTGAAAAAACCTTTAGCACGATCATCATCGTCACAAAGAAATGGAAGGCAAGGGAGCCGACTAATATCGCCACATAACCCAGTAGCGAGACAATCAGATCAAGCCCCAAATCCGCCATCGCATTGGTCAAAAGTACAAAGACACCATAAGGCGCTAAGTTCATAATGATCGTGACCATCTTTAAGATGACTTCATTAAACAGCTCTAAGCTTTTTACTAAGCCCTTAGCAGGTTTACCTACCATCAAGATACTGACGCCGAGCAACACAGCGAAGAAGATAATCGATAGCATATCGCCATTTGCCATGGCACTGATCGGATTTGAGGGGATAATATTGGCAAAAACTTCGAGCAGTGGCGGCGCAGACTTGGCTTCAAAAGTCGCTTCAGTAGGGATATTCATGCCCTGTCCAATACCAAAGAGCACCCCTAAGCCAATCGCGGTACTGATCGCAAGCGCAGTAGTCAGCATATAGATAAAAAAGGTCTTCGTACCAATACGGCCAAGCAAGCGAATATCACCGATACCGCACACGCCACAAATCAGGGAGACAAGCACCAAGGGTACAACGAGCATTTTAAGAGAATTGATAAATAGCTTACCTATGATGGAGAATAATCCACCAGTCACATAGGTATTAATAAAGCCACCTTCAACGTTTAAATTAAATATATTTATAATTAAACCCAGTACGATACCGAGTACCATAGCGACAATGATCTTGCCCGTTAGTCCCATGTTTTTCCACATAATGTCTATCCTTGTACACCGCACTCATAGTAAGGCGGGCTTTGCGTTAATGTCGTTGTCATCTTAAGCAAATATGATCGTTTAATCAGGATCTCTTTGAGACAATATAAAATAATTGTTTGCAGTACTGCAAGATTTTTTTATCAATTAAAAACCTTGCATTATAGACAAAATAGGTGGTGAATTAAATGAATAAATGAGTAGACAATACTCGTCAGGACGCTCATAAAAATAATGCAACATAAAAAGACCGCCAGTTAAATGACGGTCTTGTTTTTTGGAGCTATATAAAGCGCAATAATAGCAAGTTAAGCTTTGTCGCTTTCATCTACTGCATCACGGCGCAAACCATCTTGCCACTTTTCAGTAGCATTGGGGCTGTCATCGGTGCTATCGCGGCGACTGTGATTAGAGCGCATACGCTCATTTAAGGCCGTTTCGGCATCACGATGACGGTGACTCAGTGCTTCGGCGTCAGGACGTGCTTCGCTAAAGTCTGTTTGAGACTCGGCTTCATTAGCAGTGTCCTGTTCATCGACCATTTCTACATCGCCATCTTCTTCGTAGCCGTGATTAGGATTCTCATCCCCTGTGTTTTCGCTGATATCATGATTGCTATTTTTGAGCTGAGCACCGTCTTTCAGTTGAGCATAGTCTGTCAGTCTATGAACCGCATTTTCTAAGGTATGCGGATTAACCCGTTCTTGCACCTCTTCTAAATGCTCATCAAAGACATCAGTCAATAGCGAGTCATAACGTAGTGCATTGTACTGAATAAGCTTCTCAGCTTCCTCTTCAGTAATCTCACCGTCTTGACTGGCGCTGACGACGTGATCTTCAAAAGTTAAGCCTTCAAACTTACCCTTATTCTCAGACTTTTTAAACTTATGCCATAAGGGCTCGACATTAAGAAGCGTCTGATAAGCGTGCTCCATACGACCTGCTGGATCTTCGGCATGCGTATTGTAGTACACCACAGATTTGAGATAATCACGGAACGGATTGGCCTCGAAATCATCCATCATCGTATCACCGAGCTCACGCTTGAGCTCATCGCTTGTCGGCGTAAAGATACGACCACTAGGAAAGGTAACAAAGCTAACCAGATTTGCTGCGATACGATTCGGGAAATTTGCAAAGAGAGCGATAAAGGCTTCTTGGATAGCGTATAGACTATCTTGCAGTGCAACTTTGGCATGTAAACGTTCAGACTCTGACTTGCTACCATGCTCATAGAACTGCAAGATAGCAGTAGCAATAAATAGATGCGCATGGATATCAGCTAAGCGGCCAGAGAGCATCTCTTTACGTTTTAGATCTCCTGCTAGGATACCAAGTGCCATATCAGCCGTTAACGCGAAGCTGGCACTTAACCGATTAATATGCTTGTAATATGGACGAGTGAAAGTATCGGCAAAGTCAGGTGCTTTGCTACTACCGCCAATATAACCTGCGACAAAGGCTTTAGCACCGCGATTAAAGGTATAGCCTAAATGCTTAAAGAACAAAGTATCAAACTTTCTGATAGCGCCTTTTTTATCCTCGCTTTGTAGCAATTGCAGCTCATCAAAAAGGTAAGGATGACAGCGCATCGCACCTTGACCAAAAATCATCAGCGAGCGGGTCAAAATATTAGCGCCCTCAACGGTAATAGATACCGGAATCGCTTGATAAGGAATCGCTAAAAAGTTACGCGGGCCCATCTGAATAGCGCGACCACCAACCACGTCCATGCCATCGTTGACGATCTCACGCATGGTCTCAGTCGCGTAGTATTTTGCCATTGCGGTCATCACAGATGGCGTACCCCCCTGATTTAGACCACAAGTCACCAAATGACGAAACGCCTCAAGCATATAAGTTTTGCTGGCAATACGGCTGGTTGCATCCTGTACCCCTTCAAACTTACCTACTGAGATCTTAAACTGTTCACGCACTCTTGCAAACGCGCCAACCGTCAAGTAGCTCATCTCACTTGCTGAGGTTGAGAGGGCAGGCAAAGAGATACCGCGGCCCACACCTAAGCACTCCATTAGCATACGCCAGCCACGTCCTGCGTTTTCGATACCGCCGATGATATAATCAAGCGGAATAAAGACATCGGTACCATCGACCGTACCATTCATAAAGGGCGAGCCGCTTGGATTATGACGCGGACCGGTTATCACACCGTCGTGATCTGCAGGTACGAGCGCACAGGTAATACCGTAATCAACTTTATCAGGATCGCCAAGCAGACCTTCTGGATCGTGAAGGGTAAAGGCCAGACCGACTACGGTTGCGATAGGAGCCAAAGTAATCCAGCGCTTAGAGAAGTTCATGCGCAGACCAAGCACTTCTTTGCCCTCATGAGTGCCATAACAGACCACGCCTGTATCAGGGATAGCGCCTGCATCGGAGCCAGCTTCAGGACCGGTTAGACCAAAACAGGGAATCTCAGTACCATTTGCAAGGCCCGGCAACCAGCGCTGCTTTTGTTCATCTGTACCATAGTGCATTAACAGCTCACCTGGTCCCAATGAGTTTGGTACCATACAGCTGACCGCTGCTGTCGGTGAACGCGAAGCGATCTTGCTCATGATACGGCTTTGCGCGTAGGAGCTAAACTCCAGACCACCGTACTCTTTTGGAATGATCAAACCTAAGATACCGCTATCTTTGATAAACTGCCAAACGGGCGGCGGTAAATCCTTATGCTCAGTATGCACCTTCCACTCATCAATCATCGCGCACAGCTCTTCGACTTCATTATCGATAAAGCTTTGCTCATCGGCAGATAGCTGCGGATAAGGATAACTGGCAAATTTGTCCCAATCAGGCGCGCCCATAAATAGCTCTTTTTCCCACCAGCTAGTACCCGCATCAAGGGCTTCACGCTCAGTATCACTCATACTCGGCATAGCGCCGCCTAGAGTTTTATATACGGGACGAGTAATCAAGGCTTGGCGCAGCGGCGCAATGAGTAAAATAAGACTCAAAAGTGCAATAGGAATGCCTAAAATAAGCGACCATGGACTAATAAAAGCAGTAATAATAACAGTGACAATAGCAACGATGCTACCGGTGACACGTGATAAAGACAGTAAAAAGATGGCCAAAACTACGGCTAACTGAATGATTACTGCCAAAACAAATAAGCCAATCTCCATGACTGTCTCCTTAGTGAGGCTGCATTGATCAAATAGAGAAATATGTACGGTCGTACTAGAGCTAAGTAGCGCTTAGAACCCTATAAACGCCCAAACAACGACAATAAAAAAGCTATGACTAAATAATTTAGCAACCTAAACTAAATAGCATAGACATCGAGTAATAGACATCAAGTAATTAAGACTAAATAGCACAGACAAAGTAACACAAATATAGCTACTAATATGAAATAGTTCTTGACAATTATCAATAGATAAAACGCTACGCTATGTCGGCAATATGTATCAATACCTGCATCAGCTAAAAAATACCACGACAAGCTAAGCTGTTTAGCTAAAAGGCGTTAAGCCATTCTCAGCATAAGATAAAGTGTCATTGCGCCCCACAATAATGTGATCGACTAGGGCCAAATCGATAAGATCGCATGCCTTTTTTAATTCATAGGTTAAGATATTGTCAGCATTTGACGGCTGTGCGTCAGTATGTGGATGATTGTGCGCGATAATGAGCTGGCTTGCCGCGTGGCTAATAGCGTGGCGTAGCACGTGCTTGATGCAAACCGAACACGATGAGATACCGCCTGTAAATAAGATCTCAAAGTTGATAAGGCTCAATGCATTGTCTAAACACAAAACGGCAAAGACTTCACGGCTCTCACCACGAAGCTGGGTGCTGATATAATCCTTGACGATTTGCGAGCGTCCAAGCGCGTGACCTGTTTTGAGCTGACTATCGAGATAACGGGTGCCCATCTCGAGGGAGGCGAGTATTTGCGCGTACTTCGCAGGGCCGATACCGTGGCACGCTAGTACCGTTGCTTTTGGCGCAGCCAGTAGCTCGGCCAAACTACCGAATTGCTCAATTAAGTGGCGGGCAAGCTCTATGGCGGATTGCGACTGAGTGCCAGTACGCAAAAATATCGCTAGTATCTCAGCGTCTGATAACTGCGCGGCGCCAAACTTTAATAACTTCTCACGCGGTCTATCGTCTTCGTGCCAGTCTTTAATTGCCATCAGTGCTCCATTCAAGTTATCCATACCCATCATCACAAGCTATCAGAGGGTATAAGGCAGCAAATTATGTATAAGTGCGTGTATAAACGCGTAAAATCTTACCTAACTTATCGCATAATTGTTACTATAAGCGCAAATTTATCTTTTACTTAATACGCCTACATATGCCTATGTCAAACGTTGTGCTCGCTATTACTGGCGGTATCGCCGCTTATAAGTCCGCTGTATTTGCCCGCCTGCTTATCAAGGCAAGGTTTGAGGTGCGCGTCATTATGACCACAGGGGCGCAAGCCTTTATTACGCCACTGACCTTACAAGCGCTAACAGGCAATGAGGTACATACCTCACTGCTCGATGAGCGTGCCGAGGCGGGTATGGGTCATATTGAGCTGGCTAAGTGGGCAGATTTAGTGGTGGTTGCACCTGCGTCCGCTAATACGCTGGCACGGCTGGCGATGGGTATGGCAGATGATTTGTTGACGACCGTATGTCTGGCAACCAGCGCACCCGTCATATTAGCCCCTGCTATGAATCAGCAGATGTGGGCGCATCCTGCGGTTAGTCTTAACGTGCAAACACTGCGCGATATGAACTATCAAGTGATCACCCCAGCGAGCGGCGCGCAGGCGTGCGGTGATATAGGAGCAGGGCGCTTGCCCGAGCCCGAACAGCTGCTAGATGAAGTGCTTTTGTTTCATGCCAAACAGCGCACCCCGCAGCTATTAGCGGGTAAGCGCGTTGTTATTACCGCAGGACCAACGGTTGAGGCGATAGATCCCGTTCGTTATCTGTCCAATCACTCCACTGGGAAGATGGGCTTTGCGCTTGCGCGTGCTTGCGTGACAGCGGGTGCTGATGTGGTGCTTATCGCAGGCAGTAAAGTCACGCTACCGACGCCGCTTGGCGTCACGCGCATCAATGTCTTGTCTGCCAAAGAGATGCTCGTGGTCGCTCAACAGTCTGTCGATGGTAGTCACGCAGTCCTATTAGCAAAAGACGCAGTCGACATGACTGAGACGGAAAATATGAAAAGCATAAAAGGTAGAGAATCTCATACTCATCAACACGAGCACGAGCATGGCGATTGCGACTGTGATATGGTAGCGGCGAACGTTGAAAGTACGCTGACGCATAAACGCCCAGCGGACGTGTTTATCGCTACTGCTGCCGTCGCCGACTATCGTACCGAGGAGGCCGCACCGCAAAAGATTAAAAAAACACAAGAAGCGATGAGCCTACACTTAGTCAAAAATCCAGACATTCTAGCGACGATATCGCTTGCGCATCCTGAGCTATTCGTTGTTGGCTTTGCGGCCGAGACGCAAGATGTCGAGCGCTATGCTCGCGGTAAGCTGGTGGCAAAGGATCTCGATATGATTGCCTGTAATGATGTCTCGCGGACAGATATTGGCTTTGCCAGCGATGATAATGCGATGCAAGTGTTCTTTGCTGAGCGCTACGAGCAGGATACACTGACGCTTGCCAAGACAAGTAAAGACAATATTGCCCAAAGTTTAGTACGCGTCATCGGTGAGACGCTGGCACAGCGCTAGGGGCTATTAAAAAGATTCTGGATATCTAGATATAGGGTTATCAAATAGGCTTATGAGATAGACTTTAGCGGTTAAACAAATTCAATAAGATAGTCGCGACTATACTGATAACGATCATGGTGACGACGGGGAAGTACACGCGCGTATTGCCTGAGGTGTGCTTGATGTCGCCTGGCAGATTACCTATCCATGTAAATGCGTTTGGAAACACCAGCCAAATTACCCCAACGATGACCAGTATGAGTCCGAATGCGATAAGTAGCTTTGCCATAACGATCCTTAATGTATATTCAATAGGCTCTAGCCAGCAACTGTTTTATTAAAGTAGATTTGCTGGGCGGCGCGAAAAGTATTGCAATGCGCCTCAACGACATCCTCAATACTCTCAGAATAACCGCCGCCCATCACAATAGCGACAGGTATACCAGCAGCTTTGGCTTGTTCTAGTACGTATTCGTCACGTGCCATACAGCCCGCTTTTGTCAAACCGAGCTTACCGAGTTTATCGGTGGCTAGCACGTCGACTGCCGATTGATAAAAGATCATGTCAGGATCGACGTCCTCAATCAAGCGCGGCAAATTGTCTTGTAAAACCTGCAAATACACCGCATCGCCCGTATCATTGGCCAGTTCAATATCGAGA
The DNA here is from genome assembly GCA_947489525.1 of uncultured Psychrobacter sp. Taxonomy (GTDB): domain Bacteria; phylum Pseudomonadota; class Gammaproteobacteria; order Pseudomonadales; family Moraxellaceae; genus Psychrobacter. Next base: position 96,033 of record CANLDW010000007.1, read on the forward strand.
TCGGAGACTTGCTTACGAAACGGATAGTTTTTGGCACCGTGCATACTGAACACAAATACGCGCGGCTCATGCTGCATAATACTGGCATTACCATTGCCTTGATGTACATCCAAATCAACAATCAGTATCTGGCTGGCCTGCTTGCGCATAAGTAGCAAGTTGCTGGCAATACAGACATCGTTTAGGACGCAAAAGCCTTCGCCGTGATCAGCAAAGGCGTGATGCGTACCGCCTGCAACATTCATCGCTACCCCGTACTGCTGAGCATATAACGCGCACTCATAAGTAGCGTGAGCAATATAACGACCGCGCTCAACGAGCTCAGGCGTCATCTCAAAGCCGATCGCACGCGCCTCTTTACGAGGTAACGTTTGCGTTTTAAGCTTATGCCAATACTCCGAGGTATGTGTCGTTAGAATCTCCGCCTCACTAAGACGCCTTGGTGCAAAGAAATTATCTTGTGTAATCGTGCCCTCGCTCAATAAACGCTCAGGAATCATCGTATACTTTTGCATTGGAAAGCGGTGTTTTTCTGGCACTGAGTATTTAAAAATATCAGAGTAAGCAATTTTTAGCATAAGTATTATTTGTAGTCGAATTGATTATCTAGTGCAGGATTTATAAGACGATAGCGTATCAGGAGCTTGAAGAAAAGATAGGCTTATAGCGCCATACTACTGTACAGACTTGGTCGGTAAAAAAAAGGTTCTGGCGTCCGCTTGCGCGCGCATCTCACCAAGTAGGGTTGGGATATCTGTAGCTGGGTCGGGAGTGTTGATTAAATCGCTAAACATCTCATGACTGACCGTCGTCATTGCAATAACGCTTTGTAGTAGGTGGTCCAAGATATCGCTTGTGATACCAACTGCTTCAACATCAATAGCATTTTTGAATCGGATCTCGCCGTCGTTGACATCCATCTCAAGACTACCGATAAGCATATCATAGTTGATTTGGGTGATCAGGAGCATCGCGGCGCTTTGATGACTCTCAGGAATCATAAAGGGTAAGATACCGTAGACAGCTAGCAAGTTGTTTTTTTCTTGCACGCGAAATAAATAGCCACAATCGAGCTGTTTATTGCGCATACGTAGCGATAAATGATGCGACTGATGCTCATCATGTGCGCGCGGACGATAGTAAGTATAGCGCCACTGCTTAGTGTGAAAGTACTGTTTTAGATAATCGACGATGGGGGTACTGTCGCGTTTTGAATAGGGCTTGAGCAGTGAGACTTTGTTTTGCGCGCTACTGCTATCATTAACAGTAGACGTATCAGCGCTCGTATAGGCATCTTCATCACTGTCACTGTCACTGTCACTGTCACTGTCACTGTCACTTTGATTATGACTGGCACTAGCATAATCGCAGACGTTATCGGACGTGTCAGCACCGCCGCATGCACTTGGTAGCTCGTCGCTAGCAGTAGCAGGTGTTCCTGATACCGTTAGCAAGCGTACAATCCTTTGCCATAAGTTGAGCTTATTATTGTGACTCATAAATAACATTCTGATCCATCATTTGACGGAGTAACCGCCACTAAGTGCAATCCTTGCACGAAACCTGTTGTTTTATTACGTGTAAATCAAAGCTCTATTACTCTACATACTGCACTCAATACTCACCACCCGCATAGACGTATAAGCTAGAGGTAGAAGCTGCCAAACGCGCTACTTAAACAGGGCTTCTTGAATAGTAGGCTTCTCATAAAAAGCATATAACATCTCTTGAATATGAGCGGTAAGCCACGAGCTGTCAAGCACATCATAGATGATAGGCTGTATTGTGGTACTCAGATGCAGCATTGCGTCATCATCAATATGTAAACTTGCTGCGACCGAAGCAATGGTGTCTGTCTGATGCGCCGCATACCACGTATCGATACTAGCGGCGACTAAACTGTGCACGTAAGGTGACATACGCAAGCGATTATAGCTCTGCTGTAAACTGGCCTCGATATGGGTGATGCTACCGCTCTTAGCGTCCTCGTCCAAATAGCTTTGTAAATGGCTAACCGGTTTATCTTTAATACGTGCCCAGCCTTCCACAACGAGACGGGCGACCTCAGCATTGGTTAGATGCTCCTGCGCGTTAACCTCGGCGCGCTTGGTTAAGTCTTTGATATTACGGTGCAAATACGTCTGCAACTTTTCATCAAGGTTTTTGTTCGTAGCTTTCTCAAATGAGCTACGGCCAAGCTTCATCAGCTTACCCACACCGCCCGCCTTATCAAGCGTGGTTTCCATAAAGTCGTTAATCGCGTGGTACAGCGTTTGGGTCAGTAGATCGGCAAAGGTTTCGTTACCAATCAGCGCATGAATAAGACCACGGCGCTGCTCTTCGTGACTACCAATATAAGTGGCAAGCTGATCAATTTGGGTATCATCAACCAGCTCGGATAAGGGCACATTGTCATTGACTGGGTGGTAGATAAGGGTGTGCAAAACAGCCTTGATATCGGCGCGTATTACGGCACTCATTGGCTGCGTCAGTAGCCACTCGTTAATCAGATGTTGTAAATCCTCAGCGCGCAAATACTGGCTAAGACTCTGCGCGCCAAACCACTGCCAAGCGTCACTGGCAAGCGCTGCGTATTTTTGTTGTAGCCACTGTTTAATAAAGTCCGTTTGCACCTCAACCATATGCGCAACAGTCAGACCTTTGGCGCTTGAAGAGTCGCCACGGGACTCAGAAGCAACGCGACTATCTGAACCGTTGTTGTGTAGAGCCTTGTCGTGCACAGCATCATTTTGCAAAGTTTCATCAAATGAAGACTCGCTATCAGTGAGGGTGGTGTCAGCGGATGGTTTTTGATGGTTTTGTTGAGGTGAGGTCATAGTATTTTAGGTCTTAGTAATCGACAATTTGTTATACTCTATATATAGCACATGACACGCAAGATATCGCACATAGTAGTTACGGTGTAGAGTATATTTAGTGCTAGATATATTATGCCACGAATACCTTGGGTTTATAATCACTATTTAGCATAGGATCTTGATGACCACCTTGCAATCGACTCCACAAACCTTAATGTTACGGCTTGATAACCTTACCGTGCAGCGCGATGAGATGCCCTTATGTGAAGGGGTGAGTCTCAGCCTTGCGCCTGGTCGTATCTGTCACTTAATCGGTGCAAATGGTACGGGCAAGACGACCCTGCTTATGCAGCTGGCAGGTCTATTGCCAGTGCTACAAGGGGAGATCGACTATCAAGGGGTGGCATCTTTACCTGTTCAGCCGCTGTACGTCTCGCATCAGCTGGGTATTCATCCCAGTCTAACCGTCGCGCAAAATCTGACATTTTTGCTTAATTTGTACGGCATAGCGCCGCAGCCGAGTGATATTGATGCGGCGTTGGAGTGGGTGGGGCTACAGGGGTTTGAGTCGGTCAGCTCCAGTCATTTATCAGCAGGGCAGACACGGCGTATTACGCTAGCCAGACTGTATTTGCTAAGTGCCAAGATAACTCCATTATGGTTACTTGATGAGCCCTTTACTGCGCTTGATGTTGACATGGTTGCGCGTATGGAGCAGCGCTTGCTTGATTTTGCTCGTGCTGGCGGTGCTATCCTGATGACCAGTCATCAGCCAGTGGGAGTCGCCGATCATGTGCTTGATCTATCCGAATACAGAGTATAGCCGCTTATTTAGCATACGTAGTTCATAGCAACATAGTCAGTAGAGTTTAGACGTTCGTACTACCTATTACATAAGGTACAAGCGAGTTAAGTTAAGCGTTATTTAGAGCAGTGATGTAAGGCAAAGGATAGATAATGGCGGCAAAACGTAATGAGATAGAAGATAAGAGCGTACGCGGTATCAGTATGATACAGCTTTGGCGCCGCGAGTGGCACGTCAAGCAACAAGGCGCCGTGCAGTGGCTGTATCCTTTGATATTGTTTTTGGTGATTATTACTTTGTTTCCCTTAGCGGTAGGTAGCGAGCCGCAGCTTCTACAGCGCCTTGGGGTCTCGGCGGTATGGATTGCCGCCCTATTATCGCTGGTTATGGGTGTTGATGGACTGTTTAAACCCGCGCTTGATAATGGCACGCTCGCACAATTGGTAGTAGCAGAAGCTTCTCTGCCGCTTTGGGTATTGATTCGCCTTATCATTCATTGGATATTTAGTAGTGGTGTTATCGCAGTATTAAGCGTGCTTGCCGTACCCTTGTTTGGGCTAAGCTGGCTTGAGACGGGTATCCTTATGCTCTCTATTATCGCTGGTAGTCCTATGCTGCTTATGCTCTCAGCGGTAGCGAGTAGCTTGACCTTGTCACTTAAGAACGGCGCGGTACTCGTACCACTCATTGCGCTACCCATGCAGCTACCGGTGCTTATCTTTGCCACGGGGGCAGTGGATCTATTCGCAACGGGTTTAAACGGCCTACCTATATTAGCGCTACTACTCGCGGGTAGTATCATCTCGGTTCTTGTTGTGCCGTGGGTCATTGCTGTGACCTTAAAGATGGCGTGGCTAAACTAAGCGCTGTGAGCAGGACGACTAAAACCATTTAACCAGGACGCTGTTACCATCGTAAAAAACCCCGGTTGTAGAAACATCGTATCCATAGCGTGGTGAACGTTGGCAGTTTTGCTATAATGTTTACATAGTTATTAACCACCAGTTGCTATATCTCACTCTGTGTTAGTGATGATCCTAGTGCTGTGTCATAGGTTGCTCTCATGCCCAACTTAAATAATGTCTCCTCTCCTAGCTTATGGCAACGTATTTGGCAGGGTTTTTTGACCACTGTCGGTACTAAACAATTCTTTAGGCTGTTTGCGCCTTGGGTCAAATGGCTAGGCTTACTAGCGGCTATATGCTTAGTTATTGGTAGTATATGGGGTCTGGCTTTTGCGCCGCCAGATTATTTACAAGGCAATAGCTACCGTATCATCTTCATTCACGTGCCAGCGGCCAGCCTTGCGATCTCCATCTATTTTGCGCTCGCGGTACTCGGGGTGATTTTTTTGGTTTGGAAGATAAAAACTGCCAATCTAGTGGCGCAGGCGCTAGCGCCTATCGGGTTCTTACTATGTGTCATTAGCTTATTGACAGGTTCTATCTGGGCGAAACCAACATGGGGTACGTACTGGGTGTGGGATGCGCGTTTGACCTCTATGTTGATCCTAGCATTTTTATACGCTGGGGTGATGGCACTATTTGCCGCCTTTGAGCACACGGCCAATCGCGGTAAAGCAGCGGCTATTTTATCGATTGTTGGGGCGGTTAATCTACCGATCATTAAGTATTCAGTGGAATGGTGGAACACCTTGCATCAAGGCGCGACGTTTAGTTTGACCGAAGCGCCAAAGATGTCGGCGGATATGTGGATGCCGCTACTACTAATGATGATTGGCAGCTATCTATTGGTAGCGACGCTTGCAATCTATCGCACTAATACCTTGATTTTGTCCCGCGATCAAAGCAAAGCTTGGGTCAAAGAGTACGTGCGCGCGCAGCACAAATAAGTATATTATTTACGAGGGTATTATGCAGCCATATTTTTATAGCCTATCTGAGTTCATCGCCATGGGTACGCACGGCGTTTTTGTCTGGTCATGCTGGGCGATTACTGTAGGTATTATGCTCGTGTTTATTGTGTATAGTCGCCGTCAGCGACAAGCGCTCATTAAGCAGCTAGCTATCCAGCAAGTACGGCAAGCGCAGCGTAAGCCATCGACTAGCCGTCATACCACTAACCAGCGCCATCCTAACCCTGCCAGAGATCAGTAATATTGAATGTTATACAGGCTATTAAGTTTATAAAAGGCGCTCTATTTATGACCGCACAAGTACAGATGACAAGTCATTGATTTGCCTAAAAAATGCTACCATATACTATATATATCCAATTCGAAATAAAATCGATACGCTAATATCGTCGTGCTACTGGCATAAATTTTGCGCAGCATTGAAAAGTGCGAAGTGCACAGCAAGCAAGGAAAATTTGTACCAGTAGCACTGTATCGGTTTTAAAGTGACTCAATTGTAGCTTCAACACAGTTATGTTTATCAAAACACTTATAGTTACTTACTATGAGTTATTTGCCATCAGTTTTAGACTGAATGTACGATAGCTTTTAGAATAATGTTTGATTCGCCCTTTAAAACAGCGACTGATTAATGAGGTAGTTATATGAACGCCGTTCGCCGCAAAAAGCTGACGTGGGTACTTTTTACCTTTGTAGGGGCAGCTATTGCTGTTGCGCTTGTCATCTATGCTATTGGACAACAAACGGACTATTATTTTGATGCCACTGCCATCTCACAAGGTGAGGCGCCACAAGACAAACGTATTCGTGCAGGTGGTATGGTAGTAGCAGGTAGCGTACAACGTGCGCCTAATGATCCGCTCAGCGTAGAGTTTGCCATTACCGACTTTCAATCGACAGTGCCTGTGACGTATCAAGGTATTTTACCTGACCTATTTGCTGAGAACTCAGGCGTGGTCGCAACAGGTAAGATGCAAGGCGACACCTTTGTCGCAGGAGAAGTGCTTGCTAAGCATGATGAGAATTATATGCCGCCTGAGGTTGCAAAATCGATGAAAGAGAATAACCGTATGGGCGTAACACCATTCTCTGAGGTTTATAATCCAGCGCAGCCTATTCATGAGACCCAAACGCTACAACAGTAGTTGTAAATGTAAGGTCTAAATGCAAAAAGCCACCAAGACTTAATATTGGTGGCTTTTTTATAAAGGGTCATTCCTTAGACAAGATTTTGAACCATCAAAAGCAATTAATCATCCCACTCAGGAGAGTAGTCCGGATGCTCAATTTTGCGTCCATCGCTACGGGCTAAACTACCGATTTTCTCAAGCTCCTCAGCGCTTAGTTCTAGCTTCAGGGCGTCTAAATTACCTTGTAAGTGATCTAGATTAGATGTTTTTGGAATAGCAACGCGTTTTTTGTCAGACAAGATCCAAGCTAATGATACTTGAGCTGGCGTTGCCCCATGCTTATCAGCAATCTCCTTGATCGTCTCATTATCGAATACATCACCACGCGCAAGTGGCGAGTAAGCCTCTAACAAAATATGGTGATTGTTCAAAAAGGTCTGCAAGCTGTTTTGTTTAATAAAGGGATGAAACTCAACTTGGTTGACCACAATCGGCACATCAGCGTACTTTTTGGCTTCGATAATGTTAGCGATATTGAAATTAGAGACACCAATATGACGAGTAAGCCCCTGTTTTTGAAGCTCACAAAGTGCTGGAATAGTCTCAGATAAGGGTACGCGCTCGTCGGGCCAGTGCAGAAGTAGCAGATCAACGTAATCTGTATCTAAGTTGTCAAGCGAGCGCTTGGCCGCCGCTTTTAGCTTTTCAGGTTCAAATTTCATATCATCAGGGAAGATCTTAGTGGTCAAAAAGAACGTATCGCGTGCGACTCCAGATTGTTTAATGCCTTGTCCGACCTCTTTTTCATTACTGTACGCCTGCGCAGTGTCGATGTGTTCATAGCCCATTTGTAGCGCTTGACTGACGACATCAATACAGTCTTGTCCAGTTGATTGCCAAGTACCAAGACCGAGTACGGGAATATTGGCTCGTCCTGCCGTGCGAATGTTATAGGTTTTATTACTCATATTCTTCTCCTTCTCGCTTTTTTACTTTATTTGTATTTTATGGTCGCGTATAAACTATTAGCTACTGATATCTACTGGCTATAGCAACCTACTTACTATAATAATAAGTCCGTAAAAGAGGAAGGGTAGGTGACTTATCCCTACAAAGGCTGCACAGGTTGTAACGTGGTTTTTGTAATGGCGTAAACGGATTCAACAGACTTAACTAAAAAACGCCCATTACCTAAAGTAGTGGGCGTTTGTATTAACAGTCTTTTTTAAGCCGTTTTATTGCGCGGCGATCTCACCAGTGACGGTAGCAGTACCAGCGCTAGCAGTCACTTGGTTCTGACCTTGATTGTCACCCCAGTTGTTTGGGAATTTATAGCCGGGGAAGGTGTCGTGCGCATACTGTTTAAACTCGGCTGAGTTATAAGCATTAGTGACGTCTTCTACCCACTTTTTATCTTTGTCCGCTGACTTAATTGCCGCCCAGTTGACATAAGCAAAGCTTGGCTCTTGGAACAAGGCTTCGGTCAGCTCAATACCAGAGTCAGTCGCGTAGTTGCCATTGATCACTGCAAAGTCGACTTCATCGCGCGCGCGCGGTAGCTGTGCGGCTTCTAACTCAACGATTTCTATATCGTATTTGCTATTGTCAGCGATATCGGTCTTTGAGGCAGTTAAAGGGTCAATATTGTCTTTGAGCGTAATCCAGCCCAAATCGTCCATCATCACCAGCGCACGCGCAAAGTTACTAGGATCATTGGGGGCAGAGACGCGCATGCCTTTATAAGCTTCGTTTAGATTGGATTTTTGACCAGAGTAGATACCAAGCGGCGCGGTAGGGACTTGAAAGACTTCTACCAAATCAAGGTTGTTCTCAGTTTTAAACGTATCTAGATAAGGCTTGTGCTGAAAAACATTGATATCCAAGTCGCCCTCAGCAAGCGCCAAATTGGGACGGACATAATCGGTAAAGGTAATAAGCTCAACCTCATAACCTTGAGACTCTAGTGCACCTTTAACTTGGTTGCGAACCATATCTGCAAAATCGCCCTCGGTCGTACCGATGACAATCTTAGTATGCTCAGGATCAATGTCAGCTGCCGCACTCGTTTGGTTCGCTGGTGTCTCTTTGGTAGCTTCAGGAGCAGAAGCGTTGTTACAACCAACCAGCACTAAGCCTGAGACGCCGACGGTTGCTAAGCCAAGCGCTAATTGACGACTAATATCTGTTAGTTTCATATATTTATCCTTGTTATCCTATAGATGTAGTAAAAAATGTTGTGGTAAGGTGAAGCCAAGCTAAAGGAGCTATATTAAAAACGCTATGCTAATGACTCTTTTTACTAGCGTCAAGTGTTAGAGCGGCCATGTGATAGCTGCGCTAGTACAGACTACACTAGTAGTTATTGAACTGATAATTATTGAACTGATAATTGTGGAACTGGCAATTATTGGACAGATAATTAGCGTTTATCCAAGCGCGTAGCCAGCCAGTTCCCTAGTGCTTGAATAGCGATAACCATGATAGAGAGCATAATGACAATGAATATCATCACCTCCGTCTGATAACGGTAGTAGCCATAGCGAATGGCTAAGTCGCCAAGCCCGCCGCCGCCGATCATCCCAGCCGCTGCCGAATAAGACAGTAAACTGATACAAAGGATAGTGACAGATAGCACGAGCCCTGAGCGCGATTCATTAAGCAATACTTTGATAATGGTAAAGGGACGCGCGCCCATGGACTCGGTCGCCTCAATGATGCCGCGTGGCACTTCACGTAGGTTTTGCTCCACCAGCCGCGCAAAATAAAAGGAGCCGGCAATCGCCAGTACCAGTGAGGCCGCAATAGGTCCGATGCCCGTACCTACGATCGCCTTAGTAAAAGGACTCATAGCAATCATCAAAATCACAAACGGAAAAGCGCGCATGAAGTTAGTGATACCGCCCAGTACCGCGTACAAGGTCTTATTTTGCAAAAACTGGCGATCGCTTGATAGAAACAAAAATATCCCGAACAGACCACCGATGATGATTGCTACTGTGGTTGAGATACCGAGCATAATAAAGGTATCAATAAAGGCTTGGATAATCTCTGCACGTAGTGCTAGCAGCTTGTCTATCGAGTCAGTGAATTGAGTCATCGTTAGCATCTCTTTCTCCTGCTAGTCTTCTTGCACTAGGCCTTGACCAATGGGTGTGGTCGCTTGAATGAGACCGTCTTGCACGCTTGCCACTTCCAGTAGCTCGCTTTGATGCAACAGAGCCGCGCGGTGACACAAACGGCGAATCACGCTCATCTCGTGTGTAACAATGACGATGGTGACGCCAAGCTGTTCATTGATATCGCGTAAGCAAGTGAGCAAACTGCGTGTGGTTGCTGGATCAAGGGCGCTGGTTGGTTCGTCAGCGAGCAGTACTTTGGGGCTGGGTGCAATAGCGCGTGCAATACCAACGCGCTGTTTTTGACCACCTGATAACTGCGCCGGATAGTGACCAGCGCGATCGGTTAGATCAACAATAGCAAGACAGTCCATGACGCGCTGATGAATATCACGTTTGGGATAGCCTGATACGGTTAAGTTAAAAGCGACGTTATCAAATACCGTACGGTTGGCCATGAGGTTGAACTGCTGAAAAATCATGCCGATGTTGTGACGGGCAATACGTAGATCGCTTGCAGACAGGGCTGTCAGATCGGTGCCGTCTATGATGACTTGTCCGGAATCTGGACGCTCAAGCAGGTTAATCAATCGCAATAAGGTGGACTTACCTGCGCCTGAATAGCCCATAAGACCAAAGATCTCTCCTTGCTGTATGGACAGCGAGGTTGGCGCAACCGCGGTAAACCGCTGCGCGTTGCCGTTGTCATCTTTGCTAGATCGGTCGCTCAAAAAGCTTTTGGTCACATCACGTAGGACGATCATGTCACTCATAGCAGGCTCTAAATCAGGGTTGATAAAGGGCGCTAATATAGCACACAACACGGCTTGTTAGATATGACAGTGACGACTTAGATTATGAGTGCTTGGCGTAATTGTAGTGGGGATCATGCTTAACAGGTAGAACAACCAAAAAGCGAGTATGGCCATTGATAGTATCGGTGAGAATCTGACCTTGATGCGCCGCTACAATCTGCGACACTAGCGATAGACCCAAACCTGAACCTTTCTTTTTTTGTTGCAAGCGTACAAAGGGGCTAAAGATCTCTTGACGCTTATCTTCAGGGATACCTGTACCCTCATCGATGACCGCAAGCACGGCAAAATTCGGCGGTGGGCACACAGGCTCAGTTTTGGACTTTTTAATATGCTTTTTGAACAGACCTTCCTTACGCGGTGCATTTGATGAGTCGCTAAGCGAGTCGGCCTCACTTTTGGCTACTGTTTTTTGCATTTTACTGGCGGTTACTTCACTCTCTTTTGCAAGAGTTCGGTTATCAATGAGGGTGATATCTTGCGCTTTGCCTGATTTATCTTGCAAGTGTGCTGACGCGTGAGCAGGATACCAAGTCGCGGCTCTTATCTGAGTGACCGTATCTTTATCAAACAAGGTTGTTTTAGAGACAGTCTTACGGACAGAAGGCATATTTAGCACGACTTCTGTTAAAGGCGATAAAGAGCTATCAGTTAGGGCGCTACTATCCTCTACAGCGCAGTTTTTTACAACAGTATTAGAACCATCCTTTTGCTCAAGGTTAAGGGTCTCACCGTTTTTGTAGATGAGAGGTGCTGATACAGATGGACTGGAGGCTGGCGTACTGTGTGCGGCAGTTGGCGTACTATCCTCACTGGGCGCTATTTGGCTAGCAGATCCTAGACTGGCATCATCTACTGATGATAATGAATTATCATAGGGGTCAAAATCTGCACTATTATAATCCATAAAGCTGCTACACAGCACGGTTTGCAGTAGATAGTCTGGAACCTCTCCTGCTTCTTCGGCTGTCTGTACCCCATAAACGAGAACGGTAATAGGCGGCTCACCGTGTAGCGTCGCATTCGTCAACAGATTACGAATGAGGTGAGTCAGCATCGAGGCTTGTCCATCGATAGTGATGTGAGTCCCTACGAGCGTAGCCTCAGGGTAGTGCTGGCGCTCTTGATTGATCAGATCGTACAAGTCTAAGTGTTCCACCTGCTGCATGACGTGGCCTGCATCTAAGCGGCTGACCAGTAAAATGCTCTCGACCAAATCATTTAGCCCAGATAAGTCGCGATTAACCGCTTGTGCGCGCTTATCAAACTTGGCCTTGGTGTCTGTCGGCAGAGTGCCTGCAAGCATATCCATCATCTCAATTTGCAAGCGTATGCGTGTGATGGGAGTACGTAGCTCGTGTGAGGCATGCGCTAGCAGTAGATTGTTAGCATTGATCAAACGCTCAATTTTTTGCGCCGCTTGATTGAACCCGCGCGCTAAGGAAGCAATCTCATCATTACCACGCGCATTGACGCGTACACTAAAATCACCATCACCCAGCTGAGCCATCTGCTGACTCATCTGATTGATACGCCACGTCATCGTCCGCGCGATTATCCATAGCACGCCTGCCATAATTATAAGTAGCAGCAAGGTGCCAGTGAACAGATTGAGAGCAGCGGAGAGAGCAGGCTTTTTGGGCGGCAGGCGCGATTCATAGAGCAGCGTATAACCAGTACTGCTATACGCTTGGGCTTGCTGGATAGCAGGCGTATCTGAAAATGAAGGAAAAACTTGTGATAAAAGGGAAGGAAGCTCAGGTAGCGTTGCAGGTAAGTCACTATTGTCAGTCTGCATAAGCAGGTGACCATCGTTATCATATAGCCCCATTTTGGCTTGCAAAGACTCATCAAAGATATCAAAGCTTTTTTTGACGACTGCAAGCATAAAGCGCGCTTGCAAACGATTGTCTTTGCTAATAGCGACGTTAAGCTCTTGCAAAAACGGGTCAATCTGACCCAGTATTTGCGTGGCTAATACCTCAGCGCGTATGCCTGCATCTTTGTCATGAACCAATTGCGTTAGCAAAACCATGGCAACAGCAAACAAAGTCAACGCCAGCATGACGCTGGCAAACAACTTAGCAAATACGGAGCGAAAACCCAACTGCTGCATTAACTCATCTCACTTAACCTGGCGCACCAAGGGCTACTATACGACTTCTATCAGCTGTTGTCACACCTATAAATAGCTAAGTCTTAGTCTCATACCTGATCAGTCGCGAACTGATAGCCCACGCCGCGCACCGTGATGATACGTTTAGGCTGACGCGGGTTGTCCTCGATTAAAGCGCGTAAACGTGAGATATGCACATCTATGGCGCGATCGATATTGTCGGAGCTATCATCATTGGGCATAGCCTGCCAAAGCTGTTCACGATTGAGCACTTTACCGGAATGAGTGGCAAAGTAATGCAACAGTTGGAACTGGTGGGTAGTCAAACGTACAGGCTGATCATCGATAGTGACTTCATGGCTATCAGGAAACACGCTTAGACGACCAAAGGTCAAGCTATCGGATTGACTATCCGCTTGATTAGGCTGCTCGTGGCGACGAATAACCGCACGAATACGCGCCAATAGCTCGCGCGGTTCAAAGGGTTTTGCGATATAGTCGTCAGCGCCCATCTCCAGTCCTAGCACGCGGTCAGTTGTATCGCCTTTAGCGGTAAGCATGATAATAGGTACTTTATTAGTCATGTTATTCTTATTACCACGTATCTTCTGGCAAACTTGCATACCATCCATATCAGGCAGCATGAGATCCAGCACAACCAAATCAATGTCGCGCTCTTTGGTATCTAGGATATCCAGACCTTCTTGACCAAGGGCGGCATGGTGCACATCATAGTAGTTCATAGTGAGATAATCACTGATAAGCTCTGCTAGATCGGGATCATCTTCAATTAGTAGAATCTGTTTGCTCATAGGTTGTCCTCTAAATATGGTATGTGATAACGCTATTCTTATTAGCTGTACGGTATCAGACTCTTATCTGCAATCAACTCAGGGCTCCAATAACGAAGCTTTAGCAAAAAGATTAGATGCAGGTAACACTTAGCCTATAGTGCCTAATTTTAAGCGGACATAACAAGATGTGCTTTGTTAATGTTTCTACACAATGTAACTGGGAACTAAAAACAACTGAAAACTAAAAAAGCCAGTTGAGCCAAACTGTCAAGACACGATGACCCTTTTACCAGCGGACGAGACGGGCAGGTCTACAAGCCCAATCAAACTGTCGTTAGTTATCCCAGCAATAAGATACTGCTTGGTCTTTGGATCATAGCTAATAACTTCAACGGGTTGACGCGTCAAACGCTGGTCTTGCTTGATGATCCAAACATGAGCATTGAGTGGGGAGAGTGCTTGGTAAGGCGGTGCTTGTAGTGGTGTTAAGTCTACATCATGCAGGGCGGTTTTAGGCACGATCGCGCCTACGTCGATTTGACCGTAGTCGACTCGTCCAGTAGCGATCATCTTAGGTTTAAGTAACGACTGGTTGGTTTCATTATTAATCACATGAACGTGTACCAACAGCTGATTGTTCATCTGACCACTCGCTAGTTTGCTGATCTGTCCGGTAAATGTGTTCGTCATATTGTCAGTCGTAAAATTAACGGTTTGACCAACGGACAATCGAGGTTTTGCCTTCATAGGCAAGGTGGCAATAAACTGCAAATCCCTATCATTACTCAAACTCAGTAGAGGTGCGCGCTCGGCTACTTGCTCTGCTGCACTAACGTACAGCTCATCTACCCGTCCAGCAAAACGCGCTCTAATAACGATAGGAGTAGATGGCACATCGATATCATCAGCGTCCTGCTTAGTGACCACAGCACTGTCATCTAAAGAAGCAGTATCTGGAAAAGCGGTATCTAAAGAAGCAGTCTCATCTGCTTGGTTTTTATCTACGCGAGAAGTTTGTTCGGTACGGATACTTTGATTCGAGTCTGTACTCAATTTTGCCGTAGGTTCTTCGCTGTTAGGGGTAGGTAAGTCCTCTATTAACTGATGGACAATAAGTAGAGGCGCACCTTTTTTTACCCATTGACCTGATGCTACTAAGGTTTTCTCTATAACCAGTGGCTGCGCTGCTGTAAGCTTAGCGTGCTCAACAGGTATTATTTGACCTTGTAAGCCTAAGCTTGGCTGATAACGCGAAGGCTTTACATCTAGAATGCGATCAGCTGTCATAGTGACGCTATCGGCATCAATAATAGGCGACGCCTCTATTTGCTCAGCGTTATCTGATGGATCAGCCGTCGTAGGCTGGCAAGCCGTAAGCAACAAAGCGCTATATCCAATAATAATCAAACTTTTAAAAACGCTCATGCCTCTTGCCCTCAGTAAACCTTTTATGCCTATTATTTGATTATATAGTGAAAAACAATTCAGCGAAACTAACATAATCATTTGAGCCGCGATATGTTAAGCGGAGTTCTAAGACACAAAATAAAGATTCAATAGAACAGATATAGAGGGACAAAATAAATTGATTTTCAACAAAAATTTGTTAAATAACTGGCTTAAAGCCATCAACTGTGTTAAAACAAACACACTGATAGTTATCGATACATTTATGTCACAAAAAAAAACCATGGGGCAAGGTGTGTAGCATTCTTGTATATTGCTAAGGACGACTGTATTATAGTGCTGATTGTTAATGTGATCCCAGCGAGTACCCCTACTAAAGTGCTGGACGTCGTTTAGAGTCTAAGCGGTACTGGTATCGAATGCCGCAACGGGTTTTACATGACTTATCTTTTAGTATTACTCAATCATTTAATACAACTTATCGCTTAATATAAGTAAGCAATGCTGCAACGCCACTACTACTTACATGAATAAATAGTCGTTCACAGGAAAATGATAATGGAAAATAATTTTGATGGTTTAAAGGTCATGGTTATTGATGACTCAAAAACTATTCGCCGTACCGCAGAGACGCTCTTACAAAAGGCTGGCTGCGAAGTCGTCACTGCTATCGATGGTTTTGATGCTCTAGCTAAGATTGTCGATAACAATCCAGATATTATTTTTGTTGACATTATGATGCCGCGTTTAGATGGTTATCAAACGTGTGCCCTGATAAAAAACAATCCTGATTACGCCAGTAAGCCTGTCATTATGCTGTCGTCAAAAGATGGTCTGTTCGATAAAGCGCGTGGTCGCATCGTTGGCTCTGATGAGTACTTGACTAAGCCGTTTAGTAAGGATGAGCTGTTTGAAGCCATCAGTCAGTATCGCTAGTAGTTGTCGATCACTAAAAGCCTGCTAAAACTGTGACTTTTTAATATTAATGATTAAAGCCAATTTTTGGCACGGTTTATGCATTTTATGCATTCGCAAGTCTTATGCGTGTTACAGCAATATTGAATTTAGCGCATACAACGAGCGGTTTTTACCTTTCTCCTAACAGATATTATTGATAAGGACACACCTATGACTACTGTTTTAGTCATTGACGACTCGCCATCTGAGATGGCCAAATTTCGTGACATATTAGTAAAAAACAACTTTCAAGTATTAGAAGCAATTAATGGTGAGCAAGGCTGTGCAATGGCAGCCGAACATTTACCTGACGTTATCTTGATGGATGTTGTCATGCCTGAGATGAACGGTTTTCAAGCTACGCGTAAGATCACGCGCGGCAAGACTACCGCCCATATTCCCGTGGTTATGATCAGCACTAAAACCCAAGAGACCGATAGGGTGTGGGGTAAGCGTCAAGGCGCAAAAGAATACATGAGTAAACCTGTTGATGAGCGCAGCTTGCTTGATGTCATCCGCAAAGTAACGGAGTAACTTGTGGCTTCCAAAGGATTTATTGAGCTTTTGCGCTTAGCAGACTTGGCTCGCGTACGTACTAGCGGTCGCCATGATGGACAAGAATCTGAATGGCAAGGGATCGTGTTTGAGATCGGCGGGCAACGCTTAGTTGCCCCCATGGGTCAAGTGTCCGAGATACTCTCCATGCCGGAATACACTAGCATACCTTTAGTGCAGCCTTGGCTCCTTGGTATCGCAAACATTCGCGGACGACTGCTACCACTGACGGATCTATCTCAATTTTTAAAGGTACCTAGTCGCTTAACACAATTAAGCCAGCGCAAGGTTATTGTCGTCGATCATAACGCTGTGTTTTCAGGTCTACTTGTCGATCAAGTGCTAGGCATTGAGCAGTTTACGCAAAGCCAATACCGTCCCGAAGCTATTGATAGCACCTCGCCATTTGCACCCTATAATCATGGTAAGTTTCTAAAAGACGAGCAGGAGTGGTACACCTTTATGCCAAATCTGCTTGCTCAAGATTCGCGTTATATAGATGCTGCAATATAAATTATTTCCATGTAAGACCACATTGGATCAGCACTGTGAAAGACAAGGTAACTAAAGTGCTGACAAAAAGCGTCATTATTATAGAGCTGTAAGTCGGTCATATTAGACTTTAAACATAGACTTTAACGACTGTTTGGAAGGAATGAGTACGATGAGTGATGATATAAAAGGCCCAGTCGTCAATACGACTAAAAAAGCCCCTGATACTACGGGTTCCAACAATGTATGGAAGCTGCTGCTGGTACTCTCCGCATTGATTAGTGTGGTTTTTTTGGTTTGGCTAATCAACTCATTGTCAACGGTCAGTGAATATCTAAGCGATGTTAACCAACTAGAAGTCAGCTCAGCAAACATCGTACAAGATGTGAATGATGCTACTTTTTCGCGTGATACTCAGATCAGTGCTGAAGCTTATGATGACTTACAAACAGACGTTCAACGCTATCAGGCTGCACTGATCTCAGCACAACAAAATGCAACCGATAATAAAGCCGTGTTTCAAACGCTTAGCGATCAGTGGCAGGCTAATAAAGAAAAAATAGATTATGTCTTGACGCACCGCAACGATGTTAACGCGCTACAAGACATCAAAGACAACGTAGCTAGCGCGACTGAACAGTTACAAGAGGGTTATAGCCAAGCAATAGAGCAAGCCGTTGCCGCCAACGTACCCGCTGCTGTTATCAGTGATATGCAAACCCAAACTCTGCGTGCTGAGCGTTTAGATACTGAGATGGATCGATTGACACGCAGTATCGATGGCACGCCTGCCGATTTTAATGCCCAAGCTGATGAGTTTGCGCAGACGCTAAATGCACAGCAACAAACCTACGGTCAAGCGGTTCCTGCACTCGCTGGTATAGCCCAAGTGTTCGATCAGTCTATAGTTCCTGCCTCAGAACAGATTGGCAACTTAAATACGCCAGCCATCGCCTCACGTGAGAACGCTCGCGCGCTTGGCAACTTAGCAACGGATACGCAAACACAGCTCGCTGATGTTGACCGTGATATCTTATCGCGTAGCGGCGTCGTATGGCCGGCCATTATATTTTTACTAGGTTTACTTGGGGTAGTCTTTACCTTATACCAGCTCTTGAAGCAGCGCGGCGGTACCGAGCGTACCCTTATCGAAAAAGAAACCCTACGTCGTCGTCAAGAAGCGGAAGCGGAATCTGAACGCGCGCGCCAAATTCAAGAAGAAAACGAGCGTAACCAGATCGCTATTTTGCGTCTACTTGATGAGTTAGGCGATCTAGCAGAAGGGGATCTCACCGTTAATGCAACGGTTTCAGAAGACTTTACAGGAGCGATCGCAGATTCGGTTAACTTCGCTATTGACCAATTACGTCAGCTGGTATTGGTTATTAACAGTACCGCAGATAGCGTCTCGCAGTCCTCTGAGCAAACCCAGCTCAATGCTGTTGAGTTGGCTGAGGCTTCTGAGCGTCAGGCGCAGGAGATTGCTGGGGTATCTGCTGCCATTAATGAGATGACTATCTCTATTGATCAGGTATCTAATAACGCGACGGAATCAGCCACGGTTGCCCAGCGCTCGGTTGCTATTGCTTATAATGGTGCTGAGGTTGTACAGCGCTCCATTGAAGGTATGAACGTTATTCGTGATCAGATTCAAGAAACCTCTAAGCGTATTAAACGTCTAGGTGAGTCCTCGCAGGAGATTGGAGATATCGTTGGTCTAATTAATGACATTGCCGATCAAACCAACGTTCTAGCTTTGAACGCCGCTATTCAGGCGTCAATGGCAGGGGAGGCAGGACGAGGCTTCGCGGTTGTTGCTGACGAAGTTCAGCGCCTAGCTGAGCGCTCGGCGAATGCGACAAAACAGATTGAAGGCTTGGTTAAGACCATTCAGGCCGATACTAACGAAGCGGTTATGTCAATGGAATCAACCACTTCGGAGGTTGTCCGTGGTGCGCGCCTTGCAAAAGATGCAGGTGAAGCGCTAGAAGAGGTGCAAAGCGTTTCAAGCACTCTAGCTGACTTAATTCAAAACATCTCAAACGCCGCTCAGCAGCAGGCTGACTCAGCAGGACATATCTCACACACGATGAACATTATTCAAGATATTACCTCGCAAACCTCGTCAGGTACTATGGCGACAGCGCGCTCTATTGGTGAGTTGAACGAGATGTCTGTTGCTTTGCAAGAGTCGGTTACTGGTTTTAAAGTATCAAACGACGAGGATCTAATAGAAGAGGCGCAGGTTAGCGTATAAAGCGTCCTATAGATCGCACAGAAAATATATTTTATAAGCGTGTCAATCGCCGCTTAGACGATTGGCACAAGCAAGACAATAGACAGGTAGCATAAGTGAGGCAAGATAAGCATTTGGATGCGCAGCAGTGGCGGCGTTATATAGAGCATGAGATCGGTTTTGTGTTGCCCGATATTCAACTACAGTGGCTAGTGAATGCGGTTAATCGGACTGTTGCTGCTCATGGAATGACAGTCTCTCAGCTGTGGCAAGAGCTGCCCTTGAACCTTGAGCTCCGCCAATACTTGTTAGATAGAGTACTTATTCTTGAAAGTCGGTTTTTTCGTCACATGCCTTCTATAGCTTTTGTTACTGATTACGCTAAGCAGTACGCGGCGAGTAATATAGACGCTGATACTGACGATGAAAAAGTATTCCGTGTATGGAGTGTTGGCTGTGCAACAGGTCAAGAAGCTTGGTCACTAGCCATGAGTCTAGCGGCAAATCAGCTGACTCACTATACGGTATTAGGTACAGATATCAGCCAAAAAGCGATAGCCATAGCGCGGCAAGGACACTATAGCATACGTCAACAGCAGCGTATTCCAGCTTCTTGCCAAGCTTTTATTGACCCTGTACCGCTTTGCGGTTCACAAAGCGCAAACTCTAATCTGAGTTCAAGTGTAGCGACCTCAAGATCGCAGTGGCAAATTACGCCTATATTACGTGAGAAAGTCGATTTTGCTTTACACAATGTGATTACCCAAACACTGCCGACCACTAGGCTACAACAGGTCATCATCTGCCAAAATATGCTGATGTATTTTCGCAAATTTGATCAGCGTGATATTTTAAACCGACTATCCATGCAGTGTGCGCTTGATGGTTATATTATATTAGCTCCAGGAGAGGCGCTGTTTTGGCGCCCTTCAAATATGCGCCGTATTGCGCATCCACAGATTAATGCCTGGCAGAAAATTAGTGCCTAAACGAGTTAGGATATTCCTATGAACAACCAGTCTAACGATATAGTCACGCTTGGATGGCTACTACCACTGCTTAATCAGCAATTATCACAGGTATCTGATGACTGGCAATCGGACTCAAACAACGTCGGTTACGAGCAAATGGTGGAGCACTACCACGCTATTAGTGGTGCATTGACGATGATCAACTTGCCGGTGTTAGCGAGTCTTGCAAACAAGCTAAGCTTACTTGCAGAACTTGGCGGTAAGCATGATCTCAAAGATCACCTACGCGTCGCTCAGTTTTCACACAAGGTATTACAGCGCCAACTGGTACAGTATGTGCAAACAGATAGCTATCATCTGGTCTCTATCAATATGGCTAGCAATAAGCTTAGTCAGATACTAGCTGAGCTTACCGGTACTGAGCATCAGGTATCAAAGATATCAGACGACAGTCACAACCAACACATTGCGAATAGTGGTACGGTGAGTGAGACGCTTATCGACGATATAAAAGCAGCCATTCCTGTCTCTGAGGCCTCAGTTCACTTAACCTACGAGCACTATCAACAGCTGCTGGTCGTATGGCGTCAACAAACTCAGCAATTATTAGCCGCTAATGCTAATAAATCCTCAGTGTTATCCATCCTTCAAAAGGTGAGCCACTACTTGTGGCAAACAGTCAGTGACGAGGATCTACAGTGCTTATGGTATTTAACAACACTGTGGCTGAATGATTTGGCGCACAACGAAACGCCACTACCTGAGCGCTACGCTACCATATTATCGCAGCTTGATAAGACAATAGAAGCAGGTATCCGCTCCACACCAACAACTGCTGAGCGCCTAACACAGACCAGTAAAGACTTAGTTGCTGCTATCTACGCTGAACTCACAAGCCTTGAACATAGTAGTGAGCGTACACAAGCGCTGCTAATGGATATGCCGCAGAGCGCAGCACAAGCATCACGCTTTTTACCCTATGTATTAAGCGAGCTTGAGACGATTATATTTGGTCTCGATGAGCCAAACACCTTAATAGCACCTCTACGCCACATAAAAGGTCAGCTTGAACGACGGGGTTGGAGTACGTACGCCGAGCAAATAGATCTTATTATCACTGATATAGAAGCAGGCTTAGCCCTAGAGACAGGATTTGCCCAAGAGCAGTGGCAAGTTGAGCGCCAACTCCAAGAGCTATATAGCGCGATTTATGAAACTGAACAAGCGATATTCACTAATATAGGCGATGGGGTTTTACCTGTAACCTCCATCGATGCGGCGATAGACGACGAGACTGAGACGACAGTAGAGCAGACGCTTGAGTCAACCAAAGATATCCGTGAGCTACGTATCGCTGTTGAAGATGTTAAACAAAGTTTTGATGAGTATATTAAACGCCAGCAAATCCATCTATTACCAACAGCCGATGATCTCAACAGAATTAGCAGCGCGTTTGATGAGATAAAGCTACCCTCTATCCGTCAAACAACGGACAAGATGGCCGACTTATTCACGCAGATCGCTGAGCATGATATAGAGACCCTAAGCTGGGACGTAGCGCAAGCGCTGGCTGAGAGTTTAACTTCCATTGAGCTATTGCTTGACTATCTAGCTCAACAAGTGTTTGAGCAAAAGCTTGCCGATCAAGCACAGACGCATATCGACAAAGCGCTGACGCTTTTTGCTGCGCGCTTAGAAACACCAGAGGTTCAAAAGGACGCTGCCGATACACATTTGCAAGCGGTAATTGCCAATGATGTACTGCGCTATGATGATAGTGGCGAGGTACCACCTGTCTCCTTTAACGATAGCGCTGATACAGCTGAAGACAATACTACTAGGGCGAATAGTACTGAAGCGAATAGTATTGAAGCGAATAGTATTGAAGCGAATAGTATTGAAGCGAATAGTATTGAAGCGAATAGTATTGAAGCGAATAGTAGCGAAGAAGACGCTGATAGTGAGGCGTTGTTACAGGTGCGTGAGCAGCTCAAAGCTGATAGTTTTGACATAGATGAAGAAATTCGTGAGATATTTATCGAAGAAGCGCAAGAGGTTGTTGAAAATCTAGAGGACTTTTTACCGATTTGGCAACAAGACGCCCATGATTTGACGCCGCTAACAGAAGTACGGCGTGGCTTTCATACTCTAAAAGGCTCAGGTCGTATGGTTGGTGCTTTTAGCGTTAGCGAGATGGCATGGTCTATCGAGAATATGCTAAACCGTCTCTTGGATAAAACGCTACCCGTAACCGATGACATCGTTACCCTAGTGATGGATACGGTAAGCGTATTACCTGCACTGATCACTGACTTTGCAACGCAGCAAGCTCCCAGTGTTGATCCTGCTAAAATCATTCTACAAAGCCAAAATATCATGAACGGACAGCCCATTCATTTTGGACTGACAGCGACTAATAAAGAGCTAGAGACGCCTACATCGCAACCACTACAGTCAGATAACACCACTGATACTCAAGAGTCCACGCCTGTCAGTACTAGTAGTGACGATGATGTAGTAATTCATAGTCAAGTACCTGCGGTGCTTGTGCCCTTTATGGACGAGGCTATGCAAATGCCGGCAGATGCCGATGATGCTGATCCTGATATCAAAGAGATCTTTATTGAAGAGGCGAATGAGGTACTCACTGATATCGTTCCTGAGTTCGAGCAGTGGCGCTTAGCATCTGATGACCTAAATAAGCTTACAGATATCCGTCGCGGCTTTCATACCCTGAAGGGTTCAGGGCGTATGGTCGGTGCTAACTATAGTGCTGAGCTGGCATGGTCTGTTGAGAACATGCTCAATCGTGTTTTAGATAATTCGATCGATGTGACTCAAGATATTAAGCAACTCATAGGTGATGTGCTTGCAGCTTATCCTAAAATAGTCGCTACCTTTGAAAACGACAGCACAGAGTATCCAGCGCTCGTCCCTTTTTGGATCGCTTGCGCTAACGCTTATAGTAAAAAGCATACTGAAGCGTTTAGCTACGCTGAGCTATCAGCGCAACTATTTAACGTAAACGCTGACTCCGATATTGCAGTGCAAGAAGACAGCGATAACATATTGCAAAGCATTCATTCAGTCAATGAGATTATGGCTGAAACGCCTGTTGTTCGTATCCCGCAAAGTGAGGAAGAGCAAGAGTTTTGTGAGATATTTATCTCTGAAGCTGAAGACTTGTTAGCAGATATCAACACCTTTGTGACCGAGCATCAAGATGAGTCTTATGTTGAGGTGAGCGATGAGATTGTCCGTGCTTTTCATACCTTAAGGGCGGCTTCTGGATCCAGTGCTTTAGCTGCTATCAGTGATATCAGCGCTACTATCGAACAAAGCCTAGAGCAGCTCCAACAGCAAGACATGCCAATGAGTGCGCAGCACTTGCAAGCGTTAATGCAGTCGGTCACTCTGATTACAGGTTACTTGGACAACTACAAACAAAAGCTAAAGCCGCAGCCATCGATAGACGCGCCCGCTCAATCCGAGCATGATCTAGCATCACTACAAGCGATGCTAGATGATAGTGACCATACAGCGCCGACAACAGATAATAAGTTAAGTGTGGCTCAGCTCTTAGACAATCAGATCGACGCATTACTAGATGCTGAATGGGAGCTAAGAGATGCGCTCAGCGATGTTAATGATGAGGGTGTTCAAGCCTACTTACAAGGGCAAATAGCGCAAATAGAGCACTTGTCTACTAAAGCAGCAGATTCACCAAAGTTCACTGCTGTTCTAGACGAGCTTGGTCAGGCCTACACCTATCTGACCGAGCACCCTGAACAAGCGCGCGAGTCTGATGTACAAGACAAGCTGCTCGCAGGACACGCGCAGCTCGTTGGTTTGTTTGATGCGTTAGCAGGCAGTACCTCACTGAAGGTTGATGAACACGTCCTCACAGAGCTTAATAGCTTTTCTCAAAGCGACGAAGAGTCAGCGGCAACGGCTGATAGCTTGGCAGTAGAGAGTACTGATATCAAAGCGAATGACGCTGCTGACAATAACGTACCGAGCGTTAACAGCCGTGCTACCTCTGAGGTTGATATCGAAAATATCGATGCCGATGCTGAGCTGCTTGAGATCTTTTTAGAAGAAGCGCAAGAGATTGATAATGTCCTCGCTGAAAACTTTAATAAATGGCGTGAGGATATCACTAATACTAATACCTTAAAGATACTACAGCGTCACCTGCATACAATTAAAGGCGGCGCACGAATGGCAGGCATCCGCAGTATTGGTGATCTGACTCATGAAGTTGAAAGTATATACGAGGCGTTTGTAGAAGGTAGGAAAACGCCAACGCTACAGTGGCTATCAATTATGCAAATGGTGCAAGATACGCTATCAAGACAGATCACGTATATCCTCAAGCATCAGCAATCGTTTTTTGCAACAACCCTTATTGAGCAGTTGCAGACCCTTGAAAAAGCAGCAGCGCTACCAGAGTCAGTCACCCTTGTTGTACCTATACCAGATCAAGGTAGCGTGCAAGCGGCGAATGAAGAGCACTCAGAAGTTCCAGCACAGTCAACATCAGCGAACACAGCGCCTAGCATAGATAAGCTTATCGAACAGTCTTGGAGCGGTAGTCTGCCGGATCCTGATATTCTAGAGGTGTTCTTAGAAGAAGCTGAAGAACTGATCAATCGCAATAAATACTTACAGCTATTTTTAGACAATACGAATGATACCGTAGCGGTACAAGCATTGCAGCGTGATCTGCACACGATCAAAGGCGGCGCGCGTATGGTAGCGGCCAACGGTATCGCAGATCTAGCGCATGAGATGGAGACGGTATACGAAGCTATCGATAACCGTCGCCGCCCTGCAACGCAAAAAGTTTTAGAGCTACTCGTCACTTGTCACGATTGGCTTGCCGATGCGGTATTTATCCTAAGACAGCAAGTCAATCCGCCAGTACCGGCGCAACTGATCGACGCGCTGCAAACCTATATCCATAGTCCAGATAGTCTAAAGCAAATCCCTGATGAGTCCTTGCAAGCAACACGTACCTCAGTGCAAACGGCTAAGAAGTTAAAAGGACAGCGTGAGCTTAACCATGACATTAGTAGTATGCCGCCCATGGTTGCAAGCTTTGATGAGCAAGAGCAGAACCTCAGTAATAATGAGATGATACGTATATCAAGTAACCTCATTGAGCGCATGATCAACCTATCAGGTGAATCAGCGATCAACCGTGCTCGCATCGATATGGGTATGAGTAGTCTGACCAATAGCATCGAGGAGATGGGTACGACGGTACAGCGTTTAGCTGATCAGCTACGCCGTATGGAGATTGAGCTTGAAGCTCAAATATTATCACAGATCGACAATGAACTGATCACTGATGAAGACTTTGACCCGCTGGAGATGGATCAGTACTCATCACTCAACCAGCTGTCAAAGTCATTGACGGAGTCAGCCTCGGATCTGGTCGATATTAATAACACCTTGTTAGAAAAAACGCGCGACAGTGAAAACTTATTGCTGCAGCTATCGCGCACGCAAACCGAGCTACAAGATGGTCTAATGAACTCGCGGATGGTACCTTTTACTCGGGTAACACCAAGGCTTGAGCGCGTCGTGCGTCAAACAGCAAACGAGCTCAATAAGTCTGTTGAGTTAAGTATTATCAACGCTGATGATGAGATGGATAGAACCATTCTTGAGCGCATTACCTCACCACTTGAGCACATGCTACGTAATGCAGTCGATCATGGTATTGAGGATGCTGATACACGGCAAAAATCTGGCAAATCACGTACTGGACATATCACCCTTGAGGTCTTACGTGAAGGGAGTGAGATCGTCATCAACCTATCGGATGATGGACGCGGTATCAACGTCGACGCGGTACGCCAAAAGGCGATTGCTCAGGGCTTGATGAGCGCGGATGATACCAGCTTGTCAGACATCGATATCATGCAGTATATCTTTAACGCAGGTCTTAGTACCACTCAAAAGGTAACGCAAATCTCAGGACGCGGCGTCGGCATGGACGTAGTCATCAGTGAGATCCGTCAGCTCGGCGGTGTTGTCACTGTGGTATCGGAGCCGGGTCATGGTTCTCGCTTTACGATGCGTATGCCGCTTACCGTTGCCGTATCCGATGCGTTAGTGGTACGCGCCGCAGATCGTTACTATGCTATTCCACTTGTACAGATTGAGCGCGTCGTACGTATTAACCCTGAGAAGCTCTACGACTACTACCAGTCTAATGATGCCACTATTCGTATTGAAGACGGTGATTATCGCGTGCGCTATCTAAACGAGATCCTATCAGGTAATAAGCTCAACGAGTTGGTCGTCAATACAAATACCAGCTTACCGCTGATCATCATCAAAAACCGCACGGGACAAAACATCGCCCTACAGGTCGACCAGATCGCCGGGTCGCGTATAGAAGTCGTGGTCAAGCCACTCGGTCAACAGCTCTCTCATCTAGAAGGCATATCAGCGGCAACTATCATGGGTGATGGTTCCGTTATGCTGATCTTAGATCTTATTGCTCTTATGCGTAACGCTCCAGTGCAAAAGGCGAAAGACGTGACGCCAAGCGAGCAGTACGCTAGTACGCAATCGCAGCCGACTATTTTGGTAGTGGATGACTCAGTGACCGTGCGTAAAGTAACCTCACGCTTCTTAGAGCGTCAAGGTCTCAACGTAGTGCTAGCAAAAGATGGCGTAGATGCTATTGAGATATTGCAAGAGACGGTTCCTGACCTGATCTTGCTAGACATTGAGATGCCGCGCATGGATGGTTTTGAGGTGGCGACGCAAATCAGGTACAACTCCCGCTTGCAGCATATTCCCATTATTATGATCACATCACGAACGGGTGAGAAGCATCGTGAACGCGCCTTTGAGATCGGTGTTAACGACTATATGGGTAAACCCTTCCAAGAAAACCAGCTGCTAGATAAGATGCAAAACTTATTGGGCAAAAAAGTCAGTTTAACGTATGAACTATGAGACCACACTGACAGCGGCTAAGGAGCGCTCTCGTAGTAAGATTAGAGTCTTAGTGATTGCCGAGAGTCATCCTCAGCGTACTGCGTTTAACGATACGGTGCGTCATTGTGGATTTACACTGGTGGACTCAATCTCGCCGCTACAACTACAAGCAAAGCTTGCTACTTATCAAGACATTGATATATGGCTTGTTGATAGTACTTATGACGATAAGATTGCGGAGGCAACACGCATCTCAAAACCTATCTCAGTGCTTATTGGGTTTAGTCAAGCACCATATATAAATGAGCCGCGCCAGTATGCTAAATGGCAGCGCAAGCTTAAACGCAAGCTATCGCAGATGCTTGCATTGCCAGATTTATTAGAGCGCCCTGTTTATGAAAAAAGCGCTCATGAATGGCGTTATGTGGTTTTTTTGGGTGCTTCGATGGGTGGACCACAAGCTATTAAAGAATTCTTGGATCACCTATCACCACAGCTACCTATCAGTATTTTACTTGCCCATCACTTTAATCAAGCGATGCTTGGTACTTTACCGCGTATCCTGAATCGTCACAATGAATGGCACTGTCAGATTATAACCTCTTCTCAGCGCTTACAAATGGGACAGTGCTTGATTGCGCCTATCGATAAGCAAATCGTTTGTGACTCGACTGGGCGCGTTATACTTCTCGATAAGGTATGGGTAGGGGAGTACAAGCCAAATATAGGTCAGATACTTAAAAACACAAGCGATGTCTATGGTAGTGAGCTTATCAATATCATATTCTCTGGCATGGGCAATGATGGTACGCAGTTTTTAGATCAAATCCAAGACAATAAAAGCCAGTTATGGGCGCAAGATCCTAAGCTCAGCGTCTGTCCATCTCAGCCCAAAGCCATTGTAGATTCAGGATACTGCCACTTTGTAGGGGGTCCGCGCGCTCTGGCAGAAAAACTTACCGATTATGTTGGTGCGGCGCAGATAGCCTTTTCACGTTAATTTATTGTGAGCGATGTATGAAACAGATCTTAAAACACTCATTTGAAGCTGTAAGCTTATTGACTACCGAAAATGGTCTACTTGATATCACGATTATCCCAGCCACTAATCAACCTGATTGGATCGTACCTAGCAGTTTGGTACTGAGCGTAGATGACTTTGATGAATGGGTTTGGAATTATCAGTGGCAACAGCAGGAGGTAGCAGTATTTCATCTTTTACCTCCCGAAAAAACGCCAAGCAAGATGATCGTACTTGAAGGCAATACCTCAGCACACCGTATCGCACTGCAAACGACAGGTGAGATCAAGCAGCGTCAAGTCCGTATATCTGATGTCAAGGATATCGACTTACCTGAGCGCTACGTTACTATGAGTCAAGATAACGAGCATGCCGAAGCCAAGACCAGTCAGCCTGTAGGTAGTAGTCATAACGCAAATAATAATGATCACACTGAAAAACAGACAAGCGCAGAGCGCTTTAGAGAAAATGTTGTGCTATCCTATTTATTCCAAACGGTAGCTATTGATAGCACGCCTTATTTAGTCGCTGATCTCGATAAAATTGCGCATCAACTGGTTGATCTAGACAGCTGATCGATAGCGCAACCCGTTAGGAATACTGTAAGCCCTAACAGGATTTATATATGACAAGTCTTACCTCAAGGATTCAAAAGTGGCCGCTGAGCAGCCGCGTGTTTCACTGGATAAGTGCGCTACTGCTGCTAGTGACGTGGTTTATGATATTATTGCACGATAATTTGCCCAGTAATACTTATATTGGATTACACAAAGCTTTTGGCATCAGCTTGCTGTGCTGGATGATTGCGCGCGTGCTCAATCGTGTTGTTACTCCGACGCCGCCACCTGTCATCATGCCAAAGTGGCAACTACTGCTCTCAAAGATATCGCACTTCATTTTATATGCGTTACTGATAGCTATGCCACTTGCTGGACTTTTAATGTCCGTCTATGGTGGTCGTGCTGTTGATATGTTTGGCTTGTTTGATATCCCGGTGTTTGTCAGTCCAGATCGCACTATGGCGCGTTTTTTTAATGATGTGCACACCGATATTATCTGGCCGCTGATTATTGCCTTTACTGCGATCCATATCGGTGCAGCGCTCTACCACCAGTACATCAAAAAAGACAATTTGCTGACGCGTATGAAATAAATTGCCAAGCAAACATAATAAAGCCCTAACGATACCGTTAGGGCTTTATTCTTAAGATCTAAAATGTCTTATCTGGCAAACTTACTGAGCACTAGCGTTTATGCTCAGGTAAGTTAATATTCATCTCTAGTACATCTAGGCTATCTTCTGAACGGTGATTAATATTCACATCATCAATCTGCACGCCGTTAACATACTTATTAACCACTTCAAGTATTTCACGCTTCATTTTTTCAATGCGATCAGCGGTCAAACGATTATTTAGACGGTTTTCACTGGCAACAATAACTTTTAGGCGCTCGGTAGCAAGATTTGCACTACCAGCATTGCGGTTATCATCAGCACCAAATAAATTGCTCCAAAATCCTTTTTTCTTGCTCATTATTGACCCCCAAACCAGCGCTGTAGGAAACTCTTTTTCTTCACGTCGATATGACGTAGAGGGCGATCCTCTCCTAAGAAGCGCGCGACAATATCATCGTAGCACTGACCTGCAACAGAGTCGGCGTAGTGAATCACAGGCTCACCGTGATTGGAAGCTTCAAGCACAGAATGGCTCTCAGGTACCACACCTAACAGAGGTACTTTTAGGATATCGTTAGAGATGGTGCCTATATCCATCATCTCATTAGCAGCAGCGCGCTCCGCGTTATAACGTGTAATCACTAAGTGCTCTCTGATAGAACCTAGACCTTCTTCAGCTTTTTTGGTACGGCTTTGCAGGATGCCTATAATGCGATCTGAATCGCGCACTGAGGAGATCTCAGGATTAGTGACAATGATCGCTTCATCAGCATGATACATGGCAAGCTGCGCGCCGCGCTCAATACCAGCAGGCGAGTCGCAGACGATGTAGTCGAATTGCTTTGAGAGCTCCGCCATAACTTCACTAACCCCTTCATCAGTCAAAGCGTCTTTGTCGCGGGTTTGACTGGCTGGCAGGATGTATAGGTTTTCAAGCTGTTTGTCTTTGACCAAAGCTTGCGATAAGCGGGCGCTGCCACTGATAACATCGACAAAGTCGTAAACAATGCGATTCTCACAGCCCATAATCAAATCAAGATTACGTAAAC
Organism: uncultured Psychrobacter sp.; assembly: GCA_947489525.1. Lineage (GTDB taxonomy): Bacteria > Pseudomonadota > Gammaproteobacteria > Pseudomonadales > Moraxellaceae > Psychrobacter. The sequence continues at coordinate 126,329 of CANLDW010000007.1, forward strand.
CGACATCAAAATCAATAACAACCGTCTTATAGCCACGCAGCGCTAAACCGGCAGCAAAAGAAGCGCTAGTCGTAGTTTTACCTACGCCGCCTTTACCTGAAGTGATTACAACAATCTTTGCCACAGTGGCACACTCCTATGAATCAATGGAATATCTATAATTTAATAACGGTATACAAAATTATGTCGTACTCACGTACTCTAATGACAGCTTGAACTTAACTGTAATTGTGCTACCTGCGAAGGTAAGCCTAGCATATATAAACAATAATTTATAGCGCGTCTGCGCCAAAGAACAAAACAACCTAAATCTATAGTGTATTGCGTAACACAGTCTATTGTACACCTAGGCAAAGCTGGATTTAATTTTCATCCATAACCGTAAATACCAGTCCTTGACCGTCCATAAACCTTACTTGTACTGGCTTGTCAATGACGTGCTCAGGTAAGTTATCACGTAAACAGTAGGTGCCAGCGACCGAGACGAGCGAGGGGTTAAAAACCTGACAAAATATACGCGCATCTTTATCTCCCGTTGCCCCTGCAACGAGGCGACCTTGCGCGCGTCCATAAACGTGCAAGCTATTATCCGTAATCGCCTCAGCGCCACTATTAATGCTACTGGTTAAAATCAGATCGCCACCCACATGGTTGATGCTTTGACCTGAGCGCAGCATCTGATCGTAGATCAGACTGGTGATATGATCATGACTCAGTAGCGTTTCTGACGCAGGCTCATTGCTTACAGACTCAGTCTCGGCATTTGAGCTATCAGTGGCAGACGTGCGAGCATTGTCCAACACTTTTTTGCGCGGTAGGATACGTTCAATGCGTTTGCCATCAGCAGGAAAGATAGCCAAACGCTGTGCGCGTGCTTGTGTCTCAAGCAGACCACTCACTACGCCTATAGGCTGTAGACCCCACGTCCATAACAACTCAGTAAGTGCTGTTAAGTCCTGCTCCACGTCACTATCGATAATAACAGGAATATTACTGTCCTGATTACTCAGCATGCTAGCAAGCTCTCGTTCAATCGCCTGTATATCAGCAGTGCGCAAGTGCAGACGGGAGAAAGTCAGCATTTTGCCATACAGCGTGATTGCAGAGGTGTTACCCTCATTAGAGGTCACCGTCCCTGTATTACTGCTAGTGGCATTATTGTCTACCGTGTCATTAACATTGGCGTTATCTGAAATTGTCATATAAGTGATCCTAAAAAACAGTGGTACTGCCAAATAAAATAATACTTACTAATAAAAACTCGCTACAGATTTAGCATATCTTGATGTTTCCATTGTTGCACCTTTACCTGCGCTTCAAACTCCGATAAACCATCGGTAATCATCTTTGTGATAAGGGCTTCAAGTGCCGGACTATCAATACGGACATGGGCTAGACTAGAGGCGATTGAAACGATAAGCTCATCAATACGTGCCTCGTCAAGCAGACGCGCATTGAGGGCATAGACAACATTTTCGCCAACGCTTTGACCGATGTGCTGCAATTGGGATTCAATCAAGCTACCAGCAATAGGAATCAGGCGTAGATAGCGACGCAGCTCAGGCGTGTTAGCAAGACTATCCTGAATAGCATGCCCAACCTCATTTGCCAACAGCTGACCTCCTGCTGAGCGATCACTTAAATGGCGTAGTTTAGGAGCAAGCTCTTGTCTGAGTAGAGAGACTATTACTGCCTCAATCTCAGGACGGCTACGCTCTAAAGTCGCTGCGATCATCGTCTTTTGCCCCTTAGGATCCGTCAACTGTTGACGAAAATTATCAATTGTCGTCAAAATAACTCGATCTGAGAGCTCTTCTAATAAAAGATCAAAATAAAATTGTATGCGCTTTAGCCATGACTTCGGCAACACTTGATAGCCTAGCTGATGTAGTCTACGACCGATAACCACAGCGCGAATCAAGCGTAGCGCACGCAGCTGCGGAAAACAACCAAGCACTTCATACCAGTGTACAAACGGAAAAAAGAACCAACGGTAATACTCTTGTCTACTCGCAGAGATTATCCAGCGCACTAAAAGCTCTACGATTAAAAAGATCGTAAAAAAACCGCCAGCGGTACGTAACGGATCATGTACCACGCTTTGATACCAGATTAAATACTCGTTCAGTGACAGCCAGCTTGCCACATTATGACTAAAACTACTCATCAAGATAGCATCGAGGCTAATGAGCACAAGATCAATGCAGATAGCCACCAGCATTAGGATATCGTAGCCAAGCTTAAGACGGCTTGGCTTTGGACGCTTGGGTGCTGGATAAAGCAGCTCAGACGATGATAGCTCTTGAGGGTTGGGTGTTGACGCAGTACTGAGCTTAGTAGTAGAGGCGGGCACGGACATACCTTTTAATGATTCAAGCGAGTTAATGATTCAAGCGAGTTAATGATTCAAGCGAGTTAATGATAAAGGCTAATAATTAAGGGTTAAGCTATGGCAAACTCATGACTGAATCATAACAGTTTATAGCGCCGTTTTGATAGACAAAGACGCGCTAGCATAAGATTGTCATCATTATTTGTGCTAAATATCCTTTTATTACTTTTATTACTTTTATTACTCTTGTTAGTACTCTTCATTAGATAGCAGTGATATTTATACGATAACTAAGTTGGCATGAACTAACCAAGCTTTTGCGCGCCAATATCCGTTGCCTGAGCATCCGTTTTAAAGTCAGCGAGCATTTGAGTTATCAGCTGATCTTTTTGTCGCCAAATGTGTTCAACCCATTCAAACATCTGCGTTTTGACGTCTTCATCGTTTTCATAACCCCCATGTTTGACCGCATCAAATAGAGCACTTGGTATCTCGATGTGGCGTACATCTACGCCTAAGCGTTTGATATTACCTTTCCATAGATCGCTGTACGTCGGCGTACCATCGGGGTAGACGATAGTCATATCTAATATGCCATCGATATCCGAACCCAAAGCACTGATCGCCAGCGACAAGCCACCCGCCCTAGGTTTAAGCAGATGCGTATAAGGAGAGTGTTGCTGCTGGTGTTTGCTTGAGGTGAAGCGCGTACCCTCTAAGTAATTGAGTAGCGTATAGGGTTTGCCTTTGAGTAATGCACAGGCGCGTTTGGCTTCTTCTATATCCTTGCCTTGTAATTGCGGGTTTTTGGCGATGGCTTCCTTTGAGTGCCTACGCATCATCGGAAAATCTAAAAAATAAAAGGCTTGACCGATTACAGGGATATAGATGAGTTCAAACTTAGTAAAAAAGCGCGTGAGCGGCAGACGGTCTTGACTAATGTACTGCACGATACTGGTGTCTACCCAAGATTGATGATTACTGACTAACAGGTATTTGCCGCTTTTATTAACATCATCTGGTAGATGAATGCGCCAGTCTTTTTTTGGCAAAATCGTATCGATCAACGCATTATTACTATTGATCCAGTAGTTGGTAACTTTGATGACGGTTTTGTCAGCAATGGCGGAACCGGTAATCGTCTTAGTCGCGCCCATAAGCCATACAGGAAGAGCGACGCCGATACTATTACCAACGATAACACCAGTAGCCGCGCTAAGAGAAGCCACTTTGCCAAGCTTGGGGCGGCGATCGTGCAACTTTTGCATAAGGGATGACAATGCCATATTAAATCCTTTTTTATCACATACCTAGGGCATATCCTCACTAGGCGTTAGTGAGGTCATATCCTTACTACGTACCCTAACTTTAAATTAAGTAGGGTTTCTCAGGCGAAAAGAGTTAAAACGTTAAACGAAATAATGAACTAAAAGCGCTAGTATAGTAGCAGAAATTTGACATAGTATACGACTGTAAACTTAAAATACGAGTGTTTGATGAACTATTATAATTACTGATGTGCCTTTTAAAATTCTAAACAATAAATAAGTTGGCTAAACGGGTAAAAAGAAGATATTCTTACATAGGTATGACAAAATATTACAAATAAGCGAGCAACAACTGACCATAATAATAGCGAATTTGAGTGAAACTCATTGGAAATAAGTTTATAGACAAAAAGTTCTAAAAAAAAGTAAATTTTGTTTGTTATTTACATTTAATTTGAGAGGAAGACATATATGCGTAATCAACTAATGATAGCAGCTCTAGCTTCAGGTCTAGCACTTAGCGGTTGTACAACGGATCCTAATACTGGACAACAACGCCTAAACAAAACGGCAATTGGTGCTCTAGCGGGTGCAGCAGGTGGTGCCACGATCTCTAAAGCAACAGGTGGCGATAAGACCGGTCGTGATGCTGCTATTGGCGCAGCACTTGGTGCAGGTGTCGGTTACTACATGGAGCGTCAAGCAAGACAACTTGAGCAGCAAATGGCAGGTACTGGCGTTACTGTTGAGCAAAATCCAACAACAGGTAATATCGATCTCGTTATGCCAGGTAACATTACTTTTGGGTTTGATAACTCAACGCTAAGCCCATCGTTCAAGCCTACGCTTGATAAGCTGGCTACTACTATGAACCAGTACAACCAAACGACAGTGACCATCGCAGGTCACACTGATAGTGTTGGCGCTGCTTCTTATAACCAAGGTCTATCACGTGATCGCGCTTATTCTGTAGCGAACTACCTAACTGCGCGTGGCGTTTCTTCTAACCGTATCAATGTCGTTGCCTATGGTGAGTCTCGTCCAATCGCGGATAACAGCACCGATTATGGTCGTCAGCAAAACCGCCGTGTTGAGCTTACAATTAACTCGCCACAAAATCTTAATCAGTAATCTTAAGTTTAGATTTTAGAGTGTAAATGTTTTATTTAAGAGCCAGCAATATGCTGGCTCTTTTTATATTAATAATTTGATAATAGTTATCAATAACACTATAATTCGCAAATGTCTATTTAGTAGATATCTACAGGTTAGTACATTCCTACAGCAGATCTATACCTGTACCATCATCGATTTAGTATTAAATGAACGCTTATTTATAGCCCCACACTTTGTCTACTTAAAATTTCATTGAGGATAGGTATGAACATTACCGCAAAAGCTCGCTTAACTGTGTTACCCACCACCCTAACTATAGCACTAGCAGCGGTCTTGATGGTAACTGGCTGTACTAAACAATCTTCAGAGCAGAGCGTAGGCGATCAAACTGAGGTGAGCAGTACACAAAATACGACGCTCTCAGCCGCTGAACAAGCTAATATTGACAGATTGGTTATTAGCTACGCTGATATGGCGCACGCCGCCTATAAGGATTCTTTAGATACAGCAAAAGAATTACAAACTGCTATTAATGCTTATGTCGACACCCCAACAGCGGCTACCTTGGAGGCGGCAAAAGCGGCCTATAAAAAAGCGCGTCAGCCGTACTCACAAACCGAAGTTTTTCGTTTTGATGAAGGTTTTGTAAGCGCAAATGATGCGCGCGATATTGGTAGTGTTGATAGCTGGGAGGGGCAAGTGAACGCTTGGCCGCTGGATGAGGCGCTTATTGATTACGTCAGCGATAGCTATGAAGGGGAGTACAACAGCCAAGACAACATTATCAATAGTGATAGCATTACCGTTGGCAGTATTGAACAAGATACGAGCATCATCACCCCTGAGTTGTTGACTGAGATGAGCGAGATCGGCGGTAGCGAAGCCAACGTGACGACAGGCTATCACGCCATAGAGTTTTTGCTATGGGGGCAAGATACCAATGGTGTTAGTGAAGGCGCAGGTAATCGCCCAGTCAGTGATTACCTCACTACCGATGGTCAGTGTACGAGTGGTGAGACGACGAATACCGATACCAGTATTTGCGCGCGCCGCGGCGAATATTTAAAAGCTGCCGCTCAGCTATTAGTAGATGATTTGGCTTTGATGGAAGCGCAGTGGCAAACGAAGAGCGAAAATACGCTACGCAGTGATCTAATCGCTCGTAAAAACGACAATGCGTTACGTCAAATCCTGTATCAAATGGGCAGCTTAGCGCTTGGCGAGCTTGCCTCTGAGCGTATGCAGGTCGCTTTTGTGACTGGCTCAACAGAAGATGAACACGAATGCTTTAGTGATCTCACTCATCTAAGCTACGCTAATAATGCGCGCGGTATCCAAAACGTCTTTAACGGCAGCTACAAAACCATAAGCGGGGATACAATTGGCGGCTATGGCGTTAAGCAGTACTTAATTGATACTGGACACATGGACGCCGCTGATAAGCTCGCTGTAGATATCAAACGTGTCGAAAACGCCTTTAATAAAATAGTGCAGCAAGGCGAAGAAGAAGGTATCAAAGTAGACCAAATGATCGCTACAGTGGGTCAAGCCAGTAAGCAAGGTATATCAGCTGAGGAACAAAATATGCGCCGCGGCTGGATAGAGGCAGGTATTAATAGCTTGCAAGAGTTGACTGCTGGTATTGAAAACGCTGCCAAGGCGGTCGGTATCGACAACCTAGATGCCGATGCAGGTTCACAATTCTAAGCGCTGATAGCTATGTAAACGTTGATAGCTATGCAAACGCTGATAGCTATGCAAACGCTGATAGCTACAGACTACTGCCCGCCGGTTACGGCTGAGTAGTCGCTCAATGCTATAGTTGATTCACTTTAAAACCGATACAGTGCTACTGGAATACTCGTTTTAAATAACAGTTGTGCAGCATCGAAAAGTGCGAAGCGCACAGCAAGTAAGGAAAATTTGTACCAGTAGCACGGTATTATTAACGTATCGATTTTGTTTCGTATTGACTATAACGAGAATCGCTTTTATAGCTTGGTCACTTAGGTATAATAAATACGCTGTCAATGTCGTCTGGCAGCGTATTTGTTTGCATTGCTCAAATACGGTTTGTTTTGCTAGAAATGTTGTGTCTACTTGCGTTACACAGTAATAAGCAAGTAGCTATACTAAGGCTTTATTATGACTACGACGCCAACCACACTGGCTTTAGGTATCTTATTCGCCATAGGCACGACTGCGTGTCAACCCACCTCTGATGATACGTCTGTACCCACAGAGCGCGTACAAACAATCGAGACGCTTGCTGGGGTATCGATGCAACAGCTGACTGATTACGATCCGCAAGAGATTAAGCAAGGTGGAGATACGGGCATCGCTATTACTAGTAGTGAGAGCTACTCCAAGCCTTCATCAAATCTAAGCGCTTCTCGTAAGGGCGATTTTTTTATTGGTAATGCTTTTTTTAGGCAGCCGTGGGTTATTGCCCCTGCCAGCACTGATAGTCGTGATGGGTTAGGGGCGCTATTTAATGTTGCTGCTTGTCAGTCCTGTCACATCAAAGATGGCCGTGGTCATGCGCCTACGAGTAGCGGTGATGACGCCGATAGTTTGCTGATTCGTTTGGCGATGCCTGCTACCACTGCTAAGGAACGCCAACAGCTCCAAGAGTCAAGGATCGAAAAAGTCGCCCATCCTGTTTATGGCGGTCAATTGCAAGATCGAGGTATTCAGGGCGTACCCGCTGAGGCGAAAGTTAATGTGTCATGGCGCGATAAGCCTATCACCTTTGCTGATGGTCATGTTGAAACCTTGCGCGCGCCAACCTTTCATCTCACTAACCCAGGCTACGGCCCTTTTGATGATGAGCTTATGGTATCGCCGCGTATCGCTCTACCGATGATTGGTCTTGGTCTGCTTGAGCAAATACCTGACGCTGATATCATGGCGCAGGCAGTCAGTGATGATAGTGATAATGATAGTGCTGAAAATACTAAGGTAAGTGGCAAATACAATTGGGTATTAGATCCTCAAACTGGTCAGCGCGCGCTGGGACGTTTTGGCTGGAAAGCTGGCCAAACTAAACTTTTGACGCAGAATCAAAGCGCCTTTAATGAAGATATGGGGCTCACATCACGCATTCGCCCGGTAGAGTCTTGTACAGCTGCACAAACGGCATGCCTAAAGGCTTTAACGGGCTCTGATGATCAAGGGGATGGCAAAGCGCCTGTTGAGGTGAGTGATGAGATCGCTAAGTTCGTCGAATTTTATACGCGTAACTTGGCTGTCCCGCATCGACGTCATGCCGAGAATAAGCTCGTGCTAGCCGGTAAAAAGCGCTTTTATGATATAGGCTGTCAAAGCTGTCATACGCCAAGATATCAGTTACCAAAGACCAGTGATGACCATCTCGAACAGCACGGACAAGTGATTTATCCTTATACCGATCTGCTCTTGCACGATATGGGTGAGGGACTCGCTGATCGAACGATAAGCGGCAAACTACCGCCAAAGGACGCTCAAGTAGAGTTTTTGGCCAACTCGTACGAATGGCGCACGCCAGCTCTATGGGGTATAGGTCTAGCGCAGAGCGTCGATCCGCAAGCGACGTTTTTGCACGATGGACGCGCACGCACTTTGATGGAAGCGGTACTGTGGCATGGCGGGGAGGCGGCCGCGCAGCAGCAAAAAGTGTTGCAACTCGACAAGCAAGGTCGTGCTGAGCTCAATGCTTTTTTACAGTCGCTATAGTAGATAATTTCATCACTGAGCAAAGGATTACGGGTTTTCTTATACTTAGCAATTTTACCTACTGTTTATGTCACTATTATCGAGATCTTTATGAAAATGAACCACGCTCTAGCCATGGCACTATCAGCGCTCAGCGCAGGCTTACTTATTAGCTGCGTAAAACCTGCTGATGACAACAGTGCGACTACCGCTACGGATAACCCGCAAGTAGTAGAGGAGAATACTGCCAACTCTGCTGTTGAGGCGAACACTATTGTCCCGATAGATATCAGTGCAGAGACTGAACAGACGTATTTAACGCACGTGGCAAACGATTTGATTATTCCAGCTTACGCTGATGCAGTAAAGCAAAGCGCAATACTGCATGAGTTGGCTCAAATGCATTGCCAAAACGCGCCTGTAAGCGGTAATGAGCTACAAGCGCTTCGAGCGCAGTGGCTGCAACTAGCGCAAGCATGGGCGAGCGCTGAGATGATCAATTTTGGTCCTGCTACCGCTAGTATGAGTAATCTCTACATCAACTACTACCCTGATGAGCGCAATCTGGTACATAGCGGAGTGGCGGACTTAATCGCCGCTAACCCTACGCTCACCCCTGAGCAGCTGCGTGATGAGAGTGCTATTGTGCAAGGTGTGCCCGGTCTTGAAGAGGCGCTATACGCTAATGATAGCCTAGATGCAGCGCAGTGTGCGTACGTTGTGAGCGCCAGCGCCGCCTTAGGTACACGCTTACAAGATATCGAAGAGACTTGGCGTGCAGAGGCAACGCAGCTTTTAGCGATTGATAAAACAGCCGAGAGCGATCAGGGGCTAAACCAGTGGTTTAACTCCTTACTATCGATGGTTGAAACGATGAAATCAAATGCGATTGAGCAGCCTTTAGGACTAAATGGCAAAGCCAAAGGACACTTGCCAGCGGAAACAGCTGCACAAAGTCGCGCTATCATTAATGCTAAAATTGCAACCTTGAATAAAGCGCTTACCGATCCAGTACTAACGGCTATGCTAGGGAGTAGTGACGTCGGTAATAACCTATCAAGCGCACTGGCTGAAACCTCAGCATTACTGGCTCAAATGCCGGAGGACATCGCTCGCGCAGATAAGGCTGATCAGCAAGCGCTTTTTGATCATCTCACTCAAGTGACACGTTTGATTAAGCGTGAGCTGATTCCAACGCTTGGTATCCGTGTTGGCTTTAACAGTACCGATGGTGATTAAGTTGAGTGCCCAGTAAACGCGTGCTAACGGATAATGTTGATGACTAAAGGTTTTTTTATGGCTATTAATACTAGAGATTTAAATACTAGAGCTGAGACTAAGTCAGTAAGCAACGCGGTCATGGTCAAAGGTACTAGCAAAAAGGTGCTTGAGACAGCTCTAGGGGCAGCGTTTGGCACGCTTGCGTTAGTAGGAGCGCATCATCGTTACCGCAAAAGACATCAGCCCGATGCCCGTCTGCTAGATTATTGGGACGGTATACGCGAAAAAGCACCTTCCTCCTTACCACAGCTTTCACTTTATTCTGTTTCTATGACCTCTATGACGCGCGCGCGTTACGTCTATAGGCAAGCTACGCGCGCTTATCAGGACTATCCGATACAGGCCATAGACACTAGTACCCATACTGATCTATCAGCGCTACATACCACTGTCCTGCATACGCGTCCTGTCCACTGGGTCAGCGGTGTGGCGTCTATGCCCACAGGACAAGAGGGTAATACCCATAGCAGTTTTGGTGTGGTTGGTATTGACGCTGATAGACAAGTTGTTTGGCAGACGACCATGCCTGAGCGCGTACACGATATCGTTGTGCAACCGATGATACATAAGACGCATAAACAGCATTGCGATACAAATACCATGGGCGACGTCGTCGTTATGGGTCGCCGTCCAAGCGCGCACTTTTGGGTATTGGATGGCGCTAACGGTCAAGTACACCACGCTATAAAAGCCGCTGCAGATCGCCACTTTTATGGGCATGCCTGTTATAGCCTAGATGGCACGCAGCTGTACATCACAGAGAACGATACCGTGAGCCTAACGGGTAAGATTGGTATTTATGAGACATCGTGCTATCAAAAGATTGCAGAGTTTGACTCATACGGTATCGGGCCACATGAGCTGATTATGCACCCTGATAATGAGACCTTAATCGTTGCTAATGGTGGTATTAAGACAGAACAAGCATCGCGCGAAGAGCTGAACTTAGATACTATGCGCCCCTCGCTCGTTTATCTCAATCGGCACAGCGGCGAGCTGCTTGAGCAAGTTGTTCCCGAGCACAATCAGATGAGCATCCGTCACTTGGCGATGCACGATAATGGCACAGTGATGATAGGGGTTCAGTTTCAAGGGGAGCGCCATCTTAATGTACCTTTAGTGCTAACGCATCAACGCGGCGATGATAGTTTTACTGCGCTTACTATGCCAAGCAATCGATGGCAGCGCTTTCATCAGTATATTGCCAGTGTTGCCGTCGATAGTCAGCATGATCTATTGTGCGTTACCACGCCTATTGGTGGCTGCGCCGCGGTATTTGATCTACAAACGCTTGAGCTGATAGATACGGTGTCTTTACCAGATTGCGCGGGTGCAGCAGTACAGTATAGTACAGCGGAGTCGCCAACTAACGATGCCGCACCCCCTGATCTAGCGCATAAAAACATCACAGGCTTTATTGTCAGTGATGGTCAAGGGCAGCTAACGACACTGATGGCACCCAAGCACATAGGGGCAGATAATAAAGCAAGTACTTCTAACCCTTTGATTATAAATAGCTGCTCACATCCGATGTCCTTTGATAATCATTTGCAAGCACTAGCAGGATAAGGATGCAATGACTACGGTACTTGACTCTACCCCTTTATTAAAAAAAGCGATAACACAGCTAGCTGAGGCAGATATTGAGCTTTGTCTTAGCAAAAAACGAGTCAAAAATATCAATTTTCGCCTCAAGCCGCATCAGCTGTCGATGTCAGTGCCACAAACGATGGATCCCACCCAAATCGCTGTAGCCCTGAGTAAGCGTGTCCCTTGGGCACTTGCCAATCACCCTGCAGTCCTTTTGCAGGAGCAGCGTCGTTTATCCTATGAGCGCGCTGCCGATAGTCCAGTAATGCTTTGGGGCACGCGTCAAGCTTTTCACTTAGCGACTGAGCAAAAACTTGATTACTATCGTGAACAGCTCAAGAGTGTCACGCCGTCTTTATTTAATAAGTGGCAACCTATCGTCGATGCGTACGCTCGGGAAGTACGCTTCAAAAAAATGCATACGCGCTGGGGCAGCTGCAATACGCGCGCACGTAGGGTTTGGCTCTCCGTCTATCTGCCCGCTTTCCCTGTTGAGTGTACCGAATACGTCATCGTCCATGAGCTGTGTCATCTACATCATGCCAACCACAGCCGTGCCTTTTGGCAAACTGTTGCCACCGCCATGCCTGAGTATCAGCAGTGGCATAATCTGCTGGCGGGTAAAAGACATGTTGATTGAGTGTTTAAGATCTCTAGGTTTATAGTAAGGGGTGACTGTGCTGCGCAAGCGTGTTTTTCTAAGCTATTTCTGCACCTTGAGACGAAATCGGCTACAATACGCGCATTAATTATTCCATTTAAGTTACTGTCTAACAGACAGCTTGCTTAAAGCCAAAGTTGAAGTCAAAATTATGAGCGTAGATCCAAAAGTATTAAATAGACAAGTCGCTAAGCGTCGCACCTTTGCGATTATCTCGCATCCCGATGCTGGTAAGACCACCATGACTGAAAAGCTGCTGTTATGGGGTCAAGCCATTCAAGTAGCAGGCGAGGTCAAAGGCCGCAAAACCGATCGCCACGCCACGTCCGACTGGATGAGTATGGAGCAAGAGCGCGGCATCTCTATTACTACCTCAGTGATGCAGTTCCCGTACCAAGACCATATCGTTAATCTGCTCGACACGCCCGGTCACGCCGACTTTAGTGAGGATACCTATCGTACGCTCACGGCCGTTGATAGCGCGCTGATGATGGTTGATGGTGCCAAAGGCGTCGAGGAGCGTACCATCAAGCTGATGGAGGTGTGCCGGATGCGCGATACGCCGATCATCTCTTTTGTCAATAAGCTTGATCGCCAGATTCGCGAGCCGCTTGATTTACTCAGTGAGATTGAGTCAGTACTCAAGATTAAGTGTGTGCCTATCACTTGGCCGATTGGTATGGGGCAGGATTTTGTTGGGGTTTATCACCTAACCGAAAACAAAACTTATTTTTATGAAAAAGGTCACGGCGGCGAGATTACGATCTCTGAGACTCGCGAGGGCTACGATTATCCAGATATCCGTGAGCGTCTAGGCGCGCTAATGTTTGCCGCTTTTGAAGAGTCGCTTGAGCTCGTACAAATGGCGCTTGAGGACTTTAGTGTTGAAGAGTTTTTGGCAGGAGATATGACGCCAGTTCTATTTGGCACGGCGCTAGGTAATTTCGGTGTTAATATGGTGCTTGATACCCTAGTTAAGTACGCGCCGCCGCCAAAAACGCACCCTACAGAACAGCGTGAAGTTGCGGCTAATGAGACGGACTTTAGCGGCTTTGTGTTTAAGATTCAGGCCAATATGGATCCGCGCCACCGCGACCGTATTGCGTTTTTACGCGTCTGCTCTGGTAAGTACGAAAAAGGCATGAAGATGAATCATGTGCGACTGGGCAAAGAGGTGCGTATCGCTGATGCACTCACCTTTTTGGCAGGCGATCGCGAAGCGTTAGAAGAGGCGTATCCGGGCGATATTATTGGTCTGCATAACCATGGCACGATCTCAATCGGTGATAGCTTCACCGAGGGCGAAGTGCTGAACTTTACTGGTATCCCGCACTTTGCGCCTGAATTGTTTCGCCGCGTAGTGCTCAAGGACCCGCTTAAGTCCAAAGCGCTGCAAAAAGGTCTCCAGCAGTTATCGGAGGAGGGCGCGACGCAGGTGTTTATGCCGCAAATTAACAATGATTTGATCTTAGGCGCGGTTGGAGTGTTGCAGTTTGAAGTGGTCGCGCATCGTCTCAAAGAAGAGTACAAAGTACAGTGCACCTTTGAGCCCGTATCAATCGCCACCGTACGCTGGATTCACTGTGATGATGAAGTGGCGCTGAGCAAATTTAAGAAAAAAGCACACGACCAGTTATCCATCGATGGTGGGGGTTACTTGACGTATCTTGCGCCCTCAAGAGTGAATTTGCAGCTGATGCAAGAGCGCTATCCGGAGATTACCTTTAGTAGTACGCGTGAGCACTAAGCCTCGATAGAAAAAAACGAGCTATAAAATACCTTCTTATATAAAATACCTTCTTAAAAGACACGCCAGCCGTGTCTTTTTTGCGTTCTGCTATTGGGAGTAAGCTTATAGAAACACAAACAGTGTTTCAACAATACAAGGCGGCGCTTGCGGTAAAATATGACTCATATTGAGGTTTATGGCTATTTTTAGCACTAAATAACGCACTAAATAAGTGTGGCAATACAAATGGTAGCGTCACGCATAGCAAACTGATGACATCAATAATGGAGTAAAACATGGCAACTAGAGATAATGAAACGTCTGATATAGATCCAGCAATGTGGCAGCTGAGTGCACTTACCGAGGCTCTTGGCGACTTGACACTAACGATTGACGATAGCTTATCTGTAGGCCGTGGTAGTGATAATGATGTCGTACTCGGCAGCAAACAAGTATCACGCAATCATGCGCTACTTAGTGTGCTAAACGGTAAGCTCTATGTTAAGGATTTGGATTCATCAAATGGCACCTTTATTAACGATCAGCGTATCGAAGGTAATAAATCCAAACACTTAAAAGCTGAGGATACGCTCAGTTTCGCAAGCTTTGCTTTTAAAGTCTTGCCTCTTTTTGAGAATACACCAGTCGTTACAGACCCTACGGCAACGGCTCAGACGCCAACGACCCCAGCAGCGAAGCCGACAGCTGAAACACAAACACAAACAATAGTACCTACTTCTATTGATAAAACAGCTGTCGATCAGACTTCTCAAACCACATCTACATTAGAAACTACACCTACCTCAGAGACCATGCCTATTATTAGCGACTCAACTAATGAGCTGCCAGCTACTGATGAGCCTGTAAACAAAGAGACAATCATAGCGGATGTATTGTCCGCTATGCCTGAGAATACGCAGTCTAACAAGGAGACAGTGATGTCACAAGATGAGTCAAAAGAGAAAGTAGTAGGCGAGACGGTGGAGAATAAACCAGCCAGACATGAATCGGGCTCACCGACGTCAGCTTCGAATACGCATGCGGGTGCTCCTGTGAGTCCAGAGCATGATAAAACGACGACCACTGAGCTACAGCGGGAAGCGGATCCGGATGTGCTGCGTGCCAAACAAGCGGCGACAGCGCAGTTCTCAGGCACTGCAAATCTAGGTCAAGGTCGTGATCTTGGTACTGAGGGTAACAATGCTATGGATCAAGCGATAGACAATCCAGCTACCAGCAATAGAACTGGTGAAAAATCGAGCGGCACTTGGTTTATTTGGGTCTTTGTTATTATTTTGATTATTGGTATTGCCGTATGGTTGTTTAATATGGGTAGCGTTTAATATTGGCTGTATTCACCGGATTCGTCATGAACTACGCTGCTTTCGCACAGAGATACTGTTATGATAACTTTTGAGGAGTACGAAGCCTTTAAAAATCAGGGCTTTAGTCATGTTCCTTTAATAAAAAAGAGACTCATGGACGCGCAAACGCCAGTGTCTGTATTCTCAAAAGTGCGCGATCTAAACGGCTCAGCGTATTTGTTTGAGTCTGTCGTGGGCGGTGAGCGCTGGGCACGGTACTCCATGATTGGCTTGGGCAGCGATCTTTTATTGCAATATGCTGATGGCAATATGATGATCAAAGAAAACGACAATATTGACACTCATGCCATTGATGACCCCTTTGATTACATACGCACGCTTATGGCTAAATATAAGATGCCAACGATGTCAGAGGTTGAGACCCTGCCGAGCTTTAGTGGCGGTTTGGTCGGTTACTTTGGCTACGATATGATACGAGTTATCGAACCTAGCGTCGGTCTATCGGATGCAGCCAATCCGATGACGATGCCTGATATGTGGCTGATGCTCTCCATGAGCGTCATTGTATTTGATAATTTAGAAAATACCTTATCTATCATCGTTTACGCCGACTGTAGCGATGAAGAGGGGTACGGGGCAGCGATACGTGAGCTGGAAAAGATTGATGATAAGCTCTTGGAGCGTGCAAACCTCAGTGCGCCGACTATGCCCACACCAAAGTTTGTCTCGCAAACGGGTGCTGAGAAGTACTGCCAAGATGTTAATAGGATAAAGGATTATATAGTAGCGGGCGATGTTATGCAGGTCGTACCAGCGCAGCGCTTGAGTGCTGACTATGCTGGCGACTCACTAGCAGTCTACCGCGCCCTACGGTTTTTAAATCCATCACCTTATCTGTTTTTGGTACATGGCTATACGCTCGATGATCATAAGCGCTTTGATATCATTGGTGCCTCGCCTGAGATACTGTCGCGTATAGAGGACGGTAAAGTAACGGTGAGACCTTTGGCAGGCACACGTAAACGTGGTGCGGATGCTGCTGAAGATCTAGCACTTGAGCGCGAGCTATTAGCCGATACCAAAGAGATCGCTGAGCATTTAATGCTCATAGACTTGGGACGCAATGATATTGGCCGTGTGTGCGAATATGGCAGTGTGAAAGTGACCGAAAAGATGTTGGTTGAGCGCTACTCACAAGTGATGCACATCGCTTCCAATGTAGAAGGCACAATACTGCCCGGTAAAGACGCTCTTGACGTCTTTTGTGCGACCTTTCCAGCAGGCACCTTATCAGGCGCGCCCAAAATACGGGCAATGCAAATTATTGATGAGCTAGAACCCGTACGCCGAACGGTCTTTGGGGGCTCTGTAGGTTATCTAGGCTGGAACGGCAACATGGATACGGCTATTGCTATTCGTACCGCTGTTATGCGCCGCGGTAAAATATATATTCAAGCAGGGGCGGGTGTAGTCGCTGACTCCGTTGCAGAGTCGGAATGGGAGGAGACCAATAAAAAAGCGTTGGCACTCATCAAAGCGGTTAAGATGGCTTGTGATGGTTTACATCTTCGCTAGCGTACTTTTATCCAATAGATCAGTACTACTCAATAGAGCCATTAATAGCCCCGTCATATTTGATAAGCTCAGTACTAATAGACCTAACCTATTATTTAAAGGAATACGTATTATAAATAGACGTATAATCAATGAGTTGATATTTTTTATATAAAAAATTAGAAATAGGGCTTGTATTCTAAGATATATTTGATATAATACATCCCACTTTGAAAGAACAAGCCGACTTAGCTCAGTTGGTAGAGCAACTGACTTGTAATCAGTAGGTCGCCAGTTCGATCCCGGCAGTCGGCACCATTTCTCTCAAAGTCGCTTTTTTTAAGGTTGCTTATATAAGTAGATTTTATCAAAAGCACCCTAAGGTGGGGTTGGGGAGCGGTCAAACCCAACAGACTGTAAATCTGTCGCGAAAGCTTCGAAGGTTCGAATCCTTCCCCCACCACCATATTTTTCAGAAGTTCGTCACAGCGCCAAGCATACTCTTTATATATGACTACTCATATCAGAGCTAGCTTTTAAAAGAGTTATTGCGGGTGTGGTATAATGGTAACACCTTAGCCTTCCAAGCTAATGACGCGGGTTCGATTCCCGCCACCCGCTCCATATATGGCAGTAGATACCATCATTATCGAATAATGAATCACGACAGTTGCTGCTTCGTGATATTTTTTTTAGTAGTAGACCAAAAATAGTCTGACTAAAATATGCTCATATAGCTCAGCGGTAGAGCACTCCCTTGGTAAGGGAGAGGTCTCGAGTTCAATTCTCGATATGAGCTCCATTTATCCAGATAGGCTTAGTAGCGCCGTTATTCGTTATTGGCCGTTATCAATACTTATCGTTATCAATAGTTGTCATTATTAATAGTTATCTAAACGATAGTTGATGCAATAGGCAGTTGTTGTATTTATCTCATAGCATTTGAACCCTATTGAACTTTATAATAATAGCGTCATAACAATAAAATTATAGGTAGCACCGAGGTGTTGCCTTTTAGTGCTGTCAGTATCTTATTTGCTTTATAGATACGTCATCTTATCGACAATACTGTATAATACTTAACAGATTGACAGATCAGCAATCCATTTATTATATGACATAAGCACATGGATGCATTTTAATAGGCAATACTAAGCGCCGCATGCACGATGCTATAATGATTTGTTTAGCCTATTATTGGTATGAAGTTATACATAATTTTAAGTTATACCTAATTCACCAAACAAAGAGGACACACCCATGGCAAAGGCCAAGTTTGAACGCAACAAACCCCACGTCAACGTCGGCACCATCGG
>CANLDW010000008.1 GCA_947489525.1 uncultured Psychrobacter sp.
TAGTGGCTTGATTTTGCTACTGTTATCAGTAGTTTGTCTCGCTACTCCCTTAATGAGGTGCGTATTATAGACGGTTTATTTCGTTAGTCAAGGGTTAAATTATTTTATTTTGAAATTAATTTAGTTGGCTTTGTTTCTTAGATTGATGATTCATTCTCCAATCCGCCTTCCCTTTCGACTGGGTGGCATTATACGTAGATTTGAAAATGGGTCAAGGGGTTTTGGAGATTTATTTTATTTAGGTTAGATTGGTGTGCGGGGCGTACCTTACTGACTATTACCTAGGTTGATAATATATCAACGACTCGTGACTATTCGTTGCTATTGATACTTATATATAGGAGAACCTAATTCAGACTACTATATAGTTGCAAACAGATAATAAAGCTATAAACACATTGTATAGTTATAAGCACACAGTATAGTTATAAGCACATGATCTCGCCGCTAGCCTCGATATGAAGAGGGAAAAAGCAAGTGTCTGGGAGACACTTGTCCCGACGCAAGAGAAAATCTATGATTTTCTGTACAACTAAGATTTAATTCCTACGATTGCAATAGAATACTCTAAAATTTTAGCCAGCAACCCACAGAGCGTGCTAGATACAAGCAAATAGCGAGATTAGCTCCCAAAAATCGTTTATAATAGCAGTCACTTAGACAACCTATATACATTCTATATACTATGACTGGCACTATTGCCGGTCTTTTGGCTTTAATAGCTGCCTATATATACTTATATAGGGGGCAAGATTTTAATAAACTTTGGATAAGATTATGGTAGCGATTACTTTACCCGATGGTAGCGTAAAAGAGTTCGAGGGCAGCACCACCGTTATGGAAGTGGCGCAAAGTATTGGCGCAGGACTGGCTAAGGCGACGGTTGCAGGACGAGTCGATGGTCACTTAGTGGACGCCTGTGACCCTATTACTCATGATGCTGCCGTTGAGATCGTGACGCCAAGAGATGATGATGGGGTAGATATT
The DNA here is from genome assembly GCA_947489525.1 of uncultured Psychrobacter sp. Lineage (GTDB taxonomy): Bacteria > Pseudomonadota > Gammaproteobacteria > Pseudomonadales > Moraxellaceae > Psychrobacter. The sequence goes on from CANLDW010000008.1 coordinate 988, forward strand.
ATCCGTCACTCGGCAGCGCACCTGCTCGGTCATGCGGTCAAGCAGCTGTATCCTGATGTAAAAATGGTGATCGGTCCTGTGATTGAAGATGGCTTTTATTACGACATCTATAGTGAGACGCCGTTTACGCCTGAGCACATGGAAGCGATAGAAAAACGCATGATGGAGTTGATAAAGCAGGACTATGACGTCATAAAGAAGATAACGCCACGTGATGAAGTGATTAAGATCTTTGAAGAGCGCGGTGAAGACTATAAGCTCAAGCTGATTAATGATATGCCAGGTGAAGAGGCTTTTGGTCTATATCATCACCAAGAATACGTCGATATGTGCCGTGGCCCCCATGTACCGAACACTAGATTTTTAAAAGTATTTAAACTCACTAAGATGTCTGGCGCGTATTGGCGCGGTGATGCCAAAAACGAGCAATTACAGCGTATTTATGGCACGGCGTGGGCGGATAAAAAAGATCTAAAAGCCTATATCCAGCGTATTGAAGAAGCGGAAAAGCGCGACCATCGTAAGATTGGCAAAGCGCTAAATCTATTTCATATGCAAGAGCAAGCGCCGGGCATGGTGTTTTGGCATCCGAATGGCTGGACAATCTATCAGGTGCTTGAGCAGTATATGCGTAAAGTGCAATATGATAATGGCTATGAAGAGATCAAGACGCCGCAGATTGTCGATCGTAGCTTGTGGGAGCGCTCGGGACATTGGGGCAACTATGCGACCAATATGTTTACCACCGCAAGTGAAAACCGTGATTACGCGGTAAAGCCAATGAATTGCCCGTGTCATGTGCAAGTGTTTAATCAAGGTCTAAAGTCTTATCGTGATCTGCCGCTACGTATGGCGGAGTTTGGCTCGTGTCACCGTAATGAACCGTCAGGGTCATTGCATGGTCTGATGCGGGTACGCGGCTTTACGCAAGATGATGCGCATATCTTTTGTACGCCCGCGCAGATTCAAGAGGAAGTGGCGGACTTTATCAAATTGACTCTTGACGTTTATAAAGACTTTGGTTTTGATAATATTATTATGAAGCTCTCGACGCGTCCAGAGAAGCGCGTCGGTAGTGATGAGTCTTGGGACTATGCCGAAAAAGCGCTTGCCGATGCGCTCGATAGCTCAGGTCTCGATTGGGAGTATCTACCGGGTGAAGGCGCATTTTACGGCCCTAAGATTGAGTTTAGTCTCAAAGATAGCTTAGGGCGCGTTTGGCAGTGCGGTACGATTCAGGTCGATCCTAATATGCCAGAACGCCTTGATGCTGAATTCGTCAATGAACAGAACGATCGTGAAACACCAATTATGCTGCATCGAGCTATCTTAGGTTCGTTTGAGCGCTTTATTGGTATCTTGATTGAGCACTATGCGGGTTGGATGCCAGTGTGGCTTGCCCCTAAGCAAGTGGCGGTGATGAATATCACGGATAAACAAGCCGATGCCTGTGAAGATGTGGTAAGCCAGCTTAAAGAAGTCGGTCTGCGCGCCGTAAGCGACTTGCGTAACGAAAAGATAGGATTTAAGATACGAGAGAAAACATTAGAGCGCGTTCCCTATATGCTAGTATTAGGGGATAAAGAGGTTGAATCGGGCAGCGTCAATGTCCGAACACGTGAAGGTGATAACCTTGGCGTGATGAGTGTCAATGAGTTTATAGCTTTAGTACAGAGTGCTGTCGATAAAAAAGGTCGCCAGCTTCCAAAAACAGATGAGGAGTAATACCTATTAAACAGTCAAACCGTTTAAATATTAACGAAGATATTAGCGCTAAAGAAGTTCGCCTAGTCAAAGAGGACGGTGAACAGATGGGCGTCGTTGATATAGAAACTGCACTGAGTGCGGCGCGTGAGGATAACTTAGATTTGGTCGAGTTGGTGCCAGACGCCAAGCCGCCAGTATGTAAGATCATGGACTACAAGCACTATCTCTATGATCAAAAGCAAAAGGCGAAAGAGGCGAAGAAAAACCAGAAGCAGACGCAGCTAAAAGAGATGAAACTGCGCCCGAGTACTGAAGAGGCTGATTATCAGGTCAAACTGCGCAAAATTATTAGCTTCTTAGAAGATCAAGATAAAGTTAAAGTCAGTATTCGCTTCCGTGGTCGTGAAATGGCGCATCAAGATATTGGTCGTAAGCAGCTTGAGCGTATTATCGAAGATACCGCTGAGATATCCAATGTCGAGCAACCTCCTAAGATGGAAGGTCGTCAGATGGGTATGCTACTTGGACCGACTCGTAAAAAATAATGTAGCTTGCACTATTTGATATCGTATTTGTATTTCTTGACCATCAATATGCGGCGATATATTGGTGGTTTTTTATTTTGTTATTGCTGGTCTTTTTATTTCGTCATTAGTAGTTTTATTCAGCGCACTGCCCTATTATAGTTGATAGCTTGTGCCCATAAGATTCGTTGTCATCACGAGTGACTACCAACAAAAATATCTTTTACTGCTATAGGAACCAACATGCAAGAGCTGACCCCACCCGAAAATGCATCGACACCAAGTATCTCATTAACCCCGCCTGAACCCGTTAAAGAGATTCAAAAGAGCGAAGCCGATCAGATGGTCACGTTGGATGAAAGCCAAATTCCAGAGCTTGATGCAAAGGTAGATGCGTTTGTAGATCATGTGCTTACAAATTCTGTGCACAGCCCTGAATTTCAAGAAAACGTGCAATCAATCCATAATCTAGGGACAAAGGAGATCCGCGAGTCGGCGCAAGTCTCCAATCGTATGCTTGAGCTGCCTGCCAAGAGCCTTAACGATGGCCTGTTCGATAACTCACCTATCGCCAAGTCATTGACCGAGCTACGAGGTATTGTAGAGGATTTAGATCCAAGTAAAAAACAGCTGACCAGCTCGCGTAAACTGTTTGGTCTTATCCCTTTTGGTAATAAAGTGCAGGACTACTTTCGTCAGTATGAGTCCGCACAGTCGCATATCAATGCAGTAGTGACGAGTCTATATAATGGCAAAGACGAGCTACTCAAAGACAATGCCACTATAGAGCAAGAAAAAGTCAATATGTGGGAGCTGATGCAATCACTACGTCAATATATCTATGTGGGTAAAAAAATTGATGCAGAGCTTGAACAAAAAGTCTATGCCATAGAAGCCACTGATCCTGAAAAAGCGCGCATCATTAAAGAAGAGATGCTGTTTTATGTGCGACAAAAGAATACTGATTTTTTGACTCAGCTTGCGGTCAATGTGCAAGGGTATTTAGCACTTGATACCATTCGCAAAAACAACTTGGAGCTGATCAAAGGTGTGGATCGCGCGACTACTACGACCATATCGGCGCTACGTACTGCCGTTATTGTAGCGCAAGCTATGACCAATCAAAAACTTGTATTAGATCAGATTACCGCACTCAATAAAACCACTAGTAGTCTTATTGAGTCGACTTCTGCAATGCTCAAGCGTCAATCGGGCGAAATCCACGAACAAGCAACAAGTAGCACGATTGAGCTTGATAAATTGCAAAACGCCTTCAATAACGTCTATGAGACGATGGATATGATTAGCAATTATAAGGTTGAGGCGCTTGAGAGCATGAAGCAAACGGTCAATACGCTGACCACTGAGGTCGATAAAGCACAGAAGTATCTCGATAAGTCGAATCAGACCACCGTACTAGAAGTGTCAAAGGAGCTAGATAGCAAAAAGCTTACTGACAATTCTGGTATCGATATTTAAAAGCGCAGTATTTAACAGTTCAATGTCGCATTTAAAGGAACAACGTCGCGATGTCGCAATGTCCTATTAGCCATTTTTCTTGTTGGCTTTATATATTTATAGGTACTTGAACCTCAAGTATCTATCTTATTTGCTATCTTGATGCGAACAATAGACGTCAGATATTACATCATCGTTCGTGTTAAGATAGCCCCTATTAATAATTTTAAAAACAGATACGGTAATTTATGAGTTGGAATGATCCAAACGCCTCAAGTGAGGCACAAAAATATGACAATCCTATCCCTAGTCGCGAACTTATATTAAGTACGATTAGTGAGAAAGGTGAAGTCACGCATCAGCAATTGGCAAAAGCCTTTGATATTGATGACCCTGACCAGTTCGATGCTTTAGGCAATCGCCTAAAAGCAATGGCACGCGATGGTCAAGTCAATCGCGAAGGACGCCCTTATCGCTATCGCACGGTGACAACGCAAGATGTCGTTAGCGGTACGGTGTCAGCACATCCAAAAGGTTTCGGTTTTGTGGTGCTAGAGGACATGCCTGACTTGTTTTTGCATGAAAAACAGATGCGCTGGGTATTTAATGGCGATACGGTAGATGCGATCGGCACCTCAACGGATAATCGTGGTCGTACAGAAGGGCGTATCGTCGATGTTACTGCCCGTCGTCAAAATCATTTTATTGGTACGCTGGCAAAAGACGATGAAGGTTACTCTGTTGAGCTTAGTAGTCCGAATAATCACCAGCCGATTACGGTTGCTGATGATAACGTACAAGCTCTAGATATTAAGCCTGGCGCCCCTGTAAAGGTTGATATTATCGATTGGCCTAACCAGCATGAGTTTGCCACAGGTAAAATTACAGAAGTGCTATCTGATGATAACGATCGCGAGCTTATCATTGAGACTACCCTACTCAACTATGATATTCCCTCAGAGTTTAGTGCAGCGGCGCTTAAACAGGCAAACAGCTATCAAGAGCCAACCGAAAAAGACTTCAAAGGTCGCAAAGATTTACGTGATTTACCACTTGTCACTATTGATGGCGAGGATGCGCGCGATTTTGATGATGCAGTATTTGCTGAAAAACGCTCGGGCGGTAACTATCGCGTGCTCGTTGCCATCGCTGATGTTAGTCATTATGTCACACCAAACTCAGCGCTTGATAAAGATGCTTATGAGCGCGGCACGTCGGTGTATTTCCCGCATCGCGTGATTCCGATGTTACCTGAGGTGCTATCAAACGGTCTGTGTTCATTGAATCCTGACGTTGATCGTCTATGTATGGTCGCGGATATCAAGATATCGCGTGCCGGTAACGTCACAGGCTATGAGTTCTATCCTGGGGTGATGCATTCGCAGGCGCGTCTGACGTACAACCAAGTTAATGACTACTTTGCTAATCCAAAAGACAATAGCGTCCCTAAATCGCTGACCGGTAATAAAGACGTTAAGAAGTCAGTCGATACCCTGCATCAGCTCTATGAGCTATTGATTAAAAAGCGCGAACAGCGTCACGCGATGGAGTTTGAGACGGTCGAGACTTATATCAAGTTCAATGAAAAAGGCGGTATTGCAGCGATTATGCCACGTACGCGTGGCGACGCTCATAAACTGATTGAAGAGTGTATGCTGCTTGCCAATACTTGCGCGGCAAACTTTGCACTCAAAAATGAGCTGCCTGTCTTATATCGCAACCACGATAAGCCTGATAATGAGAAGTCCATGCGTATTCACGAGTACGCCAAAAACTTCGGTTTACCTTTCCCAGAGGAGAGTCCAACGCAGGCGGATTATCAGCGTATCATTGAGGCGACCAAAGAGCGTCCAGATGCCATTAGTATTCATAGCATGCTACTGCGCTCCATGATGCAGGCGAACTACTCGCCTGACAATATTGGTCATTTCGGACTCGCGTACGATGAGTACAGTCACTTTACCTCACCGATTCGTCGTTATCCTGATCTCATGCTGCACCGCGCTATTAAAGCAAAAGTGACGGGTAGCAAACAGCCGGTTATGGACTTCTCCTTAGATGGAGCGGGTACGCAAACTTCGGATACTGAGCGCCGTGCTGAAAAAGCCTCACGCTTTGTAGAGTCTTGGCTCAAGTGTCACTATATGAAAGATCATGTCGGTGAGGACTTTGAGGGCGTTGTGACCAGCGTCACCAACTTTGGTCTGTTTGTAACCTTGACTGATCTATATATTGATGGCCTGGTACACATCTCAAACGTCGGCGATGACTTTTTTGTTTACGATGAGCAGCAGCAGCAGCTCATTGGTAAAGATAAAGGCGGACTATTTGGACTTGGCGATCTAGTCAAAGTTAAAGTCGCTGGCGTCAATATGGACTTGTTGCAAATTGATTTTGATCTGATAGAAAAGCTTAAATCTAGTGCTATGAATCAAAGCAAAAAGGGACAAGCAAAAAAGGACTCCTCTAAGAAGAGCAGTCGCAACAACGGTAACGGCAAAGGCAATAATAAAAAGAGCTAGCCTCTGCTGACAATTACTTTCTAACCATAAAAAAGAGCTAACGTTGTCGTTAGCTCTTTTTTATGGTCTATGTCACTGCTACTCTTTAATGAATAGGTGTTTATTACAATGCTCTATTTATTGCACGGCGCTCATTTGCGTCAAGCGCTGTTGCTCAGATTGCTGTGCGACTGCGATATCCGTTGTAACATTATCAATAATGGCTTTTGGTTGTTGACCGAGTGGTTGGCTAGTAATAGCTGTGCTGCTTGTGGTACTGCTCATCGTATTAGGTGCAGTAGCCTTGTCATCCACAACGTCGGTCTCGTCAACGACTAGAGTGTTGCTTGCGATTACGTGGCGATTGCGTTCATGTTGATTGCCACTGATAACGTTAAAACCAATGAGTAACGCGATACCGACTAGCGCAAATACAATGAGATGCTTAGCTTGCATAAATGGTGCCTTGTATATTTAGAAAAAGATATACATTTTGCTGCACTTTTTATGCCTACTATCGGTTCTTGTGAATACATCTGAATAAAAAACGGTAGTGAAACTTGCTACCTACTCTTGCGGACTATTATTACTTAATAGATCGGTCTCATCAGAGTTTTCAGCGATTTCTTGATCCACTTTTTCCATCAATCGATCATCGGGACGAGCGTCTAACACATCAGTAGCTCGTTCACCTTTTAAGATGTGCTTGGCACGAGCTTTAGCGCGTTTTTTATCTTCATCATCCCTATCACTTTTGTCATCGCTTGGTTCATTAAGCTTTTTATCCATCTGCGCAGGCAAGGTCGGCGTCACGGTCAGCTCAGAGGCGCTGGCGTCCATATCGCCACCTTTTTCTAAGGCTTTTTCTACTTTATCGTTAAAACGCAGACGATAAATAGGTTCAGGTAAGCTAAAGCCTTCGTTCTCAAGCGCATGTTTCGTCTCGCGAATTGCAATACTACGCGCTTTAAAAAAGTCAGTCTCTATTTGGTTGACCCACACTTGGAACTCAAGAATAATATTGGAGTCGCCGACATTAGTGATAATAGCAATAGATTTGGGCTCCTCTAGAACAAACTCCAAAGTGTTGATAGCGTCTAGACCAACTTTGATGGCCGCTAAAGGATCGTCATTGGCATCGACACCAAGCTCAAAGGTGAATCGGCGCTCGGGATTTTTGGTATAGTTTAAAATTGTACCCTTAAAGACTTCTGCATTAGGAATGCGCAAATGATTACCATCAAAGGTCATCAAAATAGTTGCGCGTGAGGTAAGACGTACTACGATACCCTCTAAATCGTTAATAACGACTTGGTCGCGAGCACGAAAAGGTTGCCGGATACTCAGCATCAGTGAGGCAATGTAGTTCTCAATGGTATCTTTGACCGCAAAGCCAACAGCGATACCGATGACCCCTGCACCGCCAAGCAGCGTTCCTAATATAGTCTCAGCGCCTATCAAACTTAGCGCTAGTATGAGACCAAAGATAATAAAGATAACTTTAACTGTTTGTGCCAGCAGCTCTCCGACAAAAGGGTTTGGCGTGATGCGTTGCCATATTTTTTTTCGGTTGGACAGCCAACTACCAAACCAAGCTACTAGTCCAAATACAACCACACCAACGAGTAGTAAGGGTATGGCTTTGACTAAATTTTTGAACTGAGTTTTTAGCCCTTCATACACGGTGCTGACGTTATCTTGCACATCTAGCGTTCGGTCAATTTTATCATCGACGGTGACGACATCGGTTAAACGATTGGTTAAGTTAATCGCCTGCTGCGCTTTTTTTTCGTTAGGCACTTCGCCTGTCAATGTTACGACGCCTTGGGCTACGCTAATATTGACCGCTTGCAAGCCTTCGATCTCTGAAAAAATCCCTTGAATACGCTGACGGATGTCTTGGTCTTTTTGTGGATTAGGTGTGGTCTCTATACTGGCGTTGTTTGTACTCTCACCATTGATAACAGGAGGAGGTACGTTAGTGCTACTTTCTGTATCAGCACTGCTCTGTGCACCATCATCTGTAGTAGCAGGTGTAACCGCGCCGCTATCGACGCCCATAGCTGCAGCGACCTCAGCTATTTCCTCAGCGGCTACAACGATAGTAGACAATCCTAATACTGAGCCTAATAACAGCAGCTGACCCCATCGTCTTAGCATCTGAGTCGATGTGAGTGAGGCTATTAAACACTTGAGGTCAGTCATCATTGTTATCCCTTATCGGCGCTGCAAAGACGCTAAATGTCCTAATCACGCTATTTGTCGTCTAAATCTAAGTAGCGCTGGGCTGCGCTCAGATCAAGCGTGCCTTCATAGATAGCGCGTCCAGTAATGATACCTTCGATACAGTCACCATAAGGCTTTAGCTGCTCGATATCTCTCATATCAGTAACGCCGCCTGAAGCAATAACAGGCAAACCGCCTTCGCGCGCCAGATTTACGGTTTGAGAGACATTGACGCCTTGCATCATACCATCACGGGCGATATCGGTATAAACGATAGAGGATACCCCAGCGTCCGCAAAACGCTTTGCCAGCTCTGTAGCTTTGACACCAGTCACATTTGCCCAGCCGTGGGTGGCGACCATACCGTCTTTGGCATCAATACCTACGATAATATGACCTGCAAACTCGCGGCACGCCTGCTCTACAAACTTGGGATCTTCAACCGCTTTGGTGCCAATGATGATATAAGTCAACCCAGCAGTAATGTACTGCTCGATAGTCTGCATCGTACGTACGCCACCGCCTAGCTGGACTGGCAGATTTGGATAGGCCTTGGCAATATCATTAACAACGCTTTTATGGACAGGTACGCCATCAAAAGCACCGTTTAAATCAACCAAGTGCAAGCGGCGCGCGCCAGCCTCTACCCAGCGCGCTGCCATCGCTAGAGGGTCATCAGAAAATACCGTATCGTCTTCCATACGGCCTTGTTTTAGACGCACACACTTACCATCTTTTAGATCAATGGCCGGAATTATTACAGGTGCAGCACACATATCGCCCTCCTCAAAATAAAAACAGTTGTTGCATTTAAAGCAAATATTCAATAAACACAAAAATTTAAAAGCCCTCAAAACCTAACTTATTACCTAACTAACAGCCCCGAATCTATAACCAATAACTATAAGTTTGAGGTGATTATAACAACCACAATATTAAGTGAATTCAATTACTAACTGGCAATTTTAGGTCACTTTAGCGTATAATCATAGGCATATTTCTGTTTGCTTTTTTGGCAAAAAACTCGATTGTTCTAGTGATGAACGACACACTTTTGGTGTGTCTGCAACACTTTGCTAAAAAAGTCAGCAGTTAAGATGCCACTGGTACAACCTAGATTTAGGTTTAGTAAACCGTATGATAAGTCTATCATGGCTTTGAGACAATCGTTTTATCAGGTTGTTTTAAGAGGCTCAAATTACTTGCCACCTATCATATACCTTGGTAGCCAGTTGCTGCTGTGGTCATTCGGATAAGATATTAACGTGTTGTTAAGGAGTCTGAGGTCAGCGTTAATCCTCTTTAATGTAGCTGTGTGTGCATACTATATGATGCAGGCTTTGAGCAAAGCGCCTGTTTAATAGAGTGTTTGTTGCTGCAACCGATATACCAACAGGACGTCTGGTATCCTCTCATACTATGGATTAAGTTTTCGCTTATGATTACCATCAAAAAAGGTTTGGATTTGCCCATCACGGGTGAACCCTCTCGCGAAATATCTGAGCACAGACCCGCTCACGTTGCCATTGTCGGCTATGATTACGTAGGTATGAAGCCTACGATGAACGTCAAAGAAGGCGATATTGTTGCAAAAGGTCAACCCGTTTTTGAAGATAAAAAGCGCGTTGGCGTTATCTATACCGCGCCTGCCGCAGGTAAAGTCGTCGCTGTCAATCGCGGCGAGCGGCGCGTGTTTGAAAGTCTGGTCATCGCCGTCGACCCGCAGGGCGAAGAGATTGAGTTTGAGCAATTTGGCTCACAGCAGCTCGCTGATCTTGACTCTGAGGTAGTAGAGACGCAGCTCATCGCCTCTGGCGAGTGGACGGCGTTTCGTACGCGTCCTTACAGCCGAGCGCCCGATATCGGTGCGCGCCCGCATGCTATCTTTGTCACTGCGATAGATACCAATCCATTGTCTTATGATCCTATGTTGCTGATCAATGAACAGCTGCAGGCTTTTAATGATGGTTTGGCGGTGTTGTCAACACTCAGCCCCAAGACTTACGTTTGTCATCACGCTGATGCTACGTTGCCTAACGTGAGTCGCACACATGGCAACAATGTCACAGAATATCATGCATTTGCAGGTAAGCATCCAGCGGGTCTTGCAGGGACGCATATTCACTTTTTGCATCCGATCAGTCGCGGCGTGAGTGTCTGGACAATTGGGTTTCAAGATGTCATTGCTATCGGTAAGCTCTTTACCACTGGGCGTTTGTATACGCGTCGCTTAATCAGCTTAGGTGGTCCTGCGATTAAAGATCCGCATCTGATTGCCACCGAGCGCGGCGCTGATATCAACAGCTTAGTCAAAAATCATCTGCTTGCCGGCGATAATCGCGTGATCTCAGGCTCCGTGCTCTCTGGTCGTAAGCTGTTCGATAACGTCGCCTATTTAGGTCGCTTCCACGATCAAGTATGTGCCCTTGCTGAAGGTCACGAGCGTCCAGCGTTTCATTTCTTTACTCCTGGCAAAAACAGATTCTCTAAGCTGCCCATTTACATCTCGCAGTTCTTTAAAAAGAAGTATAACTTTACAACGACAACCAACGGCTCACCACGGGCGATGGTACCTATTGGTATTTACGAAGAGGTGATGCCGCAGGATTATTTACCAACGCAATTGCTGCGCGCCTTGATTATTGAAGATATTATTAGCGCTGTTGATTTAGGCGTTCTTGAACTGGACGAAGAAGATCTGGCCTTGTGCACCTTCGTCTCTCCTGGCAAATATGAATACAGTGACATTCTGCGTGACAATCTAACGCGTATTGAACTGGAGGGCTAACCACGATGAAATTTTTACACAATATGTTCGATCGTATGGAGCCGTCCTTTACTAAGGGTGGTAAGCATGAAAAATACTACGCCATCTTTGAGATGTTCGATACGTTTTTGCGGCAACCTGATTCGACGACGTTTACCTCTTCACACGTGCGCGACGGTATCGATCTAAAGCGCATTATGATTACCGTATGGCTGTGTACGTTCCCCGCTATGTTTTGGGGAATGTACAACGTTGGTCATCAAGCGCTCACCGCTATCGCCCAGCTTGGGCTTGAGCCTGAGGGCTGGCGTACGATCATTACGAGTATGGCAGGTTATAACCCCGATAGCATTTGGGCAAGTTTTGTCTACGGAGCGATGCAATTTTTGCCCATCTATATCGTCACCTTTGCGGTGGGTATCCTCTGCGAGATTATATTTGCGGTCGTGCGCGGGCACGAAGTCAACGAAGGCTTCTTCGTGACCTCGGTACTCTACGCGCTGATCATGCCGCCAGATATTCCGCTATGGCAAGTGGCACTCGGTATTATCTTTGGAGTCGTCGTCGCTAAAGAGGTCTTTGGTGGTACGGGTAAGAACTTCTTAAACCCTGCCCTATCTGGTCGTGCTTTTCTCTACTTTGCCTATCCTGCTTATATGTCGGGGGACTCCGTGTGGACAGCCGTCGATGGCTTCTCGGGAGCGACGCCGCTTGGTCTTGCTGCTCTTGGGGTCACCCCTGCGGACTTTACCAACGTCTACGGGCAAGCGATTACTTGGAGCGATGCGTTTTTAGGCAACATCCAAGGTAGTATCGGAGAAGTGTCTACATTAGCTATCTTAATAGGCGCTGTGTTTTTGCTTTGGACGCGTATTGCGTCGTGGCGCATTATGGCAGGCTGTGTCCTAGGTCTGGTTGCAACCTCACTTGTCTTTAATTTGATTGGCTCTGAGGATAATCTGATGATGAATATGCCGTTTTACTGGCATCTCGTCATTGGCGGTTTTGCCTTTGGTGCGGTCTTTATGGCAACGGATCCTGTCTCTGCTGCACACACTAATAAAGGCCGCTGGGCTTACGGTATTTTAATTGGCTTTATGACCATACTCATTCGAGTAGTCAACCCAGCCTTCCCAGAAGGCATCATGTTGGCTATTTTGTTTGCTAATTTATTTGCGCCTTTATTTGACTACTTTGTAACTCAAGCAAATATCAAGCGCCAAACGGCACGGAGGGTTCGTTATGTCCAAGCCCAAAAGTAATAATAGTAGAACGATCATTGTAGCTTTGACGCTATGTTTGGTGTGTTCGGTACTCGTCTCCGCAGTCGCTGTCGGTCTTAAGCCTTCACAAGTTGAGAACGCGCGTTTAGATCGCAACAAAAACATTTTGGTAGCAGCGGGAATGTTTGATCCTGCCTCTGATACCGCCGATGACGTTGCTGAGCGTTTTGCTGACTTTGATGTAGAGATTGTAGATCTACGAGCAGGCAACTACTTAGATGATGATCAATTATTAGACGTTGGTATCACTGATCGCAACGCTTATGATGCCAGTCAAGCAACCAAAAACGAAGCGCTTAGTGAAGACTTGGGCGAGAACGATCTTGCGAGTATTGGCCGCGTCCCTAAGTACGCCAAAGTCTATGTCAAAAACGATGATGCAGGCAATCCTGAGATGGTGGTATTACCCATCCAAGGCTATGGTCTATGGGGTACGATTTACGGATTTTTGACGCTTGAGAGCGATATGAATACCATTAGAGGTATCAGCTTTTATGAGCATAAAGAAACCCCAGGTCTGGGCGCTCGTATTGAGGAGCCCAAGTGGCGCGCTATGTGGAGTGGTATCCACTCGTACGATGAAAACGGCGAGGTTGCTACAGGCGTGACCAAAGCAGGTAATCCTAAAGAGAATTGGGTTGATGGGATAAGCGGTGCGACCCTAACCAGTCGCGGTGTGAGCAACATGATCCAGTTTTGGCTTGGCGATCTAGGCTATAAGCCTTATTTAGATCATCTGCGTGAAGAGAGTGGTGTGACGCTTGATGAGACCACCAATAGCATTGATGCGCAAGCAAACCCAAAGCTTGACCAAAAGACTGATCCGGTAGCTGTAGTGGCAAGCGCACCTACAGTAGCTGGCAAGGAGGCATAACATGGCTGATGTAAAAAGCATTTTAACCACGCCTATTTTTGATAATAACCCGATTGGTTTACAGATATTAGGTATATGCTCGGCGCTTGCCGTCACGACTAACATGTCTAACGCGCTGGTGATGTGTGTCGCGTTGACATTAGTGACGGCGTTTTCGAGCTTTTTTATCTCTATAATCCGTAACAAGATTCCATCGAGCATACGTATCATTGTGCAGATGACGATTATTGCGTCCTTGGTTATCTTGGTCGATCAGGTTCTAAAAGCGGTCGCTTACGATGTCAGTAAAGGCTTATCTGTCTTTGTTGGTCTCATTATCACTAACTGTATTGTGATGGGGCGTGCCGAGGCTTTTGCTATGAGCAACCCACCCGTACCTAGTTTTTTAGACGGTATTGGTAATGGTATGGGCTACTCTGCGGTGCTGTTATTCGTTGCGACCATCCGTGAGCTTCTCGGTTCAGGGACTTGGTTTGGTATTACGATATTACAGCCTGTCACTGAGGGTGGGTGGTATCTACCTAATGGTCTGCTACTACTACCGCCATCTGCGTTCTTTATCATCGGTTTATTTATTGCCATTGTCCGTATTTGGAAGCCTGAGCAGATCGAAGAGGCTGATTTTGTCATGAAGCCGCAATCCAAAGCGATGGCACATAGAGGTGGTCACTAATGGGACATTATATTAGCTTATTTATCACCTCAGTCTTTATTGAGAATATGGCACTAGCCTATTTCTTAGGCATGTGTACGTTTTTGGCAGTTTCCAAAAAGGTCTCAACAGCGATAGGTCTTGGGGTTGCCGTTATTGTGGTTATGGGTATCACCGTCCCGCTCAATAACTTATTGTTTCAGTTCATCCTAAAAGATGGCGCATTGGCATGGGCAGGCTTTCCTGCTATTGACTTGAGCTTTTTGGGCTTACTGAGTTATATCGGTCTGATTGCCGCGACAGTACAGATCCTTGAGATGTTCTTAGACAAGTTCGTGCCCGCCCTCTATAACGCGCTTGGCGTGTTCCTACCCTTGATCACAGTGAACTGCGCTATCCTTGGCGGCGTCCTATTTATGGTTGAGCGTGATTACAACTTTAGCGAGTCTATGGTTTATGGTATCGGGGCAGGTTTTGGCTGGGCCGTTGCGATTGTGGCGCTTGCAGGCATCCGTGAAAAGCTCAAATACTCAGATATTCCAGGGCCACTACGCGGCTTAGGCATCACCTTTATTACCGTAGGCTTGATGTCGCTTGGCTTTATGTCGTTTGGCGGTATGTCAATCTAGAAGCCATTTAACTCATTTATTCGGTTGCGGTATGACGAGCCTATAGGGTGTCGTCCTACCCCTACCCCATAGATTAAGGATACTTATCATGGATTATGCTACGGCGATTGGCGGCGTTGCTATGTTTACCGTGATCATCATGAGCTTAGTTGCTATTATTTTGGCAGCCCGCTCAAAGTTGGTCAGCTCAGGCGACGTTACTATTCACATTAATGATAATCCAGACAACGATGTAGTAACACCAGCCGGTGGTAAGCTTTTGCAAACCTTGGCTAGTGAAGGTATATTTTTGTCCTCGGCATGCGGCGGCGGCGGTACATGCGCGCAGTGTAAATGCCGCGTTATTGAAGGCGGCGGCTCAATCTTGCCCACAGAAGAAGGGCACTTTACTCAAGGTGAAATTCGCGACAATATGCGTCTTGCCTGTCAGGTTGCCGTCAAACAGGATATGCAAATTGAGATTGATCCTGAATTCTTTGATGTGCAAAAGTGGGAGTGTGAGGTTATCTCCAATGATAACGTTGCCACCTTTATCAAAGAGCTGGTGCTAAAGATTCCAGAAGGCGAAGAGGTGAACTTCCGCGCGGGTGGTTATGTGCAGTTGGAGGCGCCGCCACACGAAGTGCATTACAAAGACTTTGATATTGCTGAAGAGTACCGCGAGGATTGGGAAAAGTTTGGTATTTTTAAATACGTCTCAAAAGTGGATGAGCCGGTTATCCGTGCCTATTCAATGGCGAACTATCCTGAAGAGCGCGGTCTTATCAAGTTCAATATTCGTATTGCTAGTCCGCCGCCTAAAGGTCCTGAAGGCATACCACCGGGTAAAATGTCTTCGTGGGTATTTAGCCTCGTGCCTGGTGATAAAGTCACCGTGTCTGGACCTTATGGGGAGTTCTTTGCCAAAGAGACAGACGCTGAGATGATATTCGTTGGCGGCGGTGCGGGTATGGCGCCTATGCGCTCGCACTTATTTGATCAACTCAAACGTCTCAATACCGATCGTAAGATTAGCTTTTGGTACGGCGCGCGCTCTATTCGTGAGATGTTCTACGTTGAGGATTTTGATCAATTAGAAGAAGAGTTTGATAACTTTGAGTGGCACGTGGCGTTATCTGATCCACTGCCAGAGGACAATTGGGAAGGGCCAACAGGCTTTATCCATAATGTGCTATTAGAGAACTACCTCAAAGATCATCCAAACCCAGAGGACTGCGAGTACTATATGTGCGGGCCGCCGATGATGAACGCAGCAGTGATCGATATGCTGCACAGTCTTGGCGTCGAGGATGAAAACATCATGCTTGATGACTTTGGTGGTTAACGCCGGTGTAACGCCTTAGCAATACTTTAGTGAATAGTAAAAAGAGTCTCAGTTGAGGCTCTTTTTTATGCAGACAAGCAGGCTACAATTTTAACTAGTAACTCAAAGCGGCTCTCCTATAGTATTAAACACTCCCCAGCGTTGATAAAAAAGGAATTGTTATGAAAACGAATATAAAGGACTTGACGATCTGGATAACTGGCGCTTCAAGCGGTTTAGGAGAAGCCTTGTCCATTGCCTTTGCCAAAAAAGGCGCAACGATTATTTTAAGTGGGCGCAATAAAGATAACTTAGAAGCGGTAAAAAAGCGCTGCAAAAAACCAAAAAAACATATTATTGTGCCCTTTGATATTAGCGATAGCGAACAGACCAAAAGCGCTTATCAAGAAGTTAAAGCTAAAGCAGGCCACGTCGATTGGCTG
Source organism: uncultured Psychrobacter sp. (assembly GCA_947489525.1). GTDB lineage: Bacteria > Pseudomonadota > Gammaproteobacteria > Pseudomonadales > Moraxellaceae > Psychrobacter. The sequence continues at coordinate 17,355 of CANLDW010000008.1, forward strand.
ATTAACAACGCAGGTGTCAGTCAGCGCTCACTTATTATGGACACCAGTGAGGACGTCGAGCGTCAAATCATGGAGCTGGACTACTTTGCGCAAACGCGGCTGACTCGGCTGGTATTGCCAGACATGATCGCACAAGGCGGCGGCAAGATCGTTATGATGTCGAGCGTCGCCGGTCTCATCGGCACGCAGTATCGCGGCGCCTACAGTGCCGCCAAAGCAGCGATCCACTTATGGGCGAACAGTCTACGTGCAGAGCTTTACGATCAAGGGATAGAGGTTGCCACAATATTTCCAGGCTTCATTCAAACCAATGTTTCGATTAATGCCTTAACAGGCGATGGTAGCGTGCAAGGCACTATGGATGAGGCGACTAATAAAGGCTTGAGCGCGACTGACTTTGCCAAGCAAGTGGTGAAAGCGTTAAGTAAAGGTGAGGAGTATATCATCGTAGCGGGTCAACAAGAAAAAATGGCGGTTAGAGTGAATCGTTTATCGCCGCCGAAACTCTATAAAATGATTCGTAAATCTAAAGTGACGTAATTAAAGTATATTACTAAGCGTTTATATTACTAAGCGCTAAAGTTAGCTCGCTAAAATAACATAGCTAGAACTCAAAGCCACTTAGAGGGTAAGCTATATTAATGCTATTGCATCATGGTTGATTTGTCTTAAGGGGTGTAAGATAGCTGTTATAGGCGCGCTTTCACCTCTTTTTTATTATTACTATTATAAAACCTATGATACATTCAAAACCGTTTTTAACCTTTAAACTCCCTACTCATAAGCCTATTTTTGTACTTATAGGCTCTGTAGCTACTTTTAATCTAACGGCTTGCCAGCAGCCGCCAGAGTATGATTATCTAAGCGGTGAGACGATGGGCACAAGCTATCACATCAGCTATAAACTACCAAAAGATATCGATGAAAATGAGATACAAGCCGCGATCGATCAGCGTTTGCGACAGATCAACGATAGTATGTCTACCTATCAAGACGACTCTACCATCTCTAAATTCAACCGTGCTCCCAAAAATAACTCTATCGTTATCGATGCTGATTTTGATAACGTCCTTGAGGTTTCAAGACAAGTCTACCAACTATCCAACGGTGCGTTTGACCCAACGGTGATGCCGCTAATTGAGACCTGGGGTTTTGGTAGTACGATGACTGTTGAAAGATTGCAAAGTCCACCCAGTAGCGAGCAAATTGCTATGGCAAAAGCTTTGGTAGATTTTGAGAGTATTGTAAAAGACGGCAATGCGATTTATAAAACCAAAGATGGCGTCGGTCTAGATTTTTCAGCAGTCGCCAAAGGCTATGGCGTCGATGTTATCGCCGATGTATTAAAAACGGACTATAAGATTCGCAATTATATGGTGGAGATTGGCGGCGAGGTGGCAACCTCAGGGGTTAGCTCGCAGCAGCAGCCATGGCAGATTGCCATTGATGCCCCCATTAAAGATAGTACGGTAACGGATCGGCAAACCCTAGCAATTATTCGTCAGCCGACCGTAGGTGGCAATAGCATGCACTTGGCAACCTCAGGTAATTATCGCAATTCAGTCACCTTTAATGGTAAAGATTATAGTCATACTATCGATCCCAATACAGGGATGCCCATTGTTGGCGGCGCGCCTTCTGTCACAGTTGCTGACGATACGGTTGCTCGCGCTGATGCGTGGGCAACGGCGCTCACCGCTATGCCCTATAAGAGCGCGCTGGCACTAGCAAAGCAGCAAAATGTCGCAGCGTTATTTGTTATCGCTCGTAATACAGCAGATAGTGAGGAGTGGCAAATCGTAGAGACACCCGCTATGCAACTGATGCGCGCGAACAAAAAACCTCAAGCGATGTAACAAGTAATAAGTGCTTGATAATAAAACACTCTTCTCCCAAATCGACGCAGATATTTGCTATAATAATGGTATCTTGTGGCATTTCATACGGTCACATAAGCAGCTAGTGATATAAACCGCTGTTTTTATTCTTAGAATCGAGGTTACCCGATGCTTAGCCAACTACTTCCTATACTTGCTATTACCTTTACTGTATTTGTGCTGTTCTTTTTGTTTATGGGTATTGGCTATATGTTTAAAAAGCAGCCGCTTAAAGGTTCATGCGGCGGTGTGGCTAATTTGATGGGTGATGAGCGCTGCTCGTTTTGCGGTGATGATCCTAATAAATGTGATTCTCTGCAAGCTGAAGATCAAGCTCGTACCCTTAAAGCTGCCGAATTAGGTAAATCGGTTTAAGTAACCTTTAATATCTAAATATTTATTTCTAAATACTGTCTTGGTTACCATACGCGGGTAGTACGAGCTCGCCTCGCCTCTTATAATCGTGCTAAGTATCTTGTTTGATACTTAGCACTTTTTCGTTTATGTCATCTACGAACCTGTCACAACATCCGCTAAGGGATGGTTTACAAGTCATTTCTTACTCTTTCTTTATTTTAATAGTCGTGCCGCTATGCCAACCTCTGCTACTACCCGTTCTGCTAACGCTTTGACTTCAAACCTTCAGCCCTCCTCTCGCTTTGTCTTTTGGCTCGTACTGTTTGCCATGGTTTTGCTCGCTACCAATATGCGCGCACCGATCGTCGCGCTTGGCTCTATTGCACCAGTGGTACAAGCAGCGCTCGGTATCTCTGAGACGCAGATTGGTTGGCTTGGCGCGGTACCGATGCTAAGCTTTGCGCTAGGTGCCTTTATCTCCCCTGCAATCGGTAAGCGCTTCGGGCTTGAGAATACGCTGATTGTTATGATTGGGCTATTGACGCTAGGTATGATTATTCGCTCGCTGATACCAACGTGGTTTGGGTTTTTGAGTGGGACGTTGTTGTTAACGCTAGCAATCGGCTTTGCTAATACCTTAGCAGCGCCCGTTATCAAGCAGCGCACGCCGAACCACATTGCGCTTATCACAGGACTATTTAGCCTGACGATGACTGTAGTAGCAGGTATTGTCGCAGGGGTGGTGCTGCCGTTGTCTGATTATGTGGGCTGGCAATGGGCACTGGGTGGCTGGTCGCTTTTGGGACTGTTTGCACTTGTTATTTGGGTGCTACTGCGTTTGCGACTGGGTTCGTCCAACCATCAAGCCGTTGATCCTATACAGGTTAATGCTTCAAAGGTTGCAATGTGGCGTACTGCTTTTGCTTGGCAAATTGCAATATTCATGGGCTTGCAATCGCTATTGTATTATACCGTTGCTAGTTTTTTGCCCTCGATTTGGATCAGTCGCGGACTGTCTGCAGTGAGTGCAGGACAGATGGGATCTGTATTTCAGTTTATGGCACCAGTCGCTATTTTAAGCCTGACATGGCTGGTCAATCGTGGTCGCCCTATTCAAGCACTCGCAATTACCGCTGCGATCCTAAACGTCATCGGTATGGTAGGTATCAGCTATTTATCAGCTGATCTAGCATGGCTATGGTCGGGGCTCATGGGCGCTGGCTGCTCAGCGATTTTTACCTTGAGTATGATGCTGTTCTCCTTGCGTACTTATACCCCAAACCAAGCCAGCGAGCTATCTGGTATGGCACAGACTGTTGGCTATTTGATTGCTTTTTTTGGACCACTTGGCACAGGCTGGCTCCATGATGTGACGCAAAGCTGGGATCTTCCTCTACTACTCATACTGGTGCTTATGATTATCAATGTCGTTATGGCTTGGCTGGTCAGTCGCCCGATTATGGTTGATGGTCGGCCAGCTTGACAAAGCTAAGTGGACTTAAAAGTTACTATCAACATGCGTCAAACTTGCTACTATAAAAGCCGCTGTAAAAAATAAATGTGCAAAAGTCACCGTACAAAAAACACTAGGTAAAAATAAACAGCGAACGGAACGATTATGCCTTTGTCTCTAAACGTCCTAAATATGAGTAAAGCTATGTCTCTAAAAAGTGTCAGTATCGTCATGTTAGCCAGTATGGCGCTGATCGGTTGTCAGCCTGAGCCTGATGATGCCGAAACTGAAGCGCCGATTGCGACTACTGCAGTAGCCGATGATGCTAGTCAGACCACGCCCAAGAAAAACGACCGAGAAAACGAAATAGAAATCATTGAGCAACCTATCACTATCCTAGCACTGGGCGACTCCTTAACTGAAGGCTTAGGCGTCGATCGTGACGGTAATTATCCGGCGCAGTTAGAAGCTAAATTAAAAGAAATGGGTTACGTCAATGTCGATGTGGTCAACTCAGGACTAAGCGGCGAGACTAGCACCGGATTGGTTAATCGCTTGGACTGGGTGACGCAAACCGAGCCTGATATCACTATACTCACTATTGGCGCTAATGATGCGATGCGCGGACTCGATGTGGCAACGGTGGAGGAAAATATCCGTACCGCTATCACACATCTACAAGACAACGGCAGCGAGGTTATCTTAGGCGGTATGCAGATTTATGATAACTTGGGCAACGCATACGTACAGTCCTTTTCAGATATTTATCCGCGTATCGCTGAAGATATGAATGTGCCGATGATTCCGTTTTTCTTAGAGGGCGTGGGCGGCGATCCTGAGCTTAATCAAGCCGACGCTATTCACCCGACCCGCGAGGGCTATACGATTATCGTTAATAATAATATTTTGCCTGTATTAAAACCTGAGTTAGAGAACATGCTAGCCCGTGAAACCAATTAAAATTATCGCCATCAAAAGAAGAACCCTATGACCGCCGCAACTTCTACCAGTAACGCCCTACTCACCGCCGCAAACCTCAACAAAACCGTACAAGTCGGCGAGCAATCGCTAGCGATTATCAAAGACGTCAGTATCCATGTCGATGCCGGCGAGTTTGTGGTGATTATGGGCAAGTCCGGCTCGGGTAAATCTACCTTGCTGGGTTTGCTAGCGGCGCTCGATTATCCCGATAGCGGCTCGGTTAAGCTTGGCGAGTACACCTTAAGTGCGCTTGATGAGGATAAGCTCGCCGCTATTCGTCAGCGTGACATGGGCTTTGTGTTTCAGTCCTTTCATCTCTTGCCGACATTGACCGTGGCAGAAAACATCGCTTTTCCGCTCGATATTGCGCGGCGTCCCGATAATGCGCGGGTCGATGAGCTTATTGATGCGGTCGGACTTGGGCATCGGCGTGATAGTTTGCCCAATCAATTATCGGGCGGTGAACAGCAGCGTACCGCCGTCGCCCGCGCTTTGGTATCGCGTCCCAAAATCGTCTTTGCTGATGAGCCTACGGGTAATTTAGACGAGCAAAACGCCGACCAAGTCATGCAGTTATTGTTAGATTTACGGCAACAAACCGGTTCCGCGCTAGTGGTGGTGACGCATGACCCAGCGCTTGCTGAAATGGCGGATAGAGTGATTACTATGCATGATGGGGTGATAGACGGAACTTACGCCAATGGATAACGTCACCAAAAACAACCAAATTGGTCATCGTGTCAATGATAATGCAGACACCACTAACAGCATAATAAGCCAGCTTTTCACTTCCACCCTAGGCACTAAAGCCCTTACTCGCAGCTGGTGGCGACGCTGGGTGTATCCGGTATTATTCTTAATCACTCTAACCCTATCGCTTGCCACTTATCTGACTTTGGATTCGATTCAGCAAGCGGTCAATACCTATATCACCGACAATCAGCGCGCGCTGGTCGGTGGTGATTTGGTGTTGGAGAGCAATCAAGAGTGGCCAGCGCAAGTATTAGAGCAAGTGCGCAGCTTGCCTGATAATCAAGTCGTTTATGACCATCAGTTTAGCTCCATGGCGGTGACCGAAGGGCAAACTTTGCTGGTGCGCATTAAAGGCGTTACTCCTGCTTATCCCTTATATGGCGAGGCACAAACCGCCTCCGGCAAACCCTTATGGCAACAGCTAAGGCCAGACACCATCGTCATCGCGCCAGAGGTGTTACAAGGGTTAAATGCTAGCGTTGGCGATACCGTTACTATTGGCGATGGACAATTTACCATCAGCGATGTGCTGACCAAAGAGCCAGACCGCCCCTTGAGCGCCTTCGACTTTGGCGGCCATGTGTTGATGCAAGAGGACGGCTTAGCGGCAACCAATCTACTCGGTCAGCGTAGCCGGGTGCGTTACCGTATCGAGATGGCAGGCAACGAGGAAACCATAGCCACACTTAGTGAGCAATTAGAGCAAACCTTAACCAGCTATCCTAACATCAGGCTGTCCGATATCGATTCGGAGGACACGCAAGTCTCGCGCATCTCTGACAATGTGCTGATGTTTTTGAAATTACTGGTCATCGCGGTATTGCTATTATCTGCGGTGGCTATGTATGGCGTCATCACTGCCTTTGTCACCAAACAGCAAGCCAATAATGCCATCCGTATGGCGATGGGCGAACCTGCCCGTCAAATCAAAGCCAGCTATTATCGGCTGTTATTGGGCACCTCCATCATTGCCAGTGTCACCGCTGTGGTGCTTAGCCTTGGACTGTTAAAAATCGGTCAGCCCTATCTCACCGCTATTTTGCCCGAAGACCTTGGCTTAGCGATTAGTCCGCTTAGCATTATTAAAACGCTGATTATCGCTATTATATTGACCTTGGTGATTACCCAGCGCGGCCTTAATGAGCTGAGCACCACTAAACCCGCTACCCTGCTCAATCAAGGCGCAAGCCAACAATCGGGTAAACAACCCCCTTGGTATAAAGGGTACAAACACCTGCCCCTACTCTGGTACGGGGGGATGTTTATCGGTCTGTATTTATTCTTCACTTATGAAGTCGGCTCTTGGCGCTTATCAGCGCAACTGCTTATTGGTTTGATTGGCTTTGTCGCTATCTTTTGGACGCTGGCGCGTGGTTGGCTGTGGTTATTATCACGCTTGGCAAAAAATAAAAACGTCAGCTGGATGCAGCGCATTGCTATTCATAATCTGGCGCGTAAAGGCAATCAATCCGCGCTATTCTTCGTCACGCTATCGCTCTCGGTGGCGGTATTGACCCTGATTACTACTTTAAATCACAGCATTAACGCTCAGTTCGTCAACGCTTACCCTGAAGATGCGCCTAATATATTTTTGCTTGATGTGCAAAGCGAACAACACGACGCGATTAATAACATCATTGGCGCACCGGTCAGCTATTATCCGGTTATTCGCGCGCGTATCGTTACCGCTGGCGGCGTAGCGGCAGAAGATATCGACGCCGATGACGACTTCGATGAACCGACGCGGGTGTTTAACTTAAGCTATGCCGATACGATTATGGACACCGAATACATCGTCGATGCGGTCACCAATGACGAGCTGTATAGCCCTATCGACGGTCAAGACCCGCAAAAATCAAAACTACAACAAGTGCAGCCGTTATCTATCTTAGACGGCGCGGCTGAAATGCTCAATGTCGGCATGGGTGATGAGGTAGTGTTTAATATTCAAGGCATCGAGATAACTGGACAAATCACCAGTATCCGCTCACGCTTTGAACGTGGCCCCAGTCCCTTCTTTTACTTCTTATTTGAGCCTGAGCTGTTGGCCGCCGCGCCGCAAATCCAGTTTGCCACCGCGCATATTCCTGAAGACAGTATCGCTGAGGTACAAGGGCAGCTGGTACGCGAATTCCCTGCCGTCACTACGGTTGACGGTACGGCTATCGCTGAGCAAATCCAAGGACTGGTGCAGCAGATGAGCCGCTTGGTCTATGTCTTCACCTTGCTGGCTCTGCTGACAGGCATTATGGTACTGATTAGCTCCTTACTGTCCACCTCGCAAGACCGCATGCAAGAGAGCGCCTCGTTTCGCCTGCTCGGTATGCAAAAGCGTGATTTATACCTGCTTAATATTTTGGAGATTGGCGTACTTGGGGTTAGCGCGGCAGTGTTTGCGATGACGATTGCCAGCGCTGGCTCTTGGTTTGCGATTACCCAGTGGTTTGATTTGCGCTTTAGCGTGCCGTGGGCGAATCTGGCTATTGGTGGCGGATTGCTGCTTGCCTTGCTACTTGGTATTGCGATTATTTATGTGAGATTGGTGATTGGACGGGGGATTATGGCTCGGGTTCGGGCTATGGTTTGAAAAGCGTTAAAAAATTGCATTGCAATTTTAGCTTCGCAAGGAAAAATCCTTTAAAGGGGATTTTTTGATTGTTGATTTAGTAAGAGGGGGGATGGCGGATGAGTTGTAGCTAATCCTGCCATTCGCTATTATCTGCCAGTCTAGGCGTGAGGAAGGATTAAGTGAAGCACTGCTTCGCCCTGACGCAAGAGAAAATCTATGATTTTCTGTCGTTATCGTTTGAGCCGTTCCTGTTACCTCGAGACCATCTCAAAACGATACGTCCGCAACTCGCCTAGTCCGTCAGGATAACCGCTGCTATCAGGGCTAAGCTGCGTCACGAATTAATACCGTTTCTAGTTATAATATAAAATTTAATATATTATTATGGCTTAAGGTTTTCATTTAACAGTTCTACAAGTTGATACACTGTAGTGACTGGATTTTGCTGATGATATACTAGGTTTTTTTGGCTAGTATGTAGTTTACATGCCCATTTTATTGCCTTTTCCTGTGAAGCATTACTATCTTCCTCTAGAATTTCATATATTTTCTGACAGAAAGTACGTTTCTTACCCTCTCTTTCATAGTCCATACTCCAATACTTTCCTAGTTCTTTATAGTAATATTTACGAATATTCTCCTGATCATTATAGTTATAATGTAGATAAAACCAAACTTCAAAAGAATCATTTGAATAAGCTATTTTGTAGCCTTTACTTTGACCTTGGTCAATAGCGTTATCAAATTCAGAAAGCTCTTTAGCGCCCTTATTCAGATCCATATCAAAGACACACCAAATTTCATCATATTCAATATGGCTTTTTTCTGTAATATCTTCGGTTAATTCAATCAACTTAAGCTTACTCTGGCCCTCTAAATTAACCGCTTCAACATTAAAACTCGTTATTACAGGAAAAGATTTAAAATATAACTCTTCAGTTTGTCCTTCGGTAACAATTAATATTGTTTTTTTCATATTCCGGGATTCAGATTGATGGTCTGAAGCTTTTTTCTTTCTATTCCATGGTTTCCCTTGGTCAGTTACCTTCACTGGTTTGTTAGACATTATTTAAATATCCCTTTAAAGTCTCCAAGAAAAGGAATTGCTCCATACTTCCCTTGTATGTAATTTTTCTCAAAAAGGTTATCTTTTCTAGTACCTTTAAACTCTATCAAAGAATAAAGATGGCTTGCACCGTACTTATCTTTTTCAACAAAATCAATTTGATCACGTCTCAAGATATCTGCATTGAGTAAGTTAGTATCGTGTGTTATGAATATTAATTGTGCACCAAGGTTTTCTTCTGAATTGAATAGCTCAACTATTTTTTGTGTCAATAATGGATGAAACCTAGCATCAAACTCATCAATAAATAAAACTGAACTATCTTGTATAGCCTTATAGATTAAGGGGCTCAACTCAAAAAGCTTTTTAGTACCTTCCGACTCATTTTTTTTAAACATCATTGGAGCTATACCAATTTCTTTTCTGTCATCATCGAACTTTTTTCTTGAGGAAATTAAGAATTTAGACTTATTGAGCTTTTCTTTAGCACTATCATCTATATCCTCTGGTATATCTTCAATAGGAAACTCATAGTCTTCAATATCTTCAATTCCTATATCTGCAATCTTCAGCATATTTAGAATATACTTCTTTTCCTTATCTCTACTCAATGAGGTTCTAGCATAATTATGAAGTTTTTCATCTCCAAGTCCATCAATTACTAAAGTAGATGTAATTGCATCAATTATTTTTTTAGAAAGTTTAGAAAAACCAAAGCTAGCAAGTGAGGATAGATACAAGGAGTTATTCCTAAAAATCTCGTTGTCTTTATTATTTAGTAACTTACGTACCTTATCTCCCTCCTGAAAATTAGTTTTATCTAGCTTTATGATTTCCTGATTATCTCTAATGAAATAAGGCTGTTCTCTGATAGTTTTTGTCCCAAATAACCACTCTGATATAACTTCCTGATCAGTTGCCTCAAATCCATAACGGTACTTTATAGAATCCAACCAAAATATCATCTGAAAAAATGTTGGCTCATTCTCTGTTTCAGTTGAAAGTCTAAAATTATCAATTACATCTAAAGCATGATTATTCTTGACCGACGAATCAATAATAGAAAGAAAAGCAATCAAAGCGCGAGTTATGTTACTTTTACCACTAGCATTAGCTCCGTAAATAGCTTTAGTTTTTAAAAAAGACTGCTCTTTATCGTAAATAATATTATTTTTATCAAAAGAATTTTTTTTAGATTTTATTTTAGCAGGTGCTAGGTTAAGAGTATTTAAATCCTTAAAGGATCTAAAATTACCAAAACTAAATTCTTGAAGGTTCATTTCGTTATCACTATATTTGTAAAATATATACGGAAATATATTTAAGACTAAGAATCACTAGTGTATACCTACAGTGTAGTTCAATCAAGTATTGAACAGTACATTAACACATTGAACAAAATTAAGAATTTTAGTTTGAATCAAAACATACTAATCATATTACCAAATAGTTAGTAAGCGTAAGGTTTTAAATATAATGAACTATGCTACCACCCTCATTCAGTAATTATTAAAACTTCATTGAGTTATCAATAGTCGCCTCGAGACGCGGTTTAGCCTCGACAGTAGCGGGTATACTTATGTACCCACTGGTTTGCGGGGACTTGGCTTTCCAGAAAATCATAGATTTTCTCTTGCGTCGGGGTAAGTGTCTCCCAGACACTTACTGTTTCCCTCCTCATATCGAGGCAACAGGAACACTATCAGCCTTTAGTCACCGCGCCAGTGGGCATATAAGATATGAGCGGATGGCGAGATTAGCTCCAAAACCCCAATCTCCCAAAACCACAAACCAAAACGCTCGCTATGGATATAGAGGGCGTTTTTTGGTTTATTCATGGGTTAAATATACGAAAGATAAACGGCGATCAGCGCTTGACACCGCGCACATCAAAGCCCGCATTTGCTATACTAGCGCCACGCGAACCCGCACACTCACCTAATCAAACAGTCAGATACTGACAAGCGCACGGTAATCCTATGAAATTCTCTAAGTTTGGTCAAAAGTTTATTCAGCCTACGGGCATCTCGCAATTGATGGATGATTTGGGCGATGCGCTCAAAAGCGATGAGCCAGTCAATATGCTGGGCGGCGGTAATCCGGCGCGGATTGACGCGGTGAATGAGCTGTTTTTAGAGACCTATCAAGCGCTGGGTAACGATGGTAGCTTTCGTGAAGACATTAATAGTACGGCGACGAGTAGCATGGCGAATTACTCTAATCCGCAGGGCGATGCTGCTTTTATTGATGCCTTGGTGGGATTCTTTAATCGTCATTATAACTGGAATTTGACGTCAGAAAATATCGCCTTAACCAATGGCTCACAAAATGCGTTTTTCTATTTGTTTAATTTGTTTGGTGGGGCCTTCGTTAATGATGAGCTTGATGAGTCCAGTCAAGATAAAGGCAATAAGTCGATAGATAAGTCAATTTTGTTACCGCTTGCGCCTGAATATATCGGCTATAGCGATGTGCATGTCGAAGGTCAGCATTTTATGGCGGTGTTGCCGCATATCGATGATATCGCGCATGATGGCGAAGAAGGGTTTTTTAAATACCGAGTAGATTTTGAGGCGTTGGAGAACTTGCCAGCGCTTAAAGAGGGGCGCATTGGGGCGATTTGTTGTTCGCGTCCGACCAATCCAACGGGTAATGTCTTAACCGATGAGGAAATGTCGCATTTGGCGGAGATTGCCAAGCGTTACGATGTACCGCTGATTATCGATAATGCTTATGGTATGCCCTTCCCTAATATTATTTATTCAGACGTCACCCTTAGTTGGGATGACAATACAATTCTTTGTTTTAGCCTATCGAAAATCGGCTTGCCGGGAGTGCGTACCGGTATTATCGTTGCCGCGCCTGAGGTCATTGAAGCGGTTAGCGCAATGAATGCGGTGGTCAATCTCTCGCCCACACGTTTTGGCGCTTCTATTGTCACGCCATTGGTGAACAACGATGCGATTAAAGACTTGTCTGATAACGATATTAAGCCGTTTTATCAGCAGCAAGCCAAAACTGCGGTTGCGCTACTTAAAAACGAGCTGGGCGACTATCCGCTAGCGATTCACAAGCCTGAAGGCGCGATATTTTTGTGGTTGTGGTTTAAAGATTTACCGATTAGCACATCTGAGCTGTATGAAATCTTAAAAGAAAAAGGCACGCTTATTGTACCGAGCCAGTACTTCTTCCCCGGGGTTGAGGTGGATAACTATAAACATGCGCACGAGTGTATTCGTATGAGTATTGCCGCTGATGAAGACACTTTGAAGAAAGGAATTGCGGTGATTGGTGAGGTGGTGCGTGGGTTATATGATAAGGCTAAGTAAAACCCTTTACTCTTAAAAACAAAAAACGGACTAATGAATAGTCCGTTTTTTTATGGAGTAAACATACAGCTGACTCAATCTAAAATTGTTAAAGTACTGCTGGTATAAATTTTCCTTGCTTGCTGTGCGACTTCATCACTCCAGAGGCTGCGCAAAATTCATCCCAGCAGTACGTAATTAGTGTAGATAGCTTGTGCTTATCCTACTTAGAAATGGTTATATCAAAACGTTTTTAATTAAGCTCTTTCAATAAAGCCTTAGCACTCATCTTACCAAAATCATTTGCCGCTAGAGGACCGTCACCTGAGATCAGCTTTCTATCTTGATGCGTTTGTCCAGATGCGAGTTTATTATCAATAGTAACGCCTAAATCTTCTAACTTCTCGGCGAAATACCACGGCAGTGTTCCGGGCAGATAACCAATTTTTGGCATTTGCTTATCCATCGCGGTCGGAAATGCGACCATCTTGTAGCCTTTAAAAATAAAATCGCGCTCAGCTTTATCTGTCTTATCAGAGCTGTCAGGACTCTCTAAATCAGCCGCCAATAAAGCCGCAGGTCCGTGACAAATGGCTAAGGTGAATAAATCCTTGTCATAACCCCAGCGTAACAATTCGCCAAGGTTTTTATCTTCAGGCAAGCCCAGCATCGCCCCATGACCACCGGGGATAAAAATAGCGGCGTAATCAGTGCTGTCTGCCATATCGTTTTTGACAAAGTCAGCGATGCTTTTTGGGTTGTTAAGCTTGGACTTATACTCAGCGTATATTTGTTTGACGTCTTCATCGTCCTCAGGCATCGCCCACTGCTCGACTTTCACAGACTCGCCTGTTGGGGTAAATACATCCACGTCGAAGCCTGCTTTTTTAAAGTGTAATAACGGCACCATCATCTCAACGGGATGATTACCAGTATCAAACTTATTGCCGTTCTCCATGGTCATGTATTGCTCTTCGGTACAGATCATCATGATTTTTTTATTGCCCGTGTACGGATTATCGTACTCGGTATTATCGTAGTTGGTTTTATTTGGTGCGGCTATCTTGAGCGAGGACTTAGAGGGCTGATAAGCGCCTGATTCGGTCTCTTGTGGCTCTAAGCCTAAGGTGCCTTTGGCCTTGTCTACAGTATCTTTGGCTTTATCTAATAGGTCTTGAATATTCATAACGTCTCCTTTTTTATGATTTATATTTATTCAATAGCTGGGAATGATAAATCTAAGGTAACAAAAGGAAGTGATATTAAATAGCAGAGAGTTTTTATGTTTCGTAAGCTTTGTAAAGCAAAAATTCTGCACTGTTTTAGCGAGTTTTCTTTAACATTTTACTTGGTGAACTAGATGGCTGAAAAACCCTCGTCCAATTATTAAAAGCAAATAGCACGAAAGGCAGCAAGCACGTATTAATGAGATCATGAATGCTGGCTTTAATATCGGTGCTCTTTAGCGCTAAGTAGCCTTTGGGCAATATGATATGGCGATTATCCAAGTACTCACCTGCCAAAGCCACGCTGATGACGACGACTAAGGCGATGATGGCTCTGGTATTTTGATTTTTGATGATAGGACGGAGTACGAGCAGACAAAACAGATAGACGCCGACGCCGACATAGATATGTAGGGCGTCCTTGGCAAGACCAGTTGTCTCAACGACGTTTAATTTAAAGGTGTAGAAGTCCAATGCTATCTCACAAATTTTGATTATAGAACAAATATCCACAAAAAAGGTGAGTTATATTATATTAACTCACCCTTTTATTCTGCCTTGTAGTCGAACAAGATCTACTTAAACCTGCCACTCCACAAAATTCTTCAAAAGCTGCAAGCCTACGGTATGACTCTTCTCGGGATGGAACTGAGTGGCAAATAGATTGTCCTTGATAATACTGGCACAAAACGGCTGACCATAATCACAAATGGCAGCGGTTTGAGATTTATCAGTAGGCGCGCAGTAGTAGCTATGCACAAAGTAAAAATGGGCGTTATCTTCAATACCATGCCATAGCGGATGGCTCGTATCTATCTCGGTGATGGTGTTCCAGCCCATGTGCGGCACTTTAATCGTCGCGCCTTGCTCGTCTGTCCACGTAGGATCAAAGGCTTCTACCGTGCCTTGTAAGATACCTAAGCAATCCGTGCCACCGTTCTCAGCGGAGCGCTCAAATAGCGCTTGCATACCCACGCAAATCGCCATGACAGGCTTGTTAAAGATAGCATCGCGTACGACGTCATCGATGCCAGCCTCACGCATACCGATCATACAATCGCGCATCGCACCGACGCCTGGGAAGACGATTTTATCAGCGGCTGCGACGACTTTGGGATCATTGGTGATGGACACATCGCTGCCGACATTAGTGAGTGCCTTGCTGACCGAGTGCAAGTTACCCATGCCGTAATCTAATAGTGCTACTTTCATAATTCCTCACATACTAACCAATAATGATTAACCGTTGCATAACTATTATATTCGGGGGATTCTTCGCCTACAGTGACAACCTTAAGGTTATTCCCATAGATATCAGCAAAGTTAAATATACATTGTCCAAGTCCTGTTCCTGCACAGGTTTCAGTTTCGCTATAACCTTTATTCCAAAATATTGCTTCGTTACCATAGCGGATATCTGAATCATCAGTATCGTTATAATCAATCCTATTCAACGGTTGCCAGCCTGCTCTTAGCAATGAAGCTCTAGCATCATGATAGCTTAGATTAGTAATAGCAGGCACTTCGCTATGCTGGATCACTGGACATTGAGCAAAGCTAGTATTGGCGACAACCATTGTGATGACAGCTAATGCAAGGGTTGTAGATCGCCGCATTTAGAACGCCTCTTTAGTCGATGGCAGGGTATTGAGCGCCCGCTCATCATACTCACACGCCATACGTAGGGCGCGGGCAAAAGCTTTAAAGGTGGATTCAATTTGATGATGGCTGTTTTTACCTTTAAGATTATCTAAATGTACGGTCATCCACGAGTGATTGACGAAGCCATAGAAGAATTCGCTAAATAGATCGACATCGAATTTGCCAACGTGCGAGCGCGTAAAGGGGATATCCATGTGCAGACCCGGACGCCCTGATAGATCAACGACGGCGCGGGTTAACGCTTCATCAAGAGGCGCGTAGAAATGCCCATAACGGCGGATGCCTTTTTTATCGCCAAGCGCTTTATTAAAGGCTTGACCCAAAGTAATTCCGGTATCTTCGACGCTATGGTGATCATCGATAAAGGTATCGCCGACGCATTTGATATCTAAATCAAACAGACCATGACGCTTGATCTGATCAATCATATGATCCAAAAACGGCACGCCCGTATCGACTTTACCTTGACCGGTGCCATCAAGATTGACCGTACAGGTAATTTGGGTTTCAGCAGTGTTGCGCTCGACGGTAGCGATACGCGCTGGACGACCGTACTGGTTTGAATTTTGATCTTGGTTATTATCGGCAGACATAGCGACTCTCTATAAACAAAGGATGGATGCTAAATAATGACTATTAAATAGGTATTAAATGAATACTAAAGGGATTGATGCTCTTATCATAGCAAAATGGCGCTACAACGGCTACGGTGGGACGTCAAAGCCCGCCTTTATTTGCACTATTCTGCTAAAATATGGATTTAAGTATTATCAATCGCCTCTTTATACCACTCAATACGACACCACTATTTAAACAGGATAGGACATGCCTTTAGAAGCCATCGCTATTAATGATTTAAATGCACCCTTGATTAAAAAACCTGCTCGCGAAAACGAATTGGCAGAGCGCTTGGAGGCCATGTATGACGCTGATGATGACCAGCCTACGGGCAGCGAGGTATTAAAAATTATCGAACAAGGCTTTGGACGGGGACAGTATTTGTACGTCGGCATGTTCAACGATAAACCTATCGCCGCTATCGGCTGTTTTGATGATGGGCAAACGGATACCAAGCGCTTGCAGTATTTGACCGTGCATCCGCAAAATAAAGGCCGCGCTATTGATGCCAAGTTTATCAAGCTCGTCTATGATGCTGAGGTTAAAAAAGGCGTACGCCAGTTTGTACCTGTCGATAAAGATATTCACCAGATTATGAGTGAGTATGAACTATTACGAGTTAAAGATACCTTTTAAGCTTAAATACCTAGTCTTAAATGATTAAAAGTAAAAAGAACTTGACACTAGCGCCTATATTTAGTTTAATAGCGTCCTCAACGAAGACGGCTCGATAGCTCAGTCGGTAGAGCAACGGATTGAAAATCCGTGTGTCGGCAGTTCGATCCTGCCTCGAGCCACCATTTCGTTGACCCCATTTTAGATTTAATAAAAAAGCGCTTCAACTTTATAGTTTGAGCGCTTTTTTTATGCGTGTTACTTTTTAGTTTTAAAGTAAAAAGCTACATTCATAACACTTCTAGGCTTTTTTATTGCTGCCCGCTCAGTATACTCAATAAAAAGTATAGAAAAGAGCACGTGTATGAGAGAGTTTGATTACGATCTAGACTATAAAAACCTAAATCTGCGCGAGCACCCCGAGCTATATCGCGTGGGTCGTGGTGAGCAAGGCGTGTTATTGGTCGAACCGTACAAGTCGGAGATCCTACCGCACTGGCGCTTTGCCACCCCTGATATCGCAACCGAGAGCAGTGAGACCATTTATCAGATGTTTTTAGACTATCTAGATAATGATGACTTCGTTGGTGCGGATATGGCGCGTAAGTTTATCCAAATGGGCTATACTCGCGCCCGTCGTTACGCCAATCATAAAGGCGGCAAAAAGTACAAAGGACCAGTGCCAGATGATAAAAAAGGACAAAGCGGCGCGCATGGGCGCGCAGAATTACCACGGCAGGAGGAGGATCCAGTCAAAGCAGAATCGGCGCGTATCTTTAAAGCTAAATGGGATAAGTGCCGCGAGAATGAGGACTATCTGCGCATGAAAAAAGAGCACCGCGAACGCTATAAAGACGTTGAATGACAACTGGATAATTGACTGACTCAAACAATGGACAACTCTATGCAAAATAAACAGCTTTTGATTTTTGATTTTGATGGTACATTGATCGATAGCGTGCCTGATCTGGCTGATGCGACTAATACGATGCTCATGCAGCTAGGTAAGCCGACTTATGATATCGATACCATTAAAAGCTGGGTAGGTAATGGCTCAAGATTGCTTATTGAAAGGGCTTTGGTAGGCAACATAGAGGTAGAGCAAGGTGAGCTCACTATAGAGGAAGCCGACCACGCTGAGCAGCTGTTTTTAGAAGCGTATAATAATAAAAGTGGCAGTAAAACTATTGCCTACCCTGACGTTGATAAGGGGCTTAAAAAACTGCATGAGGCTGGCTTTCAGCTGGCACTAGTGACCAATAAGCCCATACGTTTTGTGCCTAAGATTCTGCAGTCATTTGGCTGGCAGGATTTGTTTGCCGAGGTGCTCGGCGGTGATAGCTTACCAACCAAAAAGCCTGATCCTGCGCCGCTATTGCATGTTTGCAATGCTTTAAACGTTAGGCCAGACGAGACAGTGATGATTGGCGATTCTAAAAACGATATCTTGGCGGGACAAAACGCTAATATGGACACCCTTGGACTATCGTACGGTTACAATTACGGACAGGACATTCGTGAATTTAAGCCGACACACACTTTTGATAACTTCGCCGATCTAGTCGACCTTTTAATGACGCTTAAGCCCTAGCTATTTGCTGCGATAGCTACTTGCTGCGATAGCTAAGCGCCTCTGATATATGGGCGCTGGTAATGTCAGTACTGGCAGCTAAATCTGCAATAGTACGTGCTACGCGCAACACTCGGTGATAGCCGCGCGCTGATAGGTTAAGACGCTGTTGGGCCAATTGTAGGAGCTGCTTTTCACTATCCCCAAGCTTTATGTATTCGTCAAGCTCGCTGGGACTCAGCTCATTATTGACCTTTTGTTGCCGTACCAGTTGCCTATGGTGTGCCGCTTTTACTCTGACTTGTACTTGCTCGGAGCTCTCCCCTGCCTGCGCGTTCTGTAGGTCGGCTATAGGTAAGGCGGGTACACTGATATGCAGGTCAATACGATCAAGTAGCGGGCCTGAGAGCTTATTTTGGTAGCGCTTGATCTGCTCAGGTCGACAGCGACAGCGGTTCGAGGGATCACCCTCATAGCCGCACGGACATGGATTCATGGCTGCGACGAGCTGAAAATTAGCAGGGAAAGTCATCTGCGAATTGGCGCGACTGATCGTAACTTGTTTGGCCTCTAGCGGCTGACGTAGTACTTCCAACACGCTGCGTTCAAACTCAGGCAGCTCGTCGAGGAATAAGACGCCTTTATTGGCAAGGGTAATCTCACCAGGTTTGGGACGAGAGCCACCGCCAACCAATGCCACAGCGGATATGGTATGGTGCACTTGCCGAAAAGGACGCGTGCCATAGTTATAATCACTATCGGCAACCGAATAAGTGCTCGCGACCTCAAGCGCATCCTCATCACTTAAATCTGGCAAAATGGTAGGCAGTCGTGATGCCATTAAGGTCTTGCCTGAGCCAGGAGGTCCTGTAAATAACAGCGAATGCCCTCCTGCGGCAGCAATCTCTAACGCCCGCCGTGCATGATGCTGACCTTTTACATCAGCGAGATTTACTGTATAGCCTGTACGCTTTTGCTCCGTGCTTGGTACGACAACGGTCAAACGGTTATCTGTAGCATTTGGATCTGCCAATGACTGCAAGTGTTCGCAGACTGCCTTTAGACTCTCAGCACCTAGTATCTCCACCCCTTCCACACGGCTAGCCTCCACGCCATTGTCCATCGGCACTATAAATTGTGGCGGCTTTTTTGGTTGTGCGTTTTGCTCGCCTTTATCTGTGGTTGCCTCTACATTAGTTATTTTTACATCAGTTACTTTCTTTTTTTTTGCTGCCAGTGCTTCTGCTTTTATTGCACGTGCGACTGCTAAACTGCCTGTGACTTGACGCAAGTTGCCGTTTAGTGCCAGCTCGCCAATAAACTCAAACCCCTCCAATGCTTCTGGATCAAGCTGTCCACTTGCTGCTAGGATACCGATAGCGATCGGTAGATCGAGACGCGCGCCGTCTTTTGGTAAGTCTGCAGGTGCCAAATTAATCGTCAAACGGCGATTGGGAAACTGAAACCCAGAGTTGAGAATAGCCGAGCGCACCCGATCTTTACTCTCACGAACTGCAGCCTCCGGTAGACCAACGATAGTTAATGCCGGCAAGCCTTGTGACAGATGCACCTCAATGATGACTTTTGGCGCATGTAGACCGACGACCGAACGGGTATAGACTTGAGCAAACGACATGTGCGCTTCCTAATATGAGGTCTACTGATAATAAAGTATTAATGAATACTGCGCAAATGTCGTTTACTAGATCGACAATGACTATTCATAAACCCGCTCTTGCTTATTGGTCAGTACAGCATCTCCAAAATGAACACAATCCCACTTTTGCAAACAAAAAATCGATGAATTATAAAATGTGAATTAATTGACTGATTAAATAATATTAATTTGCTATATTATGAGTGTGCACTCGTGCACTAACGATGAACAAGAGAAACGCATTAGCGGTTAAAGGCAGCTATTGTAGTAAGCAAAATCAATCAACCAAGGATGGTTAAATAATGACGAATAGAATCTTGAGTCGGCGCGCGCCTGCGTACGCCCTGTTAAGCGCAGCGATATCACTAGGGTTATATGGCTGCTCAGACAACGATATTGACATCAGTGAAAATGATATAAACCCACCCACTGCCAACTATGCGGCAAGTATTCAACGCACCGAGTTTGGTATTCCTCATATTACCGCTGATGACTACAAGGGATTAGGCTATGGGGTGGGTTATGCGTTTGCCGAAGATAATATCTGTTCACTAGCGCGCGAGCTGGTGGTGGCAAGCGGTCAAAGCATGCTGTATTTAGGCGACGAGGGCAACATTGCAAGCGACGTCTTTTATACTTGGTATAACTCCCCTGAGAGACGTGCTAGCTTTTTGGCGGCGCAAGATCCTGAGGTCATTGATGCTGTTACCGGTTATGCAGCAGGTTATAGCCGCTACGTACGTGACACGGGCGTTGATAATATCGAAGACCCAGCCTGCGCTGGCGCCGAGTGGGTACGTGAGATCGATATTAATGATCTATTAGCAGTCTACGGCAAAGCTAACCTACGTGGTGGACTCTCAAACTTCGTAGGACCGATTGTAGCGGCTACTCCGCCTCTAGCAAATAGCGTGATGGGTAGCTCTCGGATGCATAGTGTCCAGCTAGACTCCATCGTAGAGGCTGCGCCTAAGTTCGATATGACAACCATCAATGTCATGGATGGCGGTAGCAACGCCTACGCTTTTGGTAGCGAGGTGACTGGTAAAGACAGCGGAGTTATGTATGGCAATCCTCATGAGCCGTGGAACGGTGTTCAGCGCTTCTATGAGTTTCATCTGACTCTGCCAGGTGAGCTTGATGTAATGGGCTCAGCGCAGCAAGGTCAACCTTTTATCAACATTGGTTTTAACAAAGATGTCGCGTGGAGCCATACGGTATCGACGGCCAAACGCTTTACCCTTTACCAACTTAGTTTGGTAGAGGGTGACCCTATGAAGTACAACTACCAAAACAGCAGTGGCGTCCTTGAACAACGCGATATCGAAAAGGTGGATGTTACTGTTCAGCTACCTAACAATCAAACGATCGTTCGACCCTTGTATTTATCTCAATATGGACCGATGCTAAACGTCAAACTACTCAATGGCCTACTGCCGGCTTGGGGCGACAACAACCTTGCTTTTACTATTCGTGATGCTGCTTCAGAGAATCCACGCGCCCTTAATCAATGGCGTAGTATGAACCAAGCGACTAGCGTTGAGGACTTAGTGGATAAAATGCAGGACATTCTGGGTCTAGGCTTTGTGAATACTATTGCAACTGACCGCTACGGCAAAGCACTGTACGCTGACATCTCAACCGTCCCTCATGTGAGCAAAGAAAAGCTTGAAGCTTGTAGTGCGAATGCTGGTCCCTTCTTAGGGGCTTTAGTTGCAGCTGACCTGCCTGCACTAAATGGTAGTACAGCGAGCTGTGAATGGGGCAAGGATGCTGACTCGCCACAAGCGGGTATCTTTGGACGCTCAAATCTGCCATTTTTGGTTCGTGATGACTATGTTACCAACTCAAACGATAGCTATTGGTTAAGCAATCCAGAGGAGCCATTGACAGGTTTCTCGCCACTATTACGTCGACGCTTAACACCTTTTTTAGGCGCAAATCCTGTAGACGGTGTGCCTTTATTAATGCGCACTCGTATGGGACTGACTCAAGTGCTCGATCGACTCTCTAATGAAGATGATCTAGGCGGAACGACCTTTGATTTAGACAACCTACAACAGGTCGTCTACGGCAATCGTAGCTATGTGGCCGAGTTGGTGCTTGATGATGTCTTAGCGGACTGTAATGCTAACCCTGTCCTGCCATTAACAGATGGTGGGTCGATCGATGCCGCGCAAGCCTGTCAAGTGTTAAGCAATTGGGATCGCCGTAACAATCTCGATAGCAGGGGCGCGCACGTCTTTAGAGAGTTTTGGGAAAACGTCAACTTCGTTGAGACCACTGACAGTGTTTTCAGCGTTAAATTTGACGTTAACAATCCGATTAATACGCCACGTGACCTTATTATAAACACGGATACACGCCGCGCTCTAGGCGACGCTATTAATTACTTCAATACTAAAGGCGTCGCGCTTGATGCTACTTTAGGTAGCGTACAATACGTGTTTGATGCTGGTATGAATAATGAGCGTATACCAATGCACGGCGGACAAGGCCGTGAAGGTGTCTTTAATGTCGCCAGAGGTCCAGGTCCTAATAGTGATGGCAACTACATCATTAATAATGGCCCGACTTATATGCAAACGGTGACTTTCGATGATAGAGGGCCTGTCGCCGAAGCTTTATTAGCTTACTCACAAGCAGCGGATCCTACACGTCCCTTCCATCGTGATCAGACGCGGCGTTACTCAGCTAAAGATTGGATACGTCTACCGTTTAGCGCTAATGAAATCGCTGAACAAGCCATAGGTACGAAGCTTGAATTAAGCGAGTAATTTACTAGTTATCAGTCTAAAACCTCAGACCTGCTCTGAGGTTTTTGCTTTTTAACAGTACTGCTTAAAATTATTCATAGTTGCTTATAGTTATCAGGCTACCAACCATATCTTGAGCCTATACCGGTAATACGGTCGCACACTTGTTCCCAATCAACAAACAAGGCAAACTAATAAAAAATACAAAAATAAGGAGTACTTATGACTGATATCAATTGGATCAACCGAGCCAAACCAAAGTGTTTAGTAGCGTCGATGAGCTTTTAACTCAGCTGCAAGAGGTGTTTTTTATGACTATCAAGGACGAAATTACAAGCGATGAGCGGCAACGCTTGCAGGATTTTTTGGACAATGATGCATTTGGACAATGATGCATAGGACGCTAAGAGAAGTGTAAAAATAGTAAAACCAGTCAGCCACCCTAATCCTAGTAAGGATTTGCTATAATAAGGCTAAGTTTTAGTCATTAATACCACTTTGATACCTTTATTAAATAGCACTTAAACGAGCTACTTGATCAGTGATAAAAAGTTGGTATAAGGAATGTCCTATGAGTGAAGTGAATAACAGTAGCCGTCCTCAGCAGCCCTATAATAACGCGGGCGCGGCGCCGACAACAACGCGTCCTATCGAAGAGATGCCTAACCCTTACGCGAGCATGCGCGGTAGTATTACTAGTAAGCAGTTGCCTGCATTCGATGAAGCGCTGATTAATAAGTACAATCGCTCAGGACCTCGTTATACTTCTTATCCAACCGCGTTGGAATTTACAGAGATACCCGATGATTTAGAGCGTAAAATACTCCAAAATCGCGAACCCCACGCGCCGCTGTCATTATACTTTCATATTCCCTTTTGTCGTCATCTTTGCTACTACTGCGCGTGTAATAAAATTATTACTAAAAAGAACAGTGACGCAGGCGATTATCTAGATTATCTGTTCAATGAAATTAAGCAAAAACGGCGTCTATTAGCGATGCCCACCGACCATAAACCTATCGTCAAACAACTACACTTAGGCGGCGGCACGCCTACGTTTTTGAGTGATGCTGAGATGGTACAACTTTGGGAATTTTTGGGTACGCAGTTTGATTTTTTGCCAGAAGACGAAGGCGATTATTCTATTGAGATTGATCCGCGTGAGCTGGGAGATAATACCCTTAAAACGCTGCGCGATCTAGGTTTTAATCGCGTTAGCCTTGGGGTACAGGATTTGGATGAAACGGTACAAATTGCCGTCAACCGTGTCCATTCAGCCGAGCTGATTGAGAATGTACTGAACGAGGCGCGCGCTTTAGGGTTTCGCTCTATCAATCTAGATCTCATTTATGGTTTGCCGCATCAAACGCCAGCTACTTTTGCAAAAACAGTAGACCGTATTATCGAGATGTCGCCCGATCGCTTATCGGTATTTAACTACGCCCATCTTCCTGAACGCTTTAAAGCGCAGCGTCAGATTAAAGATGAGGACCTGCCAAGCTCCAGTGATAAGCTCAAGATGCTGGGTAATACAATCAACACCCTGACCGAGGCTGGTTATCAATACATTGGTATCGATCATTTCGCCAAGCCCGATGATGAGCTGGCAGTAGCTCAGCGCGCAGGTAAACTGCATCGTAACTTTCAAGGTTATACTATTATGGGCGATTGTGACTTGCTCGGCTTTGGCGTCTCAGCGATCAGCCAGATTGCTAATAGTCATACCCGCTATATTTTACAAAATGATACCGATCTGCAAGCGTATCAAGAGCGTATCAACGTCGCTCTTAGCAATCCCAATATCTTACCTGCGGTCAAATACATCAAGACTTCAATCAAAGATCGCTTACGCGAGTACGTCATCATGAATCTGCTCTGCCATGACTATGTTGACTTTAAAGATATTAATCAAAAGTTTGGTATTGACGCGATTACCTACTTTATCGATGAGATTAAGCAATTAGGCGATATGCAAGAGGATAAGCTTGTTGATATAGATGCCGCGGGCATTCGAGTATTACCCAAAGGGCGCTTGTTAGGACGTAATGTAGCGATGGTGTTTGATGAGTATCTTGCCAGCAAAAATAAAGGTAGGTTTTCAAAAGTGATCTAAACTGTTTAAAAGTTAAGGTATAAAATGTAAAGTATAAAACATAAAAAAAGACCTCAGTTCAAAAATTTGAGGTTTTTTTCGAGCGAAAGACGCTTTAGACTTTTAGCTTATCACCCACCATGCCTTTTACCGTACTTAGAATATCAGCTGGCAGAACCACCATTTTTGAATTATCAGATTCGGCCAGTTGACGGATCGACTTGATGTACTGTTCTCCGAGCAAATAGACAATAGGCATCTCTTCATCGCCCATCGCAGCGGTAATTAATCGGATGGACTCCTCAGAACCTCGAGCCAACACCACTTGCGCTTCTGCATCACGACGTGAGGCTTCTAAGCGACCGTCGGCCTCCAAAATAGCCGCTTGCTTTTGACCATCGGCGCGCGTAACCGTTGCTCGGCGTAAACGCTCCGCCGCTGCTTGCTCTTCCATTGACGCTTGCATGGTTGATGACGGGTTAATATCTTGGATCTCAACCGTTTTGAGGGTGATACCCCAGTCTGCGATATCTTCTGATATGGCATGTTTGAGCATGGCCTTGATCTCGTCACGACTAGATAAGGCATTATCAAGATCCATCTCACCTATGATGGAGCGTAGTGAGGTCTGTACTAAATTACGGATACCATACTCATAATCCTCAATACCGTAGACAGCTTTGTCTGGGCGCACGATATTAATATAAGCGACGGCATTGGCGATAATAACGACGTTATCTCGGGTAATCACCTCTTGTGAGGGGATGTCTAATACAATATCCTTGGTTGTGACTTTATAGGCTACTCTGTCGATAAATGGAATAATCAAAGTCAGACCAGGCTCTAGCGTTTGATTGTATTTCCCTAGGCGCTGAACCACCCATTTATAGCCTTGCGGTACAATACGCACCCCTTTAAACACAGTAAATGCAATTAGGGCGACTAACACCAGCATAACGATGCTCAGACTGTCCATACGGCTTATAATACTATTCATAACGCTCTCCTTGAGCCATTGCTATTAAAGGCGCAGCAATGTTTTATGGGTTTGCTATTTTCACTTCGATATCGTTACTTTTATATCGTTACTTTTATATCGTTACTTTTATATCGTTACTTAAGCATCTTAACCTTGCTATATTGCCTGCCCTACAACTCACTATCGATCTGAAAACTTCTTATTAAGTCGTGTACGATCTAGATCTTCTTTATGTAGACTTAACTTGCTTTGCTTAACTTTACGGCTATTGAGCTCATATTCATTAATAGAGGGACGGTTAATATTGGTGGGCGCAGCAATGCGCTGTGTGGGAGCAACGATGAGCTCATTACCTGTAATGTCAGTGACAACCACTCTATCACCAATCTCTACGTGCTCATCCTTGGTGCGGCAAAACCATTCATCTGCACCGACGATAGGAACGTTAAAGCGTACGCGCCCAGGACTACCCGCCTGCGGCTTGACCACAATCATGCCCGTCTCACCGATGATAACACTACCGCCTAGTCCTGCCTTTGTACGATCAACCGATAGCGGCTTGATGTATTTAACCCAAGCGAACATAAATAGTACCGACAAGCTCAGCCAGATAATCACTTGTAGTACCAAAGGTACAGGTAATAACCAAGACAAGGCTGCGACGAGGACAGCGGCAGCACCAAACCAAAGGCTCGCAAAAGTAGGAATAAATATCTCAGCAATCATCAGTAAAAAACCCAGTACTAACCAGTGCCAAGGTTCAATCATCCAAATCGTCTCAATCATTGCTGTATCCTCTTACATTCCTACCTTTAATGTAGCACAGTTAAGCGACTACTATTATCTTAAAAATCAATAATATACTGTTATTTATGGCTTAAAGGTATTGACAATCTAAAAGTTATTAATAGGGTTGAACGCAAAAAAAACGACCGCCTAAGCGATCGTTTTTTCACTAGTTTATGACATCGACGCATTTTAGAAGTTTAAGTGCGCGCCAAGTGTTAATAACTCGGCATCAGCGTCGCTATCGGTAAGGGCATACTCAAGTTCAACAGCGAAATCTGGATTGATAGAATACCCAAGACCAATACCACCAGCGACGCCAGTATCATCTGAACTATCGTCATAAGAACCACCGAACCCGTCATCTATAGAGATGTCGACTTCCGTTTTAGCAATACCTAATTTACCTTTAGCGTATATACCTGCGGCATTTGGGAAGAAATAACGATAAGTACCATAAGCACCGTACGTTTTTACGTCATATTCTCCATCAATGCCGTCAAACTCAAAATCAGCATCGCTTGAACCGACATACTCAACTTCGATACCAAAGTTTGGATCAAACTTATAGCCGCCATAAACGCCATAAGCAGTAGCGTCATCTAGATCATCAAGACCATCATCATCTAAATAGAACTGACCAACTTTTAGACCAGCATACATCTGTCCATTACCAAAAGTGGTAGCAGCATGGGCGCTAACACTCAATACAGAACTACCGACTAACACGAGTAACATTTTTTGGAACTTGTTCATTAATATACCTTAGTATTGAAGTTGATAAATAAACGACTTTTAATAAAATTTAGATAAGTTATTAAGCTCATTATTAAAAGTAAAGTCATAGTAACAAAATATTTCTAACGATACATATGTTTTTTATAAACTCTACAAGACAAAAAAAACGACCGCCTAAGCGATCGTTTGTTTGGAATATGGGTTTACAACCAGTTTAGGTTAGAACTTCAAGTGCGCACCGATAGTCCATAAATCGACATCGCTATCTAAGATATCGTACTCCGCTTCTACACTAAAATCTGGGTTTACTGAGTACCCTAGACCAATACCACCAGCGACGCCTGTATCATCAGATGATTCTGAATAACTAAATGAACCGGCATCATAATCAGCTTCGAGTTCAGTTTTCGCAATACCTAGCTTACCTTTAGCATATAAGCCATTCGTATTTGGAAAGGCGTAACGGTAAGTACCATAAGCGCCATAAGTCTTGGCATCTATGTCACCGCCTCTATAGTCAGCATCGTCTGAACCTACATATTCTACTTCTATACCAAAGTTAGGATCGAAGTTGTAACCGGCGTAGACACCATATGCAGTGGGATCATCAGCATCATCGACATCTAGGTCGAACTGACCTGCTTTGACACCGACGTATGGTTGACCTGTGTAGCCGTTCCCATAAGTAATCGCAGCTTGTGCACCTACTGTCAACAATGAACCAGTCGCGAGTGCAATTAAAGTTTTATGTAGCATTTTCATGTGAAGCTCCTTAAAATCATAATGGACAAGCAAGTCATGTACTTATTTAGCTGTGCTTTTATCGCTATATCGCCCTGCTTGCTAACGATATATATATAGTAACCAAATATTTCAAAAACTGTGTCTGAGTTTGGGGACATGACAGTTAACATTTGCAATGGTTTCTCTTTGGTCAGGTTACAAAGTCATAGTTTTGAAATCTTTTGTTACATCTGACTGATTTGCGCAACATCCTATTCTTTTATATAGACTGTAACTGTCAAATATAAAAAGTAGTCATCAGTACAAAGGAATGAATAATATGTCGCCAGATATCAGTACTTATCTACAGTCAGCTTTGACTGATCTTAAAATGAAGGGACAATACAGGCGGCTACCTGACATTGAGCATCAAGGTCGTTATGTCACGATTGAGAATACTAGTCTACTTAATATCTCTAGTAATGATTATCTAGGTCTGAGCGTTGATGCGTCTTTGCAGACTGAGTTTTATGACTATCTACATTCGCTATCAAAGCCACCTTCGCTATCAAAGCCACCTAAGATGAGTGCGGTCTCCTCGCGCCTGCTAACGGGTAATAGCAACGAGCTACAAGCTTTGGAGACGGACTTAGAGCAATGGTATCAAAGCGCAAATGCGCCTACTATTGACGCTAAAGCGGCTTTAGTCATCAATAGTGGTTATCATGCCAATATCGGTATACTGCCAGCGCTGACGGCACTGCCAGTTAAAACACTGATACTAGCAGACAAGCTTGTGCACGCCAGTCTGATCGATGGTATGCGTCTAAGTCAAAGCAAACGCTGCCACTATCGGCGCTACCGTCATAATGATTACCAGCATTTAGCACAGATGATTGCACAAGCGGACGCGGATATAGAGCGCATCATTATTGTCACTGAAAGTATCTTTAGTATGGATGGCGATCGCGCAGACTTAACAGAGTTGGTGAGATTAAAAAGTATCGATGCACGCATTGAGTTATATGTCGACGAGGCACACGCGGTTGGCGTCTTGGGACGACAAGGTTTGGGTCTTGCCGAGCTGACTCACACTTTGAAAGATATTGATTACATTATTGGTACTTTTGGCAAAGCTTTTGCCTCAGTAGGCGCTTACATTATGGCTGATGTAGGGGTGAAAGAATGGCTAATTAATCACATGCGTCCGCTCATCTTTAGTACCGCCCTACCGCCTATCAATCATCTGTGGACGCGTTTTATTTTGGCTAAAATGGTAGATTTTAATGAGCGCCGCGAGCATTTAGCAGGCTTATCACAAGTCGTAAGCGGCGGCGTCACCATAAAAGCGAATCACGATAAGCCCCTACAAACAGAGTACCAATCACCGATTATTCCTTATATATTAGGTGATAATAACAGCGCTTTAGCTAAGGCAGATGAGCTTCAACAAGCGGGATTTTATGCGCTTGCCATTAGACCGCCTACTGTCCCTGACAATACAGCACGTATCAGACTAGTAATGAATGCAGCGCTCACGCAGGCAGACTGCGAGCGCTTGATCGCCCACTTATGATATATACCTTATGATATCTGACCCAAGCTCCCCTAACACTACGGCACTTAGTCATAGGAAACAGACGATTGCACGGCACTTTGCCTACGCTACTGACTATGACGATCATGCCTATGTGCAACAGCAAACGTGTCAACTGCTGAGTGATCGAGTTGCCACCTCATCGCAGCATAGCGTATTAGAAGTGGGCGCTGGCAGTGGTATGCTGACAAAGCGGCTAGCCAACTCTATATCAAGCGCACACTGGTATATCAACGAGCTTAGTGCTCATCAAGCGCCGGATTTACAAGCTCTATTACCGCAGGCACGGATCATCATTGGCGATGCTGAAACGCTAGATTTAGGCGAAGCTCACAGTCTGATTATTAGCGGTAGCGCCGTGCAGTGGTTCGATAAGCCTTTAAACTTTGTAATCCAATCGAGTAAACGTCTGCGCTCAGGAGGGCAGTTGTTATTTAGCACTTTTACTCCTGATAACTTTAGGCAAATCAAAGCATTAACTGGACAAGGTCTTACTTATCCTGCGCTACCTGAGTGGAGAGAAACCCTAAAAAGAGCGGGGCTAAAAAAAATAAATCTAACCACGCATCGTTTTGATTTACGCTTTACCTCTCCCCTTGATGTACTACGGCACATGCAAGCTACCGGCGTCTCTACTAATCAGACTATGCCGGTATCAAAGAATAGTAAGTCCAGTAGCCCTTTTCGTTGGACAAAGACTAGTTTAAAGCAGTTTGAAAGGCGCTATTGGCAAGAGTTTGCGGGGCAGGACAGCAGTGGCGCGCCTGATGTATATCTCACTTATGATGTCCTAATTATCAGTGCCTTTAAAGATTAAATCTTACTCATAAAAAAACGCACCTCGAAAGGTGCGTTTTTAAGTGTACTGCTTTTAATACTAATAACGAATTAAGTATTAAAAGGTAGTGCTTATACCGCTAAACATTGATTAGGTTACTTGTTGTCTTCGTTGACTTCAGTGAACTCAGCATCAACGACGTCATCATTCGCGCCCGATGCATCAGCGGACTCAGTGCTATCTTGGAACTGACCTGGATCCATACCCTCAGCACCTGCACCATTATCGCCGTAGATCTTTTGGCTGATAGGTAAGAAGGCATTATCAAGCGCTTCAAGCTTCGCTTTGATATCGTCGTGATCATCCTCTTTAGTCGCTGTTTCAAGCTCAGAGATCGCCGTTTCTACTGATGATTTTTCATCGTCAGTGACTTTGTCGCCCGCTTCTTTAAGCGCTTTTTGTACCGCATGGATACGACCGTCTGCTTCGTTACGCACTTGCGCGAGGTTAGCAAACTTCTCATCTTCAGCTGCATTGGCTTCAGCGTCACGTACCATTTGCTCGACTTCTTCATCCGACAAGCCAGAATCCGCTTTAATTTGGATACTTTGCGCTTTACCTGTGCCTTTATCGGTCGCTGAGATGTTCATGATACCATCAGCGTTAATATCAAAGGTCACTTCGATCTGCGGTAGACCACGCGGCGCTGGTGGAATGTCCGTCAAGTCAAAACGGCCAAGCTGTTTGTTTTGGTTAGCGATTTTACGCTCACCTTGATACACCTGAATCGTTACCGCTGGCTGGTTATCTTCCGCTGTTGAGAACACTTGCGACTTTTTCGTCGGAATCATGGTGTTCTTCTCAATGATTGGTGTCATGACACCGCCCATAGTTTCGATACCAAGCGTTAGTGGCGTCACATCAAGCAAGAGTACGTCTGTTTTATCGCCAGAGAGTACCGCACCTTGAATTGCCGCACCGGCCGCTACTGCTTCGTCAGGGTTGACGTCTTTACGCGGCTCTTGACCAAAGAAGTCTTGGACTTGTTTTTGTACCAGTGGCATACGAGTCTGACCACCGACTAAGATGACATCATCGACATCGCTCGCTTTTACGCCTGCATCTTCAAGCGCAATTTTACAAGGCTCAATCGTACGCTTCACTAAATCTTCAGTGAGGCTCTCAAGTTTTGAGCGGCTAATCGTAATAACCAAGTGCTTAGGACCACTGCTATCTGCTGTGATGTAAGGCAAGTTTACTTCAGTGCTTTGCGCGCTTGATAACTCAATTTTTGCTTTTTCAGCGGCTTCTTTTAGACGCTGCATGGCAAGAGAGTCACCTTTTAGGTTGACGTCTTGATCTTTTTTGAACTCATTAACCAGATAATCAATCAAAGCTGAATCAAAATCTTCACCGCCAAGGAACGTATCCCCGTTAGTTGCTAATACTTCAAACTGCTGCTCGCCATCAACGTCAGCGATCTCAATGATTGAGATATCAAAAGTACCACCACCTAAGTCATAGACAGCAACGGTACGGTCGCCTTGCTTTTTATCCATACCATAAGCCAGTGCTGCGGCAGTTGGCTCGTTGATAATACGCTTAACATCAAGACCCGCGATTTTACCCGCATCTTTGGTCGCTTGACGCTGAGAATCATTAAAGTAAGCCGGTACAGTAATAACGGCTTCTGTTACGTTCTCACCAAGATAGTCTTCAGCGGTTTTTTTCATTTTTTTCAAGATCTCAGCGGAGACTTGTGGCGGCGCTAATTTTTTACCGTTAATCTCAACCCACGCATCACCGTTGTCGGCTTTAGCGATTTTGTACGGCACCATGCCGATATCTTTTTGCACAACTTTGTCATCAAAGCGGCGACCGATTAAACGCTTGATAGCGAATAATGTGTTGTTTGGATTAGTGACGGCTTGGCGTTTTGCAGATTGGCCAACGAGTGTCTCATCATCTTTATAAGCGACGATTGATGGTGTGGTACGAGTACCTTCAGCATTTTCAATAATTTTTACGCTATCACCTTCCATCACTGCGACACACGAGTTCGTTGTACCTAAGTCAATACCAATAACTTTAGCCATAGTGTAATGCTCCTAATTTGTTTTGCTCATTTAATAGTTGTGTAACTAATAGTTTGTTGCCAATAATTGTATAACGTGCAAAACCTATGTCTCTATAGTTCTAGAGCAGGTTTTGCATATCAGACCCTAGTAGGTCACCTGTTGCTTTATATCGGTTTATCTTGTGGTTTTTCAAGTCAGTAATCAGGCAAAAATTCTATTTTATGTGATTTTTTGTGAATATCCCTACATTTAACAAGGGTTATATTAGCGCGCCTGTCACTACTGCCCGACACGTACCATAGCAGGGCGCAGCAGACGACCATTCAAGCTATAACCTTTTTGCAAAACCGTACCGACTGTTTCTGCTTCCGCCTCTTCATCTATGCCTACAGCTTCGTGAAAATCAGCGTTGAATTTTTCGCCTTCAGGATCGATAGTCTCGACACCGTTTCTGTGTAATACATCGACTAGAGCTTTATGCGTCAACTTAACGCCTTCGGCGATAGGATCTTGCTCATTGGCATTCTCAATTGCGCGCTCAAGGTTGTCGACTACTTCTAGCAGCTCTTTGGCGAATTTTTGTAGCGCAAAGCGTTTGCTCTTTTCAGTTTCTTGCTCCATACGCTTTTGGGCATTATAAGCTTCAGCGTTAGCGCGGGCAGTGTTTTCTTTGGCTTGCTTAACTTCGCCTTCAAGCTCTTTAATACGAGCGTGAAAGGCATCAATATTGATCTCGCTATCGATCGTCGCTTTACCAGACTCAGGATCAAATTCATCCATAGTTTCTTGTAAGATACTGTCCTCGTGCTCTACATTACTTTGTGCTGCTTTTGGATTCTTAGTATCAAACTCTTGATTGGGGGCTTGTTCGCTCATGATAACTCCTTGTTATTTTCAATAATAAATACACAACCTAATCGTATGCCATGCAGGAGAGATATTAATCAAATCCTCTACCATCCGCTTTCACGATCCGCTTTGAATGACTGCTTTTTTTTATGCCTTTCATAAGGGATAACAAATACGATTCAATAGCTGCTTGATAAAGGTCATAGGACTGTATTTCAAGCCTAAGTGAATAAAATTGTGACTAAAATTTTCATTTTACTAAAGCGTGTAAATACAAGCGCTAGCAGTCGAGGTGTTTGTAGGGTCAGTTTTGCTGCAAAACGCATTAATTTTAAGATATCTGTCATGCTAGACTAAAGCGTGTCCTCATTGTAAAAATGATAAAAAATGAGGTAACAATCATAATAGAGGTAACAATCATAATAAGAGAGGATCTCCATGCTCACATCATCATTAGCTCCGCTGACGTTTAAAGTAAAAAAGGTGCTCAAAGCACTAGCGAGTAACCCATCAACAGCACGTTATCAGCGTCATACGCTGCACTATGTTTTGACAGGATTAGGACAGTTGCCAACCCCTATTCTTGAGCGTTTCAACCAATTAATTAATGCACCAAATGCCGAGCAATATCCACATGCTGATGCTCATCTGCGCGCTATACTAGCCGTTAGCAATAAGCTCAAGCACCCGCTAACCCTTGATAATCTGTTAAAGCTACGCCACAAATTTGCCGCTAATGCGGTGTCCTTACAAGATCCTCGCGTCTGGCAACAAGCGAGTAGTGATGACACAGATAGCGGCGTGAGCTGGCAGGATAAAACGATTGCGAATGCTGATGGCGGCGATATGCGCGTGCGCTGTTATCAAGAGTCTGCAAGACAACAAGCAGCGGACGAGACGGTAATGCTGTTTTTTCACGGTGGTGGATTCTGTATTGGCGATCTCGATACCCATCAAGAAATATGTCACCAAATCTGCGCGCAAACAGGCTGGGCGGTGGTCAGCGTAGACTATCGTTTGGCTCCTGAGCATCCAGCACCTGCGGCTGTACAGGACTGTGTAGCGGCCTACGCCTGGCTTGCTGATAACGCGCAGAGCTTAGGCGCGCAAGCTTCACGCATCGTCTTATCCGGTGATAGCGCTGGCGGCTGCTTAGCTATTTTGACCGCGCAGCTGGTTACCAACCCTATTGAAGCGTTGTGGCAGGATAAGGGTGAAGAGGTTAAACGCAGCGTACAAAATTTGCCGCGCCCTCTTGCACAGCTACCGCTCTACCCGGTCACTGACTACGAGTCTAGATACCCAAGCTGGGAGCAATACGGCAAAGGGCTACTGCTAGATAGTACGGAAGCTGAGGTCTTTAATAGCGCTTATGTGAAGCAAAGCGATCTGCCGCAGTCGCATCCGCTAGTCTCAGTCATGCACGGTGATAGTAGTGATCTATGTCCCAGCTATATTGTCACCGCTGAGCTCGATATCTTACGTGATGAAGCACTGGCGTACGTGCAAAAACTTGAAGACGATAATATTCAAGTACAAAGCTATACGGTACTTGGCGCGCCACACGGATTTATTAACCTAATAGGCGTCCATAAGGGTTTAAAAGAGAAGACGCGGCACAGCATTGATGAGTTTATGACGCTCGTGCAGACTTTAATTGCCAATGAGGGTAATGAGCCAGATCTCAGAGCGTGAGCCTAAGCGAAACGGAATACCCCAAAAACCATAGCCTGAGGACACCACAAAGTGCCGACCGTTAATGGCTTCATAACCATAGCCCAAACGGTTAAGCGCTTTGACAATAAAGTTTATAGGAAATATCTGACCATTATGCGTGTGTCCTGATACCTGCACGTCAATAGGCAGCTGGCTGTGCTGCTCGATATCACTCGGTCGGTGATCGAGCAAGATAACTGGTCTAGAGGTATCGACTTTGGCAAGCAGATCAGCAGTAGGCGCACGCAGGCGCTTATGATTATCAAAACGTCCTACCAACCAAACGGGCTGATTAGCATAATCTAGACAAAGCGCCGCATCGGTAAGTAGCGTCACGCCTGCTGCGCGCAAGGTATCACTAATCGGCTGCTCATGACCATACAGATCGTGATTACCAAGCGTGGCATATACGCCATAAGGCACGCTCTTTACTAATGCGGCTAGATTATGTGACATATTGTGCGCGCTAAAGGCCTTTATGTTGTCGTCCATGATATCGCCTGGCATAAGTAATACATCAGCGTTATTTTTTTTGAGCAAACGCTGTAGTCTATCGATTGCCCTTACGCCAAATAGTGCACCTAAATGTAGGTCACTTGCTACCGCGATACGTAGCGGACTTGCCAAGGGTTTATCAATGTTCAGCGTCAGACGACGTACGGCAGGCACGTAGGCACTGTATAACGCATAGAGAAGTAGGCCTACAAAGAACACAGCGGCAAGTACGCGCGCGCCAATAGCGGTACTAACTACCCTGTCAAGCAGTACTGCAATCATAAGCTCGTAGCCAGTACCTAGACCAAGGCTTAGAGCGCTACTCAATACCATAAAATACATCACAAGTAGCCAGCCACTCACCCAGCGATAGCTGTGTGGCAAGCGCTTAGTCAAACTCAGTACTAGCAAAGCATTAGTAATGATAAACACCACAGCCCATACTATTTTTTCGGTAGTTTGCATAAGCTCGGTGGCGACCCAAAGCTGAATCACCCATGTTAGACTCAAAGCAGCCCCTAAGCTTAATAACTCTAACAGTGCAATCACGGTCAACAAAAACGCATAACGCATACGTGTCCTTAAAAGCAAAAAGTCGACAAAATGCCTAATTTACAGATGAGCTGTCTACCACTGTCTATCAAATTTTGCTAATGTTACTGCGATGATTGTATACCATCACTATCTTATTATTTTAATAATATCTGGAGTATAAAATGCCACAAACCAGCTATGATGTTGCTGTTGCAGACAAGGAAAGCGCTGATAAATTAGTTGCTGATACCAGCGCTATATCAGGCGTAAAATGGGTCAACGTGAATCTTGAAAAAGGGACTGTTGTCGTTACCTATGGTGATAACTATGACGAAGCCGCTTTTAAAGCAGCAGCAGGCATTTGATTCAGTCTGCCTAATCGATCACATCGAAAACAATAAGCGAAAAAGCCACTATTAGAGCTGGCTTTTTTTATATGTGATTGTCAGGTGCTGACGGAATAACTTTTAGATTGTGCACTTAAACTCATAAAAATCTCTATAAGAAGATCAAGTCTGCAAGTGTCAGGCTATGTTAGGTCAAAATTCTGCGCTTTTAGCCCTTAGATCAGATTTTATCACTACCTCATACTTTATACTTTTCATATGTAACGCTAACGCTTATCAGGGGCAGTCCTACAAACGCCGTTTTCGCACGCCTCCGCAAGCGCTTTGCCATAGATAAGCTTGGTCACCCAATTGGGTATACGATAACGATTGCGAGCGACAACAGGATAAATAAAGTCGCCGAACTGCTTAATAATAGGAAGATATAACAGCGGCGCCCATTTAAGTCCGCCCATCGTATATAACAGCCTGATTGCATCCATGTGGGTATACCAATCGCCATTGTCCGCTTCAATACAGATATAAGTCATGGCATCGCTACGGCTAAATCCTGCTGCTTGCAATTCGTCTAACCTTTGGTCGACTGGGGTGAGTTTTATACCTTTAGGGTTGCGCATCTGCATACCGTGCGCCTCGGTACTACAAAGTACGCACGTATCATCGTAGTACATAGTGATATGCGTAATCTCTGGGTTTAGGCTATCGTTTGCTTGGGTCTGGTCTTTGATAATCATATCCTGACTCCTGATATTCTTGTATTGACCGTAACTACTTTTGTTCAACTCAATGTAATATCAATAGTATCACTTATATAGTCAATCAATATTAAAAGTGGTACGAGGCAGACGAGTACAAGTACTACAGTAGTAGGCTAAACGAGTCTAACGCTGTAACACTTTAATAGTGGTTCGACTATATTGCCATATCACTATGTATGTCTTTATCGATCATTGCTGCTTGTTTTTTTGTTCGCTCAGTGGAGGCCAGCGCTGGTAGCACAAGCTGCTGCGTCCACTGGGGTGCATGAGTGTCCAAACGCTTAGCAAGCGCTGGCAAGTGATTGGTCGGTACGGCTGGGAACAGATGATGCTCAATATGATAGAGTAGATTAAAGGTGAGCAGATTGATCACTGGATGACGCTCACTACGCGCGTAAACGATATCATCACAGCCATGATGCACGCTCCATACTGCAAAGAACCCTACCATGGCATTAGCCAGTATCATCACAATCACGTGATAGACCAACACTGGATGCCTCGTAATCAGCGCACTGGCAATGACTGTGATAATAAGTAGCATATCGATAGCGACTAAGGTGCGGTTGCGCCGACTACCATGCGTCAAACCAAACCATTGAATCGCAATAGAGAATAATCCCCCGCCGAGTATCGCCTTGTACCATGGCAGACGTGCCCAGTTGCCCTCAACGTCACTCTCGCCCAGCGGATCGCGGTGATGGTTAATATGGGTGTGGCGAATAGCGTGCGTGCTACACAGCATAGTGATACTCAGCATAAATAGCATCAGTTCGGTTGTAACTTTGCCGACGCCAAGCGTACGGTGATAGCAGTCATGCGCTTGTCTGAGTGCGGCAGTAAAGAAGAAAAACGTAGCGGTGAGTGCGAGTAGCCACCAGCCTTGCCAAGCACTCCACCACGACAGTAACAAGAAAGGCAGTGACAAGAATAGATTATAGATAGTCTCAGTAGGCTTAAGCTGACACAGATCTTGCCACTGAATCTGATTCAATGAAGGATGACGCATGATGTTCTCCTTATTTGATAGTAAGTAGTGGCTATCAGTCTCAGCAACTACTGGTTTGGCGCTGCTTATTATTTACTTTATTTCTGTCAAAAGTGAAATAATGGGTTAAAATTTTTCTGTGTTGCTAAATAACTGTTGAATGACATAGCTGCTAAGTTAAATAAGTTTCACATGAAACCATTTCTAGTAAGCGGGATATCTCTCTACCGAGCAGCAATTCTAGAATGAAAACAAGTGTTTCACATGAAACATTACAACTAACACTAGCTACTTTGTTCTTCCAATGCTTGCTTAAGCGTAGGCTGTTTAAACTCATAACCTGCGTTTTGCAAAGCCTCTGGCAGTACCTTTTGTCCATCAATCAGTAATGTGGACATCTCACCAAACATGAGCTTGAGTAGTGGGCTTGGTAGAGTAAAGATTGTCGGACGACGTAGCCACGCGCCCATAACTTTTGTAAATTTATGATTGGTCACAGGATTGGGCGCGGTTAAGTTATAAACAACCGCTGGCATGTCATTGCTCGTTTTGAGCGCATTGTTTGGCGTTACTTGCTGCTCTGTCCCTTCGGCCAAATGCTTTTCAATGATGAATATTGCCGCCCCTACCCAGTCCTCACGACTGATCCAGCTCATAATTTGTTTGCCACCGCCCAATTGACCGCCAACGCCCATATTAAACGGCATGAGTAGTCTTGCGATCATACCGCCATCAGGATGCATCACGACGCCTGTGCGTACGATAGCAACAGGTACGCCATAATCGGTGGCTTTTAATGCCAGCTGTTCCCACTCTTGACACAGTTTATGGGCAAAGTCCGTCTCATAACTACTATTTTCAGTTAAAGGTTTATTGCCTTGCGTGCCGTACCAACCAATCGCTGAACCGCTCAGCATCAGCTTAGGCTTATGAGAGCTACGCGCGATAAACTCCAATAATGACTCTGTAGGCTTGATACGGCTAGCAAGCAGCGCCTCTTTGCGCTCATCACTCCAGCGTGAGTCGGCAATCCCCGCTCCTGCTAAATTAACAATCACATCGAAATTATCATCAAAACTTTCATCGGTATTGCCAAGCGCATCATAGGTCAGCATTTTTATACCCGTAGGATGGGACTGACTGCTATCGCGAGTGAGCCAAGTAATATTTACCTGCTCATCTCTACCTTTATATCGGTCTAATAGTGCTTTGCTAAAGGCACTACCCAAAAACCCTGAACCACCACTAATTAAAATATTCATCATCTATCCTTGTTATCTATGATTATCTAAAAGACTCTATTCTGTTATAAATATCCTGTTCTTTTTTGATGCTATTGTCAAAACGGCTTTGATAGGGTTTTGGTAAGGCAAAAACACTTGCGAACGAATAATTTATGAATAAGTTTTTAATAATTTCTGTCGAAACTGAAATAAAAGGCAAAATTTTTATCTTAGATTGTCAATTTTACTTAGCTACTTGTTACTGTCTTTTTT
Source organism: uncultured Psychrobacter sp. (assembly GCA_947489525.1). Classification (GTDB taxonomy): domain Bacteria; phylum Pseudomonadota; class Gammaproteobacteria; order Pseudomonadales; family Moraxellaceae; genus Psychrobacter. Next base: position 56,777 of record CANLDW010000008.1, read on the forward strand.
AACGCAGTACTTTTTTAATATTAGTACCGAGCTTTAGCACTTTTTTGAGGACGCTAGTTGGCAATTTGAGCATTTCTACTGACCACGTCGCAACTGTATCGACAAACTCTTGCGTATCACGGATACGTGCCTTTACTTCACTATTTTCATGCTCGAATTCAGGGCTATCGATCAGCTCTTGTAAAAAGGCTACGGTTGGCGCAAGTTCACGCTTTTGCCGCTCGACAACGATGATACGCGCCAGCTCCCAGACATCGGTGTTAGTCGTGAAGTGATCACGGCGATCGCCCAAGATAGAGACCTTTTGCACCAGTCCCCAGTTCTGTAGCTCTTTGATACTGTTAGAGACGTTAGAGCGTGCGACGCCCAAAGTCTCAGTAATCTCTTCAGCATTTAATGGCTTACCAATGATGTATAACAACGCATGAATCTGTGACATGGTACGATTGACGCCCCACTGTGAGCCCATCTCGCCCCAGTGTAAAATAAACTTTTCGGTTACAGGATTCAGTTTCATAGTGGCTCAGTTTTGCTGTTTTTGCTTGAATAAGTAAACTTATAACCATAGTGCATGTTTATTTAATTTCTGTCAATACTGAAATGTATTAAATCTCTATAGTTGATTCACTTTAAAACCGATACCGTGCTACTGGAATACTTGTTTTAAATAACAGTTGCGTAGCATCGAAAAGTGCGAAGCGCACAGCAAGCAAGGAAAATTTGTACCAGTAGCACGGTATTATTGACGTATCGATTTTATTTCATATTGACTATAGTAGAGACTAATAATAATACTGTCTCAAAAATGAAAAGAGGATAAAAAAGCGGGAGTTTGAGGGAGAGGATTATTCTAAATTTGATACGTACTCTGGGTTTATAAATTAGGCATACGGTTGTGCTTTTTAGCGAACGATCTGACCACTTAGCGCATCACGTATTTGACTGGGCAGCTGATAACCTAGGGTCTGCCCTTTTAAATAACCGACGAGGTTTGCCATCTCCTTGTCTATTGCAGGATTGTTGTCTGCATAAAAATAAGCTTGTGCTTGTTCAAGTGTTAGCGCAGGCGGCTTACCGGCAGGGTTACAACTGGTTGAGATCATAAAGCCATAAGGGTTGGAGTCGGACACTAAAGCGGCGCATAGCTCTTGAATCTGAGGATGCGCAATGACGCGTACCGCGACACTACTGTGCGCGCCTGTTATCCAAGTAGGAATCGCTACTGCAAGTGCTTTAGGCGCTGTAGGTAGTGGCAATAGCCAAGTCTGAGCTTGTTTGGCTAAACTATCGGCACGGGGTTGCCAGCTATCGAGCACCGTTTGACGTTGACTGCTATCCAAAATATTTAACAAAGGCGCAATGCGCTCGGCACTATCTGTCACCACTATCATGCCTTTGTCTATTGGGCGCTGCTTAATAGCTAAGACTTGCTGCACGGCATGCTCATCAAAAGCATCACAGCCAATCCCCCAGACGCTCTCAGTGGGATAGGCAAGCAGATTGCCCGCTTGCAACCAGCGCGCGGCAGCAAGAGTAGAATGAGTGACCAGTGGTATAGCGGATGACATAGCTAGTCTTCGCTTAGATAGATGCAGATAACATAAGGCAAATAGTAGATAAAGTAAATCAATTTTTGCAGTGGTTAATAAAAGCGGTCACAACAGCTTACGCGCGCAGGTAACGACCACCTTGTTCATTAACCGCGCCTAATAGCTCAAGCTCCATTAGCTGACCGATAAGCTCTGGCGGCGTAAGAGCCGTTGATAGTAATAGCGCATCTAAATCTTGTCCGTGCCAATCCAACTGCTGATAAACAGCGTCTAGATGATCAGGAATGGTAGCGGGACTGAGATTATTTACTGCTGCTGGTTCAGACGGTACGGTCTGCGAGGCATTAGTTCTATTATTGAGACGACCTTGAGCAGTCGTCTCTATAGAGGAGCGCTGACGACCGATCTGCCCCTGCACTTGCGCACTGACATCGTCTAGTACTTGCTGCGGATGATAGATCAGTGTTGCGCCTTCACGTATCAGGTGGTGACAGCCCTCAGCATTACTATTGTCGATATGGCTTGGGATAGCAAAGACTTGTTTGCCCTGCTCTGAGGTCAGACGCGCGGTGATAAGTGAGCCACTCTTGATCGTCGCCTCTGTCACGATAGTCGCTAAGCTCAGTCCTGCGACTAAGCGATTACGGCGCGGAAAGGTGTGCTTATGCGGCGGGGTATGCGGTAGCAGTTCACTGATAATACAGCCACCCTGCTCGAGTATCCGATCAAATAGTTTATCGTGATGATTAGGGTAATAGACCTCAATACCTGTACCCATAACGCCGATAGTACGGCCACAGTTAGTCTCTGCTTGCGCAAGCGCGCCTAAGTGTGCCTGTTTATCGACGCCCATAGCTAGACCGCTAGTGATAACGTAACCTGACTGCGCTAAGTACTGCGCCATATCAAAGGTAATCTTTTGCGCGTGTGTGCTGGGCTTGCGGCTACCGACAATAGCGATCTGCGCTTGGTGCAGCAGCGCGCTATTACCGCGATAAAATAAGAGCGGCGGCGGATCGTATATCTCCAAAAGCTTGGCTGGATAGTCGTCTTGCTCAGCGAACATCAGCTTATATTTGCCCGCGCTCAGTGCCTGCTCGATACTATCGATACTTGTCTTAGTTTTTGCAGGCGCTTCATGACGGTTAATATGCGCTTGATGCACACCTAATTGACGCCACGCTTCTGTGGACGCTTGCCACGCGCTTATCGCTGTGCCAAACGTACTCACAAGCTTATGATAAGCGGCTAGTGAGGCGTTGACCTCGTACCACAGCGCAAGTATAGCGCGCTGCTCACTGGATAATACGGAGGGGGTCATAGCGTCTGACTCATATTTGCAGCTGATCTATTCTCGACGAGAACCTAAAGATGAATACTGGTATGTATATCCTAAAGATCGCGCGGCGGAAGCAGTTGGTCGCCGATATTTAGTGGTAGCTCTGATTCGAGTACATAGGCATAACTGATATCATCAAAAGTATTAAATACCATAACCATACCACTTGGCTCGCTTGGTAGACGGACGCTATTATCATTATCGACGGTATCGCGTACCAGCGGTCCTTTTTGATATACCGTCAAGACATCGCCAGGTTTTGCGCCTTGCTTACTGCCTAAATTAATCGCAACCACACTACCACGTGCCGCTGAGCTGATAGAATCAAGTACGCGTACAATCATACCGCCGCGACTCACTGCGGCAGGTGTTGGATAAAACACAGGCGGGATGGAGTTATCAAGCTCGACAAAAACCCGATCGCCTTCACTGACTTCTTGACCGTAGCTGTCCGTGAGTTGTAAGCTCGTCACCCCATTACTCGCTACATCGGTGACCACACCTGTTGCAACTTGCATCACTTCCAAACCGATGATTGCTTGTGTCTTTGGATTAACGTATTTATCGCCTTCATGATAGATACCATAGCGCTGACCGACAATGAGCGGTACGCCTTTGGCATAAACTTTATCGCCGCTCGCTGTAAGCAGGTTGCGGTTTTTGGACGCTAAGATATAAGGGGTGGTACTAAAGTCTAATGGATCAACAATCACCGTTCTATTGACCCAGTGCTGAATGGCAGACCACGGAATGGCAGGAATACTATTAGCCGTTGAAGTAACCGCAACTGCGGTAGCTACCGTACCCCCTGTGAGCTGTCTCTCTACGCCAGCACAGCCTTCTCCTGTGTCAACTCCGATTAGAGTTTGACCTTGGATCACGCACAGGATAAGGATGTCGTTAGGATAGATAAGGTTAGGGTTTTTGATCTGCTGGTTTGTCGCCCAGATCTCTTTCCAGCGCCAAGGACTATCTAAGTAGCGTCCCGATATATCCCACAAAGTATCGCCTTTTTTGACTGTATAGCGATTGGGGGCATCAGCTTTAATGGTTGGGGCAGGATTGTTTGCGTGAGCAGTAGTCAGTAGCATGGCACTACTAAAGGTCGTTATTAACAAGGCTTTTGCTATTGCTGTTAGGCTCATCTTCATTATTGTATCCACAATTGGTACCACAGAAGTTGCGATGCTTAGCGCTCTATAGCCTTATTTCATTATAAATAAGGCTTCGCACAATAACGCTTTATACCAAAGTACAAGGCATTATCGTCATAGCGCAGTCGCTACATCTGTAAGGCAGCGATTCAATGTTATAGGTAGTCTTTACTACATAAAGAAGCGTTTGACCGAATTACTGCTAGCCAAAATCTTCTCAATATTACAATTATATGCACCATAACACAATGATAAACACTTTATTACAATAGCGTAACTTTTATTTTAATTCAAACTCGGTATTTTTTTAATACTTTCTCAACGTACTGACTTAATAAGACCTTACGCCTCAGCTGGCGTAACGTATTGACGAATCTGCTCAGCGACCAACTCAGCATCGTTATCGAGTACGGTTACATGCTGCTCTAAATCTTCCAAGCCTTCGGTATGCGCAGGACGCGCAATATCTATCGGTCCAATCGCCTCAACGATGGTTTCAGCAAACTTCACAGGTAGCGCCGTCTCAGCACAAACAATTACTTCGCCATCCTGCTGTAATTCTTTAGCAACCTTGATACCATCAGCGGTATGCGGGTCCACGAGTTCACCATATTGCTCATATAGCTCTTTGATTGTCTGCAAACGGTCAGCGTGCGTCGACTTGCCAGCGGCAAAGCCATAACGCGAATTTACCGTTTCCATCACATCAGACAAGTCAAACCCTTGCCCCGACTTCACCCCTTCAAACAGCTCATGCACGCGAGCTGTGTCTTTTTCTAAGAGTAGATAGACAAAACGCTCAAAGTTAGAGGCTTTTGAGATATCCATTGAAGGACTGGAGGTCACATAGGTTTTGTCCGTAGCACGCGGCTGATACGTGCCTTGATTGAAGAAATCGTTCAACACATCGTTCTCATTAGTCGCGACGATTAAGCGTCCAATGGGCAAACCCATCTCCCGCGCAATGTGACCGGCGCAAATATTACCAAAGTTGCCCGATGGTACGCTAAAGCTAACTTGCTCCTCATTATTATCAGTCACTGCAAAGTAGGCTTTAAAATAATAGACAATCTGCGCTAAGATGCGACCCCAGTTGATGGAGTTGACCGTACCTAGATTATATTTCGCTTTAAATTCGGCATCTTGTTGCAATGCTTTGACGATATCTTGGCAATCATCAAACATCCCATCGATGGCGATATTATGGATATTGGCATCGGTCAAGCTATACATCTGCGCGCGCTGAAACTCGCTCATCTTGCCGTGGGGCGAGAGCATAAACACTTCGATGTTTTCTTTACCGCGCAGCGCATATTCGGCGGCACTACCGGTATCACCACTGGTCGCACCAATGATCGTAATCCGTGCGTCTTTGCGCTTAAGCACGTATTCAAACGCATTACCCAAAAACTGCATTGCCACATCTTTAAAGGCTAAAGTCGGGCCATTAGATAAGCCTAAAATGTATAAATCATCTTCAAGCTTACGCACCGGTACAATCTCTTTATCACCAAAAACATCAGCTGTATACGTACGCTCAACAATGTCCTTTAGGTCGTTATGGGGAATATCCGTGGCAAAGCGCTGCATAATCGCCAGTGCCAGCTCTGGATAGCTCAGTCCCCGCCACTCCTCAAGCGTCGCGCTATCGACGTTTGGATAGTGCTCAGGCAACATCAAACCGCCATCAGGCGCCAGCCCCATCAAGAGCACATCACTAAAATCCATCGGCGCAGTCTGACCGCGGGTACTGATATATTTCATGTCTTATCCTGTCAAAAATCGGTGTGTTCGTCGGTTAATACGAGTTAAGAAATAGCAAAAGAGTAGCATATTTTTAGCGGAGCGCCCTCACAAATAAGCGCCTTATTGGTTTTTAATGTCAGTTTTGCAGCTGTATTAGTAGCTCATCTAGATAACCGCTATCAGAAAATCCCCTTCAAGGGATTTTATCTTGCGAACCTAAAATTGCAGTGCATTTTTTTAACGGTTCTCAGGCTAAAGCGCACCTAAGGCAAAGTTAAACTTATTAATTATTAAAAGTTCGTTCTGTAGGTTGGTGTGGAGCTTGCGACACCCAACTACTTAATCCGTTGGGTCTCGTACCTCGACGCTAACCTACTTTGGAGCCCTAATAATGTTATATTTTGAGCCACGCATTGAAAAATTTATAAAGTCGCTGCTAGGCTAAAAGCGCCAGCCTACCCCGAAACCTTAATCGTTAAAACTAGAGACTAGACCTATTCACTTAGCCGTTTTTCGCAGCAACGCATAATAAAAGCCATCACCACTCTCGCTATCAATCGGCAAACACTGACGACCAATCGCCTGCTTAATACCCCAATTACAATCATCGGTAAACTCGATGGCCACTGCATCATCATGATGCTTTAAGAAGTCCTGCATTTGTTCCACGTTTTCTTGTTTAAGAATAGAGCAGGTGACATAGAGCAAATAACCGCCTACTTTGAGTTGTGGCCATAAATTGTGCAAGATATCCGCCTGCAAGGTAGCAGTTTGCTGTATGTCTTCCTCTTTACGGAGGATACTGATATCCGGATGACGACGAATGACGCCCGTCGCTGTACAGGGTGAATCAAGCAAAATAGCATCGAATACGGCTAATTCTTCGTCCGATTTTGGCTTGACGAATTGCCATCTAGTGGCATCAGCGCAAACAATATCGAGGCTAATAGCTTGTTTGCCTTGCTGCTGGGACTGCTCTAAATTTAATCTTGCTAAATTCTCATGAATACGGGTAATCCGCGGCGCTTCATTATCGATAGCAGTTAACTTAACGTTAGCAATTTTACTATTCGTATCTAAACTTGAGTCGCCATCCGAATAATCATCTAAATCAGAGTGTTTCACATGAAACAATGACGGTTGCTTACTTGAAGTCAATAACTCTAACCAATGCGCCAGTTTACCCCCAGGAGCGGCGCAAGCATCTAATAAATGCAGCTCAGTATTAATATCGTCACTACTGATTTTGTTGGTTAAAGCCAATTGAATTAGCGGGGCGGCAAGCTGAGCATGCATATCTTGCACACTCACCGCGCCATCGGCAAACTCAGGCAAAAAACTTACCGCTGTACTATTCTCTAAACGCAGCACTGGCGTTGATATCGTAGATATCGTAGATATCGTAGCGCTAGCAGCATCCGCTATATCAGGCAACTTCAAAGCACTGGTCAATTTGAGCACATCAGCGCTGATATCAACAGCAGCTAAACTTTTTTGGTAGTCTTCAATTGAGCTAGTCGTATTAACGCGTAAAAACATCGGTGCAGGCTGACGTAAACCTTGCATTAACTCATCATACTGCTCGCTCCAATCTTGTTTGAGCTGATAAGCCAGCCAGTTAGGCAGACTGTGCTTTTTATCACTTTTTTTGCGAAACTTATTTGGGTTTTTAGCGACTTTACGCAATATCGCATTAACAAGGCCGCTAGCATGAGCAAACTCAATCTCTTTGACCGCCTCAACGGTTTCATGAATCGCCGCGTGGTCAGCCACTTCTAGATAGAGCAATTGAGTCAGACCGACTTGGATTGTCGTACGTACCTCTATCTCGTCGATAGGATTATCTGTAAGGCTATCGAGCAAGCGTGCGAGCGCATACCACTGGCGCAGCGTCGTTAATAGCAGCGCATGAGCGAAGCCTTTATCGCCATCGTGTAGACTGTTGAGTAACGGATCAAGGACACTCGATAGCGATTGACCGTTTTGAATAGCCACTAGCGTACGAATGACGCGCGCGCGTACGCTACCCACCATTTTTAGGTTGCTTGAGGGTTTGTTTTTATTATTTCTAGACGCTGTTGTAGGGCTTCGCATTCTAATTTATATCCTGTGTTTATTATTTGTCGCGTCTTATGTGGCTTGGCTTAATTTGGTTCTAGTTATACTGATTTAAGCTGATGCACCAGTAAACTGATCACCATCGTTAAGCTGATTACCCTGACAGACTTGCTCGGCGCTCACAGGCTTACCGCCTGCAAATTGCAATTGAGTGATTCGTAAAGTGCTTGACTGCGTTTGTTTATCATCAGCTTTACCGCAAGCTACCCCACATGCGACAAGAATGGCTTTACGCCCGACACTAATAACGGTGCCAGCAGGGTTATCCGTTTGCTGGGTATCATTAACTGGCATACTGGCTAAAATCTTCACCCGTTGACCCTCAAAAAAGGTATAAGCACCCGGCCAAGGGGTTAGACCGCGAATTTGGCGCTCAATGACGCGAGCGGGCTGTGTCCAGTCAATCTCGCCTTCGGTTTTTACTAACTTTTCGGCGTAATTGGCTTTACTACCGTCTTGCTCGATAGCCTGTACTTGATAGCTGGGCAAATCTTGTAATACGCTAGTGATGGCTTTAGCACCTAAATCTGCCAGCTTGTCATGTAAGCTCTCAGCGCTATCATCGTCGCTAATGGCACAGCTGACTTTATAAAGCATATCCCCCGTATCTAGCCCGCGATCCATCTGCATTATAGTAATACCGGTCTCAGTATCACCTGCCAGCAGCGCTCGATGAATGGGCGCCGCGCCGCGCCAACGTGGTAGTAGTGAAGCGTGAATATTCAGGCAGCCATGGGTGGGAATATTTAAGACCCCAATCGGCAAAATAAGACCATAAGCGGCAACAATCATCACATCAGGATGATAAGTGCGTAAGGTCTGCCGCGCTGCCATGCCCTCAGTAGCCGACTTTTTAAAGGTAGCGGGCTGCTGGGTAGGGATGTCGTAGTCCAGTGCCACTTGTTTGACGGCTGAGACCGACAGCTTTTGTCCGCGCCCTGATTTGCGATCGGGCTGGGTGTAGACGGCAACAACCTCTATATTAAGCGCCTCTTGCTGCTCAATTAGCGCCTTGAGACTGACCGCTGCAAACTCAGGTGTTCCTGCAAAGACGACGCGCATGGGCTGTATCAGCTCAACTAACTCATCTGCTTTTGGCCCGGGTACTACACTAGTGTCATTAGGAGAATTCGTAGGTATCATAAGTATAAAATATTAAATGGTAATCACTCCATTATAGGTGAGTTTGACGCGCTAAGTCACTGCGTTTTACTAAATACGTATAGGATAAGTGACTGATTGCTAATATTCAGATACTGCTAATCATTTTGATGTGATAAGCTTTTGCTAGCTAAGCTTTTGTTATTATAAGTACTCCATTGTAGCGCTGCTCTACAACTCATTGCGTTAAGCACGTAACGTTAAGACGTATTGTCTTGAGGTTATTGTCTTAACCTCTAACTGCATCCTTTTACGCGAGCTGGGCTCACTTCTTTATGCAACAGTTTAAATCGCTACGACGCTTACTAATATTTCATGCCGTCTCGCTACTGGTTATGTTAACGCTGTACTATGTCATCCTGTTTTTAGATGCTAAGCATCATAGCGAGGAGCGTAGCGTTGAGATATTCAATGACTTAAAGCATGAGTTACTAGAGCACGCCAATCCCAATATTGATGAGATTTTAGAACAGCCTGTTTTTGCAAACCTTAGTTATCAGCTTGTCTTTATGATGCCCTCAGGACAGACGCAAATCTACCGCTATACCCGTCCTGACGAGCGTGCTTTTAGTGCGGTGAGCTTCCCGTCTATTGACTCGTTTACTTCCAATAGTGAGAGTGATAGCGCTTATACCTTAACCTCCACTGACCTATCAGGAACCATTGAGCTAAGAGGTGGCTACAAAATCTACATTGTGATTCGCCATCAACCGCTTGTTATCGATTGGATCTCATACCGCTATTGGCTACCTTTGATGAGCGCTATTATCCTATTTATGATAGCGCTGCTCTACACTCTAAATCGGCAGATTAATTGGCAACAGCTGCTACTGTATGCTGAAAGTCTAAACCATGAGGCAAAGGATACTTACAAACGCCCGCCCTTTGTATACAAGGCGTCGACGCCTGAATTTTTAAGACTAGGCCATGCGCTCAGCCGCATCAGCTATCAGCTTCACAGCAATCACCGCCGTATCAATACTCTTGAGCATCGATTATTGCGCTTAGTTGAGCGTTCACCGCTACCGATGTTGATGATTATGCGCCACGGTCAGATAAGCTTTGTTAATCAACGCTTTGAGCAGCTCTTTGCCTCGCAGCCCAAAGCTGATACAAGCTATCAGTTGACTGATTTTGTCGTTGGGATCGATGAGTCTACGCAGCGATTACTTAACAAACTGTCGTCCTTGCGCGTGACCCGCACCTTGATCGTCCGTAGCTTAGAAAATAATGATACTTATCAGCTGCATATTACCCCATGGTTTGGCGAGCACGAACAAGTCCATGGTTTTACGGTACTGCTAAATAATATCAGCGAGTTTGTGCAACAAAATCAGGAGCTGCAGCAGCACAATGAGCAGCTACAGGCTAAGCTTGACTCCCAAGTAGAAGTCGAGCGTACCGATACTAGCGTCACCTTTCAGTCAGTGGATATTTATACGCTAGGTCAGAACGTCTCTGAGCTTGCGCAAGAAACCGCGCGGCAACATGGGCTTGATTTATTGTATTTTTTTGATCCTGATTGCCCGCGCTATATTTATACAGATAGCTATCATTTGCAGCAATTACTGCTTACCCTACTAACAGGGGCTATTACCTCGACCCAGTCAGGTTATGTTGCACTCAGTGCTGAGGTTGTTGATCTATCCGTACTATCAGATGCCGCTCTTAAAACGCGTCTGCGTCAGAACCATTCGGCGACTTGGCTTTGTTTTAAAGTACAAGGCATAGACAGCAGTGTCGAAGCTGAGCAAGCCGTTTGTGACCGCATAATGCTACTGGGCGGCTTGGTAGAACGCAGTACTACAGATCCTGCTATTAATCTGTATTTGCCGGCTTATCAGCCCGATTATCAACCGGTATACCATCTAAACTCCGATTTGACGCTGATTCACTTGATAGCGATTGTTAGCTACGATATGGATGCTCAGCACCTCAAACGTCTGTGCCAGCATTTATCTATAACTGCAAGTATTTATACCGCTATCGATCATGCTGCTGTACAGGAGATGTTGACGCAGTTATCTCAAAGCACCCAAGTACCTGTCCTACTTTTAGATTACGAGTATTATAAAGCCAATATCGAAGCCGCTATCCAGACGCGTTCGACCGATACCAGCTCATCCCTTCTAGAAGACAACACACGCACCTATGAGCCTGTAGATAAGCCGTATAAACCTGCGCTTGCAGCCTTATTACAAGATACTGTGCTCGCGAAAATACTGTACAGCATGAAGTCTGAGCGCCGTTTATCATCGAGTCTGCTTGATCAGTTCGATAGTTTTTTGACCAAACCTTTAGACAAGACCTTACTGCTATCGGAGTTGCTGCGTGTCAGCTTACCTGCAAGAGCGCTTTTGATGCAGCTTAGTACGGCGCATAACGATAACAGCTCAGCTCGTACTAAGACCACACCTGATGAACCAGTAGCACCGCTTATTTTAGTGGTTGAAGACAGCCCAACCAATCAGATAATCACTTGTAGGATACTCTCCAAACTCGGCTACCGTACACTACTGGCGGACAATGGTCAGCAAGCCTTGGATACGCTACAAGCCAATCAAGAATCGATAGATCTTATTTTGATGGATTGCCGTATGCCAGTTATGGACGGTCTACAAGCGACTAAAGAGATTCGTACTCAAGGTAATAATATTCCTATTGTTGCCTTGACCGCTAATAATACCGCTGAGGATCGGGCGGCTTGTATAACTATCGGGATGGATGATTTTTTATCTAAACCTATAGACAAAAACAAACTACAGGCCGTCTTACAAAAATTTATTCGCTCTTGATGTGCTTTTATATGCTATTTATAAAAACAGCCCGATAGATGACTCTTATCGGGCTGTTTTTATACTATGACTGACTTACAGCACTTATTTATGGTACTTATTTACGGTGATTTTAGTACGGTAGTGCCAATATTTGAGATATAGTTGATTCACTTTAAAACCGATACAGTGCTACTGGAATAAATTTTGCGTAGCCTCTGGAGTGCGAAGCGCACAGCAAGCAAGGAAAATTTGTACCAGTAGCACGGTATTATTAACGTATCGATTTTATTTCGTATTGACTATACGTAGTTAGGTCAGCCTTATTTCATAAAGCCGTTATCTGCCAAAAATTGCTCGCTAATATTGCTTTTTGTACTAGAAGAAGCAGGCGCATTCATAGTGCCAGTCTGCTCTTTTTTTAATAAGCGTTCTAAATAACGCGCGACGATATCTACCTCAACGTTTACCTTATCGCCCACCAACCAGTGCCTAGCAATATTAGTCACCTGCGCCGTATGCGGAATAATATTTAAACTGACAATATTACCGCGTACTAGATTCGTCGTCAGGCTAATACCATCTAAAGTGATAGACCCTTTGGTTGCTGTATAATGAGCCAGCTCGGGTGGAATCTCGATTTCAATATAAATAGATCTGGCGTCTTGTTCGAGCTTACTAACCACACCCACACCATCAACATGACCTGAAACGATATGACCACCGAAACGCGTAGTCGGTAGCATCGCCTTTTCTAAGTTAACCACATGCCCTATCTTTAGAGTTTCAAATGCCGTATGTTTCATAGTTTCACGTGAAACATCAACTGAATAGTAATCGTGACCGAAATCAACTACCGTCAAACAGATACCATTTGAAGCAATCGAATCCCCAAGCTTGACATCACTAAAGTCTAAATCATCAGAGGTTATGGTTAATCTTATGTCTCCACCCGTTGGTTGTATTGCTTTAACCTTGCCCGTACTTTCTATGATACCTGTAAACATAAAAACCTCTATTTATAATTAAGTATTTGCTGGAGTATAGCTTCGCGAAGCGGCTACTGATAAGTCGTATTAGCGTATTTTGTGGCTGTAAAATCTTATTTTAAGCTAAAGTTTAACATTGTTTCACGTGGCACTTTTTAGGGGATAAACTGTGGATAAGTTTATGAACCACAGGATTTCTAGGGTATTGACCTTATAGTTACAAAAGTTATCCACAAGACATTATATTATAAAAAATAACTTTAGATTTTGATAGAAACTACTATAAACAAGTATAAACAATTGATTATTATAGTATTATTTTCAAACCACCTTGTGAAACTTTAATTTTTAGTTTCATGTGAAACAAAGTTATACACAGTTTCATGTGAAACTATTTACTAGTTATTGGATTATCCACATCTTAACGCGAATAACTCCTTAATTGTGGATAAGTATTCGCAATACAAGCGTTTATATACAATGCAAGCATTATGACGGCAAGAGGGTAAGTTTAAGATCAGAGCCTATGCGTTCACAGTGTTGATAGCTGAATCTAAGCTGCTGCGCTAATGACAAAGGACTAAAATCAACCATACCGCGTGCTTTAGTACCTAACAGACAAGGCGCTTGATAAACGATAAGCTCATCAACGAGCTGCTGCTGCAAAAAACTTGCAGCTACTGTGGCACCCGCTTCTACTAACACATCGTAACACTCATGCTCTTTGACTAGTATTAATAGTAAGTCTTTGAGACTGTCATCACGCCAGTACAGCGTATCGTCGCGCTGACATAGCTGATAGTCTGATTGTGCATCAAAAGCTAAGCGCTGGCGTCTATCCAAAATAACAACTTTAGGCGCTGGGACGTGCTCAGGAGGAACGCCAAGCTCATTTGAGCGCACATTAAGCTTAGGGTTATCTCGGATAACCGTCTCGCTTCCGGTAATAATAGCGCCACTCATTGCACGTAGCTTTTGTACATCTGTACGGGCAGCGCTACCTGTAATCCACTTCGATTCGCCAGAAGCCATCGCTGTACGTCCGTCAAGGCTAGTCGCAATCTTTAAACGTACAAAAGGCATTTGCGTGCGCATCGCTTTTAAAAACCCAAGATTTAAGTCTTGTGCTTGCTCGGTTAGTACGCCAATACGCACATCAACCCCAGCGTGTTCAAGTAAAGCTACGCCTCGTCCAGCAACCTGCGGATTAGGGTCAAGACCTGCAATCACCACGCGCTTGACACCCGCGTCAATCAAAGCCCGTGCACACGGAGGCGTGCGTCCTGTATGACTACAAGGCTCCAAGGTCACATAAGCGGTTGCGTCCATAGCGGCTACGCCTGCTTCTCGTAGAGCAAACACCTCAGCATGAGGCTGTCCTGCCTTGGGATGAAAGCCTTGTCCCACTATCTGCTGTCCTTGCACAATAACGCAGCCCACAGCTGGATTGGGTCTTGTGGTATATATACCCCGGCGAGCCTGCTCTATTGCTAGCATCATAAAGTAGCGATCTTGGGCGTCTAGCTCATGAGTTTTTAAGGACATATGGATTACTCGTTGTCTTTTTCTGCGGGGCGAATATTAGCGATCTCTTGATGAAAGGCATCTATATCTTGAAAGTCGCGGTAGACGCTGGCAAAGCGCACATACGCCACATCATCAAGGGTTTTGAGCTCACTCATGATAATCTCTCCTAAGACTTTACTACTGATTTCACGCTCGCCCATCTGACGTACCCGCTTTTCGATACGGCTGATCATCGCTTCTTGTTCATCAATAGTAATCGGGCGTTTTTGTAGCGGTAATAAAATGGAGCGGCGCAGCTTTTCATTATCATAAGGCTCAATCTTAGCGCTTGATTTGATGATACGGGGCATAACAACCTCAACCATCTCAAAGGTAGTAAAGCGTTCTTGACAACCATTACATGAACGGCGACGGCGCACTTGCGCGCCATCTGCCGCTAAGCGCGAATCGATAACCTTGGTGTCTGACGCATTACAATACGGGCAATGCATAATTAATCCTTATTTTAATACTCTTTTATGAAGGCGAGTTTTATTGAAAACACAAAGGCTATATCAGGCTTACTTACCAATACAAAAGCTGCCAAATATCTTACCGAGCAGATCATCTGCACTAAAGGCTCCCGTGATCTCACCTAAGCTGTTTTGCGCTTGGCGCAAACTCTCAGCAACCAGCTCACCTGCAGCAAATACGGTGAGCTGTTCATGAGCTTCATCCAAATATTGCGCGGTTCGCTTTAGTGCATCAAGATGTCTTGTACGGGCGATCAAGCTGTTTTCGGGAGGATGAAAACCGACTTTAGCACACAAGGTATCGATAAGAAGATCAATACCTGAGCCTGTTTCACATGAAACATAGACTTGTTCATAGGACTGACCATCGTTTTCAAGCAATGAAATATGGTCACTAAGAGTATCCTTAAGCAGATCGCTTTTATTGGCGATAATCAGCAATTTTGCTGACTGAGGTAGCTTACCAAAGAGCTGCTCTGCCAATTGTAGCGGCGTCACATCATCTTCTATATCGCGCGTTACATCATAGACCAACAGGAGTATGTCCGCCTGAGTGATAGCGCTGCGTGCCCGTTCAATACCGATGCGCTCAACCGTGTCCTCAGTATCCCGTAGTCCAGCAGTGTCCGTTAAGTGCAAAGTCAGACCATTTAACACAACCGTTTCTTGTAAGGTATCACGCGTTGTACCAGCTACCTCAGTGACGATAGCACGCTCTTGACCCGCTAAGCGATTCAGGAGGCTCGATTTGCCCGCATTCGGCCGACCTGCGAGTACCACGTGGATACCATCGCGTAGCAGTTGACCTTGTTTGGCAGTAGCAAGTACTTTATCAATTCTCGCCTGGGTATGCTCAAGCTTGTCTTGTATGATACCGTCTGACAAAAAATCAACATCCTCTTCATCGGGGAAGTCTATCGCGGCCTCCACATGCAGACGCACGTGAATCAGCTGTTCTAGCACCTCATTGATCTGCTTTGAGAACTCACCGCTTAGTGAGCGAATCGCGCTACTGGCTGCTGCAACACTGGTCGCATCAATAGCATCTGCAATCGCTTCAGCTTGCACCAAATCGAGCTTATCATTATCAAAAGCTCTGTAAGAGAACTCACCCGCCTGTGCCTGCTTGGCACCCAGCTCAAACACGCGGGTCAATAGCTGGCTTTGTAGGATCATACCGCCGTGACCTTGTAGCTCAATCACATCTTCACCCGTAAACGAATGCGGCGCTCGGAAATATAAGACTAGACCTTCATCAATAACCTCGCCGTCCGCTTGGTAGAAGCGGCAAAAACTTGCCATACGCGGGGTAAAGCTATCTTTGCCCGTAAGCGTACAAGCGATGGAATATGCCTTTGGCCCAGACAAACGAATAACGCCGACACCGCCGCGACCAAGCGGCGTAGCAATAGCAGCGATAGTAGCTAGGTTTGTAGGAGTTTCACTCAAGGCTTCAATAGAATTCACATCTACTCTCAATAACTAAAAGACTCATTATAGACGGCTAAACAATGCCTGACAAAACATATAGTCGCACCATTTTTGATATTGATTAGCTATACCTCAAACCACCTCGTTACAAACTTAGGCAGATGTCACTCTGCTAACCAATAAAAAAACCACCGCCGTAGCGATGGTCTTAGGTTTATACATGGAGGGTTAATCAAGCACTTTTACCGTACGGCGCTTCTGCTCTTCTTCAACCTTTTTATTGACGATATATTGCTGCGTCATACTAAATAAGTTGTTTACTGTCCAGTACAAGACGAGACCTGCTGGGAAGAACAACATAAAGGCGGTGAAGATAATGGGTAAAAACTTCATAACTTTTGCTTGCATAGGGTCAGCAGGCTGCGGGTTTAACTGCTGCTGGATAAACATAGAGGCGCCCATCAATAACGGTAAGATGAACCAGGGATCCATTGCCGATAAATCCTGAATCCATAGTATCCACGGCGCATGACGTAGCTCAACGCTCTCAACCAATACCCAATAAAGCGCCAAGAAGATGGGCATCTGCATCAAAATAGGTAAACAACCCGCCATTGGATTGACTTTTTCTTCTTTGTAAATTGCCATCATCTCTTGCGACATTTTCATGCGATCATCGCCGTGCTCGTCTTTTAACGCTTTGAGCTTAGGAGCAATAGCGCGCATTTTTGCCATGGAATAATAGCTCTTATTAGAGAACCACATCAGTGCAATTTTGACTAAAATAGTGAGGACGATAATCGACCAACCCCAATTACCAATAAAGCCGTGCAGACCATCAAGTAAGGCAAACAGTATCTTAGATATTGGCCACAGTAGTCCATAATCAACGGTCTGGTTTAGACCAACAGCGACATCTTTGAGCTCAGATTGCACTTTGGGTCCGCTATATAACGTAGCCTCTATTGTCAGCTGTTCATTGCTTGCTATGTTCAAAGGCTGACTGTTAAAGCCGATAAAATAGTCATTGCCCGACTCACGACTAAAAAAGTTAGCCGTAAAATTATCTGGCGTCCAAGCGGAGACAAAGTAATGCTGCACGATACCAACCCAGCCATCATCACTGGTTACAGCTAAATCGTTATCGTTAAAGTCGCCAAATTTAAGCTTATTGTAAGGATCGTCAGGCGTACCCCAAGCACCGCCTAAATAAGTGGCCATGCTCAGCACCCCTTTATCAGACATGCCAGGATCTTTACTATCGTCACGCTTTAACTGCGCGAACATCTGTCCTTGCCACGGCTGCCCAGACTGGTTCTTAATCTGATAGCTGATATCAATAGGGTACGCGCCGCGCGTAAAGGTAAAGGTCTTAGTGACAGTTAGACCATCTTCTTGATAGGTCAGGGGTACCGTTAAGGTTTGCTGACCGGCTTCCATCACATAATTATTTGCATTGTAGCTATAAGACGCTCGTCCCTCAGCGGTATCGATACCATCTTGACCGATAAGACCTGACTGGGCGACATAGATACGGTTGCTATTGTTTTCAAGCAGTACAAAAGGCTCATCGCTATCAAGGGTCGCATCGTACTCTTTGAGCGCTGAGTATACGATATCACCGCCCTCAGGATTGATTTTGACATTGAAGCGATCGGTGGTGACCGTAATCAGTCCAGTATCATTAGTAGGCGCGGGCGCAACGCTCGTTTCCGTAGGAATCGTTTGAACTGGGATATCTCCAGCAGCTCCCGTTGTAGACGGAATATCAGCACTCACTGAAGCTGCCGTCTCTGGAGCTGCATCAACGACTGGTGCATCAGCATAATCATCTCGCCATGCCAAAATCAGTAGATAAGCGGTGATTAGCATCGCAATGATGATCATCACCCGAAATATCTTTTGCATAAACCTTTCCTAGGTTAAAAAATTAGGGAGTAAAGAGTCAGATAAGTGTCACGATAATCAAATGACTTCATTTGGTTACTTAGTCATGTTTTGAGAGTCGTTTACATAAAATGTGCATCATTTTACTAAAAAAACGCGGTAAATGATACTAATGGGGCAAAAGGGAATGAGTAGGTGAGTCGCTTTAGCAAGATAAACTCTACCAAGGCGCTTATACTGTGGACAACTTATCCCCTAATCTGTTTATTCATGCATCCATTCATTAAGACGCGCGCTATACGTTGTCACATCACGGAAGACATAGGAGCGCTGATATAAGATAGAACTGCTTTCAGATAAGAGTTGGTTTTTAGAGGAGATAACTGATACAGGATGATAGGTGTAACGTGCTAAAGGCAAAGGTACAAAATCAATGCCGTGTCCGCCAAGCGGATGACAGCGAGCAAGACGCTTGAGCAGCAGCCAACTGCCAGATCGAATTCCATGCCATGCTAAAGCTTGTTTGCCATATTGTGAACATGTCGGATAGTAGCGGCACCGGGCAGGCAATAATGGACTAATCACTTTTTGATAAAAAGTAATAACATTGATAATTACTTTATATAAAAATATTATATTTCTATTACTGTATTTCATTTTTATTCTTTTCTATTTTTTTAAAGATAGTATTTATCTGATGAGTTAATTCTTTTTTATCTATATCTTTTATAGATTTTTTAACAATAAAAACGATGTCTTTATTTTGTAGAATAGATGATTTAACTCGAAACTGCTCTCTAATTTTTCTTTTAATCAAATTACGAGCCACTGCGGTAGGTACTTTGCGCTTAGTGATAGCCATCCCAACCCGAGGATAAGTGACCTCATTTGAGCGTACAAACGCCATCAGATGACTTTGGTGTATCTTACGCTCTGGAGCATCAAACACGTTGCGAAAGGCCGTTGGCGTGAGCAGACGCTGCGCTTTGGTAAAGGTGGCTGTCTGAGTGTTGCTTGTTGAGTCATGGGTCATAAGATAATCTCTAGTCATACTAATAAAGGGCAAAAACAAAGACAAAAAAAGCGCCAATAAGGGCGCTTTTAACGAGTGACTCAGTATTTAACAGCATCTAACAAATAAATATTGTATAGCTAAAACGATAAATAATAAAAGATATCAGCTAAGAAAGATACGGCAAATCACAATAAGTACAGAGTTACACAGTAAGACGATGACGTCCTTTAGCACGGCGACGCGCTAGGACTTGGCGACCTTTCTTAGTAGCCATACGAGCACGGAAACCGTGAGTACGTTTACGCTTGATCACGCTGGGTTGGAATGTACGTTTCATAACTCACCTGTAAAGATAATGGACTAAATTTGTAATAGCGCAGGATTATATCATTAGCGCAAATATAGGTCAATGAACTAATGAGCTGTATTTATGAGTCAGACTGCTAAATAAGCATTTATAAAAACGATACTTCTAGCTAAATGCGTCTACAACGTAGAGTTTTCACTCGTCTTTACTTAATCATTTGTGACTAAAAAACCAACTGATTTGCCAGTTAACTGTCTTTTTTGTGCAAATATTTGAAAAAGTTATCCACAGATTTGGGCTTGCTCTATAATAACTAACTATTAATATATATAAGTATTGTTGTTATTGGGACCCCTATTTTCTGAGGATAAGTTTGGATTACTGTTATTAATCAAAATGATAGGCTATGGGTAACCTTGTGGATAACCTGTTGATGAAATGTGGGCAACTAGCCAATTTTACTTATCCACAAATCTATCCACAGGCTTATCCCCAAAAAACAGGATGTTATCCACAGCCTGTTTGTGGTAGATTGTCTCTCATTAGTGCTGTGCTTTAAACCACACTCATTGATAATTTAACTGCGGAAGATAGTGATAACTAGACGTCCGTATTGCTTGCCTAGGTTTGGGTTACGAGGGTATTATTTTTATGATAGATACGGCTACGATTTGGGATAAATGCTTAGATGATTTGCGCTATCACGTCAAAGACAATGTGTTTACGATGTGGTTAAGACCCTTATCCGCGCACCAAGACGCGCAGATTTTAATCATTCGTGCACCCAATGATTACTTTGTCTCCTATATCAAAAAAAACCATTTAGACGATATCAAAGCGCTAGTCGCTAAGCATAGTCACAATAGTATCGAAGACGTTGTGGTTCGTGTCGACAACACGAGTAGAGCTGACAGTACTAGTAGAGATGATGAAGATGAAAAAGATACGCAGTCCTTTACTCCAGGCTCCTTATTTGATGATCTGCCCTCCCCTACTCCAGCGATAAGAGAAAACAATACGATAAGTCATCCTGTAAGCCACGTTGCGAGCACCAATGCTCAGAACAATCAAGGTAGTATTGATCAGCACACCGCTTTGATGGGTTCTGCAGATACCAAATCTCTAAGCTACCTAAATCCCGATTTTACCTTTGAAACCTTTGTCACCGGTAAGTCTAACAACCTCGCCTATAAAGCCTGTTATGAGCTTAGTAAGCGTCAATCGAAGAATCGCCATAATCCATTATTTATATACGGTCCTTCGGGTTTAGGAAAAACGCATTTAATGCATTCAGTAGCACAGCGTTATCTAAAAAATAATAGAAGCTTTTATTATTTTACTTCTGAAAAGTTTATTAACCAATTAGTTTATTCTTTAAGAAATAATAAAATAGAAGATTTTAAAAAGAAAATAAAAAAAGTAGATTTGCTTATTGTAGATGATATTCATGTATTAGCCGGTAAAGCCAAAAGTAGTAACGAGTTTTTAACGTTATTTGCAGATTTCACCAGTGGTGATAAACAGCTCATCCTAGCCTCCGATCGTCACCCTTCACAAATGACTGAGTTTGATGAGCGTTTCCGCTCGCGTTTTTCATGGGGATTAACGGTAGCTGTCGATCCGCCAGAGATTGATACGCGGGTACAGATTCTACAAAAAAAAGCAGCTTGGTATGGTATGCCGCTGCCTAAAGACTGCGCGCTATTTATCGCTCAAAACGTCGTTTCTAACGTCAGGCGTCTAGAAGGTGCTTTAAATCAGGTTTTTGCTAATGCTAACTTGACTGGTGAACCGATTACTCTTGAGATGGTGCAATACGCCTTAAAAGATGTGGTTGCTATGCGCGTGCAAGCCGTCAATATGGATAATATTCGCAAAGTCGTGGCTGAGTACTACGATGTCTCAGTAAAGGATTTGATGGGTCGCAAACGCACGCGTAGTATCGCTCGTCCGCGTCAAATTGCTATGGCGCTATCACGCGAGCTCACCGGAGATAGCTTTCCTGATATTGGTCAGTCTTTTGGCGGACGCGATCACACAACTGTCATGCACGGCTGCGAGAAAGTAGCTCAGCTAAGAGCAGAAGATCCAGCGTTTGATAAGGATTACAAGTCGCTGGCGATGATGCTACAATCAGGTTAAAACACCAAGCGCTCAACCTAAAATTTATTGGATAGATCTAATAGCAAAAACTTTATTATAATCTTCTCATAACATTCTCATAACAAGAGTACTCAGCATGCAATTATCGATTAGTCGAGAGTCGTTACTAAAAGCCATTAACTTGATTGCCAAAGCCGCTGATAAGCGTCACAACATGGTTATATTAGGCAATATTAGAGTGCAGTTGTCTGAGTCGACTCTTGTGTTAACCGCATCAGATCTAGAAGTGGAGCTGATGTCAACGCTTAAGCTACCTGCTGGGGCTTGTATAGAAGCGGGAACTACGACGCTACCTGCTATGAAGCTTCGAGATATTTGTAAATCGTTGCCAGCACAGGCGCAGGTCAACCTGACGACGCAAGAGAACGAGCGTTGCCTGCTAACTAGTGGCAAGAGCCGTTTTACTTTGGGTACTTTGCCTAGTGAAGATTATCCAAGTCTTGGTAGTCCTGATAACATCACAGCGCTTAAGATAAGCAGAAGCCGTCTTATTGATCTTATTCATAAAACTCAATTTGCAATGGCGATCCAAGACGTGCGTTATTATTTGACTGGGATGCTATTTGACGTCGCAGAGCAACAGCTTACGACAGTGGCTACCGATGGTCATAGACTGGCGTTAGCGCGCAGCGTCATTGATGTTGATAGTGATTTAAATATGCAAGCAATCTTGCCGCGCAAAGCGGTCATTGAGCTTGAGCGCTTAGCCTCTGAGCTGGGTAAGATGCTTGGAGAGCAAGACAATGCCGTAACACTAAGCTTTGGTCGAGAGTTTTTGCAAGTGAGTCTGCCGTTTGGCAATGTTGATAGTACCGGTCAGGTCAGTGATGAACTGATGGTGACGTTCACGGCACGTCTTATCGATGGCAAATTCCCTGATTATCGCCGCGTGATGCCAAGTAATACCGATAAGCTCGCGCTTTTTGGTCAAGAAAAGATGATGGACGTTCTACGGCGCGTAGCGATTTTGAGTAATGAGAAGTCGCGCGGTGTGGTGTTTAGCTTTGCCAGCGATGGCATGGTAGAGGTACGCGCTAACAATGCTGAGCAAGACGAAGCAGTAGAGGTGATTCAAGCGAAGTATCAAGGCGAGCCTATGGAGCTGTCGTTCAATGCAGCGTATTTACAAGATGTGCTCGGCGTGATACAAGGCGACTTACAGATGCATATGAGTCAATCAAACGCCTCAGTACTGGTGAATCAGCTTAATGATGAGCTGCATCAGTACGTCATTATGCCTATGCGTATATAGCAGTTTTACAATGCAATTCGCTTAGTTTTACAAACTCAGTCTACGCAAATGAGCACATTGCATAATCGCTGAGTAATCTGACGGTCAGTAACTAATATAGGCGCAGCCAACGACAATGATCGAACGTCTACAAGTCTCAAACCTGCGCAATATCAGTCAGATTACGCTACAAGCGGGTGCTTGTAATATTATTATTGGTGTAAATGGTAGTGGTAAAACATCACTTCTTGAAGCCATTTTTTTGTTATCCCGTGGTAAAAGCTTTCGTCATCATCAGCCCAAACGCTATATCCAGCATCACAAGTCTGCTGCTGTTGTCCATGCAAGACTGACAGAGGGCAGCACACTCGCTATTCAAAAAGAGTCCGATGCTACAACGACATTACGGCTCAATCAAGCTACGGTTTATAATCAAAGCGTCCTTACTGAACAGCTACCAACACTGCTTATCGATCCCTCAACGATGGATATGCTAGAGCAGGGGAGTGCAAGTCGGCGTCAGTTGCTTGATTGGCTCGTGTTTCACATGAAACATGGTTTTCATCCGCAGTGGATCGCTTATCAGCGCCTGCTTAAACAGCGCAACAGTCTACTTAAACAAACCAAAAACTTAAGCTCGCTACAGATTAAGGAGCTAAAAGCTTGGGATAAGGGGCTTGCCAACCATGCCGCGCTTATTCATCACTATCGTCTGGCGGTGTTTGAGGATTGGCAGCCTTATTTTGAGAATAGCATTAAAGCCTTGCTGCCATCTTACGCTGAACAGCTGAGCTTATCCTATAATCCTGGCTACGATGTGAGTAGCAGCTTAGATGTGCAACTCGATGAACGCTTGGAGCAGGACTTACACCTAGGCTACACTCGTATTGGCAGCCACCGTGCTGATATTCATGTGCACTGGCGCAGTCAGTCATCGCTTTCACAAGTTAATGATACCTGTGCTAGCTCATTTGAGGATGGCAAATCGGATGCTGATCATGAGATTAATCTTGCAGATAATAATACTGAGATAGCAACAGTATCGACAAAACTGCCTGTAATTAAAGAACAAGCCGCTAACGTACTCTCGCGCGGTGAAAAAAAACTACTTATCACCGCATTACGTCTATCCCAGTTACCTTTACTATTGGACAGTCAAACAACCAAGAATATATCTGTCGAGCGCGATCAGCGTCAAGTGACACCCGTAGTACTACTCGATGATATTACCGCTGAGCTTGATACTCGGGCGGTAGATATACTGCTATCGACACTGGCTACTTTACCTTGCCAAGTATTTATGACTAGTCTCACCGACGACGTACTGCCGCTCATACATAATTATTGGCTAGAGCCTAACGTGTTTCATGTGAAACAAGGTAATATTTTATTAGAGGAGAAATAGAGCCAAAACTTATTTTTTACCCTAAATCATTCAAGTGCTAAACCCTCTCATCTAGCAGAGCTTACCTCTCATAAAATTTACTGTTATCACTCTAAAATCACAGCTTCGTCTCCCTTGTAAAAAGACCAGTAAACAGTGACTTAGCGCCTAAAAAGTGTTAAAATACGTCTTTGTTTTTATCCTATTTTTAGCAAGTTATCTTACAAGTTGAAGTGAATAATTTGATGGTAAAACATCGATAATAAGATAATGTCATAAGGTAACGCCGTAGGGGTGTGCGCGTGATAAATTGCTGATTATGGCTTGATTAAGGAATGCACATGAGTGATTCATTACCTAGTGATAACGAGCAGTTAGATACAGATTTGGCTTTGGACGAGGTTATGCAGCCCTTAGCAGCTGAGGGTTTACCTTCCGATTACAGCTCCAAAGATATTCGCGTATTGCGCGGGCTTGAAGCGGTACGCGTACGTCCTGGTATGTACATTGGTGATACTGATGATGGTACCGGTCTACACCACATGGTGTTTGAAGTAGTGGATAACTCTATCGATGAAGCACTAGCAGGGCACTGTGACCAGATTGATATTATCATTCATGAAGATGAGTCAGTCAGCGTCATGGACAATGGTCGCGGCGTCCCTGTCGACATTCATCCAGAAGAAGGCGTGTCAGCGGCGCAGGTCATTATGACGGTACTGCATGCTGGCGGTAAATTTGATGATAACAGCTATAAGGTTTCAGGCGGGTTGCATGGGGTTGGCGTCTCCGTCGTAAACGCACTATCTAAAAAGCTTGAGATGAATATCTGGCGTGAAGGGTATCACTACCAGCAGACTTACACCGATGGCGTTCCAGATAGTGAGATTCAGCAGATGGAAGCCACGGATCAGACAGGGACACAGATTCGCTTTTACCCTAGTAGTGATGTCTTTACCGGTACGATATTTGAATACGAGATTTTAGCAAAGCGTTTACGTGAGCTGTCGTTCCTAAATTCAGGCGTGCGTATTGTTTTGACAGATGAGCGTATTGATAAGCGTCACGAGTTTGAACACAAAGGCGGACTATCAGAGTTCGTCAGCTACATTAATGCCGGCAAAGACGGTATCAATGACGTCTTTCATTTCACAAGCGAGCAAGACGACGGTATCGCTGTCGAAGTCGCCCTACAGTGGACGGATACGTATAACGAAAAGGTGTTGTGCTTTACCAATAATATCCCGCAAAAGGATGGGGGCACGCATTTATCAGGCTTTCGCTCAGCGCTGACTCGCGTACTTAACAGCTATATGGATCGCGAGAACTTATTTAAAAAAGAAAAAGTAACAGCGACAGGGGATGATGCGCGAGAAGGTCTCACTGCTATTGTCTCGGTGAAAGTGCCTGACCCTAAGTTCTCTAGTCAAACTAAAGATAAGCTGGTATCCAGTGAAGTCAAATCGGCAGTTGAATCGGCCATGCATGATAAGTTTAGTGATTTTTTGCTTGAGAATCCAGCTGCTAGTAAAGCTATTGCGGGTAAGATTATCGATGCGGCACGTGCCCGTGATGCCGCACGTAAAGCTCGTGAGATGACGCGCCGTAAGACAACACTCGATATCGCAGGCCTGCCCGGTAAGCTTGCTGACTGCCAAGAAAAAGACCCTGCGCTATCAGAGCTATACATCGTGGAGGGTGACTCTGCTGGCGGCTCGGCAAAACAAGGCCGTAGCCGTAAGACACAAGCGATTTTGCCACTAAAGGGTAAAATTCTAAACGTTGAGCGCGCGCGCTTTGACAAGATGCTCTCGTCTGCCGAAGTTGGTACGCTCATTACCGCGCTTGGCTGCGGCATTGGCCCTGATGAGTACAACCCTGATAAGGTACGCTATCACAAAATTATTATCATGACTGACGCTGATGTGGATGGCTCGCATATTCGTACCTTGCTACTGACGTTCTTTTTCCGTCAGACGCCAGAGCTGATTGAACGCGGTTATGTTTATATCGCTCAGCCGCCGCTGTACAAGGTTAAAAAAGGCCGTCAAGAGTTGTATCTAAAAGACGATGAGGCGCTAAAAGCGTATCTATTATCATCGACGATTGATAATACCAAACTGCATGTCTCTGAAGATGCGCCGGCGATTACGGGTCAAGCGCTTGAGACACTGCTTAACGATTATAATCAAACGCAGCTGATTAAAGCACGTTTGCAGATTCGTTATCCAGCGGTGCTACTTGATGCTTTGACGCATACGCCGAAGCTAAGCACAGATATGACCTATGATAAATCAGTGATGGAGGAGTGGAAAGCGCGCTTACAAGTACAGCTTGATCACTTCGGTAGTGAGCTACGCCCTGAGATCGAATTGATCAATATTCATGCGCCGCAGCCTAAAAATATGGATGCAGCAGCGGAGGATCTACTGGGTATGAGCGCAGCTGTTGAAGAGGCTGAGGACAGTGAAATGCTCTCAACTAAAGCCCAATGGTTACCACGCGTGACCATCTATGTGCATCAATTGGCGCATCATTACTTGCTTGATGCCAGCTTTATTAACTCAGGTGAGTACACTAAGTTGCTACGTTTATCGGGTGAGTGGAACACGCTGCTTGAAGACAGCGCCTTTATTCGCCGTGAAGCGGGTAGTGGTACGACTAAAGATATTCCAGTTCGCGATTTTGACTATTTATGGCAGCAAATGATGTTAGATGCGCGTCGTGGTCTAGCGATTCAGCGTTATAAAGGTCTGGGTGAGATGAATGCCGATCAGTTATGGGATACGACGATGGATCCTGAAAACCGCCGTATGCTACGTGTGACTATTGAAGATGCTATCGCGGCCGATCACATGTTTACTTGTCTGATGGGTGATCACGTAGAGCCGCGCCGCGCCTTTATTGAAGAAAACGCGTTGACGGTTTCTAATTTAGACATATAAATTGGCTATAAAAGTTGCTTAATCATGGTTAAATAATAAGAACCACCGCTTTGACAATTAAGGCGGTGGTTTTTTAATATTATAGTTGTTTCATGTGAAACAATTATTCGGTCATCATGACAAGAGAAAAATAAAATGATTGAAGTAGTGTTGCTCGCTATTGCACTAGCTATGGATGCCTTTGCGGTATCGATAGGATTAGGAGCTAAAACAGCGGCTAAGTCGCAAAATAATAGTCAGCAAAATGTACGCCATTTAGCATTATATAGCGGGATATATTTTGGGGTAGCGCAAGGAGTAATGCCACTTTTTGGCTATTTGCTAGGAGCGGTATTGTTAGGTTGGCTCGCTACAGCTGCGCCTTGGATCGGTGGCAGTATTCTTATAATACTGGGCGGAAAAATGCTTTATGAAGTGTTTTTAATCGATGATGAAGGCGGGGCAGACGACAACGAAAACACTATGCTAGCAGATGCGCAAACAAGCGCTCAAGTGTTTGACTCGTATAAAACTATTGACCATAAAACTATGTTTACGCTAGCGATAGCTACTAGTATTGATGCGATGGCAGCCGGATTTACGCTTAATTTACTCTCTGTCAATGCTTGGGTAGCTTGCTTGATTATCGCGATAGTCACTACTGTTTTTAGCTACCTAGGAGTCTATCTTGGCAAAAATTCAGCCACTTGGCTTGAGGATAAAGCGGAGGCGTTGGGTGGAGTAGTACTTATCGCTATAGGCTTAAAGATAATGTTCTTTAGTTGATTAAGCCAAATTATCGTTTACAGTTACAAAAAGACCGCCCTACATATAAGGCGATTTTTTTGTTTCACGTGAAACCCAAACTATTATTTAAGATATTAACTAGGTTTTATGTGAAACAAAATAAATGGTTTACTAAAGTTATTCTGCTTCATCCATCGTAAAGCGCCAAGCTAATATTCGCGTGCTTTTTTGACCTTGGCTCATCTCGATAATACGCATTTGCGCCACATCAAGATCTTTTAGTAGTTGTTGTAGAGGTTTTACGTTCTCAGACTTAGAGACCAAGCTGGTAAACCAACCCACGTGTTCGCCAAAATCTTTGCTCTCCCTAATCATCTTAGTCAAAAAGGCAATTTCGCCACCCTCGCTCCATAGCTCTTTATGCTGACCGCCAAAGTTTAGGTTCTGCGCAGCATTACCCGATTTGGTTGAATGACGGCTGATTTGGTCATTCTCGTTTTTGCCGCGATGTCTCTGCAAATTATGCTGTTTACGGCTATTGGCCTGCATCGCTTCCTCAAGTGAGGCATGAAACGGCGGGTTGCAAACCACCACATCGAAGTAGTCTTGGCGACCGATAATATTCTTAAAAATGTATTTGGGTTCAGGTTGCAGCTTAACTTTGATCGCGCCTTTAAGCTTCGGGTTGGCTTGGCTGATAACCGTCGCGGTATTCACTGAAACTGTATCGATATCACTCGCGGTAAAGCGCCAACCGTAGCTTTGACTACCGATAATAGGATAGATGGCACTGGCTCCCGTACCGATATCGAGCGCATGAATATCTTTGCCCGTGGGCGGCGTATTATCTTTATTAACATGAGTGGTCTGTGCTAATAAATCAGCGATATAGTGGATATAGTCCGCGCGTCCGGGAATAGGCGGGCACAAATAACCGTCAGGAATATCCCAAAACTTCACACCATAATAGTGCGCAAGCAGCGCCTGATTAAGCACTCGTACTGCCTTGGCATCGGAGAAGTTAATCGTCGGCTCGCCTTTTGGGTTGGTAATCGTATGGGTAGCAAGCTCGGGTAGAGCGCGCGTTAATAGATCAAAATCATAGCGACCTTGATGCAGGTTACGTGGGTGGAGTTGACCGAGCTTTTTGGCAGTCTGCGGTGAGCGGTTTTTGTGCTTAGGGTTTGAGGGGTGACGAGTCATATTTTGCGTCTGCAATGTTTGAGTATAACCAAGCATTTTAGCAGATTTCACGGATAACAACTGTCTTATCGGCTACGGAAAATCAGGTTTAGGCCAAGTAACATCATCGCTGTACCAAGCACGCGATCTATCCAGTGCTCAAAACGTTGAAAACGGTGCAGGATTGCTGGAATAGACAGTAGCATGACTACCGTGCTAAACCATGCCATCTGCAAAACCATCATCCATACCCCGTAAATGGAGAGCTGCCAAAGTGGCATATCAGGCGATAATACTAAGGTAAATATTGCCACAAAATATACGGGCGCTTTAGGATTAAAGACATTACAAAAAAAGCCACGGCGTAGGGTAGCAAAGGTAGATTCTTTTATAGTTGGATTTGGCGCTAGCTGCGTAGTCGATTGCTGTTTTGAAAGGTGATCTATAGACACTGTCTGCTGATTCGGTTTAGCCTGAATACCTTGCCAGCCAAGATAAATCAGATAGCCACCGCCCAACCATTTAATAGCAGTTAATAGCGGCTGCGAGTGCGCAATCACTGCCGCTAGTCCTAATACGGAATAAATAATATGGACAGCTAAACCTAATGTAATACCCAAACTACAAATCAGACCCGTACGTCGACCTTTAGTTAGAGTTTCACGTGAAACTAAGACGAAGTCAGGGCCAGGGGAAGCCGCTGCAAGTAGATGCACGCTCGTGATAAGCAGAAACCCATGCCAAAATTCCATAAAATACTCTAGTCCTTATCTTAAGTTAAATAATATTGGCACTTATTGAAAATAAGGTCAACGGTTATTAAGGCTCACTTTCTTTATTACGCTCTATTCGTAGGCTGGTGTTTTTAGCCCAGCTTTAAAACTTTGCAAAATTATAATGCTGGGTTAAAAACCCAGCCTACACCAATACTTTTAGATAATTGGATAATTGAGAGTTGAATGTAACTTATAATTTAACCCTCTCTAACTATCCTCTACCCCCAAAACGCTGCGCAATGCGCTGAACCGCGCTTAAATAACCACTACCAAATAAGTTTAAATGATTAAGATAATGATACAGATTATAGATATCCACCCGCTCGCTAAACCCATCTTGCACTAGGCCATACTCTGAATACGTATCATAAAATACTGAGGTAAAGCCGCCAAACATTTGCGTCATCGCCAGATCAGTCTCAGGATGACCGACATAAACGGCAGGATCTATCAAGTAACCGAAAGCTTTATTACTGTTTCTATTGTTCTTATTGTCAGCAGCCGCTTGACCAAGCATAGCGTTACCTGCCCATAAATCACCATGTAGTAAACTCGGTCTGGGCTGTCCTGCATCGTCTGTGAGCGGATAATTTGGTAAATATTGTTCTAACTTATGCTGAATGCGCTCGATTTGTTGTAGAGTTTTACGAGTTATCAGCTGCTTATCAAAGGCTATCTCATACTGTACCCCTAATCTTTGGCTGGCAAAAAACTCATGCCAACTCGCTGTCCAGCTGTTAATTTGAGGATTACTACCAATAAAGTTATCGTTAAACCAGCCGGCATACCACTGTGAAGGCTGACTATTATCAGCGTTATCAAAGTTATTAGAACCAGTAGCGCTATCCGGTTGCAGCGGCTGGGCTTGGTGCAAAGTTGCTAATTGCGAGGCTAAATCTTGCCAACCTTCTGTGGCGCTAGCCTTTGAACCCTTAAAAGGATCAATCACTGAGAGTAATAAAAAACTCCGTCCGCGCTCATTATCAACCCCAACCGCTAACGGCTGACAAGTACGCGCCCCAGTCGCGCGTATAGCCGTTAACCCTGCTACTTCAGCTTCGAGTACTGGCGCTTTCGCAGGCGTGTTTTGCTTTAGAAAAATCTGTTGGTTTGAGTCGCCTAGGTTCAATAAGCTTGCTTCATTAATATCGCTGCCTGAAACCGGCTGCAAATCTACGTCATCTAAAGCGTTGATAGCGCCATTACTCAATGCGTTTACCGCCTCAAGCAAGCCATCAAAGCGCGGAGTCATACTATAATAAGTATTGTCATAGTTAATAGCGTTTGCATCAGTCATTATTCTTATCCTTTGCATTCTAAAGTTAAGTCTTTATTAGCATTATATTTACTAACGAGATATCTAGCTTGTGCTCTGTTTTTACGGTGCTAGTGCTTTTCATCTTGTGTTATAGGTTAAGGCTGTCTATATTAAAAGTCAGTAGCGTTATTTTAAAGGCACTTAAAAAGGGACAAACTCATGAGCACTCAAACTGACAATAACAACCGCATCACTTATGAAAACGATGGCTACATCTGCCTTATCGGGCTTAATCGCGCCGATAAACGCAATGCTTTTGACAGTCATATGATTAAGCAGCTCTCCGAAGCGCTGACCCAATATGAAAACGATGATAATCTGCGTTGTGCGCTTATCTTTGCGCATGGTGAGCACTTTACCGCAGGGCTTGATCTGATGGAGCTGCAAGATAAGTGGGATAAAGGCGCGTTTGAATTTAATGATGACGAGATTGATCCATGGGGCATTGGCGGCAAACTGCGCAGCAAACCTGTGGTGGTGGCGATACAAGGCACTTGCTTTACCGCAGGCATTGAGCTGATGCTCAATAGTGACGTGGTTATCACCAGTGATAACTGCAACTTTGCGCAAATGGAAGTACAGCGCGGTATCATGCCGTTTGGCGGGGCGACAGTCAGATTTGTGGCGGCAGCCGGCTGGCAAAAAGCCATGCCGTACTTACTTACAGGCAAAAACTTCGATGCGCAAACCGCCGATAGATTAAATCTAGTGAGCGAAGTCGTACCAAATGGCGAGGAATACGAGCGCGCGCTGAGCCTAGCCAAAGAGATTAGCACAGCGGCTCCGCTTGGGGTAAAAGGGCTGCTATCCTCAGCGCAAGATGCTAGCCGCAATGGCGCAAAATCAGCGCTGGCCAATATCCACGGCTATCTACCGCACCTGTTTCATTCAGAAGATGCCCGCGAGGGCGCAATGGCGATGGTTGAGCGCCGCGACGCTGAGTTTAAAGGGCGTTAAAAACCTTTGTTAAACCCTGCAAAATAAACAGTAAAGCATACAGTAGCTGCGTTCATAAAGAGCGCTAAGCGAATATAATTTTGGGCGCTATTAAGGATAATACCAGTGCAATACCACTTTGATAAAATCATTAATAGACGCGGGACGGGATCACTCAAATGGCACTATAGTGACGATACTATTCCGCTATGGGTCGCCGATATGGATTTCAAAGCAGCCCCGCCTATCTTGGACAGCGTGCAACGTGTGATTGACCACGGCATCTTGGGTTACACCAAACCTACCGAGGGGTTGTTTGATGCCATTATCAACTGGCACGGCAGTCGTTATGATTTGCAGTTGACGAGGGACAATATCCTATTCTCGCCGGGCGTGGTGCCAAGCCTCGCGCTGATGATGCAGATATTCACCGAGACAGGCGATGCGGTACTGGTCAATGATCCCATTTATACGCCGTTTATGACTAAGGTGCAGCAAAATAATCGCCAGCTTGTGATGTCGGCGCTAAAGGAAGTCGATGGTAAATATCAACTGGATTTGGACGATATCGAAGCTAAAATTATCGAGCATCAAGTAAAGCTGTATTTGCTATGCAATCCGCATAATCCGGGCGGGCGGGTGTGGACGAGAGAGGAGCTTAAAGCGCTGCTTACTCTGTGTAAAAAGCATAATGTAGCAATCGTTAGTGATGAGATTCATCAAGATTTAACTTTAAGTGGTTATACGTTTATGCCTTTCTTAAAAGTAGCAGAAGCCGAAAATTACACGCATAAGGTGGTCAGCCTGACCTCAATGACCAAAACCTTTAACGTCGCTGGTATTAAAGGCTCGATGATCTTTGCCAAAGATGAGACATTACTGAAAAAAATCAGTCAGCAGCAAAATTTGAACGATGAATATGAGCTGAATTTATTTGCCTATACGGTGATGCAAAGCGCTTATGAAGAGGGCGGAGAGTGGCTTGAACAGGTACTGGCTTATATAGAGAAAAATATCGAGATCACGATAGACTTTCTAGCAGGGCATCTACCTGATATTAAGGTGATGCGTCCAGAGGCATCGTATTTGATTTGGCTGGATTGCTCGGCATACGCGCAAGATGATCAGGCGCTTTATGACAAACTGCGAGCTGCTAAAGTTGAGCTTAATTCAGGGATTAAATACGGTCGTGAGGGACATTTGAAAATGCGTATTAATGTGGCGTGTCCTGAGGCGCTGCTGCGTGAGGGGTTAAATCGGGTTTATGCGGCTTTTAGTAGTGTCTAGTTTTAATGCTTCTTTCGCAAAGGGTTGGTGTAATTATAGAATGACTAGGATATGCGTGACTAAATTTATAGGAAGTGAAGAGTAAAACATTAGTTAAGGGCACTATCTTTACTTTATAATCTGCAAAATATAGTTGTATAAAACATACTTAACATTATAGGGAAATTTTAATGAATATGATTTCTAAGCTGACTACAAAGATAGGTGCAGTTAAACAGGATTTGTCTAATAAGAAAGACTTCAAACAGCGTCTAATAGAAGTGTGTTCAGATGGTAAGATTACTGAGGCAGGGTAACCCTCCCAAACCTAAGACACTTATAAAATAGAATTAAGCTGCCTGATTTAGTTTTTGTATTGGCGTAAAGCC
>CANLDW010000009.1 GCA_947489525.1 uncultured Psychrobacter sp.
TCGTAGCGCCAATGGTAGTGTGGCTCCGGCCATGTGAGAGTAGGTCATCGTCAGCTCTCTATACCCAAAAGCCCCCTTTGCATAAGCAGAGGGGGCTTTTTTTACGTTCAATAAACGTTTACGTACTTACTTTCTAATAGTTGTTAAACTAATCATCACGTTTAAACGATAAAGTAGAGTAGCTATGGCAGTTGATTTTAGTAGTACCTTAATCGTAGCAATTTCAGCGACCGCATTGTTTGACTTATCAGAGTCTGAGAACTATCTTTTACAGCTACTGGCGCAGCGACCCGCTGAGGCACTACAAGAATTCAGATCCTATATGATTGAGCGTGAAAACGATTCGTTAGATATTGGAGCAGGCTATCCCCTTATCAAAGCGCTGCTGAATTTGAATCATTACTGCAACGATCAAGTATCTACCGAGTCGCCATTGGTGGAAGTCGTTATTGTCTCGAAGAGCAGTCCTGATACTGGTATACAAGTACTCAATGCAATACGCGAGAATGGTTTGAATATCTCGCGCTCCGCTTTTATATCAGGTAGTCCTGTTGCGCCTTATATTGCTGATTTTAATGTCGATCTGTTTTTGACGACTAATCGCGAAGATGCTCAGCAAGTAACCGACGCCAATATTTGCGCTTGTGCCATACTTGATGCGACTCCCGTTAACACTTATGAGCTTGATACGGATCAGTTGCGTATCGCCTTTGACGGTGACGCTGTATTGTTTGATGATTCAGGTGAGCTATTATATAAGCAAAAGGGTCTACAAGCTTTTCATGACCGCGAACTTGAGATGAGTGATTTACCGATTGATAAAGGCCCTTACGCTGAGCTACTCATTAAGCTCTCCAAACTACAAGCTAGACTGCCACTGCATAATAATTATTCCCCTATAAAAATAGCGCTAGTTACCGCGCGTAATGCACCAGCGGATCTGCGTGCTATTAAGACACTAAGAGCTTGGGGTGTTAATGCAGATATGGCTTTTTTTTTAGGTGGCTTAGAAAAAACATCCGTGCTTAAGACATTTGCGCCGCATATTTTCTTTGATGATTCAGTGGGTCATATTGATGCAGCGCGCTGTTTTGTACCTACAGCGCTGGTTCCTTATCATTCTCAGTCACTACTGCATACTAAGCACTCACCAGCTGTAGATGCTACTAAGCTGTCTTTTAAGCCAACGGATATACCGACCCCGTTAGTCAAAGCTTAAGCAGGGTACAGAGTCGATAATAGGAGACAACTTAGTCTATGAAAGCCCACCAACTATTTGCATTAATCCTATCAAGGCTCAAACAAGTCATAGGTCTGTATGCCTTTGTATTGATACCTATGTGGGGTATGTTTTTTCTTAATGAAACCGTACTGTTTGGTATTTGGAATATCTTTGGTATCGTACCGCGCACGCTCGATGTCGGTAGTATGATAGGCGTGTTTGCTTCGTGGACGATGCACGGTAATTATGCTCATCTGCTTGGCAATACAATTACATTATTGCAGATATTGTTTTTATTTGGACTGTTTGAGAACAATGCGTATCGGACGACGCTCAAGCTTATTGTCGCATCAGGGGCAGTGACGTGGCTGATCGGCTCGCCCTTATCTATTCATATTGGAGCATCAGGACTGTGTTTTGCTATGCTCGGGTTTATGATAGGCGGCGCGGTATTTGCTAGGCGTTGGGGTTATTTGCTAGCTTGTATCATCATGGGTACAGGGTACTGGCTCATCATAAAGCAAGGCTTAATGCCTCAATCAGGCATTTCATTTGCCGCTCATTTCGGTGGTTTGTGTGCAGGATTATTGATAGGAGCCAACTCAAAGCACGCTTATACAAAAGTTTGATAAAGCTTTGATTTTTAATAAGTTTAAAATAAGCCTTGACTCGTTAAATGAGCTGTCTATCTAGACAGATACTAGTATACAAAGGATCGTCATTATCTAGAGCGTACCAGCCACTTGTCTGTTCAACATACTGTTTTACATCAGATATGTCGTTCTTAGACGGTATTTTGTAGTCCGCTCGTGCTGGAGCGGCGCAATCTATGACTTGCGGTATTTGCTGTACGCTTCTACGTCTCTCAAACAGATACAAGTTAGTCAGATAAATATCTTTATCATAAGCATTGGCCTGAGTGTTTTCACTATCAATTGCCATAAAGCGTAGGGTTTGTGGTTTGGCAAAAGACCAAGGCCGGAACCATGTGCTTTGTTCTACTTTTTTAACGACTGTAACTCCCTGTGGTAATTTGGCGACTTGCTGATCAAACCAGTTGTACTCTTGATGAATTTGAAAACCAAAAATGCCAACGGCAGCAAAAAAAGGGACTAGCCATCGCGGCGCTTTTTTTCCCGCATATTTACTGAGATGAGTGATCAGCATGGCGATACCAGCTAGACCGAATCCAGCAGCAATAGTTGCGATAAACTCAAAAAGCATAGGATCACTCCTCTATATAACGACGACGTCTTAAGTCTATAAGACAAAAAATCACTCACAAGCAGCTGCGGCTTATGAGTGATATTGAGACATGATATCAATGATCTATCGCACCACCTGCACCGCGCGGAGAGCGCACACTCTCAACCAGATCTTGAATATACACTGGTGGCGCTTTGGTAGCAGAGGAGACAATAAAGGCAACGGTAAAGTTAATTAACGCACCGATAGCGCCAAATGATAACGGCGAGATGCCAAACAACCAGTACTCTTCAGTGTCTGGGAAGTTGGCCGTACCACTGATAAAGAACCAACCTTTAAACACAAAGATATAGACTAAGATACTAATAAGACCTGCCAACATACCGCAAATAGCGCCAACATTATTGATACGTTTAGAAAAAATACCCATCATAAGTGCTGGGAACAAGGAAGCTCCTGCAATACCAAAGGCTAGCGCTACGACCTGTGCGGCAAATCCTGGCGGATTGATACCCAGATAGGTGGCAACCACAATAGCAATACCCATAGAGATACGAGCCGCTAAAAGCTCACCCTTATCTGTGATATTTGGATTCAGATTACGTTTAATGAGATCGTGACTGATTGCAGATGAGATAGCGAGGAGTAGACCGGCTGCTGTTGATAGGGCGGCAGCCAGACCACCAGCGGCGATCAAACCAATAACCCAAGGCGGCAAGTTTGCAATCTCTGGATTAGCTAATACTAAGATGTCAGCATTGACATCAAGCTCATTACCTACCCAACCTGCATCAGCAAAACGTCCATCAAGTGCAGTATCATTGGCAACACGAGCTTCTTCAACAGCTGTAGTGGCTGCTGCAACATCACCGCCTTCTGTCTGTGCTGTGGCAAGTGCTGCTTGAGACGCAGCGAGTCCACTATCGTTGTATAACTGAATCCGGCCGTCATTGTTGAGATCGTTGTACTTAATCAGTCCCGTATCTTCCCATGTCCGCATCCAATCGGGACGCTGCTCATACGTAAGCGCAGGCGCTTCAACGCCTTGGGGATAGATTGTATCGATAAGATTAAGACGTGCCATAGCGCCAACGGCAGGTGCAGTAAAGTATAGTAGCGAGATAAATACCAGTGTCCACCCAGCCGTCCAGCGTGCGTCAGCAACTTTTGGGACAGTAAAGAAACGAATGATAACGTGAGGAAGACCTGCTGTACCTATCATAAGCGATAAGGTAAACAGCACCATATTGAGCTTATTGGGTACGTCAGCAGTATAAGCAGTGAAACCTAAGTCAGTGACCACTTGATCAAGCTTGGTGAGAATAGGAACTCCTGACTCAATA
Source organism: uncultured Psychrobacter sp. (assembly GCA_947489525.1). Taxonomy (GTDB): domain Bacteria; phylum Pseudomonadota; class Gammaproteobacteria; order Pseudomonadales; family Moraxellaceae; genus Psychrobacter. Next base: position 3,772 of record CANLDW010000009.1, read on the forward strand.
TCGTTGGAGAATAAACCCAGACCTGGAATCGGATTGCCTGTGAGTTCAAGCGAGATAAAAACAGCAGGAATCGTGTACGCGATCATAAGCACTACATACTGTGCCACCTGTGTATAGGTAATCCCTTTCATACCGCCAAGTACGGCATAAAAGAAAACCACAATAGCAGCAATAATAAGCCCTGTTGTGTTTTCGACCTCCAAAAATCGTGAGAACGCGACTCCAGCACCAGTCATCTGACCGATGACGTAAGTCGTTGAGGCAATAATTAAGCAAACGACGGCAATCATAGCGGCAGTTTTGGAATAAAAGCGATCACCGATAAAATCAGGTACGGTGAACTTGCCAAATTTACGCAAGTAAGGCGCAAGTAGCATAGCTAATAACACGTAACCACCTGTCCAGCCCATAAGGTAGGTTGAGGCACTATAACCACCTGCCGCAATAAGACCCGCCATAGAAATAAAGGAGGCCGCGCTCATCCAATCCGCTGCGGTTGCCATACCATTGACTACCGGATGTACACCGCCGCCTGCGACATAGAATTCACTAGTTGTCCCTGCGCGCGCCCAAATAGCAATACCGAAGTACAAGGCAAAGGATAGCCCGACAAAAATAATGTTAATCGTGAATTGACTCATAAGGCTACTCCTCGTCTACACCGTATTGTTTATCTAACTTGTTCATACGCCAAGCGTAGAAAAAAATCAGAATGATAAATACGCCGATAGCGCCTTGCTGAGCGAACCAAAAGCCCAAGTCAGTACCGCCTATTCTAATATTGACGAGTAAAGGACGTAGCAAGATAGCAAATCCGTAAGAGCATAGCGCCCAAATGATAAGACTACCGGTAATAAGACGAACATTGGCACGCCAATATCCAGACGAATCGTTGCGATTTTCCATAGGACAACTCCTTTTGTCTTACTAAAAACAATACCTTCAACCCCAAAAAGGGTAATTGTATACGCGTAAAATAATTTAAACGGATCAAAAACTTTCTAAATGGTCAATAGATATTGCAGTATAAATAACGATGATGTCTTGCGAGGGAAGAAGAGTAGAGTAACCGTCCGCTGTTGTCGTATTCTCGTCTTCCTGACAAGAGTCCTTAAACTTTATATTTTTGCCCCTTTGTATAACAAAGTCATCAAAGAGCTAGCAGTAATATAGCTAAAATGTAAGCGCACAACAACACATAATTTGAGTAAATATCGCTATAGAGTATTAGTGAGAAAGCGACTCAAAAGAGGTTAGCAAAACTTTACACCCTCATCCATTGTATAGAATGTAAATTATGATTAACATTTATTTAATAAATAAAGTTGTTATAAGTATAACGTGTAGTAATAGATAGAATTTATTTTATTGATAACTATCTTAGCGTTAGCAAGCAATGAACAAATAAAGATTATGCACAATTAATCAACATTGTTATCCGCTAAATTGCATCGTCAACACGTAGAATACGCAAGATTTAGAGTACACAAACGAGGAGTCAGTATGGACGAGAGCATAATAAGTTGGTTCAACCAAATTGTAAATTACGGCGTCAGTATCATATGGGGTAATAATGATTGGTTGATTGCCAGCAATCCTTGGTATGGGCTACTAATGTTCGTCCTGATTGGCGCTGGTATCTATTTCACCCTTATCACCCGCTTTATACAGTTTCGCCATTTTGGTCATATGTGGAAGCTATTACGCGCCTCAAATCAAGGGCGTAAGGACGGGGGGATTAGCTCATTTGAGGCGTTAATGACCTCTTTGGCTGCGCGCGTAGGTACAGGTAATCTCGCTGGGGTGGCTATCGCTATTTATCTTGGCGGACCAGGAGCGGTGTTTTGGATGTGGATGACAGCGCTAGTGGGCATGTCGACAAGCTTTATTGAGTCGACGCTAGCCCAAGCCTATAAAGTCCCGCATAACGACAACGTGTATCGTGGTGGTCCTGCTTACTATATCGAAAAGGGCTTAGGTAAGCGCTGGATGGCGGTGTTTTTCTCGCTATGTTTGCTGGTCGCTTTTGGTCTCGCTTTTAATGGCGTCCAGTCTAATACGATCGCGCAAGCCACTAATGAAGCTTTTGGTATACCGACTTGGATGACAGGGCTGGTACTCGTTGTACTGGTTGCGCCTGTAGTATTTGGCGGCTTGCGTTCGGTCGCTCGTATCGCAGGCAAAATCGTCCCTATCATGGCTATTTTGTACGTTTTATTAGCATTATTTATTATTATCACAAATCTTAGTGAGTTCCCAGCCGCCATTGCACTTATTGTAAAATCAGCTTTTGGTTTTGAGCAGGCAGCAGGCGGGGTTATTGGTTACGGTATCGCGCAGGCGATCATCAATGGTATTAAGCGAGGACTATTTTCGAACGAAGCAGGTATGGGTTCGGCGCCTAATGCTGCTGCAACTGCCAAGACCAATCCTAATCATCCCGCCGTGCAAGGGTTTATGCAGATGCTAGGGGTATTCTTGGATACACTAGTTATCTGTACCGCAACGGCTTCTATTATTATTTTATCAGGCGTGGTCGATCCCAATGTGGAGCAAGAGGGTATTCAGCTCACACAGCTGGCGTTGTCGCAATATGTCGGTGATTTGGGCGTTGTGTTTGTCGCTATCGCTATTTTCTTCTTTTCTTTTACCTCCATCATTGCTAACTACAGTTATGGCGAGTCTAATCTTGAGTTTATATCCGGTAGCAAGAACGCTAAAGTCATGATTATGATATTTCGCTTTATGGTGTTAGCGATGGTATTTGTCGGCGCGATTGCCAGTTTACCAGCCATTTGGAATTTTGCCGATTTATCGATGGGTCTTATGGCGTTGACTAACTTGATCGCTATTGTGCTCTTGTCTCCTGTAGCACTGAGAATACTACGCGACTATGAGCGTCAGATCAAAGAGGGTAAGACAGGGGAGCAGATTACCTTTGATCCTGATAAGTTTGTGAAGCTCAAAGATGAAGCCAATCGTGATGCGTGGATTGATTAAAGTTAAACTTAATAACGAGTCAATAAAAAACCCTCGGACACTTTGACCGAGGGTTTTCTTAAATCAGTTGCAGAGTTTACATATTAGGATAGTTAGGACCGCCGCCACCTTCTGGCGTCACCCAAGTAATGTTCTGTGAGGGATCTTTGATATCGCAGGTCTTACAATGTACACAGTTTTGCGCATTAATAACAAACTTAGCACCCTCAGCGTCCTTAACTACTTCATAAACCCCTGCTGGGCAATACAAGCGCGCAGGCTCAGCGTACAACGGCAGGTTGATAGAAATTGGAACTGTTGGGTCAGTTAGTTTGAGATGGGCTGGCTGATTCTCGGCGTGGTTCGTATTAGAGATAAATACTGACGATAACTTATCAAAGGTCAGCTTACCATCAGGCTTTGGATACTCTGGCTGATACGCATGGGTGGCACGTTCAAGCTGATCATAATCGTACTGATTATCATGGATAGTCAGTGGCATTTTGCCTGCCAGTAAGTTTTGGTCAATAAAGTTAAAGGCGCCGCCCATCCACTGGCCCATACGGTGCATAGCAGGAGCGAAGTTACGCGCTTCATAGTTATCTTTATAGAGCCAAGACTCTTTATACATCGTCGTATACGCCACAACCTCATCGTGCTCACGTCCCGCTTGCAGCGCTTCAAAGACCGCTTCCGCAGCTAGCATACCTGACTTCATGGAAGTATGAGTGCCTTTAATCTTGGCAGGGTTCAAGAATCCAGCGTCATCACCGGCTAAGACGCCACCTGGAAAGGTAAACTTAGGCAATGAGTTAAGACCACCCTTGGTCAACGCGCGCGCGCCGTAAGAGATGCGTTTACCGCCTTCTAAAATGTTGCGAATAAGCGGATGCAGCTTCAAGCGCTGTACCTCATCAAAAGGTGACATATAAGGGTTTGAGTAAGACAGATCAATTACGATGCCGAAGCTGACTTGATTGCCTTCATCAAAATATAGCCACCAACCACCAGAGGAACCCGTATCGCTAAGCGGCCAACCTGAACCATGCAAGACGACACCTTCTTCGTGCTGTTCAGCAGGGATCTCCCACAGCTCTTTGAGGCCGATGCCGTAGTGCTGTGGATCTGAGTCTTTATCAAGACCAAAGCGGCTAATTAGACGCTTACCTAGATGACCACGGCTGCCCTCGCTAAAGATAGTGTACTTTGCGAGTAGCTCATAACCTGGCTCAAAGCTAGGCTTTTCCTCACCATTCGCGGCAACACCCATATCGCCTGTCAAGATACCTCTAACGGAGCCATCATCATTGTACAAGATGTCGCTAGCTGGGAAGCCTGGGAACATCATGACTTCCAGCTCTTCTGCTTGTTCAGCTAGCCAGCGCACTACATTAGCTAGCGAGACGATGTAGTTACCATCGTTGTGCATACTAGCAGGGACGATAGCGTCCGGTAGTTTGGTTGACTTAGTGGCTGAGCCTAGCATATAGACCCTATCCTCAATCGCTGGCACGTTGAGAGGAGCACCTTTTTCTTTCCAATCCGGAATCAGCTCGTTTAAGGCACGCGGCTCAATAACTGCGCCTGATAAGATATGCGCGCCAAACTCAGAACCCTTTTCGACCACGCAGACCATAAATTCATCATTACCAGCTTCATTAGCCAATTGTTTGAGGCGAATAGCCGCTGATAGGCCAGCAGGACCACCGCCTACGATGATGACGTCGAATTCCATCGATTCACGTTCAATCTCAGGCTCTTCTTCAATGACAGGTTCTTCGGCTACGGGTTCTTCTACCACTGGCGCTTCAACAATTTCTTCTTCAGTAACTGGTTCTTCCACAGGTTCTGCTACAACTGCTTCTTCAACTATGGGTTCCTCAACCACAGCCGTCTCCTCAACTACAGGCTCTTGCTGTACAGCAGATTCCGCTGATACATCAATATCAGATTCAGCAGCTTGATCAAGGGCGACCGCATCTGATGACACTGAGTCATCACTTTCAATGTTCTTAGGCTTGGTCATATCCAATGTAGCTGACTCTGTGTTGACTGGCGTATCATTACTGACGGTATCATCAGTAACTGGCGTTTGGTTGTCTTGCTCTTGCATACCTACTCCTAAACTCTTAGTGGCTCATCTTAAGCCCTGTCAGTACAGCAATTAAATATCAACGCTTGCTACAATAACTGACTCAAGATCTATGGCTGCTCGGTAAAAACTGTCTTTGCGACATCAATCGACAACGCTGCGGTACAATGTATGATGAATAGAATATATGATGAATAATGTAAAAAAACATTACTTATAGCATCACAATTATCCACAGCGACAAAGGGACAATTAAGAAAACACTCACGCGACCATTTGAATAAAATATCGTTACTCATTATAAAAGAAAAGTGCTACAAACACGATACGCATTTGTGAGCATCAGTGTTAAGGTGAAGTCTGTACAGCTTATCTACAAGGACAATATTAGACTAAGCTGTATACCGCTTGAGACAATAAGATAGCTTGATTGAATTTACCGTAGCTGACTTCTAGGAGAATTGGCGATGAGTAGTGAGAATAGAACCGTAGACAACGACTCTAATAAAACCTCTAAACCCTTACTAAACGGGGGATCAGAGCTAAGAGATACAGACGCATTTAGCCAATACTTAAAGTCTACTACGACTATGAATGAAGGTCGCAGAATACCACCACTTGAAACATGGCACCCTAAGCAAGTAGTTGATATGGACATGGTGATCAAAGCCAATGGCGAATGGTGGCATGAAGGCACTCATGTGACCAGACAGTCACTTGTGAACTTGTTTGCAAGTGTGTTGTGGAAAGAAGAAAACGAAAGTGGCGCTGAGTATTTTTTGAAGACGCCCGCTCAAAAGTTACGTATTAAGGTTGAAGATGCGCCGCTACTAATCAATGATGTCGGTATTGTAAACGAGAACATCGATGGCAATGAGCTTAGCTGGCTTGAGTTTACCACAACGACAGGCGATGTGGTTCGTCTCGATGATGAGCATCCGCTCGTATTGCGTAACTATCAAAACAGTAGCGACAGGAGTAATGATAATGGCAACTTAGAATCGCAAGTACGCCCTTATATGCTCGTTCGAAACGGTTTGGAAGCGCTTATCGGTCGCAATGCATTTTATCATTTAACAGATATTGGACAGTTAAGTGAAGTAGACGGCGTAACCACGCTGACCTTGCAAAGTGGTACAAAGACGTATCAGCTATCTATGCCTGAGGTGCGTTAATTACGTTTTAGGTTCGCTTTAACCTTGGTGTTTTATTATTTTTGCGCCCCTTTTGCTATTTAGACCACATCAGTTATATGATGACAACTAGATGACTGTGAGCTGGTTCGTTTTTAGTCGCATAGCTCAACATGGTCATTATTAACCTTTATAAATTTAGCGATATACCTATGTCATCAGCTGCCTTTGACCATAATATTTATCTTGTCCAGTCTAGAATTGACGAGAGACTGAATACGACACATGACACTGCTGCAATTCTACAAAAAACTCTTGTTAGTCCGAACCGCACTCCTATAACCTTGAATACAAACCCAAATGCGCCGATTGGTTTGTTTGATTCGGGTATAGGAGGTCTGTCCGTATATCGACATCTCGCCCAGCAGTTGCCAGACGAGCATTACATATATTATGCCGATACCTTGCATGTGCCTTATGGAGATCGAAGCAGTGAAGAGATCGAGCGTCTAACCCTAATTGCTGTAGAGTGGCTGTATCAACAAGGCTGCAAGCTTATTGTAATCGCCTGTAACAGCGCCTCTGCATACGCCCTTGAGACGGCACGGCGCAGCTATCCGCAGCTACCTATTGTCGGTTTAGTACCCGCGCTTAAGCCTGCAGTTTTGGCGACACAAACCAAGCATGTCGCTGTACTTGCGACTAAAGCAACCTTGAACGGTAAGTTATTAAACGATGTCATCAACGATATCGCTGTACCAGCTGCTACTCAGGTGACAAAATACTTTGACCCAGAGCTAGTTCCTTGGGTCGAGGCGGGTATGCCAAATAGAGATGATGCTGCCCAGCGTTTGCGTCAGCACCTAGATCATCTTGTTCAGACAGGCGTAGACCAGCTGGTACTAGGCTGTACGCACTATCCATTCTTTAAAGACTTCTTATTACAAGAAATAGCAGATAAACAATTACCGCTACAGATCGTTGATTCAGGGCAAGCGATTGCTGAGCGTGTTAATCAACTTTTATCTGTCAATAATTTATTATCAGCACCCCTAAAGTATGATAAGAGGCTACAGCAGCCAAATTCGGCACTACTATTCTATGCTACTAAATATGATGACAAGCTCGGTCAACTCACACAAAGACTGTTAGGGGATAGTGTCAGATTACAGCTGTACGCTTAAATAGTTGCGTAATGCAGACAGTAATAAATAAAAATACAGGGTAGGATAACCGCAAACAGATACTGCAAAATTTAGTGTATTGTGGGCGTAGTAAAAAGAATACGTTATAATCCATAAGACAAGATTTTTGTTTTTGCTTATTTGTGGCTACTTATTACTATTAATTGCATTACTACCTACGTTTAGAGGTGATTGTGTCAAACCGTCGCTATCATATCCACGTTGTATGCGCTGATGATGATCAAAGACTTGTCTTACACCATTTGGCAGTGTTTTTTCAGGGTCGGGCGTTTTTGACCTATGATGTTTCTAGCGAATTACCAAAAGCGGCGCAGTATGGACGTCAGTGTATTGACGCGTGCGACTATGTGATTGTCGTCATCGGTGACAGTTATGGTACGGTAAAAGACGCCCACGTCAGCCAAATGCATTTAAGTTACCTCAACGCTAAAACCAAATTAAAACCTTTATTAGTACTAATTAAAGATCATCATTATGATAAAGATTTTAGTCGGCAACTTCTAGAGTTTAGACGTGTCGTTACTAAACAAACGCCCAAGGTATATTACTACGATACAGATACTAATATTGAGCAACTCATCACCAATGCTTATCAAGAGATGTTAGAAATTTATGGCGAAAAAGAGGGCTGGATCAAAGCAAATAAAGAGATCGCAGGACTAAAAGCGCCATTATCTGCATCTACAAAAGGGATGAGACGAGCGCCCAATAGTAATAGTGCGAGTCAAAATAAGATTCACGATCTAAAAGCTAGTGATGGCGATAGCAAAGCTATTAGTCATGCTACCAACATAGCCGATGCCAATGTCAAGCTTGCCGACACGTTTGAAGTGCAGTACAGTGCTCAAGCTTATGAAGGCGGTAATCTGAGCGATGTTACGATGTCCATGATTCTTTCGTGGCAAGAGCTGTCAAAGGCACTTGCAACAATGCCTGCAACCTTTTCAAACTACGGTCTACAAACTTGTATTAACCGCTTGATTGCTTCAAAAGCAGAGTCAGATATCAAAGAAAAGATGCCAAATGTCCATGCGGTATCACGTTGCCAAATTGCACCAAATGATCTAAATAAATTGCAAAAGCAGTTGGTGGCTGCAAATTGGATAGAGCTGACAAGTAGTTCAAAAACGTCACAAGCACTATGGAAACTCACTTTTCATATCAAAAGTCTACTTGAGAAAAAAGGGCTCAATAGCTCTGCTAAACCCTAAATCACTTTATATAAGTTACTTTATGTAAGTCACTTTATACAAGTCACTTTATAACTACTGGCGACACTTCTTATTTACTACGTTTTGTAATACAAAGCATACGCGCCCGCCATTGTTAATATGGCGTAGACTGATGATAATAAGACAATCTATGAAATACTGTTAAAATAAGGACAATGTTATGAGCAAGAATAAGCACGAGCAACTAAAAGGCGAGATCGATCATTTAGAAGAAACCATGCACGATGCTGATCAGTTTCATACCTTAGAAGAGCAAGTAGCGGATATGAAGCGCCGCGGTGTTGACCCCAGTAAAACATACAAGAAGTGGGATGATGACGAAGACGATGATTGGGGTGATGCAACGTGGAAAGAAAATGGCAAATGGGAGCGTAAAACGCCTTCTGATCTCGATGAAAAAGCTCGCGAGAATTGGGATGGTGATAATGGTAAGCCCAATCCGCCACCTATCGTTTAAAAGTATACTTTAACCTTTTGTACTATAAGTATAAGCAAAAGCCACGTTATGTAACGTGGCTTTTTTATGATGTCGATACTGAGTTATGTCTTAGATTTAATTGATTCTAATCAAGCGTACGACACCGTCACTGCCCACTTCGCGGCGGTAACGCGCGTTGCTAGCTGGGGTATTAGGTGAGTAAGCGGGCGCGTTTGTATTCGGCGTGATCACTTTTTGGGTGCTCTGTTGTTGAATCAATTGTCCCATACGGTCAGCAGGCGCTGGAATTAGGACTTGGCTGCTATTTACCTGTCCATAAGTATTGACACGACTAGGCGCATTCATGGGAAGGCCATTTTGGGTAATAAGGCGATAAAAATTCTGTCCTGCGCGCCCATCAGCAGGGAACACCCCGCGACTGGTTTGATACTGCTGGATAGCGGTACGGGTATTATCACCGATGATGCCATCGACTTCACCAATATCGTAACCAGCATTCAATAACGCTTGCTGAATGTCTTTGGCTTGCTGGCGACTGATACCCGGATCATCAGTTGGCCACGCGGTAATAAAGTCAGTCTTGCTACTATCCTCACGGGCGATTAAATCTGATAAATGGGCGATGGCAAGCGCATAGTTCTCTGAGGCATTGTACGAGTAAAACGTATCGAAGTTTTTGCCGACTAAAAAGGCCGGACCCTCATTACCAGCAGGCAGTAGTAGTCCAGCGCTATCTAAGTCATAGGGTAGCGGGCTGCCGTTAGCCAGTGTTAAACCTTGCCCTCGCCAATAGCTCATCGGCTTTTTGTCCTTGCGATCTGACGCCGCCCAGTAACCCTCAGGCAGCCTCACTTCATAGCCCCAAGGTTCGCCCGTACGATAGCCGCGGTTATCCAGAAAGTTCGCTGTTGAGGCCAGCGCATCAGGTACGCTATTGACCAGATCTCGGCGACCGTCACCGTTGAAGTCAACCGCTAATTCTAAAAAGGTGCTGGGCATAAACTGAGTTTGCCCAAACGCGCCTGCCCAAGAGCCGGTCATATCACTTGGTGCAATATCACCGTTTTGCACGATTTTAAGGGCATTAGCGTACTCGCCTTGGAAGTAGCTTTGGCGACGATCAAAACAAGATAGCGTGGCTAGCGACTCAAATAATGGCTTTTTGCCTAGCGTCTGCCCAAAGTTGGACTCCACGCCCCACACGCCAAGGACATGCTCAGGCTTGACGCCATACCGCGATTCGATTTGGCGCAGGGTATCGCCCCACTGACGCTTGGCACGGATACCGTCTTCGACGCGCTCCTTGTCCACCAGCGCTGAGAGATAGTCCCAGACGTCCTTTTGAAACTCAGGTTGATAGTTTAGGGATTGAATCACACTAGGATCAGGTGCACTTGGACGGTAGCTATTAAAGGTATAGCTGTCGACACCGCGAAACTTACTTGAGTTTTGGAGGCCATCGAGGCACTGTTGAAACTCGCTGTTAGATAAATCTGGCGCAGGCGGACGAGCAGCTTGCGCGGTGCTGGCAAGACTAAAGCCAAGAGTAGCAGTCAATAAAGAGAGAGTTGAGAGAGGAGTCAAACGCATGGAAATATCCTGTGAGCGGTAGAAGTATAAAAGATACAATAAAGTCACTTAAGAGTAACCAATATTGCGCTCAAAGAAAAGATATCGTAGTTTGTGGTTACGATAAGCTGACGCTGGCGTGAGGTTTGGATGTGGTTTGAATATTGACTAAATCACTCCCCCAAAACCCCCTCAAACTCCTCAACAAAATCACGAATACGATCGGCATTCTTACCCATATCACTTTTACCCACTCGCGATTTACTACGGATATCGACCAGTCGCTCATCCCTTTGATCAGTTATCCGTATCACCACGTCATCTTTAAACCCAAACCACATGGTCGCATCAGTGGCTTCAACGATACCTGCATTGGTATCAACACTGACCATGTCCCAACCCAAGTTATTAGCGGCTTGTTCGGCGGCATTGACGAGTTCAGCTTTTGATTGCGAATAGGATAAGGTTTGCAGATCAGGATAAGCTTCACGTTGCAGCTCAGCGGTTTCAGTGCCTGCATAGGCGACTGGATTGGGCGCGTCAGCACGTAAAGGTGCAATCGCTACAAACTCAGGCGGATTAAGTGTATCGGTAGAGATGTCGTGAATGGGCGGCACTCTCTTGGCAGTTGCCATCATACTCAGCGGCATAATGATAGCAATAGCGGATAAGACAACCGCAGTCAATGCGCTACTAAGGGTGACAGTATGGCGCTTAAAGAAAACCTGTATAGCAAGTAATATAAGTGCGGCGATACCGACAAATAATCCTGCCGTAAATCCCATAAAGGCGGTACTGAGTGAGACCATACCGAACTTATAAAGCGGCCCTGGCAGCAAGACTAATAAAAACGCGATAAGACTAGTAATGCTGACAACGACTTTCATAAGCGTGCTCCTTAAGGGTATGGGCTAGGGTACTAGTCTTGCAGTAACCAGACGTGCTCCGTTACGACTAGATCAGACGTAGAGCCCAGTGTTGTGGGTTCACCTGTCAGCTCGCTAATCTTATAATCATTATCATAATACTGCTTAATCTGAGACGCAGTCACAGCAAAAGGTGGCCCTTGTCTTTGACTTTGATCGTAGTTAATGGTCACGACCAGCTGCGGTGCTAAGTTATTATCAGCATCGCGTGCTAGACGCATTAAGTGCTCCGTATAATGAGGACGCGCACTCGCAGGTAGCGCAATTAAGGCAGCTCTATCGTATACCGCGTCAACAGGGCCGATGTTATCAGGTGTTAAACTAAAAATGTCAGCCGCCCAAATAGTGACAGTTTGTCCCGCGGCTTGATCTTTTAATTGACCTTGATAGCATTTGATAGTGGGGTTATGACCCATGTGCTCAAGATGACCCGCGTGCTCGAGCTCTGGGTATTCAGTCACAGCCGGTACGATACCGCGCTCGGTAAAGAAATCTTGTACCGCAGATTCAATAAGCTCAATACCTATCACCTCGTAGCCTTCAGTCGCAAGCCATGCCATATCGACTGATTTACCGCTTAGGGGTACTAATACGCGGCTGCCTTTAGGAAGATCTAAAGCGGAAAAGTACTGGCGTAGTAGCGGGTTAGTCTCGGACTTGTGAAAGCCAATTTGATTGTTTTGCCAGCGGGTTTGCCAAAATTCAGCATCCATAGATGATCCTTAATAGTTATTCGTGTTTACTGATTATCATAACGCTAAACGCAATAAAAAAGCCAAGCGTATACACGCTTGGCTTATGTCACGTATAAAATGTCTTTACGCCACCATATACTCATTAAACTCTTTACGCAGTTTGGCAAGCTTTGGCGGGATTGAAAAATTACAATACGCCTGATTGGGGTTGCGATTAAAGAAGTCTTGATGTTCCTCTTCAGCTTTATAGAACTCAACCGCAGGATGCACTTCGGTCACTATGTTCAGACCCATATCACGTAGTTTATTCACAGTACGATCGATCGTTGGTTTCTGATGCTCTTCATCGGTGTAGAACACCGCGCTGCGATATTGACTGCCCACATCATTACCCTGACGGTCGCGAGTAGTGGGATCGTGTGTCGCAAAGAAGATATCAAGGATTACCTCTAGCGGCACGACAGACTCATCATACTCAACCTTGATGACTTCGATATGACCGGTATCACCGCCACAAACAGCGCGATAATTAGCGGTCGTCGCGTCGCCGCCCATGTAGCCTGACACGACTGACTCAACACCTTTTACCGATAAAAATACAGATTCGGTGCACCAAAAGCAGCCGCCACCTAATACGATAGTTTGCATAGTTCATCCTTTATTTATTATGAATATGTTCTGAGTGTTCTATCTAGTTGCCGTGTGCTTATTTTTCAATGATTTATTACACTTGGCATACTTGATTAGCTTAGCAAGCAAGCGAATAGCGGTAAGTAACAAACCGTAATGTTACAATAAGCTTTTGCTATTGTTGAGCGCGATTATGAGTCAATCCAGTCCCCAGTCCCCTCAGTCAGAAGCTACTGATAAGCTTACTAGCGCTAGGCAACACGACCAGCTATTTACCACGCCGCTGGATAAAGCCGCGCGCTTTTCCTTTGATGAACAAGTCGTCGCCTGCTTCCCTGATATGATTCGCCGCAGTGTGCCGGGTTATGGTCAAGTGCTCGCTATGCTGCCGATATTTGCCCGCCGTCATTGCAAGTATCGCCAGCAAAACGATAATAGGCAAAGGGTTAGCCGAATTTATGATTTGGGCTGCTCGCTTGGTGGCGCGAGTATGGCGCTGGCAGGCGAGTTTGCGCCGCATGACTTGCAGATAAAAGCAGTTGATATCTCGCCTGCGATGACTAGTGAAGCAGAAAAGTTGCTTAGCGATAATTATCCTGAGCATGACATCGAAGTCATCACCGCTGATATCCGTGATATCGAGCTTGCACCTTGCGATATGGTAATTTTGAACTTAACCCTACAGTTTTTGCCCGCTGAGGATAGAGTTGCCGTATTAGAGAAGATTTATAATGCACTAGAAGAGGACGGCATACTGGTGTTGACCGAAAAGACCCATGCGCTTGATGAGCAGCACGATGCGTGGCTGGTTGAGCGCTATTACGACTTTAAACGTGCCAATGGCTATAGCGAGATGGAGATCAGCGGTAAGCGCAATGCTTTAGAGAACGTGCTGATTACTGACACCTTGGATGAGCATCATCAGCGCTTAGATAAGGTAGGTTTTAAACGGCATCTGACGTGGTTTCAGTTCTTAAATTTTGTGTCTATTGTGGCGTTTAAGTGAGTAGCGAAGTAAGGCTAATTAAAAAGCCGATACGATTGATAGTAGTTTTAGACTGATTAAAAAATTTAATAAGATAGATTATTAATACTTAAATTGTTATTTCTCGACAGCCGATGTCGTTTGAAGATATTTTATACTTGTATTTGTAAATATTTATCTATAGAGTTATAGAAATTAATATTCGACAATAGATGTGAGTCTAAAGAGTAAAATAGCTAAAGATTTAATTAAGGAAAAATATGAGCAGCTTAGAAACCGGTCAATTAAAAGAAGAAACTATTAAAAGTATTAAATACTTGAAAGCACGTCAGGCAGGTTTCAAGGATTTTAATATATTGATGAAAGCTAATGGTTTATCGGCATCGGTTGGTATGGATAGCGTTATCAATAAGTTAAGCAGATTGGACGAAACTATAGATAAAAAACTCATTAAGAAATTAGCAATAGCAACGGATAAATATTTAAATAATCATATTTTATTTGCTTCAAAGAGAATTTATATTTATAAGTTAGATGAAGACCAATTAGTAAATATAAAATCTGGATTAGAGGAAGGCGATTATTTATCAGTTGAATTAGAGAAAGGAAATGAAAGTTCGTTTGATATAACAGCACCTGAGAATAAAATTAAAAAGACAAGTCTAAAAATTGATTTAAGTGAAACACTAAAGGTTTTCTATATTAAAGGATTTCGTGAGTATATTAATAAAGAGTCTATGCCATCTTTGATTGACGAAATAGATAACGAGGATACACGTGAGGTTATTGATGTATTTAAGGTAATTCGAAATAAGGTAACTGTTTTTGACTTTATTGCTCTTGATTTAAAAAACAAAGCTTTGATTTTAGGTCTAGATCTAGAAAATAGCTTCATAAGAGCTGAAATGAATAAATCTTATGCTCAACTTTTTAACATTTTTAGAAACCATTTCAATATCACTAATGTTGAGCCAATGGACTTGAGACCATGTATTACAGAAATGGAACAAGAAAAAGTTGGTAATATACTAAAACACAGATTTTCCACAGACAACGGTGGATATAGTCATACTAGTGGTAGTACGTCTAAAAATCTAGATACTAGAAATGATGACTTCTATATTAATGGTGAAAAAAATAGCACGCTTGACTACTACGGAACTATTAAACGATATCCATTAATAAAAAATGAAGAACCAATTATTTCTATTGAAATGAGCTATCGCGAATATGCAAGATCTGCTTTTTCAAAAATTAAGTATGCAGTAATTACCGATGTGAAAACAGCGAAAGGCTTCCAATTCTGTATTGATAAAATTTTTCAACATGTATAATTCATATGAATAACATATTTAATTTTTACACAGTAAAAATCTATAAACATACACTTGGTCGTAATGATGCAAGTGAAGTTATTTATTCCTGTGAGAATATATTAAGTGAAATAATAGAGCAGAATAGTATATCTAAAGATTCAATATTCAATTACTCATCTCTTTTTAAAAAATCGAAATTAAAAAAAGAGGATAAAGATGTTTTTATAAAATCAGTTTATGTACTAGCGCATATTAATGTAAAGTTTCTAGAGCAACACTTTCATTATTTAGATGGAGCTGGTCATTGGGAAGAAATAGATTTAGAAAGTGTTTTTCAATCTTACAAAGAGAATGAATTCTATAATCCTATAACACATGAAAAAATAAACGAGAAACAATTTAACAATATTGTTTTACCCTATTTCAGTCCAACTGACGAGCTAGTTTCATTGCTTAAAGGAGACAAGCAATGAGTATAGGAAATACTATAGATGACTTCCTTTCAGCTCGTGACTTGATGATGCACAATTTACATTCGAAATTCTCGTATGATGATTTTATTAAGTTACTTTATAAGGATTTGGAATATATTACTTCTATTATGATGGATGGAGTTGAAACGTATAACGATATGTCTGAAACAGAAATATCTCGTCAAATTTATAATAATCTGAAAATGAAGAATTATGGTGCCGAATTGGATAGTGATAAAAATGGAAATGCTGATATTTCAGTTATATCAGGTAATTATAAATGGATAAGTGAAGCAAAAATATTTGGTGGTGCAAATAGATATGGAGTAGATCATATAAATGAGGGTTTTTTGCAATTAACTACCAGATATAGTAAAGGAGAAAGTTATGCTTATCACGGTGGTTTATTTATTTATATAAAACCAAATGGAAGAGGTGATACAGAAAAAAGCGTAATGGATGATTGGAAGGCAGTTATAGAAAGAAATAAAGATAAACTAAATAATCTAGAAATCAATGGACACTGTCAAACTAAAAGATATTTAACAACTAAACATGACCATCAAGTTAGTGGCTATCCATACATTGTGAAACATATTCCTATTTGCTTACTTCATCTTCCAGAAGATAAAAGCGGGTTAAAAGCCAAAAAGTATAGACAAGCTAGAGAAGAATATAAGAACAATAGTTAAAGTATTTCTTAAATTGAGTTCTGTATCTAAGAGTAATAAATTTTTATAAAGCAAGAATGATGATGAGGATAATATTGTTGTATCAACTATAGATTAGATAAAACTTGTCGATATATGCCTTCAGAATCAATCTATAAAATATTTTATTGGAGACAGCCTTTAGGTACTGCTCTATTATTCATCTAAAAAACTTTTTCTAAAACTATGCTTTTGCAGTTATAGTTAAGACTTTATGTATTACCTTTTATACTAGGCGGTCTATTCTTTCAAGAAACCAGTTTGCTATTACAACCCCAACCAAAACCATTGTCTAACTTGAACTATATCTTACCTTAATAGCTAGAGTAGGCTGAGTGAGGCTTTCAATACCTAAAACCTTAAATATATAAAAATTTAAAGCACTACCTCAATCGAGCGCAAGACGAAAGCTGCGCGCGAGGGACGAGCGCCGAATAAATCTTTAAAGAAAACCGTCCCCTGACCCGCATATTTGCCCATCTTTGAAGAACTCTAATCTAGAGGCTAATCTTTTTGCTTTTATGACCCTCACTCCTTAAAATATCGTCTAATATTCCTATAGATGAATAAAATTGAAACTTTTATGACCAATAACACTATTGCTAACGCTGAACGTGAGCTGTATCTAACCTTATTAACCATCGCTGAGACCCAGCCGGTGGCTTATGAGTGGTTGGCGCTATTGCCAAAGTGGCTGACGGCTATTAAGGATAAGCGCAATTATGCGCATGCACCAGCTTATCAGTCCTCTATAGCGCGATTGCCGACTATTGCTACGGATAGTGTGGATTTAAATAGTTCGGCTATTACGATCAATAGCCAGCTTAGTGACTCTGAGCGTAAGCAAATCACCGCGCTACTCAAGCAATTAATGCCGTGGCGAAAAGGGCCGTTCCAAATTGGCGATAATGCGTCAGGTATTAAGATCGATACCGAGTGGCATAGCGACTGGAAATGGGATCGGGTGGCGCCGCATTTGAGCCCTTTGAAAGGCAGGCGTGTGCTTGATGTGGGCGGTGGCTCGGGCTATCACGGTTGGCGCATGGCAGGGGCGGGCGCGGATACGGTGATAGTGGTTGATCCGTCCTGTTTGTTTTATCACCAGTTTATGGCGATTCGGCATTTTGTTGGCAATGCTGACAACTATCGTACCCATTATATACCTGTGCCACTAGAGGCTTTGCTTGAGCACAGTCAATTGTTCGATACGGTGTTTAGTATGGGCGTGCTTTATCATCGTCAGTCGCCGTTTGAGCACTTGCAGCAGCTTAAGGGACAGCTAATCAAAGGTGGCGAGTTGGTGCTTGAAACTTTAGTTATTGATGGCGATGCCAATACGGTATTGGTGCCGCATGACCGTTATGCGCAAATGAATAATGTGTACTTTTTACCCTCGGTTGCAGCACTTATTGGCTGGCTTAAAAAAGTAGGATTTACTGAGGTGCGCTGTGTCGATGTCGATGTGACGACCACTGAGGAACAGCGAGCAACCGAGTGGATGACCTATCAATCACTAGCGGACTTTTTAGATCCTAATGACAGTACGAACACCATTGAAGGCTATCCGGCACCGAAGCGGGCGACTTTTATTGCCAAAAAATAATAGGGTTAAAATGTCGCGCACTGATGACTAAAATTAGATCAACCATCTCTCAAAGGCAACTTCAAGCAAAAGTTTAAGTAAAAAACCCACAAAACCTGCACCCAAGGCTAAAAATATCCAAAAGGTACCCGCGCGCCCAGCCTCAGATTTTTTAGAGATATCGAAGATAATAAAGAATAAAAAAGCGATGAATATGGGTAGTAGTATATACAGTCCCCAATTGGTGACGGTACTGGCGGCGATAGCAAACATAGTGTAATCCTATTAAATAAGTAGAGTTTTATTTTGAATTTATTATTAAGCGTGACTTTATCTGCTTTGCAGTATAAGGAGCAATCATGGGTAAAACAATAGCAGGGCGGTTAGCCTAGCGATAACTGTATGGGTATGCTAATAAACTGGGCACACAGAACATCAATATTACTGATGAAAAATCACTTATAAACAACTACTCAAAGAATGATGAGTGACAAAAACTAATAGTTAAGTGGCACTGTTGCTACCTTATTTCAAGGATTTTGACGCTATTTTTGGTTGAAATAGTGCAAAGAGACGTAAAGGTTGTTATATTTGCAGGTTACTTGTTATTTTCTAATTTTTTATTTATCTGAGTTTATAGTCCTATGTCCCAAGCCCAAATTGATACCTTAGCTTCACTATTTGACACCGCTGTTCAAGTGCTAAAAGACAAAGGCGAGCTACCAGCAGATTGGCAAAATAGTAGCCAAATCACGCGTACCAAAGACGTCAGTCACGGCGACTTTGCCAGTAATATTGCGATGACGGCAGCAAAAGCTGCCAAGGCCAACCCGCGTGCGCTGGCAGAAAAGATCGTTGCCGCTCTGCCTGATAATCAAGATATCCGTCAAATCGATATTGCAGGGCCTGGCTTTATCAACGTCTTTTTGAACAGTGATGCCAAGTTTGCGGTATTAAATGATATCTTTGCGTTGCAAGATCGCTTTGGTTTAAGCGAGCAATTCGATGGACAAAAGGTACAAGTGGAGTTTGTCTCTGCTAACCCAACGTCGAGCTTACACGTGGGTCATGGACGCGGCGCAGCGTTTGGCATGAGTGTAGCGAATTTGCTTGAGGCCATCGGTTATGAGGTGACGCGTGAATACTACGTCAATGACGCGGGTCGGCAGATGGATATTTTGGCGACCAGCACTTACCTGCGTTATTTGGAGGCCAATGGTGAGACGGTTACTTTTCCCGTCAACGCTTATCAAGGCGATTATGTCCGTGATATCGCAGAAACATTAAAGCTACAGCATGGCGATAGCTACGTGTATTCTTTTGAGCAAATTGCCAAAGATGTCCCAGCAGATGCGGACTATAAGATAAATGCAGCAGGTGACAAAGAGCTGATCGCAGGCGATAAAGAGGCGCATATCGATGGGCTGATCGCCAATAGTAAAACCTTACTCGGCGATAGCTATGAGCTGTTCTTAAATGCAGCGCTAAGCGATATTTTGGCGGATATTAAAGACGATTTGAACGATTTTGGCGTGCGTTATGAATGCTGGTTTAGCGAAAAATCCATTGAAGATGAGATTGAGCCGGTACTGCAAATATTAGAGGACAAAGGCTATCTATATGAGAAGGATGGCAACATCTGGTTTAGATCGACGGACTTTGGTGATGAAAAAGACCGCGTTGTGCGCCGCGCTAATGGTCAGACCACGTATTTTGCCTCGGATATTGCTTATCATAAAAACAAATTCGATCGCGGCTTTGATAAGGTCATTAACGTCTGGGGCGCCGATCATCATGGCTATGTACCGCGCGTAAGAGCAGCACTATTAGCACTCGGTATCGATGCTGAGCGATTGGATGTGGTACTGGTACAGTTTGTCGCGCTATGGCGCGGTGAGCAAAAGGTAGCAATGTCCTCGCGCTCAGGGCAGTTTGTGACTTTGCGCGAGCTGCGCGGCGAGGTCGGTAATGATGCGGCGCGTTTTTATTACGTGGCGCGTAAGCCTGAGGTGCACGTTGACTTTGATTTAGAGCTTGCCAAATCGCAAAGTAAAGATAATCTGGTTTATTATATTCAGTACGCGCACGCGCGGGCGTGCCGTGTGCTTGAGAAGCTTGAGAACAGTGGCTATAGCGTAGATGATGCGCTGGGCGCTGAACAGCAGCAGCTTCTTGTTGCTGCTAACGAGGAGGAGTTGATTAAGCTACTCGCCGCTTATCCTGCGACACTGATGCGTGCGGCAACAGGCTACGAGCCGCATATATTAACCAACTATCTCAAAGAATTAGCAGCGCTGTTCCACGGCTGGTATGATAGCAATCGTATCTTGCCGATGAGTCTGACTGCAAAAGAGACGCCTAGTCAAGATGAGCTTGCTATGATGCAGGCGCGTCTGCGTCTGTCAAAGGCGGTACGCCAAGTCATTGCGAATGGTCTAAGTTTGCTAGGCTTGTCAGCACCCTCTAGTATGTAATACGTTGAGGCGCTGCATATCATTAAAATTATATCAATACGGTAGGGAGAAAACAGTCCATGTTAGCCAAAAAACCAAGAGGCGCCACTGAAAAGCGTAAATCTAGTAGTATGTCAGGCTTACTGTGGATGCTTGTAGGGGCTATTTTGACCCTTATGATTGGGGTGTTCTTATACTTATCGCCGCTGTTCAATTTTAGTCCCGCTGATAATACTACTGTCTCAGATCCTGAGCGTCAGGTACAGCCGCGTGTTGAGACGGATACGGATAACAACGATTACGAGTTTTATGATATTTTGCCCAATCAGGAGATGGCGACTATACCTGATGAAGATCTTAACGAGTTTGGCAATGAGGGTATAGATGATATTAATGCGTTTGAGCCTGATGTGGTGGTGACCCAACCTGATAATGAGGTCACTGATGCGAGAGACAATAGTAATTTTGGTGTGACTGAAAGTACAACGATAGAGCCTAGTCGTCGTAGCAGCAATAATAATACTAACGCTGCAAATGAGATCGTCATCGTTGAGGAAAACGCGACTTATGATGGCACCGTACCCTCTAGTCCTGCTAATAATAGAGCAACTGAAAGCGCGAGTATTCAGCAAACCGCCCCTGCTGCGACTTATATTTTACAGATTAATAGCTTTGGAGATCCTGATGAAGCGGATCGCCGCCGCGCGCAAGTTTTGATGGCGGGAGTCGATGCAAGAGTGGTCAAAAATACTACCGGTAATGGTCTGCCTATCTATCAGGTTGTCTCGCGCTCAATGAACAATAGACAGGCAGTCGCTAGCGCTCAGCAGCGCCTACAGAACAACGGTATTGACTCTATTATCGTCGAACAGCGCCGCTAGACAAATCTATAAAAAAAGCGTCAACAGGGCGCTTTTTTTATATCCTTTTTTTGATTAGGGTCAAACAGTTTTAGAACGGATGCTAGGTGATGTACAGATACTACACCTATAACATCAAAAGCGATACACACCTTAGCCGCTGCACAGGGCGCTGACTATATTTCTCACAAGAGCTGACTATGACTGTAGCTGATACCCATACATCGTCCAAAAGATTTATCAAAGCTTTTTTTCAAAAGTATTTTATCGATGCTTTTACCGGGATGGCGCTAGGGCTGTTTGTAACTTTAATTGCAGGTCTTATCCTCTCGCAAATTGGCGGCTGGTTACATCTGCCAGCACTGGTTGCCGTTGGTAAGCTTGCGGCTGTTTTAATGGGCGCAGGTATTGGCGTTGGTATTGCTTATTATCTAAAAGCGCCGCCGCTGGTTATGCTCAGCTGTCTGGTCGCAGGTATGCTTGGCGCGCACTCAGAAGCGCTGATGGCAGGTTCGATCTTTACGGCCCAAGCGGCGGGACCTGCAACCTTTGCTGCTGTACCAGGCAACCCTATTGGCGCGTATCTAGCCGCTGTATTTGCGTATCGCGCGGGAACCTGGGTGGCAGGTAAAACCAAGCTCGATATTTTACTCATACCATTAGTGGTTTGTAGCGTGGCATTAGCCGTCTGCGCGCTACTCAACCCACCAGTCGTCGCGGCGGTCAATGCAATCGGCTATGGCATTCAAGCAGCAACCGAACTACAGCCACTGCTTATGGGAGTCGTCATTGCTGTTGTCGTCGGTATTTTATTGACGCTACCAACATCAAGCGCGGCTATCTGCATCGCAATTGGTCTCGGCGGCGTGGCAGGCGGGGCAGCGGTGGTGGGCTGCGCGGCGCATATGATCGGCTTTGCAGTAGCTAGCTTCAAGGATAACGGTGTCAGCGGCGTCATCTCGCAAGGTTTAGGTACCAGTATGCTGCAAATTCCAAATGTCCTAAAAAAACCTATTATCCTCCTGCCAGCTGTCATTGCTAGCGCTATCGCCGGTCCTATAGCAACGGTAGGGTTTGAGCTGGCATGTACAGCGACGGGCGCGGGTATGGGTACGGCAGGACTGGTTGGCGTGTTTGGGATTATCGAAGCCTCACAAGGTATAATGAGTGCCAGCACGCTATGGACAGCTATTATATTGCTAATGTTCCTACTGCCTGCGCTCATTGCAGGACTGGTCGCCTATGTGATGCGAAAGTTTGGCTGGCTAGTAGCAGGTGATATGAAGCTGCCTTAATTTTAACAAAACAAGAAAAAGCTCAGATGCTTACACAGAGTCTGAGCTTTTTCGTTTTTATAAACCAAATACTTGATTATCAGCCATCGCTCAACGTTAATATATATAACGTTGAGCGATGGCTTTTGTCTGCGCTTACGCTGAGGTGCTACTACGAGACTTTGCGCGCTTTTTACCTTTTAAAGTGCGTGCCAGCTTATTGGCTTTGTAAAATACGCTGCTGTAGTGCGCGGGAAACACACGCTGCATCGCGTCTACAATCTTGGCATCGTTACCAATCAAGCAGCGACGATCATTATGTGCAGCAGCTTGCAAAATAACCCAAGCGGCTTCACTAGGATCAAACCTTAGAAGCTTATTGAAGCTACTGATCGCTTTACGACCACTACTCATACCAATATCACTGATGCTATCATTGCCGCGCGCGCTGTTGGCGATATTGGTTTTGATGCCGCCTGGATGGACACAAGTTGCTGACACACCAGCATTTTGAATATCGAGCTCTTGACGCAGACTCTCAGTGAAGCCGCGAACCGCAAATTTGCTGGCATTATACGCGGACTGCGAGGGCTGAGCTGTTAGACCAAACAAGCTTGAGATATTGATAATGTGACCGTGCTCGCTAAACTCACGTGCCTGCTTATCTTGTTTGCCAGTGTCTTTTTCGCTGAGCTTGACACTGTTTTTGATGAGCGGCAAAAACGCTTTGGTGCCATAGACCACGCCCCAAAAGTTAATATCCATGACCCATTCAAGCTCATCGATACTGCTACCTTCAACGGTCGAATACAATGCGACGCCAGCGTTATTAAAGATGAAGTTCACCTTGCCGTGCTCGCGCATAACGTTTTCGCTCCAAGCATACACAGCGTCTTTATCTGAGACATCGAGCACTGTAGTCGTCGCTTTTATATTAAAGCCTGCAAGCATATCTTTTGTTTGCGCTAGCGCTTTGGGATCGATATCCGATAACGCCACATTGCAGCCCATTTTTGCTAAATGAATAGCGAGCTCGCGTCCCATACCAGAGCCTGCTCCTGTAATCGCCGCGACGTGATCACGGTAATAGGGTGAGATATCTTCAGTGGTATCAGTGGGGGCAAGCGGTAAATGCTGGCGCAGCGTTGTTGCCATAGTGGTGATATTGTTCATCATAATAAACAGTCCTTTGTTATGCGTAAAAGTATTTAAATTAAAGAAAAGATTGGCTACATAAGGTAGCTTGCAGTCTCTACCTTAGCATGGTTTATCACCAGCGCCATTTATAATTAATAGACGTTACTGTCATCCTATTATTATTTTGATTTTTGCGTTGTCGTTGCTATTAATATAGCCCATAAAAAAGCGCCGTAGCAACTGTGCTCGGCGCTTTTGCAAATTTTATGGTAGCAGTTTTATAGCTTGCAATGTCCCGATAAGGCTTAGCTTACTAGTACTACGAAAGCTAAGCAATATCTGGGGTTTTGCCTTCATTAATCACTTGCTCGTCAACAGTGACGGTTTTGGCGTTCTTCATAGACGGTAGCTCGTACATGGTCTCAAGCAATGCGTTTTCAACGATAGAGCGTAGACCACGTGCGCCTGTTTTACGTGCCATGGCTTTTTTTGCGATCGCATCAAGCGCCTCGTCAGTGAAGCTAATCTCAGCGCCTTCCATATCGAACAGATACTTGTATTGCTTGACGAGCGCATTCTTAGGTTCAGTCAATATCTGCACCAGCGCCTCTTCATCCAGCTCTTGCAATGCGGCAAATACAGGCAGACGACCGATAAGCTCAGGGATGAGACCAAACTTAATTAAATCTTCAGGCTCCACTTGTTGCAATAAATCCGAGCTGCGACGACTGTCATCCTTTGAGCTGACATCAGCATTAAACCCAATGCCAGTCTTTTCAGTACGCTGCTGAATGACCTTATCAAGTCCAGCAAACGCGCCGCCAACGATGATAAGGATATTGCTGGTATCGACTTGAATCAACTCTTGCTGCGGATGCTTGCGACCACCGTGCGGCGGGATGGCAGCAACTGTGCCTTCAATAAGCTTTAATAGGGCTTGTTGTACCCCTTCACCCGAAACATCACGCGTGATAGACGGATTATCGCCTTTTTTACTGATCTTATCGATCTCATCGATATAGATAATACCTTGCTCAGCGCGGCTCACATCATAGTCAGACGCTTGTAGCAGCTTTTGCACGATGTTTTCAACGTCTTCACCGACGTAGCCGGCTTCTGTCAACGTGGTAGCATCGGCCATCGCAAAGGGCACATCGAGCAGGCGCGCTAGGGTCTGTGCCAGTAGCGTTTTACCAGAACCCGTAGGGCCAATCAGCAGAATATTACTCTTTGCTAATTCAACCATCGCATCGTCAGCACCGATACGAGACTTTTTATTATCGTTAGCTAAGGTTTGACTCACTTTGAGACGTTTGTAGTGGTTATAAACCGCGACGGATAACGCTTTTTTGGCCGCATCTTGACCGATGACATATTCATCAAGTTTTGCGCGCAGCTCTTTTGGCGTAGGCAATTTTTTATTCACCCAAGTCGTATCAAGCTCGCCATCATCATCTTCATCAGAGCTACTATCGGCAATGAGATCCGTACACAGCTCAATGCATTCGTTACAGATATTGGCATCGTCAGCGGCAATGAGCTGCTTGACTTCGCTTTTTTGTTTGCCGCAAAACGAGCACTGCGG
Source organism: uncultured Psychrobacter sp. (assembly GCA_947489525.1). GTDB lineage: Bacteria > Pseudomonadota > Gammaproteobacteria > Pseudomonadales > Moraxellaceae > Psychrobacter. Next base: position 29,047 of record CANLDW010000009.1, read on the forward strand.
ATTATTATCTTCTGCCATATACCGGCACTCCTAAAGTTTAAAGCTTATGCCCTTACCACCCAAATCGAGCGCTCTACTATAGAGCGCCGCGACTATTGAGGTTATGATAATAGGCTGTTATTAAGGTTATAAATGATATAGAGGCACTGTTCGTTCAGCTATATATCGATAAAACGGCGGTTATAAAGAGTCAGGACGGCGCTGTAGTACATCATCAACTAAGCCGTACTCTTTGGCTTCCTCGGCGTCTAACCAAAAGTCACGCTCAACGTCTTTTTCAATTTTCTCTAGCGGCTGTCCAGTACGCTCAGCTAAGATACGGTTTAAGCGATCACGAATTTTTAGAATCTCGCGAGCATTAATCTCGATATCAGTAGCTTGACCCTGCGCGCCACCTGAGGGTTGGTGAATCATCACCCGTGAGTTAGCAAGCGCATAACGCTTGCCTTTTTCGCCTGCCGCGAGTAAGAACGAACCCATGCTATAAGCACCGCCCATACAGATGGTCGACACCTCAGGCTTGATAAAGTTCATGGTGTCGAACACCGCAAGCCCAGCACTCACCGAACCGCCGGGCGAGTTGATGTATAAGTGAATGTCTTTATCAGGGTTTTCAGCTTCCAAAAATAACAGCTGGGCGACGATTAAGTTTGCCATGTGGTCTTCGACTTGACCAGTCAAAAATATTACACGCTCACGCAGCAGACGCGAGAAGATATCGAACGAGCGCTCACCGCGTGCTGATTGCTCAACGACCATAGGAACCAATGCGCTTTGCGGCGCACCTTGCAAGCGTTGAACGTCGTCATGGGCACTCATGACCATATCGAAATAAGGATTGGTGGTGATACGGTTGGAATCTGTCATAGAAGTATCCTATTAATATGTATAAATACAGAGTATAAAATTATAGTAATTGATTGGGTATCCGATGTTGCAGCACATTAGAACATAGACGGGTAGTCACAACTAAGATTAAATATTTAGATGGTACTTATTATCTCTACGGCTTACACACAGTGCATGATTGAGGTGTCAGCGTTACGTGAGCTAAGCACCACTTATAAATGCAATGATATTTATCACGCTAGCAATAGTAACTTTTTTCGCCAGCAATAGTAAATGCTCAGCCGTGCAATTGATAATTTCTCCCCTATTAATAAGGCGCTTATGCTCACTTATCAAGGGCTAATTCAGAAGATAAATGCTAAAGCTGCAATAAAAATGCCCTAGCAATGAGTGTTAGGGCATTTTTTGAGATAAAGACTGTGATAAAAACAATAAAGAAATTACATACCTTGTTGTTGCTGCTGCTGAGCGGCGAGCAAGTCTTGGTAACTGACTTCTTTGTCCGTCACTTTACCTTGACCAATAATGTAATCAACCACTTGATCTTCTAGTACCACAGACTCGATATTCGCGCGCTGCTGCTTATCGTTAGTGTAGTATTCGATGACCTCGTTTGGATCTTCGTAGTTCTCAGCGGCTTCTTTGATAAAGGTCTCAACGCGATCTTGATCCACTTCGATGCCTTTAGTATCGATCAGGCGAGCGACAATGATACCCAAGCGTGCGGCGCGTAGTGCTTGCTCTTCAAATAGCTCGTTTGGCAACATGTCTTTATCGAAGCTATCAGCACTAGCACCGAACTGCTGTGAGAAGCGCTGCATCATCATATTGCGCTGACGATCGATCTCTTGCTCAAGCATAGCGTTAGGCACGTCAAACTCGTTTTTCTCTAACAAGGCGTCAAAAGCAGCTTGCTTGACTTGGCTACGCGCGGCGTTTTTAATCTCGCGCTCCATGTTCTTGCGCACGTCTTCTTTGAGCTTCTCAACGCCGCCTTCGGTCACCCCGAACAGCTCTAAAAACTCATCGTTGATCTCAGGTAGTTTAGACTTTTCGACTAACTTGACGTTGATCTTAAACTGCGCCTCTTTACCGGCTAAGTTTTCGGCTTGATAGTCCTCTGGGAAGGTGACATCGATAGTCTTTTCTTCGCCCGCTTTCATGCCTTTGATACCTGCCTCAAAGCTTGGAATCATCTGACCACTACCGATAACGAGTTTGAAGTCCTCAGCACTACCGCCTTCAAACTTCTCGCCATCGATTGAACCTTCAAAATCAAAGGTCACTTGATTGCCTTTATCGGCTTTGCCTTTTTTCTCAACGAACTCTTCACGCTGCTTTTGTAGGTTTTCGATCATGGTATCGACATCTTCGTCGTTGACACTTGCCGTATGGCGCTCAACTTCGATCTCGTCGATACCTTGGACGTCAACTTCTGGGAAGATCTCAACCGTGGCTTGATAAACTAAAAAATCGTCTTCTAGTTTGACATCATCGATATTAGGCATGCCAACCGCGCGGATGTCTTCTGATTTGATCGCTTCAAATACGGTATCGCGGATCACATCGTTGATCACTTCTTGCTGAATACCAGCACCGTATTGCGAGCGAATGTGCGACATCGGCACTTTACCTTTACGAAAGCCATCAATCTTGGCAGTCTTTGCCACTTGGCGGATACGGCCTTCGACTTTGTTTTGAATCTTTTCGACGGGGACTTTGACCGTCAGTTGGGTTTCTTTTTCAGACAACTTGTTGGTTGTGACTTGTAAATCTGTAGCCATGTTGATTACACCTTTAATATTAAATGGATGGTCAATCGTGCCTCATAGCGGTGCTGATAGTGCTGATTGCCATTGAAATGAATAGGGGGTACCAATTATCAGTATTAAATATCAATAACTTAGCTTATATAAATAAGCCGCAAATAAGTCCCAATTTTATTTTTAATGAATAAAATGGACATCAGCGGCTGGTAATAAAATTTAAAAGTAGAACAGTATAAGCTATCTATTAATTAAAGTAAAAGTTATCTGTTCGCGCAAGCGTAATTTAACGCCAACGAGGTCAAAATTGGGCTGATATGTCTGCTAATACCCCTATAACTGCTGTAATAACTGACGAATAGCCTGTCCGCGATGACTTATTTTATTCTTATCAGCTGGAGCAAGGCTCGCTGCAGTCGCTTGGAGTTCTGGTAACCAAAATAGGGGATCGTAGCCAAAGCCGCCATCGCCTTGCGGCTCATTTAATATCTCACCTTGCCATACACCCTGCGCGATAACAGGCAGTGGGTCATCGCTGTGACGTACCATAGCCAAAACGCAGACAAACATGGCTTTGATCGGCGTATCTGCTTGCTGATCGCGAAATGGTTTTAAGTCTTCGATAAGTTTGCTGTTGTTTTTGGCATCATTACCGTGCTCGCCTGCATAGCGCGCTGAATAGATCCCAGGCGCGCCCATAAGCACAGGCACGCACAAGCCTGAATCATCAGCGATAGCGGGCAGTCCGCTCAGCCGACTGGCATGTCTTGCCTTTATAATAGCGTTTTCTACAAAGCTCAAACCATCTTCAACAGCGTCTTCGATACCGAGCTGACCTTGTGCTGTAATAGTAACATCTAAATTCGCTTGTGCAAATAAACGCTTAAACTCTGCCAGCTTACCTTGGTTGTTGCTGGCTAGTACCCACGTGTCTTTTGGATGTTCGGTTGTCACTTGCTTGCTATGCGTATCACTTACTTGCATTTTATTCGAGCCCCTTTAAGTTTAAGCCCCTTCAAAGCTGGTTTGGCTATTTTAGTTTATTAAGCTATGGTGCATAATATAGTCGAACCACTATTAAGAGTGTTACAGCGTTAGACTCGTTTAGCCTACTACTGTAGTACTTGCACTCGTCTGCCTTGTACCACTCTTAATATTGATTGACTATACTATACTGTCTATAACATTCGGTAACGGATATTCGAGTGTGCTATTGCTATACTAGCGCACAAGCTACGCTGAATAGTAGCTAGATAAGATTGTTTTTAGGCAGATGCTTAAATCAATTATTTGATTTTATAAAGATTATAATATTTGGAACCCTGTTTTTAAGTTGTCTTAACTTTAAGATGTTCTAAATTTATTATTTTGAGCGACACTATTCATTACAATAAACTCAGCCAATTTAGCCCGTCGTTTATAGTGAAGTTTTTATTATAAAGAGACTATAGGCTAAAACAGCAAGGAAAAATAACTATGTCAGATATTAAATTACCCGATCTTCCTTACGCAAAAGACGCCCTTGAGCCGCATATCAGTGCCGAGACTCTAGAATATCATCATGACAAGCATCACGCGGCTTATGTCAATAAACTAAAAGATCTACTACCAGGTTCTGGTCTCGAAGATAAGACACTACCTGAGATCATCGAAGCGACTGCCAAAGATGACAGCAAGCAGACGATGTTTAACCAAGCGGCGCAGGTTTGGAATCATACTTTCTATTGGAACTGCATGACACCAGATAACGGTGGTGGTGAGCCCACAGGTGATCTAAAAGGTAAAATCGAAGAAGATTTCGGTAGCTATGAGAAGTTCCGCGAAGAGTTCAAAAACGCGGCAACGTCACAGTTTGGTTCAGGTTGGGCATGGCTTGTGACTGACAAGGTGGGTGGCAAACTCTCTATCATGAAAACGAGTGATGCAGACAACCCTTTAGCACACGACAAAATCGCGGTATTGACTTGTGATGTGTGGGAGCACGCGTACTACATTGATTATCGTAACCGTCGTCCTGATTACGTTGATACGTTCCTAGATAAGCTTGTGAACTGGGACTACGCAAACGCTAAGTATAAAGGTCAAGAAGCAGGTAACGAAGGTCGTTAATAACCCTTTTTAACTTGACTGATAAACAAAAAGAGGACGCTACGAAGCGTCCTTTTTTTGATTAAGTTTTAGCTAATTTACAGAGTGTTTTCTGTGTGTCTCACGCCCTAAATTTAATCTCTTTTATCATGTGATGTTTCTCTCATCGTATGGTTCGATATGAATAGTGTAGTAGGCCAGTCCCAGCTCGTATGTTTGTTTAGGATCATTGTGCTGTACTGACTCAGTGATATTTAAAGGTTCCGCTGAACAAGCTGAAACAGTTAGTCCAACTGATAGTGTTGCAGCTATAAGTAAAGACTGAGTTAGGCTTTTTAGATTCATTAAACTCTCATTAAAAATGATTTATTGAACTGGCTGATTCGGACTGACCTCTGCATAAGTCTTACCCTCAGGTACAAGAATACAATCAACCTCTCTTTGTAATTCATCAGGTTTGCAAAAGTCTAGAGTTGGATAATAAGTTTCGTACTCACCTTCTTTGCCAACAGGTACAGGGTTTAAATAGACCTTGCCTATATCCACATAGCGTTTTTCAGTATAAAGTTTAGGTATAGATGCCAATCCTCCGTTTGCATATTTTGACAGGCTATTAAACTGGCTATTGAGAATACAAATACGGTTATATAAAGCATTTTGTTATTCATATTAATCTTTACTAATTAATGTACCTTTATCGCTATCTTTGATTTTCTCCCAAGTAAAGTGAATAGTCTTAACAAACTTAGGGTTAACTTTTTTCTTTGTGTCAATATCATAAAAGTGTTCAATATAAACTAACTGGTACTCATTTGTGCCATCCATAAATAAATACTCTTTATTCAAATTATAGTCTAGAGTGTAACTATCACCTTTTTTAATATCTACTATCTTCTTCGGCGCTGTTGTAGTAAAGCTTGGATAGGGCTTAGTATCTAAAAGGTATTCATCATGATAAATAGAGAATGGTTGAACATCAGTATCGAGATGTATAGTGTTATTGGTATTGTTTTTTAATTCGATCGAAAAAATAAGGTCTCCATTCTTTTGGAATAAACTGTAGGTATCAATCACTTTAAAGTTTTCAAGATTATCCATTCTGTACACCTCGATTTTATCATTTTGATATAAGTTACTAAGGTTTTGAGTACAACTACTAAGTAATATAAAATTACTAGCGGCTATAAATATATAAGTTAAATTTTTTAACATATTACATCCTAATAACTGTTTTTTACCATTCCCGAAGCGTAATAAGAAAAGCTATCTGCATGCTTTAACGCTAAGTCTGGTCTATTCTTAGCTAATTCTTTTGAAGCTGTAGTTCCATATATGCTTTTGCCATTATTATAAAATTCACCATTTCTTATATCGTTGAATAAGTCATTTGTTCCAGCAATATCATTGAAATGAGAAAATTCATGAGTCAAAAGTCTAGCATTAGTCGACTTACTAGTAGGTTTTCCTGTAAAGGGGTCTTCAAAAAAAGCCTTACCTGTATTGATTTGATGAGTAGTATCATTTTTTATAACATAGGCACCTACATGAGGGTCACTAGCAACGTAGCCTCCGCCTAGTGCCTTTGAAGAATTTCTTACATCTTTGAAATTATCTAATGTTAAACTTTCATTTAAGTCAAGCATTCTATTTACTTGAGATAATTTTTCCTTTCTTGCTTTTTCAAGATTATTTACCTCACCAAAAGCTTCTACAAATTCTTCTTGATCATCAGAATTCCATCTTGTAAGCCTATTTTTTGTATCGTTAAGCATTCTATTTTGTTCAATTACTGCATCTTGGATAACCTTTTTTTCAGTAGCCGTATATTCCTCAACTGAATCTTTACCATTAAAACTAGCTGAAAGACTTTGGTCTTGTAAAGCTGACTCACTATCATTATTAGCCCAAGCATTCGTCTCATTACTAGAGTCTTCTTTAACAGTATTGATAAAACTATCAATCAAAGCATCTGGATCCGTCTTCGGAAACTTCAAAGGGGCAGGTTGTTCAAACAGTGGTTCTGGCTGTTCAACCCCAAATACCTCAAAGTCCGACTCAGCAAACGAGTGCTGAATAGCGATGAGTTTAGCGCCGCAGCTGGTCACATCGCCTTCGCGAGCAATTGGCGCACCGTCAACGATGAATGACGGGTCGCCCGTAAGGATAGTGGTGAGTTTTTTACATTTTTTGCAGATGACTTTATCACCTTTACGCGAAACTTGGACGCCGTTGTGCGTGGTATATGGTGATCCGGTAATGACTTCGCCGCCGTGTGTGGTTTTAGCGCCAACAGTGATATAGGCTGCCATATATTATCCTAAATGTATTATCTTCAGATTTGGTTTGCGAGAAAAGATGACTGCTTATTACTTAAAGTTAGACTTAGTTAATCAGAAGAATAAACAAATATCAACTTAGTTTTAGAGATATACTCAATCAACCAAAACCCAACTCTTATCTTCATTGACAACTGACTCATCGAACACGCGCTTAAACCCTTGCTTAATAAGTTCAAGGCGCGAAGATTGCTCTCCAATCGTCACTCTAGGCGCATTTATAGGTTCAATCGCTTGCCATGGCAAATTAAGGTTATCTTTAGTCGCCAATACAAAACTAAAGAAAGCCGTATCGCCCGCCATCATGCGTAGGTCGTCTACGACTAATTGCATAGTTTGCTTGTTTTCATTATCTACAGGCGTTTGTGTTCTGTAGCCCGTCCAATCGTTCGAGAACCAATCAAGCCTATTGGCATAGAGTTGGCTGGCTTCTGGTAGCTTTGCTTTAAGCTCTTTTGAGTCATCATATTGAGTGAGATAACGATACTCAGGTAGGCGCTTATCTAAGACACTGCCGCGTACTTCGATCACTCTATGTTGCTTATCTTCAGCGACGGTGCGCCACATCAGAATAGTCGGTAGCATAGGCATGGTTTTGCTGCGTACGATGTTATTTATACCAGCGGCAACAAGCGTTTGCTTGGCTTGACTGGCGGCATAAAACTTTAGTCCTACTGATAGCAGTAAATAGCTGCTACTGATTATAAGCATCCAAACGGCGAAACGCTGACAATGTGCAAGCCAGACTGTGTTAAATACAGCAAGTTTACGACCTTTTATAAAACCTACAACCATGGCGATAAGTATCGGCAAGGTGTAAAGCGGGTCGATAATAAAGATAGAGGCGATACTGATAGGGGTAAGATTGATGGCTTCGTGTAGTGGCCATAATAGCTGCGTGCCATAAACGGTAAAGCTATCCAAGATCGGATGCGTCGTTAGCGTTAACGTCATAGCAGCAGCTAAACGCCTAAAAGAATAGGGTAGTGGTATATCCTGCCATTGATGATAGCGACTAATAAGCCAAGATCCAATTAAGCCTACTGCAGTCAAGACAATGAGCGAGTGACTAAAGCCGCGATGATAGGTCATGTCGCTAATGGGATCGCCGTAGCTAATAAGGACATCTAAATCAGGCAGTGTGCCCAGCATCGCACCATAAAGGTAGGCTTTGCGCCCTTGGTATTTGCCGAGGATAGTGCCTTGGACGCTAGCACCTAAGACGATTTGACTAAGTGAATCCATTCGGTTTGGTTGGCTCTTTTAAGATTGGTAAGTATTTGTAGGGTGCGTTCCACGCACCGTTTTAAAAAAATTATTTAAATAAACTTTTGAGAACATTTTTTTTATTTACACAATATCGTATTTGAAAAGAGTTATTGGTGCGTGGAACGCACCCTACGGATTGAAGCTATTAGAATTTAATAAAACTAACCACACCCTAAAAAGCGTTAAAAAATTGCATTGCAATTTTAGCTTTGTAAGAGAAATTCTTTAAATAGAATTTCCGCGAACATTTTTGAAATACAAAATCATAGGCTATAACTTGAACTTTCTAGTTTATAAAACCTCAAATTCAAACTTATCCAACACCTCCCGCAGCATCGCGATATTATAATAAGCATGCGCATTGACGGTGTTTTGGAAAAAGATATAGAGGGTATCAAAATGCTGACGCTGATTATTAATGGCTTGTGCCCAGTCCTGCATCTCCGTCTCAGTATAGCGATAATCATGGCGATCAGAGGCGCTCATGGCATCCCACCAGTTTAGATTGTTGCCGTGCATCCGCAAGTAGCCGGTACGCTGAGTAAATATCAGTCTCGACGGTGGCAGGCCATTGACCTTTGGATAGTCAAGGCTACACCATATCAAACCTTGCGCGCGAAAGCTGTCGACCACTTGCGGCGTGTGCCACCCGTTATGACGAAACTCGACCGCGAGCGGATAGTCGCAAAACCAGCTGACCAGATTGGCCAGATAAAGGCGATGCGCGCGGGTACGATCAAAACCATGCGGGAATTGCAGCAGTAGCGGGGCAAGCGCGTCCGCTTCTATTAGCGGCGTTAGGGCATTAAGAAAAGCTTGCGCGTGTTCCGCTGTACCCTTGCGGGCATGAGTGAAATCTTGATGCAGTTTGACGGCAAATCTCAGCGCGCTTTCGGCTTGTACATACGCTTTATTGATCATGCCCGCAAAAGCTTTTTGGCCGATAGGCGCATAAAAGGTGCTGTTAATTTCAACGGCGTCATACTGACGGGCGTACTCACGCAAGAAGTCCGATTTTTTGGTGCCTTTTGGATAGAGCGTACCGAGCAGGTCGGTATCGCTATAGCCGCCAGTGCCGAGATAAACACGCGGGGTAGAGGGGGAAAGGGAGATGTTGTTACTATCGCCATTGAAGACTGACATCAATTTTACTTTATATAACTTACAAGATAAAAATCTTATTATTCAAATTCTAAAGACATTGTATTATTTTGTTGTATATTTTTAACTAGTTTATTATACTTTACTAATATATTTATCTCATTTTGAGTAGTTTGTGTCTTTAAAAATTTTAGGTTACCATCAATCTAATTTACTAAAAAAATTATTGTCAATCAGTACTGTAACTATATTCGCTACAGCTATAACAGCTTGTGGGAGTGACGGTGGTGGAGATAGTAATGGGTCAAACGTTGACTCAGAACCCGAACCCAATATACCAATAAGTCCGCAGCCTGTCGAACCTACTCCTACCTTACCTCAGCCAAGTGAACCTGTTGAACCACAATATCCAAATTCGAATATTATTTTAGAAAATACTGCTACTTTACCAGACCTTATAGCTGATACTAATCCTATTCAGCTACAACCAAGTAGTGACGGTATAGCAGCCCTGCAATCAGGGGTTTATACCGTTGACTCCCGTTATGTTTCATCTAATAACTATGACTACGATTGCGAAAATAGACTCGATGAAATTACCTGTATCGTCGTAACTCGTTATCAATTAGATGCTCAGAGTAAAGATATTACTATTGCTACATGGATATATGAACCAACTAAGAGACAATGGAGATCGGCGGTACGTGCTGGAGATGAAACAAGACTTGTAGACTTTAATATACAAGATAATGGTGGGCTAACTAGTGATGGGAGGGCTTGGATCTATGAGCCTTTTAGCTTAATAGGTAGCGATTTTAACGTGGAAACAGACCGCCTAGTTTATAACTATGGACAATCAAAATTAGACCTTACTCTCGCGCCAGTCGATTACTCCAACCAGTATAGAAGTGGTGAGAGTTATAATGCGATTCAGTTTAGTGAGGGTGCAGAGGGTTTTGATTTTTCAATTAAGTTACAACAAGGACAACTCCTACACTTACAACTAGCTGAAAAAAGTAGTTTTAACCCGACTGAAAATACAGCACCATATAACACTTTGGGGAAATATAGACAAGTTCATTCTACGCGAGATTTACCTGGTTGCTTTCGAGCTTACTCATACTCGGCGTCGCTAATATTCTATCCCAATAGTTTAGGAGCTGATCTTTACCAATCGAACAAGTTTTGTGAAGAAACCGGACAAGTAGTCACTGGCGTTCCGATACTTTTACAAGAAGGGGTCACTACCATTGGTAATCGTAAAGTCATTTATTTGAGTAATCCAGATGTGCCAAATGCTGCGCAAAGTCAAAGCACAAGTCAAGCGCAATACTTATGGGCAATCGCACTAGATGAAGAAGGACAGCCTTATCAAGGTAGAGCACATCAAGTTGGATATGCGGAACGTAAAACTCCTGATATCTTCAATAAAGTAGCTTTACTTGATCGTGTTAAAAGATTAAGTAGAGATTCAGAAGCACTGGATACGCCTTTTTAAAAAACCGACTACTGTAGTAAAAGAGGTAAGCTTGGCTTACCTTTTTTATCATCAATAGGTTGCTTAGCAATCACGTCTTATAGGAACAACAAGCTACTTTTTACGCGCCCATAGCCATTCAATCAGTGAGAGCAAGGCATCTTCGTTTTCGCTTGTATTTTCATTTGCGTCAAGCTCACGACTAATGGCCGCGCGCCCTTCATTGAATAATGACTGAGCGTAAGCTTTGGCAGCATCGACGCCCATCAGTTTGACGTAGGTAGATTTGTCTAATTTCTCATCGCTACCTGCAGGCTTACCTAATTCGTCGGTTGAAGTCGTAACATCCAAAATATCGTCTTGTACTTGAAACGCCAGACCGATGTGCTGGGCGCAGTCTTGTAGTGCCATCCGCGCCTGCGCAGTGGCACCAGCGCAAATACCGCCCATCAGCATCGCCGCTTCGATCAGTGCGCCTGTCTTATCACGGTGGATTGCTTCTAGAGCCTCGCAGGTAATGCGAGCACTCGCCTCAGCGTTGAGATCCAGCATCTGCCCTGCCACCATACGCCGAGCACGCGGGGCAAATATTGCTAACAGCTTACTGGCAATATCCGCATCAAAAGGTGCAAAGGTTGGAATCTCAGCGGTGAGTACTTCAAAAGCAAGCGTCTGTAGCACATCTCCTGCGAGCAAGGCTGCGGCTTCACCAAAGACGATATGAGCGGTTGGCTGTCCACGGCGCAGCGCATCATCATCCATAGAGGGCAGATCATCATGCACTAAGGAGTAGGTGTGTAGCAGCTCGACGGCAAGCATCGCGCGCCTACACATATCGTAGTGCACATCACTGTCGAGCAGCGCCTCTAAATCACTAGTAGCAAGTGTCTTGATTTTTTGCTCATTGATCGCAAGCGTATCTAACGTCTCATCCTCGCGACCCTTAATAGTACTCATAGTACGTACAGTTGCAAAAGCGCTAGCTACCAGTAGCGGACGCACCAGCTTGCCTTGCCCCGTCATGACGTAGCGGCATGCCTCAGCAAGAGGTTCAGGCAGACGAGCGTAGGCAAATAGGGCGTCGATATCTTGCGACAGCACCCCGCGCACTGCCGTGTGAAACGGCTCAAAATGAGTAAAGGGCACAAAACGAGAGGCAGGTGAGACGGACATAACGGAGTCAACCAAAGGCAAAAAAATAGATAGGTGCTAGTGTAGCATGATAGCGCGCAGCGCTTACATAGGCGCTGCTGCTAATATTTTTTGGTTACGTATTGATGATTTATCTTGCTTGCCAAATATGTTTTGATAAGGAGAAGGGGCAGGTATTATTACTCCCCCAAATCACAGTTTATTTTAGTGTTAAATAATAGCGCTGCTATAATAAGTTCGCTCTCATGCATTAAGCCCACGGCACAATTTAAGAATGACTTGCGAGTCTGGTATTAGCTTGTGACAGTCAGGGTCATAATCCCCTACACTAATTGCGTCAAACGGCTTGGTAATGGTTCTTGGTAAGTACAAGGTCAGGTATCGAAATGTAGTTTTAGCGATACCACTATTATTTGCTAAAGCGCTCCAAGTCAACAGAAAACAGCGTCAGCAGTTGCCGCTTGATATCAGTCGCCGTCGGTCAACGAGACGGTAGCCCCTAGCGTGAGCAGCTTTGACACGCCACATAACATAACCATGACTGTATGCGATTGAGTTGCCCGTTGGCAAGCTTAATGGCTAGCAGTATTATTGCTCGTTTTATTAACTTTGCTTGGCGCACTTAGATGCTGCTAAGTGAAATACCACTTTTATCATATAGCAAGGAGTTTGAAATGGTATATCAAGGAAATCGCATTACGGTGAGCATGCTAGAGGATGGCATCGCCAATATGCAATTCAACGCTGAAAATGAGAGCGTTAATAAGTTTGATACTGAAACCAATAAACAATTTGGTGAAGCGGTCAGCGCTTTAGAAAAGGCAGATGACGTTAAAGGTCTTATCGTGACCTCAGGCAAAAGCGTGTTTATCGCTGGTGCTGACATCACCGAGTTTGTCGGCTCGTTTAAGCAAGACGAGAGTGAGATCAAAGATTGGGTGGTTAAAATCAATCAAGACTTCAACCGTTTTGAAGATCTACCGTTCCCAAAAGTTGCTGCTGTTAACGGCGCCGCGATGGGCGGCGGCTGTGAGATGACGCTGGTTTGTGAATATCGCGTTATGAGCGAAAAAGCCACTATCGGTCTACCAGAGACGCAGCTTGGTATCTTCCCAGGCTTTGGCGGTACGGTACGTAGTACCCGCGTCATCGGTATCGATAATGCGTTGGAGCTTATCGCTACAGGTAAGCCCAAAAAGGCACTTGAAGCGTTAAAAGTTGGTTTAGTCGACGCTATCGTGCCTGGTGATGACTTACAAAATGCTGCTGTTGATCTGGTCAAAAAATGTATCTCAGGCGAGCTTGATTGGCAAGCCAAACGCGAAGAGAAGCTAAACCCTGTGCTGCTGAACCAGCTTGAGCAAACCATGGCCTTTAACAGTGCCAAAGGTATGATCTTTGCCAAAGCCAATCCGAAGCAGTACCCAGCGCCAGCACTCGCTATCGAAGCGATTGAAAAGCATGTAAACCTGCCGCGTGACAAGGCGATTGAAGTCGAAGCCACTTACTTTGCCAAAGCGGCTAAGACCCCACAAGCAGAGAGCTTAGTGGGTCTGTTCTTAAACGATCAGCTCGTCAAAAAGCTTGCTAAAAAGCACAGCAAACAAGCGCACGATATCGATGAGGCTGCAGTACTAGGCGCCGGTATCATGGGCGGCGGTATCGCCTATCAAGCAGCGAGCAAAGGCTTGCCTATCATTATGAAAGATATCAAGTCTGAGCAATTAGACTTGGGTATGGGCGAGGCCAGCAAGCTGCTTGGCAAAATGGTCGAGCGCAAAAAGATGACCCCAGCTAAAATGGGCGAGACGCTAAGCCGTATCCGTCCAACGCTAAACTATGGCGACTTTGGTGAGACCGATATCGTTATCGAAGCCGTTGTCGAAAACCCGAAAATCAAGCGCGCGGTATTAGCTGAGGTTGAAGACTTAGTCAAAGACGACGCTATTATTGCTTCAAACACCTCAACGATCTCTATCACTTATCTAGCAGAAGAGCTTAAGCGTCCAGAGAACTTCGTCGGTATGCACTTCTTTAACCCAGTACACCGTATGCCGCTGGTCGAAGTTATCCGCGGTGAGAAGTCATCAGAAGAAGCGATCGCTACCACTGTTGCGCTGGCCTCAAAAATGGGTAAAGTGCCTGTTGTCGTCAATGACTGCCCAGGCTTTTTGGTGAACCGTGTCCTGTTCCCGTACTTTGGTGCGTTTGATCTGCTTCTTAAGCAAGGTGCTGACTTTGCTCACGTCGATAAAGTCATGGAAAAATTCGGCTGGCCTATGGGCCCTGCTTATCTAATCGACGTTGTCGGTTTGGATACTGGCGTCCATGGCGCGGAGGTCATGGCAGAAGGTTTCCCTGATCGCATGAAGCCTGATTATAAAGGTGCTATCCAGCACTTGTATGAAAACAAGCGTTTGGGTCAGAAAAACGGCGTTGGCTTTTATAAGTACGAAACGGATAAGCGCGGTAAGCCTAAAAAGGTTGCGGACGAGGCTACTTATGAGCTGTTAAAAACTACGACAGATAGCGACAAGCAGATCTTTGATGATCAAACGATCATTGACCGTACGATGCTGGCCTTCTGTAATGAGACCGTTCGCTGCTTAGAGGACAATATTGTCAGTACGCCTGCTGAGGCTGATATGGCGATGATTATGGGTGTTGGTTTCCCGCCATTCCGCGGTGGCCCTTGCCGTTACATTGACCAGATGGGTCTCGATAACTACTTGGCACTCTGTGAAAAATACGCGCACCTTGGTAAAGCCTACGAGGCGCCGCAAAAGATTCGTGATATGGCAGCCGCTGGTGAGACGTTTTATCCAACAGCGTAAGCTGAGATTCGTATAGCCTATTAGGATAAGTGCTGCAGGTTTGCTTTTGTATGGACAATTTTTATTGATAAATTGTATGACAAGAGCACTGCGGCTACTGACAAAAAACAAAAAGGAAGATAAGAGTATGACAACTTTAAGTCCAAAAGATGTGGTCATCGTAGATGGCGTCCGCTCAGCGATGGGTAAATCTAAAAACGGTATGTTCCGTCACGTGCGCGCTGATAGCATATCAGCAGAGCTAGTACGCGCTTTGGTTGAGCGTAACGATTTTGATCCAAAAGATGTCGAAGATATCATTTGGGGCTGTGTCAATCAGACCCTAGAGCAAGGTCTAAATATCGGCCGTAACATTGGTTTGCTCGCTGGTATTCCAAAGACCACTGGCGGTCAAACCGTTAACCGTCTGTGCGGCTCTTCTATGCAAGCCTTGCATACCGCAGCGGCTCAGATTATGACTAACCAAGGTGAGATCTTTATCATCGGCGGCGTGGAGCACATGGGTCACGTGGGTATGATGCACGGCGTAGATCTTAACCCTGAAGCCTCAAAGCACTACGCGCAAGCCTCAAACATGATGGGCTTGACCGCTGAGATGCTAGGCCGTATGAATAATGTCAGCCGTGAGGAGCAAGACGCCTTTGGTCTTGAGTCACATCGCCGCGCATGGGCCGCAACTACTGAAGGTCGCTTTGATAACGAGATCATCGGTATCGAAGGTCATGACGAAGCAGGTCACTTGCAGCTATGTACGGTTGATGAAGTGATTCGTCCTGATGCGACTATGGAGCAGATGCAAAAACTGCGCCCAGCCTTTGATCCAAAAGGTGGTACGGTAACTGCAGCGACCTCATCAGCACTATCAGATGGTGCCTCAGCAATGCTGGTTATGAGCGCGCAAAAAGCGAAAGACTTAGGTCTTAAGCCGCGTGCTCGCATCCGTAGTATGGCGATTGCAGGTTGTGACGCCGCTATCATGGGCTACGGTCCTGTACCTGCCTCGCAAAAAGCGCTTAAGCGTGCGGGCATGAGTATTGAGGATATGCAAACCATCGAGCTGAACGAAGCCTTTGCTGCGCAGGCACTATCTGTGCTAAAGGCGATGAACTTGACGGATAAGCAAGATATTGTCAACATTAATGGCGGCGCGATTGCATTAGGTCATCCACTAGGCTGTTCAGGCGCCCGTATCACCGTGACGCTACTGAACGCGATGGAACAGATGGACACTGAGATCGGTCTTGCGACGATGTGTATCGGTCTAGGTCAAGGTATTGCTACTGTGATTGAGCGTGTTTAAGTCTTAAGCATAAACGTCTAGGTTCAATAAAAATCCTGCATTCGTGCAGGATTTTTTATTTCTATATCAGGTGTATTTCTGTGTTAGGTGCATTGACGCACCCGTCAAACTATGCCTAAATAAGGTAACGTGTTTACGTTAATAATGGATAACAAACTAGCCTGTCATCCATCGCTACCGCTACAGTTGTACAAGGAGTGTACCATGCCTACTATGATTACTGATCACACTTATCGGATCGCTCGTGAGAACACCCAAGCGATGATTATCGATATCCAAGAGCGCTTGACGCCGCATCTGTTTGACCACGAACACATCGTCAATAAGGCGGTTACTTTGATTAAAGGTCTACAGGTATTAGAGGTACCGATTATGCTTAATGAGCAGTATCCCAAAGGATTAGGGGAGACGCTACCCGAGATTCGCGAGGTGCTAAAAGGCGATAACGCTAAGACTTTTGAGAAGGTGACCTTTAGTGCATGTGATAACGACGATACATGGAACCATCTCGCGCAGCAAAACCGCAGCGTGGTGTTATTGTTCGGCGCTGAAGCCCATGTTTGCGTGATGCAAACCGCGCTTGATCTGCTCGATAACGGCATGCAACCGGTCATCATCGGTGATGCGGTAGGCTCGCGTCATCCTTATGATAAAAAACAAGCCATTCGCCGTATTCGCCGCGCAGGCGGAGTGATTAGTACCGTTGAGTCCATCCTGTTTGAGCTGTGCCGTAGCAGTCAAGACCCAGCTTTTAAGACGATTAGCAATTTAATTAAATGACAAATTTGATTAAATAACGACATAGTTAAATCAAGGCTTATACTTTAGCTAAAAGCTATTTTCGTGAACCGAGAACCAATTAGCAGCGCTATGTCGTTTTTAAAAGGTATCGACTATGCATACTATTTGGTGTGAGCCATACCCAATAACTGACCCATTTGTACCACGCTATTGGCTTGTAGACCTTCTAACCAGTCAGCTTTGGCCGCTTTTGGCAGCACGACGATAGCGGTCGAACCTAAGTAAAAACGTCCCAGCTCATCGCCTTTAGCCAGATCGATACGATGCTCGCCCTCTTGTATCTCCTCGCTCCGCGTAATCTTACCAGTCGCGACAGACTCAATACCTGCGACAATCATCGCGCCAACCATGACTACCGCCGCCTTGCCGTACTGGGTATCGAACAGACAAACCAAGCGCTCGTTACGTGCGAATAGATCAGGCACGTTCGCCGCAGTCGTATTGTTGACTGAAAATAGCGTACCGGGTACGTAGCGCGTCTTGGTCAATGTCCCAGCAAAAGGCATGTGAACGCGGTGGTAATTGCTCGGCGCTAAATAGACAGTAGCAAAGCTACCATCGGCAAAATAATGACCATCGCTACTATCAGCAAGCAGCTGACCGATGTCATAATGTCGACCTTTGGCTTGTAGCATCTTATTATTATGAATAAGACCGAGCTGCGATATAATCCCGTCAGCAGGGCTAACGATACCGTTTGGCGTATCATCGATAGGACGAGCCTCGTCTTTTAGCTCACGGGTAAAGAAGTCATTAAAGCTCTCGTACGCATTAAAGCTTTGGCGCTCATACTCATCTAAGCTGACGCCGTAGGCTTTGGCAAAGCTGCGAATAAACGCGCGTTTAACCATCGGATGACGACTGGCGGCTAAGCGTCCAGCCACTTCGCTGAGCTGCTGCTGCGGGACAAACTGCTGAAGGGTGGTGAATAAAGTCATAATAACGCTACCGTTTTTAATAAAGATGATAAAAAGAGTTGCTGATATTTTATCATGGACACCGCTTTACTGTGTGAGCTTACGTTATACTGCGCTGTATAAGTAGATAAGCATAAGGAGAACGTACAGTCATGAGAGCGCTTATTCAGCGAGTGCAGCACGCGAGCGTCGTTGTAGACGGCGCGTGCATTGGAGCGATTGAGCAGGGTATACTGGCATATATAGGTCTAGGTCATAACGATAATGAACAAAGCGCGCAGCGTATAATCGATAAGATACTGACCTACCGCATCTTTGAAAACGATGATGATCCTGCCAAAGCAGGCAAGCTTGATTATAATCTACAACAAGTTGGCGGCGGTCTGCTGTTAGTCTCGCAGTTTACCTTAATGGCAAAGACAGATAAGGGTCGCCGTCCTGATTTTGGTGCGGCAATGAGCCCAGAAGCCGCACAAGCCTTGTTTACAAAGTTACTAGACTACGCGCGCACGCAGCATACAACAATCGCTTGTGGGCAGTTTGGAGCAAACATGCAAGTGACGAGCTGCAATGACGGTCCATTAAACTTTTTATTAGAAGTATAGCCTAGCCCTCAGGCTTTTGTAGCAGCGGATAAGGATTGACCGCGCGTCCATTGATATAGATACCATAGTGTACGTGCGGCGGCGTGCCTTTGGCATTGCCACTATCGCCCACGTAGCCGATGGTATCGCCTGCATTGACCCAGTCGTTTGGCTCAATATCAGCGTAGTCCTCAAGATGCGCGTAATAGTGTCCTGCGCCGCCGGGGCCTACAATAACCACAACGCGCCCGCCTAAATTGTTATTACCGACTTTTTTGACGATACCTTGAGTGGTGGCTTGAATAGGCGTGCCGCGATCTGCAAATATATCGATACCTTCGTGCTGACGCCCCTCGCTACGAGCCGCGCCCCAAGTGTCTGTTAGGTGTTGTCCTAGTAGTGGACTAAGCAAACTGTTCTCTGCTGGTAGCGGTTGCTGTAATAGATTAATTTGCTGCCATTTTGCGACTACAAAAGATTTTGATTGCTCTTTAATATCAGGAAGTAGCTTATCGAACATAAACAGTAGCGTGAATAAAACCATAGCCCTAAACAGTAGGCTCAACAGACGTTTAAAAGCTGAGGGTTTATATGGACTATCAGTAGGCATTGATATCTCTTATAGGCATTTAAATGGTATGATAGGACGATAGTTTAAGTTTATTTTAATAAGGCGTTTCAATGGCTTATCCGCTTATTTTGGACAATATATTTTTGAATACGATACGCTTTTTATGACTGATTCTACCGCACTCATTATTGATACCGAAACCGATCAAGGAAAAGATCCGCGTCCTATCCAAGTAGCAACGATCAATGTCGCCACTGGTTTTGAATGGATGAAATACTTTAATAGCGGTCGTCCCATATCGCCTATTGTGATAAAAGTCCACGGTATCACCGATAGCGATGTCGCAGGACTTGAGCGCTTTGAGCTGGATAAGTTTGAGCTGCCAGAGTACTTAATCGGACATAACGTGCGCTTTGATTGGCGCGTCATTGGTCGTCCTGATACAAAGCTGATATGCACGGTTAGACTGGCGCGCGCGGCATTTCCAGAATGGCGCTATTATGGGCAGTCAAAATGCATTGAGCAGCTCTTAGGCAAAGGCGAGGCAAGTACCCTGACTATTGCCGCCCACGATGCGCTAGGGGACGCGCGCATGTGTTATTTGCTCTATAAAGCCTGCTGCGAGCGCTTAAACATCGTGCCAACTGATTATGCCGCTGCGCACGCCATCTCTAATACTGCAAGTCCTGTCGGCAAGATGCCCTTTGGTAAACACAAAGGCAAGGCCATCAAAGACGTACCGATAAGCTACGTTAAATGGATGCTGGCGAACATCCATAACATGCAGCCTTCGCTCTATTCCGCCTTAACCAAGAGAGTAGAGTTGGAAAAGGCGGAAGATTGAGATGGAAAATAAAGGTCTTGTTACGCGTAAAACTTACTTACCTTGACGTAGCCAATCCACTGCCATTTGCCATAGCTTGGGCGCCTTAGCATGGGTACGGCTACTAAAATAGCGCATGTGTCCGATGTGACTGACCCCAAAGTCTTTGGGATTAAAAAAACGCTTCTGGGCTGGCATGTTAGGAAAGACGCGCATCATATCATCTATATTTTCGCTGTTGGCAATATCGTCATCACTAAAGCCCAACCATACGGCAGGCATCGTCAGCTCATCATAGAAGTGGGTGTAAATGGTTTTGCCAAGCGCGGTGTTAATATAGCCCGCTCCGTTACACCACTGACGCCACTGACGCGCTACATTACTTGGTAGCGGCTCGCCCATGCCGATCTTGTCCGAAGGTGTGTAACCGAGCGTCAGATTACTCAGCGGAATAAACACATCCATAAAGCCCATCGCCTTTATCTTATAAGGCATGTCCATGTTTTTGATGCGTCCTGATGAGCACGCGACATTAAATACGGAGGTAATGGCGTTATAGTTTGGCATTAGACCAATCAGCTGACCGCCTGCGCTATGACCAATCAGATGATAAGTGGCATCGCTAAACTCATCTTGCAGCGCTTCAAGCACCGCTGGCATATCGTGGCGTCCCCAACTGACAAGCGAGGCGTCACATTTCGCCAAATCAGTGTGGAGCGACTCGCCAATGCCTTCATTATCAAAAGTCAGTACGCCAAAACCTTGCGCTGCCAAAAAGGTGGCAAAATTGTGATAAAACTGACGCTTAATACCGGTAGCGGGTGCGATCATGACGGCAGTTTTAACTTTCGATTGGGGGCGGTACACCGTCGCCGCTAGAACGCAGTTGCGCTCGGTCATGATAGATAGGCTATAAGTATCAACACCTTCATTAACCTTGTTGTCATTAACATTGTCGTCATTAACCCTATTATTAAAAGTGTCCTTAACATCGATATCCATGATGTGATCTTGGGGTTGAGAAGTATGTTGTTCTGAATCTATCGCGGCGGCTTCACGGTGCATAATCTGTCCTTAATTGAAGTGATAACATGACTTTGGTTTACGAGCGAATGTTTGGGGTAGCGTTTGAGCGACATTATAGTCGATGTTTTTATTTAGGTTTGACTATAGATTCACTACGTGCTTGTAACAAGGCTTATGTTAAGATAAATGCACCATGAAACCAATATGGAAGCCAATTATTTATTCTTCGTTAATAAAATATTTAGACCCTGTAACCCTTGAAGCCTTAGTTTTAGCGTCCAGGGTTTAAGCTGATGACCTTTATCCTAATCTTTATAGAATACTGATGTAATTTACTACACTGGAATCATAAAATCTAAACTATTAAATATAAACCTAGGAATACTATATGCAAATGACGATTAAGAACAAAGAGTACGAAGTCATCACCAGTCAAGACATCTCCTGTATTGAGGAGGCGGTAGATAAGTCAACGCTAACTATGCCTGTGGTTGCCGTTTATTGCGGCTCGCGTATGGGTAATAGCGACGTCTACGAGCAGGCGGCGCGCGCGCTTGGTCGCGCTCTAGCAAACAGTGGTCTAGGGCTCGTATATGGCGGCGCCAGCATTGGACTTATGGGCGCAGTCGCTGATGAGGTCATCAAAGGCGGCGCGCAAGCGGTTGGTGTTATTCCAACCTTTATGCTCAAGCATGAGATCGCCCATCAAGAGCTGACGCGCCTGCATTTAACAGACACCATGCACACCCGTAAGACGGTGATGGCAGAGTATGCGGATGCTTTTATTACCTTACCTGGTGGGCTAGGTACACTTGAGGAGATCATGGAGATTGCCACGTGGCGACAGTTGTATCAGCATGAAAAGCCTATGATTATTTTGAACATCGACGGCTTTTATGATCGGATGATTGAGCACTTAACATACACCACCGAACAGGGCTTTATGAAGCAAGAAGATTTAGATCGTCTCGTGGTATGTAATACGATCGATGAGGCCATCGACTTGCTACAAACGATCGTTAGAATAGAGGACGCCGTAGATACTGAAAAAATGGCAGGCAAGTAACGCGCTTTACGATCTGTTATCTAGACTTTTACAGTTTAAAATATCTCAATAACCAAAGTCTAGGCTGTAAAATTTAAGCCATAAAAAGGAGTAGAGAACACGTCTTCTACTCCTTTTTTGTTAATTGAGTGTACGTAAAATGATCAGTGAGACAGTCATACCGTGATAGAGGAGTTACCCTTAAATGCGTTTTCACTAATACTATGATTAACGCCTGCCATCGCTAGCGGAAAACCGCGCTCTTTGGCAAGCTTTTGCGCGACGTGTTCAATCTCTGCACTATCGTTATCAGCTAAATAATCCCACTCGTGCGCGTGACGTTTTTGGTTCGCAGGATTGTCACTGTCTAACATGCCCATCTCAGTCAGCTCGCTGACGATTTGATCAGCAGCAATCAAAGTAGATGAAGCTTTGACGTTTTCGGCGCGCGCGTAGTGTAAGTTAGAGTACAAGCTGACATCAGCGACACGTAAGGTATCATCTTTACCTGGTATTTGCTGACCGCCATATAGCGCGTTACCAACGGTACGCGCACTATTAAACGTCGGTACAAACTCAGCCACGTACTCAATTGCTTGCTGACTACGCGCTTGTAGCGGCGCTTTGTCCCAGCCATCTTTAATGTAGTGCAAGTACTGCGACGGTAGCTTGGGCTGGGCACTGTCTTCGGTCGAGGCCACCAAACCATCATCGAACAAGGTAATAAACTTACTCATTCCGTGGATCTGAAAATAACCATCAGGATAAGGGGTCAGTTGCGCCATGCCCTCTGGCGTTCCACGCGACCCATAGACAATAATCTCAGGTATTTGCCCGCCCGCATCATCCCAGTGAGTAATGTATGATGATTTGAACTCTACCATACGGGTGACTTCCACACCGACCATATCATCAATGATACCGGTGCGAAAACCACAAGCATTGATCAAATAATCAACTTCGATAGACCCCATTTGACCCAGCTCAGCTTGCGCGCCGTTCTCTGCCATAGCAGTAGTATTAGCATTGTGCTTCATCGGCGTAGTATTTGCCTGATAGTCAATACGCCATTTAGAGACGTGGTGATCGGCGTTGGTACAGTCCGTACATTCTACTGCTTGCACTTGTTTGATCTGAGTATCTGTAAACACGTGCGCGTGCTCGTACCCGTCAAGAGCAAGCGTTGCCGAAGCCGCCAAGCGAAAGATATTCCAGCCATATTCTTGGACAACAATCAAAGGAAACTTAACCTTATTTAAGTCCAAGTATTTAGCGACAGGTATCATCCACTCGTCAACACAGCTTGGTATTGCTACCTGTTCGCGCTCAGAAAGCGCAATGAGCTGCTCATGACTGTAGAGCTGATAATAGTCCTCAGGCTCGCCTAAGACTTTATTATTGTGATCTTGTTCAATAAGATCGCGATAAGCTTCGGTTAAAATATCAAGGCGCGGTAATAAGTCCTCAGGCTGTCCTTCATCGCGATTAGGAACCGCAAACACGGTCGGACGAACGTCCATGGTATAAGGATATAAACGCAAAATATCGATACACTGTTTGAGCAGTGCGACGCAGTCTTCGTCTGGAATCTCGCGATAAAGATTACCACCTGCATGTAAATGGCACATAGGCGGACCATCAATGAGCGAAGTCTTTTGTTCAAACAGGTAAGTTTCAAGTCCCATGGCAGCCAAACGAATCGCTATCGTTGCGCCTGCTGTACCGCCACCAAGAATACCGACGCGTTTGCCTTTTGATTGAGAGGCACTGTCAGAGTTAGATTTGTTGGACGTAGTAACTTGAGTTTGGACAGTTGAAAAAGAGTGAGTCATTGTCTATCCTTTATAGCGTCATTATTTATTATAGAGTCATAGCGTCATGTGCTATAAATAACAGCTACGCCTTATTCTTTGGGTGCTAATTTGGCAGTGATAACGGATCACACGGTAGCTAATCAAATGACAACTCACTTTGCTGCAACTAGGTACATTTAACTAAGTGAATATAAATAAGTGAATATAGCTAAGTACATCTAGCTAAGTGCACAGCTGCGTTTGTTATTTACATCTACTTCTACCGCCATAGTTATATGCGCGCAGCAAAGATTAAGTTCAATATTAGTTTTAGACCCTGACAGTCATTATTAATAAGGTGTTTGTCCCAGTAACTTGCTATTTACTTATAGCTAAAAAATAAAAAAGGGTAAGAACACTTTAATGTGCTACTGGAATGCTTGTTTTAAATAACAGTTGCCAAGCCTCTGGAGTTTTAAGGTCGCACAGCAAGCAAGAAAATCTATACCAGTAGCACGGTATCCTTTTAAACGGTATCCTTTTAAATTGGATCAACTATTCAGTCTTATATAAGCTCACATTCTATAAAAAAAGATAGGGTAAGTTGCATAAAATAAGTAAGTAGATACATATATTTTGTCAACGCCAGCTACATTAAAAGATAAACACCGAAAGCTTACCTTATAAAAGCTATGTATAAAAAGGACTGACCTACACTCTCTTGTTTACTTATTTTAATATACTGATAGTAAAAGTATGGTTTTGTAACGTTATTACACAGTAGAATCGTTAAGTTTGACGCTTGTGTTATATTGGGAAGGCTTTTACAGGTAAGTTCACTATAAACAAATAAAGGATAAGCTATGAAAAATATAATGATGTTATCGCTAATGAGTGGCGTTTTAGCGCTTAGTGGCTGTACTACGTTTAACAATCTATTTGGTAACGACGACTCAGGGCAGCACAATGTGCAAGCAACGGTTAGCAATACCGCACCTGTCACTAGTATCAACGGTAGATTGGTCGATTCGAGAAATAGAATGACACTGTATACCTATGATAAAGACACGATGAATAACTCAGAATGTGGTAGCGCTTGTCTGGTTGCGTGGCCGGCATTTAAAGCGCCAAGCAATGCGCGCGCATCAGGACAGTTTGCAGCGTTCCAGCGTGAGGACGGCACTTACCAGTGGGCAGTTAACGGTAAGCCACTTTATTTTTATGCCAATGACACAGAGGTTGGCGATGTAGACGGCGACAACAAGCTTGGTGTTTGGCACATCGTTCGCACTCGCTAATACGCGAAGGCTTGACAAACGCTTAGTTTGATCAATAAGTACTTTAATAAAAAACAGCCTTTTTAATTTAAAGGCTGTTTTTTATGGACGATCCAATACCTTAACGTAACGAGTTCGCTCTTTTGGCTCCAATCAAAACACTTATGTACCTACTTATGTATGTAAGGGCGATAGGCTTGCATCACACTCTACTTGCATCGCATAGCAAAAACCGTTAAAATCGCGATTCAATTTTCCCGCTGGGGAGAGGCTAAGCGCTCAAGTGTGGTGTTGGATGCTGGAATAAGCCAGTGATGCAATTGCCAGATTTAATCAGACCTTAGTGCCTCAGTTACGTATGTATTACTATTGGCTACCTACCGCTAAATACATACATCGGACATAGAGAGTATATTATGCGTAACGATATCCATCCTGATTACCAAGAAGTTTTGTTTCACGATACCAATGCAGACGTGTTCTTTTTGACGCGCTCAACGGTCAAGACAAAAGCCACTCGTGAATACGAAGGCAAAGAGTATCCTTATTACCCACTTGATATCTCAAGTGCCTCGCATCCGTTCTATACGGGCGAGCAGCGTAAGAGCTCTACCGAAGGCCGTGTGGCAAGCTTCAACAAGCGCTTTGGTGCGTTTGGTGGCCGCAGCAAAAAGTCTGCTGAGTAAGTCTAATTTATCTGACTATTCAATGCTTTACACGTAAAAACCGCTGATTGATCAGCGGTTTTTTTAGTTTTATATGTTTTCAATACCTAATCTTGTATGCTGTTAAAGGACTTATTTAGTTAAGAGTGAGTATTTACCTCAGCAAGCAGCTCAGCGATTAGATCACTTAACTGCTGCGCCCAGTAACCGTAAGTCACTTGACTGGGATGAAAACCGTCACTGGCGAACATAATTGTACCATCAGCAGGTTTGCCGTCGTTATGCTTCTTAGCCATACTAATAAAGTCAGCAGCCATGTAATGTACGCCGTCATGATGGGTACACACCTGCTGCAATACGGTATCAAGTTTCGTCGCTTTGGCGCCGACATAAGCGTTCAATGGGACGGGTAGGGCAGGCATCTTCTCCATTGGCGGTAGGCTTGAGAAGATAAGCGCGCGTACGCCAAATTTCCGCTGCGCAACCGCAATAATATCCTCAAGCTGCTGTTGCCACTGCAGCGTTGAGACATTAGAGGTCGTATCGTTGACGCCAACGCTCAGCACCATAATATCGACAGGTGTACTTGGCGTAGGTAACACATACAATCGGCGCAGAATATCAAAGCTGGTATGACCGGTGGTCGCTTGTAGTGACCAGATCAGCTCATGGTACTTACCTTTAATGATCTCTTGCTGCTGGAGTGCGGGCACTAGTTTGCCCACTAGGCCGTCTGTTTGTGTTTTACTGCCTACGCCTGCTGCCGCTGAGTCGCCAACAACCATAAGCGTCAGTGATTTTGTTTGAACGTCTCTTGTTCGATTTTTACCTCCTGCGCCTAATATCACTTGTCCATGACGCTCGCCCTCAGGCTCAGGCAAACGCACGGTGTCGCGCTTAACTTTGCGCCCTTGGTACAAGTAAATAGGCGCGAGCAGTACATCTTTGGCAACGCCTGCGATATCCTCTACCATCCTGTACGCTCCCGAATACTCGTCAAATTATCCTCCACCAATAATCTACCATCGACAAAGACATCGCGTAGCAAGCTTTGTTTATTCTCACTAAGCGCATCGGCTTTTATGGTTTCAAGCTCACCGCTTGCATTTTTTATTAAAGCAAGGCGGCCCTTTTTAGAGCGCTTAGAGTGGCTGGTGACTGGATCTTTATAGATGTCTTTCCAGCTGCCATTGATACAAATCGCGCTGGCTTTCATCGCCCAGCTCATGGTATCACGGTTGACTTGCTGGAGTAGGCCGCCGCCCATACCAAAGGTGATGTTCTCAGCGCTAAAGCCTGCATCCATCACCGCATTGACGATTTTGCTCAGACTTTGGGCGCTGATACCATCGCCTTGGATGATACGCACGTAATCGGGCAGGACTTTATAGCCTTTGCTATTGGTTGTTGTACCAAATTTTACCGCTAGGCGTTCAAGCGCTTCACGCACAACTTTGACAGGCTCGCCGCTATCGGGTCTGATCACCAGCGTGCCGCCCATGTTTTTGACGTCTTCTTTGAGCGCATCGCCCCAGATATTGTCGATGGCATTCCACAAATCATAGCTATCAGATACGACCGAAAACGCCTTGTCCGTACCGCCAAACTGCTCAAGCATATTGGCAAAAGCGGCCGTCTCACCATCTCGTCCCCATGCGGTCATCGTACTGTGCTCCGCAGCTGGAATGGAGAAAGCAGGCATGTCTTTATCCATACCGTACCAGCGGCTTGCTGCCACTAATGCGGTCATTGAATCGGTACCAGAGAAGTTCACTAAGTGCGCAAGGCTGCCCAAAGCTACGGACTCAAAACTCGACGCCCCGCGCGCGCCAAAGTCGTGCAAGCGAAACGCTAGCGAGTCCATGTTATCCGCTGATCTTTCAAGCGCTTGACGCAAGATACCTTTGCAGTAGTGCGAAACGCTTGCCACCGTAGAGGGATACCATATCGCGCGCAACAGGGCGGTCTCAATATAGCTGGGTAACCAATAGAACTCAGGATCAGTATTGACCACCTGACAGACGACGTTGGAGATGGGTACGATAGTGCCCTCAGGCACGGCCTCAATACGCAGCGGCAAATAACCGCCGTGTTTTTCTATCAAGCGCTCCCAGCCCGCACGATTAAAAGTTAAGCCGTGCGCGGTAATCACCGTCTCGGCGTCATCAATATCTTGCTGGGTGATAGGATCGCTTAAATACTCTTTGATAAAAGCTTGTAGACCAAAAAAGACGACATCATAGTCGCCTTTGCGCGCCTCGACATAGCTTGACATGTACTCGCTACCCGCTGGATATTGCACCCAGTGTGAAGTCTTATAGCTGTCTGAATTTAAGATAAGATTATTAAAATTGCTAGTATACATCACAGAACTCCTCTGCTTTTAAATGTTGCAGCTGCTTTGATTAAAGGATAACAGTTGCAACGGTTAACCCTTACCGTCTATCGGCTTAGGCGGTGAAAGTTATCAGGTAAGAATTAAGATTACATAGACTTTCGTTTTTTAAACGTCTATATATTTTGTACCAAACGGTCAATAGAAGCTTATAACCCGACCATCTTGGTAATAATGGCGTAGTGGTCTTCAAACATCATCTTAGCGTCCAATTCAGCTAATGGTAACCAAAAAGCATTGGCTGCATCATCGCTACCCTTTACCTTGGGCAAGCCTTTAGGGTCGTTTTTTAGTTGTAGGTAAAAGGCTTGCGTAATGGTGCGACCACGCGCTGAGCGGTAGGGATCGTCAAAGGTGTGCTGACTGTGAAAGGAGCCGCGCAGCACCGGTTCTGGTACTTTAAGCTTGGTCTCTTCACGCAGCTCGCGAATACAGGCATCAAATAAGGTCTCTTTGGGATTTAAAAATCCGCCCGGCAGTGCCCAAAGTCCGCGCCCCGGCATACTACGGCGTTCCACAAGCAAGATATGCCCTGACTGCACCACGAGCGCATCAGCGGTCATAAAGGTCGGCGGATACGGCGCGGACTCCCATTGTTTTTTGTACTTATCGATAAAGCCAGCTTCTTCGTGCAGGCTTTTGTATTCCTCAGTGTTTTTGAACTCGCTTAACACTGTACGTGTAGACTCAGGCGTGCGCTCTGGCGTTGGCATGGCGCCCATGAGGTAGCCGTCGCGAATAGGCGTAGCTGACAGATTACGATAGTTGGGGACAGACACCGAGGCCCAATTAGGGAACAGCGATAGATAGTAGGATGAGCTGTCTTTTGAGTGACCGATCAAACCGATATCTGCTTGTAAGTCGCCCGTAACTGATCTGACGCCCGCTTGAACGTACTTGAGCCAGCGCGTATCGTTGTAGAGCGCATCGTCGAGACCTACGCAGTGAATGCGCTCGGCATCCTTTGGCGAGTAAGCGTTCTTAATCATTGCGGTACGCTCGCTCACCGTAAACGGATTGCGTAGGCTGCGCGGCAGATTAGCAGAGCCGATAAGCATAATAACCTTGTCCGCGCGCTTGAGCGCTTCATCGACAACAGCTTTGTGCCCGCAATGAAAGGGCTGGAAGCGTCCAATAAACACTAAGTATTTGTAGTGCTTGTCGTCTTGCTCGTCCGCCGGCTTTGATGATCTACTCATACGCTCACTCCTACTACCTAATGATCAATGCAAATTATCGCTACAACATATCAGTGCAAAATAATGAGGCTCATACTGACACAGGGTATCAGCCGCTGACAAGTGTAAAGATGTCAAAAAAGACCTCTCTAAGTCAATAAAGAGGTCTTAATAGCAATAGGCATAGGTATTAAAAAATTAGACAGAACCAATCTTTTCTAAGCCTTGCTGTTCAATGACAGCACTCAAGCCTTTATCCGCCTCAATGCGCTTGATAAATGGGTTTAAGTTGTTGTATTTAGACAAGTCAATCTCGAACTTCTTCGCCCAGGTCAGGGTAATATATAAATAGATGTCTGCCGTCGTCTTAGTACCCGTTAGATAATCGTACTTATCAAGCTGCTCATTAGGTAATCTAAGCAAATGGGCGATATTCTCTTTTGCTTTTTCCTTAAGGTCTTCTTGCGCAGACTTATCATCAATAAAACCATCAGGACCAAATAACGGCGCAAAGGCTTTATGCAAATCAGCGTTTAAAAACGCGAGCCACTGCATAAACTTACCCTTTTCAGCCGGCGTTTCGTTATTGCCAAAGATATTGGCCTCAGGATATTTGGCATCGATATACACTTGAGTTGCGATATTTTGCGTCACTATGGTTTCGGAGCCATCAGTATCACTATCAACAATTGAGGGAACAGTGCCTTGCGGATTGATTTTGAGGTATTCCTCTGATTTAGAGGATTCGTGATCTAACAGTTTAAGCTCGTAATCCGCATTTGCCCATTCAAGAGCGGTGTGCGGTACAACGGCGCAAGTGCCTGGAATGACATATAATTTCATAAGAGAGTCCTTTATATTTATTGATATAGTTGATTATTGAGCTGTCGACTGATTTTTATTGTGAATAATATTCAATACTTTCAACCCTTTAGTCTACCTAGGCGCAGCCTCTTATTCGGTTATGTTGTGTGAACTTAGTTTGAGTATATGTACCTGTTTGAGTGTCTTATTTAGGACATTCATGACTAGCATGTTTGTCAATCCATGCTGCTACCGTCGGCCAAATCTCAGCAGCGGCATTGCGACTCATCAAAATGCGCGTGTGATCATAGTCCTCTAAATCGCCATTTGCGAGGGCATACTCACGAAACAGGTTTGTGCTATTATTTTTTGAGTCGTTATTTTCTTTAGCATCCTGATTTGTCTGGAAGTTATCAAAAAGCTGTCGACAGCCGGACGTTGGCGATATAAAGGTATCGCCCTTCGCACTGATAGCATAGATAGGGGTATTGATTTTAGATAGGTGAGAACGATAGTCAAAGCGTACGTCTTTTTTGGTGGCACTTGTGTTATTAGTATCAGTATGGCTGACTTCTCTATTCATATCACTGACTTTGATAAAACTGCTTTTGAAGTTTTTGTTTAGGTTCCAGTCATACCACTGACACATGGTATAGTAGCTCTCATTAACAGGCCCTAGACCCAAACGTCTGGCAGGTATAAAGCCAAATAAGCGTGTAATCAGCTTGGCGCTGAGGATTTTAGCGTAGCTTTTGGGGCTAGTGATCGCGCCATAGGTCTGACAAGCAAATAGGGTAACACTGCTAAATCTCTTGATGTGCTGGGGCTGCTGGATCAAACACATTGCTAAACAAGCACCGCCACCGCTGTGAGTGACGCTGTGTAGATGATCGAGCGCTAAATCCTCGAACAAATAGCGCAAAGTAGCTGCAATATCATAAGTGGCTATGGTCTCAAAGTTGAACTTAGTTTTAGGCGCAGGGCTACTGCCATGACCGCGCCACTCCATGATATAGCAGTGGTGTCCAAGTTCCGCTAGATAACTGGCTATGCGCAGACAGGCACGTTTATCTGAAAACGTACCGTGAGTCAAAAATACATTTTGTGCTTTTTGACCTTTAAGGGTGACATTATCATCCACAACTTTCCAAAGCGCGATTTGCTCATTATCTTGAGTCGTCACTAGCGTTAATTGTTCTGTAATCATAAGAAACTCATTTGAGGGTATAGTAAAGTGCTACGCTTGATAATAGCGCCTATTGTCTTTATATAAGCTATTGAATGTGAACAATAGCGATATCACCATTACTAAGTTATAAGTACCAGACTATTAAAGTGCTTAATATTTGCTATTGATAGTGCTGAACATTAAATCCTACTCTCACAGTCGGAATTTATGCCTAAGTGCGCTATAATGGCAACGTACGAATAGTAGGCGCTATTAATAAGAAACGCTTAGGGCGCACAATGTAAAAGGCAATCTTTATAAGCGTTATAAGAGAGCGACCACGCCTATTCTTCAACCCTTTTTGATTTGACGACAGAGGCACTAAGAACACGCTGATGTCATAACGCATAGGACGTATTATGAGTGAATATAATCCTGCAGAGACAGATTACGAGTCTGCGCTTGATACTGAGCAAACCGAGACTAAAAGTAATATCACGATAACAGAGTCCGCACAAGAGTATTTAGCGGATCTACTTGCTAAACAAGATACTGATGGTATCGGCGTGCGCATCTTCGTTGAGCATCCGGGCACGCCACGTGCTGAGTGCTGTATGGCGTACAACCAGCCGGGGGAAGAGGATAGCGCTGATCTAGAATTTAGCTACGATAAATTCTCAGCTTTTATTGAAGCGGCGTCCGTGCCTTATCTAGAAGATGCCGTGATTGATTACAACAAGGATCGCTTCGGCGGTCAGTTAACGTTTCGTGCGCCAAATTCTAAGGTGCCAAAAGTTGGCGCGGATGCCAGCGTTGAGGAGCGTATTAACTATATCTTGCAATCGGAGATTAACCCCGGTCTTGCCGCGCATGGTGGTATGGTCGATCTGCTAGAGTTGATAGATGAAGAAGGCGTCGGTCTCACCGCTGTGCTTAAATTTGGTGGCGGTTGTCAGGGCTGCTCTGCCGTCGATATGACGCTGCGTCAAGGCGTCGAGGTACAGCTTAAGCAGCAAATACCTGAGCTGACACAAGTTATCGATGAGACGGATCATACGCGCACTGAAAACGCTTATTATAAGTAAAACCAAACTACCGTTAGTATAGTCGTTGCTTATTTGCCTGTTCGGCAATGGCAACCCTCTTTATAACGGTTTGTTATTAGGCGTTATAGATTTTACAGTTTTATTCATATAGAAGCTGGGTTATGATTAACTCAGCTTTTTTATTGTCTATACTTTTTATTACCTGTAATTTTTATTGTCTATAAGTATAAGTTATCTTGTTAGCTGCTTATAGATGTCTATATCGTCTGATCGATACCCTTTCCATCAAGGAGCACCTTATGAGTGAGAGCCAAAATGACAGTTCTACGCCTGATAGTCAAAAGCACCGCCTAGAGACATTGGCGATTCATGCCGGCTACAGTGTCGAGCCGACAACTAAAGCGGTCGCGGTACCGATATATCATACTAGCTCCTATGCGTTTGATAATACGCAGCACGGGGCGGACTTATTTGATCTAAAAGTCGCAGGCAATATCTACACCCGTATTATGAACCCGACCAATGCCGTACTAGAGGAGCGCGTCGCAGCGTTAGAAGGCGGCGTTGGTGCCTTAGCAGTTGCCTCAGGCATGGCAGCGATCACTTATGCGGTGCAAACCATCTGCGAGATGGGAGATAATATCGTTGCGGTCTCGACTTTGTACGGTGGTACTTACAATTTTTTCGCGCATACTTTACCGCGTCAAGGGGTAGAAGTGCGTTTTTTTGATCACAGCAATCCTGAGGCAATCCACGATCTAATCGATGATAAAACCAAAATGGTCTTTGCAGAGAGCATCGGTAATCCACTTGGTAATATCGTTGATATTGCTGCGCTGAGTGCTATCGCACACGAGTACGGCGTGCCCGTGGTTATCGATAATACAGTAGCAACGCCAGCTTTGTGTCGTCCGTTTGAGTTCGGCGCTGATATCGTGATCCATTCATTAACCAAATACATGAGTGGTACGGGGACCTCTATTGGCGGCGCTATCGTGGATAGTGGAACCTTTGCTTGGGGCGACTATCCTGAGCGCTTCCCGCTTTTAAATACGCCAGATGCCAGCTATCACGGCGTCCATTTTGTCAAGGATGTAGGAGCAGCGGCGTTTATCGCTCGTGCTCGCGTCGCACCGCTTCGTAATACAGGCGCTGCGCTTAGTCCCCTCAACGCCTTTGGTATCTTACAAGGAATTGAAACACTCAGCCTACGTATGGAGCGCCACGTTCAAAACGCACAGGCGGTCGCTGAGTACTTACGCGCGCACGACAAAGTCGCGTGGGTGAAGTACGCGGGTCTCTCTGATCATCCCGAGCACAAGCTGGCGCAAAAGTATATGAAAGGGACGCCTTCTGCTATTTTGACCTTTGGGGTAGTCGGAGGTAGCGAAGCGGGCGCGCGCTTTATTGATGCTCTACAGCTGATCACGCGTCTGGTAAACATTGGTGATGCCAAATCCTTAGCTTGTCACCCCGCTTCCACAACGCATCGACAGCTCAATGGTCAAGAGCTTGAGCAGGCAGGCGTAAGCGCAGATATGGTACGTCTATCCATTGGTATCGAACACATTGATGATATCAAGGCCGACTTGGCGCAGGCTTTGGCAGCGGCTTAAAGATAGATATTCTGTGACCATAAAAAAGCGCTTATCATTCAGATAGGCGCTTTTTTTAACTTTAGTACGAGTTTTAACTTTAGTACGAGTCTATACCGTCAAGACGCGTTTAGCGATATCTTGGTAGTCCTGAGATGCCAGACGCGGACCAAACTGCTGAATCACTTGTGCAGAAACTTCGCTGGCAAGACGACCACATTCTGGCAGACTGTAGTGCTGTGATAGCCCATACAAAAAAGCTCCAGCATAGTTGTCGCCTGCGCCATTAGTATCAATAACGTCACTTACTTGCGGCGTTGCGATCTCATGGATGGTAATCTCTGAGTCGTCATCGGCTTTGCGTGCGATGATAGCGCCTTTAGCGCCATTAGTTACGACTGCAATTTGACAGTGCTCCGTGAGCGCGCGTGCCGCGGCTTTTATCTGTTTTTTATCCGTAAATAAACAGGCTTCCTCATAATTACAAAAGATAACCGCGACTTTATTACCCAGCATATTTAGCAGACCGTCTTTGGCAAATTTGACTACGGCTGGATCAGCGAAGCTCACCGCGATTTTGGTATTATGGATACCCGCTTGTTGACGCAGCTTAGTCATCGCAGGCTGGATACCCTCGGACATAGCAAGATAACCCTCTAAGTAGAGCCAGTCCGATTTGGTCAAGGCATCAAAGTCAACGTTGTCCTCGGTAATATCGCTTGAGGTACCAAGATAGGTTTGCATAGTACGCTCGCCATCATCAGTGATTGCCACTACGCATGAGCCGGTGACACCGCCTACGTGTACAGACTGGGACGAGGTTGCCACACCCGCGTCATTTAAGTCCTGTAAGTAGAACTGTCCTTGCTCATCATCGCCGACGCGGCAAGCATAAAAGGGTTTGCCGCCAAGGCTTGCAAACGCGTACATCGTATTTGCTGCTGAGCCGCCACCCGTCTGTTTTGAGGGCGCAATGTCTGCCAGCTGAAAGTAAGCTAGAAGTTGCTGCTGCTCCTCCAAACTTGCAAGGGTCATGTTGCCTTTGGTCAGCTGCGTTTCTTCTAATGACGCGTCGTTCAGCGCATACTCGTGGTCAACCAATGCATTGCCCACTGCCATAACGTCGTACATAACATTTATCTCCTTAATTGATTTTTTGACTTAGTATTAAAAGGCTTTAGCTTTGTAGCTCAAGTAAGCGCTGGTATAGTGCGTTTTTTTTGACCCCAGTAATATCTGCGGCCAACGCTGCCGCTTTTTTGACGGATAGATCCTCTAATAAGCGTGTCAGTAAGCCATCGTGTGCGCTAACATCGTCGCTGTCCTGTGCGCTACTAGCGCCTGCAACGACAATGACAATCTCGCCGCGCTGCTGGTTACTATCATTTGCTACCCAATCGCTCAGCGTGCCTAACGTCGACTTATGCACTGTCTCAAAGGTTTTGGTCAGCTCACGGCAAAACGTTGCCGCGCGATCCTGACCTAGCACTGATGCCATGTCTTGTAGGCTAGCTACAATGCGGTGCGGGGCTTCATAAAATATCAGCGTATCGGTAGAGGACTTTAGCGCGTCAAGCTGCTTTTGACGACCATGCGTTTTGGCATTTAAAAACCCGACAAAGCTAAAGCGATCCGAGGGTAGTCCTGCAACTGATAGCGCGGCAATAGCGGCGGAGGCACCGACGATAGGGGAGACAGTAACGCCTGCGGCATGGGCGGCCTGTACCAATTGATAGCCGGGATCGCTAATGAGTGGTGTGCCGGCATCGCTTATGAGCGCTACGGCGTGACCGTTTTGGATCATCTCAATAATCTTAGGCGTTTGCACCGCACTATTGTGCTCGTGATACGCCCATAGTTTATGATGACCGCGCAGCTTTTGAACGGACTTGGCGTCGTTATCATTGGGGTGAGCCTTGTGATCGTCTTCTGCATTAGCATTCGCGTTGTTATTCGTATTGACAGTAGTAATATTGAAGTGTGCTAGCAGCCGACCTGAGGTACGCGTGTCCTCACAAGCAATAATAGCCACCTGCTTTAAGGTATTAATTGCGCGCGGTGTCATATCATCCAAGTTGCCAATAGGGGTAGCGACGATATAAAGACAAGCGGGCGTGGGGACAGTGGACATAAATACCTCAGTAGTAGCAAAGTGGCGCTTTTATTATCAGCGGCGCGCTGTAAACCTATAAGCATAGGTTTAAAAATAAGTCAGTGATATATAAATGGCTAGTTTAGCATGTTGTGCTATGATAATTCTGCAAGTTAACGGGATGAATAATGCGTTATGACTGGGAATAAAGCGTTGCAGCTGGTATCTCCTAAACAGCGTCAAGGCAGCTACTACGAGCAGCAAGCGCGTGCCTTTTTGCAAGCTCAAGGGCTGACGCTCATTGCACAAAATTGGCAACAGCCTAAAGTCGGCGAGCTTGATCTAGTGATGCTCGAGACTGGACGGGCGTGGTCAACCTTAGTGTTCATTGAAGTGAGGCAAAGGCGACGTTCAAACTTTGGTGATGCAGCGCTGAGTGTTACCCCTGCCAAACGACGTAAGATCATAAAAACCGCTAAGTACTTCTTACAACAGCATCCTGAGTACGCGGATTTTGAGTGTCGTTTTGATATTATCGCTTATGACGTCACGCGGGCACAGGCAGCTGGACAAGACACGCTGCATAAACCAGAATGGTTGGCAGGCGCATTTATAGCTCAAGCTTGGTAGGACGACAGTTGCAAGATGTGTATTACCACTTAACTAAAAGTCGTTACCAAAAAAACAACCACCTTGAATAAAATTTGAGTAAAGTAGCTACAGTTGTATGCGTATAGCTTTTGGAGTGCTATAAATTTAGATCGCTGTACATTTAACTCAGTACAACTCAATTTATCAATAACTGCAATAGTCACTAATCTTCACTAATATCAGCTTTAAGAGGTCAGTAATGATAAGGATGTATCCGCGCTTTGACGTTTCTCATGTATCACGTCGCCTTGCTACAGGGGCTATCGTTATTGCCAGTATCATAAGTGTAGGCTGTACTACTAATTATCTGACTAACAGTACCGAAGGTACTTACGGCGTGCCGGTCACTGAACGCACTATTCCGCAGCGTCTTTTGGATCGCAGTATAGAGCACACCGCTAAGATAAATATTTACGGCCTGCAAGAGAACTTGCAACAAAATAGCCGTATGGACATCGACAGCTTTAATAGTGAGGTACTGCTAACGGGTGAAGTACCAAATGAAGCCCTAAAAGCTGAGATTGAAAAAGTGGTGCGCTCCATGCCAGACGTACGCCAAGTGTATAATGAGCTTGTAGTCAGTGCCGCTCGCGGGTATAGCTCAACGGTGCAAGATGGCTACATTACGTCCAAACTACTGGCAAAAATAGCGACCAGTGATAGCGTTAAAACCTCACAAATCAAAGCCGTAACCAACAATGGTATCGTCTATATTATGGGACGTTTAACGCCGACGCAGCAAAGTCATTTAATCGATATCGCGAACGATACAGTAGGGATTACCGAGCTGGTATTACTAACGACCATCGTCAATGATAGCGGCGCAGTCATTGGTAACGAAGACATTATGTCCGAGGGCAATATTGCGCAGGTAAGCGCGCCGCTTGCAGAAGTGGCTCAGCCTGTGGTGCGCCAACCGACACTGAGCACTCAGCCACCAAGGGTAAATCAAGCGCAGGCAACTCAAGAAGCACCAAAGCCTACTGTTATCGATCAAACTCCTATTGTCAGCCAACCGCTTCTTAACGATAACGTACCAGTTGAGCCTGCACCAGCCGCTCAAGGCTCATCTAGCCCCTACATAGATCTGTATAGAGATCAGTAAAAGTAGATTGAATAGCAATAACCGCCATATAGGAATCGACGCCATGGATAACTCGCAGCAGCACAAAGGCAATCATAAAAGTATGAGCATAAGAAAAAAATCGACAACACTTGGTGTGAGCGCTGCATTGGCGGTTGGCGGCATAGCGCTTGCCTCTCAACACGCTCAAGCGATATCAGCGCTATCTATCCTAAATGGCATCTCACCGAGTGGCGGCGTTGGCGTGACCAAAAACGTTTTGTACGGGGATGCACCCTTACAAGACTTAGACATCTATTATCCAAAGCCATTGGCGCAAGCGATGCAAGCGGAGCGTAGTATTCAAACCAGTTACCCTATGATAGTGTTCGTACACGGCGGCTCGTGGAAGAGTGGCAATAAAGAGGACTATGCCTTTGTCGGTCAAAGCTTAGCGCAAGCAGGCTACATTACCGCGGTTATCAATTACCGAAAATCGCCTGAACACGTGTACCCTGACTACGTCAACGATACTGCGCAAGCTATTGCATGGAGTTATAACAATGCAGCTGATTTATACGCTGATCCTGAGCGCTTTGCAGTCATAGGACACTCAGCAGGCGCGTTCAATGCCGTCGCAGCAGTTGCAGATGAGACTTTTTTAGCGCCTTACGGTATGAGTCCAGATGATATTAGCGCCGTTATTGGTATTGCAGGTCCCTATAGTTATGATTTTCGTCAATACAGCAGTGCTACGGCGTTTGCAGCGGACGCGACGCCAGATGATGTCATGCCTGATCGACACATTAAGGGCGCGCAGCCACCTTATCTACTCTTAACGGCGGAAGAGGATAAAGTGGTTCATATACGTAATACGATTAAGATGACCGAAGCACTTAAAAATGCTGGCGTATCCGTTGAGACAGGTGTCATTGAGGGCGCAAGCCATGCCACAAGTATTGCGGCAATGTCTTCACCGCTACGCTGGCTTAATGATGTGCGCTTGCAAGTGCTCAACTATTTGGACAAAACGCTCTAGTCAGTGCTGAAAGCGCGCCTAACTGTTGCTATAATAGCGTTTTTATAGGATTACTAGCCTAGCTATGTTCACTGAAATAGCGCTGCCAGTATCTACTTTTTTATCCAACGCTTTATTTAAATTTATCATAGGATGTCTTATGAGCATGAATGCCGACGATCTCATCGCCTTTTTACAACAGCACTATCCAGAGGCTTTTATTCAAGCTGCCAACCAAGGCAATAAGTTTGATGTGCGCGTTGTGGATAGCAGCTTTGAGGGCAAACGCAGCGTTCAGCGTCAACAAGCTATCTACGCGCTCGTTAACGACAAAATCGCCAGCGGTGATATTCATGCACTGAATATTCAAGCGCTCACCCCGGCTGAATGGGACGCGCAGCAAAACGGCTAAACCCTCCACCTTTATACTTATACTTATCGCTAGGTTATCGCCTTATGGATCAATTTTTAATTACTGGTAGTAGCCGTATTAGCGGCG
The DNA here is from genome assembly GCA_947489525.1 of uncultured Psychrobacter sp. Classification (GTDB taxonomy): domain Bacteria; phylum Pseudomonadota; class Gammaproteobacteria; order Pseudomonadales; family Moraxellaceae; genus Psychrobacter. The sequence continues at coordinate 68,230 of CANLDW010000009.1, forward strand.
AGGTCACTATCTCCGGTGCCAAAAATGCAGCTCTGCCATTGCTTGCTGCTATGATATTAGCGGAGACGCCAACGACGCTACACAATGTCCCCTCTTTGCAAGACGTGCGCACTTTGATCAAGCTGATTGCGGGTATGGGCATTGATATTCAAAAGCAGGGCGATACTGTTATCTGCGATACCAAGAGTATTGATAGTTTTTATGCACCCTATGATCTAGTCAAAACCATGCGCGCCTCTATTTTGGTGCTCGGTCCCTTGCTGGCGCGTTTTGGTGAGGCTGAGGTATCCCTGCCGGGCGGCTGCGCTATTGGTTCACGTCCCGTTGATCAACACCTAAAAGCCTTTGAAGCCATGGGCGCTGAGATTAGCGTTGAAAACGGCTATGTCAAAGCGCAAGCGCCTAAAGGCGGTCGCCTCATCGGTTGTCACTTCTCGTTTGATATGGTCACCGTTGGCGGCACTGAAAACGTCATTATGGCAGCAGCGCTTGCGAAAGGTACAACGGTATTGTCTAATTGTGCTTTAGAGCCTGAAGTGGTTGATTTGGCTAACATGCTCGTAGAGATGGGTGCGCGCATCAGTGGCATAGGTACGGCGACCATGACTATTGAAGGGGTGGAGCGCTTGCACGGCTGCGAGTACGCCGTCGTACCAGATCGCATTGAGACAGGCTCATATCTAGCCGGCGCACTAATGACGCGCGGGGATGTTATCGCCAAACGTACGAGAGCAGATTTATTGTATCCTGTGTTAGAGAAGTTTGAGGCTATGGGTGCGACCATTACGACAGGTGAGGATTGGATCCGCGCGCAGATGGCGAAGCGTCCGCTACCTGTCGATATTCGTACGCAGCCACACCCAGGTTTTCCAACCGATATGCAAGCCCAGCTCATGGCAATTTGTTGTCTGGCTGATGGTACGAGCACTATCATCGAAAACATCTTTGAAAATCGTTATATGCACGTTCCTGAACTTAACCGTTTGGGGGCCTCTATTCAGGTGGATGGGCATACTGCGGTAGTAAAAGGTATCGAGAACTTTACTGCGGCTCCAGTGATGGCAACTGACCTACGCGCATCGATGTCGCTGGTTATGGCGGCTGCCACTGCTGAGGGTGAGAGTCTTATTGACCGAATCTACCATATTGATCGCGGCTATGAGGACGTTGAGAATAAACTACGCCACTTAGGTGTTGATATTGAGCGTATCAATACTAATGACTAAACTTGTTAACCCCGTAATTTTTAAACCCATGAATAGGGAAACCCAGCCGTTATGACTGAGCAAATCTCGCCTGTAACCGATGGCTTACTAAACGCTATAAATACTGAGTTTACGGGGCTTACTTTAGCCTTATCCAAAGGTCGTATATTGGAAGAAACGATGCCTTTACTACAAGCCGCTGGGGTTGAGCTGCTAGAAGACCCTGAGGCGTCGCGTAAGCTTATTTTTCCGACCAGTAACCCTGACGTGCGCGTACTTATCTTGCGAGCAAGCGATGTACCAACCTATGTAGAACATGGCGCTGCCGACTTTGGTGTCGCTGGCAAAGACGTCCTACTTGAGCACGGAGCCAATCACTTGTATGAACTGCTCGACTTACGTATCGCGCAGTGCAAGCTGATGACTGCAGGTGTTAAAGGGGCTACCTTGCCCAATCGTCGCCTGCGTATTGCTACCAAATACGTCAACGTTGCCCGTGCTTACTTTGCCAGCCGAGGTCAACAGGTTGATGTGATCAAGCTTTATGGTTCTATGGAGCTTGCGCCTTTAGTAGGACTTGGCGATTTAATTGTGGATGTGGTCGATACCGGTAATACCCTGCGTGCCAATGGCCTAGAAGCCCTCGATCATATCTGTGATATCTCCTCACGCTTGATTGTTAACCAAGTCAGTTATAAGCGCAAATTCGCTTTACTTGAGCCGATACTAGATAGTTTCAAACATAGCGTTGCAGCATCGGCATAATTTATTTAAGTTACTTTCGGTGTCGCTATTTATTATTCTTTAGACCTCTGTCGTTTGGCGTGTGAATGCAAGTGACTATTTAGTAGTACGCCTTATCATATAAATTATAATGCCTAGCTCAGTGATACAAATTATAAAACCAGTTTAGCGCATATAAAGGAATAGGCGTGCTAAACTGGTTTTGCTTTGTCTGTCTATCCGACAATCTGATAATCAGCTATATACTGGTAAAGCTCAGTGCAAACAAGACTATTTTAGCTGATTGAAAGTTGTTTAGTTAGATTGAGAGTAAGTATTAGATTCGCTTTATTATAGGACTAAACCATGCGCCACCTGAGCACCCAAGATGCTGATTTTGACCGTCAACTACAAGAGTTATTGGCTTTTGAAACGGTAAACGACGCACAATTACTGCGTACCGTTGATGATATTATTGCCCAAGTACGTACTGATGGCGATGATGCCGTTTTAGCGCTTACGCAGAAGTTTGATCAGTATCCTGCAACTGCTATGCATGAGCTGGAGCTGTCAAAAGACAAGCTTGCTTTAGCATACGCGGATCTCAAAGAGCCTATAAAAAGCGCACTTATGAGCGCTGCTGCTCGTGTCCGCAGTTTCCATGAGCGCCAAGTCCAAGAGACGTGGCAGTATGAGGATGAGCTAGGTAACCGTTTGGGTCAAAAGGTAACAGCGCTTGATCGCGTCGGTATTTATGTGCCAGGGGGGTTAGCGTCTTATCCCTCATCGGTACTTATGAATGCGATCCCTGCTAAAGTGGCTGGCGTCGATGAAGTGATTATGGTAGTGCCCGCACCAAAAGGTGTCCTTAATCCGTTAGTATTAGCAGCAGCACACTTAGCTGAGGTGGATCGCGTCTTTACCATTGGCGGCGCGCAAGCAGTAGCTGCGCTTGCGTATGGTACTAAGACTATCCCGCGCGTCGATAAAATCACAGGCCCGGGTAATAAATACGTGGCGGCCGCCAAACGGGCGGTGTTCGGACAAGTAGGGATTGACATGATAGCAGGGCCCTCGGAGGTATTAGTCTACGCTGAGGGTGAGACGGATGATCGTGCAGATTGGCTGGCGATGGATCTGTTATCACAAGCTGAGCACGACCGCATTGCCCAAGCGATTTTTGTGACGATAAGTCGCGAGCAGTTGGACGAGGTTGCCAGTGCGATAGACAAAGCTTTAGATCAATTACCAAAAGCAGATATCGCTCGTGACTCGCTTACAAATCGCGGCGCGCTAATTTTGGTCAAAGATAGAGCCGAGGGTCTAGCGCTTATTAATCGTATCGCGCCTGAACATTTAGAGCTATCAGTGGATCAACCTGATGAGCTACTTGCTGACATTCGCCACGCCGGCGCGATATTTATGGGTCGACACACGCCGGAGGCTATTGGAGATTACTGCGCAGGTCCCAATCATGTCCTACCAACCTCAGGCACAGCAAGGTTTTCATCTCCTTTAGGGGTTTATGATTTCCAAAAGAAGTCATCGATCATTTATTGTACGCCTACAGGCAGCCAAAGCTTAGCTGAAACCGCTGATATTTTGGCGCAAAATGAAGACCTCGAAGCGCATGCACGCTCAGCACGTTATCGTTATCAGGCGCATAAATAGATAAATAATAGACAAAATAACAGAATTTAGACACCCTTCATATTTGACAATTTGTCATAATAATGAACTTATGTTATTTAGATTAATTTTATATTCGTTAATAATCATTGCTTAATGGGCTAGGCGTAGGATAATTTATGAGTGAAGCAAAAATTGATACTAGGTTATGGTCAACCAAAGCCCGTAACTTATCGCCTTATGTACCGGGTGAGCAGCCACAGCATAATAATTTATGTAAGCTCAACACCAATGAAAACCCTTATCCGCCCTCACCAAAAGTAGCTGAGGCGATTGCTCAACTGCTAGTAGAGCAGGCGACTGCGCTGCGTTTGTACCCAGATCCTGAGTCCGATGCCTTGCGCAGTGCTTTAGCAGACTTTTATCAGCTAGAGCACAATCAGGTATTTGTTGGTAATGGCTCAGATGAGGTATTAGCACTAGTTTTTGCAAGCTTCTTTTTAAAGGAGCGTCCCGTGCTTGCGCCTGACATCAGTTACAGTTTCTATCCGGTATACGGGCAGACCTTTGGTGTTAACTTAATCCAAATACCGCTCGAGTCCGATTTTAGTATTGACCCTGATAGCTATCGCCAGCCTTGTAGCGGCATTATCATTGCTAACCCCAATGCGCCAACGGGTCTACTACTGTCACTTGATGCAATTGGTAAGCTTGCCAGTGAACATCCCAATGCAGTGGTTGTCATCGACGAAGCTTACATCGATTTTGCGCAGTGTGAGGATGATTCAAGACCAGTATCAGCGATAAGCCTAATCAATGAATACGATAACATCCTAGTCACTCAAACCTTTTCAAAGTCGCGCTCGCTTGCAGGACTGCGGGTTGGGATGGCATTTGGCAACGCTTCACTGATCGAAGCATTAACGCGCATGAAAAACAGCTTTAATAGCTTTCCGCTTGATAAGCTAGCACAAGCAGGCGCAACAGCGAGCGTGTTGGATACCGAGTATTTTAGACAAACGTGCCAACAGGTCATAGACTTACGTGAGTCGTTGACAGTGGATCTGACGGCACTGGGCTATACGGTATTACCCTCACAGACGAACTTTATATTTGCGCGTCCAAAAAATGGCAATGCCAGTGCAGTCGCACAAGCGCTACGCGAACAAGGTATTATTGTGCGTCATTTCGATAAGCCGCGTATTCAGGACTATTTGCGTATCACTGTCGGTACGCCTGAGCAGCATAAGCGTCTGATTGAGGCTTTAACCGAGCTGCACCGTGCGTAGCATTATAGTGGTTCGTTTAGCTTGAGCACCGCTATAGCAAAAAATAAGTCAAAGCTTAGCGCGCCTACTCTGGCTGCGCTAAAACATTCAGCAAATTACCGACTTTATCCAAACACTCTTGGTATTCAGCTGCGCAATCAGAAGCAACGGTAATCCCGCCGCCCGCCCATACACTAACCTGCTTATCGCCAGCTGTTGAGTCGCTTGCTTGTAGCGTACGAATAAGGACGTTCCACTGTCCACTACCATCAAAATTCATGTAGCCAAGCGTACCGCAATACGCACCGCGCGGCTGCTCCTCTAGCTCTGCGATGATTTCAACCGCGCGCTTTTTGGGTGTCCCTGTAATAGAGCCTGCGGGTAAACTGCCAAATAACACTGCTAGCGGATGCGCCTCGCGTTTGAGCTCAGCGGTGATCGTGCTCACCATATGATGCACGTTGCTAAAGCTTTCAATCGCAAACAGCTCTGGTACTTTAACGCTACCGATTTTGGCATACTTGCCCAAGTCATTACGCAGCAGATCCACGATCATCACGTTTTCGCTACGATCTTTAGCGCTATCTATGAGCTGTTGTTTAAGGCTTGCATCAGATTTAGGTGTCAAGCCGCGCGGCACAGTCCCTTTGATAGGTTTGGTGCGTAGATAATGACTCGACCCCTCTGTTGTAAAGGTAAAAAATAGCTCAGGCGAGCAACTAAGCAGCTCAAATTGGGATGCGGATTCTTCTGCTAGTTCGCCGTTACCATAGTTGTTAGGAGGTGTACGAACATGCAAGTAGCCTGCAAAAGGCGCTTGTGTGTTGTGATAAAGTGCGGGCAGATAATCAATAAGTGCGGTTTGTTGGATACGCTTATTGGTATCTTGTTGGATGCGTTTATTGACATCAGCATTGCTACTGAGTTGACCGCGCCAAGCTTGAGTCAGATTGATCTGATAGCAGTCGCCTTGATGCAAGTAGTGCTGAGTTTGCTCAAACGCTCGCTCGTAAGTAGGCTTTTGCCATTGCGCGTCCAAAACGAGTGGCGCTAATACGTCATCATCGCAATGGTCTTTAACCTTATTGTCATTCTTTAATTGATAGTCTAATTCATCTAAGTAAGAGACGAGCTGCTGTACGACAGCGCTCATATCAGTTCTGGTGTCATTTCTAGTGCCATTTCTAATATCAGCGCTTTTGTCTTGCTGATTCTGTTTATCGTTCTTATCACACCTTTTGTGCTCGTCTATAACCCTAGTCAACAGCCACTTGGTTTGCTGCTTAGAGTCCGGAATGACTGTTAGATAAATATCGTAGTGACCCAATACCGCACAAGGCTGCGCTGCGTGCAAAATATCTACGCTCGGGCTTAGATTATAAGCCGCTATATCATAACCGATAAAGCCGATAAGACCGTGCCTATAGCGCAGCTCGTCATCGCTCTTCGTATTATTTTTAGTCCATCCATCATCGTTATAACGCTTACTATAAGCAATCAGCTCCTCTTGCCAATCGCTATAACTCGTAGCGGACGTCTCAGTGTAAGCGTTTAGTGTATGTGGTATGCGGGAGGTTTTGACGATACGATAGGGTAGAGGGTTTTGATTACCTATCCGATGGTTATCATTGTAGTCATTGACATAGACTGACCAGCTAACTTTGGGTAGTAGACCGATTACGCTGTGATTGTCGTTATGTAGCCACACTAGCTGCCAGAGTGCACGCGCATCTTTTGTAAGCAGGTGCCGCTGTAATAAGGGCAGTAACTGCGCGGCCGACAAATCGCCAAAACGCCAGCTATATTCATTTATAGCTGACGTTTTAATAGTCTGATATTTTGCATCACTCGCGTGTTTTTTTGTCATGATATTCAATGTGCAATCGACGAGCTGTATCGCTTATGCAGAAAAGCTATAGCTCTAGATAACTCTTCGCTGCAGATAGCCTTACAATCCTAAGCGGTAAATTTTTTGATAATTAGCGTAGCGTTAGTACCGCCAAAACCAAAACTATTGGTCATAATCGTATCAAGCTGAGTATCACGCTTTTGGGTGACAATATCGAAACCTTGAGCGGCTTCGTCCAGCGTGTCAATATTGATACTAGGTGCGATAAAATCATCTTGTAGCATAAGCAGGCAGTATATCAGCTCCTGCGCGCCAACCGCGCCTAAGCTGTGACCCGTCATGGACTTTGTCGAGCTAATAGGCGGTACTAAATCGAGGTTATCGCTTGCCGCAAAAGCCTTAGCAATAGCACCAAGCTCAGTGATATCACCAAGCGGCGTACTGGTACCGTGACTGTTGATATAGTCAACGGTGGGCAGTTTGGCTTGGCTAAGCGCTTGCTGCATACAACGTACTGCGCCCTCACCGCTCGGCGCAACCATCTCAGCACCATCTGAGCTGGCACCGTAACCGACAATCTCTGCCAAAATATGAGCGCCACGCGCCTCAGCATGCTCTAAGCTTTCGACCACAACCATCGCCCCACCTGCAGCAATCACAAAGCCGTCACGGTCTTTATCATAAGCTCTTGAGGCAAGCGTTGGCGTATCGTTGTACGAGGTGCTGACGGCGCCCATTGCATCAAACATGCACGACTGCGTCCAATGCTCAGCTTCACTACCGCCGGCGAGCACCACATCCGCCTTACCTAACTGAATCAGCTCTGCGGCGTGACCGATACAGTGCGTGGAGGTGGCACAAGCGGAGGTAAGAGAGTAGGAGACTCCTTGAATCTTAAGCCCTGTCGCTAGCGCCGCTGATACTGAGCTGCCCATCGTTTTTGGTACTGCCATCGCACCGACGCCGCGCAGACCTTTGTCACGCATCGCATCCACTGCCGTGACAATACTCTCAGTAGACGCGCCTCCAGAGCTTGCCACCAGTGCCACGCGTGGATTATTATTAATAGTCTCAAAGGGAAGATCTGCGTGCTCAATAGCGCTCAAAGCACTGACATAAGCATAGAGGCTAGCATCACTAAAAAACCGTTTGAGCTTGCGATCAATACTGCTCGTATCTAGCTTTGATTTATCGATACTACCGCTAATCTGCGACTTAAAGTCGTGCTCAGCATAGGATTCATTGAAGGTAATACCAGAGCGTCCTTGTTTTAGCGCTGCCGTCACGGTTGCCAAATCGTGTCCAAGACAAGAGACGATCCCAGCCCCTGTAATCACTACTCGTTGCATATTTATTCCCTATGTATTGTCGTCCTCTAAAGGGACTTATCTAATCTTAAACTTTGACTAGTAAATTCAGTCTATGATAGCGTATCGGGCGTCTAAAATCTTTGCCAGAATGCAAAACAATCATAAAAATATGACACTATTAGATACAAAAATTTTGTGCCTAATAACATTGTTTGCACTGACATATAGGTTTTTGCTTAGGTACTATGTGCTTAAGTACTATAGTGAGTTCAGTATAAAAACGATACAGCGGGACTGGGATGCTTTTTTTAAAACATAGGTTGCGCAGCCTCTGTCGGCGTAGGCACAGCACGCCAGTAAAATTTATACCAGTTCCGCGTTTAAATATAATGTATCTGTTTTATTTAGAATCGACTATATATTGAATAATTTACTGTTAAGAGCGTGGGCAAATATTAAGTCTACTTATAAACACGCTTGTGGCGTACTAAAAGGAAGTACTAACAGATAATCATAACAATTTAATTTTAACTGATTGAGGATTTTCAAATGACAAAGCGTAGCACTCTGTTTCAAAGTATTAGCACGGTTGGCGGTTTTACTCGTAGCAATCTTGAGCGTATGGGCGCGATGATTGATAGCATGAATGCTAAGACTGGTAAGCCGCGTCAATATAAGGCGGTAGATTTAGGCGATAATGATTCCCAGCAGGATCTATTTCGTGAGCAGACGCTCAAGACGACTCAGCAGCTCATTGGTACCCGTTTTGCAACTTATGGTAAATACGCCAAAAAGGTCGTGCCAGATAGCATGTTCAAAAAAGCGATAGATGGCGGGTTCGTTCAAGTAGCCAAGCTTGCTAACAGCTGGAGTCAGATGGATCTACCTAATGAGCACCGCTTTGCCGATATCTCAAGCTTGGATGATGAACAGCGTTATGCCCTAGCTACCGATATCGCCAATCAAAACCGCTCACTTGCGACTCTAGGTGGTCTTACGGGTCTGGCAGGACTACCAGGTCTACTCGCGGATACGCTATGGTTATTACTGGTATCGCTACGCACCGTATATCAACTGGCTGCTGTTTACAACCAGCCCTTAACAGGCACACAAGGTATCAAAATGGCCTATGAGCTATTATCAAATGCCGATCTGAGTAAAATGCAGGAAAAACAAGCCTTGTTGGCAGGCTTAGGCATGAGTAAAAGACTACTGGATAATGCGCAGAGTCAAGGGTTACACAACGAGCTCAAAAATTTAGGTCTAAAAAACAAAAACGTAAATTACTACGCTGAACAAGTCGATAAGATCGCCAATCAAATTGGTTTTGATCTTGATAACATTGATCTCACTTGGATTCGCCGTTTTCTACCTATCACTGCAGTTGCTGTTGGTATGCGCTACAACAGTCAATTGATTGATGAAGTCATTGGCGTAGCACAGGCGACTTTTGCCCCTGAGCCTAAGCTGGCTAATCGCGCCATCACTGATGATAGTGCTAGCGAAGCTAAAGTCAAAAAAAATACGGATCAAAACGACAGTAAATCAGACGATAGCAAACAAGATAAGTCATCCTCTACTGATAAAGAGGCTGAGCAAACAGCGCAGAATAAAGACCAATAAGACAGGATAATAGGATTATTTCTCTATTTATCTCTCTAAGTGATAAGCGCGGCTATGATTATAGTCGCGCTTTTTCTATTTAACTGGTGTGGCTGTTAAGTGCCTAGTCTCTTTTAGAGTTGGCAATTTGATGCGGTTATACACTGCTGATATTTTTATATATTATCTCTTGAAAAGTAGACACCAAGCTCCATCTAGTGAACACAAGAAGATAAGGTGCTTTTGTTCAATGCTATTTAGAAGATAATTACCTAATCCTCTTGTCTTGTCTATTTTAATCGCTTTTCTGCAATTGTCGTTAACTATGTATCTTGCTTCTATTACGAATATTGTGCCTACGAGCACGATATAAATTCGCGATTATAGCCTATAATACGATTGAACAGCCTGTATCATAAGTGGTTGAAATAGCAGCAACAACTCTTTATAATATACTGTCCTAAAAATGGGTGCTCTATTAGCTAGCGATTGCTACTATATTTATGAGCCGTGACCCATTTTTTTGTTTTATACCAAACGGGAGAAGGATGCCTTATGGCAACAACTAACCAATTGATTCGTAAGGGTCGCAAAACAATCAAGGAAAAGTCAAAAGTTCCTGCGTTGCAAGCGTGCCCACAGCGCCGCGGTGTATGTACTCGCGTATATACTACCACCCCAAAAAAACCAAACTCTGCTATGCGTAAAGTATGCCGCGTACGTCTAACCTCAGGTTATGAAGTATCAAGCTACATCGGCGGTGAAGGTCATAACTTGCAAGAGCACAGCGTTGTTCTTATTCGCGGTGGCCGTGTAAAAGACTTACCTGGTGTACGTTATCACACCGTTCGCGGTGCACTTGACTGCGCAGGCGTAAAAGACCGTAAGCAAGGTCGCTCAAAATACGGTGCGAAGAAGCCAAAAGCCTAAGCGTTTTTGTATTTGCACTTCCCATTTAACTGTGCATGGGCTTGGTGTTGGGTTGAGATGTTTTATTCTAAAAATGAAACAAACAGCTATGAGAACATACCACCATGCAGTAAGGCTGACTGATAACAAATAGCAGCAACACGATAAAAGCCAGCTACTTGTTGTGAATGTCGGACAATCCTGAAGACAAGGAATTTATTATGCCAAGACGTCGCGTCGTCGCTACCCGTGAGATCCTACCGGATCCTAAGTTTGGTAGCCAAACCATCGCAAAATTCATCAACCACGTGATGAGCCATGGTAAAAAATCTACCGCTGAGCGTATCGTTTACGGTGCTCTTGATACGGTAAAAGAGAAGCGCAATATCGAAGATCCAGTCGCGTTCTTTGAAGAAGTGCTTGAAAATGTACGCCCAATGGTTGAAGTAAAAGCTCGCCGCGTTGGCGGTGCTACCTATCAAGTACCTATGGAAGTACGCCCCTCCCGTCGTACTGCCTTGGCTATGCGTTGGTTAGCTGAAGCTGCTGCAAAGCGTTCTGAAAAATCAATGGCTCTACGTCTCGCAGGCGAATTGAGTGATGCCTCAGAAGGTAAAGGCAATGCTATGAAAAAGCGTGACGAAGTTCACCGCATGGCTGATGCCAACAAAGCGTTTTCACACTATCGCTTCTAAGCTTTATTTTTTTAAGGTTTTATTGTCTTAGATGATATTACCATTGTTAATTTATTCTATCGATTACCGCCATTGTTAACGGCTACTAGTTCAATGACACTGAGTTATATGTCACTAGTCGCTTAGATGGCGGCCATCTATCTAGATACTTCTTTGTGGGCATGTCTTTATACACGCTTCATCCTTCTTAAAGAATATCTCGTAAAAAAGTATCCCAAAATTTATACCACTATATTCTTAGTATTTGCTCTTTTTTGTCCGTATCAGGTCCAATAATTAGTAAGTTATACTATAAAGTTGACGGCTTTGTTACAGAGTATGGGGTAGAGACACAACATCTTAATACATACATAAATTTCCCTAGGAAAATACTATGGCTCGTAAAACTCCCTTAAAGCGCTATCGCAATATTGGTATTTCAGCGCACATTGATGCTGGTAAGACGACCACCACTGAGCGCGTTTTATTCTATACTGGCGTTAGCCACAAGATTGGTGAAGTCCATGATGGCGCCGCCACTATGGATTGGATGGAACAAGAGCAAGAGCGTGGTATTACTATCACCTCAGCGGCAACCACTTGCTTTTGGTCAGGTATGGCAAAGCAATTTGACGAACACCGTATCAACATCATTGACACCCCAGGTCACGTTGACTTCACGATCGAAGTTGAGCGTTCCATGCGTGTTCTTGATGGTGCATGTATGGTGTATTGTGCTGTAGGCGGCGTACAGCCACAGTCTGAGACTGTCTGGCGTCAGGCAAACAAGTACAAAGTACCTCGTCTTGCGTTCGTTAATAAGATGGATCGCGTTGGTGCAGATTTTTACCGTGTTATTGAACAGATCAAAACTCGTCTTGGCGGCAAGCCTGTACCAATCGTTATCCCAATTGGTAAAGAAGATGACTTTGAAGGTGTGGTTGATCTAGTAACGATGAAAGCGCTTTATTGGGACGAAGCGTCTCAAGGTATGCAGTTTGACGAGCGTGAGATTCCAAGCGAGTTACAAGACAAAGCAGAAGAGTATCGTGAGATGCTTGTAGAGACTGCTGCTGAAGCCAACGAAGAGCTCATGAATGAGTATCTTGAAAATGGCGAGCTATCTAACGAGCAGATCCATACTGCTATCCGTCAGCTAACGATTGATAACGAAATCATTCCGCTCCTTTGTGGTACTGCCTTTAAAAACAAAGGCGTACAAAAGATGCTTGATGCGGTGATTCAGTATCTACCAGCACCAATGGACGTTCCTGCGATTCGTGGTATCCTTAATGATAAAGACGAAACAGAAGGCACACGTGAAGCCTCTGATGAAGCGCCGTTCTCAGCACTAGCATTCAAGATCATGAACGATAAGTTCGTTGGTAACTTAACTTTCGTTCGTGTTTATTCAGGTGTCATCAAACAGGGTAGCAGCGTTTATAACCCAGTGAAGATGAAGCGTGAGCGCGTTGGTCGTATCGTACAGATGATGGCAAACTCGCAAGAAGAGTTAGAAGAGATCCGTACTGGTGATATCGCAGCCCTTGTGGGTATGAAAGATGTGGGTACTGGCGATACGCTATGTGATGAGAGCAATGTGATCACTCTTGAGCGTATGGAATTCCCAGATCCGGTTATCAGCCTAGCGGTTGAGCCCAAGACTAAAGCTGACCAAGAAAAAATGTCAATCGCTTTAGGACGTTTGGCTAAAGAAGATCCTTCATTCCGTGTCCATACGGATGAAGAGTCAGGTCAGACGATCATCAGTGGTATGGGTGAGCTACATCTTGAGATCTTGGTTGATCGCATGAAGCGTGAATTCAGTGTTGAAGCGAACATTGGTGCGCCGCAAGTTGCTTATCGCGAAACGATTCGTGAAACGGTTGAACAAGAAGGTAAATTCGTACGTCAGACGGGTGGTCGTGGTAAGTTCGGTCACGTTTGGTTACGTCTTGAGCCACTTGATCCAGCGGGCGATACCGAGTATGAGTTCGCTGAAGAAGTTGTTGGCGGTGTGGTACCAAAAGAGTTCCATGGTGCTGTTGACAAAGGTATCCAAGAGCGCATGAAAAATGGCGTACTTGCAGGCTATCCTGTTGTTGGCGTAAAAGCGACACTATATGATGGCTCTTATCATGATGTTGACTCGGATGAGTTGTCATTCAAGATGGCAGGTTCTATCGCTTTCAGAAAAGGCTTCTTAGCTGCAAATCCTGCGCTACTAGAGCCAGTTATGAAAGTTGAGGTTGAAACCCCAGAGGACTACATGGGCGATATCATGGGCGATCTAAACCGTCGTCGCGGTATGGTTCAAGGTATGGAAGATCTGCCTGGTGGTACTAAACAGATCCGTGCTGAGGTTCCACTTGCTGAGATGTTCGGTTACGCGACACAAATGCGCTCTATGTCGCAGGGTCGTGCCACTTACTCAATGGAATTCCAGAAATATGCTGAGATTCCAAAGTCAGTAGCTACTGAGATCATCTCGAAGTTCAACTCAAAAGATGAAGACGAGTAAATTGCCAAGTAACGCTTGCATTATGTAAAACTTATATCGTGCATGGCAGGCGATGTAGAGAATATTTCTATGTTGCCTGTAGCAATATACTGATAATTGGTTAAAAGACTTGTTATTAGTCATAATTTTCTTATAATATCTGCACACTGTATGTGCAACCTATTCATAATTATCTTAATGTGGACAGTGTAAGTAGGGCATGGTTTAAATGTTTTATTAGACATTTAATATAAGTGTGCTACACATTGACCCCAAACAAAGAGGACACACCCATGGCAAAGGCCAAGTTTGAACGCAACAAACCCCACGTCAACGTCGGCACCATCGG
>CANLDW010000010.1 GCA_947489525.1 uncultured Psychrobacter sp.
TCAAATACTCAAATACTCAAATACTCAAATACTCAAATACTCAAATACTCAAATACTCAAATACTCAAATACTCAAATACTCAAAATTAGGATTGCTCTATGAAAGTCATTGCTGTGTTGAATCAAAAAGGAGGCAGTGGCAAGACAACTATTGCCACTCAATTAGCTCGTGGCTTGCAGCTGCAAGGACATAGTGTATTGCTAGTAGATAGTGACCAGCAGGGCAGTGCACGTGATTGGCGAGCTGTAGATGAAGATAATCCAGTACCAGTGATAGGTCTCGATAGACCTACGCTTGATAAAGATCTAAAAAATGTCTCTGATAAAGAGTATGTTGTGATTGATGGTTCACCACAAGCAACTAGTTTGGCTTTATCTGCAATTAAAGCAGCTGATTTTGTATTAATTCCTGTACAGCCTAGCCCATACGATGTTTGGGCGACTAGCGATTTAGTAGACTTAGTAAAGCAGCGTATAGAGATGACTGACGGTAAACTAAAAGCAGCCTTTGTAGTGTCTAGGGCAATCCAGAATACTAATATTGGTAAGGAAGTGGCTTCAGTTTTACTAGAGTACGGTCTACCTGTGTTAGATAGTAGAATTATGCAGCGTGTAAGTTATCCAAATAGCGCAGCATTAGGCAAGACCGTATTTGATACTGAGTCAGTGAACAGTAATGCAGTACAAGAAATGACGGTATTGGTTAATGAAGTTAAAACATTTTTTGATAAGGAGTAAATGATGAGCTTAGCAGCAGGTCGTCCCAGTAAGAAGGTAAAAGATGAGTTATCTTTGTCAGACGTGACCGATAGTCCTCAAAAAACGGCACGAGTAAACTTTAACATTGACAAAGATAAGTATATTGCATTCAAAAAGTTTGCGCTTGATAACCGAAAGACAGTGACTGAGCTATTAACTGAAATGATTGATGAGAAAATAGTTGAACGGTAGTTTCTGTAAGTTACAAATAAAGTAGCTCAGAATAAAGGATCATGCTAAATGTTTATTGAAAGTCATAAAATGGCTTTATCAAGTTTTAAAACAGATATAGATCTGTATATGGTCGATGGTGTGGTAGCAGATGATGAAGGAGTCTTATCTCTGTTATTCGGGGAGTATTTACGTGTCGAGAATATATTACAAAACTATGATGAGTTTGCAAGCCTAAAAGCACTGCAAGACTTGGATGTGACCGATGCTGACGCTGTTGAGACGTTTAAGGATGAGCATTACCTAAACGATGATGAGATAGCCGCTATGCAAACTATTAAAGTGCCTGCTGAACGTACCGTACAAGATTATCGCTCAACCTATAACGATATACGCGATTGGCTACGTCGTGAAAAGGCGGGTGACCAGCAAGATGAGTCTTCGATTGATTGGGATGAGGTTGTCTTTGAAATAGACTTGCTCAAATCACAGGAGATCAATCTAGATTATATCCTTGAGCTAATTTTTGAGCATAATAAAAACACCAAGGACAAGTCTGCTTTGGTTGAAGAAGTACGTCGTTTGATTCGAGCAAGCCTTGGCAACCGAGCCAAAGAAAGCTTGGTGGTAGATTTTATCAATCAAACTAACTTGGATAATATCCCTGACAAATCCAGCATTATCGATGCCTTCTTTAGCTATGCTCAGGTAGAGCAGCAACGTGAAGTCAAAGATATGATTGCGGCTGAGAATCTGAATGAAGATGCTGCTAAGCGTTATATTACCGCTTCTCTAAAGCGTGAGTACGCCAGTGAGAACGGTACAGAGTTGAATGCTATCTTGCCTAAACTAAACCCTCTCAACCCGCAGTATCTGACCAAGAAGCAAAGTGTTCTGCAGAAAATAGCAGCTTTCGTTGAGAAGTTTAAAGGTGTGGGTGGGAAGGTTTAGCTAAATCAATAGAAAGCTCTGCAAATAAATCATGTTTATCGAGAATTCTAGATAGTTCATTAAAAAATAGGAAGTATTAATGATTAACAGTGAATACCCTAATGGATCTGAATGGCGAAAATGGGATCTGCATATACATACGCCAGCATCGTTTCATTGGACTGGGCAGAAGTTCAATAGTGATCCTTGTGATCCTAGAAATGCGCCATTAGTTGATCAGATGATAAATGCACTCAATTCAGCAGAACCAGCAGTATTTGCAATAATGGATTATTGGACTTTTGATGGTTGGTTTGCTTTAAAGCATCGATTGAAGCAGGACGATGCTCCAAAGTTAGAAAAAACAGTTTTTCCTGGTATAGAATTACGTCTAATGTCACCCCTAAAAGGAGGAAGATTAAACGCACATGTAATTTTCTCTGACAATATTAAAGACCAAGAGCTCATAGATTTTAAAGCTAATTTGAAGCTAGAGTTCCCAGGAGATGGATGTAGAAATTTATCTAATGATGCTCTTATTGATTATGCTCGTTCGGTTCCTGAAGATAAGTTAAGGCATCATGGCATAGATATATCTAGGGTATTAGATCATACAAATTATGCTCTAGAAGCTGGTTCAATAATGGCTGAATTGAATTGTGAAAGTTACAAGGAAGCCATAACAAAAGTAAAAAATAAACAAGCTATAGGTTTTATGCCTTTTGATACTAGTGATGGTTTAACTGGAATAGAGCGTAATGCTCATTATGTATACGTTTTAGGATTATTCAAAACTTCGCCAATATTCGAGACTAGAAATATTAGCATTTGGGAGGCTTTTTCTGGTATTAAGACCACTAAAAATGAGCGGTGGTTTGATGACTTCCAAATAGCATTAAATAATACTCCAAGACTAGCTGTTTCTGGCAGTGATGCGCATCGGTTCATTGGTATTCAAGGAAATGATGATCAACGAGGATATGGTGATTACCCTTCAGGAAAAGCTACTTGGATAAAAGCTAATCCAACTTTCCAAGGATTACAACAAGCAATAAAAGAGCCTGCAAAACGCTCTTTTATAGGTGCAGTGCCCCCCAAATTAAAGTTGATAAGAGAAAATAGAAGTATATTCATAGATAAGCTAGAGGTGACAAAAGTTCCATTGTCGGCATTTAATGAACGCTGGTTAGAAAATACTAAACTAACGTTAAACAATGATTTGGTTGCTATTATTGGTAATAAAGGAAGTGGTAAAAGCGCACTAGCAGATATTATTGCGTTAGTAGGCAACTCAAAACAAAGTCATCATTTCTCTTTCTTAAAGAAAAACCGTTTCAGAGGCAAAGTGGGTGTACCTGCAAAACATTTCATTGCAAAATTGATGTGGGGAGATGAACAAGTTTTAGAAAAAAACCTAAATGATGATCCAGAAATTGAACATGTTGAGTTTGTTAAGTATATACCTCAAGGACACTTTGAAGAGCTATGTAACGATCATGTCGACGGTAAATCCAATTCTTTTGAACAGGAATTGAGGGCTGTTATTTTCTCTCATGCTAATGAAACTACTAGGCTAGGCGCCCATAATTTTGAACAACTTATCGAACAACAAGAAAGTGCGCTGAGGAGTAATTTTGATAGTTTAAGAAGCGTGTTACATAAGATCAATCATCAGATATCATATATTGAAGGACAGATGTCAGACGTAACTCGTAATACGATTAGCGAGAAATTGACTCAAAAGAATAGGTTGCTTGAAGAGCATTCAAAGGCTAAACCTGAGGAAGTCTCTGAACCAACCATCGAGTCTTCTGCAGAACAACAGCAAGTCTCTGCCGAATTAACAGATGTAAATCGGCAATTAGAAGCTATCTATATACAACAAGAAGAAAATAAGATTAAGCTGACTAAGTTGGCTTCAAAGAAGAAGTCTTATTTAAATATAAAAGAAGGAATTGAGGTTGTTGAAAGATCTCTGAGTCAGTTTAGAAGTGATCATTTGGTTGATGCGGTAACTTTAGATTTAACTCTAGAAAGCTTGCTTTCGTTAGAAGTACATGAGCTGATATTGTCAGAAACAGATACTAATATTTCTACTGAAATTACAAGAATTAAAGCTAGTGATGCAAATCTTGATATCAATAAAAACATTTTAATTTTAAGACGAAACGCTTTAAATACAAGATTAAATGGACCACAGCAGGCTTATCAGCAGTACCTAGAATTATTAAATACTTGGGAAGAAAAACAGGCTGGAATAGTCGGATCAAACGACCTACCTGAGACAATACTGGGATTGGAGCATCAGCTCGAAAAATTAAATGATTTGCCAATTGAAAGAGATGAGTTGCAAACCCAAAGAATTTCAATCACCGCACAAATTTTTGATATTCTAGATGAACAACGTATCAGCAGGGAGGCTCTATTCAAACCTGTTCAAGAATTAATTCAAAGTAATTCTCTAATACGCAACGAATATAAGCTGCAGTTTCAGTCAGAATTAAAAAGCAACCTAGATATGATCTACGATAGATTGTTTTTAATGGTTAAACAAACTGCCGGTGATTTTAGAGGGGAGAGTGAAAGCTTAGCGGTACTAAGAGAATTAATGGATAAGCATGATATAAGTTCTAAACCTTCTCTTATAAATTTAGTTCAAGAACTACATGGGAGGCTTGAGGAAGCTTCAAAACTACCAGGCATACAATCTTTACTAAAGAAAGATCGTAATGCTAATGAAGTCTATGATTTCATATTTGGGCTAGAGTATCTAAAACCTCAATATACTTTGATGTTTCAGGATGCACAAATAGAACAGCTTTCACCAGGACAAAGAGGCGCTCTACTTTTGATCTTCTACCTCCTGGTTGATAAAGACAATAATCCTATAATCTTAGATCAACCAGAAGAAAACTTGGATAACGAAACAATAGTTAGCTTACTCGTACCTGTGTTAACTGAAGCAAAGCAAAAGAGACAAATAATTATGGTTACTCATAACCCTAATTTAGCGATAGTTTGTGATGCAGAACAAATAATTCATTGTGAATTTTCTCGTTCAAACAGCAATGATATTAGTTATATTTCAGGAGCCATAGAGTGCAGCATAATTAATAATAAAGCTGTTGATGTATTAGAAGGGACTATAATAGCTTTTGACAACCGAAAAATAAAATATATGTAGGGCATTACACTAATATATACCTGTTTTATGAATGTACGTCTAAAAGACCGATTATCTAAATCAACTATGTAGAAGCTAACAACCTACCTAGAATTAGACTAAGGTGGTTTTATCACCTTAGTCAGCCTATCATTAACCTATACCCAAAACATAAAACTTCTAAACGATAACCTATCTATCATTTGACTTTTATTTGATATTAAATGATAGTAATATCTTGCTATTATCAATGAACATCAATTATTAAGTCTAACTGATACAAAGAGGTATTATGACCGTTCGTATTTATGTGAGAGCCAGCACTAAGGATCAAGACGCTACTAGAGCATTAATAGATTTGGTTGCCTTCAGTAGCCGCTATGGTGATAGCTATGTTGATTACGTTGAGCACTTCAGTGGTACAAAGCTCGATAGACCAATCTTAGCTAAGTTGCTAAAGGACGCCGAGCAAGGCGATATTTTATTGGTTGAAAGCGTGGATAGATTAAGCAGACTATCTCAAGATGATTTTTCGATTCTAAAGCAGCGTATTAAAGATAAGGGCTTACGATTGGTGGTGGCTGATCTACCAACCACACATACGATGAGTGACGGTATGACAGGTGAGATCCTAAAAGTGATTAACGATATGCTGATCGATTTATTAGCGACCATGGCAAAGCTTGATAATGACAAGCGTAGAGAGCGCATTAAACAAGGATTGGCCAACAGTGGCTATAAACCCACTGGTAAGAAAGCCAATACCGCAAAACACAATCGTATTAAAGCATTGGCTAGTCAAAACAATATGACAAAAGAAGAGATCGCTAAGGCGGTTGGTGTTGGCGTAGCTACCGTTTATCGTGTCTTAAAGCAGGTCAATAGCTGAGGTATTTTAAATATCGACTCAACGTGACCTTTGGTCTTGATTTAAAGGCATCGCAACGTCATAAGAAAATCGTTTTAATGCAATAAGGCTTTATAATAATCATTATATTGCATTCATAATTGTTTTTGCGCAAAATGGCTTATCTATAATCGCTTGAGCCACTCATGATGAATACCCCTATCTCAGATCCTATTGGCGCAGCATGGCTTGTCCGTTATGCCAGCATAGAGCTGGTTTCGCCTTTATATGTCAGCAGTAGTATCGGTGGGCGCAGACAAACCTATAAAGACGGTGACGTCATTCATAACGCTTATCAGGAAACCGCACGTCCACTGGACACTATCATTGCGCACTTACAGTTTCACATGCGTCATGAAGTACTGAATTTAGAGTTACTGGTTCGTCTATTTGAGCAGATAGGGGCAAATGACGTGCAAGCATGGGTAAACGCTGAGCCGACAGGCAGCTATGCCCGTAGAATGGCTTTCTTGTATGAGTGGCTCATGGATAAGCATTTAGAGGTACCGAGTAATATAGGCGGTAACTATGTGGATGCTTTGGATACCAAGAAGTTGGTTACTTCAAGTCCTTCGCAGGTCATCAAGAACGCTCGCTGGCGTATCAATGACAATCTAGCAGGAACCCGTCATTTCTGTCCGATGCTGGTAAAAACAGAGGCCTTTACGCAAGCAGCTGCACTCGATATTGCCACAATGGTTGACAAACTTAACGATGAATTTGGGCAAGACTTACTGATGCGCGCCTCCGTATGGATGACCCTACGAGAGAGTAAAGCCAGCTTTACTATAGAAGGTGAGGGAAAAGAGTTAAAACGCATTGAACGTTTTGCCGATGTGATGGCACGGCGTACCGGCACCGGTGACATTCCGCTTGATCCTGAATCACTAGCAGAGTTGCAACAAGAGATACTCGGTAGCAAAACGGTTATCCAGCAGTATGGTGTCCGTCAATCACCAGTTTTTGTGTCGCATACTCAGGTCAATGGCTTTAAAGAAATTGTGCATTATATTGCTCCACCAGCTGATGACATTGCTGATAAGTTAGAAGGATTACAGGTATTTATGGAAAAGACTGAGGGACAATCAGCACTGATGCGTAGTGCGGTTGCCTCCTTTGCCTTTGTATATATTCATCCGCTGGCGGATGGCAATGGCCGTGTACATCGCTTTTTAATTAATGACGTCCTCAGGCGAGACCAGGTCATTCATGAGCCGATTATCCTACCTATATCACAAGCCATTGCCGAGCATCCCTCAGACCGGCATGCCTATGATAAGATTTTAGACCGTGTCTCTGTGCCGCTCATGAAGCAAATCCGTGATCATTACAGCTTTGATAAACAGGCAGTTACCTACCCTGATGGTATTCGCTCAAACTTAAATTTTGGAAATACTCACCTGATTCAACCTGCATGGCGCTTCATGGATCTAACGCCTCACGTTCAGTACTTATCAGGACTGATTGCTCATGTTATTGAAAAAGAGATGCATAACGAGTCACAGTACCTAAGAAAGCATGACCATGCACGACTGGCGATAAAAGAGATTGTTGAGATGCCCAACAGCTATGCCGATAGAATCATTCGCAGCATGCTACAAAATAAGGGTGCTAAAAGTAATAAGCTACTGAAGGATTATCCGTTTTTGGCAAATGATGAGGTTTGGGACGATATTTTCTCTATCGTTGTAGAGACCTTTAAAGATGAAGCAGATGGTTTGAATAGTTAGACGAACCCTGCTATACGCAGGAAAGTCTGCCTTGATAATCAAGCTCAAGCTAGTCTCAATATTATCGTTCCAATGATGATTCGTTTGTAAAACGATTCGGCGAAAATACCGTAGCCTGAAAAGTAATCAATATTTTTCTTGACCCTATTCAAGCTAATAAACTACTAAAAATAGAATATGTTAAAGGAACTTTGATAACAGATTACTTTTGTTTGACAAGAATTATTACAGCTCCTAAAATTTGAGTATTTGAGTATTTGAGTATTTGAGTATTTGAGTATTTGAGTATTTGAGTATTTGTTTAGCTATAACAGCTATCAGCTGACGCGAACACTTAGCTGTAGCTTGTATTTCAGAATAGCTATGCCCAGATTTTAGGAGGCTAGCAATAATCTTACGCTTTTCGGTATCTTTCCTACGCCCTAAATATTTACCTTCTGTCTTAGCATGAGCAATACCTTGCACCTGACGGTTATGTCGATCTTTATAGTCCTTTCTAGCAATAGCAGCGAGCATATCAAGCATCATCGAATTAATGGACTGTAATACGCTGCTCATAAATTCAGTGCTGCTCTCAGATTGAGGCGTCATATATGAGGTCGGTAGCTCTTTTGATACTACCCCAGATTCTTTTCTAATAGCATTCTTTTGAGAGTATCCCAATCAGCTTGGTTTAAACGTGCTAAGCGGTCAATCTGCTCTACCAAAATTATATCGCCTTCATAGGCATCATCGATCACTTACATTAACTGTGGACGTATTAAAGTTGCGCCTGATTCGTTTTCGACATAGAAGGCAGCAATTTTGTGGCCATGATCATTGGCAAATGCTATGAGCTCGCTTTTGGCACGCTTAGCATCTTGTTCTTTGGTTGAAGCTCGTAGATACGCTCTAATAAACATAAACACCTAAAATAGTCTGTTATAAGTGGTTCCATTATACCAGTCTGTTTTAAGTGGTCTGTTAATAGGTTTGAAGGGTGAAATAGGTGGTTCCCTTAGGGTATACCCTAGGATAATAGGAAATCCATCGCGGATGACAAAACCTGTTTAGCTTTTAAACAATACGGGTTTGTCGATAGTATGTAAGATAAGTTCGAAAAGTGACTAGAGTGTTAGATTATTCATACTGGGTCTGAATTAAAATTTTATTGTGATTAATTTCTGCTCAATGTTATTCATTTGTCGCCATGATGAGTGATGGCGGCTTGTGATTTAGTTAGGAAAAATAATCTTGAGTAATAAGGTACGTTTGTAGCATTTGCAGC
This sequence comes from uncultured Psychrobacter sp., assembly GCA_947489525.1. Lineage (GTDB taxonomy): Bacteria > Pseudomonadota > Gammaproteobacteria > Pseudomonadales > Moraxellaceae > Psychrobacter. The sequence goes on from CANLDW010000010.1 coordinate 8,928, forward strand.
AGGGCTTGTTCTAGGCTTCTTTACTTACACTTTCCTGTAAATTCTTTTTTAGTAAATGATCGAATATAAACGGGCCAAAAGGTAAGAGTGAGCCGAGTACGCCCGCAGGTATTGCCCAAAGAGGCATTTTCATTTTGATAGCTGAGCCTATAAGTATTATGATATAGGTAATAAACAATATACCGTGTGCCATACCGATGTATTTCACACCTTCTGGAATGTCCAGCATATATTTTAGTGGCATGGCGATACAGAGCAATAATAAGAAAGAGGTGCCTTCTAGGTAGCCTATAATGGTAAGGCTTTTTAATGCGGCACTTTGTTTTTTTCTAAGATTATGTATTTGTTTGATAGTTAGCTGAGCATGTGACACTATATTATCCTTTTGTTATTTCAATAAATAATTTAGGCGGTATTCAATGTCTTTATAATAATGGCCCTGTCCAGAGCTTTGAAGTACTGGTTTTTGTCATCTACCACTTAGCACGTCACGCCTTCGTCTAGCCACTTCAAAATCATCCTGCGTTCACTCGCATACAATTATGCATTGGGTTTTGGGATATAGAATGAGAGAGTATTTGTATTAATCATATATCACCTTCCAGTTCGCATTTTTATAAACACACTTGAGTATAAAAAGTATCTTTCCGTATAGAGCAGCTATGACGCTAGTTCTTTTTATTTGTACTGATCAATATTCACTTGTTTATTCATTACGCTTACTTTCCAAAAATATCATATCAATTATAATCAACGCTACACCGACACAGACACCTATATCTGCAACATTGAAAATAGGATAATTCCAGACATCAGCATAATGCACATGGATAAAGTCAACCACTTTGCCAATTCTTAAACGATCGATTAAGTTGCCAATCGCACCGCCAAGCACTAAGGCCAACCCCATAGACAATAGCTTGGCTGTACGTGGCGCTTTGATTAAATAAATCGTTAAAAAGATAGCCATTACAAAAGCTAAGCCTGAGAAAAACCATTTCTGCCAACCGCCAGCGTCGGCTAAAAAGCTAAATGCTGCCCCATAGTTATAAGCGAGTGTCCAGTTGAGAAATGGTTCAATGACCGGTACGGGGTCATTGAACGCTAATTTGGTTTGGGCCAACCACTTAGTCCATTGATCAAGTATTAACACCATTATCGCCAACAAATACCAGATAAAAGCGCGACTGCCATTGGCAACCATTTTTGGCATTTTATCCAACTTACCTTTAGGTGTTATCGAGTTGCCTGAAGTCACGTACATAGCTTTAGGCGTATGATTCATGGTTTTAGAGTCAATCGATTGATGAGTACTACTCACAGCTATAGGTACTTTATTGTCAGCAATATTAGTACTAGCCGATTCAACGCTATTCAATTTAGTACTATCTAATCTGTCGGTAGATTCAGTCATAGTTGTTTTCTTTATCTGTGTTTATACAATGAACAATGTTAAACGTATATGTTTTTGGTATACGACTATTAATCGCGCCACTTTTATAAACGGCTCCACTTACCGCTCTGGTGTTATGAAACTTACGGTAATAATTTTTTATTAGGGAATCTGTTGATTGATTTCAACATTAACCTGAGTCTGTTCAGCGCTAATCACTATAGGATTACCCGATAAGTCGCCTGACTCTGCTATGGCATTACCGCTATGACTAATACGAGCAACGACTGCTAACTGAGTTTTGTCACTACGAGCTGAATTTAACGTACGATCTGGCATCATCGCATCAAGATTGCTTAAGCGGATACTAGCCTCACCTTGCTTGATAATACTAATGGGTAAACGTTTGGCGGCAAACGGTGGACCTCCTTTAACGTCACGTATCGCAACAAACAACACATCATCAGCTTTCACTAACGGTAATAAATTAGCGTTAATTTTCACTGTCACGTCAATACCTTCTAGCGCTTGCTTTTCTTGCGTGCTAACGTAGTTGCTTAACTCATCTAAGCTTGCTAAAGCTTTAGTATGATCACCTGGTTTGGCCACAATGCTGCCTTGTAAGCGTTTAATCCAACCTTGCGCTTGGGCAAAGTTACTACTACGAGTCTCACCCATTGCCATGAGCATTTGAGCCCGTTCATGCTGCGGATTCTTAGCTAATATAGCTTGTAATACACGGCGAATATTGGCGTCTAACTGACCTTCATTAACGAAAAAGCTAGTCTGAGCATAAGTGGTGGCGATTTCTTCATTTTCAGGAGCTAAACGATAGGCACGAGATAAGGCTTCCAGCGCAGAATCAGTTGCCTCCATAGATAAGAAAAGCTCGGATAGGCGCATCCAGCGATTAGGATCATCAGCATTACGATGAACATTGGTTTGCATGGCGCTAATCAGTTGACGACCATCTTCAAACGCCCATGATGGCGGCTTGTCAATTTTAGCTGTCAATAGGTCGTCAGCCACTTGTCCTACTTTGTCCTCAGCTGTCCACAAATCAAACACGGGCGTACGATTGCCTATTAGTAAATACGCCATTGCAGCCAATATTGGGATCCAAGCTGCGACAATTAAACGGCTTTTGACATCAGGGGTGACCATAGGTGTTATCTGACGCTGCACATCTAATAGCTGACGCTCCAGTTCCAGCTTTTGATTTTGATAATGGCTATTATTAATAGTACCGCTGTCTTTATCTGTTTGTAGCTCAGCTAAACGTTCGCGAAATACTGCAACATTAATATCTAGCAGTTGATTGTCTATTGGTTTGGACTGCAAACGCGGTGCTCGTAGCCATGGCATAATAGCAATCAGCGCAAATATAAGAGCAATCAGCAAGCTTAGAGTTACAAATAAGCCAAAAGTAGAAAATAGAGTCATTTTTTGTCCTCTAGGCTAGTAATGTCGTGGTCGACACTCTCAGCTTGCGATAATAGACGATCAAGCTCAGCCTTTTCCGTAGAGGTCAAGGCAGCAGTACTGTTCACTGTGACGCCGCTTTGACCACGGGCAACAACTTGGCGACGCTTACTTTGCCAAAACCAACCAATAATTAAGACGAGCAATAATAGTGGTGGAAAAAACCATAGGATCCATGTTGATGGTCGCATAGGCGGCTTGTAGCTAATAAAGTCACCGTAGCGCTCTTGCATATAGACGCGTATTTCAGCATCACTACGTCTATCTTTAATTAAATCATAGACTTTTTGCTTTAGATCCTGTGCAATCGGTGCATCAGAGGCTGCAAGGTTTTGATTTTGGCATTTTGGGCAGCGAAACTCTTCTATTAATCCACGATACTGAGCTTCTTGCTGTGGTGAGTCAAAATCGTATACGTCAATAGCTGCGTTTGCCGTCATGTTAAGCAGACACGCTAGTATTAAGCTTGCTAGTTTTAAAACTATATTGGGTTTTAGTTGAGGAGCTCTTATTCGAGTAACGTTCATTTGCACATCTCCTCAACCTGAATGAGATCAGGACTATCGTTGTTCTTATTAGCCTTATTAAGTACTGTCAGGCACGGCTTAACACGCTGTTGCCAATTGGCTTCATTAATCTCACCAACAATATGCTGACGAATGATGCCATCTCCATCCACAACAAAGGTTTCGGGCGCACCAGTTATGCCTAAGTCTAGAGCAAACTGACCCAATGAATCCTGAATAGACATAGAAAATGGATCACCGCCTTGGTTTAAGTAACTGAGCGCATTACCAATCTCATCCTTATAATTCACACCAACGATATCAACGCCGCGCTCTTCTAGTTGCATTAAAAACGGATGCTCAATAACGCAAGTTGGGCACCATGAGCCCCAAACATTAAGTAAAAACGGCTTATCCGGCAAATTATCATTGGTGATAGTACGGGTAGTATCTGCTAATAACGGCAGCTCAAAGGTAGGAACCGGACGCTCAAGAGCGGTATTGGTCACAATGTCTGTTGGTTTACCTAAGCGCATGTACAATATAACTACCAAACCAAAAAAGAGGATAAGCGGAATTAAGAACCATAGCTTCGTCTGCTTTTTTTTCATTGTCTTTGGGTTACGCTGCTTACTGTTTTGGCTATCTTTTTGCTCAGGAGTATTATTCGACATAGTCATTTATTTCTCCTTTAGTGTCGACATCGTCGATGCTGAGATTGCCTGTTCAATAGCTACCTCATTGACTCCATCAGTAGCCAGATCACCAGTAACTAGCAATGGAGCTTTAACTTTTTTGATGCGGTATCGTTTATCAAGCATACTAATTAATCCACCTAGAGCCATGATAATTGCCCCTAACCAAATCCAGCGAATTAATGGTTTTACATAAATCCTTAATGCCCATTGGTTACTACCATCGGCAATAGGTTCGCCCAGTGCGACATAAACATCGCGCATAAGACTGGGGTCAATAGCGGCTTCAGTCGTTGGCATCGTGCTGATAATATAAGTACGCTTTTCTGGAGTCAGTTTCGCCACTTCACGACCGTCTTTGGATACCACGACTTGCGCTTGCGTTGCATCAAAGTTACTACCCTTTATTTCAAAAAATTCAGTTACTTCAAAATCGTAACCTTGAACATTGACTGTATCGCCAATACCCATTGCTACGTCACGCTCAATACTCAGGCTACTAGTAAAGGCTATGCCAATGACAGCAACCAATACGCCAATATGAGCAGTCTGTTGACCCCAATAGCTCAGACGCAACTGCCGCAAACCGTTAAAAAGATTAGGCGCATTCTTAGTTTTATCTTTAAAATCAACTGCCATCCATAGCAGTGCCCAAAAGCTAACGGCTAAAGTCACACCAATATTAAGCATAGACGATGGATTAACAAAGTAAGTAATAATGGCAGCTAATACTAAGCTACTAACGGCGATGACCATGCCTATACCCAGTAGTGGACGGGTGTCTTTTTTCCAGCGAATATTTGAGCCCATACCCATAGCTATTAATAACAGCCACGTTAAAGGTACAAATAATGCATTAAAATAAGGAGGGCCAACGGACACTTGTCCTAAACCAAAGGCATCAGCGATAATAGGGTAAAGGGTGCCGAGCAGCACCACTAAGGTTGCAATCAAAATGATGGCGTTGTTGATCACTAAAAAGGACTCACGTGAAATCAGCTGATATTGACTTTCAACGGTTAAACGCCAACCTCGAACGGCAAACATTAATAGACCACTACCGATGATAATGCCAAGAATAGCTAAGATAACCAAACCACGCGTCGGATCAGCGGCAAACGAATGCACTGAGGTAAGGACTCCAGAGCGTACCAGGAACGTGCCAAGCAAGCTTAAGGCAAAGGCGAAAATAGCCAGCATGATGGTCCATGCTTTAAACACCCCGCGCTTTTCAGTGACTGCTAATGAATGCAGCAATGCTAAGCCGACAAGCCAAGGCATAAACGAGGCATTCTCTACCGGATCCCAAAACCACCAACCGCCCCAGCCAAGCTCGTAGTAGGCCCACCACGAGCCCAGTGCAATACCAATGGTCAAAAACCCCCAAGCCGCGAGCGCCCATGGACGTGACCAGCGTGTCCAAGCAGCATCTAAACGCCCTTCCCACAATGCCGCCATACAAAATGCAAAAGGTACTACCATACCCACATAGCCCATATATAACATGGGCGGATGAATAATCAGACCGAAATCTTGTAGGACAGGATTTAAATCAGCGCCATCGACCGCTAGATTGGGTAAGGTACGCTCAAACGGTGACGAGGTAAATATCAGCATCGTTAGCATCATTAACTGTACACCGGCCAAAATAACTAATACCCGCGCACGCATTGATAACGGCAAGCCGCGACTAAAGTATGATACCAGTGCACACCATGTGGCCATGATGGTCATCCATAGCAGCAAAGAGCCCTCGTGTCCGCCCCATGTCGCCGATAACTTATAGTACCAAGGCAACAGCGTATTGGAATGCTGCGCGACGTAACTGAGGCTAAAATCATTATAATAAAAACCTGCTATCAAAGCGCCAAATGACGTTATCATGGCGGCAAACTGTGCCCAAGCTAAGCTAGGGGCTAGTCGTTGCCAAGCAACTTGGTTATGAATAACACCAATAGTTGGCAGAATTACCTGCAATAACGCCAATACAAAAGCGGTAAGCAAGGCAAAATAGCCCAATTCTGTAATCAACATACGGTCTAACCTTATTTACTCTAATGCGGTTGCAGTTTACTGTGGCGGTGGAATTTTTATTATTAGAACCCACCCCCGAAATCTGCTGCTATCTCTAGTTTTTAATTGATTTCGAAGGGTTTTATTTAACTACTTTAGGCGGATTTACCAGTGGAGGCGCTCCCTTAAAGCGCAGTAAACGTAACGCATTAAGAGTAACGAGCACTGTTGCTCCAGCATCAGCTAGAACCGCAATCCATAGTCCAGTAATGCCGAATACGGTCGTGATCAGAAAGACGCCTTTGAGACCCAAAGCGAAAATGACGTTCTGATGAATGTTGCGCATGGTGGCACGTGAAAGTGCGATGAGATGAGCCATATCCGTAACACGACTTTTTAATAATGCGATATCGGCCGTCTCAATGGCCACATCGGTACCACCACCCATCGCGATGCCAACATCGGCAGTTGCTAGCGCTGGCGCATCGTTAATACCATCACCAACCATCGCTATTTTGCGGTTGTTCTTCATCTCGTTAAGCAGGCGCAGTTTGTCCTCAGGCAACAGCTCAGCTTCCCATTCCACGTCTAAATTACTGGCAAGTGCTTGAGCGGTTAAGCGGTTGTCGCCTGTTAGCATGACGGAGCGCACACCCATCGCTTTGAGCTGAGCCACACCTTCATGAGCGTCGTCTCGTAATTCGTCTCTTAGCGCGATTAATCCAAGCACTTCACGGTTTTGCTCATCGAAAAGAACAGAGACGGTCTTACCCTCATTTTGCAGCGCCTCAATTTGCGCCTGTTGTGTGGATGAAATCAATGCCTCATCGGCTGCGTAAACAGGCGAACCGATAGCTAGCGCGCGCTCCGCGACAGTTGCGTGTACCGCTTTACCCGCAGTAGCAGAAGCTTTGGAAGCCACAGGTATAACAACTTTAGCGGCTTCAGCATGGCTGACAATGGCTTCAGCAAGTGGGTGACTAGAACCAGTCTCCACACTGGCAAAAAGTGCCAATATCTCATCTTGACCTTGAGAATTCTGACCTTGAATACTTGAGTCCTCTTGTGTAAAGGCAACAACATCGGTCACGCGTGGTTTGCCTTCAGTTAAAGTGCCTGTCTTGTCAAAAGCGACCGTCTTCACTTGGCCGATAGTTTCTAAAGCACTACCGCCTTTGATCAGCAAGCCACGGCGCGCACCAACAGCAAGACCAGAGGCGATGGCAGCGGGTGTTGATAGTACAAGAGCACAGGGACAGGCAATCAGCAACAGTGCTAGACCGCGATACAACCAAGTCGACCAATCTCCACCCATGGCTAACGGTGGAATGATAATAATTAGTGCGGCAATAGCCATCACTGCCGGTGTGTAATAGCGACTGAATTTCTCAATAAAACGGGCAGTGGGTGCTTTGGAGGCTTGGGCTTGCTCTACCAGCTCAATAATGCGCGAAATGGTGTTATCGGCGGCTGTCTTTTCTACGCGCACTTGGAGCACACCATCGATGTTAATTGACCCTGCAAATACATTGTCACCCATCGTCTTGGCAACAGGAACAGACTCTCCCGTCACGGGCGAATCATCAAGGCTGGACGCACCTTGAACAATGGAACCATCAGCAGATACCCTATCTCCAGGACGCACCAGCACAAGGTCATTCACTTGTAATGAAGTCGCTGGAACGTTACGCTGCCCACCTTGAGCATCAAGTAAAATTGCACTTTTCGGAACCAGCGATGATAAGGCTCTGATGCCAGCGCGAGCGCGATCAGCAGCGATACTCTCAAACAGTTCACCGATTGAGAACAAAAAGACAACTGCTGCGGCCTCTTCAGCTTCACCAATGATAAGTGCGCCAAGCACGGCGACGGACATCAGCGTTTCAATTGAAAAGAATGAACCTGTTTTAGCCAGTGCTAAGGCTTTGCGCGCAAATGGAAAAACGCCTACAATCACAGCGATGGCAAACACCCATATCCCATAAGCGGGCAACAGTAGTGACAGTGCATAAGCGCTGCCCATCAAAATACCGAGGCCAACAACCTGTTTGCCTTTTTGAGTTTGCCACCATTGCTTATCCTGCGGAGCCATCTGATTGTCGCTGTCAATATCAATAGCCGATACAGTTTGTTGACCAGTATTGGCAGAGATGCCGAACCCTAGGCTTTTGATTGTTTTTTCGATATCACTAGCCTGAGTCGGCGCACCAGGGGCTAAATTTAGCTCTAGCGTTTCTGTAGCGAAATTCAGCTGAACATCAGAAACCCCAGGCATACGTTTCAAAGCTGTTTCAATCTTGCCGATGCAACTGGCACAGTCCATACCTTCAATATGATATTTCATAATAATTTACCCTTTGAATAATGATATTATGAACCCTATAGTGGCTTTAGAGTCAAGGTTATTTATCTACAGTTTCGTAATTTTAATTTCTCTAGCGCTAGTCTTTACAGCCACTTTAATTATTTAAATCATAGAGGTTGTTATGACAATCAAAATTGGTGAGCTCGCTAAACGCACAGGTGCCACAGTAGAAACCATTCGCTATTATGAAAAAGAGCGTTTATTACCCGAGCCTTTTCGTAGCGAAGGGAATTATCGTTTATATAATGAAGAGCACATTGAGCGTCTACAATTTATCCTACATTGCCGTACGCTCGATATGGCTTTAGATGATGTGCGAATCTTACTTGAATACTGGGAGTCGCCTGACAAGGACTGCGGCGATGTGAATAACTTGCTAGATGAGCACATTCATGCTGTGGAAATACGAATGGAAGAACTGATGCACTTAAAGCATCACTTGACCGTTTTGCGCCAGAAATGTGCAAGTAGTGCACCAGCGTCATCATGTGGCATTTTAAACGCGCTTGTCGATAACTCCTGTCATGAGTAATGATATCAGTAGTGTTCATTTCTGACGGATCAAATCATGAAAGGTTAAATACGCCCTGATGTTAAGCACAAAAAAACCCAGCAATGATATTAAGATCACTACTGGGTTGGAGGAAATAACAACTATGTTGTGCTGACTTAGAAAGTCTTATTTATCATTCATAGCAAGGTAGATATTACGATCTGATGCGGATGCGTCATCCACGTATTTTGAATCGCGCCATGTCGTATAAGCATAGACACCACTGTATGGGCTGATGCTGTTCTGACGGAAATCAGAAATCCAATTTTCGCCATCAAATATTTGGATATGGCCATGCGGGCGCTTTGATGAGCGATCATAGACAATAACATCACCTACTTGGGTTGGCATATCATTACTGATTTTGCTAAAACCTGCTTTATCAAGCGTGCCACGAGTGGCGTACTGATAGGCTGAAGGATTGGGTGTAAATTCATAACCAGCTGATTGTAGTGCTTTACGTACGTAACGGGCACAATATCCAGAGCTGCCAGATAAAGCCACTTTTGAGGCGCGAGCAGCAGCGATAGCGGGGGCTGAATTGCTGTCAGGAACCTTATTGACTTGCTGCTGTTGTTTTTCAGCGTATAAGCGGCTGTTTAATGATGAAAGCTGATTCTCTTTTTGCTTGGCCTGCGCACTTAGGTTGCTAATTGCTTGACTAATTTCATCATTATTAGAAACATAAGCACCACTTTTGGTGCTATAGATGTTTTTTGATGAACCGTAGTTTGATGCCACAGAAGTATTGGTGATGGTATTATTTGTTTGAGAGATTGTGATAGCAGCACCACTCGTTTGTGCTATGCCCATACCCAGTACTGACAAAATCAATAAAGCCTGTTTCATAAATCTAATACCTACGGTTAATTCAAAATCGTCTGTTATCAACAACAGCGCAGTCAATTAAATCTCAATAACTCAAGTATATATATGTCATAGTGACTGATACTTCTGCTGCATATTATTCATATAAAAAATGATTATTGGCGATCACAGCTCATTGAAGTCTTACGAAGCTGTTACAAATCAAGCTGCTGACCAAAACACAAAGCCGACTTTAGCATAGGCTGTTTAGCCTGTCATCCCCCTTAAAAACCCCAAAAATACTTTTTTGATGTCGAAAAAATTGCTAATATCCCACATTTTACAATGTAAGTTTGTGTAACATGTACAGAATATAGCTGACTAGATTGACCACAATTTCTACTGTTTTATAAGCAAAAAAACGTCTGAGGGTTAAATCTATAATTTAGATTTAACCCTCAGACGTTTTTCTATTGGATGAAGTAATTACCCTATATAGGGTCTAACTAATTATTAAGATAATATAATAATTTATAATATTAATATAGATGTTAATTCCCTACTGGCTTATGTAATATTACGTAATTGTTTCGATACATCCTGTATATTCTTGTATTAACCCTTAGTTATTTATCTATTTTAAGGGTTAATAACCGATAAATCCGCTTACATTGTCATCAAAAGTTACAAATTCAAAGTTATTTTTAATTTTAAAGTCGCAATAGCTAATGAATTTTTTGATGAAGAATCATTTTATAAGCAATAGAACAGTCTTATACTTGCTTCATTCGCTTTTAACGCTAACACTATAATCAAAGTATTCTTAACTGCTAACACACTATAATTGCTGCTCTACCGATTCAATATCAGCATAAACTTGGGTCGTCCCGTCTTTATTGAGTTGCATAACCTGATAGGGCATGAATTTATTTTGATACTTCATACCCGGGCTACCAACAGGCATGCCAGGTACGGCAAGACCCATAGCTTGTACTGGCGGATTTTCTAAAAACTGCGCCATATATTTAGCGGGTACATGACCTTCAAAGACGTAACCATCAGTAGTGACTACAGTATGGCAAGAACGCATTTCATTTGGAACGCTGTAGCGCTCTTTAAATACGGCTAAGTCCGCAACATCTTGCGCGGTTGCACTTAGACCATTATCTTCTGCATGACTTATCCATTCTTTACAGCAGCCGCAATTGGCATCTTTATAGACAGTGGCTGAGACGTTTTTTAGTAGGTCTGGTTTACTTACTGATGTCATCATAGGAGTATTTATAACGTTTGGTTCAGCTGTCTTCGGAACAGTCACTACATCTTCAGTTGATGCCGATGTTGTGCTTGCATCAGATACGCCACTACTCGGTTGGCTACAAGCAAATAGTGATGAGGCGGCAAGTAATACTAACGTACTACGCAACCCCTTAGACAGATAACGATTGAATATAAGACTGGATTTTATTTTTAAGGGGGTCATAGTGCTCTCTCATGTACTGTAGATATTGTGAGCTATAGAAGGTCAAGTAACACTTCATATCGTTTGGTAATGTAGCATAATAACCCATCAAACGGAGTACGTAAATTTATCCATTGAGCAGTGCGGACTGGTATCATAAGCAGTTTTCATTTTGAAATGCTGCCTGTAGTATTAACAGGTCTATCCGAGTTTTGGATTTTGACTAAAAATTCAAAACTCATAATTTTGGATAATTTGCGATGCGCCTGTCTACTATTAATCTACAAAAGCGTTTGAGTACTCACTCAAATCAATTACCGCTATGGTTTACGCTAGTAGCAGCATGGCTTGCAGGGGCTATTTTTTTATTTGCGCTAGCGCCTCATGGGTTCTGGCCGCTAGCAATAGTGTCACCAGCGATTTTATATGCGCTGTTGGTACCAAATATGAGTGGTCGTCGCGCTTTTATTATCGGTGAAGCTTACGGTATGGGGCTATGGTGCGTCGGCGGCTTTTGGCTCTATACTGCCATCCATGATTATAGCGATACTCCAACGTGGCTCGCATTGATTATGATTGGATTGATGGGTCTCGGTATGGGACTGTTTCATGGATTTTTAGCACTAGTCTTTAACCGTATGGTAGGCAAACAACCCTTTTCATTTGCTGCTCTTTGGGTGCTACAAGAATGGTTAAAAACTTGGTTATTCACAGGCTTTCCGTGGCTGTTTGTTGGTTATGCATTTACTGAAGAGTATTGGTTATCGTCCTTAGCACCCGTTGCTGGTGTTTTTGCCGTCTCTTTTGTTGCCATACTATTGGCTGCAAGTTTAGTAGAGCTACTGCTTCGACGCAGTAGTTATGCCGTCGTTTCTGTACTGTTATTAGCCATTAGCACATCATTATGGCTGGTCAATCCGCAATGGACAAAACCTAAGGGCACACCTGATCTGTCAGTGTCATTGATTCAAGGTAATATTTCACAAGATATAAAGTGGCTGACGCAATATCAATTAGAAACGCTAAAGATTTATGCGAAGTTAACGCGCACTGAGTGGGGACGTGATGTGGTGGTGTGGCCTGAATCATCTATTCCGATGTTTCAGGATGAGGCTGCGGGCTTTATTAGTGAAATGATAGAAATGGCCAATGCGACCAATACGACATGGATAACTGGTATCCCTTATAAGGATAAAGCGGCATTCAATGCCAGTACGGATAAGTATCCCCCATTTTACAATAGCGTGATTGCTCGAGGTGTAGAAGCGGAAGGCCTATACAAGAAGCAGCGTCTAGTGCCTTTTGGAGAGTATATTCCATTTGAAGGCGTGCTCGATATTTTCCCAAGTTTGGCCGGTAGTCAGGATATTAAGAGCTATAGTCGTGGTAGTGATCAGCAGTCACCGCTAAAGGTGCGTGAACACAATATAGGGACGGCTATCTGTTATGAGGTAGCTTATCCAGATACCACGCGTAAAAATGCCATCGATACTGACTTTTTGTTGACCGTCTCTAACGATGCCTGGTTTGGCACTTCAGCAGGACCATTGCAACATTTGCAAATGGTACAAATGCGCGCGCTTGAGAACGGGCGCTGGTTTATTCGAGCGACCAATACTGGTGTTACCGCTATCATTAACCATAAAGGTCGTATTGTAAAACGCGCACCGCAGTTTGAGCGTACTGTACTACGTGGTGAGATACAGGCACGGGTTGGTAACACGCCCTTTATGCTTATGGGAAATTATCCTATCTTGATAATAATAACCCTGTTATTACTACTAAGCTATTTTGGCAAAGGTCTAACCACACTTAGAAGACGAGGGTAATAGTAAACTTAATCATAATAATTTAATCAGCGTAAGTTTTTTATTTTTTCTAGGTAACGTCCTAACGCACGTAAATATAAAAGTTTTAAACTATTGATCACATAAGAACTGATTGAAAAAATTATGTTGACATAAGGCACGCGCCTCATACTTAAAAAGAGATAGCTATATACGGTCTATCATCTTTTAGTTGATACTTTCATTTAATGCACGCGATTTTTGATTGTCATCTGCCTTAGTACCAAATTCAATAGTTGCATGTTGTATATTCTGATGCGCCAAATCTTCCTTGATGTTTTCTTTCATAGTAATAGTCTCTTCAAACGTTATATCGGTCTTCGGTACAATATGAACTGTAAGAGCATTCTCAGTGGTACTCAAAGCCCAGATATGTAAATGATGAAAGTTTTGAATAAAATTATAGCTCTCTAAGATAGCAGTGATTTTACTGAGATCAACATTTTGAGGTACTCCGTCGATAGCAAGCTTGATACTCTCTTTTAGTAGACCCCAAGTCGATAACAGTATAACGACTGAAATAATCAAGCTAACTAGAGGATCAACGATATTCCAACTTGTATAGTAAATAATAATGCCCGAGATAACGACACCTACAGAGACCAATGCATCTACCATTAGATGCAAGAAAGCACCTTTGATATTAATATCGTCTTTTTGACCTTTGTAGAATGCAAAAGCAGAAACAGTATTTATAAATACACCTATTAGAGCTGTAATAATAATAACTTTTCCTGCAACTTCCGGTATCGTATCAAATCGACCCAAGGCCTCATACGCAATACCTATAACGATTGTAACTAACAATATGGCGTTAATAAGAGACGCCATTATAGAAGCTTTTTTGTAGCCATAGGTATAAAGCGTAGTAGATGCTTTCTGTGCTAATTTCATTCCAATTAACGAGATTATTAAACTGGCAACATCACTTAAGTTGTGGCTAGCGTCTGCGATTAAAGCTAATGAATTAGTTGAATAGCCCACTATAAACTCGATGAGCGTAAATGCAGAATTTAGACCAATCCCAATATAAAAAGCTTTATTCATATTTTTAGGGTCTGGAGCTTGATGACTGTGGTTATCTGAATTACTCATAATTTACCCTTGTTTAGGTTGCTGCATTTTATTAAAGGTAGAAAATAAGTTTATTGCATATTTTCTATATTGCACAGTCAATATTGCTCTAATACCGTAGACCCACTTATTTTTATCAATAAACTGAGCCACAACTTGATTGTGTGTCCTATCTCTCCTTGGGCGAAAAAAGCGGATTTTACTGTAATCTAACTGGCTTACGTAAGCTTCTTGTTCTCATGTTCAAGCTCTTTAGTATGTGTAGCTTAGTCTTGAATGTTGGTTAGTATAGTTTCATTAGTGTGCTTTTTATGACATGACCACATAAAGGTGTAATCGTTTAATGCTTCAATCAGCATACGAACGGCGCGTTCTTTAATCTCAGGAGTGTAGGTTTGTCTTTTCATTATCGTATTCTCTCAGAAAGATGATTTACCGCTTCTTAACAGCGCGTGTAAAACCTTGCATCTGACGACTAAGCCGGTCTTCATAGTAAACTATCCCAGTATTGTCAGAAACTTAACGTCTTGTGAGGATGTACTAAGTGCTAACTTCAAAATGATTGAAATACCTACGCTAAATGACGACAAAAAAAGCCTAAGCAATCTAATGAAAAAGTAGATAATAAAAACCCAATCTATATGACAAACAAAAAAATGCCTCTGGGAGTTGACTCCCAGAGGCATTTAGTTTTAAATATAGCTAACGGTTACAGCGTGTTGACGCACACTGTAACGAACAAATAAGCACCTGAACTGCGTTATTTGAACAGCATTAAATGCCCGTGTAGGTGCATTTTATCCAAAATTTGCTTTCATATCAACTTTATTCACTATACATTTTAAAAACTGCTTGTTCGCTCGTTACATTTTCGTGCTGCTCTCTCTGTACCCGTTACCCGTCAAATGGGTGGCAGGCCTCGGTGACGACTGCGTTTGACATAAGGGTGAGCTCCCTACAGGGGTGACTAGACAAAGGATCAGAGCAACGCAATGAGTGGTTACTTGTGCATATCGTAGCGGTATATTGGGTTTAGGCCCTTGCTAGCGTATGACAGCACAGTAGCGGTTAAGAGCGTGTCTAGGCGGTGCTATCAGCCGTAATCTTAACAACCGTAGCTTGATACAGTGATACGGTCTTGATGACGCGATGGGCGATGAAGTCGGCATGACTAATCACATCAAATCCAAGGAATGCACTAAAGCGTTTGTGAGTATTTTTTTACTCATAAACGCTTTAGGGTGAGTGTTCCTTGAAATCTGCTCAAGGCTCCAAAATCAGCATAAATTCACTTAGGCTAACTTAAGTAGTATATAGCCCACTCGGCTATATACTATAAGAGTCCAGAGAAAAATTTAGAATAGTTAATATACAACAATCACTTATTCAGTGAGTCGATATTGTCATGGTGGATTCATAAGCTTAGTGTGAATAGAACGAGATCTATGTCTTGGGCAAAGTATCTTTCACACTCATAACTGTTCTTTATCTTGAAATTCTAATTAAACTGAAACCTCGAATACTTTTATTTAATCAGCATCCAAAGCATTATCTTTGTTTTGAATAAGTATCAGAGCATCTTGTGCTTTCTTAAGTTGATCTTGTAACAGAGTCACTTGTTCTTGCTCCGATAGGTGATGGCTTGATAGCTCGCTATACTGCTTATTCAGTACGCTATGCTCAGCTTCAAGCTTAGCCTGTGTTTGGGTCAGCTGATCGTTGAGTCCTGATAGCTTGTTACGCTCAGCGACTATGGCCTTTAACTCTCCTTTGACTTCTGCCGTATCAGTCGCTATCTCATTGCGTTCAGTGGTGACTGTCTTTAGCTCACCCTTAGTCACTGTCAGTTCTGTTTGTAGACGTGCAATTTCTGCTTTATCGCTACTAGCAGTGGCTTCAAGCGTGGCCACTTTTGATAGGTTGGCATTTAACTCTTTTGACTGCTGATCAAGGGTATGGCGCAGATCTGCAAGTTGAGCTTGGGCTGCATCTGTCTTAGCTCGTTCAAGCTCAAGCGCGTGCTGAGTATCACTGAGTGTCTGTATCAGCGTGTCACGTTCAGCAGTCACTTGAGCTGCGGTGATAGCGGCTGCCTCTGCGGTTGCTGTGACCTCATCGAGCTGCCCTAACAGATCAGCTTGCTCACTCTCTAGGGTCTTAACCGCCTCTTGCGCCTCGTCTGTCTCAGCTTGTGCCTTGGTCTTAATGCTCTCTAGGGCTTCACGCTCTTTCACCAACCGATCATTGGCGATATCAATAGCCGTTTGCCACATATCCGCACCAAGCGACTGTAAGCGCTCAGCAATGCCACTTGGCAGCTCAACCTGTCTTAGCTGCTCTTCTTCTTGATTATCCTGACGCCAAGACTTCATGGCTTCACTGATGGTCGTAAATGAACCACCACCTAGCGCCTTACGCACTTCGGCTAGGGTAGGCTTAATACCCTGCTCTTGTAGCTGCTCAGCAGTGGCATGAATCTGTGGGGTAGTGATGGCCATAATTATTGTCCTTAATTTTGTATGAGTAAATATGTAGCGTTTGTAGTATTTTTTATATAGTATAATACAATATACAACATACTACAATATAAGGCTTAAAAAAACCTCAAGTAATCTTGAGGTCACAATCATTAGATTAGGGCTAACGATCAGTTAAGTACTCTTCTAGCGCATTACTATCATTTATTAATGATTAGCGCCTGTTTGCTTGGTTTTATCCTTAAATTTGGCAATGATACTGGCCTCAGTAAAGAACGCTTATGGTTTAATACTGCCACGGCTAACACCTGACCAGTCGGTGACTTCTGGAATGTCTGATAGATCAATGTCGTCATCATTAAGCGTTGCTAAATGCTCTAAATCTACTTGTTGCTTGGCCGTTAGTGGTGGTAGCTCGTCTATTTGATAACTAACTTTGTTCACACTGGCTCCCTTTCATTTTTTTGACACGTCTAGCTGAGATAATGCGTATAACCTCACCATTATCTATTTCTGTTTGCGTATGGGCTACCAATAGGACGGCGGTACCGTCTACTGTACCCAGCGCTTGCCACTGCTTTTCATCATTTTCATACCTGTCTTGCTGACGCAGGCATAAAAGGTCTAGAAAAACTCGGGCGGCTGCCTCAAATAATAAACGGTGCTTACGCTGATTGGTGTTTTTTTTGTTCATCCCATTCAAATCTAATACTTATCTGTTCTCTCTGTCAGTATGCTCTTTATAGATTAGCAATTCATCTTGACTGACAGCTGTTACTTTCTGGTATTCAAAAGATAGCGGTACTTGATTGGTTTGCGCCACTTGGGTCAAGAACAATTTAATCGCTTGAGACGGCGTTAGACCATAGCTTTCAAACACGGCAAAAGCATTTTCTTTTAGCTCTTGATCGAGCCTGATATTATAATTAGTTGTCGTCATGGCATTACAAATGGCTTATCTGTGTACATATAATATAAACCATTTGTATAGACAGTACCAGATTAATCACTCTTTTTTCTTTGCTATGATTTTTGCTTAGGGAACGTATAACCTACCGCCAGCAAATGCTTTTTATGGGTCTTTAAAAAAGCTTCATCTCTTAATTGAGTGTGTAACCAGCTGATCACTTCTTGGGTACTTTTTCCTGAAGGCGCATAGCTACCAAATGGGGCATAGTTAGCCAATAGAGGCGCAAAACGGTCGATCTGTTTGACTGTTAAGGATGGTATATCTCTATTCTCATTATTCTGATTTAAGTCCTCCAGACTTTTTTTCTTGGTGGGCTTAGCTTTTACATTAAATTTTAGTCCTGTGACGGTACGACCACGTTTGACGTTTTCATAGGTGATTTTAATATCTGACTTTTCTGTTATTTCTTCAACGCTTGGGTTGATGACTCGACTTTTTAGGTTGTTAATACGTTCGTAAGATTTAGAAAGAGCTAGCTCCTCTCTAATTTCTTCAAGTGACATTGTCCACGAGCTCATTGCCTCATGTTTTTTGGCCAGATGGTATATATCTATTGAATATTCACCCTTCAGTTTAAGTACATCTTCTTTTTTATATTTAGTGAATGGATTATTTTCATCAAAAACCTTCAACATCAGTAGCACTTCATCTGTAAAACATAGAGACACATAGCCATCTTCATATATTGATCTGATGACCCACTGTACATTGACACGGCTACCGCGTTCATTTCTATAGCTAAAAAATCGCCTCATCATCGTTTCACTAGCATCTTTTAATTGAGTATAAGCAGAATCCACTTGAATGTTGCAAGCCTCTGCAAATGCTTTCGCGGTTATCTCTATAGTGTCTTTTTCAGTGGCATCTATCAAACGCACTACTGAACTAGCAAGCAACAGCAACCGTTTTTCATCAAGTGTCATTTCATAAAACGCTTGTAGAATACGATTTTGCATAACAACCCAATTTGCAGGGTATTTCTTCTCATATAAACCAACTTGGTTAGTCATATCTACGCCTTAATACTCAAATCTATCTAATTGTAGCATAATACCTGCTGATTGTAGCTTTTAACCTAGCTGATTGTAGCTTTTAACCTAGCTGATTGTAGCATTAACCTAGCTGATTGTAGCTTTATAGATCTTGAAGCCCTTAACTGGTAAGGTCTGAGAGCTTCCTAAAAGTCTTTAAAAATCTTTAAAAGTAAAAAATATGTTTTTATATTAAATAATAGGAAAAAAGCTCAAGAACTGACGGATTTGAGATGATAATATGAGCGACCAATCACTTATAGAACTGTTCAGTAGCTCAAAACGCTATGGTCAATTTACTCGGTATCAATCTTTATTCTCATAGTTCGGATTAAGCTTTGATCTTTGAAAATCTTCAAAAGCACGGTCAAAGATATTTTGAATGTCTTCATCTGTCATTCTGGCCAACGCTGTTTTCATACTCTCAGTATCAGTCTCATTTTTTGTAGATAACTTGTCTTCATTTTCAATAGTCATTATCGACACCTCTGTAAACACATCTTAAAGCATTGCTAAAACGCATAAAAAATACTCTTATATGCGTTCTACGCTCTGTTCGATACGATGGTAGCTAAAGCTATTTTAAAACGCTTAAAACAGCTAAAAATCGTCTTCTAGCATTTCGCTAATTAGAAGACGATTCAGTTGTACTGATGAATAGGCTATTGCTAACAGTAACAGTTATTGAGCTGCTGAATCGTCATCAAACAATGAACCGTACTCACTATCTTGATTGTCTTCATGTGAAGTAAAACTGCTTGATACCATCTTAGCCTCACCTTGCATCTTATGAGCAATTGACTTTAAAAACTCACGGTGCTTTTTCAAACGGACATATTTTTCATTATCGTGTGCATCTAAAAAAATAGCTTGCAGTTCATGATTGTCATCATCGTCTAATGCGTTGGCCAACCACTCCCCCAATATTTTATGTGCTTCAAGCCTGTCCTGATCAATCTCTTTTTTAAGAGCCTGTAATTGCTTAATCTTATTTGCAAATAAATCATCTGATATTACTGACATTACCTCATCCTTTTTTTAGCCAACTATGATAGAGTTGATCCTAGCAGTACATATACAGGTATGCAAGGTAGTAAAATACACAAGACCACTTCGTTTCGTGGGCGCAGTAGTATTTTAACCCTCTGTTAAGAGCGAACTTAGGAGTTTATGTAAAAAAGGCCCACAAGGGGCGCTATTTTTTTTACATAAACTCCGTCGTCCGGCAGGGGGCGAACCCCCTACAACCCCCAAAAAATCATCACTCAATATTGGGTTTTTTTGCTATGAATAATAAAGGTTTTCATCTGTCGGTTAGCGCCGTTAGTAAGGCGAAAAATCATAGCGTGGTGGCAAAGTCGGCTTATAATTCTGGCTCAAAACTGGTTGATGGGCAGTCAGGAGTCGTCCACGATTATACCAGTAAAGCTAAAGATAAAATCTTAAACTTAGTGGACAGTGATGGCACTAAATATACGCAAGTTATTGAGAAAAATGTGGTGCATATGGCGTTGATAACGCCAACTCTTGCTGGGGATCTAGCAGTGACACGTGAGGGTTTTTGGAATGATATCGAACGCATTGAGACTCGTAAAAACGCGCAATTGGGTACTGAGATTGATGTGATGTTTCCTGATGGGATCACCGCTGATCAGCGTATAGTTCTGGCCGAGCGCTACGCTCAAACCTTATCTGATCGTTATAACGTGCTTGTCGATGTGGCCATTCATCGGCCCCACAGTCACGAGAAACATGTGGGGGAGGTTGAAGTGGTTGAGCTGACCAGTCGTAATTTTCATGCCCATATTTTACTCTCAAGCCGTGAGATAGTAGCGGATGTTGAGGGTTATGCTTTATCAGCACGCAAGAATTGGCTGCAGTGGTCAACGGAGGAGCGTTTATCTAAGGGGTTAAACGGGCGCGGCGATGAGCTTAAATATCAACGCACCCTTTGGGCGGATATGGCCAATAAGCTACTGCCTGAGAATAAAACCATTAGTGAGAAATCCTACCGTGAGCTGGGCATCAGTCTTTTACCAAAAATGAAACTGGGCAAGTCATTGTATAAGGATATTCTCAAAGGCAATCGTTCAGTGATTCATGAGTACAACGAGACGATTGATGAGATCAATGCTTACATTGAAAAAAATGGTCTGGTAATTGAGTATGACGACAAGGGACGTATTGACCTAGAAAGCAATGAGCAAGAGGTTAACGGCGTCACAGTACATTATAAAAAGCGTAAGCCCTTTGCGCGAATTGAGCTCAGTAATATCCGCTTTGTAGATCCTGCCGCTGAACTTGAACCCGCTATCCCTAAAAATAACAGTCAGACGCATAGTGATGTGGCCAATGATCACGCACTTGATGAGCTTTTAGCAATTTCAGCCGACTTTGTGAGTCAAAAAAAGATGGTACGCAGCGCCTTATTTTCAACCATTGATGCGCTGTATGAAGAGTTAGCGCTTCAGTCTAAACAGATTATTACCATTGATAAAAACATTAAGAGTACCCAGCGGTTCACCAAGGAGGTGGGACAGGATTTTAGCGAGCCCCGCCAAAAAATGATTGAGCTTGCCCGGAAAATACATACGAAAGAGCAAAGCGAGGCACTAAAGACGGCTTTAGCGTCGGTTGATCAGTTTAGACAAGATGACACCCTACAAACAGGCCGCGCTGTTAGCCGCCTTGAAGAGCAGCTGTCACAGATTGATAAAACGGTGCTGAACAATAAAGCGGTTTTAAAAAATCTTATTCCCCTTAACAATCGAGTTATTGATGATCATAAGGCGCTAAAGGCCACCTTAAAACCGTTTGCCGCAACGCTGAATAAGCTGGCTACTGACTTTAAAGCGCTTGATGAGATTGATATTGAAAAAACTGAGCTGCAGCGGCACTGGCGGGAGACGTTTGAGGATTTGCAGGCGATCGAGATAACGAGCAACCTTGACACCTATCATAAGTTCGCGGCACTGGCAGATCTTGATGTTGAGCGTTTTAAAGCGCTTGAGCAAGAGCGTGAGGCGCTGCGTGCTCTTAAAGCGGTAGAGATAGATGATACCGCTGAGGCACGTTTGAAGATGCTTGTATCTGATGTAAAGACATTTAAAACCGCCAATAATGAAGACATCAAACAATTAAAGCTGCAAATCAATACCAGTCAAAAAACCTATCAGCGCCTATCGCCGTTTTATGAGCAGCGTATTGCCCTTCTTGATCAAAGTGAAGCGGTGATTGTGCAAGATGATGACTTATACGATGAGATTACCCGTACCAAGACCACTCAATTGAACGCAGATCGGCTTGATGACTGGCGCAACCGTACGATGAGGCTTCAGTACCAGCTCAACAAAGCACATGAGCAAGCAGAGCTTAAGAAAAAGGCTGAGCGTGCACGAGAGGAAGCAGAGAAGCGGCGGCAAGAAAAACAACAAAAAGAGCAAGATGCTACTGCCCTTGCGCGTACCCGACAGGCAGAAGTCAAGGCGTATCAGAGCAGGTTTGATAATATGCTGGTACGGGTTAAAGACCGTATTGATAAGATCGACTTTAAAGCGATTGATACTACTGCCACTGTGATAGAGGTGGCTGAAAAGTTAGCTGCTGAGGCCCTCGTTTTAAAAACGCTTCAGCATACTGATAACGTCACCGCGTTGCAAAAGCGTTTGCGAGACACGGATGCAGAACGGGTGACGATAGACAGAGATACATCGGTACAGACACTATTACAAGCGCTCGGCACGCTTCCTAGCGACCGTCATAAAATTGATACTATAAACGCGCTTAATGAGCGTTTTGAGCAGGTTCCTGACATCCGCGTGGGCACGCAAAATTTAGCGCAAATCTTGGCCGCACAAGTGCTGGATATAGACAAGGCTATTCAAGAAAAAGCGCGCCATTACTCGTCACCACGCCCATTTTAGTTGTGATGATTACAATAATGAGTACTTACTATGAATAAAAATGACCGCACTGAGCAAGACATACACGATCAACTTGTTAACCTAGTGACTTCATTGACTCCGGTCATTGGGGCCTTGCGTGAGCTGATTAAGCGAGCCGATGATGCGGTAGCGAGGCGGCTTGAGCGTTCGCTTAGCGGTATTGATAGCAAGGTGAATGAGGTGTCTTCTGCCATTGAAGAATTAGGTAGTAGCGCAAGCACGACTTCGCAGGCATTGAGTCAGTATCAAGAACTCGTGTTAAAGCAGCTACAAGCGGCAGTGACTGCTTTTACTGACAATGATATGCCGCGTCGTTATGATGACAAAATAGCAGGCATCATCACCGATATGAAACAGCAGATTGATACGGCTGTAGAGTCGGTCGTCACTGCTAAAAACGACAGCATAGAGGTACAAGTGAGTACCATGCAAGCGGTGGCTGACAAGCTTGGCGCAGGCGCTGACAATCTAGCCCTATTCACCAATCAGTACCAAGCTGGTCATAAGCAGATTATTGAAGATATTGAGACCTTTGAGACCACCACCAAAACGCGGATTGAACAGGTTGAGGGTAGAGCTAGTAAAGACTTGGACAAAATTCATAAGTCCATTGAGACTATGAGTATTAAAAGGATTGCAGCCGCTGTCGCAGCGGGTACGATGGCTGTGATAATAAGTTTGGTGGCCCTGGTATTTTGGTATGTGCCAAGCTTTGATGAGATTGCAGAGATGAGATACCAGCAAGCAGAGCTACAGCGCGGCATCGATGAGCTTGAAACGGGGTGGAAGCAGGCATTTGATAACGCTCAAAGTCAGCAGATTATTTTGGCTTGTGATGTTAATGAAGCGCAGCCTGATGCAATCAGCTGGTGCGTTAGAGCAGACAGTAAAAGTGTTTTGAGAGATGAGAGAGGCTTTGTTTATTATAAAATAGCTGGGGTGCCGCGTGCAGAGCCGACTGAGTAAAGGCATATGGTAATAGTAAGCCATATTGCCCAAAAGTGCGTCTTCTGAGACATATAAGACTGAAAAAAGCTTGTTTGATTGTCGTTATCTTTGTCTATATCAAAAAGCCAGATAATGACACTTTATCTGGCTTTAAGGGTTATTGTTTCTTGTTAAACAAGTTGTCTGTAAATATAAGCTAAAGCCATTACGCTGCTTGGTCAGTGTGAGCTGTGACCAACTCTATAAAAGCAGTTTCAAGGGTGCTTAACGCATGATCGTCAACGATAAGACCGTCATCTAGCTGTCGTTGCACCCAGACATAAACCGCTTCATCATTATAAAGAATGGGGTCAACACCAAGTAGGGTTGCCAGCTGTACGCCTTGCTGTATTTGTAAGCTTAATAACAGCTGAGAGGCTAACGTTTTAGTCTGTTCACTAAACCATGTGCAGCTATTGAGCCGAGATAGATTGTTATTCATTGGTATTCTCCTATAGACCATTATATACATATAATAAATAAAATGACTTACTACAGGTCAAATTATACCTATATTTTAATCTATTGCAAGAGAAAATAACCTTCTGTAGGTCTTTTTATTCGTTTAAAGACAATCACAGCTCATGACAACGTTATTTATGCTGGTGACTCACTGCTGTCCTCATTTATGATTTCGTATAAATCACCAACATTGATTCTAAGATAAGTACATAAAGACTCGATGACATCTAGATCAACGCGGGTGGCTTCTTCATGATACATGCGAGTAATGGTGCCACGATTGATGCCAGTATCTCTTGAGATATCGGCAATTTTAAGGCGTCTTTCACCCATGATGGTCGATAAGTGACACTTCACCATAGTGGTTCCCTCATTCATATTAGTGGTTTTTGATTGGTGAGCGGATTATAACGAATATGAGCGGCTAAAGTATTGCTTTTAGTAGCTCATATTGATACTTGATAGCTACACTTTATATGTTAGCAGTCAGTTTACTGGGGCATCTCAGTCTTTGACAAATTTATGCAGTTTTATGAATATTATTCACATAGAAATTCAGTCGATATCAAAGATATAGTTATTTTTTAAAAATGTTGCTATTCATCTAACTATTGAGTAAAGTCTTAATAATACTCAAATACTCAAATACTCAAATACTCAAATACTCAAATACTCAAATACTCAAATACTCAAATACTCAAATACTCAAA
>CANLDW010000011.1 GCA_947489525.1 uncultured Psychrobacter sp.
GCTTCGCTATTAATAATAAGTCAGTGGTGAACCACTTCCTTTTCCGCCTTCCCTTTCGACTGGGTGGCATTATACGTGGTTTGAAGTGGACGTCAAGCTCTGTTTGAATTTATTTTAAATTAGTTTGCTAGGAATTTAATTGTCCTTGTTTATCAAGGATTTAGATTGGTGGGTTACGCTTCGCTAACCGCACCCTATGCAACTATCCATCTTATAGCTTACCCATCTTTTCAAAGAAGGCTTTGTAAGCTGCTATCTTCTTATCTAGTGCTAGTGGATAAGCGCGTGAGGTAGACGGCAGACGGTACAAGGTTAATCCGTTGACTCGATTAGCGACTAACTTGGGATCGTCGCTTTGCCACTGATAAGGGTAATCGATGCTTTGATTGGTCTTTGGATATTTTGACTTGATAGGGGGATTATCTAACAAGTTTAACAATATCTCAGTTGCTTTACCGCCAGTAGTGAACAGCGCTCTAACATCCGGCACTTGAGGTAAGATAACATCTAAATCGACAGTTTTGACTATAGTGAGATGTTTGTCAGAAGCGTTTCCCGTCTCGCGTATCGCTTGTTTAACTGTTGGGCAAGAGGCAATGCCGCGCTCAAATAAAAAGGCGCGTATGCGCTCTGGATCGAAGCGCTTTTCGTCCCCTACTCTAAAGTGATCCACATCATCAAAGAACACTCCACCATAAATACGCCACATGTCATTATAGAAGTTAGGATAATGGAAATTCATCGCCCACTTATCTGCGGTCGGCGGCATGGTACCCATCATCATGATGGTCGCATTGGACGGCAAAACTGGCGCAAAGGGATGGCTTTCAACTTCTAAGGTTGCTGATAAATCCTTCAACACCCTTGTGTTTTTATTTAAATGATTCTGAGTCGTTTCACGTTTATTGGTCATAACATTCTACATTAGAAAAGCGGTTTTTTTGTTATCATAGCATACGATAAAAAATCGATATTAAAGTCCCGTATTGACACCGTATTTTAGAAGATAAGAGAGTACCTATGAGCGACCCAAAAAACAAATTGGACGTTACCGTTATTGATCATCCGTTGGTACGTCACAAGCTCAGTCTGATGCGTGAAAAAGACTGTAGTACCTATAAGTTTCGTACCCTAACCAAAGAGCTTGCCCGCTTGATGGCTTATGAGGCAAGCCGTGATTTTGAGATTGAAACATTCCCAATGGAGAGCTGGTGCGGTGAGATCGACGGTGAGCAAATTGTTGGAAAGACGGCAACGGTCGTACCTATTCTGCGCGCCGGTCTTGGCATGCTTGACGGTGTGCTTGATCTTATTCCAACCGCTAAAATCTCAGTAGTCGGTCTACAACGTGATGAAGAGACGTTGCAACCTGTGCCATTCTTTGAGAAGTTCGTCAGCCACATGGATAAGCGTCCTGCATTAGTTATCGATCCTATGCTGGCTACTGGTGGCTCGATGGTCGCTACCATTGAGATGTTAAAACGCCACGGTTGTAAGAGTATAAAAGCGCTGGTCTTGGTCGCCGCTCCTGAAGGTGTGCGTGCAGTCAACGAAGCGCATCCTGATGTAAGGATTTATACTGCCGCTTTGGACAGCCATTTAAACGATCAAGGCTATATCATTCCAGGGCTTGGTGACGCGGGCGACAAGATATTTGGTAAGCAATAATTTTAATTAAAATCGTACTGATAAAGGATAAAGGATGAATGTATTAATCACAGGCGCAAGCGCTGGGTTTGGTAAGGCTTTAGCGGGAAAACTAATCGCCAAAGGCCACCGCGTCATTGGTTGTGCGCGTCGCCTTGACAAGCTAAACGCTATGCAAAATGAATTAGGGGAGTTATTTTTACCCGTACAGATGGATGTCAGTAATACGGACTCTTTACCAAAGATTATCGCAGATCTGCCTGCTGACTTTAGTCAGATAGATGTGCTGGTAAATAATGCAGGACTCGCGCTCGGTACTGAGCCTGCCCAACGTGCTGATTTGGACGACTGGATGCAGATGGTCAATACCAATATCAAAGGACTGATGGCGCTGACCCATGCGGTCTTGCCAGCAATGGTTGCACGCGACAGCGGTTATCTTATCAATGTCGGTTCGATCGCGGGTAGTTGGCCTTATTACGGCGGTAATGTCTATGGCGCGACTAAGGCATTCGTTAAGCAGTTCAGCCTAAATTTGCGCGCGGATCTCATCGGTACACAGGTGCGCGTGACCAATCTTGAGCCGGGTAATGTGGGCGGTACAGAATTCTCCAACGTGCGCTATCACGGCGATGACGATAAAGCAGCAAAGGTTTACGAGGGTTTTAAAACTATGACAGGTGAGGATATCGGTGATATTTTATTGTGGCTCATTGAGTCGCCTGCGCATATCAACGTCAATCGCTTAGAGGTCATGCCTGTCGCACAAACGTATAATGGGCTAACGATTGCTAAGAATGACAGCTAGTCTTATTTATCTAACTTTCTATTTTTCTAAATCTTTATATTTCCCGAATAAAGGCTAACACAAGTCATAGTAACGTAGCAAAGTAGGCAAAGTGGATACTGATGTACCGCTTTGCTTATCAATACTTGTCTCAAGCTCATCTTCTTTGACTAAACGCAATGCATTAAAGTCTAAGATAAGCACTTCATTACGAGTGCGCTCACTGGTACGCTTATTATGCCGTATCGGAAAACCAATGACCTGTTTACTAGCGACGGTTATCTGATTGATTATCAAAGGCATAGAGCGATTTTGAGCTAAAGCTTGCGCGTCGATGACGACCGTAGCAGGATTAACCGTAGTCGTAAATAGCTTCTCCGCTCGCGCGCTTTTAGGTATGTCGCCCGCTACAAATAAGGTCTGCTGCTCAGGCAAATACTGCGCGTGTCGCATGAGCTCATGACGAAATAGCGCTGGCAACTCCATGTTGAAGCTGTCTTCACTTTGCTGATAAAAAGCGGCAAAACTGCGCTGAATATAGCGCCCAAAGACGGTCGCATTAATCCAGTCTTGATAGATATTATTTGCTAATAGTTGTTTGGTAAACTCAAGAGGTGTCAGCGTTAGATCATTATTTAATAGAGCAATCAGTAACTCGTGCGCTGAGAGATAGGTATGCTGCGCCCAAACTTGTGGATACAGGCTGCTATCAAGTGTTGCTAGTGTCGCTCTACTCATAAACGCCTATCCTTTTTACTCTTATCGCCTTTAGACTCTGAGCAATAACATGATGTCGCTATACGCTTGCTTTGGTTTGTGGTTCTATAAAGAGTGTGATTTGTAAAAGGTAACTCTTTAATTGCAGTCAGATGCATGATGCTCTTAAAGATCAATTTTACTATAACAGTATCACTCAAGTAACATAAGGATATTTTATGAAAAGTATATTACTGACTACAGCAAGGTTGTTCATATGAAAACTCAAACGAGCGCCAACTACAGCCACCTGCTAAGCGATTCCTATCACAGTGTAAGCAGCATGATGAGCACTGTAGCAAATTCAACAACGCAGCTACTAAAATCGACGATCAAACGCATCCCTACCCCTTCTACCCCGTACCAGCTACGCACGATTGATATTGAGGTGGCAGACGACACAATACTACCTATCTCAGTTATCGGGCAAGGGCCGCCTGTGATAATGTTCCATGCTTACGGCATGGATGCACGTGAGTTTTTACCTTTTATTTTACCGTTGGCGAATAAGTACACTCTTTACTTGCCTCATCTACGGGGATTTGGCGCCGCCCAGTCGATCCGCTTGACGCAGTTTGATTTTGTACGGCAGTACGCCGATGACGTGGACAAAATCATCGCTCATATTTGTCAGCATCACCGTATACAGTCTCTCCCTGTTGCCGCCATTTCAATGGGCGCGCTAGTGATGTGGGCGTACTTCGAGCGCTATGGCGACGTAAAAGTTAGCCGCTATCTCAACATTGACCAAAGTCCCGTCATCCATAATCAGCCAGATTGGCAAGGCGGTCTATTTGGTACGCGTCAGCAAGAGGTATTTAGCATTTTTCAAGAGATTATTGATATAACTGCACCTTATGCCGATGTTGAAAGCTTTACCCATCTACCCTTTGCTCTTAAACGCCGTGCCACTGATATTGAGCGCCTGTTTTCTTTGTTGTCTGTCAATCGCACGCGTTCAAAGGCCATTATTCAAGTGTTGACGCATCAAAACGATCATAAATTAGTGTTTTATGATCACAGTACTTGGAATCATAAAAGGCAATGCTTACAAGCTTACTTGCAACTGCCCTATGATTTTCGAGCGGCGATAGACAAGGTTAGTATTCCTGTGGTCAATCTGATCGGTGGTCGCTCAAAATTATACGATCCTAAATGGCAGCAAAAAGTAACGCAGATGCTGCCCAACGCCACCGAGATTATCTTACCGCACTCTGGACACGCCGTACCGCTGGATGAGCCTGTTGGATTTTATCGGGTATTGAAGGCATTTTTGTCTGGTCAAATCAGTCATTGATTGTCACATAGTCACGCTATAATCGACACGATAATCTGACAACAGCTCATAGCAATTGATATCATCGCCTTTTATACTAAAAATTGACGCTATCGATAAACGAGCGTCTTTATTTATTACCTACCATAATCATTCAAAAGGATATGAACATGCCCTATGTAAAAGTTGCAACACAAGATAATCAACCTGTCGAGTTGTACTACGAAGTCCAAGGCAGCGGCAAACCTGTGGTCCTCATTCACGGCTGGCCACTGAGTGGAAGAGCATGGGAGGCGCAATTGATGGCGCTGGTTGAGGCAGGTTATCAAGTCATAACCTATGATAGACGCGGCTTTGGTCAATCGTCAAAACCTTGGGAAGGCTATGATTACGATACCTTAGCGCAAGATTTAAAAGCATTGATAGATGAGCTGAATCTACAAGACGCGGCTATTGTCGGCTTCTCTATGGGCGGCGGTGAAGTCGCGCGCTATCTTGGCAAGTATGGGTCAGAGCGGGTTAGCAAAGCGGTACTTGCCTCTTCTGTTCCCCCTTACTTGTATAAAGCTGATGACAATCCTGATGGTGCCTTAGAAGATGCCGATATCCAAGAGTTTTTAGACGGGGTCAGCGGTGATCGCATTGCCTTTTTAAACGATTTTACTAAGAATTTTTTTACCCCAAAAGAGGGCAAGCTATTAGTAAGCAAACCCATGCGCTTATATACTCGAGACATTGCGGCGTTTGCTTCAGCGAAAGCGACTTATGATTGTGTCAAATCCTTTGCTTACACCGACTTCCGTGATGATCTAAAAAAATTCGATGTGCCAACGTTGGTGATTCATGGTGATGCCGATCAAATCGTACCACTTGAAGCTAGTGGGCAACGCTCGCATGAGATGATTGCTGATAGCCAATTACATGTGGTAAAAGGCGGCCCGCATGGTATCAATGTCACGCATGCCGAAGAGTTTAATAAAGCTTTGATCGAGTTCTTAAATGGCTGATTGGCTTTATGATTTGTCTTAAATAAGAAAGCGACCTTTAAAGGGTCGCTTTTTTTAATTAGAAGTTGTCAGAAATTTTTATTTTTAATCCACTAAGGCTTTGATCAGCTCAAACCTTGGTACTTCTTTACCATCACGCATAATGTTTTCAGCGAACATCGACAAGGGTCGTACCCAAACGCCGTACTCACCGTAGAGACAACGATACACGACAAGTGCCTCTTCGGTCTCAGAATGATACGCGGTATGCAACACTTGATAAAGGTTACCTTTGTAGTGGCGGTAGATGCCTTGGGAGATGGATTGGGATTTAGTTTTTGTATTTTCAGTATTATTCAAACCAGTTCTCAATTTTTAGTTTAGTTATGTCTTTAAACTCTTTTATTCTATTTAACTCTCAACAATATAAGACTATTTGCGTAGGCTAGGTTTTTAACCCAGCACTTTGATTTTATAGAGTTTTAAAGCTGGGTTAAAAACCCAGCCTACAATAGCTTTCTTAAGCTTCCCAGTTAAATTCGCGTCCATTTTCTTTTGCACGTAAATTTTCCCATGGACTTTCCCAATTTTGGTTGTCTAATTCATCAAAAGTAGCCTCATAAGCTTTACGCCAAGCTAAAAAGCTTGCTTGTTTATCTAATACATCAATATTCGGTTTGGTATTAGTAGTTGGTATTGTAATTAAAAAACTATTGTCTCTTTTACTAATGCTGACCTGCTTGGCATCAATGTGAAAGCCAGTAGGTAGAGCGATCAGCTGTTCTGCTCCTACATTAATTACTTTAGCAATAGTCATCGTTATCTCCTAATTGGCATAAGGTAAATTGACTCAGACAGACCCACTTTCAAATGTGAAAATAAGTCTACCTTACTATTCAATTATCTAGTAATTTAATAACTTATACCACCGTCACCCGAGCATACGCCTTTTTACCCGCCTGAATCACCACCGTTTGCCCTGAAGTTAAGCTAAAGCTACCATCGACCACTTCGCCATCGACTTTTACCGCGCCGCGCTTAACCATATCTTTGGCAGCTGAGTTGTTTTTGGCAAGCTCGGCTTGGTTCAATATCTGAGTGATAAATAGCGCATCTTGCCCTGCCAAATCTAAGGTTACCTCTGGCAAATCTACTGGCAATTCGCCATCAGCTAGTACGTTGCCTGCTGATTTATGCGCATTGGCAGCAGCATCGGCGTCATGGAAGCGTTCAATCAACTCTTCAGCAAGGATACGTTTGATCTCTTGTGGATTGCGACCGTTCTCCATCTCGTCCAGCAAACCATCAACTTCATCCATCGGCTTAAAGCTTAAAAACTCAAAGTAGCGACGGATTAAAGTATCAGGCATAGACAGAATTTTTTGGTACATCGTACCCGGCGCATCATAGATAGCGACATAATTGCCCAAAGATTTGGACATTTTATTAACACCGTCTAGGCCTTCTAAGATCGGCACGGTAATACAAACTTGCGGCTCTTGACCATAACGCCCTTGCAGGGTGCGCCCCATAAGCAGATTAAAAGTTTGATCGGTACCGCCCAGCTCAACATCGGCTTTTAGCGCGATAGAATCATAACCTTGCACTAAGGGATACAAGAATTCATGAATGGATATGGGCGTTTGGGCAGCATAGCGTTTAGAAAAGTCATCGCGCTCCAGCATGCGCGAAACCGTTTGCTGGCTGGCAAGAGCAATCATATCTGCCGCTGTCATGTCTTTAAACCATTCGGAATTAAAGACCACGCGCGTTTTATCTTTATCCAAGATTTTAAAAACTTGCTCGGCATAAGTCTCAGCATTGGCTTTGATTTGCTCGTCCGTTAACGGTGGACGGGTACTATTTTTGCCTGAAGGATCACCGATCTTGGCCGTGTAATCGCCAATTAAAAAGTAGATCTCATGACCTAAATCTTGGAAGTGTTTGAGCTTATTAATGAGTACCGTATGCCCCAAATGCAGATCAGGCGCGGTGGGATCAAAGCCCGCCTTTATCTTCAGCGGACGGCCTAGTTTTAGTTTAGCCACCAGATCTTCTTTGGACAAAACCTCTTGTGTGCCGCGCTCAATAAGGGCAAGCTGTTCTTCGAGGCTATAGGTGTGCTCAGTCATAGTGGTCTCAATGTCTCATTTATAGTGATTATAGGGTTTGTTAAGCTTTGATGCGTTTAAAACTTCAAAGGCCTAAAAAGTGCTAGAATTTGGCAGATATATTAGCGTTTTTTAAGGACAATTGCCATGAGTAAGCCCGTCTCTACTACTGATAATAATGATAACGCCCTGTCTGATCGTTTGATTACTACTAATTCTGACATTGACTATGCCGCCCTCACCGACGCTCTAGAGCATACGGTATTTGAAAACTTCGATAACGGCTTATATATCGGGATGATGTCGGGGACGAGCTTAGATGGTATGGATGCCGTGTTATGCCAGTTCAGTACTAACCATACAGCCCCCATGCAACTGCTTGCGACTTATAGCCAAGACTTTCCGCCACGTTTGCGCGAAGTGTTATTGGCTCTATGTCGACCTGATGGCGTTGCTGATTTGATACCAAAAGCTGATGAGCCTGATGATCTAATAAGCGAGCCAAAAAGCGAACTGGACTGGTTCGGCTGGGCAAGCCGTGAGTACAGTGAGTTTAGTAGTGAGGTGGTCAATACGTTACTGCAACAGGCAGATACCGACGCTGAATCAATACTAGCAATTGGTTGTCATGGACAAACGGTGCGTCACCGTCCGCAGATGGGCTTTACCTTGCAGCTACTTGATGCCAATATTATCGCTGAGCGTACAGGCATTAGCGTAGTGAGTGATTTTCGTCGCCGCGATATGGCGGTTGGCGGTGAAGGCGCGCCGTTAGTACCGGCTTTTCACAAGGCTCTATTTGCAACAGCTGATAGTACGCGCGTCATCCTAAATCTAGGCGGTATTGCCAATATCACCGTTCTGTCTCCTAACTCTGCTCAGGTAGTGGGCTATGATACGGGGCCTGCAAATCTATTATTAGATGCCTGGGCAAAACAGCATATTGATAAAGATTATGATGCGCGCGGCGCATGGGCCGAGTCAGGGCAGGTCATCGAACCACTGCTCAATCAGTTATTAGAACATCCGTTCTTTAGACAGCCGCATCCTAAGAGTACCGGACGCGAAGATTTTAATTTAACATGGTTACAAAATGAGCTACGCAAGTTTAAGCAAACCGCTACGCATACGCGCTACTCTGCTGCTGATGTGCAGGCAACGCTCACCGAGTTGACAGTGACCAGTGCCAGCTCACAGATTATGCCGTTCACCAAAGAAAATCCTAGTACGGTCTATGTTTGTGGTGGCGGCGCGCTCAATGACTACCTAATGACGCGTTTGCAGGCGCATCTGCCCCATTGTGAGATCGCGACGACAGAGGCGCTAGGTCTAGCTCCGACGTGGGTTGAAGCGGTAGCTTTTGCATGGCTGACACGCCAGACCTTGATGGGCGAGACGGGTAACCTGCCTGCGGTGACGGGCGCGAGTCGTGAGGTGGTTTTGGGGCAAGTTTGTTTTGTTTAAGAGGCTCATTTAAGTTTACACACGTGCACTTATATATTCTATAATGAGCAGTAAAATATAAGATAAGCATCTAAGCCTAGTCGTCCTTTAAGATCATAACTACAGGATATCTCCTATGAATCAATCGAGTCCTTCGCCTACATCTGACGCTGCAAACCCTTATACATCAGCACAACGTCGCAAACCGCCACACTACGAGCGCTCTGATGATACGCGCGTCGTCATTACGGGTATGGGGGCGATTACGCCACTCGGTTTAGATGTCGAGAGTACGTGGACGCGATTGTTAAATGGCGAAAGCGGTATTTCTACTATTGAGCATTTCGATGCCAGCGAGTACCGCGCGCAAATCGCAGGTGTGATTAAGAACTTCGATGCTAAACAGTATATGAATGTTAAAGACGCACGGCGCTATGATGAATTTATGCATTACGGTATTGCCGCCTCTAGTATGGCGCTAAAAGACGCGGGGTTTATACCTGAGGTTAGTGCTGAAGACATGCCTGTGTCTGGTGTCGAACAAGAGCGTTTTGGCGTGATTTTGGGCTCAGGTATTGGCGGTATTCAAACCATTGAAAACAGCCGCGATACGCTAAAGGATAAAGGCGTTAAAAAAGTATCACCGTTCATCATTCCAGGCTCTATTGTCAATATGGCTGCAGGACTCGTAGCGATCAAACACGGTCTAAAAGGCCCAAACCTTGCCACCTCAACTGCCTGTACGACTGCGACCCACGCTATCGGACTTGCCGCGCGTTTGATTGCTTACGGTGATGCTGATGTCATGCTGGCAGGCGGTAGCGAAAAAGGCTCAAGCCCTCTTGGCATTGCAGGTTTTAGCGCTATGCATGCTTTGTCTACTCGTAATGATGAACCAACCAAAGCCTCACGTCCGTTTGATAAGGATCGCGACGGCTTTGTGCTTGGCGATGGTGCAGGAGTGGTCGTATTGGAGAGTCTTGCACACGCCAAAGCACGCGGTGCGACTATTATCGCTGAGGTAGCAGGTTTTGGTATGAGTGATGATGCCAGTCACATCACAGCACCACCAGAGGATGGAGATGGTGCAGCGCGCGCGATGCAAAACGCGCTTAACGACGCAGGCATTGCACCTGAACGCGTCGGTTATGTCAACGCGCATGGTACCAGCACGCCTGCA
The DNA here is from genome assembly GCA_947489525.1 of uncultured Psychrobacter sp. Taxonomy (GTDB): domain Bacteria; phylum Pseudomonadota; class Gammaproteobacteria; order Pseudomonadales; family Moraxellaceae; genus Psychrobacter. Next base: position 10,187 of record CANLDW010000011.1, read on the forward strand.
GGTGACGTAGCAGAATCTATCGCGATTGAAACCATATTTTCAGCAGTAAAAGACAGTATCCTTGTCAGCTCAACTAAATCGATGACAGGACACTTATTGGGTGCAGCGGGCGGCGTTGAGGCTATCTTTACTTGTCTTGCGCTACAGCATCAGCAAGTACCGCCGACGATTAATTTAGACAACGTGGAGGACAAGTGTAACTTGGACTATGTCGCCAATCATTCACGCAAAGTTAATGATCTGCAATACGCGGTCTCAAACAGTTTTGGCTTTGGCGGGACGAACGGTTCTCTTATCTTTGCCCGCTGGCCGCTAAGCACATTGTAACGCTAACGTCAGAATGCTACGTTTGCCCCCTTGCAGCCCCTTATCGTATTTGCGTATGATAAGGGGTAATTTTATGCCTATTATGGAAGATCTCATGTCAAGCTATTCGTTCTCCCAACAGTTTTATCAGCGCTGGACATGCGCGCCTGCGTCAGTACGCGCCGCTATTATTCAAGAGCTGACTGATATCACTACTTTATTGCAGCCCGATACGTCGCTTGAAGATTTTACCTTTACCTCTAACGATCTCGATAGTCACGTAGAGGACTTATACGACAAGCACGCTGTTCAGCAAGCAGCCGCTAAAGAGATCGCTGACAAACAAGCACGCCATATCGCTGAGCAGCAGCGTATCGAAGCACAAAAAAAGACCGACGAAGAACACGCGCGCCTTAGAGCTGAGCTTCAAACACAACAACTAGAGCAGCAAGAATTAGAGCGCGTGGCAGATGGTGAAGATACGCGTGACTATAATAAAAACTCGCCATCCATGACTTCAGATAATAATATCAAGACAGTGGTAGATAAAACAGGCGTAGATACGGTACTTGCAAATACTATTGATCTATCCTTAAAAGATGCCAAAGCCAACGCAAGCTATGAAACGCTTATCCGCGAGCTTGAGATGCATATAGATGATTATCTAAGTGAACAGATGATGCAGATGTCTGAAAACCTCAAATCTTGGTTACGCGCTGAGGTCAGTCAGCATTTTAGTGCCTCTAAACAAGCCGCTGAGAAATCAACTGAGCAGTAAAGTGAGAGACCTCTAATCTTCTAAAACTTGTCATAAACTTGTCATAAAAAAGCGCCCCGCACATGAGTACGGGGCGCTTTTTTATGGCTATATATTTTAAATCGCTTGGGTACGAGCACGCAGCCACTCAAGTGCCGCGCCGTCAACACGATCTTTTAGCTCAGTAAGCACTTGATTGTGGTATTTATTTAACCAATCAATCTCAACTTGGTTTAATAGTGACTTGTCAATAAGACGCGTATCAATAGGACAATAAGTCACCGTCTCAAAGTATAAGAACTCACCAAATTCAGTCTCACTGGGCTGGGCTATCGGCTGATTGACCACTAAGTTTTCGATACGGATACCCCACTTGCCCTCGCGGTATAGTCCCGGCTCATTACTGGTGAGCATACCCGCTCTCATTGCGCGCTCCTTAGTCGTCGCCGCATTATAAGAGATGCCTTGCGGGCCTTCATGGACGTTTAAGAAGTAACCTACGCCGTGACCTGTACCATGCCCATAATCCATTTGTGCTTGCCATAGGGGCGCGCGACAAATCGCATCAATTGCAGGCGAGCTGATGCCTTCAGGAATCACAGCGCTGGCAAGTGCAATATGGGCTTTGAGCACTAGAGTAAAGTCACGCTTTTGCGCCTGACTTACCTGCCCAATACCGACGACGCGAGTAATATCTGTCGTACCGTTTTGATACTGCCCGCCCGAATCGATAAGTAGCAAACCGCCTTTAGCGCTGTCCAATTCGCTAAAGCTCTCAGCAGTCGCCCGGTAATGCGGTAGTGCACCGTTCTCATTAAAGCCTGCAATGGTTGGAAAGCTTGGCGAGATATAGTTTGGCTGCCGACTGCGCACCTCAATCAGCATGCTATCGACATCAAGCTCACTTAAGCGCTCGCCAGCAGCTAAACGCTGCTCAAAATCAGCGAAGAACATACATAGCGCTGCCCCATCTTGACGCATAGCCTCACGGATGTGCTCAATATCAGCTTCTGACTTGATAGATTTGAGCATTGTACTTGGCGCTATGCGTTCAATAAAAACGACATCATCCGCTATCTTTGACAGCGTGCCAACAGCCACTTTGCTTGGGTCTAATAGTAGTGTATCTTCTGCTGTCAGTTGACCTAAAGCACGCTGTACCGCCTCGTAATCAGCAAGCGCGATACCGCTATCATTTAAGCTTTTTGCAATCTCACTGCTGACTTTATTTTGATCGACAAACAACGTGGCTCGCTCATTTTCAATAAGCATATGCGCTAGAAATATCGGGTTATAATCCACATCGCTACCGCGCAAGTTAGTCAACCAAGCGATATCATCCAAGCTTGATAACAAATGGTGGGTTGCGCCTGCATCTGTCATACCTTTACGCACCGCTGCAAGTTTAGAAGCCGCTGACTGTGATACGAACTGGTCATCATGCTCATATAGTTTGGCTGCTGGCAATGCAGGGCGATCGCGCCAAATATCGCTCAAAACATCTCGATCCGTAATCAAGGTAATACCCTTGTCATCAAAAGCCTTCAGACGATCTTGCTCAGCCATAGATAATACATTACCGTCAATAGCGACGCTGTCACCTGCGCTTAAATGATCGCGCAGCCACTCAATATAAGAAGGCATACCGGATGCCATCTTTTGCAGGTCAATACCCGTCCCTGCTAACTGCTCAGCGGCTTGTACCCAGTAACGACTATCCGTCCACAGTCCTGCAAAATCAGCAGTGACGACTAGCGTACCTACAGAGCCAGTAAAGCCTGTGAGCCATTCACGCGCCTGCCAGTATGCGGGCAGGTACTCAGAGAGATGTGGATCGGCTGACGGTACAATAATTGCGGACAAGTTCTGCTCAGCGATAGCAGCGCGTAAAGCCGTGATACGCTCTTTAAAAACAGTTTTGGCTTCAATGGCTGTTTTAGATAGGGACGCATGGTTAGACATAAAACCTCTGTTAGATAGTGATCGCACTTATACGATGATTGTTATGATATAGGGGCAATACATTGATTATAAAGACCCAAATCAATAGCCGTTAACATTTCAAGCAAAGACACTATCGTCCATAAAAAAACCCTTACTTAAATATAAAAGTAAGAGTTTATATCAAAACTAGACTTGGTTGGGTTTGCTAAGAAACCTTATAATCAGGCTTTATCGCTGAGCTTTGTGACAGAGCTTTGTCACTGGGCTGAGTAAGCGCTCAACCTACTGCGCGACGACCGCGTCAACATCGCCATCTGCTTGTTCTGCTGTCAATTCCACTTCATCAACGGCAGCTTGATCAACAGTGCCATCAGCCGTTGCAGTCGCTGAGCCTGTCGCTATCACCGCATCATCGGTAGTCGGCGCAGGCGTTGTCGTCGCTGCTCCAACCGTATCAGTTTGTGTATCTCCTACCGTCGCTACTGCCGCTTCATCGCCTGCAGCGTCAGTGCTCGGTACGGTAGCGGTTTCTACTGACGTAGCCTCTTCAGCAACGATGACCTCAGCATTATCTACTGCAGCTGACTCCTCAGTGGTCTCAGCCGTAATGTGCTCACCCGCTGGACGTAGAAATGCTGAGATTCCGATGAGCAAAACGATAGCTAAGAACAAAACAATGCCGCCTACAGCAAACATCAACTCTTTTTTTGGATTATTATTAACGATCTCTGACATAGCTTATCCACCTTAAGCACAGAATAATAAAGATTTGGCTTATTATATCGCAATTTATACCGATTTGTGAAAACCCTTAACGATTTAAAGGGTTTATTCTCTACCTTTGTATTTTTAATAACAAACAACGACGCTTGGCAACGACGAGCCTACAACCACAAAGGTTATTTAAGTTGGCGACTCGTATCTTATTTTTGAGCTTAAGTACGAGCTGGCTTGCGTTTGCCAAGATAGCTTAATAGTAACAGAAGCGCGATGATAATAAGGATTGGATAGTGACCGAAGCGCATAAACGGCGTATTGCCAACGCGTGCTTGGATATGACCGCGCAGTACAGTACGCTCAAATTGTGGCGCGCGCGCAACGATACGACCTTTGTGATCGATGATGGCGGTGACCCCTGTGTTAGTGGCGCGCATAAACCAGCGACCATTTTCAAGCGAGCGCATCTGCACCATCTGTAGATGCTGCAAGGGGCCTGCTGAGGTTCCAAACCACGCATCGTTAGATATTGTCAATAAAAAATCAGTACCGATAGCATTTTTGCGCGTCGTATCCGGATAGGCGACTTCATAACAAACAGCGGCTCCAAGATTATGACCGCGCACTTGTAGAGGCAACTGATCAGCGCGGCCGCGACTATAGCTCATGATCTCCTGACTACCTGCAAGATTAGGCAAAATATCTAACACGCCTTCAAATGGTATGTACTCGCCAAAGGGTACTAGGCGCTGCTTTTTGTACAGTCCATCAGCTTGGCTACCTAGTGCAACCACACTATTATAAAAAGGTGGATACTTATCATTAGTGGGATTAAACGCGGCTTCATCTTTATAAGGAATACCCGTTACCCATGTGGTGTCGGTTTCATTAGCCATCTTGACCATCTCATTAATAAAACCGACTGCATCTGTCTGAAACATAGGAATGGAGGATTCAGGCCAAAGTACGATATCGCGCCCCCACTCACTGCGCGTAAGCTTAGCGTAGATTTCAAGGGTCTCTACTTGGTATTCAGTCAGCCATTTTAGATCTTGAGGTATATTGCCTTGGATAAGTGATACTGATAGATCAGACGTACCTTTGGGTTTCGTCCACTGCGGATTGATCAGCCAGAGCGAGACGCTAAGCACCAAGATAACAGCAGATGCTGCCAGATAACCGCCGCGTCTACGCATCAGCTCAACGAGACTTGCGGCTAGCAGTATTGCGACAAACGTCACCGTAAAAACACCACCAACAGGGGCTAAGGATGATAACCAATACTGCTCCGTAAACGCGTAACCGACAAACAGCCAAGGAAAACCAGTAAACAGCCATGTCTTTAGCCACTCTTGCAACACCCAAAGCGCTGCAAACGAGAACGGCTGACGACCCACTACTCGATTAAAAATAAGTGCCAAAAAGCCATGAAACAGCCCCATTCCTAGGCCCATAATAGCGATCATGATGAGCGCCAGCCACGCGGGCGTATTACCGTAGTCATGAATAGAAGTATATAGCCAAAATGCACCGACGCACCACAGTCCTGTACCATACGCTTCGCCAATAAAAAAGGCGCGCTTACCGCTCATCTCAGGCATGAGTAGCACGTACAAGATGGCGGGCGAGACAAGGGCGAGAGGCCAGAATCCATAAGGCGCTAAAGCAAATAAGAATATAGCGCCAGCAAGCCATGCGATCACTATAGACAAGCCAAGCGGTAAGCGGCGCGCAGCAGAAGTGGGTGAACGCTGTTGTAAATCAGTGGTCGATAGACGCATAGCTAGTATCCAAAACGATAAAACGTAGATCAGTCATCATTTATATAACGACTCGTACAACATAAGTTAAACGAAATAAAATTTGCCTATCATAACAGATAAGCCTTTTATAGTAATGAGGGATTGATAACGCTAAAATCCAAAAACAGTTAGAACGCTCAAAGACTTCTGATATGCATAGCGCGCTTATGGACACATACCGTTACAACAACTCGAACTCCAAATACTACCTAATATGCAAAAACACGATCGCAAGCAATCGTGTTTTTGATCTCAATTAGCCTATCTCAAATCTTAACTCTAGATGTTTACTTATAACCGTTTAGATATTTAAGGTCTTGGTAAGCTTAATGACTACCTATCAAGATTTGCTGATCCACGCCAATATTGGTCAGCTCTAAGTTTTGAATAAAGCGTCCATCCACATCTATAATCGTGATCTGCCAACCGTCTATAACCACGCTTTGACCCTGTAAGTCGCCCACGTAACCCAGCGCTTGCATTACTAGCCCGCCCATCGTATCGACATCGGTATCATCGAAGTGAGTGCCAAGCTCATCGTTGCAGTCCTCTATCACTGTTGAGGCCTGTACGCGCCATGTATTGGGTTTATTGGGATGGGCGACGATATTATTAATATCACTATCTTCATCAAAGTCATCGTGCTCATCGACGATGTCGCCGACGATTTCCTCTAACAGATCCTCCATCGTCACGACCCCGCCAAAGTTACCAAACTCATCAACGACGATGGCCATGTGTACTTGCGTACGCTGTAACGAGCGCAAAAGCGTATCAGAGCGCGCCGTCTCGCTAATATAGAGCGGTTGACGGACTAAATCCTTGAGACGCTTGCTATCGATTTTATCTTCTTGGTCGCGCAACATGTGTACTAGGATGGGAATTAAGTCTTTGGCGAGGAGTATGCCAATAACGGCATCATCATCTTGGCTATCAAATACCGGGTAGCGCGAGTGCGTGGTATCAAGGATGATATCCATAACCTCAGCAAGACTGGTACTCTCACGCAGACCGATGACCTGCGGGCGCGGGGTCATAATCTCACGCACTTGTGTTGCCGGCAAGTCGAGCACACCTTCTAACATATCTACAGTATCAGGCTCTAAGAACTGGCGCGAATCTTGTACTAAGCGAATCAATTCATCACGGGTTTCAGGGGCGGTCGATAGCCAGCGTTTTAAGCCGCGCATCGACCAACTACTCGGGCTTGGAGCGTCGTCGGACATAGTGATGTGATTTAACCTCTTTAATTGGTGATCGTCAGTTCGTCATAAGTGTGATCAACGTAACATTCGGGACTAGCGTATTATGTAAAAGAATATATAGGGACGTTAATTTAAATTGAAACGCTACAGCACCTAAAGTACTTTATAGATTGCAAATTAGCTTCACTCTATCGCAAGGCTTCTCGACATTCAACGACAAATTTATGCAAATTGTATTGTCAGTGTGTTATAAATTTTGCTATGGTCAAAGCCTTAATTTATTAGATATCTCCTTATGTCATTACGCTCTTTTTTCTCGCAGCGCCGTCAAGCCTCTGCAAACAAGCGGCGCTTTTCAGGTAATCATAGTCCTCACTGCCCGCCGCCAAAAAAACGCTGGCGCGACTATGTCATGAGATTTTTGATCGCCTTAGTATTGCTACTCTCTGCTATTTGGCTACTTATGGCGATTTGGTATCAGTTTGGGACCTCAAGCCCTGTAACGTGGATTGTAGCTCTAGTTGTTATCGGTCTACTAGTCCCACTGCTATCCTTAAAATATCGCTCCAAACTGATGCATAAAATGGCGCGCAAAAACCACAACAAAATGCCAAGCTTAGCCAAAGTCGGCAAATGGCTTATGGGCGGTTACGCTCTAGTATGGACGCTCGGTCTGCTCTGGTTTTTCTCCATTGAACCCAAGCAGGATCGTAATTGGCAACCCGAAGTGAGCCAAGTGCTGTCCTACACTCGCGATGCTAATAATCCTGATCTGGTCACTTTTACTAACGTACGCAACTTTGATTGGCATACGGATGAGGACGCGGACGAACATTGGGAGACGCGCACGGTTGATATGTCGAAGTTATCGGGTATCGATGTGACCAACTCTTATTGGATGGGGCCATTGATCGCGCATACGTTAGTGAGCTTTCGTTTTGAAGATGACAGACCACTGGCCTTCTCCTTTGAGATCCGTAAAGAGGAGGATGAGTCGTTCTCAGCATTAGCAGGATTTTTTCGGCGTTACGAGCTCAGCCTAATCGGTGCTGAGGAGCGAGATATTATCTATACCCGTAGTAATGCGCGCGGCGAGCAAGTTTATCTGCTTCCGATCAGTCATTTGCAGCAGCACGAGGTGCAAGCGCTATTTGAATCTTATCTCAAAGCGGCTGATGAGCTCAATGCAGAGCCTGATTGGTACAATACGTTGGTGAGCAACTGTACCAATATTATCTTTTATATGGCGCGTATTGTCAGCGGTGATCGGCTGCCGTGGGATTACCGCATCTGGGTCTCAGGCTGGTTACCCAATTACTTGTATGATGTCGGTATGCTGGACGCCGCGCCTGAGTCAAGCGCGCAGCCATGGTCAATGGAGATGTGGTATGAGCGTACGCATATCAATCCAAAAGTCCGTGACTTTAACGCGCCTTTTGCGACCTATGATAATAACGATGACAACCAAAGCAGCGCCTTTTCTCAGCAAATACGCCAAGGCATTCCGATACCGCCGCTGGCTGATAGCCAAGCTGAGGCAGAGGCCAGTGCCAAGTCAACAGCAAAAGCTTCTGATGAGTAGAGTGCAAGACATGGACTGACGCCAGCGCTAAGGCGTCACCCAAGTCACCACGCGCGTCTCCATCTCCTCATCGGTCACCCCAACCTCAGAGATACAGCGCCCCGCTATCCCGACGTTAGCGGCGCGCATCTGCTGCTGAGTCGCTACAGTGTCCTCAGTCAATAGTAGATGCCAAGCGGGCAGATCCTGTCCTTTATACAGCCGCTTATACGCGCAGTGTGCTGGCAACCACATCATATCAGGCAGCTTAGCAGGGGTGAGCTGAATACAGTCCGGAACGTACTGCTGACGGACATCGTAGTGCTGGCAGTAGCCTGTGGCACAGTCCATTAGCTTGCAAGCCACATCAGTGTACTCAACCAGCTCCTCGTCATCATCATTATCGATGTACTTAATCAAACAGCAACTACCGCAGCCATCACAAAGTGCCTCCCATTCGCTATGGTTAAGCTCAGTCAGACTAAAGCGCTCCCAAAACTGCGGGCGCAGCTCTACCTGATCGTTTGGCGCGGGTGATGATGCATGAGTTATGGATGAGGGTAGTAAATTCGATGGCATAATCAGTCAGTATCATTTTGATAAACAGCGTTACAGTATTATAGCTGTTTTTATCGTTGTTGGGCGCTAAGGTAGTCAAGCGATTCAAACATCACACTATAACTAGAAAGACAACTTATTAAGGATATTACTATGTCAATTAAGAGCTTTGAGCTAATCAGTACTACCGACAACGGCGTTGAGCTCATCAGCTATGTTGCCCTGCCCGAAAACGCTAACGATGATAAGCCAGTACCTGGTATTTTAGTCGCGCCAGAGTGGTGGGGCGTGGTTGATTATCCCAAAAATGTCGCCGAAAAATTAGCAAAAGCAGGTTATGCCGCTGTCGTTATGGATGTATACGGTGAAGGTAAACTGACGGGCGATGCCGAGATGGCGAATATGTGGATGCAGCAAGTGCTCGAAGATCCAAAGATGCTAATGGCACGCGCGCGTCTAGTGCTCAATGACTTTAGCGATCAGTTAGCAGTCGATGGTGATAATCTAGGTGCCATCGGTTTTTGTTTTGGTGGTAAAGTCGTCCTTGATATGGCGCGCGAAGGTATGCCAGTTAAGGCAGTTGCTAGCTTCCATGGTACGCTTGCACCCAAGCAGCCTGCCGATAGTAACTTCTCTGCTAAGGTACTCGTGGCTCATGGCCGCGATGACGCTATGGTGTCTATGGACGCCGTTGAAGACTTTAAAAAAGAGATGGACAATGCTGGGGTCGACTATACCGTAGATGTCTATGACAATGCCAAACACGCCTTTACCAATCCACATGCTGATGAGCGCGCCGCTGAGAACGACATTGATCTTGGCTACAACGAACAAGCCGCTAAAGAGAGTTGGGATAAAATGATGGACTTTATGAAGGCTAATTTAAAATAATTCTAGCTTTTAAGTTATCAAGAATACAGCGAAACCAAAAGCAGAGTATGTGTGTCGTGCTCTGCTTTTTTGTATCGAGCTTTTATCTACGGCGTTACTATTCGCTATGTTCTCGCCTTTAGAAACGTTTAATAATCTCGGTTTAGATTTATGCACTCTTTAAATGTGTAGTAAACTTAACGCCATTACAAAAGTAAAAAGCTAGCAGCTTACTTTTGATATTCTATTCAAAAAAGGCAACAGAGTAATGGCTAAAGAGACAATCCAGTGGTTCCCCGGGCACATGAATAAAGCCCGTAACGAAGTCAAAGAAATCATGCCCGAGATGGATATTGTCATCGAAGTCATCGATGCACGTATCCCTTATAGCAGTGAAAATCCAATGGTCGCCGCCTTGCGTGGTCAAAAACCCGTCATCAAAATCCTGAATAAAGCCGACCTCGCCGATCCCGCGCGCACCCAAATATGGCTCGATCATCTCGAGGCGCAAAACGGCGTCAAGGCCATTGCTTTTGACGACAATAAAGCCGATGACGTCCATAAAATTATCGAGCTGTGCAAGCGTATGATGCCCAACAAAGCCGAGTCCGCTCGCCAAATCAAAGCCATGATTATGGGTATCCCCAACGTCGGTAAATCAACCTTGATTAATACCTTAGCAGGTCGCGTCGTTGCCAAAACGGGCAATGAGCCTGCCGTCACCAAATCCCAGCAACTGATCAAAATTGACGATGGCATCATGCTCTATGACACGCCGGGTATGCTCTGGCCCAAGGTTGAAAACGAGCATTCAGGCTATCGTCTAGCAGCCACAGGCGGTATTCGTGATACGGCGTTTGATTTTGCCGACGTGGCGAGCTATACCGCGGAATACCTCATTGCCGATTATCCTAATCTGCTTAAAGCGCGCTATAAAACTGACGATTTGCCGCAAACCGATTGGGAGTTTTTTGAGGTCGCAGGTCGCAATCGCGGACTACTCAAAAAAGGCGGCATCGTCGATACTTACCGGATGTCAGAGATACTCATTAATGAGCTACGTAGTGGTACGCTTGGTCGCATTACACTCGAGACTCCTGAGATGATGGTGTTAGAAGAAGAAGTCGTCGCTCAGCAACGGCTAGAAGCTGAAGAGAAAAAGAAAGCCAAACTTGAAGAAAAAAGACTGCGTAAAAAGCGGGCAAGGAAGAATCGGAAGTAGGTATCTATTATCGCTATAGATTACCTCTAGCGCGTAGGGTGCGAATAATTAGTCATAATTAGGCATTAAAGTAATAGATTTTGTCGTACTTACCCAGATTTAATTTGAACTTTAAAAAGTGTATTAATATAGGTTGTTATGATTCCCTCTGCTAAAACCATTCAAATATATTTACCCAAAGGTAATCCTCGTGGACTACGTTTGGCTGAGATGACCACACGTACCGTACGATTGATTGAGATTCCGCGAATTCATATTGATGATTTTTTTGCGATGCCTGATGCCAATCAAGTAGGTTTGTATTTTTTGATTGGTGAAACAGAGAATACCGATAAGCCGTTACTATATATTGGACAAACTGGCGACCTAAAAAGACGATTAAGTCAGCATGACGATAAAGATTTTTGGACGCGTGCTTTTGTTATGCTTTCAACCAATAACACCATGACGCAAACTCATGCGCTATATATGGAACATAAAGCGATAACAACCGCTACTCAAGTTGGGCGCTATGAGATTAAAAATGGTAATACTGGCAACAAACCGCACACCCCTGATCCCTTAAGGGCAGATTGTGAAGAGCTTTTTTATACGCTTAATGTATTGTTATCGACTTTAGGACAGCCAGTCTTTGAGTCACTTAGTATTAAAGAAGAGAATACTGATAAAAGTAAATTGACTAAGGACACTGTTGCTTCGTTTGCTCAAGATATTGAAATATCAACTGTTGATACGCAGCCTATGTTATTTTATTGTGCTATAAATGGTGCTGATGCTAAAGGCTATTACGATGATGATGGATTCGTTATATTAGCAGGATCTAAATTTAGAAAAAAAGCTACCCCTTCGCTTAGTGCATGGGGAAAGAAAACCCGGACTAATATGATTCAAGAAAAACATTTAGTCGATTACAGTGAGCAAAGCTATCAACTTAGAGAAAACTACTTATGCAAAACACCTAGCGGCGCTGCTCAAATAGTATTGGGCAGACCTTCTAATGGTTGGATAGAATGGACAAACTTGGAAGGAAAAACTTTAAGCGAGATTTATCGTTAGTTGAACTGCTTTAGATTCTGTCTAATTAACCTTCTTGATTTAACTATACATTTACAGTACATTGAAAGTACACATGTAATTTATAGGTGATAAAATGACTACCACCAATTATAATATCAGGCTTGATAAAGAACTAAAGGATAAAGCTTTTTCAGTATTTGAAAGTTATGGTTTAACGCCATCTCAAGCCATAAAGCTATTTCTCAATCAGGTAGCAGATACCAACACTGTACCACTGTCCTTTGACTATCAGCCAGCGCCTAGCGCCAGCACACTACAAGCATTGGCAGAGCTTAAAAACGGTCACTATACTGAAAGCTCCTTAGATGAGATGTTGGAGCTAAAAAAACATGCGCAAGGTTAGACGAACGCGTTCATTTGATAAAGATTTTAAAAAGGCAGAGTTGTCAGAGAGCTTGATCGAAGTGCTTTACTGTTTGGTAAAGAATGAACCTTTACCACCGAAATATCGCGACCATGCGCTAACGGGCAACCTAAAGGGCTATCGTGATTGTCACGTTAAGCCCGATCTGGTACTTATTTATCGTATCGAAAATAACATCGTTGAGCTGGTTCGTCTTAATAGCCATTCTGAGGTGTTTCGCTAATCTGAAACCTAGTTTATTTAGCTTATATAGCATCTAACCCAAAGTTTATTTCTATGTCATTCCGATGGTGCATAGAATGCACCCTACTCCCCTCTTACGTCATCCCTCCCCACACCCATAAACAAGTTTCAAGTTTCAAGTTTCAAGTTTCAAGTTTCAAGTTTCAAGTTTCAAGTTTCAAGTTTCAAGTTTCAAGTTT
>CANLDW010000012.1 GCA_947489525.1 uncultured Psychrobacter sp.
TCATAGGATTCTCCTGCTGATATAGTTTAGCAGTTACTCTCTAATTTTAAGTGTTCTTATTTTTTGGGGGGATTACCGCAGAGCTAGAGCTGATTAATAATCTTGCTGAGGAATACAATATTGAAGAAGAGGATTTTAAGAAAGTAAATTCTGCTGCGTACGATGCTGCCTTTAAAGCAATCATTAGCGATGGTGTTATCACAGAACAAGAAGAGCTAGATATCATCGAAACGCAACAAACTCTGATGGTGACTGATCAACAAATACCTAAGCAACTTGCCGTTTTACGCAAGCATCAAGAATTGCGCAATATTCAAAAGGGTATTCTACCGTCAGCAAACAGCTTTGGATTAATTCTAAAAGGTGATGAGCAGGTGCATTTTAGAGCGCGAGCAAACTTACTTGAAGAAAGAGTTATAAGCAGGAAATATCAAGGTGGATCGTCAGGCGTTAATATTAGAGTAGCAAAAGGTGTGAGTTTTAAAGTAGGGCAACAAAAAGGCCGTTCAGTAAGTGAAAAAGGAATTATCACAGTAGATGAAGGTGACTTTTACGTAACAAGTAAGAGACTGATTTATAAAGGTGGAAAGAAGAATTTCTCTCTAACTTTCGCACAACTAGTAGGATATGAGGTATTCAAAGGTGGTATAGATATAAGTGCTAATAAAGGTAATACTAAAATGCTCAAATTTACAGAAACATTCGATCCTGATATGCTAGAACTACTGATCAATGTTGCTATAACTCGCTAATTATAAAACTTATACCAAAACGAACTTCAAGTTATTTAATGCCAAAAAAGAACATTCTCTTATTTGCTGAACCGATGTCTTCAAAATCTATATTTAGATTGTCCGTAATAAGCTTTTTTCTAACATCATTAGATGCCTTAATAAGGTGGTTTTTGAAATCTTGTCCATTGTGAGCTAATTCTTTGCTGTAATAGTTAGTATATCCTGAAATAAGTCTATTGAAATAAGTATCAAGCTCAGAATAACTTGCTTTATTTTTTAGCTTACGTTTCACTTTAGACATTGTGTTAAAACTATGGATTCTCTCTTCAGCCATACAAAAAACTATTCTGGGTATGTGGAGCGTATAAGATTTTTTACTAGGCTGATAGATTACTTCAAATCCTAAATAAGAAAACTCTTTTTTAAAGCCACAGATTTTTGTTTTCTGAACGCCGTTTGGTTTTTCAATATCTAGATTCATATTCTTTAGGAGCTTGCGTACCTCTGCCTTTAAAACGGCTACTTTGTCATATGAATTACCAAAAATTAGGAAGTCATCAGCATAACGTATATATGGGACTTCGTTTTTTACCATCAAACTGTCAAAATCATGTAGATACATTGAAGAACATAACGAAGCTATAGGCATACCTTGACGAACACCCTTACCATTAAGTTGCTTCAAATAAGTTTTTATTAAGCTTCTATTGTTTGAGTCTCCGTATTCTAAATTTGCTTCACAGTAAACAAAGCTTTTAAAAATTGCAATTATTTCTTTATCTTCACTTAAACCAATAAATTCTTTTTCAAATTTTTCTATAGCGAGCTCACGATTAATGTTATCAAAAAACTTTACAATATCTGCTTTGACCACATATTTATATTTATTTCTATATTCTATCGCATCATCTAAAGCTTTACGTATTCCAGAAATTTTGACTGTTATCGGCTGATTTTTTTCATCAGTACTCTCTACAACTTTTTCACAGAAGCTAGAGTTTAAAGCATGATCATATTTGCAGAATTTCCTATAAATTTTATTGTATTTATTTCTAAGATATTTAATAAGTAGCTTTTGAATGACTCTATCTTGCACAGAGGGAACACAAACTAGACGAGTATTATCTGTCGTCATAGCATTGTATTTAAGACCAATTACTTTAGGAATAATGATAGGTGTTAAGTTATCACAGTCATATTTTAGCTGCGATATTTTATAACAAATAGCGTCTAGAGTTTTTTCACTAAAGCTATCTAGATAGTCATTAACGGTGATATATTTAGTATGGTAGGAGTTGTCGGCTTTCGATTTGTTTTTAGCGAGTTGATTGAGAGTAGATTTAAAATTTTTATGAACGTAGGATGAGAACTTAACCTTATCTGTCATGACTATCTCCCTTGCTTCTACTTAACAAACCTTTTGCAAAAATTCATATATAAAGTATTGACAACAAAATAAAGAATTTATGCAAAAGGTCTATTCACTAGATAGCCATGACGAAGGTCGAGTGCTACACGCAATCTATGAGCAAGCTTTCTTAAGCGTTGAACAATGTCGCTGCTTGAATATAGCGTACGTTTGAGACTGTACGTCATATAGCTGTCATATGGAATGATAAGCTCATCTACAACAATCTTACAATCAGTTAAATTGTTAACGTTATTTTGAGCTGTTCCAACCAATTTTGCGATTTTCTTGCGGATTATTTCACTGTTATATACTAACACAAAAGCGTGTGCGATTGTTATCAATACTGCGACAAATATGTATGCCTTTGTCGCAAATAGTGCTGTTGGCGATAGTGCGCCGTTTATCAGTACCACTCTTTCGAGCCATAATAGCGGCTCAATAAGTTTATTTAACAGGAAAGCTATTTTCGATATATTTACCATGCCATCACCATTAGATATTGTTTCATCCTTTCGAGTACAAGGTAGCAAGGGCGAAAGTGCTACACGCAATCTATGAGCAAGCTTTCTTAAGCGTTGAACAATGTCGCTGCTTGAATATAGCGTACGTTTGAGACTGTACGTCATATAGCTGTCATATGGTGTGACTAGCTCATCTACAACAAGCTTACAATTTGTTAAATTGTTTGCGTTATTTAGAGCTAAACAAATAATAGCATTAATTTTTATATTTATGAATAAGAAAACACTTGCCTACTAGTATTTATTTGACTAAATTTAATTTGCTAACCCACCCTACGACTTCTTTGCCTTAGAGTCATCTTAAATTAACTATCAATAGACGCCTTAAGGAGCGCTTTAGCCGTGACTGACGCGGTATCCTGTGCGACTAAGCGGGTTGCGGGCACTTGGCTAGAGGGGGTCGCTCGAATGTTGGAACGCCTCTAGCTTTAGTGCCCGCCACGCTTAGGGGTACAGATACAAGCAAAAGGCGCGATTAGCTCCCACAACATACCAACCAAAATCATCCCACCTTTTAACCACTCCCAATACGCCGACACCTCAAAAAACCTGCGCAGACTACCTGGCGGGGTATCCTGTGATGTCTTGAATGCTTTGGTATAAGGGTTTCAGGCGCTCGTACATCTTCAGATAGACCTCGTTATAGAGGCGCTTGTAGAGTTGTACGTTGGCTTTTATAGGGACGAATTCATCGCCTAAATGGGTCATGGCTTCGCTGGCTACGGCGTGGTCGGGATAGACGCCGAGACCCACTGCGCAGTTGATGGCAGCGCCGAGGCCAGTGGCTTCATAAGTGTGCGGGCGGTAGGCGGGCATGGCAAAGATGTCGGCGGTGAGCTGCATGGCGGCGTCGCTTTGGGAGCCGCCGCCTGAGACCCGCAGGTGTTTGATGGGTTTGCCAGTGCGCATCGAAATGGTATCAAAGCCGAGTTTGAGCTCGTAAGCCAGTCCTTCTAAGATAGCGCGATAGACGTGCGCGCGGGTGTGCACGTCGCCAAAACCGATAAGCGCACCTTTGCCTTCAAGCCCCGGATGACGCACGCCCGGTGACCAATAGGGCTGCATAATGAGTCCCATACAGCCTGCTGGAATGTCTTTGACGGCGGCATCGAGGAGCTTTTCGGTGTCGATGCCTTGGGTTTTGGCAAGTTGTTGCTCGTAGTGGGCGAATTGTTCTTTGAACCAGCTGACCATCCAAAAGCCGCGATAAATCATGTACTCAAAGTTGTAGTAGTGCGGGGCGGCGGCGGTGTAGGCGGGCATGTGTTTGAGAATCTCGACGTAATCGGGGGAGATGGTATTGATAGTGGCGGTGGTGCCAAAGCTTAAGCAAGCGGTATCGGCGGCCAGTCCCGCTGCGCCTAGGGCTTCGCAGGCCTTGTCACTGGCGGCGGCAATCATTGGCGTGCCTTGGGGGATACCTGTGGCCTCGGCAGCTTTGGCGCTTATCTCACCGAGGGTCTGGCTAGGTGGGACGATTTTGGGCATTTGCGCCGGCGTACAGCTAAATAGTCGCCATTTGAGGTCTTTGGGTTTGAGCCACTTTTGCGCTTTGTAGTCATAAGGTAGATAGCCGACTGCGTGACCGTTTGAGTCGATAAGCTCGCCTACTAGCTGATAGGTGAGGTAGGCGGAGAGGTTGACGTAGTGCGCGGTCTTTGCCCACATCTCGGGTTCGTTTTGCGCGAGCCAATTACAACGCGCTTTTTGCTGCGCGTCTTTGACTAATTCGCCCATGCCGATGATTTTGGTCAGCGGGTTTAAAAAACCAATGTCATGAGTTTCAGCGCGGCGCAAATCCATCCAAACGATAGCGGGGCGTAGCGGCTGTTTGTCTTTATCAAGACAAATCATAGTATAGCGCTGGGTGGCGAGACTGACGCCCGCGATTTGTTCAGGTTTAATATCGCAGCTTTGCCACAGCTTTTGACAGGCCTCACATAGCTTTTGCCAATAGTAGTCGGCGTGCTGCTCAGCATAATTGGGCTGCTCGGAGAAATACGGCTCGATAGGTACGCGGGCTTTGGCAATCTCGTTGCCGAATTGATCAAAGATCAGCGCGCGGACGCTTTGAGTGCCGTTGTCAATAGCTAAAAAATAAATCGGGTCGTGAGAGGTGGTCATAGTTGTCCTTAACTATACTCAGTTCTAGTTAAAACTGATACACATTTGCTATGTGCTGCTGGGATGAATTTTGCGCAGCCTCTGGAGTGACGAAGTCGCACAGCAAGCAAGGAAAATTTATACCAGCCGCACAGCATAACTCTTAAAATATCTTAAATGTAGGTATAAAAAGCGCTAAGCCGCAGGCAAATGATAATAACGTTGCCATAACTCAGTATAGCGAGCGACTTCTTGCTGCCATTTTTGCTCATCCCAGCCCAGCTCTTGCTGACAGATTTGCTTTAGTCTGGCGCTAATAAGCGGCGTCAAAGCGCCATTGGGTAGTATAAGCCCCAAGCGCGTACGCCTTAATAACAGATCATCTAAATGTATGACCTGCTCAAAGCGCATGGCAAAGCGCAGCTCCGCCCAAATGGTATTACTATCGGTGACATAAGCTAAGTCTTCTTCATGCGCTAGCTCTAATAACTTATCGATCTGTAGACCATAGAATCCTTGCAAACGCTGTTGTAGAGCAGAGGGTAGCGTCGCAAATTTGGGATGGGTGGGGGCAGGATTACTAAAGACTTTGTCGCCACTTACCGCTTGGTCTTGAATAGTGCTGTCGTCAAGCGCTAGCACTTCTTGACACTTTGCAAGCACATCAAGGGCGATTAGACGAAAGGTAGTCAGCTTGCCGCCACTGACGGTCACCAGATTGTTATCGAGCCAAACGCTATGATCGCGTTTTTCTTTACTGGGGCTAACGCGCTTACCATTACCGTTATCGGATATCAGCGGTCGTACGCCTGCCCATGAGCTGATGACATCGTCTCGATCAAGCTTGGCATTAGCAAATAGACCGTTGGTTGCGGCTAATAGATAATCGACTTCTGCATTGGTAATGCCGACCTCTTGATCATCTAAAGGCGGATGATCCAAATCAGTGGTGCCAAGCACGGTACGGTTCTCCCACGGAAAGACAAATACCGCTCTTTTATCAATAGGATGCAAAAACGTATAGGCTTGATGAATAGGCAGACGCTCTTTACTCACTACCAAATGACTACCGCGTGAGGGACGGATTTGTTTGTTGAAACTTTGCTCGGTCTCATTACTGGCTTGCATACGTAAGGTATCGGCCCAAGCTCCGGTCGCACTGACGACAACTTTGGCGTGAACGTTATAGGTCTGAGCGCTGTTAGAGTTTGTAGAATCCGCCTCAGCAGTATCTTTAAGCTTTGCACCAACGACTAAGCCTTGCTCATTAGTGAGTAATGATTCGGCTTTGAGATAATTAATCGCCTGTGCGCCGTCATGGATGGCCTCACCAAGTACGCGCATGACTAAGCGTGAATCATCGGTGACCGCATCGCTAAACTGACTGGCACCCAAGAATTTATCTTGCTTAATGTTGGGGTTTAGCCGTAAAAAAGCGTCTTTTTTGAAGTATTTAAAATAGCGCTTTCCCGCTATTTTGTCATAGACTCTTAGCAAGGTATTAAATATCCACGGCGGTGGAAACTTACCTTTATAATGCGGCATGATGTAGTGCATCTCGTTGACCAGACCGCTTGCTTCACTGAGCATACGCTCACGCTCGCGGACGCTAAGCAGTGTGGTTTTGTAGTCGCCTGAGGCAATATAGCGCAGACCGCCATGTACCATTTTGCTTGAACGGCTGGAGGTGCCCCAAGCAAAGTCTTTTTGCTCGATAAGTAAGACACTTAGCCCGCGCCTTGCCGCTTCGCGTGCAATACCGGCACCGGTGATACCGCCGCCGATGATAAGCATATCCCAAGGTGCAGTGTGAGAGGAGCGTTGTGCTAGGGGCGCGAGGGCTTGCTGGCGTTGTTGGCTTTGAGTCATAAGGGTATCTTTTTAATTTGTCTTTCAATCCTCAAGCAATACACCCGGATTCATACGCTGCTCAGGGTCTAAGCTTTTGAGCATATCACGAGTCACTTGTAGTCCCAGATTGCCTTTTTCGACAGCCAGATACGGGGCATGATCGCGGCCAACGCCATGCTGATGCGATATCGTCGCTTTGCCATTAGCCACGCTAATACTTGCCGCATGTTTGATTTTTTGCCAGCGCTTTAAAGTAGCAGCATGATCTTTGGCGGCGCGGAAGAAATAAGTCGTATATAGACTCGCGCCTTGCTTATAGACATGCGAGATATGGGTAAAAGCCATGACCTCCTCGCCTTCATCGGCTAGTGAAGTTTTGACCGCCTGTTGCATCTGCGCCATCTGCTCGTCGATACGATTCCAGTTGGTGGCGGTCTCAAAGGTATCGACCATGATGCCGCGCTCCCAAAGCGTACCGCGTAGATACGGGAATTTAAAACGCCCATGCGCCCATACGCTACCCATGATATCGGTGATCTTGCCCGTGACACTACCATTTTGTTTTAATAGCTTATTAAACTGAGTCATAGCCAGTTTATTCTGCGCTTTATCGCCTGAGAAGCCATAAGTCAGCATCACTTTATTGGCGTCAAGCCCGCGCGCTTTTAGATAAGTGCTAATGGCTAAAAACTGGCTTGGCGATGTGCCCAAATGTAGATGCGCATCGGTCTCAACGGCATTACTGAGACGCAGCATAGACAAGCGAATATCTTGTTGCACCGCTTGTTTGAGTACCGCTTTACTCGCTTGCCAATTCGGCAAAAACGCCACTTTAAATAGCTCTTCCTCAGGTTGCGACTGCACGCGCATTTTTACCTCGGTAAAGATACCCGCGCGGCCCTCAGTGCCCATCATCATCTCACGCAAATCAGGCCCTGCCGAGGATGCAGGAATATCAGCAATCTCTAGCACGCCTTGCGGGGTGACTAAAGTACCACCGGCGAACATCTGCTCGATACGCCCATAGCCTAACGACTGCTGGCCGCTTGAGCGCGCAGCAATCCAGCCGCCAAGCGTCGATAGCTCCCAAGACTGCGGATAATGTCCTAAGCGGTAGCCATGATCGCTTAATTGCGCCTCAACTGCTGGGCCTTGCGTACCCGCGCCAAAAGTAGCAATTTGGCTCTCCCTATCTAAGTCGATAAGCTGATCCATCTGACTCATAGCGATAGTCAATACCGGACGCGCGCCCTGTTGTGGATTGATATGACCAACAACAGAAGTACCGCCACCAAAAGGGATGACAATCAGATCGTGCTCGCTGGCAAGCTTGAGTAATTGCTCGACATCACTGGTCGATTCAGGGAAAGCCACGCCGTCAGGGAACACTTCAAAGTTGCCGCTGTGCATGGCGATCCAATCGGGGAAGCTTTGACCGCGAGCGTGTCTCAGCCGAACCTCTTGATCGGTCGAGACTATATCTAAATCGGTAAGCTCAGCTGGCAAACGTGATTGTGGGACGGTTTTTAGCACTTGTTGCAAGCTGACCGATTTGAGTTTTTTGGTTTTGCCAATATGGGATTTGATGAGTTTTGCGCCGTGCGGTGAGACTTTTTTATTGATATTGACATTGCCCCAACCGTTCCAGCGTGTCTGTTCGATGGGAGTGTTGGTTTTTGAAGTCATATCTGCGCTAGTGTTGTCGGTATTTTTGCTATCAGAAGTGATTGCGATAGGAGTGCTTTTATCATTTTTGCCGATAATGGATTTGAGTTTGCGCATAGAGACATACCTGTCGATTGTAATCACTGTACTTGTGGTTAGAGTGTAGCGGCTAGTTGGGTTAAATAGCTCAGCATAAATAGCGTTTATCAATCACCATACTAATGTTTTTGAATGATAGCAACAAAAAAAACTATTGTTTATAAGTTATAACTAGACATGCCTTTTTTATGTTTGGATGTCCCTTTAAACTTTACCCAAATCTTCTAAATCGACAAATTCCTTCTCTCCATGGATCTTGTACATTCTACGTTTAATGTCTGGATAGTTGGTGATATCAATCGGCGGTCTACTTCCGCCCATAAGGTAGGTGGCGTCGCTATCACTATCATTACGCATCGAATGCGCTGCACCGTACGCTGGAAAACCAACAAAATCGCCAGCACTTAAAGGATAAGTCTTATCGCCATAGCGCAGTGATAGCTCGCCTGATAACACGTAGATAAACTCATCTGACTCTTCATGATAGTGGTGCTGGGTGGTTTCATCGCCCGGCTCAACGCGTACTAGGTGTAAGCCAAAGGCGTTTAGTCCAACGATGTCGCTTAGAGATACCGTATGACGAATGGCGTTGTCGTTAAACTGATGCACGTGCTTGGTCTCAGGAATAGCGGCGATATCGGACTTAGTTAGGATATAGTCTTTTGGATCGTCGAATTTGGGCTTGGGTAGGCTAGTCATTGCAATATCTCCATTGTTTACTTTTGATTTAGACATAGGCTTATAGTAGCGAATATTTTTTGATTTTATGTAGTTAATTGGGTAAGTACACTTATGATTTATTTGCAGATGAAACGCTTTTGTTTATTTACCTAATCCACGTTATCTAGTCGCCCACGATTGGCTTAAACTTGTTAAAATAGCGCATTACTTTATATACCGATGGACATCAATTTATGACCACTGCCACCACATTAACCGCTACCACGCCTACCATTAAAAAAGACCGCATCCTCATCCTCGATTTTGGCTCGCAATATAGCCAATTGATCGCCCGCCGTGTGCGTGATTCGGGGGTGTTCTGTGAGATGTTCCCTTACGATATCGACACTCAGCGCATTACCGATTTTGGTGCCAAAGGCGTGATTCTTTCGGGCGGTCCTGAGAGCGTACACGCAGCGGATAGCCCGCGTATCAACGATGCGGTATTCGATTTAGGCGTACCGGTACTGGGTATTTGCTACGGTATGCAAGCGATGGCGGATCGTTTTGGCGGGCAAGTGCATGCCAGCGATGTGCATGAGTTTGGCGCGGCAACCATTAATGTGAATGGTCACTCAGAGTTGACAGAAGGTATAGAGGATAGCACTACCGATGATCAATCAGCGACTCTCGATGTCTGGATGAGTCACGGCGATAAGGTCATCGAAGCGCCCAAAGGCTTCGAGATTATCGCTAGTACGCCAAGCTGTCCGATTGCGATTATGGCCGATGATAATAAGCATTATTATGGTCTGCAGTTTCACCCAGAGGTTACCCATACCTTGCAAGGTCAGGCACTACTCGGCCGCTTCGTGCATCAGATCTGCGACTGCGCTGGGGAGTGGACGCCGGACAATATCGTCGATATGCGCGTGGCACAGCTCAAAGAGCAAATCGGTGATAAGCAAGTCTTGCTTGGGCTATCCGGCGGAGTTGATAGCTCGGTGGTGGCGGCACTACTGCATAAAGCGATTGGCGATCAGCTCACTTGTGTGTTTGTTGATAATGGCCTGCTGCGTCTACATGAAGGCGATCAGGTCATGCAAGTATTCGCGGAGAACATGGGCGTTAAAGTCATCCGTGTTGACGCAGAAGATCTGTTTTTAGACGCCTTAGCAGGCGAGTCTGATCCGGAAGCCAAACGTAAAATCATTGGTAAAACCTTTATCGATGTGTTTGCTGATAGCGCGCGCAAAGTGAGCGAGCAAAGCGACGGCAAAGCGATTGAGTTCTTAGCGCAAGGCACGATTTATCCCGACGTTATCGAATCTGCCAAGTCGCATCAGGGCAAAGCGCATGTGATCAAAAGCCATCACAATGTCGGCGGTCTGCCTGATGATTTAGCCTTTAAACTTATTGAGCCACTGCGTGATTTATTCAAAGATGAAGTACGTAAGCTTGGTATTACTTTAGGTCTACCTGAGAAGATGATCTATCGTCATCCGTTCCCAGGGCCGGGTTTGGGCGTGCGCATCTTAGGTGAAGTCAAAAAAGAATACGCTGATATCCTACGTCAAGCCGATGCCATATTTATGCAGGAGCTGGAGCGTTCAGGTTGGTACGACAAGACCGCGCAAGCCTTTGCGGTATTCCAGCCGATCAAGTCAGTCGGCGTGGTCGGTGATGGTCGCCGCTATGCGTGGGTGATTGCGCTACGTGCGGTCGAGACCGTGGACTTTATGACCGCGCGCTTTGCTCATCTGCCGTATGAGCTGATCGAAACGGTGAGTAATCGCATTATGAATGAGATTAAAGACGTGTCGCGCGTGACTTATGATGTGTCGAGCAAGCCGCCGGCTACTATTGAGTGGGAGTAGCCCTTAATAAAAGCTATCAAACCAAAAATCTGATTAGCGTCGTCAAACTCGTTCAGCCTACTTGATGTAGTGCTATCGCTCGTTTTCCTCGCTACTCAAATTTTTTGAATTGATATACAACTTATCAATAATCAAATGGTCTCGTTATAGCTATAAAAAACACTCAACTTAGTTGGGTGTTTTTTTTGGTTTAAATACTTTGGAGCCAATCTCGCTTTCCGCTACTATCTTGTCTGCCCACTAGAGCTGCGACTAAAGCCTGCTGTGTTACTGCTACCGCGATACCCCAGCGAGCTAAGTCGCTGCAATCTAGTGGTCAAACAAGGATAACTGCTGCAATCGAGGCTAAAACGCACCCTAAGCCAACTTTTTGCGCAGTAGGTAGCTTAGGTAATAACCTACGCTTTGACTATTTTAACTTTCAGGTTTCACTTCTTTGAATCCACTCTACTATTACTTAATCTTTGAATAAAATAGAAAACACTCAACTTGTTCACGTCTTAAAATATGATTCAGGAAAGCGAATAAAACTATAGTAAATTTACGTCGCCAAAATTATTGGTCATCGTAAAATAATTTGACTATAGTTAATCCACTCACTTACAAGTGAGTGGCAAAATTGCCAAGTTTGACTAACTAAAATTTAATCTGTAAAGGAAATAATATGAGTAATGCAAACACGTCAATACCTAATCATGAAGCAGATATTGAGAACTCAAATGCTGGTACTTCAGGTACAAACGATACTTATCAGCAAGCTCAAGATAATCGTGCTGATCAACTGAATCCCAACCATGAGCCGACTAACCCTAAATAGATTACCATATCTTATTTAGATTAGCATTTAGGTTTCTATATGAAGCCTAAATGCTCTTCTCTATATACCTAGGAGCCAATATGTCTAATTTAGCTCAGTTCCCATCGCAAGGCGATTTACTGAAATTTGTCTATAATGCGACAGGTATCATACCGTCTAAAAATCAGTTCATTATAGATACAGAAATAGATAATAAAGGCTTACATAGGCGTTTAACCAGGGTTGCCAAAGAGGAAGGTGACTTTCTAAAGAATTTTGACGAAAATACTAATGAGTTCAGATCAGCAATATACAGTTTGTTTGTGAATGACATGTATAGTTATACTTTATTTGATCCGCTCATAGAAATATTTAATACCTATAATCAAACCATACTAACTGATCATACCTATCTAGAAAAAAAGGAGTCATTGTATTATCTAATAAGTAAAGTATTCTTACATAGAGCAACTCTCTCAATTTTTAAATATAAGCAATATTACAGCACTTTTTTTGATACCTCTGTTTCACCTACTAATACATTTTGGTATCTAGAGTATAAAGATATAACCCCATTAGCTACTGTCATTAAATGGATATATGCCTGTGAAGATAAGAGCCAAGAAGAGTTTCATAATACCATTGATAACGAAGCTAACGAGACATTTGACCAAGTTGAAAAAGATTTAGTGAACGCAAAAAACTGGACAGGTACAGTGGTTAAGCTACCATCATTTTCAAATATTTTAGACGTTTTCGATAGAGCTTTTAGGTTTCATAATATTGATGAGGATAAGAGGCAAAAATATAGACTCTTCTTATTGATAGCTAGGTTTTCCACCTATTGCTTAAAAAATATGTATGATAATTACAAAGAAGAAGAAATAACTGATCTATTAGATAAATTAAAGAATTATTCTAAGTCAATAAATACTGATTTTCAAAGAGTCTCGTCCGCTGTTGATAACGATAAAAACTATCAGACAATACATACAGAATTGCAAGAAACTAGGAATGAAGGTTGGTTAAAAGTTGCTCTTGTAGACCGATTTTTTGATAACTGTATGAAGTCTGCAGAGTCTATTACTAAAGATCTTGAGTGGACTCAGTCAAGATACCTTGAAGTGCATTCTGCTGACAATAACCAAAAGCCTGATAAATCTATTTATGATATTCATCAGGAGGCATTAAAGTGGTTGAAGTCTAATCATGGTGCACCTGATTTTATAATTGAATTTTTTCAAGACACTATAGTCGAACCAGATACTCAAGATTATATAGAGAATATAGTAAACTGTATTAATGGTTATGAGGTGATGAAGCAAAGATACGACTATCAACAGTGGCTAAACGAATACTATGAAGTTGGCAATGATAGGGTCTATCCTTGGCTTTTGCATTGGATAGATGGCATGAAGTCCTTCTACAATAGAGATTTCGAGCTGTCCCTCGCTAGTATGAAGAAAGCATTTAATACCATTAGATACTCGGCAGGTAATAGCCAAATCAAATTTATAGAAGACTATATGCTAGTGGCATTAGCACAGCCTAATAAGAGCGGTAATATACAAGGCTGGAAAGATTTTAAACTAGCATTCAAATGGGGCGTTTTCATGAATAATTTTGACGCTTTTCCAGAGTTTTATTCTAATATAAGCGATGAAGCGCTAAATGTAATTTTTAAAGAAAAGAAGCAGTATTATCAGTCAGTTGCAGATAGTAATTTTGATACTAAGATTTTGGCAAAACTCTTATTTCACTGGAAATATAATAACTAACAAAAGTATTATTATAAAAAAAGCAGGGTAATCCCCCCAAAAAATAAGAACACTTAAAATTAGAGAGTAACTGCTAAACTATATCAGCAGGAGAATCCTATGA
>CANLDW010000013.1 GCA_947489525.1 uncultured Psychrobacter sp.
GCAGCTGCATGTGCTGATAGAGACCAGTATCGAATACTCAAAAGTAGCCGCGAGGAATAGTGATGATTGTTAAGTTCTCTAAGCATGGTAAAGGTAAAGCGAGCGGTGTTTTAGACTATCTTCTTACAGAGAAAGAGAGTGGCATTTTAGACTATCTTCTTAAAGAGGAAGGGCGCAAGGGTACTCTTGTGCCTAGAACGCACGCAAAAGTGCTATATGGCGATCCTGTGCTCACTGAGCACTTAATTAATACGACCTCTCACAAGACTAAGTATAAGTCAGGGTACTTGTCTTTTAGTGAACGGGCGGATGAGATTAGCGAAGCCGATAAAAAGCGTATTATGCAGGAGTTTGAAGCGGTTATATTCTGCGGTTTGGATAGCGATCAGTACGATATTCTATGGGTGGAGCATGCGGATAAAGATATTGATAAGACTCACCCTGTTGGGCGATTGGAGCTGAACTTTGTGATTCCCTGTCAGGAACTGCGATCAGGTAAGGCTTTTCAGCCGTACTATGAGCCAGCAGACCAAAAAAGGGTGAACGCTTGGAAAAATATTATCAATTCAGAAGTCAAAACCATTAAGGGTAAGCCGTTGAGCGATCCTAATGATCCTAAACGCAAACGCTTAGTGAACCCATACAGCAGTAATGCCCCACGTCCGTCGCCTTTTGATGCAAAGGCGTATACGAAAAAAGATGTAGATAAGGACGAGGAGACTATCGCCAATCCTCCTAACCGTAAACTATTAGAGGAAGCGATTAAACGTCGTCTGTTAATGGATTGGCAAAATGGTATAACTATGAATCGTCGAGGAGTGCTACGTCGGCTAGAGCAGTGGGGCTTGAAGATTAATCGAGGTAATAGCGAGAAGACGTTATCGGTGACAAGCAGCAAGCTAACCAATAAGAACGGCAAGCCAATGGGTGTTAGGCTCAAAGGCGGTATGTTTGAAAAAGGGTTTGATGGTTATAAGTTTAAACCAGAGGTTAAAGAAGAAAGCCATTCTGCTTATGACTGTACAGATAGTAGAAACGAGCGCGCGCAGTTAGATAAGGAGCACTTAGCCACTGGGATAGAAATAAAAGAGGTTTATCATCAGGCGAGATACGGGAATGGGCCTGAGCCTTTGGTAGCAGATAAGGGAGTTAAGCAGGAGCTGGAAGTAGCTAAATCAGCTCCTACAGAAACTTATAGGCCAGGCTTTTGATAGGTGCTCAATTTATAGGAAAAATCAGGGGGTTGGAAGTTTGAAAACACCTATTTGATTTATAAGTAGTCTCCATACGCTATGGCTTCTTCTTTAGTAAACCTCTCAGGATCATACAAAATACGGTCTGTCCCTGTTGAATTTCGACACAACTCGATGTCGTATTCAACCTTGCCAAATTTTTTTAAATACCTAGTACAACTAGGACCCCATGACTTAACTTCCATATAATGATTGCATAAAGGTTCTTCCCATTCTCCGATCATACCTTTTTCAGTGATTATCCTTATTATCTCTTTTAATTCATCCTTACTGAAGGCTTTTACCCTCTCTGGAACTTCCATCTCTGCCTCTGTTTGTTAGCCAACAAAATTAACAGCTTAGGCCAGATTTAAATGGATATAAACAGTTTTACTATATCAGATACTTTATTTTACAATATTTGCTTAGTCAGGTTGATTAGTGAGATAGTTGTACACTGAACGTTCTGAACAGTTTCACTGTACAGGTCTAAAAAACGCACTTGAACACTAGGTGAACAATGAAGATATCAGTAACGAAAGCAGCAAAAGAGTGGGGTGTTTCAAGAACTACTATCTATCAGAAGGTCAGTGATGGCGAACTCTCTCGATCATCTGATAAGAAAATTGACACCTCAGAAATGATTCGAGTCTTTGGTGAGCCAATTTCTAAAAAACGTACTGAACGTTCAACGGACGCTGTTCAAAGCACACCTATGAACAATCAAAGTGTTCAGTACAATACGGACATTGAACACCTATTAGCGCTTGAAAAGCTCAAGAATGAACACCTTAGCCAACAAGTAAGCGATCAAAAGAAGTTAATCGAAAATTATCAGCAGCAGATAGGACAGTTGAACAAAACGCTGGATAAAGCCAACGCCAGTATTCATGACTTTGCTCAAGTGAGGCTACTAGAATTTAAACAAGCTGAAATAGGCTATGAGCCGCCACTTGAACAAGAGAAAGAAAAAACAAACGACTCAACCGTGGCACTAGCCCAGAAGAAAAAAAGATGGTGGGCGTTTTAGGGAAATGTCTGAATATTAGTTACACAGAATCGGGATGATCTCTACGGCTTAGCCACATCAGCGATCAGATGCCGTGAGCACTTGGTCATGACTTGTATCTCAGAGTAGCTATGACCTGATTCGAGTAGACTGGCAATAATCTTACGCTTTTCGGTATCTTTCCTACGTCCTAAATACTTACCTTCTGCCTTAGCACGAGCAATACCTTGCATCTGGCGGTTACGGCGATCCTCATAATCTTTTCGAGCGATGGCTGCGAGCATATCTAGCATCATCGAGTTAATGGCTTGCAATACACTGCTCATAAATTCAGTGCTGCGTTCAGGTTGAAGCGCCATATATGAGGTCGGCAGCTCTTTTGATACGATAGAGAGCTTTTTCTCTGATAGCATTTTTTTGAGAGTATCCCAATCAGCCTGGTTCAGACGCGCCAAGCGATCAATCTGCTCAACTAAAATCACATCGCCCTTATGAGCATCTTCAATCAGCTGCATAAGCTTTGGTCGCACCAAGATAGCTCCTGATTCGTTTTCGACATAGAAGGCAGCAATTTTGTGGCCATAATCGTTGGCAAATGCTATGAGTTCGCTTTTGGCACGTTTAGCATCTTGTTCTTTGGTAGACGCTCTAAGATACGCTCTGATAAACATAAACACCTAAAATAGTCTGTTATAAGTGGTTCCATTATACCAGTCTGTTTTAAATGGTCTGTTAATAGGTTTGAAGGGTTAAATGGTTGGTTCCCTTGGGGTATACTCAAAATTCTTAGAAAATATGACTTTTCTTAAAATACCTCGGAGCTGGAACTTTAACTATTTGTAATAAAAGACAAATAATCATTAGAAACATACCTAGCCAACCAATAGGAGAAAAAATCTCTCCAACAACAATAACCGCAAGTATTGTCGCTACGATAGGCTCCAATAATGTAATTAACGTAGCTTGGCTTGCCTCAATGACTTTCAGTGCTTGACCAAAAAGTAAGTACCCTATAAACATAGGTGCAATTGCCATGTATAGAGCAGCTGTTATATGTTTACCATCTAAAAATAGGTTGTCGCCTGTAAATAGTAATGAAGGTAACAATACGATTGCGGAGAGACCAAACATACTTGCCATTGCAGATTTAGAGTCCACCCCTGTCTCTATCAGTTGCCGTGCTGACCACGAGTATGTGGCATAAGTTAATCCTGCAACCAAACCCAGTAATATTCCCCATTTTTGACTGTTCGCCACTAAATCTACGTCAATATTTTTAGTTTTTCCTATAGTCAGTAAGCTGACACCAATGGCACCAAATAGAAAACTTACCACCCATTTTTTATTAATCCTTTTATTGCTGATTAGACGCTCCATTATTACTGTAAAAAATGGCGCGCTAGCAATTGAGATAACTGTTCCAATAGCGACACCAGCTAGACGCATAGAAGAATAAAAAGCTAATGGATAAATGGCAACACAAATTGCTCCTATTAATAAAACCTTAGGCTGAGAAATTAATTTTATCTTATCATTAATTATGTGTTTTCTAGCGTTTATTACTAGTAGTACACCACCTACGCCCATTGCGAACGCACCAGTTGCTAAAGGACTGACATCAGGCGTAAAAGCAGATACAGTACCTGTTGTACCCCAAAGAATGCTAGTAATAACTACAAATACAACAGCGCTCAAACTGGATTTCACCTGAAACATAATAGGTACTCTCAAGGTTATATTGAATAATACTATTATAGAGAGATATTAATATCGGATTTTGCAGATTGGACGTTTTTGTTGATTGGTCAGACGCGTTTTACTTAGAAAACTCTAGAAGGTGGGATGCCGAAATATTTTGAAAAACGGCGACTAAATGCACTGACATTAGCGTAACCAACTAATTCAGCAATGATAGAAATGGGTGAGTCAGTATGCAGTAATAAAGCTTGAGCCTTTTGCATTCTCAGCTCTGTAATGTACTCAGTTACAGTCTGACCCGTCTGTGACTTAAAGTTCTTTTTAAACTGTGTAGCACTCAAACAAGCAATATTTGCTAAAGCGTCTATAGATAAGTTATGAGAAAGGTTGTTATTAATATAGTCCGCTACTTCTCTAATTCTATGGTCATACTGAACGAATAATTTTTGTTCTTCTAGAAGTTTGTAAAAAGTAGTAAACATCAATGATTCAATTTCAGCATGAATTTGGTTCTTTAACTGACTTTCAGCAAACTCTAAAAATAATATTAATGTCGAGCTGATTGAAAAGACAATTTTTTCCGAATCAAGGATATGATCTGGTAAAGAATCTGTATCAACAACAATGAACTTTGCATTTTCTTCAGCATTAAAATAATGTTTTTCGTATGCTTTGACTACAACACATTCCCGTGGAGTAACTTTACCAATATAATTTTCAACCTCAATGTTTATAACGCCTCGAAGCGGTAAGACAATTTGATGAAAATTATGAGAGTGTCCTTTAGTCTGATGATTGTAAGATCTAATCGAGAGTGTATTTGTCATTTTTTTCTCTATAGCAGCGCTTATATAAATAAAAATAATTCTCCAAAAGCTCACTGTATGTACACAATGAAGTACATTGCGACTATCTTAGCAAATGAAACCGTTGATACTAGTATCCTACAGCTTAAGGTTCAAGTCCTCACTAGGGTACCGAACCAGTGGAAGCATTTGACTGGTTCGCTAGGGTATACTTCCTATGATGGTTTAAGGGGAACTGATGCCCCTTAAACCAAAACATATTGTTCTGCTGTATAACTAAAGGTCGTTGTATATGAATTCCATCATGGCTTTTGCATAATTTCTATCACCTTCAAGCGATCTGAGTTCTAGTTCGTGTGATGGGATATTTAATGATGTTCTGTAATCATGAAGTAATACAGCCGCGCGATTACTAATATGGCCATTTTCCTCCAAAGCTACTATACAGTCATTAAACGATGTTCTCTCATTCAAATTAAGTACTGTGAGTGGCAGCTTATAACGCTGCCTCATTTCATCTTCAACAAATTGTCGTAACTTAGTTATTTTGTTGTCTTGAGTCCTAAACTCAACGAAATCCATAATCTCAGTGTATCTTTCGTCATGTGCAGTTGCTGTCATTTCAGCTTTAGTGGTTTCTTCTATTATTGAACCATTTACTGTTTGAACTATCTTTAAGGCTTTAGCCTCATTAAACTTTTTCATTACAGCTGAAGCCATTCCTTTGTAATGTGTAGTGATAATTATTTGTTTGGTAGAAGCTTCTAGGGTTTGCAATATTTGCAATATATTGGAAATTCTTTCATTATCAAAACTGGTTACAGGGTCATCCATAACTAGAATAGCTTTTTCTTTTTCATCAACAGGAAGCTGATTTATTTTAGCAAGGAAAATACAAAGAGCTAAAGATCGACGATCTGATTCACTAAATAAGCAGTGGAATTTAGCTTTATCTATCTCCTTGCCTTTGAAAGATACTTTTAAATCATAGACGGTTCTAGCACCAATACGATTGATACTTCTGGATATATCAAAATCACTTGAACCAATACGACGAAAAAGTCTGTTTATTTCATTAAAATAGGTATCTAAAAAAAGCTCTTGATCAGCTTCTAAAGCAGCTTTCTCCGTGTTATAAGCAGCTAAGTCGCGGTTAATAGTATCGTTTAAATTGGAAAAGTTTATGCAATCCGTATTTAGCACAAGCCGTCTCTTTGTATTTTCTAAAGCGATTTCTTTTCTGGCTTCAACATTCTTAGAATCCCTTAGCGCTGTAGCATCTTGTGATCCTTTAAATTGAGTGAGTTCATTATTAATGGCTGTTGTTATTGCGTTGTATTGAGTAATTGATTTATCGAACTCAGAGAATACGTTTAGTAGCTCAGTAAAGTCTATAGCGTCAATCGCGTTATAAGGAGCTTCTAGTTTAATAGTTAGTGCAGTATTAACAATCTTGGCAAACTTATCATTAATAAGATATAGGTTGGTCAAGGTATGGTTTATATGCTGAAAACTTTCTGATAATAATTGTATGAAACTCTGTTCATTCAGAGTTTTTCTGATATCTTCTTCAACGTATGTCTCTAGACATGCTAAATTCCGTTCATG
Source organism: uncultured Psychrobacter sp. (assembly GCA_947489525.1). Taxonomy (GTDB): domain Bacteria; phylum Pseudomonadota; class Gammaproteobacteria; order Pseudomonadales; family Moraxellaceae; genus Psychrobacter. Next base: position 6,354 of record CANLDW010000013.1, read on the forward strand.
TTGCTTTTTAATCCTTTCTACATCTGAATTGATCAGCGTGTTTCTTTGTATTTTATTTATGTTAGTTTTAGTGCTAGATATAAAGGTCTGGAAGCTGTCATTAAAAGCTGTTTTGTAACTGTCAATTAAGGCAGAAGCTCCTTCTTCTAAATCTTGTCCACAGAAAGGACAACCATCTTTTAGATGTATTACACCTCGAGCTGCCCAGCCGTCAAAGGTGTCTGTATTATCTATATTTTTTTTATGTGCATTTACAGCAGCTTTAGAGGCTTTATGTATATTTTCCATATTTAAAGCTAAACATTCATTTATAGACTGTAATTCTGTATTAATAGCTTTATGCCTAGGGATAGTTTCAAGATTCGTTCTACTAGTAACTTGAGTTACATTATAAATTTGAGTATTTAATTCTTGTTGCAACCGCTTACAGCTTTGTATTTCTTCATTAAGTTCTTCAACTGTTTTATCTGACAAGGGTAATTTTATAAACGTATCAATATTATTAATATTATGCGAGTTGAATTTATTGGTAATAATACCTAATGACTTTTTATTATCTCTAATTTTTTGATTTTTTGATTCTAGTACGACAAATTTTTCTGAATTCTCACCTAAAATAAAACTTGATATATTGGTGGAGTTTTCTCGACTATACCACATACCAGTCATGACGTTACGATGAATAAAATTTTGATCGAAAACGTATAACGCAGAACATTCAGGGATCTTGGATGTCCAAGCATTATTTAGGAACTCTACAGGCTCTCTCTGTCCACTAAACTTAACTCTTATATTTTGTTGTACTTGAGATGGCTCTCTTCGTGGGATAATCGACTTTCTGTTAATTATCAGTTGCGGCTCATCTAAACAAAGTGAATAAAATATATCGCAGAGTGTGCTTTTACCATTTCTATTTTCACCGTAAATGATATTTACATCAGAAAATGCAATTTGACCAGCCTGAACTCGACAGTAATTACCAGTATTTTCTATTAATAGAATTCTCTCTAGCACAGTTATTCCCTCAGTTATAATTATACGCATACTAGCACGCACAGTTAGCTGTAGACGATTGTCTATTAGATAAATTTGTCTAAAGTTTCTCAAATGGTGTATAACATCATGGCTTTTTGAGTAATTAACGACTAACTTTCATAATATGTGCAATAGAGAGAATTCTTAATGCAATCCAGTATTTCAAATGAAGAAATAAAAATTATCAAGCTTTTCAAAGAGAATGTTTACGGTAGATCGCCCAATATTGACGACTTTAATCAGCGCCATGATGGAAAAGCGGGCCACTGGCTAGAACGGCAAATGGGCATAGCCGCGAATGCCAACAACGAACCTGACTTATACGGCTATGAGATGAAAAATTCTACTGGTAGTAAGACCACTTTTGGTGATTGGAGTGCTAACTACTATATCTTCAAAGACAAAGAAATCGATCTGAATCGCACGCAATTTATGGAAGTTTTTGGCAAACCTAATGAAGCAAAGGGTGGACGTTACTCATGGTCAGGTAGCCCAATTCCTAACTTTAACTCTCCATCAACCTATAATGGCTCAGAAATGGTTTTTGATGATGCAAAGAATATAATCATCGTTTATAACTATTCAAAAGATCCTCGCCCTGATAAAGCAAATATAGTCCCTCCAAGTCTACAACAAGAGGGAGTTATCCTGGCCCGTTGGGATAGAGATAATTTGAATAGTAAACTAACAAAGAAGTTTGGCCATCATGGTTGGTTCAAGTGCAATAAAGGGAAAGACGGCTGTTACAACCAAATCGCTTTTGGTGAGCCAATGATCTTCGATAATTGGATTAAGCTTGTAGAACAAGGTGTGGTGTTCTTTGATAGTGGTATGTACGTAGGAAACGCTCGTAACTACTCCCAATGGCGAGCTAATAACAACCATTGGGACTCGTTAATTACTCGCACCTATCCACCATTTCCAGGATCTTTAGACAACAGCTAATAAATCAGCCTGCTTTTGAATGGCCTCAGCTTTATGAAATGTTGAGATCATCTGTTCCGCTACTGCTTCAACGACCTTGACGCATACAGAGTTACCGAACTGTTTATATGCTTGAGTCTTAGATACTGCATCAGTCAAAAACTCTTCGGGAAAGCCTTGTAATCTAGCGCATTCTCGGGGAGTTAGCATTCTTGGGTTCTTTCCATATTGCGATTGATCTATCAACGCCTCAGAACCATCTTTATAGTAGCGTGCGCTAATGGTATTGGTATACGCACTATCATGGTTAAATAAGCTGTAACCAAAGCCGTTACCTTTGTTTATGTGTTGGTCTTTTCTTTTTTGATGACCAGCCCATAGGTTATCGGATATGGTATAGACCGCATCATCAGCTGGCACATCCTCTAATATATCGCCAACACGGGTTTTGCTATGAGTAGGCTTAGGGAAACTAAATATTTCGTCAAAGTTTTCGACTTTATCAAAATAGTCTTTATTGAAACCTACGATAAAAATACGCTCTCTATTTTGTGGCGCACCAAAATCCGCAGCCCTCAACACAGCATATCCTACCCAGTAATTTAGCTTATGAGATAGAGCCTCTCGCGCTTCTTCACTCATAGGAACATCATCAGGTATGCTGTCCTTATGCTGTCCAGTCAAAATATCGTAGATGGTTTGAAAGGTTTCCCCTTTCTTATCAGTTCTGAGTCGCTTGACGTTTTCCAGTAAAAACATTTTTGGGCGTTTTTCAGCCAAAATTCGCTGAATCTCAAAAAACATAGTGCCGCGTGTGTCTTTAAAGCCTTGTTTTAGACCCGCTTGTGAGAATGCCTGGCAAGGAAAACCTGCTAAAAGTAAGTCATGATCTGGAATGTCTTTGGCTTTAATTTGGGTGATATCCCCACTTGGGTACTCTCCATAATTAGCGAAATAGGTCTTTTGAGCATGTTTGTCAATCTCACTAGTGAAAACACACTCACCGCCCTGTTTTTGAAACGGCAGACGTATACCGCCAATACCTGCAAACAAGTCAATAAAAGTGAAATCACTAGCATTGTTACTATGCTCAAAAGGGTGGTTGTTACTAAGTGCTTCTAGCTTAGCTAACCTTGTAGAAGAAGGTTTATGCTCACCGTTTTCCCAGCCACGAACCGTCCTTTCACCTGCTTCTTTCATCCCTAATAACAATGCTAGTTCTTTTTGAGACACGCCTAATGACTTACGTTTCTCAATAACATATTGCTGAGTATCTTTCATAATAACCTACTTTAAAATATCCTGTTTTATTCCCGGATTTTAACATAGGTTATTCACTTTGTGTAAGATAAAAGCTGCATCTTGTCTTAAAATATGAAAATGATAATTAATAAACAAAAAAATAAACCCCCCTACTACTTGACGTAATAGGGGGGTTTATCGTTTAATGTTCATTAACGGTTACAGACGTTTGGCGACGCCTGTAACGACCAAATAAGCATTCACACTGCGTTATTTGACCAGCAATTAAGCCCATTAGGGTCTATTTTAAGCCAAATCTAGGCTACTTTGCAATCAAATTACTCATATTACTACTGTAAGTTACCAATTTTACTCAGTAAAACCGCCTATTTGCTCGCTACCTTCGCCCTATCAACGCTCTTTAACTGTTCCCTAGCAATGGGTGGCAGGCCTCAGTGACGACTGCATTGCGTGGGTGACAAGAAAGTTCTCGACAGGGGTTGCTAGACATATTGAACGACGCAATGAGAGGTTATATAAGCGTATTCGTAGCGGTATATTGGGTGTTAACCCTTGCTAGCGTAGAAACGGCTATATAGCGGTTATGAGCGTGTCTAGGCGGTGCTATCAGCCGTAATCATAACAGAGTCAGCTTGATACAGTGATGACTTCCCGAGACGATGCCGATCGACCGACAGGCAGTTGTCAGGGCGATACTCTAAAGGGTTCGCAGGTTTTTACTTGTGGGCGCTTTAGGGTGAGTGTTGCCCTAAACTTCAACCTCTCTCCCTCCAAGCAGTTGTCCACAGAGTTGTCCATCAGGGTTGTCCACATAGCAAGGGCAACAGCGCGGAGCCCTTTAGGAGTAGCTCAGGCGCTGTTGCCCTTGCTGCTTATGTGGACATACGCTGTGGGCATACTCTAGTGGGCACACTGATTAAGAGGGAGAGAGAGGAAAGACTCAAAAAAAAAGAAAAATTTCAAATTTTTATTGTTTTTCTTTCAGCTGCTTTTTATAGCCATTAATAAAAGGTCGAAGGCTATCAGGTATTTTCATGTATATCTTATAGACCTTTACTTCTTCGTTAGTTATACCAAGTTCTTTTTTGACTTTGAATCGTAAATTTCTTACAGCTTTACGATGCCTATAGCAAATAAACGCATCTAGGAGCAATTTGTAATTGTTCAAGTCTGCTTTGATAATATCTAGTATCTCTTGAGCTGACGTGTTACTAAGCGGATCTTTATGTGCCGTTAAAAAACTCAGTTTCTTATTATCAACACTCGTACCCAGAAGATCTAATATTTGAGCTGCTCTATAGGTGTTTATCTGATCATGAAGCTTTTCGATGCTTGGTGTATTTTCTATTATTCTCTTAAATGTGTAGTAGTCTATAGGGTAATTTTTAGCATCTTCGCTATCAAAATCTAGAATATGAACACCGCTAATAAAGGCTATAAATAAATTCTTAGCTATAGATCCCTCCTTTCTTATAGCGTTCACTCGCATCATGTTTACCTTTCGTTTAGAGTACGGCACTTCACTCATAACTACTCCTTATTGCTTCTATAGAGTGCTGATCATACCTCAGTATTTGCATATATACACATTTATTTTTTTGTATAACAGCACATGTATAGACATAGATATAAGTATATATAGACATATGTAATTATCATATATACACATATAATTATAATATGTATAAACATATAGAGACTATTATATATAGACATTTATGTTATTATTTTAAGCCAGCAGTCACAAGAGGGGGCTATTTATTACTGCGTAATAAATATCCTATCCCTCATGTGAGCTGGTTAAGGGGAGACCCCTTAAAATCCCCCTACAACCCTTACCTAGGTAATCGTTATGACTGAGCCAAAACCTACCGTTCTTGACAAGAGAGCCAAGCGAAATAGAGAGATTGCGATTCGCGTCAATGACTACGAACTTGCTGAGATTAAAAAACGGAATCGTGAGAATACGGTGGCCAGTTGGCTACGAGGATTGGCATTAGGCGTTACCCCTGTTAAGCCAGTTGATCCAGAATTGGTGCGTCAGTTAGGTAGAATTGGCAGCAATCTTAATCAGCTAACCAAACATGTGAATACCGAAAAGCAAGTTGATGCTGAGGTATTGGGTGAGATTAAGGCGATTAGGAAGCAGCTGCATGTGCTGATAGAGACCAGTATCGAATACTCAAAAGTAGCCGCGAGGAATAGTGATGATTGTTAAGTTC
>CANLDW010000014.1 GCA_947489525.1 uncultured Psychrobacter sp.
TACATACTGGACGACAGATGTAGGACACTATTTAAAAGCGAAACTAAAGAACAACTTGTGTGGATTTTTGCCAAGATCGAGTGTTAAAAATAAAGTTGGCTTGAATCACTTTTTACTTGTAATCAGTGTGACGAGACTAACTCTAAAAAATATCATTTGATCGAGCAGAAAAACTCAAAGTTAATTCATTACGAACATAATTTTAAAGCGATTTTGCCAGATTAGATGAGCCAAGTTTCGTAACCTCTTTAAAGGGTTACATAGCAGATTAAACTGAAGAGTTTGATCATGGCTCAGATTGAACGCTGGCGGCAGGCTTAACACATGCAAGTCGAGCGGAAACGATGATAGCTTGCTATCAGGCGTCGAGCGGCGGACGGGTGAGTAATACTTAGGAATCTACCTAGTAGTGGGGGATAGCTCGGGGAAACTCGAATTAATACCGCATACGACCTACGGGAGAAAGGGGGCAGTTTACTGCTCTCGCTATTAGATGAGCCTAAGTCGGATTAGCTAGATGGTGGGGTAAAGGCCTACCATGGCGACGATCTGTAGCTGGTCTGAGAGGATGATCAGCCACACCGGAACTGAGACACGGTCCGGACTCCTACGGGAGGCAGCAGTGGGGAATATTGGACAATGGGGGCAACCCTGATCCAGCCATGCCGCGTGTGTGAAGAAGGCCTTTTGGTTGTAAAGCACTTTAAGCAGTGAAGAAGACCTAACGGTTAATACCCGTTAGCGATGACATTAGCTGCAGAATAAGCACCGGCTAACTCTGTGCCAGCAGCCGCGGTAATACAGAGGGTGCAAGCGTTAATCGGAATTACTGGGCGTAAAGCGAGCGTAGGTGGCTTGATAAGTCAGATGTGAAATCCCCGGGCTTAACCTGGGAACTGCATCTGATACTGTTAAGCTAGAGTAGGTGAGAGGGAAGTAGAATTCCAGGTGTAGCGGTGAAATGCGTAGAGATCTGGAGGAATACCGATGGCGAAGGCAGCTTCCTGGCATCATACTGACACTGAGGCTCGAAAGCGTGGGTAGCAAACAGGATTAGATACCCTGGTAGTCCACGCCGTAAACGATGTCTACTAGTCGTTGGGTCCCTTGAGGACTTAGTGACGCAGCTAACGCAATAAGTAGACCGCCTGGGGAGTACGGCCGCAAGGTTAAAACTCAAATGAATTGACGGGGGCCCGCACAAGCGGTGGAGCATGTGGTTTAATTCGATGCAACGCGAAGAACCTTACCTGGTCTTGACATACACAGAATCCTGTAGAGATACGGGAGTGCCTTCGGGAATTGTGATACAGGTGCTGCATGGCTGTCGTCAGCTCGTGTCGTGAGATGTTGGGTTAAGTCCCGCAACGAGCGCAACCCTTGTCCTTAGTTACCAGCGGTTTGGCCGGGAACTCTAAGGATACTGCCAGTGACAAACTGGAGGAAGGCGGGGACGACGTCAAGTCATCATGGCCCTTACGACCAGGGCTACACACGTGCTACAATGGTAGGTACAGAGGGCAGCTACACAGCGATGTGATGCGAATCTCAAAAAGCCTATCGTAGTCCAGATTGGAGTCTGCAACTCGACTCCATGAAGTAGGAATCGCTAGTAATCGCGGATCAGAATGCCGCGGTGAATACGTTCCCGGGCCTTGTACACACCGCCCGTCACACCATGGGAGTTGATTGCACCAGAAGTGGGTAGCCTAACTTTTAGAGGGCGCTCACCACGGTGTGGTTGATGACTGGGGTGAAGTCGTAACAAGGTAGCCGTAGGGGAACCTGCGGCTGGATCACCTCCTTATTGACGGCACTCACTTGGTAAGAATTCACAACAAGTTGTTCTTTAGTTTAGTTTGTTTATAAGCCTAACAGGCGATAGATAACTAGCGTTGTAATTGGAAGTTACGCATATTGAAAATCCTATTTAAAGGATTTTCCTTGCGAAGCTAACAAAGCAGTGCTTTGTTTAAACGCTTCTCAGGCCTGTAGCTCAGCTGGTTAGAGCACCGTGTTGATAACGCGGGGGTCGGCAGTTCAAGTCTGCCCAGGCCTACCATTTTATTACTGGTGACACCCAGAGGCTTCAAGAAGGAGCAGAGCTTTTGAAATTTCTATTTAAAGAAATTTCCTTGCGCTCGGGTCAAAGCAGTGCTTTGACTGTATCCTCGCTCAGGGGCCATAGCTCAGTTGGTAGAGCGCCTGCCTTGCACGCAGGAGGTCAGGAGTTCGACTCTCCTTGGCTCCACCATATTATAGACAACGCGATTAAATAGAATATATAAATAAGCATAAATAGAAACAAGTGATTATCCTTAATGATTACTTCTTTCTGTTTTATACAGAACCTGATATCTGACGAGGATACAGGAACTATTTAAAAACATAGATATGAGTCTGGGTTAACACTAACATGTTCACGTGTTAGCGTTAACCTTAATAACTCACCTCTTAGCGACATCAGTTGTTATCCCAGGGGTGAGTTATTAAAAAAGTAAAGAGAACTGAATCAAGCGTAAACATAGGTGATATCGTTATAATTGCGAGACAGTTTGCATTAACCCGCAAACACATAGACCCTTTGGGGTTGTATGGTCAAGTAATTAAGCGCACATGGTGGATGCCTTGGCAGTCAGAGGCGAAGAAAGACGTGACAGCCTGCGATAAGCTTCGGGGAGGCGGCAATATCCTGTGATCCGGAGATTTCTGAATGGGGAAACCCACTTACCATAAGGTAGGTATCTTATATTTATATAAGAGGCGAACGAGGGGAAGTGAAACATCTCAGTACCCTTAGGAAAAGACATCAAATGAGATTCCCCAAGTAGCGGCGAGCGAACGGGGAGGAGCCGATTAGCTTTAGAATAGAAGAACAGTGTGGGAAAGCTGGCCATAGTGGGTGATAGCCCCGTATTTTAAATTCTGAAGTTAACATATTAAGTAGAGCGGGACACGAGAAATCCTGTTTGAAGATGGGGGGACCATCCTCCAAGGCTAAATACTCCTGACTGACCGATAGTGAACCAGTACCGTGAGGGAAAGGCGAAAAGAACCCCTGTGAGGGGAGTGAAATAGAACCTGAAACCGTGTGCGTACAAGCAGTGGGAGCCACCTTGCGTGGTGACCGCGTACCTTTTGTATAATGGGTCAGCGACTTATATTCTGTAGCGAGGTTAACCGTTTTGGGGAGCCGTAGGGAAACCGAGTCTTAATAGGGCGAATAGTTGCAGGGTATAGACCCGAAACCGAGTGATCTATCCATGAGCAGGTTGAAAGTGACGTAACAGTTACCGGAGGACCGAACCCACTGTCGTTGAAAAGCCAGGGGATGACTTGTGGATAGGGGTGAAAGGCTAATCAAACTCGGTGATAGCTGGTTCTCCCCGAAAGCTATTTAGGTAGCGCCTCGGACGAACACCATTGGGGGTAGAGCACTGTTTCGGCTAGGGGGTCATACCGACTTACCAAACCGATGCAAACTCCGAATACCGATGAGTGATATCCGGGAGACACACAGTGGGTGCTAACGTCCATTGTGGAGAGGGAAACAACCCAGACCGCCAGCTAAGGCCCCAAATTCCTAGTTAAGTGGGAAACGAGGTGGGAAGGCATAGACAGCTAGGAGGTTGGCTTAGAAGCAGCCATCCTTTAAAGAAAGCGTAATAGCTCACTAGTCGAGTCGGCCCGCGCGGAAGATGTAACGGGGCTCAAACTAGGAGCCGAAGCTGCGGATTTGAATTTGTTTTCAAGTGGTAGGGGAGCGTTGTGTAAGCCTGAGAAGGTGTATCGTAAGGTATGCTGGAGGTATCACAAGAGCGAATGCTGACGTGAGTAACGATAATGGGTGTGAAAAGCATCCACGCCGGAAGATCAAGGGTTCCAGTCCAACGTTAATCGGGGCTGGGTGAGTCGACCCCTAAGGCGAGGCCGAAAGGCGTAGTCGATGGGAAATCGGTTAATATTCCGATACTTGTTTATGATGCGATGGAGGGACGGAGAAGGTTATGTCAGCCTAGTGATGGTTATCTAGGTGAAAGGATGTAGGCTAACAGTTTAGGTAAATCCGGACTGTTATAGGGCTGAGATCTGATAGCAAGCTGTACTTGTACAGTGAAGTGGCAAATACCAGGCTTCCAGGAAAAGCTTCTAAGCGATAGTCATAAACGAATCGTACCCTAAACCGACACAGGTGATCAGGTAGAGAATACCAAGGCGCTTGAGAGAACTCTGCTGAAGGAACTAGGCAAAATGGTACCGTAACTTCGGGAGAAGGTACGCTATTGGTGGTGATAGGACACGCTCCTTGAGCTGCTGGTAGTCGCAGATACCAGGCTGCTGCAACTGTTTATTAAAAACACAGCACTCTGCAAACACGAAAGTGGACGTATAGGGTGTGATGCCTGCCCGGTGCTGGAAGGTTAATTGATGGGCTTAGCGTATGCGAAGGTCTTGATCGAAGCCCCAGTAAACGGCGGCCGTAACTATAACGGTCCTAAGGTAGCGAAATTCCTTGTCGGGTAAGTTCCGACCTGCACGAATGGCATAATGATGGCAGCGCTGTCTCCAGCAGAGACTCAGTGAAATCGAAATCGCAGTGAAGATGCTGTGTACCCGCGGCTAGACGGAAAGACCCCGTGAACCTTTACTACAGCTTTACATTGAACTTTGACCTGACTTGTGCAGGATAGGTGGGAGGCTATGAAACCGAGACGCCAGTCTTGGTGGAGCCAATCTTGAAATACCACCCTGGTCATGTTGGGGTTCTAACTCAGGTATCACAATACCGAGGACAATGTATGGTGGGTAGTTTGACTGGGGCGGTCTCCTCCTAAAGAGTAACGGAGGAGTACGAAGGTGCGCTCAGACCGGTCGGAAATCGGTCGTAGAGTATAAAGGCAAAAGCGCGCTTAACTGCGAGACCCACAAGTCGAGCAGGTAGGAAACTAGGTCTTAGTGATCCGGTGGTTCTGTATGGAAGGGCCATCGCTCAACGGATAAAAGGTACTCTGGGGATAACAGGCTGATACCGCCCAAGAGTTCATATCGACGGCGGTGTTTGGCACCTCGATGTCGGCTCATCTCATCCTAGGGCTGAAGCAGGTCCTAAGGGTATGGCTGTTCGCCATTTAAAGAGGTACGCGAGCTGGGTTTAGAACGTCGTGAGACAGTTCGGTCCCTATCTACCGTGGGCGTTGGAAATTTGAGAGGATCTGCTCCTAGTACGAGAGGACCAGAGTGGACGAACCACTGGTGTTCGGGTTGTCATGCCAATGGCATTGCCCGGTAGCTACGTTCGGATGGGATAACCGCTGAAAGCATCTAAGCGGGAAGCCCACCTCAAGATTAGATTTCCCTAAAGAGCCGTTCAAGACTAGGACGTTGATAGGCAGGGTGTGGAAGCGCAGCGATGCGTGTAGCTAACCTGTACTAATTGCTCGTTTGGCTTGACCATACAACACCCAAGTGGTTT
>CANLDW010000015.1 GCA_947489525.1 uncultured Psychrobacter sp.
GGTAACCCTCCCAAACCTAAGACACTTATAAAATAGAATTAAGCTGCCTGATTTAGTTTTTGTATTGGCGTAAAGCCACCGTTACCCATATTTGGGCGTTCATGATTATAATGATATAACCAGTTTTCTGCTTGTGCGCGTACCTGCTCTAGGTTATCAAACAGCTCCTGATTTAACCAATCATACCGCATCGTTCTGTTAAAGCGCTCCACATAAGCATTTTGCTGTGGCTTACCAGGTTCAATATAGCTTAAGAGGATGTCTTGTTCGAGTGCCCAATCTTTAAGTGCATTACTGATGTATTCAGGGCCATTGTCACACCTAATTTGTACAGGCTTACCTCGGTATTCAATCAGCTGGTTCAAGCTACGTATGACCCTCCCAGCCGGTAATGAGAAATCAATCTCAACCGTGAGCGCTTCACGGTTATAATCATCAATCACATTGAGGAGTCTAAAGGCTCTGCCATCAGTTAAGCCGTCGTGCATAAAGTCCATGCTCCAGCTTCGGTTGATATTGTCAGGTACAACCAGTGGTATGGGTTTAGCACGCTTGATACGGCGCTTGGGCTTGATTCTAAGGTTGAGTTCAAGCTCACAGTAGATACGATACACACGCTTATGGTTGTATGGCAGTCCCATGACATTGCGCAGGGTTAAGAAGCACAGTCCAAAGCCCCAGTTCTTATTCTCATTAGTCAGTTTGATGAGTAAGTCTGCTATCTGCTGATTCTCATCCGTTGCCACGGCCTTGTGATAGTAGCAGGTGACGCTGATGTTAAAGATACGGCAAGCACGGCGTATGCTAATACCTCGATCTTTAATATAGTGACAAGCCATCTGCCTGCGCCTTTGCGGCGCTACCACTTTTTTGTCATGGCATCCTGCAGTATGTCTGATTTAAGGCATTCATCTGCGTACATCTTCTTAAGACGGGCGTTTTCAGTCTCAAGCGCTTTGAGGCGTGAGATAAGTGTGGCGTCCATGCCGCCATATTTAGATCGCCAGTTATAAAAGGTGCTTTGGCTAATATTGTGTTCGCGGCATAGCTCGGTGATAGCAACGCCTTGTTCGGCTTGTTTTAAGATGTTGACGATTTGGTTGTCGTTAAAACGGGTCTTCTTCATAGGATTCTCCTGCTGATATAGTTTAGCAGTTACTCTCTAATTTTAAGTGTTCTTATTTTTTGGGGGG
>CANLDW010000016.1 GCA_947489525.1 uncultured Psychrobacter sp.
CCAAACAAAGAGGACACACCCATGGCAAAGGCCAAGTTTGAACGCAACAAACCCCACGTCAACGTCGGCACCATCGGACACGTTGACCACGGCAAAACCACCCTAACCGCTGCTATCGCAACCGTAGCCGCCAAAACCTCAGGCGGCGAAGCCAAAGACTACGCGTCAATTGACTCAGCCCCTGAAGAAAAAGCGCGCGGCATCACCATCAACACCTCACACGTAGAATACGACACCGACGCTCGTCACTACGCCCACGTTGACTGCCCAGGCCACGCCGATTATGTCAAAAACATGATCACTGGAGCCGCGCAAATGGACGGCGCCATCCTAGTCGTATCCGCCACCGACGGCCCCATGCCGCAAACTCGTGAGCACATCCTACTCTCACGTCAGGTTGGCGTACCCTACATCATCGTCTTCATGAACAAGTGTGATTTGGTTGACGACGAAGAACTCCTAGAGCTCGTAGAAATGGAAGTTCGTGAACTACTCAACGACTACGACTTCCCAGGCGACGACACCCCAATCGTCAAAGGATCAGCCACCCAAGCCCTAAAAGGCGACGACAGCGCATACGGCGAACCTGCCGTAGTCGAACTACTCGGTATCCTAGACACCTACATCCCAGAGCCTGAGCGCGACATCGACAAAGCCTTCCTCATGCCCATCGAAGACGTCTTCTCAATCTCAGGACGTGGAACCGTCGTCACCGGCCGTGTTGAATCAGGCATCGTCAAAGTCGGCGACGAGATCGAAATCGTCGGTATCCGTGACACTCAAAAAACCACTTGTACCGGTGTCGAGATGTTCCGTAAACTACTCGACGAAGGCCGTGCTGGTGAAAACTGTGGTGTACTACTCCGTGGTACCAAGCGTGAAGACGTTCAGCGTGGACAGGTCCTTGCCAAGCCCGGTTCAATCACCCCGCACACCAAGTTTGACGCCGAAGTCTATGTACTATCAAAAGAAGAAGGTGGTCGTCACACCCCATTCCTAAACGGCTATCGTCCACAGTTCTACTTCCGTACCACGGACGTTACTGGCGCTATCCAATTGCAAGACGGCACAGAGATGGTCATGCCTGGCGACAACGTAGAGATGGGCGTAGAGCTTATCCACCCAATCGC
>CANLDW010000017.1 GCA_947489525.1 uncultured Psychrobacter sp.
GTGGAAGCGCAGCGATGCGTGTAGCTAACCTGTACTAATTGCTCGTTTGGCTTGACCATACAACACCCAAGTGGTTTAGATTTTAAACTAACTAAGTGTTAGTAGTTAAGCATTATATCGATATCACCTATTACTCTTGATTCAGTCAAGTAGGATGATAAGTCATACCACAACAGACTCATATCTAACCCCCTTTGCTGACGACAATAGCACGATGGCACCACCTGATCCCTTCCCGAACTCAGAAGT